>JADKKQ010000004.1 GCA_016720425.1 Betaproteobacteria bacterium | reverse complement strand
GTTGGCGCCGTCGACGCTGCTGGATGTCGTTCGGCATTTCACGTTGTTCATGGCCGCCGATGGCCAGACGGTGAAGGCGGCCTGCCGCTGCCAGCAGTACCCGCGCGGTGAACGCGCCATCGAGCGCCTGCACAGCGGCAAGACCCGCCGGCAGGATGGCGAACACGACCAGCGCGGCGGCATCATCTGGCACACCCAGGGTTCGGGCAAGAGCCTGACCATGGTGTTCCTGATGCGGAAGCTCCGCACCGACCCGCTGCTGCGCCGCTTCAAGGTGGTGGTGGTGACCGACCGCACCGACCTGAAGAGCCAGTTTCCGTGACCGCCGCGCTGACCGGCGAGGCGGTGGAGGTGGCCACCTCGACCGACGCGCTGCGCAGCCTGGTGCGCCGCAAGGGCCCGGGGCTGGTCTGTTCGGCATGATCCAGAAGCAGCGTGGCGACGCGGCGGGCGAGCCAGGCCTCTGAAGGCGGCGACCTTGCCGAAGCACGCGGCACGCGAGCCCGCCGCGCCCGAGGTGCTCAACGACGACGACAGCATTCTGGTGCTGGTCGACGAGGCGCACCGCAGCCAGGCCGGCGACCTGCAGGCCAACGCTGCTGGCCGGGCTGCCCAACTGCGCGCGCATCGGCTTCACCGGCACGCCGATCCTGATGGGCGACAAGAAGCGCACGCACGAGATCTTCGGCGAGTTCATCGACCGCTACACGATCCGCGAGGCCGAGGCCGATGGCGCCATCGTGCCGATCCTCTACGAGGGCCGCACGGCACACGGCGCGGTGAAGGACGGCGCCAGCCTCGACGATCTGTTCGAGGACCTGTTTCGCGAGCACACGCCCGAGGAACTGGAGGCGATCAAGCCAAGTACGCCACCAAGGGCCAGATCTTCGAGGCGCCGGACCTGATCCGCGACAAGGCGCGCGACATGCTGCGGCACTACGTGACCAACATCCTGCCCAACGGCTTCAAGGCCCAGGTCGTGGCCTACAGCCGGCTGGCTGTTGTGCGCTACCTCGACGCCTTCAACGCGGCGCGCGATGAGTTGTTAGCCGAGGCCGAGGCGCTGAGCCCCGAGGACAAGGCCCTGGACGACGAGGCCCTGTGCCAGCGGCCGCCCAGGGTGCAGGCGGCGGTGCAGGCCTGGCGCTACCGCGAGGCCCTCGCGCGGATCGAGTTCGCGCCGGTCATCTCGGGCAGCAACAACGACGACCCAGCCTGGAAGCAGTGGACCGAAAGCGCCACGCAGGAACAGCGGATCAAGCGCTTCAAGCAGCCGCTGCTACACGCCGACCCGGCCAAGGCCGACCCGCTGGCCTTCCTGATCGTGAAGTCGATGCTGCTGACCGGCTTCGACGCGCCGATCGAGGGCGTGATGTACCTCGACCGGCCGATTCGCGAGGCCGAGCTGCTGCAGACCATCGCCCGCGTGAACCGCACGGGGCACGGCAAGAAGTTCGGCATCGTGGTGGACTACTTCGGGCTGGCGCATCACTTGAAGGAGGCGCTGAACGTCTACGCCGACGAGGACATCGACGGCGCACTGCAGAGCCTGAAGGACGAGATGCCGGTGCTGCGCGACCGGCACCTGCGCGTGGTGGACCTGTTCCGCAGCCGCGACATCGAGTCACTGGATGACACCGAGACCTGCGTCGAGGCGCTGGCCGACGAGCGGCTGCGCGCCGAGTTCGCGGTCAAGCTCAAGGCGTTCCTGGCCACGCTGGACGTGGTGCTGCCGCGGCCCGAGGGGCTGCCCTTCGCGCCCGACGCCAAGCGGCTGGCTTACATCTACGCCCGCGCCCGCAACCGCTACAAGGACACGCCGGTACTGGGCAAGGACGTCGGCGCCAAGGTGCGCAAGCTGATCGACGACCATGTGATCTCGCTGGGCATGGATCCGAAGATCCCGCCCATTTCGCTGACTGACGCGGACTTCGGCCACCACGTCGCCCGCGAGCCGAACGACCGCGCCAAGGCGTCGGAGATGGAGCACGCCATCCGCGCGCACATCCGTGAACACCTGGACCAGGACCCCGTCGCCTACCGCAAGCTGAGCGAACGGCTGCGCGACGTGCTGGAGAAACGCGGTGAGCAATGGGATGAACTGACGCAGGCGCTGCAGGGGCTGATGGATGAGATCAAGACCGGGCATATCGCGCCCGACAACGGCTGCCCGAGCTGCCAGAGCACTATGGCCCCTTCCTGCGCCTGATCGTGGATGCCGTGGCTGGGGATCGGGCGCTGACCGATGCCGAGCGCAGGCGCCTGGTCGACCTGGCCGTGGAGGTGGTCGACACCATCGCCGCCGAGCTGGCCCCCTTTTCTGGCGTCCGGAACCGCCAGCCGGCGCAGGATGCGCTCGGATCGCGGATCTTCGAGATGCTGATGAAGTCGCGCCTGCTGCCGACGCCGCAGATCGAGGCGCTGGTGGACAAGCTGATGGAGCTGGCGCGGGCCAATCACCAGCGTTTGATGGTAGCATGAGCACGCTCGTCGTCAACGATCTCAGCTTCGAGGTGCGGCGCAGCGACCGCCGGCGCGTGCTGGAGATCACGGTGGACCGCGGCGGCGAGCTGATCCTGTCGGCGCCGTCCGGAGTACCTGACGCCCGGCTGCGCGACTTCGTCCAGCGCAAGCGGATGTGGGTCTACCAGCAGCTCGCGCGCAAGGAAAGCGCTCTCCCGTCACGTACCGCGCAAGATCTTCACCGACGGCGAGGGCTTCGCTTACCTCGGCCGCAGCTACCGCCTGCGGCTGGTGCCGGAATCAGATGCTGCCGTGAAGCTGGTCGGCGGCCGGTTTGTCATGCCCAAGCCCTGGCACGGGCCGGCCGCGGAGCACATGATCCGCTGGTACTGCGACCGGGCGCGACCGTGGCTGTCCAACAAGGTCGCCGACTTCGCGGCCAGGATGGAGGTCATGCCGGCGGGCGTGCGGGTGCAGGACCTCGGCTACCGCTGGTTCATGCGGCAAGGGTGCCATGCTCTTCCACTGGAAGACGATCCTGCTGCCGGCACACGTCGCCGAGTACGTCGTGGTCCACGAGATGGCACACCTGCGCGAGCCGCATCACACGCCGGAGTTCTGGCTGCGCGTGGAACGGGTGATGCCGGATTACGAGCGCAGGAAAGCGCTCTTGGCAGTTCGCGGTGCCGAACTCGAAAGCCTCTGATTGGCGGCGAAAGGCGCAATCGCTGGCAAGTGATCGGCTCCGACCAGAAGGTCAACGACCTCTGGAAGTGGGTGGTCGAGGGGCTGCGGGGCAGTCGGTACCGCCGCGCACTGACCTAGCGGTACTGATCGAGCATCAGCTGCAGCCCGGCCATCGCCGCGCACGCACGGTCGCGCTCTTCGGCAGTGGGGGCGCCGCCGCAGCGGTCGGCGGCGTCGACAAACTTGGGCCACAGGCGGGCGTACTCCGCCTTGTTGTTGGCAGCGTGGCGGTCGTAGACGACAAAACCGGCGACGACGATGATGCCGATGAAAATGGCGGTCCCGGTTTGCATGGATACCCCAGACATAGTGGTGGCTTGTTCAGGCAGCTTAGAAAACCACCCTTAGAAGTCAATGTTGCCGACCGGGGTTTGCGTCGATGGAGGTGCTCGGCATATTCCTCTCGCCGTAGAAGACGTGGGGTAAAGTGGGATTGCTAACCATCCCCACGGACGGTACACACAATCGCAATGACACTCGCCAACACCGCTTCGTCCGTGAATATCTGGTCGACCGCAACGGCGCCGGTGCCGCGGTCCGCGCCGGCTATTCCCGGCGCACGGCGCGGCAGATCGCGCACGAGCTGCCGGCCAAGGCGCCGGTGGCCGCCGCCGTCCAGGAAAGGGAAGCCCGCATCGCCGCCGACACCGAGATCAGCCGGCAGCGGGTGATCGCCGGAGCGAGCTGCGGACCGCGTACGAGGCCATGACCGACGCCGAGTTGATCGGGATCATTGAACGCGGATGAAGCCGGTGGCGGTTGCCGCCCCAAAGCCTTCCGCCACGGTCCTCGGAACCGGTTGCCGAAGTCGATTGAAGGTACCGTTTTGGTCGCGGGAAGCGACGAGCCGAAACCTCCGCACATCGGCTGCCCATGTCACCTGGTCGGGGGGCGCGACGGCCAGCGGTCCGTGCCTGCGGAAGGCCGGCGGTGCCGAGCACGAGTAATCCACCAATCCTCGGTGCCAGCGCGCCCCGACCCGCGAATTCGACCAACACCTCACCAGATAGCCACCTGCCAGGTTAACGGTGACCGTTCGGTTCGGGAACTTCCCCCTGGCGTTCTGCAGCGCGGCGCGAGCCCGAATTCGGGAGAGGTCAACCGCCATCAACGCCCAGCGGCCAGGAGTAGGCGACATATGACCTAGATGCCTTCAGCGCCGACGGTCCCAAGGATAAATCTTGCCCCGCGCTGGTACCTTCGGACCGACCCTGCCCAGGTTCCCGACTCTTGGAACGGTCTCGTTCATGCCGTCCGCCAGATCGATGGCATCGCAAAACGACGCGGGGCGGAGGAAGGCAACCGCTGTGCCGACCGGGGAAACCCGTATCCCGGCGCTAACTCGCTGCCAGTTTCGGCAGAATGGTCACGATCTGTGGAAAGAAGATGAGCAGCACTAGGCAGACGACCAGGCCAATGTAGAACGGGACGAGCTCAACCGCGACCCGCATCACCGGAGCCTTCGCGATGTTGGCAACGATATAGAGGCAAAGGCCAACGGGCGGCGTGATAAGGCCGATCATGCAGTTGAGCACCACGATCAGGCCAAGTTGCACCGGGTCTATCCCGAATTTTGTTGGCCGTGAGAGCGCTCAACCCATTCGTGATGAGCGTCGGAATCTGCGCGTGCGTGACCACCCACCGAACAGTCCGCCGCGGCGACAATGAACGTGATCTGCGCGGTCATGAGCGTCGCCTCGCCCAGCTTCTCGGCACGTCCCTAGCCGGATTTTCTTGTACACGAAGCCCAGCATCAGTGCCAAAAGCGAGGCTACGACGCCAGCCTCGGTGGGAGTGAAAATGCCGGCGTATAGCCCGCCCAGGATGACGACCGGAGCCATCAACGCCAGGAAGGACGAGCGGAACTCGCGCGCGACAGCGGCGAAGGACGCGCGAGAATGAACGGGATAGTTTCTGGCGCGTGCCCGCCAAGCGACTACGACCATCATAGCGAAGCCCATCAGAATGCCGGGCAGGAATCCGCCAAGGAACAAGTCCCAGACCGACACCTGCGCGCCATCACGCCAGACGACGAGAGGCACGCTCGGCGGAACTGATCGGGCCTATCGTCGCGCGCCAATGACCGACTAGCGTTAGGCAGAAGTTGAAAATGCGCTCGGAGCCACCGCTTTCGTTGATGAGAATGCCCGCCAGCACGAAATACGGGATGGCCAGCAGCGGAAAGCTATCAAGCCCGCTCCACAGCCGTTGCGGAACGATCGTCATCGGGATGGTGGTCGTGAATATCAGGAACGCCATCGCCGACAGAAGCATGGCCAGCGCGATGGGCATCCGCACCAGCAGCAGCACGAGAAGTACGACGGCCAGAAGCAGCGGCGCGGTCACGGCCATGGGGCGCTCTGGAGAATCCGCGGAGTCAGTCACCATTGGCCGTCGACCACTTGCCCCTGCCGAACCAGCGCGTCGCGAAGCTTCTCGCGGCTCAGATCGCGAGGCGGGACCTTCGCGGCGGCGGCGAGCGCCGCGGCGGTACCCGCCGCCTGCCCAAGGCTGAATGCGGGGGGCATGACGCGCAGCGACGCCTGCGCGTCCTGGGTCGTCGACACGCAGCGACCCGCGACGAGCAGGTTCTCGACCCGCTGCGGGAGCAGGCAGCGATACGGCACGCCATACGACTTGCCTTCCGGCACCGGCACATAGAGTAGCTGGGTTCCGTCCCGGCTGTGGGTGTCGAGCATGTACGCGCACTGCGCGATATTGTCGGGGAATTGGCGAACGTCAAGGATATCTTCCTTGGTCAGCACGTATTCGCCCATGATTCGCCGCGTCTCGCGGAATCCGACCTCCTGCGCCGTGACAGAGAGGTAGCAGTTCTGGAATCCCGGAACGTACTTCCGGAAGAACGTGACCAACGTGCGCACCTGCCGTCGGGTCTCGAACTCAGCGCGGTGCGGTCGTAGACGTTCGTACCGTCGACGTTGTGCACGCGGGTCGAATTGATCGCGACCTCACCGGCACGCGGGGTGTAGAAGAACAGCACGTCGTGCTTCGTCGGTATGAACTCGCCGGCCTCCTTCGCCTTGCGGGCGAACGACTCAAAGTGCCGCTCTTCGGGATGGGCGGCGATGTATTGGTCGACGACGTCGCGGTCCACACCGGCGAGGCGGAAGAAGAGCGTGCCAGGCTGCATGATGCCGGACCCAGGCGTTTCCCTTCTCATAAGGCGCGGCAAGCATGCTCGCAACGTCGCCGTCGCCCGTTGCGTCGACGATGACGTCCGCGGTGAATGCGATCCGCCGGACTTGCTCTCCGTCACGACACCACGCGCCGTCCCGTTTCCTGGAACGCATCGACGATGGACGCATGCAGCAGAACTGCGAGGTTCGGCTCCGTCGACTAGGTCGAGGATTACCCATTTCAGCATCTCTCGACGTCAAAAGGCGTAACGTGGCGTGCCAAACGACAAAGCCGGTGTATCCGGTGCCCATCCGGGTGACCGATGGGTGAACGACCCCACCTAGACCCACGAGGCGCTCCACCATCTCGGTGAAGATGCCCGTGTTGATCGGACGTTCGCCTGCATACGAGGGCATGAACGGATGGACGAGACCGACGTCGCCATCCCGCCCAGCCAGCCGTTCTTCTCGACCAGCAGCGTCTTTGCGCCCGTACGAGCGCTTGCAATGCCGCTGCGAGGCCGGCCGGGCCTCCGCCCGCCACCAGGACATCGACGTGCCTGTCAATGGGCGTGTGCCGCTCTTTCTCGATCAGCGTCTTCATGGTAGGTATCTCCTTACTGGCGCTCGCCAGCTGGAATACAGTGTTTCATTAACATGGCCACGGTGGAGACGAACATGGTCGTCACGCTCGTCAGCACGGCAAGTGTCATCGCGTAACTCGGCAGCCCGGTGGCCCCGCCGAGCTTGTGGCCGAGGCTCTTTGGACCGCGAAGGTCGCAGATGTCAGTCGGGTGAGGTACAGCAGTGCCACGAAGAGCAGCACGTCCACGACGATGCCGAGCCGCGCCCGCGTACGCGAAGGCGAGGCGGCTCGTCAGCGTGTCGATCGACATCGCCTCTCTTCGGTCATACAGCACGGCGGCGCCAGGAAGGCCGTCCACACGAAGAGAAAGACCGTGAGGTCCTCCGCCCAGACGAAGGGCAAGTTGAAGACGCGCCGGGCGACGATCTCGACCGCAATGACCACGCCGGCCAGGCCGAAGAGGGCCACCGCGACCCAGAGCTCGACCGCGACGACGCGGTCGAGGATCGCCCTGAGCCAGGTGTGGGCACGCTTCATGCCGCTACCGGATGTCTTGGACTTTCTTGTACAGGCCCTTGCTCCAGAAACCGGTTTCTTCCGCCTCCGCGATCACCGGTGCCAGCATCTGCTGGAACGGTTTCGGGTCGACGTTGCTGAAGATGGCTCCGGCCGCGATCATCTTCGGCTTGTCGGCTAGAACTTCTCGTTGATGAGCTTTTCGTAGTACGTGCCGGATTCGATGGCGGCGGTACGAATCAAGTCCTGCGCGCTTTTCGGCAAGCTGTTGAACTTCGCAGCGTTGACGCCGATCGTGAAGACCTGCTGCAGGTGGTTCGTCAATGTGATGTGCGGCGCTGCCTCGTAGAACTTGGTGGCGAACATCTGGTCCAGCGGACCTTCCGCTGCGTCGACAGTGCCGAGTTTCAACGCCAGGTAGGTCTCAGCCCACGCCACCCGCGTCGGATTGGTGCCGAGACCCTTCCACACCTTCTGATAGGTCTCGATCTCAGGAACTCGCATCTTGATTCCCTGGATGTCTTTCGGGCTCGAAACCGGCTTCTTCGAAACCAGCACTCTGGGCATGCTCACCCAATTCGCCGCCAGCACGTTGACTTTCATCTTCTGCTCGATCTGCTGCTTCATGTCGGCAAAGACCGGACTGTTCAAGAATGCCTTGAAGTGGTCGCCGTCCCGGAAAGTGAAGCCCATGACGTAGACATTGACGTCCTTTACGAACGGCGCGTACCACTCGAGGACCACTGACACCATGTCGATCGTTCCGACGCTGACGCCTTCCATGATCTGCAGACCGTTGCCGAGCGAACCCGCGGGGTTGGGGTTAATCTGGATTTCGCCCTTGCTGCGTTCCTTGACGAGGTCCGCAAAGTGCTGGACGGTCAAGGTCGAGAGCGCTCCACCGGTTCGAGGCTCGCGATGTTGAGCGAAATCTTGCTTGGCCGCGCTTGCCGAGAATGCAAAATGAAGACTAGGGCACAGCAGATGTTGGCGATGAATTTTCATGTCAGGCCTCCTTGGTGGGTTCGGCGTGTCGGTGGAATCTCGCGCTATCCAGCGCGGTGAGCGGGTTTAGTGGAGAACCGTTGTCTCGGGCAGCGGCGAGGCCGGTGTGGCGATTGGCGTCGCGGCCAAGGCTGCTCGTTGAACGGTGTAGTCGGGCTCTCTCGCATCGCAAGTGTCGCAGCCATTGCTGTTGTGCCTGTGAGTCCTTCTGCGCTGCAACTAAATTCCGGCCGGCTCCAACCAACGGCGCTACTCTTGCATGTCAGCAATCAATGGGTACCATCGAGTATCGCCCCATCCGCGCGCAGCTGGGCGCGCAGGGCGTCGACCTCGATCTCGCGGACATCGCCGAGGCTGGCTCCAGCCACCATCTGTGCGGCTGCGGTGCCGGTGGCCTGCCCCATCGCCATGCATGGGCCCATCACTCGCACCGAGCCGTGCGCCGGACGATCCGCCGAAATGCAGCGGCCGGCGATCATCACGTTCGACAGACCTTGCGGCAACAAGCATCCCCAAGGAATATCGTATGAACCGCCGTTCTCCACCGGGATCCGAAGCTGGCCCAGTCCCGATTCGTGGATGTCGATGTGATGCGAGCCCTTGCCGATGCCATCCGCGCGTTTGCGCCCCGTGCGCACGTCTTCCTCGGTCAGCATTACGTCGCACGCGATGCGTCGCGTCTCACGGATACCGACGCGGTTTGCCACGCCGCTGAAGTGAGCGTCGCCGAAGCCGGGAACCAGCCTTCGCGATTTCCGCGCATTGCCACACCTGATCGAGAAGCTGGCCCATGGCCGCGCTCAGGGAATCGGCGTCGGTCCCGTCGACACCGCCGATCCGCGTGCTGTTGAGGCAGACTTCCCGGCGTTTGGTGGAGGTCGGCTGGATCATGATCAGCGCGGTCGGGTACATTTCGCCGCGCTCGATGGCGCCTTTGAGCAGCGGTCCGCCGGACTTGAAGAACACCGAGGGCTGGCCTTGGCGATGGATCTCGTCCGCGCACTCCTGGTCGGTGCGACCGCCGCGTATGGCGTCGCTCTCCCCAAGCGCGCAGTTCTCCGGATGGCGACGCACGAAGTCCGTGAGCGCCTGCGTGTCGACGCCCGCCATTCGGAACATGATCGACACCGGCTGTAGTCCGGGATGCCTGGCCTCCGCCGGAAGTGCGGTGGCGCCCGCCATCATCGCAAGATCACCATCGCCGGAGCAGTCGATGTAGACCTTCGCCTTCAACTCCATGGGTCCGCGCTTGTTCAGCACGTGCAGGCTGGCGACTTGGCCGTTCCGCGCGGTAGCACCTGTGGCAAACGTGTGCAGCAGTAGGTCCACCTTGTACCGCGACAGCAGCCGGTACACCGCCAGCTTCATCACTTCCGGATCGACACAGACGTACCAGATCAGGCGCCAGTCGCACAGCGCGCCGACATAGCCGCCTAGTCGTTCGCATTCGTCGAACAATTCGCGCGCGACGCCACCAACGACCCATTGGCCGCGGCCATTGAGCGCACCATCGATGGCCATGCCGGTGAGGAGTTCGCCGCCGATGATGGTCCCCGCTTCCACCAGCAGCGTACGCGCGCCCGAGCGCGCGGCCGCCAAGGCGGCGGCGAGACCGGACGCTCCGCCACCGAGCACGACAACGTCGTACCGCGATTTCGGCGGGTCCAGCCTGTCTGTCAATCGTCTGCATCGAAGCGGCTCTTCACGCGCCGCACCGCCGAAAAAAAACTCTACCATAGTGTAGGCACGCGTGTCCCTGCTTCACCAGATGCGGCAATGTCCACGCCGATCAATTGGCCATTCGCTTTGCGCCAATAAGGCGATAATTGTGTGCTGTCCCAGCCTTCTCGCGACCCGTGGATCGATCGACCAATTCAGCCCGGCCGGAACACAAAGTCTGCGACGCGTCTCGCTGCTCCTGCGCGAGCTTTCGATTGCGCCTCACCGGCGGTCTTACACTCACTGAGCTTGCGACACAGTGCGGACTCGATCGCACTACGACGCATCGAATGCTCGACTGCCTCACCCGCGAAGGGCTCGTCAGCCGGCAGGACGGGACGCGAAAGTACACGCTCGGGCCAGTGGTCTTCGAATCTTGGCCTCGCTTCCGCACAACGGTTCGATCCGCGCATCGCCTGTGGGCCCGCAGCTGCAACGGCTCTGCGAACGCACCGGAGAGACACCGTCTTTCTCAGCGTCCGCAGCGGCAACGACGCGGTGTGCGTTGACCGCCGCGAAGGAGGCATCACGCTCAAGGCGCTGGTGGTCGGGGTTGGCGCGCGGCGCTCTCTGGTAGCCACCGCCGGTGGTGTCGCGATGTTGATCGCGCTGCCCTCCGCCGAGCGCAAGCGCATTGCGGCAGAGTGTCTAGCGCGATTGCGCCGCTCGGACACCGCGCATCTCGACGGGATTGCGCAGATGCTCGAGCGCTCGGAAAGCGTCGGCTACGGCTTCAACTGCGACGACATCACGCCCGGCATCTCCGCAATCGGTGTGTCGATGCTGAATCGCGGGCGCGCCGGTTGGCGCGATAACGGTGGCGGCGACCTCGAGCGGTTCGACGAGCGGCGGCGCCGCAAGGTCCTCGACATGTTGCTGCCTGAAGTCGCGAAGCTCAGAGGGCGACTGCTGCCTGGAATCACCGGCGCGGTCGCAAACGAAGCCGTCTGACTAGGGCCTCGATCCGGCGTGGGCCACACCCATCGTCCGGTTGCACCGATTACCATCCTGGACTCGGCATGGCCGCGAATCGGGCCGCGGTCCATCGAGACCTCGCTTCGCCTAATCGGGGCTACAGGCCGCCCAGCAGCACGTATTTCATCTCGCAGTATTCGAGGATCCCATGGTGCGACCCTTCGCGGCCGATGCCCGACTCCTTGACCCCGCCGATCGGCGCCAATTCAGTCCCTAGCGCGACGGTGTTCACCGCGACCATGCCGTATTCGAGGCCCTCGGTGATCCGGATGATCTGTCCGATGTCACGTCCATAGACATATGCCGCAAGGCCATAGCGCGAGGCATTGGCCTGCTCGACAACCTCGGCGGCGTCCCCAAAAAAACGCGTGATCCCCGCGATCGGTCCGAAAGTCTCCTCCCGAGAGACGAGCATTGCGTTGGTGACTTCAGTCAGGATCGTCGGTTCGTAGAAGGTGCCGCCCAGTGAATGGCGGCGTCCGCCTGTCACCAAACGGGCATCGAGCGCGAGGGCGTCGGCAACGTGGCGCTCGACCTTCTCCAGCGCACTGGCATTGATCAGCGGCCCTTGCGTGACACCGGCGAGCGTGCCTGGCCCCAATGTTAGCTTGCGGACCTCCTCGGTCAGGCGCTTGATGAATGCATCATGCACACGATCGTGAACCCAGAAACGGTTGGCACCGATACAGGTTTGGCCCATGTTGCGATACTTGGCAGCCATAGCGCCGTCGACGGCGGCCTCGACCTGAGCGTCCTCAAGCACGATGAACGGTGCGTGACCGCCCAGTTCGAGTCCCAGCTTTACCCCCGCGGCCGACTGCCGCATCAACAACTTGCCGACAGCAGTTGAACCGGTGAAGCCGATGAAGCGAACGTCGGGATGCTCGCACAGCATCTTGCCGATGGCGACGGCATCGCCGGTGATCACATTCAGCGCACCGAACGGCAGCCCGGCACGGACCGCAAGCTCGGCCAGCGCGAGTGCAGTGAATGGGGTCTCGGGCGCCGGCTTTAGCACCACCGTGCAACCGGCAGCCAATGCCGGCGCGACTTTTGCGGGCGACCATCCCGGCGGGGAAGTTCCACGGCGTGATCGCGGCGACCACGCCGATCGGCTGGTAGTTGACGAGGATGCGCGCGTCGGCGCGATGCGGCAAGGATCGTCTCGCCGCGGACGCGCCGCGCCTCGTCGGCGTAGAAGTCGATGTAAGCCGCGGCGGAAAGGACCTCCCCACGTGCTTCGGCGAGCGGTTTGCCCTGTTCGGCGGTCAGGATGCGAGACGAGATCATCGACATGCTGCTCGACTAATGCAGCCCAACGACGCAATATGACCGCCCGCTCCTTTGCGAGCCTGCGGCTCCACGGCGCAAACGCGCGGCGTGCCGCGCCAATCGCACCTTCCGTCTCGGTGGCGCCCAATTGGGGCACGCGGCCAACGACGGCCTCCTGCGGATCAAAAACAGGGTCGGTGCTCTCGCCGACCCAGAGGCCGTCGATCAGGCAATGGTGACGCAGAAGGAAGAGTCGCTGAGTTCAATCGACATGGCAGTTGTGACTCCGGCAACAGTTCAGGCCGAGCGCTGGCCCAATACAAGATCGGCCGCCTTCTCGCCGATCATGAATGCCGCAGCATTGGTGTTGCCGGACACCAACGTCGGCATGATCGAACAGTCGGCGACGCGCAATCCGTGCAACCCATGAACCCTAAATTGGGGATCGACCACGGAATCGCCGGCAGGACCCATGCGGCATGTGCCGGCGGGATGAAAGATCGACGACCCGGTGGTGCGGATGTAGTCGAGCACGTCGTCATCAGAGGACACGCGCGGTCCTGGACGCCCACTCCTCCGCTATCTCAGCGGCGAAAGTGCAGTGCGGCTGCGATCCGGCGGAGCAAACGCACGCCGGCGATCATCGCCTCACAGTCTTCGACGGTATGAAGATAGTTCGAATCGATTCGCGGCGGCACGTTCGGATCTGCCGTACGCAGCGCGATTGCGCCGCGGCTCGTGGGCCGCAACTGGCACACGGACATGGTAAAGGCGGAGAACGGGTGCAGCTTGCCGTCGTAGCTGTCGAGACTCAACGGCTGGAAGTGGAACTGGACATCAGGCCGAGAAACGTGGGTCCCCGTGCGCGCGAACGCGCCGGCCAGGCTAGCCGCGAAGGAGAGCGGACCGACACGACGCAGCAGGTACTGCGCACCGATCAGCGCACGCTGCGGCAGCCAGCGTGTCCGGTCATTGACGGTAATCCCTCGCCGCGTCTTGAACACCGCGCGCGCCTGAATGTGGTCCTGCAGGTTCTTGCCGACCGCGGGAAGTGCGTGCCGGACGTCGACCCCCACAGGGCACAGGTCGGACGGGTCGCCAATCCCTGAAAGCTGGAGGAGTTGTGGCGAGTTGATCGCCCCCGCGCACAGGATCACTTCGCGCCCGCAGCGCGCTAGACGCGACTGCCCTTCACGGGTGTACCTGATACCGATGACCTTCTTGCCGTCCAGCTCCAGGCGCTCCACCAGCGCGCCAGTCATAACCCGCAGGTTGCCCCGCGCCATTGCAGGATGCAAAAACGCAGTAGCGGCACTGGATCGGCGACCGCGATCCACGGTCAGCTGAAAGTACCCCGCGCCCTCCTGAATGGCGCCGTTAAAATCCGCCGATCGTGGCACCCCGTCTGTTCTGCCGCGGCGATGAATCCGTCGACGATCTCCATGCGCACGCGCGGATCGCTGATCACCAGCGCTCCGTCGACTCCGTGGAACGCATCCGTGCCGCGCATCTGCCGCTCGCTACGGCAAGTATGGCGGCACTTCGGCATACGACCAACCGTCATTCCCGAGCGCCCGCCAATGGTCGTAGTCTTCACGCTGCCCGCGCACATAGACCAGGCCATTGATCGAACTCGACCCACCCAGCACCTTCCCGCGCGGCCACTGCAGCGCGCGTCCGTGAAGCCCGGCGTCGGGTTCGGTCTTGAAACTACCAGTCGACCCGCGGATTATGAATCAGCTTGAAGATGCCGCCAGGAATGTGAATCCACGGGCTGCTGTCCCTGGGTCCAGCCTCCAGCAGCAGCACACGGTTTGTCGGATCGGTGCTCAAGCGGTTTGAACCGCGCCCCCAGGCCGCCGGCACCCACGATCACGTAGTCCCACGATTCGAGCTCCAACCCGCCTCCCCAAGACTTGTCCGGGCTATATCTGTCGACCCCCCTAAGCAGACCGTTAGCGCGCCCAGCCATCCCTGGATGTGCGTCGGCCAAGGCGGATGGAAATCGCTTCTCCGTTCATTGTCATCTGGCAATTCAGGGTCCCCTCCAATTTCAAGATGGCCTGCAGCCATCAGGCTGCAGCCGGCGGGCCTGGGTGGCCCTTCCTTGGCCACGCCGGCGGGGAGCCCGCTGCGTACGAGAATAGATGACCAGGGGGCTGGCCGCCGTATCGACCCCATATTGGCCGAGCAGCAAGGCACTGTGTATTCCGACGGAACGTGACCGCGGTTTCCGACGGATGATGACCGCCGAATCCGACGATGTTGACCGGTGAATCCGACGGATGCTGACCGCTTTTGCGGCCACGTCGGAAACCGCGGTCAAGGCGGTCGGATTGGCGGTCACGATGCCCGGATGTCGGGCTGGTGATCGCGGTGGCGACGTTGCAGTGCGTGGTAATTCGAACCTGCGGCTGGGTACCCTCGCTCCCTTTTGCTCAGGGAGCCTGCGGTGCCAGCCAACCGGATTACCATGCGACGAATTCGAGAAGTTCTCCGCCTCAAGCACGAATGCGGGTTGCCCAACGCCCGGATTGCCGCCGCACTGGGCATCGCCAAGGGCTCGGTGGCGAACTACCTGGCCGCCGCCACGGTCGCAGGGCTGACGCACCGCGAAGCGCAGGCGCTCGATGATGCGGCGCTGAACGCGCGGTTGCACCCGCCACGCTACGTCTACGCGCAGTTTGCCGTTCCCGACTTCGGCGCGATCCATCGCGAGCTGCGGCGCAAAGGCGTCACGCTGCTGTTGCTGTGGGAGGAGTATCGGACCGCGGCCCAGGGTGTTCCGTATAGCCGGTCGCGCTTCTGCGAACTCTACAGCGAGTTTCGGCAGCTGCTGCGTCGTTCGATGCGGCAGATCCACGTTGCCGGCGAGAAACTGTTCGTCGACTACGCCGGGCCGACCGTCCCGCTGATCGACCCGGTCAGTGGCGAGATCACCCGCGCCCACATCTTCGTCGCGGTGTGGGGCGCGTCGAACTATACGTATGCCGAGGCCACGGCGGCCGAGTCCAAAGCCGACTGGATCGCGGCCCACGTCAACGCCCTGACGTTCTTCGGTGGCGCGCCGGCGCTCCTGGTCCCCGACAATCCTCGCGCCCTGATCCGCGACCCGGACCGCTACGAACCGATTGCCAATCGCACCTACGAAGCGCTGGCCGAGCATTACGGCTGCGCCATCCTGCCGGCACGGCCGCGCAAACCGCAGGACAAGGCCAAGGTCGAAGCCGCGGTGCTGCTGGTCGAACGCTGGATTCTGGCCCGCCTGCGGCATTGGCGTTTCCACAGCCTGGTCGAACTCAATACCGCGATCCGGCAATTGCTCGGCGAACTCAACGACCGGCCGTTCCAGAAGCTCGAGGGTTCCCGTCGCAGCTGGTTCGACCTGCTCGACCGGCCGGCGTTGCGACCGCTGCCGGGCACCGCGTTCGAGTACGCCGATTTCAAGCGGGCGCGGGTCTCCCGCCTCGATTACCACGTCGAGTTCGCGCATCACTACTACTCGGTACCGCATGCCCTGGTCGGCCAGGAGGTCGAACTGCGGATCACCCGCACCGCGGTCGAGGTGTTGTTCCGCCATCAACGGGTCGCCAGCCACGCCCGTTCGCATCGGCGCGGCGGCTACACCACGGTCGCCGAGCACATGCCGGCAGCGCACCGCGCGCATCGGGAGTGGACGCCGGCCCGGCTGCTGCATTGGGCCGGCACCATCGGCGTCGCGACCGGACACCTGGTCGCGCACCTGCTGGAGTCCAAACCGCACCCCGAGCAAGGCTACCGGGCCTGCCTCGGCTTGCTCGCCTTGGCCCGCAAGTACGGCGACGCCCGGCTCGAGGCCGGCTGCGTCCGCGCCCTTGCCCTCGGCGCCAAGACCCGCAAGTCGGTCGCCTCCATCCTCGCCGCCGGACTCGACCGCCAGCCCACCACCGCCACCCTGTTCGACGACACCGTCCTCCCCGCGCACGCCAATGTGCGGGGCCCCGAGTACTACCACTGACCCACTGAAGGAAATCATCCGATGCTGACCCAACAGACCGTGACCCACCTGCGCACCCTGCGCCTCGACGGCATGGCCCGCGCCTTCGAGGAACAACTCACCCAGCCGTTGGCCACCGGCCTCGCCTTCGAAGATCGCTTCGGCCTGCTGGTCGATCGCGAACTCGCCTGGCGCGACACCCGGCGCCTCGAACGTCTGCTCAAACAGGCCAAACTCAAGTATCCCGACGCCTGCATCGAGAATCTCGACACCCGCAGCGCCCGCGGCCTCGATCCGCGCCAGCTTGCCAGTCTCGCCGGCGCCGATTGGATCCGCAGCGGTCACAGCATCCTCATCACCGGCGCCACCGGTCTCGGCAAGACCTGGCTTGCCTGCGCGCTGGGCCAGGCCGCGTGTCGCCACGGCTTTGCCGTTCTCTATACCCGCTTCAGCCGCCTGCTCGAAGAACTGCGCATCGCCCATGGCGACGGCAGCTTCAGCCGCCGCCTGCAGCAACTCGCCCGCACCGATCTGCTGATCCTCGACGACTGGGGCCTCGCACCCATCGGCCAACCCGAACGCACCGATCTGCTCGAACTGCTCGATGACCGCACCACCGGCAAAGCGACCCTGATCACCAGCCAGCTGCCGGTCGAACATTGGTACGCCTACCTCAACGATCCCACCCTCGCCGACGCCATCCTCGACCGCATCGTGCATAGCAGTCACCGTCTCCCGCTCAAGGGCGATTCGCTACGCAAGAAGGCCGCCACACCGGCCACCAGGAAGTGATCCGCCGACCCCAAAATCAACCCCCATGATGACCAACCAAGCTAGAATCTGAACACCACGCACCGCGGCTCCCCACGCGGTCATCATCGTCGGATTCAGCGGTCAACTTCGCCGGAATACGCAAGCGCACCGCCGGCGGCCGCCCTGCGGTGCGGAACTCGACGAGCGTCGCGCGGGCGCGGGGGTTGCGACCGCCCGCCGTTTCCGTACGATCATCCACCCCCCCCACCTGCCATTAAAAACCGACCCGCGCTCGCGCCCGCAGTACTGAGCACTGGGGCCGCGGGACGACGCGGCGAACGGCGGGGACGGCGGACGGCGGGCCGCGGCCTCCTCTGCGCTGGCCGCCGGCGGCGGGCCATCGGTGCCGCCGATGTAGCCTATGTTGGGGTTTGAAGGCCTTTTCCAAAAACTATCCTCATGAACACAGAACAGGGCAAGGAACTGGGCCCAAACCCTCTACTCCGGTACCTCCACCCACCCCCCCGGCACCCGTGCCTTCTGAATTGACGGTACAGCCCTCTTCCGCGGCGGCCCGGTATAGAAGAATCCATCCCCCTCACGACCGCGCTTGAACCGCGTTCTGAGTGCACGACCGAAAGCGATGCGGCTCCACGGCCTGGAGGCCGGACGCGACCGCCCACACCGATAATCCCAGTACGCCGCCGTACTTGCGATCGTCAGGGCAGGGTCGACGATACAGCAGTCGGCCAGCCACAGCCCCAACAGGTCCATCTCTGCCGGTAGTCGGCGACCGCACTGTCACCGCGGCCGGCGGGCAGAGACCGTGCGCCTGCCAATCGCGGCGGCCAGCGATGGCCCAGTTCAGGAATACCGGGCAGTTCGGCCTTCAGCTTGTCGAAGAGATTCGGATCCCGGGCCTCTTGCGCGATCGTGACCTCAAACGGCACCAAGTGAATCCGGCGCCAGATGCCCTCGTCAGTACCGCGAATGACGACCTTGTGATTGCCGGCAACGAATAGCTTGAAACATGGCACGAACTCTATGGGTTCCGCGTAGACTGCGTGCCGCGATCGGGTCGCCGCCGGTCACGAGCTTGATCAGCGATTCACTCAAAAGCTTCCTTCGTCGACCTCGGTCGTCATCACTGTGCGCGCGCCTTTCAGCGCCGCAAGTTCGGGTGTTGCGCTCATTTGGCCCCGCACCATGATCGTCTCGACCGCGGTCTGACGGCAGAGTTCGCTGCCCAGTAACCCCTTGCAGACATTTAGGAAAGTGCTCTTTCCGTTCGCGCCGGTTCCGTAAAGGTAGAACAGGCAGTGCTCCGTCGTCTGGCCCGTGAGCATGTAGCCGACGGCGCGCTGGAGGTAATCGACCAAGTCTTGATTGCCGCCGGTGATTTCGTGCAGGAACGTCATGAACGCCGGGCACTCTGCTGTCGCATCAAAGACAACGCCGCTTACCTGGTGATGTAGTCCCCGCTGCGCCGGCATCAGCGCCCCGGTTCGCAAGTCCACGTCCCGTTCGCCACGGCCAGCAACCAGCCGGGCGTCGAGCCTGTGACCGGAACGACGAGTGCGGGAATGGTCTTGGCCAGATCGAGCATCGCCTTGAGTCGCGGTGCCTGCATGCTCAGTTTCAGTGGCGCGCGATCCGATCCCTGTAGTGGCTGTCGGCCATTTGTGTGCCCTCTTCGTAGATCCTGAACGCAGTCTGCTTGGCCATCTCCATCACCGCGCCAACGGCGTCAACCTGCCAGTGCGTACCGAACCAAGTCAGCCACTTCCCCAATTCGGGAACGTAGCGCACCTCGGTGCCCCACTGCTGCGCGAACCGGTCCGCGTTGCCAGCATCGGTCAGAGTGCGAACGACGTCGTGCGGTGCACCCGGCGCGTACCTGGAGATGCTGCGCGCGATATCGCACACTTCATCCTCCGCCAGCGGCGGATTGCACTCCGCTGCTGGTTGGCCATCAGCAACGCCGCCTCGATCGCTTCCGCGTCATGCCGCACCTGCGCATCGACCCCGCCCGACTGGCCAACATGCTGTTGCGTGCCCTCGCCATAGTGCTCGTCGTTCGCAGCGACGGTGACTCCAGCACCGGGCTCCCGGCGGGCGACCGTTGATGAATTCGACCAGCCACGGCGGCGCCTCGGCGATCTGCGCCGGGGACTGCCGGTCGACGGTGTGAGCCGCCCGTGCAGTGCAGGCTCGGTGGCGCGACGACATAGCCGCCGTCGCCCCGGCAATCCAATCCCGGAAAGTCTCGGTTGATCGGCGCCACGGTTTTGATCTTGACTCCTGGGTACTGGAAATAGAGCTGGTAGCCCTTCCCGGTCACGATCTTTTCGGGTTGCTGGCAGCGGGCCGTTCTGGTCGGTGAGTCGTTGCAGCGATTCCACGCCGGCGGCGCCGTCGACGTCAAGCACGACGACGCTGTTCACTGCGCCGCATGGAAGTCCGATGTTGGCGCTCGGTGCGGTCTGCCACCAGCGGCGGATCTGCTCCTCGCTGGTGGTTGCCGCTTTCAAGCCGTTTCTCGTTCTTGGGTGTTTCCCGGGTTTTGAGCAGTCCGCTTTTCGACAGCTGCACGATCCGTCGGGCAGCGGCTCGTGCACAGGGAAGATGGCCATGCCTCGTGATGCGTAGCCGAGCGCGGCGCTGAGCATGTCCGGATGGGGGCCAACTGCAGGGGTCGATCTCGGCGTGGGCTCGCCATCCCGCATATTCGGTGATGCCCCCACCGGTCCCGCCGCGGAATTTGCTCCGGTCCGGCGCGCGCCTACGCCGGTGTCTGTAAGTTCGTGCCGGCCGCAGTGTTCATGCCTTGCTCCCCACGCGAACGATGCCCCGGCACGACTGGACGCGCGCGTCGATCCATGCGGCGATGTCATCAGATGGCCACGCTACCGCTCGGGGGCCGAGATGCACGGGCGGCGGAAATTTGACCGTGTTTGATCTGGTCGTAGATCGCACTCCGGCCGAGGCCGACGTGATGTTTGACTTCGGCGAGGCGAAGGAGCCGGCGGTGCCTGCCAGCGGGGAATACTGCTTGTCTGTCATGAGCGGTCTCCATCGCGCAGATGTTTGCGCAGACGAAGCAAAGCTGCCGCGCTAATGCCGCAGAGGAGGCAAGCAGAAGCGTACGAGGGAAGCCGCAGGCTTCCATGTGCCTAATGCCGCAGATAATCTGCGGCATTAGCGCGGCATTAGCTCAATGGAGGAGGTCAGTGTCGATTTCCGGGAAGCTTCGCTTCATGGCGCGCACGACGTCGTCGCGTTCCATGTGGCCCTCTTCGATGAGCCATGCAGCAACAACTTCCGGGTACCAACGCGACGGGAGTTTCGCCGCCCCCAGTGCAGCGCGGGCGATTTTCAGACCGTATCTTCCGGGATTGCGCAGCCGCCGGTCCCACCAACCAACGTTCTCGGCCCCCTTGATCTGAAACGCGGCCACAATTTCCGGGGAGGCGACCGACAGCCCCGCGCGCCCAGCCAGATCCCCCCGCCGCCGGACCTGCTCGGCAAAACCCTTCGCCAACGGAAAGTCGCTGACGCCACGCTCCATTGGTTGCCCCTGCGACCCCGACGGCGGTTCGCCACGTGTGGCGTCGTACCATTTAGGAAATCTGCAGGCGTGCACGGAAAGGCCAGTGTTAGCTTTCGTGTTGCATCTAGTGTCCCAACGTTATTCGAACAGGATCAACTGTTTATCGGAACCGCGTCCGATGTCGTCGGTCACGGCTTGCGCAAGTAGTTGATCCAACGGCATTCGCTCAAACATGGTCAGGCTCAAGATCTGTAGGATTTCGTAGAGGCTGGCTGACAGCTGCAACCGCTTTTTGACAATCGCGACCAGGACATAAACGGACACCGCGATCCAGAGCTGAGACTTGACCGCGTTTTCCGAGGTGCCGAAGAAGGCTTTGATCCGCAGATGCTGCTTGATCCACTTGAAGAACAGTTCGACCTGCCAGCGACACCGATAGAGTTCGGTGATGGTGAACGCGGGCAGGGCGAAGTTGTTGGTCAAGAAGACCAGCGTCTTGGCGGTTTCGGGGTCCTTGAAGCGAATTCGCCGCAACGGCGCTTCGAAGCCTTGGCGCGAATAGAAGCCGGTCAGCATGACGGTCTGGTCGCAGATCAGACCGGTGGCGCGGTCGACCGGATGCGAGTAACGCCGTTTGGCCTTGAGGTTGGACTTGCCGCGGGTGACGAAAAAGCTGCCAGCCTCGTGGAAGCGGTAGAGGCGCTCGAAGTCGAGGAACCCGCGATCCATGATGTAGAACGCACCCGGCTCGGGCAACAACTGATCGAGGACGTTGACCTCGTGCATCTTCCCGTCGCTGATATGGATGAACGTGGGGATATTGCCGCGCAGGTCGAGCAAGGTGTGCAGCTTGACCGCCGCCTTGGTCGAGCGGAACGGCGCCCATGGAAACACCGAGAGGCACAGGTCGATGGTGGTCGTATCCAAGGCGTAGACCGACTCCTTCAAATCGACGCCGAACGGTTCGTCCACATACAGCGGCCGCGCGATGCCGATCAAGCTTTGTGCGAAGTCGGCGTAGATGCGCCAGTCGCGCACGGCGTTGGCATTGGCCAGCGTATTGCGCGCCACCGTCGCGCGCATCCCGAGGTGATACAGCTTGGAGCGCTGCGCCCGGAGACAGGCTTCGATATCGCGCAGACTCTCCCGAAAGGTCAGTTGCGCGAAGGCCATGCACAGGAATTGATCCAGGCAGGAGAACGACTTGACCTTCCGTTCGCCGGCGTAGCGGGTCACGATACGGCGGAAGGTGTGGAGCGGCAGATGCTCCATGACTTGCGCAAACACCAGCTTGCCCGCATACATTATTTGCTCCCGCGATGGACCTCATCGCAGGGTCGCAAACCTTGCCGCAACAGTTCAAGTCGGTGACAGGCAAAACCATGAAAAAGCGCTTTTCGTTCATCTGCTTACAGGCGGGCGCCCTCAGAACGTTGGGACACTACTGGCAGATCAACGCTGTGCGGTTGAGGTGAGTTGGCTGAAAGCCCGGCGTCGTCGTGGGATCGTCGGTTGCCTGGTCAATGGCCAGAAGATCCCATGGCGACAACGACCGGCGCGAACCTGCATCATTCTGACCGCCGGCGATTGGCCGGGAAGTCTCGCTCGTGATGTGACCGCCGGCGAGCGCCCCCGGTTCGCGCAGGCGGCGAGCGCGAATGCTAAAATCGACGGGCGAAAAAGAAGGTCCGTGCGCGGACGCGAGACGCGCAGCGCGGGAGCCGACGACGCCGGCAGCGAAGAGCATCGCGGGGAGAAGCCGATGGCGCAACGCAAGAGTGCACCGCTCGTGGGAGTGGTGATGGGCAGCGACAGCGACTGGGACACGATGCGTCACGCGGTCGCGCAACTCGACGCCTTCGGCATCGTCTGCGAGACCCGCGTCGTCTCCGCGCACCGGATGCCCGACGACATGTTCGAATACGCCGAGGACGCGCTGCCGCGCGGCCTGCGCTGCATCATCGCCGGCGCCGGCGGTGCCGCCCACCTCCCCGGCATGCTGGCCGCCAAGACCACGGTTCCGGTGCTGGGCGTTCCGGTGCCGTCGAAGTACCTGCGCGGCGAGGACTCGCTGCTGTCGATCGTGCAGATGCCGAAGGGCATCCCGGTCGCCACCTTCGCCATCGGCGAGGCCGGCGCGGCGAACGCCGGGCTGTTCGCCGTGGCGCTGATCGCGGCCACCGACCCGGCGGTCGCCAGGAAGCTGGCGGCGTTTCGCGTCAAGCAGACCGGCACGGCCCGCGCGATGCGCGTGCCGCCGGCCGGATGACCGGCTCCCGGCGCGGCACGTGCCCGCACCGACGGCGATGAACGACGCTGCCGCACCGCCGCCCGCGCCCCGTCCCGAGGTGATCGCGCCCGGCGCCTGGCTGGGGCTCCTCGGCGGCGGCCAGCTCGGCCGGATGTTCTGCATGGCGGCGCAGAGCATGGGCTACCGCGTCGCGGTGCTCGACCCCGGCGCCGACAGCCCGGCCGGAACCGTCGCCGACCGGCACCTTCGCGCCGACTACCTCGACCCCGCGGCGCTGGCCGAGATGGCTGAGCTCGCGTCGGCGGTGACCACCGAGTTCGAGAATGTCCCCGCGGCCGCGCTCGACTTCCTCGCCCGCCACCGGCGCGTGTCGCCCGGCGCCGCGAGCGTCGCGATCGCGCAGGACCGCATCAGCGAGAAGACCTTCCTCGCCGCACAGGGCTTCGCCGTCGCGCCGCACGCGGTGCTCTCCAGCGCCGCCGACGCGCGCGCCGTCAGCGGCGCTCTGCTGCCCGGCATCGTCAAGAGCGCGCGCCTCGGCTACGACGGCAAGGGCCAGGTCCGCGTGCGCACGGTCGACGACGTCGTCGCGGCCTTCGCGACGATGGGCGGGGCCGCCTGCGTGCTCGAGCAGTTCGTGACGCTGGCCTGCGAGGTCTCGGTGATCGTCGCCCGCGACGAGCAGCGCCGGACGACGGCCTGGCCGGTCGCCGAGAACCGGCACCGCGACGGCATCCTCGACGTGTCGATCGTCCCCGCGCGCGTCGCCGACGGCATCGCCGACGAAGCCCGGCGCACGGCGCTGGCGATCGCCGAGCGCCTCGACTACCGCGGCGTGCTCTGCGTCGAGCTGTTCGTCACTGACGCCGGACGGCTGCTGGTCAACGAGATCGCGCCGCGGCCGCACAACAGCGGCCACTACACCATCGACGCCTGCGTGACCTCGCAGTTCGAGCAGCAGGCACGGGTGCTCGCCGGCATGCCGCTGGGCGACACGCGGCAGCTCGAGCCGGCGGTGATGGTCAACCTCCTCGGCGACCTGTGGTTCGCCGCCGCCGCAGACACGACGCCGCGCGAGCCGGACTGGACGCAGGTGCTGCGCCATCCGCAGGCGAAGCTGCACCTCTACGGCAAGTCCGAGCCGCGCCGGGCGCGCAAGATGGGGCACGTCAGCTGCCTCGCCCCGACGCTGGCCGAGGCGCTCGACGTCGCGCGGACGATCAAGCGCGATCTCGGCATCCCGTTCGCCGGCGACCTCTGAGAGGCCGATCGCGCACCCGGGCGCCGCCGCCATGCCGCAGGACCACGCCGCGCCGCTCGCCGGCATCCGCGTGCTCGACCTCACCCGGCTGCTGCCGGGCCCGGTGTGCACGCTCTACCTCGCCGACCTTGGCGCCGACGTCGTCAAGGTCGAGGACACTGGCGCCGGCGACTACGCGCGCGACCTCGGTAACGCGCCCGGCACGGTGTCGGCGTTCTTCCGGGCGGTCAACCGCAACAAGCGCAGCGTGGCGCTGGACCTGAAGCGCGCGGGCGGACGCGCGGCGCTGCTCGCCCTGGCGCGGCGTGCCGACGTCGTGGTCGAGAGCTTCCGTCCCGGCGTGACGACGGCGCTCGGCGCCGACGCGGCGACGCTGACGGCGGCGAATCCCCGGCTGGTCCATGCGTCGATCACCGGCTACGGCCAGACCGGCCCGCGCGCCGCGCACGCCGGCCACGACATCAACTACCTCGGCTACTCGGGCATCCTCGACCAGACGGGGGTGCGCGGCGGCGCGCCCGCGCTGTCCAACCTGCAGATCGCCGACCTGCTGGGGGGCGCCGCGTCGGCGGCGATCGCCATCCTCGCCGCGCTGGTCGGGGCGCAACGGACCGGCCGCGGGCGCAGCATCGACGTGGCGATGGCCGACGCCGCGCTCGCGCACAACATCTTCGCGCTGCACGCGCTGGAGCAGTGGGGCCGCACGCTGCCGCGGGGCGAGGACCTGCTGACCGGCGGCGTCCCCGCGTACGGCGTCTACGGCACCGCCGACGGCCGCTGGCTCGCCGTCGGCGCGCTGGAGCCCAAGTTCTGGCAGCTCTTCTGCGCGACGCTCGGCCGGCCGGATCTCGCGCCGCAGGGCCTGGCGACCGGCGACGCCGGCGCGCACGCGCGCCGCGAAGTCGAGGCGATCCTCGCGTCCCGGCCGCTCGCGCACTGGGTCGAGGCGTTCGCCGAGGTCGACTGCTGCGTCACGCCGGTGGCGACGCTCGACGAAGCGCTCGCCGACCCGCAGTACGCCGCGCGCCGGATGGTGGTCCGCGACGCGTCCGGCGCCCGGCAGTACGCGCCGCCGTTCCGGATGGACGGCCACGAGTTCGCGATCCGCAGGGACGCCCCGGTGCAGGGGCAGCACGGCGTCGAGGTGCTGCGCGAGGCGGGCTACGACGAGAGCGCGATCGCCGCGCTCGTCGCCGAGGGCAGCGTCAGGCTGCCCTGAGCCGCAGTCAGTGGCCGGGCGGCCGACGGAGCCGTTGCGCCACCGACGCCAAGGGGATCAGGACCGCTTGCCGCGGCGCACTGCGGGCCGCGGCTTGGGCGCGCGCGCGGCCCCGACCGGCAGTCCGGCGACCCGTGCGTACTCGGGCTCGGTCCAGCGACAGCCTGCGGCGGCGTAGTCGGCCGCCATCGCCGTCGCGTCGGCCCCCCAGAAGATCTCGCCGCCGAGATACAGCGTCGGCACGCCGAACACGCCGCGCTCGATCGCCTCGTCGGTGTTCCGGCGCAGCTCGTCCTTGACCTCGCGCGCGGCGATCCTCGCCTGCGCGTTGGCGAGGCCCAGATCGGCGACCAGCTCGGCCCACTCGATCGGCAGGTCGGGCAGGCGCCCGTCGCGCCAGACGAAGCGGAAGATCCGGTGCACCGCGGCGGCGGTCGAGTCGCAGGCGATGGCGAGGCGCAGGAGCGGCAGCGGGTTGAACGGGTGCTCGTGCGGGAAGCGCAGCGGAATGCCCATCCGCCCCGCCTGCCAGAGGCACTGGCGATAGATGAACGCGCGCTTGGCGGGAATCTCCGCCGGCCCCTTGTGCCCGTGCGCGTCGAGCAGCGCGGCGAACAGCACCGGCTTGTAGCGGATCTCGATCCGCGGGGCGAGCGTCGCCAGCCGCTCGCTCTGCAGATAGGCGAACGGCGAGACGAAATCGAAGTACCAGTCGGCGATCACGGTCGTTGATCCGGCAGCTCGGTGCTTGAAAGCGGAGTTCCTGTAGGAGCGGCGTCAGCCGCGATCGGCCGTTGCCCCAACCCATTCGCGGCTGAAGCCGCTCCTGCAGGGGCATCTACAGGGGCTCCCACCACGGCTCGGGTCTTTACGCACCGGTTCAACGGGGGCTCTGCGCCGTCGCGCGCCGCGCCGGCAGCGCGTCGACGATCGCGCGCTTGGCCGCGGCGTCGAGCACGCTCCAGGCGGCGATCTCGTCCAGCGTCCGGTAGCAGCCGACGCAAAAGCCGTTGTGCGGGCTCATCTCGCAGATGCTGACGCAGGGCGACGGCACGTCGACCCCCGACGCGGATGCGGCAGGCCGGGTCGCCGGGCGGCTCATTTCCCGACCGTCCCCGTCTCCCGCGCGGCGAGCGCGCGCGCGACGCGCGACGCCGACGGGCGCCCCAGCGCGGTGGAGACGAACTCGCCGGCGGCGCGCAGCCGGTCGAGGTCGACGCCGGTGTCGATGCCCAGCCCCTGCAGCAGGTAGACGACGTCCTCGGTGGCGACGTTGCCGGTCGCGCCCTTGGCGTAGGGGCAGCCGCCGAGGCCCGCCGCGCTGGTGTCGAAGGTGGCGATGCCGAGCTCGAGGCAGGCGTAGATGTTGGCCAGCGCCTGGCCGTAGGTGTCGTGGAAGTGCCCGCTGACCTCGTCCAGCGGGAATACGGCGAGCGCCGCCTCCATCGCCCGCTGCGTCTTCGCCGGCGTGCCGACGCCGATGGTGTCGGCGACGCCGACGTGCTGGACGCCGATGTCGCGCAGCAGCCGCGCGACGCGGCCGACGGCCTCCGGCGTCACCTCGCCCTGGTACGGACAGCCGAGCGCGCAGGAGATCGCGCCGCGCACGCGCATGCCGGCCGCGAGCGCCGCGGCGGCCACCGGGCGGAAGCGCTCGATCGACTCGGCGATTCCGCAATTGATGTTCCGCTGCGAAAACGCCTCGCTCGCCGCGCCGAAGACGACGACCTCGTCGGCCTTCGCCGCCAGCGCACCCTCGAAGCCCTTCATGTTGGGCACCAGCACCGAGTAGACGACGCCCGGACGGCGCGCGATGCAGGCCATCACGTTGGCCGCGTCGGCCATCTGCGGCACCCACTTGGGCGAGACGAACGACGTCGCCTCGATGGCGCGCAGGCCCGCGGCGGCGAGGCGGTCGATGAAGGCGACCTTGACGTCGGTCGGGACCGTCGCCTTCTCGTTCTGCAGGCCGTCGCGCGGGCCGACTTCGACCAGGCGGACCTGGCGGGGGAGCGAATGGTGCTGGCTTGCCATGCGTTCAATAGCCTCGGTTGCGGTCGACGCGCCCGCCGATGGGGAGCCCGTCCGCGAGCCGCCGCAGCCTGGCGGCGACCTGCGCCACCGACGCGTCGACGCGCGTCACCGCCGACGTGTGCGGCGTGATCGTGATCCGCGGATGATGCCAGAACGGGTGCGTCGCCGGCAGCGGCTCGTCGCGAAACACGTCGAGCGTCGCCCGGGCGAGGTGCCCGGCGTCGAGCAGCGCGAGGAGGTCGGCGTCGACCAGCAGGCTGCCGCGCGCGATGTTGACGACCTCGGCGCCGCGCGGCAGCAACGAGAGCGTCGCGGCGTCGAGCAGGTCGACGGTCGCTGCGGTCGCCGGCAGCAGGCAGACGAGCACGCGCGTGCCGGCGAGAAACGCGCCCAGCTCGTCGTCGCCGGCGTAGCTCGTCACCCCCGCCACCGTCCGGCGCGTGCGACTCCAGCCGGCGACCGGAAAGCCGAACGGCTGCAGCGCCGCGGCCACCGCCTGCCCCAGCACGCCCAGGCCGAGGATGCCGACGCCGAATTCCGCCTTGGGGCGACGCCGGCGCGGCTGCCAGATGCGATCGCGCTGCTGCTCGGCGTAGGCGTCGACCTCGCGGTAGGCGCGCAGCACCGCCAGCGTCACGTACTCGGCCATCTGCTCGGCCATCCCGGCGTCCTCGAGGCGGTAGATCGGCGTCGCGGCCGGCAAGGTCGGAGTCGCCAGCAGCGCATCGACGCCGGCACCGAGGTTGAAGATCGCCTGCAGCCCCGGGCAGCGCTCGAACAGCTCCACGGGCGGCTTCCACACGGCCGCGTAATCGGGCGGCGCCGCAACGTCGGGCCAGGCGGCCACCGCCGCCTCGGGCAACGCAGCCGCGAAGGCGCGCCGCCAGACGTCCTGCGTCGGGCCCGGCACCTGCACCAACAGCCGGAAGCGCGGTGTCGCGCCGCTGACGGTCATTCGCCGTCGATGTCGACCAGGTCGGCACCCTCGCGGACCCGCTCGCCGGCAGCGTAGTTGACGGCGACCACGGTGCCCGGCGCCGGGGCGACGATCGTGTGCTCCATCTTCATCGCCTCGAGGACCAGCAGCGGCGTGCCGCGTTCGACGACGTCACCGGCCCGCACCAGCACCGCGACCACGGTGCCCGACATCGGCGCCATCAGGTGGCCGCCGTGGCTGTCGTCCTCGCCGGCGTGGGCGAGGCGGTCGACCCGCTGCAGCCGCCAGTGCGCACCGGCCAGGAACACGTGCCGCTCCTCGCCGTGCGCGACCACCGTGGCGACGAACTCGGCGCCGTCGGCGGTGATCACCAGCCGGCCGTCGCGCTCGCGGACCAGTGCGCGCACGTCGCGGCCCTCGTGCAGCATCCGCCAGCCGGCGCCGTCGCGGCGGACCGCCACGTCATGCCGCAGATCGGCGTCGGCGAACGACAGCGCGATCGCGTGCAGCGCGCTGTTCGGCCACCACGGGTCGACCGCGTGCCACGGCGACCCGGGGTCGCCCGCGGCGGCGGCCGCCGCCGCCCGCGCGCGGACGAGGCCCTGCACCTCGGCGAGCGCCGCCGCGAGGATCGCGTCGGCGGGCGTCGGTGCAGGCGCCGGAAACAGCGCGTCGTGGTGGCGCGCGATGAGGCCGGTGTCGACGCGCCCGGAGGCGAACGCCGCGTGCGCGACGACGCGCTGCAGGAACGCGACGTTGGTGGCCACGCCGACGATCTCGCAGCCGGCCAGCGCCTCGGCGAGCCGCCGCAGCGCCGCCGCGCGGTCGTCGCCGTGGACGACGAGCTTGGCGATCATCGGGTCGTAGTAGGGCGAGATCTCGTCGCCGGCGCGCACGCCGGTGTCGACGCGCACGCCGGCCTGCGCCGCCGGGGCGCGCAGGTGCGCGAGGGTGCCGATCGACGGCAGGAAGCCGCGCCCGGGATCCTCGGCATAGATGCGCGCCTCGATCGCGTGCCCGTCGATGGCGAGCTCGTCCTGCCGGCGCGGCAGCGGCTCGCCGGCCGCCACGCGCAACTGCCACTCGACGAGGTCGAGGCCGGTGATCATCTCGGTCACCGGGTGCTCGACCTGCAGCCGGGTGTTCATCTCCATGAAATAGAACGTCCCGTCGCGCGCGAAGCTGTCGGCGGCGATGAACTCGACGGTGCCCGCGCCGACGTAGCCGATCGCCTTCGCCGCAGCCAGCGCCGCCTCGCCCATCGCCCGCCGGTGTCGCGCCTCCATCGCGGGCGCCGGGGCCTCCTCCAGCACCTTCTGGTGCCGGCGCTGCACCGAACAGTCGCGCTCGAACAGCGTGACGGCGTTGCCGTGGCCGTCGGCGAACACCTGGATCTCGATGTGGCGCGGCGCGGACAGGTACTTTTCGAGCAGCACGCGCTCGTCGCCGAAGGCGGCCTTGGCCTCGCGCTGCGCCGACGCGAGCGCCGCCGCGAACGCGTCCGCCGACTCGACGATCTTCATCCCCTTGCCGCCGCCGCCGGCGGTGGCCTTGATCAGCACCGGAAAGCCGATCCGCGCCGCCTCGTTCGCGAGCCGCACCGGGTCCTGGTCGTCGCCGTGATAGCCGGGCACCAGCGGCACGCCGGCGTCGCCCATGATCCGCTTGGCCGCCGCCTTGGACCCCATCGCCGCGATCGCCGCCGGCGGCGGGCCGACGAACACCAGCCCCGCGGCCGCGCAGGCGGTGGCGAAGGCCGCGTTCTCGGACAGGAAGCCGTAGCCCGGGTGCACGCCTGGCGCGCCGGTCTTGCGCGCGATGGCGATGATCGCGTCGCCGTTGAGATAGCTCTCGCGCGGCGCGGCCGGCCCCAGCCGCCAGGCCTCGTCGCAGGCGGCGACGTGCAGCGCGTCGGCGTCGGCGTCGGAATAAACCGCCACGGTGCGGATGCCCATCCGGCGCGCGGTGCGCGCGACGCGGCAGGCGATCTCGCCGCGATTGGCGATCAGGATCTTGTCAAACATCGGGGCTGTTCCGGGTGGGCATCGCGGTCGCGTCCCGCCGCGTGCCGGCGCTGCCGTCGACGAACCGGCCGAGCAGCCGGCGGATGAAGCGCCACACCTTCGGGATCAGCCAGATCATCAGCAGCACCAGCAGGCCGACGACGACCAGCGCCGCGATCGGGTGGGCGAAGGCGAGCCAGAGCACCGTGCCGACGGCCAGCTCTTCGCCGAACGACGCCGCCCAGTTCGAGAACGGCTCGGGCGAGGTGTTGATCACCGCGCGGCTGCCGGTCTTGGCGAGGTGGCTGCCGGCCGCCAGCGTGCCGCCGAGGATCGCCGCCGCCACGCCGGCGGCCGCCGACGCGTCGCCGAAGACGCTCGCGGCCAGCGCCGCGCCGGCCGGGATGCGGATGAAGGTGTGAACGGCGTCCCACAGCGTGTCGACGCCGGGGATCTTGTCGGCGAAGAACTCGACGAAGAACATGAAGCCCGACGCCGTCAGCACCCAGGGATGCGCGAGCAACTGGAGACCGCCGGGCAGATCGATCCAGTGCAGGAATCCCAGGCCGCCGACGATGAACAGCACCGCGTAGAGGCGGATGCCGCTCGCCCAGCCCAGCGCCGCGGCCAGCGCCGTCAGCTGCCAGACGTCGAATTGCTCGAGACCGCCCATCGTCGTCACTCCCCGTTCCCGGACGACCACGCGGCGGGGCGGCGCTCCAGGAACGCCGCGACGCCCTCGCGCCCTTCGGCCGAGGCGCGCACCGCCGCGATGCGCGCGACCGTGTCGGCGATGACCGCGTCGTCGACCGGCCGCGAAGACACCGCACGCACCAGCGCCTTGGCCTCCGCCTGCGCCCGCGGTCCCGCCGCCCGCAGCGCGGCGATCAGCGCGGCGACCCGCCGGTCGACGGCGGCGGCCGGCACGACGTCGTGGACGAGCCCGATGCGCAGCGCCTCGGCGGCGGTGAAGCGCTCGGCGGTGAGGAAGTACCGCCGCGCCTGCCGGGCGCCGATCGCCGCCACCACATAGGGGCCGATGGTCGCCGGGATCAGTCCCAGCTTCACCTCGGACAGCGCGAAGGTCGCTTCCTCGGCGGCGACGGCGATGTCGCAGCAGGCGACGAGGCCGACGCCGCCGCCGTAGGCCGCCCCGTGGACGCGGGCGATCGTCGGCTTGCCCATCCGGTCGAGCGTGGCGAGCATGGCCGCCAGAGCACCGGCGTCGGCGAGGTTCTCGGCGTGGCTGTAGCCGGCCATCCGCTGCATCCAGCCGAGGTCGGCGCCGGCGCAGAAGCTCCTGCCCTGCCCCGCCAGCACGACGACGCGCACCGCGGCATCGGCGTCGAGCGCCTTCAGCGTCGCGGTGAGCTCGGCGATCAGCACCTCGTCGAAGGCGTTGTGGACCTCGGGCCGCGCGAGCGTGACGACGGCGACGCCGTCGTCGATCCGGACCGCCAGCGTCGCCGCCGCCGGTCCGGCGACGCCGGGCCCTGCGGCCTTGCTGCCGGAGTTGCTCGTCTCGTGTGCAGCCATCTCGCGGTCACATCCTGAACACGCCGAAGCGGGTCGGCCCGATCGGCTGGTTGAGCGCGGCGGAGAGCGCCAGGCCCAGCACCTGCCGCGTGTCCGCCGGGTCGATGACGCCGTCGTCCCACAATCGCGCGCTGGCGAAATAGGGGTGGCCTTCCTGCTCGTACTGCGCGCGCACCGGCGCCTTGAACGACTCCTCGTCGGCGGCGCTCCAGGTGCCGCCCTTCGCCTCGATGCCGTCGCGGCGGATCGTCGCCAGCACCGTCGCCGCCTGCTCGCCGCCCATCACCGAGATGCGCGCGTTCGGCCACATCCACAGGAAGCGCGGGTTGAACGCGCGGCCGCACATCCCGTAGTTGCCGGCGCCGTAGCTGCCGCCGATGATCACCGTGAACTTCGGCACCTCGGCGCAGGACACCGCGGTCACCATCTTGGCGCCGTCCCGCGCGATGCCGCCGGCTTCGTATTTCTGCCCCACCATGAAGCCGGTGATGTTCTGCAGGAACAGGAGCGGGATGCGCCGCTGCGCGCAGAGCTCGACGAAGTGCGCGCCCTTCAGCGCCGACTCCGAGTAGAGCACGCCGTTGTTGGCGACGATGCCGACCGGATAGCCCGATAGCCGCGCGAAGCCGGTCACCAGCGTCGTCCCGTAGCGCGCCTTGAACTCGTCGAAGACGCTGCCGTCGACGATGCGCGCGATCACCTCGCGGACGTCGTAGGGCTTGCGGATGTCGGCGTTGATGACGCCGTGGAGGTCCTCGGCCGGATAGCGCGGCGCGACCGGCGGCAGGACCTCGAGGTCGACGCGCTTCGGGCGGTTGAGGTTGCCGACGATGCCGCGCGCGATCGACAGCGCGTGGTGGTCGTTGAGCGCGTAGTGATCGGCCACGCCCGAGATCCGCGTGTGCACGTCGGCGCCGCCCAGCGCCTCGGCGGAGACGATCTCGCCGGTCGCCGCCTTCACCAGCGGCGGGCCGGCGAGGAAGATCGTCCCCTGCTCCTTGACGATGATCGACTCGTCGGCCATCGCCGGCACGTAGGCGCCGCCCGCCGTGCACGAGCCCATCACCACGGCGATCTGCGGGATGCCCTCGGCCGACATCGTCGCCTGGTTGTAGAAGATGCGCCCGAAGTGATCGCGGTCGGGGAAGACGTCGACCTGGTTGGGCAGGTTCGCGCCGCCCGAATCGACGAGGTAGATGCAGGGCAGGTTGTTCTCGCGGGCGATGTCCTGCGCGCGCAGGTGCTTCTTCACCGTCAGCGGATAGTAGGTGCCGCCCTTGACGGTGGCGTCGTTGCAGATGATCACGCACTCGCGGCCGGCGACGCGGCCGATGCCGGTGATGATCCCGGCGGCGGCGATCGCGTCGTCGTACATCGCCCAGGCGGCGAACTGCGAGAACTCGAGAAACGGCGAGCCCGGATCGAGCAGCGTGCGCACGCGCTCGCGCGGCAGCAGCTTGCCGCGCCCCTGGTGCTTGGCGCGTGCGGCGTCGCCGCCGCCCTGCTCGATGATCGCCACCTTCGCCCGCAGGTCGGCGACCAGCGCGGCCATCGCCTCGCGGTTGCGCACGAACATCGGGTCGCGCGGGTCGAGCTTGGATTCGATCACGGGCATGGCGGTTCGGGTGGCGGCAGGGTCGGATCAGGCTCGCTGGAATTCGGCAAGCCGCGCTGTGAGCATAGCAAACCGCGGTCTGCCGCGGGTCGGAGGCGGGCTCTGAATCGTGATCAGGCCTTCGCCGGCAACGGATGCCCGGGCATCAGCGCGTAGGGCGCGCTCCAGCGCGGGGTCCCTCGGATCCGGCCGAGCCAGGCCGCGATGTTCGGATAGCCCGCCCAGTCGACGCCGATCTCGTCGGGCCAGAAAAGGTAGCCGCAGAGCGAGAGATCGGCGATGGTGAGGCGCTCGCCGACGACGTGCGTGCGTCCGGCGAGATGCGTGTCGAGCACGCCCCAGGCGATTTCGGCGCGCCCGCGCAGGAACGCGATCACCGCCGGATCGGCCGGCGTCGGCGCGAGCAGGCGCAGGAAGCGCAGCGTCGCCGTGTAGCTGGTGAGCTTGTGGTTGTCCCACAGCAGCCAGCGCAGGATCTCGCGCCGCTCGTCTTCGTCATTGGCGCCGAAACGGCCGAGCGTGGTCGCGAGATAGTCGAGGATCACGCCCGATTGCGCGAGCGACTGGCCGCGGTGTTCGAGCACCGGCACCTCGCCCATCACGTTGATCGCCCGGTAGGCCGGCGTCTTCGTCTCGCCGCCGAAGAAGTCGACGAAGCGCGGCGCCCAGTCGGCGTCGGCGAGCTGCAGCGTCAGCGCCACCTTGTAGGCGTTGCCCGACTGCGCGAAGCAGTGAAGCATGTATTCGGCCATGCGATGCTTTCCTGATGAGCTGCGGGTGGCGCTCAGAAACCGCCGCTGGCGAGCCAGCGATCGATCTGGTCGAAGCGGTCGAGGCCCCAGAACGGCTCGCCGTCGACGATGACGAAGGGCGAGCCGAACACGCCGCGCGCGAGGGCGCGCTCGACCTCGTCCTTCAGCGCCTCCTTGATCGCCGGATCGTCGACGGCCGCGCGCGCCGCAGCCGCATCGACCCCCTCGGTCGCCGCGACCGCCGCCGCCCGCTCCGGCGACGAGATGTCGACGCCGTCGAAGAAGTACGCGCGATAGAGCGCCTTGGCGACGCGTGCGGCCAGCAGCGGGTCGCTCCCCTTCAGCCACAGCACGATCCGCGCCGGCGCCTGGGTCGCGATCGGGAATTTCGCCGGCAGGCGGAACCCGTCGATGCCGTGGAAGCGCGCGCTGCGCTCGAAGTCGCGGCGCGCGTAGTCGGCTTTCAGCGGCAGCTCGGTCAGCGGCGCGCCGCCGGTCGCCTTGAAGATCGCGCCCAGCAGCACCGGATGCCAGTCGACGCTGCGGCCGTGCTTCGCGGCCAGCGCCTCGATGCGCTGCGCCGCGAGACAGCCGTAGGGCGACGAGAAGTCGAAGTAGAAGTCGATCGGGGCAGTCATCGTGTGTGCACCTCCGTGTGATCAGGCCGTCAGCGCACGGCCGATGACCATCCGCTGGACTTCGCTGGTGCCTTCGTAGATCTGGCAGACGCGGACGTCGCGCCAGATGCGCTCGACCGGGAAGTCGTTGACGTAGCCGTAGCCGCCGTGGACCTGGATCGCGTCCGAGCACACGCGCTCGGCCATCTCGGAGGCGAACAGCTTGGCCATCGAGGCTTCCTTGAGGCAGGGCTGCCCCGCGTCGCGCAGCGTCGCCGCGTGCCAGACCATCTGCCGCGCGACCTCGACCTCGGTCGCCATGTCGGCGAGCCGGAAGCTCACCGCCTGGTGCTCTGCGATGGGCTTGCCGAAGCTGACCCGCTCGCGCGCGTAGGCGAGCGCCGCATCGAGCGCCGCGCGGGCCATGCCCACCGCCTGCGCGGCGATGCCGATCCGCCCCGCCTCGAGGTTGGACAGCGCGATCCGGTAGCCCTCGCCTTCGCTGCCCAGCCGATTCGCCGCCGGCACGCGGCAGTTCTCGAACACGATCTGCGCGGTGTCCGACGCCCGCTGCCCGAGCTTGTCCTCGACGCGCGCGACGATGTAGCCGGGGGTCCGGGTGTCGACGACGAAGCCGGTGATGCCCTTCTTCCCGGCGCTCCGGTCGGTGACCGCGAACACGATCGCCGTGTCGGCGTGCTTGCCGGTGGTGATGAACTGCTTGACGCCGTTCAGCACGTAGCCGTCGCCGTCGCGGTCGGCGCGGGTGGCGATCGCCGCCGCGTCGGAGCCGACCTGCGGCTCGGTGAGGCAGAAGCAGCCGAGCGCGGTGCCTGCGGCCAGCGGCCTCAGGTAACGCTCCTTCTGCGCGTCGCTGCCGAAGGCGGCGAGCGGACCGCAGACGACCGAGTTCTGGACGCTGACGATCGTCGACGTGGCGCCGTCGCCGGCGGCGATCTCCTCCAGCGCGACGGCCAGCGACACGTAGTCCATGCCGGCGCCGCCCCAGGCTTCGGGCGTCACCATGCCGAGCGCGCCCAGCTCGCCGAGCGCCGCCAGCTCGGCGCGCGGAAAGTGATGCTCGCGGTCCCAGCGCGCGGCCTGCGGGGCGAGGCGCTCCTGCGCAAACGCGCGCAGGGTGTCGCGAACGAGTCGCTGTTGTTCGGTCAGCAGCATCGGGAGCTTTCCACGGGTGGGTTGACGGGGGCCCGCGCCGGCCGTGCGGGACGGTTGATCAGCCAGACGCCGCAGACGACCAGCAGGCCGCCCGCGAGCATCGACCATTCGAGGCTTTCGTTCAGCAGCACGAAGCCGAGCAGCACCGCGGCGACGGGCACCAGATTGATGAACACCGACGCGCGGGCGGGGCCCAGCGCGCGCACGCCGTCGTAGAACCAGACGAAGGCGATCGCCGTGCCGAAGACGCCGAGGAAGACGAACGCGAGCCAGGCGCGGACCGATGCCTCGGGCGGCGCGATGCCGCTGCTCATCGGCGCCGGCAGCCACCACGCGACCAGCGCCAGCAGCACGGTGCCGGTCAGCGACGCGTAGGCGGTGGCCGCCAGCGGAGACAGACCGACCAGGATCCGCTTGCCGATCAGCGTGTAGGTCGACCACGACAGCACGCAGCCGAAGACGATCGCGTCGCCGGTGCCGACGCCGCCGGAGAACAGCGCCAGCGGATTGCCGTGGCCGATGACGACGGCGGCGCCGGCCAGCGCCAGCAGCACGCCGAGGCCCCGCACCGGCGACGTGCGCTCGCCGAACAGCAGCATCGCGCCGACGTAGGTCACCGCCGGATTGAGCGCGACGATCAGCGACGCCCGCGACGCGGGGACGGTCTGCAGGCCGATCATGAAGCAGAGGTTGTACGCGGCCACGCCGGTGGCGCCGAGCAGGGTGACGCCCAGCCACTGCCGCGCGCTGAGCGGCGGCAGCCGTCCTTCGAGCAGCGCGTGCGCGACCAGCACCGCAACGCTGGCGATCACGTAGCGCCACAGCGCCGCGGACGCCGGCGCGACCTCGGCGGCGACGATCCGGCCGGCGATGAACGTTCCGCCCCAGATCAGCGCGACCAGCACCAGCTTGCCGTAGACCCCGGCGTGACCGGGACGGTGCGCCGCGTTCATCGGCGCCCGCCCCAGGAGCGTAGCGGCGGCAGGCTTCCGGCAGCGTTGTGCGGCAGGCGTTCGGTCGAAGGCATCGCGCGAGGGTCGGCGAGCGGCGTCCGGCGCGGGCCGGACCCCGCGTCAGCAGAGCTCGATGCCCATCGCGGTGGCCTCGCCGCCGCCGATGCACAGGCTCGCGACGCCGCGCCGGGCGCCGTGCTTGCGCAGCGCGCCCAGCAGCGTGACCAGGATGCGCGCACCGGAGGCGCCGATCGGATGGCCGAGCGCGCAGGCGCCGCCGTGGACGTTGACCTTGTCGTGCGGAATGGCGAGGTCGTGCATCGCCGCCATGGTGACGACGGCGAAGGCCTCGTTGATCTCGAACAGGTCGACCTCGCCGGTGGTCCAGCCGGTGGCCTGGTACAGCTTGCGGATCGCCGCGACCGGCGCGGTCGTGAACCAGCCGGGCTCCTGCGCGTGCGTCGCGTGGGCGATGATCGCCGCCAGCGGCTTCAGGCCGCGACGCTCGGCGGTCGAGCGGCGCATCAGCAGCAGCGCGGCCGCGCCGTCGGAGATCGAGCTCGCGTTGGCGGCGGTGACGGTGCCGTCCTTGCGGAACGCCGGCTTCAGCGTCGGGATCTTGTCCGGCGACGCCTTGGCCGGCTGCTCGTCGCCGGCGATCACCACGTCGCCCTTCTTGCCCGCCACGGTCACCGGCGCGATCTCCCAGGCGAACGTGCCGTCGTTGTTGGCGGCCAGCGCGCGCGACAGCGACACCAGCGCAAAGGCGTCCTGCGCCTCGCGGGTGAAGCCGTACTTGTCGGCGCACTGCTCGGCGAACACGCCCATCAGCCGGCCCTTGTCGTAGGCGTCCTCGAGCCCGTCGAGGAACATGTGGTCGTACAGCGTCGCGTGCCCCATCCGCAGTCCCTGCCGCGCCCGGGGCAGGAGGTAGGGCGCGTTGCTCATGCTCTCCATGCCGCCGGCGACCACCACGTCGCTGCTGCCGGCGACCAGCAGGTCGTGGGCGAGCATCGCCGCCTTCATCGCCGAGCCGCACATCTTGTTGACCGTCGTGCAGCCGGCGGACAGCGGCAGCCCGGCCTTGATCGCCGCCTGGCGCGCGGGCGCCTGCCCCTGGCCGGCGGGCAGCACGTTGCCCATGATCACCTCCTGCACGTCCTCGGCCGCCACGCCGGCGCGCTCCACCGCCGCCCGGATGGCCACCGCGCCGAGATCGCTGGCCGCCAGCGACGCGAAGTCGCCGGAGAGGCCGCCCATGGGCGTGCGCGCGGCACCGACGATGACGATGGGGTCGTTCTGCATCACTGCTCCTTGGGTCGCGGCGCGGCGACGGCGCGCTACCGGGTTTCGTTGAAGAGCTCGCGGCCGATCAGCATCCGCCGGATCTCCGAGGTGCCGGCGCCGATTTCGTAGAGCTTGGCGTCGCGCCACAGCCGTCCGGTCGGATAGTCGTTGATGTAGCCGTTGCCGCCGAGGCACTGGATCGCCTCGCCGGCCATCCACGTGGCCTTCTCCGCCGCGTACAGGATCGCGCCGGCCGCGTCCTTGCGCGTCGTCTCGCCGCGGTCGCAGGCCTGCCCGACCGCGTAGACGTAGGCCTTGCAGGCGTTCAGCGTCGTGTACATGTCGGCGAGCTTGCCCTGCATCAGCTGGAACTCGCCGATCGGCTGCCCGAACTGCGTGCCGCTCGTGCACGTAGGGCAGCACGACGTCGAGGCAGGCGACCATGATGCCCAGCGACCCGCCGGCGAGCACCGCACGCTCGTAGTCGAGGCCGCTCATCAGCACGTTGACGCCACTGCCCTCGGCGCCGAGGACGTTCGCCGCCGGCACCGCGCAATGCTCGAACACGAGCTCGCAGGTGTTCGATCCGCGCATCCCGAGCTTGTCGAGCTTCTGCGCGGTCGAGAATCCCTTCATCCCCTTTTCGACGATGAAGGCGGTGATGCCGCGCGGTCCCGCGTCGCGATCGGTCCGGGCGTAGACGACCAGCGTGTCGGCGTCCGGGCCGTTGGTGATCCACATCTTGCTGCCGTCGAGGACGTAGCGGTCGCCGTCGCGGCGCGCGGCGAGGCGCATCGACACCACGTCCGAGCCCGCGCCCGGCTCGCTCATCGCCAGCGCGCCGACGTGCTCGCCGCTGACCAGGCGCGGCAGGTAGCGCTGCTTCTGCGCCTCGGTGCCGTTGCGGCGGATCTGGTTGACGCAGAGGTTGGAGTGCGCGCCGTAGGACAGCCCGACCGACGCCGAGGCGCGGCTGATCTCTTCCATGGCGACGATGTGCGCGAGGTAGCCCATCGCGCTGCCGCCGAAGCTCTCCTCCACGGTGATCCCCAGCAGCCCCAGGTCGCCGAGCTTGCGCCACAGGTCCGGCGGGAACTGGTTGCTGCGGTCGATCTCGGCCGCCCGCGGCGCGATCTCGGCGGCGGCAAACTCGCGCACCGTCTCGCGCAGCATGTCGATGGTCTCGCCGAGGTGGAAGTCGAGGGCGGGGAAGCTGCGCATGGGGTTCCTTCCTGAACGATCGGGCCGCGCACCGGCCTTCGGGCCGGCCGGACCGGCGACTCTAAATGACGTTGACGTCAACGTCAATCGACACCGTCCGCTTCACGCGCCGCGCCCGCGCCTGGCCGGCGCGCCGGTCGCCGCCAGGCGCCGGCGGCAGTCGCGCTCCAGCGCGGCGATCTCGGCCAGCACCGCGTCGATGTCCTCGCGCTGCTGCTTCAGCATCGCCCGGCGATCGGCGAGCATCTGCAGGAACTTCGACAGCTGCGCCGCCTCGTTGCGCGTCAGCGCGTAGATGTCGAACAGCTCGCGGATCTCCGCCAGCGCGAGGCCGAGGCGCTTGCCGCGCAGGATCAGCTTGATGCGCACCCGTTCGCGCTCGCCGTAGATCCGCACCCGGCCGCGGCGCTGCGGCGACAGCAGGCCCTCGTGCTCGTAGAAGCGGATCGCCCGGGTCGTCAGCGCGAACTCGCGGGCGAGGTCGGAGATGGTGTACGCCGCCGCGCCGGCAGGCGGTTCCGGCGTGGCGCCGGCGGCGGCAGGGACGGCGGGCATGAGCGAGCGGGACACCGGGAAAGGGATCGTGGGCGAAGCGCTGAAGATAGCATAAGCCCTTGACAGACAGACCTCTTTCGCTGACGATGTTGCATTGCACCAATTCCCGGGCAGGGCGCGATGCACGCCCGCCCGACCGTTCGCTCGCCGCTTCCACCGATACCCGATCGACGCCACGAACGCGACGCGCCCCGCCATGTCCGTGCCCCTGCCGCAGCCGCTCGCCTACCCGTTCGCCGCGCCGCCCGCGCCGGGGCAGGCCATCGAGCTGGCGCCGGGGCTGCGCTGGATCCGGATGCCGCTGCCGTTCGCGCTCGACCACATCAATCTCTGGCTGCTGGACGAGGACGACGGCGCCACGCTGGTCGACTGCGGCTATGCCGACGCCCCGACCCGCGCGCAGTGGGAGGTTCAACTGGCGACCACGCTCGCCGGCCGGCCGCTGCGGCGGATCATCGTCACCCACTGCCACCCCGACCACGTCGGCAACGCCGCGTGGCTGTCGGCACGCTTCGGCGCGCCGGTGGTCATGACCCACGCCGAGTTCCTCACCGCGCACGCGCTGTGCGGCGGACACAGCGGGCACGGCCACGACGCCATCGTCGCGCTGTTCGCCCGGCACGGGCTCGCCGGCGAGCCGCTCGCCGGGCTGTCCGGCCGCGGCAACCACTACCGGCAGGGCGCGCCGGAAATCCCCGCCAGCTTCGCGCGCATCTGCGACGGCGAGTCGACGACGGCCGGCGGACGGCCGTGGCGCGTCATCGAGGGGCACGGCCACTCGCCCGAGCACGCGGCGCTGTACTGCGGGTCGACGGGCATCCTGATCTCCGGCGACATGCTGCTGCCCAGGATCAGCACCAACATCAGCATCTGGGCGGTCGAGCCCGACGCCGACCCGCTGGCACGCTTCCTCGCCTCGCTGGCTGCGTTCGAGGCGCTGCCGCCGGACACGCTGGTGCTGCCGTCGCACGGGCTGCCGTTCCGCGGCATCGCCCGCCGCGTCGCCGAGCTCCGCGCCCACCACGCCGCCCGGCTGGACGAACTCGCCGCCGCCGCCCGCGCCGCCGCCGGCCCGATCTCCGCCGCCGACCTCGTTCCCGTTCTGTTCCGCCGCCGCCTCGACCTGCAGCAGCTGTTCTTCGCCATGGGCGAGGCCATCGCCCACCTCAACCACCTCTGGCACGCCGGGCGCCTCGGCCGCAGCGTCGGCGCCGACGGCGGCATTCGCTTCGCACACGCCGGCCAAAACCGCTAACATCCTTCCTGAACCTCAACGCCCGAAAGAGCCCCGCCATGTCCGCGCCCGCCAAGCCCGCCGCCGCCCCCGAAACCCCGTCCAAGCCCGCCTACGACCCGATCGCGCTCGCCGATTCGCTCGCCGCCGCCGCCGAGAAGAGCGCCAAGCTGATGGGCGACTTCGCCACCCGGCAGGCCGAGTCCGGCCAGTCGATGATGGCCGACGAGCTCGGCATCGGCAAGGCGTTCATGGAGCTCGCCTCGAAGATGCTGGCGAACCCCTACCGCATGGCCGAGGCGCAGATGAACCTGTGGTGGGACTACATGAGCCTCTGGCAGTCGTCGCTGATGAAGGCGATGGGCGCCGCCGGCGAGCCGGTCGCGGTGCCGGCCAAGGGCGACAAGCGCTTCAAGCACGACGACTGGGAAGAGCACTTCCTGTTCGACTACATCAAGCAGAGCTACCTCATCACCTCGCGCTGGCTCAACACCACCGTCGCCAACGTCGAGGGCCTCGATCCCGGATCGCGCAAGAAGGTCGACTTCTTCACCCGCCAGTACATCGACGCGCTGGCGCCGTCGAATTTCGCGCTGACCAACCCCGAGGTGTTCCGCGAGACGGTGGCGACCGGCGGCCAGAACCTGGTCAAGGGCCTGCACAACCTGCTCGACGACATCGAGCGCGGCAACGGCCAGCTGCGGATCTCGATGACCGACAGCAAGGCCTTCGAGCTCGGCGTCAACATCGCGACCACGCCGGGCAAGGTCGTCTACCAGAACGAGCTGATGCAGCTGCTGCAGTTCGAGCCGTCGACGGCCAAGGTGCACAAGCGCCCGCTGCTGATCGTCCCGCCGTGGATCAACAAGTACTACATCATGGACCTGCGCGAGAAGAACTCGCTGGTCAAGTGGTGCGTCGACCAGGGGATGACGGTGTTCCTGATGTCGTGGGTCAATCCGGACGAGCGGCTGTCGCACAAGGATTTCGTCGACTACCTGCTCGAGGGGCCGATGACCGCGCTGGACAAGATCGAGCAGGCCACCGGCGAGAAGGAGGTCAACGCGCTGGGCTACTGCCTCGGCGGCACGCTGCTCGCCGCGACGCTCGCCTACATGGCGGCGAAGAAGGACAGGCGCATCGCCAGCGCGTCGTTCATGACCTCGCTGGTCGACTTCGTCCGCACCGGCGAGCTCGAGGTCTTCATCGACGAGGGGCAGGTGTCGTCGCTCGAGAAGAAGATGAACGAGCGCGGCTTCCTCGACGGCGCCGAGATGGCGACCACGTTCAACCTGCTGCGCTCGAACGACCTCATCTGGTCGTTCGTCATCAACAACTACCTGATGGGCCGCGACCCGTTCCCGTTCGACCTGCTGCACTGGAACCAGGACTCGACGCGGATGCCGGCGACGATGCACAGCTGGTACCTGCGCAACATGTACATGAACAACAAGCTGCGCGAGCCCGGCGGCATCACCCTCGACGGCGTGCCGATCGACCTGTCGAAGATCACCGCGCCGGCCTACTTCGTGTCGGCGATCGAGGACCACATCGCGCCGTGGAAGGCGACGTACTCCGGTCCGCAGCTCTTCGGCGGCAAGTCGCGCTTCGTGCTCTCCGGTTCCGGCCACATCGCCGGGATGATCAACCCGCCGGCGGCGAACAAGTACGGTTACTGGACCAACGAACAGCTGCCCGCGAAGCCCGACGAGTGGCTGAGCGGCGCCCGGCAGTTCGAGGGCTCGTGGTGGAACGACTGGCTGGAGTGGCTGAAGCCGAACCTCGGTGCGCAGGTTGCGGCGCGGGTGCCCGGCAAGGGCAAGCTCAAGGTCATCGAGGCGGCCCCCGGCAGCTACGCCAAGATGCGCGCCGAGGGCTGATCCGCAGGCGGCGCCGACACCCGAAACAGCGTTCGAACCCACCACGAAGGGCCTCCATGCAGCGATCGTTCCTGAACCGTCTCGGCCTCGGCCTCGCGTTCGCCGCCACGCTGCTGTCCGGAGGCGCGTTCGCGCAGGCGAAGTGCACCGACTGCGGCGTCGTGCAGAGCGTCCGCTACGTCGAGGAAAAGGGCGAGGGCAGCGGTCTCGGCGCCGTGGCCGGCGGCGTCGTCGGCGGCGTCCTCGGGCACCAGATCGGCGGCGGCACCGGCAAGACGCTGGCGACGATCGCCGGCGCCGGGGGCGGCGCCTACGCCGGCCACCAGATCGAGAAGAGCGCCAAGAAGAAGTCCTACTGGTCGGTGACGATCAAGATGGACGGCGGCCAGACGCGCTCGTTCACCTACAGCGCCCAGCCGACCGTCAAGGAGGGCGAGCGGGTGAAGCTGGTCGACGGCGGCAAGCGCCTCGCGCTGGTCGCCAACTGACGCTCGCCGCAACCGCGTCGCCGCCAAAAAAACGCCGGGGAAGCCCGGCGTTTTTTTTCGGGGTGACGCCGGCCCGGACGTCAGCGGCCGGGCGCCGATCCCTGACCCGCGCCTTCGACGGCGCTCCTCGGGCCGCCGCGCGGGTTCTCGCCCGCCGCACCGCCCGGCGCCGCGTGCGCCGGCGCGGGGCCGCGACTCTCCCGCTGCGGAGCGGCGCGCGGCGCCGGACCGGGGGCGGGCGCGACGGGAGCCGCCACCGGTGCCGGCGGCGCCGACGCGCCGGGCGTTGGCGCGACGCGCATCGGCGTCGGCGGCAAGGCGATGGAGCTCGCGCCGGAGGTGCGGGGCACGGCGCCGGACTGCGGCGCACGGGCGGGCGCCGCGGGCGCTTCGACCCGCGCCGGGGGCACCGCGGTCGCGGGTGGCCACGATCCGCTGCGTCCCGCCGGCGCCGCGGCCGTCGGTGCGCGCGCCGGTGCCGCGGGCGCCTCGACCCGCGCCGGAGGCACCGCGGTCAGCGGTGACGACGTTCCGCTGCGTCCCGGCGGTGCCACCGCTGCCGGCGCGCGCCCGGCCCGGTCGCCGACGGTCGGCGGCCGGATCGTCGTCGGAGGCGTCGCGGTGCCGGGCGTCGCCGCCGGGGTCACCGGCGCCGGCCGCACCGAGACCGGCGCGCGATCGAACGCCGGACGCGCTGCCGGAGCGTCGGCCCGGGCGGGAGCGCCCGTCGGTGGGGTGATGGCGAGCCGCGGCTTCGCGCTCGGATAGAACGTCGACGCCGGCGTCGGAGCCTGGGCGTTCAGCCGCGTTTCGGGGATGCGCAGCGGCTTCAGCGCCGGCGCACTGCCCATCACCGGCGCGTGCGCCGCGCCCGCCGGCAGCGCGATGACGTTGGGCGCGACCGGCCGGCGGCCGGCCATCGTCGAGCCGGCGACCGCGGTGATCGCGCCGGGCACCCGGCTGTTCGCGTAGACGGTCGGCGGCGCGTGCGGGCGCTCGGCGCGGTTGGCCACGTAGGGCACCGCGTACGGACGGTTGTAGTGCGTCCAGCAGCGCTGGCCGCAGCCGCCGCGGCCCCACCACGGCACGTAGGGGTCGCCCCAGCCGAGCGGCACCCAGCCGTAGACCGGTGCGCCGGCGTTGACGGACACCGACCACCCGGAGCCGCCGTACCAGCCGACCAGGGCGGGGGCCCAGACCGGGCGCGCGACGTAGGTGCCGGGACACCAGCCCCAGCGACTGCCGATCCACGCCCAGCGACCGTAGTGCGACGGCGCATAGCCCCAGGGCGCGTCGTCGACCCAGGTCCAGCCCCAGCTGCCGGCGTAGGTCCAGCGGCCGTAGCGATACGGGGCCCAGCCGACGGCGACCGACGTCGGGTACCAGACCGCACCGTAGGTTGGGTGCGTGTCCCAGGTGCCGTATTCGTCGAGATCGGCCCAGCCGACCATCTGCCGCGAAACGTAGCTGCCCGCGTGGCTGCGCTCGTAGCGGCGGTCGCGGTCGGCGCTCCAGGCGTCGAAGCCGTCGATCCCGATCCCGCTGTGCACCTCGGCATACGCCGGTTCCGCGCCCGTCAGGCTGGCCGTCTGCCCGGGCAGGACCTGCTGGGCGCCGCCGACGATGGCGACGATCGCTTCGCCTTCGCGGACGACCACCGTCGTCGTGCCGCGATCGGCGCCGACCTCGACCCGGTAGAGGCCCGGCCGCGTCAGCTGGATCTGGGTGTTCGGCGCATCGACGGTCGCGATCTCGCCGCGATCGAGAAAGCGCAGGCGGACGATCAGCCGGCCCTGGGCGACGAACAGCGCCAGCTGCCGATCGTCGAGGCGCGACACGTGCAGGTTGGTGTCGCCGGCGAGACGGAACTGCCCGCCGCCGTAGTCGATCTCGGCGCGGCCGTCACCGGAGACCCAGAGGTTGTCGCCGGAGGTGACCGGATAATTGAGCCCGACCGGCGACCAGTCGGCGGGCCGATCCTGCGGCGACAGGAACAACTCGCCGGCGAAGTCGGCGACGCGGCCCACGCGCCCCGGCAGCTCGTCGTCGTCGGCCGCGATCGCGCCGACGGCAAACAGCGCCAGGCCCGCGAACAGCACACCGACCGCGAGGCTCCAGCCCCTGCTTGGTTCGCGCTTGCCTCGCCACATGGGCACCTCCTGGGTTGCGGATTCCGACCGTTGCGACCAGAACGGGCGAAGGCGCCGGGCCGTTGACCCCTGTCGACGCTTCAGGCAACCGCGGCCACATCCAATTGGATTAGAATCCCCGGCGGACGTTCCGCTTCGCCCGTTCCCCCGACACACTTCCGCATCCGAGGAGATTGGACTCATGAGGATCTTCACCCGCACCGCGCTCGCGACGGCGCTGGCACTGGGCCTGGCCGCGCCGGCGATGGCGCAGTTCAGCAACGTGTACTTCTTCGGCGACAGCTTGACCGACATGGGGTCGTACAAACCGGTGCTGCCGCCCGGCACCGGCATGTTCACGACCAACCCCGGCCCGGTCTGGGCGCAGCCGTTCGCGCAGAGCTTCGGTTTTTCGGCCAGCCCGGCAAACCAGGGTGGCAACGACTATGCCTACGGCGGCGCACGGGTCACCCTGTCGCCGGGCTATCCCGCCACGGCACCTACCGGGGCCGCAGTTCCGGTCGCCACGCAGATCCAGCAGCTGCTCGCCAAGGGACCGCTGGATAGTAACGCCATCTACTCGGTCTGGGCGGGCGCCAACGACCTGTTCGTGCAACTGAGCGACGTGCAGTCGGGCGCCATCACCGCCGCGCAGGCGCAGGCCAACCTCGCGACCGCAGCCACCCAGCTCGCGCAGCAGGTGGGCGTGCTGCGCGCTGCCGGCGCGCAGTACATCCTGGTCGGCAACATCCCCGACCCGGGCAAGACGCCCGCCTTCGCCGGGACGCCGGTCGCGGGTTCGGTCTCCGCGCTGGCAGGCCTGTTCAACAGCACGCTCTTCGCGGCGCTCAACGCCACCGACATCCCGACCATCCGCGTCAACGCGCAAGGGCTGTTGAACGAGATCGTCGCCAATCCCACCGCCTACGGTTTCGTGAACTCGACCGCGCAAGCCTGCGGCACCACGCCGTCGCTGGTCTGCACGCAGGCCAACTTCGTCGCGCCCAACGCAGCCCAGAACTACGTGTTCGCCGACGGCGTGCATCCGACCACCGCGGCGCATGCCGTCCTCGCGCAATACGCCGCATCGATCGTCGTCGCGCCGCAGCAGGTCGGCGTGCTCGCCGAGGCGCCGCTCGCCGCCGAGCAGGCGAACTGGCGCGCGCTCGACGGCCGGATGCTGTCCGGCACCAACGCGCTGCGGACCCCCGGCAAGTTCGAGGCCTGGGCCGCGTACGACTACTCGAATCCGGACCTGGACAGCGGCTTCCGCTCGGGCGACGCGACGCTCAACACCCTCGTGGTCGGCGGCGACATCAAGCTGTCCGAGCACCTGCTCGCCGGCGCTTCCGCGGGCTTCACCGACAACAAGGGCGACTTCGGCGGCGGCGGCTACGACCTGATGCAGACGACGGCGACCGTCTACGTCGGCTACGGGATGGGTCCGTGGTACGCGGGCGCCACCATCGGCGGCGGCGACCTCGACTACGACGACGTCCACCGCGACATCACGCTGGGCACGGCATCGCGCACCGAGACCGGCAGCACCCGCGGCTACACGGTGGCCGGGCGCCTCTTGGGCGGCTACTGGTTCACCTACGACGAGTGGCTGCACGGCCCCACCGCCAGGTACACCTACCAGCGCAACGTCGTCCGCGCCTACCAGGAGCAGGGCGCGGCCAGCACCACGATGGGCTTCGACCAGCAGGAGCGCCGGTCGTCGATCCTCTCCCTGGGCTGGCAGGCCTCGGGCCGGTACGCGAACATCCGCCCGTACGCCAGGCTCGCCTGGGAATTCGAAATGGAAGACGACGAGCGCAGCGTCACCGCCGGCGTCTACGGCATGGGCGGCAGGTTCAGCGTTCCCGTCTACCGGCCGGACGACAACTGGATGCAGTTCAGCCTCGGTGCCGCCGCCGATTTCGGCAAGGTCACCGGCTACATCACCGGCTCGGGCACCGCGGCCAAGGACGACGGCGACAGCTACGCCATCACCGTCGGCGTGCGCATCCCGATGTAACCGGCGTCGCCGGAGTTCGTTGCGCGCAGGGCCGCCTCCGGGCGGCCCTGTGCTTTGGCCCCCGCCCCTGCGGGCAACGCCGCGGCGGCGGTCATCCGCGGTGACGCGGCTTGCGCGGCGCGTTGCGAAACAGCCGGTCGTAGAGCGGCCGCGGCAGGCGGCGCAGCAGCGCCCCCACCACGGCCATCGGCCAGGGGAAGACGTAGAAGCGCCGCCGGCGCAGGATGGCGCGCTCGATCAGCCGCGCCCCCGCGTCGGCATCGATCAGGAACGGCATCCGGTAGGGATTGCCGGCAGTCATCGGCGTCGCCACGTAGCCGGGGCAGATCGTCACCACCGCGACGCCGGTGCCCGCGAGCTCGACGCGCAGGCTCTCGAGGTAGCTGATCGCCGCCGCCTTCGAGGCCGAGTACGCGCCGGCACCCGGCAGGCCGCGAAACCCGGCGACGCTGGCGATGCCGACGAGCACGCCGCGGCGCGCCTCGCGCATCGGCGCGATGCAGGGCTGGAAGGTGTGCACCATGCCCAGCACGTTGGTCTCGAGGATCGCACGGAAGGCCGCGGCGTCCTCGGCGAATTCGGTCAGCGTTCCGCGCGACACGCCCGCGTTGGCGACGACGACGTCGGGCACGCCGAAGCGGTCGCGAAACGCCGCGATCGCGGCCGCGAGCGCCGCGGCGTCGCCGACGTCTCCGGCCCAGGTGGCGACCCGCGCGGGATCGGGCAGCGTCGCGGCCACGGCGTCGAGCGCCGACTGCCGGCGCGCGAACAGGCCGACGTTGGCCCCCGTTGCTGCGTAGCGCTTCGCCAGTGCCGCGCCGATGCCGCTGCCGGCGCCGGTGATGAAGACGTTGCGAACGCGATCGATGGCGGAGATCTCCAGCCGGGGCGTCCGCGCCAGCGCGCGAAGCGGCGCGCGGCTACTTCTTGCTGCGCTCGGTCTTCGCCTTGGCGATCAGCGCGTTGATGGCGGAAGGCATGTTGGCGTGCGCGCCCACCTTGTCGGACGCCGTCGAGAACTTGCCGTCGACGATGACCAGCGGCACCCCCTGGACCGAATAGGCCTTGGCGACCTGGTTCGCCTTGTTCATCTTGCCGGCGATGGCGAAGGAGTTGAACATGTCCTCGACCTTCTTGCGCTCGAGCCCCTTGCCGGCAGCCCAGTCGAAGAAGGTCTTCGGCGACGCGAGGTTCGTCTGGCCGCGATGGATGGCGGTGAACATCTCGGGCGTGAGGCGGGCTTCGACGCCCAGCGCCTCGAGCGTGTAGTAGGCCTTGCCGAGGTTGTCCCAGGCTTCGCGGCCGAATCCCACCGGCACGCGCCGGAACTGCACGTCGGCCGGCAGCGCCTTCTGCCAGCCCACCAGCACCGGATCGAGATCGGCGCAGTGCGGGCAGCCGTAGCTGAAGAACTCGAGGACCTCGATCTTGTCGCCGCTGTCGACCGGCTGCGGGGTCTTGAGGCGCTGGTAGTGCGTGCCTTCCTGCAGCGCCGGTGCCTGCGCGGCCGCCGCCAGCGGCAGCGCGGCGGTGAGCGACAGGGCGAGCGGCACCAGGAGGCGGTAAATCCTGCGAACGGATGACATGGGGGAGGTGCTCCTGGAGTGGGGAGGTGGGCGGTCGTTCGACCGGGAAGTGCCATAACGCCTATTGGTCCGTTGCCGCCGACCGGAGTTCCCGCGGCGCGCCGCCGCCCGGGCGCATCGCGGCCGTCAGTACTTGATCACCGCCACGTCGAAGCCGCGGCGCGAGAGCTCGGCCTTGATGCGGTTGAGTTCGTCGGTGTTGTCGTACGGCCCGACGCGCACGCGGTAGCGCAGCCCCTTGTCCGGCAGCGTCGCCGGCTGGACCACGGCCTCCCAGCCGGACAGCGCGAGCTGCGCCTTCAGGTTCTCCGCGTCGGCTTCGGCGGCGAACGAGCCCGCCTGCAGCCAGAACCGATCGGCCGGCTTGGCGGCCTTGGCGGCAACTTCGGGCGTCGCGCGCTCGACGGTCGCGCGATCGGGCGCCGCCTTGTCGGGCGTCTTCTCGGCCGCTTTCGGCTGCTGCTTCGGCTCCTCGCCCCCGGGCAGGATGCGATAGAAGTCGAAGCGCGGCTTCTCGCCGGCCGGCGGCTCGCTCTTGCCGACCTTGGCGGGCTCGCGTGCCGGCTCCCGCGCCGGCGCCGCGGTCGGCGCCTGGTAGGGGCTCGGCGCCCGCATGAAGTAGTAGGCGACGCCGGCCGCCAGCGCCAGCCCGAGCACGAGGCCGATGAAGATCCCGACCAGCACGCCGCCCGCCGCGCGGCCGCGGCGCCTGGCCGGTCGCGGATTCGGTGCCTCGGTCGTGCGTCGCGTCGTCATGGCGGTAAAGTCCCCGGAACCGGTCACATCTTCTCGGGCGCGCCGATGCCCAGCACGGCAAGACCGTTGCGGATCACCTGCCCCGTCGCCGCGGCGAGCGCGAGACGCGCGCGCTGCAGGCGGCGGTCGTCGACGAGGAACCGCTCGGCATTATAGTAACTGTGGAAATCGGCGGCCACGTCCTTGAGATAGAACGTGACCAGGTGCGGCGAAAGCTCCCGCGCCGCGGTCGCGATCTCGCCCGGGAAATCGGCGAGGCGGCGCAGCAGCGCTTCCTCGTACGGGCTCTGCAGCGCGCCGGCGTCGGCGTCGCCGAGCGCGTCGAGCGCGGTGTCGGTCGCGATGCCCGCCTGGCGCAGCACCGACGCCACGCGCGCGTGCGCGTACTGCACGTAGTAGACGGGATTCTCCTCGGACTGCGAGCGGGCGAGATCGATGTCGAAGGTGAACTCGCTGTCGGCCTTGCGCGACACCAGGAAGAAGCGCACGGCGTCGCGCCCCACCTCGTCGATCAGGTCGCGCACCGTCACGTAGCTGCCGGCGCGCTTGGAGATCCTGACCTCCTCGCCGCCCTTCATCACCGTGACCATCTTGTGCAGCACGTAGTCCGGATAGCCGGGCGGGATGCCGAGGCCCACCGCCTGCAGGCCGGCGCGCACGCGGGTGATCGTGCTGTGGTGATCGGAGCCCTGGACGTTGATCGCCCGGGCATAGCCGCGCTCCCACTTGGTGACGTGGTAGGCGACGTCGGGGACGAAATAGGTGTAGCCCCCGTCCGACTTGCGCATCACGCGGTCCTTGTCGTCGCCGAACTGCGTGGTCTTCAGCCACAGCGCGCCCTCGGCTTCGTAGGTCAGGCCCGACGCCGCGAGCCGCGCGACCGTGGCCTCGACCCGCCCGTCGCCGTAGAGCGAGCTCTCGAGGTAGTAGTTGTCGAAGCGCACGCCGAACGCCAGCAGATCGCGATCCTGCTCGCGCCGCAGCTCGGCGACCGCGAAGCGCCGGATCGACTCGACGTCGCCGAGATCGTGCCCGACCTCGGCGAGGTAGCGCTGCGCGAGCTCGCGGATGTACTCGCCGTGGTAGCCGTCCTCGGGAAAGGTCGCGTGCTCGCCCAGCAGCTCCTGCGCCCGCGCGCGCACCGAGATCGCGAGGTTCTGGATCTGCTGGCCGGCGTCGTTGTAGTAGAACTCGCGCGTGACCGTCGCGCCCTGCCACTCGAGCAGCGCCGCCAGCGCGTCGCCCAGCGCCGCCTGCCGACCGTGGCCGACGTGCAGCGGCCCGGTCGGATTGGCGGAGACGAACTCGACCATCGCGCGCTCGCCGCGGCGGGAATCGCTGCGGCCGTAGCGCTCGCGCTCGGCGAACACCCGCGCCACCACCGCCTGCCGCGCCGCCGGCGACACGAACACGTTGATGAATCCGGCGCCCGCGATCTCCGCCCGCTCGACCAGCGGCGACGGGGGGAGCGCGGCCAGCAGCGCCGCGGCGAAATCGCGCGGATTGCGCTTCAGCAGCCTCGCATGCTGGAGCGCCACGTTGGTCGCGTAATCGCCGTGCGCCGCCTGCTTGGGGCGTTCGACGGTCACGGGCAGCGCGACCTCTCCCGGCGCGACGGCCGCGAGGCCGCCGCCGAGCCAGGCCGCGATTTGGTCTTTGAGGTCGGTCACTTCGTGGGCGCCCGGTCGGGCCTTGCCGGCAAAAGGGTCAAGTATAGCGTCCGCGGGGGGGGGCGGTCAGGCAAAGCCCATCGGATCGACGTCGAGCGCCCAGCGCACCCGGCGCCCCGGCAGCGCCGCGATCGCCTCGCGCCAGGCGGCAAGGAAGCGCTGCAGCGCGGCCCGCTCGTCGCTGCGCACCAGCACCTGCCCGCGCTCCTGCCCGGCTCGGCGCGCGAGCGCCGCCGCCACCGGCGAGAAGACCTCGACCGCCAGCCGCAGGTCGCGGCGAAGCAGGAGCCCCGCCTGCTGTGCGGCGGCGAGGAAGCCGTCGACGGTCTCGCGCTGCGGTGCCTCGGCGGTGAGCAGCGCGAGGCGCGAGAACGGCGGCAGCCCGGCGACGCGGCGCTCGTCCATCAGCGCCGCCGCCAGGTCGTCGTAGTCGTGATGCAGCAGCGCCCGGAACAGCGGGTGCTCGGGAAAGCTCGTCTGCACGATCACCTCGCCGGGCAGCCCGGCGCGTCCCGCCCGGCCGGCCACCTGGAAGAGCAGCGCGCCCAGGCGCTCGGTGGCCCGGAAATCGGCGCTGTACAGCGCGTTGTCGGCACCGAGCACGCCGACCAGCGTCAGCCGGGGAAAGTCGTGGCCCTTGGCCAGCATCTGCGTGCCCACCATGATGTCGATGTCACCGGCGTGCACCTGCTCGCGAATCGCGGCGAACGCTCCCTCGCGGCGCGTGCTGTCGCGGTCGACGCGGGCGATCCGCGCCGACGGAAACCGCTCGGCGAGCGCGCGCTCCAGCCGCTGTGTGCCGTGGCCCATCGGCAGCAGGTCGACGTTGCCGCACTGCGGGCAGGCGCGCGCGAGCCGCTCGCGGTGCCCGCAGTGGTGGCAGCGCAGCTCGAAGGCGTCGCGATGCACGACCAGCCGCGCGCTGCAGCGCGGGCATCCGGCCTGCCAGCCGCAGGACGCGCACAGCAGTGACGGCGAATAGCCGCGGCGGTTGATGAACACCAGCGACTGCTCGCCGCGCGCGAGTCGCGCCTCGATCGCCGCGAGCAGTCGCGCGCCCATGCCGTCGTAGACGGCCTCGCCGCGATCCGGCGCCAGCGCGAGCGTCGGTAGCCGGGCGTCGGCGACCGCGCGCTGCGGCAGGTTCAGCCGCACGTAGCGGCCGTCCTGCACGTGCCGCAGCGTCTCGAGCGCCGGCGTGGCGGTTCCCAGGACGACCGGCACGGCGCGCAGCCGCGCGCGCCAGATCGCGACGTCCCGGCCGTGGTAGCGGACGACGTCCTGCTGCTTGTACGACGGGTCGTGCTCCTCGTCGACGACGATCAGGCCCAACCGCGGCAGCGGCGCGAAGCCGGCGAGACGGGTGCCGAGCACGACGTCGGCGACGCCGGTGGCCGCCGCGAGCCAGCGACGGCGGCGCGCCCCGGCGGCGAGTCCGCTGTGCAGCGTCACCACCCGCCGGCCGGGCAGCGCGGCGAGCACGCGGCGCTCGAACTGCGGCGTGAGATTGATCTCCGGCACCAGCACCAGCGCCTGCGCGCCGCCGGCGATGACCGCCGCCGCCGCGGCGAGGTAGACGGCCGTCTTGCCGCTGCCGGTGACCCCCTGCAGCAGGAACGGGGCGAAGCGGCCGCCGGCCGCGATGATCGCCGCCGCCGCACGCTGCTGGTCGGCGTTCAGTTCCGGCCCGTCGGCCGCCGGGTCGGGCGCGGCGGCGGCCGGCTCGAGCCAACCCGCCTGCAGCCAGGCGCGCAGCGTCGTGCGCAGGCGCGGCGGCAGCGCCTGCAGCTCGAGCTCGGTCAGCACGCCGCCGGCGGCGGCGCGCCAGCGGTCGAACAGTTCGGCCAGCCGCGGCGAACGCCGCAGGCGCGGCGGCAGTTCCCGCATCCCGGCCGCGGTCAGCGCCAGCGGACCGGCGAGCGCCTCGGCGCGTCGCTGCGACACCGGCGCGTTCTCCAGCGGCGGCAGCATCTGCGCCAGCACCTGCCCGAGCGGCTCCTGGTAGTAGCCGGCGATGAAGCGCGCCACCGCCAGCAGGTCGTCCGGCAGCGGGGGCAGCTCGGCCACGACCTCGGTGACCGGCTGCAGCCGCGCCGTCTCGACCTCGCTGGTGTCGCTCAACGCAACGACGACCCCGACCAGCGCCCGCCGGGCGAGTTGCACGCGGACCACCGAACCGACGGCGATCCCGAGACCCGACGGTGCCCAGTAGTCGAATTCCGCATGCGCGGCGACCGGCAGCGCAACGCGCGCGATCCCCATGCAGCTAGCCTTGCCGACGGCACGGCGGCGGCAAACACACGCCCGCGCCCGGTCCGCAATCGACGCAGGATACGAGAGGATCCTCAACACGCATCAGAGCAAGCAGGGGCAAGTCCTTCATTTGTATGGGCCCGGCGGCAACGACTCACAGCAGATGTGGATAACTTTGTGCGTAAGTGCCCGCTCGCAGCGCGGCCCGCGACCCGTGTGCCCCGTCCCCGCCGGGAGCGCCACCGACGCACTTTTTTTTATTGCAATTTATTCAGCCACTTGCAGATGTCTAGCCCGGGGTGCGGACTTTGGCCGAGGCGCCGTGACCGCTTGACATTTGCGTGTGCATAACTGCGGTGAATCGTCGCCGGTTTTGGCCGCTTGTCAAGCCCTGCCACACCCTTTTTGAGGGCTTTCTCGGCACTGCAGGCAGTGCGTGGTCGCGCGCGCGATCAGGCGCCGGCGAGCAGCGCGCGCGAGCGGCGATGCACGGTCTCGACCAGCACGCCGACGTGCTCGGGCGGGGTGGTCGGCTGGATGCCGTGCCCGAGGTTGAAGATGTGGCCCGGCGCCGGGCCGGCGGCCTCGACCACCGCGGCCGCCTCGCGGGCGACGGTTGCGGGATCGGTCAGCAGCACCAGCGGGTCGAGATTGCCCTGCAGCGCGACGCGGCTGCCGACGCGCTGCCGCGCGGCGGCGAGGTCGACGGTCCAGTCCAGCCCGACGGCGGCCGCGCCACAGGCGGCGATGTCGTCCAGCCACTGCCCGCCGCCCTTGGTGAAGACGATCGTCGGTATCGCGCGCCCGCCCGGGCCGGGGCGCAACCGCTGCAGCACGGCGCGCATCGACGCCAGCGACCAGCGCCGATAGGCCGCCGCGGACAGCAGGCCGCCCCAGGTGTCGAAGACCATCACCGCATCGGCGCCGGCGGCGATCTGCGCGTCGAGGTACAACGCCACCGCCTCGGCGTTCACGTCGATGATCCGCTGCATCAGGTCGGGCCGCGCGTAGGCGAGCTTGCGCACGGTCGCGAAGTCGGCGCCGCTGCCGCCGCCTTCGATCATGTAGCAGGCCAGCGTGAACGGGCTGCCGGAGAAGCCGATCAGCGGCACCCGCCCGGCGAGCGCGGTCCTGATCGAAGCGACCGCGTCGAAGACGTAGCGCAGACGGGCCATGTCCGGCACCGCCAGCGCCGCGATCGACGCCTCGTCCGCGGTCGTGCGCTCGAAGCGCGGGCCTTCGCCCTCGGCGAAGTACAGCCCCAGGCCCATCGCGTCGGGCACGGTCAGGATGTCCGAGAACAGGATCGCCGCGTCGAGCGGAAAGCGGTCGAGCGGCTGCAGCGTCACCTCGGTCGCGAGCGCCGGCGTCTTGGCCAGCGCGAGGAAGCTGCCGGCGCGCGCGCGCGTGGCGTTGTACTCGGGCAGGTAGCGCCCGGCCTGGCGCATCAGCCACACCGGCGTGTACGGCACCGGCTCGCGCCGCAGCGCCCGCAGGAAGACGTCGTTGGCGAGGGGTCGGGTCGAGGCGCTCATGGGCGGATACCAAAAAAAACCGCGGCGAGCACGTCGCCGCGGGTCGATGCGGTGGGCGCCGCGTGCTTCAGCGCGGGAGCAGCGAACTGCCCATCAGGAACAGGTCGACGGCACGAGCGCACTGCCGTCCTTCGCGAATCGCCCAGACGACCAGCGACTGGCCACGGCGCATGTCGCCGGCCGCGAACACGCCGTCGACGCTGGTGCGGTAGTCGTCGGTGTTCGCGCGCACGTTGCTGCGCGCGTCGCAGGCGACGCCGAGCTGCGCCAGCAGCCCGCCCTGCACCGGGCTGACGAAGCCCATCGCCAGCAGCACGAGGTCGGCCGCGAGCTCGAACTCGGATCCGGGCATCTCGACCATCCGGGTCTGGCCGTCGGCGCCCTTCTGCCACTCGACGCGAACCGCGACCAGCTTCTCGACCTTGCCCTGGCGGCCCTCGAAGCGCTTGGTCGCGACCGCCCAGTCGCGCTGGCAGCCCTCCTCGTGCGACGACGAGGTGCGCAGCTTCACCGGCCAGTAAGGCCAGACCATTTCCTTGTTCTCGCGCTCCGGCGGCTGCGGCAGGAGCTCGAACTGCGTGACCGATTTCGCGCCCTGGCGGTTCGACGTGCCGACGCAGTCGGAACCGGTGTCCCCGCCGCCGATGACGACCACGTGCCTGCCGGTCGCGGTGAGCTGCGCCGGCACGACGTCGCCGGCGACGACCCGGTTCTGCTGCGGCAGGAACTCCATCGCGAAGTGCACGCCGGCGAGCTCGCGCCCCGGCACCGGCAGGTCGCGCGGCGCCTCGGCGCCGCCGGAGACGACGACCGCGTCGTACTCGGCGAGCACGCTCGCTGCCGGCATGTCGACGCCGACGTGGACGTTGGGGCGGAACTCGACCCCTTCGACCGACATCTGCGCCATCCGCCGGTCGATGAGGTGCTTCTCCATCTTGAAGTCGGGGATGCCGTAACGGAGCAGCCCGCCGATGCGATCGGCCTTCTCGAACACGACGACCGCGTGTCCGGCGCGCGCCAGCTGCTGCGCGCAGGCGAGCCCCGCCGGCCCGGACCCGATCACCGCGACGCGACGCCCCGTCTTCTTCGCCGGCGGCTGCGGCAACACCCAGCCCTCCTCCCATCCCTTGTCGATGATGAAGTGCTCGATCGACTTGATGCCCACCGCGTCGTTGTTGATGTTGAGCGTGCACGCCGCCTCGCAGGGCGCGGGGCACACCCGACCGGTGAACTCGGGGAAGTTGTTGGTCGAGTGCAGCACGTCCAGCGCGGCGCGCCAGTCGCGGCGGTAGACGAGGTCGTTCCAGTCGGGGATGACGTTGTTGACCGGGCACCCGGTCTGGCAGAAGGGGATGCCGCAGTCCATGCAGCGCGCGCCCTGGTTGGCCGCCTCGTCGTCCTTCAGCGCGAGCACGAACTCGCGGTAGTTGCGCACCCGCTCGGTCGTCGGCAGCGCCACTTCCTGGATGCGCTGCAATTCCATGAAGCCGGTGATCTTGCCCATCAGGCCGCCTCCTTGTGCTTCGCCGCCGCCGCGGGTACGGCCCCGGCCTGCTTCGCGTGCAGCTCGCCCAGCGCCCGCCGGTACTCGTTCGGGAACACCTTGACGAAGCGACCGCGCGCGGCCTCCCAGTCGTCGAGGATCGCCAGCGCGCGCGTGCTGCCGGTGTAGCGCAGGTGCCGCTCGATCAGCTCGCGCAGCAGCGGCTCGTCGAGCCGCCCGACGTGCTTCAGCCGGCCCTTGCCCGCGGCGGCGAGGTCCTTCTCGGCCTTCGCCTGCTCGGCCTCGGCCAGGACCGGCTCCAGCGCGACCATCGACGGATTGCAGAGCAGCGCGAAACGGCCGTCCTCGTCGTAGACGTAGGCGATGCCGCCGCTCATGCCGGCGGCGAAGTTGCGCCCGGTGCGGCCGAGCACGACCACGGTGCCGCCGGTCATGTACTCGCAGCCGTGGTCGCCGGTGCCCTCGACGACCGCCGCGGCGCCCGAGTTGCGGACGCAGAAGCGCTCGCCGGCGACGCCGCGGAAATAGGCCTCGCCGGCGATCGCGCCGTACATCACGGTGTTGCCGACGACGATGTTCTCCTCCGGCTTCGCCGGGCAGGTCGGGTCGGGATAGACGACGACGCGCCCTCCGGACAAGCCCTTGCCGACGTAGTCGTTGGTGGCACCCTGCAGCTCGAAGGTGACGCCCCGGGCGAGGAACGCGCCGAAGCTCTGTCCGGCAATGCCGTCGAAGGCAATGTGGATGGTGTCGTCCGGCAGCCCCGCGTGCCCGTAGCGCTTGGCGACGGCCGACGACAGCATCGCGCCCACCGAGCGGTTGGCGTTGCGGATCCTGCTGGTCAGGCGCACCGGCTGCTGCTTGTCCAGCGCCGGCGCCGCCCCCGCGATCAGCTTGTGGTCGAGCGCGCCCGCGAGGCCGTGGTCCTGCGCCTCGCAGGCCCGGCGCGCGACGTCGGCCGGCATGTCGGGCTGGAAGAAGATGCGCGAGAAATCGAGGCCGCGCGCCTTCCAGTGCGCGATGCCGCGGCGGGTGTCGAGCAGGTCGGCGCGGCCGATGAGCTCGTCGAACCGGCGCACGCCGAGCCGCGCCATCAGCTCGCGCACCTCCTCGGCGACGAAGAAGAAGTAATTGACGACGTGCTCCGGCTGGCCGGTGAACTTCCGGCGCAGCGCCGGATCCTGCGTGGCGATGCCCACCGGGCAGGTGTTGAGGTGGCACTTGCGCATCATGATGCAGCCCTCGACCACCAGCGGCGCCGTGGCGAAGCCGAACTCGTCGGCGCCGAGCAGCGCGCCGATGACGACGTCGCGCCCGGTCTTCATCTGGCCGTCGACCTGCACGGTGATCCGCCCGCGCAGGCGGTTCAGCACCAGCGTCTGCTGCGTCTCGGCGAGACCGAGCTCCCAGGGCGTGCCGGCGTGCTTGATCGACGACTGCGGCGAGGCGCCGGTGCCGCCGTCGTGGCCGGCGATCGTCACGTGGTCGGACTTCGCCTTGGCCACGCCCGCGGCGACGGTGCCGACACCGACCTCGGAGACGAGCTTGACCGAGATCGACGCCGCGGGGTTGGCGTTCTTGAGGTCGTGGATGAGCTGCGCGAGGTCCTCGATCGAGTAGATGTCGTGGTGCGGCGGCGGCGAGATGAGCCCGACGCCGGGCACCGAGAAGCGCAGCTTGGCGATGTACTCGGAGACCTTGTGCCCGGGCAGCTGCCCGCCCTCGCCGGGCTTCGCGCCCTGCGCCATCTTGATCTGGATCTGGTCGGCGGAAGCGAGGTACTCGGCGGTGACGCCGAAGCGGCCCGACGCGACCTGCTTGATCTTCGAGCGCAGCGAGTCGCCCTCGCGCAGCGGGATGTCGGCGACCACGCCGTCGATGCGGCTGTGCAGCGTCTCGTCCTTGCCGACGGGGATGTAGCGGCGGGCGTCCTCGCCGCCTTCGCCGGTGTTCGACTTGCCGCCGATGCGGTTCATCGCCAGCGCCAGCGTCGCGTGCGCCTCGGTCGAGATCGAGCCCAGGCTCATCGCGCCGGTCGCGAAGCGCTTGACGATCTCGGTCGCGGGCTCGACTTCGGCCAGCGGCACCGGCACCGGCGCCTCGCGCAACGCGAACAGGCCGCGCAGCGTCATCTGCCGCTGCGTCTGGTCGTTGATCAGCGCCGCGTACTCCTTGTACGTCGAATAGCTGTTGGCCCGCGTCGCGTGCTGCAGCTTGGCGATCGAGTCCGGCGTCCACAGGTGGTCCTCGCCGCGGATCCGGTACTGGTATTCGCCGCCGGGGTCGAGCGCGCTCCGCAGCAGCGGGTCGTCGCCGAACGCCTGCCGGTGCAGCCGCGCCGCCTCCTCGGCGACCTCGAACAGGCCGATGCCCTCGATGTTGCTCGCGGTGCCGGTGAAGTACTTGTCGACGAACTCGCGCTGCAGCCCGACCGCCTCGAAGATCTGCGCGCCGCAGTACGACTGGTAGGTCGAGATGCCCATCTTGGACATCACCTTGTACAGGCCCTTGCAGATCGCCTTGATGTAGCGCTTCTCGGTCTCGTAGGCGGAGACCTCGGGCACCCCGGCGGGCAGCGTCTTCAGCGTCTCCAGCGCGAGGTAGGGGTGGATCGCCTCGGCGCCGTAGCCCGCCAGCAGCGCGAAGTGGTGGACCTCGCGCGCCGAGCCGGTCTCGACGACGAGGCCGGTGCTGGTGCGCAGGCCCTTGCGCACGAGGTGCTGGTGGACGGCGGCCGTCGCGAGCAGCGCCGGGATCGGCAGCAGCCCGGCCGACACCTTGCGGTCGGAGACGATCAGGATGTTGTAGCCGAGGTGGATCGCGTCCTCGGCCTCGGCGGACAGCGACGCGATCGCCGCCTCCATGCCGTCGCCGCCCCAGGACGCCGGATAGCAGATGCGGAGCTCGTAGGCCTTGAACGCTCCGCCGCTGAACAGGCCGATGTGGCGGATCTTCTCCATCGCGTCGCAGGTGAGCACCGGCTGCTGCGCCTCGAGACGCATCGGCGGCGTGCCGTCGACGGCGAGGTCGACGGCGAGCAGGTTCGGCCGCGGGCCGATGAAGGTGACCAGCGACATCACGAGCTCTTCGCGGATCGGGTCGATCGGCGGGTTGGTCACCTGCGCGAACAGCTGCTTGAAGTAGCTGTACAGCGTCTTCGGCCGCGACGACAGCACGGGCAGCGCGGCGTCGTTGCCCATCGAGCCCGTCGGCTCCTCGCCCGCCTGCGCCATCGGCGCGAGGATGACCTTGAGGTCCTCCTGCGTGTAGCCGAACGCCTGCTGCCGGTCGAGCAGCGGCACCTCGGAAGGCTGCGGCGGCGCCGGGTCGGGCAGCTGGTCGAGCGCGACGCGCGAGCGCTCGATCCACTGCCGGTAGGGCCTGGACGTGGCCAGCGTGCGCTTCAGTTCGTCGTCGTCGATGATCCGGCCCTGCTCCATGTCGACGAGCAGCATCTTGCCCGGCTGCAGGCGCCACTTCTTGACGATCTTGCGCTCGGGGATGTCGAGCACGCCGACCTCGGAGGCCATCACGATGTAGTCGTCGTCGGTGACGACGAAGCGCGCGGGGCGCAGCCCGTTGCGGTCGAGCGTCGCGCCGATCTGGCGGCCGTCGGTGAAGGCCATCGCGGCCGGGCCGTCCCAGGGCTCCATCAGCGCGGCGTGGTACTCGTAGAACGCGCGCCGGTCCTCGTCCATCAGCGGATTGCCGGACCAGGCCTCGGGGATCATCAGCATCATCGCGTGCGACAGCGGGTAGCCGCCCATCACCAGCAGCTCGATGGCGTTGTCGAACGAGGCCGAGTCGGACTGGCCGTCGTAGATCAGCGGCCAGATCTTGTCGAGGTCGTCGCCGAGCACCGTGCTCGCGATGCCGTGCTGGCGCGCGCGGATCCAGTTGACGTTGCCGCGCAGCGTGTTGATCTCGCCGTTGTGGCAGACGATGCGGAACGGATGCGCGAGGTCCCAGGTGGGGAAGGTGTTGGTCGAGAAGCGCTGGTGCACCATCGCCAGCGCGGACACCATCGACTCGTCGCGCAGGTCGAGGAAGTACTCGCCGACCTGGTGCGCGAGCAGCATCCCCTTGTAGACGAGCGTCCGCGACGACATCGACGGGACGTAGAACTCCTTGCCGTGGCGCAGCTTCAGCGCCTGGATCGCGTGGCCGGACTTCTTGCGGATGATGTAGAGCTTGCGCTCCAGCGCGTCCTGGTCCATGGCGTTGCTGCCGCGGGCGATGAACACCTGGCGGATGATCGGCTCGACCTCCTTGGTCCGCTCCGACAGGCCGCTGTTGTCCGTCGGCACGTCGCGCCAGCCGAGCAGGATCTGCCCTTCGCCGGCGACCGCGCGCTCGATCTCCTGCTCGCAGGCCATCCGCGACGCCGGCTCCTTCGGCAGGAAGACCATGCCCACGCCGTACTGCCCGACGGCGGGAAGGGTGAGACCCTGCCGCCCGCAGGCGCGGCGCAGGAACGCGTCCGGCAGCTGGATCAGGATGCCGGCGCCGTCGCCCTGCAGCGGGTCGGCGCCGGTCGCGCCGCGGTGGGTGAGGTTCCGGAGTATCAGCAGCGCCTGATTGACGATCGCGTGCGTCTTCTGGCCCTTGATGTGGGCGATGAAGCCGAGCCCGCAAGCGTCGTGCTCGTTGGCCGGATCGTACAGACCCTGACGCGCCGGCGGCATGTAGTGTTGACCCACGGATCCTGCTGCCACGTTGAACCTCGCCGTCGTGATGGGGAAGGCCGCCGGCGGCGCGGAAGCGCCGACCGACACGAGTCTCGCCGAGCAAGGGCGAAACCCATCAATACTAGCGTCGGTGCTGCAATGCGGCAAGCCGAAGCGACGCCGCCCTCGCCCGACTTGCAACACTTCCGCCAGGCGGTCGGTTCCGCCGAGGCAAAGCACTTGCACTGGGGCGCTTCTTAGGCTTTAATCTCAACAAAATTGGCTAGATGCTTGTTGTAACGCCCAAATCGGCCACTTCGCGCAAGCAAATTTAGGACAACATCATCAGGACCACCGACATGACGCGTACCCGCCCGTTCGGCGCTTGGATTCGACCGTTTGCCGTCTTGGCCGCCCTGGCCGGGACGTTCGTCCTCGCGGGCTGTGGCGGCGGCAGCGGCGCGCCCAACAACCCGTATGCGCCGGGCCCGACGGTTCCGGCGCCGCTGTCGATCCTGCCGCCGTCGGCCACCGTCTACCCCGGTACGCCCGCGACGCTGACGATCGCCGGCGGAACGACACCGTATCGTGCCTACTCCAGCAACCCGGCGGTGCTGCCCGTCGCCACCAATGTGCCGGGCAACCAGGTCGTCCTCCTCGCCAACGCGACCGAAGCCGACGTCACCGCGGCGATCACCATCCAGGATTCCGGCGGGCAGTCGGTCCCGGTCACCGTCGTCGTGCGCCCCGCGCCGCTGTTCACCGGGCTGACGGTGCTGGCGAGCGGTCCCGAGTGCGGCAGTGCGAACCTCTGCTCGGGGTCCACCGGCACGGCGTCGGTCGCCGCCAAGGGCGTCGCCGGCGCGCCGCTGGCGGGCCGCCAGGTCAAGTTCGACGTGGTCTACGGGCCGTTCGCGATCCAGACGGCGAGCCCGGCGGCACCGCTCGCGCAGACCCTCACCGTCGTCACCGACGCCAGCGGCGTGGCGCGGGTCGGCATCCAGTCGGCGGCCGATGCAACCACGCAACCGGCGCAGATCCGCGCCACCGACCTCACGACCGGCCAGCAGGTCACCGGCAACTTCACCATCGTCAGCAGCTCCACGACGTCGGCGATCACCGTCATCCCGGCGAAGGCCACGATCACCGGCGCGTACAAGAACGAGTGCAGCGCCGGTTTCCAGGTCGACTATTACATCTACGGCGGCAACCCGCCCTACCGCGTCTCGTCGACGTTCCCGGCCGCGGTGAGCCTTCTCAACCCGACGGTCCCGGCCAGCGGCGGCCGTTTCAGCGCCATCACCAACGGCGCCTGCGTCGATCCGCTGACCTTCATCATTGCCGACGCCGCCGGCAAGCAGACGACCGCGCTGCTCGAGAACCTGCCGGGCGAGGATGACCGCCCGGTGGTGCCCGTGGCCGATCTCTCGGTGCAGCCGAGCACGGTCACCACGACGGGTTGCACCAACAGTTCGAAGTTCCAGTTCGTCGTCGTGGGCGGGACCGCGCCCTATGGCGTCAGCACCACCAACCCTGCAGCCACGGTGGAACCGCAGCCCGTCCGTTCGTCGGGGGGGACGTTCTCGGTGGAGCCCTACAAGAGCCTGGGCGCCGGAACTCAGGTCGGCAGCACGACGATCGTCGTACTCGACTCGAGCCTGCCGCAAAAATCGTTCAACGCCGTCATCAACTGCAACCCCTGACGCGGTCCGCCGGACGCGACCAGCGAAGACGGCGCCCGCGGGCGCCGTCTTCGTTTCCGGCCGGAGGCGATGGTCGTCAGCCCAGCACCGCCGCCAGGTCGTCGCTGGCGACGTCGCCGGCGATCACCGCCCAGCCCAGCGCCTCGAGCAGCACGAACCGGATCGCGCCGTCGGCGACCTTCTTGTCCTGCGCCATCAGCTTCAGCCACCGCTCCAGCGGCATCGCGGGCGCGGCGACCGGCAGGCCGGACCGTTGCAGCAGGTCGACCAGACGCGCGGTATCGCCCGCGGCCAGCGCTCCGCGGCGTTGCGAGAGCCGGGCCGCGATCGCCATCCCGGCGGCAACGGCCTCGCCGTGCAGCCAGTTGCCGTAGCCCTGCGCCGCCTCGATCGCGTGGCCGAAGGTGTGGCCGAAGTTGAGCAGCGCCCGCTCGCCCGACTCGCGCTCGTCGACGGCGACGATCCCGGCCTTGATCCGGCAGCTCACCGCGATCGCCTCCTCGAGCGCCGCCGGATCCCGCGCCAGCAACCGGTCGACGTGACCCTCGAGCCAGCCGAAGAACGCGGCGTCGCGGATCGCGCCGTACTTGATGACCTCGGCCAGCCCGGCGGCGACTTCGCGCGCCGGCAGCGTGCGCAGGCAATCGGGGTCGATCAGCACGGCATCGGGCTGGTGGAACGCGCCGATCATGTTCTTGCCCAGCGGGTGGTTGACCGCGGTCTTGCCGCCGACCGAGGAATCGACCTGCGCCAGCAGCGTCGTCGGAATCTGCACGAAGCGCATCCCGCGCTGGTAGATCGCCGCGGCGAAGCCCGCGATGTCGCCGACCACGCCGCCGCCCAGTGCGACCAGCGTCGTCGAGCGCTCGGCCTGCAGCTCGAGCAGCCGCGTCAGGAGGTCGTGCAGCGTGTCCCAGCTCTTGTGCGCCTCGCCGTCGGGGATCAGCACGACCTGCGCGTCGATGCCGGCGCGCGCGAGGCTGGCGCGCAGCGGCGCGAGCCAGTGTCCGGCGACCACCGGATTCGACACGATGATCGCGCGGCGCGAGGCGATGCGCGGACCGAGGAGCTCGCCGGCCCGGTCGAGCAGGCCGGCGCCGATGTCGATGGGATAGCTGCGCTCGCCGAGCGCGACGTTCAACGGGGTCATGACGGGCAGGCGACCGGCGGGCCGGCGTCCAGGCTCTGGGCGAAGCGCGCGATCGCGTCGCGCTCCGACTCGATGACGAGGTCGGCGACTTCGCGGTAGAGCGCATCGCGAATGCCGTACAGCTCGACCAGGCGGCCCAGCTGGTCGGTGGTGTTGTTGAGCAGCGGGCGGTGCCGGCTGCGGCGCGTGCGCTCCCAAAGCATCGGCGGCTCGGCGTGGATGTACACCACGGTGCCGTTGGCCTTCAGCTGCTCGCGGTTGGCGGGGCGCAGGACCACGCCGCCGCCGGTGGCGAGGACGATGCCGGTGCGTGCGGCGAGATCGGCGAGCACCGCCTGTTCGCGGTCGCGAAAACTCGCCTCGCCCTCGATTTCGAAGATCGTCGGGATCGACACGCCGAGGCGCTGCTCGAGCTCGACGTCGGCGTCGACGAAGGCCTTGCCCAGCCGCCGCGCGAGCTGCCGCCCGAGCGTCGTCTTTCCCGCTCCGGGAAGGCCGACCAGAAACAGATTGCCCCGATGCAGCTGCACCGGGGCATTGTAGTCGAAATCAACCGGGCGCCGAATCGCGCGCCGAGCGCGCGGCGCGCGGCCGTCCGGGACGCGTCACTTGACCGCGCTGACGGTGTCCTTGACGACGCGCGGAGTGAGGAAGATCAGCAGTTCGGTCTTCTCGCTGGTGCGCCCCTGCAGCTTGAACGCCCAGCCCACCACCGGCAGATCGCCGAGGAACGGCACCTTCGTGACGTCGTTGTTGATGACTTCCTCGTAGATGCCGCCGATGACCGCGGTGTCGCCGTTGTTGACGGCGATCTGCGTGGTCACGTTCTTGGTGTCGATCGACGGCACCTGGAACCCGCCGCCGAGCTGCACGTACTGGCCCACCGAGTCCTTGCGGATCTCGACCGTCATGATGATCCGGTTGTCCGGCGTGATCTGCGGCACGACGTCGAGCAGCAGCACCGCCTTCTTGAACTGGACGGTCGCCGGCGAGTTGGCCGAGCCCGGCGTGACGTACGGGATCTCGGTGCCCTGCTCGATCCGCGCCTTCTGGTTGTCCTGGGTGACCACGCGCGGGCTCGACACCACCTTGCCGCGCCCGTCGGACTCGAGCGCCGAGAGCTCGAGGTTGACGAGGTTGCCGCTGCCGAGATTGATCAGCGTCAGCGCCAGCTGGCCGGCGGGGTTGGACACGGGCAGGTTGACGTTGAGCTGCGGCGAGTCGGAGTAGCCGGCGGAGGCGAGCCCCGACGCGAGCTCGAACGGCGTCTGCGTGCGCGTCTCGCGGACCAGGCGGTCGCCCTCGAGCTTGACGACCGGCTGGGTGTTGAGATTGCCGCCGAAGCCGCCGGCGTACTTGCGGTTGAGCGTGAAGCCGGTCTGCAGGCCCAGGCGCACGCCGAGCTGCTTGCTGAACTTGTCGCCGGCGACGACGATGCGCGCCTCGATCAGCACCTGGCGCACCGCGGTGTCGATCTGGCGGATGATCTTGCGGATTTCCTCGAGCCGCGAGGCGGTGTCCTGCACGAACAGGATGTTGGAGCGGGGATCGACCATCGCGACCCCGCGCCTGGAGATGATCGAGCCCTGGCCGCCGGTGGTCGCCGTCTGCCCGGCGCCCGCGCCGAACTGCTGCTGCCGGTTGGACGTGATCAGGTTGAGCAGGTCCTGCGCCTTCATGTAGTTGAGCTGGAACGACTCGGAGAGGATCGGCTCGAGGTCGCTGATCTGGATCTGCGATTCGAGCTGCTGCTTCTCCTTCAGGGCGAGCTCTTCGCGCGGGGCGATCAGCACGACGCTGCCGTTCTTGCGCATGTCGAGGCCCTTGGTCTGCATGATGATGTCCAGCGCCTGGTCCCAGGGGATGTCCTTGAGGCGCAGCGTGAGGCTGCCCTGCACGGTGTCGCTGGTGATGATGTTGAGCCCCGTGAAGTCGGCGATCACCTGCAGCACCGCGCGGACCTCGACGTTCTGGAAGTTGAGCGACAGCCGCTCGCCCTTGTAGCCCTGGCGCGAACCCTGGATCAGCCGGTTCGGGTCTTCCTGGATCGGCTTGACCTCGATGATGAACCGGTTGTCGGTCTGGTACGCCGAGTGCTCCCAGAGGCCCTTCGGCTCGATGATCATCCGCGCGTTGCCACCCTGGTTGACGGTGTCGACGGTGGTGACCGGCGTGCCGAAATCCTGCACGTCGAGCCGGCGCTCGAGGTTGCGCGGCAGGTTGGTGCGGAGGAAATCGACGATCAGCGACTTGCCCTGCTGCCGGATGTCGATGCCGGTGGCGTTGTCGGACAGGTCGACGATGATCCGGCCCTCGCCGTTCTTGCCGCGGCGGAAGTCGATGTCGCGCAGCGTGTGCTGCACGTCGCCGGGCCGCGACTCGGCGAAGCGCTGCACCACCTGCGTCTTCGCGTCGAGCTGCTCGCTCTGGTCGAACAGCGTGACCAGCACGGTGTTGCCCTCGACCGCGGTCGAGAAGGTCTGCGGGCGGTTGAGATTGAGCACCACGCGGGTCCGGTTGCCGGCCTGGATCACGTTGAGGCTGCGCAGCGACGCGTCGTCGATCACGCGCTGCGTCGCCCCGAGGCCGTTGCCGGTGTCGAGAAAATCGAGCGCGATGCGCGCCGGACTGGCGATCGCGAAGCCGGCGGGCGGGTTCGCCGGCGGCGCCTTCAGCGTGAACTTGACGATGGTGTTCCCCGACGTGCCTTTCGACACGGCGAGGGCGTCGATGGAGTTCGCGACCTGCGCGAACGCCACGCCGGACGCCACCAGCGCCAGCAGCGCGGCGAAGGTGGCCCACGCGCCCCGGGCGATGCGCCCCCGGGCCGCGAAGTTGTCAAGCCAAACGAACGCGCTCATCTTCTCCGCTCCTATTTCTTCGTATCGGCCTGGATCAGCTGCAGCGTGCTGGACCGCTCGGTCCAGTCGCCTGCCCCATCCTGCACCAGTTCCTTGAGCCTGACCTCGCCGTCGGCGACACCGATGATGACGCCGTAGTTCTGGCCCATGTGGTTGCCGGCACGGACCTGGTACAGGTCCTTGTCCGGCGTGCGCACGAGCGCGTAGATCGTCTTGTCCTTCTGCAGCGTGCCGACCATGTTGAGCGACTCGAGCGGATAGGCCTCGAGCGGCTCCTTGCGCCGGTTGAGGTCCGGCGCCAGCTTGCTCGTGCCCTTCGCCGGCTCGATCTTGCGCGGCTTGAAGGGGTCGGGCAGGTCGAAGGCGTTGTACGCGAACGGTTCGTAGGGCTTGACCTGGGGCAGCGGATCGAGCCGCCCCTTGCCGCCCTTGCCCTGCTCGGCCATCCACGCCCGCAGGTCCTGATGGCTGTCGCCACCGCATCCCGCGAGCACAAGACCCGCGCCCACCGCCAGCGCCAGCCACGATCTCATTTCTTGCCTTTCTCCTTGGCTTCCTTGGCGAGGCGGCGCTGCTTGGCGACTTCTTCCTCGTCGAGGTAGCGGTAGGTCTTGGCCACCGCGTCCAGCGTCAGCACGCCCTTGTCGTTGGCGATCGCGACGTCGTTCAGCGTGACGATGCGGGGCAGCTGCGCGACGTCGCTCGCGAAGGCGCCCATGTCGTGGTAGTTGCCGGTGATCTTGATGGTGATCGGCAGCTCGGCGTAGAACTCGGCCATCCGCTCCGTCGCGGCCGGCTTGAACAGCTCGAACGCGAGCCCGCGACCCAGCCCCGCCTGGTTGATGTCGGTCAAGAGCGCGTCCATCTCGGACTTGTTGGGCAGCTGCTTCAGCAGCGCGCCGAACGACAGCTCGATCTCCGCCAGCTGCTGGCGATAGAGGTCGTAGTTGATCGCCTTGTTCTTCTTCTCGGCGTACTGCTCGCGGAGCGTCTGCTCCTCGGCCTCGACCTTGGCGAGCGCCTCGTACTGGTCCATCCAGTCGAAGTAGGCGCCGGCAGCCACGATGACGAGGAACAGGATCGCCAGCACGCCCACCTTCGGCCACAGCGGCCAGTTGCCGACGTCGCGGATGTTGAGCCGGCGGAGGTCGTCGAGATTCATGCCTTGGCTCCCTTCGCGGCGGCGGGGGCGGGGGAGGCCGGGGCCGGCGCGCCCGGCTTCGCCGCGCCCGCTTTCGCCGCCGCCGGCGAGGCGGCGCCCTCGTCCGGCAGCGCGGCGCGCTTGACCTGCAGGTTGAGCGTGAACTCGCTGATGCGCGGTGCGGCTTCACGGCCCTGCGCGCCCGGCACGGGGACCGACTTGATCTCGACCAGCTCGGGCAGCGTCAGCCACGGCGACGACTCGATGCTGCGCATCAGCGTCGACACGCGGGCGTTGGACTGCGCGTAGCCGATCAGCGTCACCCTCGGTCCCTGCTGCCGCACCGACCGCAGGTAGATGCCGTCGGGCAGCTGGCGGACCAGCTGGTCGAGCAGGTGGACGGCCTCGGTGCGGTTGGTCTGCAGCGTCTCGACCACCTGCTTGCGGGCCAGCAGCGCCTGCGTCTGCTCGCGCAGCTTGTCGATTTCGCGGATCTGCTCGTCGAGCTTGGTGATCTCGGTCTTGAGCAGCGCGTTGCGGCTGTTCTGGTTTTCGATGCGGCTGGCGAAGTACATGTGCACCAGGCCGATGAACGCGACACCGAGGATCGCCAGGCTGATGGCGAGCGAGATGAACTGGCGCTGCCGCGCCGCGCGCTTCTGCTCGCGGTGGGGCAGCAGGTTGATGCGGACGGCGCCGGCGCTCATTCGAAGCTCCGGAGGGCGAGGCCGCAGGCGACCAGCAGCAGCGGCGCGTCCTGCGCGAGCTGCCGCGGCCGGATGCGCTCGGACGCGGTCATGCTGGCGAAGGGGTTGGCGACCAGCGTCGGGACCCCCGCCCGCTTGGCGACCAGTTCGTCGAGCCCGGGCAGCAGCGCACAGCCCCCGGCCAGGATCACCTGGTCGACCTGGCTGTAGGATGTCGAGGTGAAGAAGAACTGCAGCGCCCGCGTCACCTCCAGCGCCAGGGTTTCCATGAACGGCTGGAGCACGTCGGCGTCATAATTCTCGGGCAGACCCTGGTTCTTCTTCGCCGACTCGGCCTCTTCGGGCGAGAGGTTGAAGGAACGCTGGATGTCGTGGGTCAGCTGGTTGCCGCCGAACGCCTGGTCGCGGGAGAACAGGAATTGATTGTTGCGCAGTACATAAAAGTGGGTGACGTGCGCACCAATATCGAGCAGGGCGATGTTCTGGTCGCGGCCGTTGGCCGGGAGCGACGGCGCGATGAGCTTGAAGGCCTCCTGGGTGGCATAGGATTCGACGTCCATCACCCGCGGCTTCAGCCCGGCCGCCTCGGCGATCGCGACCCGGTCCTCGACCTTTTCCTTGCGCGACGCGGCGATCAGCACCTCGACCTCGTCCGGGTTGTTGGGCGCCGGTCCGAGGATCTGGAAGTCGAGATTGACCTCGTCCAGCGCGAAGGGAATGTACTGGTTGGCCTCGGCCTCGACCATCAGCTCGAGCTCTTCTTCCTTCTGCCCGGAGGGGACGATGATCTTCTTGGTGATCACCATCGCCGCCGGCAGCGCCAGCGCCACGCCGCGGTGGCGCGATCCCAGCCGCTTCCAGGCGCGCTTCAGGGCGTCGCTGACCTGGTCCAGGTTGGCGATGTTGCCGTCCGCCACGACGTCCTTGGGCAGCGGCTCGATCGCATAGCGCTCGAGACGAAAGGCGCCCTTGCCGGCGTCGGCGAGCTCGACCAGCTTGATCGACGACGAGCTGATGTCGACGCCGATCAGCGACGAGACCTTGGTCTTGAACAGGTCCATGACCGGACCGAGTTTTTCAGCGAGCATGGCAGCCTTGTGCACAATGCTGATAATTTACATTAAAGGTTGGCAGCAACTATGAAGCTTGTCAATTTGTTTTGCCGGGCGGGGTTGGTTTGTTGCACGGCCGCATATAATTACGCGACATTCCCGTCCCGGACGGCAAGTTTTATTCCCCCATGCTAAAGCGCTGGCTACTCTATGTCGGCTCGGTCCTGCTGGGCCTCGCGGTGGTCGGCGGGCTGCTGGGCGGATTCGTCCTGGTGCTGCTCTACCCGACGCTGCCGTCGCTCGAGACCCTGACCGACTACCAGCCCAAGATCCCGCTGCGGGTGGTCACCGTCGAGGGCGAGCCGCTGGGCGAGTTCGGCGAGGAGCGGCGCGCCGTGGTCAGCATCGCCGAAGTGCCCCCGGTGATGAAACAGGCGATCCTGGCGGCGGAGGACGAGCGCTTCTACTCCCACGGGGGCGTCGACTACATCAGCGTGTTCCGTGCCGCCGCGACCAACCTCGCCAGCGGGACGCAGCAGGGCGCCGGCACGATCACCATGCAGGTGGCGCGCAATTTCTTCCTGACGCGCGAGAAGACGGTCACGCGGAAGCTGCGCGAAGTGCTGCTTGCATGGAAGATCGAGGCAAACCTGTCCAAGGACGAGATTCTGCAGCTTTATCTCAACCAGATCTTTCTCGGGCAGCGCGCCTACGGGTTCGCCGCGGCGGCGCAGATCTACTTCGGCAAGCCGCTGAAGGACGTCTCCCCGGCCGAGGCGGCGATGCTCGCGGGCCTGCCCAAGGCGCCGTCGGCGTTCAACCCGATCACCAACCCCAAACGGGCCAAGACTCGGCAGTTGTACGTGCTGCGCAGGATGCACGATCTTCGTTTCTTGACAGATGTTCAGTACAAAGAAGCACAAATCGCGCCACTTGCCGTTCGCCAGGGTCTGCGCGAGACGATGCCGACCCACGGCGAGTTCGTCGCCGAGATGGCCCGCCAGGTCGTGTTCGAGGCCTACGGCGAGGACGCCTACACGCGCGGACTGACCGTCTACACCACGATCCGGAAGGCCGACCAGGAGGCGGCATATGCCGCTCTGCGTCGGGGAGTGCTCGATTACGACCGTCGGCACGGCTACCGCGGGCCGGAGTCGCTGGTGAACCTGCCGGAGACCCCGGCCGAGCTCGAGGCGGCGCTCGAAAAGGCGTTCCAGGAGGCCGTCGACAGCGACGGATTGCTGCCGGCCGTCGTGCTGGCCGCCAGCCCGACCGAGGTCGAGGCCGTCCTGAGCGACGGAGAGTCCGTCAAGGTCACCGGCGACGGGCTGCGCTTCGTCGCGCGGGCGCTGGGCGACAAGGCCGCCCCGGCGACGCGGCTTCGGCGCGGGGCGCTGATCCGGCTCGCCCGGGACGACAAGTCGCGCTGGACCATCACCCAGCTGCCGACCGCCGAAGCGGCGTTCGTATCGATGCGGCCCCGGGACGGCGCGATCGTCTCGCTGGTCGGCGGCTTCGACTTCGAGCGCAACAAGTTCAATCACGTCACCCAGGCGCAGCGGCAGCCCGGGTCGAGCTTCAAGCCGTTCATCTACTCGGCGGCGCTGGAAAAGGGCTTCACGCCGGCGACCGTCGTCAACGACGCGCCGTTCTATGTCCCCGCCGACAAGGCCGGCGGCGAGGACTGGGAGCCCAAGAACTACGACGCCAAGTTCGAAGGCCCGATGCGGGTGCGCACGGCGCTCGCGAAATCGAAGAACCTGGTGACCGTGCGCGTGCTGCAGGCGATCGGCCCCCAGTACGCGCAGGACTACATCGCCCGGTTCGGCTTCGACCCGAAGCTCCACCCGCCCTTCCTCACCATGGGCCTCGGCGCCGGATCGGTGACGCCGATGCAGATGGTCGCCGCCTACGCGATCCTGGCCAACGGCGGCCACCGCGTGACGCCGTTCCTGATCGCCAAGGTCGTCGACGGCAAGGGCAACGTGCTGTCCGAGGCGACGCCGGAGGTCGCCGGCGAGAATGCCGAGCGGGCGCTCGACCCGCGCAACGCCTTTCTCATGACCTCGCTGCTGAAGGACGTGATCGCCCACGGGACGGGCGCCCGGGCCCTGTCGCTGGGCCGGCGCGACCTCGCCGGCAAGACCGGCACCACCAACGAGAACGTCGACGCCTGGTTCTGCGGTTACAACGCGGCGCTGGTGGGGGTCGCCTGGATCGGCTACGACCAGCCGAAGTCGCTGGGCACCAACGAGACCGGCGGCGTGGCGGCACTGCCGATCTGGATCGGCTACATGCAGAAGGCGTTGAAGGGAACCCCCGAAACCACGCTGCCGGTCCCCGACGGCATCGTCGCCGTCCGGATCAACGCCGACACCGGCCTGCGCGACGAGTCCGGAACGATAAGTGAGTACTTCCTCGCCGAGTTCCCTCCGCGCAGCCGTGACGACAGTCTCACCCACCCCGCGACCCCGGGACAACCCGGCCGGGACATCCGCGAGCAGCTCTTCTGACACCGGTGCGCACGCTGCTCCCCCGACCGGCGAGGCGCTGATGCGCGAGCGCGACGAACGGCCGGCCGCCGGCCGCCGCCGCGACGGTGCGGCCGCGGGCCCGCGGGCCGAGCACGGCCGGCAGGATCGGGCGCGAATCGCCCACGCGGCCGCGCGTCTGATCGTCGAACACGGACTCAACGACTGGGCGCTGGCCAAGCGCAAGGCGGCACGGCAGTTGATGCTGCCGGATTCCGCGCCGTTTCCTTCCAACGAAGAGATCGAGGCGGCGCTGGCCGAGTACCAGGCGCTGTTCGGCGGCGAGGCGCACCGGCGGGCGCTGCGCGCCCAGCGGCTGTGCGCGCGCGAATGGATGCAGCGCCTGGGCGCCTGGGCGCCGCTGCTCGTCGGCGGCGTCGCCGCCGGCTGGGCGAGCGCCCACAGCGACGTCCGCATCGAGATCGTCGCCGACGACCCGAAGGCGGTGGAGCTGTTCCTGGCCGGACGCGGAATCGGCTACCGGGCCGCCGGCGGCAACCGGGCGGAAGACGGCGCCGTGCTGCTGCTCGGCGAGCGCGACCTCGCGGTCCGGCTGGAGATCCTCACGCCCAACGAGCGCCGCCAGCGGCCGCGCCAGGACGCCACGCTGCGGCTCGACGCGGCGGCGGTCGCCGCGCTGCTCGACGCCCCCTGAAGCCTCAGCGCCGCGCTTCGGCGAGCCAGCCGGCCGCCGCGAGCGCGAAGTAGGTGAGGATCGCGTCCGCGCCCGCCCGCTTGAACGCCAGCAGCGACTCGAGCACGCAGGCGCGCTCGTCGAGCCAGCCGTTGGCCGCCGCGGCCTTCAGCATCGCGTACTCGCCGGACACCTGGTAGACCGCGGTCGGGGCGCCGAACGCGTCCTTCACGCGACGAACGATGTCGAGATACGGCAGGCCCGGCTTCACCATCACCATGTCGGCCCCTTCGTCGAGGTCCTGCGCCACCTCCCGCAGCGCCTCGTCGGAATTCGCCGGGTCCATCTGGTAGGTGTACTTGTTGCCGCCGCCGAGGTTGCCGGCCGAGCCGACGGCGTCGCGGAAGGGCCCGTAGAACGACGAGGCGTACTTCGCCGCGTAGGCGAGAATCCGCGTCCGCTGCCAGCCGCTGCGGTCGAGCGCGGCGCGGATGGCGCCGATGCGCCCGTCCATCATGTCCGACGGGGCGACGATGTCGACACCCGCCTCGGCGTGGCAACAGGCCTGCCTGACCAGCGCGACCACCGTCTCGTCGTTGACCACGTAGCCGGTGGCGTCGATCAGGCCGTCCTGGCCGTGACTGGTGTAGGGATCGAGCGCGACGTCGGTGACGATGCCGAGGTCGGGGAAGCGCTCCTTCAGCGCCCGTACCGCGCGCGGCACCAGCCCCTCGGCACGCCAGGCCTCGGCGGCGTCCAGCGACTTCTGCTCGGCCGGTATCACCGGAAACAGCGCCATCGCCGGCACGCCCAGCGCGACGCAGCGCTCGGCATCGGCGAACAGCAGGTCGAGGCTCTTGCGCGAAACGCCGGGCAGCGATCCGACCGGCTCCTCGCGCCGCGCGCCGTCGAGCACGAACACCGGGTAGATGAGGTCGTCCGCGGTCAGCCGGTGCTCACGCATCAGCCGGCGCGAGAAATCGTCGCGGCGCATGCGGCGCATCCGGCGCGCCGGAAATCGTCCGGGAAAGTCGTAGGTCATCGCTGCTCTCGCTTGTCGGTTCCGGCGGCCCCGGGGCGACGATCCGGATCCGCCGGCCCGCCCCATGGGATGCTGGCTGCCGGCAGTCAATCGTCGCCGTTGCCGGCGAGCCACTTCTGCTGCCGCGCCACCTTGCACAGCCCCGCGTAGCCGCGCGCGCCCTGCCTCTCGGCCAGCGCGCGCAGGCGCAACAGCAATTCCGCCGTCGCCAGCGCGTCGGCAGCGGCATTATGACGGATCGTGCACTCGATGCCGAACGCGGCCAGCCAGTCGTCGAGCGCCCGGCCGCCATAGCGATAGGCCTCCGGCACCAGCGCCGCCGCCAGCGGGGAGAGGTCGAGCCAGGGCGCATCGGGCACCCGGATGCCGGCGCCGGCGAACGCATTGCGCAGCACGGCACGGTCGAAATCGGCGTGAAAGCCGACCAGCGGCGCCCCGGCGACCCAGTCGCGGCAGGCGGCGAGCGCTTCGGCGGCCGGCATCCCGCGCGCCTGCGCACCGTGGCCGATGCCGTGGACGACGATGTTCGCGGCATCCCCGATGGCGTCGCCCCGGAGGACGACCTCGAAACTGTCGGCGAGGCGGATGCCCGCGCGGTCGACGGCGACGCCGCCGATGCCCAGCAGCCGGTCGCGCGCCGGATCGAGGCCCGAGGTCTCGGTGTCGACGACCACCCAGCGGTCGGCTTCCTCGACCGCAGGCTCCCGGCCGGCCCGGCCCAGGAGGCTCTTCAGCGCGGCGAACACGCCGTCACCCCGGATAGTCCAGTTCGAGCCGCTGCTGCAGCTTGCGCACCTGCCGCATGGCTTCCTTGAGAATCCGCCGATCGAGGTCCGACAGCTCGTCCAGCGGGACGACGTTGGGGTTGGCGGCACCGCCGCTGCTGCCCTCGCCCGCGGCGGCCCTGCGGTGCTGCTCGCGCAGGCGCAGCAGCTGCACGTACTCGAAGGCGTCGCACCAGGCGCGGATCTCGTGCTCCGGAATGCCGCGCTTCGCGCCGGCGGCGACGAAGCGCTCGACGGTGCCGGCCTCGGTCACGCCGGTCGCCAGCGCGTAGATCCGCGCGCCGTCGACGAAGGGCACGCTGCCGCTCATCTTGAGGTCGATCCCCTCCGCGCCGCTGCCGTCCTCGGCGCCCTGCAGCTCGCCGCGCCAGTTGAGCGGCGGCCGGTTGCGCAGCGCGTTGTCGGACATCTGCTTCAGGAACCGCGGGTTGGCCTCGGCACGGGCGGCGATGTCGACCCGCAGCGCGTCGGCAAGCGACGCGTCGCCCCAGAGCGACCGGAAATCGAAGAAGACGTTGGCGGCCAGCAGGCTTTCCGGATCGCCGCGGTCGATCCAGTTGGCGAAGGCGGCCTTCCACTCGTCGAGGCTCGCGCACCAGCGGGGGTTGCTCGCCATCACGCCGCCCTTGCACAGCGGATAGCCGCAGCGATCCATCGCCTCGTTCACCGCCCGCGCGACCGGCAGCAGGCGCGTCCGCGCGTCGTCGGGCGTCGCCCCTTCGTCCTCGATGGCGAAGATCAGCCCGTTGTCCTGGTCGGTGGCGATCGTCTGCTCGCCCCGTCCTTCCGAACCCATCCCCAGCCAGCACAGGCGCAGGCCGCCGAGGTCGTGTTTCGGCGTCACCAGCTCGAGAATGCGCACCGCCAGCTGGTCGTTGAGGCTGGAGATCATCCGCGTGAGCTGCCCCGCGGCCACGCCCTGCGCGACCAGCGCGTGCGACAGCGCGCGCACGTCGGCCGCGCACTGCACCAGCGCCGGCACGTCGGGAGCGCGGCGAATCGCCGACGCGAGTTCGCGCACCGACAGCCGCTGCAGGCTGAACAGGTCGCGCTCGGACACCACGCCTGCGAGCGCACCGGCAGCATCGACCAGCACGACGTGCCGGATGCCCCGGCGCGCCATCAGCAGCGCGGCGTCGCCGGCGGTCGCCGTCGCCGGCAGGGTGATGGCCGGCGCGCTCATCACCTCGCGCATCGGCGTCGACAGCGCCCGCTGCGGCAGCACCACGCGACCGATCACGTCCTGGCGGGTGAAGACGCCCAGCGGCCGCTGGTCGCCGTCGACGATCGGCATCGATCCGATCCGCCGCTCCTCCATCACGTTGAGCGTCTCGCCGAGCGCTGCGTCGGGACCGCAGGCGATCGGCGCCTGCCGGACGATGCTCTCCAGCCGCGTGGCGAGCCCGCGCTGCTCGGTGGCGCTGGCGGCATACTCGGCCTGCAGGTGCGCACGGGAGAGGTCGAGCAGGTGCGCGAGCCTGCGGGTGCAGAAGTCCTGGAACACCGGCGACGAGGCGATGAGCCCGTCGAACACCGCCACCGGCACCGCCAGGCAGAAGGTGTCCTGCGTCGCGCGATAGACGCTGGTCACCCCGCGCCGGGCGAGCAGCGCGCCCAGCGGGAACATCTCGCCCGCGGACAGCTCCCACAGCGCGGCCGCGTCGCCGGTCACGCCGGGGCGCTCGCCGCGCACCGTGCCCTGGCGGACGACGAAGCAGCTGGCGGGACGCTCCGCCGCCGGCGCAAGGACGACCTCGCCGGGGGCGAAATAGCGCAGCTGCGACGCCCGGACGACGCGGTCGAGATCGTGCTCGGTCATCGCGGCGAAAGGCGCGTGCGGCTTCAGCGCCAGCTTGAGGCCGGCGAGCACCGACGGTGCCGGCGTGGGCGCGTGCGACATGACTATCTCCCTGATTCGGCCATGGGCTTCGGATCGATTTTTCTTCGGAACTCCCGTCGACGGCTCCGGTCTGAGATTGCAGACGGCGACGTCTCCCGCTTTCCTCCCTGAGCGGGTGCCTTGCGAATGGAACACTCCCTACGCAAGGCGTTTCGGGCCCCGCGACACTCCCCTTGATCGCGGGGCCTTTTCTTTGCTTTCCTGCGCGGCGGCGCCGCGATCCTGCGCGACCTGCGCGGCGATCGATTCCACCGTCACGTCCAGCCATTCGCCGATCAGGGTTTCCGCCTGCTCGATCCCGATCCGCCGGGTCGCCGAGAACGGGATCACCGTCACCTGCGTCGCGTGCGCCGGGTGCGCGGATGCCGCCGCCCGCTCGATCGCCGTTGCGGCGACACGCTGGGCCGACGGCGTCAGCTTGTCCATCTTGGTGGCGAGGATCAGCACCGGCCGGCCGCTGGGCAGGAAGCTGTCCAGCACCTGCAGGTCGAGTTCTCCCAGGCCGTGCCGCGCGTCGACGACCAGCGCCAGCCCGACCAGCGCCTGCCGCGTCGCCAGGTAGCGGCCGAGGAACGCCTGCCAGTGGTACTTCAGCTGCTTCGGCACCGCCGCGTAGCCGTAGCCCGGGAGGTCCGCGAGCAGCGCGCCGTTGCGCAGCCGAAAGAGGTTGATCTGCTGGGTGCGGCCGGGCATCTTGCTGGTGAAGGCCAGCCGCGTCTGGTTGGCGAGCGCGTTGATGGCGCTGGACTTGCCGGCGTTGGAGCGACCGGCGAAGGCCACTTCCGGCGGGCCGGAAGGCGGCAACTGTTCGTCGCTCGCGGCGGTGATGATGAAGACCGCCTGCTGCAGTGGGTGCTTTACCATCGTTCGACCGGGAGCCTGTCCGTCAGTGCAGAACTGGTGCGGGGGGTCGTCGGACAATCCCCGGGGGAACCCGTGACGCGGGCGCCGAGCGGCACGGCTTCGTCGGCGGCGGCGGTTCCGCTACAATGATGCGATTTTGCACGGTGGACTGGCCGTGGAACGCGGGGCTCCCCAAGCGTACCGGAAAGTCGCCGTCCCTCTCGAGGAGTCCGCCCGATGAAACGCACGCTGCTGGTCGCCGCCGTCCTTGCTCTCTGGCCCGCGGCCACCGTCCTGGCGCAGGGCCCGGCCGGCAAGCCGGCGCAGCCCGATCTCGCCAAGGCGCAGACCATCGTCAACCAGATCTGCGCGGCCTGCCACGGCACCGACGGCAACAGCCCCTCGCCCGCCAACCCCAACCTCGCGGGATTGCCGGCCGAGTATATCACCGGGCAACTGGCGCACTTCAAGAGCGGCATCCGCGCGAATGCGGTGATGCTCGGCATGTCGGCGACGCTGACCGGCGAGGACATGGTCGCGCTCGGCGCGTACTACGCGAAGCAGAAGCCGAAGGGCCTCGCCGCCAAGGATCCCGAGCTGGTGAAGCTCGGGCAGGCGCTGTACCGCGGCGGCGACGCGGCGAAAGGCATCCCCGCCTGCTCCGCGTGCCACGGCCCGAACGGCGCCGGCATTCCCAAGAGCTACCCGCGCCTCGCCGGCCAGCACGGCGACTACACCTATGCGCAGCTGAAGGCCTTCCGCGCCGGCGAGCGCGGCGCCGACAAGGACGGCAAGGACCTCAACGGGCGGATCATGACGGCGATCGCCGCCAAGCTCTCCGACACCCAGATGAAGGCGCTCGCCGAATACACCACCGGCCTGCGCTGAGAGGGTGAGCTCCCCAGAGGTTTCCTTGAGAGCGCCCGTTCGCCCCGCCCCGGGCGCCCTCGCCCGGGGTCGTCAGTTCTCCGGTGCGCACATGATGACGGCGTCGGGGCCGTAGCCCTCGGGCAGCCATCCCGGCGTCGCCCGCAGATCGTCGCGCACCAGCACTTCGGCGGTGTAGCGGTGGTTGGTGTTGTAGGTGTTGAGAAAGCGCCACACCGGTCGCGTTCCCGCCGGGCAGGCGCCGGTGAGCTGGTTCGGCAGCTGGATGTAGAACACGTTCGGGCTCTCGTAGATCCACGCTGCGCCGAACCTCGCCTCCGTCTCGGCGCACTCCTTCGGGCTGGCGGAATAGAAGTGCGAGTCGCCGACTTCCGGCCGCATGTAGAAGCGGCACACCGGGGTCGTGCCCGCCGGCGCCAGCGCCGGGTTCGAATAGGCGAGGAAGCGCAGCCCGGTGCGCTCCCAGCCGGTGAGAACGCCGGTGTCGAGATTGTTGATCTCGATCGGATCGGTCGAGATGAAGTAGTGGCCGAGTTGCTGGTGGTAGAACTCGACCACGGGCACGACGCCCCCGGGACTGGCGGCGTCGGGCGTGAGGTACTGGCGCAGGTACGGCAACGCCTGGTCGAGGCGCGTGAAGTAGTCGTTGCCGGTCCGGTTGCTGCACGACGACTCGCCGCCGAAGAGCCCGCCGCGCAGCTCGTAGTAGCCCCCGGGATTGAAGTACGTGAACAGCCCCGAGCCGCTGGAGCCGTCTTCGGTCGCGCCCTGGCTCCACTGCATCCGGACGAAGCTCGCACCGGTGCCGTCGTCCAGGAACTCGTAGCCGGGCGACACGCCCTGCGACCACTTCTTGAGGTCGCCGTAGGGGTGATGGAGGGTCGTGCCGATGGCGAGTCCGGGCACCGGCTCGGCGCGCCATCCCGCGAGGTAGGAACCGACCGGCGGCGGCTCGTTCAGCCGCAGCAGCGCCCAGTCCCAGTCGTCGCTGCGCGCGAGCAGCATCGCCCCGCCGGTCAGCAGCACGTAGGGCGGCACCTCCGCCTGGGCGCAGGTCCGCGCGTCGAAGAACCAGTAGGTGTTGAGCGTCGTGGCGGCCACCGCGGTGTCGATGCAATGGGCCGCAGTGAACAAATACGGCGTCTGCGTCGCCAGCGAGTCGCCGAGCAGCGTGCCGGTGCACTGATAGCTGCCGCCGTCCGCGGCGGTGAACACCATCTTGGCGACGGAGCTGGCCGCGTCGCGCAGCGCCTGCGACGGCGGCGTCACGCAGGCGACGTCGATCTCGCACGGCTGGGAGGTGCCGATGTCGGCGACGTCCTTGGGCGTGATGCCGCGCAGCTTCTCGCCGGCGACCGCGAGATGCGAGACGCGCGCCAGCGTGAACTGCAGCGCGGCGGCGGGAACGTCGGCCGGGCGGTAGATCTCGAGCGTCGCCGTCGCCCCCTCGAGCACCGGCGACCAGAACGCGCCGTCGCGCCGGGCCGCCTCGGCCAGCGCATTGCCCGGATACGGGCCGTAGACCGGCGCCCCGGTCGCCGCACCGGTGAAGCGGACGGCGACGTCGGGATCGGTCGCGTCGGTCGACAGGCCCAGACGCAGCGCCGCCGCCCCCGGCGAGGACACCTCGACGCGGGCCGCGTACCCGCCGTCGGGCAGCGCCACCCAGGAGAGCGCCGCACCGTCCAGCCGGCGCTGCGCCGCCGGGGCCGAACGGCCGAAACCGATTGCCAGCGGCTGGCCGCCGGCGACGCGCGTCGCCGGCTTGGCGCCCTTCGCCGGGCGGGGAGCGTTGGCCGCCTTCAGCAGCCCGCGCTCGGCGCTGCTCAGTGCCGGCAACGCGACCACGTGCGGCGGCGCGTCGGCGGACAGCAACCGCTGCGGCTTCGCCGCCTTGGGCGCGATGGCGGACGGCACATAGGGCGTCGGCGGCACGGCGACCGCTGCGGCCGCGGCGGTGGCGTCCGGCAGCGCCGCGAAGGCCGCGAGCCCGAGGCTCGCGACGAAGACGTGCAATGCGAACGAGTGGCTCATCCGATCCCTTCCTCGATGGCGGTACGGCCCGCGTCAACGCCTGCACCGACCGTTCCGGGCAGGATGTACGATCAACGCGCGAGGCGAAGGTTCAGCCGACGCAACGACCGGTTACAAATGTCCGGCCGCGCTGTCTCCGGTTGACGACGGTTCGGCCGGGCTCGCGAGGCATCGCTGCAGCGCCTCGCGCCAGGGGGGCAGCGCAAAGCCGAACGTCCGCTCGAAAAGACCGGTGTCGAGCACGCCGTAGCGGGGCCGGCGCGCGGGCGTCGGATAGTCGGCGGTGGCAATGGGCAGCAGCCGCGCGCGGCCGCCCTCGCCGAGGATCGCGCGCGCGAAATCGAACCAGGTGGTGCTGCCGGTCGAGCTGAGGTGATAGAGGCCGCGGCGCGCGGCGAGCGCGGGGAAGCCCTCGGCGACGATCCGCGCCGTCGCCCGCGCGAGCTCGCGGCACCAGTTCGGCGTGCCCGCCTGGTCGGCGACGATCCGCAGTTCGTCGCGCTCGGCCGCCAGCCGGCGCATCGTCAGCAGGAAGTTGCTGCCGCGCAGCCCGTAGACCCAGCTGGTGCGAAACACCAGTGCGGCGGCGCCGGAAGCGAGGACCGCCTGCTCGCCGGCGCGCTTGGTCGCGCCGTAGACGTTGAGCGGCGCCGTCGGCGCGTCCTCGGCATAGGGCCGGTCGCCGGTGCCGTCGAACACGTAGTCGGTCGAGTAGTGGATCAGTGCCGCACCGCCGCGCTCCGCTTCCTCGGCCAGGATCCCCGGCGCCCGGGCGTTGATCGCCTCCGCCAGCGCGGGTTCCTGCTCGGCGCGATCGACGGCCGTGTAGGCGGCTGCGTTGACGATCAGTCGGGGCCGCATCGCGCGCAGCGCGCGCCGGATCGCGTCGGCGTCGGCGAGGTCGATCTCCTCGCGGTCGATCGCGACGATGTCGCCGCAGGGCGCCAGCCAGTGCGCGAGCTCGAAGCCGAGCTGCCCGGCGGCGCCGGTGACGAGGATGGTCGGGCGATCGGTCGCGGTCACCTGGCGCTCACCGGAGTGCCTGCGTGCCGCGCGCCGCGGCATTCGCGCTCGGGACGGCCCGTCGCACGTCGGGTCTCATGCGTAGGTGTCGGCCAGCGCCAGCGGCCGCCCCGCGGCGTCCTTCGGGGCCAGCAGCGGGGACTCGCGGGTCTGCCAGTCGATGGCCAGCGCCGGGTCGTTCCACAGCAGCGTCCGCTCGTGCTCGGCGGACCAGTAGTCGGTCGTCTTGTACAGGAAGTCGGCGGTCTCGGAGAGCACGACGAAGCCGTGCGCGAACCCGGGCGGAACCCAGAGCATCCGCTGGTTGGTCGACGACAGGATCATTCCGACGTGGCGGCCGAAGGTCGGCGACGACCGGCGCAGATCGACGGCGACGTCGTAGACCTCGCCGATCACGCAGCGGACCAGCTTGCCCTGCGCGCGCTCGATCTGGTAGTGCAGCCCGCGCAGCACGCCGCGGCGCGAGCGCGAGTGGTTGTCCTGCACGAAGGCGGTGTCGATGCCTGCGGCCGCGAGCGTGCGCGCGTTCCAGCTCTCGAAGAAAAAGCCCCGGTCGTCGCCGAACACCCGCGGCTCGACCAGCTTCACGTCGGGGATCGACGTCGGCGTGACCTTCATCGCGCGGGCGGCTCGCGCAGCACCGCGAGCAGGTATTGCCCGTAGGCGTTCTTGGCCATCGCCTGGCCGAGGCGCTCGAGGTCGGCGGCGCCGATCCAGCCCAGCCGGAAGGCGATCTCCTCGGGGCAGGCGATCTTCAGGCCCTGCCGGCGCTCGATGGTCTCGATGTACTGCGACGCCTCGAGCAGCGACTCGTGCGTGCCGGTGTCGAGCCAGGCCATGCCGCGGCCCATCACCTCGCAGCGCAGCTCGCCCCTCGTCGAGATACGCCCGGTTGACGTCGGTGATCTCGAGTTCGCCGCGCGCCGAGGGTTTCAGCGCGGCAGCGACGTCGAGCACGCGGTTGTCGTAGAAATAGAGGCCGGTCACCGCGTAGCGCGACTTCGGCTGCCGCGGCTTCTCCTCGAGGCTCAGCACCCTGCCGGACGCATCGAGTTCGGCGACGCCGTAGCGCTCGGGATCGGCCACGGTGTAGGCGAACACCGTCGCGCCCTCGGTCCGCGCGTTGGCGCGCTGCAGCTGCTCGGACAGGTCGTGGCCGTAGAAGATGTTGTCGCCGAGGACCAGCGTCGACGCGTCGCGGCCGACGAAGTCGCGGCCGATGATGAACGCCTGCGCGAGGCCGTCCGGCGAGGGCTGGACCGCGTAGCGGATGTCGAGGCCCCAGCGACTGCCGTCGCCGAGCAGCTGGGCGAAGCGCGGCGTGTCCTCGGGCGTCGAGATCAGCAGGATGTCGCGGATGCCGGCCAGCATCAGCGTCGACAGCGGATAGTAGATCATCGGCTTGTCGTAGACCGGGAGCAGCTGCTTGGACACGACCTGCGTGACCGGGTACAGCCGGGTGCCGGAACCGCCGGCGAGGATGATTCCCTTGCGTGCCATCATGCGCCCTGGTAGTTGAGCGAGATCCACTTCTGGTATTCCCCGCTGGTGACCGCGTCGAGCCAGCGGGCGTGGTCGAGGTACCAGCGCACGGTCCGGCGCATCCCGGTGGCGAAGGTCTCGGCCGGCGACCACGCGAGCTCGCGGCGGATCTTGCGCGCGTCGATGGCGTAGCGCCGGTCGTGGCCGGGGCGGTCCTTCACGTAGGTGATCTGCGCCGCGTAGTCGCGACCGGGGACGAGCTCGCCGAGGATCGCGCACAGCGTGTGCACGACGTCGAGGTTCTTCATCTCGGCGTTGCCGCCGACGTTGTAGGTCTCCCCCGGCCGGCCGCCGGCGAGCACCGTGCGGATCGCCGTGCAGTGGTCGCCGACGTAGAGCCAGTCGCGCACGTTCCGGCCGTCGCCGTAGACCGGCAGCGGCTTGCCGGCGAGCGCGTTGACGATCATCAGCGGGATGAGCTTTTCCGGAAACTGCCGCGGACCGTAGTTGTTCGAGCAGTTGGTCGTCAGCACCGGCAGCCCGTAGGTGTGGTGGTACGCGCGCACCAGGTGATCGGACCCCGCCTTCGACGCCGAGTAGGGGCTGTTCGGCGCGTAGGGGGTCGTCTCGCTGAACGCGGGATCGTCGGGGCCGAGCGAACCGTAGACCTCGTCGGTCGACACGTGCAGGAAGCGGAACGCGTCGCGCTCCGGCGCCGGCAGCTGCGCCCACCACGCCCGCGTCGCGTCGAGCAGCGTGAACGTGCCGACGACGTTGGTCGCGATGAACTCGGCGGGGCCGTGGATCGAGCGGTCGACGTGGCTCTCGGCGGCGAAATTGACGATCGCCCGCGGCCGGTGCCGCGCGAGCAGCGACTCGACCAGCGCGCGGTCGCCGATGTCCCCGCGCACGAACTCGTGCCGCGCATCGTCGGCGAGCCCCTCGAGGTTGCCGAGGTTGCCGGCGTAGGTGAGCTTGTCGAGATTCACCGCCGGCTCGTCGCCTGCCGCGAGCCAGTCGTGCACAAAATTGGCGCCGATGAAGCCGGCCCCGCCGGTCACAAGTATCATGGTTGCTCCGGGGACGGCTTCAGTGAAGGCTCATGTGCGCAGCGCGTGACGCCGGAACTAAAACCGGCCCCGCCGGTGACGAGGATCATGGTTGCTGCCGGGACCGGTGGGAAGGAAGCCGTCATTTTAGCATTCGCCGGCGCCGACCCGCCGCGCGAAGCCTAGCCGAAGTACTGCCGGTACCAGCCGACGAAGCGCGCCAGGCCGTCGGCCAGCGGCGTGTGCGGCGCGAAGCCGGTCAGCGCCTGCAGCCGCTCGATCGACGCGTAGGTGGCCGGCACGTCGCCGTCCTGCATCGGCTGGTAGACCTTGACGGCGGTCCGGCCCAGCAGGCGCTCGAGAGTGGCGATGAACTCCTCGAGCTCGACTGCCTGGTGGTTGCCGATGTTGTAGACCGCGTACGGCACGCCCGACGACGCCGGCGGGCGCCGCAGGACCTGCACCACGCCCTCGACGATGTCGTCGACGTAGGTGAAGTCGCGGCGCATCCGGCCGTGATTGAACACCCGGATCGCCTCGCCGGCGAGGATCGCGCGGGTGAACAGCATCGGCGCCATGTCCGGGCGACCCCAGGGTCCGTAGACGGTGAAGAACCGCAGTCCGGTCGTCGGCAGGGCGTACAGGTGGCTGTAGCAGTGCGCCATCAGCTCGTCGGCCTTCTTGGTCGCCGCGTACAGGCTGACCGGGTGGTCGACGCTCTGGTCCTCGGAGAACGGCAGCGTGTGGTTCGCCCCGTAGACGCTGGAGCTCGACGCGTAGGCGAGATGCGCGACCGCCCCGTGGCGACAGCCCTCGAGCACGTTCCCGAACGCCGTCACGTTGTTGCGCAGATACGCGCCGGGATTCACCAGCGAATAGCGGACCCCGGGCTGCGCGGCGAGATGGACGACGTGGGTGAAGCCGCCCTCGCGGAAGCACTGCGCCGTGCGCGCCTCGTCGGCGAGATCGAGTCGCTCGAAGGCGAATCCGTCGCGTCCCGCGAGGCGCGCGAGGCGGGCCTCCTTCAGCGCGACGTCGTAGTAGGGGTCGAAGTTGTCGACGCCGTGCACCGCAATGCCGTCGCCGAGCAGCCGCTCCGCCACGTGCATGCCGATGAAGCCGGCCACCCCGGTCACCAGTACCCGCATGTTCACTCCCCGTTGCGCGCCGCGTGCAGCGCGCGCAGCTTCGCGTACTTCAGCATGCTGTTGCCGCAGCCGATCGCGACGTGCACGAATCCCGCCGTCCCGTCCAGGAAACCCAGGCGCAGGAAGTAGAGGCGGATGAAGCGCAGCAGCGGCGCCAGCACGATCCGCGCCGCCGTGGCGCGCTCGCCGCGCGCGTGCATCGCCTGCGCCTGCAGCGTCGTGTAGCGGTTCTGCTTCGCGAGGTAGTCCTCCAGCGACTCCGCCGACTCGTGCAGCAGGTCGCCGGCGAGCCTCGCGACCTTGCCGTCGGCGACGACGTGCTCGTGCACCGGGTCCTCGGTCCAGCGCGCGTGGCGGCGATCGAAGAGGCGCAGGTTCCAGTCCGGGTAGCCTTCGCCGTGGCGCAGCCAGCGGCCGAGGAAGCGATTGCGGCGCGCCGCCCTGAACGCGGTCGCGGCCGGCGGGCCCGCCATCGCGGCGCGAATCGAGTCCGCGAGTTCCGGCGACAGCCGCTCGTCGGCGTCGAGGCAGAGCACCCAGTCGTGCGTCGCCTGGGCGACCGCGAAGTTCTTCTGCGCCCCGTAGCCGAGCCAGCGCTGCTCGATCACCCGCGCGCCGCGGCGCCGGGCGATTTCCACGGTATCATCGGCGCTGCCCGAATCGACGACGACCTGCTCGTCGGCGAACGCGGCGGAGGCCAGGCAGGCGTCGAGCTGCGCCGCGGCATCGCGCGTGATCACACAGAGGCTAATGGGGAGCGGTGCGGACATGCGCCCGAACTTCGCGGGACCCGAGGCTCCGCGCGCGGTTGAACAGCGCGCATTCTACGGGTTTTCCCGGTCCGCGGCCCCCGCCCGGCGAACGGCCGGCGCGACGAGCCGATGACCGCGATCCTGGTGATCCGGCCCTCGTCGCTGGGTGACGTCGTGCACGCGCTGGCCGTGGTCGCCGACGTGAGGGCGAACCGGCCCGAACTCGCGCTCGACTGGGTCGCCGAGGAAGCCTTCGTGCCGCTCGTCGGCCTGCATCCCGGCGTGCGGCGCACGATTCCCGTGGCGTTGCGCCGCTGGCGCCGACAGCTGCTCGCCGCGGCCGCGTGGCGCGAGTTCGCGGCCTTCCGCGCCGACCTGCGCCGCGAGCGCTACGCGGCGGTGATCGACCTGCAGGAGCAGATCAAGGGCTCGCTGCTGGCGGCGATGGCGTGCGGGCCCAGCCACGGGCCCGGCGTGCGCGGCGCGCGCGAACCGCTGGCGGCGCTGTGGCACGACGTCCGCCATCCGGTCCCGCGCCGGCAGCACTTCCAGGACCGCTGCCGGCAGCTGGTCGGCGCGGCGCTGGGCTACACGGTCGACGGCCCGCCGCGCTTCGGGCTGGTTCCCCCGCTGCCCGAGCGCGGACTGGCCCCCGCGGGCCCCTATGCGCTGCTGGTGCACGGGACGAGCCGCGACGACAAGCTGTGGCCCGAAGCCCACTGGCGCACGCTGGCGACGCAGCTCGGGCAGACGGGGATCGAAGCGCTGCTGCCCTGGGGCAGCGAAGCCGAGCGGGTCCGCAGCGAGCGCATCGCCGCGGGCGTGGCGACCGCGCGCGTCCTGCCGCGATCGGGCCTGCCCGCGCTGGCGGGGCTGCTGCGCGGCGCCGAGGTCGTCGTCGGCGTCGACACCGGCCTCGTCCATCTCGCCGCTGCGCTGGGCACGCCCACGGTCGCGCTGTTCGTCGCGACCGACCCGGCGCAGGCCGGCGTCGAGCGGGCGAGCCCGCTCGCGCGCGACCTCGGCCGGGCCGGCCAGGCACCCGATCCCGCGGACGCCTGGGCCGCGGCCGGCGCGCTGCTGCGACAGTCACCCCGCTGCTGAAAGGCTGGGACGCCAATCGCGATGCTGCGGCTCGTCTACGACCTGCTGTGGTACCTGGCGCTGCCCCTGCTGCCGTTGCGCCTCTGGTGGCGCGGGCGCCGGGAGCCGGGCTATCGCGCGCAAATCGGCGAGCGCTACGGCCGCTACGCCTTTGCGCCGCGCCCGCCGGTGCTCTGGGTGCACGCCGTGTCGCTGGGCGAGACCCGCGCCGCCGCGCCGCTGATCGAGCGCCTGCGGGTCGCGTTTCCGGAGGCCACGGTGCTGCTCACCCACATGACGGCGACCGGGCGGGCGGCCGGCCGCGAACTCTTCGGCGACACGATCCGGCAGGCGTGGCTGCCCTACGACGCGCCCTTCGCCGCGCGGCGCTTCCTCGCCCATTTCCGGCCTTCCGCCGGGCTGATCCTCGAGACCGAGCTGTGGCCGAACCTGCTCGGCGCCGCGCGCGCCGCCGACATCCCCGTGCTGCTCGTCAACGCCCGGCTGTCCGCCCGCTCGGCGCGCGGCTACGCGCGGGTGCCCTCGCTGGCCCGCGCCGCGCTGGGCGCGCTGGCGGGCGTGGCGGCGCAGGCCGAGGCCGACGCCGGCCGCCTGCGGGCGCTGGGCGCGCCGACGCCGGTCGTGACCGGCAACATCAAGTTCGACATCGACCCGTCCGCGGCCGCGCTGGCGCTGGGGCGCGCGCTGCGGGCGCAGTTCGGCGCGGAGCGACCGGTCTGGATGGCGGGGTCGACGCGCGACGGCGAGGAGGCGCTGATCGTCGACGCCGTCGCGCGCGGCGCGCTGCCGCCGGGCACGCTGACCGTCATCGTCCCGCGTCACCCGCAGCGCTTCGACGCCGTGGCCGAGCTGCTGCGCGCGCGCGGGATCGCGCACGTCCGGCGCAGCGCCGGCCGCCCGGTGCCGCCCGACGTCGCCGTCGTGCTCGGCGACTCGATGGGCGAGATGATGGCCTACTGCGCCGCGGCCGACGTCGTGTTCATCGGCGGCAGCCTGCTGCCCCTCGGCGGGCAGAACCTGATCGAGCCCATCGCCGTCGGCAAGCCGACGCTGGTCGGACCGCACATGTTCAACTTTGCCGAAGCCACCGCGACCGCGAAGGCGGCGGGGGCCGCGATCGAGGTCGCCGGTCCCGACGAGCTCGTCGCGGAAGTCGGGCGGCTGCTCGCGGACGCCGGGCGGCGGGCCGCGCTCGGCGCGGCGGCGCTCGCCTTTCACGCCGCCCACCGGGGCGCACTCGATCGGCTGTGGTCCTGGCTCGAGCCGCAAATCTCCGCCGCGCTCGCACACCGCCGCCAGCCCGGCGCGCCGACAGGCGACGCGGAAGGCTGAGCCGCGCGGCGCCGCGGTACCCGGTCAGCCCTTCAGCTGGCGGTTGATGTCCTCGAGATCGGTCTCGGACAGCGACCCGGTCGCCGCCTTGAGCCGCAGGTAGCCGGTCAGGTAGTTGAAATACGCCTGCGCGACGTCACGCCGCGTCGAATAGACGGCCTGCTGGACGTTGAGCACGTCGAGATTGGTCCGCACGCCGACTTCCAGCCCGAGCTTGTTCGAGTCGTAGGCGGTCTGCGCCGAGACCAGCGCCTGCTCGAACGCGCGCACCGACGCGACGGCGCTGTTGACGCCCGAGAAGCCGTTCTGGGCGTTGAACAGCGCCGCCCGGCGGGCGCTCTCGAGGTCCTGGCGCGTCTTCTCCTTCAACGCGACCGCCTCGCGGACGCGCGACTCGATGGCCCCGCCCTGGTAGATCGGGACCGCGAGCTGCAACCCGATGAGGCCGCTGCGCGAATCGCTGGCCACGCTCGTGTTCACCGCCGCGCTCGAGCCCTGCGCGCCGTAGCTGCCGACGAGATCGAGCGTGGGGTAGTGCCCGGCCTTGGCGCGCTCGACTTCCAGCGCGGCGATGTCGTGGTTGATCTGCGCGATGCGGACGTTGAGGTTGTCACTGGTCGCCCGGTCCACCCAGTAGTCCAGCGTGTTCGGCTCCGGCGGCTTGGGCACGAACCCCGGGCCGACCTTCTTCAGGTCCTTCGGAAAGCGACCGATGATCGCGCGCAGCGCCGTCAGCTTGTTGTCGTAGTCGTTGCGGGCGGAGATCTCGGCGGCCACGATCTGGTCGAACTTCGCCTGCGCCTCGTTGGTGTCGATGATGGTCGCGACCCCGACTTCGAAGTTGCGCTTCGCCAACGCCAGCTGCTCCGACGTCGCCGCCTTCTGCGCTTCGGCCAGCTCGATGTTGAACTCGGCCAGCAGGACGTCGAAGTAGGCGACGGCGACCTTCAGGATGAGATCCTGCTGCGCGGTCCCCAGCACGTACTCGGCCTGGGCGACGACTTCCTTCGCCTGGTCGTAGGCGATCTTGTTCTGCCAGCGGAAGAGCGGCTGCGACGCCGAGATGGTCGCGTTGTACTGGTTGTAGCTGCGCGACACGTCGACCGCCGGTTCGCTCTTGATCGTGGCGTCGTAGTTGTTGGCGTTGACGCCGCCGGTCAGCGACGCGCTGGGCAGCAGGCCCGCCTTCGCCTGCGGCATCCGCTCCTGCGTGGCGAGCCACTGCGCCTTCGCCGCGGCGATCGCCGGGTCGTTGAGCTGGGCCTCGCGGTAGATCTGCATCAGGTCCTCGGCGGCGGCGGATCGGCCGCCGGAGACGAGGCAGAGGGCGACGGGGAGGACGAGGGCGAGAAGACGCAGGTTCATGTTCCAGGCATTCCGTTGAGGGCGCGGCGCAGCGCGCGGTCGGGGCCGTCGGGCAGCGACGCCCGGCGCGGCAACAGGGACCATCGATCGACCGGCGCCTGCGAGTGTCGGGTCACGGCGGTCGGTAGTTCAGTAAACAGGCATGCCGGGGTCGACTTCGGTCGCCCAGGCGGCGACGCCGCCGCGCAGGTTGTGCACGTCGGCGAATCCCATGCGCTGCAGCCAGTTGGCGGCGTGAAGGCTCCGGTGGCCGTGATGGCAGACCAGCACCAGCGGCCGGTTCCGGGGCAAGCCCTCGATCTGGGCGGGAAGCTGGCCCAGCGGGACGTGCAGCGAACCGGCGATGTGACAGACGTCGAACTCCCAGGGCTCGCGGACGTCGACCAGCAGCGGCGCCGGGCGCGTCGGATCGGCGCGCCAGTGCACGAGATCGGCCGGCGAGAGCTGGGGAATCAAAGCGCGAACCGCGCGGGTGCCGCGGCGTTCTGCAACGGCGCGATCACCGTCTCGAAGCGATCGGTCGTGGTGAACGAGCCGGCGCCCACCCAGCGGATGATGCGCGCGGTCATCACCGGCGCGTCGCCGACGACGGCGAACACCCGCCCGCCCGGCTTCAGCTGGCGCAGGAAGGCGTCGTCCAGCCGCGGCGTCGACCCGGTGAGCACGATCGCGTCGTACTCGCCGCGGCCCCAGCCCCGGGCGCCGTCGCCGATGGCGAGCGTCACCTCGCGCAACCCCGCGCGGTCGAGGTTCTGCCGCGCGGTCGCCGCCAGCCGGGGGTTGATCTCGACACTCGTCACCTTGGCGCCCAGCGAGGCCAGCAGTGCGGTCAGATAGCCGCTGCCGGTGCCGATCTCGAGCACCTCGTCGCCCGGTTCCAGCGTCAGGTCCTGGACGACGCGGGCCTCCATTTTCGGGGTCCACATCCGCTCGCCGTCGCCCAGCGGAAGCTCGAGGTCGGCGAAGGCCAGCAACCGGTGCGCGGGCGGGACGAATTCCTCCCGGCGAACCGTGAACAGCAGGTCGAGCACCTGCGGGTCCAGCACCGCCCAGGTGCGAACCTGCTGCTCGACCATGTTGAAACGCGCTTGTTCGATATCCATAGTCGGGTTCCGGAAACGGCGCCCCGTCATCGCCGCGCCACGCCGACGAGGGGGCCAGCGGTGCACGATACCCGAGACGGGCGCCGGACTCGGTGACCCGCGTCACAGGACGCGATTCACCGGCGCGTCCCGGCTCATTAACTGACTCGTGGTCATTTATTGTGCGCCGCCTGATTATCGCACGTCAATTCGCCGGGCCAGAGCCGGCGAAACCCGGTGGTCGTCAATCCGCCCGTGCCGGTCCGGCGAGCGCGTCGGTCGATGCCTTCCGCGCCGCGCGCCGGTTCCGGCGCCGCTCGGCCCACGTGTCGAGATAGGTGTAGAGCACCGGCACGACGACCAGCGTCAGCAGCGTCGAGGTGACGACCCCGCCGATGATCGCCCGGCCCATCGGGGCCTGGGTTTCGCCGCCCTCGCCGAGGCCCAGCGCCAGCGGCAGCATCCCGCCGATCATCGCCGCCGTGGTCATCAGGATCGGTCGCAGGCGCACCTGCCCCGCCTGCAGCAGCGCGTCGCGCAGGCTCGCGCCGGCCCGGCGGGCGCGATTGGCGAAGTCGACCAGCAGGATCGCGTTCTTGGTGACGAGGCCCATCAGCATGATGCAGCCGATGATCGAGAAGACGTTGAGCGTCGTGCCGGTGACCAGCAGCCCGGCGAACACGCCGATCAGCGACAGCGGCAGCGACGCCATGATCGCCAGCGGCTGCAGGAAGCTCGCGAACTGTGACGCGAGGATCAGGTAGATGAACACGATCGCCAGCGCCAGCGCGGCCAGCGCGGCGTTGAACGACTCGACCATGTCCTGCTGCTGGCCGCCGACCGAGAACCGGTAGCCCGGCGGCAGCGTCGTCTCCTTGACGATCTTCTGCACGTCGGTGCCGACGTCGCCGGACGGCCGCCCCTCGGCTCCGGCGTAGAGCGCGACGCGCCGCTGCAGGTCCTGGCGCTTGATGATCTGCGGGCTGGTGGTCTCGACGACCTCGGCGACCTGCCGCAGCGGCACCATCCGCAGCTCGCCGTCGGGGCCGCGCTTGCCCGTGGAGAGGTAGAGATTGCCGAGGTCCGCGGCGAGGCGCCGGTTTTCCTTCGGCAGCTGGACGTTGACTTCGTAGTTCTGGCCGTCGGGACCGAGCCAGTAGCTCACCGTGTCGCCGGCCAGCAGCGGGCGCAGCGTGCTGCCGAGCTGGGCGACGGTGATGCCCAGGTCGGCCGCCGCGGCATTGTTGAGCCGCACCGACAGCGCGGGATTGGCGTCCTTGTCCGAGGTCTCGAGGTCGGCGATGCCGGGCACCCTGGCGACCTTGACCTGCAGGTCCCGGATCAGCGCCGACAGCGTCGCCGGGTCGGGCCCCAGCACGTTGACGAAGATGGGCCGGTTGAAGCCGACCGAGAGGTCGATGCCGGCGATCGGCCGCAGCGCGGCCCGGATCACCCGCTCCAGCTCCTTCTGCGAGCGCGAGCGCAGCGTCCGGTCGACCAGCCGCAGGTTGACGCGCGCGTAGTTGCGACCCTCGTCGGTGCCCACCGTGGTCATCACCAGGTCGATTTCCGGAAACGCCTTCAGCGCCGCCTCGACCTGCGCCACCTTGCCGTCGGTGTGCGCGAGACTGGACCCGACCGGCGTGTTGAGCCGCAGCGAGATGAAGCCGTTGTCGGCCTCGGGCACGAATTCGGTGCCGATCAGCGGGACCAGCGCGAAACTGCCGAAGAACAGCAGCGTCGCCGCGACCAGCACCCGGACGCGATGGTCGAGACCCCAGGCGAGCACCTCGCCGTAGAGCTCGTGGATCCGCTCGACGCCGCGCTCGATCCGGTCCATCACCCGCCCCAGCCACGGGGCGCGGCGGAAGCGCCCCTCCGGCGGGTCGTGCCACACCGACGACAGCATCGGGTCGAGCGTGAAGCTCACGAACAGCGACACCAGCACGGCCACCGCCACGGTGAGGCCGAACTGGAAGAAGAACTTGCCGATGATGCCGCTCATGAAGGCGATCGGCACGAACACCGCGACGATGGCGAAGGTCGTCGCCATCACCGCCAGCCCGATCTCGTCGGTGCCTTCGCGGGCCGCGGTCGCGTGGTCCTTGCCCATGGCGAGGTGGCGGACGATGTTCTCGCGCACGACGATGGCGTCGTCGATCAGCAGGCCGATGCACAGCGACAGCGCCATCAGCGTCAGGAAGTTGAGCGTGAAGCCGAACGCGTAGAGGGCGATGAAGGTGGCGATGACCGCGAGCGGCAGCGTGAGGCCGGTGATCACCGTGCTGCGCCAGCTGTGGAGGAAGAGGAAGACGATCAGCACGGTGAGCGTCGCGCCTTCGAGGATCGTCTCCTTGACGCGGTTGACCGAGGCCTCGACCTTGTCGGCCGTCGAGTTGACGACCCGCAGCTCGACCGCGGCGGGCAGGCGCTCGCGCAGGACCTTGACCGCGTCGGCGACGCCCTTGCCGGTCTCGACAATGTTGGCGTCCTGCGCCTTCTGGATGTCGAGCGTGATCGCCGGGCGGCCGTTGATCCGGGCGAACGACGTCTCCTCCTTCTCGCCGTCGACGATGTCGGCCACCTGCGACAGGAAGACCGCCGCGCCCCCCTGCTGGGCGACGATGATGCGCCCGAACTGCGCCGGGTCCTTGATCTTGCCCTCGATGCGCACGATCGCGTCGCTGGCTCCGTGCGTGATCCGCCCTGCCGGCAGGTCCTGGTTCGCTGCGCGGATGGCGTTGATGACCTGGTCGACGCCGATGCCGAGCGCGATCAGCGCGCTGGGCTTGATCTGCACCAGGATCTGCCGCGTCACCCGGCCGTTGACGTCGATGCGCGCCACCCCGGGCACGTTCTCCAGGCCCTTGACGATCGTCTGGTCGGTGAGCGCCGTCAGTTCGCGCAGGTTCACCGTCGGCGACATCACCGCCAGCGCGACGACCGGCTGCGTGTTCTCGCTGTCGGCGCGGATCACCAGCGGATCCTTGACCTCGCGCGGGAACCCGGGCCGCGCCAGCGCCACCTTGTCGCGCACGTCCTGGATCGCCCGCGTCATGTCGGTGTCCAGCCGGAACTCGGCGAACACCTGGCTCTGGCCCTCGAGGGAGTTCGAGCGGATGAGCTTGACGCCCGAGACGGTGTTGATCGCGTACTCGAGCGGCTTGGTGACGTCGGTCTCCACCGCCTCCGGCGCCGCGCCCGGATAGGCGGTCATCACCAGCACGAACGGCAGGTTGACCTCGGGCATCTGCTCGACGCGCAGCCGGGCGTAGGAAAAGATCCCCAGCACGGTGATGCCGATCATCACCATCGTGGCGAAGACCGGGTTGTTGATCGAGATGCGGGTGATCCACATGGCAGGTATCAGGGATCAGGGATCAGAGGACAGAGGACAGGAACGCGGGCGGCGCGGCGGGATCGTCAGCCGGCGTTCGGCGCGGCGGCGGCGGGAGTCCTGACCAGCGCGGGCGCGCCTTCCTTCAGGTTGTCGAAGCGCGTGGCGAGGATCGGCATCCCCGCTGGCAACTCGGAACGGATCTCGATCCGCCCCGCCTCGTCGTCGCGGCGGCCGGTGACCAGGCTGTGCCGGGCGAGCTTGCCGTCGACGATCGACCAGACGTAGGACTGGCCCGCCTCGACGCGCACCGCCGCCAGCGGCAGCGTGGGCACCGGCGCCTGCGCCGCCAGCGCGATGTGCCCGGTGGCGAACATCCCGCCGCGCAGCGTCCGCTCGGGATTGGGAATGCCGACGTAGACCAGGAAAGCGCGGGTCCCGGGCTCGGTCGACGGGTTGATGCGCTCCACCCGACCGGCAAAGCGCCGCTCGCCGAAACCGTCGATCGCCAGCTCGACCTGCATGCCGATCGCGAGCTCGGGAACGTCGACGGCGGGCACCAGCGCCTGCAACTCCAGGCCGGCGAGATCGACGACGGTGACCAGCGGCGCGTCGAAGCCCACCTTCTCGCCGGGCTGCACGTGGCGCCGGGCGACGATGCCGGACAGCGGTGCGACGACCACGGCGTCCTTGAGGGCGTTGCGCGCGATCTGCACCTGCGCCTCGGCGGACTTCACCGTGCCCTGCGAGACGCTGTAGCTCGACTCGGAATTGTCGAAGGCGTTGCGGGAGATGAAGTTCTGCTTCAGCAGCGCGAGGTTGGTGGCCCGCGTCTTCTCGGCCAGCGCGAGCTGCGCCCGCGACGACTCGAGCGTGCCGATGCGCTCGGCCAGCCGGGCCTCGAGGTCCGCGGTGTCGATCCGGGCCAGCACCTGTCCGGCGCGGACCGCCTCGCCTTCGCGCACGGCGATCTGCCTGACGTCGCCGGAGACCTTGGCCTTGACGACCGCCTGCTTCAGCGGCTGCAGCGTTCCCGACACCGGCAGGCGGCGCGCCAGCGCCCTGCCCTCGACCCGCGTGAGATCGGTCGGCGCGAACTCGAGCGCCACCGCGACGTCCTTGGCCCGTTGCGCCTCGGCGCTCTTCTTCTGCATCCGCCAGGCGACGCCGCCGCCGACCGCGCCGACGACGGCGACCACCAGCAGGCCACCGACGACCCGGCGCCACGTGCGACTTGCTGCCATTCGAATCCCTTGCCGCAGCCGGCGTGTGCCACCGGCTGCCGATGATCGTCCCGGGCGCCGCGGGATCGCCGCCTCGCCCCATGAAGTGTTGTTCCCGACCCGCCTTGGATGCGCCGGGCCGGTCCGCTGGATTCATTCCTTGGGAGGCCGGGCGCGGAGTCGATCCCCGGGGCCCGGCAAGCCGCAGGACCCGCAGCATAATGACCCGGGCCCGGGGCGGCAAGCCGGCTGCGACCGACCGCCGCCCGCGGCGACGGACCGCGTCCGGCGGCGGCGGCGATGCCGCCGCGCGTCCGCAACCGACCCGCCGGGCGCCGACGTGCATCCCGGGCGCGTCGCGGGCGATTGACAGGTGGGTGGCGGCAGCAAATAATCCTCCGTTTTCTCATTTCCGTCACCCACCCCCTGTTTCTCACGGAGGCTACGAAAGCCCATGAATATCACGCGCAAGCTCGGCCTGACCCTCGTCGCCGCCGCAGCAGTCACCCTGTACGGTTGCGGCAAGGAAGAGCCCAAGAAGGCCGAAGCGCCCAAGGCTGCGGCGCCGGTCGAGGAGACCATCACCGTCAAGATCGCCCACGCCGGCCCGCTGACCGGCGGCATCGCCCACCTCGGCAAGGACAACGAGAACGGCGTGCGCCTGGCCGTCGACGAAGCGAACGCCAGGAAGATCAAGCTCGGCGGCAAGACGGTCAAGTTCGAGATGCTGACCGAAGACGACCAGGCCGACCCGAAGCTCGGACCGACGATCGCGCAGAAATTCGCCGACGCCAAGGTCGCCGGCGTCGTCGGCCACCTGAACTCGGGCGTGACGATCCCCGCCTCCGCCGTCTACAACCAGGCCGGCATCCCGATGATCTCCGGTTCGGCGACCAACCCGAAGCTGACCGAGCAGGGCTTCAAGGTCGTGTTCCGCACCGTCGGCCGCGACGACCAGCAGGGTCCCGCCGTCGCCGCGTACATCGCGGGCGAACTGAAGGCCAAGAAGGTCGCCATCGCCGACGACGCCACCGCCTACGGCGAAGGCCTGGCCAACGAAGTCGAGAAGACGCTGAAGGCGTCCGGCGTGAACATCGTCGCGCGCGAGAAGACCAACGACAAGGCGACCGACTTCAAGGCGATCCTGACCAAGATCAAGGGCAAGAATCCCGACGCCATCTTCTACGGCGGCATGGACGCCACCGGCGGCCCGATGATCAAGCAGGCGCGCGAGCTCGGCATCAAGGCGACGTTCACCTTCGGCGACGGCGCGTGCACCGCCGAGATGACCAAGCTCGGCGGTCCGGCGTCCGAGGGCTTGATCTGCTCGCAGCCCGGCATCCCGACGCAGATGGCGTCGAAGAGCTTCCAGGACGCGTTCAAGGCGAAGTACGGCGAGGTGAAGCAGTACGCGCCGTTCTTCTACGACGGCGCCAACCTGCTGATCGCGGCGATGCAGAAGGCCGACTCGGCCGACCCGGCGAAGTACCTGCCGGCGCTGGCGTCGATCTCCTACGAGGGCGCGACCGGCAAGATCGAGTTCGACGCCAAGGGCGACCGCAAGGGCGCCGAGATGACGATCTTCCAGATGAAGAAGGGCATCGTCGAGCCGGTCGCGATCATCAAGGACGGCAAGACGACCAAGCTCGACGGCGCGCCGGCGGCGGCGGCCCCGGCGGCCCCGGCTCCGGCGGCTCCGGCCGCGGCACCGAAGAAGTAGACGGCACCACCGGCAGCGACGGCGCCCCGCCCGGGGCGCCGTTTTTTTTGTCCCCCGGAGGCGCAGCGCCACGGGCCGGGGTTCCCGTAACCCCGCGCCCTCGCTACCATGGGCGGGTTTGCCCCCCCTGGAGTCCCGCCGCTTGGACATCTTCCTGCAGCAACTGGTCAACGGCCTCACGCTGGGCAGCGTGTACGCGGTCGTCGCGCTCGGCTACACGATGGTCTACGGCATCATCCAGCTCATCAACTTCGCCCACGGCGAGGTGGTGATGATCGGCGCGATGGTCGCCTTCACGGTGATCACCACGATCAGCGGCGCCAACACCGGCCTGCCGCCGCTGGCGATCGTGCTCGCCGGCGTCCTCGTCGCGGTGCCGGCGTGCATGGCGGTCGGCTACACGCTGGAGCGGGTGGCCTACCGCCCGCTGCGCAAGGCGCCGCGGCTCGCGCCGCTGATCACCGCCATCGGGCTGTCGATCATCCTGCAGCACCTGGCGATGATCATCTGGAGCCGCAATCCGATCCCGTTTCCGCAGATCGTCACCGTCACGCCGTACCACTTCACCGGCAATCCCGACGGCGCCACGATCACCAACGTGCAGGTCGCGATCATCGCCACGTCGATCCTGATGATGGCGGGGCTCCTGGGCCTGGTCTACCGGACCAAGCTCGGCATCGCGATGCGGGCCACGTCGCAGAACCAGGAGGTCGCCGGGCTGATGGGCATCAACATCAACAACGTCATCGCGCTCACCTTCGTCATCGGCGCCGCGCTGGCCGCCGTGGCCGGCGTGATGGTCGGCACCTACTACGGCATCGCGCAGTACCAGATGGGCTTCATGCTCGGGCTCAAGGCCTTCTCGGCCGCGGTGCTGGGCGGCATCGGCAACCTCGGCGGCGCGATGCTGGGCGGCCTGCTGCTCGGCGTCATCGAGGCGCTGGGCGCGGGCTACGTCGGCGAGATCACCAACCTCTGCCAGCTCGCCAGCTGGTCGGACGCCATCGCGGCGCGCTGCGCCACCGATCCGAACCTCACGCTGTTCGGCAGCAACTACCAGGACGTGTTCGCGTTCATGGTGCTGATCGCCGTGCTGGTGTTCCGGCCGTCGGGGCTGCTCGGCGAGCGCGTCAGCGATCGCGCCTGACCGGGGAGCCGCCGGCGTGTCCGCCGCCATCCACTCGCTGTTCGACTTCCGCAAGAACCCGCGCGCGGCCTGGGTCGGGCTGGCGCTCGTCGGCGTCGCGCTGATCGCCCTGCCGTTCGTGCTGGCCGGCATCGGCACCGCCTGGGTGCGCATCACCAACCTCGCGATCCTGTTCGTGCTGCTGTCGCTGGGGCTCAACATCGTCGTCGGCTTCGCCGGCCTGCTCGACCTCGGCTACATCGCCTTCTACGCGGTGGGCGCCTACACCTACGCGGCGCTGGCGAGCCCGCACTTCAACCTGCACCTGCCGTTCTGGGTGATCCTGCCGATCGGCGCAGCCGTGGCCTGCTTCTTCGGCGTGCTGCTGGGGACGCCGACGCTGAAGCTGCGCGGCGACTACCTCGCCATCGTGACGCTGGGCTTCGGCGAGATCGTGCGCATCTTCCTCAACAACCTGTCGCAGCCGATCAACCTGACCAACGGCCCCCAGGGCATCACGCTGATCGACCCCTTCAGCATCGGCAGCTTCAGCTTCGCGAAGAACGAGACCATCGCCGGCCTCGCGTTCACCGGCCCGATCAAGTACTACTACCTGCTGGTGCTGGTGCTGGTCGCGGTCGTGATCGTCAACCTGCGGCTGCAGAACTCGCGCATCGGCCGCGCCTGGGAGGCGATCCGCGAGGACGAGATCGCCGCCCGCGCGATGGGCATCAACACGACGCGGATCAAGCTGCTGGCCTTCGCGATGGGCGCGTCGTTCGGCGGCATCTCCGGCGGCATCTTCTCGGCCACGCAGGGCTTCATCAGCCCGGAGAGCTTCGTGCTGGTCGAGTCGGTGATGGTGCTGGCGATGGTGGTGCTGGGCGGCATGGGCAACATCTGGGGCGTGATCCTCGGCGCCGTGCTGCTCTCCTTCGTGCCCGAGGTGCTGCGCTACACCGTGGAGCCGGCGCAGAAGGCGCTGTTCGGCCGCATGCTGGTCGAGCCGGAGGTGATCCGCATGCTGCTCTTCGGCCTCGCGCTGGTGCTGATGATGCTGTTCCGTCCGGCGGGCATCCTGCCGTCCGCGCTGCGCAAGCGCGAGCTCGAGGCCCCGCGGCGCTGAGAGACTGACAGTCTTTCGATCATGACCGACCACCACCTCGTCCTGCTCCGGGCCCGCGGCATCAGCAAGCGCTTCGGCGGCGTGCAGGCGCTGTCCGACGTCGGCTTCACCATCAACCACGGCGAGATCTACGGCCTGATCGGCCCCAACGGCGCCGGCAAGACCAGCCTGTTCAACGTGCTGACCGGCATCTACACGCCGGACGCCGGCGAGTTCACCTTCGACGGCCTGCCGCTCGCCCACCAGAAGCCGCACGAGGTGGCGGCCCGCGGCATCGCGCGCACGTTCCAGAACATCCGCCTGTTCGCCAACCTCTCGGCGCTCGAGAACGTGATGATCGGCCGCCACGTGCGCACCACCGCCGGGGTCTGGGGCGCGATCCTCCGCGACGCCCGGACCCGGGCCGAGGAGCGCTCGATCGAGAAGCGCGCCTACGAGCTGCTCGAGTACGTCGGCGTGCACCGGCGCGCCAACGACCTCGCCAAGCACCTCGCGTACGGCGACCAGCGCCGGCTGGAGATCGCCCGCGCGCTCGCGACCGAGCCCAAGCTGCTCGCGCTGGACGAGCCGGCGGCCGGCATGAACGCCACCGAGACCGCGGCGCTCAAAATCCTGCTCGAGGACATCCGCCGCGACGGCACGACGATCCTGCTGATCGAGCACGACATGAAGCTGGTGATGAGCGTCTGCGACCGCGTGCTGGTGCTCGACTACGGCAAGAAGATCGCCGAGGGATCGGCGCGCGACGTCCAGGTCGACCCGAAGGTGATCCAGGCCTATCTGGGCGGCGAGGTTTCGCTCAACCTCAAGGGAGCCGACTAGTGGCCGCGCCCGGAGCGGCGACGAAGCCGCTGCTCGAGATCTCGCGCCTCGAGGTCGCCTACGGCGGCATCCAGGCGGTCAAGGGCATCGACCTCAGCGTCGGCGAGGGCGAGCTCGTCTGCCTGATCGGCGCCAACGGCGCCGGCAAGACGACGACGCTGAAGGGCATCTGCGGGGTGCAGCCGGTGAAGGCCGGCAGCATCCGCTACGCGGGCGAGAACATCACCGGCAAGCCTCCCCACCGCCTGGTTCGTCGCGGCCTCGCGATGGTCCCCGAGGGGCGGGGCGTCTTCGGTGCGCTCACCATCGAGGAGAACCTGGCGATGGGCGCCTACATCCGCCACGACCGCGCCGGCGTGCGCCACGACATCGAGCACGTGTTCTCGCTGTTTCCGCGGCTCAAGGAGCGGTACCGGCAGACCGCCGGCACGCTGTCGGGCGGCGAGCAGCAGATGCTGGCGATCGGCCGCGCGCTGATGTCCAAGCCGCGCCTGCTGCTGCTCGACGAGCCGTCGATGGGGCTCGCCCCGCTGATGGTGCAAAAGGTGTTCGAGACCGTGATGGCGGTGTCGAAAGAGGGCATGACGATCCTGCTGATCGAGCAGAACGCGAAGCTGGCGCTGGAAGTCAGCCACCGCGGCTACGTCATGGAGTCGGGGGCGATCACCCTCTCCGGCGACGCGAAGCGACTGCTGCACGACCCCGCCGTCCGCGCCGCGTACCTCGGCGAGGCGCCCCGTCAGGGCCCCCCCGGACGAACACCGCCCACGCGCCCACCCGGCCGCCCCCGAGGCGAACACCGCCAGCACGAGCGCGGTGAGCCCGTCGGGCCGCCCCAAGGGCGAACACCGGAGGGCGTAACGCGATGGTGTTCGAGTGAGCGATCCCGGGACGCCCTTTCCCCCGCTGCTGCCGCCACCGCCGCCTGCGCACCTGCATCCGCGGATCGTGCCCTGGCGGCACGCGCTGGCCTGGTACGAGGAGGCGATGCGGCTGTGGAAGCGCGCGCCGGTTCCGTGGGCGCTGCTGGCGCTGGCGACGCTGGCGACCGAACTCGCCCTGCAGGCGGTTCCCGCAGTCGGCACGCTGCTCGGCAAGGTCGTCACGCCGCTGGTCGGCTGCGGCATGGTGTTCGCCGCCGCCGCCGCCGACCGCGGCAAGCGGCCGCCGCTGCGCCTCGCCGCCGCGGCGTTCCGCGCCCGCGGCGCCGCGATCGCCGCGATCCTCACCGCCAGCTTCGTCACCTTCGCTGCCGAAGGCTACGCCGCGTGGTGGGTCGCCGACGTCAACGTGCTGGCGCCGGAACGCGCTGCCGCCGACCTCTCCAGCACCACGATCCTGGGCATCTACGCGATCGGCGTCCTCGCCTCGCTGCCGGTCGGCTTCGTGCCGTTCCACGTGCTGCTGGAGGAAGCGGGCTTCGGCGAGGCGTTCGCGGCGAGCTGGCAGGCGTTCACGCTCAACACCGGGCCGCTGCTCGTCTACGCGGCGGCGTCGATGCTGCTGCTCGGGATCGGACTGATGACCATGGGCATCGCGCTGGTCGTCGTCCTGCCGCTGTGGACGGCGGCGTCGTACGCGGCGTGGAAGGACGTCTTCGGCGTGCGCGACGCGCCGTACGAGGACTGAGAGACCAAGGGTCTTTCGATCCTCCCGTTCATCACGCCATGAGGCGAGCGCTATTCGGTCGGGGCGCGGGCAAAGCCGGAGAGCGCTGCCGGCGGCCAGTCGGCGATGTCGATCGCGGTGACGCGCGCGAACGACGGCCCGTGCCGCGCCCAGTCGATCACCCGGTCGACGGCGGCGGGATCGCCCTGCAGCAGCGCCTCGACGCTGCCGTCCCGCCGGTTGCGCACCCAGCCGTCGACGCCCGCGGCCCGCGCCGCGACGACCATCGATTCGCGGTAGCCGACGCCCTGCACCCGGCCGTGTATCACCAGCCGGCGGGCGATCATCGCCGCTGGCGCAACCGGCGCTCGATCATCAGCAACGCCGCCACGGTCTTGACGTCGGTGACTTCGCCGCGGTCGAGCGCCGCCAGCATCTCGTCGACGGTGAGCGTGCAAATCTCGAGGAACTCCCCGTGGTCGAGCTGCGCCCCCACGTGCGTCAGGCCCTCGGCGAGGAAGAACTCGATCGCCTCGGTCGAGTACGAGACGACCGTGTGCACGGTGGCGAGCCGGGTCCAGGTCGCCGCCTCGTAACCCGCCTCCTCGACGAGCTCGCGCTGCGCGGTCGCCAGCGGTGTCTCGCCCGGATCGAGCTTGCCGGCCGGAAACTCGATGAACACCCGGTTGAGCGGATAGCGGAACTGGCGCTCGACGACCAGCCGGCCGTCGGCGAGCACCGGCACGATCAGCACCGCGCCGGGGTGCACGATGTACTCGCGCGTGGCCTCGCCGCCGTCGGGCAGGCGCACGCGGTCGCGCCGCACGTGCAGCAGCTTGCCCTCGAACACGCACTCGGACGCGACCCGCGTCTCGATCAGGTGTCCGTCGTCGGCGCCGTGGTCGCGGCGTGGCCGCGGGTCATCCATCGAGCCAGTCCTTTCCGATGAGGAAGTCCGTCGTCAGCCGCGCCTCGGGCGACCCCGGCTCGGGCTTCCAGTCGTAGCGCCACCTGACGACCGGCGGCAGCGACATCAGGATCGCCTCGGTGCGCCCGTTCGACTGCAGGCCGAACAGCGTGCCGCGATCCCAGACCAGGTTGAACTCGACGTAGCGGCCGCGGCGATAGGCCTGGAAATCGCGCTCGCGCTCGCCGAAGGGGTGGTCCCGGCGCCGTTCGAGGATCGGCAGATAGGCGTCGGCGAAGCGGTCGCCGACGCTCCGGGTCAGCGCCAGGCAGCGTTCGAAGCCGCCCTCGTTGAGGTCGTCGTAGAAGATGCCGCCGACGCCGCGCGGCTCGCGGCGATGGCGCAGGTAGAAGTACTCGTCGCACCAGCGCTTGTACTTGGGATGCAGGTCGGCGCCGAACGGCGCCAGCGCGTCGCGGCAGCTGCGGTGGAAATGCACGGCGTCCTCGGCGAAGCCGTAGTAAGGCGTGAGGTCCATGCCGCCGCCGAACCACCAGACGTCGGCGGCCGTGTCACCCCTGGGCGCGTGGGCCACGAACATCCGCACGTTGAGGTGCACGGTCGGCACGTAGGGATTGCGCGGGTGCAGCACCAGCGACACGCCCATCGCCTCCCAGGCGCGGCCTGCGATCCCCGGTCGCGTCGCGGTCGCCGACGGCGGCAGCTTGTCGCCCATCACGTGCGAGAAGTTGACGCCGCCGCGCTCGAACACGCGGCCGTCCTCGATCAGCCGGGCGATCCCGCCGCCGCCTTCGGGCCGCTCCCAGGCGTCGCGCCGGAACGACCCGCCGTCGACCGCCTCGAGGGCGGCGACGATTCCCTCCTGCAACGAGAGAAAGTACCGACGGGGTGCGGTGATGTCCATGCGCGGCCGGGGCGTGAGGACGAAGTGCGGATTATCGCTCGGCGGTGCGGCGTGGGGTCGCCGGGCGGGCCGCGTTGCCGCCGCGGCGGGTGCGGGTCAGCCCGGGCGCGGACCGACGGCGCGATGTCCGATGTCGCTCCGGAACTGCATCCCGTCGAATCGGATCTCGGCGATGGCCGCGTAGGCCGCCCGCTGCGCCTGCCGCACCGAGTCGCCGAGCGCCGTCACGCACAGGACCCGACCGCCGGCCGCGACCGGACGGCCGTCGACGAGCCGCGTCCCGGCGTGGAACACCATGCAACCGGGGTGGCTGGCGGCGCTCACGCGCTCCAGTCCGGCGATGGCATCGCCGCTGCGCGGCGACTCGGGATAGCCGTGGGCCGCGAGCACGACGCCGAGCGCGGCGCGCCGATCCCATTCGGTCTCGGCCCGGTCGAGGCTGCCCTCGACGCCCTGTTCCAGCAGGTCGACGAGATCCGACTTGAGCCGCACCAGGATCGGCTGCGTCTCCGGGTCGCCGAGCCGGCAGTTGAATTCCAGCACGCGCGGCGTTCCCGCCGCGTCGATCATCACCCCGGCATAGAGGAAACCCGTGTAGGGAATGCCGTCGGCGGCCATGCCGGCGACCGTCGGCAGGATCACCTCGCGCATGATGCGGGCGTGCATCTCGGGCGTGACGACCGGCGCCGGCGAGTAGGCGCCCATGCCGCCGGTGTTGGGTCCCTCGTCGCCGTCGCGCAGCCGCTTGTGATCCTGGCTCGACGCCAGCGGCAGCACGTTGCGGCCGTCGACCATGACGATGAAGCTCGCCTCCTCGCCGGCGAGGAAGTCCTCGATCACGACGCGCGCGCCCGCGGACCCCAGGGTGTTGCCGACCAGCATGCCGTCGATCGCCGCCTGCGCCTCGGCCACCGAGGTCGCGACCACGACGCCCTTGCCCGCCGCCAGCCCGTCGGCCTTGACCACGATGGGCGCGCCGCGGGCGGCCACGTAGTCGCGCGCCGCCCCGGCATCGGTGAACGTCCGGTAGTCGGCGGTGGGAATCCGGTGCCGGGCCATGAAGGCCTTGGCGTAGTCCTTAGAGCTTTCGAGCCGGGCCGCCGCCCGGGTCGGCCCGAAGATGCGCAGGCCCGCGGCGCGAAAGGCGTCGACGACGCCTGCGGCCAGCGGCGCCTCGGGTCCGACGACGGTCAGCAGCACGTGCTCGCGTTTGGCGAAGGCGACCAGGTCGGCCACGGCGGCGAGGTCGACGTTGGTGAACGCGGGGTCGCGGGCGGTGCCGGCGTTGCCGGGCGCGACGAACACCCGGGCCGCGCGCGGCGACTGCGCCAGCTTCCACGCCAGCGCGTGCTCGCGCCCGCCGCCCCCGATCACCAGCAGGTTCATGGCCGTGCGGTCAGTGCCGGAAGTGGCGGACGCCGGTGAAGACCATCGCGATGCCGCGCTCGTCGGCCGCGGCGATCACCTCGTCGTCGCGCATGCTGCCGCCCGGCTGGATGACCGCGACCGCGCCGTTGTCCGCGACCACGTCCAGGCCGTCGCGGAAGGGGAAGAAGGCGTCCGACGCCACCACCGAGCCCGCCAGCGAGAGGATGGCGCTCTTGGCCTTGGTCGCCGCGATGCGCGTCGAGTCGACGCGGCTCATCTGCCCGGCGCCGATGCCCAGCGTCTGCCCGTTGCCGCAATAGACGATGGCGTTCGACTTCACGAACTTGGCCACGTGCCACGCGAACAGCAGGTCGTCGATCTGGGCCGCGGTCGGCGCCTTGCGGGTGACCACGCGCAGCTCGCCGGCGACGACGTTGCGCACATCGGGGCTCTGCACCAGAAAGCCGCCGCCGATCCGCTTGAAGTCCCAGCGCGCGGCCTTCGCGCCCGGCTCGGGCAGCGCGATCTCGAGCACGCGAACGTTGACCTTCCTGCGGATCACCGCCAGCGCGTCGTCGGTGTATCCCGGCGCGATCAGGACCTCGAGGAACTGCTTGGACACGGTGTCCACGGTCGCCGCGTCGATCGGGCGGTTGAAGGCGATGATGCCGCCGAAGGCCGACACCGGGTCGGTCGCGAACGCCTTGTTGTAGGCCTCGACCGGCGACAGCGCGATGGCGACGCCGCAGGGGTTCGCGTGCTTGACGATCACGCAGGCGGGTTCGGCGAAGGTCTTCACGCATTCCCACGCCGCGTCGCTGTCGGCGATGTTGTTGTACGAGAGCTCCTTGCCCTGCAGCTGCCGGAAGGCGGCGATGCTGCCGGCCTGCGGCACCTCGTCGCGATAGAACGCCGCCTGCTGGTGCGGATTCTCGCCGTAGCGCAGGTCCTGCTGCTTGTGCAGCTGCAGGTTGAGCCGCTCCGGAAAGGCCGCGGCGGCACCGTCGGGCGCGCGCGCCGTCAGCCAGTTCGAGATGGCGCCGTCGTACGCGGCGGTGTGCGAGAAGGCCTTCCGCGCGAGGGCGAAGCGCGTGGCCGCGGACAGCACCCGCCCGCCGGCCTCGAGCTCGGCGAGCAGCGCCGGGTAGTCGGCGGGCTCCACGACGATGCCGACGTCGTGCCAGTTCTTCGCCGCGGCGCGCACCATCGTCGGGCCGCCGATGTCGATGTTCTCGATCGCCTCCTCCAGCGTGCAGCCGTCCTTCGCCACCGCCTCGCGGAACGGGTACAGGTTGACGACGACGAGGTCGATCGGCGGGATGTCGTGCTTCTCCAGCGCCGCCACGTGCGCCGGAAGGTCGCGGCGCGCGAGGATGCCGCCGTGCACCTTCGGGTGCAGCGTCTTGACCCGGCCGTCGAGCATCTCGGGGAAACCCGGTGTACTCGCCGATCTCGGTGACCGGCAGGCCCGCCTCCGCCAGCGCGCGCGCGGTGCCGCCGGTGGACAGCAGCGTCACCCCCAGCCGGTGCAGGCCCTGCGCGAAGTCGACGAGGCCGGTCTTGTCCGAGACCGAGAGCAGTGCTTGCGTGACAGCGTGCGCCATGGCGAGCCGATTCAGAGAGAGTTGAAGATCCGCCGCGGCTCAGCGAATGCCGTACTTGGTGAGCTTGCTCCGCAGCGTGCTGCGGTTCAGGCCCAGCATGTCCGCCGCCTGCGTCTGGTTGCCGCCGACCCGGTCCATCACCGACGAGATCATCGCCCGCTCGACGTGCGTGATCACCATGTCGTAGATGCCGTGGGGCGGCTCCCCGTCGAGGTGGCGGAAATACTCGTCGAGCGACTTCTCGACCGTCTTGCCGATCTCGTTGCTGCCGTTGATGCGTAGGGTTTTTCTCACGCGGCCAGGGCCTCCCCGCCCCGTAGCGATTCTTGTCGTGAGCCGAAGCTCGCGCGCGCGTCGACCACCGCCGCCGTCGCCGGCCGGTAGTCGAGGCGCTCGCCGTCTTCGGCAAGGGTGTCGAAAAAACGCTGCACCGCGGCGACCTGCTCGGCCGTCGTCTGCGCGGCGTTGGCCTCCTGCCGCAGGCGCGGGCCGCCGCGGAGGTCCCGGGTGTACCAGCCGAGGTGCTTGCGCGCGACGCGCACGCCGACCTCGTCGCCGTAGAGCGCGTAGTGGTCGTCGAGATGCTCGAGGATCAGCGCCCGGGCCTCGGCCACCGTGGGCGGGGGCAGCAGCACGCCGCAGTCGAGGTAGTGCCGGATCTCGCGGAAGATCCACGGCCGTCCCTGCGCCGCGCGGCCGATCATCAGCGCATCGGCACCGGTGCGCGCGAGCACCGCCTGCGCGTCCGCCGGCGTGGCGATGTCGCCGTTGGCGAACACGGGAATCGACACCGTGGCCTTCACCGCGCGAATGGTCTCGTACTCGACCGGGCCGACGAAGCCGCAGGCGCGGGTGCGTCCGTGCACCGCCAGCGCCGCGATTCCCGCGTCCTCGGCGATCCTCGCGATCGCGAGCGCGTTGCGCTCGTCGGGCGACCAGCCGGTGCGGATCTTGAGCGTCACCGGCACGTCGACGGCGGCCACGACCGCACGGACGATCGCGGCGACCAGCGTCTCGTCGCGCAGCAGCGCGGAGCCGGCGGCAACGTTGCAGACCTTCTTCGCCGGGCAGCCCATGTTGATGTCGATGATCTCGGCGCCGCGGGCGACGTTGTAGGCTGCGGCATCGGCCATCTGCGCCGGATCGGCGCCGGCGATCTGCACGGCGATCGGCGACGACTCGCCGCGATGATCGGTGCGCCGCAACGACTTGCCGGTGCCGCGCAGCAGCGGATTCGACGCCACCATCTCCGATACCGCGTAGCCCGCGCCGAGCCGGCGGCACAGCTGCCGGAACGGACGATCGGCGACGCCCGCCATCGGCGCGACGGCGAGATTGCTGGCGATGGCGTAGGGCCCGATGAGCACGATCGATCGATGGAAAAGACGGCGGGCAAATGCGGCGAGGGGAGCGGATTATACAATCTCCGCGCGCGGCAAGGAGACCTTCGCGGCGCAAAAAATCGTCGCGCATTAACGCGGATCAACGGGCGGTGTTTTTTTGCGCCGGCGTGCGCTGCGAATCAGTGCAAACCGAACAGCATCGCGCGCGTGAACAGCCGCCTGGCGGGCGGCAACACGTCAAGCAAGGTGAGTGCCAGCCCGCGCGGCCAGCGTGCGAGCGGAACGTCGTTCCCGAAGATCGTGACCAGTCCGTGCGTGAACGCGACGCCGCCGAAACGATCGGCACGCCGGCCGCGGACGTAACGCTCGAGCATCGGGCGATCGCCGAGCGCATCGCGCGGCGTGTCGAGGATCACCTGGCCGAGTTCGTAGGCGTCGCGCAGGCCGACGTTGAACCCCTGGCCGGCGACCGGGTGCAGTGTTTGCGCGGCGTTGCCCAGTGCGACGCAGCGCAACGCGGACGGCTGGCGCGCGAACTCGAGCGCCAGCGGAAACGAGCGCCGGTCGGCGACCCGGGTGAAGCCGCCGGTGCGCGTGCCGAAGTGCGCGGCGAGCGTCGCCAGGAACGCGGCGTCGCTCGCCTCCAGCAGCGCCTGCGCACGTTCCGGCGTCGCGGTCCACACGAGGCTGTAGTGATCGCCCTCGGGCAGCAGCGCCACCGGCCCCTGCGGTGTGAAGCGTTCGTAGGCCCTGCCGCGATGCGGGTTCGCGCGCCAGACCCTGGCCACCAGCGCGACCTGCCGGTAGTCGTGACGATGGCGGACAAGGCCTTCGACCGCGGCACCGCTGCCGTCCGCGATCGCCGCGAGGCGCGCCAGCAGAGGCAGGGCGGTCGTGTCCGCGCAGTCGACGCGCGCGCAGGCGGGCGTCGCGGTGACGCCGCTCACGCTGACGCCGTGCCGGACCGGCAACCCGCGGCGCGCCAGCGCGTCGTCGAGCGCACGCTGCAGCACACGGTAGCTGACCACGTAGCCCAGTGCCGGCAGGCCCTCGTCGGCGGCAGCCAGCGTCGCGGCACCGAATCCGCCGGCCTGCGAGACGTCGATCTCGACGATCGGCGTCGCCGCGCCGGCGACCGCGGCCAGCGGCGCCCAGACGCCGATGCGCTCGAGGATCAGGCGCGCGCCGTGCGACAGCGCCAGCGAACGGTCGCCGCGCAGCGATTCGCCGGCGGGTCGCGCATCCAGCACGACGACGTCGAGGTCGCCGTCCGCCAGCACCAGCGCCAGCGTGGCGCCGACCGGACCGGCACCGACGATGGCGACGTCGTGCAGCATGGCGGATGACCCCTTGCTAATCGCGGCGGCAGGCTTCCTCGACCGCGGCCACCGTGCGCGGCGTCGCCTGCGTCAGGTTCTCGCTGCCGGAAACCGTGACCAGCAGGTCGTCCTCGATGCGCACGCCGATGTTCCAGAAGGCCTCGGGCACGTTGTCGGCCGGGCGGATGTACGCGCCCGGCTCCACGGTCAGCACCATGCCCGGCGACAGCCGGATCGACTCGCCCCGCGTCTGGTACAGGCCCGCGTCGTGCACGTCCATGCCCAGCCAGTGTCCGGCGCGGTGCATGTAGAACTGCTTGTAACTGCCGGATTCGAGCACTTCGTCGAGCGTTCCCGGGCACAGTCCAAGATCGATGAACCCCTGGGCCAGCACGCGTTCGGCGGCCCGGTGGTAGTCGTGGAACTCGCCGCCGGGCTGGATCGCCGCGATGCAGGCCGCCTGCGCCGCCAGCACCAGCTCGTAGACGTCCTTCTGCGGTGCGCTGAACCGGCCGTTCACCGGAAAGGTGCGCGTGATGTCCGAGGCGTAGCCCTGGTATTCGCAACCGGCGTCGATCAGCAGCAGCTCGCCGTCCTGCAGCTGGCGGCTGTTGTCGCGATAGTGGAGGACACAGGCGTTCGGGCCGCCGGCGACGATCGACGGGTAGGCGACCGCCTGCGCGCCCGAGCGCAGGAATTCGTGCGCGAGCTCGGCCTCGACCTGGTACTCGAACCAGCCGGGTCGCGTCGTCGCCATCGCCCGCCGATGCGCGCCCGACGAGATCAGGGCGGCGCGCCGCATCAGCGCCTGCTCGTGGGCGTCCTTCACCAGCCGCATCGCGTCCAGCGACTGGCGGACGTCGACGATGTGCTCGGGCGGGGCGACGCCGGTGCGCGCCCGGCCGCGGACCTCGTTGATGAGGTCGGTGACCTTGCGGTCCCACGCCGGCAGCAGCCCCAGCGGCGTGTAGAGCGCGGGACGATCGCAGCAGAGGTCGGCGAGCACGCTGTCCATCTCGCCCAGCGGATGCGCGGCGTCGAAGCCGAAGACCTCGCGCGCGGCATCCGGGCCGTAGCGAAAGCCGTCCCAGACCTCGCGCTCGGGATTCTTCTCGCGGCAGAACAGCAGGTGCCGGTCGCCGTCCTCGGCCGCGACCAGCGCGACCACCGCCTCCGGCTCCGGGAATCCCGACACGTAGTAGAAGTAGCTGTCGTGCCGGTACGGGAAGTGCGAGTCGCGGTTGCGCGCCACTTCGGGCGCCGTGGGGATCAGCGCGAGGCCGCCGCCGGTCGTCGCCCGCATGTGCTTCAGCAGCGCGACGCGGCGGTTGCGGTAGATCTGGCGTTTGTGGTCCATCGGGGGCACCTCGTCGGGAGCGGCAATTATAGGCGCAGCCGCGCGCGGATCCGGCCAGCGGTGCATTTGCTACCATCGCCCCATGCCCTCCGACGGACCGCCCCTGCCGACGGTGAGCGGTCCGGCGCTGCGTGAAGCCAAGTTCGCGCTGCGCACCCGCTGCCTCGCCCGGCGCGATGCCCTGCCCGCGCAGGAGCACGCCGCGGCCTCGGCCGCGATCGCCGCCGGCATCGCCGGGATCGACTCCTGGGTGCAGGCGCCCGCGGTGCTGGTGACGCTGCCGTTCGGCAGCGAGTGGAACACCCGGCCACTGGTCGACGCCGCGCTCGCCGCCGGCAAAGCGGTCGTCCTGCCGCGCGTCAACCCGCGCACCCGGATGCTGGACCTGTTCGCCATCCGCGACCCGGAGTCCGACGTCGAGCCGGGTTTCCAGGGCATTCCGGAGCCGCGCAGGTCGTGTCGCCCGGTGCCCGCCGCGGACGTCCGCTGGGTGCTGGTGCCCGGCGTCGCCTTCGATGCCTGCGGCGCGCGGCTGGGCTACGGCGGCGGCTTCTACGATCGCCTGCTGCCGCTCGTGCCGGCGGGCGCGCCGCGGGTCGCCGGCGCCTTCGCGCTGCAGCTGGTCGAGCGCGTGCCCGTGGCCGGGCACGACGCCCGGATCGACACGCTCGTCACCGAGTGCGGCACCCTCGACCTGCGCCGCCGCGAGCGACCGATGGGCGAACGGTGACCCCGACCCCATCGCGTCCGGCCGGCGTGGCCGGCACGGCGCTGGCCGTGACGCTGGCGATCCAGGTCTTCACTTCGCTCGCCGGCACCGCGACGTCGGTGCTCGCCCCGGAGATCGCCCCCGCGCTCGGCCTGCCCACAAAGCTGATCGGCGTGTTCGTCGGCGTCCTGTATGCGGGCGGCATGGCCGCCAGCCTCGCCAGCGGCGGCTTCGTCGAGCGCTACGGCGCGATACGGGTGTCGCAGGCCTGCGTGCTGCTGTGCGCGCTGGGCCTGGCGCTGGTGGCCGGCGCGGGCTCCTCGCCGACGCTGGCGGGCCTGGTGCTGACCACGGCGGCGCTGATCATCGGCCTCGGTTACGGGCCGATCACGCCGGCGTCGTCGCAGGTGCTGGCGCGAACCGCGCCGCGATCGCGGATGGCGCTCACGTTCTCGCTCAAGCAGACCGGCGTGCCGGCGGGCGCGGCGCTCGCCGGCGCGGCGCTGCCGCCGCTCGCGCTGGCCCTCGGCTGGCGGCCCACGCTGCTGCTGGTCACCGCGCTCGGCGCGCTGGTGATCGTCGCGGCGCAGCCGACGCGACGGTTGCTCGATGCCGACCGGCTGCCGGCGCGACCGCTCAGCGTCCGCGGCGTGCTGGCGCCGCTGCGCGCCGTGTTCGCGTCGCGGGCGCTGGCGGAGCTCTCGCTGGCCGGTTTCACCTACGCGGCGACGCAGGTCTGCCTGATGAGCTTTCTGGTCGTCTACCTGACCGAAACGCTCGGCCGGTCGCTGGTCGCCGCCGGACTGGCACTCACCGTGGCCAATCTCGGCGGCATCGTCGGGCGCATCGGCTGGGGGGCGATCGCCGACCGCCGGATTCCGCCCCGCCGACTGCTGGGCCTGCTGGGAATCCTCTCCTGCCTCTGCGCCGTCGCGACGGCGGCCTTCGACGCCCGTTGGTCCCCGGGCGTTCTGCTCGCCCTGTGCGCGACCTTCGGCGCCACGGCCATCGGCTGGAACGGCGTCCAGCTCGCCGAACTCGCGCGCCACGCGCCGCGCGGGCAGGAGGGCGCGATCACCGGCGCGTCGGGCTTCCTGACGCTGAGCGGCGTGGTCGTTGGCCCGCCCACGTTCGCGCTGCTCGCGTCGCTGACCGGGAGCTACCGCGTCGGTTTCACGGTGTTCGGCATCGCCTCCGGGCTGTGTGGCGCGTACTTCCTCCTCTCGGGGCGAGAGGCAATGCCCGCGGCCGGACGCTGACGGCACGCCTTCGCGGCGATCGTCGCCGGCGTCGCGGGCGGCAATTTGGAAATAGTTTCCGTCTGGTGGTAATATCGCCGCCGGCCGAGCCGCCGCCCGGCTCCCGCAGTGCAGCGATGCACGGCTGCGCGACCGCGCATACAATCGGACGACAAAAACGCTCGGACATTCGTGCCGGGCGACCCCTTAGCTTGGAGGAGCCGGCGATGGAGCACACCCCCGACCACGATCCGCAGGAAACCCGCGAATGGCTGGACGCGCTCGACGGCGTGCTCGCCGCCGAGGGCCCCGACCGCGCGCACTTCCTGATCGAGCAGCTGATCGACAAGGCGCGCCGCTCCGGCGCGTACCTGCCGTTCTCGGCCAACACCGCGTACATCAACACGATTCCGGTCGACAAGCAGGTCCAGCTGCCCGGCGACTTCGCCATCGAGCAGCGCATCCGCCACTACGTGCGCTGGAACGCGATGGCGATGGTCGTCCGCGCCAACCAGGACACCAACGTCGGCGGCCACATCGCGAGCTTCGCCTCCGCGGCGATGCTCTACGACATCGGCTTCAACCACTTCTGGCACGCGCCGTCCGACCAGCACGGCGGCGACCTCGTGTTCGTCCAGGGGCACTCGGCGCCCGGCGTCTACGCGCGCGCGTTCATGCTCGGTCGCCTGACCGTCGAGCAGCTCGAGAATTTCCGCCAGGAAGTCGACGGCAAGGGCATCTCCTCGTATCCGCACCCGTGGCTGATGCCCGACTTCTGGCAGTTCCCGACGGTGTCGATGGGCCTCGGGCCGCTGATGGCGATCTACCAGGCCCGGTTCATGAAATACCTGCAGGACCGCGGCCTCGCGCAGACCGAGGGGCGCAAGGTCTGGGCGTTCATGGGCGACGGCGAGATGGACGAGCCCGAGTCGATGGGCGCGATCGGCATGGCCGCGCGCGAGACCCTCGACAACCTGGTGTTCGTCGTCAACTGCAACCTGCAGCGCCTCGACGGGCCGGTGCGCGGCAACGGCAAGATCATCCAGGAGCTGGAGAGCGACTTCCGCGGCGCCGGCTGGAACGTCATCAAGGTGGTCTGGGGCCGGCACTGGGATCCGCTGTTCGCGCGCGACAAGAAGGGCATCCTGATGCGCCGGATGATGGAGTTCGTCGACGGCGAGTACCAGACGTTCAAGGCCAAGGACGGCGCCTACGTGCGCGAGCACTTCTTCGACACGCCCGAGCTGAAGGCGCTGGTCGCCGACTGGTCCGACGACGACATCTGGAAGCTCAACCGCGGCGGTCACGACCCGTTCAAGGTCTACGCGGCCTACGACGCGGCGACCCGGCACAAGGGCCAGCCGACGGTCATCCTCGCCAAGACGATCAAGGGCTACGGGATGGGTTCGTCGGGCGAGGCGCAGAACATCACCCACCAGCAGAAGAAGATGTCGCTGGACTCGATCCGCCGCTTCCGCGACCGCTTCAACCTGCCGGTGGCCGACGACCGGCTCGAGGAAGTGCCCTACCTCACCTTCGACGAAGGCTCGAAGGAGCTGGAGTACATGCGCGCGCGGCGGATGGAGCTCGGCGGCTACCTGCCGGCGCGCCGCGCCAAGGCGGCGCCGCTGCCGGTGCCCGAACTCGCCGTGTTCGACCGGCTGCTGAAGAGCAGCGACGACCGCGAGATCTCGACCACGATGGCCTTCGTCCAGATCCTGCAGCTGCTGCTGCGCGACAAGCACCTCGGCCGCCACATCGTGCCCATCGTGCCCGACGAGTCGCGGACCTTCGGCATGGAGGGGATGTTCCGCCAGCTCGGCATCTGGAACCAGCAGGGCCAGCTCTACACGCCGCAGGACGCCGACCAGCTGATGTTCTACAAGGAGGACAAGGGCGGGCAGATCCTGCAGGAGGGCATCAACGAGGCGGGCGGCATGTGCGACTGGATCGCCGCGGCGACGTCGTACTCGACGCACGGCGTGCCGATGATCCCCTTCTACATCTTCTACTCGATGTTCGGCTTCCAGCGCATCGGCGACCTCGCCTGGGCGGCCGGCGACATGCGTTCGCGCGGCTTCCTGCTCGGCGGCACCGCCGGGCGCACGACGCTCAACGGCGAGGGGCTGCAGCACGAGGACGGCCACTCGCACCTCTTCGCGGCGACGATCCCCAACTGCATCGCCTACGACCCGACCTTCGGCTACGAGGTCGCCGTGGTCATCCAGGACGGGCTGCGGCGCATGGTGGCCGAGCAGGAGGACGTGTACTACTACCTCACGGTGATGAACGAGAACTACCAGCAGCCGGCGATGCCCGAGGGCGCCGCGGCGGCGATCCTCAAGGGAATGTACCTGTTCCGCGCCGGCGCGAAGAAGGCGAAGGCCCCGCGCGTGCAGCTGCTGGGTTCGGGCACGATCTTCCGCGAGGTGATCGCCGCGGCCGACCTGCTGCGCGACGACTGGGGCGTCGAGTCCGATCTCTGGGGCTGCCCGAGCTTCACCCTGCTCGGCCGCGACGGCATGGCGGCGGCGCGCAGCAACCTGCTCCATCCCACCGCCAAGCCGGTGCGCTCGCACGTCGAGACCTGCCTCGCCGACCGGGAAGGGCCGGTGATCGCCGCGACCGACTACATCCGCGCCTACGCCGAGCAGATCCGCGCCTACGTGCCGCGCCGCTACACGGTGCTGGGCACCGACGGCTTCGGCCGCTCGGACACGCGCGAGAAGCTCCGCGGCTTCTTCGAGGTCGACCGCCGCTACGTGACGGTGGCGGCGCTGAAGGCGCTCGCCGACGAGGGCACGCTGCCCGCCGCCAAGGTCGCCGAGGCGATCGCCAAGTACGGCATCGATCCGGCCAAGCCGGCGCCGTGGACCGTGTAGGAAGGGCCCCGTCATGAGCACGATCGAAGTCAAGGTCCCCGACATCGGCGATTTCACCGACGTCCCCGTCATCGAGATCTTCGTCAAGCCCGGCGACGTCGTCAAAGCCGACGACTCGCTGGTCACGCTGGAATCCGACAAGGCGACGATGGACGTGCCGTCGCCCTTCGCCGGCACGGTGAAGGAATTGAAGGTGAAGCTCGGCGACCGGATCGCCGAGGGCGTGGTGATCCTCACGCTCGACGCCGGCGCGGCCGCACCGGCCGCGGCAAGCGCCCCCGCCACCGCGCCGGCCCCCGCCGCAGCCCCGCCGGCGGCCGCTCCGGCGCCGGCCGCAGCCCCACCCGCGGCCGCGCCGGCCGCAGCGGCAACGGCACCGACCGCGACCGCCGCCGCGGCGCCGCCGCCGGTCGACGCCGAGGCGTTCAAAGGGGCGCATGCGTCACCGTCGGTGCGCAAGTTCGCGCGCTCGCTCGGCGTCGATCTCGCGCGCGTCAAGGGATCCGGCCCGAAAGGCCGCATCCTCGAGGAGGACGTGCAGGGCTTCGTCAAAGAGGTGATGAGCGGCGCGACCGCGGCACCCGCCGCGGGCGGCGCGATCACCGGCGGCGGCGCGCTCAACCTCCTGCCCTGGCCGGCCGTCGACTTCGCGAAGTTCGGGCCGGTCGAGGCGCGGCCGCTGTCGCGGATCAAGAAGATCTCCGGCGCCAATCTCGCCCGCAACTGGGTGATGATCCCGCACGTCACGCAGTTCGACGAGGCGGACATCACCGACCTCGAGGCGTTCCGCGTCGCGCAGAACAAGGAGAACGAGAAGTCCGGCGTCAAGCTGACGATGCTCGCGTTCATGATCAAGGCGAGCGTCGCGGCGCTGAAGAAGTTCCCGGACTTCAACGCCTCGCTCGACGGTGACAACCTGGTGCTGAAGCAGTATTTCCACATCGGCTTCGCCGCCGACACCCCCAACGGGCTGGTCGTGCCGGTGCTGAAGAACGCCGACCAGAAGGGCGTGCTGCAGATCGCGAAGGAAATGGGCGAGCTCTCGGCCCGGGCGCGCGAGGGCAAGCTCGGCCCGGCCGACATGCAGGGTGGCTGCTTCACCATCTCGTCGCTGGGCGGCATCGGCGGCACCGCGTTCACGCCGATCATCAACGCCCCGGAGCTCGCGATCCTCGGCGTGTCGAAGAGCGCGCTGAAGCCGGTCTGGGACGGCAAGGCGTTCGTGCCCCGGCTGCTGGTGCCGCTGTCGCTGTCCTACGACCACCGCGTGATCGACGGCGCGTCGGCCGCGCGGTTCACCGCGTATCTCGGCGCGCTGCTCGCCGACATGCGGCGCGTGATGCTCTAACGTCATCGACCGAAGGCCGCCATGAGCACAATCGAAGTCAAGGTCCCCGACATCGGCGACTTCAAGGACGTCCCGGTCATCGAGATCCTCGTCAAGCCGGGCGACGTCATCGAGGCCGACGCCTCGCTGGTCACGCTGGAGTCCGACAAGGCGACGATGGACGTGCCGTCGCCCGCCGCCGGCACGGTGAAGGAGCTGAAGGTGAAGCTCGGCGACCGGATCGCCGAGGGCGTGGTCATCCTCACGCTGGAGACCGCCGCCGCCGGGGCCGCCAAGGCGGCCGCTCCCCCGGCCCCAGCCCCGGCCCCTGCGGCGAGCCCCGCCGCGGTGCCGCCGCCGGCCGCCGCCGTGCCGATCCCGGGCGCCGCGACGTACGCGGGCAAGGCCGACATCGAATGCGAGATGCTGGTGCTCGGTGCCGGCCCGGGCGGCTACAGCGCGGCGTTCCGCGCCGCCGACCTGGGGATGAAGACGGTGCTGGTCGAGCGCTACGCGACGCTGGGCGGCGTCTGCCTCAACGTCGGCTGCATCCCGTCCAAGGCGCTGCTGCACGTGGCCGCGGTCAGCGACGAGGCCAAGGCGCTGGCCGAGCACGGCATCGCCTTCGGTGCGCCGCAGGTCGACCTCGAGCGCCTGCGCGGCTGGAAGGAAAAGGTCGTGGGCAAGCTGACCGGCGGCCTCGCCGGGATGGCCAAGTCGCGCAAGGTCGAGATCGTCCGCGGCGTCGGCCAGTTCCTCGACCCGCACCACGTCGAGGTCGAGATCACCACCGGCCCGGCGCAGGACAAGACCGGCGAGAAGAAGGTCGTCCGCTTCGCCAAGGCGATCATCGCCGCGGGCTCGCAGGTCGTGGGCCTCCGGCTCAACGGCCAGCCGCTGCCCGACGATCCGCGGATCGTCGACTCCACCGGCGCGCTGGAGCTGCGCGCCGTGCCGAAGAAGATGCTGGTCATCGGCGGCGGCATCATCGGCCTCGAGATGGGCACCGTGTACTCGTCGCTGGGCGCGCGCCTCGACGTCGTCGAGATGCTGGACTCGCTGATGCCCGGGGCCGACCACGACCTGGTCCGCGTCTGGGAGAAGATGAACAAGCACCGCTTCGACCGCGTGATGCTGAAGACGAAGACGGTCGCGGTCGAGGCCCGGCCCGACGCGATCCACGTCACCTTCGAGGGCGAGCAGGCGCCGAGCGGCCCGCAGGCCTACGACCTCGTCCTCTCGGCCGTGGGCCGGGCGCCCAACGGCCGGAAGATCTCGGCCGACAAGGCCGGCGTCGCCGTCACCGACCGTGGTTTCATTCCTGTCGACGCGCAGATGCGCACCAACGTCCCGCACATCCACGCCATCGGCGACATCGTCGGGCAGCCGATGCTCGCCCACAAGGCGGTGCACGAGGCGCACGTCGCCGCCGAGGCCGCCGCCGGCGAGAAGTCGTTCTTCGACGCGCGGGTGATCCCGTCGGTCGCCTACACCGATCCGGAGGTCGCCTGGGTCGGCCTCACCGAGGGCGAGGCGAAGGCCAAGGGGATCGCGATCGAGAAGGGGCTGTTCCCGTGGGCGGCGTCGGGGCGGGCGATCGCCAACGGCCGCGACGAGGGCCACACCAAGCTGCTGTTCGACGCGGCGACGCACCGGATCGTCGGCGGCGGCATCGTCGGCACGCACGCCGGCGACCTGATCGGCGAGATCGCGCTGGCGATCGAGATGGGCGCCGATGCGGTGGACATCGGCAGGACCATCCACCCGCACCCGACGCTCTGCGAATCGGTGGGGCTCGCCGCGGAAGCGTTCGAGGGCGCCTGCACCGACCTGCCGCCGGTGCGCAAGAAGGCGCACTGATCTTCGCCCGCTGACGCACCCGCGGCGTTTCGCCGCGGTGGCGGACCGCGCCGCGTTCTGCGGCTGCGGCACGGCGGAGGCGACGCGCTCCCGGCGGCCCGGTGCCGCCATTTCCGCTGTCTGTATTGGCGCCGGCGCCGTAGAATTGTCGGCGGACGCCTCACCGGCCGCCGACCATGCTCGAGCAGATCAATCACCTTGCCCTGATCGGCAATCTGATGCAGCAGATGTGCATCTATCTGGTGATTGCCTATCTGCTGTCCAAGACGCCGCTGTTCGCGCCGTTGATGCAGGTCACCGTGCGCCTGCCCGACAAGCTGGTCTGCTACGTCGTCTTCTCCGGGTTCTGCATCATGGGAACCTACTTCGGCTTCCAGATCGAGGGCGCGATCGCCAACACCCGCGCGATCGGCGCGGTGCTCGGCGGCCTGCTGGGCGGGCCGCTGGTGGGCTTCCTGGTCGGCCTCACCGGCGGCCTGCACCGCTACTCGCTGGGCGGCTTCACCGATTCGGCCTGCGCCGTCTCGACCACCGTCGAGGGGCTGCTCGGCGGCGGCTTCCACGCGTACCTGCTTCGGCGCAACCAGGCCGCCCGGATCCTGCAGCCGTCGGTCGCGCTGGTGACCACGCTGCTCGCCGAGGCGATGCAGATGGTCATCATCCTGCTGATGGCGAAGCCGTTCGACCAGGCGGCGCGCCTCGTGGCGCACATCGCGGCGCCGATGATCCTGACCAACGCGCTGGGCGCCGCGCTGTTCATGCGCCTGATCCTCGATCGCCGGGACACGCTCGAGCGCTACTCGATCGCCTTCTCCGAGAAGGCGCTGCGCATCGCCCACCGCACCGTCGGCATCCTGATGCAGGGCTTCGACGAGCAGAACTGCACCCGGATGGCCCGGGTCATCCAGGAGGAGACGGGCGTCGGCGCCGTGGCGATCACCGACTGCGAGACCGTCCTCGCCTTCGTCGGCATCGGCGCCGACCACCACCGACCGGGCGCGCCGATCTCGTCGCCGCACACCTTCGACGCGATCGCCCGCAACGAGGTCGTCTACGCCGACGGCGCCGCGATTCCCTACGCCTGCGCGATCGCCCGGGACTGCAAGCTCGGCTCGTCGCTGGTCATCCCGCTGCGCGGCGAAGGCAACCGGGTGTTCGGCACGATCAAGCTCTACGAACCGAAGCGGAAGTTCTTCTCGTCGCTCAACCGGACGCTCGGCGAAGGCATCGCGCGCCTCTTGTCCAACCAGATCCTCGCCGGCACGATCGAGGAGCAGAAGCGGCTGCTGGCGCAGTCGGAGATCAAGCTGCTGCAGGCGCAGATCAACCCGCACTTCCTGTTCAACGCGCTGAACACGCTGGCCGCCGTCATCCGCAGCGACCCCGACGAGGCGCGCCGGATCGTCCGCTACCTGTCGACGTTCTTCCGCAAGAGCCTCAAGCAGCCGAGCACCGAGACCACGCTCGACGACGAACTCGAGCACGTCGAGGCCTACCTGCGGATCGAGCTCGCGCGGTTCGCCGACCGGCTGCGCATCGCGATCGACGTGCCGGCGGACCTGCGCCAGGCGCCGCTGCCCGCCTTCACGCTGCAGCCGATCGTCGAGAACGCGATCAAGCACGGCATCGCGCAGATGATCGAGCCCGGGCGGATCGACATCCGCGCCGCGCAGCGCGACGGCGAGCTGGAGATCGTGGTCGAGGACAGCGCCGGCCTGTATCCCGCGACTCCGGCGAAGGACGGGCTCGGCATGAACCTCGTCGATCGGCGGATCAAGATCCGCTACGGCTCGGCCTACGGCGTCAGCGTGACCTGCGAGCCGGAACGCTGGACGCGCGTCGCCATTCGCCTGCCGCTGGAGACGAAGGCCGTCGCATGCTGAGCGCCATCGTCGTCGACGACGAGGCGCCGTCCCGCGCGGAGCTGAAGGCGCTGCTCGCGGCCGCCGGCGGCGTCGAGGTCGTGGCGGAGTGCGCCAACGCCATCGAGGGGCTGGCCGCGATCCACCGGCTGCGGCCCGACGTCGTCTTCCTCGACATCCAGATGCCGCGCGTCAGCGGGCTGGAGATGGTGGCGATGATCGACCCCTCCGCGATGCCCAGCGTCGTGTTCGTGACCGCCTACGACGAGCACGCGCTGAAGGCCTTCGAGGAGCACGCGACCGACTACCTGCTGAAGCCCATCGACCCCCGGCGGCTGGCCCGGACGCTCGACTGGCTGCAGGGCGGCGCGCGACCGATGCCGCGGACTCCGCCCGCGATGGACGGCCGGCTGCATCACGTCCCCTGCCTGTCGCGCAACCGCGTCGTGCTGCTGCCGATGGGCGAGATCGAGTACGTCAACAGCGAGCTGTCGGGCGTCCAGGTGGTTTGCGCCGGCCGTCAGGGGGTCACCGAGCTCACGCTCAAGCTGCTGCAGGAGCGCACCCCGCTCGTGCGCTGCCACCGGCAATACCTCGTCAACCTGGACCAGGTGACGCAGATCGAACTGCTCGACAACGGCGCCGCCGAGATCGTCACGCGAAGCGGGAAGAAAGTGCCGGTGAGCCGACGCTTCCTGCGCGAAATCAAGGACACGCTGCTCATCGGCTGATCCTTCCTGGCGCCGCTGGCGCCACGTGCCGACCGCTCGCGGCCCCGGCGAACCGCTCGCGAGAAACCGGTCTCGGCCCATCCGCATTGGCGCTAGATTGCCCGGCATGACCGATGCCACGGTGTTGCCCGGCTGACGCGGGCTGCCCCCGTGCGCGGAAGACGCTCCGGATCGCACACCTCCACGAAAGGAGAAACGGATGAGTTCGTTGACACTGATCTTCGTCGCGGCCTGCCTCTTTGCCATCGCCTACCGGTTCTACGGCCTGTTCCTGGCCACCAAGGTGATGAACCTGCGCGACGAGCGCGAGACCCCCGCGGTGACCATGAACGACGGTCACGACTACGTCAAGACCAACAAGTACGTGCTGTTCGGCCACCACTTCGCGGCGATCGCCGCCGCCGGGCCGCTGCTCGGACCCGTCCTGGCGGCGCAGTTCGGCTACATGCCCGGCGCGCTGTGGATCCTGATCGGCTGCGTGCTGGCCGGCGGGGTGCACGACATGGTCGTGCTGTTCGCCTCGGTCCGGCACAAGGGCCGCAGCCTGTCGATGATCGCCGAGACGGAGATCGGCAAGACCACCGGCAAGGTGGCCTCCATCTCCATCCTCTTCATCCTGATCCTGACGCTGGCGGGCCTGTCGATCGCCGTCGTCAACGCGATGTTCAACAGCCCCTGGGGCACGTTCACCGTCCTCGCCACGATCCCGATCGCGATGGTCATGGGCGTCTACATGCAGAAGGTCCGTCCCGGCGACATCCGGGGCGGCAGCCTCATCGGCGTCGGCCTGCTCGCGCTGTCGATCGTCGTCGGCCCGCACGTCGCCGCCAACCCGACGCTGGCGCAGCTGCTGACCTTCTCGAAGAAGGAGCTGGCCGTCATCATCCCGGTGTACGGCTTCTTCGCCTCGGTCCTGCCGGTGTGGTTCCTGCTGGTCCCGCGCGACTACCTGTCCACCTACCTCAAGATCGGGACCATCGCCGCGCTGGCGATCGGCATCGTGTTCATCAATCCCGCGCTGCAGATGCCGGCGTTCACGCCGTACATCTCGGGCGGCGGCCCCGTGATCCCGGGGGCCGCGTTCCCGTTCCTGTTCATCACCATCGCCTGCGGCGCGCTGTCGGGCTTCCACGCGATCATCGGCTCCGGCACGACGCCGAAGATGATCGCCAAGGAGAAGGACATCCTCTTCGTCGGCTACGGCGCGATGCTGACCGAGGGCTTCGTCGCCATCATGGCGCTGATCGCCGCCTGCGTGCTGGTCCCCGCCGACTACTTCGCCATCAACGCCGCGCCGGCCGCGTTCGCCAAGCTGGGCATTGCCACGGTCAACCTGCCCGAGCTCGCGACCCAGGTGGGCGAGCAGCTGCAGGGCCGGCCCGGCGGCGCCGTCTCGCTGGCGGTCGGCATGGCCTACATCTTCTCCTCGGTGCCGTTCATGGACGGCATGATGGCCTACTGGTACCACTTCGCCATCATGTTCGAAGCCGTCTTCATCCTGACCGCCGTCGACGCCGGAACCCGCGTCGGCCGGTACCTGCTGCAGGAGATGCTCGGTCGCGTGTACCCGCGCTTCGCCGACAACCACTGGACGCCGGGCGTGGTCGTCACCAGCGCGCTGTTCACCGGCGCCTGGGGATACCTCGTCTACACCGGCGACATCGCGACGATCTGGCCGCTGTTCGGCATGGCCAACCAGCTGCTCGCCTCGTGCGCGCTGATCGTCGGCACCACGATGCTGATCCGGCTGGGCAAGGCGCGCTATGCCTGGGTGACGGCCGTGCCCGCGCTGCTCGTCTTCCCGATCGTCATGTGGGCCGGTTACCTCAACGTGACCACCAACTTCATGCCGAAAAACCTGTACCTGCTCGCGACGCTGTCGGTGGTGCTGATGGTGCTGATCACCATCGTCTTCGTCGCCGCGTTCCGCCGCTGGCACTCGCTGCTGAAGATCGAGCGGTCGGTGACGGACAACTACGGCGACAAGGTGCTCGCTCTGGCGAGCGACTGACCGACGCCGCACGAATCGACGCGCCTCCACGGGCGCTCGCTCAGGCGCCGGCCGGCTCCTTCATCGGGGCCGGCCGGCGTTTTTGCTCTTCGACGGGTTCGCTGCGGAAGCGTTCGCCGGGCAGATCGTGTGGGAACCGCTTCGGCCGCGAGTGCGTCGTGCACCCGAAACCGCATTCGGGCCTGAAGGCCCTCCTACAAGGGGCCGTCAGCCCTTGACCGCCCCGGCGGTGAGCCCGCTGATCACCTGGCGCGCGGCGAGGAAGGTGAAGATCAGCGGCGGCATGGCGATCAGCGTCGCCAATGCCATCAGCTTGCCCCACTCGACGCCAAGGTCGGTGACGTAGAGCGACGCCGCGACGGGCAGCGTCCGCGTCGACCGGTCGGTCAGCACCAGCGCCAGGATGAACTCGTTCCAGGCGATGCGGAAGGTGAAGATCGCCGCCGCCGCGAGGCCCGGCCGGATCAGCGGCAGCACGATGCGCAGGAACACCTTCCACGGCCGGCAGCCGTCGATGGCCGCCGCCTCCTCGAGCTCGACCGGCACCTGCAGCACGAAGCCGTACAGCAGCCAGATGGTGAACGGCAGGTTGACGGCGACGTAGAGCAGGATCAGGCCGAGGAGCGAGTTGGTGAGCTTCCAGTCGCTCCAGATCATGAACACCGGCACGGCGATCACCGCCAGCGGCACGGTGCGCAGCATCAGCGTGGTGTAGGCGAGCGCCTTGCGCCCCGCGAACGAGAAGCGCGCCATCCCGTACGCGGCCATGCACCCCAGCAGCAGCGTGATCAGCGTGGCGACGACGCCGACGATCAGCGAATTGACCAGATAGCGGCCGAAGCTCGCGTCGAACAGCACGTCGCGGTAGTTCTCGAGCGTCGGCAGGAAGAAGAACGAGAGTCCGGTGGTGAACGTCTGCGCCTGCGTCTTGAACGACGTCAGCACCATCACCGCAATCGGGCCGATGCACAGCACGCCGAGCAGCGACAGGGCCCCGTAGCGCAGCAGGCCCGCGAGCGGAAGAGTCATCGATCCCCCTCGTTGTCCCGCATCGGGTTCGACATCCGCAGCGCCAGCCAGGTGAGCACCATGACGACGACCAGCAGCAGCACCGAGATCGCCGACGCGGCGCCGAGCTTCTGGCCGATGAACGCGGTCTTGTAGATGTGCAGCGACAGCACCTCGGTGGACTCGCCCGGCCCGCCGAAGGTCAGCACGTAGATCACCTCCAGCACGCGGAAGGCGTCGATCAGCCGCATCACCAGCGTGATCGCGAGCACGTGGGCGATCATCGGCAGCTTGACGCGGGTGGTCACCGTCCACCAGCGCGCGCCGTCGATGCGCGCTGCCTCGAGCACGCTGCTGTCGACGTTGGCGAGGCCGGCGACGACCATGATGAAGACGAACGGCGTCCACTGCCAGATGTCGGCGATGATGATCGCCGCGAACGCCAGCGACTCCTCGGCCAGCCAGCCCTTGGCGGCGAAACCGAGCGCGACGAGGACGGCGTTGATCAGCCCGAACTGGGCGTCGAACATGTACCGCCAGGTGAGGCCGACGGCGATCGGCGCCACCATCATCGGCAGGATGAACAGCGAGCGGAAGAACGCCATGCCGCGCAGGTTGCTCTCGAGCGCCAGCGCCAGCGCGATGCCCAGCACCATCTCCGCCGACACGCTGACCGCGGCGAACTTGAGCGTCGTCCACAGGCTGCGCCACACGGACGGCTCGGTGAACGCGATCTGGAACGACGTCCACCCCGCCCACTTCGCCTCCGACCACGGCGTGCCCATGCTCCACTCGTAGAAGCCCAGGTGCACGGCGGAGAGCACCGGGTACAGGCAGGCAACCAGCATGATGACCACCGCCGGCGCCACGAACAGCCAGCCCGTGCGCGTGTTGTCGTTCACGAGCGGGGACTCCTTTGATCGGTGAGGCGAAGCATCGCTGGCTCTGTACCCGGCATCGCGGAGGCGGCACGCCGCCTCCGCGGAGGCCGACGCCATCAGGCCTTGAGGTAGCCTCCGCGCTTCATGATGTCGGTCACCTTGGGCACGATGCCGTTCAGCGCCTCCTCGGCGCCTTCTTTCCGGTCAGCGCCTCGGACACGGCGACGCCCAGCGCCTGAATGTTGATCTCGTCCCACTCGGCGATGATCGGACGCCAGTCGGGATTCGAGTATTTCAGCGCCTCCTTGAACACGACGAACTCGGGGTACTGCTTCACGACCTCGGCGTCTTCCATCGTCGAGTTGCGGATCGGCGCGCCACCCTGCTTGGTCACCGCCTTGTCCTGCGCCTTGGACGTCAGCCACTGCAGCAGCAGGAAGCCGGCTTCGGGGTGCTTGGCATTCTTGGGCATGGTGAGACCCAGACCGCCCGACTGCGACGCGCGTTTGACGCCTCGTGGGTGCAGCGCCCAGCCCACGTTGCCGACCACCTTGCTTTTCGATGGGTCGTTGACGAGGCCGACGAACGAGGTCGAGTCGAGGTACATCGCCGCCTGCCCCTGCAGGAAGGCGGTGTTGGCCTCGCCCTGGCCGTAGCCCGGGATGCCGGCGGGACCGGTGGCCACCACCTCCTGGAAGAACTTGAGCGCCTGCACCCCGACCTTGTCGTTGAAGCGCGGCCGCCACTGGTCGTCGAACACCGCGCCGCCCAGCGGGTTGAGGTGCAGCAGCCAGGCGTGCACGCACTGGTGCCCGGCCTGGCCGCGCGAGGTCAGCGCACCGATGCCTTCCTTGTCCTTGATGACGCGCAGGATCTTCAGGAAATCGTCGTAGTTCTCCGGCACGGCCAGGTTGTGCTTGGCGAAGATGTCCTTGCGGTAGGCGAGCACCGAGGTTTCCGCACCGTAGGGCAGGCCGTAGAGCTTGGCGCCCGGACCCGCGAGGTAGCCCTTCGGGCCGCCGACCAGGCCCAGGTTCTCGTAGTAGATCGGGATGATGTCCTTCACGTCGTAGGCCGGGTCGGCCAGCGCGACGTTGGCGAAGTACGGCTCCAGCGGCTGCACCAGGTTCTTGGCGACGTACTCGCCCTTCCACATGACGATGTAGCAGCAGAGGTCGTAGTCACCCTGCGGCTTCGACATCTCGAGCAGCTGCTTTTCCTTCAGCCGGCCCATGGCGATCTTGTCGAGCTCGACCTTGATCCCGGTCTCGGCGGTGAAGGCGGCAGGATCTTGGCCATCGCGTCGTAGTGCGGGTGCGCCGGCACGCTCATCACGACCGTCTGGCCCTTGTACTTGGCGTAGCGATTCTGCGCCCAGGCGCTCCTGATCAGCGGGAATTGCGCCGCGGCGAGGATGCCGGCGATGCCGCCGGCCTTGAGGAGTTCACGTCGCTTCATTGCTTGTCTCCTTCCATGGGAACAGGTCATTGAACCAGGTTGAGCTGCGACTCCGCGTCGAACACGTGCAGATGCTTCGGGTCGATCGAGAGCCCGATCTCGGTGCCGGCGACCCCGCCGTGATCACCGCTTACAGAAGACGTCACCGCCTCGCCGGAGCCGGCAAGCGCTCCGGTGATCACCGTCTCGGTGCCGAGGTATTCCGCCACCTTGACCTGCATGCGCAGCACCGCGTCGGCGCCCTCGGCCAGCGCGAGTCCCTGCGGCCGCACGCCCAGCACGACGGCGGCACCGGGCGGGCCGTGCACCGGGCGCGCGAGGCGCACCGTCGCGCGCGAGCCGTCGAGCACCACGACGTCGGCGGCGGTCAGCACGCCCTTGAACATGTTCATCCCGGGCGAGCCGATGAAGCCGGCCACGAACAGGTTGCGGGGCCGGTTGAACACCTCGCCCGGCGTGCCGATCTGCTGGATCACGCCCCGCTCCAGGATCACGATGCGGTTGGCCAGCGTCATCGCCTCGACCTGGTCGTGCGTGACGTAGACGGTCGTCTTGCCCAGCCGCTTGTGCAGCAGCGCGAGCTCGACGCGCATCTGCGCCCGCAGCTTGGCGTCGAGGTTCGACAGCGGCTCGTCGAACAGGAAGACCGAGGGCTCGCGCACGATCGCGCGACCCATCGCGACGCGCTGCCGCTGCCCGCCGGACAGCGCCTTGGGCTTGCGCTCGAGCAGCGGCTCGATGCCGAGGATGTGCGCGGCCTCGGCGACGCGGCGCGTGATCTCGCTCTTCGACGTGCGCGTGAGCGACAGCGCGAAGCTCATGTTCTCCGCCACCGACATGTGCGGATAGAGCGCGTAGCTCTGGAACACCATCGCGATGTCGCGCTGGTCGGGACGCGCGTGCGTGACGTCGCGACCCTTGATCATGATGCGCCCCTCGGTCACCGTCTCGAGCCCCGCGATCATCCGCAGGATCGTCGACTTGCCGCAGCCCGACGCGCCGACCAGGACGATGAACTCGCCCGGGTTCGCGACCAGGTCGATGCCCTGGACGATGGTGTTCTCGCCGAAGCGCTTGGTCACGCCGGAGAGTTCCAGCCCTGCCGTCATCCTTTGCCTCCGTCGTTGCTGGCCGCCGCCGCGAAGCGTTTCACCCCCCAGCCGATCGGCGCGCGCCGGTTGCCGGGCAGCGTCGGGTCGGGGCCCCAGATGGCCTGATAGGTGTCGAGCGCCCGCCCGGCCCGCTGCCAGCGGACGAAGGCCGCGGCGAGCAGCAGCCACCACAGCGCCAGCGTCGCCGGCATCCAGCGCGGCGCGTCGGCGACGACGAGGCCCGACGCGATCGCCGCGATCGCCGCGATCACCGCCGCCCAGCCAAACGCCTTGTGCACGCGCTCGAAGACCACGCGCCGCAACGTCATGTCGTAGTGGTCGCCGCGCAGCGTCGCGTCGGTGGGCCCGCCCTTGCTGCCGCGCGCGAAGCCGTGCAGCACCTGCGCCACCCCCGCCGTCACGACCGCCCAGCCGACGAGGTGATGCAGGTCGGCGCCGGGGCTCGCGGCGCCGCGGCGAAAGACCAGCGCCAGCGCGCCGATGCCGACGAGCACGCCGGCGATCTGCAGCGTGCGATGCGCGTGCCACCACGCCTTGTGATCGAGCTGCCGCGGCCAGTCCTGGTGCGGCGCCACCTTCCAGAACCGGGCCCAGAGGACGCCGACCGGGATCAGCACCCCCCACGCCAGCACCATCAGCCGCGCGTGCCAGGCCACCGACGGCGGGAGCACGTGCGTCGGCGCGCCGGACAGCGGTGCCAGCCACCAGTCAAGCATGAGGTCGCGTCGCGCCATGAGTGTCGAGCCGGATGCGATACAGCGAGGTCGATGCCGCGATGTAGAGCGTGTCGCGCCGGGTGCCGCCGAACACGCAGTTGCCGGTGCGCTCCGGGACCAGGATCTTCCCCAGCAGGCTGCCCTCGGGATCGTACACCTGGATGCCGTCCTCGGCACTGACGTACAGCCACCCCTGCGCGTCGACCCGGAAGCCGTCCGGCAGCCCGGGCTCGACGACGGCGAACACGCGACCGTCGGCGAGCGTGTTGCCGGGGGCGACGTCGAAGCAGCGCAGGTGGTGATGGCCGTCCGGCGCGTGCGAGGCGGAGGTGTCGGTGACGTAGAGCCGGCGCTCGTCCGGCGAAAACGCGAGGCCGTTGGGCTTGGCGAAGGAATCGTCGACGACGCGCAGCTCCGCGGTCGCGGGGTCGAAGCAGTAGACGCGGCAGCGGCCGCCCTGCTCGCTCGGCGCCTGGTAGCCTTCGCGGTCGCTCAGGATGCCGTAGTCGGGGTCGGTGAACCAGATCGTGCCGTCGGACTTGACGACGACGTCGTTCGGCGAGTTGAGCCGCCCGCCCCGGTAGCGGTCGACGAGGATCTCGACCCGGCCGTCGTGGCCGGTGCGGGAGACGCAGCGACGGCCGTGCTCGCAGGTGACCATCCGGCCCTCGCGGTCGAGGGTGTTGCCGTTGGAGAAGTGCGACGGCGCGCGAAACACCGTCATCCCCGTGCCCGGCGACCACGCCAGCATCCGGTTGTTGGGGATGTCGCTCCAGACCAGCGTCTCGCGGTCGTCGAGCCACACCGGCCCTTCGCTCCACACGGCACCGGTGCACAGGCGCTCGAGCGTGGAGTCCGGCCGCAGGATCGCCTGCAGCCTGGTGTCGCAGACCACGATGCCCCCGCCGCCCATTCGCCCTCCCACCGTTGCGTTGGACTGCTGTGCCACACCCCGACCAGCGGTCGCGCCTGCCGCGGCGTCACGCCGGACGGATTCGCGCTGCGAAAAGGCGACGACCGACCGCCGCCTCCCGGCGCCATTGCTCCTTTGCCGAAAGCCTAGCACACAATCGATAAATTGTATGCAAGCGGGCTTTTTTGTGTTCAAATTGCCGGGACAGGCTGGACGCGTCCCGGACGTCCCCGGCCGACTCGATGCCGCCGCAACCGCCAAAATCGATCGTCCTGCTCGGAGCCCTCGACACCAAGGGGCCGGAGCTCGCGTTCGTCTGCGACGCGCTCGTCCGCCACGGCTGGCCGGTGCGGGTGCTGCACATCGGCATCCGCGAACCGGCGGCGCTGCCGCCCGCGCTCGCCGCTGCCGACGTCCGTCACGTGGAAGTGTCCGCGGCGGAGCTCGCCCGCATGGGCAAGGTCGCCGCGATGACGCGCATCGCGACGGTCGCGGGCCCGCAGGTCGCCGACTGGGTCGCGCGCGGCGAGGCCGCCGGCGTGCTGGTCCTGGGCGGCGGCGTCGGCACCTGGGTCGGGGCCGAGGTGATGCGCTCGCTGCCGTTCGGCTTTCCGAAGCTGATCGTCTCCACGCTGCCCTACGACATCCGGCCGTTGCTGCACGGGCGCGACATCGTGTTCTTCCCTTCGGTGGCCGACATCCTCGGGCTCAACCCGATGCTGCGCACGGTGCTCGGCAGCGCGGCGGCGGCGATGGACGGCATGGCGCGCGCCTGGGCGCCCTTCAGCCGCGACGCGGTGGCGCACACGATCGGCGCGACCGGCATCGGCATCACCACGCCGGCGCTGCTCGCCGCCCGCGACCTGGTCGAACAGGCCGGCTTCGAGCTCGCGAGCTTCCACGCCAACGGGCTGGGCGGAGCGGCGTTCGAGGAGTGGATCGCGCTGCGGATGTTCCGCGGCGTGCTCGACCTCACGACCAGCGAGCTGACCAGCGAGATCTTCGGCGGCATCGCCGTCGCGGGACCGGACCGCCTCACCACCGCCGGCCGCCTCGGCCTGCCGCAGGTCGTCTGCCCCGGCGGACTGGACTTCGTGACGCGCGGCCCGAGCGCCGACCTCGACGCCGCCGACCGCGCCCGCCCGCACTACGCGCACAGCCCGACCTTCACCCACGTGCGCATCGACGCCCCCGGCATGCGCCAGGTCGCCGCCGTCGTCGCCGCCCGCCTCAATGCGGCAACCGGCCCGACGGCCTTCGTCCTGCCGCTGCACGGCTTTTCGGCCGAGGGCCGTCCCGGCGGCGCGATTCACGACCCCGCGGCCGACGAGGCGTTCCGGTCGGAACTCCGGCGACGGCTCGCTCCCGCCGTGCGCGTGGTCGAGGTCGACGCGCACATCAACGATCCGCTCTTTGTCCGTCGCGCCTGTGCCGTGCTGTTCGAGCAGGTCGGCGCGTCCGTTTCGAACCCCACCTGAAAGGAGTTCCACTCCATGAGCCTCACCATTCACGCGATCAACACCGGCTGGATCGGCAGCTTCCAGAACCGCCTGACCAACTGCCGGATGGACGGCGTCAAGGTCATGACCCCATCGCTGTGCTGGCTCGTCACCGGCGGCGAGAAGAACGTGCTGGTCGACACCGGGATGTGCGACACCGAGCGCGCCAACAAGTGGCACCACGCGGGCTCGAAGCAGGAGCCGGGCGAGGCGATCCACGAGCAGCTGCCGAAGTTCGGCCTGAAGCCGCCGACATCGACCTGATCATCTTCACCCACCTGCACTGGGACCACGTGCAGAACCTGCCGCAGTTTCCCGATGCCGAGCTCGTCTGCCACGAGAAGGAGTGGCAGTTCGCGATGGCGCCGATCCCCTCGTACTGGCACAGCTACGAGCATCCGATCATCGGCGCCGTGCCGCCGTTCCAGGGCCGCGAGTTCCGGCTGCTGAAGGGCGACGCCGAGCAGCAGATCCTGCCCGGCATCAGCGCGTTCTTCACCCCCGGCCACTCGCCGGGAAGCATGTCGGTGGCGGTCGAGACCGCCGACGGCCCGTACGTGATCGCCGGCGACGCGGTGATGACCTACGACAACCTGCGCGGCGATCCGGCCAAGCGGCAGAAGTTCCTGCCCATCGGCCGCTACACCGACATCTTCCAGGTGTTCGACAGCCTGGACCGGATCATGGAGCGCGCGGGCGGCGTGATGGAACACGTGCTGCCCGGCCACGACGGCACGATCGTGGGTGGCAAATGGCCACGCTGAGCGCCTACGCGAGCGACAGCGTCACCGTCGCCGCGACCAGCGAGCTGATCGGCATCGCGCGCCGCGCGGCCGCCGGCCGGCTGCAGACCGGCACCGGCGGCAACATCAGCATCCGGGTCGCCGGCCGCAACGAGGTCGTGATCAAGCCGTCGGGCGTGGGCTTCGCCGAGTGCGACCACGACAACCTGCTGGTCGTCGACCTCGACGGCAACATCCTCAAGGGCGACGCCAAGCCGTCGAAGGACATGGCGTTCCACCTCGGGATCTACCGCGTGCGCGACGACGTCGGCGGGATCGTCCACGTGCACTCGCCGTGGGCGACCGGCTGGGCGGCGAGCGGGCACGCGCTCGCGCTGCCGACGGTGCACTCGCGCGACAAGCTGAAGCGCATCCCGATCGTCCCGACCGGCCCGGGCGGCGGCGCGCAGCGGCCCGAGGACATCGTCGCGGAATTCCGCGACCCGGCGCTGCGCGCGGCGCTGCTGGCCGAGCACGGCTCGGTCGGCGTGGGCAAGACGCTGCTCGCGGCGCTGCACGTCGCCGAGCTGATCGAGGAGACCGCGCAGGTGGCCGCCCTCGCGCGGTTGCTGAGGGCCGCGCCGGCGTAGCGCGGCACGACGGGGAGCGCCCGGTGGCCTCGGCGTACGTGCTCGGGATCGACCTCGGCACCTCCGGCGCCCGGGCGCTGGTGGTCGACCGCCAGGGCGCGATCGTCGCCCAGGCCTTCGCGCCGCTGCCGGCGCCCGCAGTCGTCGGCGCCGGCGGCCGCGAGCAGGATGCGAATCTCTGGTGGCAGGCCGCCGCGTCCGCCGTGCGCGAAGCGCTCGCCCGCCTGTCGGCCGCGGGCGGCCAGCCGCGGGACGTCGGTGCCGCCTGCGTCGACGCGACCTCGGGCACGATCGTGCCGGTCGACGCGCGCTGCGCCCCGCTCGGCCCGGGCCTCATGTACAACGACGGCCGCGCCGGCGCGCAGGCCCGCGACCTCAACGCCGCCGCCCGCGCACACGGCGAAGGCGAAGGCTGCAACGCCTCGTACGCCAGCGCGAAGATCCTCTGGCTGCGCGAACACGCACCGGCCATCGGTATCGCTGCGGCGCGCTTCCTGCACCAGACCGACTTCGTCAATGCGCGCCTCCTCGGCGCGACGCGCGCCGCGGACGTCGCCACCGACGAGTCGAGCGCGCTCAAGACCGGTTACGACATCGTCGCCCGCCGCTGGGCCGGCTCGCTGGCCGTCGCGGGCATCGACGTCGGCCAATTGCCGCCGGTCGTCCCCGGCGGCAGCACGCTGGGCGCGATCGGCGCCGCGTTCGCCGCCGACACCGGCCTGCCCCCCGATTGCCGCGTCGTCGCCGGCATGACCGACGGCACCGCGGCGGCCGTCGCCTCCGGCGCCGCGGCGATCGGCGACGGCAACACGACCATCGGCACCACGCTGGTCTGGAAGCTCGTCGCCGCCGGGCCGGTCGTCGACCCGCAGGGCCGGCTCTACTGCCACCGGCATCCCGGCGGCGCGTTCCTGCCCGGCGGCGCCGGCAACGCCGGCGGCGAAGGCATCGCCCATCAGGTGCTGGGCGGCGATCCCGCGCCGGGGGCCGCCCTCGACCGGCTGGCCGCGGCGCTCGCCGACGCGCCGCCCTCGGGACTGCTCGCCTATCCGCTGCCGCGCCCCGGTGAGCGCTTCCCCTTCGTCGACCCGGGCTTCGCCGGTTTCGCCGATCCGCGCGCGCGCACCGGGCAGCAGCGCTACCGCGCGGCGCTCGAAGGCCTCGCCTGCGTCGAGCGCTGGGGCTACGAGGTCGCTGCCGGGCTCGGCGCGCCGGCCGACGGCGCCGTCTGGACGACCGGCGTCGGCGCGCGCCACGCGCGCTGGCTGCAGCTGCGCGCCGACTTCCTCGGCCGCCCGGTGTGCCGCGCCGTGCACCCCGAATCCGGCTTCGGCGCCGCGCTGGTCGCGGCGATGAACCTCTGGCACGACGGCGACTGGCAAGCCGCGGCACGACTGATCCGCGTCGACTTCGCCTGCCGGCCGGATCCGTCCCGCCGCAGCCTCTGCGACGACCAGTACCATGCGTTTCGCGCGGCCTGCGCCGCGCGCCAGTCCCCGGGAGCCCGCGATGAGTGAACACGCCGCCGTCAAGGAATGCGACATCCGCGGACCGTGGCCCGAGGAGGTCGACGCGACGTTCTTCGAGCAGGCCGGGCGCAACTTCGGCGCCACCGTCGCCGGCGGCAGCTTCGCGGGCTTCCACCCGGCCACCGTCGTCGTCGGCGGCGACGGCCGCGCGTCGACGCCGGCGCTGCGGGCCGCGCTGCAGGGCGGCCTGCTCGCCGAGGGGGTCGACGTGTTCGACGTCGTCGGCGCGACGCCAACGCCGGCGCTGTACTGGATCCGGCAGGTGCTCGCCGCGCAGGCGGTCGCGATCGTCACCGCCTCGCACAGTCCACCGCACTGGAACGGGCTCAAGGTGATGAACGGGCCGCTGCCGCCCACGCCGGCCGAGGTCGAGGCGCTCGACGTCGCGCCGCCGCCGAGGCGCGAAGCGGGACGGCGGCACGCGATCGGCAACGTCGTCGACACCTACGTCGCCGCGCGCATCGCGCCGTTCGCGGCCGCCGGGCTGCCCGGCCTCGAGGTCGTCGTCGATCCCGGCGGCGGCTGCATGGCCGGCGTGGCGTCGCGCGCGTTCCGCGAGCTCGGCGCGGCCGTCGACGCGCTGCACGACGAGCTCGATCCCGCGTTCCGGCAGCGGCACCCCGACTGCGCGGTGCCCAAGCACCTGGCCGAACTCGCCGCGCGCGTGCCTGCGGTCGGCGCGGCGATGGGCGTCGCCTTCGACGGCGACGGCGACCGGCTGGCGGTGATCGACGACCGCGGGCGCTACGTGCCGGCGGAGAAGGTCGCGATGCTGCTGGTCGAGGGCCCGCTGGCGGTGCGCCCCGGCGACGTCGTGGTGCTCGACATCAAGGCGTCGATGCAGCTCGAGCGCGCCGTCGCCCGGCGCGGCGGCATCCCGGTCCGGATGAAGAGCGGGCACGCGTACATGAAGCGGGCGGTGATCGAGCGCGGCGCGGTGCTGGGCTCGGAAGTCTCCGGACACCTCTTCTTCGGCGCGCTGTCCGGCATCGACGACCCGCTGCACGCGGCGCTCGCGCTCGCGCGCTGGCAGGCCGGCGGCGACGTGCCGCTGTCGGCGCGCGTCGACGCGCTGCCGACGTTCCACCTGTCGCCCGACCTGCGGCTGCGCATTGCCGACGCCGAGATCGACGCGCTGCTCGACTCGCTGCCGGCGCGCTTTCCGGACGCCGACGTCGAGCGCATCGACGGCGTGCGCCTCGTCTGGCCCGACGGCTGGCTGCTCGCGCGGCACTCGATCACCGAGGCGGCCTGCACGCTGCGCTTCGAGGGCGCGGACGCCGACGCGCTGGCGACGATCGGCAAGCGCTTCGTGGCCGGCTACCCGGCGCTGGCCGCGGCACTCGACGCCGCGATGGCGAAGTCCTGAACCGCAGTCGCGGTCAGTGCGCGAGCCGCTGGCGGAACTTCTCGGCGTCCCAGTTCAGCAGCTCGCCGACGGCGGCGGCCGACAGGCAGCGGATCGCGGTCCCCGCGGGCAGGCGCAGCAGCACCTCGGCCTGGCAGCGCAGCATCTCTTCCGCCGCCGCGGGAGCACGCGCGGCGACGAGCACGCCCGCCCCGGGGACGAGCAGGGCGGCGGGCTCGGCGCCGTTGCGCGCGCGGTGGGCCGCGACGGCGCCGGACAGCGCGGCGAGGTCGTCGACGACGCAGGCCTCGCCGCCGAGGAACACCACGTGATCGGGATAGAGCACGCCCTGCCGCGCCCAAGCGAGGCACGCCGCGTCGGTCGCCAGCGCGTGCACGACCGGGTCGGCCGCCGGGCGGTACCCCGAACCGTTCGCGAAGCCCGCGAGCCGTGGCGCCGCGGGCGGCGGCGCCGGCCGCGCCGCAACCGCGAGGCGCCGCTCGACCTCGCGCACCAGCGCTTCGCCGGCGATGCAGTCGTCGGCGCCGACGACGATGCCGTGATTGGCGAGCGCCAGCACCGCCACGCCCGCCGCCGCCGGCGCCCGCACCGCGCGGGTGAGCGGCAACCCCGGGCGGTGGTACGGGACCCAGGCCCACGGCAGCCCCGCCAACCGCTCCGCGACCCGCGCCTCGCCGTCGCTGCGCACTTCCCACGCCAGCGCGTTCACCGAGTGCAGGTGCAGCACGACCCGCTGCGGCAGCAGCGCGTGCAGCGTGGTCTCGATCGACGGCCGCAGCGCGGTGTCGCCCTGCACCCGTCCGGCGGTGGGATCGGCCTCGTCGCGCTCGATGCCGGCGCGCACGCCGGCGAGATCGACGGGGACGAAGATGGTGTCGGCCTGCGCCGCGCGCAGTTCTTTGCCCGAGGCCTTGATCCACAGCGCGCCGTCGCGCTTGATCGAGGTGTTGCCTCCCGCCGCCTGCACCAGCAGCGGGTCGGCGCCCAGCCGCGCCGACAGCGCGACGAACCCCCGAAATTCGGAATCCTGCGGCAGAGCGAGCATCGGCGAGTCCTTTCCCGGCGAGTGCGCTTGCGCCCCTGGCGTGGAGCGGCAGACCGCGCCGGCCCGGAACGCCCCTCCCGGGTCGGCGAAGATTTGCGTAGGGCCTGCCGCATTTTTGCATATAAAATCGCAATATTGTATGGACGGGAGGGTTCGTGACCACCATCGCGATGAGTGTCGAGCAGCAGATCGCCGACGACATCCTCAGCGGGCGCCTCGCGCCGGGCGCCAAGCTCGACGAGCAGACGCTCGCCGCGCGCTTCGAGGTCTCGCGCACGCCGGTGCGCGAAGCGCTGCGGCAGTTGCTCGGCACCGGCCTGGTCGAGAGCATCCCGCGCCGGGGCGCGGTGGTGACGAGCTTCGGCCCCGAGCGCCTGTCGCAGCTGTACGAGGCGATCGGCGAGCTGGAGACGCTCTGCGCCCGCCTCGCCGCGCAGCGGATGACGGCGATCGAGCGCAAGGAACTCGAGCTGGCGCTGCAACCGCTGCTGGCCGCCGCCGCGGCCGACGACCGCGACGCCTACCTCGACCGCAGCGACGCGCTGCACGACATCATCCACCGCGGCTGCCACAACCCCTTCCTGATCGACCTGGTCCGCTCCTACCGCACGCGCTCGCTGCCCTTCCGCAACCTGCAGCCCTACACCCGCGAGCGGGTCCGCAGCTCGTCGGACGAGCACCGGCGCATCGTCGCGGCGATCGTCGGCCACGACGCCGACGAGGCGACGCGGGTGATGCGCGAGCACGTGGCGACCTCGCTGCTGCGCGCGCTGGACACGATCGTCGAGCGCGGCGCGGCCGGCGACGGGCGGCCGGCCCAGCGCGGCCGCTGACCGCGCCGCCGGCTGCCCACCACGGTCGCCGCCGGGAGCGCTGCTAGAATCGGCGGCACATCCACCGGGAGCCGCCGATGTCACGCAACGAACAGAAGGCCGCGGTCGCGCACGCGGCGATCAGGTACGTCGAGGACGACGCTTGGATCGGCGTCGGCACCGGATCGACCGCCGACCTCTTCATCGACGAGCTGGCGAAGATCAAGGGCCGCATCCGCGGCGCGGTCGCGAGCTCGGTCCGGACCGCCGAGCGGCTGAAGGCGCACGGCATCGTCGTCGAGGAGCTCAACAACCTCGTCGAGCGCGACCTGCCGGTGTACGTCGACGGCGCCGACGAGGTCACCGAGCACGGCGCGATGATCAAGGGCGGCGGCGGCGCGCTGACGCGGGAGAAGATCGTCGCCGCGGTGGCGCGCCGGTTCGTCTGCATCGGCGACGCCTCGAAGCTCGTTCCGGTGCTGGGGAAGTTCCCACTGCCGGTCGAGGTGATCCCGGTGGCGCGCAGCTACGTCGCGCGGCAACTGGTGCTGCTGGGCGGCCAGCCGGCGTGGCGGATGGGCCACACCACCGAACACGGCAACTGGATCCTCGACGTCTCCGGCCTGACGATCCTCGACCCGGTCGCGCTGGAGGCGAAGATCCGCGCGCTCGCCGGCGTGGTCACCGTCGGCCTCTTCGCGCAGCGCGGCGCCGACGTGATCCTGCTCGGCGGCGATGCCGGCGTGCGGACGCTGACGCCCGGCCGCTGACCGCGCGCTCTGGCCCGCGCCGGGGGCGCGCTACAATCACGCGATGAACGATTCGCCGCAACATGCCGAGGGCGGCGCGCTTGGCGTCGCCGCGTACATGGACCGCGTGGGCGCAGCCGCCCGAGCCGCCGCGCGCGAACTCGCCCGCGCCGACACCGCGACCCGGAACGCCGCCCTCGCCGCGATGGCGGCCGCCCTCCGGCGCGACGCGCCGGCGCTGCTCGCCGCCAACGCCGCGGACGTCGCGGCCGCGCAGGAGGCCGGCCACGACCGTGCGTTCGTCGATCGCCTGACGCTGACGGGGGCGACCGTCGCGGCGATGGCCGACGGGCTGCTGCAGATCGCCGCGCTGCCCGACCCGGTCGGCGAGATCAGCGACCTCCGGTTCCGCCCCTCCGGCATCCAGGTCGGGTTGATGCGCGTGCCGCTGGGCGTCGTCGGCATCATCTACGAGTCGCGGCCCAACGTGACCGCCGACGCGGCGGGGCTTTGCCTCAAGGCCGGCAACGCGACGATCCTGCGCGGCGGCTCCGAGGCGCTGCGCAGCAACCAGGCGATCGCCGCCTGCGTGCACGAGGGCCTCGCCGCCGCCGGACTCCCCGAAACCGCCGTGCAGGTGATCGCCACCACCGACCGCGCCGCCGTCGGCCTGCTGATCGCCGACGACAAGCACGTCGACGTGATCGTGCCGCGCGGCGGCAAGAGCCTGATCGAGCGGGTGAGTCGCGAGGCGAAGGTGCCGGTGATCAAGCACCTCGACGGCGTCTGCCACGTGTTCATCGACGCCGCCGCGGACCTCGCCAAGGCGATCGCGATCGCCGACAACGCCAAGACGCAGCGCTACTCGCCGTGCAACACGATGGAGACGCTGCTCGTCCACGCGGCATCGCCGCGCGCGTGCTGCCGCCGCTGGCCGCCATCTACGCGGCCAAGGGCGTCGAGATGCGCGGCTGCGAGCGGGCCCGCGCGATCGTGCCGGCGATGACGCCGGCGACCGAAGCCGACTGGTACGAGGAGTACCTCGCGCCGATCCTCGCCATCCGCGTCGTCGACACGCTGGACGCCGCGATCGACCACATCGCCGCCTACGGCTCGCAGCACACCGACGCGATCGTCACCGAGGACTACTCGGCGGCGATGCGCTTCCTGCGCGAGGTGGACTCGAGCTCGGTGATGGTCAATGCCTCGACCCGCTTCGCCGACGGCTTCGAATACGGGCTCGGCGCCGAGATCGGCATCTCCACCAACAAGCTGCACGCGCGGGGTCCCGTCGGTCTCGAGGGCCTCACCAGCCGCAAGTGGGTGGTGTTCGGATCGGGGCAGATCCGGACCTGACGGCCGCGCCGGCCCGTGCGCCGTTGCCGGCGAGACGCCGCCCTGAATGCGGGTCGGCCGCGATGGCGCGGCGCAGCGGCCGGCTGCCGACCACTGCCCCCCCGGCGCACCCCGGGATACAGGTGACCGCCCGCCCCCGCCATGCGTAGAATGGCCGCCATGGTCGCCCCGCTCGGGATTTTCGGTGGCACGTTCGATCCGATCCATCTCGGTCACCTCGAGCTTGCGCGCGAGGTGCGCGACGCGCTCGAGCTCGCTGCCGTGCGCCTCATCCCCGCCGGCGACCCGCCGCACCGCGCGGCACCGGTGGCCACGGCGATCCATCGCCTCGCGATGGTCGAGCTGGCGATCGAGGACCTGCCCGGCCTCGAAGTCGACCGGCGCGAAATCGACCGCCCCGGACGGAGCTACACGGTGCTGACGCTCGAGTCGCTGCGCGCCGAGGACCCCGCGCGGCCGCTGGCGCTGATCGTCGGCGCCGACGCCTTTGCCGGTTTTCCGGACTGGCATCGCTGGCGGGAGATCTTCCTGCTCGCGCACGTCGTCGTCGTCGCGCGCCCCGGCATCCCGTTTCCCGGCCCGCTGGCCCCCGCGCTCGCCGACGAGTGGACGCACCGGCAGGTGGACGAGCCACAGGCGCTGCACGACGCGACGGCCGGCGCGATCTTCGTGCAGTCGATCACCCCGCACGACATCTCCGCCAGTTCGATCCGGCTGCAGCTTGCCCGCGGCGCGGAGGGCATCGCCGCGGTCCGCGGTTTGCTCCCGCCCGTGGTTTTGGCCTATATTGACCGCAACCAGATCTATCGATCGCGACCGGATGCGACCTAACAAACTCCCGAAGACCGCCGTCACCGCCCTCGAGGACATCAAAGCGCGCGACATCACCGTCCTCGACGTCCGCAAGCTCACCAGCCTCTACGACACGCTGATCGTCGCCTCCGCCGAGTCGAACCGGCAGGTCAAGGCGCTCGCCAACCACGTCCGCGACAAGCTGAAGGACGCCGGCGCGACGATCATCGGCGTCGAGGGCGAGGAGACCGGCGAGTGGGTGCTGGTCGACGCCGGCGACATCGTCGTCCACATCATGCAGCCCGCGGTGCGCGCGTACTACAACCTCGAAGAACTGTGGACGCCGCCCACGCCGGTCCGGCGGACGAAGGCCAAGGCGGAAGCCGAGGCCGAATCCGCGCCGAAGCCCGAACCGAAGGCCGCGCCGAAGCCCAGGCCCAAGGCCGCGCCCAGGGCCAAGACCCCGTCCTGACCGCCTGGGGTGCGGCGTTCGCCGAACCGTGCTGGGTACCGATGCGCCCGTCGAAGCGGCACGTAGAATGACGAATTCCCGCAGCGGCGCCTTCAGGCGCGAATCCGGTTTCGGCACGACGATTGGCGACTGAAGCCGCTGCTGCCCGGATCCCCGTTTGCCACTTCACCGCGCGAAATCGATCACCCATGCTGCGGATCCGCGTCGTCGCCCTGGGTCACCGCATGCCGGCATGGATCGACGCCGGCTGGGAAGACTACCGGCGGCGCCTGCCGCGCGAAGTCGCCCTCGACCTGGTGGAGCTCAAGCCCGAGCCGCGCGACCGCGGCAAGCCGCTGGCCGAGTTGCTGGCCGTCGAGGCCACGCGGATCGCCGCCGCCTGCCAGGGCGCGGCCATCATCGCCCTCGACGAGCACGGCAAGCCGTGGACGACGCGCGAACTGGCGAACCAGCTCGCGCGCTGGCGCGACGACGCGGTGGCCATCGCCTTCGCCATCGGCAGCGCCGACGGCCTCGATGCGGGATTGAAGCGCCGCGCCGCGGCCCGGGTGTCGCTGTCGGCGCTCACCTTGCCGCACGGCCTGGTGCGCGTGCTGCTCGCCGAGCAGGTCTACCGGGCCGCCAGCCTGCTCGCCGGGCATCCCTATCACCGCGACTGACGACATGAGCGAACCCTCCGCACCGACTTCGATCTACCTCGCCTCGAAGAGCCCCCGGCGCCACGAGCTGCTGCGCCAGATCGGCGTCGAGTTCGCCGAACTGCGGCTGCGCGAAGCGCCGGGACGCGAGCGCGACGTCGTCGAAGGCCCGCGCGCCGGCGAGACGGCACGCGACTACGTGACGCGGATCGCGCGCACCAAGGCGCTGGTGGCGTGGCACCGGATGGGCCAGCGCAGCCTGCCGCCGCGCCCGGTGCTGGCGGCCGACACCGAGGTGGTCCTCGACGGCACGATCTTCGGCAAGCCCGCCGACGCCGCGGACGCGGCACGGATGCTCGCCGCGCTTTCCGGCCGCAGCCACGACGTGATGACCGCGCTCTGCCTCAAGTGGGAGCACGCGATCGAGGGCACGGTCTCGACCTCGCGCGTGACGTTCCGTACGCTGGCCCCCGCCGAGATCGAGCGCTACTGCGCAAGCGGCGAGCCTCTGGACAAGGCCGGCGCCTACGCGATCCAGGGTCGCGGTGCCGCGTTCATCGCGCACCTCGAGGGCAGCTACTCCGGCGTCATGGGATTGCCGCTGTTCGAGACCGCCGACGTTCTCGCGCGGATCGGTCTCGCCGTGCTATAACGACCATCACGGCAGTCCCCGCCCGCCCATCCGCCCGACGAGCCGCGGCCGGGCACGCCAGCGAGCATCCGACATCCGCCCCCGGTGATCACCGGCGGCCGCCAGGAATCTCCGTACCGAACTCTCCGCGCGCCAATGTCCCATGAAATCCTCATCAACGTAACGCCGCAGGAAACCCGGGTCGCGATGCTGGAACAGGGCGTCGTGCAGGAGCTCCACGTGGAGCGCCAGAGCGCCCGCGGCCTGGTCGGCAACATCTACCTCGGGCGGATCGCCCGCGTGCTGCCCGGCATGCAGAGCGCGTTCATCGAGATCGGGCTGGAACGCGCGGCGTTCCTGCACATCGCCGACATCTGGGAGCATCGCCAGGGCGGTCACGGCGGCGCCGACACCCGTCCCATCGAGAAGATCCTGCACGAGGGCCAGGCGCTGCTGGTGCAGGTGATCAAGGATCCGATCGGCACCAAGGGCGCGCGGCTGTCGACGCAGGTGAGCCTCGCCGGCCGACTGCTGGTCTACCTGCCGCAGGACTCGCACATCGGCATCTCGCAGCGGATCGAGGACGAGGCCGAGCGCGAAAGCCTGCGCGACAAGCTGCAGCAGCAGCTGCCCGAGGGCCTCACCGGGGGCTTCATCATCCGCACGATGGCCGAGGCCGCCACCGAGCGCGAGATGGCCAGCGACATCGACTACCTGACCAAGCTCTGGCGCGACCTCAGCACGTCGACGCGCGAGGTGCCGGCGCCGGCGCTGCTCTACCAGGACCTCTCGCTCGCGCAGCGCGTGCTGCGCGACATGGCCACCGAGGACACCTCGCGCGTGGTCGTCGACTCGCGCGAGACCTTCGTCCGGATGCAGGATTTCGCGCGCGGCTACACGCCGGCGCTGGTCGAGCGGCTGGCCCACCACAGCGGCGAGCGCCCGCTGTTCGACCTCCACGGCGTCGAGGACGAGATCGAGAAGGCGCTGTCGCGCCGCGTCGAGCTCAAGTCCGGCGGCTACCTGATCGTCGACCAGACCGAGGCGATGACGACCATCGACGTCAACACCGGCGGCTTCGTCGGCGGGCGCAGCTTCGACGACACGATCTTCAAGACCAACCTCGAGGCCGCGCAGGTGATCGCCCGGCAGCTGCGGCTGCGCAACCTCGGCGGCATCATCATCATCGACTTCATCGACATGGAGCAGCCCGATCACCGGGCCGCGGTGCTGGCCGAGCTCAACCGGGCGCTGGAGCGCGACCGGACGCGCCTCACCGTCAACGGCTTCACGCAGCTGGGCCTGGTCGAGATGACGCGCAAGCGCACCCGCGAGTCGCTGGCGCACATCCTGTGCGAGCCGTGCCCGACCTGCCAGGGCCGCGGCGAGCTCAAGACCGCGCAGACCATCTGCTACGAGATCCTGCGCGAGATCGTCCGCGAGTCGAAGCAGTTCAACGCCCGCGAGTTCCGCATCCTGGCCTCGCAGTCGGTGATCGACCTGTTCCTCGACGAGGAATCGCAGTCGCTGGCGCAGCTCGGGGACTTCATCGGCAAGCCGATCTCGCTGCAGGTCGAGTCGATCTACACGCAGGAGCAGTACGACATCATCCTGATCTGACGCGCGGCGCGGCGCGGTCGCGGCGGGCATCGACGGGCACGCTCCGCCGCCCGCGCCCCGGTCCGACCGCCGCCACCACGGAAGCCGATCGTCGATGGCCCCATTCCGCAAGCTGTGGTCCAAGACGAGGGCGCTGCTCGACCGCCTGCTGGGCCGCAAGCCGCCGGAACCGGGACGCTTCGAACCGGGCAGCAAGGGCGCGCTGACCGGCTTCCTGTCCACCGCGCCGTGGGTGCTGCCGCGCCGCGAGTACCTCGTCTACGTGCCGCGCGGCCACTCGCGCTGGAGCTGGCGGCGGGCGCCGCTGCTGGTGCTGCTGCACGGCTGCCGGCAGACGCCGGAAACGGTCGCCGCGGCGACGCGGATCGGGGCGCTCGCCGACGACCTCGGCTGCCTCGTGCTGCTGCCCCGGCAGAAGGAGCGGGCGAATCCCTGGGGCTGCTGGAACTGGTTCGAGTGGAACACCGCGCGCGGCCGCGGCGAGGCGGCGATCGTCGCCGCGCAGATCCGCAAGCTGCGGCGACGCTACCGGATCGACAGACGGCGGGTGTTCGTCGCCGGGCTGTCGTCGGGCGGCGGGCTGGCGGCGGTGCTGGGCGTGCGCCGTCCCGACCTCGTCGCCGGCGTGTTCGTGCACTCCGGCGTGGCCTGCGGCGCGGCGTCGTCGCCGCTGGCCGCGCTGGGGGTGCTGAAGAACGGCGCCGACCGCAACGTCGTGGGCATCGGGCTGCGGATGCGCAACGAATCCCGCCCCGAGGCGCTGCCGGTGCCGCTGCTCACCGTCCACGGCGGACGCGACGACGTCGTCGCGCCGGTCAACGCGGCGCAACTCGTCCGCCAGTACCTGGCGCTCAACGGCCATCCGGCCGCACAGGCGGGCGGTGCCGCCGAATTGCCGCCGCCCGACGCGCTCGCCACCACCTCGGCCGACGGCCGCAGCATCGCCACCGCCGAGTGGAGGAGCGGCGAGCGCCTGCTGGCGCGCCACGTGCTGGTCGACGCGCTGGGCCACGCCTGGAGCGGCGGCGACGCCCGGTATCCCTACAACGACGCCGCACCGCCGGACGCGACCGCCCTGCTCCGCGCCTTCGTCCGTGAAGTCGCGGCCTGAAAGGCTTCCCTCCCCATGTCCACGCGCTCCCGGCCCGGCCCGCTCGCCACGCTCGACCACCTCGTCCTCGCCGCGGCGACGCTGGCCGACGGCATCGACTACGTCGCCTCGCTCACCGGCACCGCGCCGGTGGCGGGCGGCAAGCACGCGGCGATGGGCACGCACAACGCGCTCTTGCGCCTGGGCGGGGAAACCTACCTGGAGATCATCGCCGTCGACCCCGACGGCACCCGGCCCGCGCGCCGGCGCTGGTTCGACCTCGACGACGTCGCGCTGCAGGCGGAACTGGTCGAGCGCCCGCGGCTGATCCACTGGGTCGCGCGCACGACCGACATCGAGACGGCGGCCGCGGCGTCGCCGCTGCCGCTGGGCAGCATCCACCCGATGCAGCGCGGCGACTTCCGCTGGCGCATCACCATCCCCGACGACGGCGCGCGCCCCGGCCGCGGCTTCGTGCCGACGCTGATCCAGTGGGACGTGCCGACGCACCCGACCGCGCGCCTCCCGAAGTCGAGCATCACGCTGGCGCAGCTGGCCGGCACCCATCCCGAGCCCGCGCCGCTGCGCGCGGCGCTGGCCGCGCTGGGGCTCGAGGGGACGATATCGATCAGCTACGACCGCGAGACGCGGATCGCGGCGATGCTGCGGACGCCGCGGGGGATGGTGACGCTCTGAGGAGCGCGCCGACAAGCCTCCGCCTCACCCGACCGCCGCCACCTCGCGACTGCCGCACGAGTGCTCGCGTCCGGCCAACGAACGACGGTCACCCCGCGTCAGGCCAGCGCGCCCCGCGCCGCGACCGCCCACACGCTCTCCACCGTCTCCCCGCGCACGCCGACGATCCAGTCGTGCAGGTTGACCGTGGGGTCGCAATGGCCGGGAACGAGCCACAGTCGGTCGCCCCGTCGAGGTGCAATCGCGGTGTCCGTGACGGCGACGACCCCGTGCTCGTCGGAGGCCCTGCGAAAGTCGAGGCCGGGCGCGCCGTAGACCAGCGGCGGCCCGGAGTCGAACGCCAGCGCCTTCAAACCCGCATCGACGACCGCCTGCGACCGCACCGCCACGCTCATCACCGTGGTCAACACGAACAGGCTGTGCTCGAAGTGGTGCTGGTCGGGAGCGAGCGCGTTGCGTCCGTAATCGGCATCCATGAACACGTAGGAACCCGGCTGCAGTTCGGTGTAGACGCCGCTGTCGCGCTCGTGCTGCCAGGTTCCGGTGCCGGCGCCGGTCACCACCGCGCAGCCGATGCCTGCCGCCTCGATCGCCGCCCTGCTGGCGGCGGCGTCGCGGACTGCAGCGGCGATCGCGTCGCACCGCTCCGCTGGCGTGCGCAGGTGCTGGGCGGCGCCGTGATAGGCGTGGATGCCGCGCAGGCGCAAGCCCGGCGCGCGGGCGATGGCGGTCGCGAGCCGCGCCGCCGGCTCGCCGGGAGGCACGCCGCAGCGATGCGCGCCGACGTCGACCTCGACCAGCACGTCGAGCGTCGCGCCGGCGGCCGTCGCCGCGGCCGAGAGTTCGGCGACGCTGCCGGCGTCGTCGACGAGCACGCCGATCGTCGCCCGGCGCGCGATTGCGGCGAGCCGGCGCAGCTTGCCGGCGCCGACGACCTCGTTGGTGACCAGGACGTCGCGGATGCCCGCGTCCACGAAGACCTCGGCCTCGGCGACCTTCTGGCAGCAGATGCCGATCGCGTCGCGCTCGACCTGCGCCCGCGCGATCTCCGGGCACTTGTGCGACTTGGCGTGCGGGCGCAGCGCCAGGCCCGAGCCGCGCACCGCATTGGACATCAGGTCGAGGTTGCGTTCGAAGGCGTCGAGATCGACGACCAGCGCCGGCGTGTCGATCGCGGCAACGGCGTCGCCGGGCTGTGCCGGAGGCGAAGGAGGCATGGTCCGGGATTCCTGTGCGGTGCGAACGGGAACGCCGCAGGCACCGCGCGTCAGCGCCGGCCGCAGGCGGGCGCGCCGGAACGTGGGGAGAGGTTGCGCAGCTGATGCACCACGCGATAGCCCAGCAGCACCGCGAGCGCCGCAGCGAACAGCATCGGCTGCGTGACGTCCTTCTTGACCAGCCACCAGTAGTGGACGACGCCGAGCGTCGCGATCAGGTAGACGAGGTAGTGCAGCCGCTGCCAGGCCTTGCCGCCGAGCCGGCGAACCATCGCGTGGGTGGAGGTTGCCGCAAGCGGAATCAGCAGCACGAACGCGCTGAAGCCGACGGTGATGAACGGCCGCTTGACGACGTCCTTGACGATCGCCGCCGGGTCGAAGAACTGGTCCAGCCAGACGTAGGTGGTGAAGTGCAGGCAGGCGTAGAAGAAGGCGAACAGGCCGAGCATGCGGCGCAGGCGGATCAGCCAGTTCCAGCCGGTGACGCGGCGCAGCGGCGTCACCGCCAGCGTGATCAGCAGCAACGACAGCGTCCAGGTGCCGGTCGAGCGGGTGACGAACTCGATCGGGTTCACGCCCAGGCCGCCGGTGAACGCGGCGGCGACCAGACGCGCCAGCGGGACGAGCGCCAGCACGAACAGCGCGGCCTTGATCCGGCCCAGCGCCCGCGGCGTCGGAGCGAAGCTCACCCTGCTCAGAACGACTTCTTCAGGTCCATGCCGGCATACAGCCTGGCCACCTGGTCGGCATAGCCGTTGAACAGCGTGGTCTTGCGCTTGCTGAACTCGCCGATCCGGCGCTCGGTCGCCTGCGACCAGCGCGGGTGATCGACGTCGGGATTGACGTTGGAGTAGAAGCCGTACTCGCGCGGCGCCGCCTTGTTCCACGCCGTCCGCGGCTCCTTCTCGACGAAGCGGATGCGCACGATCGACTTGCCGCTCTTGAAGCCGTACTTCCACGGCACGACCACGCGCACCGGGGCGCCGCACTGGTTCGGCAGCGTCTCGCCGTAGAGCCCGACGCAGAGCAGCGTCAGCGGATGCATCGCCTCGTCGAGGCGCAGGCCCTCGACGTAGGGCCAGTCGAGAACCCGGCTGCGCACGCCGGGCATCTGCCGGGGGTCGGCGAGGGTGTCGTACTCGATGTACTTGGCATTGCCGGTCGGCTCGACCCGCCTGATGAGCTCCGCCAGCGGGTAGCCGACCCAGGGGATCACCATCGACCAGCCCTCGACGCAGCGCATCCGGTAGATGCGCTCCTCCAGCGGGGCCAGCTTCATCAGCTCGTCGATGTCGAAGACCCTGGGCTTGTTCACCGCACCCTCCACCGCGACGGTCCAGGGCCGCGTGACCAGCGTGTGCGCGAACTGCGCGGGGTCGGCCTTGTCGGTGCCGAACTCGTAGAAGTTGTTGTACTCGGTGATCTCCTGCCTGCTGTTCTTCTTCTCGCCGGTCGACAGCGGCGATTCCTTGACGCCGAAGAGCTTCATCGTCGTCGCCTTGCCCTGCGCCGCCGCGGGCAGGGCGTCGAGGCCGAGGCCCGCGCCCAGCGCCAGTCCGCCGGCCGCCTTGATGAACTCGCGCCGTCGGGCGTAGACCTCCTGCGGCGTGATGTCGGAGGGGACGAGGTCGGGGGGACGGCGGATCAGCATGGAGCACTCCAGGGCGCACGGCGGCAGGGCCGTCCGTTGTTCGGGGCCGGTCGCGTGGTCGCGACCGGCGAAGAGAGCTTACGTCGGCGGCGACGCGCCGCATAGGGCTCGGCCGCGCGCGCCGCCGGTGTCCCTCCGCGAGCCACGGTCAGCGCCGGGCCGGCGCGGCCTCGATCGCGTCGAGGGCGGCGAGCTGACCGTAGACGACCCGGGCGAGCGCCAGCAACTGGCTGCGATCGACGCTGCCGGAGAGCGCATAGCCGCATTCGTCGTCGACCCAGTAGAAGACGCCGACGCCGTTCTCGACGGCGTAGCGGAATGCCGTGTCGCCGGTGCCGCCGGCCGGGGCGCCGACGTGCCGCGCGTCCTTGCGCACCTGCAGCGACAGGCGCTGCTTGTCGGCGTTCTCGTACATGAACAGCGCGGTGGGCTTCTCGTTGCCGGCGACCAGGCGCCCGCCGACCAGCGCATAGCCGAGCGCGTTGAGGTCGGGTGCGTGGACGGAGTGTCCCAGTCGCCGGGTGAGCCAGGTGACGAGGCTCTTCTCCTCGTTCGCCCAGACCTCGACCGGCCGGCGGACGTCGGCCGCGTACAGCGCATGGGTGAACGCCGCCTGCCGGGCGAACGTCGTCGGCGTGCCGCCCTCCTCGAGCAGCATGCCGCGCATCGTCCAGCCGAGACCGAGGCCGATCAGCAGCGTCGCGGCGGCGGCGAACAGCGGCGCGAGCCAGCGGCGTCCCGCGCTGGAACGGGCGCGGGGCGTCGCCGCCGCCGCCAGCAGCCGCTCGGGGATGGGCTCGGCGAGGATCGGGTCGAGCGCGTCGCGCAACGCGGCATTGAGCTCGCGCAGCGCCGCGACGCGCGCGGCGAGCTCCGGCTCGCGCAGCAGCGCCGCGTCGACGGCCGCCAGGCGCTCGGGCGCGAGCTGCCCGTCCACATAGGCGTGGAGGTCGGCGTCCTCGATCGGTTGGGCAGCGGGCTTCACGGCAACATCCTCGAGCTCATTTGACCGCACGCAGCCCGGTGGGGGGCTCGGCGACGATCTTCTTCAGCTTTTCGCGCGCCCGGGACAGCCGCGACATCACCGTGCCGACGGGCACCGACAGCAGCGTGGCGATCTCCTCGTAGCGCATCTCCTCGACCGCCGCCAGCAGCAGCACCTCGCGCTGCTCGGGCGGCAGCCGTCCCATCTCGCGGACGACCTCCAGCAGCTCGACGCGATCGACCTGGTTGGCGCGCACTGGAATCTGCCAGGCGCCGCCGCCGGCGTCGGAGTCGAGCGACACGTTCACGGCCTCGCGCCGGAACAGCGCGAGCTGGTTGACGTGCAGGTTGTGCATGATCGTGAACAGCCAGGCTCGCAGGTCGGTCCCCGCCTGCCAGAGGCGGCGCTTTTCCCAGGCCCGGGCGAGCGTGTCCTGGACCAGGTCGTCGGCGCGCGCCGGGTCGCCGGTGAGCACCCGCGCGTAGCGGCGCAGGCGCGGGATCGCCGCCACCAGGTCGGGGTGCGGCAATCCGGCAGGCGTCTCGGCGTCGCGGGTCATCGTCGGGGGTGGGGGCATCGCGGTCGCTGCACTCCGGCAGCCGGCGACGACCGCCGGAAGGCAGCGACCGCCATGGTACCGCGCCCAGCCGAGGCTTCGCGACCCGCTAAGGCTTCGCGACCCGCCAGGCGTTGTTGACGCCGTCGCCGGTCCTGTCACCCGGCTTCTGGTCCTTGACCCAGAGGTACAGCGGCTTGCCCTTGTACGCCCACTGCCTGGCGCCGTCGTCGCGGGTGATCACCGTGTAGTCGCCGGAGGCCATCGCGTCGGCCGTCGCCATCACCGGCGGCCAATTGGTCGCACAGGGCCCGTTGCAGACACTCTTGCCGCTGCCGGCCGCGTCGCGGTCGAAGGTGTAGATCGTCATGCCGGCGGCGTTGGTCAGCGTGCCGTCGGTGACCTTGACGCCGGGCGGCGCAGCGCCGACCAGCGAGGCGCCGGCGGTCAGCGCCACCGTGACGGCGGCGAGCAGGGCTTGCTTGATCCGGTTCATGCGGGGCTCCTTGGGGCGGGTGGTAACGCTTGCACGAACAGCCCGACCGCCGCGTTTATTCCCCTTCGCCGCCGGTGACGCTCACACCAGGAACAGCGTCGCCAGCCCGAGGAAGATGAAGAACCCGCCGGAATCGGTGACGGCGGTGATCAGCACCGACGAGCCCATCGCCGGGTCGCGGCCGAACTTCAGCAACGCCATCGGGATCAGCACCCCCATCAGCGCGGCCAGGATCAGGTTCAGCGTCATCGCCAGCACCATCACCAGGCCGAGCGCCACGTCGCGGTAGAGCAGCATCGCCACCAGCCCCATCACGCCGCCCCAGACGAGGCCGTTGATCAGGCTGACGACGATCTCCTTGCGGATGAGCTGCCGGGCGTTGGCGATCGTCACCTGTCCGAGCGCGGCGGCACGCACGATCATCGTGATCGTCTGGTTGCCGGAGTTGCCGCCGATGCCGGCGACGATGGGCATCAGCGCCGCCAGCGCGACCAGCTTTTCGATCGAGCCCTCGAACAGGCCGATCACCCGCGAGGCGATGAACGCGGTGACGAGGTTGATCGCCAGCCACGCCCAGCGGTTCCTGAACGACGCCCAGACCGACGCGAAGACGTCCTCCTCCTCGCGCAGGCCGGCCTGCGCGAGCAGGTCTTCCTGCCCGCTCTCGCGGACGAAGTCGAGGATCTCGTCGACGGTCACCCGCCCGACCAGCTTGTCGTTGGTGTCGACGACGGGGGCGGAGACGAGGTCGTAGCGCTCGAACGCGTGCGCCGCCTCGTCGGCCTTCTCGTGCTGCAGCAGCTTGACCCGCGGCGCCTCCATCACGTCGGCCACCGTCATCTCGGGGTCGTTGACGAGCAGCTTGCCCACCGGCAGCACGCCCAGCAGCCGCTCCTCGCGGTCGACGACGAACAGCTGGTCGGTCTGCGACGGCAGCTCGTCGAAGCGGCGCAGGTAGCGCAGCACCACTTCCAGCGTCACGTCCGGGCGCACGCTGACGTCCTCGAAGTCCATCAGCGCGCCGACCATGTCGTCGTCGAAGGACATCGCCGCCCGCAGCTGCTCGCGCTCTCCGACCGGCAGCGACTGGAACAGGTCGTCCATGACCTCCTGCGGGAGGTCGGGCGCGAGCTCGGCGATCTCGTCGGCTTCGAGGGTCTCGGTCGCGGCGACGAGCTCGTCGGTGTCCATCGACGAGATCAGCGACTCGCGAACGGCGTCCGACACCTCGAGCAGGATGTCGCCGTCCCGGTCGGCCTTGACCAGGTCCCAGATGTAGAGCCGCTCGTCGAGCGGCAGCGCCTCGAGGATGTAGGCGATGTCGGCCGGGTGCAGCGTGTCCAGCCGGCGCTGCAGCACCGCCTTGTCCTGCTTGAAGACCAGCGACTCGACCAGGTCGGAGCGATCGGCGCCGAGGCCGTGCTCCATCTGCTCGTAGACGAGCCCCTCGATCAGCCGATGCCGCCGCAGCAGCGTGGTTACCTCGGCGAGCGTCTCCTGCAGGCTCTCCTGCGCCTCGGGCCGGTCGGTGCCGGTGGTCTCGATGAGCTCGGACATGATGCGGGCGCGTTCAATTGGCGGCGGGGGGAGGTCGTGACTGCGCGCATTCTAGTCGGATTCACCGGTCGCGGACACCCTCGCGCAGCACCCGGTCAGGGCAGTTCGGCCGACGGCATCCGCGCAATGATGATGCCGATCTTGCGGTTGAGGCCGGGGGCGCCCGGATTGCGCTCGTAGAAGCGCGGATTCGGCGCCATCGCCGCCAGCCGCGCCGCCTGCTCGACCGACAGCTGCGCGGCGCCGACGCCGAAGTAGTGCCGCGCCGCCGCCTCGGCGCCGAACACGCCGTTGCCCCACTCGATCACGTTGAGGTAGAGCTCCAGGATCCGCCGCTTGGTCAGCAGCGCTTCGAGCAGCACGGTGATCACCGCCTCCTGCCCCTTGCGAAAGTAGCTCTTGGTCGGCGACAGGAACAGGTTCTTGGCAAGCTGCTGGGTGATCGTCGAGCCGCCGGCGACGATGCGCCCCTTCCTCTGGTTCCTCTCCAGCGCGCGCTCGATCCCGTCCCAGTCGAAGCCCTCGTGGTCGGCGAACTTGGCGTCCTCGGCGGCGACCACCGCGCGCTTCAGCGCCGGCGCGATGCGCCCGTAGTCGACCCATTGGTAGCGCAGCCGCGCCTTGGGGTTCTTCGTCTGCGCCTCGTCCATCCGCTGCGCCATGAACGACGTCTCGGCGGGGGGGTGGTCGCGCCACCACGCGATGTGGCCGGCGATCCAGACCAGCCACAGCAGCACCACCGCCGCGATGCCCGCGGCCAGCCAGGCGACGACTCGACCCGGTGTCAGCGGACGCCCGCGAAAGCGCTGCGCGGCGATTCGGCGCACGGTGCGCTGGGATTCAGGCGGCGAGCTTGCGCAGCAGCGGGAAGACGTGTGCGGTGCCGGGCCGCACGCCGCGCCAGAGCTGGAAGCTCTCGGCCGCCTGCTCGATCAGCATGCCGAGGCCGTCGGCCGAGCGCGCCACGCCGCCCCGGCGCGCCAGCTCCAGGAACGGTGTCGGCTCGTCGGCCAGCGCGTAGACGAGGTCGTAGGCGAAGGTCGTCGGCGCGAAGATCGAGACCGGGCAGGGCGCGGCACCGAGCGGCCGGTCGAGCATCCCGTAGCTCGTCGCGTTGATGACGACGTCGGCGACGTGGTGCGCCTCGCTGGCGACGTTGCCGAGGTCGGCGGGGGCGACCGCGCGGATCGGGCCGTAGGCGGAGAACTCCCTGGCCAGCGCCTCGGCCCTGGCCATCGTCCGGTTGGAGACCGTGATCGCCGCGGGATGCGCGTCGAGGATCGGCTGCAGGATGCCCCGCGCCGCGCCGCCGGCCCCGAGCACGACGATGTGCTTGCCGCCGAGCGTGACGCCCAGGTTCTCGATCAGGTCGTGCACCAGCCCCGCCCCGTCGGTGTTGTCGGCGTACCAGTGCTCGCCGACGCGCTTCAGCGTGTTCACCGCGCCGGCGCGGCGCGCCCGCTCGGTGCACTCGTGCGCCAGCGCGAAGGCTTCGAGCTTGAACGGCACGGTGACGTTGAGTCCCTGCCCGCCGGTGGCGGCGAAGCGCGCGACCTCGTCGGCGAAGCCGTCGAGCGGCGCGAGCAGGCGGCCGTACGACAGCATCTGCCCGGTCTCGCGGGCGAAGGCCGCGTGGATCAGCGGCGACTTGGAATGCGCCACCGGGTTGCCGATGACGGCGTAGCGATCGGTCATGCGGGTCGCGTCTCCGGCAGCGCTGCCGCCGCCTCGATGGTCTTCATTCGCTGCGCAGCTCGTCGCCCTTGGCGAAGGTCCAGGTGCGGGTGATGTGCAGGATGTCGGTGTCGCGGCGGATGTCGGGCGGCAGCGGCGCGAACGGCGCCGACATCTCGACGATCTTCACCGCGGCGGCGTCCAGCACCTTCTGCCCGGACGAGCGCTCGACGCGCACGCCCTCGACGCTGCCGTCGGCGCGGATCGACACGGTGAGCAGCAGGTTGCCGTACAGCTTCAGCTGCCGTGCGGCCTCCGGATAGTTGAGGTTGCCGACGCGCTCGATCTTGAGCCGCCAGTCCTCGACGTAGCGCGCGAAGCGATATTCCTCCGCCCGCGCACCGACGAAGCGGCGCTTCGGCCGCTTCTGGTAGGCGTCCATCTCCTTGGCGATCTGCGCCTCGAGCCGCATCGCCTCCAGCGTGCGCTGCATCAGCTCGTTGGCCGTCGGCAGCTCGGCCTTCTCGGGCGCCTCGGTCGGCGCCGGCGCGGGCGGGGCGACCGGCGCGCTCTGCAACTGCGTCAGCAGCTCCTTCGCCTGCCGCTCCAGCGTCTCGAGCTTCTGCGACGCGACGGCCACCTCGGTCGGGCGGGTCTCCTGCTTCAGCACCGGCAGCGGCGTCTTGGCGCGACGGTCGGCGTCGGTGTTGCCGCCCCCGTCGAGATTCGCCTGGGCCAGGATGTCGGCCTGGGTCGGCTTCGACTTGGTCCTGGCATTGACCAGCGCCACTTCCAGCGGCGGCCCGCGATCGAGCATCTGCCTCAGGTCGAAAGGCTGGAAGCGGATCGCCAGCGCGACCGCGTGGATCACGATCGACAGTCCCAGCGCATAGGCGAGGAACTGATCGTGCCGGGGCGCGAGCAGCGGCGGCAGCCACGAGATGCCCCCGGCGCGCGGCACCGCGCGGCGCTCCCGACCGGCACGGACCGCGGCCTTCGCCTTTGCGGGCGGGGCCTTGGGATGCGGCTTCTGGCGGGGGGGCTGTCGTCGCAAGTTGACGGTACCGGTGGGCAGCGGTCATCTATTGTATGCGGGCGCCATGCCGTCGTCATGGGGAACGCCAGCGCTGCGCGACACCGCCGACCGGCGGCGGCCACCTGCGGCCCGGCGCCACCGCTCCGTCATGCGACCGGGCCGAGGTAGCGGCACTCCAGCGTCGCGGCGAGGAGGTCGATGCGGCCGACCGCCAGCCGCACGAGCGTCTCCTGCGCCAGCGGCGGCAGGTCGGCGAGCCGCTGGTAGAGCGGGACGCTCTGGAAGCGGACCAGCGATTCCCGCACGACGGCGGCGGTGGCCTCCTCGACGCCTTCCTGCAACAGCCAGCGCAGGCACCAGTAGTGCTCCATCCGGTCCTGGAACTCCGCGTACTGCCCGTAGGTCGCCTCGAAGTCGGCCAGCGCCGCGAACAGCTCGGCGTCGCCCTCGGCGTGCGGCGGCCGCAGCCCGGCGACGACCGCCAGCAACTGGCGCTGGTTGACGAGATCGCTGTAGCGGCGCAGCGGGGAGCTCGCCCAGAGGTAATGCGACAGCCCCAGCCCCTGGTGCTCGCCGGGGCGCAGGCTCATCTTCACCTTGCCGTAGGACTGCGTCCGGTAGAGCCCCGGCGCCCGTGCAAGCCCGAGCACCCGGCCCCAGCTGTTGTTGACGTGGATCATCAGCTCGGCGACGAGCTTGTCCAGGGGCGAGCCGCGCGGACGGGGAACGATCGCCACGCGCCCGTCCGGCCCGGCGTCCCAGTCGACGTCGTAGCTGTAGTCGATGCGCGCGATGTCGGCCTTGCCGCGTTCGTCCGCCAGGTGCGAGGCGAGTTTCCACAGCAGCCGCAGCTCGGCCGTCCACGGCGGATCGTCGGGCGAGGGCAACGGCTGCGCGAAGGCCTCGGACAGCGCCGAGAGGTGCAGGTTCGCCGCCACCGGCACGCGCTCGATGCGCGTCTCCTGGCGCACCGGCACGCCGTCGTGCGTCACGTCCACGTACAGCGACACGGCCGGCCGGTCGGCGCCCGCCGCGAGCGAGAAGGCGTCGATCACCTCGTCGGGCAGCATCGTGATCTTGCGTCCCGGCATGTAGACGGTGGACAGCCGCTCGCGGGCGATGGCGTCGAGCGCACTGCCCGGCGTGATCGACAGCGCCGGCGCCGCGATGTGGATGCCGATGCGCAGCTGGCCGTCGGGCAGCTCGGTCACCGAGAAGGCATCGTCGATCTCGGTGGTGGTGGCGTCGTCGATCGAAAACGCCTGCACCGCGGCGACCGGCAGCTCGGGCGGCGCCGGCAGGCCGCCCCAGGCCGGAAAGGCGGTGCCCTTGGGGAACGCCTGCGCCAGGAAGGCGTTGAAGTGGTAGTCGTGCGTGGACGGAATCGCGCCGCAGGCGGCGAGCAGCGCCACCGGATGCGTCTGCTGCGCGTCGCAGGCGGCGGCCAGCGCCTTCCACTCCAGCGTGTTCCTGTCCGGCTTGTAGAGCAGCATCGGCAGCTTCGCCCGCAACGCGTCGGGCAGCCGCCCCGCGGCGAGCTCCGCCACCCAGCCCGCCATCTGCTCGGCCTCGCGCTTCTTGCGCTCCACCGACGCCAGCGCCGCCTTCAGCGCCTCGGCCGGTGCCTTGCGGTAGCGGCCCTTGCCGCGCCGGTAGAAATACATCGGCGCCCCGGCCAGCGCCAGCGCCACGGCGGCGCTCTCCACCGCCGTCGGCGGATGGCCGAAGTACTCGGTCGCGAGCTCGGCGAAGCCGAACTCGTCGTCGCCGGAGACGTCCCACAGGAAATCGACGTCGAGCGTCGCCGCCAGCGCGTGCGCGTCGGCGTGCAGCGCCGTCGCCGCCGGCGCGGCGAAGCGCAGCAGCACCGCCGCGGCCTTGACCTTGATGCGCTTGCCCGTCGTCGACTCGACCTGCAGCGACGAGTCGTTGTCGGCGAGCACGGTGCCGGCCTTGAGCTGGCCGTCGTCCTCGAAAAAGACGTTCATCGCGATGGAGGGGTTTCGGTGGGCGGGTCGGCGCGTTCGGCAGGGCTCGCGTGCGCAGCGCCGGGCGGGCAGCGAGTGGGCGCGCGATTATACCGGCACCCGGCGGCGCAGCCCCGGCCCGCGCCTCGGCGCCGGCAGATCAGGCGAGCAGCAGCGAACCCAGCTCCAGCGCGGCTTCGCGCAGCGGGCGGAAGAAGAGCTCGGCCATGTCGGGCTCGGCGACCACGCGGCCCTGCAGGATCACGTTGATGCCGGCGACGTAGTGCCCCTCGCGGTCGCGCACCGGCACCGCCATCGTGCACAGCCGCATCTCGATCTGCTGCGAGGTGTACGAGTAGCCGTTGTCGTGCACCCGCTGCAGCACCTCGCGGAACCGCGCCGGCGACGTCACCGTGAACTCGGTGAACGGCAGGAAGCGCGTCCTTGCGATGTAGGCGTCGAGTTCGGCCGCGGGCAGCTGCGCGAGCAGCACCTGGCCGATCGACGTGCAGAACGCCGGCAACCGGCGGCCGACGTTGAGCGACGGCGACATGATCCGCGACGACGCCGAGCGCGCGAGGTAGGTGATCTCGTCGCCGTCGAGGATCGCCAGCGAGCAGGCCTCGCGCAGGTTCTCGCCCAGCCGGTCGAGGATGGGCTGCGCGGCGACGGCCAGCGGGGACGCCGACAGGTAGGCGTGGCTGAACGACAGCACCCGCGGACGCAGGTAGAAGCGGCGGGCGTCGTCGACCGAGACGAAGCCGAGATTGACCAGCGTGTGCAGGCTGCGCCGCACCGCCGCGCGGGGAATCCCCGTGCGATGGCTCACCTGCGCGATCGACATCCGCCGCTTCTTGTCCGACAGTTCCAGCAGCACCGCGAGCCCGCGCGCCAGCGCGGTCACGAAATCGGGGTCGTCGGCGAAGCGCTCGATCGTTTCGGCACCGAGGACGTCGTAGTCGGCGAGGACCGGCGCCGGCGGATGGGCGGGCGCCGGCGCGAGGGCGCCGGAAGAAGGCGTTGCCGGCTCGATGGGGTCGACCGTGTCGGCGGGGCTTGCAGAGTTTGGCATGTCGACTCCCGGAAAATCGAATGAAGTCGCGGTTCGATTGCGATCCATCCTGGACCAGCGGGGCGCTGATCGCACGAATGATCACATTTTCCATCAACAAGATTAGAAAAAGGCTTTCTATTGCTCGATTATAGTCATTTCGGGCGTCTGTCGCACAATTCACCAGATCATGCCGTTGCTGCCCAAGTGCGTCCGGACTAATGTCCGTCCATGACGCGGTGCGGGCCTGTCCGCCCCGAACCGGCGGCTCCCGACGTCCGAACGCCGGCGGCGGGCACCGACGTCGCCCATTTCATCCGCGGCACTTATGAGATGCTGCGGGAGCAGAGGTCTTTGTGTCTTCGGTTTTCCGGCTTGCATTTCGTCCCGGCTGATCCCGGGGACGAGGTCGGAAGGCCCCGCGCAGCGGCGATTCTGCCAAGGGAATCGTCGTCGGACTCGTCGCCCGAGTTACTTGGACCCCAACCACGGAGGAAACCCATGTCTTGCAAGAAAATCCTGGGCGCAGCGGCACTTTCGCTGTGTGCGAGCGTCGCGTCGGCGGCGTACCCCGATCGCGAACTCAACGGCGTCATCATGTGGGGTGCCGGCGGCGCCACCGACGTCGTCGCGCGCTCGCTGAACCCGCACGCCGAAGCCGTGCTGGGCAAGAAGATCGTCTTGGTCAACCGTGCCGGCGGCACCGGTGCGATCTCGACCAATTTCGTCATGAACGCACCGGCCGACGGCTACACGATCCTCTACGGCGCCGAGAACCCGCAACTGCACCAGGTGCTCTCGCTCGCCGACTTCGGCTACGAGAAGTTCACCCCGGTCAACATCCTCGGTCGCGGCGTCGCGGTGATCGTGGTCAAGGCCGACGCACCGTGGAACACGATCAAGGACTTCGTCGAAGACGCGAAGAAGCGCCCCGGCAAGCTCAAGATGGGTTCCACCGGCCCCGGCGGCCTGCCGCACACGGTGGGCTCGATGCTGAACTCGGTGACCAAGTTCCAGGTGATCTCGGTGCCCTTCGACGGCGAAGGCCCCGGAATGACTGCCCTGATGGGCGGGCACGTCGACATGATGCCGGTGGGGGTCGGAGCGGCGGCCGAGAACATCAAGGCCGGGCGGGTGAAGGCGCTGGTCGTCATCGACGGCGAGAGCATGTCGCTGGCCGGACAGGCGAACATCCCGCCGATCACCAGGGACTATCCCGAGTTCGGCAGGTACCTGCCGTGGGGGCCGTTCTACGGCGTATTCGTCCGCCGCGACACGCCGGCCGACGTGACGGCCACACTGGTCAAGGCGTTCAAGACCGCCGGGGACAACCCGCAGTTCGTCCAACTGATGAAGGACCGCGGCAACGTGATGATGAACATCTCCGGCGCCGAGGCCGACGCGTTCCTCAAGAAGTGGCAGTCGGTCACGACCTGGGTGCTGCAGGACGTCGGCGCCACGAAGGCGTCGCCGGACAAGTTCGGCATCCCGAAGCCGTAGCGCCTCGCGAGGGCCCGGGCTGCCCGGGCCCCGCGGATCGATCGACCCCAACCACCGGGAGCGCATCCGATGGACCACCCCCGCCGCAGGTTGCCAGGCGAGCTCGCCTTCGTCCTCATCCTGCTGCTGTTCGCGCTCACGGCGCTGTGGCAGGCGTGGCGCATCTCCGCGATGTCAGGCTGGAGCACGCCGGGCGCGCTGCCCACGTTGGCAGCCCTGGTGATGCTGGTCTCCGGGATCAGGATCGCGATCAACACGCTGCGCACGCCGCCACCCGAGGTCGAGCCGGGGCGTTCGCTCGCGCGCGACTTCCTGCACCAGATCACGCCGGCCTCGATCGTGCTGTTCACCGTGCTGATCGTCGCGTACATGTTCGCGCTGGAGCCACTGGGCTTCGTCGCCAGTTCGTTCCTGTTCCTGGCGCTGGCGATGTTCGCGCTGGGCGAGCGCCGGATCCTGCGCACGCTCGCCGTCAGCGCGGTCTCGCTGGCCGGCATCTACATCGTGTTCCAGACCGCGTTCTCGGTGGTGCTGCCCGAAGGCATCCTCAAGGGGCTGCTGCCATGACCCCCGTGCCCCCCCCCCCCCCCCCCCCCCCCCCCGGGCCCCGGGCGCGCCATGACCGAAGCGCTCAGCTACTTCTTCATGTCGTGGACCGACCCGTACCTGCTGTTCCTGACGGCGGCGGGCACGTTCGCCGGCATCTACATCGGCGCCATTCCCGGGCTGTCGGTGACGATGGCGGTGTCGATCCTGATCTCGTTCACGTTCAAGTGGGACGTGAACGAAGCGCTGGCGCTCATCGCCGGCATCTATCTCGGCGGCGTCTACGGCGGCTCGCGCAGCGCGATCCTGCTCAACATCCCCGGCGCGCCGGCGGCGATCGCCACCGCGCTCGACGGCTATCCGCTGGCCAAGCGCGGCGAGGCGGGAACCGCGATCGGCCTCACCACCGTCGTCTCGGTGCTCGGCGGGTTCATCGGCATCGCTGCGCTCGCCGTCGGCGCACCTGTGCTCTCCAACCTCGCGCTCCTGTTCGCGCCGCGCGACTACCTGATGCTCGCGATCTGGGGCCTGCTGCTGGTCGGCAGCCTCTCCGGCGAGTCGCTGGCCAAGGGCCTGTTCGCAGGCGCCTTGGGCGTGCTGATCGGCATGATCGGCCTCGACCCCCTGACCGCCGAGGGTCGCTTCACCTACGGCATCGTCGAACTGACCGGCGGCATCCCGTACGTCGCGGCGATGATCGGCTTTTTCGGCGTCTCCGAGGTGCTGGTGCAGCTGCACTCGCTGGCGATCACGCCGGTGCGCCAGGACGTGACCAGGATCATTCCGTCGTGGGCACTGCTGAAGAAGTACCTGCCGCTGTCGTTGCGCTGCTCGACGATCGGCGTGTTCATCGGCGCGCTGCCCGGCGCCGGCGGCGACATCGCGGCGCTGATGGCCTACGACCACGCCAAGCGCACGACCAGGAATCCGTCGCGGCCGTTCGGCGAAGGGGCCTACGAGGGCATCGTCGCGCCGGAGACCGCCAACAACGCCGCGGTGCCGGGCGAATACATCCCGATGCTGACGCTGGGCATCCCCGGCGACGCGGTCACCGCGGTGATCATCGGCGCGCTCTACATCCACGGCCTGAAGCCCGGGCCGATGCTGATGATCGAGACGCCGCACCTGTTCTGGTTCTGCGTGGGCAACCTGTTCCTCGCCAACTGCTTCCTGCTGCCGTTCGGGCTGTCCGGCATCAGGATCTTCGCCAAGATCGTCGAGACGCCGAAGGCGATCCTGCTGCCGCTGATCCTGGTGCTCTCGGCGGTGGGCACCTACGCGATCGAGAACAACCCGACGCACATCTACTGGATGCTGGGCTTCGGCGTGATCGGCTACTTCCTCAAGATGTACGGCTACCAGGTGGGTCCGGTGATTCTGGGCATCATCCTGGGCCCGCTGATCGACGTGTCGTACCGCCGGGCGATGATCTCGGCCTCCGACGACCCGCTGCAGTTCCTGGGTGAGTTCTTCACCAGCCCGGTGTCGATCGTGCTGCTCGCCGCGCTCGCGATCACCATACTCAGCCAGACGGCGCTGTGGGGCAAGCTGTGGGGCACCGGCAAGCGCGCCGGCGGGGGCCCCCCCAGCCCCCCCCCCCCCCCCCCCCCCCCCCCCCCCCCCCCCCCCCCCCCGCGCCCCAACGCCCCCCCCCCACCCCCACCACCGCCTCCCCTAAGGCCCAGCGGCCACGCCCCCAGTCCCGACCCCGCCAAACGAGGAGACCACGCCATGGCAGCCCCCGATACCGTCAAGCCCATCACCGCCGAACAGCAGCAGGAACTCGACGAAGTGTTCGCGCGCGCCCGGAAGGCGCTGGCGATCATCGCGACCTACGACCAGGCGCGCGTCGACCGCCTCTGCCAGGCGGTGGCCTGGGCGGTGGCCAACAAGAAGACCTTCACCCGCCTGGTCGAGGAGGGCATCGCCGAGAGCGGCCTCGGCGACGCGGTCAGCCGGATGGGCAAGCGGATGAAGATCCGCGGCGTGCTGCGCGACGCGCTGCGCCAGAAGAGCGTCGGCATCATCGAGGAGCTGCCGGAGAAGGGCATCGTCAAGTACGGCAAGCCCGCCGGCATCGTCGCCTGCATCGTGCCGACGACCAATCCGGACCTGACCCCGGCCGGCAACGCGATCTACGGCATCAAGGCCCGCGACGTGGTGATCTTCTCGCCGCATCCGCGCTCCAAGAAGACCTCGTTCGAGACGGTGCGGCTGATGCGCGAGGCGCTGGAGCGCGAAGGCGCGCCGGCCGACATCCTGCAGTGCCTGACCCGCGTCAACATCCCGATGTCGCAGGCGCTGATGGCGCGCGCCGACCTGATCGTCGCCACCGGCGGCCAGCCGATGGTCCGCGCCGCCTACAGCTCGGGCACGCCGGCGTACGGCGTCGGCGCCGGCAACTCGACGATGATCATCGACGAGACCGCCAACATCGAGGAGGCGGCCCGCAACACGCGGCTGTCCAAGACCTCCGACTTCGGCTCGGGCTGCTCGGCCGACGGCAACCTGATCATCGAGGCGTCGATCTTCGACGCGTTGCTCGCCCAGCTGCAGAAGGAAGGCGGCTACCTGGCAACGCCGGCGCAAAAGGAAATGCTGCGCAAGGCGATGTGGGACGACGAGCGCCACCGCACCGTCGAGACCGTCGCCATCGCCCCGCAGCAGCTGGCGAAGATCGCCGGTTTCGAGATTCCGGCCGACCGCAAGTTCATCATCGTCCACGGCGACGGCATCGGCCGCGAGCACCACTTCTCCGGCGAGAAGCTCACCACGCTGCTCGCCGTCTACAAGTACCAGGGCTTCGACCAGGCGCTGGACATGATGCGCGCGGTGTACGAAGTGGGCGGCAAGGGCCACTCCTGCGGCATCTACTCGTTCGACCAGGCGCACATCCACGCCCTCGCGATGGCGGCACCGGTGTCGCGGATCATGGTCCGCCAGCCGCAGTCGAAGGCCAACGCCGGCGCGTTCAACAACGGGATGCCGATGACCTCCAGCCTCGGCTGCGGCACCTGGGGCGGCAACATCATCTCCGAGAACGTGCACCTCAAGCACTACATGAACACGACCTGGGTGTCGGTGCCGATCAAGGAGGACAAGCCGTCCGACGAGGAGCTGTTCGGCCCGTTCTACGACCCGGCGCTGGAGGCCGAGGTCGAGACGATCACGACCTGACGCACGCCAGCCGCCGCACGACCGGGAGCCGCCATGGCCGCCAAGACCCCCGAGGAGATCCTCGCCGACGCATCCGCGTGGTGGGACACGTCGATCATCGACATCCACCCGGGCCGAATCGCGATCCGCGGCTACGCGATCGAGGAGCTGATCGGCCGCGTGCGCTTCCCGGACATGATCTGGCTGATGCTGCGCGGCGAGCTCCCCACGCGCGGGCAGTCGGACCTGCTCGAAGCGGCGCTGGTGCCGGGCGTCGACCACGGCCCGCACGCGCCGTCGATCGCGATCGCGCGGATGGCGGTGACCTGCGGGCTGCCGGTCAACGGCGCGATGGCGTCGGCGATCAACGTGCTCGACGACGTCCACGGCGGCGCCGGCCAGCAGTGCATGGAGCTCTACCGCGCGATCGACGCGGCGGCCGGCCCCGACGGCGACCACGGTGGTGACCTGCTGGCCGCGGCGACCGCGCTCATCCGGCGCCGGCGCGAGACTGGCGACAAGATCGTCCCCGGCTTCGGCCATCGCTTCCACCCGATCGACCCGCGGGTCGCGCCGCTGTTCGCGCTGGTCGCCAAGGCGGTCGCCGCCGGCACGGTGTCCGGCCGCTGGGCGGCGATCGGCCACGCGGTCGAGGACGCACTGAAGGCCATCACCGGGCGCGCCATCCCGATGAACATCGACGGCATCACCGCGGTCATCTTCTGCGAGCTGGGCTTCGAGCCCGAGCTCGGGCGCGGCCTCTTCGTGCTGTCGCGCTCGGTCGGCATCCTCGCGCACGCCTGGGAGCAGAAGCAGCGCGGCCGCCGGATCATGGGGCCGATGCCCAAGGAAATCCCGTATCGCTACAGCGGCCCGGCGCCGCGGCCGGTGCCTCCATCCGCCAACGACGACTGACCCGACCCGAATCAACCGGCGGCGTCCACGCGGACGCGGACCTCGAGGAGAATCATGAAGAACGACACGATCGCCAACCTGCTCGTCAAGTACCTCGAAGCGCGGGGCGTCCGGCACATCTTCGGCCTCTGCGGCCACACCAACATCGCGGTGCTCGCGGCGCTGGCGAAGAGCAGGAAGATCAAGTTCGTCAACACCCGGCACGAGCAGATCGCCGCCCACGCCGCCGACGGCTACGCGCGCGCAACGAAGAAGGCCTCGGTGGTGCTGTCGCACCTCTCGCCCGGCCTCACCAACGCGGCGACCGGCGTGGCCAACGCCGCGCTGGACTCGATCCCGATGGTCGTGATCGCCGGCGACGTGCCGACGCACTACTACGGCAAGCACCCGCACCAGGAAGTGAACCTGCACGCCGACGCGTCGCAGTACGAGATCTACCGGCCGTTCGTCAAGCGCGCCTGGCGCGTGGATTCGCCGCACCTCTTCCCCGAGATCCTGGAAAAGGCCTTCGTGCTGGCCGAGAGCGGCCGGCCCGGACCGGTGCTGGTCGACGTGCCGATGGACGTCTTCTCGAAGAAGATCGACGGCGCGCTGTTCGACCGCCAGCTCGCCAACAACCGCGCCTTGGCCAAGCCGTCGCTCGACGAGCCGACCGCGGAGAGGATCGTGGAACAGCTGCTCGCCGCCAAGAGGCCGCTGCTCTACGTGGGCGGCGGCATCCTGCTGGCCGACGCGGCGACCGAGCTGCGCGAATTCGCCGAGCAGCTGTCGCTGCCGGTCGCGCACACGCTGATGGGCAAGGGCGCGCTGCCCGACGACCACCCGCTGATCCTGGGCATGACCGGCTTCTGGGGCACCAAGTACATCAACGACCGGTGCAAGGCGGCCGACTGGATCCTCGGGCTCGGCACCCGCTTTTCCGAAGCCGACTGCAGCTCGTGGGAACCGGCGTACACGTTCAACTTCCCGCCGACCAAGCTCATCCACATCGACATCGACCCGGCGGAGATCGGCCGCAACTACCCGGTGGCGATCGGCGCGGTGGCGGACCTCAAGTCGGCGCTGGCCGTGCTGACGCACGTCGCGAAGCGGCTCGCCCCGGACGGAGTCAAGCGCGCGAAGCTCCTCGCCGAGATGGCCGCCAACCGGAAGGCCTTCGTCGCCGGCAACAAGAAGGCGATGGAGAGCGACAACTGGCCGATGCGCCCCGAGCGCATCCTCGCCGACCTGCGCGCCGTGCTGCCGCGCGACTCGATCCTGTGCACCGACGTGGGCTGGAACAAGAACGGCATGGCCCAGCAGTACCCGGTCTACACCCCGGGCAGCGTCTTCACCCCCGGCGGCTTCGCGACGATGGGCTTCGGCTCGCCGGCGGCGCTGGGCGCCAAGGTGGCGCTGCCGGACAAGGTCGTCGTGGCGCTGATCGGCGACGGCGGCTTCGGCCAGAACCCGGCGGCGCTGGCCACCGCGTTCGCCGACGACATCGCGGTGGTCTGGGTGATCATGAACAACCACGCGTTCGGCACCATCGCCGGCCTCGAGATGGCGCACTACGGCACGACCTTCGCCACGGTGTTCGAGAAGGACGGCAAGTCGCACTCGCCCGACTACGCGGCGATCGCCCGGGCCTACGGCGTCGAGGGCATCAAGGTGGGTTCCGCCGCCGAGTTCAAGCCGGCGCTGGAGCAGGCGATCAAGCTCAACCGGCCAGTGGTGCTCGACGTCTACATGAAGAACGAGCCGGTGCCCACCGCGGGACACTGGAACATCATGGACATCTACTCTCCCGGCAAGAAGGTCCACCACGTCAGCACCGGCGATTGACGAAAGCGCGGGACGGCGCTGCGATCGCCCCGGAACGGGTGCCGCGGCCACCGCCCCGAAGAGCGCCACGCGACGGCGCGGCGCAGCCGCCATGCGAGGAGGTCGAACCGAATGAAGCAGGAATTTTCGCTTGCCCACCTGACCGTGCTGGGCTGCCCGCCGCCGGAGATGACCTACGTCGCGGCGCGGGCCGGCTACGACTACGTCAGCATCCGCCCGATCTACATGGGACTGCCCGGCGAGCCCAACTACGCGCTGGCCGACAACCCGCAGATGCTGAAGCAGACGAAGCGGGCGCTCGCGGCGACCGGCGTGCGCGTCCACGACATCGAGCTCGCGCGCGTCTACGAGGGCCTCCATCCCTCGAAATACCTGCCCGCGATGGAGGTGGCGGCCGAACTCGGCGCCAAGGCCGTGCTGTCCTCCATCTGGGGCGGCGAGCGCGACTTCTACCTCGAGAAGTTCGCCGAGATCTGCGACCTCGCCAAGCCGTTCGGGCTGACGGTGGACCTCGAGTACGTTCCCATCGCCGCCGTGGCCAACCTCGCGCAGGCGGTCGACGTGCTGCGCACCGTCGACCGCAGCAACGCGGGGCTGATGGTCGACATGCACCACTTCCACCGCGCCCGCGACAATCCGGCCGATCTCGACGCGCTGCCGCGCGAGTGGTTCCACTTCGCCCACCTCTGCGACGCCCCGGCCGAGATCCCGACCGAGCGCGCCGAAATGATCCGCATCCTGCGCGAGGCGCGGCTGTACGTCGGCGAAGGCGGCATCGACATCGCGAGCATCCTCGCGCACATCCCGCACTGCGTGTACTCGATCGAGCTGCCCAACAAGGAGCGGCACGAGGAGATCGGCTATGCCGAGCACGCGACGCGCTGCCTCGAGACGCTGAAGGCGTATCTCGCCGAACACTCCGGCGAGAAGGTCGCCCGCGACGGGCACCGCTCCACGCGCGCAACGGCCGGGAGCCGGCGTGCCGTCGCGGCCCAATGATCGGAGCGCATGGCATGAAAAAGCACATCAAGGCGATCGACACCCGCGGCCGGAAGCTGGGCGGGGAAACCCCTCTGCTCTGCACGCCGCTGGTCGGCCGGACCCGCGAGCGCGTGCTCGCGGAGGCGACCAGCGTCCTCAGGCAGAAGCCGGACCTGATCGAGTGGCGCGTCGATTTCTTCGACGCGATCGGCGACACCGACGCGGTGGTCGCGACGGCGCGGGCGCTGCGGGAGGTCGTCGGCAAGCGCCCCGTCATCTTCACCCGGCGCGCGGAGAGCGAAGGCGGCGAGCGGATCGCGATCGGCGACGAGGCGGTCGTCGAGCTCTACGCGGCCGTCGCCGCGACGCGGCTCGTCGACTTCGTCGATTTCGAGATCGGCAACGACCCCGGACACCTGCGCCGCGTGCGCGAGTGCACGCGGCAGCACGAGATCCGGCTCATCCTGTCGTACCACAACGTCGGCTACACGCCCGGGCACGACTATCTCGTCGACCGGTTCCTCGAAGCCGAGCGCCTCGGCGCCGACGTGGCGATGGTGCAGGTCATGCCGCGCAACCGCGCCGACGTGCTGCGGCTGCTCTCGGCAACGGCCGAGGCCGACGACAAGACGCGCATTCCGCTGATCAGCATCTCGCTGGGGCCGCTGGGGTCGGTGACGCGGATGGTCGGCGGGCTGTTCGGCTCGTGGCTCTCCTTCGCCGTCGGCGAGTCGGCCTCGGCCCCGGGACAGATCCCGATCGGCGACCTCGTGTCGGTGTACGACATCCTCCGCCGGGCCCGCGGCGGCGAAATGCTCTGACCCCGATTTCTCCCCCCCCCCCCCCCCCCCCCCCCCCCCCCCCCCCCCCCCCCCCCCCCCCCCCCCCCCCCCCCCCCCCCCCCCCCCCCCCCCCCCCCCCCCCCCAACCCCCCCCCCCCCCCCCCCCCCCCCCCCCCCCCCCCCCCCCCCCGGGGGCCCCCCCCCCCTGGCCACCCCCCCCCCCCCCCCCCCCCTCCACCCCCCCCCCCCCCCCCCCCCCCCCCCCCCCCCCCCCCCCCCCCCCCCCCCCCCCCCCCCCCCCCCCCCCCCCCCCCCCCCCCCCCCCCCCCCCCCCCCCCCCCCCCCCCCCCCCCCCCCCCCCCCCCCCCCCCAAACCCCCCCCCCCCCCCCCCCACCCCCCCCCCCCCCCCCCCCCCCCCCCCCCCCCCCCCCCCCCCCCCCCCCCCCCCCCCCCCCCCCCCCCCCCCCCCAAACCCCCCCCCCCCCCCCCCCCCCCCCCCCCCCCCCCCCCCCCCCCCCCACCCCCCCCCCCCCGAACCCCCCCCCCCCCCCCCCCCCCCCCCAAACCCCCCCCCCCCCACCCACCCCCCCCCCCCCCCCCCCCCCCCCCCCCCCCCCCCCCCACCCCCCCCCCCCCCCCCCCCCCCCCCCCCCACCCCCCCCCCCCCCCCCCCCCCCCCCCCCCCCCCCCCCCCCCCCCGAACCCCCCCCCCCCCCCCCCCCCCCCCCCGCCCCCCAGACCCCCCCCCCCCCCCCCCCCCCCCCCCCCCCCCCCCCCCCCCCCCCCCCCCCCCCCCCCCCCCCCCCCCCCCCCCCCCCCCCCCCACCCCCCCCCCCCCCCCCCGGCCCCCCCCCCCCCCCCCCCCCCCCCCCCCCCCCCAAAACCCCCAAGGCCCCCCCCCCCCCCCCCCCCCCCCCCAAAAAAACCCCCCCCCCCCCCCCCCCCCCCCCCCCCCCCCCCCAACCCCCCCCACCCCCACCCCCCCCCCCCCCCCCCCCCAACCCCCCACTGGAGGCTCCCATGATCAGCGGCAAGACCCGGCTCATCGCCCACGTCGGCTACCCGACCGAATCGTTCAAGGCGCCCCTGATCTACAACCCGTGGTTCGAGAAGAACGGGGTCGACGCGGTCGTCGTGCCGATGGGCGTCAAGGCCGAGGACTTCCCCGCCGTCCTCGCGTCGCTGCGGAAGTTCACCAACCTGCACGGCGCGCTGATCACGATGCCGCACAAGGTCGCGGTGGTCGGGATGCTCGACGAGGCGAGCACGGCGGTGAAGATCGCCGGCTCCTGCAATGCGCTGCTGCTGCGCGCCGACGGCAGCCTGCTGGGCGACATGTTCGACGGGGCGGGGTTCGTCCGCGGGCTGAAGCGCAAGGGACTGGCGCTTGTCGGCACCTCCTGCCTCATCGTCGGCGCCGGTGGCGTCGGCTCGGCGATCGCGGCGTCGCTCGCCGCCGAGGAGCCGGCGGCGATCACGCTGTTCGACACCGACGCCGCCGCCGCGGCCGGCCTCGCGGCACGGATTCGGGAGCACTACCCGCGGATCGACGTCCGGATCGGCTCGAACGACCCCGCCGGCTACGCGCTGGTCGTCAACGGCACCCCGCTCGGCATGAAGCCCGGCGACCCGCTGCCCGTCGACCCGTCGCGGCTGTCGCCGGGCACCTTCGTCGGCGAGGTCGTGATGAAGCAGGAGATCACCCCGTTGCTGCAGGCGGCGAAGGACCGCGGCTGCCGCTACCAGGTGGGCACCGACATGCTGTTCGAGATGATCCCGGCCTACCTCGAGTTCTTCGGCTTCGGCAGCGCGACGCCCGACGAGCTGCGGGCGGTCGCCCGCGTCTCCTACTGACGCCGGTCACCGTCCGCAAACGCGCGGAGGCGCCTTGCTGCACCGCACCCATAGCGATCGTTGCCTTGATTTGACGGACCTGTTAAATTTGGCTTGCGACCCTGCCAATTCCGAGACCGCCATGACGCTTCAGGTTGCACCGGCACGCACGACGGCGATGCGCAAGCCCAAGGCGCCCGAGGCGAACCGCGCCCGGATCGTCGCCGCCGCCACCGCCGAGTTCGCCTCGCGCGGCTTCAAGGGCGCGAGCATGGACGCCATCGCGGCGCGCACGAGCACGACGCGTGCGCTGATCAACTATTACTTCGGCAGCAAGGAAAAGCTGTACCTGGAGGTCCTGGAGCGCGTCTACGCCGAGATTCGCGACGCGGAACGCGACCTCGAGCTCGATCACCTGCCGCCGGCCGAGGCACTCCGCAGCATCGTCGAGTTCACCTACAACTACTACGTCGACCACGAGTACTTCGTGCGGCTGGTGGTGGCCGAGAACCAGGCCAAGGGCCGGTACCTGAAGCGCTCGCCGACGCTGCGCACGGTCAACCGGCCGATCGTCGACATGCTGGGCGGCGTGCTCGCGCGAGGTCAGGCCGTCGGGCTGTTCCGCCGCGACGCCGATCCGATCGACGTCCACCTGGCGATCGCGGCACTCGGGATGTTCAACGTCACCAATCAGTACACCTTCGGCACCCTCTTCCAGCGGGAGATGGGCGCGAAGGGAGATGTTCCCCGTCGCCGCGAACTGGTGACGGAAATGGTCCTGCGCTGGCTCGAGCCCGCGTCGGTCAGCTAGGCAGTTCGTTTCTTCATCAAGGAGGAAGTCATGGAATACAGGATCGACCGTCGTACCCTGCTGAAGGCGGGCACCGCCCTGGCCGCAGCGCAAGCCATTCCCGCCTGGGCGCAGGCCAAGCCGACGCTCCGCTTCGCTGCCGTGTTCTCGGACAAGGACATCCGTGCGGACATGATCCGCATGCTGATCAAGGATGTCGAGTCCGACTTCACGATCGAGCCCTTCTACGGCGGCACGCTGTTCAAGCAGGGCACCGAGCTCGTCGCGCTGCAGCGCGACAACCTGGAGATCGGCAACGTCGCGCCGCAGGACATCTCCAAGCAGATGCCGGCGTGGTCGGTGCTGACGTCCGCCTACACCTTCCGCGACGCCAACCACGTGCTCGCGTTCTTCGCCAGCGACCTCGGCGCGCAGATGAAGAAGCAGGCCGAGGACCAGCTCAAGATCAAGCTGCTCGGCCCGACGTTCTTCGGCACGCGCCAGGTCGGCCTGAAGCCGAAGAAGAGGATCAACACGCCTGCCGACCTGGCCGGGATCAAGCTGCGGATGCCCGCCGGCGACGCGTGGCAGCTCCTCGGCCGCTCGATCGGCGCCAATCCGACGCCGCTCGCCTACGCCGAAACCTACACGGCGCTGCAGACGGGAGCCGTGGACGGGCAGGACAACCCGCTGCCCAACGTGCAGAACATGAAGTTCTACGAGGTGATGTCGCAGATCGTGCTGACCTCGCACCTGGTGGCCTTCGACGTGCTGTGCATGAGCCTGAAGTCGTGGAACGCGATGTCGCCGGCCAAGCAGAAGAGCTTCCAGGCGGCGGTCGACAAGGCGCTGCTCTGGAGCGTGCAGGAGCACCTGAAGCGCGAGGCGGAACTCGCCGACGGCTTCAAGAAGCAGGGGCTCGACGTCTACTCGCCGGACCTCAATGCGTTCCGCGCGTACGCGCAGAAGGTCTACCTCGCCTCCGACGAGGCCAAGGCCTGGGCGCCCGGCATTCTCGACAAGATCGCCGCGATCAAGTAATCGTGGCGGGCCGCGGGCCGCGCAGGCGGTCCGCGGCCGGCGCGGGAGCCGCGTCGAACAGGGGGAGGGAACATGCCAATCACCATCAGCAGCGGGCTGGCCTGGGTCCGGCGGCGCGCGGAGAACGTCATTGCCGGCTTGCTCGGCATCATGTTCGTCGCGTTCCTCCTCCAGATCGTCTTTCGCTACTTTCTCAACTTTCCGATCGGCTGGTCGTCCGAGCTGTCGGTGATCGCGTGGCTGTACATGACGCTGCTGGGCTCCGCGTTCTGGCTGAAGGAGAGCGAGGAAGTGCGCTTCGACCTCATCTCGGGCAGCCTGGGCTCCAGGGGCAGGCGCGTCGTCGGGCTGATCGTCGCGGTGTGCGCCGTCGTCCTGTTCTCGATGGCCATGCCCGCCACGTGGAAGTACGTGACGTTCATGAAGGTCGAGAGCACCTCGTACCTCAACATCCGCTTCGACATCCTGTACTCGGTGTACCTCGTGTTCGCGGCCGCGATCATCGTCCGCTACCTGTGGGCGATCTTCAGCCTGCTGCGCGGTGACGCACCGGAAGCGGTGGACATCACCAAAGCGAGCTCCGGGCTATGAGCTTCGCCAGCCCTTTCGCCATCGCACTCGTCGTCATCTTCGGCCTGAGCCTCTCCGGGCTGCCCGTCGCCTACGCGATGATCGGCGGCTCGATCATCTGGCTGTTCCTGTCCAACCTCGACATGGCGACAGCCGCCGAGCAGCTTCTGAACGGCATGATGGCGAGCCAGCTGCTGCTCGCGATCCCGCTGTTCATCCTCGCCGCCGAGTTCATGAACACCGGCAGCATCATGGACCGGCTGCTGCGCTTCTGCAACGCGATCGTCGGCCGCTTCCGCGGCGGCCTCGCGCAGGTCAACGTGGTGCAGAGCATCATCTTCGCCAGCATGTCGGGCTCCGCGCTCGCCGATGCCGCGGCCTCGGGCAAGCTGATGCAGTCGCTGATGACCCGCGACGGCAAGTACACGCCGGCCTACGCCGCGGCGCTCACCACGGTGTCGTCGGTCATCGGGCCGATCATGCCGCCGTCGATCCCGCTGGTGCTCTACGCGCTGGTGTCGGACACGTCGGTCGGCTACCTGTTCCTCGCCGGCGTGATCCCGGGCCTCTTGCTCGGCATCGTCCAGAGCGGCCTCATCGCGATCACGGCCAGGCGGCGCAACTTCCCGGTCGAGGAGCGCGTGCCGCTCTCCAGGCTGCCGCGGATCACCTGGGAGGCGTTCCCGGCGCTGATGATGCCGGTGATCCTGCTGGGCTGCCTGTACAGCGGCATCACCACCCCGACCGAGGCCGCCGCGGTGGCCGCCGCCTATGCGCTGCTGATCTCCGCCGTGCTCTACCGCAGCGTCAGCGTGACGGGCATCTACCGCTCGCTGGTCTCCAGCGCGCGCGTCACGGTGTCGATCGGCATGCTGATCGCCGGCGCGCTGGTGTTCAACTTCGTCATCACCTCCGAGAACATCCCGAAGACGCTGAGCGCGATGCTGAAGACCTACGAGCTGTCGCCGCTGGTTTTCCTGCTGCTGGTGAACATCCTGCTGCTGATCCTGGGCTGCTTCCTCGAGGGCACGACGATCATCCTCGTCATCCTGCCGGTGCTGCTGCCGACGGTGACGGCGCTGGGCATCGACCCGGTGCACTTCGGCGTGATGGCGGTCGTCAACATCATGCTCGGCCTGGTCACCCCGCCCTACGGGCTGCTGCTGTTCATGATGACCAAGATCGCCGACGTGCCGCTGCGCGACATCGTGCGCGAGGCGATGCCCTACCTGTACGTGATGTTCAGCGCGCTGGCGATCATCACGCTGGTGCCGGACACCGTGCTGTTCCTGCCGCGGTTGATGGGGTACAAGGGCTGAGAGGGTCGCCGGCCGCATCCCGGCGAGCGGGCGCAGGCACGGCGGGGCACGCGATCGCCGGCGCCACCGCGCAGAGGCCGTGAGTCACTGGAGGCCTGCGCCGCCCCGGCGACGACCCAACCGGGAGAGAACGCGATGAAGATCTGTTTCCTGGGTGCCGGCGCGCTCGGCAGCGCCCTCGGCGGCGTGCTCGCCGAAGCGGGCAACGAGGTGTGGCTGATCGACCGCTCGCCGGCGCACGTCGACGCGATCAACGCGCGCGGCCTCAACCTGCGCGAGGACGGCGTCGAGCGGATGGTCGCCGCCCGGGCGCGAACGTCGGCCGAGGGCATCGGGCCCGCCGACCTCGTCATCGTGCTGGTGAAGTCGTTCCAGACCCGCGACGCGATCCGGGGCGCGGGCGCGCTGGTCGGCCCCGACACCGTCGTCATGTCGCTGCAGAACGGGCTCGGCCACGAGGAGATCCTCGCCGAGGCCGTCGGGCGGGAGCGGGTGCTGGCCGGCAAGACCTACGTCGGCGCCGTGCTGCTCGGCCCCGGCCACGCGATCGCCGGCGTCCGCGGCAAGCTCACGCACATCGGCGAACTCGACGGCCGCATCACCGAGCGCGCCCTCCGCATCGCGGACACGTTCACGCGCGCGGGCCTCGCGACGACGGTCAGCGACAACATCGTGGGTACGATGTGGGACAAGCTGCTGGTCAACGTCGCCACCGGCGCGCTCTGCGCGATCACGCGGCTTCCCTACGGGCAGCTGTACACGGTGCCCGAGATCGAAGCCTGCGCGATTGCCGCGGTCGCCGAGGCGATGGCGGTGGCGGCCGCGCACGGCATCCGGCTGTCGACCGCGGCACCGAGGGACGCGTGGACGCTGGCGGCCGAAGGCATGCCGCCCGAGTTCAAGACGTCGATGCTGCAGAGCCTGGAGAAGGGGGCGGCGACGGAAATCGACTACGTCAACGGTTCGGTGGTCCGCTGGGGCGAGCGCTGCAACGTCCCGACGCCGGTCAACCGGACGCTGGTCGCCTGCGTCAAGGGCATCGAGCTGTCGTTGCAGCGCCGCGCGCCCAAGGCGTGACGCGTGCGGTCGGCGGTGCGGTCGCCGCCCGGAGCGAGGAACAGGCACATGGTGTTCGAGCGCTATTACGAGGACACGAAGGTCGGCGACGAGTGCGTGACGCCATCGGTGACCGTCACCGACGCGATGATCCGCAGCTATGCCGACCTCTCGGGCGATCACTCGCGGATCCACCTCGACGAGGCATTCGCGCGGACCACGCAGTTCGGCCGGCGCATCGGCCACGGCCTGCTCGGTCTCGCGCTGACCGACGGCCTCAAGACGCAGGCCGACTACGCGTTCCAGCCGGGGATGTCGCTCGGCTGGACCTGGGACTTCGCCGGGCCGATCTGCATCGGCGACGTGCTGCACGTGAAGTTCCGCGTCGGCAGCCGGCGTACGACGTCGAAGCCCGGCTGGGGCATCGTCGTGCTGCCCTCCGAACTCATCAACCAGGACGGCAAGGTGGTCCAGCGCGGCGAGCACCGGCTGATGATTCCACGGCGGCCTGAAGCGTAGGCGAACTGACTCCTCCGCATTCCTCGTAGGAGCGCCTTCAGGCGCAAACGCTCTCTTGCGTGACTGGTATTCGCGCCTGAAGGCGCTCCTGCACGAGAGTCGACGGAGACGAACTCACATCCAACCGGCGGCGCCCAATCGACCCGCAATTACCCGATCCCGTGCAGACCCAATCCGAAGGCCCCCGGCTCTTCGTCGCGCTGTGCATTTTCTGGGGCGGCAACTGGCTCGCCACCAAGGGGCTGGTGATGAACGCACCGCCGTTCGCCAGCGCGGCGTCACGGGCGCTGCTCTGCGGCGCGGTCATGCTCGCGCTGGCGGGGCGGACGGAGGTGCGGGCGCTCTTCGCCCACGCGCCGCTGCGCATCGTCGCCATCGGCCTCCTGACCAGCACGATCTGCAACGGGGCGATCTACTGGGGCGTCGCGCGGCTGTCGACGGGGCTCGCCGCCATCGTCAACAACGCGCTGACGCCGATCGGGCTGCTGCTCTTCGGCTATCTGCTGGGCGAGGAGACGCTGTCGCGCCGGCGGCTCGCCGGCATCGCGCTGGGCGTCGTCGGGCTGGCCCTGCTGTTCGCCCGCCGCACCCAGGGCTCCATCGACACCGAGGCGATCGCGGGGCTCGCGGCCGTGGCCGTCGGCACGCTGTCGTACTGCCTCGGGTCGGTGTGGTGCCGGCCGCTGCTGCGGCATTCGGGACCGATGGCGGTCGGCGGCATGCAGATGCTGATCGGCGGCGCCTTCCTGGTGGCGCTCTCCGGCGCGTTCGAACGTCCGGACCCCGGGCAGCTCGCCGGCATGGGCTCGCCGGTGTTCCTGCTGAGCCTCGCCTGGACGGGGTTGGTCGGCGGCGCGGCGGCGCTGGTCATCTACCTGCGGCTCATCCGCGACTGGGGCCCGACGCGTGCCGGCATGTACGCCTTCGTCACGCCGATCGTCGCCACCGCGCTGGGCGCGGCGGTGCTCGGCGAGCGGCTGGGCCCGCTGGAGATCGCGGGCGCGGTCGTGCTGCTCGCGGCGGCGGCGCTGGTGCTCTCGGGAGGATTCGTCCGGCGACCCGTGGACGCCACGCCGCCGGCCTGAACGACGCCCCCGCGGCCGGCGGCGGACAGCGCGTCGCACGCTGCCCGTCCGCCAACACCGGGAGCGCAATACCCACTAGAATTGGGTTCGCATCGACGCCCTGCCTCCATGGTTGCAGCTCCTTTCGCTTCTTGGTACCCGAATGCCGGGCCGGCGACGGCCCCGCCGGCGTTCGCACCGCCGCCCCGGCCGGCCGGTCCGGGGTCGCCCATGCGATGAGCAGCCAGCGCAAGGTCCTCGACATCCGGGGCCGCCGGTTCGGCGGCGGCACGCCGCTGATCTGCTCGTCGCTGGTCGGCCGCAGCGCCGAGCGCATCGCCAACGAGGCGCGGAGCACGCTCGCCAAGGGGGCCGACGTGCTCGAGTGGCGGGTCGATTTCTTCGACGGCATCGGCGACACGGAGGCGGTGCTCGCCACCGCGCGCGGACTGCGGGCGGCGATCGGCGACACGCCGCTGATCTTCACCCGCCGCGGGACCCGCGAAGCCGGCCAGCCGATCGCGCTCGGCGAGGACGCGGTGCTTCGCCTCTACGACGCCGTCGCCGCGGCCGGCGTGATCGACTTGCTCGAGTACGAGATGGACAGCGCGCCGGCGCGGGTGCGCCAGGCCCGCAACATCGCCAGCGCGCACGGCGTCCAGCTCATCCTCTCCTATCACGATTTCGACGCCACGCCCGGCCTCGACGAACTGGTCGAACGGTTCGAGCAGGCCGAGCTGCAGATGGCCGACGTCGCCAAAATAGCGGTGATGCCGCGCGTCCGCGACGACGTGCTCAATCTTCTGATCGCCACCGCGCGCGCCGACGCCAGGCTCGGCATCCCGGTGATCAGCATGTCGATGGGAGCGCAGGGCGTCGTCACCCGGATGATGGGCGACGCCTTCGGCTCGGCGATGACCTTCGCGGTCGGCGAAACCCGCTCGGCCCCGGGGCAACTGCCCATCGCCGACCTCCGGGCCGTGTTCGACGTGCTGCAGCGGGCGAAAGGCGGTTGAATGGGGTCCTGCGCGACGATCCGGGGATCCCCGCTCGGCTATGATGAACGGTGGCCACTCCGCGCACTGACGACAGGAAACACGAGATGACGAACGCACTGGACCGCGAGGCGGTTCCCGACTCCAGGAATCCGCTCGGGTTCGACGGCATCGAGTTCATCGAGTTCGCGACGTCCCACCCGCAGGCGCTCGGCGGCGTGCTGGAGGCCATGGGTTTCCGCCCGATCGCCCGTCACCGGTCGCGCGAGGTCGAGCTCTACCGGCAAGGGGCGATGAACATCGTCGTCAACGCCCAGCCGGCCGACCTGCCGCGGACTGCGCAGCCGGTCGAGCGGCCGGTCATCAGCGCCTTCGCGGTGCGCGTGCGCGACGCCGACCTCGCCTTCCGCCGCGCGCTCGACCTCGGCGCCTGGGGAATCCCGGTGCGCGCCCGGGCGATGGAGCTCAACATCCCGGCGATCCACGGCGTCGGCGAAAGCCTCGTCTATTTCGTCGACCGCCACGACAAGTTCTCGATCTACGACGTCGACTTCAACACCATCCCCACCGTCGACCCGCATCCGCCGGCGCTCTGCGGCCTGCACTTCTTCGGCCTGGTCCAGTACGTCGGCACCGACCGCACCGCCGACTGGGTGGCGTTCTACTCGCAGATCTTCGGCTTCACCGCGCTGCCGAACAAGGTTCGCTTCGGGATCATGCCCAAGGGCTTGCTGCTGCAGAGCCCCTGCCGGAACTTCTTCCTGCAGCTGATCGAGCCCGACGAAACGGCGCGCTTCGCCCCGATGGAAGAGCACCTGCAGCGGATCGGCCTCGGCACGCCGGACGTGATGGCGGCGGTGGCCGACCTCGAGCGCCGCGGCGTCGAGTTCCTCGCCACCGAGCAGGTCCACTCCAGCGAGCGCGGCGCCCTGACCAAGCCGCTGCTCGGCAGCGTGATGTTCGAGCTGGTGAAGAGCCCCGCCGAAGAACCTGCGCCGCAGCGATGAACTACAGCGACATCGGGATGGACACGGCGTCGCTCGCGGGCTCGCTGGAGAGCAAGCTCGCCGCGGTGCGCGGCGCCGGGTTCGCGCAGGTGATGATCTCGGCCAGCGACGTCGTCGGCCACCCCGGCGGCACCGCCGCGGGCGTGCGGGTGGTCCGCGACAGCGGCCTCACGATCACCGGCCTCGAGGCGCTGCGCGATTTCGAGGGCCTCTCCGGCCAGCTGCACGCCTACAAGGTCGATGTCGCCAAGTCGATGCTCGAGATCTGCGGCCAGATCGGCGGCCGCCTGCTGCTGGTCGAGGCGTCGACGTCGACGCACGCCGACACCGGCCTCGACGCGATCGCCCGCGACCTGTCCAAGCTCGCGGTGATGGCGATCCCCCTCGGCATCCGCATCGCCTACAAGGGACTGTCGTGGAGTCGCACGGCGCGCGATTTCCGCACCGCCGGCGACCTCGTCTATCGCGCCAACTGCCCCAACCTCGGGCTGGCGATCGACGTCTTCGACGTGCTCGCCGCCGGCGTGCCGCAGGACGACCTCGACGCCATCGACCCGCAGCAGATCTTCATCGTCCAGCTCTCCGACTACATGTGGCAGGAGGCCCGCTCGACCGAGGAGCAGGTCGCGACGGCGACGCACTTCCGCGTCTTCCCCGGCGAAGGCGCGCACAGCGAGGCGCTGGCGCAGTTCGTCACCCGGCTCGACGCCTACGGCTACTACGGCGACTACAGTTTCGACGTCTACAACGACGACTACCTGCAGATGCCGCCGGAGACGGTCGCCGAGCGCGCGCTGCGCGCGGCGGAGTGGCTCGGCGAGACGGTGCTCCGGCGCGCCTTGCCGGTGCCCAACATGGAACGCCTGCTCGGTCCCGCCGGCCCCTGATCGGCGCCCGCGCTACCTCCCATGATCCCCGTCGGCTATCGGCGCCTCGGCGCCAGCGGCCTCGAGGTCTCGTCGCTGTGCCTCGGCACGATGAACTTCGGCACCCGCACCGACGCCGCCGCCGCGCGGCGGATCATCGACTCGGCCTTCGACCTCGGCGTCAACTTCATCGACACTGCCGATGCCTACGGCGACGGCGAGTCCGAGCGCATCGTCGGCGCGGCGATCGCAGCGCGGCGGCGGCACTGGATCCTTGCCACCAAGGCCGGCAACGTGCTCACGCGGCGACCGCACGACGGCGGGCTGTCGCGCCGCTGGCTGCTCGCCGCCTGCGACGACAGCCTCCTGCGCCTGGGCCTCGACCACGTCGACATCTACTACCTGCACCGCGACGACCCCGGCACGCCGCTCGCCGAGACGGTGGGCGCGATCGGCGACCTCGTCCGCGCCGGCAAGATCCGCTACTTCGGCGTCTCCAATTTCCGCGGCTGGCGGCTGGCCGCAATCGTCAACGAGTGCGCGGCGCAGGGCGTCGCGCCGCCGGTCGTCTGCCAGCCCTACTACAACCTGCTGAACCGCATGCCCGAGGTCGAGGTGCTGCCGGCCTGCGACTACTACGGCATCGGCGTGGCGGCGTATTCGCCGCTGGCCCGCGGCGTGCTCACGGCCAAGTACCGCGCCGACGGCAGCGGCCCCCAGGACTCGCGTGCAGCAATCCGCGATGCGCGGTTCATGGAGACCGAGTTCCGCGCCGAGTCGCTCGCCATCGCCGCGAAACTCGCCGAGCATGCAGCGAAGACCGGGCGCACGCTGGCGCAGTTCGCGCTCGCCTGGCTGTGGGCCAACGACATCGTGACCTCGATCATCGCCGGACCGCGGACGATCGAGCAGTGGCAGGACTGCGCGTCGCCGCTCGGCACCGCATGGTCGGCCGACGACGAGGCGCTGGTCGACGCGCTGGTGCGCCCGGGGCACCCGTCGACCCCCGGCTACACCGACCCCCGCTATCCGCCGACCGGGCGCGTCGTCAACCTATAGCAGCGCGATCGTCCCGTCGGCGCGCCGCCCGAGCTCGCGGACGGCGCCGGGATCGTCGAGGACGTAGCCCGACAACCGCGCCACCGCCGCGCGCGTCGGCGCCGCGGCGAGCAGCGCGCGAAACGCGGCGACGTCGGGCGAGCGCAGCTCCCGCCGCCGGCAGACGAAGAGGTAGTCCTCCTCGGCCAGCGGGACGTAGGCGAGCCCGAACTCGCGCGCCGCGGCCTCGAGCCCGACGCCGGCATCGGCCTTCCCGGCGGCGACGGTCGCCGCGACGGCGGCGTGGGTGAACTCCTCGTTCGCGTAGCCGTCGACGTCGGCGGGCCGCAGGCCGCCGCGGGCGAGCAGCTGGTCGAGCAGCAGGCGGGTCCCGGATCCGGGCTGGCGGTTGACGAAGCGCAATCCTTTCCGGGCGACGTCGGCGAGCGTGCGCACGCGCCGCGGGTTGCCGCGCGGCAGGATCAGCCCCTGCGACCGGCGGAGGAAGCGCAGCGGCACGTCGCGCGTGGCGCGCAGCATGCCGAGCAGCAGGCGGTCGCCGGGAAGGACGTGAAAGCCGGCGACGTCGGCCTCGCCACGCGCGTAGAGGGCGAGGCTCTCGGCGCTGCCGTGGAAGTCGACGTCGACGCCGTGCTGCGCGCGCCAGGCGCCGCGCAGCACGGCCAGCGCCATGTCGTGACTGGCGGCGACGCGCAGCGCGGTGGTCGGCGCGGCGTGGTGCACCGCCTCGCGCACCGGCACCCGCAGCGCGGCGCCGTGCGCCTCCAGCAGCCGGCGAACCGCGGCGTCGGCGGCCAGCAGGCGCTCGCCGGCCGACGCGAGCCGCGCGCCGCGACCCCGTTCGAGCACGACGAACTTCGCGCCGGTCTCGCGCTCGGCGGCTTCGATCAGGCCCCAGGCGCCGCGATAGGAGAGCGCCAGCGCGCGGGCCGCCGCGGCAAGGCTGCCGTGGGCGGCGATCGCCGCCAGCAACGGGACGAAGTCGCGCGCCAGCGGCCGCACGCCGCGCTCGGACAGCGTCCAGCTGACGATCGGCTGCAGGCGGCGCATGCGTCGGCGTTCGGAGAGTGAAGAAGCGGCGGGACCGCGATTGCCGATTATGCACGACTTTGCCTATTGGGCCGCCGGCGGGCGGCGGCTAGACTGGCCGTCCGGTCGCCGACCCCGGGGCTGCCCCGCGCGCCGGACACCCCGCATGCCGATCCGACTGTTCCCCGTGGCCCGCCGATGAACACCGTCGGCCTCGCGCTCGCCGAGGCGCTGCACCTCATCGCCGGCGGCGACGCCAAGCTGGTCGCGATCGTCGCGTTGTCGCTGCGCGTATCCGCGACGTCGATCGTCGTCGGCACGCTGGTCGCGATGCCGCTGGGCGCGCTGCTCGCGGTGACCTCCTTCCGCGGCCAGCGCGCGGCCATCGTGACGCTCAACGCGCTGCTCGGGCTTCCGTCGGTGGTGGTCGGGCTCGCGGTCTACCTGCTGCTCTCGCGCGCCGGCCCGCTGGGCAGCTTCGGCATCCTGTTCACGCCGGCGGCGATGGTGATCGCGCAGGCGATCCTCGTGCTGCCGCTGATCGCCGCGCTGACCCGCCAGGCGATCAGCGACGCGTGGCAGGAGACGCGCGAGCAGCTGCGGTCGCTGGGCGCGGGGCCGTTCGCGTCCGCGACCGCCCTGCTCTGGGACCTGCGCTTCTCGCTGGTGACGATCGTGCTCGCCGGGTTCGGCCGCGCCGTCTCCGAGGTCGGCGCGGTGATGATCGTCGGCGGCAACATCGACGGCGTCACCCGGGTGATGACCACGGCCATCGCGCTCGAGACGTCCAAGGGCGACCTGCCGCTGGCGCTGGGGCTGGGCTTCGTGCTGCTCGCCATCGTGCTGGCGCTCAACGTCGTCGCCCACCTCACGCGCGAAGCGGTGCAGAGGCATCATGGCTGAGCGTCACCTGTCGAGCCTGCGTCCGGCACTGCTGCCGCTGTCGCTGGTCGACGTGGGCTGGTCGGTCGGTGGCAAGCAGGTGTTGGCGGGGATCACCGCCACGCTCCGGCACGGCTCGCGCACCGTGGTGCTCGGCGCCAACGGCGCGGGCAAGAGCGTGCTGCTGCGCCTCTGCCACGGCCTGCTGCAGCCGACGAGCGGCCAGGTGCGCTGGGGCACCCCGGAAGTCCCCGGCGAACCGCGCCGGCAGGCGATGGTGTTCCAGCGCCCGGTGCTGTTCCGGCGCAGCGTGCTCGGCAACATGACCTTCGCGCTGGGCATCGCCGGCGTTGCCCGAAGCGAGCGCCGCGACCGGGCACTGGCGGCGCTGGAACGCGTCGGCCTCGCCGCCCTCGCCGACCGCCCCGCCCGCGTGCTGTCGGGCGGGGAGCAGCAGCGCCTGACGCTGGCCCGCGCCTGGTCGCTCGGCCCCGAGGTGCTGTTTCTCGACGAGCCGACCGCCAATCTCGATCCCGGCGCGACGCGCGAGATCGAGGCGGTGATCGAGGCGATTCACGCCGGTGGCACCAAGATCGTCCTGGTCACGCACAACCTCGGGCAGGCGCGCCGGCTGGGCGACGAGGTGCTGTTTCTCGACCGCGGGCGCCTCGTCGAGCGTTCGCCCATCGACCGTTTCTTTCACCAACCCACGTCGGCCGAAGCGGCCGCCTTTCTCAAAGGAGAACTCCCATGGCACTGACCCGCAGGATCGTCGCCGCGCTGCTGCTCGCAGTCGGCACGCTGGCCGCGCTGCCGCTGCCCGCGCAGCAGCGATTCATCGTCGTCGCCTCGACGACCTCGACCGAGCAGTCGGGGCTGTTCGGGCACCTGCTGCCGGCGTTCACGCGAGCGACCGGCATCCAGGTCCGCGTCGTCGCGCTGGGCACCGGCCAGGCGCTCGACACCGGCCGCCGGGGGGACGCCGACGTCGTGTTCGTCCACGATCGCGCGGCCGAGGACAGGTTCGTCGCCGAGGGCTGGGGCGTCGACCGCCGCGACGTGATGTACAACGATTTCGTCATCGTCGGTCCGAAGTCGGATCCGGCGAAGGTGGCGGGGTCGAAGGACGTGGCCAACGCCCTGAAGAGCATCGCCGCGGCGCAGGCGCCGTTCGTCTCGCGCGGCGACAAGAGCGGCACCCACGCCGCCGAGCTGCGCTACTGGAAGGACGCCGGCGTCGACCTCGCCGCGCAAAAGGGCAGCTGGTACCGGGAAACCGGATCGGGCATGGGGCCGGCGCTCAACACCGCGTCGTCGATGAACGCGTACCTCCTCGCCGATCGCGGCACCTGGCTCAACTTCAGGAATCGCGGCGATCTCGCGATTCTGGTCGAAGGCGACCGGAAGCTCTTCAATCCCTACGGCGTCATGCTGGTGAACCCGGCGAAGCACCCGCACGTGAAGAAGGCCGATGGCGAAGCGTTCATCGACTGGCTGACCTCGCCCGAAGGCCAGGCGTCCATCGCGGGCTACAAGATCGGCGGCGAGCAACTGTTCTTCCCGAGCGCGAAGAAGTGACCCGCCGCACCCTCGCAATTTGCTGCGGGACCGCCTTGCCGAGGGCCCGGCCGACGTGTTTCTCACCCGCTGCATCGACGAGGTGGCGGCCAGGCGGCAGACCCGCACGCTGCAGGTGATCGGGATTCCCGCTACACTTGCCGTGGGCGCAGATTGCGGCCCGGCGGTGTCGCCGGGCGCCGAAATCGATGCTCATGCCGTCGCGCTCTTCATCCCGTCCCAGACGGAGCCGCGAAGGCCCGAAAGGAAGGGTTTCACCGCCCCCAACCTACCCTATCGAGAAGCCATGAAACTCTCTGCACGCAACGTTCTGGCCGGCAAGGTCGTCGACGTCAAGCGCGGCGCGACGACGTCACACGTCCGGATCGAGATCGCCGGTGGCGTCGTGATCACTGCGTCGATCACCAACGAAGCCGTGGACGACCTCGGGCTCAAAGTCGGAGATGCGGCGTCGGCGATCATCAAGGCCAGCGAAGTCATCGTCGGCAAGCACTGACCGACGGGATCGCCCCGCTGCCGGGGGACCGACCAGCAAGGCCGGCCGGCCATCGTTTGATCTCGCGCAAGGCGCCCGGAGGGCCGGGGTGCAACACTGGCGTCGGCTGCCGGGCCGGCAGCAACCGATTGAATCGACATGGACAACTCACGATCCGCCGCCAACGGCGACGCGCCGGCGCAGACCCTGGACGCGCGCAGCCTCTCCGAGCACCTGCGCCACGAACTCGTCTGCGAGGCGCTCGAGCAACTGCCCTCCGGCGCGACTTTCCGCTACATCGGCGGCCAGTACCCGATCGTGCTGATGGAAGAGATCCTGCTGCGCTACGGCGCGCGCCTCACCTACCGTTTCGTCGAGAGCGACGCCGACCACGTCGTGATCGACCTCACGCTGGTCTGACCGACCCGCGGGCCGCGCGACGGCGCCGCCGTCAGCGCCGGTTCGCCACCCCGTGCGGCACGTGACCGGCGGCCACGTGTTTCGCCGCCGACTCGACGTGGGTGCGCTGGTCGTCGAAGAAGATGTCGGCCCCGAAGGCGCGCAGGAACTCGCCCTTGTCGAGGCCGCCGAGGAACAGCGCCTCGTCGATGCGGATGTTCCAGGCGCGCAGCGTGCGGATCACCCGCTCGTGCGCGGGCGCGCTGCGCGCGGTGACCAGCGCCGTGCGGATCGGGCTCCGGTCCTCGGGGAAATCGGCCTGGATGCGGTGCAGACCGGCGAGAAAGTCCTTGAACGGCCCGCCGGACAGCGGCCGCAGCGCGGCCTCGGTCTCGCTGCGCGCGAACTCCGCCAGCCCCTGTTCCTGGTAGACGCGCTCCGCCTCGTCGGAGAAGAGCACGGCGTCGCCGTCGAAGGCGATCCGCAGCTCGGCGCCCGCGTTGCCGCCGACCGAGCTCGGAAAGATCGTCGCCGCCGCGTGGCCCTCGTCGAGCGCCCGGCGGACGTCGCCGGTGTCCGCCGAGAGAAAGAGGTGCGCGCCGAACGCCGGCACGTAGCGCGACGTCGGCTCGCCCTTGGTGAACGCCGCGCGGGTGATGTCGAGGCCGTAGTGCTTGATGGCGTTGAACACGCGCAGGCCGGTGTCGGCGCTGTTGCGCGACAGCAGGATCACCTCGACGTACTGCTTGTCGGCGCGGTTGACGCCGAGCAGCTTCTTGACCAGCGCGAACGCCGGGCCGGGCGCGAGGAGCTCGTTCTCGTGCTCGACCTGGTAGCGGTGGTAGGCGTCGACGCCCGCCTCGGTGTAGATGCGGTGGCTCTCGGCGAGGTCGAACAGCGCCCGCGACGAGATCGCGACCACCAGCTTGTCGGCGAGCGTCGGCTTGGCCATCGACGGAGTATAGTCCCGGCGCCGACGCGCCGTGGCCGCCCCGACGGACTGCGTTTAGAATCGGTCCTTCCGCGTTCCCCGACGACCTGACAGGAGTGGTGATGAAGTCTCTTTCCCGCGCCGCCGCGCTCGTTGCCGCCGCCCTGGTGCCCGTGTTCGCGCACGGCCAGACGCAGCCGACCAAGCCGCCGATCTCCACCTACGGCGTCGACGTGGCGACGCGCACGATGTCGATTCCCGGCATGCCGGCCGGCGGAATGGGCGCGATGGGCGCGCTGATGCCCGGAGGGATGGGCGGCGGCCCGCAGAAGGAGCTGTGGCTCGGGCTGCGCTCGACGCAGAAGCCCTCCGGCACGCCGGGCGCCGACCACCTGATTCCGCCGGGGATGAACATGGGCGCGTCGCTGCCGCTGCTGGCGCCGCCGCCTTCGCCGCGCGGCGAGACCTACGACGAGGAGAAGACGCCCGAGAAGCCGAAGGCGCGGATGCTGATCTACTGGGGCTGCGGCGACGCCATCCGGCCCGGGCAGCCGAAGATCGCCGACACCGAGAAGATGTCGCTGCAGCAGTTCGGGCAGGCGCTTGCCGGACGCTCGCCGCCGGAACGCTGGAGCGCGATCCGCAACATGCAGTACGTCTGGCCCAACGAGCGCGAGCGCAGCGCGGTGCCGGCCGACGCGTCGCTGCGCGGCGAACAGCTGGTCCGCGGCACGGCGACGCCCGACATCCGCTTCCCGATCGGCGAGCGGCAGGACTTCATGCCGCCGCTCCAACTCGACGCCAAGGGACCGCTGGCCGGGCCGACGGTGCTGTCCTGGGCCGCCGTCGCCGCCGCGCAGGGCTACTTCCTGCAGGCGATGGGTTTCCGCCAGGACGGCAACGAGATGATCCTCTGGTCGTCGAGCGAGCTGCAGGACACCGGCTGGGGGCTGATGAACTACCTGCCCAACGACTTCGTGCGCCGCATGATCGGCGAGAAGGTCGTGCTGCCCCCCACGGCGACCACCTGCACGATCCCGAAGGGCGTGTTCGAAGGCGTCGACGGCGGCATGGTCAACGGCATCGCCTACGGCGAGGAGCTCAATCTCGCGCACCCGCCGCGCCCGACGAACCCGAAGGTCGCCTGGGAACCGATCTGGGCGGTCAAGGTGCGCGTCAAGTCGGTCGGCATGGTGCCGCTGGGAATGGAAGCGGAAGAACGCGGCTCGGGCCGCCGCGGCGCCGAACGACCTCGCCGTCGCAGTCGCAGCAGAGCCCGGCCCAGCCGCCGTCCCCACTCGACGACGCCGCCGGGGCGGTCAACAAGCTGAAGGACCTGCTCAAGTTCTGACCGCCGGTCCGGCGGCGGGTCCCGCGGCAGCGACGGCAGCCGCCGCTACAGCGGCTCGGTGCTGGCGCCGGTGGCGCGCAGCGCCAGGTCGGTGGTCGGCATCGCCGCGAGCTCGCCCAGCGTCAGCGGCTTCACCGGAAAGCGCAGCCGGTAGTAGCCGACCGCCGCCGGCGAGAGCTTGCGCTCGCGGGCGATGATCTCGGTCACCGTCAGCCCGCAGAAGCGGCCCTGGCACGGCCCCATCCCGCAGCGGACGAAGGCCTTCGCCTGGTTGGGTCCGGCGCAGCCGGCGGCCACGGCGGCGACGATGTCGTGCGCGGTGACGCCCTCGCAGCGGCAGACGATGGTGTCGCCCTTGGGGATGCGGAAGGCGTAGGCGGGTCGGTACAGCGTGTCGAAGAAGCGCCGCCCCCGCATCGCGCTCGCGAGGTTCTTGCGCGGCTCGGCCGCGGCCAGGTCGCGCGCCCTGGCGTCGATGCGACCGAGCGCGTTGGCGACGGCCAGCGCGGTCAGCTGTCCGCTCGCCGCCGCCGCCTCGGCCCCGGAGATGCCCGCGCCATCGCCGGCGACGAACAGGTTCGGAACCGTGGTTCCACCCCAGTCGTCGACGGTCGGCTCCCAGCACGCCTGGATGTCGTTCCAGCGCAGCGCGCAACCGGCGGCGGCGGGGAGGTTGATGCCGGGCACCACGCCGTGGTGCAGCAGCAGCACGTCGGCTTCGACCGCGTGCGTCGTTCCGTCCTTCTCGTAGCGCAGCGTCGTCAGCCGGCCTTCCCCCTCGGCAGCCAGCGCGGTCACGTGCTCGACCACCTTGACCTGCGCCTTCACTTCGCGCAGCAGCCTGAGGCCGCGCGCGAAATATTCGGACGTGAGGAACCCCAGCGCGTGCGTCGCGGCCTCGGCGTAGCGGCCCTTCGGCGTCGTGTCCAGCAGCAGGTCGACGGTCAGCCCGACCTTGAGGTATTGGGTGGCCAGCAGCCACAGCAGCGGGCCGGCGCCGGCGAGCACGATGCGGCCGGCGGGCACCATCCCGGAGGTCTTCAGCAGCACCTGCGCGGCACCCACCGTCATCACCCCCGGCAGCGTCCAGCCCGGGATCGGGAACGGCCGCTCCTGCGCGCCGGTGGCGAGGATGACCGCGTCGGCGACCACCGTTTCGATGCGGCGGGAGCTCTCGCCGCCCACGGCGACGGTCAGCTCGCAGGTGCCGTCGTCGCTCTTGGTCACGCCGATCACCGTCGCCGACGGGACGTGCGTCGCTCCGGCCCGCCGAAAGCGCTCGATCAGCGCCGCACCCTGCGCGTAGTCGTCGCCGAGCATCTCCTTCTGCGCCAGCGGACTCGAGAGGACGCCGCGATGGATCTGTCCCCCCGGCGCGCGCTGCTCGTCGAAGACCACGGTGCTCATGCCGTAGCCGGGAGCGAGCGCCGCCGCCGCAAGTCCTGCCGGGCCCGCACCGACGACGGCCAGATCGTAGCGCCGGCTCACGTTCGCCGCCTGATCCCGGAATCGCGCGCGCCCTTCTGGGTCTCGACTTCCATGCCTTCGGCCACGGCAACGAGACAACCCTGCTGGTTGGCGCGACCATCGATGACGACCAGGCAGTCGAAACAGACGCCCATCATGCAGAACGGCCCCCGCGGATCGCCGCTCGCCGCGGTGGTCCGGCAGGCGGGGCGACCCGACGCCAGCAGCGCCGCGGCCACGCTGTCGCCGGCGCGCGCCGCGAAGGGGCGACCGTCGATCAGGATCGTCACCGCCGGAGCACTCGTCAGCAGTTCGTCAGGCAGCCTGCGGAACATCGAATCTCCGGGGCGAGAACGGCGCCAGCGACGGCGGCAGGGATCCGGCGGCGATCGCCGGCGCCAGCACCTCCGCGTGCACGGCGGCGAGCGTGACGCCGCTGTGGCAGGCGGCGAGAAACGCGCCGGGATGCGCGGCCGACTGCGCGTAGATGGGGAAGCCGTCGGGGCTCATCACCCGCAGCGCCGCCCAGGTCCGATTGACGTGAGCCGCGCGCAGCGCCGGAAAGGCCCGGACCGCGCGCGCCGCCATCGCCGCCAGCACCGGCAGTGCTACCGTCTCGTCGAGGCCGCCCTCTTCCTGCGAATCGCCGATCAGCACCGTGCCGTCGTCGGTCTGGCGCAGCGTCGACAGCGGCAGCGGCAGGAACGGTCGCATCCTCTCGAGCGCGATGACCTGTCCCTTCTGCGGCCGCAGCGGCGCGGCCAATCCGACCATCGGCGCCAGCTTGACGCTGCCGAGGCCCGCGGCGACGACGACCCGCTCGGCAGTGAAGGTGCCCGCGGGTGTCGCGACGTCGAAACGGTCGGCACGCGGCGTGATCCGCGCCACCGGGTGCTGCGGCCGCAGCACGCAGCCGGCACGCTGCAGCGCCAGGTGCAGACCGTGCAACAGCCGCAGCGGATTGCAGTGGCCGTCGAGCGAGCACCAGGTGCCGCCGGCGACGTCGATGCCCAGCCCCGGCAGCTGCTTCGCCAGCGCATTGCGGTCGAGCACCTCGTAATCGTAGCGCTCGAAACCCGGCTGGTCGACGAGTGCCGCGAGCGCCGCGGCCCGCGCCTCGAGTTCCCGCGGGTCCAGGCAAAGGTGGATGCCGCCGCGCTGCGACAGCGCGACGTCGAGGCCGCTGGCGTCGAAAACCTCGGCCGCGAAACGCGGCCATTCGCGGCGCGAGCGCTGCGTCCACGCGCCGTACCGCGGCAGTCCCGCACCCTTGCCCTGCACCCAGACGAGGCCGAAATTGCCGCGCGCGGCGCGAAACGCCTGATCGCCCTCGTCGAGCAGCAGCAGGCGCGGCCCCAGTGCGCGCAGGCCGAAGGCGATGGCGCCACCGACCAGCCCGCCGCCGATCACTGCCACGTCGAATTGCGCGCCGCCTCCCATCAGCGAATTCTATGCTGCGCCGCGCTGCGAATCACGCTGCACTGCGCTGAAGGGCGCACCGTCCACCCGCGTCAATCCGCCGCAGCCCCCGATCCGCAGCCGGCGAAACGCAGCACCGCCGGGATTTCGGCGCCGAAGTCCACCCAGCCGTGGTCGCCACCGCCGGCGACGTACTGGTGGGCGCCGGCGTAGAACGCGACCGCTTCGCGCCAGTCGAGGAGTTCGTCGCCGCTGCGCACCAGCAGGAAGTAGCGCTGCGGACGGGTGATGCGTGCGACCCGCATCGCGGCCAGCTGGTCGAAGTGCGCGGCGGTCACCTCGAAGCGCTCGCCGGTGTGCAGGTTGTCCTGCACGCCGACATGGCGGCGGAGGTCGTCGTAGGGGCGGATCGCCGGGTTGATCAGCACCGCCCGCGCGCCGCAGCGCTCGGCGAGCACCGTGGCGTAGTAGCCCCCCAGCGAGCTGCCGACCAGCGTCAGCTCCGTCGGCGCCAGCGCGCCCGCTTCGCGCTCGATCCAGCCGGCCACCTCGGCGAGCGCGGCCGCCGGCGCGATCTGCAACGGCGGCACGTGCAGGCGGGGCCGGAGGTCCGGGGGCAGCGCCGCGACCGCGTGGACGAAGAGCTGCGCCTTCGCGCTCAGCGGCGACGAGCGGAAGCCGTGCAGGTAGACGATCGTCGGCGTCGCCATCGCCGGCTTTTCAGGCCGCGAGCGCGGCGAGCAGCTTGTCGTGAATGCCGCCGAAGCCGCCGTTGCTCATCACCAGCACCTGGTCGCCCGGTTGCGCCGCGGCGACGATGTCGGCGACCAGCGCGCCGAGATCGTCGCGCACGCACAGCCGGGCGCCCAGCGGCGCCAAGGCCCCGGCGACGTCCCAGCCGAGATTCGCCGAATAGCAGAACACGCGGTCGGCGAGCGCGAGGCTGCCGGGCAGTGCGTCCTTCATCGCGCCCAGCTTCATCGTGTTCGACCGCGGCTCCAGCACGGCGAGGATCCGCGCCTTGCCGACCTTGCGCTTCAGGCCGTCGATGGTGGTCGCGATGGCGGTCGGGTGGTGCGCGAAGTCGTCGTAGACGGTGATGCCCTTGACGGTGCCGCGGGCCTCCAGCCGGCGCTTGACGCCGCGGAACCCCGCCAGCGCGGCGAGGCTCTCCGCGACCGGCACGCCGGCGTGCGCCGCCGCGGCGATCGCGGCCAGCGCGTTCAGCTGGTTGTGCCGCCCCGCCTGCCCGAAGGCGAGCGTTCCCTGCGCCGCGCCGCCCAGCAGGATGCTGCCGTCGACGGCGATCGTCCAGCCCGGACCCGTGCCCGGCACCTCGGCGAGACCGAAGCGCTCGACCTCGCTCCAGCAGCCGCGGGCGAGCACGCGGGCGAGGCTCGCCTCGCCGCCGTTGACGACGACGCGGCCCTGCCGGGGAACCGTCCGCAGCAGGTGGTGAAACTGCGTTTCGATGGCGGCGAGGTCCGGAAAGATGTCGGCGTGGTCGTATTCGAGGTTGTTCAGGATCGCGGTGCGCGGCCGGTAGTGGACGAACTTCGAGCGCTTGTCGAAGAACGCGGTGTCGTACTCGTCGGCCTCGATGACGAAGAACGGGCGAGGCGGTGAGCCGCGCCGACACGGCGAAATCGGCGGGCACGCCGCCGATCAGGAAGCCCGGCTCGAGCCGGGCGCAGTCGAGGATCCAGGCGAGCATCGCCGCCGTCGTCGTCTTGCCGTGCGTGCCGGCGACCGCCAGCACCCACTTGTCGCGCAGCAGGTTCTCGAACAGCCACTGCGGCCCGGAGACGTACGGCCGGCCGGCGTCGAGGATGGCTTCCATCAGCGGGTTGCCGCGCGACACGACGTTGCCGACGACGAACACGTCGGCGTCGGCCGCCACGCCGTCGATCTGGCCGGGGTCCCAGCCTTCGGTGAGCCCGATGCCCAGCGCCCGCAGCTGGGTGCTCATCGGCGGATAGACGTTGGCGTCGCAGCCGGTCACGCGGTGGCCGGCGGCCTGCGCGATGGCCGCGAGGCCGCCCATGAAGGTGCCGCAGATGCCGAGGATGTGCAGGTGCATGGCGCGGTCGATCGAAGTGCGTCCGGCGAGTCAGCCGGCGGTCGCTGTGGAGCGATGCACGGCGTGCCGCTTCCAGCCGAGCAGCAACCACGCATAGGTGAGCGCGTCGAGAGCCAGGACCAGCGTGAACGCGCGCTGCAGGCCGCCGGCGACGTCGGCCCCGGTGCCGCTGCGGGTGACGTCGATGATCACGCCGATGCCCCACTGGGTGACGAAGCTGCCGACGAACATCAGCAGGTTGAGCGCGGTGTTGGCGCGCGCCGCGAGCGCCCGGGGGAAGCCGTCGCCCAGCACCGTGAAGGCGAGGATGTTGACGGCCGCGCCCAGGCCGTACAGCGACCACCAGACGATGCTGCCGGGAACGTGGGCGACGATCGCCGCCAGCGCGAGGCCGTTCAGCGCGAACCCCAGCGCAAAGAGGTGCCGGGCGTGGATGCCGCGCCGGGCGAGCCGGGTGGCGAACATCCCGAGCAGCACGTAGCCGGCGAGGATCACCGCGCTCATCGCCAGCAGGTGCTGCGCCGCCACCGCGCGATCGTAGCCGTCGACCTCCATCAGCCAGGGCACCGACCACAGCCCCTGGATCGCCATGAACGAGCCCATGCCGAAGGCGCCCAGCGGCGCGATCCACCAGAACCGGGGATCGCCGAACACCGTCCGCACGCCGGCCCACTGCGCCGCGAAGCCGCCGCTCGCCACCGGATGCGCGGTGTCCGGCACGCGCCACCAGATCCACGCGGCGACGGCGAAGGCGAACACCGACAGCGCGACGAAGACGCCGCGCCAGCTCATGAACCGCAGCGCGAACTCGACCGGCGTCGTCGCCGCCAGCGCGCCCACGCCGCCGGCCACCATGATCCAGCCGGCGAGCGAGGCCTGCTTCTCGGGCGGGTACCAGGCGGAGATCGCCTTCAGCGGCGCCATCAGGCAGACGGCGACGCCCAACCCGATCAGCGCGCGGGCCACCAGCAGGCCGGTGACGCCGTCGGCCAGCGCGAACGCCAGCGTGCCGGCCCCGCCCAGCGCGAGCAGCACCGGCTCGACCCGTCGCGGCCCGTAGCGGTCGAGCAGCATCCCCGCGGGAATCTGCATCGCCGCGAAGGCGACGAAATAGGCGCTGGTGAGCAGGCCCAGGGACCCCGAGCTGAGCCCGAGGTCGCGCGTGAGTTCCGGCGAGATGACGGCGTTGACGGTGCGCAGCAGATAGCTGAAGAGATAGCCGGCCGCGAAAGCGAAGTAGACGTGGAGGAACGGGACCGGCCTGGCGGACATGACGAGGGCTCGCGGCTGCCGTTGCCGGCGCTCGGGATAGAGGTGCGGAAGATGAAGAAGACGGCGCCCATCAGGCGCCGGGTCGAGCGATCGCTGGTCCTGAGAGAGAGAAAATCGGGTGGACTCCTGTGTTTGAGTGCCAGACGTGCCGTAGCCGTGCGGGCGGGACCTGCAGCGACAGCGCGATGCCCCAGGAGATCAGCGCCGCGGCCACCAGGGGGTGTAAGGCCCGTACCAGGCGAACGTCATGAACAGGTGACGCGGTGAGCAGCGCCGCGCAGTGCGAGCGCGGGCGGGGGGCAGAAGTTCTGCCGCAGGTTCGGATTTCCGACCGGGCGTCGATGCTCTAACCCCTGCGCCCGCGATTATGCCGACGCGGATCGCACGTTCGTGGTGGGGCGGGGGGCCGCTGTTGCCGCGGAGTTGGTTTTGCCCGCCGCGGTTTCGCGGGCGCCCCCGCAGTCCCGGCACGGCCCGTTCGATCGGAGGATTCGATGCTGCGCTCGCTGTCGATGCTGCTGTTGCTGCCCCTCGTCTTCGGCGCCTCGGCGTCGCTGGCGCAGACGAAGAAGCCCTCCGCCCCGGCCAAGGTGCCCACGGCGAAGGACAATTCGATCGGCGTCAACGTCTTCATGCGGGACGCCAACAAGAACGAGGTGTTGCTCGGCACGCGCATCTGGCCGGACTACCCGGACTACAACGCCGTCGCACTGCAGCGCTACTTCGCGCTGATGAAGGCGCTCGAGCCCGCCTACAAGCAGGACGACGACGTCGCGTACAGCTGGTCGGCCAAGGGGCGGGTGACCAAGTGCAGCATCTACCTCGAGTCACCCGTCGCGGGGACCAAGGGGGGCACCGGCGCGATGGTGGGCTGCGAAGCCAACGGCGTGAGCAGCGTGCCCGCGATCTCCACCGCGGATGCCAAGAACCCGCCCAGCTCCTCGCAGGATCCGAAGCACCTCAACGACGTCATGGAGCTGTTCAGGAAGCAGTCGGAGCGCGCCAGGAACACGCTGCCCAAGTGAGCGCGGGCCCGCGCCGCGCCGCGGCACCGGTGGTCGGTCCCCGCTACACCACCGCGTCCCAGGGCACCGACAGCCGGATCGCCGACGAGATGAGGCCGACCATGCTGTAGGTCTGGACGAAGTTTCCCCACGCCTCGCCGGTGACGGTGTCCAGGTGCTCGGCGAGCAGGCCGTGCGCGTTGCGGTGGCCGAGCAGGCGGAGGAAGAGGGCGCGCGCCTCGTCGCGGCGGCCGATCGCGGCCAGAGCGTCCACATACCAGAACGAGCAGATGACGAAGGCGTTCTGCGGCGCGCCGAAGTCGTCCTCCTCCACGTAGCGGAAGACGAAGTCGCCGCGCTTCAGCTCGCGGCCGATGGCTTCCACCGTCGCCACGAACCGGGGGTCGCCGGCGGCGACGAAGTTCAGGTCGGCGAGCAGCAGCAGGCTGGCGTCGAGCGCGTCGCCGTCGGCGGTCGAGACGAAGCTGCCGCGCCGCTCGCTCCAGCAGTGTTCGTTGATGAAACGCGCGATCCGGTCGGCCTCGGCCCGCCACCGCTGCTCGCGTGCCGGAAGGCCGAGACGGGCCGCGATCTTGGCCAGCCGATCGCACGCCGCCCAGCACATGACGCTGGAGAACGTGTGCACCGCGGCCCGCCCGCGCAGCTCCCAGAGCCCCGCGTCCGGCTGATCGAAGACCTCGGCGGCCCGCCGGCCCAGCGGCTCGAGCCGCTCGAACAGCGCCACGTCGCCGCGGCGGGACAGGCGCTCGTCGAAGAAGACGTGGGTCGCCGCCAGGATCGCCGACCCGTAGACGTCGTGCTGCAGCTGCCGCCAGGCGTCGTTGCCGACGCGCACCGGTCCCATGCCGCGATAGCCGGGCAGGCTCGCCACCTGCTCCTCGGCCAGCGCCGCGTCGCCGTTGATCCGGTAGACGGGCTGCAGCGTCAGCTCGCTGCTGCCGGCGACGACGTTGAGGATGTAGCCGAGGTAGCGCTCCATCGTGTCGGTGGCGTTGAGGCGGTTGAGCGCATCGACGACGAAGTAGCTGTCGCGCAGCCAGCAATAGCGGTAGTCCCAGTTGCGGCCCGACGCCGGCGCTTCCGGAATCGACGTCGTCAGCGCGGCGATGATCGCGCCGGTGTCGTCGAACGCGTTCTGCTGCAGCGTGATGGCGGCACGGATGACCGCCGGCTGCCATTCGAACGGAATGGCCAGCCGCCGCACCCAGTCGCGCCAGTAGGCACGGGTCTCCTCGATCAGGCGGCGGCCGGTTTCGGCGACCCCGCCGACCAGCGTCTCATCGGGGCCGAGCAGGAAGCTGAGCTCGCGGTCGAGCAGGAACGCGCGCTCCTCGACGACCGCGGTGAGCGACGCGTCGGTGGTGAGGCGCAGCGTCAGGCCCGGGCCGACGTAGCGCACGTGACTGCTGCCGACGGTGGTTTCCGCGGGCAGCGCGCCGTGGTTCCAGACCGGTCGCAGGCGGACCGTCACGCGCGGGCTGCCGGACAGCGGCCGCAGCTGCCGCAGCAGCGCCATCGGGTGGAACACCCGGCCGTGCTGGACGAAGCGCGGCGCGCAGTCGACGACCTCGATCGCACCGCCCTGCCGATCGTGCAGGCGCGTGACGAGGACGGCGGTGTTGGCGTCGTAGCTCTGCTCGCTGCGGACGAGGTCGACCAGCTCGACCGCCCAGACGCCGCGCTCGCTGCCGGGCGCCGGCGTGTCGAGCAGCGCGCAGAAGATCGTGTCGCCGTCGAAGCGGGGCAGGCAGCCCCAGACGACGCGCGCCTCGGCGTCGACGAGGAATCCGACCTGGCCGTTGCCGACCAGGGCGAGATCGAGGTTGGCGGTCATCGCGGATCCTCTCTGTTAGGGGTTGGCGCGGCCCGCAGCGCGGCGAGCCACTGACGGACGGCGGCGACATCGGACAGCCGATGCTGCGCGCGCGTGCGGCCCGGGCCGACCTTGACGCCGTAGCCGCGCAGGCGCTGGACGACGGCGAAGCCGTGCTCGTCGCCGTGGTCGTCGCCGACGAACACCGGGCGGCGCCCGGCAAACGGCATTTCGCCCATGAAATCGCGGATCGCCGCGCCCTTGTCGCGCTTCTCGGGGCGGATCTCGATCAGCATCTTTCCGGGCTGCAGGCAAAGCGCCGCACCCGGCTCGTCGGCCAGCGCGCTCTCCATCGTCTGCCGAACCTCGGCCGCGAGCTGCGGCGCCAGCCGGTAGTGCAACGCCAGCGTGGCACCCTTGTCCTCGAGCAACAGCCCCTCGTGCCGGGTCGCGAAGTCGGCGAACAGCGCGCGCAATCGCGCCAGCGTGCCGCGATCCGGCGCGTGCAGGTGCAGCGTGCCCTGGGCGTCGCGGCGCTCGCAGCCGTGCTGACCGGCGGCCGGGAGGATGAGCCCCGGGAACAGCCCGTCGAGATTGCTCAACGCCCGGCCGGTGACCAGCGCGCACGCGCCGTCCAGCGCGCGGTGCAGTCCCGGCAGCAGCCCGGACAGCTCGGCGTCGACGCGGACGTCGGCCGGCGTCGGCGCGAGATCGAGCAGCGTGCCGTCGACGTCGAGGAACAGCGCGTCGCTTGGGGCGAGCGGCGGCGGCGGCGTCAGGCGAGCGGCGGTCGTCGTGACGCGCATCGTTCAGAACTTGCCCTGGGCGGTGCCGGTGGCGCCGAAGGGGCTGCGCTCGCGCATCACCGCGGCGTCGAGCAGCATCCGTCCCGCCCAGCGGTAGACGTTGAACTCGCGCACGATGCCGCGCATGATCCGCATCCGGCTGGTCTGTTCGGCGGGCGGCATCGACAGCGCGCGGTGCAGCGCGGCCGCGCACTCGTCGGCGTCGTAGGGGTTGACGACCAGCGCCTCGGGCAGCTCGCGCGACGCGCCGGCGAAGTGGGAGAGCACGAGCACGCCCTGCTCGTCGTCGCGGGCGGCGACGAACTCCTTGGCGACCAGGTTCATGCCGTCGTGCAGGCTGCTGACGAAGCAGACGTCGGCGGCGCGGTGGTACTCGTAGACCGCATCGGGCTCGTGGTGTTCGGCGAGCAGGATGATCGGCGGGGCCTTGGCGTCCGGATAGCGCGCGTTGATCTCGTCGGCCAGCGCCTTGACCCGCACGGCGTAGTCGCGGTAGTCGTCGATCATGCCGCGCGTCGGGGCCGCGATCTGCACGAAGGTGAACTTGCCGATCCAGCGCGGCTCGACCTCCAGCAGCCGGCCGACGGCGTTGAAGCGCTCGATGATGCCCTTGGTGTAGTCGAGCCGGTCGATGCCGACACCGAGCCGCTGCCTGGGTGGCAGCCCCAGTTGCTCCCTCACCTTGCGCCGACAGCTGGCGACATCGGCGATGCGCGCCAGCGACGCCGGCGGCCACTCGATCGAGATCGGATAGCGGTGGACCTGCGTGCACTGGCCGCGAAGCGTCACCGTGAAGTCCTCCCGGTCGACCCGCGATTCGAGCAGCCGGTCGACGGTGTCGAGGAAATTGTTGCAGTGGAACTGGGTGTGGAAGCCCAGGATGCTGCTGCCCAGCAGGCCGTCGAGCAGTTCGCGGCGCCACGGACAGATGGCGAACGCCTCCGGGTTCGGCCAGGGGATGTGCCAGAAGGTGATGACCGTCGCCTTCGGCAGGCGGTCGCGGATCATCCGCGGCAGCAGCGCGAAGTGGTAGTCCTGCACCAGCACGATCGGGTCGTCGGTGCGGGACTCGGCGACCACCGCGTCGGCGAAGCGCCGGTTGACGGTGCGGTAGTGCTCGAAGTCGCTCGACCGGAACGTCGGGCGCACGTGGGCGTTGTGGCACAGCGGCCAGATGCCCTCGTTGGCGAAGCCGCTGTAGTAGCCCTTCTCCTCGTCCGCGGTCAGCCACACCCGGCGCAGCCGGTAGGCCGGCTTCTCGGGCGGCACGTCGACGCGATCGTTCGCGTCGACGGTCTCGCGGTCGGCGGAGCCGCTGCCGTGCGCGATCCAGGTGCCCGAGCAGGCGCGCATCACCGGTTCCAGCGCGGTGACGAGGCCGCTGGCGGGGTTCTGCACCCGGATCCCGTCGGGCGTCCGCACGTGGATGAAGGGTTCGCGGTTGCTGACGACGATGACGTCGTGGCCGCGCAGCTCGCCGTGCAGCGTCGCCCGCAGCAGGTCCTGCGTCCACAGCCGCTGGCTGCCGTCGAGCGGGCGGTACTGCCGTTCGAGGTCGCGGATGAGTTCGCGCAGGTCGCGCTCGATCGGACGCAGCTCGGGGGTCGCGCTGCCGGCGGGGCGCAGGATGCCTTCGCCGCGCAGCAGCGCCCGCAGCCCCTGCACCCAGCCGCGCCACGACAGTTGGGCGATGGCGACGGTCATCAGCGCGACGATGGTGCCCATCGCGACGAAGAACATGAAGACGTAGCGGCGCGTCTCCTCGCTGCGCCGCTCGACGAAGCTCATGTCGTGGACGAGCACCAGGAGGTTCTTCGTCGCATCCGCTGCGGTGACCTCGCGCACGCCGAGGTGCAGCGGGCCGTGCGCGGTCTGCAGCTGCCGCTCGTCGGCCCCGAGCGGCAGCTTCAGCTGCGCGCAGCGGATCTCCGACGGAAAGGTGAAGGTGGCGATTGCGTCCAGCCGCCCGGGAAGGCAGAGCCCGACCGCGTAGAGCCTTTCGTCCTGGATCAGGCGATTGAAGTACGCGTTGATCCGGGTCGTGGACCGGGTGCTGATCAGCTCCGCCAGCGGCTCTTCGGCCGTGTTCGCGATCAGCGTCGAGCGGATTTCGAGGTCGCGCACGAACCAGCGCTGCATCAGCGCGTCGACCAGCGGCATCGAACCCCAGGCGAAGGCCGTCAGCACCAGCAGCAGGGGGATCACGAATCGGAGGGAAAGCCGCATCGGACCAGGACCGTGGAGGAGGGATTGTTGCCGCAGGGGGTCACCGCCCCCTTGCCGACGAGGATACCGCAATCAAAGGTCGACCCCGAAGCCGGGCGAAGGTTCCCCGGCCCCTCGCCTGCGGCATCGCCGCGACCGGCGGCGAGGCTCTCCTGCCGCAATCAGCGATTGATGACCGCGGCCAGTTCGCGCCGGTAGCGGCGGACGAGGTCGCTGTCGCCGCCCAGCGCGGCGAAGATGGTCAGCATCCGCGTGCGCCCGACGTCGTCGCCGAAGCCGCGATTCGTGGCCACGATCGCGAGCAGCTCGCGCAGCGCGGTGTCGTAGTCGCCGCCGGCGGCCAGCGCGTCGGCATACGCGAGCTTGGCCGCGCAGTCGACCGGCACCCGCGCGGCGGCGGCGGCCAGCGCCGCGGCGTCCGCCCGCGCGTGTGCGCGCAGCGTGGTTCGTGCCTGCAGCGCCTCGAGCCGTGACCGGTCGCGCACCGGCCTCGCCCGCACGCGGTCGGGAGCTTCGAGCGCCGCCAGCGCGGCGGCCGCGTCCTGCGCGCGGTCGAGGGCCAGCAGCGTCTCGGCCTGCTCGAACACCAGTGCTTCGTCCCCCGCGTCGACGGCGGCGGCGTCGGCCAGCAGCGCCAGCGCCTGGCCGGCGTCGCCGGTCTCGCGCACGGCGCGTGCCCGTGCGACCAGCGGCGCGACCGACGAGGGAATCACCCGCTCCAGGAAGGCGCGCAGCTCGCGCTCCGGCAGCACGCCGGTGAACGCGTCGACCACTTCGCCGGCGATGAACACCTTGACGTCCGGGATGCCGCGGATGCCGTAGCGGCCGGCGATGTCGGGATAGAGGTCGGTGTTGAGCTTGGCCAGCACGAAGCGGCCCGCCATCTCCGCCGCCAGCTTGTCGAGCATCGGCGCCAGCGCGCGGCAGGGCGCGCACCAGGGCGCCCAGAAATCGACCAGCACCGGCGTCGCGGCCGATCCCTGCAGCACGACGGCGTCGAAGTTGTCGCGGCCGACGTCGATCGCGTATGCGCTGTCGCTCATGATCGCAGCCCCTTTCGAGTGGATCCTCGCAATATGGGGGGAACCGCCCCGGCGATCAAGGACCGGCGGCCGCCGGCAGGTTGACGGTGACGATCACGCCCCGGCCGTCGTCGCGGTTCGCGGCGCGCGCGGTGCCGCCGTGGAAGGCGGCGATCAGCCGCACGATGTACAGACCCAGCCCCAGGTGCGGCGCCTCGCCGCCGTTGCCCGCACGCACCGACACCATCGAATCGAACAGCCGCGCTTCCATCCCCTGCGGCAACGGCGGGCCCTCGTCGTCGACCGCGAGGACGACCGCGTCGCCGTCGCGGCGCAGCTGCACGCGCACCGGGGTTCCGGACGCGCCGAACTCGACGGCGTTGGCGACGAGCTTGTCCAGCATCTGCGCGACGAGGTCCGGATTGCCGTCGATCGCGATCGCCGCCGCGGGATCGGGGCCCTCGAAGCGGCAGTCCGGATACGCGACGCGGTAGCCGTCGATGCAGGCGGCGACCAGCCGGGAGAGATCGACCCGCCGGCGGTCGGCGTCGGCGAGGCTGTGCTCGAGCCGCGTCGCCTCGGTCATCCGCGTCAGGATCGCACTCAGGCGACCGATCCCGCCCTGCGCGCGCTCGATGTAGACCTGCGCATCGGCGGGCAGCGACTGCAGGTGCAGGTTCTCCAGCGACGAGCGCACCACGGCGATCGGCGTGCGCAGCTCGTGCGACAGCCGGCTCGCCATGTTCTGCTGGTAGTTCGCATACTGGCCGAGCCGCGCCAGCACGCTGGCGAAGCTGCGCGAGAGATCGCCGATCTCGTCGCCGGCATCGGACACCGCCAGCGTGCCGAGCACGCGGCCGTCGCGATCGATCGCCTGCTCGGCCTGGTCGCGCAGGCGGCGGATGCGCGCGGTGAGCCGCGAGGCGAACAGCGTCAGCGCCGTCGACCCGACCAGCAGCGCCGCGAGGACGATGTTGAACAGGCGCTCGAACGCGCGGTTGCGCTCGGCGGTGATCGAGTTGGTCGTCTCCTCGACCAGCACCGCCCCGCGCACGCTGTCGCCGACCCAGATCGGGTGCCCCGCGGTGACGATCACCGCGCGTCCGTCCGGCGTCGTCCGCCGTTCGACGGTGAGGATGCCCGCCAGCGCGCCGGTCACCTCGCGCGCGTCGCCCAGCGTGCGCCCGGCCGCCTCCTCGTCGAAATCCTCGGTCGGCTGCTGCAGCACGTGGCGGTAGAGGGGATGCAGCAGCGTGCGCTCCAGCCAGCGCCAGCCGCGGGCGAGGCCCGCGGCCTCGGGCTCCGCCGGCGCCGACACCCGCCGCAGCGACCCCGCCCGGGCGAGCACGTTGAGCTCGCGATCGATCACCCAGATGCGCGACGTGGTGCGCGTCAACCCGCGCAGGATCTGCGCGATCTCGGTCGACGGCGGGACGGCCGGCGCCGGCGCCCCGGCCGCGTCGTCCTCGCCGGTCGCCAGCGGCGGCGCCGCGAACAGCCGTGCGCGCTCGTGCAGCGCAGTGGCGACCGCCTGCGCGGTGCCGGCCAGCGTCTGCTCCTGCGCGTCGCGCAGCAGGCGCTCGATCTCGCGCACGTACTCGTATCCCAGCCACGGAACGATCAGGAACACCGACAGCACGAGCAGCAGCTGGGCGCGGATCGACAGCGCCGGACGGACGGACTTCACGCGACGCCCGCGTCCCAGCGATAGCCCATCCCGTACACGGTCTCGATGCGGTCGAAGGCCGGATCGACCGCGAGAAACTTGCGCCGGATCCGCTTGACGTGCGAGGTGACCGTGCTGTCGTCGACGACGATCCGCGCGTCGCGCATCAGGCTGTCGCGATCCTTGACGTGGCCGGGAAAGCGGGCGAGCGCGTGCACCATCCAGAACTCGGTCAGCGTGAGGTCGACGCGCTTCCCCTCCCACAGCGCGAGCAGCCGCTTTTCGTCCAGCGCGAGCTTGCCGCGGGTGATCACTTCGTCGCCGGTGGCGCTCGCCCGCGCGCCGACGAGATCGCCGCGCCGCAGCAGCGCGGCGACCCGCGCCAGCAGGTGCGGCAGGCTCACGTCCTTGGTGAGGTAGTCGTCGGCGCCGATGCGGAGGCCAGCGACGACGTCGAAGTCGCTGTCGCGCGCGGTGAGAAACAGGATCGGCACCGTCGGCGACAGCGCCCGCAGGTCGCGGCACAGCGCGAAGCCGCCGTCGACGTCGTCGCCGAGGCCGATGTCGATCAGCGCGAGGTCCGGCAGGCGGGTGCGGAACGCGGCCAGCGCAGCGGCGCGGTTGTCGTAGGCCGCCACCACATAGCCCTGGCGCGCCAGCACGTCGGCGTAGTTGGCGCGGATCGCCGGCTCGTCCTCGACGATGGCGATGCGCCGGCTCATCTGCGGGCTCCCATGGCAGCGAATATAGCGCAGGCGCAGGTGATCGCAACGGCGCGTCCGCGCCCTGCCATCTTGTTGCCACAATTGTTCGCTGCCCCGCCACTTTTCGCGCCCGCCGGCGACCGCGTTGGAGCATGAAATGCGAACTGAGGCGATGCGCCGCCGGCGGGCAGCGTCTCCCATCGTCAATCCCCCGCCGGCCCTTCCTGCAACGAAAGGTCGCGTGCCATGGATACCCGCCACCGCGCAGCTGCGCGCCCAGTGCATCGCTTGGACGGCCGCGCCTGGCGCGATCTCGTCCGCTTCGCAGGCGAGGCGCTCGCCGCCGGGCTGTTCGCGAGCCTGGTGCTGGCGCTCGCGACCTTCATCGTGTCGACGCAGGCGGCGGCGTCCCCCGCGGCGGGCGAGTCGGCCGGCCGCGCCGGCCTGCTGCTGAGGCCGGCGCCCGGTGACGCGCCGCTGCCGGCGCCGCTGCTGTCCACCGCCGTGGAGATCCGCGTCAGCGGCATGGTGGCGCGAGCCACGGTGCGCCAGCGCTTCCACAACCCGACGCCGGTGTGGCAGGAGGGCGTCTACGTGTTCCCGCTGCCCGAGAACGCCGCCGTCGATCGGCTGGAGATGCGCATCGGCGAACGCCGGATCGAAGGGCAGATCCGCGAACGGGCCGCGGCTCGCGCCGTCTACGAGCAGGCGAAGGCGGAGGGCAGGAAGGCCTCGCTCATCGAGCAGGAGCGGCCCAACGTGTTCACGACCAGCGTCGCGCACATCGCCCCCGACGAGGACGTCGACGTCACCATCGAGTACCAGCAGACGCTGCGCTTCGACGCCGGCGCGTTCCGGCTGCGCTTCCCGATGGTCGTGGCGCCGCGTTACATCCCGGGTCGCGTCGACGCCGAGCCCGATCGTGGCCGCGGGGGGTCCGCCGCGACCGACCAGGTCCCGGACGCGCCGCGCATCACGCCGCCGGTCGCGCATCCCGACGACGCGACGATCAATCCCCTGACGCTGGCGATCGATCTCAACCCGGGGTTCCCGTTGGCGAAGCTCGAGAGCCCGTACCACGCGATCACCGCCCGCGAGACGGTCGACGGCCGCCACCGGATCGAGCTTGCGCACGGCGCCGTTCCGGCCGACCGTGATTTCGAGCTGGTCTGGGTCCCGGACGTCGGCCACGCCCCGGGCGCGGCGCTGTTCACCGAGCAGAAGGACGGCAGGATCTACTCGCTGCTGCTGCTGGTGACGCCGCCGGAGGCCGACCTCGCGGGGGCGCGGATGCCGCGCGAGGCGGTGTTCATCATCGACACCTCCGGCTCGATGGAGGGCACGTCGATCGTCCAGGCACGCGAGGCGCTGCAGCTGGCCCTCGGACGCCTGCAGCCGGGCGACCGGTTCAACGTCATCGAGTTCAACTCCACCGCCCGCGCGCTGTTCGGTGCGCCGATGCCGGTCGACCCCGCGACCCTCGGCCGCGCGCGATCGTTCGTCCGCGGCCTGAAGGCGCGCGGCGGCACCGAGATGCGCGCGGCGCTCGAGCTCGCGCTGACCGCCGACCGGGCGCCCGGGTTCGTGCGCCAGGTGGTGTTCCTCACCGACGGCGCCGTCGGCAACGAGGCCGACCTCGTCGCGCTGATCCGCGACCGCCTGGGCGACCGGCGCCTGTTCACCGTCGGCATCGGTTCGGCCCCCAATTCGCATTTCATGTCCAAGGCGGCGCAGTTCGGTCGCGGCAGCTTCACCTACGTCGGCGACGTGCGCGAAGTGGCCGGCAAGATGGACGCGCTGTTCCGCAAGCTCGAAAGCCCGGCGCTGACCGACATCGCGATTCGCTGGCCGGGACGGGCCGAGACCTACCCCGCGCGCGTCCCCGACCTCTATGCCGGCGAGCCGATCGTCGTCAGCGCGGCGCTCGGCACCGTCGCCGGCGACGTCGTGCTGCGCGGTCGCCGCGGCCAGGAGCCGTGGGAGGCGCGCCTGCCGCTGACCGCCGACGCGGTCGAGCCGGGGGTCGGCGTGGTCTGGGCGCGGGGCAAGATCGAGGCGCTGATCGACCGGATAGGCGAAGGCAGCCCCGAGAGCGAGATCCGTCCCGAGGTGGTCGAGGTGGCGCTCGCGCACCACCTGGTGAGCCGGTACACGAGCCTGGTCGCCGTCGACGTGACGCCGACGGTTCCGGCCGGCGCCGTCACCGGCACGGCCGCGTTGCCGACCCGGTTGCCGGAGGGCATGTCGTACGAGGCGATCTTCGGCGGCGCTCCGCAGACCGCCACACCGGCGACGCTGCAGCTCGTCGCCGGCCTCGGTGCGCTGTTCGCCGCGATGCTGCTCCGGGCGCGGTATCGGCGCACGGCGCGATGGAGCAGCTGAGGTGCACCGCGTCGTCGATCGGGGAGGATCTGCCGGCCGGCCGGGGGACCCGCGCGGCGGGGGCGCGTTCGCCGCCCTCGCCCGCAGGTTCGGCAGGCAGCGGGCCGGGTCTTCCCCGATCGGCGGCGCGGCGGCGGGCCGTGCCGGCCGGGGTCGGGCGTTGCGCGCGCTCGCCGTCCTCTGCGCCGCGGGCGGGCTGTGGCTGACGGGAGGCGCGCTGGTCATCCACGCCAAGGCCGCGCTGGCGCAAGTGTTGCTGCAGCAGGCGTGGCAGTACGCGCAGCTCACCGGCCGGCCGCTGCGGCCGTGGCCGTGGGCGGACACGCATCCGATCGCACGCCTCGGCGTGCCGGGCCGCGGCACCGATCGCTTCGTGCTCGCGGGCGCCAGCGGCCGCACGCTCGCCTTCGGCCCCGGGCACCACGACGACTCGGCGCTGCCGGGAACGCCCGGCAACGCGGTGCTGTCGGCGCATCGCGACACGCACTTCCGCTTCCTGCGCGACCTCGCCGTCGGCGACGCGCTGACGATCGAGCGACCCGACGGCGTCGAGGTCCGCTACCGCGTCCGCGAGACGCGCGTGGTCGATCGCCGCGATCTGGTGCTGCCGCGGCACGCGCCCGCGCCGATGCTGACGCTGGTCACCTGCTACCCGTTCGACGCGGTGACGACCGGCGGGCCGCTGCGCTACGTGGTCGTCGCCACCGCTGATTGAGCCCGCGCGCCGCCGCGGCGGCGATCACCGCAGTCACCCCAGCGCGCGCAGCAGCGACGATCCGCCGGCCCAGAGCGCCGCCGACACCGCCATCGCGGCGACCGCGGCGACGAGCGCCCCCGGCGTGCCGGTCAGTCCGAGGGCCGTGACCAGCGCCCAGCCGCCGGCGCCGCCGATGCCCCCGCAGACCAGGATGCCGAGAATGCTGCCGACGATCGATGCCATCGCGTCCCGCCAGGGGTGGACCGGAAACCGATGTTACCGCAGCGGGGCGCGAGTCCGCGCCGGCGGTCGGCGATGCGCGGCGCCCTCCCGCTCCCGGACCGCGGACCGTCCGCTTTCAAACGCCCGTTAGTACCCCCGCCGCGCCGGGCGAGTATGATGATGCCCACCTTTCAACGGAGGCAATGCCATGAGCAACAGGGAAGTCGTCATTCTGAGCGGTGTGCGTACGGCCATCGGTGACTACGGCGGCAGTCTCAAGGACATCCCGCCGCACGAACTCGCCGCCAGGGTGGTGAAGGAGGCGATGGCGCGCTCCAAGGCCGACCCGCAGCAGGTCGGGCAGTGCGTGATCGGCAACGTCATCCACACCGAAGCGCGCGACATGTACATCTCGCGGCTGGCCTGCGTCAACGGCGGCCTGCCGGTGACCGCCGGCGCGCTCACGCTCAACCGCCTCTGCGGCAGCGGCATGCAGGCGATCATCACCGGCGCGCACTACATCATGCTGGGCGACACCGACGTCGCGGTCGGCGGGGGCGCCGAGAGCATGAGCCGCGGCGGCTACACGTCGACGACGCAGCGCTGGGGCGCGCGGATGAGCGACTCCAAGATGATCGACATGATGGTCGGCGCGCTGACCGATCCGTTCGACGTCGTGCACATGGGCGTCACCGCCGAGAACATCGCCACCCGCTACAAGATCACCCGCGCCGAGCAGGATGCGCTCGCCGTCGAGAGCCACAAGCGTGCCGCCGCGGCCATCGCCGCCGGCCACTTCAAGAGCCAGATCCTGCCGATCGAACTGAAGAGCAAGAAGGGTCCGATCGTGTTCGACACCGACGAGCACGTGCGCGGCGATGCCTCGCTCGAAGGCATGGCCAAGCTCAAGGCCGTGTTCGCCAAGGAGAACGGCACCGTCACCGCCGGCAACGCCTCCGGCATCAACGACGCCGCCGCGGCCGTGGTGCTGATGGAGAAGTCCGCCGCCGAGAAGAAGGGCCTGAAGCCGATGGCGCGACTGGTCGGCTGGGGTCACGCCGGCGTCGAGCCCAATGTCATGGGCATGGGCCCGGTCGGCGCCGTGCAGCACGCACTGGCCAAGGCCGGCCTGAAGCTCGCCGACATGGACGTCATCGAGTCGAACGAGGCGTTCGCCGCGCAGGCGCTGGGCGTGGACCGCGAGCTCAAGTTCGACCCGGCGAAGTGCAACCCCAACGGCGGCGCCATCGCGCTCGGCCATCCGATCGGCGCCTCGGGCGCGATCCTCGTCGTCAAGGCGCTGCACGAACTGCAGCGCACCGGCGGCCGCTACGCGCTGTGCACGATGTGCATCGGCGGCGGCCAGGGCATCGCGACGATCATCGAACGGATGTAGTCGCCGTCGCCGGCCCGGTCGCGGTCGGCAGCGGCGGTGGGACCGGGGCCCCGCGAGCGATTCGCGGGGCCTTTGCCTTGGCGAGGCGCTGTACTCGCAGCGCGGCCGCGGCACGAACCTCCGCGTCCTCGCCCTACCTGATTTCGGTGAAGTAGCCGCTCACCGAGCCGTCGGGGTTGAGGACCGTCACCCTGGTGCCCGCACGGCGCGCCGTGAAGCAGCGTTCCTGCCCGGCACGGATGGTCTTCCAGGTCGTGCAGTAGCCCTGGTCCGACAGGCGCCAGCTGCCGGTGTCGCTGGTCGATCCGGCCGCCACCGACGCCGAGCCGTCGGCCTGCATCTTCATCGTGACGGGGCCGCCGCTGGCGTTCGTGCCGCTCAACGTCTTCCCGACCCAGGACTCCTGGATTTCCTTCGGCGTCACCGGCTGGTCCTGCGCCAGCGCCGGGACGGTGAGCGAGCACACGAGTGCCGCGAGGACAAGACGATGCGGTTGCATGGGCAGTCTCCTCCAGGTCAGGATGAAAAACCGGCGCCGACGGGCGTCGGCAAGGTTACGGACGCCGGGCGCTTTCCGTCAACCGGAGCGGCCGCGGACCGGGTGCCGCCACCGGTTCAGAATGGCGGCCGCGCGTCCTCGCCGCCCGGGCGGTCGTCGCCGGGGTCTTCCGTTTCGTCCTCCCATGAATAGCGCACGCGCGGCGGGCGATCCCGGTGCCGCAGCAGCAGCGCGAGCAGCACCCCGACCACCGTGGCGGCCAGATGCGTCTCCCAGGACACCTGCTGCCGGATCGGCAGCACCCCCCAGACCAGCGCGCCGTACATGAAGGCGACGAGCAGCGAAGCGGCGACGGCCCGCCGGTCGCGGCGGATCAGGCCGGCCACGAAGATGTAGCTGACCAGGCCGTAGACCAGGCCGCTGGCGCCGACGTGGACGCCCCCGCGGGCGAACAGCCACACGGCGATCCCCGGCACCAGGTAAATCGCCGGCAACACCCGGAAGGCGGCGGTCGGGTAGAGCTGCAGCATCACCGTGCCGAGGACCAGCAGGGGCAGCGAGTTGGCGATCAGGTGCCCGAATCCGCCGTGCAGCAGCGGCGCGACCAGGATCCCGGGCAAGCCGATCCACTCCCGGGGATGAACGCCGAAGCGTTCCAGCCCCAGGCCCCAGCCCAGCAACTGGACCGCCCAGAGCAGCCCGACGAAACCCAGCGCGAGCCTCGCGGCCAACCGGAAGTGCTCGCGGGACGCCGCGGAACGGGTGAAGGCCGGGTCAGGCCGATCGATCTGCATCGCGGACGAGGATACCAGCCGGTCCGTTGCGGGTCCGGGCAAGGAGTCGCTCCCGCCAATCGCCCGGTGCCCGCCCGCCGACCGCCCGGTGCCCGCCCGGCGGGCGACGACGCGGTGGCGGCCCCGAACCGGGTGCCGGCGCGGGATTCGGCCGTCGATTTCCGCGATTCAGGCCGGGCCTGGCATCGGCAGACGCAGAAAACTCACCAATTTGGTGCATTGCACTAATGGAAATCATTTCCATCGATTCATATTATCGCAACGATTCAAAAGGATGATTGGATTCACGGCCGCATCGACCGTATCTTCTTTGCTGCACCGCACAATCCTTTGCGGTGCCAAGATCAACTCTCGGAGACGCCCATGAAAGCACCCCCAGCCCAAGGTTGAGCGTGCGCGCCCGAAAACAACGGACGCCACCGGGGCCGCCTGCCTGCGCGCGGCGACACCCGGGACGCCAAGCCCATCCGCGGACCCGGCAGCCCTCCGGCTGCCGGCCTGAACCGCCCCGAACCCTTTCACTTCTGGAGACACCATGGAACAGCACGACCGAACTGACACTCTCGATCACCGACCTGCGACCGGGCCCAGCCTGCTGCTGCTCGGCATATGGCTGCGCTCGATCTTCATCGGGGCCGCGTTCGCGCTCGCCGGACTGGCGGCGCTGCTCGACCGGGCGCAGGGCTTGCCCGCACTGACCGCAATGACCTGGGTCGCGGCCGGCGGCACCTTCGCCTGGCTCGCCTGGCAGCGCACCGCCGCACTGCTCGACCGTTTGGATCCGGCCGCGCCGGTCCCCAGCCGCAACGGCTCCGCGCTGCTGCTGCGGATGGGACGCGCGCACGGCTCGTCCTGACCCGGCATCCGACGATCCCTCATTCAGCCAAGGAACCCCCGATGACCACCGCCCAAACCACCTGCCCCGAAATGCGGTTCGTGCTCCGCCCTGCGCCTGCACGAGCGTCCACCGAGCCGTCGCTCTTCTCCCGCCTGCAAGCGACGTTCGCGCGCCTCGGCAGCTGTTTCGAGAGCTACGAGGACTATTTCGCCGAAGTGGAGCGTTCGCTGCCGATGCACCTGCGCGAAGCGCGACGCGACCGGCGCGAAGCGCAGCGGCTGCTGCTGATCGCGGCTTTGAGCCGCTGACTGCCCTCGCGCGGCCCGGGAAGGATCCCGGGTCGCCGCGGCGGAAGGCAAGGCGCGTCGTCGCGCCGCGAGGACGCAGCGCAGTGGCCGGCCGAAGAATCAGGCCGGCAGGAAATCCATCCGCTGCGGCGTGAAGGTGTCGAGCAGCACGCCCTTCTCGATGCACCGGCAGCCGTGCAGCACGCCGCCGCGCTTGTGCAGCGTGTCGCCGGCGCGCACGACGTGCGTCTCGTCGCCGATCGTGAACTCGAACGCGCCGGACAGAACGTAGGTCAGCTGCTCGTGCGGATGCGAGTGCAGCGGTCCGATCGCGCCCGTTTCGAAGGCGACCTCGACCTGCATCATCGCGCCGTCGTGCGCCAGGATCCGCCGTGTGACGCCGTTGCCGAGATCCTCGACCCTGCAATCCTTGCCATAGACGAACATCGCCGACCGCCTTTCCGCTAACCGAAAAGCGGTCATGTTAACGCCTGCCGGCGGCGGTGCGCGCTCCGGTCGCTGCCCGCCGGGGGCAATGGTGCATAATCGCCCGCGTCCAACCCCCCGCGCGTCCGCGACCATGCCCCGAATCCTCCCGCTCGCCCTGCTGCTCGCCCTCGCCGCCTGTTCCCAGGCGCCCGACCCGCAGACGACCGCGGCCACCGCGCCCGCTGTCGTGCCGGCGACCGCGCCCGTCGCGGCGCCGGCGCCTTCCGTCGCGCAGATCGCGTGGGAAAAGGGCGACGTCGACGCCGCGTTCGCCAAGGCCAAGGCCGAGAACAAGCCGGTGTTCCTCTACTGGGGAGCCGTCTGGTGCCCGCCCTGCAACCAGGTGAAGGCGACGATCTTCAGTCGCCAGGACTTCATCGAGCGCTCGCGCTACTTCGTGCCGGTCTACCTCGACGGTGACAGCAAGAGCGCGCAGAAGCAGGGCGCCCGCTTCAAGATCGGCGGCTATCCGACGATGATCCTGTTCACTCCCGACGGCACCGAGATCACGCGCCTGCCCGGCGAGATCGACGCCGACCAGTACATGCGCGTTCTCGCGCTGGGGATGAACGGAGCCCGCCCGGTGAAGGCGACGCTGGCCGCGGCCCTCGCCTCCGGCCGCGGCACCGCCGCGACCCGGCTCACGCCGGAAGATTGGCGGATGCTCGCCTACTACTCGTGGGACACCGACGAGCAGACGCTGATCCCCAGAAAGGACGTCGCCGCCACGTTGCGCCAGCTGGCGCAGGCCTGCCCCCCCGAGCAGACGACGACCGCGACGCGGCTCAAGCTGAAGGCGATGGCCGCCGGCGCCACGGCCCCCGGCGCGAAGCCCCGGGACGACAAGGCGGCGCGCGACGACCTGCGGAAAGTGCTCGCCGATCCCCGGATCGCGCGCGAGGACTTCGATCTCGTGACCGGGTACGCGCGCGAGATCACCGGCCACGTCACGTTGCCGAAGTCGGACGAACGCGCGGCACTCGCCGCCGCCTGGGACGACGTGCTCCGGCAACTCGCCGCGGACCCGAAGCTCTCCGCCACCGACCGGCTGTCGGCGGTGGGGGCGCGCATCGACCTCGCCAAGCTCGATGCGCCCGACGGCAAGGTTCCCGAGGCGCTGGTCGCCGACGCGCGCGACGCGGCGGCCCGCGGCGACCGGGAAACGACCGACCTCTACGCCCGCGAAACGGTGATCAACGCCGCCGCGCACGTACTGGCGGCGGCCGGCCTGCTCGACGAGTCCGACGCGCTGCTCACCGCCGAACTCGCGCGCTCGAACACGCCCTATTACGCGATGCTCGGCCTCGCCGGCAACGCCCGCAAGCGCGGCGACAAGGCCGCTGCCGTCGATTGGGCGGAGAAGGCCTACGCCGCGGCCACCGGACCGGCGACGCGGCTGCAGTGGGGCGTGAGCTACGTCAACGCGCTGGTCGACCTGACGCCGGAAGCCGCGGCGCGCATCGAGAAGGCCGCCGGACAGGTGATCGGCGAGCTGGAAGCCGCGCCCGACACCTTCTATGACCGCAATCACCGCTACCTCGAGCGGATGACGCGAAAGCTGCTGGCGTGGAACAAGGGCCGGCAGCACCAGGACTCGGTGCAGCGGCTGCGCGCGCAGCTCGCCGGCGTCTGCGCCAAGCTGCCGGCCGGCGACCCGGCGCGCAAAGCCTGCGACGGACTCTGGAACGCGCCGAAGGCGGCGACGGCCTGACGGACCCGGGCGAGGTCCGGCACGCCCGGCAGCCGCTTCGTCCGGGACATCGGCGGTTTCGTCGCAACGGCGTTGCGGCCCCGGCCGCACCGGCCTACGGTGAGCACCTGCGCGATGCACGTCGGAATCCGCGACCCCTGGATCCGCGCAGCAACCATGCAGAGGGGTGCCATGAACTTCGGTCCTCGCGGGCAGCCGGCCCCCGTGTTCGGCGCGAGCGTCGCGGTCGCGGTCGCGCTGGCCGGACTGGCGATCATCGTCAACGGATTCCAGCCGGAGGACGGTGACGCGCTGTTCGCGCGGCAGCAGCCGCTCGCGGCGACGTTCGATCGTCTGAGCTTCGACCGGGCCTTCGCGTATGCCGACGTGCTGCAGGCCGCGGTCGACGCGCTGACCTCGACGCGCTGACGTCGGCCGGATTGCGCGCCGGCGGGCGCGCGCCACCGGCTGCTCCGTCCTCTTCCCGCCGTCGGCGGCGAGTTCTTGTGCGCCGCATAGTGGCCCTCGCCGCCAGCCGGCGAACGGGCCCGGCGCCGCTGCCCGATCCTTCCTCTTTGCCGTTTCGCGCCGCGTTTCGCCGGTTTCGCGGCCGCTCCCGCCGCGTTCGTCGCGATCGGGCTTGCACAAATCGCCGGAAAGGAAGAACGTTGGCGTCGTTCGGAGCCGGAGGAGGCATGGCACTCGAACGGCGCAACCCGCACGAGGATGAGAGGCGACGATACGGTCGTGTCGTTGCGCTGTCGACACGCGTGCTGCGCCGGCGACTGGCGCTGACGCTCGCCATCTCGCTGGTGGTTTCCACCGAGATTCTGTTCCAGCCTCTGCCCGCGGCGGCAGCCGACTTCGGGTACGACCTGTGGCGCTGGCTCGTCCACGCCGCCGAATGCGTGGTGATGGGCATGGTGATCATGGTGACGCTGACCTGCGCCGAGGCCGCCACCCGCGGCTGGCCGCGAGGGCCGGCGTTCGCGCTGTACGCAGCGGCGCTCGTCGCCGGGGCGCTCGGCGGCGAGTTGCTGCGCATCGCGCTGCAGGGATTCGACTGGAGCGTCGTCCGGACGCGTCCGTTCTGGTCGGACGCGGTGTTCTGGATGGCCATCGGACACGGCAACGCGACGCTCCACTTCCTGCAGCAGCGCGGCTTGGGCGCCCTCGAGACATTGCACCGGGCGCAGGTCCGCCGCGTCGCGCTGGAGCAGCAGGTCATGGAGGCCCGGCTCAACCTGATGCGCGCGCAGATCGAGCCGCATTTTCTTTTCAACGCGCTCGCCAACATGCGGCGCCTGTGCCGCGACGACGTGCGCAGCGGCATGGTCATGCTGCACAACCTGACGTGCTACCTCAGGGCCATGCTGCCGCAGGTGCACCACTCGCCGGCGACACTGGCGCAGGAGACCGATCTCGTCGCCGCCTATCTCGGCATCCTGAAGGTGCGCATGGGGGCGCGGTTGCGCTACCTCGTCGAAATCCCCGCCGAACTCGCCGGGATCCGCTTCCCGCCGATGATGCTGCTGACGCTGGCCGAGAATGCGATCAAGCACGGCCTCGCCCCGGCGCCGCAGGGCGGCTCGGTGGTCGTCCGCGCCCGCGCGACGCCGGCGCACGTCGAGGTTTCGATCACCGACGACGGCGTCGGCTTCGCGGCGGCACCGACCGGCGGCAGCGGCGTCGGCCTTGCGAACACCCGTGACCGGCTCGCCGCGCTGTACGGGGACGCCGGTCTCCTGACCCTCGAATCCAACACCCCATCCGGCGTCCGGGCGACGATCCGGATACCGTTCGCCGCGGGTGTCGCGCCCGGACCCGGCTGATGCAACCGCGATGGCACCCCTGACCGCGCTGATCGCCGAGGACGAGCCGCTGCTGCAGGCGGAGCTCGCCGACATGCTGCACGCGGTCTGGCCCGAGCTGGCGATCGTCGGCCGCGCGAACAACGGCATCGAGGCGCTGCAGCTGTTCATCGACCGTCGGCCGTCGGTGCTCTTTCTCGACATCGAGATGCCTGGGCTCTCCGGACTGGAGGTCGCAAAGCAGGCGACCCCCCACGCGCACATCGTCTTCGTCACCGCATACGACCACTACGCGCGGGCGGCCTTCGACCAGGGCGCGATCGACTACCTGGTGAAGCCCGTCGGCATGGAGCGGCTGGCGACGACCATGCAGCGGCTGAAGACGCGGATTTCCCGGCCTCCTCCCGACCACACGGAAGCATTCGCGCAGCTCGATCGCCGCGCCGCCGATTCGACTCGGTACCTGCGCTGGATCAACGCGTCCGCCGGCGGGACGATCAGCCTCATCAGCGTCCAGGAGATCTGCTACTTCCAGGCCGACACCAAGTACACGTCGGTGGTGACCGCGAACTCCGAGGCGCTGATCCGCAAGACGATCCGCGAATTGACCGAGGAGCTCGATCCGAACCTGTTCTGGAAGATCCATCGCTCGACGCTGGTCAACGTCAACTCGATCGCCGGCGTGACCCGCGACGGACGAGGGCACCTGCACGTGCGGCTCAAGCAGCGCCCGGAACGGCTGCCGGTCAGCGAGAGCTGTGCGCAGCTCTTCCGGCAGATGTAGGCAGCGTCGCCCCCGGGCGTGGCGGAAGGAGGCGAGATGGAGATCGGCGTGGAAGCATCGGCGGCGGGCCTGCCCGGTCGCGGGCTGCGCCGCGATTCGGCCGCCGCCGCGGTGCGGCGCGCCGGGTCTTTGCACGAGCGATGGCCGGCGATGGCCGCATTCGCGCTGCTGCTGGTCACCATCGAATCGATCCGCGTCTGGTCGAGCGGCGGCGATTCCGGCGCGGGCGATTCCCTGCCTTGGCGCGCGCACTGGCTGGCGATCGAGCTGTCGACGTTGGGCGCCGGGGCCGTCGCGGGTCCGGTGCTCGCCGAGCGCGCTGGCTGGCAGGGATGGCGCCACCTCGCGCTGACCGCGGCGTCGACCTTCGGCGCCGTCGGCATCGGTGCCGCGATCGTCCACGGCCTGTTCGCCGCGGACCTCGAACTCGCCGCGCGGCAGGCCGGCTTCGCCTCCGGCGACGCGCTGCTGGCGCGCGGCTGGTGGTTCTTCACGATGGGGGGTCTGCTGTTCGGCAGCTTCGCCGGATCGCGGGATCGCGTGCTCGCCGCCATCCGCGCCGCGCAGGCGACCGAACTCGAATGCAACCGGATCCAGCGCACCTCGATCGACCTGCAGCTGCAGGCGCTGGAAGCGCAGCTCGAACCGCCGCTGCTGTTCGGCGTGCTGGACGAGATCGAGAGCCTCTACGGAACGGATCCGCAGGCCGCGGAGCGGCTGCAGGACGACTTGATCGCCTACCTCCGTGCGGCGTTGCCCCGCACACCGGCCCGGTCGTGCACGCTGGCCGACGAAGCGGCGTTGGTCGAGGCTTGCCTGCGGATCCTGCCACAAGCGCGCACCCGCCGGGTCGGCGTCGACATCCGCCTTCCGGAGCCGCTGGGGCGACATCCCTTCCCACCGATGGTGCTGTTGCCGCTGGCGCGCGACGCAGTCGCCGCGCAGGCGACCGCCATCCTGGTGATCGGCGCCCCCGGCCGTAGACCCGGCGGTACGCCCATGGTCGAAGTCACGATGGTGGCTGTCGGCGTCGCCCGAGTGCCCGGTTGGACGCCGCAGCGCGTGGCGGCGCTGCAGCGTACGTTGACCGACCTCTTCGGGACGGTCGCGGCGCTGGAGATCAAGCCCTTGGCGAAGGGCGCCGCCGCGGTGCTGACCTGCCCCGCGGCAGGTTCCCCGGACACCGAGATCTCGGGGTCGGATCTCGGGGTCAGAGCAGGGATCTCGGGGTCAGAGCAGCAATTCGCGCACCCACGCTCGGCGTTCGGTCGACAGGCCGATTCCTGATCAATTCGGGGTCAGAGCAATAATTCGCTCACCCACGCTCGGCATTCGGCCGACAGGCCGATCCCGGAGACGCGACGATGGCGGTAGCGTAGGCATGCTCGATCACTGCCATGGCCCGCCACCCCCGTTTTCCGCTGACCGGCTTTCCGCTGCACGTCGTCCAGCGTGGCAACAATCGTGGGGCGTGCTTCATCACCGATGCGGACCGGCAAACCTACCTTGCCGCATTACGGGAGGCCGCGTTGCGCTACCGCATGCAGGTGCACGCCTACGTGCTCATGTCCAACCACGTGCACCTGCTCGCCACCCCGCTGGTCGTCAATGCGGTCTCCCGTGCCATGCAGTCGGTCGGTGCACGCTACGTTCGCCATTTCAATCAGGCTCACACGCGCACGGGCACGCTGTGGGAAGGTCGCTACAAGGCCTGTCTTGTCGACGAGGACCGCTATGTGCTGGCTGTTTTCCGGTACATCGACTTCAATCCTGTGCGCGCGGGAATCGCCACCTGTCCGGCTGCCTATCGATGGAACAGCCACTCGGGGCTGGCGGGGCTGTGTGCCGACGATTTGCTGACACCGCACGCAGCTCTGGACTTGCTGGGGGCCGTTCCCGGACCCGCCTACGCTCGCTGGTGCGAACAACCGCTCGACGACGACCAGGCCACGCACGTACGTGACGCTACCAAAAGCGAACTCGTCTACGGCAGCGAAGCCTTCCGGACACGGATTGCGCGCCTGACCGCGCGTCCCACCCGACGCCGCAGCCCGGGGCCTTCGCCGCGGGATCGATAGAATCATCGGAGCGCGTGGACGTCCGATTCGCCGTTTGCGCCGGCCGGAGAGTCTTCGCTGGTTGGCCGCCCTGAAGTACGTTTGCCGCTCTGACCCCGATTTGGACCCCATGGTTTTGCCGAGGAGATTTCGATGGTCGGCCGATCTGAAGAAGAGTTGCCGCTCTGACCCCGAATTGCCGCCGAATTGCCCCCCAGTTTTTGCTCTGCGGCGGCCGTCTTGCTCCGGGAGCGGGCGCTTGCTAACGTGAGCGCCGTGCGCGTGCCCATCGTCATTGGAGAGTGTTGATGAACGTCGGATTCATAGGCTTGGGGATCATGGGGCGCCCGATGGCGCAGAACCTGTTGCTGCAGGGTCACGTGCTCACCGTCTGGTCGCGGCGCGAGGAGTCAATGCGGCCTTTGCTCGCTGCCGGCGCCCGCGGTGCGTCCAGCCCCGCCGAGGTGGCGGGCGCAGCCGAGGTCGTGATCTCCATGGTGCCCGACGCACCCGACGTCCGCGAGGTCATGCTCGGCGCGCTCGGCGTCGCGAGCGTCGCGCGGCCGGGCCTTGTCGCCGTGGACATGAGCACCATCCTGCCCGCCGCGGCACGCGAGATCGCCGCCGAGCTGAAGGTGCTGGGCATCGACTTTCTCGACGCGCCGGTTTCCGGCGGAGACGCGGGCGCCATCGCCGGGACGCTGACGATCATGGTCGGGGGCAGTGCGGCAGCCATGGCGCGGACGCGGCCGCTGTTCGAGTGCATGGGCAAGACGATCGTCCACGTCGGCGACTCCGGCGCCGGGCAGGTGGCCAAGGCCGCCAATCAGATCCTGACCGGCGTCGGCGTGCTGACGGTCGCCGAGGCGCTCAACTTCGCGCGTCGGAACGGCGTCGATCCAGCCAAGGTGCGCGAAGCCCTGATGGGCGGATCCGCGAGCTCGAGGATCCTCGAGAACCACGGCCAGCGGATGCTCGATCGCAACTTCAATCCGGGCTTCAAGTCCTGGATGCACCAGAAGGACATGAACATCGTGCTGCAGACCGCACACCGGCTCGGCGTGTGCCTGCCGGCGACCGCGGCTGCGGCGCAGATGTTCAACGCCATGGTGGGCAACGGATTGGGTGAGGAAGATTCCGTCGCCATGATCAAGCTGCTGGAGCAGCTCTCCACGTCCGGGAACTGACGGCGCGAGGCCCGTTGGGCGCGGGAGGTCCGCGGCGCGAAGCCGCCGTCGCCGGCCGGGACGCGCGGGGGCTTCAGCGGCGAGGTCCGAGCGCGAGATCCTTGCCGGGCTCCGCGGGGAAGTGGTACCAGGTCGCGTTGAGATGGCGCGCGACGGCGAGAACCTCGTCGTCGCTCCAGGCGAGCCCGGAGTTCAGCTGCCAGCGCCGGACCTCGCGCAGCAGCGACGGCCAGTCCTCGACGATCTTCCGGTCGCGCCAGTGGATCTGCGTCCGGTGGCAGCCGTTGCACTGCGCGTTGTAGAGCGCCCGGCCGGTGGTCTCGTCGCCACCCGTCGCCGCGCCTTGCGCCATCGTGCCGCCGACGACGAGAGGCGCCGCCAGCACGGCGAAAATTTGCCAACGCGTCATCGTTCGCTCCGTGGGGGTCAGAGATTGGGCGCGAGGTCGCGGCGCAGCGCCGCCACCGGCCGCCCGCTGCGCGCGGCGAGGTCCGCGAGCTGGTCGTCGCCGATCTTGCCGACCGCGAAATAGCTCGCCTCGGGGTGGGCGAGGAAGAATCCCGACACCGCGGCCGCGGGCAGCATGGCGAAATTCTCGGTCAGGGTCATCCCGAGGTCGCGGGCGCGCAACAGGTCGAACAGCGGGGCCTTGACCGCGTGATCGGGACACGCCGGATAGCCCGGCGCCGGCCGGATGCCGCGGTACTCCTCGCGGATCAGCGCCACCGGGTCGAGCGTCTCGTCGGCCGCGTAACCCCACAGTTCGCGCCGGACCTTGCGGTGCAGCCACTCGGCGAAGGCCTCGGCGAGGCGGTCGGCCAGCGCCTTCAGCATGATCGCGCCGTAGTCGTCGTGCCCGGCCTCGAACTCGGCGAGCTTCTTCTCGATCCCGAGTCCGGCCGTCACCGCGAACACCCCGACGTAATCGACGACGCCCGAGTCGCGCGGCGCGACGAAATCGGCGAGGCAATAGTTGGGCTTGCCCTGCGGCCGCTCGCTCTGCTGGCGCAGGTTGTGCCAGCAGAGCACCTCCTGCGTCCGCGCGGTGTCGGCGTAGCAGACGATGTCGTCGCCGACCGCCTGCGCGGGCAGCAGCGCGACGGCGCCGCTGGCCGTGAGCCAACGCCCGTCGACGATGCGCTTCAGCATCGCCCGGCCCTCGGCGAGGACGCTGCGCGCCGCCTCGCCGACGACCGCGTCGTCGAGGATCGCCGGATACGGCCCGGAGAGTTCCCAGGTCTGGAAGAACGGGCCCCAGTCGATCAGCGCCGCGAGCTCCTGGAGATCGACGTTGCGAAACTCGCGGCGGCCGATGAACGTGGGCACCGGCGGGACGGCGTGCGCCCAGTCGGTCGCGAAGGCGTTGGCGCGAGCCGCTTCGAGCGGGATCAGCACGGGGCCCTTCTTGCCGGCGTGCTGCGCGCGGATCTTCTCGTAATCGGCGGCGACCTCGGCGACGTAGCCGGCTGCGAGCTCGTCCGACAGCAGGTTGCTCGCCACGCCCACGGCGCGCGACGCGTCGGGCACGTAGACGGTGACGCCGGCGTAGTGCGGCGCGATCTTCACGGCGGTGTGCACGCGCGACGTCGTCGCCCCGCCGATCAGCAGCGGCTGCGTCATGCCCAGTCGCTGCATCTCGCGCGCGACGTGCGCCATCTCCTCGAGCGACGGGGTGATGAGCCCGGACAGGCCGACGATGTCGGCGTTCCTCTCGCGCGCGGCGTCGAGGATCTTCTGCGCCGGCACCATGACGCCGAGGTCGACGACGTCGAAGTTGTTGCACTGGAGGACCACGCCGACGATGTTCTTGCCGATGTCGTGGACGTCGCCCTTGACGGTCGCCATGACGATCCTGCCCTTCGGCTTGCCGGCGTCGCCGGAGCGCGCCTTCTCCTCCTCGATGTAGGGCACCAGGTGGCCGACTGCCTGCTTCATCACCCGCGCGCTCTTGACCACCTGCGGCAGGAACATCCTGCCGGCGCCGAAGAGGTCGCCGACGACGTTCATCCCGGCCATCAGCGGGCCCTCGATCACCTGGATCGGGCGCGCGAACTTCCGTCGCGCCTCCTCGGTGTCCTCGACGATCCAGGTGGTGATGCCCTTGACCAGCGCGTGCGCGAGGCGCGCCTCGACGCTGCCCTCGCGCCAGCCGAGGTCCTCGACCACCTCCTTGCCCTTGGCCTTGTAGGTCTCGGCGAAGCTCACCAGGCGCTCGGTCGGGCTCTGCCCGTCGGCGCGCTTGCGGTTCAGCACCACGTCCTCGACCCGCTCGCGCAGCTCCGGCGGGATCTCGTCGTAGACGCCGAGCTGCCCGGCGTTGACGATGCCCATCGTCAATCCCGCGCGGATCGCGTGGTAGAGGAAGACCGTGTGGATCGCCTCGCGCACCGGCTCGTTGCCGCGGAACGAGAAGCTCACGTTCGAGATGCCGCCCGAGACCTTGGCGTGGGGCAGGTGGGCGCGGATCCAGCGCGTCGCGTTGATGAAGTCGACCGCGTAGTTGTCGTGCTCCTCGATGCCGGTGGCGATGGCGAAGACGTTGGGGTCGAAGACGATGTCCTCGGGCGGGAAGCCGACCTGGCGCGTCAGGATGTCGTAGCAGCGCTGGCAGATCCCGACCTTGCGCTCATAGGTGTCGGCCTGGCCGCGCTCGTCGAAGGCCATGACGATCACCGCCGCGCCGTAGCGGCGCACCAGCCGCGCCTGGCGGACGAACTCGGCCTCGCCTTCCTTCAGCGAGATCGAGTTGACGACGGGCTTGCCCTGCACGCACTTGAGGCCGGCCTCGATCACCTCCCACTTCGACGAGTCGATCATCACCGGCACGCGGGCGATGTCGGGCTCGGAGGCGATCAGGTTCAGGAAGCGCGTCATCGCCGCCTTCGAATCGAGCATCGCCTCGTCCATGTTGACGTCGATGATCTGGGCGCCGCTCGCCACCTGCTGGCGGGCGACCTCGACGGCGCCGGCGAAATCGCCGGCGAGGATCAGCTTGGCGAAGCGGCGCGAGCCGGTGACGTTGGTGCGCTCGCCGACGTTGACGAACAGCGCGTCGTCGTCGATCGTCAGCGGCTCGAGGCCGGCGAGGCGCATCGCGCCGGAGGGAGAGGCAGCCACGGTTCGGGACTCGGAGGGGGTTCAGGCCGCGGCGGGCTCGGTGGCCGGCAGCGCCCGCGGCGCGATCTTCGCCACCGCCTCGGCGATCGCGCGGATGTGCGCCGGCGTCGTGCCGCAGCAGCCGCCGACGATGTTGACGAAGCCGTTGCGGGCGAAGTCCTCGATCAGCCGGGCCGTCTGCTCCGGCGTCTCGTCGTAGCCGGTCTCGGCCATCGGGTTGGGCAGCCCGGCGTTCGGATAGCAGGAGACGAAGGTGTCGGCGACGCGGGCCAGCTCCTCGATGTAGGGACGCATCAGCGCCGCCCCGAGCGCGCAGTTGAGGCCCACGGCGAGCGGGCGCACGTGGCGCACCGAGTTCCAGAACGCCTCGGTCGTCTGCCCCGACAGCGTGCGCCCCGACGCGTCGGTGATGGTGCCCGAGACGATCACCGGCAGGCGGCGCCCGACGCGGTCGAAGTGGCTTTCGATCGCGAACAGCGCCGCCTTGGCGTTCAGCGTGTCGAACACCGTCTCCACCAGCAGGATGTCGGCCCCTCCCTCGGCGAGCCCCTCGATCGCGCCGGTGTAGGTGGCGACCAGCTCGTCGAAGCTGACGTTGCGCGCGCCCGGGTCGTTGACGTCGGGCGAGATCGACGCGGTGCGGTTGGTCGGCCCGAGCGCGCCGGCGACGAAGCGCGGCTTGCCGGGCGTCATCGCCGTCCAGCGGTCGGCACACTCGCGGGCGAGCCTCGCCGCGGCGAGGTTCATCGCGTGGGCCCGGTCCTGCAGCTGGTAGTCGGCCTGCGCGATCGAGGTCGCGCCGAAGGTGTTGGTCTCGATGATGTCGGCGCCCGCCTCGAGGTAGCGGTCGTGGATCTCGCGGACGACGTCGGGCTGGGTGAGGACCAGCAGGTCGTTGTCGCCCTTGAGGTCGTGCGCGTGGTCGTGCAGGCAGCCGGCGGGTCCGCCGCGAAAGTCCTCTTCGCCGAGCTTGTGGCGCTGGATCATCGTGCCCATTGCGCCGTCGAGGACGAGAATCCGGCGGGACAGCAGGGCGACGAGTTCGGCGGTGCGATCGGGTTGCATCGGAGCGGGGTGCAGGGGACGGCCGGGCGTTGCGGCGATCTTGGATTTTAGCAGCACGCGCGCCCGGGCATCGCCGTGTTCGTTCTCGTCGCGATCGTGTCGCCGGACTCGGGCATACTGCTGACCGCGATCGCGGCGGCGATCGAGACGGCGCGGGACGCCGTGGCGCATTGCCCCGGGGGGCGGCGCAGCGCGGAACGCACGCCGGGCGGCGGCAACGGGACATGGAAGGCGGGGACGTGAAGCACCTGCAACCGAAACAAGCGTACGCGCTGCTCGCCGAGCGCCCCGACGCGGTGCTCGTCGACTGCCGCAGCCGCGCCGAATATCGCTTCGTCGGCCACCCGGTGGGCGCCCACCACGTCGCCTGGAACGACGGCCCCGACTGGGACGTGAATCCGCACTTCGTCGGCGAGGTGAAGAGCCTCTGCAGCGTCGATCGCCCCGTGGTGCTGATCTGCCGCAGCGGCCAGCGCTCGATCGCCGCCGGGCAGGCGCTGGAGAGCGCGGGTTTCGCGGAGGTCTACAACGTGCTCGAAGGCTTCGAGGGCCCCCTCGACGGCAATCATCGGCGCGGGACGCGGGGCGGCTGGCGACACGCCGGGCTGCCGTGGGAGCAGACCTGACCGCGGCGCCGCGGTTCGAGCGACGTCTTCCGCGACCCCCGCGCCCCGGGCAAGCGCGGCGAAACCCGCGCTACGCCTTCTCCGCGACGGCGATGAAACCGGCCACCGGGACGTTGGCCTCCAGTCGCAGGTCGAACGGCTCCACGACACAGCGCGCGAAGCCCGCGTCGCGGCAGAGTTCTTCGATCGAGCGGCGCGAGTGGGCGTAGCGCCGGCTCGGCCGCAGCACCAGCGCGCCTTCGGATTCCTCCGCCAGCTCGCAGGAAAAGATCAGCACGCCTCCTTTGCGCAGAATCCTGTACGCCGCGGGAATCACCGTGGAGACGTCGCCGACGTAGACGAAGACGTCGTTGGCCGTCACGCAGTCGTAGGTGTCGGGCGCCGTCCGCCGCAGTTCCTCCTGCAGGTCGCCCTGCCGGAGCTCGGTGTAGATCCCGTGCCGACCGGCCTCCTCGATCATCCGGGCAGACAGGTCGACGCCGACGAAGGGTCCCGCGACGCGCCCGAGGTAGACGCCGAGCAGCCCCGTCCCGCAACCCAGATCGAGCACGCTGAGGTTTCGTCCCGCGTCCCTGGCCAGCAGGATCTCCGCCACGCGCCGCGGCACGCGGTACTTCAGCTGGCCGACGAGGCTCACGTCGAAGCGGCCGGCGACCTCGTCGAAGATCGCCTGGGCCATCCAGCCGGGCTGGGTGCGTGGCGTCTCGCCGCGGGCGATGGCGAGGTAGAACTGCAGCGTCGGATTGTCGGGCAGCTGGCGCTCGGCCTGTTCCAGCACCGCGCGGGCCTCGGCTTTCCGATCGAGCTCGACCAGGCAGACGCCGAGCCACATCAGCGCGAAGGCGTCGTCCGGATCCCCGGCCAACGCACTGCGCCACGGGTCCTCCGCTTCGGCATACCGCCCTTGCTTGGTGAGTTCGGCGGCGAGCGCGAGGCCGATCCTGCGGTCGGCGGGGTGCAGCGCCCGGGCGCGGTGCAGGTGGCGCAGGGAAGTCGCGTCGTCGCCGGCCGCGCGGGCGATCGCGACCGCGACTTCCAGCGTCGGCAGGTCGTCCGGTGAGAGCTCGACCGCCCGGTCCGCCGCCGCCACGGCTTCGGCGTGCCGACCTTCGCGCGCGAGCGCCTTCGCCAGCGCGGCGTGGACACGCGGCAGCTGCGGCGCCAGTTCGAGCGCACGCTGCAGCGACACGATCTCGTACTGCGGATTCCCCGCGGCGCGCGCGAGCATCGCCCCGGTCAGGTAGACGCGGGGGTCGCGCGGCGCGGCGGCGCCCAGCGCATTGAGCGCCGCGGCGGCCTCCTGCAGCCGGCCCGCTTGAATGTCCGCTTCGATGGCGCGAAACCTGGCGAGATTCGCTTCCTGCGCAGTGACCACGGTTCCTCCGGCTCCCGATCCGACCGACCCCGCATCTTACGGCGAAGATCGGCCTTCGCCGCCGGTGCCGGCGGCGGAAACGGGGTGCGCCCGCGGCGGCGTCCCGCCGGCGGCAACCGCACGAGCGCCGCACGAGCCCGCAGCGCGCTGTCGGCGGACGCCCCGATCGTGCTAGATTCTCGCGCATGAAGCACCTCTCGCCTCGCCAGGCCCACGATTTCCTCGCCGAGCATTCGAGCGCGGTGTTCATCGACTGCCGCAGCGAAATGGAGTACCTGTTCGTCGGCCATCCGGTGGGCGCGCTGCACGTGCCCTGGAACGACGGCCCCGACTGGGAGATCAATCCCCACTTCGTCGGCCAGGTGCGCAAGATCGCCAGCATGAACCGCCCGGTGCTGCTGATCTGCCGCAGCGGGCAGCGCTCGGTCGCCGCCGGCGAGGCGCTGGAGCAGGCCGGATTCGCCGAGGTCTACAACGTGCTGGAGGGCTTCGAGGGCCCGCTCGACGACCACCACCACCGCAACTCGACCGCCGGCTGGCGGAAGGAAGGCCTCCCCTGGGAGCAGGCCTGAGGAACGCCGACGATGGCTGCCTGGGGCCCGCTGTGCACGCAGTTCCACGATGCCGACCAGCCGTTGGCGCCGCAGACCGAGGTCGACTGGTATCTCGAGCGCCTGCCGCCGGGCGACGAGGCGGTGCTCGAGGTCATGTGCGGATCGGGACGCCTGCTGCTGCCGCTGCTCGACCTGGACGTGAACCTCCACGGCTGCGACAGCTCGCCGGCGATGCTCGCGAGCTGCGAAGCCCGGCTCGAGGACATCGGCTACGAGACCACGCTGTTCCTGCAGGACGCGACGACGCTCAACCTGCCGTTCCGCTACCGCGCGGCGTTCATCGCCGCGGGCTCGCTGCAGCTCGTCGTCGACCCGCACGCCGCGTGCACGGCGCTGGAACGCATCCGCGCCCACCTCGTCGACCCGGGGCTCCTGCTGCTGGATTTCCTCGTTCCCGACGTCGCGTTGCACCCGCCCGGCGCCCCGGTCGTCGAGGCGCGCACGCTGCCGCTGTACGACGGCTTCAAGATCGCCCACCGCTCGGAGACCTTCGTCGACGTCGACGGCCGCCGGATCGACGTCAGGAGCCGCTATGAGAAGCGCACCGGGCCGATGATCCTCGCCCGGGAGGACGAGACGCTGGCGCTCACCTGGTACACCGAGGACGAAGCGACGGCGCTGGTCGCCGACGCGGGCTTTCGCGACATCCGCATCGAGCCTTCCCCTTTCGCCGATCGCCGGGCGCAGCGGCGGTTCGCCGTCAGCGCGCGGATCGGCTGACCGCCGCGCCGCGGCTACCAGCTGCCCGAGCTTCCTCCGCCTCCCGAGCTGCCACCCCCGCCGCCGGAACTGCCGCCGCCCGAGGAACTCCCGCCGCCGGACGACCAGCTGCCCGACGAGCGACCGGACCCGGCGGTCATCGTGAAGCCGCCGACACTGGCGTGACCGGTGGTCTTGAGGTCGTGCCGGGCCTTCGCGTACCACGCGGTGCGCGACAGCAGCAGCTTGGTCGCCGGGAAGCCCACGAGGTAGACGACCAGCAAGGCCAGCGCGCCGCGAACGCCGACGATGATGATCGGGAACATCGCCCAGAACGGGATCAGGAACACATACAGGAACCAGCCGACGCCGGGGGTCATCACGCCGATCCAGGTGAACAGCCCGATCACGCCGAAGATGAACGCACCCAGCAGGATGCGCATCGGCCACGGCGGCAGCTCGGCGTCGATGTCGTCGAAGGCGCGCGACGGCGCCTCCTGCGGCGGTGACCCGGCCGGTGCCGGTGCCGACGCGCGCCCCTCCAGCGTGGCGATGATCGCCGCCACGCCCTCCTCGATCCCCCGATCGTAGTCGCCCTGCTTGAACGGCGGGGTCATCACGTTGCGGATGATGCGACTGGCGGCAACGTCGGGCAGCGTGCCCTCGAGGCCGTAGCCCACCTCGATCCGCAGCCGCCGGTCCTGCGGCACGACGATCAGCAGCACCCCGTTGTCCTGGCCCTTCTTGCCCAGTTTCCAGGACTCGAACACGCGCGTCGCGTAGCCCTCGATGCTCTCGCCGTCGAGCGTCGTCACCGTGAGCACGGCGATCTCGTTGCCGGTCGCGGTCTCGTGCGCCTGCAGGCCGGCGCCGATCCGCTCGCGGGTGGCCGGCTTCAGGATCTCGGCGTGATCGACGATGCGGCCGGTGAGGAACGGCACGTCGGCCGCGAACGCGATCCCGCCGGTCGCGGCGATCGCGATCCCGAGCAGCAGCGCCCGGAACAGCAGCAGCGCCCGGGTCGCTGGACCGGCTTCGTGCTGCGCACTCCGGTGTTCGCCGGGGCCCCCTCCTCACGCCTTCGTGCTGCACTCCCCGCCTGCGCTCGGGGCGGCCCTTCGCGCTCACGACCCGCGCTCCTCGCGCGGCCGGTCGGGCAGCTCGTTGGCATCCGCGGACGCTGCGGCAAAGCCCTTCTGCTCGAGCAGCGCGGCGATCGCGCGGATGCCCTCGGTGAGCGCGGCGGCCGCGCCCTCGGCGGCGATCCGCGGCACCATGCGGTCGATCGCGGCCCGCCATTCCTCCGCCGACACCCGACCCGCGAAGGCGTCGTCGGCGACCACCTCGATCCGGCGTTCGAACAGGCTGACGAGCAGCAGCACGCCGGTGCGGCGGCGCGTGGCGTGCACGCGGTGCCGGTGGAACAGCAGCTCGGCGCAGCGGCGAACCTCGAACTCGCGCCGCAGCCGGCGCAGGAAGAGACGCGCGAACGCCGGCACGATCACCGTCGTCAGCGCGGCGGCGGCCCCGGTGCCCAGAATCGTCACGGCGTCGAACAGCGCCGCGCGGCCGGCGGGCCAGTCCGGCCGCAGGAACTCCTGCACGACGATCGCGACGCCCGCCAGCGCCGCGCCCAGCGCAAAGGCCTTCCACGGAATCTGCGGGTAGTGATTCGAACGCAGCGTCACCACCGCGACGATCTCGACCCCGGTGCGCGCCTCTGCCCGCGCCACTTCGGCGTTGACCGCGTCGGATTCGGCGGCGGTGAGGAGCATGCGCTGCCCGGGGCCCGATGCCGCCGCGTCAACCCGGCTTTTCGCAGCTGCCGACCTTGGCCTCGGCACCGGGATACGAGGGCGCGAGCTCGCGCAGCCGGTTCATCACCGGATCGCGCGGATCGCGGATCACCAGCAGCGTGGCGACGACGGCCTGCTGCCGCGGTCCGACCCGCGCGTTGGCGACGTTCCGGGTCGCGAGCTCGGCGAGATGCGCGGCGGCGGCTTCTTCGGTGCGGAAAAGTCCCAGCGAAATCGCGTGCCGCTGCGGGCCGCTGTCGACGACGAAGAGATCCTTGACGCCCGCCGCCCGCAGCACCGCCGCCCGCGTCTCGGCCGCGGCCTTGTTCGGCAACGGCGGCACGTAGACCCAGAACGCCGTCGTGCTCTCGACGCGCCGCTGCGTCAACAGCTTGCCCAGCGCCAGCGGCTCGAGGTCGGCCAGCGCGCGGGCGCGCTCGGCGTCGGTGAACGGGCCCCACTCGACGCAGACGTCCGGCAGCGACGCGACCTTGGCCGGACCCAGCTTCGCGACCTCGCCCGGCGACAGCAGCTTGATCTTGTCGGGCCGCACCTGCTCCTGCAGCCGCGCGCCCTCGCCGACGGTGCGCCGGTCGAGCAGCGTGTACCCGAGCAGCGTCAGGTTGGCGAGCAGCAGCAGGACGAGAAGTGTGCGCACGGAATCGTCGTTGGGCTGTCAGTACCCGCCCGGCCGCCCGAAGGGTACTGATGGTACCCCCTCGGGGGGCAGCGAACGGAGTGAGCGTGGGGACAGTAACATCCTAGAGCACGCCCGCCAGCGCGAGCACCCCCTCCAGCACCAGATTATCCACGACCTCCACCGGCCGGTTGAGGTGCGGAGCGATTTCCGCGGCCGAACCGCCGGCGAGGTAGCAGCGGATCTGCTCGGCGCGCGGGTCGACCCGGCGGCGCATCAGCTCGATGGCGCCGCAGACGGCGTTCATCGCCCCGGAATAGAGCGCGTCGGCGGTGTTGTCGGGGAACGGCCGCATTTCGCCCGGCGGCAGCTTGAGCGCGGCGGTGTTGTCGGCCAGCGCCTTCAGCATCAGCCGCAGCCCCGGCAGGATGCATCCGCCGCGGAACACGCCGTCGCCGTCGAGCGCGTCGACGGTCACGGCAGTGCCGGCGTTGACCACGACGCAGGCCGGCGGGAAGAGATCGTCGGCGAGCGAGCGCCGGCGCGCCGCGCACAGCGACGCCCAGCGATCGGCGCCGAGCTGCGCCGGCCGCGCGTAGCGGTTCTGCACGCCGCAGGCGGCCGCGCTGGCCTGCAGCCATTCGGGGGCGATGCGCCAGCGCGCGAGCTGCGCCTCGAGACGCACGCGGGGGGCCTCACCCGCGACGTTGACGCCGACGACCCGGATCGGCCGCGGCAGGCTGTGCCAGTCGCGCAGCGCCAGCGTGCCGATTTCGGAGTTCGGGACCACGCCCTGCGTGCGCCAGCCGCGGACCCCGTGCAGCGCCCACTTCATCCGGCTGTTGCCGATGTCGATGGCGAGTACGAGGCTCAAGATCGGGGGCCGGGACGCTGGCGCGGGGACGACGCGTCCGCGCCGCGGCTTCAGTGACTGGCCGTCGTCACGCCCGGCGCAGCGAGATCTCGCCGGAGAGAAAACGCGCGCGACGCGGCCCGTCGGCCAGCACCAGCGCGCCGCTCGCGTCGACGCCGGCCACCTTGCCGGTCACCGTCGCGCCATCGGGCAGCAGCAGCTTCACCATCTTGCCCTGGTAGGCGTGGCGGTGCTGCCACTCGGCGGCAAACGGCGCGAAGCCCTCGGTCGCGTACTGGTGCAGCACCGCCGCCAGCTCGTCGACCAGCCGCGCCAGCAGGCGATTGCGGTCGACCGGCAGCAGCTTGCGGGCGGCGATCGACGTGAGATCGGTCACCGGCACCGGCAGTTCGTCGCGGACGCTGGCCGGCAGGCGGACGTTGATGCCGACGCCGATCACCACCGTCGACGGCCCCAGCGCGTCGCCGTTGAGGTCGATGAGGATGCCGCCCAGCTTGTGGTGGCGGTGAATGAGGTCGTTCGGCCACTTGAGCGCGATGCCGGTGAAGCCCTCGGCCTCCAGCGCCCGCACCACCGCGACGCCGACGGCGAGCGACAGGCCGGCGAGAAACCCGGCGCCCTGCTCGAAACGCCAGCCCAGCGAGAAGGTGAGGCTGCCGCCGGCGACCGCCGTCCAGCTCCGCCCGCGACGCCCGCGGCCCGCGGTCTGCCACTCGGCCGCGAGCAGCATGCCGTGGATGTCGCGGCGCTGCGAACGGCGGGAGAGTTCGGTCGACGTCGACTCGATCTGGTCGACGATCTCGATGGCGAGCGGCGCGGCGACGGGGCGCGCGGCACCGAACTCGACCAGCCGGCGCCGGATCGTGTCGGCGTCGAGGAAGCCGGGCGCCTCCAGCAGCCGGTAGCCGCGACCCTTGACGCGCTCGAGCGCGAGCCCCGACGCTTCGGCCTCCTTCAGCACCTGCGAAACGCGCGCGCGCGTCAGCCCCACCTTGGCGGCCAGATCCTCGCCGGAATGAAAATCACCGTCGGCGAGCTCGCGCAGCAATGTGAACCCAAGCGGAGTAAGCACTGACATTCCAATTGGCGGGAACCTTGGAATTCTAACGAAAACAGGCCTTTGACGCACCCCCCGGGCAGACGGCGCCGGCAGCGTTCGCCGGCTTGCCCCGCGCCCGCCGCGGACCGGTCAGCCGCTTCCGGCTCAGCCGCGGATCGCCGCGGCGATGCGCGCCAGCAGCACCGCATGCAGCGCCGGGTCGCCGCAGGCCAGCACGTCGCCGCCCTCGTCGCAGGCACCGCCGGCCCAGTCGCTGATCGCTCCGCCGGCCGCCTCGATCAGCGGAATCAGCGCCTGGACGTCGTAAGCCTGCAGCCCGGTCTCGATGACGACGTCGGTGAGGCCCATCGCCAGCTGCGTGTAGCAGTAGCAGTCGCCGCCGTAGCGAACCAGCCGGGCGCCGTCGGTCACCGCGCCGTAGGCCGCGAGCTGGCGCGGCGTGCGGAAATGCCGTGGATCCGTCGTGGCCACGATCGCGTCCGTGACGCCGGCGCAGGCGCGCGTGCGGAGCACCCGGCGCTCGCTGCCGCGGCGCCACTCGGCCGGATGGCCCGCCGCGGCGACGAAGGACTCGCCGACGTAGGGCTGGTGGACGACGCCGACGACCGGGCGGGTGCCGTCGTGGAGCGCGATCAGCGTCGCCCAGTGCAGCTGCCCCATGATGAAGCTGCGGGTGCCGTCGATCGGGTCGACCACCCAGGTGCAGGCGGACGAGCCCTTCTCCCAGCCGTGCTCCTCGCCGCGGATCCCGTGGTCCGGGTGACGCGCGGCGATCCGCGCCCGGATGACCTCCTCGGCCGCGCGATCGGCGACGGTGACCGGGTCGTAGCCGTGGGCGCCGCCCTTGTCCTCGACCGCGATCGCGACGCGGAAATGCGGCAGGATCACCGCACCCGCCGCGTCGGCCATCGCGCACGCGAAGTCGAGCAGCTCCAGCGAATCGAGTGGCTTCATCCGGGGACGACGTGAGGGAACGAGGCCACCATCATCGCACACGGCTTCCACGGCGTGACGCCATGTTCAGTCGACGACCGGCGGCTGGGCCAGGGCCGCCCGGGCACGCCGCCGCTCGTGCAGCGCGACCAGCAGCCCGCTGCAGCTGATCACCGCCATCCCGGCGAGCGCGTAGCGGTCCGGAAAGCGGTCGAACGCCGCCCAGCCGATCAGCGTCGCCCAGACCAGCTGCAGATAGGTGAACGGGGTCAGCGCCGACGCCGGGGCGTGCTGGAACGCGCGAATGAACATGAAGTGACCGATGGTGCCGAGCAGGCCGGCGACGACGATCAGCAGCGCGTCGGTCCAGGACACGTCGACGTCGGTGCCGATCCAGGGCAGCGCGACGGTCAGCAGCGCCGTGCCGACGATCGCCGGATAGAACAGCGTCACCCGGATGTCCTCGGCGGCGAGCTTGCGGGTCAGGATCTGGTACATCGCGTAGAGACTGGCCGAACCGAGCACCAGCAGCGCCGCGCCCTGGAAGACCTCGGTCCCCGGGCGCACGATCAGCAGCATGCCGGCGATGCCGGCGCCGACCAGCGCCATCCGCACCCAGGTGAGGCGCTCGCGCAGCAGCAGCGCCGAGAGCAGCACGACGAGCATCGGCGTCAGGTAGCTGAGCGCGGTGGCCTCGGCGAGCGGCAGGAACCGCAGCGCGTTGAAGAAGAACATCGACGAGCCCACCAGGATCACGCCGCGGCCGATCTGCATCGGCAGCTGGCGGGTGCGAAGCAGTCCCGTCCCCATCGACGGCGCGAGCCACAGCAGCATCGCCAGCGTCTGCACGCCGTAACGCGCCCAGACCAGCAGGGGCACCGGATAGCGCTGGGTCAGCGCCTTGACGGACGCATCGAGCAGGGCGAAACAGAGGACCGCGCCCGCGATGAGGAAGACCGCCTGCGGCGGAACGTGGCTGGGGGGTCGTGCGGTCACGGGCGGGGGATGGGCACGATCGAAGCGGGGACAGCCTGCGACCGTGATTATACTTCCGCCGCGACCGCGACCCCCCGCGTCACGCCGTCGGGCGGCGCACGTGCGCGAAGGCGCCCGAGGCGCACAGCGACATGATTTCCGCCGCGCTCGCCGGCCGCCGGACGAAATAGCCCTGCACGTCGTCGCAGCCGTAGTCGCGCAGGACCTGCAGCTGCTCGGCCGTCTCGACACCTTCGGCAACCACCGACATGCCGAGCACGCGCCCCAGCGCGATGATCGCCTCGACGATCGCGCCGCTGTTCGCGTCGCGGGTCATTTCGTGGACGAACGACTGGTCGATCTTGAGCCGCCGCACCGGGAAGTGCTTGAGATACGACAGGCTCGAATAGCCGGTGCCGAAATCGTCGATCGCCAGCCCGACGCCGAGGTCGGCCAGCTCGGCGAGCGTCGCCGCCACCGTGTCCGCGCCGTGCATCAGCACGCTTTCCGTGACCTCGAGCTCGAGCAGCGCGGGCGGCAGTCGCGTCGCCCGCAGCACCCGCCGGACGTCGTCGACGAAGCGCACCTCGCGAAACTGCAGTGCCGAGACGTTGACGGCGACGGTCCCCGTCCGCAGGCCGTGGTCGTAGCAGTCGCGGCGCTGCCGGCAGGCGATTTCCAGGATGCGCTCGCCCAGCGGGACGATGAGCCCGGTCTCCTCGGCGATGGGAATGAACTCCGCCGGCGGCACGATGCCGCGGTCGGGGTGCCGCCAGCGCGCCAGCGCCTCGAAGCCGACCGCCTCGCCGGTGGCGAGGCTGACCTGCGGCTGGTATTCGGCGAAGAATTCGTCACCGCGCAGCGCCCGGCGCAGGTCGTTCTCGACCGCCAGCCGATCGCTGGCCCGCTCGTTCATTGCCGGAACGTAGAAGCAGAAGCGATTGCGCCCCCGCGCCTTGGCCGAGTACATCGCCGCGTCGGCGTTGCGCTGCAGCTCGCCGAGGTCGCGGCCGTTGTCGGGGTAGATCGCGATCCCGATGCTGCAGGTGACGCTGGCCTCGCGCCCTTCGAGATGGAACGGCTCGGCGAGGCGGTCCTGCAGGTTGCGCGCGATCCGTCCGGCATCCTCGGGGTGCTGCAGTTCGGACAGCAGGACGACGAACTCGTCGCCGCCGGTGCGGCTCACCGTGTCGGCGCTGCGCACCGCGGCGGACAGGCGGCGCCCGGCTTCGCGCAGCAACTCGTCACCCATGTCGTGCCCGAGCGCGTCGTTGACGTTCTTGAAGCGGTCGAGGTCGAGGAACAGCACGCCCGCCCTGACGTTGCGGCGCGCGACCTGCGCGAACAGCACCTGCGCGCGGTCGGCGAGCAGCGCACGGTTCGGCAGTTCGGTCACGACGTCGTGATGCGCGAGGTACTCGATGCGCGCCTGGGTGGCCTTGCGCTCGGTGATGTCGGCGAACTGGCCGACATAGTGGGTCACTTTGCCTTCCCGGTCGCGCACCACGCCGATCGACAGCAGCTCGGGGTAAGGGCTGCCGTCCTTGCGCCGGTTCCACAGCTCGCCGTCCCAGCGGCCCGAGAGCTCGAGCCGGCGCCACATGTCGGCGTAGAACCCGCGCGGGCGGATGTCGGCGCGCAATACGCTCGGCTTGCGCCCGCGCACCTCGGCTTCGGTGTAGCCGGTCATCTGCTCGAAGGCGGCGTTGACGCGCACGATCCGCGGCGTCGCGTCGGTGATCATGATCGCCTGGTGGCTGCTCTCGAAGACGTTGGCGAGCAGCCGGATCTCGCGCTCGGCCTCGATGCGCCCGGTGACGTCGGAGAACAGGCCCTGGATGCCGACGATGCGCCCGTCGGTGTCGCGCACCGGGACCTTGGTGATCTCGGTGAACACGCGCTGGCCCGTGCGGCGGCTGACGTGCTCCTCGATCTCGTGGAAGTCGCGGCCCGTCGCGATGATCTCGCGGTCGACCGCACGGTAGTGCGCGGCCCGCTCGGGGCCGAAGAATTCGTAGCCGTTGCGACCGACGATCGCGGCCGGCGGCTGGCCGATGCGCTCCTGCAGCGCGCGGTTGACGAACACGATCCGCCCTTCGAGGTCGATCCGGTAGATGCACAGGGGGATCGCGTCGACCAGCGAGCCGTAGAGCGCCTCGCTGGCCCGCAGCGCGCGCAGCGCGGCCACCCGCTCGCCGATGTCCTCGAGCACCACGGTGACGACCGGCGCGGCGTTGTGGCGCGGGATCATCGACAGCGTCGCGTGAAACCAGACGCTGCTGCCGTCCTTGCGCACGAACCGCAGCTCGCGCGAGTGGACGCTGCTCGCGCCGGACACGAACGACCGCTGCGCCGCCTCGATCGCCGGCCGGTCGTCCGGATGCGCGAGGTCGATCGCCCGGGTGCCGCGCAGCTCGTCGAACGAGTAGTCGACCATTCGCCGCAGCACGGCGTTGCCGTCGACGATCCGGCCGCCGTGGTCGAGGATGGCGATGCCGATGCCGGTCTGCTCGAACACCGAGCGGAAGCGATCCTCGCTGTCGCGCAGCGCGGCTTCCGCCTCCTTCAGCGCGTGGATGTCGGAGATGTAGCCGTGCCACACGGTGCCGCCGTCGGGCGAGCGTTCGGGTCTCCCCTCCGCGCGGCGCCAGCGCACCGTGCCGTCGGGCAGCGTGACCCGCGCCTCGCACAACAGCGGCGCGAGGTCGCGGGCCGAGGCCTGCACCGCCGCGATCACGCCCGGCAGGTCGTCGGGGTGCAGCCGCGAGAAGGCGGGGCGGGCATCGCTGCGCACGTCGTCGGGCGTCACGCCGAAGATGTGCCGGATGCCCTCGCTGGCGAACGGCAGGCTCATCCAGCCGCGGGGGTCGACCCGGAACTGGTAGACGAGGCCCGGCACCTCGCTCACCAGCTCGCGTACGCGCTCGTCGCGCTCGCGCAGCGCAGACTCGGCGTCGTCGGCGCGGTCGATGCAGTGGCCGGCGCCGGGATCGACGACGGACCGCGGCTCCGCCGAGTGCCCGACCGGGCGCTGGGAGCGGCCTGCCATCGCCTCGGCGGCCGGCGCCGCTTGCTGCACGTCCTCGATCGACCACAGCGCGCCGGCGGCGCTGTCGGCGGGGTCCAGGCGCCGCCCGGTGATGCGCACCCACCGCAGCTCCCCGCCGCGGGTCCGCAGCAGCTGCAGGAAGCTGTGCGTGCCGCCGCCGTCGAGCGCGGCCCGCGCGGCCAGCGCCTGGCGGCGAAACGACCGGGGCGTCGCGAACAGCGCCTCGGGCGCCAGTCCGAGAAACTCCGCCATCGGGTAGCCCAGGAGCCGTGCGGCAGCGGCGTTCGCCCAGGCCAGCCGGCGACCGCGGGTCACCACCAGGTTCAGTCCCAGCGCCGCCAGCAGGACCGCGGGATCGGGCAGTTCCGGCACCGGGCCGCGCGGCGTCCGGCGCAGCAGACCCTGGGCCGCGCGGCGCGTTGCCGCCAGCACACCGGCACGCGTCGTCACCCGCCGTCTCCCCGGTCGACGACGCGGACGAACGCGCCGCGGCAGCTTTCGCCACAACCCGTGCGCTCGCTCTTTCGCCCCTCCGACATGCGCAGCTCTCTCCCGGCGCGCGGAAAGCCAGGGCCCTCCGCCCGGCCGGTGCGCCGACACCGGCGGTCTCATGCAAACAGCGTGCCCGAACGCGGGAACGGCCGCTCGCGCCGGGCGGCGCGGGCGGTAAACCTGGGATCGCGATGTCGGGGGCGGCGCGGTCGCGCCGGAAGGCGGGGTGCGGCTAGCGGACGCGGCACTCGCGCGGCAGCAGCCGCCGCGGAATGTCGACCGGAACGCAGACCCACTGCAGCTGCTGCTCGTCGTCGACGGCCGGGGCGAGCAGCAGGGTCTTTCCGGCCAGCGGAGCGAGCGCGTCCGCGAACACCAGGCGCAGCCGGCCGTTGCCCAGCCCGAGGGTCACCGATTCCAGCCAGGTCGCGCCGGGAGACGTCGGCACCAGCGCGGCGGCATCCGCCGGCGCCGGCAGGTCGACGTGGCGCCGACGGCTGTCGTCGACGGCCATCTGCAGCGGCGCGACGGCCACGAGGGTGGCGGCGACGCGGCCGCGAACGACGCGGTCGTCGTAGCGGGCCTCGAGCTGCGGCAGGGCGACGGCCAGCCACAGCGCCACCGCCGCAAACCCCAGCAGCAGCGCGTTGACGACCGAGGTGGGATTCTGGCCGGCCAGCATGGCCGCGACGCGATCGGGGCGATCGCCGACGGCTTCGGCGTTGCGCACGCTGCGCCGCACCGCCGCGTGCAGGACCGGCACCGCCATCGTTGCGGCCAGCGCCCCGGGGACCCACAGCACCGCTGCCGCGAGCGTCAGCCACCACGCCGGATCGCTGCGGCCGATCACCGGCTCGACGGCGAGAAACGCGGCCAGGCCGAAAAAGTGCAGCAGCAGGAATCCCGCACCGGCGAGCCAGCGCTTGCGGTAGAACGCCCATCCGGTCGGAAAGAAGAACGCCGGCCACACCCATCCCGGTGCCGTGCCGGGGTTGCCTTCCCGGCGCAGGAAGCGCGGGACGTAGTAGTCGGCGGCAGGACCGACCGCCATCCGGAACAGCACCGCCAGCGCCGGCCGCACCACGGTGTCGGGCAGCACCCCCTCGGACGACCAGGGCATGCGCACGGTATCGCCCACCGGCGACCAGGTGCCGGGCGATCCGGAAGGGTGATGGGACAGCAGTGCGGTCATCGCGGACGAACCCTCCTCGCGTCGCAGCTCACTCGACTGCCTTCGCACGGCGCACTCCGGCACCCACCTTCGGAACGACCCGGCAGGTCGATCGAACGACCGTCGCAGGTCGATGACCGCGTCGGCGCCGGCAGTCTCGACCGCATCTTACCGCAGCGACGCCGCCGGGCAAGCGGCGGACGAAGAGGTCAGCCGGCCCGGCAGACGATCTGCGCCGTCGCGATCAGCTCCTCGAGCAGCGCCATCGACGCCCTGCCGGACACCGCGAAGGGATCGAGCTCGGGCTTCTCGAGGTACTTCAGCAGCGTCGACGGATTGACGTTGGCGAGATTCACGTGCCCCATCGTCCAGCCGGCGAAACGACGCTCGGCGACTTCCTCGTAGTGCAGCAGCATCACCTGCTCGTGCCGCGCGTCGGTGACGATGCGGTTGTACAGCGCGTTGACGGGGCCGCGCCCGCCTTCGAGCACCTGCATGTAGACGTCGCCGCCGTAGCAGAGGGCCCCGGTGATCCCCTGCGCCGGGTTGTGCGCCCGCGACTGCTGCATGATCGATTCGATGGCGGCCTGGGTGACCCCCTTCGCGGCACGGCTGGCGTAGAGCAGACGAACGAGCATGGAATTCCCTCGACTGGGCGCGACGCCGACGGCGTCAGGCGTTGCGGTTCTTGAGCAGCGCGAGGAACTCGCGCCGCAGATTGGCGTCCTTGAGGAACGAGCCGCGCATCACGCTGTTGATCATTTTGGATTCGGTGTCCTTGACCCCGCGCCAGTGCATGCAGAAGTGATCGGCCTCCATGACGATCGCCAGGCCGTCGGGCTTCATCGTGCCCGACAGGAGGTCGGCGAGCTGCGTCACCGCCTCTTCCTGGATCTGCGGGCGGCTCATCACCCAGTCGGCCAGGCGCACGTACTTCGACAGCCCGATCAGGTTGGAGTGCTCGTTGGGCAGCACGCCGATCCAGAGCTTGCCGATGATCGGGCACAGGTGGTGCGAGCAGGCGCTGCGCACGGTGATCGGCCCGACGATCATCAGCTCGTTGAGCCGCTCGACGTTGGGGAACTCGGTGACCGGCGGCGCGCCCACGTAGCGGCCGCGGAAGATCTCGTGCACGTACATCTTGGCGACCCGCTTCGCCGTCTCGTGGGTGTTGTGGTCGCTGCGGGTGTCGATCACCAGGCTCTCCAGCACCCCCGAGAGCTTGCCCTCGATCTCCTTCTGCAGCAGCGCGAGTTCGCCGGCCTCGATGAACTCGGCGATGTTGTCGTTGGCGTGGAAACGGCGGCCGGCCTGCTCGATGCGTGCGCGGATGCGTTGCGACACCGGCGCGCCGGAGGCTTCAGCGGAGACCGCATCAGCCGGGGAAGGGGTGGGCTTGGTCACGGGGCCGCCGGGAGTGAGGAGGCAAGGTCTCATTGTAGCCGGTTTGGCGGCGCCACGACCGGCGCCGGGGCGATTGTCCAGCGCCCGCCGGGCCGGCCGCTGCGCGCGCCCGACGGTCGCAGTGCGACCGCGGGCGCACGGCAACCGACCCTGCGGCAGATCAACACTTCCCCGTCCGGGCCGACGTAGCATCGGTGGCATCGCAACCAGCGCGCGAAAGGACGGTTCGCCATGGCCACGTCGACATCCACCCCATCCTCGTCCGCGACCGACGTGCTCAAGACCGTCGGCATCGTCGCCGCCGTCGCCGCTCTGGTCAGCGTGCTGCTGCTGCCTCCCGCCACCGGCCTGCCGCCGGCCGGGCAGATCATGCTGGCCATCCTGGCCTTCGCGGTGATCGTCTGGATGACCGAGGCGCTCGATTACTCGGTCAGCGCCGTGGTCATCGCCTCGCTGGTCATCTTCCTGCTGGCCGGCGTACCCGACCCGGCCAAGACCGCCGGCACGGCGATGGGCACCGGAGGCGCGCTGGCGATCGCGCTCTCGGGCTTCGCCAACAGCGCGGTCGCGCTGGTCGCGGCGGCCTGCTTCATCGCCTCGGCGATGACCGCGACCGGCCTCGACCGGCGCATCGCGCTCACGGTGCTGTCCAAGGTCGGCGCGAAGACCCATCACATCGTCATCGGCGCGATGCTGGTCGGCTTCCTGCTCGCCTTCGTCGTGCCCAGCACCACCGCACGCGTGGCCTGCCTGATGCCCATCATGATGGGCTTCATCCTCGCCTTCAACGTCGACAAGCAGAGCCGCTTCGCCGGCCTGCTGGTGATCACCACGTCGCAGACCGCGAGCATCTGGAACGTCGGCATCAAGACGGCAGCGGCGCAGAACATGGTGGCGATCGGCTTCATCGAGAAGCAGCTGAAGGTGCAGATCACCTGGGGCGAGTGGTTCGTCGCCGCGGCACCGTTCGCCGCGCTGCTCACCGTCGCGCTCTATTTCATCATGACGCGGATGATGAAGCCCGAGATGGAGGAGATCGCCGGCGGGCAGGAGACGATCCGCCGGCAGCTCGCCGAGCTCGGGCCGATGACGGCGAAGGAGTGGCGCCTGCTCGTCGTGATGCTGGTGCTGCTCGGCTTCTGGGCCACCGAGAAGGTGCTGCACAACATCGACACCTCGTCGACGACCATCGCCGCGATCGGTCTCATGCTGCTGCCCGGCATCGGCGTGATGGACTGGAAGACCTCGCAGAAGGGCTTCCCCTGGGGCACGGTGCTGCTGTTCGCCGTCGGCATCAGCGTCGGCACGGCGCTGCTGCAGACCAAGGCCGCGGCCTGGCTCGCCAACCTGATCGTCCTCAACCTCGGCCTCGAGAACGCGACGGCTTTCGTGATCCTGATGCTGCTGTCGCTGTTCCTCGTGGTCATCCACCTGGGCTTCGCCAGCGCCACGGCGCTCGCCTCGGCGATCATTCCCATCGTCATCAGCGTGCTGACGGCGATCAAGACGCCGGGGCTCAACGTCGTGGGCATGACGATGCTGCTGCAGTTCGTCGTCAGCTTCGGCTTCATCCTGCCCGTCAACGCGCCGCAGAACATGATCGCCTACGGCACCGGCACCTTCGCGGCACGCGACTTCGTGCGCACCGGCCTGGTCATCACCCTGGTGGCGATGGTGCTGCTGGTGGTGTTCGCGCTCACGTACTGGTCGTGGATGGGCTACCTGATCAAGCCGGCGTGAGCGCGATGGGCCGCCCCGAGCGCGAACACCGGAGCGCGCAGCGCGAAGGTAGCCTGGTGAATCGAAGGGCTCCGCGGCAGCGCCGAGTCCCGCTTCGGTTCCCGCGACGCATTGATCGAGATCAAAATGTCGCGAGTTGACAGCGAGCGCCTCTTTCGATCTGCGCCTCTGCCTCTGCACGCCATTGATTCTTCGCGACATCGCGCTGCCGAGGCGCGCTTCGCTCGGCGCGGTTGTAGGCGATTTGACCATCGACGAGCCGGCAACTTTGACCAGGATCAAACAGTCGTGTCGGCGCGGCGCACTTTTCGAGGTTTCCGGTGACGCATTCCTGCAACACTGCGACACTTTGTCGCAGTGTGGCGCATTGACGCTATTCCGCCACTCGACGTTTCATTCATCCATCGTCCCGCCACTGCGCGGTTCGGGTCGGGAAAGGGCAGGCAGTTCGGTTTCTTTCCCCGGCAGCGCGAGCCCGAGATTCAGGATGGCATGACGTGCAGGCGCCGCACCCGCGCACACGGGCAGCGCCCAAGAGCCGCGGGACTCGGGCGCATCGCGCCCGGCCCCGGCGGAGTTTCCAGTCGGGCCCTTCTCGCCCCGACACCATGGCGCCGTGCCCGCACTGCGCCGAATTCCCGGGGCCAGGGACCTTCCGCCAGGCGCACCGGCCGCAACGAAGACAGGAAAAGGGGTACCACATGCGATTCAAGACCATCATTGCCGCTACCGGGATCCTCGCAGCCCTTGCTGCCTTCGCGGCGCTGCCGGCGTTGGCGCAGGCGGCCAAGGAGGCGAGCAGCAGCACGCCGATCTGCGTCAACTGCCACGAGAAAGCGGTGAAGACGACGATGCTCACCGCGCACGGCGCCAGGAACGACGTCAGCGGCGCGGCCTGCCAGGCCTGCCACGGCGACGCCGCCCTGCACGCCAAGGACCCGCTGAAGAACAAGCCGCCGGCCAACGCGCTGAGCGCCAAGGATGCGACCGCCGCCGAGAAATCCGGCGTGTGCCTCACCTGCCACAGCAGCACGCGCGCGCTCGCCGCCTGGTCGTCCGGGCAGCACCGGAAGAACGACGTGAGCTGCAACGACTGCCACAGCATCCACGGCACGCCGTCGGCCTCCAACGACAAGATGCTGAAGGTCACCGACAGCACCACGGTGGCGCCGTACGTCACCACCGCGCGGCAACTGGCGTACAAGACCTGCCTCGCCTGCCACGCCGACGTGCGCGGCGACATCATGAAGCCGTCGCACCACCCGATCGTCGAGGGCAAGGTCGCCTGCCACGACTGCCACGACCCGCACGGCGCGCTGACGCCGGTGATGCTGAAGGCCGAGTCGTACCAGGACCTGTGCATCAGCTGCCACGCCGACAAGCGCGGGCCCTGGATCCACGAACACCCGCCGGTGATGGAGAACTGCGCGACCTGCCACACCCCGCACGGTTCGTCCCACGGCAAGCTGCTGGCGCAGAAGCCGCCGGCACTGTGCGCCGACTGCCACCCGGGCGGCCACACGCACGGCATCTACGACGGTCGCGGAACGCTGCCCGGTGTGAATCCCGGCAACATCCGCTTCGAAGGAAGTGGCTGCGTCGCCTGCCATCGCCAGATCCACGGCAGCAATGCCCCGGCGTCGGCGTTCGGCCAATTCTTCGTCCGCTGAGATAAGGGGAAACCACATGAGAACCAAGCTCCTCGCTATCCTGGTAGCGAACCTGTTTGCGGGCGGCAGCGCACTCGCCGCCGACGAACCCTTCATCTGGAACGGCTCGGGCACGCTGGGCGGGCGCCTCACCGACACCGAAGGCGCCGAGCGCAACGGCGCCTACGGCACCTCGGGGACGACGCTGGCGCCGTTCACCGGCCCGCGCGACGAGGCCAAGGCGAACGAGTACCGCGACCTCGACAACAACGTGATCAGCGTCATCGACGCCCGGGGCGGCAACAGCAAGTATTTCTTCCGCTTCTTCGGCGAGAATTTCGGTGCCGACGACCAGTACTTCGACCTGCGGGGCGGCGCCTACGGTCTGTTCAAGGCCCAGCTGTACCAGGACAAGATCCCGCACTACCTGTCGTGGAATGCGCTGACGCCGCTGTCCAATCCGGGCGGCACCAAGCAGACCGGCGCCGGCACCTATCCGCCGTACCAGAACCCGGCGACCTGGAACAGCTTCGACTACGGCATCCAGCGCGACACCACCGGCGGCAATTTCGAAGTGTCGCTGAACTCGCCGTGGTTCGTCCGCGCCGACTACAACCAGGTCGAGACGACCGGCGTCAAGGTGAACAGCGGGCAGCTCGGCACCGGCTCCAGCAACGGCATCATCGAGCTCGGCATGCCGGTCGACACCATGACCAAGAACGCCACGATCGAGGCCGGCTACACCGGCAAGACCTGGAACATCAAGCTTGCGTTCCTCGACAGCAAGTTCGACAGCGGCGTCGGCCAGGTGGCGTGGTCGAACTTCTACATGCAGAACGCGCTGGACACGTTCTACTCGCCGCCGGAGAGCGAGCTCAAGAAGTGGAGTCTCAGCGGTTCGGTGCGCAGCCTGCCGTTCGACTCGGCGCTGGTGGCGCGCTTCACGCAGAGCAAGCTCACCAACTCGTTCGCTGTCGACGGCTACGGCCTGAAGCCCGCCGGCAGCCAGTCGCCGCCGACCGGCGTCGGCTATCTGTACACGGCGCCGAGCTCGTCCAACTTTGACGGCGACCACAAGACGACGACGGCGGCGGTGTCGCTGACCTCGACGCCGGTGGCGAAGCTGGAGAGCCGCCTCTACTACAGCTACTACGACAAGGAAAACAACTCGACGGCGATCGGCTATGCGGCGGGCGGCCAGGGTCCGGCCGGCTCGACCTGCCCCGGCAGCAACACCGTGAGCCGCTACTGCCTGGGCGCGCTGGCGCCGATCGAGCCGTTCGGCTACGAGAAGACCGAGTACGGCCTGGATCTCGCGTACCGGTTCACCCCGCGGCACAAGCTGTCGGGCGGCGTCGGCGTCCTGCTCGTCGATCGCCACCTCGAGCCGGCGCCGGAGACCGAGGACCGCAGCTTCTGGCTGGAGTACCGGGGCCGGCTGCTCGACAACTTCGGCGGGCGCCTGACGTACCGCTACACCGAACGGCGCTCGGAGTTCGACCACAGCTACACCAACAACAGCAGCGGCCAGACGCCGGCGCAGGTGCCGTATTACTTCGCCGCCTATGACGTGTCGAATTCCGACCGCGACAAGGTCAAGCTGCAGTTCGACTGGACGCCGCTGCCGAACCTCGCCGTCAATTTCGGCGCCACCTGGCAGCAGACCGACTACAAGGACCTCTACTACGGCCGCCTCGACGACACCCGCACCACCTACGACCTCACCGTCACCTACGGCGATCCCAGCGCCTTCCACGTGACCGCGATCGGCAACTGGGGCGACGTCGAGTTCAACCAGGCGTATCGCAACATCGCCTCGGGCCAGAGCCCGCTGCCGGGCGGCCCGCAGACGGCGACGACCTTCGACTGGGGCACGGCCAACACCCAGGGCAACTGGCTGGTGGGGTTGCAGGCCGATTGGCCGGTCAACGAGAAGCTCGCGGTGATGGGGTCGGTCAGCTACGGCGAGACCGACGGCGGCGTCGACTTCTGGTCGGGCAGCTACGCCGGCGCCGGCGGCTACCAAGGCGGCCCGCTGGTCAACTACGTCACCGACAACACCGAGACGACGCGGATCAACCTCAAGGCCGACTACCGCTTCAACAAGTCCTGGAGCATGACCGCCGGCTACGCGTACGAGAAGTACGACTATGCCGACGACCAGATGCGGGGCTACCAGGGCTACTACCCGTACTACCAGAACCTCGGCGGCACCAACAACAGCTGGTACTCGGGCGCGTACGCCAATCCGGGCTACACCAACAACATCTTCTACCTGACGGCGAAGTGGACCTGGGATCCGCCGATCACGCCGCCGCCGGCGATGAAGGTCGCGCAGGCGCCGGTCTCGGCGCCCGCACCAGCGGTGACGCCTCCGCCGCCGAAGCCGGCGGCGCCGGCCGCCGCGCCGGCCCCCGCGCCGCAGGTGCAGAAGATCACGCTCGACTCGAAGGTGCTGTTCGACTTCGACAAGGCGGTGCTGAAGCCCGAAGGCAAGGCGGCGATCGACAGCCAGGTCGTCGGCAAGCTGGCGCAAGTGCAGAAGCTGGAGGTCGTGCTGGTGACCGGTCACACCGACCGCCTCGGCTCGGACGCCTACAACCAGAAGCTGTCGGTGAAGCGGGCGGACGCGGTGCGCGACTACCTGGTCGGCAAGGGTGTCGACAAGGCCAGGATCGAGACCCTCGGCATGGGTGAGAAGCAGCCGGTCGTGCAGTGCGAGCAGAAGAACCGCAAGGAGCTGATCGCCTGCCTGGCGCCGAACCGTCGCGTCGAAGTCCAGGTCAAGGGCGAGGCGACCCGGCGCTGACCCGGCGTCCCGGACCCATCGAGCCCCGCCGTCGCGCGGGGCTTTTTTTCGGGCCACCGAACCCGTCGGCGCCACCCGTGCCCGCGGACCGCGGTCCTGCCATCGTCGCTGCCGAAACCGGAGTTCGGCGGTGGCGAACAGGAGTACGATCATCGAATGAAGCGCGCCTTGTTGGCCGTTGCACTGCTGCTCGCCGCCACGTCCGCGTGGGCCGAGTGGGTCAAGGTCGCCGAGACGCGTGACACCGTGGTCCACGTCGACCCCGCCTCCATCGAGAGCAGGGGCGGCTTTCGCCGGGTGTCGGTCGTCCAGGACTACGCCGCACCGGAGACCGGCGGCGTCCGCTCGCGACAGGTGACGTACGAGATCGACTGCGCCGGGGAGCGGCTGCGAAGCCTCGCAGTGGCCGAACATTCGGCAGCGATGGCGCGCGGAGCGCCGGTGAGTTCGTCGGCGCGCGAATCGGAGTGGCTGGTCGTCGCGCCGAGAACGGGGAGCAACATCGCGTCCAAGGCGTCGTACCGGGCGATCCTCAGGTTCGTCTGCTCCCGCTAGTGTTCTGCTTCGTAGATAGAGGTACCAAGGAAAACGATGGATTCCGATTCGTGGCAAGGCGCAAACCGCAGCAATAGCCCATGCTATTGCGAGGATTTGCAACGCCGCCACGGACCGGAAGGCGCGTTTTACGGTGCCGATATCTGCGAAGCAGAGCACTAGGCTCCGCCACGTCGGGCCGATGGAAACTCGACTTCATCCGGCGCTATGGCCACCGACGTTCGTGTCGGCGGTGCTCGCGGCCGCGACGCACCTGCCGGCGCTCGCCCGCCGCTTGGCCTTCTGCCCGCGCCTGCCGTCGCGCGGATTCCCCCTTGGGAGACCTGTCATGCGTTCGCGCGTTCCAATCCTCGCGCTCGTCTCGTTCCTTCTGGCGCCCGCCGTCGCCGCCCCGAGGGACCGCCGTCGTTTCCCGCACGGAACGTTCAGGAGAGCTTTTTCGGCACCGTCGTCGACGATCCGTATCGCGGGCTCGAGAACCTGCAGGATCCTGCGGTGGCGGCGTGGATGAAGGCACAGGCGGATCACGCCCGGCGCACGCTCGATGCGCTGCCCGGCTACGCTGCGCTGCACCGACGAATCGCGGAGCTCGACGACGCGAATTCCGCCGTCGTCGGAAGCGTGGCGCGCACCTCCGACGGCAGCCTGTTCTTCACCCGTCGGGCGGCGGCCGAGAACACGTTCAAGCTCTATCGCCGCGACGCCGCCGGCCGCGAGCGGCGGCTGGTCGATCCGGACGACTGGCAGAAGGAGAACGGCAAGCCGCACGCGATCAACTATTTCACGCCTTCCGCCGACGGACGTCGGGTCGCATTCGGCGTCTCGGCGGCCGGCTCCGAAGACGCGTCGATCTACCTCCTCGAGACCGCGACCGGGAAGCGCATCGACACGCCGATCAGCCGTGCGCAATACCCCGAGATCAGCTGGCTGCCGGACGGCAAGGGGTTCTTCTATCTGCGCCAGCAGGAGATGAAGCCGGGCATGCCGGCCACGCAGCGCTACCAGAACGGTCGCCTGTGGCTCCACCGCATCGGCACCGACCCGGCTCGCGACGCGCTCGTCGCCGGTCCCGGGGTCTCGCCGCGCATGGCGGTCTCGAACGCGGATTTCGTCTTCGTGCGGGCGACGCCCGGCTCGCCCCACGCCGTCGCCACGGTCGTCGCCGGCGTGCAGCGGGAGATCGCGCTCTACACCGCGCCGCTGGCCACCGTCGGCAAGCCCGGCACGCCGTGGGTCCGCATCTGCGATCGAGCCGACAAGGTCACGGCCTTCGCCGTCGCCGGCGACGACATCTACCTGCGCACCTACCGCGACAGCCCGCGCTTTTCGATCGTTCGCACCAAGCTGTCCGCACCGAGCCTCGCCACGGCGATCACGGTGGTGCCGGCTTCGCACCGGGTCGTGCTCGGCGCCTACGCGGCGAAGGACGCGCTGTACGTGCAGGTGCGCGACGGCACCGTCACCCGCTTGCAGCGGCGACCCTGGAACGCCGCGTCCGCCGCGGACGTGAAGCTGCCGCTGGACGGCGCCGCGCGACTGATCAGCGTGCGCCCCGATCTCGACGGGGCCCTCTTCTCGCTGGCCGGATGGCAGCGCGGGCGCGAGATCCACGCGGTCGACGCCACCGGCGCGGTCGCCAACACGGGTCTGCAGCCGCTCGGCCCCTACGACGCACCCACGGATCTCGTCGCCACCGAGGTGATCGTCAAGAGCCACGACGGCGCACCGGTGCCGCTGTCGATCGTGCACAAGAGAGGCGTGCAGCTCGACGGGACGAATCCGACGCTGCTCTACGGCTACGGCGCCTACGGGATCACCGAGGAGCCCCACTTCGCGCCGATCCGCCTCGCCTGGCTCGAGCGCGGCGGCGTGTACGCGGTCGCCAACGTTCGCGGCAGCTCGGTCTACGGCGAGGATTGGTACAAGGCGGGATACAAGGCGACCAAGCCCAACACCTGGAAGGACTTCATCGCCTGCGCCGAATACCTCGTCGAGCGGAAGTACACGTCCCCTGCGAAGCTCGGCATCCTCGGCGGCAGCGCGGGCGGCATCCTGGTCGGGCGGGCGATGACCGAGCGCCCGGACCTCTTCGCCGCGGTGGTGCCTTCGGTCGGCGTGCTCGATGCGCTACGCGCGGAGACCACGGCGAACGGCTTCCCGAACATCCCCGAGTTCGGCACCGTCGCCAAGGAGGACGAGTTCCGCGCGTTGCTGGCGATGAGCAGCTACCACCAGGTGCAAGACGGCGGCGCCTATCCCGCGGTGCTGCTGGTTCACGGCGTCAACGACCCGCGCGTCGATGTCTGGCAGTCCAGCAAGATGGCGGCGCGACTGCTGGCGGCAACGACCTCCGGCAAGCCGATCCTGCTCGATCTCGACTACGAGGCCGGGCATGGCATCGGCAACACCAAGCGGCAGCGCCAGCGGCAGACGGCGGACATCTATGCGTTCCTGTTCTGGCAGAGCGGCGAGCCGGACTTCCAGCCGGCGCGGAATTAGGCATGGTCACCAGGGAACGGATGGGCGGCGACGGGATGAAGCGTCAACCGCGCATTCGCCCGAGGCAGGTTCGATGGCGACGTTCGACCCGAGTGGCGAACCAGTCGCTGGTGAGGTTGCGCGTGATCTTCGGGCTGCGCAGCGGGATCTGCGGGACCACGGCGCGCGGCACGGGCGCGCCGGTCAGGCGATCGGCGAGTGCGAACACCCGTGCGTAGACGCGACTCCGGGCGAACGCCGGGCCCTTGCCGAGCTCGAGGTCGTGGCGGATGTCGGCGTCGGTGAGGTCGAGTCGCCGCGCCAGCACGCGGACGGCGAGTTCGGTGCTGCCGGGCTCGCTCGCCGGATCGCCGTGGTCGTAGCGCAGCAGGTCGCCGTCGAGCGCGAGGGGAACGCCGGACACTGACGTGACGGCGCTCTGGAACGCCGCGTTCCGGCTCGCGTACTGTCCGGCGTTGAAGTCGGCGAAGCGGTACAGGTGGCGGTCGTAGGGGGCCGGGTAGTCGAGCAGGTGGGCGATACCGAAGTAGACGCCGCCGCGGCGCGTGAACACCTCGTGACGAATGGTGCCGGTGACCGGATAGGGGTAGGGCCGGGCCCGGGCAAAGGCTTCGGCGAAGGCCACGCTGACCTGCATCGGCCCGCCGGTCCGCACCGGGTTCCGGTCCGCCAGCAGCCGCTTGCCGAACGGCACGCCGTCGATGAAATCCTCGTAGATCTCGCTCAGTTGCCGCTCGGTCCTGGCGGCATCGAGGCGCTCGCCGTAGGTCTTGCCGTTGGAGGAGGACATGGCCAGCGCGGCGTCCAGCGCGAACCGGGGAATGCCGGCGCTCTCGCGGCGCCGCTCGATCTCCTTGCGCGTGATGCCCGCCAGTCCCGGCACCACGGGATCGACCTGAAAGCCCGACTCCTGTTCCGTGACGGCGACGGCGGCGCAGATGTTCTCGGGAGTCGGCGCGAGGCCCAGCGTCGCGAAGGCGGCGTAGATGTCCGTCGCCCAGCCGCCGCGCTCCTTCACGCTCTCCGGCAGCAGGCGGGTGACCCGCGCTCGCCCCTCCTCGGCGGTGAGCGGGCGTGGACCCGGCTCCTCCACCGTCGCGCATCCCGACAGCAGGGCGACCAGGCCGAGCGCCAGCGCCGGCCAGAGTCGCGAATCGACATGTCGGCGTCTTTGCATGGCGAAACGTCAGGCTAACCCAGCGCCGCGTGGCGAGCAAATCCGCCCGCCGCGCGGCGAGCCGCAACCCGACCGTCGAACACGGCCACCTCCATTCCGCTTGCATAGAGAATCCGGCAGAAGCTGCCCCCCCCCCCCCCCCCCCCCCCCCCCAACCCCCCCCCCCCCCCCCCCCCCAACCCCCCCCCCCCCCCCCCCCGCCCCCCCCCCCCCCCCCCCCCCCCCCCCCCCCCCCCCCCCCCCCCCCCCCCCCCCCCCCCCCCCCCCCCCCCCCCCCCCCCCCCCCCCCCCCCCCCCCCCCCCCCCCCCCCCGCCCCCCCCCCCCCCCCCCCCCCCCCCCCCCCCCCCCCCCCCCCCCCCCCCCCCCCCCCCCCCCCCCCCCCCCCCCCCCCCCCCCCCCCCGGGCCCCCCCCCCCCCCCGCGCCCCCCCCCCCCCCCCCCCCCCCCCCCCCCCCCCGGGCCCCCCCCCCCCCCCCCCCCCCACCCCCCCGCCCCCCCCCCCCCCCCCCCCCCCCCCCCCCCCCCCCCCCCCCGGCCGCCGGCCCCCCCCCCCCCCCCCCCCCCCCGGGCCCGCGGGGGCGCCGCCCCCGCCCCCCCCGCCCCCCCCCCCCCCCCCCCCCCCCCCCCCCCCCCCCCCCCCCCCCCCCCCCCCCCAAAAGAAACCCCCCCTGCGGCCCCCCCCCCCCCCCCCCCCCCCCGAGGGGCCGCCCCCCCGCCCCCGCGCCCCCCCCCCCCCGGGGGGCCCCCGGGCCCCCCCCCCCGCCGGCCCCCCCCCCCCCGCCGCCCCCCGGCCCCCCCCCCCCCCCCCCCCCCCCCCCCCCCCCCCCCCGGCCCCCGAGGTTCGCCCCCCCCCCCCCCCCCCGGGGGGGGGCCCCCCCCCCCCCCGGGGAGGGGGGGGGGCCCCCCCGCGCCCCCCCCCCCCCCCCCCGCCCCCCCGCCCCCCCCGCCCCCCCCCGCCCCCCCCCCCCCCCCCCCCCGCGGGCCCCCCCCGCCCCCCCCCCCCCCGGGGCCCCCGCCCCCCCGGGGGTTCCCCCCCCAAATTTTGGAAAGGAATTATTCGAGCCCCCGGCAAGGGTGGTGCCTGAACTCATGCCCTCAACCCAGGAAGGTCCCTGGCGTCCGGCGATGGCGTTGATCGCGCTGTCGCTGTTCTGGGGCTACACCTGGGTCCTGACCAAGCAGGCGTTGGCCTATGCCCCGCCCTTCGCCTTTGCCGCGCATCGCTGCGTCGGCGGCGCGTGGGTGCTGTTCCTGGCGCTCGGGGTCCTCGGCCGGCCGGTGCGCCTGGTCGCTCCGGGGAAGACGCTGGCGATCGCGCTGGTCAACGTCGCGGCGTACCTGATATTCCAGACCTGGGCGCTGGTCGAGGGCGGCGCCGGCAAGACGGCGGTCCTGAACTACACCATGCCGTTCTGGATGCTGCTGATGGCCTGGCCGTTGCTGGGCGAGCGCATCCGCCTCCCGCAGTGGATGGCCGCGTTCTGCGCGCTGGCCGGATTGACGCTCATCATTGAACCCTGGGACATGCACACCAGCCAGCTCAGCAAATTCCTGGGCCTGGCGGGTGCCGTCTGCTGGGCCGTCGGCAGCGTCCTCGTCAAGCGCCTTCGTTCTCAGTGCGAAGTCGACCTGATCTCGCTCACCGCCTGGCAACTGCTGATGGGTGCCGTGCCGTTGCTCCTGCTGGCGTTCCTCGTCCCCGATCGCCCGACCGCCTGGTCGGCCACGTACGTCGGGATCCTGTCGTTCATATCGATCGTCAGCACCGCCTTGTGCTGGTGGTTGTGGACCTACATCCTCGACCGCGTCCCGGCCTGGCAGGCCAGCCTGTCGGTGCTGGGCGCGCCGGTCGTCGCACTGCTGTCTTCCCGCTGGCTGCTGGGAGAGCGGTTCCAGGTCGCCGAGGTGCTCGGGATGCTGCTGATCGGCGTCGGCTTGGCGCTATTGACGCTGCTCGGCTGGATGGCCCGCCGGCGCGTCCGGTCGCCCTCGGAGCGGGGCGACAATTGAGTACGGCGCGCCTGTCGCGCGCCGACACGAGAGGAGAGAAGTCCATGACCGACGTTCCCGGCGAGTCCCCCAGGGACCCGCGCTACGCGATTTGGGCCAAGGAGCTGGCCGACATCGACCTCGAGATCGTGCGGGAGGCGCTGCTGTGCGACATCCCGCTCACCGATCGCTCGCTGTTCCTTCGCGCCCTGGAGAACGACGCGACCGTATGCGGCAAGCAGAATCCGCAGGCCTTCCAGAGGCTGCGCGCCGCGCTGGCGATGCACCTCAAGGTGCGCAGCAAGGCGATCGAGGGCATGGGGCGGGAAGAGGCGCTGGCGTTGGTCGAGGACATCCTGGCGGGGCTGCGCCGGCGCCTCGGCATGCCGGAAAAGAAAGCGCCCTGAACGGCGGTCCGCGGCCTCGGCGGCTTCGAAAAGCCGCCTTTCCGCCCGGCGGTCCCCGGCCGCCGCGAAGTCAGCGCGCGCCGGCGGCGACCAGCGCCCGCACCATCGCGTCGTAACCGCGCGCACGGGCGAGCGCCAGCGGCGTCTGGCCGCTGCGATCGGCCAGCTGCGTGTTCGCGCCGGCCTTCAGCAGCGCTTCCAGCGTGGCCTGGTGCCGTGCCCCGCCGTCGCCCAGCACGATGGCCTCGATCAGCGCGGTCCAGTGCAGGTTGTTGACGTGGTCGAGCGGCGCGCCGGCGGCGATCAGCTGCCGCACCACGCCGTCGTGCCCGAGGTGCGCGGCGGCGATCAGCGCCGTGCCGTCGTAGCGGCTGGTGACGAGCTTGGCGCTGGCACCCAGCGCGAGCAGCAGGCGCAGCGTTTCCTCGTCGTCGGCCACCGCGGCGATCGTCACCGCATCGTAGCGGCCGCTCTCGAACGCGGCGGTGTCGGCGCCGGCCTTGAGCAGCGCCCGCACCGCGCCGCGCTGGCGGGCGAACGTCGCCACGTGCAGTGGCGTGCGGCCGTGGGCGTCGCGCGCCTCCAGCGCCGCCTTGCCGCCGGCGGCAAGACGCTCGATCGCCGGCACGTCGCCGCGCCAGGCGGCGGCGTGCAGCCCGGTGTAGGCCGCCGCCTCCGCCGCCGTCGGTGGCACCTGTGCCGCCGCGGGCAGCGGGCCGAGCGCCAACGCCGCCAGCAGGAGCCCCAGACGCAGCGCGATCACTTCAGCAGGTCCTTGACCTTGTCGAGCGCCGCCAGCGCGCACTGCTCGTCGAGATTGCCGGCCGGCGCGCCGCCGATGCCAACGCCACCGATGACCTCGGTGCCGACCTTGACGGGCACGCCGCCACCGAGCACCAGGAATCCGGGGATGTCGCCCAACGTGGCGGCGCCCGGGTTCTTCTGCATGACGTCCAGCATCGCCACCGTCGAATTCTTCGCCGACGCCGCCGTGAACGCCTTCTGCTGACTGGCGCCCAACGTGTGCGGGCCGGCATTGTCGGCGCGCTGGACGGCGCGCACGCCGCCGGCACGATCGACCACGGTCACGGCGACCGAGTAGCCGTTCGCCGCGCAGGCGGCCACGCCCGCCGCCGCGATCTGGTTGGCGAGTTCCAGCGTCATGTTCTTTTCGGTGCGTACCGCCTGCGCCTGCGCCAACGGGGCGGCGAGGCAGAGGGCGAGCAGGGTGGTGCGGGTGATGAACTGCATGGGGAGTCTCCTTGTCTGTGCGGCCGCGATCCGACCGTGCCGTCACTGTAGGAGGTTGCCCCCGCGGGGCCCATTCGGGCGGCTACGCGCGCGGCTCCGTAGTTCTACGCATCGGGGGCCCGTCCGCCGCCCTCGGCCAGGTCGGCGTACTGGCGGATCACCTGCGCCAGCGACTCGGCCTCGAGCTTGGCGAAGAGATTGGCGCGATGCGTCTCCACGGTCCGCGGCGACAGGGTGAGCGCGCGCCCGACCTCCTTGTTGGTGAGCCCGGCGACGATCAGCGACAGCACTTCGCGCTCGCGCTCGGAGAGCAGCGCGTAACGCTCGCGGGCCCGACGGTCGGCCTGGTGGCGCTGCCGCGAGCGCACGTGTGCGCGCACCGCCTTCTGCAGCGCCTCGAGCAGCAACTCGTCGTCGACCGGCTTTTCCAGGAACTCGGCGGCGCCGGACTTGAACGCGCGCCGGCACAGGTCGACGGTGCCGTGGCCGGTGAGCATGATCACCGGCTGGTCGACGCCCTGCGCGATCAGCGTGTCCAGCACCGTCAGGCCGCTGCTGCCGGGCATCCGGATGTCCAGCACGATGGCGCCGATGCCTTCGCGGTCGAAGCCGGCGACGAACGCCTGCGGGTCGGCCCACGACTGCACGCGCAGGCCCACGGTGCCGATCAGCCGCGCCAGCGCCTCGCGCACCGCGGCGTCGTCGTCGATCAGGTGGATCAGCGGCGACGTCGGCGGGCTCATCCCGTCGCTCCCGAACCCAGCGGCAGTGCCAGGCGGAACAGCGCGCCGCGCGGTTCGGCATTGGCGCAGCTCAGCGCACCCATCATTCCGGTGGCGAGCGTCTCGCACAGGCTGAGGCCCAGCCCGAGCCCGCCCGGCCGGGTGGTGAAGAACGGCTCGAAGACGCGCGGCAGCGCCTCGGCGGGTATCCCGGGTCCGCTGTCCTGCACCGCAAGCACGCCCCGCGGCCCGTCGATCTCCAGCGCCAGCCGCAGCCGCCGCTCCGCCGGCGGCACCTGTTCCAGCGCCTGCAGCGCATTGGTGAGCAGGTTGTGGACGATCTGCTCCAGCGCCACCGGCTCGGCGAGCACGGTCACGCCCGCGGCCGGCGACGACACGGCGGGCGTGACGGCGAGGCGACGGCAATCGGGCGCGAGCAGATCCAGCACGTGGCGCACGGCTTCGTCGAGGCGCACCGGCTGCACCCGCGCACCGAGTTCCGGTCGCTCGACCGCGCGCCGCAGCCGGCCCACCACGTCGCCGGCGCGCCGCGCCTGCCGCGCTGCCTGGCCGACGGCGTCGCGCGCCGCGGCGAGATCGGGAGGGTCCTCGGCGAGCAGGCGCTCGGCCGCGTTGGCGTTGGCCAGCACCGCGGTCAGCGGCTGGTTGACCTCGTGTGCCATGCCCGCGGCGAGTTCGCCGAGCGCGTTGAGCCGGCCGATCTGGCCGAGGCGCAACAGCTCCTGTGCCCGTCTGCGCTCGCTGCGCTGGCGGATCAGCGCCTGGGCGACGACCAGCCCGCCGGCAACCGCGCCGACCCAGCCCAGCATCGCCCACCACGGCAGCTCGCGCCAGCCGACGTCGAGTTCGGCGACGACGTCGAACGGCTGGCTATCCGCCGCGAGGTGCTTGCGGAAATCGAAGCGCCAGCCGGTGCCGGCATCGCCCGGGGCCCCGGCGTGCAGCACCCGGACCTGGCCGTCGTGCAGGAGCGCGACGTACGCGGGCGACGCGGCGACCAGCGGCCACTCGACGAGCGGCACCAGCGTCCGCAGGTCGATCCGCAGCGCGAAGCTCGCCGGATCCGCGGCGCGCACCACGGTGTAGTGGCCGGCGGCGAAGTCGACGCCGGCCAGCGCAGCGCGACCGGCGGTGCGCGACGCTTCTGCGCCCGCCTGCAGCGCCGCCGCCTCGGCCGCCGGCCAGGGCGTCGCCGCGTCCTGCCGCAGCACGCGCAGCACCTGCGGGTAGATCGCCGGCAGCCGCTGTTCAGGCGCCGTCTCGGAGGTGCTGCCGGGCTGCAGGATCGCCAGCGTGTCCAGGATCGCGTCGTGCTGCACGACGCGCTGGCTCAGCAGGCGGTGGACGATGCGCGCATCGGTCTCGAACGCCGCACGGCGCGCGTCGAGATCGGCGTCGGCAATCCACGTCGCGCCGGCCAGCGCCAGCGCCGTTCCCACGGCCAGGAGGATCCATCGCACGGGCGCCAGTATTGAGGGTCGGCCGCCACGGGTCAACCGCCGATCCGCGGCGGCCGTCTCTCAGCCGCTCATCTCGCCGACCGGCCGCGAGGAGTGAAACGCGGGCCGGTCGAGAGCGCGCACACGGGAGCGACCCGGACTCGCCGGGCTGCCGGGGTGCGCCATGGCGAAGCGTTCCGCCAGCGCGTGCAGGTTCACCCGGGCCTGCAGCCGCGCGGCCAGCAGATAGAGTCCGCCGAGCTTGCGATGCAGGAAGATCGCGTCCGCCGGCGGCGTGTGCCACGCCTCCTTGTGCGCGCGCAGCGCGAGACCCGCGTCGCGCAGACGGGCGGCCAGGTCCGAGCGTCCGAAGTCGTAGTCGCCGGCGTGGCGCAGCGGTTCGCCGACCAGCGTGAACAGGTCCAGCACCGCGTCGCGCTGCCGCGCGTGGATCTGCTGCGAAAAGTAGCCGATCGCCGACGCCGCCGCGCCCAGCCCCGGGCGATCGCCGACGATGGCGGCGGCCATCAACCGACGGTAGGCGGCGATCATCGCCGTCGGGTACGCGCGGGTGGCGCCGAAGTCGAGCAGGATCAGCTGACGCGAAGCGTGGTCGTAGCGATAGTTGGCGAAGTTCGGATCGGTCTGGATCAGCTGGAACTCGAAGATCTCGCGGAACAGCAGCGTGAACAGCAACCCGACGACACGGTCCCGCTCCGCCTGCGGCGCGTGGGCCAGCGATTCGATCGGCTCGCCGCCCACGCAGGACATGGCCAGCACGTTCGCGGTCGTCAACGCCTCGTGCAGTTGCGGCAGGGCGAAGTCGTGTTCGCCGGCGAGGAGCGCCCCGTAGCGGCGCAGCCAGGCGCCTTCGCGCACGTAGTCGGCTTCGGCGTGCAGCTGGCGCTTGGCCTCGTCCAGCAGCGGCTCGAGATCCATGCCCTGCGGCAGCAGCCCCGAGATCCGCAGCAGCGTGGCGACGTTGTCGACGTCGCTGTCGATGCTCTGGCGCACGCCGGGATACTGGATCTTCACGGCCAGCCGCTGTCCGTCCCGGGTCTGCCCGAGATGAACCTGTCCGATCGACGCAGCCGCCACCGGCGTGAAGGAAAAGTGCCGGAAGTGCCGGTCCCAGCCCTCGCCCCAGTTGGCGTCGAGCACCTCGACCACCTGGCCCATGGGCATCGGGCGGGCGTCCGCACGCAGCCGCGCCAGGATGTCGGCCACCTCGGGCGGCAGCAGGTCGCCCGCATCCATCGACAGCAGCTGACCGACCTTCATCGCGGCACCGCGCAACTGCGCCAGCTGCTCGGCGACGCGGCGGGCGTTGGCGGGCGTGAGCAGCAGGTCGCCGATCCGGGGTCGCTTGCCCTGGGCGAACTGGCGCGCCCCCTCGGCCACCATGCCGCCGGCGACGCCGGTCGCCAGCGAGCCCAGGCGGGCCAGCCTCGACCAGCGACCGGCGGGGACCGGGGCACTCCGCGCGCTTCCCGGCGGCAGGTCGAAGCGATTCATCGCGCCTCCCAGCGCGGCGTCGAGGAAGCCGGCGTCTTCTCCGGCGATGACCCGATCGTTGTTGTCGCTGGCTGATTTTTCGTCATGGACAATTTTTCCATAGACTCGCAAAAATCTCGTTTATTGCGCTATTATTCGCTCCATTGAATAAATTGTCCAGGACAAAATGAGAAAACTCCAAGGACTCCAGCAAGCGCCGCGATCCGGGCGACGCCGGCCCGGCGCGGCAGGAGCGAGCACTCGCTACCGGTGGCACGGCGCCGGGACGCCGTGTCCCGCGCTGCGTGCACGCGCGGCGGGCGAGCGATGAAAAGCCTGCCCGCCGGTTACCGGGCGATCGTCTTCGGCGCCACCGGAGCGATCGGCGGTGCGTTCGCCCACGCCCTGCGCCAATCGCCGGGCTGTGCCACCGTGATCGGACTGGGTCGCGGTTCCGAGCCGCCGTTCGACCTCGAACACGAAGCGTCGATCGCCGATTGCGCTCGCGACCTTGCCCCGCGCGGCCCTTTCGATCTCATCATCGACGCGACCGGAGCGCTGGCGATCGACGGCGTCGGCCCCGAGAAGCGGCTGCGCGATCTCGACCCGGCGCGGCTGGCGCGCGCGTTCGCCGTCAACGCCATCGGCCCCGCGCTGCTGCTGAAGCACTTCGTTCCGCTGCTGCCGGCGAAGTCGCGCTGCATCTTCGCGACGCTGTCCGCGCGCGTCGGCAGCATCGCCGACAACCGGAAGGGCGGCTGGTACGGCTACCGCGCGTCGAAGGCGGCGCGGAACATGCTGCTGCGGACCGCGGCCATCGAGGCCTGCCGGCAACGACCCGACGCGGTGTTCGCCGCGCTGCAGCCCGGCACCGTGCGCTCCAGGCTGTCGGCCCCGTTCGTCGCCGGAACCGAGGCAATGGAGCCCGACGTTGCCGCGACCCGGCTCCTCGCCGCGCTCGACGCGCTACCATCGTCGGGCGAAGCCGTCTTCATCGACACCCGGGGGCTGCCGATCGACTGGTAGTCACCAATCTCGCGACAGGCGCAATCCCCATGAACCGAGCCCTCGTCTTCGGTGCTTCCGGCTACGTCGGCACCCACCTCGTCCCCGCCCTCGCCGCCCGCGGCGCGACGGTCCGGGCGGCGGCCCGCCGGCGCAGCGTGCTCGAAGCGCGCGATTGGCCCGGCATCGAGCTGGTGCAGGCCGACGCGCTCGCGCCGGACACGCTCGGGCCCGCACTCGCGGGAGTCGACGTCGCCTACTACCTCGTCCACTCGATGGCCGCGGGGCGCGACTTTCCGCGCCTGGACCGCGAGGCGGCCGAGAATTTTCGCGCCGCCGCCGAGCGGGCCGGCGTCCGGCGCATCGTCTATCTCGGCGGGCTGCAACCGGCCGGCGACGCGTCCACGCACCTTGCCTCGCGGGGCGAGACGGGCGGCATCCTCCGCCAGGGCACCGTGCCCGTCACCGAAGTGCGCGCCGGCGTGATCATCGGCCCGGGCTCGGCGGCGTTCGAGGTCATCCGCGACCTGGTCTTCCACCTGCCGGCGATGGTCACACCGCGCTGGGTCCACTCGCGCTCGCAGCCGATCGCGCTGGACGACGTGCTCGACTACCTGGTGCGGCTGCCGGAAATCCCCCAAGCCGAGGGCGCGATCTACGACGTCGGCGGCCCCGAGGTGCTGACCTACGCGCAGATGATGCGCGAGTTCGGCGACCTGGTCGGCCGGCGGCCCGTGATCGTGCCGGTGCCGGTGCTGACGCCGCGGCTGTCGTCGTACTGGCTGAACCTGGTGACCGCGGTGCCCACCAACGTCGCGCGCGCGCTGATCGACGGCCTCGAGCACGACGTCCTGGCCGACGACGCGGCGATCCGGGCGCTGATTCCGCTGCCGCTGAAGACGTATCGCCAGGCCGTCGAGGCGGCGCTGGCCGCCGAGCGGTCCGGCACCGCCGCAGCGCGGTGGTCGGAGGGCTCGATGCTGTACCGCCGCGATCGCCCGGACTTCGCCTTCTACGCCAAACAGATGAGCGGCGAAGCGGTGGCGGCCGCCCCCGCCGATGCGGTCTGGCGCGAAGTGGCCGCCATCGGGGGCGACAACGGCTACTACTTCCTCGACGCCGCCTGGCGCGTGCGTGGCTGCATCGACGAGCTGGCCGGCGGCGTCGGCCTGCGCCGCGGCCGGCGCGACGCGCACGCCGTCGCCGTGGGCGACACCATCGATTTCTGGCGCGTCGTCGCGGTGGAGCCCGGCCGACGCCTGACGCTGCTCGCCGAGATGAAGCTGCCAGGCTCGGCGGCACTCGATCTCGAGCTGCGGCCCGAGGGGCCCGGGCGCACGCGGATCGTCGTCACCGCGTACTTCCACCCCGCCGGCGCACCCGGCCTGCTCTACTGGCATGCGCTGACGCCCGCGCACGTGGTGATCTACCGCGGGCTCGCGAAGGCGATCGCCGAGCGCGCCGAGCGGAACGTCGCCGCGCCGTAAGGCAGCGCTCGCAGCCGCTGCCGATCGGGCGCCGGCCGGCGCAACCCGGGTCAACGCTGTGCGCCGTCCGGCAGTTGCCCTTGCCGCGGCGGACCGTCGCCGGAGCGCGGCGTCGTCGCGCGGCGCAGGAAGGCGACGAGTTGCGCCATGTGCTGCTCGAGATCGGCGAAGGAATCGTGATTGCCGCCGAGCACCAGCAGCTCGACGGCCTCGTGCGTGCGTGCGGCGAAGATCCGCCGCGCGTCGTCGAGCGGCACCACGTCGTCGTCGGCGCCGTGCACCAGCAGCACCGGGCAGCGCACCCGGGCCAGCGTGTTGACCGGGGCGATGTCGTCGAAGCGGTGGCCGATGGTCCGCTGCACGTAGTCGAGGATGTAGCGCCCGAGCGGGCGCTCCGGGATGCGCTTCGCCGCGAGCCAGCGCCGCATCATCGCCGCCGGGTGGGAAAACGCCGCGACGCTCACCACGGCAGCGACGTCGCTCCGGCGCGAAGCGGCGAGCAACGCCGCGCCGGCGCCGACCGAGTGACCGAAGACGGCGATGCGCCGCGCGTCGATCCCGGCTCGTGCCGCCAGCCACGCGAGCGCCTGCTCCAGATCCTCGGCGAAGCGCGGGAGCGAAGCGAAGCTGTCGCCGTCGCTCGCGCCGTGACAGCGCGCATCGATGAACAGCACGGCGAACCCGGCTTCGTGCAGCGGTCGCGCGAGTGGCAGCATCATCGCCGCGTTGCCCCCCCAGCCGTGGATCACGATCACCGCCGGGTGGCCGGTGCCGTCGTGCGCAGCCGGCAGGATCAGCCAGCCATGCAGGCGGCGGCGGTTGACGGTGTCGATGCGCACGGCCTCGAAGCCGAGGCCGAGCGCGGCCGGCGTGCGCTCGTGCGCGATTCGCGGTGCCGCAAGGCTCGCGCGGATGCCCTGGTGCAGCAGGCCACGCAGCAGAGCGAAGCCCGCGACCGCCACCGCGACACCGGCCAGCCACGGGACGAGCGCCGCCATCTCAGCCCCCCGCCTCCGGCCACCGCGCCCGGCACCGGCGTGCGGACGGTGGCGCCGACGGGCCGGGCGGTGACGGGGAACGCAACTCGGATCGATGGCTGGGCAAGGCGCGCCGACGGGCCGGGAAAGAGCCCGACCGTACCGCCGAAAGCTTACGCCTCTGCGTTGGCGACCCTCGCATGACCCGATCGCGCCGAACGAGAGGCCTGCCGCGCAGTGAGCCCACCGGGCCGCCCCAAGGGCGAATACCGGAGTGCGCCGCACGAACGTACTCCCGTGAGCCACCGGCCCGACGGGGGCTACGACGCCTGCGCGAAGACGCTCTGCGGGTCGCGAAAGCCCTTGAACGGGAACTCGCCGACCTTGCGCAACCCGGCGGGCGAACGCGCGGCGACACGCCCGGACAGGAGCAGCGGCTCCCCGAGCTGCGCCGCCAGCGTGCCGAGGCGCGCGACCAGATTCACGTCCGGTCCGATCACCGTGAAATCCTGGCGCTCCACCGAGCCGACGTTGCCGAACGCCACCCGCCCCTCGTGCAGCGCGATGGTGACCTCCAGCGGACCGCCGGGCGATGCCCCGGTTTCGTTGACCTCGCGCAGCTTGGCGAAGATCGCGTCCGTCGCCGCCCGCGCGCGGTCGCAGGGCGAGCAATCGCCGGGACGCGCGGGCAGTTCGAAGATCGCCAGCACCGCGTCGCCGATGAACTTCAGCACCTCGCCACCCTGCGCCGTCACCGCCGGCACGACGCAATCGAAATAGCGATTGAGCACGAGAACGAAGGTCTCTTCGTCCAGTTCGACGGCCATTCGGGTGGAGCCGCGCAGATCGCACAACATGATCGCCGCGTCCATGCCGACGACATCGCCACGCCGGATCTGTCCGTCGAGAATGCGCTCTGCCGGAAGCGTCCCGACGTAGATCCGCAGCAGCTCCTGCCGCGAGCGCTGCAGGCCCTTGATCTCCATGACCCGGGACAGCGCGGGCAGGAGCCGCTCGATGAATTCGAGTTCGGCGGCCACGAACCCGCCGGCCCGGTCGGTGGCGAAGGATGCGGCGTTGACGTGCCCGCCGGTGAAGAACAGCGGGAAGATGACGTAGTGGGAAATGCCGGCGGCCTCGAGGTCGACGGCAATGCCGAAAGGCGTGGCGCCGGGATCGCCCGGGCGAAGCTCGAAGCGCCGTTTACCCTCGTGCGCGATGCGTATGGGGCTGCGCTGATACATGGCCTCGACCTCCGGCCCGAAGCCGAAGTGCTGCTCGATCATGGCCTGGCCGCGCCGCCACACGCGCGACAGGCCGATGCGCTCGGAGTGGACGACGCGGATGTGCGTGGTGACGCGCGCCAGCGGCAGCCCGGCGGCGAGCAGGCGCGCGCACAGGCCGTCGAGCACCAAGCCGAAATGTTCGAGGAACCCCGCCTCGTCGATCAGCCAATCGCGAACAGCGTCGGCGGCGCCGTCAGGCCGGGCGGTATCGTTCATGCGCGCATTCTATCCCCGCGTCCACCGCCAACTGCTTCCCCGGATTTCACCCGCTTAACCGCCAGTTCCTTGAACTCGGCGGTGTACTCCTGCTCCGGCATCTTGAACATTCCAGCCTTCCGTTTCGCCTGTCCCATCCAACACCGCTTGGAAGTCGAAATTCCGGGGGAAGCTCACTCATCCCTCCACACCGCCCAACAAAAAGGCCCCACCGGGGCCATTGTGTTGGAGCGGGTGAAGGGAATGTCGTCCGCTCGCCTGGCGGGCGAGCGGACGATCCCTGCGCTTCGCTCCGGGACCGCAGGCCGCTCCCGCGCCCTGCGTCCTGCGCAGTCCTCGCATCGCTCGGATCGCTGGTCGAACCTGAGGGCTCTCATCCCTTCACCCGCCCAACAAAAAGGCCCCACCGGGGCCATTGTGTTGGAGCGGGTGAAGGGAATCGAACCCTCGTCGTAGGCTTGGGAAGCCTCTGCTCTACCATTGAGCTACACCCGCGTCAGGGCGAATTGTAGCGAAAAACGGCGCGGGCCTTTGCGGGACCCTCCGCTTTCGCTGCGGCCGGCCGCGAACGGACCCCGGGGACGACTACAGCGCGTCGTTGAGCGACAGGCCCACGCCGACGGTCGTCTGCCGTGCGTTGTAGTCGATCAGGCTCTCGCCATAGCCCGAGAAGACCTGCACGTAACCCTTGAGCGGCCCCAGCAGCGGCGGCGTCGACCACTCCATCTGCGCGGCGCCCTTGCCGGTGCCCGGATTGCCGCGACCCGTGAGCGTGAACGTGTGGCCTCTCGAACGCACGAGCAGCGTGATGTCGCCGTAGCCGAGGTAATCGGTGATGTCGCGGTTGTCGTCCTTGTCCGCGGACTCCCTGATGCGCAGCCAGGGCCGCAGCAGCAGCGCCGCATCGCCCATCTCGAACCCCAACTGAAGGAAGACGCGGTTCCAGCTGCGCGACAGCGGGTCCGACCGGCCATTCGACTGGTGGATGAAGCCGAAGTTGGCGAGCCGCCAGCGGATGCCCTCGTACTCCAGGTCGGGACGCAGCGCGAACATCAGCTCCGGCGCGTAGTCGGTCTCCCGGAACGGCCGCGACAGGTCGGTGTTCACGATCTGCCAGTGGCTCTGCTGGGTGTAGCCGAGCCACAGCGCTGCCGCGCGAGTGTCGGTCTCCCACAGCCGCGCCTTGAACGAGAGCTGGAACTTGACTTCCGTCGCCTCGAGTTCCTGTGCCGGAACGCCGGCCGACGCGAACAGCGGCGTGTACGGCGCCTGGTTGGGGTTGTTCGTCCAGCGCGCGACGATGTAGTTGGGGTTGTGATAGCGCACGCCGAAGCGTCCGCCGGAGGTGCCCGGGTCCAGCGCCCAGCGTTCGCCGAGCAGCGACGGGTCGGCGGCCGCTTCCCCGTCGCTCGCCGCGACCCTCGCGGCACCGCTGGCCGCGGCTCCCGCGGCGGGTCCGGTGGTTGCAGCCGGCGTCGTGGAGCCGCCCGTTGCGGCCGGCCCGTCCGCGGCGCGCCCGTGGGCACGGTCGTAGCAGGCGAGCCTTGCGGCCGGGTCGCCGATTTCGACGCATGCTCCCGCCGCCTCCGCCGCGAGCGGCGCGACCGGCGACGCGGCGGCGAGCGCGGCGAGCAGCAGCGCGCGCGGCGCCCTAGGCCTCGTCGCGCACATAGGGCAGCGCGACCTCGCCGTCGAGCGCCAGCACGACGCGCGCGATGGCATTGATCGCCGCCGCGACATCGGCAACGACTTCGCAGCCCTCGACGTACGGCGCGCCCTCCAGCGCGAACACGCGCTTGCCGAACTGCATGCCGAAGGCCATCTCCGACAGCGTGCCGTGACTGCCGCCGATGGCGACCAGGCACTGCGCGGCGCGCGCGATCAGGGCGTTGCGAGCGAGCCCGATGCCGGTGGGCAACGGGATGGTCACCAGCGGGTTTCCGTCGGCGATCGAGTCGCCCGGCAACAGCCCGACGCTGATCCCGCCGCGCGCGGCGACGCCCTCGCAGACGGCGAGCATCACGCCGCGCCGGCCGCCGCAGAGCACGACCAGGCCCACGTCGGCGAGCGCCTCGCCCAGCGCCCGGGCCGCCGCGAGCTGCGGGTGCGTGCCGTGCCGGCCACCGACGACGCCGATGGTCGGCCGCGACGGCGTCCCGCTCTCCCGCTGCAGCCAGCGGACCGCGGTCACCGGATCGATCGGATCGCCGCCCAAGCGGGTCGCGGTGCCGGGCGCCCCGCGCCAGGCGTGGGCGGCGCCATCGAACAGCAGGCCGGCGCCGTCGTGCAGGCAGCCGCGGGCACGGTCGAGGAACAACGTCGGAGCGGGTACGTTCATGGCAGGAACCCGGGCAAGGCCGAAGTGCCGCATTGTAGCCTTGGCCCCACGAGCAAGAGTGCCGGAGTGCGCAGCACGCAGGCGTGTCTCTCGTCCGCGACGGGCTGCCCCGGGGCGCCAGCGTCGCTGCGCGTAACATACGCGCATCCCGTTCCGACCCTTGCCGCCATGTCCGACACCCGCACCCCCCCGACCGCACTGACCATCGCCGGCGTCGACCCCTCCGGCGGTGCCGGCGTGCTCGCCGACGTGAAGACGATGAGCGCGCTCGGGGCCTATGCCTGCGCGGTGATCGCCGCGCTGACCGCCCAGAACACGCAGAGCGTCACCGGCGTGTTCCCGATCCCCGCGGAGTTCGTTCGCCAGCAGATCGACACGCTGTTCGCCGACGTGCGCGTCGACGCGGTCAAGATCGGCATGGTCGGCCAGGCCCCGGTGATCGTCGCCGTCGCCGAGCGCCTGCGGCACTGGAAACCTTCGCAGCTGGTCGTCGACCCGGTGATGATCGCCAAGAGCGGCGACGCATTGCTCGAACGCACCGCGATCGGTGCGCTGCGCGAGGGCCTGCTGCCGATCGCGACGGTGCTGACGCCCAACCTGCCCGAGGCCGGCGTGCTGCTGGAGATGCGCGCGCCGGAAACGATCAAGGAGATGCGACGGGTCGCCGAACTGCTGCGCGAGCGGATGGCGCACAGCGGTGAGCGCTGGGTCTACCTCAAGGGAGGACACCTGCCGGGCGGCGATGCCACCGACCTGCTGTTCGACGGCGACCGGATGCTCGAACTGTCGGCGCCGCGGATCGACACCCGGAACACGCACGGCACCGGCTGCACGCTGTCGGCGGCCCTCGCCGCGCTGCTGCCGCAGACGCCGGACGTGCCGACCGCCGCGCGACGAGCGAAAGCCTATCTTGGCGCCGCGATCGCCGCTGCGGATCGCCTCGACGTCGGCCACGGCCACGGACCGGTCCACCACTTTCACGCGCTCTGGGGCGGGAGATTGGGGTCAGGGACATTGGGGTCAGAGCCGCAATGCGCGGCTTGGCGCATTGCCGGGACATTGGGGTCAGAGCCAAAACTCGCGGTTTTGCGCTTTACGGCTCTGACCCCAATGTCGGACCCCAATGTCGCAGCTCGGCGCCAGCGGCTTCGCGGCGCCCTTGCCCCGCCCCGTCATTTCGCGTAACGTCGACCGTAACGCTGGGGGTCCTTCCCGCGCCGGGCAGCAGCATCGCTCGGCGCGCGGCGGGTGAGAGCATACCCTTGGTACCTGTGCGGATAATGCCGGCGCAGGGAAGCGTCGCCGACCCCCGACCGGCCCCCTGCTTTCCTCCTCCGCGCTGCCCGCGCCGATCTTCCGCCGGTCGTCCGCCTCGGGCGCGACCGCGCGTGTCCGATGCCGGAGGAATCCACCGATGAATGCCAACGACCGCTTCTACGCCCGCGACGCCCAGGTCGACGCGGCGGCCATCGCACCGCTGCCCAACTCGCGCAAGATCTACGTCGAGGGCTCGCGTCCGGACCTGCGCGTCCCGATGCGCGAGATCGCGCAGAGCGAGACGGCGGCGGCGTTCGGGGCCGAGCAGAACCCGCCGGTGGTCGTCTACGACACCTCCGGTCCCTACACCGACCCGGCGGCGACGATCGACATCCGCAAGGGGCTGCCGCCGCTGCGCGCACCTTGGATCGCGGAGCGCGACGACACCATGCCGCTCGACGGCCCGACCTCGGCGTTCGGGCGCGCGCGCCTCGCCGACCCCGAACTCGCCACGCTGCGCTTCGACCTCGCGCGCCGGCCGCTGCGTGCGCGGCCGGGTGCCAACGTCACCCAGATGCACTACGCGCGGCGGGGCATCGTGACGCCGGAGATGGAGTTCGTCGCCATTCGCGAGAACCTGCAGCGCGAGCGGATGCTGGCCACGCTGCCGGCGATGGTCACCCGCCAGCATCCCGGGCAGAGCTTCGGCGCCGCGATCCCCGAGTTCATCACCCCGGAGTTCGTCCGCGACGAGGTGGCCCGCGGCCGCGCGATCATCCCGGCCAACATCAATCACCCGGAGAGCGAGCCGATGATCATCGGCCGCAATTTCCTGGTCAAGATCAACGCCAACATCGGCAATTCGGCGCTGTCCTCGTCGATCAACGAGGAAGTCGAGAAGATGACCTGGGCGACGCGCTGGGGCGGCGACACGGTGATGGACCTGTCCACCGGCAAGAACATCCACGAGACGCGCGAGTGGATCCTGCGCAATTCGCCGGTGCCGATCGGCACGGTGCCGATCTACCAGGCGCTGGAGAAGGTCGACGGCCGCGCCGAGGAGCTGACCTGGGAGATGTTCCGCGACACGCTGATCGAGCAGGCCGAGCAGGGCGTCGACTATTTCACCATCCACGCCGGCGTGCTGCTGCGCTACATCCCGATGACGGCAAAGCGGATGACCGGCATCGTCTCCCGCGGCGGCTCGATCATGGCCAAGTGGTGCCTCGCACACCACAAGGAGAGCTTCCTCTACACCCACTTCGAGGAGATCTGCGCAGTGATGAAGGCCTACGACGTCGCCTTTTCGCTCGGCGACGGCCTGCGCCCGGGCTCGGGCTTTGATGCCAACGACGAGGCGCAGATGGCGGAGCTCGCCACGCTGGGCGAGCTCACGCAGGTGGCCTGGAAGCACGACGTCCAGGTGATGATCGAGGGTCCCGGCCACGTGCCGATGCACCTGATCAAGCACAACATGGACGAGCAGCTGCGTCTCTGCGGCGAGGCGCCGTTCTACACGCTGGGCCCGCTCACCACCGACATCGCCCCGGGCTACGACCACATCACCAGCGCCATCGGCGCGGCGATGATCGGCTGGTACGGCACCGCGATGCTCTGCTACGTGACGCCCAAGGAGCACCTGGGGCTCCCCGACAAGACCGACGTCAAGGACGGGATCATGGCCTACAAGGTGGCGGCGCACGCCGCCGACCTCGCCAAGGGCCACCCCGGCGCGCAGATCCGCGACAACGCGCTGTCCAAGGCGCGCTTCGAGTTCCGCTGGGAGGACCAGTTCAACCTCGGCCTCGACCCCGACAAGGCGCGCGAGTTCCACGACGCGACGCTGCCGCAGCACGGCGCCAAGCTCGCCCACTTCTGCTCGATGTGCGGCCCGCACTTCTGCTCGATGAAGATCACCCAGGACGTGCGCGATTACGCGGCGAAACAAGGGCTTGGCGAGGAAGAGGCGTTGCAGCAGGGCCTCGAGGTCAAGGCGGTCGAGTTCGTGCAAAAAGGGGCGGAGGTCTACCTGAAGTCCTGACCTGGTGCGCCTGCCGCGCGTTTTTGCGGCCCTCCTTGCGGTGGGTCAAAAGGAGCGCCGTTCCGGATTGACGCGGTGCAGCAAAGCCGTGACCATGGCGAGGTTATCCGTAACCAGCCGTGGTTCACGCCGTGTCCGCACCTGCCGTCCGGCCCCGGGTCGGGGTCGTGAAGTTCGCGTCCTGTGACGGCTGCCAGCTGCAACTTCTCGATCTCGAGGACGAGCTGCTGGCGGTCTGCCAGCAGTTCGAGATCATCGAGTTCGCCGAAGCGCAGTCGTCGCGCTCCGAGGGCCCGTTCGACGTGCTGTTCGTCGAGGGCTCGGTCAGCGCGCCCGAGCACCTGCCGCGGATCGTCGAGCTGCGCCAGCAGGCCAAATTCCTGGTCACCATCGGCGCCTGCGCCACCTCGGGCGGCATCCAGGCGCTGCGCAACTGGGGCGACCACGAGGCGTTTCGCGCCGCCGTCTACGCGCAGCCCGAATTCGTCGCCTCGCTGGCCACGTCGACGCCGATCGCCGACCACGTCGCCGTCGATGCGGAGCTGCGCGGCTGCCCGATCGATCCGCGGCAGCTGGTCGAGCTGCTGACCGCGCTGACCACCGGCCGCCGGCCGCAGCTGCGCGACGAGGCGGTGTGCATGGAGTGCAAGCGCGGCGGCAACACCTGCGTGATGGTCACCCGGCACACCCCCTGCCTCGGCCAGGTGACGCAGGCGGGTTGCGGCGCCATCTGCCCCCGTTTCGGCCGCGGCTGCTACGGCTGCTTCGGTCCCCGCGAACAGGCCAACGTCAAGAGCCTCGCCGAGTTTCTGCAGACCCGCGCCCGGATGTCGACCGCCGACATCGGCCGCCTGTTCGCCGGCTTCTCCGCCAACGCCGAGCCCTTCCGCGGCCTGGTCAGCCAGTACGGTGGCGCGCCGCCGAAGGCCCCCGCACCCGCCGCAGAGGCCGCCGTCGGCGCCGGAGGCGGGCGATGAGTGCCCCGCTCCCGCCGCCGGTCGCCGGCGAGCGCCGCATCGCGGTCGGCGAGCTGACGCGCGTCGAGGGCGAAGGGTCGCTGCGGCTCGTCGTCCGCGACGGCAAGGTCGTCGAGGCGCGCCTGGGCATCTTCGAGGCGCCGCGCTACTTCGAACAGCTGGTCCTCGGGCGCTCGCCCGACGAAGTCATCGACATCGTCGCGCGCATCTGCGGCATCTGCCCGGTGGCCTACCAGATGAGCGCGGTGCACGCGTTCGAGGACTGCTTCGGCGTCCGGATCGACCCGGCGGTGCGCGCGCTGCGGCGCCTGATGTATTGCGGCGAGTGGATCGAGAGCCTCGGCCTGCACGTCTACATGCTGCACGCGCCCGACTTCCTCGGCTACGACAGCGCGATCGCGATGGCGCGCGACCACCGGCAGACCGTCGAGCGGGGCCTGGCGCTCAAGAAGTCCGGCAACGACCTCATCCGGGTGCTGGGCGGCCGCGCCATCCACCCGGTGAGCGTGAAGGTCGGCGGCTTCTACCGGACGCCGCGCCGGGCCGAACTCGAGGCGATGCGGCCGGCGCTGGAGCACGCGCTGGAGCACGCCAAGGCGACGGTCCGCTGGACCACCGGCTTCGCGATGCCCGCGTTCCGGCGCGACATGCGCTTCGTCGCGATGCGGCATCCGCGCGAGTATCCGTTCAACGACGGCCGGATCGTGTCCAACGACGGGCTCGACCTGCCGCTGACCGACTGGACCCGGGCGTTCGAGGAGTTCCAGGTCGAAGGGACCAACGCGCTGCACGCGCGGTCGAAGGACGGCAAGGGGCCGTACCTGCTCGGCCCGGCGGCGCGGGTGTCGCTGTGCGCCGATCAGCTTCATCCGGTGGCACGGGCTTTGCTCGAAGAGACCGGCATGCAGGAGATGATCCGCACCAACATCTACGCGTCGATCGTCGCCCGCGCCGTCGAGTTGGTGCACGCGACGGCCGAGGCGCTGGACATCATCGACGCGTACCGGCCTCCGGACTCGCCGGCGGTCGAGTGGCGGCCGCGCGCCGGTGTCGCCGCCTGGGCGACCGAGGCGCCGCGCGGGCTGTGCTTCCACCGCTACGAGACCGACGAGCTGGGCCGCGTCCTGCGCTGCCAGATCGTGCCGCCGACGTCGCAGAACCAGGCGGCGATCGAAGCCGATCTCGTCCACGCCGCCGACGACGCGCTGCGCCTGCCCGACGTCGAGGCGACGCATCGCCTCGAACAGATGATCCGCAGCTACGACCCGTGCATCTCCTGCGCGACGCACTTCCTCGACCTGTCGATCGACTACGCGGACGGCACGGGCCGCGACGTGACCGAGGTGCCGCGATGAACCGCCGCATTCCCGTCTTCCTCTGCGGCGAAGTCCACCGTGGCGACGACGGCGCCGCGATGCGCGCGATCCGCCTGCTGGCCCCCGGCGTGCGCCGGCACGCCGACCTCGTCGCGGCGGGGCAGCTGGACGCGTCGATGCTGCTCGCCGTCCCGACCGGCAGTCCCTGCGTGGTCGTCGACGCGGTGGTCGGCGTCCCGCCCGGAACGATCGTCGCGCGGCCGCTGGCCGAGCTCGCGGCCCTCGGGCGGCAACGCGCCGGCGGCGGCAAGCGGCGCAAAGGCCATTCGTCGCACGAACTGCCGCTGGAGCAGACGCTGGCGCTGGCCGAGGAATTGCGCCAGCAACCCCTGGACGGCTGGTTCCTCGGCATCGGCGTCGCCGACTGCCAGCCCGGCGAGACGCTGTCGCCGCCGGTCGCCGTGGCGCTGCCGGCGCTGGCGGCCAGGCTGGCGGAGATTCTCGGCCAGCTCGCCCATCCCGAGGAGGCGTTGTCATGCTGACCCCGCCGGCGGGCGCGATGGGCGGCGCGTGGTTCCTTCCCCGCGCGGAGCTGCAGACGCTGCTCGACCTGTTGCAGGCGGACGGGCGCAAGGTGATCGGCCCCACCGTCGTCGACGGCGCCATCGTCTGCGAAGAGATCCGGCGCGTCGACGAGCTGCCCAGGGGCATCGGCGACGAGCAGGCGCCCGGCAAGTACCGGCTGACCCGCCGCCAGGACGAGCGCGTGTTCAGCCACGTCGTCGGCCCGACGTCGTGGAAGCGCTACACCTACCCGCCGCGGGTGCCGACCAGCACCGCGCGACACGCCGACGGCGCGGTGGTCAGCTTCCGCCCGGTGACACCGGAGATCCCGAAGCTCGCGTTCGTCGGCGTGCGCGCCTGCGAGCTCGCCGCGCTCGCCATCCAGGATCGCGTGTTCCTGGGCGGGCCGTACATCGAAACCGACTTCCAGCAGCGGCGCCGAGCGGCGCTGGTCATCGCCGTCCAGTGCACCACCTCCGCGTCGACCTGCTTCTGCACCTCGATGGGCACTGGCCCCGAGATCAAGGCCGGCGCCGGGCACGACCTCGCGCTGACCGAGCTCGACGACGGCTTCGTGCTCGAAGCGGGGACCCCCGCGGGCGCCGAACTGCTCGCCAAGCTGCCGGTCAGCGCCGCCAATCTCGATCACTCGGTGGCCGCCGTGCAGGCGGTCGCCGCCAACCGCACCCGCATCGGCCAGCCGCTGCAGACCGCCGGCCTGCGCGACCGGCTGCTCGCCCAGCTCGAGCACCCGCGCTGGGCCGAGGTCGCCAATCGCTGCCTGTCCTGCGGCAACTGCACGCTGGCCTGCCCGACCTGCTTCTGCACCAGCGTCGAGCGCGTGACCGACCTCGCCGGCAGCGAGGCCGTCAACGAGCGCGTCTGGGATTCGTGCTTTTCCCCCGGTTTCGCCAAGGTCGCGGGCGGCGACTTCCGCTCCCAGCCCAAGCATCGCTACCGGCAGTGGCTCACGCACAAGTTCGCCTCGTGGTGGGACCAGTTCGGCAGCTCCGGCTGCACCGGCTGCGGGCGCTGCATCACCTTCTGCCCGGTCGGCATCGACGTGCGCGAGGAGCTCAAGGCAATCGCGCCGGCGCAGCCGCGGCCCGACGTGCCGAAGTTCGAGCCCATCGCCGACGATCGCCAGGCCTACGCGACGGCACGGATCGTCGCCCGCCACGCGGAGACGCACGACACGACGACGCTGCAGCTGGCCGGGCTCGACGCGGCGCACACCGACGGCGGACCGGGACAGTTCGTGATGGTGGCGCTGCCGAACCACCCGGCGGCCGCCATCTCCGTGTCGCGGTATCTCAAGCCCGACGGCCTGCTGCTGACGATCCGCGCGGCGGGACCGGCGACCAAGGCGATCGTCGAGCTGCCGGTGGGTGCCACCGTCGGCATCCGGGGCCCGGTGGGCATCGGCTGGCCGCACGAGCCCGCCTACGGCAAGGACGTCGTCGTCGTGACCGGCGGCACCGGCCTCGCGCCGCTGCGCCCGCTGCTCGATCGCTTCATCGCCGAGCGCGCGAAGTTCGGCGCCATCCGCCTGTTCTACGGCGCGCGCACCGCCGCCGACATGCTGTTCACCGAGGAGCTCGAGCGCTGGGATCGCGACGGCGTGTTCGACATCACCTGCCGCTGGCTGGCGCGGCACCAGGCGGGCACCGGCGGCGGCGCCGGCCGTTCGACGGTCAGCGCGATCCACCACGCCTCGTGGGACGGCGCGAACGCCGTCGCCTACGTCTGCGGACCCGAGCGGATGATGGAGGCGACGACCATCGCGCTCGCCGGCCGCGGGGTCACCCGCGACCGCGTCTACGTGACGCTGGAGCGGCACATGGAGTGCGGGCTCGGGTTCTGCGGCCACTGCCAGATGGGCCGCTTCTTCATCTGCCGCGACGGTCCGGTGTTCCGCCTCTCCGATCTCGGCGACGTGTTCGGGCGGGAAGGCGTGTAGCAGGACAGGAAACGTGCGGGCGCAGGCGCCGGGACGCGTCGGGAGCGCGCCGGTTGCCGCCCTTCGAGTCGGAGGTGGAAGATGCGAGTGCTGGCCACCGGCGCTGCCGGTTTCATCTGCAGTTACCTGATCCCCGAGCTGCTCGCCGCGGGGCACGAGGTCATCGGCGTCGACGACCTGTCCCGCTACGGGCGCACGACGCACGCCCACGACCGCCACCCGAAGTACCGCTTCGTCGCCGGCAACGTCTGCGACACCGAGCTGCTGCGCGACCTGGCCGAGGACTGCGATCAGCTGGTCGCCGCCGCGGGCGTGGTCGGGCGCATGCACTCGCTGTCGGAGCTCGCCTACGACCTGCTCGCCGAGAACGAGCGCATCAACGCCTCGACCTTCGACGCGGCGATCGACGCCTGCCTCGACGGCAGGCTGCAGCGCATCGTCGTGGTTTCGTCGGGCATGGTCTACGAGTCCGCGACGGTGTTTCCGACGCCCGAGGGCGCCGAGCGCAAGAGCCCGCCGCCGATCTCGACCTACGGCTTCCAGAAGCTCGCCGCCGAGTACTTCGCGCGCGGGGCCTGGGAGCAATACCGGCTGCCGTTCACCATCATCCGCCCGTCGTCGCCGGTCGGCCGCAGCGATCGCCACACGCTGCACGGCCTGCCCGGCGATGCGCCCGCGGCGAGCAAGCTCGCGACCAACCACGCGGTGCCCGACCTCGTGATCCGCATCCTGGGCGGGGAAGACCCGGTCCGGCTGTCCGGCGAGGGGACGCAGATGCGCAACTACATCGCTGCGCGCGATCTCGCGCGCGGCATGCGGATGGCGATGGAGCTGCCGGAAGCCGTCAACGAGGATTTCAACCTCGGCACGTCGAAGGGCATCTCGATCGTCGAGCTGACCGAGCGCATCTGGCGCAAGATCCACGGTCCGGAGCGCCCGTTCAACTACGCTTCGGACACCGACTACCGCTACGACGTCCCCAACCGCGTGCCGGACGTGCGCAAGGCCAAGGCAGTGCTCGGCTTCGAGGCCAGAACCACGCTCGACCAGATGCTGGACGAGATCATCGCCTGGGTGCGGGAGGAGATCGCGTCCGGCGAGTTGACCGCCGCGACGCGCGCGTGAAAGGTCTTCGGGCCTGAAGGCCCTCCTGCAAGAACGCCGCATCGCGCGGGGCGTGCAGGAGCGGCTTCAGCCGCGATCGCGTTTCGCGCTGCCGCGCATTCGGGCCTCTGGGCCCTCCTACCGAGGCTCCGCCTGCGTGCTGCGAAACCCATCGAGGCGAACCGGGATCCGGTGCCGCCCCAGCTGGCCGTCGAAGTCGCCAAAGCGCCCGGCCACCGGCGTGCCGCAGTGCGGGCAGGCGCCTTCCGGCGTGAGGTCGTAGCGGCGGATTTCGTACCAGTCGCGCGCGATCAGCGGCGCCCGGCAGCCCGGACACGACGTGGTCCCGCCGTCGCGGTCGTGGACGTTGCCGGTGTAGACGTAGCGCAGCCCCTCGTCGAGGCCGATCCGCCGCGCCCGCCTGAGCGTCGCCGCAGGCGTCGCCGCGACGTCGGTGACCTTGTAGTCCGGGTGGAAGGCGGTGAAGTGCAGCGGCACGTCGGTGCCCAGCTCGCGCGCGATCCAGCGGCACATCGCCGTCAGCTCGGCATCGCTGTCGTTCCGGCCCGGGATCAGCAGCGTGGTGATCTCCAGCCAGCAGCCGCTGGCGTGGCGGATCGCCACCAGCGTGTCCAGCACCGGCGCAAGGTGCGCGCCGCAGAGCTTGACGTAGAACTCGTCGGTGAAGCCCTTGAGGTCGACGTTGGCGGCGTCCATGCCGGCGAAGAACTCCTGCCGCGCGCCGGCCCCGATGTAGCCGGCGGTCACCGCCACCGTCGCCACCCCGCGCGCGTGACAGGCGGCGGCGGTGTCGAGTGCGTATTCGGCGAAGATCACCGGGTCGTTGTAGGTGAAGGCGACGCTGCGGCAGCCGTGCTCGGCGGCAGCGGCGGCGATGGCCTCCGGCGACGCGGCATCCATCAGCGTGTCCATCTCGCGCGACTTGGAAATGTCCCAGTTCTGGCAGAACTTGCAGGCGAGATTGCAGCCGGCGGTGCCGAACGAGAACACCGCCGACCCCGGGTAGAAGTGGTGCAGCGGCTTCTTTTCGATCGGATCGATGCAGAACCCCGACGAGCGGCCGTAGGTGGTCAGCACGATGCCCTCGCCCTCGCGCTGCCGGACGAAGCAGGCACCGCGCTGGCCGTCGTGCAGACGGCAATCGCGGGGGCAGAGGTCGCATTGCACGCGCCCGTCGTCCAGCGCGTGCCACCAGCGTCCGGGGAAGTTCGTCATCGCTGCACCTCGTCGAACGTGAACTCGGCCTCGGTCCACTTGGTGACCGTGTAGCGCCGCGCGGTCAGGCCCGGACTCCGGAAGTCCGCCGCCAGCCCGGCCTTGCGTTTCAGCGCGGCGAGAAAGTCCTCCGGCGCCGGCAGCGCGTCCCACACCTGCGGCAGGAACGTCGCCCGGCGGCCCTGGTGCTCGATGATCAGGCCGTCGCGCCCCGGGAGCAGCTGGGCGAGGAGCTCCGCTTCGTCGTCGAAGGCCAGCGGCTCGCTGCGGCCGAGCAGCGACACCTCGACCACGACGGCGTCGAACTCGTGCCGCCGCAGCGGCGAAAAACGGGGATCGAGGAACGCCGCGGCCACCGCGTTCTCGCGGACGTCGACGTCGAGGCGGCGCCGCGGCTCCAGCGAGCCGATGCAGCCGCGCAGCTCGCCCCGCTGCGTCAGCGTGACGAACGTCGCCCCCGGATCGGCCAGCGCCGCGTGCACGGGCGGCAACCGAGCCGGTGCGTCGAGGCGCTCGGCGATCGCCGCCCGCGCGTGGCGCAGCAGCGCCCCTCCGAGATCGCGGTCGCTCACCGGACTAGCTTCGTGCTGCGCACTCCGGAATTCGCCCTTGGGGCGGCCCAGCGGGCTCATGTCGGCCTCCGCCCGGTGGGCGCCTGCGTCGGACCGGCCGCGCCGGCGGCGAACGCGAAGGCCGCGTAGCCGACGACGCGCGCGCGGTCGCCCGCGGTGTCGCCCGAGTTGCGCAGGTCGAGCAGTTCCGGCACCAGCGCGCGGCGCCGGGCGCAGAGCAGCAAGCCGTTGAGCGGCGTGGCGCCGCAGGCCTGCTCGTGATCGAGCCCCGGCGTCAGCGCCAGCACCTGCTCGGCCGTGCCGCGATCGATCGCACGGGCGTCGTCGTAGCGGTGGTAATGCGAGAGGTCGGTGCTGACGACGATCAGCGTCTCGGGGCCGCCCCACAGCAGGTCGAGCACCGCGGCCACCTCGTCGGCCGTCGCCGCGCCGACGACCAACGGCACGACGCGGAACTCGCCGAGGACGACCTGCAGGAACGGCAGCTGGACCTCGAGCGAGTGCTCCTGCGCATGTGCCGCTGCGCTCACGCCGACCTGCGGCAGCGTCAGGGCGCGGGCCACCGCCTCGGCATCGACTTCGACGTCGCCGAGCGGCGTGGCGAACGCGGTCGCCTCGGGCACGGCGAGACCCCGGACCGCGACGCGATGCGCAGGCCCCAGCAACACCACGCGGCGGATCCGCTCCCCGGCCGCCGCGAGCCGCGCGTAGGCAGACGCGGCCACCGGCCCCGAATAGACGTAGCCGGCGTGCGGGACGACGATCGCCTTGGGCGTCGGCTCGTCGGTCGCCGGCACCGCGGCGACGAAGCGACCCACGTCGCCCGCGAGCGCCGCCGCCGATCCGGGGTAGAAGAACCCGGCCACCGCGGCCGGTCGCAGCACGTCCATGCACAGCCTCACCGAAGCAGGGGAGGCGAAGCAGAACTCCACGACGCCCTGCCTCCGGGACGCGCCGTGGCCTTCACTTCGTTTATGGGGGCGCGCCGGCCCGATTCAATGGCCGAACGTTCACTCCTCTCCGCCGGCCAGCCGGACGATATAGCCGCCGGACTTCTCGTCGCGCTCCAGCGCCAGGCTGCCGCGCCGCTCCGCCTCCTCGAGCATCGAATTGAACGACCGGAAGCCGTAGTAGGCCTCGTTGAAGCCGGGCCGCACCCGCTTCATCGCCTGCTTGACCATCGAGCCCCAGATCCGCTCGTCGCCGCCGCGCTCGGTCGCCAACGCCTCGACCGTGCTGACGATGATGTCCACGGCCTGCTGCTTGCGTTGCTCGGGGTCCCTTTCGCCCTTCTCGGCCGTGCCCGTCCCGGCCACGACCGCCTCGGTCGCCGTCTCGCCCGCTTCGGTCGCTTCGGCCGCCGGCGCCGGCGCTGCCACCGCTGCGGCCGCCGCCGTCTTGGCGCCCGCCTTGGTGCGGCCGGCCGATGGCGTCTTGGCCGGCGCACGCCGCGCCGCCGGCTTCTTCCGCTCGCGCACGAGGTCGTCGTAGAAGATGAACTCGTCGCAGTTGGCGATCAGCAGGTCCGAGGTGGAGTTCTTGACACCGACGCCGATCACGATCTTGTTGTTTTCGCGCAGCTTGGAGACCAGCGGCGAGAAGTCGGAGTCGCCGCTGATGATCACGAAGGTCTCCACGTGCGCCTTGGTGTAGCAGAGGTCGAGCGCGTCGACGACCATGCGGATGTCGGCGGAGTTCTTGCCGGACTGGCGGACGTGCGGTATCTCGATCAGCTCGAACGACGCCTCGTGCATCGGCGCCTTGAACGCCTTGTAGCGGTCCCAGTCGCAATACGCCTTCTTGACGACGATGCTGCCCTTCAGCAGCAGGCGCTCCAGCACCTTGCCGATGTCGAATTTCTCGTAGTTGGCGTCGCGCACGCCCAGCGCGATGTTCTCGAAATCGCAGAACAGCGCCATGTTGGTCACTTCGGTCGCATTGCCCATGGTTTCCTCGTGCAGCCAGCGTGTCGCGGCACGCCCCCGATGCAGGAGCGCCCGATGCCGGCCGAAGCCCTCTACGATAGCAGCGCGCCACTCCGCGGGCCACCGCCGCCCCCCGCCGCCGGCTTCATCCCCGTCGACCGGGTGCCAGGCGACAAGGCGGCGACCCGCCCCAGTACCGCCCGGGAATGCGGTATCGTCGTGCCGTCGACACCGTTGCCGGACGCCGCCGTCCGGCCCCGATCACCGAGAGGAGAACGTGATGCGCGCACTGCTGTTCGTCGCCCTGGCCGTCGTCGCGACCGGTTCGCTCGCCGCCAAGCCGGATTGGCAGCCCGTCGGCGAGACCGCCAACGGCAACAAGGTGTTTCTCGACGTCGCGAGCAAGAGGTCGAGCGGGGGGATCTGGACGGTCACCTATCGAACCGAGATCAAGGCCCCGCTGGAGACCTCGGGCGGCGCGATCACGACGATGAAGAGCCGGATGCGCGTCCGATGCGCCGACGGGACCGCCGCCGGCCTCGAGGTCACGCTGTACGAGGACGAGGCCAGCAACAAGGTCTTCGCCCGCAATCGCGCGTCCAAGGTCGAGTATCTGAAGGAGCCCGCCGGCAGCTCGGCGGACCTCGTGGTCAAGGCGGTCTGCAGGAAATAGCCGGCGCAGCGACACCGCAGGACCGACACCGCCCGCGGGCCGGGATCGGCGTCCTGACGGCGGGCGGTTACACTCGGGGTCCCGCGCGTCGATCGACCGCGCCACCTTCCCGCCGAACGCCGCCATGACGCTGCCCGCCCTCTCGCTGCTCGAAACCCGCGTGCTCGGCGTCCTGGCCGAAAAACAGCACACGGTGCCCGACGCGTATCCGCTGACGCTGAACGCGCTCGCCGCGGGCTGCAACCAGAAGACCAGCCGCGATCCGATCCTCAACGCCACCGACGCCGAGGTGCAGGCCTGCGTCGACCACCTGAAGTCGCTGTCGTTCGTGGTCGAGACCAGCGGCGGGCGGGTGATGCGCTATGCGCACAACATCGAGCGGGTGCTGGGCGTCCCGTCGCAGGCGGTGGCGTTGCTCGCCGTGCTGATGCTGCGCGGACCGCAGACCGTCGCCGAGTTGCGCCTCAACAGCGACCGCCTGCACCGCTTCGCCGACGTCTCCGCGGTCGAAGGCTTTCTCGACGAGCTCGCGACGCGCCCGGCCGGTGGCCTGGTCGTCGAGCTGCCGCGCCAACCCGGCGCCCGCGAGACGCGCTGGACGCACCTGCTGTCGGGTCCGCCGGCGCCGGAGACGCTCGCCGTCGCCGGTCCCGTCGAATCCGAAGCCTACGTTGCCGTCACCGAGATCGCCGCGCTCAAGGCGAACGTCGCCGCGCTCCAGGCGCAGATCGCACGACTCGAGGCGACGGTCGCCAGGCTGCTCTCCGAGCTGGGCCTGCACGACGGCTGAGAACCGGTGAAGAAATCGTCGCGAGCGGCAAGGCCGGCGCGCCCACCCGGCGGCCCGCCCCGCCCGGCGGGGCCGGCGGAGAGGAGGGAAGCGCCACCCCGCCCCACCCCCCCCCCCGCGATATATCCCTTCACGGATTCTGACCGCATCCCCGCCGGCGGCTTTCCGGCGACGCGGCGGAGTTGCCCCGGGCGCCGAATCCTTGCAGAATGCGCGCTCTCGCGGGCACGGGCCGCCCCCGCCCGCCAACGAACATCGATCACGCACAGGGACATTCGCAATGGAACGCTTCCAGGACTGGTTCGAAACCGCCAAACCGATGCTGATCGCCTTCGGGCTCAAGGTGCTCGGCGCCATCGCCGTCTACATCGTCGGCCGCTGGCTGATCGGCATGGCCTCGAATCTCATCATGCGCGCGCTGGAGCGGCAGAAGGTCGAGCCGACGGTCATCCGGTACATCGGCTCGGTCCTCTCCGTCGCGCTGAACATCATCCTGGTCGTCGCCATCCTCGGCTACTTCGGCGTCGAGACGACCTCGTTCGCCGCGCTGGTCGCGGGCCTGGGCGTCGCGATCGGCGCCGCCTGGGGCGGATTGCTGTCGAACTTCGCCGCCGGCGCCTTCATCCTGGTGCTGCGCCCGTTCAAGGTCGGCGACTACGTCGTCGCCGGCGAAGTCGAGGGGACGGTCCGCGTGCTGGGACTCTTCACCACGACCATCGACACGCCCGACAACGTGCAGACGATGGTCGGCAACGCCAAGATCATGGGCGGCACGATCAAGAACTTCTCGCACAACCCCTACCGCCGCGTCGAGCTCAGCGCGCAGCTCGACCACAGCGTCGATCCCGACGACGCGATCCGCCGCTTGAAGGAGTCGCTGCCGAAGATCCCCAACGTCGTCGCCGAGCCCAAGCCCGACGTCGAGATCCTGAGCTTCAACGAGCGCGGACCGGTCCTCGCCGTCCGCCCGTATTGCAACACCGCGCACTACTGGCAGGTCTACTTCGACACCAACAAGACGATACGCGCGACCTTCGGCGCCGCCGGCTACCCGGCGGCCGAGGCCCATCTGCACGTGCGCACCCGCGGCGCGTGACCGGCGCCGGCCCCGGCCGGCATCCACCGCGCGCGAAGCGCCGTACTTCCGCGTCAACCAACGAGGAGTCGATCATGGGATTGCTGGACGGACTGCTGGGCAACGTGCTGGGCGGCATGATGGGCGGCGGCGGCGGTGCGCAGCCGCAGCAGAGTCCGCTGCTGCAGCTGGCGCTGCAGATGCTGCAGCAGAACGGCGGCATCGAGGGCATCCTGGGCAAGTTCCAGCAGGCGGGCTACGCCGAGCAGGCCCAGTCGTGGGTGTCCACCGGCGAGAACCAGCCGATCTCGGCCGACGCCCTGCAGCAGGTGCTGGGCCAGGGCCAGCTGGGACAGCTCGCGCAGCAGCTCGGCATCGGCCAGGGCGAAGCCGCCGGCGGCCTCGCGTCGGTGCTGCCGCAGCTCATCGACCAGATGACGCCGCAGGGCCAGGTGCCGCAGGGCAGCGGGGACCTCGTGTCGCAGGCGCTGGCGATACTCAACCAGTCGAAGACGGGCTGAGAGGCGCTGCCCGAGGACGCAGACCGCCCGCGCGAGGCGCCGGACATTGACTCCGGCGTGGTGACATGTTAGCGTGCGTTCAGCGTCCTGGCGTGGCCTTGCGGCGCGCAGCGGATGGTGTCCGGAGTGTCGCGGACCTTGGCGCCGACGCCTTCCGGATGCGATCCTTCACGGGTGCGCGCGGCCGGGGCGGCGGCGCGCCAGCGCTCCCGGCGTTTCGCGACGCGGCCTTCCGCGTCACCCGTCGACCCGACTGACCACCACAAGGAAACGATCATGAACCTCTCCCTCGTGCGCCGCGGCCTGCTTGCAGCCGGTGCCGCGTTGATTCTCGTCGGCGGCTTGCCGCCCGTCGCACTGGCGCAGAACAAGGTGCCGCTGCGCATCTCGACGCCGGCGGTGCCCGACGACTGGCACGCCAAGATGTGGACGGTGTTCAAGGAGTCGCTGGACAAGAGCGCGCCCGGCGAGTTCGACGTCCAGATCAACCTCAATGCCACGCTGTTCAAGCAGGGGACCGAGCCGGCCGCGATGGCCCGCGGCAACCTGGAACTGGCGACGATCTCGGCGTTCGACATCGCCAAGCTGGTGCCGGAGTTCTCGATCTTCACCGCCGGCTACATCATTCGCGATCCGGACCACATGCAGAAGGTGTTCAACGGCCCGATCGGCGAGCAGATGTTCAAGCCGGTCTCGGACAAGATGGACGTGACCGTGCTGTCGACCATCTACCTCGGCACGCGGCAGGTCAACCTGCGCGAGGTGCGCAACGTGAAGACGCCGGCCGACCTCAAGGGCGTGAAGCTGCGCATGCCGGGGTCGAAGGAATGGCTGTTCCTCGGCGAGGCGCTGGGCGCGACGGCCACGCCGCTGGCGTTCGGCGAGGTCTACCTGGGCCTCAAGACCGGCACCATCGACGGCCAGGACAACCCGCTGCCCTCGGTGCGCGCCGCCAAGTTCTACGAAGTCACCAAGCAGCTGGTCCTGACCGGCCACCTCGTCGACGGCATCTTCCTGTCGATCGCCAACAAGACCTGGAACGCGCTGACGCCCGCGCAGAAGCAGAAGGTCAAGGCGGCCGCCGTGGCCGCGGCGCAGTACAACAACGAGAACCGCATCAAGGAGGAAGGCCAGCTGGTCGACTTCTTCAAGCAGCAGGGCCTGCAGGTCGCGACCCCCGACGTCGACGCGTTCCGCAAGCACGTGCAGGGCGTCTACCTCGCTTCGGAGTACGCCAAGGTCTGGCCGCAGGGAATACTCGAGCGCATCAACGCGACCAAGTAAGTGCCGATGCGCGTCTGGCTGAAGCGCGGGGCGGACGCCGTCGGCGTCGGCCTGTTCGCCGCGCTGTTCCTGACGTTCATCGTCCAGATCACCGCCCGCTTCGGGTTCGACCGCCCGTTGCCGTGGACCGACGAGCTGGCGGTGATCCTCTACGTCTGGGTCATCCTGTGGGCGGCGGCCTTCATGGTGCCGGCGAAGGAACACGTGATGTTCGACCTCGTCTACAACGGCGTGGGCAAGCGCACCCGGCGCGGGATGCTCCTGCTGGGCAGCGTGATCATCGGCGCGCTGGCCGCCTACGCGCTGCCGGGCAGCTGGGACTACGTGCGCTTCATGGCGCGTGAGGGGACGCCGGTGCTCGGCCTGCCGTTCAGCTGGGTGTTCGTCCCCTTCGTGCTGCTGCTGCTCGCGCTCGTCGTGCGCAGCATCGTGCACGTCGCGGCGCTGCTGCGCGGGCGTTCCGCGGAGGTCGATTGACGCTGCCCCTGTGGACGCTGCTGGCGGTGCTGGCCGCCGGCATGGTGTTGCGCGCCTCCATCGCCTTCTCGATGCTGGCCGCCGGCATCGCCTACCTCGCCGTCAAGGGGCAGGACATGGGTCTCGCCGCCGAGCAGATCCTGAACGGCCTGTACAACAGCTACGTGCTGCTGGCCGTGCCGCTGTTCGTCCTGGCGGCGAACCTGATGAACGCGGGAACCATCAGCGAGCGCATCTTCGACTTCTGCCGCATTCTGGTGGGCCGGCTGCGCGGCGGGCTGGCCCAGGTCGACATCCTGGTCAGTGTCGTCTTCTCGGGGATGAGCGGCAGCGCGATCGCCGACGCGGCGGGCCCCGGGCTGGTGACGATCAAGCAGATGCTGAAGAAGCCCGAATACTCGCCGGGCTTCGCCGGCGCGGTCGTGGTCGCCAGCGCCACCATCGGCCCGATCATCCCGCCGTCGATCCCGATGGTGCTCTACGCGCTGGTGTCCGGTGCCTCGGTCGGGGCGCTGTTTCTCGCCGGCGTCGTCCCGGGGCTGCTGATGGCGGTGGTGCTGATGATCGCCGTGCAGATCATCGCCACCAGGCGCAACATGCCCCGCGACGCGCCGGTGCCGCTGCGCGACTACCCGCAGATCCTCTGGCGGGGCGCGCTGCCGCTGTCGCTGCCGATCGTGCTGCTCACCGGCATCTACACCGGTGCGTTCACGCCGACCGAGGCGGCGGCCGTGGCGGCGCTGCACGCGCTGCTGCTGGCGGGCGTCGTCTACCGTGCGCTCTCCTGGCGCACGCTGTACTCGGTGTTCCTGGAGTCCACGCGTTCGAGCGCGGTGATCACGATGATCATCGCCGGCGCGTTCATGCTGAACTACGCGTTCACCTCCGAGGGCGTGCCGCAGTCGCTGGCGCTGTGGGTCGACTCGATGGACCTGTCGCAGCTGCAGTTCCTGCTGCTGGTCAACGCGGTCTTCCTGGTGCTCGGCTGCTTTCTCGACGTCTCGGTGATGCTGCTGGTGTTCGTGCCGATGCTGCTGCCGGCGGCGAAGCTGCTGGGCATCGACCTCGTCCACTTCGGCGTCGTCGTGGTGGTGAACATGATGATCGGGCTGGTGACGCCGCCGTTCGGCATGCTGCTGTTCGTCACCAACGCGCTCACCGGCATCTCCATCCGCGACATGATGCGGGAGGGCTGGCTGTTCCTCGTGATGCTGTTCGCACTGCTGTTCCTGATGGTGCTGTTTCCGCAGATCGTGCTGTGGCTGCCGCAGTCGATGGGATACGGCCTGAGGCAGTAAGCCGCCACCGTTCCCCTGGCCGTTCCGACCGTGCGGCGCCGTCGCGCGGCGACGCTGGCACTCGAACCGACTCCGTCCGGAGAATGGAATGATCTATACCTCGTTCCTGTTGGCGATCTCGCTGGCGCTGTTTGCCGGCATGCTGCTGTGTCTCGATCTCGGCCGGCGGTTCGGCATCCACCGGATGGCTCAGGACCCGGAGGGTGCGCATTCGGGCACCGGCGCCGTCGACGGCGCGGTGTTCGCGCTGCTGGGCCTGCTCATCGCCTTCACCTTCTCGGGCGCGGCCGGGCGGTTCGACGAGCGGCGGAGCCTGATCGTCGAGGAGACCAACGACATCGGCACCGCCTACCTGCGGCTCGACCTGCTGCCCGCCGGCGCGCAACCGGCGCTGCGGGACCTGTTCCGGCGCTACCTGGATGCCAGGATCGCGGCGTACCGGCTGCTTCCGGACATCGACGCGGCCAAGGCGGAACTCGCCCGGTCGGCGGTGCTGCAGGGCGAAATCTGGCGCGAAGCGGTCGCCGCCAGTGCGGCCGAGGGGGCCAAGCCGGGCGCCCCGATGCTGCTGCTGCCCGCGCTGAACCAGATGTTCGACATCACGACCACGCGCACGATGGCAGGCGAGATGCACCCGCCGCCGATCATCTTCGTCCTGCTGTGCGGACTGGCGCTGGCCGGCGCACTGCTGGCCGGCTACGGCATGGCGAGCGGGAAGACCCGCAACTGGATCCACATGATCGCGTTCCCGGCGGTGATGGCCGTGGCGGTGAACGTCATCATCGACATCGAGTATCCGCGACTGGGGCTGATCCGCGTCGACGCCTTCGACCACGCGCTGGTCGAACTGCGGGCCGGCATGAAGTGAACCGGAATCCGCGCGCAGGGCGCGGATGACAGGACCGCCGCGCAGCGCCCCGTCGGCGCCGGCGATCGGCGCGCGAACGGGTCGATGCGGCGGGACTGCCGGCTACTGGCCGCCGTCGATCGCGGCCTGCGCCGCCGCCAGCCGGGCGATCGGCACCCGGAACGGCGAGCAGCTCACGTAGTCGAGCCCGGCCCGGTGGAAGAAGGCGATCGACGCCGGGTCGCCGCCGTGCTCGCCGCAGATGCCGAGCTTGATGCCGGGACGCGCCGAGCGGCCCTTCTCGACGGCCATCTGCACCAGCAGGCCGACGCCCTTCTGGTCGATCGACTGGAACGGGTCGCGCTCGTACATCCCGTCCTTGAGATACGAGGGCAGGAACTTGCCCGCGTCGTCGCGCGAGAAGCCCATCGTCATCTGCGTGAGGTCGTTGGTGCCGAACGAGAAGAACTGCGCCTGCGCGCCGATGCTGTCGGCGATCAGCGCCGCGCGCGGCGTCTCGATCATCGTGCCGAGCAGGTACTCGATCTCGGCGCCGCGCTCGGCGAACACCGTCGCCGCGGTCGCGCGGATGACCTTCGCCTGCGCGTTGAACTCGCGCACCGTGCCCACCAGCGGCACCATGATCTCGGCCCGGACGTCGAAGCCCTGCGCCTTCATGTTGAGCGCGGCCTCGATGATCGCCCGCGTCTGCATCTCGGTGATCTCGGGGTAGGTGATGCCGAGGCGGCAGCCGCGGTGGCCCATCATCGGGTTGAACTCGTGCAGGTCGTCGACCCGCATCTTGATCACGCCCAGCGGCACGTTCATCTCGTGGGCCATGATCTTCTGGTTGGCCTCGTCGTGCGGCACGAACTCGTGCAGCGGCGGATCGAGCAGGCGGATGGTGACCGGCAGGCCGCTCATCTCGCGGAACAGCCCCTCGAAGTCGCCGCGCTGCATCGGCAGCAGCTTGGCCAGCGCCTTGCGGCGCCCGGCCTCGTCCTCGGCCAGGATCATCTCGCGCACCGCGCGGATCCGGTCGCCCTCGAAGAACATGTGCTCGGTGCGGCACAGGCCGATGCCCTTGGCGCCGAACGCGCGCGCGACCTTCGCGTCGTCGGGCGTGTCGGCGTTGGCGCGCACGCCCAGCCGCCGGTGGCGATCGGCGAGCTCCATCAGCGCGCCGAAGTCGCCGGTGAGCTCGGCTTCCTTGGTCGGCACCTGCCCGAGGTAGACCTCGCCGGTCGAGCCGTCGAGCGACAGCCAGTCGCCTTCGTTGTAGACCTCGCTGCCGATCGTCATCGTCCGGGCGCGATAGTCGACGCGCACGGCGCCGGCCCCCGACACGCAGCACTTGCCCATGCCGCGCGCGACCACGGCCGCGTGCGAGGTCATGCCGCCGCGGGCGGTGAGGATGCCCTTGGCGACGCTCATGCCGCGCAGGTCCTCGGGCGAGGTCTCCTGCCGCACCAGGATCACCTCTTTGCCCTTGCGCGCCCAGTCCTCGGCCTCGTCGGCGAAGAACACGATCTGGCCGGTGGCCGCCCCCGGCGACGCCGGCAGGCCGTGCGCGATCGAGCGCGCGTTCCGGATCGCCACCGGGTCGAAGATCGGGTGCAGCAGCTCGTTGAGGCGCTCGGATTGACGCGGCGCAGCGCCTCCTTCTCGTCGATCATCCCCTGGCGCAGCATGTCCATCGCGATCTTCACCATCGCCGCGCCGGTGCGCTTGCCGCTCCGGGTCTGCAGCATCCAGAGGTTGCCCTCCTGGATGGTGAACTCGACGTCCTGCATGTCGGCATAGTGCTGTTCGAGCTTGGTCTCGGCGGCGAGCAGCTGCCGGTAGATGTCGGGCATCAGCTCCTCGAGCGACGGGAACTTCGTGCGCCGGTCCTCCTCGCTCACCAGCGCGAGCTGCGCCCAGCGCCGCGACCCCTCGAGCGTGACCTGCTGCGGGGTGCGGATGCCGGCGACGACGTCCTCGCCCTGCGCGTTGACCAGGAACTCGCCGTTGAACAGGTCCTCGCCGGTCGCCGCGTCACGGGTGAAGGCCACGCCGGTGCCGCTGTGGTCGCCGAGGTTGCCGAACACCATCGCCTGAACGTTGACCGCAGTGCCCCAGGAATCCGGGATGTCGTTCAACTCGCGGTAGACCTTGGCACGGTCGTTGTCCCAGCTCTGGAACACCGCCATCACCGCGCCCCAGAGCTGCTCCCACGGGTCGGTCGGGAACTCGCGGCCGACGCGGGCGCGGATCAGCCCCTTGAAGCGCTGCACCAGTTCCTTCAGGTCGTCGGTGCCGAGCTCGGTGTCGAGGTGCACGCCCTTCGCTTCCTTGACCGCGTCGATCACCACCTCGAACGGGTCGTGATCCTCCTTCGCCACCGGCTTCAGGCCCATGACCACGTCACCGTACATCTGCACGAAGCGGCGGTACGAGTCCCAGGCGAAGCGCTCGTTCCTGGTCTTGCGGGCGAGCCCCGCCACCGCCTCGTCGTTGAGGCCGAGGTTGAGGATCGTGTCCATCATCCCGGGCATCGACGCCCGCGAGCCGGAGCGCACCGACAGCAGCAGCGGATCGTCGGCGTCGCCGAAGCGCTTGCCCATCTCGCTCTCGACGAAGGCCACGCCCTGCAGGACCTCGGCCTCGATCAGCTTCTTCACCGCATCGCCGCCGTCCCGGGTGTAGACCGTACAGACTTCGGTGCTGATGGTGAAGCCCGACGGCACCCGGATGCCGAGCCGGCACATCTCGGCGAGGTTGGCGCCCTTGCCGCCGAGGAGGTTCTTCATCTTGGCGTCGCCGTCGGTCCGGGCTGCCCCGAAGACGTAGACGTTCTTGTTGTCACTGGCCATGGCTACCTCGCAGAAGTGGAAAAGGGATGCGTGGATGTCTGCCGGGCGGGCGCCCTGCGCCTCCCGGTTACGATGCCGCGGAGCGACCGCCCCGCGATTCGTCGCGCCTGGGTGGGGTTGCCACGGGTGTGTTTGCAGACTGCCGCTTGTCCCGCTCGGACGGGGCGCATCGCGCCGCCCTTGCCGGACGCCGGCCCGCCTCGCGACACTCCCCCTGCGCTTGCCGTGCGGCGGCACGCGGTCGTTTCCGTCGGATGCCCAAGTATCGCGGCGTTCCGTCGCCGGGGTCAACGCTTGTGGAGCGTTCGCGGCGGTCGCGGGCCGCTTTTCGCGGCTCCCTTTGTGTTAGCTCAAAGTCGCGCTGTCGCTGTCCTGTGCGAACCGCCCCGCGCGGGGGCGACGGCACCGCCGCCCCGGTGTGCCGCAGCCCGCTGTGCAATCGGACGCGGGATGCACGATCGTCCGATAGTCTTTAGAATTCGCCCTCCTCTCCCACCACCGGACCGACGGGTTCGCCGTTGCCCTTCACCGCGAACCCACAGGCCTGCCCTTGGAACAGCTCACGCTCGCCTCTGCCATCGTCCTCGGCGTCGTCGAAGGCCTGACCGAATTCCTGCCCGTCTCGAGCACCGGCCACCTCATCGTCGCCGGATCGCTGCTGCACTACACCGGCGAGCAGGCGAAGATGTTCGAGATCGTGATCCAGACCGGCGCGATCCTCGCCGTGCTCTGGGAATACCGGACGCGCTTCGTCGGCGTCCTCCGCGGCCTGGACTCCGACCCGCGCGCTCGGCGCTTTGTCGTCAACCTCGTCATCGCCTTCGTTCCCGCCGCGGCGCTGGGGTTCCTGTTCGGCAAGGCGATCAAGGCCCACCTGTTCGCGCCGGTTCCGGTCGCGATCGCGTTCGTCGCCGGCGCGCTGGTGATCCTCTGGGCGGAGCGCCGCCAGAAGACGCAGCCGGGCGCCGTCCGTGTGGCCAGCGTCGACGACATGACGAGCTTCGACGCCTTCAAGGTCGGCTGCGCGCAGTGCTTCGCGCTCATCCCCGGCACGTCGCGGTCGGGGGCGACGATCATCGGCGGGATGCTGTTCGGTTTGTCGCGGACCGCGGCCACCGAGTTTTCGTTCTTCCTCGCCGTCCCCACGCTGTTCGCGGCCACCGCCTACACGCTGTACAAGGACGGCCACCTGCTGCAGGGCAGCGACCTCCCGCTGTTCGGCGTCGGCTTCGTCGCCGCGTTCGTCTCGGCCTTCGCCTGCGTCCGCTGGCTCATCCGCTACGTCAGCCACCACGACTTCGTGCCCTTTGCCTGGTACCGGCTGGTCTTCGGCGCCGTCGTCCTGGCAACCGCGTACACCGGCATCGTCCGCTGGGCCTGAGAAGCCGAGAGTCTTTCGATCATGCCGGCGCAGCCCGGCTCAAGGCCGCCAGCGCGGGCACCGCCGCTACCAGGCCGGGGGCAGCTTGCGCAGCAGGGTGATGCTGCGGTCCTCGACCGCGAGGTAGCCCCCGGCGACGAGGTCCTTCATCAGCCGGCTGATCATGTCGCGCGACGAGCCGACGCGCTCGGCGATGTCCTGCTGGGTGAGCTTCTCCGGGACCGTCTGCCGGCCGTTCTCCTCGACGGCGAGCGAAGTCAACAGCCGCACCAGCCGGCCGTAGACGTCGGACAGCGCGAGGCTCTTCATGTTCTCGGTGGCGAGCCGGGCGCGGTGGATCAGCTTCTCGATCAGGTGCAGCGCGAAGTCGGGCTGCGCGAGGACGAAATCGCGAAACTGCGCGCGACTCACCACCGCGCAGGACGTCGGCTCCATCGTGATCACCGACGCCGAGCGCGGCGAGCCGTCGAGCGACATCTCGCCCACGTACTCGCCGGGGCCGTGGAAGTCGATCACCACTTCCTTGCCGGCGACGTTGCTGGCAAACACCTTGACCTTGCCGGAGAGCACGATGAACAGCGAGTCGCCGAGATCGCCCTCGTTGATCAGCACCGTGTTGCGCGCGTAGCTGCGCACGACGCCACCGGCCGCGATCGACCGCAGCGTGGCTTCGGTCAGCGGCGCCAACGGGTCGACAGGGGGCGGGGCAGGAGCCAAAGGCAGCGAGGGCACGGCGAAGATCGAGCGGCAGATGCTAGCACGGCGGCACCCCCGGGGCCGCCGCAGGTGAGCCCGCGGCGGCGGCTCAGGGTCTCAGAAGTCGTGAAGAAATCGTCGCGAGCGGCCCGAGGGCAAGGCGCACGGAGCGCAGCGACGAGACATATCATCGAGATAGGCGAGGAACGAGCACCGCGCAACGCAGCCATCGGGACGCGCAGTAGATTTATTCACGACTTCTCAGTCGTACTTGCGGAGGTCGTCGATGACCTTGCCGTCGTTCGGCAATTCGCCCGGGGCGCGCGCCCGGACCTCGCCGCGCAGCTTGGTGACCTCGCGTATCGTCGCGACGACACCGGGAGCATCGACGCCCGCGCCGCCGACCTCGACGTGCAGCGTCATCCGGTCCGCGCCGGCGTCGTGGTCGACGACCAGTCGCGCCCTGGCGATCTCCGGATGCCGGCTGACGATCGCGGCGACCTGCGCCGGGTGGACGAACATGCCCTTGATCTTGGTCGTCTGGTCGGCGCGGCCGAGCCAGCCCTTGATCCTGACGTTGGTGCGGCCGCAGGGGCTCGCACCAGGCAGCACCGCCGACAGGTCGCCGGTGCCGAAGCGGATCAGCGGATAGTCCGGATTGAACAGCGCGGTGACGACGACCTCGCCCACTTCGCCGGACGGCACCGGGTCCCCGGTGCCCGGGCGGACGATCTCCAGCAGCACGCCCTCGTCGACGACGAGGCCCTCGCGCGCCGGTGTTTCGTAGGCGATCGAACCAACGTCCGCGGTGGCGTAGACCTGGTAGCCGGCGATACCCCGCGCCTGCAACGCGTCGCGCAGGCTCGCCGGAAACGCCTCGCCCGACACCAGCGCCTTGACGAGACTGGGCAGCGCCACGCCCAGCTCGTCGGCCTTGTCGAGGATGATCCGGAGGAACGAAGGCGTCCCCACGTAGCCCTGCGGCCGGAGGTCGGCGATCGCCTGCACCTGCTGCTCGGTCTGGCCGACGCCGCCCGGAAACACCGTGCAGCCGAGGGCGTGGGCGCCGGTTTCGAGCATCGAGCCCGCCGGCGTGAAGTGGTAGGAGAAGCAGTTGTGCACGAGATCGCCGGCGCGGAATCCCGCGGCGAACAGCGCGCGCGCCAGGCGCCAGTGGTCGACGGTGCGCCCTTCCGGCTCGTAGATCGGCCCGGGCGAGGCGAAGACGCGGGCCGCAGCGCCCCAGGCGGTCGTGGCGTAACCGCCGAACGGCCGGGCGGCGCGCTGCTGCAGGAGCAGCGCCGACTTGCGCGTCACCGGCAGCTGCGCGAGCGCGGCGCGGGTGGCGACCGCAGCGGCGTCCACGCCGGCGAGGGCCTTGGCGTAGGCCGGCGCGTGGGCCTTGGCGTGCGCGATCTGCCGCGGCAGCTGCGCCAGCAGCGCCCGCTCGCGCAGCTCGGGGTCGCGGGTCTCGAGCGAATCGAAATGGTCGGTCATCGTCGGGCTTTCGGGCGGGCGGGCGCGGCACCGGCGAGCTCGGCCTGCAGTTTTCGCGGGAGTCGGGCGAGGACGAGTGCGTGCGAGCGCTCGATCAGCGCCCGGACGGCGGCCGCGCCGAGCGCCGCGTCGCGGTGCAGCTGCACCCAGTGCGCGCGCGCGAGGTACGGCGCGGGAACGATCCCCGGTTGATCGGTGAGCTCCAGGAAGCGGGCGGGCTCGCACTTGAACGAAAGCGTGGCCGCCCTGCCGTCGGCCAGCGGGAACACGGCGAACATCCTGCCACCCACCGAGTAGACCTCGTCGTTGCCCCACTTGACGTCGCGGGTCGCGCCGGGAAGTGCCGCGCAAACGCGGCGGAACGCGTCGATGTCCATGGCGGTGCGGCGGCGGTACGAAGTAGCCGGCGGGCGGGAATGTCGCGGTGGGTCGAGGTCGGCCCTAAGCCAGCCAGCGTTTGCGGCGGCGGTAGTGCTTGACGTCGCGGAACGACTTCCGCCCCGCCGTCGACAGCCCGAGGTAGAACTCCTTGACGTCCTCGTTCTGCGCGAGATCCTGCGCGGCCCCGTCCATCACCACCCGCCCGTTCTCCAGGATGTAGCCGTAGTCGGCGAAGCGCAGCGCCACCATCGTGTTCTGCTCGGCGAGCAGGAACGACACGCGCTCCTTGGTGTTGAGGTCGCGGACGATCTCGAAGATCTCCTCGACCAGCTGCGGCGCGAGGCCCATCGACGGCTCGTCGAGCAGGATCATCTTCGGCCGCGCCATCAGCGCCCGGCCGATCGCGGTCATCTGCTGCTCGCCGCCCGAGGTGTAGCCCGACTGGCTGCCGCGCCGCTCCTTGAGCCGCGGGAAGTACGTGTAGACCAGCTCGAGGTCGGCCTTGAGGTCGGCGCGGCTGATGCTGCGCGTGAAGGCCCCGGTCAGCAGGTTCTCCTCGACCGTCAGGTGCTGGAAGCAGTGCCGGCCCTCCATCACCTGGCACACGCCCATGCGCACCAGCTCGTTGGGCGTGCGCTGGTCGACGCGCTGGCCCATGAACTCGATCGTGCCCTTGGTCACGTCGCCGCGCTCGGCGCGCAGCAGGTTGGAGATGGCCTTCAGCGTCGTCGTCTTGCCGGCGCCGTTGGCGCCGAGCAGGGCGACGATGCTGCCCTCCTCGACCTGCAGGGACACGCCCTTCAGCACCAGGATCACGTGGTCGTAGATGACCTCGATGTTGTTGACCGAGAGGTAGGACGCGACGTCGGTCTTGGCGGCAGGGGCGGCAGGCATAGGGAACCCGTGGGCGTTGGCTGGGCGCGAACGACGGAACATCCGCCGTCCGGTCCTTCGGTCACCGGGACGCGGCGGCGGTGCCGTCGCGCCCCGGGCGCAGCTTCAGCCCTCCTTGCTGCAGTCGCGCGGCGTGATGTTCTTTTCCTTGGCGTAGGCAGCCGCCGACGCCTCGATCATCCCGCGCACCAGCTGCTTGTCGGGCTGGATCCAGTCGGTGATCACCTTCCACTGCTTGCCGTCCCATTGCTGGAACTTGACCGCGCCGCCGCCCTCGTGATCGGCGCAGCTGACCTTCAGCGCCTGCATGAAGCCCGCCGCCCCCAGGTCCTTCAGCCGCGCCTCGGTGATGTTGAGGTTCTCGATGCCCCAGCGCACCTGCTCGGGCGTCAGCGGCTTGTTGCCGTATTTCGCCTGCGCGGTGCGGATCGCCTCGACGGTGATGATGCCGTGGACGACGCCGCGGTTGTAGTAGATCGAGCCGATGCGCGCCTGGTCCTCCATCTCGCCCTTGCCCTTCGCGTAGACGGCCTTCTTGATCTCCTGCACCACCGGGAAGTTCGCACCCGCGACGTTGAACCCTGCCGCGATGTAGCCCTTGGCCGCGTCGCCGGCGGGGATCGTGTCCTCTTCGGCGCCCGACCACCAGACGCCGACGATGTGGTCGCGCGGGAAGCCGACCTTCGCCGCCGCCTTCAGCGCCGTCGGGTTCATCACCCCCCAGCCGCGGAGGATCACCCAGTCGGGCTTGATCTGGCGGACCTGCAGCCACTGCGCGCCCTGCTCGTTGCCCGGAGTCGGCACCGGGATGTGGGTGACGGTGAAGCCGTAGGTCTTGGCCTGCGCGTCCAGCACCGGGATGGTTTCCTTGCCGTAGGCCGAGTCGTGATAGATGTTCACGATCTTCTTGCCCTTGAGCTTGTCCATCCCGCCTTCCCGCGACCCGATGAACTTGATCTTGGCGGTGTTCTGCGACCAGTAGTTGGTCACCAGCGGGAAGACGTAGGGGAACACGCGGCCGTCGCTCGTGTCGGTGCGGCCGTAGCCGATCGTGATCAGCGGGATCTTGTCCGCGGTGGCCTTGTCGAGGATCGAGTAGGTGATGCCGGTCGACAGCGTGTGGAACACCGACGCGCCGGTCGGCCCCTTCTTCTTCAGCCGCTCGTAGCACTCGACGCCGCGCGCGTTGTTGTACTCGTGCTCGCACTTCTCGTAGGTGAGCTTGACCCCGTTCACGCCGCCGTCGCGGGCGTTGATCATGTTGAGGTAATCGATGAACCCGCCGTAGATGCCGGATCCCCCGGCCGCGAAGGGCCCGACCCAGTACCCGGCCATCGGGATGAACTGCTCGTTCTGCGCCTGGCCCGTCGCCGCGACACCCAGCATCGCGACGCCCAGCAGGGCCGACTTGAGGTGCTTCGAAATCATGGTGTTCCTCCTAGGACAACATCCTGGTCATCGGGCCCGGCTTGCGCGGCAGCGCCAAGCCGGAACCCGTCGTCAACGACTACCCCCGGCAACAACGGTACGTCCATGCGGGCCGCTGCGGATCGCGCGGCGACGCCGCATCAGTGCGGAAACGGCCACAGGCGCAGCTTCTCCTTGCCGATCTGCCACAGCCGGGCGAGGCCGTGCGGCTCGACGATCAGGAAGAAGATGATCAGCGCCCCGAAGACGATCAGTTCCAGGTTGGACATCAGCCCGGACGGCAGCGTGATGCCGAGCAGGTGCTCGATCGGCCCCGCGACGGTGTTGAGGAAGATCGGCAGCAGCACGATGAACGCGGCGCCCATGAACGAGCCGAGGATGCTGCCCACGCCGCCGATGATCACCATGAACAGGATCCGGAACGACAGGTCGAGGTTGAACGCCTCGGGCTCGACGGTGCCGAGGTAGGCGTAGGCGTACAGCGCGCCGGCGACACCGCAATAGAACGAGCTGATCCCGAAGGCCAGCAGCTTGGTCTGCATCATCCGGATGCCGATCACCTCGGCGGCGATGTCCATGTCGCGCACCGCCATGAACTTGCGCCCGGTCTCGCTGCGCAGCATGTTCTTGGCCAGCACCGCGAGCACCGCGACGACGCAGAGGGTCAGCATGTACTTGTCCGCCGGCGACTCGAAGGTGTAGCCGAGGATCACCATCTTCTGCGCGGTGATCACGCCGGATGCGCTGTCGTTGGTGAACCAGCCGACGCGCTGCAGCGCCCACAGCACGAAGAACTGGCAGGCCAGCGTGGCGACGGCGAGGTAGAAGCCCTTGATGCGCAGCGACGGCAGCCCGAAGACGATGCCGACGGCGGCGGCGCACAGGCCGGCCAGCATGAACGACACGAGGATCGGCATCCACGGCAGGCGCAGCGCGAAGTTGTACGCCATGAAGGCCCCCACCGCCATGAACGCCGCGGTGCCCAGCGACAGCTGGCCCGCGTAGCCGGTGAGGATGTTCAGCCCCAGCGTGGCCAGCGCCAGGATCAGGAACGGCGTCAGGATCGCCGACAGCCAGTACTGGTTGGCGAACAGCGGCACGCCGACGAAGGCGACGACGAGCAGCGCCGCGACGGCGATGCGATCCTGCCGGATCGGAAACACCTGCTGATCGGCGGCGTAGGTGGTCTTGAACTGGCCTGCTTCGCGATAGAGCACGACTCGCCTCTCCTAGACCCGCTCGATGCGCCGCTCGCCGAACAGCCCCTCGGGCCGAATCAGCAGGAAGGCCAGCGCGAGCACGTACGGGAACCAGGACTCGATGCCGCCGCCGACGTAGGGGCCGAGATAGACCTCGGCGAGCTTCTCCGACGCGCCGATGATGAGCCCGCCGACGATCGCCCCGGCGACCGACTCGAAGCCGCCCAGGATCAGCACCGGCAGCGCCTTCAGGGCGATGAACGTCAGCGCGAACTGCACGCCGTTGCGCGCCCCCCACATGAGCCCCGCCACCAGCGCGACGAAGCCGGCCACCGCCCACACGATCGCCCAGATCTGCCGGAGCGGAATGCCCACCGCAAGCGCCGCCTGATGGTCGTCGGCCACGGCGCGCAGCGCGCGGCCGATGCGCGTCGTCTGGAAGAACACCGCCAGTCCGGCGACCAGCGCGCCGGCGATCAGTCCCGCGAACACGTCGAACTGGCTGATATTGATGTTCGCGTTGTCGGCGAGCCACTGTATCGGCACGTCGGGAATCCCGAGCTCGAGTCCGTGGGGCTGCGACCCCCAGAGGAGCTGGGCGAGCCCCTCCAGGACGAAGGTCAGCCCGATCGTGGCCATGAACAGCGTGATCTGCGGCTGGTTGACCAGGGGTCGCAGCACCAGCCGCTCGATCGCGATCCCCACCACCACCATCACTGCCAGCGTGACCACGACGGCGATCCAGAAGTTCATCCCGCGCTCGACCAGCGACACGAACGTCAGCGCGGCGAAGAACACCATCGCGCCCTGCGCGAAGTTGAAGACCCCGGAGGCCTTGTAGATCAGCACGAAGCCGAGCGCCACCAGCGAGTACATGATGCCGGCGAGCAGCCCGCTGACCAGCACTTCGACGAAAAATTGCCAGTTCATCGGTGGCCCTGTCTCTTCAGTGCGCGCCCAGGTAGGCGCGGATCACGACCGGATCCGACTTCACTTCGCCCGGCGTGCCCTCGGCGATCTTGCCGCCGTGGTCCATCACCACGACGAAATCGGAGATGTCCATCACGACGCCCATGTCGTGCTCGATCAGGATGATCGTCGTGCCCCATTGGTCGTTGACGTCGAGGATGAAGCGGACCATGTCCTCCTTCTCCTCGACGTTCATGCCCGCCATCGGCTCGTCGAGCAGCAGCACCTTGGGCTCCATCGCCAGCGCCCGCGCGAGCTCGACGCGCTTCTGCAGGCCGTAGGGCAATCGGCCCACCGGCGTCTTGCGGACCGCCTGGATCTCCAGGAAGTCGATGATCCTCTCGACGCGCTCGCGCTGTGCCGTCTCCTCCTTCTGCGCGAACCCCCAGTACAGCGCGTCGGTCAGGAAGTTGCCCTTTATCTTCAGCGAGCGCCCGGTCATGATGTTGTCGAGCGTCGTCATGCCCTTGAACAGCGCGATGTTCTGGAACGTGCGCGCGAAACCCAGCCGGGCGACGTCGTGCGCCGCGAGGTGGGTGCGGTCCTTGCCCTCGTAGTAGATCCGGCCGCGCGAGGGGCGGTAGAAGCCGCTGATGACGTTGAGCATCGAGCTCTTGCCGGCGCCGTTGGGGCCGATGATCGACGAGATCTCGCCGCGGTTGACCGCGAACCCGACGTTGGTGATCGCCTTGACGCCGCCGAAGTTGAGGTGGATCTCCTCGACGCTGAGGATGGTCTGCGTCTCGCCGGAGCCCGCCGCCGCCGCCCCGCCGAGCGTCTCCCGCCGCTTGCGCATCTCGCCCAGCGCGAGGATCGCCTGGTCGCGGGTGTCGTAGATGTTGGCGCGGAACATCTCGCGCTGCGCGCGCTGGCGGATCGCCTCCCGCGTCCCGGCGCTGGTGCCCACCCGCACCGTGCCGAGCCCGTATTTGATGTTGGTGATCTTCCCGCGAGCGGCGAAGCGGTCCCAGACTTCGGGCACGATGACGCAGTCGGTGTAGATCACGAGGAAGTACCAGCGCTTGCCGGTGGCCTCCATCCGGCGGTCCACCTCGTCGTAGAACTCCTCGACCTCGGCCTCGGTCGTGAACGTCATGCCGGTGAAGTCGGCCTCCATCGCACCGATGCTGTCGTGCAGCGTGATCCGGTCCCGCATCGATGGCTCGGCCATGGCGGTCAGGCCGCCGCCGCGACGGGATCGAAGACCCTGGCGTCGCGGATCCGGAGGTCGGCGCTGATGGCGCCGACGCGGCCGTCCTCGAACTTCACCTGGGTCTCGATGAACTGGTGCTCCCTGCCGCCGTAGAGCGCGTCGGTGAGCACCGCGTACTTCTCGGCGATGAAACCGCGGCGCACCTTGCGGGTGCGGGTGAGCTCGTCGTCGTCGGGATCGAGCTCCTTGTGCAGCACGAGGAAGCGGCGCACCTGCGAGTGGCAGAGCACGGGGTCGTGCGCCAGCTCGGCGTTCACCTTCTCGACGCACTCCTGGATCAGGTCGCCGACCTCCACGCGGCCGGCGAGGTCGGTGTAGCCCGAGTACGGTATGCCGCGCCGTTCCGCCCAGTTGCCGACGGCCGACATGTCGATGTTGATGAACGCGCACACCTGCTCGCGGCCGTGGCCGAAGGTGACCGCCTCCTTGATGTGGGAGAAGAACTTGAGCTTGTTCTCGACGTAGTTCGGCGCGAACAGCGCGCCGTTGGCCAGCTTGCCGACGTCCTTGGCGCGATCGATGATCTTGAGGTGGCCGTCCGGGTCGAAGATGCCGGCGTCGCCGGTGTGGAAGTAGCCTTCGCCGTCGATCGACTCGGCGGTGGCGTCCGGGCGCTTGTAGTACTCCTTCAGCATCGCTGGGCTGCGCACCAGCACTTCGCCGCTGTCGGCGATCTTCACCTCGACGCCCGGCGCCGGCTTGCCCACCGAGTCGAGCTTGATGTCGCCGTCGGGCTGCAGGCAGACGTAGGCGCAGGTCTCGGTCGCGCCGTAGAGCTGCTTCATGTTGATGCCGATGGAGCGGTAGAAGCGGAACAGGTCGGGCCCGATGGCCGCTCCGGCCGTGTACGCCACGCGGATCCGGCTCATGCCGAGCACGTTGCGCAGCGGGCCGTAGATGAGAATCTTGCCCAGCCCGTAGAGCACGCGGTCGGCGAGCGACACGCCGCCCTTGCCGTCCAGGATCTCGGCGCCGCAGCGGCGCGCCACGTTCATGAAGTAGCGGAACGCCAGGCGCTTCAGCGCCCCCGCGTCCTCCATGCGTATCGTCACCTGCGTCAACAGGTTCTCGAAGACGCGCGGCGGCGCGAAGTAGAACGTCGGGCCGATCTCGCGCAGGTCGGTCATCACCGTGTCCCCGGATTCCGGGCAGTTGATGGTGAAGCCGGCGACCAGCGCCTCGCAGTACGAGAACAGGTGGTCGCCGATCCAGGCCATCGGCAGGTAGGACAGCACGTCCTCGTCGGGCGTCAGCCGGTCGAACTGGACGCCGCCGCGCGCGGCGGCGATCAGCGCGTCGTGCGTCAGGCACACGCCCTTCGGCTTGCCGGTGGTCCCGGACGTGTAGATCATCACGGCGACGTCGTCCGGCTGCGCTTCGGCGACCGCCGAAGGAAAGAAGTCGGGGTGGGCGTCGTGGTGCGCCCGACCCAGCGCCTGGATCTCGTCGTAGCTGTGCAGGAACTCCTGCGTGTAGTGGCGCAGTCCCCGCGGGTCGTCGTAGACGATGTGCAGGAGCCGGGGGCAGCGTTCCCGGATCTCCAGCATCTTGTCGACCTGCTCCTGGTCCTCGACCAGCGCGAACTGGACGTCCGCGTCGTTCAGCACGTAGACCATCTCCTCGGCCACGGCGTCCTGATAGAGCGGCACCGGCACGCCGCCCAGCGCCTGCACCGCGGCCATCGTCCAGTAGAGGCGGGGGCGGTTGTCGCCGATGATCGCGAGGTGCATGCCGCGCCGGAAGCCCTGGGCGGCGAGCCCGCAGGCGAGCGCACGCACTTCGGCGGCCACGTCGCCCCAGGTCCAGGTCTGCCAGATGCCGAGGTCCTTCTCGCGCACCGAAGGATGCGCGCCGCGCACGTCTGCGTGATGCAGCAGCAGCCGCGGGAACGTGTCGCGCCGGGGTTCCATCTCCTCCTGCCCTCCTGGTCCTGCAACCTCTTGCCGGCGGCCGTGGGTCGTTGCCCCTGTCTGGCTCTTTCCGGCGGGTCGCCCATCTTAGGTGGTACGCAAGACCACGGCAATGGGCGGGTTGTCGCGCGTCGCCCCACGAAGGTCGGCTGCAGCGCAGCGGCGATCGATTGTCGTCGCGGCGACGATTGCCGCCGCTGCGCGTAAAATTCGCGGAGGAACACAAGCAATGTAGTGCGTCGCGCCGGCGCGCGTTGTCGTCGCGCCGACAATCCATCGCCAACTGCCGGTCACGCGCCATCCGATGAAATCGCTGCAAGAGATGCTGGAAGCCAGTGCCTGGGCCCGCGCACTGCCCGCGGAGCTCAGGCTGCGGGTCGAGACGGAGACGATCACGCGCCACTGCCCCGTGGGATCCCTCGTCTGCCGCAAGGGGCAGCCGGTCGAGCACTGGATCGGCGTCATCGACGGCCTGGTCAAGATGACCAACGTCTCGGCGGACGGCAAGCCCACGACCTTCACCGGCGTGCCCTCGGGGGGCTGGTTCGGCGAAGGCTCGCTGCTCAAGGACGAGCCGCGGCGCTACGACATCGTGGCGCTGCGCGACAGCGACATCGCCTACATGCCGCGCGCGACCTTCATGGCGCTGCTCGACCACAGCGTGACCTTCAACCGCTTCGTCCTGATCCAGCTCAACGAGCGGCTGGGCCAGTTCATCGCCATGGTGGAACACGACCGGCTGCTCGGCCCCGAGGCCCGGCTCGCGCGCGGGTTGGCGGCGCTGTTCAACCCGACGCTCTATCCGGGCATCGGGCCGGCGCTGCCGATCTCGCAGGAAGAGCTCGGGCAGCTCGCCGGCCTGTCGCGGCAGCGGGTCAACCAGGCCCTGAAGCGCCTCGAGCAGGCGCAGCTGCTGCGCGTCGAGTACGGCGGCGTCACCGTGCTGTCGCTCGAGGGGCTGCGGCAGTTCGAGGGTTGACCGGACGGCCTCGAGCCCCTCGGCCCTGGGCGGCCGCCCCCCCCCCCCCCCCCCCGCCCCCCCCCCCCCCAGGCCCCCGCCGGGGTCTCCGCGGGATCGGCTTCAGCCGCGATTGCGCCGGCCGCTCGTCTCACCGCCCCGCGAACTTCGCCGGCCGCTTGGCCAGGAACGCGTCCATGCCTTCGCGCCGGTCGTCGGTGGCGCAGAGGAAGCCGAACACGTCGGCCTCCATCGCATTGGCGTTGGCGAGGTCGATGTCCTGACCGCGCTGCACCAGGTGCTTGCTCATCTTGACGGCGACCGGGCCCTTCTGCGCCACCATCCGGGCCAGCTTCAGCCCCTGCTCCAGCAGCGCGTCGGCGGCGACGACGTGATTGGCGAGGCCGATCTTCAGCGCCTCGTCGGCCTTCACCTGGCGCCCGGTGCAGACGAGCTCCAGCGCCATCGACTTGCCGACGACCCGCGCCAGCCGCTGCGTGCCGCCGAAGCCGGGGCAGATGCCGAGGTTCACCTCGGGCTGCCCGAAGACCGCCTTGTCCGAGGCGACGATCCAGTCGCAGGCCAGCGCGAGCTCGCAGCCGCCGCCCAGTGCAAAACCGTTGACCAGCGCGATCACCGGGAACGGCGCCAGTTCCAGCGCGCGCAGCGTCGCGTGCCCCTTCAAGGCGAACTCGCGGCCCTCGATCGGCGTCATCGAGCTCATCGCCGCGATGTCGGCGCCGGCGACGAACGCCTTGTCGCCGGCGCCGGTCAGCATCAGCACGCGGGCGTCGGACCGGCCCGCGACCTCGGCCACGGCGGCCGCGATTTCGTAGAGCACCTGCGGCGACAGCGCGTTGAGCTGCTTCGGCCGGTTGACGGTCAGCAGGTAGATGCCCGTTTCCCTTTCCTCGAGGTGGATCGTCTCAAAGCTCATCGTGCGCCCCTTCAGCCGTAGTGATAGAAGCCGCGGCCGGTCTTGCGGCCGAGGTAGCCGGCGGCGACCATCTCCCGCAGGAGCGGCGCCGGCCGATACTTGGGATCGTTGAAATCGCGGGTGAAGACCTCCATCACCGCGAGCATCACGTCGAGGCCCACCAGGTCGGCCAGCGCCAGCGGGCCGATCGGGTGGTTGCAGCCGAGCTTCATGCCGCTGTCGATCTCCTCGGCGGTGGCAAGCCCTTCCTGCAGCACGAACACCGCCTCGTTGATCATCGGGCACAGCAGGCGGTTGACGACGAAGCCCGGGCTGTTCCTGACCACGATCGGCGTCTTGCCGAGCGCTTTCGCGAACGCCGCAACGCGGTCGACGGTGGCGTCGGCCGTCTGCAGGCCGCGGATCAGCTCGACCAGCGCCATCACCGGCACCGGGTTGAAGAAGTGCATGCCCAGGAACTGCGCGGGGCGACCGGTGGCTGCCGCGAGCTTGGTGATCGAGATCGACGAGGTGTTGGTGGCGAGCAGCGCGGCGGGCCTGGCGACGGCGTCGACCTTGCGCAGGATCTCGAGCTTCAGCGCCTCGTTCTCGGTCGCGGCCTCGATCACGAGGTCGCAGTCCTTCAGCGCCGCGTAGTCGGTCGTGCCGTGGATGCGGTGCAGCGCGGCGTCCTTCGCCGCGGCGGCCAGCTTGTCCTTCTTCACCAGCCGGTCGAGGCTGCTGGCGATCGCCGACAGGCCGTGCAGCATCGCCGCCTCGGCGACGTCGACCAGCACCACGTCGATCCCGCCGACGGCGCAGGCCTGGGCGATGCCGTGACCCATCGTCCCGGCGCCGATGACGCCGACTTTCGCGATCGTGTTCATGCAGTCCTCCCGCCGTCCCGTCCGGAGTTCATTATGCCGCGCGCTGCAGCGCAGCGAAACCGCGCCCGTCCGCCGCTGCGGCGGTCACGGCCCGGATCCTGGCGCGCGCTCGTCGACGAGGCAGCGGATGACGCGCCGGACCATGCGCACGGCAGCCTCGGCGTCGAGCTCGGGATTGCGGATGCGCCGCAGCATCAACCCGTCGATCAGCGCCGCGACGATTTCCGCCAGATCGGCGGCGACCGCATCGTCGCGGCCGTTGTCGCGGCGAATCGCGGCGAGCAGGTCGGCGAGACCCGCCATCGCCTGGCTGTCGGCGGTGCGCACGATCCGCGCGACCCGGTCGTTGCGCGAAGCTTCCGCCGCGATCTCGACCTTGAGCGCCGCGGCGTCCGGGTCGACGGCGCGCTGGACGCCGTCGGCGACCGCGCCGAGCAGCGCGTCCAGCACGTCCGGTGCCGAGCGCAGCTGGGCCGAGAGGTCGCGAAACCGCTCGAGGTCCCCGGCGACGATCCCGGCGATGATCGCCTCCTTGTTCTCGAAGTAGTGGTAGATGTGGCCCACGCTCATCCCGGAGGCCGTCGCGATCGCCGCGACGCTGGCACCGTGGAACCCGTGGCGGCGAAAGCACGTGGCCGCCGCAGCGAGGATCTGCGCCCGGCGAGTCTCGGCACGAGGAACGGCAGCGGGCGGGGTAGCGGTGGCGCACATCGCGAGTCTCCGAGGCGATCGGCGCTGCAGCGATGGTTGCGGCGCAACGTACCTCATTATAGAATGAACGTTCATTCTAACGCATTGGGCCAGAGATTCCGAGCAGACGGTGAGCGAGCAGGACCCGGCGGCGAGGCTTGGCGCTTGACCGCAACGCACGCCGCGGCGAACCTGAGCGCCACGGCGCGATGGTTTTGTCTCGTTCACGGCGAGCGACCAGGCGACTTCCGATTCACGACCCCAGGGTTGGCCGGCCGTTTCCGGCCGACCCCCACCCGGCACCGTCGGTGCCCCCGCCGTCCTTCGCACGGCGAGCGGCCCCGGGCGGCTACAGCGAGGCATTCATGCAGATCCCCCATCGATCCCTGTGCCGCCTGATCGCCGCCGTCGGCGGCGCCGCCCTGCTCGGCTCCTGCGGCAGCGGACAGCCGCCGGCGGCAGGTCCCGGACCCGGCGCCGCGGCGCTGCCCGTCGGCATCGTCACCGCAGTCGCCCAGTCGGTGCCGATGGTCACCCAGCTGCCGGGGCGAACCACGCCGTACCTGATCGCCGAAGTGCGGCCGCAGGTGTCCGGCATCGTTTCCAGGCGCGCCTTCGTCGAAGGCAGCGACGTCAAGGCGGGCGCGCCGCTCTACCAGATTGCGCCGGCGAGTTACGCCGCGGCGCACGACAGCGCGGTTGCCGGACTCGCCCGGGCCGAGGCGAATCGTGAAGCGGCGCGGGTGAAGGCGCTGCGCCATGCCGACCTGATCAAGATCGAGGCCGTCAGCAAGCAGGCGTATGACGACGCGCAGGCCGCGCTGCAGCTCGCCGACGCCGAGGTTGCCGTCTCCCGCGCGGCCGTCGACAAGGCGCGCATCGACCTCGATTTCACGCGCGTCACGGCGCCGATCTCGGGTCGCATCGGGCGCTCGGCGGTGACGGCCGGTGCGCTGGTCACCGCCAACCAGGCCGCGCCGCTCGCCACCATCCAGCAGCTCGACCCGATCTACGTCGACGTCACCCAGTCCAGCACCGAGATCCTGCGCATCAAGCGCGACATCGACGCCGGCCGGATCCAGCGGTCGAAGGACGCGACGCTGCCGGTCAGGCTGATCCTCGAGGACGGCTCCGAGTACCCGCTCGCGGGCCGACTCGAGTTGTCCGAGGCCTCGGTCGACCCGGGCACCGGCAGCGTGACGCTGCGCGCGGTGTTCCCCAATCCGCGCCGCGACCTGCTGCCGGGGATGTACGTGCGCGCCCGGCTGACCGAGGGCAGCCGCGAGGGCGCGATCGTCCTGCCGCACGCTGCCGTCAGCCGCGATCCGCGCGGCAACGCGCTGGTGATGGTGGTCAACGCCGAAAGCAAGGTCGAAGCGCGCACTGTCGAGGCGGTGCAGGCGCTGGGCGACACCTGGGTCATCAGCAAGGGCGTGGCGGCCGGCGACCGGGTGATCGTCGACAACCTGCAGAAGATCCGCCCCGGCATGCCGGTGCAGCCGGTCGCGGCCGCCGCACCCGGCGCGACGCCGCCGGCGACCTCCGCGCCCGCCGCGACCGGGTCGTCCGCGACTCCGGCGTCGGCCGCCGCCGCCGCGCCGGCAGCCGCGGCCCCCGCTGCCAAGACGGCGACGCCGGGCAAGTAACGAAAGGCGGTCGTCATGCCACGCTTCTTCATCGACCGGCCGATCTTCGCCTGGGTCATCGCGATCGTCATCATGCTGGCCGGCGCGTTGTCGATCATGCGCCTGCCGGTATCCCAGTACCCGCCGATCGCGCCGCCGGCGATCGTCATCAACGCCTTCTACCCGGGTGCGTCGGCGAAGACCGTCGAAGACTCGGTCACCCAGGTGATCGAGCAGAAGATGACCGGGCTCGACCGCCTGCTGTACATGAGCTCGTCGTCGGACTCCTACGGCAGGGCGTCGGTGACGCTGACCTTCGACGCCGGCACCAACCCCGACATCGCCCAGGTGCAGGTGCAGAACAAGCTGCAGCTGGCGCTGCCCCTCTTGCCGCAGGCCGTGCAGCAGCAGGGCGTCCAGGTCGCGAAGTCGGCGCGCAACTTCCTCATGGTCCTCGCCTTCGTGTCCGAGGACGACTCGCGCACGCGCTACGACCTCGCCGACTACCTCGTGTCGAACATCCAGGATCCGCTGTCGCGGGTCACCGGCGTGGGCGAGGTGCAGATCTTCGGCGGGCAGTACGCGATGCGCATCTGGCTCGACCCGTCCAAGCTGACCAAGTACCGGCTGACCCCCGCCGATGTCCGCGTCGCGCTGCAGGCGCAGAACGCGCAGGTCTCGGCCGGGCAGCTCGGCGGCACGCCGGCCGTGCCGGGACAGGGTTTCACCGCGGCGATCACCGCGCAAAGCCGGCTGCAGACGCCCCGGCAGTTCGAGCGCATCCTGCTGCGCACGTCGGCGCAGGGCGGCGAGGTGCGTCTGGCCGACGTCGCCCGCGTCGAGATCGGCACCGAGGACTACGGCTTCGCCGGCCGCTACAAGGGCAAGCCGGCCAGCGGCATCGGCATCAAGCTCGCCCCCGACGCCAACGCGCTGGCGACCGCTGCCGCGGTCAAGGCGCGACTCGCCGAGCTCGAGCGCTTCTTCCCCTCGGGCATCAAGTCGGTGGTCGCCTACGACACCACGCCGTTCGTGCAGATCTCGATCATGGAAGTCGTGTACACGCTGATCGAGGCGATCGCGCTCGTCTTCCTCGTGATGTATCTCTTCCTGCAGAACATCCGCGCCACGCTGATCCCGACCATCGCCGTGCCGGTCGTGCTGCTCGGCACCTTCGGCGTGATGGCCGCGCTCGGCTTCTCGATCAACACGCTGACGATGTTCGGCGTGGTGCTGGCGATCGGCCTCCTGGTCGACGACGCGATCGTGGTCGTCGAGAACGTCGAGCGGGTGATGACCGAGGAGGGCCTGCCGCCGAAGGAGGCGACGAGGAAGTCGATGGACCAGATCACCGGGGCGCTGATCGGGATCGGCCTCGTGCTCGCCGCCGTGTTCGTGCCGATGGCGTTCTTCGGCGGCTCGACCGGCGTCATCTACCGGCAGTTCTCGGTGACCATCGTCGCCGCGATGGGCCTGTCGGTGCTGGTCGCGCTGGTGCTCACCCCCGCGCTGTGCGCGACGATGCTGAAGCCGGTCGAGCGGGGCCACGAGCACGGGGAGAAGAGCTGGTTCCACGGCTTCTTCCACTGGTTCAACGGCGTGTTCAGGCGCGGAACCGATCGCTACGTGCTCACCGTCGACGGGATCATCGTCCGGCCGCTGCGCTTCCTCGCGATCTACGTCGCGGCAGTCGCCGTGCTGGGCCTGCTGCTGGTGCGGATGCCGAGCGCGTTCCTGCCCGACGAGGACCAGGGCATCGTGCTCGTGCAGGCGGTGCTGCCGGCCGGGGCCACGCAGGAGCGCACGATCGAGGTGCTGCGGAAGGTCGAGCAGCACTTCCTGGTCGACGAGAAGGACGCGGTCGAAGGGCTGTTCACGGTCGCCGGCTTCAGCCTCGGCGGCGCCGGCCAGAACATGGGCCTCGCCTTCGTCCAGCTCAAGCACTGGGACCAGCGCAAGGGCAAGGGGATGGCGGCCAAGGACGTCGCGGCGCGCGGGATGCGCGCGCTGTCGCAGATCCGCGAGGGGATGGTGTTCGCCTTCGTGCCGCCCGCGGTGCCCGAGCTCGGGCTCTCCGCCGGCTTCGACGTCCAGTTGCAGGACCGCGGCGGCATCGGCCACGAGGCGCTGGTCGCCGCGCGCAACCAGTTCCTCGGCATGGCGGCGCAGGACAAGCGCCTCGTCGCCGTGCGGCCGAACGGACAGGAAGACACGGCCGAGTTCATCCTCGACGTCGACCACGCCAAGGCGCAGGCGCTGGGCGTCTCGGTGTCCGACCTCAACGACGCGCTGGCGACCGCCTGGGGCGGCGCCTACGTCAACGACTTCCTCGACCGCGGGCGGATCAAGAAGGTGTACCTGCAGTCCGACGCCGACGCGCGGATGAAGCCCGAGGACCTGGCGAAGTGGTACGTGCGCAACGCGAAGGGCGAGATGGTCCCGGTGTCGGCGTTCACCACGGCGCACTGGGGCTTCGGCTCGCCCCGGCTCGAGCGCTACAACGGCTCGCCGTCGGTCGAACTGCTCGGACAGGGCGCGCCGGGCACGTCGTCGGGCGACGCGATGCTCGCCGTGCAGGAGCTGATCGGCAAGCTGCCGCCGGGCGTCGGCTACGAGTGGACGGGCCCCTCGTTCGAGGAGCGCCGCGCCGGCTCGCAGGCGCCCGCACTCTACGCGCTGTCCATCCTCGTCGTCGTGCTCTGCCTCGCCGCGCTGTACGAGAGCTGGTCGCTGCCGTTCGCGGTCATCCTGGTGGTGCCGATCGGCCTGCTCGGCGCGGTCGTCGCGAGCTGGGGCCGGGGCCTATCCAACGACATCTATTTCCACGTCGCGCTGCTGGCGACGATCGGACTCGCGGCGAAGAACGCGATCCTGATCGTCGAGTTCGCCAAGGCGCTGATGGAACAAGGCAAGGACGCGGTCGCCGCCACGCTGGAAGCGTCGCGGATGCGGCTGCGGCCGATCCTGATGACGTCGATGGCGTTCGGCCTGGGCGTGCTGCCCCTGGCGATCGCCACCGGCGCGGGCTCCGGCAGCCAGAACGCGATCGGCACCGGCGTGCTCGGCGGAACCATTTTCGCGAGCGCGCTGGGCATCCTGTTCGTGCCGCTGTTCTACGTGCTGATCCGGCGCTGGTTCCGGCGCAAGGCCGACGCGGCGGCGACCCCCGCCGTCACCGCCGCACCGCAGGAGACACTGCGATGAGCCCGCCGGGCCGCCCCAAGGGCGAATGCCGGAGCGCGCAGCGCGAAGGAGATATTTCAGTGAGCCTCCGTCGTAGCCTGACGATCGCCGTGGCCGCCACGCTGCTGGCCGCGTGCACGATGGTGCCCGAGTATCAGCGCCCGGCCGCGCCGGTGCCCACGGCCATTCCGAATGCGACATCCACCACCGCCGGAACCGCCGACCTCGCCACGGTCGCGTGGCGCGACTACTTCGGCGACGACCGGCTGCGCGCGCTGATCGACGTCGCCCTCGCCAACAACCGCGACCTGCGCATCGCCGGTCTCAACATCGAGAGGGCGCGCGCGCAGTACCAGATCCAGCAGGCGAACCTGTACCCGATGATCGGCGCCACCGGCAGCGAGAACGCCCAGCGCCTGCCGGGCCGGCTGGCGGCGAGCGGGGAGTCGACGGTCACGCACGTGTACACCGCGACCGTCGGCTTCAACGCCTGGGAGCTGGACTTCTTCGGCCGCATCCGCAGCCTCAACGAGCAGGCGCTGGAGGAGTACCTCGCGACCGAGGAGGCACGGCGCAGTGCGCAGATCAGCCTGGTGGCGGAGGTGGCGCGAACGTGGCTGGTGCTGGCGGCCGACCGCGAGCGCCTCGCGCTGGCCCGGAACACCTACGAGACCCGGCAGCGCACGCACGACCTGATCCGGCGCAGTTTCGAGGCCGGCGGATCGTCGGCGCTGGACGTCGCCGAGGCACGGACGCTGATGGAGGGCGCGCGCAGCGAGGCGGCACGTCTGGCCGCCGTCGTCGGCCAGGACGAGAACGCGCTCGCGCTGGTGGTCGGCGCGCCGGTGCCGGCCGCGCTGCAGGCGGACAGGATCGCCGAGGCGATGGCGCAGCTGGCCGACGTGCCGGCGGGCCTGACGTCGGAGGTCCTCGTCAAGCGGCCGGACGTCCTGCGGGCGGAGCGGCAATTGCGGGCCGCGAACGCCAGCATCGGTGCGGCGCGGGCGGCGTTCTTCCCGCGCGTCACCTTGACCGCGGCGGCGGGGACGGCCAGCGCGTCGCTCGACCGTCTCTTCGGCGGCGGCTCCGGCATCTGGAGTTTCGCCCCCCAGATCAGCGTGCCCATCTTCACCGCCGGCGCCCTGACGGCGAACCTGGAAGCATCCCAGGTCCAGCGCGAGATCGCCGTGGCGCAGTACGAGAAGTCGATCCAGAGCGCCTTCCGCGAGGTCGCCGACGTGCTGGCCGAACGGGCCACGCTGGCCGAGCAGCTCGACGCGCGGCGCCAATTGGTGCAGGCCTCGGCCAGGACCTTCGAGTTGTCCGAAGCACGCTATCGCGGCGGGCTCGACAGCTACCTCGGCCTGCTCGTGGCCCAGCGGACGCTCTACGTCGCGGAGCAGGAGCTCATCGGCATCCGTCTGGTCGAGGCGGTCAACCGGGTCGCGCTGTACCGGACGCTGGGTGGCGGCTGGCAGTGACGCCGCCGCGGGGGAGCGGCGAGCCGCCTGCCTGCAGGTGCCGCGGATTCAGGCCCCCGCGCGCACCAGCCACAGGCTGATCGCCGGGAAGAACAGCAGCAGGCCGATGCGGACGAAGTCCGACGCGAGGAAGGGCATCACGCCCTTGAACGTCTCCTGCAGCGGGACGTCCTTGGCCAGCCGGTTGATGATGTAGACGTTCATGCCCACCGGCGGATGGACGAGGCCGATCTCCACCACCATCAGCGCCAGGATGCCGAACCAGATCGACTTGTCGGTGGGCGAGAGGCCGAAGAAGTCGAGCCCCATCACCATCGGATAGAAGATCGGGATGGTCAGCAGGATCATCGCCAGCGAGTCCATCACGCAACCCAGCAGGATGTAGATCAGCAGGATCATCACCATCACCAGGATCGGCGACAGCCCGCTGCCCTTGACCCAGGCAGCCAGCTCGACCGGCATCTGCGACAGCGCGAGCGTGGCGTTCAGCATGTCGGCGCCGAGCAGCACCAGGAAGATCATCGCCGTCGACTGCGCGGTGCCCAGCGCGCTGGCCACGATGCCCGCGCGGCCCATGCCGCCGCGCAGCACGGCGAGGATCCCGCAGGCGGCGGCGCCGATCGCCGCGGCCTCGGTGGGGTTGGCCCAGCCGCCGTAGATGCCGACGATGACGACGACGAAGATCAGCAGCACCGGCGACACTTCGGCCAGCGCCTTCAAGCGGTCCGGCCACGCGACGCGCGGGCCGGCCGGGCCGATGTCCGGCTTCCAGGCGACGAGCAGCCGGATGACCAGCATGTAGCCCAGCATCGCGATGATCCCCGGCACCACCGCGGCCATGAACAGCTTGCCGATCGACTCCTGGGTCAGGATGCCGTAGATGACCAACGGCACCGACGGCGGGATCATGATGCCCAGCGTGCCGCCGGCGGCCAGCGCCCCGGTCGACAGGCTGCCCGAATACCCGGCGCGGCGCAGCTCGGGCAGCGTCACCTGACCCATCGTCGCGGCGGTCGCGAGCGACGAGCCGCAGATCGCGCCGAAGCCGGCGCAGGCGCCGACGGCCGCCATCGCGATGCCGCCCTTCCAGTGGCCCATGAACGCGCGGACGAAGCGGAACAGCGCCGCGGACAGCCCGCCGTGCGTGGCGAACTGGCCCATCAGCAGGAACATCGGGATGACGATGAGATCGTAGTTGGAGAGCCGCGCGTAGGCGAGGTTCTTCAGTGTGTTGAGGAGCTGCGCGAGCTCGCCGCCGGTCAGGTAGACGTAGGCCGAGGCGCCCATCGCGAACATCGCGATGCCGATGGGCACCCGGAGGGCCATCAGCACCAGCATCAGGCCGAACACGGTGAGGCCGACGGCGGTGCCGCTCATCTGCCGCCCTGCCCGTCGTCGTTCGGCGCCGAGCGACCGGGTCCCGCTTCGCCGGCGGCGATCGCGGCGCTCAAGTGCCGGCCCGCCATGTAGAAGCCGACCAGCGCCAGCAGCACGAAGCCCGGCACCATCAGCGCCGGCCCCCACCACTGCGGCAGCCCGAGGATCATCGTCTCTTCGCCCGCGGCCTTGACCGTCAGCGCGCCCGCCCCCGTCCGCCAGGCGATCAGCGCGCCGAAGCAGCCGATCAGCAGCGAGCCCGCGGCGTCCAGCCACTGCACGAGCGACGGACGCAGCCGCTGGGTGAAGAAGTCGACCTTGACGTCGCCGCCGACCAGATGGCACCAGGCGAAGAACGTCGAGCTGGCGATCGCCGCGAACAGCTGCAGCAGCTCGACGTCCCCGGGGACGGGCATCGAGAACAGCTTGCGGCCGGTGATCGAGACGATCGACATCGCCACCAGGCCGACGAAGATCGTCCCGCCGATCATCGCCCCGGCCTTGCTGGCGGCGATCAGCCCCCGGCCCACCGGGCCGAAAGCGAGGCGCGCTGCCGCGTCGCCGGCAGGTTCCATCGCCGGCTCAGCGGACCGTGTGCTTGGCGATCAACGCCCGGGCATCGTCGACCAGCTGCTTGCCGTTGGCGCCCTTGGCCGAGATGTCGGCCACCCAGGCGTCGGCGATCGGCTGTCCGAGCTTCACCCAGGCGTCGAGCTCGGCCTGCGGGATCACGTTGATCGTGCTGCCGGCGGCGGTCTTCTTGCCGATGGCGTCGGCCTCGGCGAACGCGCGCCCGATCTCGCCGGACAGCGCCTGCCCGCTGTTGGCGTCGATCACCTTCTTCAGGTCGGGCGGCAGCGCCGCGTACTTGGCCTTGTTCATCGCGAAGATGAACGTCGACGTGTAGAAGGCGGGCGCCGCGGCATCGGTCTCGGTGTGGAACTTGGTCAGCTCCTGCACCTTGACCGAGGGCACGACTTCCCAGGGAATCACCGCGCCGTCGATGACGCCCTTGGCCAGCGCTTCGCCGACCTGCGGCACCGGCATCGCCACCGGCGTGGCGCCCAGCGCGGCGAGGAAGCGGTTGGTCTGCCGCGTCGGGGCGCGCACCTTCATGCCCTTGAGGTCGGCCAGCGACTTGATCTGCTTGCCGGTGGTGTGGAACACCCCCGGGCCGTGGACGTGCGTCGCGATCAGCTTGACGTCGGCGAACTCGTTCGGCGCGTTCTTCTCGACGTAGTCCCACAGCGCCTTGCTGGTGCCCTGCGGCTCGCGCATCATGAACGGCAGCTCGAACACCTCGACCAGCGGGAAACGCCCCGCCGTGTATCCCGGCAGCGTCCAGATGACGTCGACGACGCCGTCCTTCACCTGGTCGTAGAGCTGCGGCGGCGTGCCCCCCAGCTGCATCGACGGGTAGATCTGGCACTTCATCCTGTTGCCGGATTCCTTCGCGATCCGCTCGCACCACGGCATGATGAACATGGTGTTCGCCGCCGACCCCGCCGGCAGGAAGTGGTGGACCTTCAGCGTGACTTCCTGCGCGTGAGCAGGGGCCAGCGCAACGAGCATGGCGGCGCCCGCCGCCCAGGTGATCTTCAGCATGTACTCCTCCGGTTCAATGAGTCCCGCGATGTCGCGTCCATCCCGACCCGCGCTGGCACGGCGGTGACGCTCGGCCCCCGGAACGACGGGGGTCGAACGCCGCCGGCGTTCTTGGTTTTGTGGTCGCAGCGTCGCGCGGTCGGTCAGGCAGGACGAGTCTAGGCTTGTCGCCAGCGCGCATCATAATGAAGAATTGGGGCAAACTGATGCCAAATTTGGCATCCCCCTGCCCGAAGAGCGATCGTCACCGATGACCAAGGCGCTGCCCTCCGACTGGTTCCTGCGTTCGCGGCTCAAGATGCGGCACATCCTGCTGCTGGCCGCGATCGACGACCAGCGCAGCCTGCACAAGGCGGCGGCGGCGCTGCACATGACGCAGCCGGCGGCGACCAAGCTCCTGGGCGACCTCGAGGCCACGCTGGACCTGCGCCTGTTCCAGCGCACCGTCCGCGGCCTGACCCCGACCGCCCACGGCAACAGCCTGATCCGCCACGCCCGGCTGATGCTGGGCACGCTGGATCACGCCCGGGCCGAGCTGTCCGCCATCAGCGACGGCGCCGCCGGGAAGATCGCGATGGGCACGCTGCTGGTGGTAGCACCCGTGCTGGTGCCGCAGGCGCTGGCACTGTTCAAGATCGGCAACCCCCGGGTGACCGTGCAGGTGCAGGAAGGCACGCTTGCCGTGCTGCTGCCGCAGCTGCGCCGCGGCGAGATCGACCTCATCGTCGGACGGCTGACCAGCGATTTCGAAAGCGAAGGGTTGCACTTCGAGTCCTGCTACGACGAGCCGATGTGCGTGGTCGTCGGCCACCATCATCCGCTGGCCGGCACGACGGGACTGAAGCTGGCCGATCTCGCCGCCGAGAGCTGGATCCTGCCTTCGCCCGAGACCGCGTACCGCCAGCGCATCGACGCCGCGTTTCGCCAGGAGGGCGTCGAACCGCCCGCGCAGCTGGTCGAATCGGTGTCGATCCTGACCAACACGATGCTGCTGCAGGAAACGACGATGCTGGGCGTGATGCCCTTCAACGTCGCCCGCCACTACGTCGCCTCGGGCACCGTCAGCGTGCTCGACATCGAGCTGCCGCCGCCGTCGGGCCCGGTCGGGACGATCACCCGCGCCGGGCCGTTGACCAACCCGGTGCTGGAGCCCCTGCTCGACGCGGTGCGCAAGGTGGCGTTGCGGATGGCGCGGTAGGCACCGCGCCGCGCATGCAGTAGCGCGTCTTCAGACGCGATTGCACCGGTGACGTGCCGATGCTGTATCGCGCCTGAAGGCGCTCCTGCAAGAACCCGGTAAGCGCGCCCCGCGCGGTTGCGGATGGCCATTGCAGCGCATTCGGTGCGGCGAAGGGCATACAGGGCCGTGCCTCTCCTCGACTCGCCTCGCGCCCCGTCCTGCCGGTCTGGCAATCGATAGTCTCCAAAAAAGCCTGGCATCGGCATTTTTGAGCGAAACAAACCTGTTCTGACATTTTGTTGCCAACAGCATTCTTGTCGGCAATCTTTACAGCGCCTGTAGATTTCAACATTAAAATATTGAATTGAAATAAAAAAATATTACGGCACAGATCGTGCTTCGAGAGAGTCAGCAGACAAATTGCGCCGGATGCCGGTGGACCGGAACGATCAGCGCCCGGCAGGCGAAATACCTTTACGATCGACAAGAAAAAAGGAGCTTACATGTTCTCTTCCCTGCTTCGCAGTGCGGTGCTGGCCACGATCGCGGTGGGAGCCACCGTTGCGCAGGCCGACCCGTTCGCCAACACCCCCGCATCCGTCACGGGCGCTCTCTACTGGGACGGGGCCTCCGTCGCATCCGGATACCAGTCGGTGAGTGTTCAGTTCGTCAAGTCCGGCGGGGGAACCGGCACCTACGGTCCCGGTGGCAGCGCCGGTCAGTTCAAGGGCTATTTCGACGCCGAAAGCGATAGCGCGCTCGCGGACTCCTCCGACTTCTTCCGGTTCTTCTGCATCGATCTGGAGCACTACGCCGTTCACCAGGAACGCCAATACACCCGGATCCTGGGGCTCGAGTCGGCGCACGCGGGCGACCTCAACCCGCTGACCATTCTCTACGACCTGTTCTACCCGCCGATCTCGCCTCGCTCCGCACTCGAGAATTTCCAGGACCCCAACTTCGGCGCCTTTGCCGATTCCACGGAGTCGGCCGCGATGCAACTGGCCATCTGGAACATCTGGTACGACAACGACTTCACGCTCGCAACGGGTGATTTCATGGACAAGGGCTCCCACGGTGAGTCGGTCGCCAGAGCCAACCAGATGCTGGGCGCAGTCCAGGCCAACCTCGCTGGCTATACGCCAACCGGCCAATGGACGTTCTACTCGTTCCTGAACGACCAGAACCAGGACTATCTGTCGGCGACCTACCGGAAGGGGAGCGGCGACAACGGCAACGTCCCCCTTCCCGGCACCCTCGCCCTCCTCGGCATCGGCCTCGCCGGCCTCGGGCTCGCGCGGCGCAAGGGCTGAACCGCTTTCCTCTGCATGCCTTCGACGGGCCTGCGTGCCCGTCACACGAAGCCCGGCTCCGGCCGGGCTTTTTTTGTCACGCCGGCGGCACCACCGGGGCCGCATCGGCACCCCGGCTCGCGCGGTAGCTCGCCCACCACGCCGCCGCGTCGACCTGCGTCCAGGCGAGACGATTGCTGATCCGGTCCAGCGCCTCGATCACCGCGTCGGCGTTCTGCGGCCGCCGCGCGCGATCCTTCTCGAGGCAGGCGGCGAACAGCGCGTCGAGCCCATCGGGGATCCCGGCCACGCCCGCGGCCGACGCCCGCGGCGCCGGCGCGTGCAGCACCTGGTTGCTGATCTCCAGGTTGTTCTCGCCGTCGAAGATCGGCTTGCCGGTGACGAGGTAGTAGCCGACCGCGCCGAGCGCGTAGATGTCGGAGCGCGCGTCGACGTCGGTCGGGTTGACGATCCGCTCGGGCGCCATGTAGCGCGGCGTGCCGAGGATCTTGATCTGCTTGGTGATGTCGCGCGTCTCGACCCGCTCCAGGTTCTTGACCAGGCCGAAGTCGAGCAGCTTGACCACGTCGTCCTCGCCGCGCCGGCAGAGCATCACGTTCTCGGGCTTGACGTCGCGGTGGATCATCCCCCGCTTGTGCGCCTCGCGCAGCGCCGCGGCGACCTGGCGCAGCACGTGGATCGCGCGCCCCGGCGGCACCGGCCCCGAGTGTTCGACCAGCTCGGCCAGCGTGACCCCGTCGAGGTACTCCATCACGTAGTACGGCTGCCCCTCGCGGGTGCGGCCGAAGTCGTAGACCTCGACGGTGTTGGGGTGCAGGAGCTGGCTCGCGAGCTGCACCTCGCGCTCGAAGCGATGGATGAACTCGTCGGTCGCCACCTGTTTCTTCAGCACCTTGATCGCCGTCGGGCGCTTCAGCAGCGCGTGCCGCGCGAGGTAGATCGTCGCCATCCCGCCCTCGCTGATCTGCCGCTCCAGCGTGTACGCGCCCAGCCGCTGCAGGCGCCCGAACTGCCGCTGCAGCCGCGACAGCGAGACCGACGAATAGAGCGCGGCGCCGAGCATCAGCGCGGTCAGGCTCCCCACCACTGCAAAGCTGATCCACAGGTAGCGCATCGGCGCGAAGGCCTCGGCCGCGGCGATCTCGGCGACGACGCCCAGGTCGTAGGCGGGCAGCCAGCGCCACGCGCCGATGACCTCGACGCCGTGGTAGCTCCGGTAGGGCAGCGCCACCGTCCCGTGGCGCTCGGAGTCGGTCGACCGCGCGCGGGCGGCGATCGCCCGCGCCGCGGTCTCGGTCAGCGGCAGCGCCGCGGGATCCCGCGATGCGGCCGGCGTCGCATCGCGCTCGGGACCGGGGTCGCGCACCGGCACCACCAGCACGGCGCGCTCCGGCGTCGACTCGGGCAGGCGCCCGGCCGCGACCAGCTCGGCGACGAAGCGGATCGGCGTGACGATGCGCCCATCCTCGGTGAAGGCGAAGGTCTCCGCCGAGTCGCCGGGACGCGCGGCGGCGAACACCGACGACAGCTCGCCGTCGGTGAAGTCGGCCAGCGCCAGCGCCGTCGATCCGGCCCGTCCGCCGATCGGGGCGACGAACCAGGCGACGGGTCGCCTTGACGCCTCGGGCGCAGCCACCGCGATGCCCACCTCCGCGCCGGGGTGCACGAACTGCGCGGCACCGTCGAGCGCGAGGTCGAGGCGGCGGCGAAAGACGTCCGAGCGAATCCTCCGGCCGCAGCTCTCGGCCCGGTCCGCCGCCAGCACCCGCCCGCCGCGATCCACGATCAGCGCCGCCGCGATGCCGCGGGCTTGGCGGTAAGTGACCAGCATCCGGCTCGCTTCGATCGCCGCCGGGCTTTCACAGGCGGCCTGGCTTTCGGTTCCGGCGGGTGACGCGGTCGCCAGTGCGCGGGCCCGCTCGGCGATCGCGGGATCGCTCGCCTGCCGGCTCACCATCGTCCGATGTTCGTCGACCCACACGTCCAGGCCGCGGACGGCGGTGCCCAGCAGCGCCTCCAGGCTGGCGACGCGCGTCTCCGCGATCGCGTCGCGGATGCCGTGGAACGACCAGTAGCCCAGCCCGATCAGCAGCGCGCCCATCACCGCGGTCGCCGCGTTGCGCCAGGTCTCGGTCTCGACCAGGCGCGCGATGATGTTCGGAATCGCGTTGGCCGGCGCCTCCTGGTCGCCGGCGCCGATGTCAAGCGTGGCCGCCCGCCGGCTGGTGGGTGCGTTGGTGGCGTCGTGCGCTTCGCCCATGCGGCGATTCTGCCACGTAAGTCCCGACCGCCGTTACCGGCATCGCCTGCGGTACGCTTCGCCTTTCCGTCGTTCCCGAAAGCCGTCGCCATGCCGCGCCAGATCCTCGACGAAGCCCGCATCCACCCGACGATCCGCGCCAGCGTCGCCGGCCATCACGCCGATCTCGTCGACGAGGTCGCGCGCGCGGTCGCCGCGCACGACGTGGTCGTCGTCGGCATGAAGCGCAACCCGTTTCCGCGCAAGGCGCGCAAGGCGCTCTCCTCCGCCGGCATCGCCCACCACTATCTCGAATACGGCGGCTATCTCGACGGCTGGCGGCGCCGCAACGCGCTCAAGATGTGGACCGGCTGGCCGACGTTTCCGATGATCTTCGTCAAGGGCACGCTGATCGGCGGCGCGACCGACCTCGAGCAGCTGATCGCCAGCGGCGAGCTGAAACGGATGCTGGGGTTGTAGGAGCCGCTTCAGCCGCGAATCAAGCCGGCGGCGAACGTTCATTCGCGGCTGAAGCCGCTCCTGCACGACCTTTGCCGCGTCACATGCTGCGCCGGTACTGGCCGCCGACCTCGAACAACGCGGCGGTGATCTGCCCCAGCGAGCAGACGCGCACGGTGTTCATCAGCTCGGCGAAGACGTTGCCGTCGTCGATCACCGCCTGCCTGAGCCGCGCCAGCGCGGCCGGCGCCTCGCCGGCGTGGCGCGCCTGGAACTCGGCGAGCCGCCTGAGCTGCGATTCCTTCTCGTCCGCGGTCGAGCGCGCCAGCAGCAGCGCGGCCGGCGCCGCCTCGTCGTGCGGGCTGCGGAAGGTGTTGACGCCGACGATCGGGTACGAGCCGTCGTGCTTGCGGTGCTCGTAGAGCATCGACTCCTCCTGGATCTTGCCGCGCTGGTAACCGGTCTCCATCGCGCCCAGCACGCCGCCGCGCTCGGAGAGCGCCTCGAACTCCTTCAGCACCGCCTCCTCGACCAGGTCGGTCAGCTCGTCGATGACGAACGCGCCCTGGTTGGGGTTCTCGTTCTTCGCCAGCCCCCACTCGCGGTTGATGATGAGCTGGATCGCCATCGCCCGGCGCACGCTCTCCTCGGTGGGCGTGGTGATCGCCTCGTCGAAGGCGTTGGTGTGCAGCGAGTTGCAGTTGTCGTAGACGGCGATCAGCGCCTGCAGCGTGGTGCGGATGTCGTTGAACTGGATCTCCTGCGCGTGCAGCGAGCGGCCCGAGGTCTGGATGTGGTACTTGAGCTTCTGGCTGCGCTCGTTGGCGCCGTAGCGGTTCCGCATCGCCACCGCCCAGATCCGCCGCGCGACGCGCCCCAGCACCGAGTACTCGGGGTCCATGCCGTTGGAGAAGAAGAACGACAGGTTGGGCGCGAAGTCGTCGACCTGCATCCCGCGCGCGAGGTAGGCCTCGACGAAGGTGAAGCCGTTGGCCAGCGTGAAGGCGAGCTGCGAGATCGGGTTCGCGCCGGCCTCGGCGATGTGGTAGCCCGAGATCGACACCGAGTAGAAGTTGCGGATGCCGTGGTGGACGAAGTACTCCTGGATGTCGCCCATCACCTTGAGGCTGAACTCGGTCGAGAAGATGCAGGTGTTCTGCCCCTGGTCCTCCTTGAGGATGTCCGCCTGGACGGTGCCGCGCACCGTGCACAGCGTCCACTCGCGGATCTTCTCGGCCTCGTCGTCGGTCGGCTCGCGGCTGTTGTCGGCGCGGAACTTCTCCAGCTGCTGGTCGATCGCGGCATTGAGGTACATCGCGAGGATCGACGGCGCCGGGCCGTTGATGGTCATCGACACGCTGGTCGCCGGATCGCAGAGGTCGAAGCCCGAGTAGAGCACCTTGAGATCGTCGATGGTCGCGATCGACACGCCCGAGTTGCCGACCTTGCCGTAGATGTCGGGCCGCCGGTCGGGGTCGTTGCCGTACAGCGTGACCGAGTCGAAGGCCGTCGAGAGGCGCTTGGACGGCATGCCGTCGGCCAGCAGGTGGAAGCGCCGGTTGGTGCGGAAGGGGTCGCCCTCGCCGGCGAACATCCGCGTCGGGTCCTCGTTCTCGCGCTTGAAGGCGAACACGCCGGCGGTGAACGGAAAGCTCCCCGGCACGTTCTCGGTCAGCTGCCAGCGCAGGACCTCGCCGTCGTCCTCGTAGCGCGGCAGCGCCACCTTGCGGATCCGCGTGCCCGACAGCGTCGTGGTCGTGAGCGCGGTGCGGATCTCGCGGTCGCGGATCTTCACGACGTACTCGTCGCCGGCGTAGGCGGCGCGCGTCTGCGGCCACATGTCGAGGAGCTTCCTTGCCCGCGGGTCGAGCTTCGCCTCGTGCTCGGCCTGCAGGCTGGCCAGCGCAACGGAGGTTGCGTCGCCGGCCGCGTCCTTGCCGGGGGTCGCGCGCGCCGCGAGCAGCGCCCGCGCGGCGGCGAGCTGCTGGCGCTCGCGCGCGATCCGGCTCTGCTCCTGCGCCCAGCGGTGATACGCGCGCAGCGCCTCGGCGATCTCGGCGAGGTAGCGCACGCGGGCGCCCGGCACGATGGTGTTGCGACCGGTCGAGTGCCGGGTCGTCACCGCGGCGAGCCGTGCCGGCCCGAGCTTCAAGCCGTTGGCGGCCAGCCGCGCGGCCAGCGCCTGGTAGAGCGCGGTGACGCCGTCGTCGTTGAAGCGCGCGGCCATCGTGCCGAACACCGGCATCCCGTCGGGTGCCGACTTCCACAGCTCCCGGTTGCGCTGGTACTGCTTGCGCACGTCGCGCAGCGCGTCCTGGGCACCCTTGCGGTCGAACTTGTTGATCGCCACGAAGTCGGCGAAGTCGAGCATGTCGATCTTCTCCAGCTGCGACGCGGCGCCGAACTCCGGCGTCATCACGTACAGCGAGACGTCGACCAGCGGCACGATCGCGGCGTCGCCCTGGCCGATGCCGGAGGTCTCGACGACGACGAGGTCGAAGCCGGCGACCTTGCAGGCGGCGATCACGTCCGGCAGCGCCTTGCTGATCTCGCTGCCCGCCTCGCGCGTGGCCAGCGAGCGCATGTAGATGTGCGGGTGCTCGATGGCGTTCATGCGGATGCGGTCGCCCAGCAGCGCCCCGCCCGACTTGCGCCGCGAGGGGTCGATGGAGACGATCGCGATCCGGAGCCGGTCGTCCTGGTCGAGCCGGAAGCGGCGCACCAGCTCGTCGGTCAGCGAGCTCTTGCCGGCGCCGCCGGTGCCGGTGATGCCCAGCGTCGGCGTCCGCGTCGCCTTGGCCGCGGCGTGCATCGCGTCGCGCATCCTGGCCGGCACCGTCCCCGCCTCGAGGCCGGTGATCAGGCGCGCGAGCGCGCGCGTCCGGGCGTGCGGATCGTCGTCGCGCAGCGCCGCGAGGTCGGCCGGGAGCGACTGGCCGAGATCGGTGTCGCAGGCGGCGACGATGTCGTTGATCATCCCCTGCAAGCCGAGGCGCTGGCCGTCCTCGGGCGAGAAGATCCGCGCCACGCCGTAGTCGTGCAGCTCGCGGATCTCCGCCGGCACGATGACCCCGCCGCCGCCGCCGAACACCTTGACGTGCCCCGCGCCGCGCTCGCGCAGCAGGTCGATCATGTACTTGAAGAACTCGACGTGCCCGCCCTGGTACGACGAGATCGCGATGCCGTGCGCATCCTCCTGCAGCGCGCAGTCGACGATCTCCTCCACCGAGCGGTTGTGGCCGAGATGGATCACCTCGCAGCCCGACGCCTGCAGGATCCGCCGCATGATGTTGATCGACGCGTCGTGGCCGTCGAACAGGCTCGCCGCCGTGACGAAGCGGACCTTGTTGACCGGCTTGAAGACCTGTGGCTTGTGCGTGGCGGAGAGATCGTTCATGGCGAACCTCGTGGCGGGCCGGCCGGGCAGCCCACGCTAGCTTAGAACTTGTCCGGCCGGAACGCACGTTGCGCGGCGCGGGCGGCCGGGCGGAGTCGCGGCTCCGGGGCGGGATCGGCGGGAGGCCAAGATTACTTGCCGTTTACGTTAACGTCAATTGACCAGGCAATTATCCAAGGCAAATGTCCAGGGACAGAGCCCGATTTCCTGCTGAATTGTGAATTGCGGCTCTGACCCCGATTTCCCGATTTCCTGCTGGATTGCGGCTCTGACCCCTATTCCGTAATTCCGCAGCGCGCCTTCCGACGGAACCGCACCGCCGAAACGGGGTCGCAGTCAGGTTGCCCGCGTTCCCGTCGACGCCCCCGATGGTTCTATACTGCGGCGCTTCGTCCCGCAGCCCGCCCGGAGCTCCCATGCCGTCGTCCCGCCCGTCCCCGTTCCTCCGCCTCCTGGTCCTGCTCGCCGCGGCGCTGCTCGCGCTGAACGCGCGCGCGGCGCTGCCGCCCGGCATCACCCAGGGCGCGTCGGTCGAAGGCTTCACCGAGTACCGGCTCGCCAACGGGCTGCGCGTGGTCCTCTACCCGGACGACACCAAGCCGACGACGACCGTCAACGTCACCTACATGGTCGGCTCGCGCCAGGAGAGCTACGGCGAGACCGGCATGGCGCACCTCCTCGAGCACCTGGTGTTCAAGGGCACGCCGAAGATCGACAACATCTTCCAGGAGCTCGGCCGCCGCGGCATGCGGTTCAACGGCACGACGTTCTTCGACCGCACCAACTACTTCGAGTCGTTCACCGCGTCCGACGAGAACCTCGACTGGGCGCTGGCGATGGAAGCCGACCGGATGGTCAACGCCCTGGTCAGGAAGTCCGACCTCGACACCGAGATGACCGTCGTGCGCAACGAGTTCGAGAACTGGGAGAACAATCCCCGCAGCGTGCTCTGGGGCCGGCTGCAGGCGGCCGCCTACGACTGGCACAACTACGGCAACCTCACCATCGGCGCCCGTTCCGACATCGAGAACGTCAGCATCGACCGGCTGCAGGCGTTCTACCGCACCTGGTACCAGCCCGACAACGCGGTGCTGATCGTCGCCGGCAAGTTCGATCCGGCGCCGACGCTGGAGCGCATCGCCCGCTATTTCGGCCCCATTCCCAAGCCCGCCCGCGCGCTGCCCGCCATCTACACGCGCGAGCCGGTGCAGGACGGCGAGCGCTCGGTGACGGTCCGCCGCGTCGGCAGCGCGCAGTTCATCGGCGCGCTCTACCGCACCCCGCCCGGAGCGCATCCCGACGCCACGGCGCTGGCGGCGCTGGGCGAGATCATGACCATCGCCCCTTCCGGCCGGCTCTACCAGGCGCTGGTCGAGAGCAGGAAGGCCAGCGCCGTCGACGCCTGGAACCTCGAACTGAGCGACCCCGGCAACCTCATCTTCTGGGCGCAGGTGCCGCTGGGCGACTCGGCGGACGCGGCGCGCGCGACGATGCTGGAGACGCTGTACGGCCTGCGCGACAAGCCGATCACGCAGGCCGAGGTCGACCGCGTGAAAACCCGGACGCTGACCAGCATCGACGAGATCATCAACGACCCGCAGCAGCTGGGGTTGGTGCTCTCCGAATCGATCGCCGTCGGCGACTGGCGGTTGTTCTTCATCCAGCGCGACCGCTGGCGCGCGCTCACCGCGGCTGACGTGCAGCGGGTGGGGCTCGAGTACCTGAAGAACGCCAACCTGACCTTCGGGCAGTTCATTCCCGATGCCAAGCCCGATCGAGCACCCGCGCCGCCGACCGTCGACGTCGCAGCGCTGGTCGCCGATTACAAGGGCGACGCCCAAGTGGCGGCCGGCGAGGTCTTCGACCCCACCCCGGCGAACCTGGAAGCGCGCACGCAGCGGTTCACGTTGCCCAGCGGAATGAAGGTCGCGCTGCTGCCGAAAAAGACCCGTGGCGAGACGGTCGAGTTCAGCCTGCAGCTGCACCACGGCAACGTGGCGTCGCTGCGCGGCCTCGCCCCCGCGGGCAGCCTCGCGGCGTCGATGCTCAATCGCGGCACGCAGCAGCGCGATCGGCAGGCCTGGGAGGATGCGCTCGACAAGTATCGCGCCAAGCTCAGCTTCAGCGGCGGCCAGACCGGCACCTCGGCCTCGGGCCAGACCGTGCGCGCGCACCTCGCCGACGTGCTGCGGCTGCTGCACGAGGCGTTGCGCGAGCCGGCGTTCGCGGCGCCGGAGTTCGACCAGCTGAAGCGCCAGCTGCGCACCCGGATCGACCAGGGCCGGACCGATCCGCAGGCGATCGCGCAGCGCGCGCTGGGCCGCCACGACAATCCCTATCCGGTCGGCGACGTCCGCTACACGCCGACTTTCGACGAGGAGCTCGCCCGACTCGATGCCGCAACGCTCGCCGCCGCGAAGGACTTCCACGCGCGCTTCATCGGCGGCACGAACGCCGAGCTCTCGCTGGTCGGCGACTTCGACGCCAAGGCGATGCAGGCGCTGGTCGAGGAGCTGTTCGGCAACTGGAAGTCGCCGGCGCCCTATGCCCGCGTTCCCGAGCCCTACCGTCCGACCGTGCCGACGGTCCTGCGCACCGAGACCCCCGACAAGGCCAACGCGATGCTGGTCGGGAAGATGGCGCTGCCGATGACCGACCAGAGTCCCGACTACGCGGCGATGCTGGTCGCCGATCAGATCCTCGGCGCCGGGGCCCAGTCACGGATTCCGGACCGCGTGCGCGAAAAGGAGGGCCTGTCGTATTCGGCGGGCTCGGGCTTCCGCGCCTCGCCGTTCGACGACAACGGCTCGATCTTCGCCTATGCGATCTTCGCGCCCGAGAATCTCGACCGAGTGCAGCGGGGCATCACGGAGGAAATCGCGCGTGCGGTCCGGGACGGGTTCACCGACAAGGAGGTCGCCGACGCCAAGCAGGCGGTGATGCAGAAGCGGCGGCTGGCGCGCAACGAAGACGGGGTCCTCGGCTCGGCGCTGGTCACGCAGGCCTACCTGGGGCGCACCTGGCAGCAGAACGCCGAGCTCGACACGGCGCTCGAGGCGCTGACGGCGTCGGAGGTGAACGCCGCGCTGCGCAAGTACGTGCGCGCCGACGGCTTCGCCTGGGCGGTGGCCGGCGACTTCGCGCGGGTCAAGCGCTGACGCCGGCGCCCAGGGAAAGGTTATGATTTCCGCCTGCCCCGCACCTTAGGAAGCCGCCCGATGGACGCCGCCGCCCCCGCCAAGACCAAGGACGCGTTCCGCAACTACGCGGCGCCGGCCCGCGACACCGTGCGCGAGTTCTACCGCCTCAACCACCAGCACCAGACCCACGACTTCGTGCGGTCGAAGAGGGCCGACTTCCTGCGCTTCGACCGCCGCGAAATGACGCCCTGGGCGGCGCTCGATTACCTCAACACGCTGGTCGACGACTCGGACCCGGACATCGCGCTGCCGCAGATCGACCACCTGCTGCAGACCGGCGAAGCGCTGCGCGCCGACGGCCATCCGGACTGGATGGTGCTGACCGGCTTCATCCACGACCTCGGCAAGGTGCTGTGCCTGTTCGGCGAACCGCAGTGGGCGGTGGTCGGCGACACCTTTCCGACCGGCTGCCCCTACTCGGACCGGATCGTCTATCCCGAATACTTCGCGCTCAACCCCGACTTCCGGCGCCCCGAGTTTCAGACCGGCACCGGCATCTACGCCGAAGGCTGCGGCCTCGACGCCGTCCTGATGTCCTGGGGACACGACGAGTACCTCTACCACCTGACCCGGGACCACCTGCCGCTGCCGGCGCAGTACATGATCCGCTACCACTCGTTCTACGCCTGGCATCGCGAGGGCGAATACGGGTATCTGCTGAACGCGCAGGACCGCGCGATGCTGCCCTGGGTGCAGAAGTTCAATCCCTACGACCTCTACACCAAGCAGCCCGTGCGGCCGAACCTCGCCGAGCTGAAGCCCTACTACGAGGACCTGCTCGCCAGGTACCTGCCGGCGACACTGCGGTTCTAACCGGCACCGGCGCGCCCGGCGCCTCGCCGCCGCTCAGCGAAAGACGACGGTCTTCTGCCCGTTCAGGAAAACGCGGTGCTCGAGGTGGCCGCGTACCGCGCGGGCCAGCGCCTGGCACTCGACGTCGCGGCCCAGCGCCACCAGGTCCTCGGCGCGCATGTTGTACTCGACCCGCGCCACCTCCTGCTCGATGATCGGGCCCTCGTCGAGGACGCTGGTCACGTAGTGGGCGGTGGCGCCGATCAGCTTGACGCCGCGCGCGTGCGCCTGGTGGTAGGGCTTGGCGCCCTTGAACGAGGGCAGCAGCCCGTGGTGGATGTTGATCGCCCGGCCTTCGAGCTTGCGCGCGAGATCGTCGGACAGCACCTGCATGTAGCGCGCGAGCACGACCAGGTCGACGCCGTACTCCTCGCACAGCGCCCAGAGCTTCGCCTCCTGCGCGGGCTTGGTCGCCGCGGTCACCGGCAGGTGATGGAACGGGATGTCGTAGGACGCCGCCAGCTGGTAGCTGTCGCGGTGATTGGACACGATCGCCACCGGCTCCATGTGCAGCGCGCCGACCTTGTAGCGGTACAGCAGGTCGTTGAGGCAGTGGTCCTGTTTCGACACCATGATCAGCACCCGCAGCCGCTGCGCCGCGTCGCGCAGCTGCCAGTCCATGCCGAACCCCGCCGCGACCGGGCCGAACGCCGTCGCGATGCGATCGAGCGTCACGCCGTCGACCACCGGCGCGCAGACGACGCGCATGAAGAAGCGCCCGGTGTCGACGTCGTCGAACTGCGCGCTCTCGAGGATGTTGCAGCCCTCGCCGGCGAGGAAGGTGGCCACCGCGGCGACGATGCCGGGTCGATCGGTGCAGGAGAGCGTGAGGATGTAGCGCACGGGGAGACGAGCCCGCCGATCGACGCACGGGGCATGGGTTTCGGGGCACGCCGTGCAGGCTTAGTACCCCGGTTCGCAAATACGCACACATGAAATCGCGCCTTGCGGGCCATGGCGGCGTTGCCAATCCTCGCGATACCAGGGGGTATCGCTGCGGTTTGCGCCTTGCCCTGACCCGCAACGCATCGATTTCATTTCGTGCGCGTACTTGCGAACCGGTGTACTTAGCAGCTGCGATCGACGGAACGCGATTCTAACCGACCGGGCCGCCGCGCAGACCGCGCCGGCCGGCGACGGGCTCAGCGCGATGCCGGGCGTGGGTCCAGGAACTTGACGCACACCGGCGTCGGCACCGGCGTCGTCCTGCCCGTCGGCTGCAGCCTGCCGCTGTCCGGATCGATGCGGAAGCTGACCACGGAGTCGCTGTCCTGGTTCGCCACCAGCAGGAACCTGCCGCCGGGATCGATGCCGAAGCTGCGCGGCGTCCCGCCCTGCGTCGGCTCATGACCGACGCAGCTGAGTTTTCCGCTGCCGGGTTCGATGCGGTAGATCACGATGCTGTCGTGGCCACGGTTCGAGGCGTAGAGAAACGCCCCCGACGGCGCAACCTGGATGTCGGCGCAGGTGCTCGCGCCGGCGAAACCCGCCGGAAGCGTCGGCACCGTCTGCAGGTGCCGGAAGGTTCCGGCTTCGCCGTCGTACGCCAGCGCCGCCACCGTCGAATCGAGCTCGTTGACCAGGTAGGCATGCCGGCCGCCGGGAGCAAACGACAGGTGACGCGGACCGGCGCCCGGCTTCATCTTGATCCAGGGCACCGCATTCGCTTCGAGCATTCCCCGCTCCGGGTCGAAGGCGTAGACCATCAGCCGGTCCAGCCCGAGGTCCGGAACGAAGGCGAAGCGGTTCGCCGCATCGAGCGTGACCGAATGCGCGTGCGGCCCCTTCTGCCGGGTGGGATCGATGCCCGATCCCTGATGCTGGATGAAGTCCGACGCCTCGGCCAGGCTGCCGTCGTCGCGCACCGGCAGCACGCACACGCTGCCGCTCATGAAGTTGGCGACGAACACGTGCTTGCGTCGCTGGTCCACGAGGACGTGGCAGGGATCGGTGCCGTGCGTGAGCTGCCGATTGAGGAATGCCAGCCTTCCCGTCGTCGCCTCGACGGCAAACGCGCTGACGGTTCCCGTCGGCCTGCCCTCGAAGGTCTTGAGCTCGTTCACCGCGTACAGGAACCGTCCGGTCGCATCGAACGCCAGGTACGACGGGTTGGTGACGCCGGTGGTCTTGCCGACGAGTTCCAGCCCGCCGGAGGACGAATCGAGGCGGTAGGCGTAGATCCCCTCGCCTTTGCCCTGCAGCGTCTTGCCGGTGCCGAACAGGATGGGATCGGTGTAGGTGCCGACGAATACCAGCATTTCGGGCTCGCTCCTTGGTTTGGGTGGCGCGCCGACGGGGATCAGTCCCGGCTGAGCCAGATGCGCCCGACGAGGTCACCCGACTCGAGGCACGCGGCCGCCTCCTGGATCCGTTCGATGGGGTACGACGCACCGAGCACCGGCGTCACCCGCCCGCTCTGCACCAGCCGGACGACGTCGACCAGGTCCTGCCTGGTGCTGCCGCGGCAGCCGATGAGCTGCTGCTCGGTCTTGAACAGCCGCATCGACGGGACCTCGAAAGTCTCGTCGAGGTAGGCGACGACCAGGAACCTGCCGCCCGGCCGGAGCACCGCCAGTCCCTGGCGGACACTCTCGCGGTTGCCGATGTTGTCGACGACGACGTCCACGCCCTCGCCGTCGGTGAACCTCGCCACCGCAGCCTCGAGCGCCTCGTCGGCCGTGTTGACGCCGATCGCGCCGTGCTGCTCGGCCAGCGCGACGCGCTGCGGCTGGCGACTGGTCGCGAGCACCTCGGCCCCCGCGCTGCGGGCGATCTGCACGCCGTGGATGCCGAGTCCGCCGACGCCGAGGATCAGGACCCGCTGCCCGATCCCCACCCCGCCCTGGTGGATCAGGCTGTGGTACATGCAGGCCACGGCGTCCGGAAGGATCGCCGCCGCCGCGTAGGAGATCTCCGCACCCAGCAGGACGAGGTTCGACGCCGGCACCGCCACGTAATCCGCGTGTCCGCCATCGCGTTCGAAGCCGATGCGCTGCATCGCGCGGCACCGCTGCGTCGCACCGGTCAGGCAGTGCCGGCAACGGCCGCAGCAGACGTCGATCGCCGCCGTCACGCGGTCGCCCGGCCGCCAGTCCGTGACGCCCGCGCCCAGCTCGACCACGTCCCCGGCGAGCTCGTGGCCGACGACGCGCGGCAGGTCGCCCAGCGGCTGCCGACCCGAAAGCAGGTGCAGATCGGTGCTGCACAGGCCGCTGGCGCGCACCTGGACCAGCACCTCGCCGGGGCCCGGCCGCGGCACGGGCCGCCGCGTCGCCTCCAGCGAGCCGCCGTAGCGGGCGATGACCACGGCGCGCATCGAGTCCGACATCCGTTCCTACTCCTTGAGTCCGGTGGCCGCGATGCCCTGGATGAAGGCACGCTGCAGGAAGAAGAACAGCAGGATCATCGGCAGCGTGCCCAGGACCGCGATGGCCATCAGCTGGTCCCAGGAGGTGCCGTAGCTGCTCATGAACAGCGAAATGCCCAGCGGCAGCGTGCGCAGCGAGTCCTTGGTGATGATGATCAGCGGCCAGATGTACATGTCCCAGGCTTCGCGGAAGGTGAACACGGCGAGCGCGACCAGCGCGGGCTTGCACAGCGGCAGCACGATCATCCAGAAGATCCGCAGCTCCGACGCGCCGTCGATGCGCGCCGAGTCGATGAGGTCCTTGGGAATGCTCAGCATGTACTGCCGCATCAGGAAGACCCCGAAGCCGTCCACCAGGAAGGGCACGATCAGGCCCTGGTAGCTGTTCGCCCAATCCAGCTGCTTGATGATCAGGAACAGCGGCACCATGGTCACTTCCAGCGGCAGCATCATCGTGCTCAGGATGAGAATGAACATGAGCCCCCGGCCCCGGAAGTGGAACTTGGTCAGGCTGTATCCGGCCAGCGAGCACAGCAGCAGGTTGCTGAGCGTGATGGCCACGGCCACGAAGCCGCTGTTGAGGAAGTAGCGGGTGAAGTCCTGCGCCTGCCAGGCCAGAACGTACGACTGCCAGTTCAGCGGGTCGGGAATCCACTGGATCGGAATGCTGAACATGTTCTCCATCGTCCGCAGCGACGACGAGAACATCCAGTAGAAGGGCAGCAGCGTGATGCAGGCGACGCCGACCAGGGTGCAGAACGCGGCGATCACCGTCCGGTGGCGCTTCGCCCGGCGCGCCCATCCCCGCGGCGGCGGCGCGGGAACGCGCCGGCTCGCGGTCGGTGCGGCGCCGGGGCTCATCGCTGCTCGTCCCCGCGCGTGAACATGCGCACCTGGATGAACGAGAAGAGCATCACGCCGACGAACAGGAACACGCTCATCGCGGCGGCGCGCCCCATGTCGAAGAACTCGAACGCCGTCTGGTAGATGAAGAGCGGCAGCACCCGGGTCGAGTCGGCGGGCCCGCCGCCGGTCATGATCAGCGGCACGGCGAAGACCTTCATCGCCACGATCACGTTCATCACGATGACCAGCAGCGTGGTCGGCTTGAGCAGCGGCAGCGTGATGTGCCAGAACTTGGCCCAGTCGCCGGCGCCGTCGATCTCGGCGGCGTCGTAGTAGTCGGCGGGGATCGCCTGCAGGCCGGCGAGGAAGATCACCATGTAATACGGCGTGGCGCGCCAGATGCCGATGAGGATGACCGCCCACAGCGCGCTGGAGCTGCTGCGCAGCCAGGGAATCGGATCGATGCCGAGCCAGCCCAGCAGCGTGTTGATCACGCCGTCCTGCTGGTACATGAACGTCCAGACCACGGCCATCACGACGGCCGGCATCACCACCGGCATGAACACGGCCGACCGCAGCACGTTCTTGATGAACAGGCTGCGGTTGAACAGCACGGCGAGGCCGAGCGACAGCGGCAGCACGGGAACGACGCTGAACAGCACGTAGGTGAGCGACACCCGCGCCGACTTCAGGAACAGCGGGTCCTGCGCCAGGCTCACGAAGTTCGCCAGGCCGACGAATTTCGGTGGATGGACGAGATCGTAGGCGGTCAGGCTGAGGTAGAACGCCTCGATCATCGGCAGGAAGCGGAAGATCGCCAGGACCGCCAGCGTCGGCAGCAGAATCGCGATGCCGAACGCCGCCTGTTTCGCCGACAGGCTGAGCCGCAGCCGCCGCCTGCCCGCCGACGGCGCCGCAGGCGCGGTCGCCGGCCGTGGGGCTTGCGTCGGGAGGGGGGCGACGGGCATGGCGGGTGAGGCATGGGCACGAGCCCGGCGAACCGGGCTCGCGCCGGCAGCCTCGCGGCGGTTACTTCTTCAGCACCTTGTCGATCTCGGCCTGCGCCTGGTCGAGCGAGGCCTTCGGATCGACGCCGTCGTACACGGTGCGCTCGATGGCGCGACCGACCGCCTGGCCGATCTCGTTGGTGAACTCGGACCGGATGTACCAGCTGGCCGTCGCCACGTCCCGCATGTGGACGTCGAAGAACGGGAAGCTCTTGGCCACCGGGGTCTCGCTCACGCCCTTGACCGGCTGCACGAAGGCGGCCTTCGCCAGCCACTCTTCCGGCTTGGACAGCATGAACCGGATGAAGTCCCAGGCCACGATCTTGTTGGCTTCCGGCTTGGCCTTGTTCACGCCCCACATCCAGCCGTACACGATGGTGTGCGGCTTGGCCGGATCGACCTGCGGATAGGACACGACGGTGAAGCCATCCTTGAGCTGCGACTGCCGGATCTGCGAGGTCGCCCACGGCCCGGTGACCCACATCGCCGTGCGGCCGTCGATGAAGTCCTGGTTCGGGTTGGAGGGCGTGTTCATCGTCGTCTTCGGGTCGCCGGTCGCCTTGGTGACGTCACGCCACAAGGTCAGCGCCTTCACCGCCTCGGGGCTGTTGAGATACGCGGTCTTGCCGTCGTCGGACAAGAGCTTGCCGCCGAACTGCTCGACCAGCGGCTGGAACATCTGCATCTCCCAACGCGGGCTGTGGTACGGGAAGTCGAACGCCTTCTGGACCGTGCGGTTGCCCTGCACCTTCTTCAGCTTGGGCCCGAGCGCGATCATGTCGTTCCAGGTCCTGGGCGCGTCCTTCACCGGGCTCAAGCCGGCCGCCTCGAACGCCTTGTTGGAAAGGAACAGGCTCATCGAGTTGCCCTGGTAGGGCAGGGCGTAGATCTTGCCGCCGAAGGTCCCGGCCGCGAGCCCGCCCGGGGTGTAGCGCGCGAGGACTTCGTCGTAGCTCTTGGCGCCGAAGACCTCCAGGTTGAGCGGCTCCAGCACCCCCTTCGCGTAGTACAGCTCGTAGAACGAGGCGTCCTGGTCCATGATGTCGGGACCGGTGCCGGTGGCCAGCGCGACGGTGAGTTTCTGGTTGATGTCGCCCGAGGACGTGACGACGGGATTGACCGTCACGTTCGGCCGGACGCTCTTGTAGGCCTGGATCAGTTCCTTCACGTAGGCGGTGAACGGCCCGTACTCGTGCCACCAGATCTCGATGGTGACGTTGCCTTTCGGGAAGTTGGCCGGGGTGTCCGCGGCGGTCGCCGCGCCCCCCGTGAACAGCGTCAGCATTGCCGCGGCTACCAATGAAGACACGGTGCGACTGATTTTCCAATGGTTCATGCTCTGTCTCCCGCTTGTCGACTGTTTCACTGCTGAATCCGGTCAGGCCAGCGCCTTGCCGGTGGCCGAGTCAAAAACGTGGACGGCCTCGCCCTTCGGCTTGACCCAGAGGGTCTCGCCGGACTTGAATTCGAGCCGTTCGCCGAACACCGCGCAGATCTGCGTGCCGCAAAGCTCGCAATAGACGTGGGTATCGGCACCGGTCGGCTCGATCACCAGAATCCTGGCCGGAATCCCGTCGCCGGCGGCCCCCAGCGTCAGTTGCTCGGGCCGGAAGCTGTAGACAACCTCCTGGCCCTCCTGCCCCTGCCGCCCGCTGCCGCTCGGCAGGCGGGTGCCGTCGTTCGCTTCGATCCACACGGCGTCGTCCCGCCGGCGCAGATGCCCCCGGACGAAGTTCATCGCCGGCGAGCCGATGAAGCCGGCAACGAACAGGTTGGACGGATGGTCGTACAGCTCCAGCGGCGTGCCGATCTGCTCGACGCGCCCGTCCTGCAGGACGACGATCCGGTCCGCCATCGTCATCGCCTCGATCTGGTCGTGGGTCACGTAGACCGACGTCGCGTGCAGGCGCTGGTGGAGCGACTTGATCTCGACCCGCATCTGCACCCGCAGCTTGGCGTCGAGGTTCGACAGCGGCTCGTCGAACAGGAACACCTCGGGGTCGCGCACGATCGCCCGGCCCATGGCGACCCGCTGCCGTTGACCGCCCGAGAGCTGGCGCGGATAGCGATCGAGATAGGCGGTGAGGTTGAGGGTTTCCGCCGCGTCCGCGACCTTCTTCGCGACCGTCGCCTTGGGCTCGTTCCGCAGCTTCAGGCTGAACGCCATGTTGTCGCGCACGGTCATGTGCGGATAGAGCGCGTAGTTCTGGAACACCATCGCGATGTCGCGATCCTTCGGCGGCAGGTCGTTCACCACCCGCCCGCCGATGGCGATCTCGCCGCCCGAGACTTCGTCGAGCCCGGCGATCAGGCGCAGCAGCGTCGATTTTCCGCAGCCGGAGGGACCGACCAGCACGAGGAACTCGCCGTCGGCGACTTCGAGGTCGACCGCGTGCAGGACCTGCGTGGCACCGAAGGCCTTGTCGACGGCACGAATCTCGATCGATGCCATGGGAATCCGTCCACGCTCAAGAACACGACCCCGTCGCGTTGGCGCCCGTGGCCGCGAACAGAGGCAGCGCGAGAAGGGACAGCAGCAAGACGCGCCGCGACCATGACTTGAGCAGCCGATCTTGCATTGTCAATCCTCCCCTGGTTGATTGGATCCAGGATCCAGTATGCAACGGTTTTCGGGATTGTCAAGCCAAAGTGAAAGCGTGCCTCAGATCTCGCCCTCGTAACCCAGCGAGCGAACGATCCGTCGTGCGGTGTTCAACTGGTGGTCGCGCGAACTGCGCTCGGCACCCTCCGCGTCGCCGTCGAGGATCGCCTGCAGGATGCTGCGGTGCTCGCTCCACACCTCCTCGAATCGGCCCGGCAGTTCCAGCGAGAGGGCCCGGAACTGTTCGCTCTGGTGGTAATACTGCAGCGCCAGACCCTCGATGCTGGGGGCGTGGGCCGCCTTGAAGATGATGTCGTGGAACTCGAAGTTCTGGCGCAGCATGGCCTTGAGATCCGTGCCGGGCTTGTCCTTTTCCATCTTTTCGCACAACCCGACCAGCTTCTTCTTCTGCGCGTCGGTGATGCGCCGTGTCGCCAGCCGGGCACAGACCCCGGCCAGGGCGGCCCGGATGTAATAGATCTCCACCACCTGCTCGACGGACAGCTTCCGCACGAAGGAGCCGCGGTGCGCGACGGTTTCGACCAGGCCGGTCGAGACCAGGCGATTCAGGGCCTCGCGTATGGGGGTCCGGCTGACGCCCAGCCGCCTCGACAGGGAAAGCGTGTTGAGCGCCGATCCGGGCGGCAGCTTTCCGGTCAGGATTTCATCCCTGAGTGCTTCGAAAACAATGTCTTGCATGCTCCGATACACCTCACGGATCGAAGCGCCGGTCATCGTTTCACCCGGAGGGGATCCTTGGTCGTCAGCGTTCACGGGCAAATCTCCTTCGCCGCAATGGTGGTCGAACCTGCGGACCGATTGCCGAACAGCCCAACAATGATTGTATACTGTACGTTGGATCCAATGTGTAAAAGATCCTCACTTTCGCCCCCGTGAGCCTTCAGCCCGGCCAACACCCGGCGAATCACGATCCACTTCCGCAAGGGAGAATCACCATGACCGCACTTGGCACGAACACGATGAAGGCACTGGTGCTGACCTCGCCGGGGGCTTTCGAGGTCCGGGAGGTTGCCATACCGAAGCCGGGCCAGGGCGAGGTTCTCTGCCGCATTCGCGGCGTCGCGATCTGCGGCAGCGACCCCGAGATCATCCGCGGTGGCCTGGCCGGAATCTGGCCGCCGGCCTACCCGTTCATACCGGGGCACGAGTGGTCCGGCGAGATCGTCGAGGTCGGCGACGGCGTCATCGGCTTCACGCCGGGAGACCGGGTGGCCGGCGAGGCGCACAAGGGATGCGGCTATTGCCGCAACTGCCTGGAGGGTCGCTACAACCTCTGCGAGAACTACGGGCGGCCCGAAACCGGGCACCGCCACTACGGTTTCATCTCGCAGGGCGCCTACGCGCAGTACAACGCCTACTCGATCCGCAGCGTCAATCTCCTGCCGCCGACGATCTCGTTTCGCGAGGGGGCCCTGGTCGACACCGTCGGCGCGGGCCTGCACGGACTGGAGCTCGCCGGCGTCAGGCCCGGCGGCACCGTGGTGATCATCGGCCCGGGGCCCATCGGCCTCCTCGCCATGCGGTTCGCCACGGCGCTGGGCGCGGCGCGCGTCATCGTCGTCGGGCGCGGTGCGCGACTCAAGGCAGCCGCCGCAATGGGCGCCAATGCCGTCGTCGACATCCAGCAGGAGGATCCGGTCAAGGCGGTCCGCGGACTGACGGACGGGCTGGGCGTCGATCTCGTCTGCGAGTGCTCCGGCGCGCCCGGCACGTTCGCCCAGGCGGTGCGCATGGTGCGCAAGGGCGGCAAGGTGTCGCTGGTCGGCGTGCCGCCCGACACGGTTGTCGAGGAGCTCCCGTACAAGTACATCGTGCACAACGAGATCGCCATCTTCGGGTCGCGCGCGAACCCCAACGTGGCCCGAAAGATCATCGCCATGATGGCCGCCGGACACATCGAGGTCGCGGACCTCATCACCCACACGTTCCCGCTGGAGGATTTCGCCAAGGGGCTGGACACGTTCGTCAACCGTCGCGACGGCGTCATCAAGGTGGTCATCGAGCCCAACGGCGCCGAGGGGTGAACCATGGACGAACTGCATGAACTCCTGCAACAGGCCCGCCGCGCGCGGTTGTTCGACCTCGGCGGACGCCGAGCGCTGGTCGTCGGCGGCGGCACCGGACTGGGCCAGGCGATGGCGGTCGCGCTGGCGCACGCCGGCGCCGACGTCTGCGTCGCGGGCCTCGCGTCGCCAGGATTGGAGGAGACCGCATCGGCCGTCGCTGCGCTCGGACGCCGGGGCGAGTTCATCGCCGTCGATGCGACCGACGAGGCCGAGGTCGAGCGGGTGGTGCGGGACGTCGCGGAACGCCTCGGCGGTCTCGACATCCTCGTGAACAGCCAGGGAACCGTGCACCTGCAGGAATCGGCGGAACTCGACATGGCCGCATGGCAGCGCGTCATCGACGTCAACCTCAAATCCGTCGTCCTCTGCTGCAAGCACGCCGGAAGACTGATGCTCGCCGCGGGCCGGGGCAAGATCATCAACATCTCGTCGGTGCGCGCCTTCCAGGGCCGCGCGCAGGATCTCGCCTATGCGCCGAGCAAGGGCGCGATCAACCAGCTCACCCGCTCGCTGGCGATCGAGTGGGGCCCGCGCGGCATCAACGTCAACGCGATCGCGCCGGTCTTCACGCTGACCGCGATCAACAGGAGCCTGCTGGCGGAGCCGTCCAAACTCGAATGGGTGATGAGCCGCATACCGATGAAGCGGCTGGGCGAGCTCGAAGACCTGTTCGGGCCGGTCATCTTCCTGGCATCGGACGCGTCGAATTTCGTCAACGGACACGTGCTGCCGGTGGACGGCGGCTGGCTGGGCGCATAGCAGCCTGTCGGGCCGGGCGCGATCGGGCCGCAGGACGACGCGCCCGCCGGCTCGACCACGTGCAGTGCATCAACCAGGAGAGGGCTCGACCATGTCGCATTTTCACAGGTGGAATGAAATCATCGAGGATGACGAGCCGGGTCCGACGCTGCCCGCAGGCATGACGCGGCGGGGCATCGTTCTCGGCGACCTCATGCTCGGACTGCATGGCGCCGTGGCGGGACTCAAGGCCCTGCCCCACTCCCATCCCAACGATCAGGTTTGCATCATGATCAAGGGCAGGATGCTGATGGAGATCGACGGGGAGACGCGGATCATGGGGCCCGGCGAGTTCGCCTACGTGCCCAGGAACGTCGAGCACCGAATCCAGACGATGGACGAAGACGCGGTCGTGCTGGACGTCTTCAGCCCGGCCCGGGAAGACATCGCGCGACGCCTGGCCGAGCTCGGGACGGGAAAGACCGAGTAGCTGCCGGGGGCGCTGAAGTCCGCGCGATACCGGACGTGACGAGGAGACACGGAATGGCTCGGGCAAAGATCGTCATCGCGAAATTCGAGACCGCGGTGGTGCCGCCGCGCTGGGGCTTGCTGCGCATTCACACCGATGCCGGCATCTTCGGGTTCGGCGAATTCACCGTCGAGGGGCAGCACGACAGCGCTCGGGCGCTGGTGCACGAGCTCGAGCCGTGGTTCATCGGCCGGGACGCCGCGGACATCCGGGGCCTGGTTCGCGGGTGCTACGACCAGAGCTTCTATCACGGCGGACCGCACTTCATGAGTGCGCTGGCGGCGATCGAGATCGCGCTCTGGGACCTCCGGGGGAAGAGCCTCGACCTTCCGCTCCACCGCCTGCTCGGCGGTGCCGTTCGCGATCGGGTCAAGGTCTACCGCTGGGCGGGGGGCAACAACAACGCGCCCGGCGCTGCCGCGGACGAAGCCGCGCAGGTCGTCGCCGAGGGCGCGAAGGCGATCAAGATGAACGCCTGCCCGCCGCTTGCCGCCGTCGACACCTACGGCGGCATCGATGCCGCCGTCAGGCGGGCCGCAGCGGTCCGCGATGCGGTCGGCCCGGAGGTCGACATCGCCTTCGACTTTCACGGGCGCGCCAACGTCCCGATGGCGCGGCGATTGGCCAAGGAACTCGAATTCTGCCGCCCGTTGTTCTACGAGGAACCCGTTCGTCCCGACTACAACCGCTGGCTCCCGGAGATCGCGGGCATCACCCACATACCGATCGCCACGGGCGAGAGAATGTACGTTCCCGCCGAGTTCTCGGACGTCATCGCGGCGAAAGGAGTGCACATACTCCAGCCGGATCTCGTCCACGTCGGCGGCATCCTGAACGCGCTGGACATCGCCGCGATGGCGGAAGCCAACGGCATCGCGTTGGCGCCACACTGCCCGCTCTCGCCCGTCGCCTTCATGGCCTGCCTGCACGTCGTCGTGACCAGTCGTGCCGGCTGGATTCTGGAGTGGTCGAAGGGCCTGCACTACAACGCCTCCGGTGCGACCGGGTCGGTCGATCCCTGGCTACGCTACATCGCCGAGTCGCAGTGGCCGCAGTTCGACGTCGACACCGACGGACACCTGGCGCTCCCGACGGGTCCGGGACTCGGCGTGGCCATCGACTGGAACGAGGTCCTGCGGGCGGCGGCGACGGGCGTGACCTGGCGCGACGAGCGGATGGTGCTCGGCGACGGGACACGGACCAACTGGTAGCAGCAGTGTCTTGTGCGGCGCGCGCGTCCGGAGCCGCCGAAACGGTCGCCAGAACTCAGGCTCGACGCATCGCGTCGACGGCCATCACGCTCGCGTCCATCGCGCCGTGCCCGGCGGCGATGAGTCGATCCATCCGCGCGGCCACCGCGGGCAGCGCCGCCAGCGGCTGGTCGCCCGCCACCTCCAGCATCAGCCGCACATCCTTGCGCGCCATCGCCAGCTCGAAACTCGGGCTGAAGTCGCCCTTGGCCATGCTCGCTCCGCGTCGTGCGACCATCGCATCGAGATCGATCATCCCGAGCAACTTGATCGCGTCCCCGGCGTCGACGCCGCTCGCCCGGGCCAGCGTGAGGACGTCGGCCATCACCGCCCAGATGCCGATGATCATCGCGTTGCCCAGCAGCTTGTCGACGGCCGCGAGATCGGCGCGCTCGCCCATGTACGCCAGTTGACCCGTCATCCGGGAAAGCTCGGCCTCGACGGTTTCAAACAGCGCACGCGGTCCCGCCGCCACCATCAGGCCCTGCGCGCTTCGTGCGGCGGCAGGCCCCATGAACACGGGGCAGTGCAGATACCGGACCCCGTGCGCCTGGAGTCGCTCCGCCCGCGCCGCGGTGAGGCGCGGCAGCGTCGTGCTGTGATCGATGAGGATCGCATCCGCCGAAAGTCCGGGGAGTGCCGCCGCGATGACCTCGTCGACCACCGCGTCCTCCTTGAGAACCAGATGGACCCGCGATGCGCCGCGTACGGCATCGGCCGGCGTCGCGGCCGCCTTCACGCCGAATCGAGCGAGCGCCGCGACCTTGTCGGGCGAGCGGTTCCAAGCGGTGACCGCATCGCCGCGCTTGGCGGCAGCCTCCGCGAACGCGCTGCCGAGCAGTCCGGTGCCGAGGAATGCAATGTTTGCCATGGTTTCCATCCTGAGGGGGTTGTGCGTCGCAGGTGACACCGCGACCTTCGGAGCTCCGCCGACATGAACATCTTACCCGCAACCCCCGGACGGATTTCTGCGGTTCCCTGCACGCGGCAATCCGCGGCGATCGACCCCGCCTGTGTGTGTCCGACGCTGGCGCAAGGATGCGGCCGCAGGAACCCGATCGGGGGGGTCACGATCCTCCCGCGCGGCAGCAGGAGATGCCGGCGGTGCCGTTCCCGGCGTAGAGTGTGAGTTCGGGCCCATCGGCCCGCGGCAGGAGGGACTCCCATGGCAGACCATGCCCGGAAGGTGAACTACTACTCCACGCAGGTGCCCGATCAGCCGGGGGCCGCGTTCAAGGTGCTGGCGGCGCTGGTGAGCAGCGGCGTGAACCTCCTTGCCTGCTCCGGGTCGCAACGCGACGGATTGGCCTGGATCGACGTGGTGCCCGACGACGATGCGGCATTCTCGGGTGCCGTGCGCGAGGCCGGCCTCGGCTTCGCGGCGCAGAAGAGCGGCTTCCTGATCCAGGGCGACGACCGGCCGGGCGCGCTCGCCGACAACCTGAAGAAATTCGCCGACGCGCACATCAACGTGACGGCGATCGACGCCATGGTCGCCGGCGCCGGGCGCTGGGCCGCGATCCTGTGGGTCGACGCGGCGGACGTGCCGAGGGCGGCCGACGTGCTCGGGATCGCCCTGCCCCCCGGCAAAGGGTGAGAGGCTGAGAGTCTTTCGATCCGGACCGCTTCAGGTCGACTCCAGCCGGGCCATGATCGCCGTCATCGCCTCAGCGGCGCCCAGCCGCAGACGGAATTCGACGTACTCGCTCAAGCGAGTCGGCGCGGGATTGATTTCCACCGTCGGAATCCGCGCTCGTGCCGCGGCCATGACGGGATGCGCAACGTACGGAAACACCGCCGTGGTGCCGATCGCAAACACCATGTCCACGCCCTCCGCCAGTGTGGCCAGAAGCCGGTCGATGGCTCCTTCAGGGAGGCTCTCTCCGAAGAGCACGATATCCGGGCGCAGGACGCTTCCGCACCGCGGGCACTGCGGTGGGAGGTCCCGGCCTTCCAGGCTCTCGACCGCGCTCCGGTACCTGCATCGGGGGCAATGGAGCGTATCCAGGCTGCCGTGCACCTCGATCAGATCGCGGCTCCCGGCCTTGCGGTGCAGGCCGTCGACGTTCTGGGTGAAGACCTGCACCCGGGCCAGACGTCGTTCCAGCTCGGCGATCGCACGGTGCGCCGCATTCGGCCTGGCTCCGCGGCAATTCCGTTCGATCTGGGCGAGGTATTTCCAGGTGATGTCCGGACGCAGTGCGAACACCTCGCCGGAGAGCGCGGCTTCGATCGGCAAACCTTCTTCGGTCTCCTTGCCCTCGTACAGCCCGGCGACGCCGCGATAGGTCGGCAATCCCGAGTCGGCCGAGATCCCGGCCCCGGTCACGAACAGGATCCGCCGGGATTGCCGAAGCAACTCCGCGATGCGCGCGATCGTGTCTTCCGTGCTCACCTGCACACTCCCGGGTGCTGCGCGAACCTGCCCGCCCACCCTCTCGCCAGACGGAGCGACAGCCAATTGTCACCATGGCACCAAGCGCACCCTTTGGCAATCGTTGGACGATGCCGCGCGGACGTCGTAAGCTCCACCTCCTCGCCGGCCCCGGGAGAGAATGACCGATGAAACGTTATGCGGACCTGCTTGCCGACGCGTTGCAGCGCGTGCGTGAAATTCAGCCCTGGGATCTGACCAGGCAACTGGCGCGCGATCGGCCGCCGCTGTTGCTCGATGTCCGTGAGCCGGCGGAATTCGCCCTGGCGCGAATACCGGGCTCGATCAACGTGCCGCGCGGCGTGCTGGAACAGGCGTGCGAGTGGGACTTCGAGGAGACGGTTCCCGAGCTCGCCGGACGGAAGGAGCGACCCATCGTCGTCGTGTGCCGCTCGGGCAATCGCTCCATACTCGCCGCCGACGTGATGCAGCAACTGGGGTTTTCCGATGTCGTCTCGCTGAAGACCGGCGTGCGAGGCTGGAACGATTTCGAGCAACCGTTGGTCGATGCCGAGGGACGCGCCGTCGAGGGTGACGACGGCGAGTGCCGGCTGATGCCGCACGTGCGCCCGCAACAGCAACGCCCGCGTTGATGCCGCACACGCGTGAGGACGCGCCGAACGGGTGCGCAATGCCCCAGGACATTTCATGTAGAGTGCCGGGCATGACGCGCTGGCGGGTCGCGCAACTCCGCACAAACAAGCACTTATCGAAGGAAGCACCATCCTCGCGCGCGGGCATGGGAATTGCGCATGGTGGGGACGCGAGCGCGCGACGTCGACGCGACAGTCTGCGCGTCATCTACTGAACCCAAGGATGGACCCATGCTTCTCTGGCACGAAGAGATGTCCGTCGGCAACGCTGTCATCGACAGCGATCACCACTATCTGCTTCACCTCATCAACGCAATCGAGCTGGCGTGTGCGACGCAGCAGCCGGCGGCGAGCCTGCGCGTGATACTCCGGCGGCTCACCGACTATGCCGATCTTCACCTCGCGCGCGAGGAGCGCATTCAATTGGCGATGGGCTTCACCCTTCATTCGGAGCACGAGCTCAGCCACACGAACTTGCGCGAGTACCTGAAGGATCTCTGCGTCGAGTTCGAGCACCTTGCAACCGTGTCCGAAGGCGCGGCACGGCTCGAACACCTCGTGGAGTCCACGCGTCGGTGGCTGGTGGAACACCTCATGCAGGAGGACATGTCGATGAAGCCCCTCCTGGCACGGCTTCCTCCGACTTTCGCTGCTTGAGCAGTCCGGCCGGCGCCGCTAACCGAAGCGTCCGGGGGACACAGATCGGATCATCGGGGCCAGTCTCGACCCCGTCGCTACCGCCCACGTCGACCGCCATGATGGCGAGTTCGACCGGCCGACCGCCATCGGCGGATGTCGCCCGTCGCGCTGTCGGTGATCTTTACACGGTGCGGGGCGGCTGCCCGTCGGGTACTTCCGATGACGGATGAAGCTGGAAGCCGGGCGACGGGTCAAGAAGCGGTGTCGGGACAGAATCTGCGCAACAAAACAGGCAGATACAGAGCTCTTCGCAGGCGCCTGCGCATGCCCGGCGAGTCGGACGGGGACCTCCTGGCACGCGCTGGCACAGCAGTTGCGTTCGAGATCACCAGCAGGGCCATCTTTGCGTTCGGGCTGATTGCCCTTGTCTCTGCGCGCGAAGGAGACATCATGATCCAGCCCTACCCGTTGACCGCAACACCCGGCCTCGACCCGGCGCCCGATGTACCCACCGCCGAGGAAATCGGGCAGGCCGAGCGCTTGCGTCGCGCCTTGGAGGCGCTGTACCTGAACCGACCGGCGTTCAGGTCCGCCGGCGCGATCAGCTACTCGAAGGGCGTCCCGCCCGAGCCCCCTGCCAAGTCGGGTACCTGATGCCACGAGGGTCGCCTTGCGGAATGCGCTCGAGAACGGCGAGCAGCAGGCTGGTACATCGATCTCGGCAAGGCGCCGTGGCGGTCGGCTGATCGATGCAGTGAACAATCTCCAGTCGCCCCGAGCAGAGGGAACGTCATGCGCATGGTTGAGCACTACGTCATGATCAACGGCAAAGTCATTTGCGAACTGGTGAGCCAAGACGAAGCGAGCGTCCCGCAGGCGGGCGCCGACGCGGGACCCAACCATGGGAGCACGAGCGCCATGGAGTTCCGCAACCGGGTGCTCCGCAAGACGCCCTCGGTGCCGGAGGCGAAAGAGAGCCGGTAGCGCCCTCGGCATGCTGCCGTCGCCGTCATCGATGCGACGCCATGAAGCATCACGCCTGTTTCCCGACCGTCGCGGCCTCGGACGCGATGGCGCCCCCGGCGTCCCTTGCCTACCCCGGGATTTCCGGCTCGACAAGATGCGCAAGCTGCGCCAGCGACTCCTGCCAACCGAGATGGCACATCTCCAGCGGGATGACCTCCGGGATGCCCTCCTGCACGATCGTCAGCGCCGAACCGCACGAGACCTGCGCTATCGATACCGTCACCTGCATCTCGCCGGGCAGACTCGGATCGTCGAACTTGTCCGTGTACCGGATGCGCTCGTTGGGAACCAGTTCGAGATACTGGCCGCCGAACGAGTGCCCGTTGCCGGTGGAGAAGTTCTCGAACGACATCCGGAAAGTGCCGCCGACCCTGGCGTCCAGGTGCTCCACCTGGCAGGTGAAACCGTAGGGCGGTAGCCACTTCGAAAGCGCATCGGCCCGCAGAAAGGCACGGTAGACCTTCTCCGGGCTCGCGCGCAGCACGCGGTGCAGTCGGACCGTTCCTGTCGGCATGATCGCTCCTCCGGAGGGTTCAGCGAGTGCGTTTAGCGGGGCGGCTCTGCGCGACCTCACGGCAGGGATCGCGCCTGTGCCGGAGGCCTTTGTTCGTCACGTGGAATCGCTGCGGCCCCACTCAGACTCCCTGTGGCGGGCGCGTCGGGCGGGATGCCCGGCGGGCGAGCAGCGGCTCGCTCACGCCCGTCATGCCCACCAGAGCGAGCGCGGCCAGCAGCGTGAGCTGCGGTCCCTGCCAGGCCTGCGTCGGTTCGTACCACTCGCGCAGCGTGTGGTTGTTGCCCTCGGCGCCGCCGCCGCCCAGCGTGGTCGCGGGGATGCCGAGGCTCACCGGCACGTTGTGATCGGTGCTCGCCGCAGAGTACTTGAGCAACGGAATGCCGAGCGCAGCCTGAGCGGCGCGGGCGGCCTGCAGCACCGGGGTCTCGGGCGCCTGCTGGCCGGCGGGTCGATCGCCGATCGGCGTCAGCACCAGCTTCACCTGTTTGTCGGCCGGCGCGTTCCAGCGTCGGTTCTCGGCTGCGGCGGCCGCCTCGAGCAGCGGCAGGATGCCCGCCTCGAGGCGATTGAGCTCGTCGCCGTTGTCGGAGCGCATGTCGAGCTCCATCTCGGCGCTGGCGGCGATCGAGTTGACCGTGGTGCCGCCCTTGACCGTACCCACGGTGAACGTGGTGCGCGGTTCGTCCGGCACCTGGATCTCGCTGATCGCGGCGATGGCGCGGCCCAGCGCGTGCGTGGCGCTGGGGTTGCCGAAAGCGTTGTAGCTGTGGCCGCCCGGGCCTTCGTAGCCGACGCGGTAGCGGCGGCTGCCGGTGGCGTTGGCGAGGATGCGGGTGACCGCCACGCCGTCGACGGCGATGAAGCCGTCGATGGCCTTGTCGGTCGCGAACAGGGCCTTGCAGCCGCGCAGGTCGCCGTTGCCCTCCTCCCCCACGGTGCCGACGAAGAGCAGGTCGCCGGCGGTCGCGATGCGCTGCTCGTCGAGCGCGCGCAGGATCTGCAGCAGCACCGCGAGTCCGCGCGCGTTGTCGGATATGCCGGGACCGAGGTAGCGATCGCCGTCGCGGCGCACCTTGACGTCGGTGCCGGCGGCAAACACGGTGTCGAGGTGGGCGGCCAGCACCAGGCGCGGGCCGTCACCGGTGCCCGCGCGCACGCCGATCACGTTGCCCTCGGCGTCGATGGAAACGTCGGTGAGGCCGAGCTCGCGCAGCCGGCGGGCGAAGTCGGCGGCACGCTTCTCCTCGTGGAAGGGCGGAGATTCGATCTCGGAGAGCGCGATCTGGTCGGCGAGCGTGAGCGCGTCGTCGCGCCGGACCGCGGCGAGCGCCGCCTGGAGCGCGGGCGCGGCGATCAGTTGCCCCATCACGCGTTCGGTTTGCGGCAGCAGCGGCGGCAGGTCGACCGGTGCGGCGGCCTGGGAGGGGGTGTCCATCGGTGACTCCGTTCGAGATGTCCTTCCTGCATCCTAGCGCGGCCCGCGACTGCCGCCAAATGACACCTCGGCCGGACCCGAGCGCGGAACAGGCAGGCCGGCTCCGTCAGGCGACCTCTGCGACGAGGTGTCGAGCAGCCGACTCGCCGGCAAGGGCCTTGATGCTCGCCGTGGCGTCCGCGATGGCCTGAGCTCTGGGCAGATCACCCATGGCCAGCCCCTCGGCGCGAACGATGCGCACGTCCGTGATGCCCAGGAAGCCGAACACGGTCTGCAGGTAGCTTTCCTGGTGTTCCATCGCACGTCCGCGTTCGCTGGTCGAATATTGGCCGCCCCGGGTCGACGCCACGATCACCGTCTTGCCGCCCGCGAGGCCCTGCGGTCCCTTCTCGGTGTACTTGAAGGTGCGGCCGGGCTGCGCGATGCGGTCGATCCACGCCTTGAGCTGGCTGGGAATGGAGAAGTTGTAGAGCGGTGCGCCCACGACGATCACGTCGGCGGCGAGGAACTGGCGGACGAGCCGATCGGAGACGGCGTTTTCGTGCTTCTGAATCGCGGAGAGGCCTTCGGTCCCGGGCGCCATGCGAAAGCCGAGCGAGTCGCTCGACAGATGGCTCGGCGCGTCGATGGCGAGATCGAGGTATTCCACCGTGGTGTCGGGGTGGCCGGCACGCCACTCGGCGACGATCTGCGCCGTCAGCCGACGGGAAAACGAGTTGGTGCCGAGAACGCTCGAATCGATGTGGAGCAGCTTCATGATCAGGTCCCATCTAAGTCGCTGCGGAACGCAGCCTTGAGACAGAGTGTGCGGATGGACACAGTTTTTGATAAGTCGGCGAAAATGGGCTAGATTGTCCTGCCAGTAGAACAATCGAGGCTGCGATGCAGGACCTGAACGATTTGCTTTACTTCGCCGAGGTTGTCGACCGGGGCGGATTCGCGGCGGCGGGGCGAGCGCTCGGCGTCCCCAAATCACGCCTGTCGCGCCGCGTCGCCGAGCTGGAGGCGCGACTCGGCGCGCGGCTGCTGCAGCGCACGACACGGAAGCTCTCGCTGACGGCCGTCGGCGAGCAGTTCCATCGCCATTGCGTGGCCATGCGCGAGGACGCCCAGGCGGCCGAGGATGCGGTGGCCCAGGCGCAGACCGAGCCACGGGGCATCATCCGGGTGGCGTGTCCCGTGACCCTGGCCCAGACCACGCTGGGTCCGCTCCTGCCACAATTTCTGGCGCGCTACCCGCAGGTGAAGGTGGACCTGCGGATCAGCAACCGCCCGGTGGACCTGGTGGAGGAGGGCTTCGACGTTGCGCTGCGCGTGCGCTCCACCCTGGATGACAGCGGCAGCCTGGTGGTGAAGAACCTGGGCACCACACAAACGCTGTTGGTGGCGAGCCCCGCGCAGCTCGCTCGGCAGGGCGTGCCGAAGACCACCGCCGATCTGGCAAGGCTGGATACGGTGAGCATGTCCGCCGCCGACGGCCGCACCGTCTGGGACCTCCTGGGACCGGACGGCACGACCTACAGCTTCCAGCACCGGCCGCGCTATGTCGCCGACGATCTGCTCACGCTCAAGCTGGCGGTGCTGCGCGGCACGGGCATCTGCCTGCTGCCGGACTACATGTGCAGCGATGAAATCCGCGACCAGTCGCTGGTCCGCGTGCTGCCGGACTGGGCGCCCCGACCAAGCATTTTCCACGCGGTGTTTCCGTCGCGACGGGGGTTGATACCGGCGGTTCGGCGGTTCCTGGATTTTCTGGGGGAGGCCGTCCTGCGGGAGGGCGTTGCGCATCCGGCCATGACGGCAATGCCGTAGCAGACGAGCACGCCGGATCCGGAGAAGCGCGCCCATTGCCCCACAGTCCAGGGGGTCCTGCACCGCCGGCATTGGCGATCGGTTTTCGACCTGACGATTTCCCATCAGCACGGGAATCGGATGGCGCCGATCCTTCCGGGATCTGTCGGCGACACGGCACGTCCGGCGCAACCCCGCGCGAAGGCGCGGCCCCGGCCGGGGCTGTTCAGTACGTTGGACTTGATCCAACGCAAACTCGTGCCGCCAGGAAGGTCCAATCTGGTCGGTGGGGTTGAAGCAACCGTGCTGCTGTTCGCCGTCATGACTCGATCGATTGACTGACGCTCATCGCGGCGGATCGGAGCTTCACCGTTGGCGAAAGGTTTGCTAGGAGGAGGGCTCGATGAAATCCCACCAGACCGACTTTCCGGCAATCGAATTCTTGCGCATCGTCGACCGGCCGACCACTCTCTTTGCGCGTTCCGGTCTTCCCGGCCGGTTCCCCGACGAACGCGAAGCCCATGCCAACGTCGCGGACGAGGCTTCGCCGGCGAGCCCCTACGGCAGGCGTGTCAACGACGTCGGCCAGGAACGCAGGCGCTACATCGAATTCAGCTAGCGCGGGAGGCGCTGCGCAATTCGCTGCCCGGCGGGTCGAGCGGTGGCGTGGTCGCCGAGCCATTCCCAAATCCGATGGTGCCCCACAAAGCAAAGAGCCCCGCCCGAAGGCGAGGCTAAGTGCTTGAAGCGGCTGGTAGGCCGTGTAGGGAACGAACCTACGACCAACGGATTGACACGTTTGCCGGCGCGGTGAGCGCAGCTTGACGTTACTTCGGTTGTGCCAGACGCCGAAACTCTTCGAGATTCTCCTGAAACCGCTGGTTGATCAGATTCCAGGCCTGCGTCTGCGAGGTGGTGGCCATCTCCGCCAGCTCGCGCATGTTCGCCAGCGCCCGCTCCAACGCCTGCTTGCCGAGTTCGGCTTGCTTGGCCGCGCCGGCGCTCGGGTTTTGCCCACTCATCATCTGCGCAGTCGCACCTTGCCATTCCGCCATGGCATCGCGCAGCATCTCGGCTTGGCGCTGACCTAGCTTCTGCATTCCCTCGTAGGCTTGCTGGTTGGCCGCAACAAGCGCCTCGATATCCTTGCGGCGGGCCTCCATCATCGCGCCGAGATCGACGCCGGGTATCTTGAATTGCTCCATCAACTGATTGATGTCCATGAACGGCATCTGCGGATTGGCCATGAAATGTGCTCCTTCGATCAGGTAAGGGGAAGCGGGGCGCTTGCGCATTCGTTTTGCTCGCACACTCTATCCCGAAAGGCGCACATGCGCGATGAGCCGTGCCATTGAGTGGGGCTGGTGGGCCCTCACGCTCGCCCCCACCCGCTATCCCGAAGTCCGATGGTCACCCAGATAGCAAAAAGTCCCACCCGAAGGCGAGGCTAAGTGCTTGAAGCGGTTGGCAGGCCGTATAGTTGGACAAGGTCTGTCGCAGAAAGCCTGGAGCCAGGCGCAAGGCTATACTTTCACCACCTTGATTTTCGGACAACCAAACCTCCCTACGAAAACGGCATGATGCGCCGAGGCGTGCAGTGACAGATGGTTGCTTCGGCCATCTCGCGACCAGGAGTTTGCATGAAGCCCGTATCCGCCTTATTGAAGAACGATGCTCCCACCGTATGGAGCGTGAAACCGGACGATTCCGTCTTCGCCGCGCTGCAGGTTCTCGCGGAGCATGATGTGGGGGCCCTGACCGTGGTGGAGAACGGCAAGCTCGTAGGCATACTTTCGGAGCGCGACTACACCCGTAAAGTGACGCTACTGGGCAGGAGTTCCAAAGACACCAAAGTCGCGGACATCATGACCCGGAACGTGATGGTTGTGACGCCGCAATCGAGGACCAGCGACTGCATGGCTCTAATGCGACTGAAGAGGATTCGCCATCTGCCCGTGATCGACGGGAGCACGGTGGTCGGCATGATCTCGATCCGCGATCTTCTGGACGACGCCATCGCTGACCACGAGCTCACCATCGCGCAGTTGCAGAGCTACATCTACTCATAGGGCCAGCGCCCGCGTTAGTGAACAACGGTCGGACCTTTGTCGGTGCTCACGTGAAGTGTGCCGTCGTCGACGCGACAAGCTGCGCGTTATCAGCCTAACCACAGCGAGAACATACCGATGCTGCTTTGGCGCGATGAGATTTGTGCGGGCAGCGCCTTCATTGACAGGGAGGCCTTCCGTCAGTAATCGAGTTCCGCAGCGCCCCGCCCACAGCCACGTGCAATCATTGGCTTGCGGGAGGACTTGGGGCCCCGACCCACCCACTATCCCGAAGTCCGATGGTCACCCAGATAGCAAAAAGCCCCACCCGAAGGCGAGGCTAAGTGCTTGAAGCGGTTGGTAGGCCGTGTAGGGATCGAACCTACGACAACTGATCTTACCGACGTTTGGTGGATGGGCCGGAAAGAACATCTCGGCGCTTTCATGTCTTGCCGGGGGGCCAAACACCCTACGCCCTCATCTTCACTCGCGCTTCAATTCAAACGATCGAGCTCTGACCGGCCGCTGTCGGCAACTTCAATCCGGTTCCGGCCGTTTCTCTTGGCGCGATAGAGCGCATTGTCGGCCGCCTTGATTAGGGCGGTGGCTGTATCACCGTGCTCAGGGAAAACCGCGACGCCGATCGAAACGGTGACGCGAGGAATCACTTTGCCATTCAAATTGAGGTTGAGCTCGCCAATGGATATCCGGAGTTGCTCGAGCCGACTCAGCGCCTGCTTCGTCGCTATTTCCGGCAGGATCAAGATGAATTCTTCTCCGCCAAAACGACAGGGAACATCGATCCCGGCCCGAAAGCCCATCATCAGTCGCGCCACTTCCTTCAGCACTACATCGCCCGCATCGTGACCAAACCGGTCGTTGATAGTCTTGAATCTGTCGATGTCGAGCATCGCAATGACCAGTGGGTTATCGATTCGTGCAATCCGGCTGAGGTCGCGGGCCAACGTCTCCTCCATGAATCGCCGGTTGAACAGCCCAGTCAGAGAATCATGCAAGGAAAGCGCATGCAGGGATTCGCGCAATTTAAGGTTGGCAAGCGCGAGGCTGATGCTATCGGAAGCGGCTTGGGCGAGATTTCGCCGATGCTGCGTTAGAGTTTCATTCTCGAAAGCACTGTAAGAACTCAGATAGATGATGCCCAGCGTCTTGCCGTGTGCGAGCAACGGCACACAGGCATAAGGCGCATTCTCTGCCCGGAGATGCTTGCAGCGCGGGTTGACGAACTCCCCGAATCCAACGCTGTGCAGGTGTCCCCGGCGCAAAGCCCAGCAATCATCGGGCGAGAAATGCTTTTCGGTGGGAGTTGCGTCGCCCCACGAGGACACTTCCTCAAGAAGGCTTCCTGCTTCATCGATGATGAAGCAACTGCCGGAGGACTCCGGAAACAGCTGCGCCATGGTCGCCGTGATAATGGGGAATGACTCTTCTGCCGAGTGGCAACTCTGCAGCAAATCGGCCATTTGCCCGAGCATCAGAATTTCATGGTTGGTGTTTTCGAGTTCCCGCTGCGCAGACTTCAGTTTCGTGATATCGCGGGCAGCTGCAAAGATGCCTGCAATATTGCCGGATTCATCGCGATAGATGCTGGCGTTGTAGAGGACATCGGTCGCCACCCCTGAAACATGACGGATGGCCAATGGGTAGTCAGTCACGTAGCCCATGGAAAACACTTGCTGATAACCAGCGCGGGCCTTTTCTGGTTCGGTGAAATAGTCGCAAAAATCACTGCCGATGATTGTTTCGCGCGATATGCCTGTGGCCGTTTCAGTTGCCTTGTTGGCATCCATTATTTTCCCGCCGGCGCTGATCGTCACCATCGGATCCAGGCTGGCTTCGAGCAGGCTACGCGCATAGTGGAACGCGGCTCGCAGCCGGTTTTCGGCTTGCTTGCGCTCGGTGACATCGCGCACGATGGCCCACATCGCTTCCGGCCGACCCTCGTTGTCCCGCAGCAGGATGGTTCTCAACTCCACTGCAAGAGTGGTCCCGTCTTTGCGGACATATTCCTTTTCGTACACCTCCGATCGGCCGCTGGGAATGATCTGGCTCGCGACAATCTCCGCCTCCATTGCGTGCCACTTTCTTGGCGTCACATCAACGTAGGTCATGCGACTGAGTTCGTCTGCCGAATACCCCAGCATCTGCTGATAGGCGTCATTCCACCCCAACAGTCGACCCGACATGGAAGTCATGACGAAAGCGTCACTGAGGGTCTCGTGCAGGCGACGGTAGCGTTCTTCGCTCGCCCGCAGCACCTCTTCAGACGCCCTGCGGTCCGTCATGTCGCGCACGAATGCGAAGACTCTCCCGTCTGCAGGATTGCAGCAAAACGCGCTCACATCGACGTGCCAGATCGATCCGTCCTTGCGGCGATGGGTCGATTCGAACCGGCCGCGACCCTGCGCAATGATCTGCTGAATGTGTCTGGTGGTCGTACCCGTGCCTTCGGTCGCTTCCAAATCGGAAAGGCGCATCCGGAGCAGTTCTTCGCTGCTATATCCGGAATACTGGCAATAGGCACGGTTAACCGCCAGCAATTTGCCGCTGCAATCAACCTGGCAGACGCCATCCACCGCGGCATCGAGAATGCCGACGAGAGAATCCGGGTCTTCGCGCTGAGGTTCTGCAACCCGCATGCGTTCGCCTCTATCGGCAAACGAAGATTCAACCGCCCCGTTCCGCATCTCCGGGCCGCTCTGGTGGACCTGGAAATCGTGCAGCAGCCCATCCGCCGACCGTAGAGGGGTCACCGAATTCGACACGTCGGGGAGTCGAGTCTTGGCCGTCGCCCGCCCGTGCAGACTGCGCGGCTTCCTCTTGTCGGGGGGGCTAATGGGCTCACTCCGAATCTGGACGGGCATGTCGCAGGCGGCTGCTCCGCGACCACGAGGCGAATGCTAAGGCCATTTGCCAGCCAGCACGCAACCCCGTGTTGGCCGTATCCATCATACTCCGCCGCTCCTGCCAAATGAGGAAGGCCGTGTAGGGTATCG
>JADKKQ010000003.1 GCA_016720425.1 Betaproteobacteria bacterium | reverse complement strand
GTCCATCCTCGCGTCCGGCGGCACGAACACCACGGTCCCATCCCGGCCCCGCGTCAGCAACACACGATAGACGTTCTTGCGCACCGTGAGGGGATCCTTGAGTGCGGGCCGGTTCTTGCCCGCGAACTCGATCGACCAAGCATCCCCTGCCCAGAGGAGGTCGGATCCCCACGCCAGCAGCGCGCAGTCGAGTTCCAGCCCTTGCGACGCAAACTCGGTCGCGACCGTGTCCAGTTGGCAGCACGAACGAGCGTCGGTCGGGTCGGCGTTGTACCACGGACCGACGCGCAGTTGCTTGGTCGTCTGGAAGGTGTTGTCGACGCCGAAACCCGGCAACCACTTGTCCTTCGACGAGGCGACGAGCCCATAGCGGGCAAAGCGCGCATCGGCGTAGCGGTCGCGCAGGTACGCCCGGGCGGTCGCGAGATCGCGGGTTAGCAGAAAGCGGTGCCCTCCGTCGTGCAGCTCGCCGGCCAGTTCACGCAGCAGCGCGACGGGCATGCCCTCGAGCAGCCCGGCGACGAACTGGTGGACTTTGGGCGTCAGGTGGAAGCGGATCTCGGTATCGAGATTCAGCACCGGATTCCAGCGCACCGGTCCGGGCAAGCCGCGAAAGCTCTCCGCAAACGCCGGGCCGCCGTGCACGGTCCAGCGCGCCGCCTGTTGAGAGCGCTTGACCGCCTCGAACCAGAGCGGCAAGCCGCCTTCCTCGCCGACGTGGATGGCCTGTCCCGTGCCGATCAACGCGACCAGGACACACCAGCCGGGAATCCGCTCGCAAAACTGGATCAGGTGCTCCGGCTCGGAAGAGCCGACCGCGACGCCGTGGACGAATGCCACCCGCTCCGCGTCGTGGGCACGCTGTGCCTCGTCGAACACGACGAGGTGCTCCGGGGGAACCGGCCGGCCCGGCCGGGCGTGCTGCTTCACGTACTCCTTGATCCCCTGCACGAACGTCTTTCCGCCGCCACCGGCGTCCTGTAGCGCGTCCTGCAGCACCTGCACCAGTGGCCCGTTCCCCGAGAGATAGACGGCCGGCGAAGCGCTTCTGCCACTGGCTCGGGGTACTGCGAGATCGTCGAGCCAGTGCGCGTGGACGAGTTGCAGGCCGACCAGCGTCTTGCCCGACCCGGGAACGCCGCTCAACAGAACGAGGTGGTGCGTCGAGGTCCGCGCCGCCTCGCGGGCGATCTCGGATATGCAATGCAGCGCCGGATCGGTCGCAGCTCGTGCCCGCTTGATCATCGGCAGTTCACGCCGGTGGAACAGTTCCCGGGCTGCCTGGACGATCGTCGGCAGCGGCGCGTAGGCATCGTGTGCCAGAAACGCCTGCGGATCGATGACGGCCTCGTCGGATGCCGAAAGTTGTGCCAGCAGCGCATCGACTCCCTCGGGGCCGACGACGAACACGCCGTCGCGCTCGACCGCGGCATGGCCTCCTCCGCGCACGACCAGGACCGGCGTCACGTCCCGATCGGCGCAGGCGGCGTGGTACGCGCGCAAATCGCGTGCGTAGCCGAAGGCCTGATCGAGTGCCGCCTGCGTCGGGTGCAGAGCGCCCTTGATCTCCAGGACGGTGATGCAGCCGCGTTCGAGGACGATGACGTCAGGACGGCGCGAATCGCGCGGCAGCTCGTACTCCAGGATCGCCGTGTACTCGTGGACGTCGCTGTCAGATACCTCGAGCTCGCGACATTCCCGCTGCAGCCAGGGAATCGACTGGTCCCAGGCCCGAACCTGCTCGGGGGAAGCGTCCGTGACGAACTTCTGCAACTGCAACCGGACGACACGCGGCTCGGCGCGGGAGAACGCGCCGAGGGGCGACTGCCAACCATAGCGGTCGTAGAGCGGGGCGTCTTCCATGGGTTCCCAGGATACCGCGCGGTGTGGCGTCCCGCTGGTGGGTGCCGCCACGGTGGCATGCCCCGTAGGTCCACGGGACCAACCCGCATCCAGCGCATCGATGGTCGAGCGGAGCAAACTCATGAAGTCGACCGGCTGACGCGATGCGGTTCGCCCGGGGGCTTGAATATGCCCAAAATGGGTAGTAAGCGACAATTCCGTGTGCGCGCCAGGCAAGCCTCGCCGATGCGCTCTTCTCGACGACACAACAACGGGTGCTCGCGTTGCTCTTCGGCAGCCCGACCGCAGCTTCTACGCGACCGGGTTGATTCGCTGGTGGGGGCGGGTCGGGGCGGTGCAGCGCGAGCTCGCACGGCTCGAACAAAGCAGCGGTGACCGTGCGACGGCTGGACGCAGAAGCACTTCCAGGCCGATCCCAGCTCGCCCTGTTCCGAGATCTGCGGCATTGTCCAGAAGACGGTCGGGTGGCCGAGCCGCTGCGGGCGGCGCTGGCGCCGATCGCAGCGAACATCGTTGCCGCGGTCGTCTATGGGCCGGTGGCGACGCGGCGGGACACAGCCGCGAGCGACATCGACCTGATGGTCATCAGCGACAGATTATTACGCGAGCTTATGCGCTTGTTGGAGCCCGTCCTGCGCGACTGTGAACCCGACCGTGTACACGCGCAAACAACTGGCGAAGCGCCGGCAGGAAGACTCCGCGTTCATCAAGCGGGTTCTCGCCAGCCGAAGGTTTGGCTGATAGGATCGAGATGTCCTCGCCGCTTGAGAACCTTGTCGGTCCGGGAAAGGCGCTCGCCACCGAACCACCGGATGCGAAGGAGTTTGCGGGCTTGCTGCGCGCGGGGCTCACGCGGCTGAAGGACGCCGAAAACACGACCAACTCACTGGAAGGGCGCTTCGATCTCGCGTACAACGCTGCCCATTCGCTTTGTCTCGCCGCGCTCCGCCATCGCGGCTATCGTCCGGGCAATCGCTACGTGGTTTTCCAGGTGTTGCCGCACACGCTCGGACTCGGCCCGGAGGTCTGGCGGTGCTGGCGGGCCACGAGATCCGCAATCTCGGCGAGTACGAGGCGACCCGACATCGACGATCGCGCGTCGCCGACTGGCACCCCGCGGTGGTGACGAAGCTCGATGCGCTGCCGCCGCTGCAAAATTCGCGTGAATCTAGGTGACTCTAGCGGTTGCTTCGGCCGGTAACATGGCCGGTAACACGGACCAAAAAGCAGGTCGGTTTACCTGGCAAAGCGACATTTTCGCGCGGTATGTCGAGAGGCTTTCCATCGCGGGACCCTATGCGCCCGCGACACGCTATCTCACCGTTAGCGCCGGATCCGAACGCGGATCTCGATGACTGCGCCGACTGCCCGCGCGTACTTCCCGATCGTCGTCAGCGTGGGGCGCGTGTGCACGCCGCTTTCAAGACGCGACACGGCGCTCCTGGTACTTCGCATCCGGTCGGCGACATCCTGCTGCGACATGCCCGCTGCAGTGCGGGCGGCGACAAGGTCAGCAACGAGCACCTGCAACGTGCGATCCGCTCGCGCTCGCCCTGCCATTGCCCCCCCCCCCCCCCCAGTGCCCGATGTTCCTCGCAAATGCGCGATCCTGTTCGCCCATGGCCGTGTTCCCTTTCCGGGGCTGTTAGCAATAATGCTAACCCCCATCGGAGTGCATTGCCATTGGCCATTTGGGTGCGCTCGAGCCCGATTAGGCGTCTTTGCGCGGCTTTTCGGCCGTGGCACGGGGGTAGCAATTTTGCTAACACGTTCGGAACCGCGCGCCTCCTGGCAGGCTGCCCTTCCGCCCTGTTCTGCTGTTTGACCGGTCCGGCGGTCATCGCTCGCCTGCCTGCGCGTGCTCTCGACCCACGGGCGTCCTTCGCTGAATCGGCTCCCTTGCTCATTCGAAGTCGACCGGCTGACGCCAGGCGGTTCGCCCGGGCGCGTGAATATGCCCAAAATGGGTAGTAAACTGCCCGAAATGGGTAGAGCGGCGACAATTCCGCACAGTCCACGCCAGGCGAGCCTGGCCGATGCGCTTTTTTCAACGACACAACAACGGGTGCTTGCGTTGCTCTTCGGTCAGCCCGACCGCAGCTTCTACGCGACCGAGTTGATTCGTCTGGTGGGGTCGGGGTCAGGAGCGGTACAGCGAGAGCTCGCACGGCTCGAACACAGCAGCCTGGTGACCGTTCGGCGGCTGGGAAATCAGAAGCACTTCCAGGCCGATTCCGGCTCGCCTCTGTTCTCCGAACTCTGCGGCATTGTCCAGAAGACGATCGGGTTGGCCGAGCCGTTGCGTGCGGCGCTCGCACCGCTTGCGCCAAACATCATTGCTGCATTTGTCTTCGGGTCGGTGGCGAAGAAGCGGGATACGGCCCTGAGCGACATCGACCTGATGGTCATCAGCGACACGATCAGTTACGCCGAGTTGTATGCGTTGTTGGAGCCCGTCGCTGCGCGACTGGGAAGGGTAGTGAACCCGACCGTGTACACGCGCAAACAACTGGCGAAGCGCCGGCAGGAAGACGCCGCGTTCATCAAGCGGGTCCTCGCGCAGCCGAAGGTCTGGCTGATAGGGTCGGATGATGCCCTCGCCGCTTGAGAACCTGGCCGGTCCGGGAAGGGCGCTCGCGCCCGAACCACCAGACGCCAGAGAATTCGCAGGCTTGAAGCGTGCGTCGATCGCTGCGAGCGGCTTGACGATTCCGATCCATCACCGTTCATGCGGCCCGGCACCCGGGATTGCGGCGGCCGCGCCGCGGCGGCTGCCGCACATCGGCGCGCGGCCGGCCCGGAGCCGGATTTGGGCTCGCACTTCAACCGCGCCACGCCCAACGCGGTAAAGTGTGGGTGCGCGGCACAGGCACTCGCCCCGCGCAGGAAGTCGCGACCATCGGTGATGCTTGCGACGAACCGGACCACGCGCCGTCGGCGCGTCGACACCAGGAAGCCACGAAGATGAACGCAGATGCAGAGAAGACCCGGCTCGACGCCGCACGCGAGCGGCGTGCGCACTGGAAGAAGTGGGGCCCGTATCTGAGCGAGCGCCAATGGGGCACGGTGCGCGAGGACTACAGCGACGACGGCGACGCGTGGAACTATTTCAGCCACGACCAGGCGCGCTCGCGCGCCTACCGCTGGGGCGAGGACGGCTTGGCCGGCATCAGCGACGACCACCAGGTGCTTTGCTTCGCGCTGGCGCTGTGGAACGGCCGCGACCCGATCCTGAAGGAGCGTGCCTTCGGCCTGGCCAACAGCGAGGGCAACCACGGCGAAGACGTGAAGGAGTACTACTTCTACCTCGACAGCACGCCCACGCACTCGTACATGAAGTACCTGTACAAGTACCCGCAGGCGGCCTACCCCTACGACGACCTGGTGCAGACCAATGGCCGCCGCGGCAGGCACGAGCCCGAGTACGAACTGCTGGACACCGGCGTGTTCGACGACAGGCGCTACTTCGACGTCTTCGTCGAATACGCCAAGGCCGCGCCGGAGGACCTGCTGGTGCGCATCACCGTGGCCAACCGCGGTCCCGACGCGGCGCCGCTGCACCTGCTGCCGACGCTGTGGTTCCGCAACACCTGGTCGCAGAAGACGGGCGGCTCGAAGCCGGTGCTGAAGCAACTCGATCGTCCCGGGCTGCCCGTGGTGCATGCCCACCACACCGATCCGCTGTTCCAGGAGTCGCTGAACGACTACTACCTGCACGTCGATGCCGACGTGTCGTTGTTGTTCACCGAGAACGAGACCAACAACGCACGGCTGTTCGGATCGCAGAACGCGTCGCCCTACGTCAAGGACGCGTTCCACGACTTTCTGATCCAGGGCGACGCCGCCGCGGTGAACCCGGCGCGCACCGGCACGAAGGTGGCGGCGCATCACGTCATCGACGTTCCCGCCGGCGCGACGAAGGTCCTGCGGCTCCGACTGACTGCCGGAGCGCCGGCCGAGTCAGAGGATGCCTTCGCCGACTTCGACGCGGTGTTCGCGCAGCGGCTGGCCGAGGCCGATGCCTTCTACGCGGCGCTCACGCCGCCGGCGGTGGCCCAGGACGCCGACCGCGCCAACGTGCTGCGCCAGGCGCTGGCCGGCATGCTGTGGACCAAGCAGTACTTCTACTACGACCTGGACCTGTGGCTGAACGAGCATGGCGCCGGCGCTCACCTGCCGCCGCAGCAGCGCCGGCGCGTGCGCAATGCCGACTGGGCACACATGTACAACGACGACATCATCTCGATGCCGGACAAGTGGGAGTACCCGTGGTACGCCGCCTGGGACCTGGCCTTCCACATGATCCCGCTGGGCATGGTGGACCACGACTTCGCCAAGCAGCAGCTCGACCTGATGCTGCGCAACGACTACCTGCACCCCAACGGTCAGCTGCCGGCCTATGAATGGAACTTCGGCGACGTCAACCCGCCGGTGCATGCCTGGGCGACCTTCCAGCTCTACCAGATGGACAAGGAGCGGCGCGGCGGCGCGGGCGACGTCGAGTTCCTGAAGTACGCCTTCTCCAAGCTGCTGGTCAACTTCACCTGGTGGGTCAACCGCAAGGACCGCGCCGGCGCGAACGTCTTCGATGGCGGCTTCCTCGGGCTGGACAACATCGGCGTGTTCGACCGCTCGGCGCCGCTGCCCACCGGCGGCTACCTCGACCAGGCCGACGGCACCGCGTGGATGGTGTTCTTCAGCCAGCAGATGCTGCGCATTGCGGTCGAACTGGCGCTGCACGAGCCGCTGTACGAGGAGTTCGTCGAGAAGTTCTTCCAGCACACGCTGTTCATCGCCGGCGCGCTCGACCGAGCGGGCGATCGGCACGACGAGATGTGGGACGAGGAGGACGGCTTCTTCTACGACGTGCTGCGCCTGCCCGACGGCGGGGCCACGCGGCTGAAGGTGCGCTCGATCGTCGGCCTGCTGCCGCTGGCCAGCATGGCGGTGTTCGAGGAAGACATCCTCGACCGGCTGCCGCGCTTTCGCGAGCGCGCCCAGGCCTTCGGCCGGCGCCACCCGGAGCTGATCGCCAGCATGCACATGCCGGCCCAGCCTGGCGTGGCCAACCGGCGCATGCTGGCCATCGTCGACGAGCGCAAGCTGCGCCGCATCCTGGCGCGCATGCTCGACGAAGACGAGTTCTTCGGCCCGCACGGCATCCGCGCGCTGTCGCGCCATCACCTGGAGCACCCCTACGTCTTCCACCATGCCGGTCAGGACTACCGCGTGGCCTACGTGCCCGGCGATTCGGACAGCGGCATGTTCGGCGGCAACTCCAACTGGCGCGGCCCGGTGTGGATGCCGATCAACTACCTGCTCTACACCGCGCTGCTGCGCCTCTTCGCCTACTACGGCGAGGATTTCAAGGTCGAATGTCCCACCGGCTCGGGCCGGTTGATGACGCTGCTGGACGTGGCCAAGGAACTGGGCGAGCGGCTGGTGCGCACCTTCCTGAAGGACGAGTCCGGCGCACGGCCGGCCCTGGCCGCGGCCCACGCCTTCAAGGACGACCCGCACTGGCGCGAGCTGCTGCAGTTCCACGAATACTTCCACGGCGACACCGGCCGCGGCGTCGGCGCCAGCCACCAGACCGGCTGGACCGGCTGCGTGGCGCGCATCATCCAGACCAATGCGCTGCTGACCAAGGAACTGCTGCTGGCCCCAGACGCCGAGGCAGCGGCCTTCCGGCTGGTGCAATCCGGCGGCAGGCCGTCGCCGCGCTGACCCAAAAGGTTCCATCATGAAGAGCTACTACGAGCACATGAACCTGCCGCAGCCGGTGCTGCCGTCGCTGCAGCACCTGGCGTTGCTGAAAGGGCAGACCGCGCTGGTCACCGGTGCCAACTCCGGCATCGGCCGCGCCATCGCGCTGGCGCTGGGCCGTGCCGGCGCCAACGTGGTGGTCAACTACGTGGCCAAGCCCGAGGACGCCGAGGCGGTGGCTGCCGAGCTGCGTGCCGCCGGCGTGGGTGCGATCACCTTGATGGCCGACGTCTCCGACGAGACCCAGGTGCAGGCCATGTTCGCCGCCGCGGTGAAAAAATTCGGCACGGTGGACATCCTGGCCAGCAACGCCGGGCTGGAGAGGAACGCGCCCTTCCACGAGATGAGCGTGGCGCAGTGGGACCAGGTGATGAACGTCAACCTGCGCGGCGCCTTCCTGTGCGCTCGCGAGGCGGTGCGCGAGTATTTGCGCCGCGGCGTGCGCCCCGAGGTGTCGGTGTCGGCGGGCAAGATCATCTTCACCAGCTCGGTGCACGAAATCATCCCCTGGGCGGGCCACGTCAACTACGCGGCCAGCAAGGGCGGGCTGATGCTGCTGATGAAGAGCCTGGCGCAGGAGGTGGCCGAGAAACGGATCCGCGTCAATTCCATCGGCCCGGGCGCGATCCGCACGCCGATCAACACCGCGGCCTGGGGCACTCCCGAGGCCTATGCCGAGCTGATGAAGCTGGTGCCCTACAAGCGCATCGGCGAGGTCGACGAGATCGGCCGTGCCGCCGTGTGGCTGGCCTCGGACTTCAGCGACTACGTCATCGGCACCACGCTGTTCATCGACGGCGGCATGACGCTGTACCCCGGCTTCGAAACAGGCGGCTGAGCTGATACCACGCCAACCCGCCGTGCGTCCGGAGGCTTCCAGGCGCCGATGGGAAGGCATTGCTGCGGCGATCGGCGGCTTCTGACTTCCTCGTGCCGAGTCAAACGGCGCCGATCAGCTTCAGGTTGAACACCCGTTCGACGAGCCACACCAGCGCCAGCAGCAGGATGAGCATCGAGCCGCCCACGAACACGCCCTGGCGGTACAGCGGCGTGTTTCGCAGCAGGTAGGCCACCGGCAGGAAGCACGCCACGATGGCCAGTTGGCCGATCTCGACGCCGACATTGAACCCCAGCAGCGAGAGCACCAGCGCGTCCTTGGGCAAGCCGAGTTCGGTCAGCACGCTGGCGAAGCCGAATCCGTGAATCAGGCCGAAGCCGAAAGCCACCAGCCAGCGCCGCCGCTCCACCACCGGCCACAGGTTGTTGGCCGCCGCCAGCGCCACCGACGCGGCAATGGCGGATTCCACCAGGCGCGACGGCAGCCCGACGATCTGCAGCGCCGCGATCGACAGCGTGATCGAATGCGCGACGGTGAAGGCAGTGACCACCCAGAGCACTTCGGTCAGCGCGGCGCGCAACGAACCCACGCCCGTCCAGCGCCGCGACTCGTGCACCAGCACGGCAGGCAGCAGCAGCGACAACAGGAACAGGACGTGGTCGGAGCCGATCCAGATGTGGTAGGTGCCCTCCACCAGGTACGTGCCGAACTGCGCCAGCCGGGAAGTCTCGCCGGCCTTCACGTTCAGCACCCCGCTGTCCGGCCCCAGCACCGAGGTCTGCGCGACGCCGTCCACCTCCAGCCGCAGCAGCCCGCGGTGCAGCTGGTCGATGTCGAACAGGAGCCGGTAGCTCAACGCAAGCGCCTGCGCGCCGGACGGGCAGGTGCCGGTGAACCGCAGCACCGCATAGGCGCCGTCGGTGTGGTCGTCCACCAGGTGCTCGGTCGCCTGCAGCGCGCAGTCGCCGCCGCGCTCCAGCTTCAACCGTCCCAGCGCCCAGGCGGCGATGTCGGCGTGGCGCGCCTGCAGTTCGCCCCAGGTGATGTCGCCGTCGCCATTGGCATCGAGGCCGATGGCGAAGTCGATGTCGCGCAGGGCGACGTCCCACTGGCCAGCCACGTCCCGGCCCTTGACCTGCAGCACCAGGTAGCTGTCGCTCGCCTTGTGCGCCATCGCCGGCACGGCAAGCCAGGCGCAGAGCGAGAGCATCAGATACAGGAATCCTCGCAGCCGCATCATGGGGCCGACGCCAATCCCAGTTGCCGCAAATGCGGGTCCTCGAATCCGCTGGACCGCAGCCAGTCGCGCACCGGTTGCGCGGCGCCGGCATCCCTCGCCGCGATCGCCGCTTCCAGCAGCACCCGGGCGTCGCGTGGTTCGCGCTGCACCCGGTAGTTGGCGGCGGCCACGGCGAGCGCGGCGGCCGGATCGCCGGCCAGGTGCAGGAGGTAGCGCGCCTCTTCGGCGCGATGCGTGGTGTCGCCGCGCAGCTTCGCCGCGGCGAACCGGTCCGCCAGCGCCTGCACGTGCGCCTTGGCGGCGGGCTGCTCGAGCGCGGTCTCGGCCAAGGCGAGCCGCAGCAGCAGTCCGTCGGAGGCTTCCCATCCGGCCAGCCACTTCACCACTTCGGCCGGGCGTTGCCGGTCCAGCAGGAAGTCGCTCCAGGCGGCCAGCAGGTAGCCGTCGTCGATGCCCAGCGCGAGCGCGGCGCGGTAGTGCCTTTCGGCCGCTTCCGGCTGCCCGCGCCAGGCCGCCACCTCGCCCAGGCGGGTGAGCAACCACAACCGGTTGCCTGGGTCACGGGTGCCATCCAGGGCACGCTGCAAGGCGGCGTATCCGGCGTCCATCCGGCCCCCATAGGCGAGCACCAGCCCGATGCAGCCGCCGTAGAGCGTAGGGCGGTCGAGGGCCAGCAGGGCATCGCACTCGGACTTTGCCGCCGCGTAATTGGCCTGGACCAGGAAGATGGCGCCGCGCCAGGCGTGGGCCGAGGCGAATTGCGGGTCGGCCTCGAGCGCGGCGGCGAAGTCCTGCAGCGCCCCGTCGAAGTCATGCCGGTATTGCCGCAACTGCCCGCGAACCGTCAGCACGGCCGGGGTCCGGTCCCGGGCAAACGGCGCCAGGACCGCATCGGCATAGCCGATGTAACGCGGATCGCCTCGGGCAACGGCCAGTTCGTAGTAGCGCCCGGCCAGTTGGGCGGCCGGCAGCGGATCGGCCGGAGCCTCCCTGGCGGCCCGGGTCACGGCCGACCGAAGCCCGACCAATTCGCGGGCCGAGGCGTCGCCGGGGCGTAGCGGCAGGCGCTCCAGCACCTCGGCCGGATCGGTCGGCAGACGCGGGGCGGCCAGCAGGTGCAGGGGTGCCAGGCCGGCCCCGGCCAGGGCGAAAACCGCCAGCGCCGGCAGAAATATCCCGATAACCTTTGAAAACAGGGGGTTGATACGGTGACTTGCGGTCATTTTTGCTCTAGACTGCCGGGCGCGTTCACCAGGAACGTTCCTTCCCAACCCAAACCCGAGAGTCTAACCATGAACAAGCTGATGTCGATGTTGATTGCCGCAATCTTTGCCACCGCTTCCGTCGGCGCGTTCGCCGCGGCTCACGGCGGCGCGATGAGCGATGCGGACAAGGCCAAGAAGATGGAAGCCTGCAAGAAGATGGATCCGAAGTCGACCGACGAGAAGATGAAGGCCGAGTGCAAGAAGCTGATGGAAGGCGAGAAGAAGCCCGACGCCAAGAAGTAAGCACGCTTCGTGTGCTGACTCGTTTCAGCACCACGTTTAAGAAATCGGGCCGCGTGCCCGATTTCTTTTGGCTCTGTTGAAATTCAAGTGACGAGATGGAGTCCGGCCGTGCCGGCCGCGTGCCCGGCAGCTACCTCACCTCGACCGTCAGCTTGGGTATCCGGCCGGTGAATCGCGACCGCGCTTCCGCGCCGACGGCCTCGACGACCGGCGTGCCGAGGTCGATGCCGACGTCCGCGGTCTCGTCCGCCGAGAACAGCCCGGCCTGCGTGCGCTCCAGCCGCCCCTCGGCGACCTTCTCGCCGTTGACCGACAAGGTCCCCGTGCCGCCCTTGCCCGGGCCGCCGCCGTCGTAGGCAAAGTCGAAGCGGATCGTGCTCTTGCCGGCCGGCAGCGGCTTGGTGCCGGCGATCGCGCTTTGCTGCAGCCCGAGGAAGTTGTAGCCGTAGGCGGGTACGCCGTCCTTGACGTACAGCGACCAGCCGCCGAAGCGCCCGCCCTGCGCGATGAGCGTGCCGTTGCCCCCGCCCTGCGGCACGTCGACCTCGGCGGTGATCGTCTTCGACCGGTTCTTCACGTTGATGAAGACCGATTCCATCATCCCGGACATCCCCTCCGCCAGCGTCAGCGACGTGCGGCCGGCCATCAGGTCGGGACGCCCGACCAGGGCGGCGTCGAGCCGCTCGAACACGCGATCGTCCATCGGCAGGACGTGGTACTTCTTCGCTTCGTTCAGATAGAGCGCCTGCAGTTCCGCGAGCTTCTTCGGATGCCTGGTCGCGACGTCGTCGACGAGGCTGAAGTCGGAGCGGACGTCGTACAGCTGCCAGGCGGAGTTGTCCGCCAGCGACCGGCGCGGCTGCGCCTCCCAGGGTGCGCGGTGGATGGTGCGCGCGTACCAGCCGTCGTGGTAGATGGCGCGGTTGCCGGCGATCTCGAAGTACTGCGTCGTGTGCCGCTCCTTCGCCTTCGCGTCGTCGAACGAGTAGACGAGGCTCTTCCCCTCCATCGGAATCTGCGGCGTGCCGTTGACCGACCGGGGTTCCGGCAGGCCCGCCGCCTGCAGCACCGTCGGCGCCACGTCGATCACGTGGCCGAACTGGGTGCGGATCTCGTTCCGGGCCTTGATTCCGCGTGGCCAACTGACCGCCATGCCGTTGCGCGTGCCGCCGAAGTCGGACGGCACCTGCTTCATCCAGCCGAAGGGCGCGTTCAGCGCCACCGCCCAGCCCGCCGCCATGTGCGGGTAGGTCTCGGGTCCTCCCCACTTGTCGATCAGCTTCAGCATGTCCTCGACCTTCTCCTGCACCCCGTTGAAGTAGGTGTACTCGTTGAACATGCCGTTCTGGCCGCCCTCGCCGCTGGTGCCGTTGTCGCCGGCGACGTAGAAGACCAGCGTGTTGTCGGCCTGCCCCACGTCGTCGAAGGCCTGGAGCATGCGGCCGACCTCGTGGTCGGTGTATTCGACGTACGCGGCGAAGACTTCGGCCTGACGGGAGAACAGGCGCTTTTCGTCAGCCGACAGAGATTCCCAGTCCTTGATCGCCGGCGGCTTCGGCGCGAGCCGGGTCGCGGGAGGCACGACGCCCATCCTGATCTGCCGGGCCAGGGTTTCCTCGCGCAGCTTGTCCCAGCCCTGGTCGAACTTGCCCTTCCACCGGGCGATCCACTCCTTGGGCACGTGGTGCGGCGCGTGCGTGGCCCCGGGCGCGAAGTACACGAACGACGGCTTGTCGGGCGCGAGTGCCTTCTGGTACTTGATCCACGCCCGCGCCTTGTCCGTCATGTCGGTCATGAAGTGGTAGTTCGGGTCGTTGGGCAACTCGACCTGCGCGTCGCCGTCGTAGAGGTAAGGCGCCCACTGGTTGGTCTCGCCACCGAGGAAGCCGTAGAATTTGTCGAAGCCCTGGCGCGTCGGCCAGCGATCGAAGGGACCCGAGGCGCCGGCTTCCCACGCGGCCGTCTCGTGCCACTTGCCGAAGGCCGCCGTGCCGTAGCCGTTGAGGCGCAGCATTTCGGCAAGCGGTGCGGTCGCATTGGGAATCTGGCCGGTGGCGCCCGGGAATGCCGTCGCCATCTCGGTGATGAAGCCCATGTTCACCGTGTGATGGTTGCGCCCGGATTTCAATGCCGCCCGGGTCGGCGAGCACAGTGCCGTGGTGTGGAAATTGGTGTAGCGCAGCCCGTTCTGCGCCACCGCATCGAGGGTCGGCGTGCCGACCGGGCCGCCGAAGCTGCTGGCGACGCCGAATCCCAGGTCGTCGATCAGCACGACGACGACGTTGGGCGCGCCGGCCGGCGCCTTCACCTGGAAGCGTGGCGGCGCCTTGGCCTTGCGCGCATCGATCTCGCTGTACGACGGGCGTTTCGGCTCGGGGATCGGCAGCACCGACCGGTCGGGTCCGCCCCGGGTCTGCCCGGTGGCAGGCATCGACAGGACCGCGGCCACAAGCGCAGCGATTGCCGCCACGACGATTCGCTGCTTCGGGATTGATTTCATTGTCACCTCCTGTCGTCTGCGTCTGCGGGCGAAGGGTACACCGTTCATCGCAACGGATGCGCAACGTGGCCTTGCGGCGGCGACTCCGCGGGAGGCATCTCACGCTCGCCGCGATCGCCACCGCACGGCAGCTGACGGCAGCGCAGGTCACGCCATCGTCCCCGCCGGCACGCGAACCCACCCTTCCATGAGCCGGCGCGCCGAGCGGCTCATGCGGACCTTCTCGATGGTCCACGCTCCGTTCGCCTCGACGGCCTGCGCGCCAACGGTCAGCGTGCCCGACGGGTGGCCAAAGCGCAGCTTGCCCTCGCTGTCGGTGGCCGCGACGCGGCTCACGACCGTGCCGGGAATCGCCGCGGCCGCGGCAATGGCGACGGCGCCGGTCCCGGTCATCGCGTGGTGCAGCGCGCCCATCGAGAAGATGCGCGCCAGCAGATCGACGGTGTCGGCGCGGATGGTCCTTCCGTTCGCAGCGACGTAATCCGTCGGTGGCGCCACCAGCGCCAGCTTGGGCGTGTGCGGCCGGGTGCGCGTCGCCTCGCCAGGCGTCGCGACCAGCTTCATGGCGACGGCGCCGTGCGCGCGGATGGCCTCGGCGCGCGCCAGGATTTCCTGGTTGCCGTTGACGTCCGACTGCAACTCGGTCCCGCGCAGGCCCATCCCTTCGGCGTCGATGAAGATCGTCGGATTGCCGGCATCGATCAGCGTCGCCTCGATTTGCCCCAGTCCCGGGATCGCCAGCCGGTCGAGGCGATGGCCGGTCGGGAACAACCCCGAGCGCGCAGCTTCGCCGCCGTCGGCGCCCGGGTCGACGAACTCCAGCGCGATCTCCGCCCCGGAGAAGGCGACGCCATCCAACTCGAAGTCGCCATCCTCGACCACTTCACCGCCGCGCATGGGAACGCGGGCGATGATCGGCTTGCCGATGTTCGCCTGCCAGATGCGTACCGTCGCGAGCCCTTCCGGAGGCGCAGGCACGAGGCCGGCGCAGATGGCGAACGGACCCACGGCGGAACTCAAGTTGCCGCAATTGCCCGACCAGTCGATGACTGCCTCGCGGACGGCAACGGCGCCGAACAGGTAGTCGACATCGAATCCGGGGCGCCGGGACCGCGACAGGATCACCACCTTGCTGGTGCTGGACGTTGCCCCGCCCAGGCCGTCGATGTGCTGGCCGTACGGATCGGGGCTCCCGATCACCCGCAGGAGAATGCGGTCGCGCGCCACGGGATCGGCCGGCAGGTCCTGCGCCACGAAGAACACACCCTTGCTGGTGCCGCCGCGCATGTAGACGGCAGGGATTCGCAGCTGACTCGGCATCGCAATGTCGCTCCTGGCCAGTGGGGATGGGATCCCGGCGCTCGGCGCGCGCGCCGGGCATCGTGGTCGAGTGTGCTGCGGCGCCGGCGGAGCAAGCGGTCCGGCGCGGTCCGTGTTCGCCGGCAACGGCCGCGGCCGGGAAGCGCACCGGATCCCGGGCGCCTGCGCTCGTGTCGTCGCAGGCGCGAGCATACGGCATGCGCGGCAGGGTGCGCGAATCCGGGTTACCCTAGCGGTTGTTGCAGCCGGCCGCATGGCCGGTGGCGCGGACCCGAGGGCGCGCCCACCTGGCGGGCCGAGCGGAATTTTCTCGCCGCCATCCGGGCCCGCTGCTGCGCGGCCAAGCTTCGACGGAGGTCGATCACGGCAATCCCGACGCGACTCGAGCCGTCCCGCGGCTCGTCGCACCGTTTCCGCAATTGAACACCGCCGACAACAGGCGGAGGAGTCACGTCGCCGAACTGGCGCTGCTGTTCGTCGCCATCGTCTGGGGCGTCAACCCGCCGATCATCAAGCTCGGCCTGCAGTTCATCCCGCCGCAGCCGTACAACCTCGCGCGTCTGGTCGTCGCCAGCGCCGTCGCGATCGTCGCACTCTGGCTGTCGCGGTCGCATCGGCGCCCCACGCGGGCCGACCTGTGGAAGCTGCTTCGCGTCAGCGCCTTCGGTTTCTTCGTCTTCCAGCTCCTCTTCACCGAGGGCATCCAGCGCACCACCTCCGGCAACGCGTCCTTCATCCTGTGCCTGATGCCGGTCAGCGTGCTGCTGCTGAACAAGGCCTTCGGGGTCGAGGCCATCACCCGGGCCGTCGTCGCCGGCATCGCCTGCTCGATCACCGGTGTGGCGCTGATCGTCTTCGGCAGCGGCAGCGGGTTCGGCATCTCCGACGCGCACCTGACGGGCACGCTGCTGCTGCTCGCTTCGCAGGCCGGCTACGCCTACTACACGGTGTTCACCAAGGAATTGCTGGAGCGCTACTCGACCTATCAGGTGACTGCCTACCTGATGGTCTTCACCACCGTGCTCCTGCTGGCGGCGACGCTGCCGGACACGCTCAGCGTCCGCTGGTCCGAGGTTCCTGCGGTCGCCTGGGGCAGCGTGTTCTTCTCCGGCGTCCTTGCGCTGTGCCTCTGCAACTTCCTCTGGATCTGGGGAACGGGCGTCATCGGCACCGCCCGGGTCGCCATCTTCAACAACGTTTCCCCGGTGTTCGCCGTCGCAACCGCCTACTTCCTGCTCGGCGAGACCTTTGGCCTGCTGCAGGCGGCCGGCGCCGCCTGCGTCCTCCTCGGGGTGACCATCACCCGCCATCGGGCGCGGTTCTCCCGCAGTGGATCGGGAGCCGTTGCCGATGGCGGTCCGTCGCCGCCGGCCACGCACTCCGGAAGCGGCGCCTCGGCAGCGGAGGATTCCCGCGCCGGGCCCCGCGCGACCGTCCGGCACCCGCAAGACCCCTGGAGACGACGCAATGAACGCCCCTGAAAGCTTTCGGAAGGACCAGCAATTCGCTGCCGACACCCACGCGGTCGTCAACGTCGCGCGCGAGCTCGGCGATTACAACCTGTACCTGGAGGACATGGCGCTGCAGGAGGCGGTGCGGCGTGAGGGGGCGGCCGGGGCGCAGGACGATCTCGCCGCGTTCGGCAGGCTCGCCGGTGCGGCCGACTATCGCGCGCTCGGCGTGCTCGCCAATCGCTTCGCGCCGGAACTCGAGACCCACGACCGCTTCGGCAACCGGATCGACCTGGTGACCTTTCATCCGGCTTACCACGCGCTGATGAAGACCTCCATCGAGCACGGCCTGCACTCGTCGCCCTGGACCGACCCGGGTCCCGGCGCCCACGTCGCCCGCGCCGCGCGAAGCTACCTGCACGCCCAGGTCGAGGCGGGGCACGGCTGCCCGATCACCATGACCTTCGCGGCGGTGCCGTCGCTGCGCGCGACCCCCGCGCTCGCGCGCATCTGGGAGCCGCGGATCACCGCGCGCGTCTACGATCCGCGCAACGTGCCCGACACCGAAAAGCAGGGGCTGACGATCGGCATGGCGATGACGGAGAAGCAGGGTGGTTCGGACGTGCGCGCAAACTCCACCCGCGCGCACCCCGTCGCAGCCGAGGGGCCGGGCGAGGCCTACGAGCTCGTCGGCCACAAGTATTTCGTCTCGGCGCCCATGTGCGATGCGTTCATGGTGCTGGCACAGGCGCCCCGGGGGCTTACGTGCTTCCTGCTGCCACGCTGGCGGCCCGACGGCAGCAAGAATCCGCTGCAGCTGCTGCGTCTGAAGCGAAAGATGGGCAACGTCTCGAATGCGTCGAGCGAGACCGAGCTGCGCGGCGCACTCGCCTGGATGGTGGGCGAGGAGGGCCGCGGCGTTCGCACGATCATCGAGATGGTGGCGATGACGCGCTTCGACTGCATGGTCGGTTCCGCGGCGGGCCAGCGCGCGGCGCTGTCGCAGGCGCTGCACCACTGTTCGATCCGCTCGGCCTTCGGCCGGGTGCTCAACCAGCAGCCGCTGATGCGCAACGTGCTCGCCGACCTGGCGCTGGAGAGCGAGGCTGCGCTCGCGCTGACGATGCGCGTCGCGCGCGCGCTGGACAATCGCGCCGATCGACACGAGGACCTGCTGGTCCGCCTGTGCACCGCCGTCGGCAAGTACTGGATCTGCAAGCGCACGCCGAACCACGCCTACGAGGCGATGGAGTGCATCGGCGGCAGCGGCGTGATGGAGGACGGTCCGTTCCCGAGGCTGTTCCGCGAGTCGCCGGTCAACGCGATCTGGGAAGGCAGCGGCAACGTGCAGTGCCTCGACGTGCTGCGCGCGATGGAGAAGACCCCCGAGGTCGTCGACGCATTTTTCGGTGAGGTGGCGAAGGCACGGGGCGCTTGCGCGGCGCTCGATCAGTGGGTGGGCGCGCTGCGGAAGGAGCTCGACGACCGCGCCGACATCGAGTACCGCGCCCGCGACGTGGTCGACCGGATGGCGCTGGCGCTCCAGGCCGCGCTGCTGCTGCAGCATGCGCCGACGGAGGTTGCAGACGCGTTCTGCGCGTCGCGCCTGACTGCGGGTGGACACCGCAACTACGGCACGCTGCCGCGCGGCGTGGACTGCGCGGCGATCATCGAGCGTGCCACGCCCCGGGCGTAGCGGGCGGCGGCGGCTGAGGCGGAGGCAGCGATTCGCGGCTGAAGCCGCTCCTACGAAAGGCAGCGGCACAAGCTTGCAGGGGTGCCTGCGGGTGCGAAGGCGGTCGTCGCGCGATGCGGCGATTCGCGGCTGAAGCCGCTCCCGCGAATGCTTGAAAGGCCGCGGGTTGGCGCCGCACCCCGTGTCGAGCGCAGAGCGTGTCCCGGCACGCGGCGCCCCCCCCCCGGGGCGGCCCCCGCCCGGCCCGGGGGCCGGGGGGGGGCGCCGGCGTCCGGGTCGGCGGGGGTCGGCCGGCCCTCCGGCCCCCGGGGGGCCCGGGGCCCCCCGCCGCGGCGCGCCCCAGGTCTCATCGCATCGACGGACGCACGGGCGCGGGCGTCCGGGCAAAAGGGATGCGAATCGATCGTGTTTGCGTTACGGTGGCTTCAGGCGCATACCACGCTCGTTGCGTCGTTGCACGCCAGCGAAGCACGCGACGACGCTACGTGGTCACGCCAACCGCCACACTTTTGCAAGGAGGGGAGCCATGTCCAATTGCAATGCGTTGTTCGGCCGTCTGCAGACCCAGCATCTTGCCGTCAACAACCTCATCCAGTGGGGCGATCACCTCTCCGTCGAGGACGCGGCGATCGACGCGCAGCACAAGGCGATCTTCGATCTGGGCGCATCGGTCTACGAGAGCTGGCGCGGCGGCGGCGGCGTCGAGGTCCTGCGCCCGGCCGTGGACAAGCTCGCCAATCTGCTGCCTGCGCACTTCGCCTTCGAGGAGCGGATGCTTACGGACATCGGCTATGAAGACCTCGCCCAGCATATGGCCGAGCACCGTGGAATGCTCGACGAGCTGGGCAGCATGCAAGAGCGATTTCACAGTTTCGAGGACGGGCACGAATCGCCCGGGGGTTCGTTGCTGGCGCCGGGCTGGCCGATCATGCAATTCCTTCTCGGGTTCACCGTGGGGCACGTCATGAGCAGCGACATGAGCTATTGCCAGACCCTCATCGCCAGTCGAGTCGGGGTGCGAGGGAACGCCTGAAGTGTCCGGCCTTGCCCCGCGATGAATGAAACGCGGGTGGAGCGGCGAAGCGGTGACCGCGCGCTGGCCCGACGACGGCCGCGCGGCGCCGGGGTTCCAGATGCCCCTGCTCGGGTGACGCCGCTTCAGTTCGGTGTGGACGGGTTCGGCTTGATCGGGTCGACGGCGAACACGAATTCGAGCGCGATCCAGTAGGGCACAGGGGCGTCCGCTGCCTGGGCCGGCAGGAACACGGCAGAGGCCAGCGCCTCGCGGACGGCCGGTGCAAAGACCGGGTCGTCCGGTTCGATCACCGTCTCCACGACCGTGCCTTTGGCATCGAGCAGCAGCAACGCGGCGACCTGCGTGCTGGCCCGCTCGCGCAATGCCGCCTCGGGATAGACGACCGTCAGCGTTCGCGCCAGCCGCGGCAGGCGTCCCGGCCGGACCGGGAATTGCAGGGCGAGGCGCGCGGCGGTCACCGGCCCGAAACCCGAGAGATCGGCGGCGGGCCCGACCGCGACATCGCCGCTGTCGGTCGGGAGCGGGGCGGGTCGACGCGGGGCGTCGACCTGGCCGGTGCCGGGCTGGGTGAGGCCGGGCGGCGGCGGCGCCGGGGCTACCGCTGGCGGCGCGGCGGGAGCAGGAGGGACGGGGGCCGGGGCGGCCGGGGCCGCCGGAGCGGGGGCGACTGGAGGCGACGCCGGCGCTGGGGTCGTAATCTCGATCTGGGGCGCCGGCGGCGGTTCGGATTCGGCGGGGGGCGCGGGTGGCGCCAGCACCGCTTGCAGCGGGGTGCCGCTGCCCGAAAACGCGGTGAAGTCGGCACTGCGCCAGGCGGAGGTCAGCACGCTGCCCAGCGTGGCCAGCAGCGCCGCGTGCAGGATGAGCGACAACAGGCCTGCGGCCCAGAGCGGAGTCGGGGGGGATGGGGCGCCGAGCGTCGTGGTCGAGGCGTTCACGGAGCGGAGGGCAGGTGACTGCGAGCGCGGCGGCAAGGCGGCATCGCCGAAAGAACGGCCGCCCCGTGCAAGACGAGGCGGCCGAGCGATCGTGCCCTGGGCCGCGGCGCCGGCGTCAATCGCCGATCAGGCGCCAGGACATCCGGTGTGCGCCCAGCAGCACCGGGTTCTTGAGCCTGACGATGGTTCCTTCCTTGCTCTTGTCGGTACCCTCGACGCGTATCACGAGGTTGGGATCGGTCGAGCCCGAGCTTGCGTCCTTCTCGAGCGAGATGATGTCGAGGCCGACGCCGCCGTCCGGCAGATCGATCGATTCCATGATCGCGCCCCCGGTGTCGAGCAGCAGCGAATTGCCGCGCGCGAACTCGCGGGCGTACAGCGTCGCCGGCAGCCCGGTCGCGCAGGGGTCGGTCGACGGATAGGTCGCCAGGTAGGCGACGATCGACAGCGCGGCCTGGGGCGCGACGATGATCCGCTGACCGGTCGGCGAGGTCGGCAGGTCGTCGTACCAGCCCTTGTCGGGACGGGACTTCAGGCCGTCGGCGTCGGTGACCGAGATGAGGTCGCTGCGCGACTTCGCCGTCGCGATCGCCGCCGGCTTGGCGGTCGTGCCGTCCCGGAACGCGTACAGCGTCTGAACTGCCGTATCGGCCAAGTCGTTCTCGTGCAGCAGCTTGCCGGTACCGACGAACACCCAGCGGTCGATGCCGTTGGTGATGTCGATCTCGATCTGCGGCGCGGTCGTCACCGGCTGTGCCGTGCCGGACGGCGACGTGAGTGTCGCCATCTTCTCGACCTTCCAGTTGGCCGAATTGGCATCCGAAATGTCGAAGCGCCAGAAGTTCCCTTCCAGGTCGCCGGCGTAGATCTGCTCGGCAAGATAGTTCGTCAGGTCCTTCGTGAACGCCGAGAACTGCGCAAGCCCCGACGGCGAAGCCGCGCTGCCGGCACCCGTGGACAGGGTCTTCAGCACCGTGCCGTCCTTGGCATCCAGGAACCAGAGCTTGCCGTCGCCCGACGCGTTGTTGTAACCGGAGCTGACGACGACCACCCACTTCCCGCCGAAGGCGTTGGTCTTGGTGATCAGCGGTTTGCCGAAGCTGTACCCGAGGTCGGAGTGGTTGAACTCCCACATCAGCGCGTTCGCGGCATCGGCCTCGGTCTTGATGCTTGCCGGATCGGTGACGTCGACCGCATAGAACGACTTGCCGCCCTTGCCGAGTCCGCCGACCAGCATCGTCTTCCACGTGCCATCCACGTTGGCGTCGGTGACGGTGATCGGTCCATCGACGAGGAACCGGTGCTTGAACTTCGGCAGGTCGGCCTCCTGGAACGCGAGCGCGCCCAGCAGGTTCGGGTACTTGGCGCCGACCACTTCCGGCGGGTCGGGCTGCCGGTAGAGCGCCGATGGCACGTACGCCCAGGCTTCGGAGCCCGTCGCGTCGTCGACGGCGTGCAGCATGCCGTCGTTGGCGCCGACGTAGATCATTGCCGGCCGCGACACCGAGGCTTTCCACGCCGCGTAGCCGGGATCGTAGCCCTCCTTGTACGGTGCGCTGGGGGCCCCGACGTAGACCGGCGACGAGTTGACGATGTCACCCAAAGCCTTGGACCGGGGCCGGAAGTTCCCGTCCTCGGTGCCCTCGTTTTCGGAGCTGCCGCGCAGATAGGCAACCAGCGCCTTGCCGCGCGCGGGCTTGCCCGGCGCAAACGAGTCCTGCAGGTTGGGCAGCTTGTCCCAGAGGAACGGCTGGGCCTTGCCGGTCTCGTCGCGGGTGACGATCCGGCGATTGGTGAACCACGGCTCCGGCACCGCCGCGGTCTTGGTGACCAGGGTGGTGAGCTTGTCGGCCGCATTCCAGATGGCCAGGATTTCCTTCCCGGTCTTGGCGTCGACCTGCACCTTGGTGAGGCTTCCCGACCAGCCGGGCTCGAAGCCCACGCGGTAAGCGTAGTTGTTGGCACCGGAGAGCTTGACGCCGGTGAGGGCGGCGCCGGCACGGGCACCGGCCTGGTTCTTGATGTCGGCCAGGATCGCGCCCATGCCGGCGCGGAGTTCCTTCGCCGACTGGGCATTGACGAACCGGCCACGACCGTTGATCGCCGCGTGCCAGAGATCGTCGACCCCCGATTCGTCCGGCTTGTTGACGCTCGGGAGCGGCTGCGACCACTTGAGCGAGCCGGCGGCCAGCTGCTTCTCGGTGTTCGACTGATTGCCGGCGGCGAGCTTGCCCTCGGTCCCCAGCGACAGCGCGGCGAAGTTCAGGTGCTGCCAGCTTGCCGGGTCGCGATCGCTGCTGGGCACGTTGTTCTTCGCGTTGCTGCCCGAAGTGCGAAGATCGGTGACCCAGTAGTAGGTCGCGTAGTCGGAGGCCGAATTCGCCACCGCGGCGGCATCGTTCTCGACGAACAGCGGGGGCCAGGGCGAGCCCGGAACGAGCGCAGGGATGGAGATCACGTTTTCCGGCAGCGTGGGCACCGTCTTGTCCTGGTTCTGCACGTCCTTGGTCGGGACTTTCGGCTGGTTGGTGATGCCGTCGGTGAACAGCATGTGCCAGCTCTTCTGACAGGAGAGCACGATGGGGTCGGTCGAACCGGCGAGCTCACCGCTGCCGCCGTTGGCGAAGTACTCGCCTGCCCGCACCATCGCGTCCAGGTTGGGTGTTTCCTTTCGCAGGCTGATCGAAACGCCGAAGAGCTTCTTCATCCAGGCCTGACGCTGCGCCGCATCGAAGAGCGCGATGTCCTGGAACGTCGTCGTCGGAGCGTTCGAAAGCGTGTGGAATCCGACACGGTAATCGGTGCCGGGCACGAGGTCGTTGAAGGCCAGCGAGGTGACGGTCTTCACCGCCTGGATCCGCGTCCGATAGTAGGCGAACCAGTTGGCGTAGTTGGTCATCTCGGAGACGTCCGGCGTCGCGCCGTCGAAGGTGCGGGTCACCGTCTCGGCGTTGCCCTGCGCGTCCTTCCAGGTGTGCGTGAACGTGGCCGTCAGGCGCTTCGTGATGTCGAGGTCGATGCGCTCGAACGCCGGCGTCGTGTAATTGCTGGTGCCCGGATCCGCGCCGAACTGGTAGTAGCGCGGATAGACGTGCGTCGCATCCCGGAACGACTGGCAGCTGCCGCCCGTCGATGTCCCGAAGCCGGTCCACTTGTCGCCGGCGGTGGCGATCGCCTTGTCGCACCACTCGACGCTGGTCTTCCAGTAGTGGCGCGGGATCAGCTTGTACCGCGGGGTGTCGAAACAGGCCTTCGGGCCCGATCCGCCGGTGACCGGAACGTTGTAGGTCGCATCGGGGTAGTTGTTGCGTGCCGCCGCCACCCCGGGGTAATCCTTGTTGTTGCGACGGCAGGCGAGACCGGAACCGTTGGCATCGTCGAGCAGCGTCGTCGCCAGGTTGCCGCCGACGCCGCCCGAGCTGCAGACCGGTGCCGAGAGCGGGTTGAGGCAGTCCGACTTCTGCGTGCAGCTGGCGCCGGCATTGGCCGCGCCGGCGTCGCAGACGCCGGCCTTGCGCGTGCAGGACGACGCGTTGGCGCAAACTGCGCCGGCGTTGACCGCATTGCCGTCGCAGGTGCCGGGCTTCGTCGTGCACTGGGAGTCGAGCTTGCAGCTGGTGCCCGCGTTGCCGGAGGTCGCGCCGCACGCGCCGTTCTTGGTGCAGGCGCTGTTGTTGAAGATCGTGGCGCCGGTGCAGGCGATGGCGCCGTCGTTGCTGCAGTAGCGCGGCTTGGACGTGCAGTCGCCATTGCCGCTGCATACATTGCCTGCGTTGGCCGAATTGGCGTCGCAGGTGCCGGTGACTGCCGGGCAGTTCTGCGTCGTGCAGGCCAGTCCGGATATGCTGCACGTGCCGGTCCCGGTCGCCGGACAGTTGGCGTTCGACGTGCAGGAGGTGCCGGAAACGCTGCAGGTGCCGGCGACCAGCGGGCAATTCGCGTTGGTCGTGCAGGCGGCATTGCTGACGCTGCACTTGCCGCCGGTGATCGGGCAACTGTTGGGCGAAGCCGTGCACGCGGCCCCGCCCGCAATGCCGCCGCAGCGGTTGGCCGGCGAGCAGGTGCCGGACGGGCAGGCAGCGCCAGTGAGGTCGCAGGTGCGGCCGGTGTTCGGGCAGGCGGTGGACGAGCAGTCGGCGTTGCTCACGCTGCACCGCTTCTGCGTCGAACACTGTCCGTTGGACGTGCACGAATTGCCATCGCTGCTGCAGGTGCCGGCGATCGTCGGGCAGGCGGTCGCCTCATTGGCCGCCGTGCACGCGGCATTGGTGACGCTGCACTTGCCCACGTCGGTGCACACCGACGCATTGTTGGTGCAGTCCAGTCCGCCGATGCTGCACTTCCTGTTGCACTGCTGGACCAGCTGGCAGTTGCCTTCGGGATTCGGGACGAGATTGCAACCGGCCGGCTGCCAGACGTTGACGCAACTCGCCGCATCCGTCACGCAGCTGTTGACCTGAACGTTGCAGGTCTGGGGCCGGACGTTGTTGCAGGTCTGGTTGGTGGTGTTGCAGGTCTGCGGGCTGCCGGCGCTGCAGGTTTGCGCGACCGGGCTGCACGCTGCCTGCGTGCCGTTGCAGGTTTGCGATTGCACGCCGTTGCACACCTGACCGGTGAGGCCGTTGCAGGTCTGTGCCGAGGCGCCAGTGCACCTGGGCGTTGGCGCGGCGGGACAGTTGCCAAAGGTGACGCCCTCGCACTTGCCCGCGGTCGTTCCCGAGCAGGTCGGGGCGGGCGGCAGGATGCAGCTGCGCGCCGAGGTTCCCTGCACTGCGGGCCACGCGCTGCTCTTGGTGTTGCACCAGAGCACGTTGTCGTTCTGGTAGAAGTTCTGGCTGGCCGTCGCGCTGCCCTGGAACGCCGTCCACGCCGCCTTCGGCGCGAAGCTGGCGTCGACCTTGGAAAACGGATCGTTGGCCGTGATCCCGAGCGGAGGCGAAGGGTAGCTGTAGTCGCCGTCGGCGGGAGGATTGGACGTCGCATCGACGGTGCCGTTGGTGCGGCAGTGAGCAGGGTTGGCAGCGAAGGGATTGCCGAGGGCGTCGTTACCCTGCGTCCAATCCGAGTTGCACCATTGGCCCACCGTGACCTTGGCGGTCAGGTCGACCTTGATCACCGTCGTCGCCCAGGGGTCCGCCGGCACCTGTGTCCAGTTGCTGGTGTTCGCCGCGTTCATGTTGGGCAGCGGATTGCCGTCGTCGCCGATCGGCGGATCGTAGTTGAGGCGCGGGTTGTAGTAGAGCTTGTTCAGTGCGCTGTTGTGCGCGGGTGCCGGCCACAGCAGCCAGTACTCGTAGGGCTTCCCGGACAGCGGCGATGCCGCCGGGTAGGTCTTCAGCCCGAAGGGGTTGCCGCCGCCGGCGGTCGGGTCGATGCCGGCCGAGCAACGCAGCGGCGGGTTGACGGTCTCGCAACCGGCTCCGGGACCGCTGACGTCGAAGGCGACCGCGGCGCCGACGTTCGCCCGGTAGGGCACGTTGTACTGCTGAAAGATGTACTGCGGGCTCTGGTACTTGCCACCCGGCGGCTTGGCGCCGGTCAGGTCGTACGGTTGGTCCCAGAAGCCGCAGGTGGCGCTCATGGAGCCGTTTCCCGAACGGCAGAAGTACGTCGGCTTGAGAATGCCCGCGTTGTCGTTTTCGAGAACGACGTAGTCGGGCAGGAAGTCGTAGAGCATCGACGTGGAGTCGTCGATGGTCATCAGGATGTTCGGCTTCGACTGGTTGCGCACGGCGAGCGGCTCGTCGGCGAGCGCGGTCACCGCGGCATAGGCCGGTGTGGCGACCGGCCCGAGCGACATGAGCGCCGACAGCAGCGCTGCGACGAAGCGGCGAAAGAGCGTGGGACGGAAGAAAGTGGCCATGGCTTTTCCTGGCGGGGGTGACGTCAGCGCAACATCACCTGGAGGAACGACGCGGTGTTGCGCGGACCGTCCACGCGAATGGTGAGACGGTAGTACGGGACCTGAAGAATGCTTCCGGAAAGGTCCTTGCCGGGTTCGATCGTGGTGCCGGTGCCCTCGACGGGAAGCATCATGTCGCAGTGGGAAACCGACGCGACTTCTTCCTTGAAACACATGCGCTCGATGACGTAGCGCACCTCGTTGCCGCCGCCGGGGGACAGCACGCGCACGAGGGTGAAATTGGCCTTCTTCTGCAGTTGGCCGGGAATGCCGCGCGAGTCCTCGCCCGCCTGCTTGGTCGCGTAGTAGTTCTGGGCGGGCAGGTGCTTGGCCTTGTCGGCAATGGTGTTCTTCTCGAACAGCGCAGCGACGGCCTCTTCGACGGCGGCGTTGGCCGGCAGGACCGACGCCTGGCGAAAGCCCAGGTTGCCGACGACGGCGGTCGTGGTGTCCACCGAGCGGATCAGCGCCAGCGCGGCCAGCGCCATCGCCACCAGCACGATCAGCGCCACGAACATCACCACGCCACGCTGGCGGCGAGCGCGAACCGGGATGACACGACGGACGACGGGCGTCACAGTTTCTGGTTCCAGATGACGTTGCGCAGCGGAACGATCGTCTCGTAGACGCGGTAGCGCCACTGTGCCGGAGCGGTGATGTCGATCGCGCCGTCGCAGGGCGGGGCCGCGCAGTTGAAGAGCGTGTGGGCGAATGCGGTCGCCGCCGGGTCGAACTGCTCGCTGCGGGTGACGACGCCGATGCGCACCGCCTTGATCGAGGACAGCTGCTCGATCTTGGTGCCGGCGCCGGCCATCAGCGTCGCGGCGTCCCAGCCGGCCTCGCTGGCCTCCACCCAGTCGTCCAGGAAGCCGTCGTTGTCGGTGTCGATGCCGAACTGCGCCTTGAGGTTGATCACACCGGAGGCCAACGGCACCGGCGGCAGGTCGGGGCGCAGCAGGTTCTGGCTGTAGAGGACGCTGGTCGCCGGGTCGACGTAGTAGCGAACGCGCTGCACGCGTGTCGCCTGGCCGAGGTTGAACAGCAGCGACTCGGAAGTGAAATCGACACCGGCGCCGTCCTGCAGGGTGTGGGCGAGCGTCACGAATTCACCGGCCGGACCGGTGACGGTCTTGATGATCGATCGGGCGCAGACATCGGGTGCTCGCGGATCCTTGATGGCGATCACCATGTCGCCGGGCTTGAATGCGTTGAGCGCGCCGGGCAGCGGGCTCTGCACGACGAAGTCGGCGCCCGACGCGTACGTGGTCGGCACCGAGGCGAAGGGCACCGGCGTGACCAGCGAGGTCGACGCCGAGTAGAAGACCGAGAACTCGTCGGGCGTGTTCTTGTTGCCGCTGTCGGTGATCAGCACCGGCACCGGCCGGTAGGACTTGGTGGGATCGGCGGAGAGGTTGGAGCAGTTGTAGAGCTTCTGCGCCGACGTCGCGATGCCGTTGCCGGCATTGGCGAGCTCGATGCCCAGCGCGAACGACGTGAGCAGACCGTTCTGCTGCGCGTCGCCGACGCCGGTGGTGTTGCGACGGAGACCCTCGGAGACGGCGAACACCTGGTAGATGACCAGTATCGCGATCAGGCCGATGACGACGCCGACCATGATCTCGATCAGGCTGGCGCCGCGCTGCTGCAGGGATCGGTGCGTGCGATGAGTCATGGCGTTCAGTTGCTTCCGATGACTGCGGAGGTCTCGTACCGGCTGCCGCCGACACCGTCGTAGCCACCCTTGGTCTCGCCGGGCAGCCGCCAGCGGACGGTGACGGTGACGAGGCTGCTGTTGTTCGCGGGGCCCGGCGCCACGGCGATCTCCGGCGCGTAGGTCGGATCGTCGGCGTTCGGCAGCGTCTTGACCGCTTCGCGGAACGATTTGTAACCCGCGCCTGCGGTCGTGCCGTAATCGACGGCGAGGTTGGCCGGATTGTCGGCCCACATCCGCGAGATCACCGCATTGGCGAGGTAGATCGCCTCGGACCGGTATTGCGCGTCGTTGACCCAGCGGATCGACTGCGCCTGCAGGCCGACGATGCCGAGGATGCCGAACGACAGGATGGCGATGCCGACCAGCGCCTCGAGCAGGAAACTGCCGCGCTGGAGGCGGCGCGGGGCAGGGCGCGGTGGGGCGGAAGCACGCATGGCGGTCATCGGTTGGCGATTCCTGCGGGGCAGCCGGACGGATCGGTCGACGGGAACTTGGTGTCGCAGATCCGGATGCCGGTGGCCGACTTGTCGTTGCCGACGACGACGTGCAGGATGCGCGGGCTGGCGACCATCGCCGTGGAGAACTGGAGGTCGGCGATCAGCGGGGCGCCGTCGTAGTTGGCCGGCAACACGCGCCCGAGGCCGTTGAAGGTGATGGCGGTGCCGCCGCCGAGGCTGTCGATGCTCGCCTTCGCCGCGCCTTCGGAGAACTTGTACGACTCGATGGCGTTTTCGACCGAGCCGTCGGCCGGGTCGACCTCGTCCACCGACCAGCCGCCGCCGACGAGCGAAAACCGCACCGGCGCGTTGCGCTTGACCGCCTCGGCGTTGGCGCGGCGCAGGCCCGCGACGGTGTTTTCGGCGGCATTGCGGACGTTGGTGTTGGCGATGAAATCGCGGTAGGACGGGGCCGCCAGCAGCAGCAGGATCGCGGCGATGGCCAGGCCGATCATCAGCTCGATCAGCGTCATGCCGCGCGCGGCACGACCGCCACCGCCGGGGAGGGTCAGCTGCACTCGCCGCCCTTGCGCGTGAGCCAGCACGCCGCGTTGGAGCCCCAGGCGCCCGGGCCCTTCGACGTCCTGACGTTGTCCTGGTTGATCGTGTACTCGAAGCCGCCCATGCCGCTCGCACTGCCCGTGGCCTTGAGCGCGTAGGTGGTCGCCGTCGCCGCGCCGTCGCAGCCGATGGTGAAGCTCTTGGTCGACCAGTCCTGGCAACCGCCGACGTAGGTGCGGTTGTCGAGGAAATGCCGCTCCATCCGGGTGCGGGCGTCGGCGAGCGCCGTCGTCGCCTCGACGATCCGCGACCGGCGCACGTAGTCGTTGTACGCCGGCAGCGCGATCGCGGCGAGGATGCCGAGGATGGTGACGACGATCATCAACTCGATCAGCGTGAAGCCGCGAGCGGCGGAACGGGCGGTGTGACGAGCGTGCATCATTTCCCCTTTGACTCCGATGTCATCCTAGGCGCGTGTGTCGGTGCGAACCACCGGTGCCCGACCAGTGGCGAGGCGCGGGGAACGGACGGCACGCCCGCTGTTGCAATTGCGCCCCGCCGGTGACGACCGCGTGTGGCACGGTGGCGGTCGACAGCGGCCGCGACCCCGGCGACTGCCCGGCGCTCAGGGGCAACGATCGCGGGTCTTCTGCAGCCGCACCCGGCCGCTGTGCGCCAGCACCACCTTGATCGCGTCCCGACCTGAGGAACAAGCAACAAATGTGCCCATCTGCAGCGCGCCGTTGAGCAGTCGAGGATGCCCGACGCTCGTGTAGGAGACGTAGTCGGCGAGCGGGCGGTTGGCGGTGATGGTGACGGCGTGGAGCGCCGGACCTTCGACGTGCAGCGTCACTTCGTCGGCGTCGCGCGTCCCGTCGCGGTTTTCGTCGACGAAGACCATCCAGCCCTGTTCCCAGCCGCCCGCGGCAGCGCAGGTCGCTCCGTCGGCAGACCGGCAGACGGTGACCCGGGCACCGCTGCGCATCGCGGCGCTCCGGGCGCGGTTCAGCGTGGCGGCGAGTGCCTCGGACTGCCCCCGCAACCGCGAATCGGCGATCCAGTCGCGGTATCCGGGCAGCGCCAGCGCGCCCAGCACGCCGGCGATCGCCAGCAGGACCGCGAGCTCGATCAGGCTCGCTCCGGCACGGCGCCGCCGGGGCGGTGGGCGGAAGGGATCGGCGGGGAAGGGCGGGCACATGCGGCACTCCGGGGCGAGGCGCCGGAAGGCGTGATCCCGGCGCTGTGCCCATGGTGCGGGTCCGCGCGCCGGGCGACCATCGGCCGCTCGCCCTAGGGCGAAGGGACGATGGCCTGCTCGCCCGTGGACGCCGCCGCGCCCGGCGGGCGATAATCGTCGCTTCCCGATGCGCCCGCCGCGACGGTCCGCGGCCGGCGTTGCGCACGACATCCGGAGCCACGCGATGAACGCCCCCGAACCTGCCGCCGCGCGCACCCGCGCCAGCTTCTGCTGGGAGGATCCGCTGCTGCTCGCCGACCAGTTGACCGACGAGGAGCGGATGATCCGCGATGCCGCGCACGCCTACGCGCAGGAGCGGCTGCTGCCGCGCGTCACCGAGGCGTTCCGGCACGAGAGGAGCGACCCCGAGATCTTCCGCGAAATGGGCGCGCTGGGACTCCTCGGATCGACGATTCCGGCCGCGTACGGCGGCGCGGGCGGCAGCTACGTCGGCTACGGCCTGATCGCGCGCGAAATCGAGCGCGTCGATTCCGGCTATCGCTCGATGATGAGCGTGCAGAGTTCGCTGGTGATGCACCCGATCCACGCCTACGGGTCCGAGGACCAGCGCCGGCGCTACCTGCCGAAGCTCGCGACCGGCGAGTGGATCGGCTGCTTCGGGCTCACCGAGCCCGACCACGGCTCGGACCCCGGGTCGATGATCACCCGCGCGCACGCCGCGCCCGGCGGCTATCGCCTCGTCGGCAGCAAGATGTGGATCTCCAACTCGCCGATCGCCGACGTGTTCGTCGTCTGGGCCAAGACCGACGACGGCGTCATCCGCGGCTTCATCCTCGACCGCGGCATGCCGGGCCTCTCCGCGCCCAGGATCGAGGGCAAGTTCAGCCTGCGCACCTCGATCACCGGCGAGATCGTCATGGACGACGTGTTCGTTCCCGAAGCCAACCGGCTGCCGGGCGTGGAGGGTCTCAAGGGACCGTTCGGCTGCCTCAACTCGGCCCGCTACGGGATCGCCTGGGGGGCGCTGGGCGCGGCCGAATTCTGCTGGCACGCGGCACGCCAGTACACGCTCGAGCGCAAGCAGTTCGGGCGGCCGCTGGCGGCGAACCAGCTGATCCAGAAGAAGCTCGCCGACATGCAGACCGAGATCACGCTGGGACTGCAGGGGTGCCTGCGCCTCGGGCGGCTGAAGGACGAGGGCCGGGCCGCGCCCGAGATCACCTCGATCATGAAGCGCAATTCCTGCGGCAAGGCGCTGGACATCGCGCGGATGGCGCGCGACATGCACGGCGGCAACGGCATCGTCGACGAATTCCACGTCATCCGGCACGTGCTGAACCTCGAGACCGTCAACACCTACGAGGGCACGCACGACGTCCACGCGCTGATCCTCGGTCGCGCGCAGACCGGCATCGCCGCTTTCTGAGACGGGTCTTTGCAGCCGCGACTTCAGGCGCGAACGAGGTATCGTGAAGCATCGCATTCGCGGCTGAAGCCGCTCCTGCGAAAACCGCCCCGCGCCGGGGCGGCGCCCCCCCCCCCCCCCGGCCCCCTCCCCCCCCCGGCCGCGCGGCGGGCGCCCCCCCCAAACCGCCGCATCTGCAACCACCGTGCGGGATCGACGACCATGCAACTCTACGACTACTTCCGCTCGTCGGCCGCCTATCGCGTCCGGATCGCGCTCAATCTCAAGGGCCTCGCTCCGGAGCGGGTGTTCGTCCACCTGCGCCGCAACGCGCAGCTGACCGACGCGTACCTGGCGCTCAACCCGCAGGGGCTGGTGCCGACGCTGGTCACCGACGGCGGCGAGGTGCTGACGCAGTCGCTGGCGATCGTCGAGTGGCTGGACGAGGAGCACCCCGATCCCCCGCTGCTGCCGCGCACGGCCGCCGCGCGTGCGCGCGTGCGCTCGCTGGCGCTGGCGATCGCCTGCGAGATCCACCCGCTCAACAACCTGCGGGTGCTGAACTACCTGACCGGCACGCTGGGGGTGTCGACGGCACAGAAGGACGGCTGGTACCGCTACTGGTGCGACGTGGGCCTCGAGGCGATCGAAACCCGCCTCCAGCGCGAGTCCGCCACCGGCCGCTTCTGCCACGGCGACACGCCGACGCTCGCCGACGTGTGCCTCGTGCCGCAGCTCGCCAACGCGCGCCGCTTCGCCGTCGACCTCGCCGCGTTTCCCCGGTTGCTCGCCATCGACGCGGCGTGCCAGCAGCTGCCCGCGTTCGCCGCCGCGGCGCCGGCGCGGCAGCCGGACGCGGAGTGAGCCGCCACGACCGAGGAGAGTGCATTGGACACCCCGTTCCCGACCTGGGAGCTGCCGTCGGTGGCCGTCGCCGGCAGCGCACAGCGCTTCCCGGTGCGGCACATCTACTGCGTCGGTCGCAACTACGCCGAGCACGCGAAGGAAATGGGCGGTGACGCGGCGAAGGAGCCGCCGTTCTTCTTCACCAAGCCCGCCGACGCGGTCGTGCCGGTCGTGCCGCCGGCGGTTGGTCGCGTCCATTACCCGCTGGCGTCGAAGAACTACCAGCACGAGATCGAGCTGGTCGTGGCCATCGGCAAGCGCGGCGTCGACCTGCCGCCGGAGTCCGCGCTGGAGATCGTCTGGGGTTATGCCGTCGGCCTCGACATGACGCGGCGCGACCTGCAGATCGACCTGCGCGAGAAGAAGCGCCCGTGGGACGTCGGCAAGTCGTTCGCCGAGGCGGCGCCGATCGGGCCGGTGCATCCGGTGGCGGCGGTCGGCCACCCGGCGCGGGGCCGCATCTGGCTCGACGTCAACGGCACCACCCGGCAGCAGGGCGACCTCGCCGAGCTGATCTGGGACGTGCCGCACACGCTCGCCTTCCTGTCGCGGTACTACGAACTGCTGCCCGGCGATCTGGTGTTCACCGGCACGCCGGCGGGCGTGGCCGCCCTCGTCCCCGGGGATCGGCTCGACGGAGGCATTGCCGGCCTGGGAACGCTGTCGATCGTCATCGCCGAGGCGCGCGCGTGATCCCGTTCACGCCCGAGTTCGTCGAGCGCGGGTACGACAACCGCGCCGCCTGCCCCGATCATCCGCAGTGGTTCGCCGAGTACGCGCGGCGGTCGGCGGCCGTGCTGAGCAGGGTGACCGTCCGGCGCGACCTGCGCTACGGCCGGGGGGCGAAGGAGACGCTCGATCTCTTCCTGCCGCGGGATTCCGCCCGCGGCACCTTCGTGTTCCTGCACGGCGGCTACTGGCGCGCGCTCGACAAGGCGGACTTCGCGTTCGTCGCCGCCCCGTTCGTCGAACGCGGCATCGCCGTGGCCAACGTCAACTACGATCTCTGCCCCGACGTCACCGTGGCTGCGATCGTCGCCGAGTGCGAGCGGGCGGTGGCGTGGATCGCGCGCGAGGGCGCCCGGCACGGCGCCGACCCGCGGCGCGTCGTCGTCGGCGGGCACTCCGCCGGCGGGCACCTCGCGGCGATGATGTACTGCAGCGACTGGCGCGCGCTGGGTTTCGCGAGCGCGCCGTTGCACGCCGGCGTCACGTTGTCGGGCGTCCACGACCTCACGCCGCTGCCGCTGTTCTCGTACAACGGCGACCTGAAGCTCAACGAGGCCAGCGCCCGGGCGCTGTCGCCGGCGTTCCGCCCGGTGACGACGGTCGCGCCGCTGCTGATCGCCGTCGGCGGCGCCGAGACCGCGGAGTTCGTGCGGCAGGCGCGGCTGCTGTGGGAGCTCTGGCCCGCGCACCGGCCGGCGGGGGCGACGTCGCCGTTGATCGTCGCCGGCAAGCACCACTTCAGCGTCGTCGCCGACTATGCCGATCCCGACAGCGAGCTGACGCGCGCCACGCTGGCGCTGTTCTGATCGCCGTCGCGCCCGCCGCGGCCCCGGCCAATCCCGGATCGCCTCGGGCGTTGACAACTGACCCGCGGTCATTTATCGTCGAATGATAATGACCCATGGTCAGTTGGAGCGGCGGAGAGGGAATCCGATGGCGATCCGGCAGCGCGCGATGCAGGCCGAGGACAAGCAGGAGCGGCACGCGGCGATCCTCGACGCGGCCGAGCGCCTGCTCGCGCGTGGGCCGCAGCGGGTCGCCAGCGTGGCCGAGGTGGCCGACGAGGCGGGACTCGCCAAGGGCACCGTCTACCTCTATTTCGCCAGCAAGGAGGAGCTGCTGCTCGCCGTTCACGAGCGCGCGATCGACGGCTTCTTCCGCGCGGTGATCGCGATGGTCGAGCAGCGCGCGGCGATCGGCATCGAGGACATGCAGGCGCTGACGCGTGCCCACATCGTCGAGGCGCCGCTGTTCCTCCCGCTGGCCGCGCACTGCTTCGGCATGATGGCGCACGGCATCGCGGCCGAGACCGCGGTGGCGTTCAGGCTGCGCATGGCGCAGCGGCTGACGCGCGCCGGGGCCGGCCTGGAGCGTCACTTCCGGCAGCTGACGCCGGGCGGCGGCATCGCGCTGCTGCGCCGCAGCTACGCGCTGATCATGGGCCTGTGGCTGATGTCCGACGCCCCGGGCGAGCGCGGCGCCCGTCCGTTCGGCGCCGAGGGCGCGGTCGCGGCGCTCGCCGTCGCGCCCTTCCCGGTCGAGCTCGACCATGCGCTGCGCGCCCTCTGGCAGGGGACGCTCGGCGTCGCCGTCGCCGGCCCGGCCGGATGATCGCCCTCATGCTGCACCGCTGCGTCATCCTCGTTCCGGTGCTGCTCCTCGCCGCCGGCTGCACCCGGCAGGAGCCGCCTCCGGTGGTGATTCCGCCGGTGCAGCTCGTGCAGATCAAGGCGGGCGGCGCCGGGACGGCCGCGGTGTTCGCCGGCGAAGTGAAGCCGCGGCACGAGGCGGATCTCGCGTTCCGGATCGGCGGCAAGATCGTCGCGCGCAGCGTCGACATCGGCGCCCGCGTGCGCAAGGGCCAGGTGCTCGCGCGCCTCGATCCGGCCGATGTCGGCCTGCAGGCGGAAGCCGCGCAGTCCGCGGTCGCGGCCGCCGACGCGGAGCACACCTTCGCCAAAGCCGAGTACGAGCGCTACCAGAACCTCTTCCGCGAGAAGTTCGTCAGCGCCAGTGCGCTGGAGCAGAAGCGCAACGTGTTCAACGCGGCCCGGGCCCGGCTCGACCAGGCGCGCGCGCAACTGTCGGTGACGCAGAACCAGGCCACCTACGCGGCGCTGGTCGCTCCGGACAGCGGCGTGATCACCGCCGTCGCCGCCGAAGCGGGGCAGGTCGTCGGCGCCGGGCAGGCGATCTTCAAGCTCGCCCGCGACGGCGAGCCCGAGGTCGCGATCAGCGTCCCGGAGAACCGCCTGCAGGAACTCGAGCGTGCGCAGGAGATCGGCGTCTTCCTGTGGGCGAGTCCGCAGAAGGTCTATCCGGCGCGGGTCCGCGAAATCTCGCCGGCCGTCGATCCGGTGACCCGCACGTTCGCCGTGCGGGTGTCGATCCAGGGCGCCGACCCGGCGGTGCAATTGGGGATGACGGCCAACGTCGGGCTGCGCGGCACGGGCGCCGCGACCGCGGTGCTGATCCCGCTGCCGGCGCTGTATCGCCAGGGCAGCGCACCCGCGGTCTGGGTGTACGACCCGCAGTCGCACCAGGTGTCACTGCGCCCGGTGACGGTCGCGCAGTACCGCGAGGACGGCATCGTCGTGGCGGCGGGGCTCGCCGGCGGCGAGTGGATCGTCGCCGCCGGCGTCCACAAGCTGCAGCCCGGGCAGACCGTCCGTCCCTACGAAGGCGGGGTCGGGGCCGAAACGCCGCCGCGCCCCGCGCCGGCGAAGTCCTGACCCGGGTCCGCCGACGATGGCCGCGATCCACTGCCGCCCGCCGTCCTTCGCCTCGCGACAGCCGCGCCGGCGATGAGCTCGCCCGACCCGCCGGGCGCGAGCGCAGGGCTCAACCTCTCCGAGTGGGCGCTGCGTCACCGCGCGCTGGTGCTCTACCTGATCGTCGTCTGCGCGGTGATGGGGGTGCTCTCCTACGGCCGCCTCGGGCAGTCCGAGGACCCGCCGTTCACGTTCAAGGTGATGGTCGTCAGGACGCTCTGGGCGGGCGCCTCGGCCCGCGACGTCGAGCAGCAGGTCACCGACCGGATCGAGCGCAAGCTGCAGGAGGTGCCGAACGTCGACTACCTGCGCAGCTACTCGCGGCCGGGCGAATCGATGGTGTTCTTCGCCATCCGCGACTCGATGCCCGCGGGCGACGTCCCGGAGACCTTCTACCAGGTGCGCAAGCGCGTCGGCGACGTGCGCCACACGCTGCCCGCGGGCGTCCAGGGCCCGTACTTCAACGACGAGTTCGGCGACACCTACACCAACATCTACGCGCTGACCGGCGAGGGCTTCGGCTACCGGCAGCTCAAGGACTTCGGCGACCGCCTGCGCGCGGAACTGCTGCGCGTTCCCGGCGTGGCCAAGGTCGACTTCATCGGCGAGCAGGACGAGAAGATCTTCGTCGAGTTCTCGAACAGCAAGCTCGCGACGCTGGGCGTCGAGCCGGCGCAGATCTTCGCCACGCTCGCGGCGCAGAACGCCGTGGCCGCGGCGGGCGTGTTCGAGACCGGGACCGATCGCATCCACCTGCGACCGACCGGGGCGTTCGCCACGGTCGAGGCGATCCGCGACCTCTCGATCCGTGCCAACAACCGGATCTTTCGCCTCGGCGACATCGCGACGGTGTCGCGCGGCTACGTCGATCCGCCGCAGCAGAGGATGCGCTTTCGCGGGCGCGAGGCGCTGGGCATCGGCGTCACGATGGTCAAGGGCGGCGACGTGATCGATCTCGGCCGCGCGCTCGAGGCCGAGGTGCAGCGCGTCGGCGCGGAGCTGCCGCTGGGGATCGAGGTCGAGACGGTGGCCAGCATGCCGCAGGCGGTGCAGCGCTCGATCAGCGACTTCGTCCGCTCGCTCGCCGAGGCGGTGATCATCGTGCTGGCGGTGTCGCTGCTGAGCCTCGGCCTGCGCACCGGCCTGGTGGTCGCGGTCTCGATCCCGCTGGTCCTCGCGATCACGTTCACCTGCATGTGGCTGTTCGACATCGGACTGCACAAGATCTCGCTCGGCGCGCTGATCCTGTCGCTGGGCCTGCTGGTCGACGACGCGATCATCGCCGTCGAGATGATGGCGATCAAGCTGGAGCAGGGCTTCGACCGCTTCCGCGCGGCCAGCTACGCCTACACCAGCACCGCGTTTCCGATGCTCACCGGGACGCTGATCACCGTGGCCGGCTTCCTGCCGATCGCGACCGCCCGCAGCGGCACCGGCGAGTACACGCGGTCGATCTTCCAGGTGTCGGCGATCGCGCTGATCGCGTCGTGGGTGGTGGCGGTGATCGTCATTCCCTACCTCGGCTACCGGATGCTGCCGGACCAGCGGGCCGCGCGCGCGCCGTCGCTCGCGGCGCGCATTTACGCCCGGCTGCGCGGGCGGCCGCCGGCGCCGGCGGCGATCCCCGATCACGCCGACCCCGAGGCGGTGTACCGCACGCCGTTCTATCGGCTGCTGCGCGGCCAGATCGAGTGGGCGGTGGGCCACCGCGCGTTCGTGATCGCCGTCACGCTGGCGGCGTTCGCCGGGTCGCTGGCGCTGTTCCGCTTCGTCCCGCAGCAGTTCTTTCCGTCGTCGGCGCGCCCCGAGCTGCTGGTCGACCTGCGGCTGCCCGAGGGCAGCGCGTTCGCGGCGACGCTGGGGGAGGCGAAGAAGATGGAGGCGATCCTCGAGCGTGACGCCGGCGTCCTGAGCTACGTCGCCTACGTGGGCTCGGGCAGCCCCCGCTTCTACCTGCCGCTCGACCAGCAGTTGCAGCAGTCGAACTTCGCGCAGTTCGTTCTCGTCGCCCGCGACAACCGCGAGCGCGAGCAGGTCCGGGCGCGGCTGCTGCAGCTGTTCGACCAGGATTTCCCGGCGCTGCGCGGACGCGTCGCGCGGCTGGAGAACGGGCCGCCGGTGGGCTTCCCGGTGCAGTTCCGGGTGTCCGGCGAGGACATTCCGCGCGTGCGCGCCATCGCCGCGCAGGTCGCGGCGGTGATGCGCGGCGACCCGGCCACCGCCAACGTGCAGTTCGACTGGGACGAGCCGACCAAGGTCGTGCGCCTCGACATCGACCAGAACAAGGCGCGCGTGCTCGGGCTGTCGACGCAGGAGGTCGCGGCGTTCCTCAACAACTCGGTGTCCGGCATCACGGTGACGACCTACCGCGAGCGCGACCGGCAGATCGACGTCGTCGTGCGCGGCGCGAAGGAGGAGCGCGCGGCGCTGTCGTCGCTGAAGGACCTGGCGGTGCCGGCGAAGAACGGCCGGGCGGTGCCGATCACGCAGATCGCCGACATCCGCTACGAGCAGGAGGAGGGCATCGTCTGGCGGCGCAACCGGCTGCCGACGGTGACCGTGCGCTCCGACCTGCGTGGCGACGCGCAGGGGCCCGACGTCACCGCCCGCCTCGATCCGCAGTTCGACGTGCTGCGGGGAGCGCTGCCGCTGGGCTACCGGATCGAGGCCGGCGGGGCGATCGAGGACTCGCGGAAGGGGCAGCGGTCGATCGCCGCCGGCGTCCCGCTGCTGATCCTGTCGGTGCTGACGCTGCTGATGCTGCAGCTCCGGAGCTTCGCGCGGACGACGATGGTGGTGCTCACGGCGCCGCTCGGGCTCATCGGCGTCGTCGTCGCGCTGCTGGCGTTCGGCAAGCCGTTCGGTTTCGTCGCCATGCTGGGCACGATCGCGCTGTCCGGCATCATCATGCGCAACGCGGTCATCCTGGTCGACCAGATCGAGCAGGACATCGCGCTGGGCCAGCGGCGCCCTGGGACGCGATCGTCGGCGCCACGGTCCGCCGCTTCCGGCCGATCGTGCTGACCGCGGCGGCGGCGGTGCTGGCGCTGATTCCGCTGGTGCGCTCGGATTTCTTCGGGCCGATGGCGGTGGCGATGATGGGCGGCATCGTCGTCGCCACGGGGCTGACGCTGGGCTTCCTGCCGGCGCTGTACGCCGCCTGGTTCCGGGTGCGGCGTCGGCCGGCCGACGCCGCCGTCGCGGCTCGCTGAGCACGCGCCCGCGCTGCGGCAGGCGGAATCGGGTCAAGGCCGCCGACACCGCCGGGCTCGCGACCGGTAGAATGGAGCCTTACCGCATCGGCGATACGCAGATGACGCTCAGCTCCACGCCCGAGATCCTGGCCGAACTCAAGGCCGGCCGGATGGTCGTCCTGGTCGACGAGGAGGATCGCGAGAACGAAGGCGACCTCGTCCTCGCGGCCGACCACGTCACCCCGGAGGCGATCAACTTCATGGCGCGCTTCGGCCGCGGGCTCATCTGCCTCACGCTCACCGACGAGCGCTGCCGGCAACTCGAATTGCCGCTGATGGTCGAGGCCAACCGCTCGGTGCACGGCACCAACTTCACCCTGACGATCGAGGCGGCCGAGGGCGTCAGCACCGGCATCTCCGCCGCCGACCGCGCGCGCACCGTGGTGGCCGCCGTCGCGCCCGGCGCGAAAGCCGCCGACATCGTGCAGCCCGGACACATCTTCCCGCTGATGGCGCAGCCCGGGGGCGTGCTCGCGCGCGCCGGGCACACCGAGGCCGGCTGCGATCTCGCCGCGCTCGCCGGCTGCTCGCCGGCGGCGGTGATCTGCGAGATCCTCAACGACGACGGCACGATGGCGCGGCTGCCGGACCTGATCCTGTTCGCGCGCACCCACGGCCTGCGGATCGGTGCCATCGCCGACCTCATCCACTACCGCAACCGCACCGAGCGGCTGGTCGAGCGGGTCGCCGAGCGCCCGGTGATGACGCCGCACGGCGCCTTCCGGCTGGTGGTCTACCGCGAGAAGCTCAACGACGCCACGCACCTCGCGCTGGTGCGCGGGGCCGTCGGCCCCGACGCCGAGGTGCTGGTCCGCGTGCACGAGCCGCTGTCGGTGATGGACTTCATCGACACCCATTCGACCTCGCACTCGTGGAATTACGCCGCCGCGCTGGCCGTGATCGCCGACGCGGGCCGCGGCGTCGTCGTGCTGCTGCACCGCCCCGAATCGGCGCTGGAGCTGCGCGCCCGGGCGATCACCGACCAGCCGCCGGTGTCGGCGCGGATGGACCTGCGCAACTACGGCATCGGCGCGCAGATCCTGCGCGACCTCGGCGTGCGCAGGATGAAGCTGCTGGCGAAGCCGCGGAAGATGCCCAGCATGACGGGTTTCGACCTCGAGGTGACCGGCTTCATCGAACCCCCGCCGCTCGCGAAGGCGTCCTGACCACCGAACCTGCGCGCGCGCCTCGCGGCACCTGCGCCAACGACCATGCCCATCAAACGCATTGCCTCCAACGTCCGCGGCCAGGGCCGGCGCGTCGCCGTCGTGCTGTCCCGGTTCAACGCCGCCATCGGCGACGGCCTGCTCTCCGGCGCGTTGCGCGGACTGCGCGAAGCCGGGACGGCGGAGGGCGACATCACCGTCGTCACCGTCCCCGGCGCGCTCGAGATCCCGCTGGCCGCGCAGCGTTTCGCGCAGAGCGGCGACTACGACGCCATCGTCGCGCTCGGCGCCGTCATCCGCGGCGAGACCTACCACTTCGAGATCGTCGCCAACGAGTCGGCGGCGGGATTGGCGGGGGTGCAGCTGGAATTCGGCATCCCCATCGGCAACGGCGTGCTGACCACCGAGAACGACGCGCAGGCGCTGCTGCGCGCCGAGGTCAAGGGCTTCGAGGCGGCGCAGGCCGCGCTCGAGCTCGCGAACCTGCTCGACGCGATCGACGAGGACTGACGGCGTGCGCGTCAGTCCCCGCCGCCGTGCCCGGGAGTTCGTGCTGCAGGGCCTCTATCAGCAGCAGCTTTCCGGCAATGCGCCGTCGGCGATCCGGCTGCAGATCGGCGAGGCGGCCGGGTTCGCCAAGGCCGACACCGCGTACTTCGACGTGCTGTGGTCCGGCGCTTCGGCCGAGTACCCGGCGCTGCTCGCGGCGCTCGCGCCGTACCTCGACCGCAGCGCCGAGGGGCTGTCGCCGGTCGAGCGGGCGATCCTCGTCATCGGCGCCTGGGAGCTGACGCACCGGCTGGAGATTCCCTACCGCGTCGCCATCAACGAAGCGGTCGAGCTCGCCAAGAGCTACGGCGGCACCGACGGCCACAAGTTCGTCAACGGGGTGCTGGACAAGCTGGCCGCCGCGCTGCGCGCCGACGAGATCCGGGCGCAGGCCGCGTTGCAGGGCGCAGGCCCCGCGGGCTGAAGCGGTGCGCGGGCTGCCCGTCCTCGCCGCCTGCCTGATCGCGCGCCGGCGGCGCGAGGCCGGCGGCTCGGCGCGCTGAGGGCGGCATGGACACGCTCGGCGAGTTCGATCTCATCGCGCGCTTCTTCACGCGGGCGCCGCGTGCCGCCGACGTCGTGCTCGGCATCGGCGACGACGCCGCGCTGATCGCGCCGACCGCCGGCTGCGAACTCGTGCTGACCACCGACATGCTGGTCAGCGGGCGCCATTTCCACGCCGACGTCGAGCCCGGCCGGCTGGGGCACAAGACGCTGGCGGTGAACCTGTCCGACCTGGCGGCGATGGGGGCCAGGCCGCGGTACGCGCTGCTCGCCTGCGCGTTCCCCGCCAGCGACGCCGACTGGCTGGCGGCGTTCGCGAACGGCTTTCTCGCGCTGGCCGAGCGGCACGCGGTCGACCTCGTCGGCGGCGACACCACGCGCGGTCCGCTGAACCTGTGCGTGACGGCCATCGGCGAAGTCCCTGCCGGGCAGGCGTTGCGGCGCGACGGCGCGCGGCCCGGCGACGACGTCTACGTCTCGGGAACGCTCGGCGATGCGGCGCTGGCGCTGGCGGCGATCGGCGGCGCCGTGGCCCTGTCCGACGACGCGCTCGCCGCCTGTCGCCGCCGCCTCGAGCTGCCCGAGCCGCGGGTGGCGCTGGGGCTCGCGCTGCGCGGGCTGGCGACGGCCGCCATCGACGTCTCCGACGGCCTCACCGGCGACCTCGGCCACATCGCCGAGCGCTCCGGCGTCGGCGCGCGGATCGATCTCGCCCGGCTGCCCGCCGCGCCGTGGCTCGCGGCGATGCTCGGCGACGGCCGCCGCGCGCTGGCGCTGTCGTGCCTGCTGGCGGGCGGCGACGACTACGAGCTCTGCTTCACCGCCGGCAACGCGATGCGCGAGCGGATCGTTGCGGTGGCGCGCGAACTCGGCCTGCCGCTCACGCGCGTGGGCAAGATCACCGCGGCGCGCGAACTGGTCGTGCGCGACGAGAGCGGGGCGCCGCTGGCCGCCTTGCCTCGCGCCTTCGATCACTTCGCCGGGACCTGAGCGCGATCCGGCGATGGCGAGTTCCGTACCGACGCTGCGCTTCCTGTTCAGCCATCCGGCGCACTTCGTGGCGCTGGGCTTCGGCAGCGGCCTCGCCCCGGTGGCCCCGGGCACCTTCGGCACGCTGGTGGCGATTCCGCTGGCGGCTGCGCTGCGCCATCGGTTCGACGACCTCGGCTACGCCGTCGCCGTCGTGCTCTTCTTCGTGCTCGGCATCGGGGTCTCGGCGGTCACCGCGCGCGACCTCGGCGTCGCCGACCACGGAGCCATCGTCTGGGACGAGGTCGTCGCGTTCCTGGTGGTGCTGTTCTTCGTCGGCGACAGCCTGCCCTGGATCGCGTTCGCGTTCCTGCTGTTCCGCCTGTTCGACATCGTCAAGCCGCCGCCGATCCGCGCGGTGGACGCCGCGCTCAAGAGCGGCTTCGGCGTGATGGTCGACGACCTGCTGGCCGCCGGCTACACGCTGCTGGTGCTGGCGCTGGCCCGCCGGGTGCTCGGCTGATGGCGTCGGAGCCCGCCGATCGCCCGGCCCTCGGGGTGCCCGCGCGCCGCATCGAGGAGGTCGGCCTCAACGCGATGCAGACGCAGCGGCAGTACTTCTACGACGGCTGGCTGCTGCGCGTCTCGCCGGGCAAGGCCAAGCGCGGCCGCAGCGTCAACGCGTTCTTCGGCTCGACGCTGCCGCTGGCCGAGAAGATCGCCTACTGCGCCGCGCTCTACGAACGGCTGGGCCTGCCGCTGCTGTTCCGCATCACGCCGTTCGACCAGCCGTCCGAGCTCGAGACGGTGCTCGCCGCGCGCGGGTTCGCGCGTTTCGACGAAACGCTGGTCCAGGTCGCCGCGCTCGACCGGCCGCCGGAGATGCCGCCGGCGCCCGCCGACGTGACGGTGAGCGCGCCGGACGTCGAGACCTTCGTCGAGGCGGCCGGCGACCTGCGCGACGCGTCGGCGATCCAGCGCGCCGCGCATCGCGAGCGCCTGCTCAACGCGCCGCATCCGCGCCGCTGCGTCGTCGTGCACGCGGGCGAGCGCATCGTCTGCACGGCGACGGTGGCGCTCGAGGACGGGCTGGCCGGGGTGTTCGACGTCGTCACCGCGCCGCACGCGCGGGGCCAGGGTCTCGCCACGCTGGCCTGCGCGGCGCTGCTCACCTGGGCCTGGGGTCGCGGCGCGCACCACGCCTACCTGCAGGTCGACGCCGGCAACGCGCCGGCGCTGGCGGTGTATCGCAAGTTCGGCTTCGCCACCGCGTACACCTACGGCTATCGCGGCCGCGCCGGGGCCGATCAATGAACGACAAGGGGCCCTGGTGAGCGGCGACGGCGCGGACATCGACGCGCTGGCCGCCCGGCTGGGGGTGCTGGCGCAGCAGCGCGGGAGATGGATCGCGACGGCGGAGTCGTGCACCGGCGGGCTGGTCGCCGCCGCGATCACCGCCATCGCCGGCAGTTCCGCGTGGTTCGATCGCGGCTTCGTCACCTATTCGAACGCGGCCAAGACGGCGCTGCTGGGCGTCGGCGACGGGATTCTGACGCGCCACGGTGCGGTCAGCGAGGCGACCGCCTGCGCGATGGCCGAGGGGGCGCTGCGCGGCAGCGTCGCCGACCTCGCCGTCGCGGTGACCGGGATCGCCGGGCCCGGCGGCGGGACGGCGACCAAGCCGGTCGGGACCGTCTGCCTCGCCTGGGCCACGCGCGGCGGCGGGGTCGAGGCGGCGACGCTGCACCTCCCTGGCGACCGTGCGGCGGTCCGCCGGGCGAGCGTCGCCGCAGCGCTGACCGGCCTCCTCCTGCGGCTGTAGTCGCGGCGAGGCGAGGCCCCCGGGAGGCCGTCCGGCGAGCGTCCGTCGGCACCGTTGGATTAGGCCGTTCGGGGGCTGGCGTCGAACGATCGTTCTATGCCATAATCGGTCGCATTGAAGGGTAACAAGGGCGGTCCGAACGGCCTGCCAGGCGCACGACGCGGCCTTGTCCACCCCGATGTACCTGTGCCAACCCCCTTTTTCCGGGATCCACGATGGACGACAACAAGAGCAAGGCCCTCGCCGCCGCATTGACGCAGATCGAAAAGCAGTTCGGCAAGGGATCGATCATGAAAATGGGCGATGCCCAGATCCAGAACGACCTCCAGGTCGTCTCGACGGGCTCGCTGGGGCTCGACATCGCGCTGGGTGTCGGCGGGCTGCCCCGCGGCCGCGTGGTCGAGATCTACGGGCCCGAGTCCTCGGGCAAGACCACGCTGTCGCTGCAGGTCGTCGCCCAGGTGCAGAAGGCGGGAGGCACCGCCGCCTACATCGACGCCGAGAACGCGCTCGATCCCGTCTACGCCGGCAAGCTCGGCGTCAACGTCGGCGAACTCCTCATCTCCCAGCCCGACACCGGCGAGCAGGCGCTCGAAATCGCCGACATGCTGGTGCGCTCCGGCGGCGTCGACATCATCGTCATCGACTCGGTGGCCGCGCTGGTGCCCAAGGCCGAGATCGAAGGCGAGATGGGCGACCAGCTGCCGGGCCTGCAGGCGCGGCTGATGAGCCAGGCGCTGCGCAAGCTCACCGCCAACATCAAGCGCGCCAACACGCTGGTGATCTTCATCAACCAGATCCGGATGAAGATCGGCGTGATGTTCGGCAACCCCGAGACCACCACCGGCGGCAACGCGCTCAAGTTCTACGCCTCGGTGCGGCTCGACATCCGCCGCATCGGCGCGATCAAGAAGAACGACGAGGTCATCGGCAACGAGACCCGGGTCAAGGTGGTCAAGAACAAGGTGGCGCCGCCGTTCCGCGAGGCGCTGTTCGACATCCTCTACGGCGAGGGCATCTCGCGGCACGGCGAGATCATCGAGCTGGGCGTCGCGCACGACATCATCGACAAGTCCGGCGCCTGGTACGCCTACAACGGCGAGAAGATCGGCCAGGGCAAGGACAACACCCGCGAATTCCTGCGCGAGCATCCCGAGATGGCGACGGAAATCGAAGCCAAGATCCGGGCGGCGGTCGGCGTCCCGCAGCCCGGCGCGCTGCGCGCCAAGGGCGAGGCTGCGCCCGACGAATGACCGGCGCGTCGGCCCCGACCGCAGCCCGCGGCGCCGGTGGCGGTCGCCGTGCCGGTGCGCGGTCGCGGCGGTCGCGCGGCTGATGTCGAACCCGCGTCCGCCCCGGGCCGCCCGACCGCCCAAGACGCTGAAGGCGCGGGCGATCGGCCTCTTGGCGCGCCGCGAACACTCGCGCGCCGAACTGCGCGAGCGGCTGCTCGCCACCGGTGCCGACCGCGAGGCGACCGAGGCGCTGCTCGACGAGCTGGCGGCGCTGGGCTTCCTGTCCGACGCGCGCTTCGCCCACGCCGTCGTCCGCCAGAAGCAGGGTGCCTATGCGCAGCGCGCGATCGCCGACACGCTGAAGCAGAAGGGCGTCACCGCCGACGCGGCCCGGGCCGCGCTGGCCGACAGCCCGATCGACGACGCCACCGCGCTGGCCGCGCTGTGGCGGCGGCGCTTCGGGCGCGCACCCGCCGACGATCGCGAGAAGGCGCGGCAGGTCCGCTTCCTGCAAAGCCGCGGGTTCGCGCTGTCCGCGATCTTCCGTCTGCTGCGCGATCCGCCGAGCGCCGACGAGGCGGGCGGCAGCGACGACGGCGCCGGCTGACCCCACCCCTGCGCCGCGGCCGCAGCCCTTGCCGGCGGCCCCGCGCGCAGGCTTCCTTGACTCCCATCAAGGCCTGCGGCCGGCCGTGCCGCTAGCATGATCGACTGGCCTGCGGCTGCACTCGCGGGTCGTCCCGGTCCGCCAACTTGCCCCTCCCGTCACCTCCCGAACTCGTCTGCCCCGCGGGCGGGCTGCCGGCGCTGAAGGCAGCCGTCGACCACGGCGCCGATTGCGTCTACGTCGGCTTTCGCGACGAGACCAATGCGCGGGCCTTCGCCGGCCTCAACTTCGACGACGCGGCGCTGGCGGCCGGCGTCGCCTACGCGCATCGTCGCGACTGCCGCGTGCTGGTCGCGCTCAACACCTTCCCGTCGCCGGAGGGCTGGCCGCGCTGGACCCGGGCGGTCGATCGCGCGGCGGCGCAGGGCGTCGATGCGATCATCTGCGCCGACGTGGGACTGCTGGCGTATGCCGCGCGCACGCATCCTTCGCTGCGGCTGCACCTCTCCGTCCAGGCCTCGGCGACCAACTACGAGGCGATCAACTATTACCGCGAGCGCTTCGGCATCCGGCGCGCGGTGCTGCCGCGCGTCTTGTCGCTGGCGCAGGTCGAGCACACGATCGCGCACACCGACGTCGAGATCGAGGTGTTCGGCTACGGCAGCCTGTGCGTGATGGTCGAGGGCCGCTGCGCGCTGTCGGCGTACGCGACCGGGTCGTCGCCCAACTGCCAGGGCGTGTGCTCGCCGGCCAAGGCGGTGCGCTGGGAGCCGCTGCCCGACGGCATGCGCACCCGCCTCAACGGCTTCCTGATCGACGAATTCACCGGTGCCGAGCGTCCCGGCTACCCGACGCTGTGCAAGGGCCGCTTCGACGTCGAGGGCTCGACCTACTATGCGCTCGAGGAGCCGACCAGCCTCAACACGCTGGACCTGCTGCCGGCGCTGATCGCCGCCGGCGTGCGGGCGATCAAGATCGAGGGGCGGCAGCGCAGCCCCGCCTACGTGGCGCAGGTGACGCGCGTCTGGCGCGCGGCGATCGATCGCTGCAGCGCGGCGCCGTCGTCCTTCACCGTCGATCCCGCGTGGCACGCCGAGCTCAATCGGCTGGCCGAGGGGCAGACGCAGACGCTGGGCGCCTACTCGCGCCCCTGGCGCTGAGAGGCTGAGCGGACGATGGACGACCGCCTGCCCCGCGCCAGCGCGGCGACCTCCGGCACGACGCCGCCGACGATGAAGATCTCGCTGGGGCCGCTGCGCTATTACTGGCCGCGGCAGGCGGTGCTCGACTTCTACGCCGAGGTCGCCGAGGCGCCGGTGGACATCGTCTACCTGGGCGAGGCGGTGTGCGCCCGCCGGCACGAGCTGCGCCTCGCCGACTGGCTGGAGATCGCCGACCTGCTCGCCGCCCGCGGCATCGAGGTCGTGCTCTCGACGCTGCCGCTGATCGAGGCCGAGGCCGACCTGCGGCTCACGCGCCGGATCGTCGAACAGGCGCGCTTTCGCGTCGAAGCCAACGACATGGGCGCGGTGCGCCTGCTGGCCGAGCGCCGCCCCCAGGAGGGCTTCGTCGCCGGCTCGACGCTCAACGTGTTCGGCCCGCAGGCGCTGGCGCTGCTCGCCGGCGACGGCGCGATGCGCTGGGTGAGCCCGCCCGAGCTCGCCGGCGCGACGCTGGCCGCCCTGCGCGCCGCGGCGCCTGCCGGGATCGAGACCGAGGTGCAGGCCTGGGGCCGGCTGCCGCTCGCGTACTCGGCCCGCTGCTTCACCGCCCGCCACTACGGCCTGCAGAAGGACCAGTGCGAATACCGCTGCCTCGGTCTGGCCGACGGCCTGCCGCTGCGCACGCGCGAGGGGGTGCCGTTCCTCAATCTCAACGGCATCGAGACGCAATCGGCCGCCGTCTGCACGCTGGTCGCCGAGTTGCCGCTGCTCGCCGCCGCCGGCGTCGACATCGTCCGGGTGAGCCCGCAGGGCGAAGGGACCGGCGCCGTGCTGGCGCTGTTCCGCGCGGTGCTGGAGCGCCGCGTCGCTGCGGCGGACGCAGCGGCGCAGACGCAGGCGCTGTTGCCGGGTCCGCCGTGCAACGGCTTCTGGCACGGCCGGCCGGGCGCCGAGCTGGTCGCGGCCGGCGGGTGAGGGCGCCGATGCGACCGAAGCTGCCGCCGTTCACCTTTCCGGCCCCGGTGGCGGCGGTGGTCTCGCGGTTGCCGATGTGGCCGGCTGCCTGGGCGCTGTCCCGCGCGCTCGATTTCGGCACCGGGCGGATCGTTCCCCGCGACGCGCTCGGGCCGCTGGTCGGACGGCGATTCGCGCTTTGCGCCCGCGACCTCGGGCTCACCGTGCATTTCGAGAGCACGCCGTCGGGATTCCGCCCCGCCGCGCCGCCGTTCGCACCCGACCTGTCGATCACCGCCACCGTGCGCGACTTCATCGCGCTGGGCCTGCGCGAAGAGGACCCGGACACGCTGTTCTTCGCCCGCCGGCTGCAGGTCGAGGGCGACACCGACCTCGGCCTGACCGTCAAGAACCTGCTCGACGGCATCGATTGGGGCGTCGTCGCGGAGGCGCTGCTGGCGCAGCTTCCGGCGGCCGTCCGACGCTTCGTCCCCGGGCGCTGACCCGGCCGCCGGCGCGACCGCGGGCGGTTTGGCGCGGCTGCGCGAGTCCGCGTAAAATCACGGGTTTTCCCCGAAGTGCGAACCGTGCGACGCGAGACGCTTCCGACTCGCGCGTGCCCGACCGGACCCGCGACCGCCATGACAGCCGCCGAGATACGCAGCAAGTTCCTCCAGTTCTTCGCCGAGCGCGGGCACACCGTCGTTCCCTCGTCGTCGCTGGTGCCCGCCAACGACCCGACGCTGCTGTTCGTCAACTCGGGGATGGTGCAGTTCAAGGACGTGTTCCTCGGCGTCGACCAGCGCCCCTACGTGCGCGCGACCTCGTCGCAGCGCAGCGTGCGCGCCGGCGGCAAGCACAACGACCTCGAGAACGTCGGCTACACGGCGCGCCACCACACGTTCTTCGAGATGCTGGGCAACTTCAGCTTCGGCGACTACTTCAAGCGCGACGCCATCCGCTTCGCCTGGGAACTGCTGACCCAGGTCTACGGGCTGCCGCCGGAGCGGCTGTGGACGACCGTCTACATCGACGACGACGAGGCCTACGACATCTGGACCCGGGAGATCGGCGTGCCGGCCGAGCGCTGCGTGCGCATCGGCGACAACAAGGGCGCCAAGTACGCCAGCGACAACTTCTGGCAGATGGCCGACACGGGACCCTGCGGGCCGTGCTCGGAGATCTTCTACGACCACGGCGCCGAGGTCTGGGGCGGCCCGCCGGGATCGCCGGAGAGCGAGGGCGACCGCTACATCGAGATCTGGAACCTCGTGTTCATGCAGTTCAACCGCGACGACAAGGGCGTCCTGCACCCGCTGCCCAAGCCCTCGGTCGACACCGGGATGGGCCTCGAGCGCCTCGCCGCGGTGCTGCAGCACGTGCACTCGAACTACGAGATCGACCTCTTCCAGGACCTGATCCGCGCCGCGGTGCGCGAGACCGGCGCCACCGACTACCTCAATCCCTCGCTGCGGGTGATCGCCGATCACATCCGCGCCTGCGCGTTCCTGATCGTCGACGGCGTGATTCCCGCGTCGGACGGCCGCGGCTACGTGCTGCGCCGGATCATCCGGCGCGCCATCCGCCACGGCTACAAGCTGGGCCAGAAGCAGCCGTTCTTCCACCGGCTGGTCGAGGATCTCGACCGGGTGATGGGCGACGCCTATCCCGAGCTGCGGCGCGACAAGGCGCGCGTCGCCGCGGTGCTGAAGGCCGAGGAGGAGCGCTTCGGCGAAACGCTCGAGAACGGCATGAAGATCCTCGGCGAGGCGCTCGCCGGCGGCCGCAAGACGCTGGACGGCGAGACCGCGTTCGCGCTCTACGACACCTTCGGCTTTCCGCTGGACCTCACCGCCGACGTCTGCCGCGAGCGCGACGTCGCCGTCGACGAGGCGGGCTTCGCGGCGGCGATGGCGCAGCAGCGCGAGCGCGCCCGCGCGGCCAGCAATTTCCGGATGGACGCGCAACTCGAGTACCACGGCCAGAAGACGGCGTTCCGCGGCTACGAGCAGCTGTCGACGCCCGGCCGCGTCACCGCGCTCTACCGCGACGGCGCCCCGGTCCCGTCGCTGCTGGGCGGGGAGCGCGGCGTCGTGGTCCTCGACCAGACGCCGTTCTACGCCGAGTCGGGCGGCCAGGTCGGCGATCGCGGCGAGCTGTCGATGGGCGGCGTCTGCCTGACGCTGTTCGCCGTCGAGGACACGCAGAAGATCCAGCCCGACGTGTTCGGGCACCTGGGCGAGATGAAGACCGGCGAGCTCAAGGTCGGCGACACCGTGGCGGCCGCGGTCGACCACGCCGCGCGGGCGCGGACGATGCGCAACCACTCGGCGACGCACCTGATGCACAAGGCGCTGCGCGAAGTGCTCGGCCCGCACGTGCAGCAGAAGGGCTCGCTGGTCGATCCCGACAAGACCCGCTTCGACTTCGCCCACGGCGCGCCGCTCTCCGACGACGAGGTCCGCCGCATCGAGACGATCGTCAACCGCGAGATCCTGGCCAATGCGGCGACGCAGGCGCGGGTGATGGCGATCGACGAGGCGCAGAAGACCGGCGCGGTGATGCTCTTCGGCGAGAAGTACGGCGACGAGGTGCGGGTGCTGGACATCGGCAGCTCGCGCGAGCTCTGCGGCGGCACGCACGTCGCGCGCACCGGCGACATCGGCTTCTTCAAGGTGACCGGCGAAGGCGGGGTCGCCGCCGGCGTGCGCCGCATCGAGGCGGTCACCGGCGATCACGCGCTCGCCTGGGTGCAGGCGCAGGAAGCGAAGATCGCGGCGGCCGCGGCGGCGCTCAAGGCCCCCGCCAGCGAGCTGGAAACGAAGGTTGCGCAGCTGCTCGAGCACGGCAAGGCGCTGGAGAAGGAAGTCGCGCGACTGCGCGGGCAGCTCGCGTTCGGTCGTCTCGAATCGGTGCTGGCCGGCGGCATCCGCACCGTCAAGGGCGTCAAGACCGTCGCCCTGGTGCTCGAAGGCGCCGACGCCACGGTGCTGCGCGAGTCGCTGGACAGGATCAAGGACCGGCTGGAGAGCGGCGTCGCGGTGCTGGCCACCGTCGCCGACGGCAAGGTGTCGCTGATCGCGGGCGTCACCAAGGACCTCACCGCGCGCGTCAAGGCGGGCGAGCTCGTCAACCACCTGGCCCAGCAGGTCGGCGGCAAGGGCGGCGGGCGCCCGGACATGGCGCAGGCCGGCGGCACCAGGCCGGAGGGTCTCAAGGACGCGCTGCAGTCGATCGAGCCGTGGCTGGAACAGCGGCTCTGATCCGGAGCCGCGAACCGCACACCGACGGGCCGCAGGCCGGCTACGCCTTGCGCGGCGGCAACGGCCCGCGCGCGAGCTGCGGCCGCGGTCCGAAATCGGGCACCCCGGGGCGGGCCTTCGCGATCTCTTCCAGTGCGACGGAGAGCGCTTTCTCCAGCTGCCGGTCGCATCCGGCGACGGCGTCCTGCGGCGCGTTGTCGACCTCGACCTGCGGGTCGGTGCCGTAGTTTTCCACGCCGAAGCCGACGTCGCTGAACCAGAACGAGAACTCCGGCTGCGTGGTCGACGAGCCGTCCGCCAGCGCGTGCCGCGGCCAGATGCCGACGACGCCGCCCCAGGTCCGCGTGCCCACCAGCGGGCCGATCTGCATCTGCTTGAAGTTGTGCGAGAAGATGTCGCCGTCGGAGCCCGCGTGCTCGTTGGTCAGCGCCACGACCGGTCCCAGCGGCGCCTCGTCGGGATACGGCGACGGCCGCATCCAGCGTGCGGTGCCGTAGGCGATGCGCTTGCGCGCGAACTTCTCCAGCAGCAGCTGCGAGACGTGGCCGCCGCGGTTGTAGCGCAGGTCGACGATCAGCGCCTCGCGGTCGGACTCGCCGGCGAAATAGCGATGGAATTCGGCGAAGCCCGCCGCCTGCATGTCGGGCAGGTGCAGGTAGCCGACGCGGCCCTGCGACTCTTCGTGCACCCACGACCGGTTGCGCTCGACCCACTCGCGGTAGAGCGCGGGGACTTCGTCGGCGAGCGTGTGGACGAGCACCGTGCGGGTGACGGTGCCGCCGTCCTGGTCGCTCGCCAGCGTCAACTCGACCTTGGCGCCTGCCTGGTGCACGAGCAGCGCCTGCGGCGGCACCGTGCGCGAGACCGGCTGGCCGTTGACCGCCACGATGCGTTCGCCCGCGCGCGCCTGCACGCCGATGGCGTTCAGCGGCGAATCGGCGCCCGCTTCCCACGCGTCGCCGCAGACGATGCGGGCGATGGTGTAGCTGTCGCCATCCGCCGCCGGCGCCAGCTCGGCACCGAGGTGCCCCAGCAGGAGCGCGGGGGGCTTGCGGTAGTCGCCGCCCATCTCGTAGGCGTGCGAGGTGCCGAGCTCGCCCTGCATTTCCCAGATGAGATCGGAGAGCTCGCCGCGCGTGGCCACCCGTTCGAGCAGCGGCGCGTACAGCGCGTAGACCGCGTTCCAGTCGACGCCGGACAGGTCCGCGGTCCAGAAGTGATCGCGCTGCAGCCGCCAGACTTCGCGCAGCATCTGCCGCCATTCGTTGCGCGGGGTCACCGACGCGCGGATCCGGCCGAGATCGATCCAGCCGGACTTGCGCGACGGCGTCTCGCCGCCGCCTTCCTCGGGCTTGCGGTCGGCGGCGATGGCGCGCAGCTTCTTGCCGTCCCGCGCGACCAGCGCGGTGCCGTCGGCATTCACCGCGAACTGATCGACGCGCTCCAGCATCGTCTCGGCGCGCAGCGTGGCGAAGTCGAAGAGTTCGAGCCGACCCGCTTCCTCCTTGTGTCCGCCCCGGCCGTGCGCGCCGACCACCGTCTGGTGCGTCCACAGCACCTTGCCGCCGACCACCCCGGCGATCTGCCCGTAGCGGCTTTCCGGGACCGGGAAGGGGGCCACGCGCGCGGCGATGCCGTCGAGGTCCACCCGGGTCGCGGCCACCGGCTTCGGGTCGTCCGCGCGGCGCGCATCGGATGCCGCACCGCGGGTGTCCGGGGGGCCGAAGGCGCGCGGCAGCGGCTCGAAGGGCGGCGCGCCGTCGGCCTGCAGCGCGACCAGGTAGGGTCGCGCCGCGCGCGGAAACGACAGCTCGAACTGCACGCTGTCGTAGACCGGGTCGAAGGTGCGCACCGACAGGAAGTAGAGGTACTTGCCCGCAGGATCGAAGGCCGGACTGTAGTCGCGGAAGTCCGGCTGCGTCACCAGCGTCGACGTGCGGGTGGCGATCTCGTGCAGCTTGATCGCGACGTGGCGGGCGCTGGTCCACGACGGGTAGGCGAGCCAGGCGCCGTCCGGCGACCACGCGAGGCTCTCGCTGCGCCCGTGGTCGCTGCGGTCGGCGACGTGCAGTTCGCCGGTGTCGACGTCGCCCACCAGCACTTCGTTGCGGTGATTGGCGATCGCGACCCGCGCACCGCGCGGCGCGGCCGTCATCGCGACGATGCGTCCGGTGTCCCAGGGCAGCGTCGTCGTCGTTCCGTCGCGCAGCACCTCCAGTCGATCCTCGCCCGACGCGTCGCAGCCGGCGATGAACGTCCGGCCGTCCGCCAGCCACTGGCCGTGCCGGCGCCGTCCGTCGTCGGCGCCCCATTGGCGGACCGCACCCTCCCACAGGCCGAACGTGAACGGCTTGCCGCGCACCTCCACGGCGAGACTGTGCCCGGCAGGGTGCAGGTTGAAACCCTGCAGGTAGTCGGCGGCGGCGACGAACCGTCGTGCGGCCTGCGTGCGATGGCCCGGCGTGCGGATGTCCAGCGGCCGCGTCGTTCCGCTCCGCGGATCGAGGCACCAGAGGCGCGCGCCGCACTGGTACACGATGCGCTCGCCGTCGGACTGCGCGTGGCGCGCGTAGTAGTCGTCGTGATCGGTGTGGCGCCGCAGCGCCGAGCCGTCGGGGAGGCACGAGTAGACGTTGCCGACGCCCTCGCCGTCGGAGAGGAAGAAGATCCGTTCGCCGATCCACATCGGGCAGGTGATGTTGCCGGCCAGCTCGGTCATCCGGCGGAACTGGCCGTCGCCCCGGGCGTCGACCCACAGGTGACCTGCGGTGCCGCCGCGATAGCGCTTCCAGCGCGCCGGATCGGCGGTGTTGCGGCCGATCACGCAGGCGTCACCGGGGCCGAAGGCGAGGTGGTTGACCTGCCCCAGCGGCAGCCGTCGCGGCAGCCCGCCCGCGGGGTCGATCGTGTGCGCACGGTAGTTGCGGAAGAACGGCTGCCCCTGCGTGGTGACGAAGAGGATGTGGCCGTCGCGCGTCCAGCCGCGCACCATCACGTCCGGGCCGAGGAACGTCAGCCGTCGCGCCGGGCCGCCTTCCGCCGGCATCACGTAGACCTCGGGGTGCTGTTCGTCGCGACCGACGTAGGCGATCCAGCGGCCGTCCGGCGACAGGCAGGGGGTCGAAGGCTCGCCCAGCCCCGCGGTCAGGCGCCGGGCGGTGCCGCCGTCGGCCGACACGCTCCACAGGTCGTCGTCGCAGACGAAGACCAGGGTGTCGCCCGCCAGCGTGGGTTGACGCAGGTAGCCTTGATCGTTCATGGGCGGGGCTCTCGCTCGGGAGGGGGTCGGGGGCTTGGTCGCGGGCGCGCGCCGGACGGCGGCGGCCCCGGCAGCGGAGGCCGCCATGTTAGCCGAGGGCGCGCCGTCGCGGGGCCGTTTCGGCCCGCGGGTCGTCCGGCCGGACGATGGCGCAATCGCCGTGCGGCAGGTCTGATGGTGCCTTTCGTGCCGTCGTGCCGCCATGTACCGCTCCTCCCCTCTGCCGCTGCTGCTGCTCGGGTTCGCGGCCGGGGTCGGCGTGCTGCAGCTGCAGGCGTCGCTGCCGCCCCGGCCCGCGTTCCTCGTCGCCGCGGGTCTGCTCGCCGCGTGGGTCGCGCTTCGCGGCGGGCGGTTGGCGCCGATGTCGACGCCGGCGGCCGGTGCCGCGCGCCGGCTCTGCGCCGGCATCGCCGCCTGCTGCCTGGGATTCGGCTACGCGGCGTGGCGAGCCGACCTGCGCCTGTCCGATGCGCTGCCGTCGGCATGGGAGGGTGAGGACGTCGTCGTCGTCGGGGTCGTCGACGACCTGCCGCACACCTCCGACCGCGGTGCCCGCTTCACGCTGGCGGTCGAAACGGTGGTCACGCCCGGGGCCGTGGTGCCGCGCCGGCTGTCGCTGGCGTGGTACGCGCAGTGGCAGAAGGGCGGGGCGATCGACCCGGTGCCGGTGCTCGTCGCCGGCGAGCGCTGGCGGCTGGTGCTGCGCCTGAAGCGCCCGCACGGCACCGTCAACCCCGACGGCTTCGACGTCGAGGCTTGGCTGCTCGAGAACAACCTGCGCGCCACCGGCTACGTGCGCCGCGACGACGCGAATCGCCGCCTCGACGCCTTCGCGCGCCGGCCGGCCGACGTCGTGCAGCGCGCGCGGTCGGCGATCCGCGACCGGGTGCTGGCGGCGCTGCCGGAGTCGCCCACCGCCGGCGTGCTGGTGGCGCTGGCCATCGGCGACCAGCGCTCGATCACCGAGGCGCAGTGGCAGGTCTTCAATCGCACCGGCGTCACCCACCTCGTGTCGATCTCCGGCCTGCACGTGACGGTGTTCGCCGCGATCGCCGCGGCGGGCGCCTTCGCGCTCGCGCGGCGCAGCGCAAGGCTCACCTCGCGGGTGCCGGCGCGGCGGCTGGCGGCGCTGGCCGGCGTGGGGGCCGCGGCCGCCTACGTGCTGCTCGCCGGCGCGCAGGTGCCGGCGCAGCGCACACTGCTGATGCTCGCGGTGGTCGCGGCGGGCCTGTGGCTGGCGCGGCCCGGCACCGCCTCGATGGTCTGGCTGTGGGCGCTGGCGGCCGTTCTCGCCTGGGATCCCTGGGCGACGCTCTCCTCCGGGTTCTGGCTGTCGTTCGGTGCCGTCGGCGTGCTGCTGTACGGGGCCGGCGGGCGGATCGCCTCGGGCCCGGCGACGGGGACGGCAGCGCGCCTCGGCCGCGAATTCCGCGCGGCGCTGCAGGCGCAGTGGCTGGTGACCGTCGGCATGGTGCCGCTGACCCTGGCGCTGTTCCAGCAGGTCTCGCTGATCTCGCCGGTGGCCAACGCCGTCGCCATTCCCCTGGTCACCTTCGTCGTCGTGCCGCTGGCGCTGACCGGTGTCTTCCTGCCCGTCGACGCGCTGTGGCAGGCCGCCGACGCGCTGTTCGCGCTGCTGATGCGGCTGCTGGAGGCGATGTCGGCGTGGCCGGGCGCCGTCTGGCAGCAGCACGCACCGCCGGCCTGGGCACTGCCCGCCGCGGTGGTCGGCATCGCCTGGCTGGCGGCCCCGCGCGGCGTCCCGGCCCGCGCGCTGGGCGGGCTCTGGCTGCTGCCGCTGTTCGTCGTCGTGCCGCCGCGCCCGGGTGCCGGCGAGTTCCGGATGACCGTCCTCGACGTCGGGCAGGGACTCGCCGTCGTCGTCGAGACGCAGCACCGGACGCTGCTCTACGACACCGGGCCGCGCTACACCGACGTCGCCGATGCCGGCGGCCGGATCGTGGTCCCGTTCCTGCGCGCGGCCGGCGTCGCCCGGCTGGACACGCTGGTCGTCTCGCACCAGGACAGCGACCACAGCGGCGGGCTGCGCAGCGTGCGGCAGTCGGTGCCGGTGGCCGCGCTGCTGTCGTCGCTGCCAATCGACGGCCCCGTGGCCGAGCGCCTGCCGCCGGCCGGCGACGACGCGCGACGCTGCCTGGCCGGCCAGCGCTGGACCTGGGACGCGGTGACGTTCACGCTGCTGCACCCGCTGCCGGCGCAGTACGCCGATCCGAAAGCCCGCACCAACGACCTGTCCTGCGTGCTGCGCGTCGACAGCGCGCACGGCAGCGTGCTGCTGACCGGCGACATCGAGGCGGTCAGCGAACTGCAGCTCCTCGGTCGCGACCCTGCGGCGCTCAAGGCCGACGTGCTGGTCGTTCCCCACCACGGCAGCCGCACCTCGTCGACGCCGGCGTTCGTGGCCGCGGTGGCGCCCGCCGTCGCGGTCTTCACCTCCGGCTACCGCAACCGCTTCGGGCATCCCCGGGCCGACATCGTCGCCCGGTACCGGGCCGCGCAGCGCTATCGCACCGACCGCGACGGGGCGCTGACGTTCTCTTTTGCCGCCGGGGGGGCGCGGCTGCCGCGAACCGAACGGGCGTGGCGCCGCCGCTACTGGCACGACCCGCCGCGGGAGGAGGCGTCGCCGCTGGATTGACCCGGGCCGGCGGACCCGTACACTGCACGGATGCAAACGGTCCGGATCCTCGCCTGGTGCTGGCTGGCGGTCGTGGCGACCATCGCCCCGGCGTTCGCGCAGGCGCAGGTACCCGCCGCGAACGCGCCCCGCGAGTGGAAGCTGTCGACGGCGGTCGGGCCGGCGTTCGCGCTGGGCAAGGCGGGCGCGCGCTGGGCGGCGCTGATCGGCGAGAAGTCGGCGGGGCGGCTGGCGGTGAAAGCCCATCCGGGGGCGACGCTGGCCCACCGCGATCCGGCGCGCGAGTTTTCCGCGCTGCGCGACGGAGCCGCCGACCTCGCCATCGGGTCGACGCTGGCGTGGTCGGGGTCGGTGGCCGAACTCGGCGTCGTCGGGCTGCCGTGGCTCGCCCCCGGCGGCCCGCAGCTCGCGGCGCTCGCCGCGGAGCCCTTCGCCGGTCAGCTCGGCGCGGCGCTGGAGCGCGCCGGCGTCGTCGCCGTCGCGTTCGCGCCGCTGGGGCATCGGGCGCTGGCGACGGTGGCCAAGGCGGTGCGCGAGCCGGCCGACGTGGCGGGCCTGCGGGTCCGCGTGCCGGCGGTGCCCGCGATCCTCGATCTCTACGCGACGCTGGGTGCGCTGCCGCAGTCGCTGGGCTTTGCCGCAGCCCAGGCCGCCTTCAAGTCCGGCGCGCTGGACGGGCAGGACGGCCCCGCGGCGTCGTTCGTGGCGGCCCGGCTGGAGGCGTCGGGCTTTCGCCACGTCGCCGACTGGCAAGCGGTGGGTGAAATCGCGGTCTTCGCCGTCAATCGCGCCGTCTGGAACGCGTGTAACGACGCCGAGCGCGCACAGGTCCGGGAGGCGGCCACCGCGACGGCCGGCGAACTGGCGGTGCTGGCCCGGGACGAGGCCGCCCAGGCGCTTGCCGACCTGCGGCAGCGGGGCCTCGCCACCACGCGCCTCACGGCGGAGGGACATGCGGCGCTCGCGGCGGCGAGCCGCGCGGCCTACGATCGCTGGGCGGGGGCGGCGGGCGTCGAGCTCGTGCGCGCGGCCGAAGCGGCCGTGCAGGCGGCGGGACGGTGAACGGTCATGGGGGATTCGTTCACACCTTCTCAGTGCGCCAGTCGTTGCCGGAGGTCGGCGATGACGCGGCCGATTTCCAGTTCGAGTTCGCGCGCCGTTTCGCGGTACTCGGCCGCCTCGCTCTCGAAATCGGGGACCGTCGCCGGGCTCAGCGAATGCAGGTGCACGACGCAGGTCTCGTAGTCGGCGCACAGTTCGGCGAAGGTCGCATCGGCCTCCAGCCGCTGCCGGACCGCGCGCCATTGGTTGGGAAAGCGGGCAAAGACGTTCGGGTAGTGCGAGGGCATGGGCGGTGGGGTCGGTCCGGGCGCCGCCTCGGAAGCCCGCAACGGCTTCCCGCGCGCCGCGTCGGATCTGCAGTGGCGATGGCGACGGAGCCTAGCCGTTCGGGCTGCCGCTGCCCACGTAAAATACCGTGACACACCGTATCGTCCGGACGGCGGCTCGATTCCCCGGGTGGCGCGACCGAGCACGGCGACGAGCGCGACGGGCCGCCCCGAGCGCGATTTGCGGAGAGCGCAGCATGAAGGTGGTCCAGTGAGCGAGCATCCGCCGGGGCAGCACAGCGATCCCGCCGCCGCCGGCGCCCTGCCGGCACCGGCGGACGCCATCCGCGCCGAGCTCGATCGCGTGCTGGCGAGCGACGAGTTCGCGACGTCGGCCCGACTGCGCGACATGCTGCGCTTCCTGGTCGACGAGTCGCTGGCCGGCCGTGTGGCGAGGCTCAAGGGTTACCGGATCGCCGTCGAGGTGTTTCACCGCGATCCCGGATTCGACGCCGACACCGATCCTCTGGTGCGCATCCAGGCCGGGCGCCTGCGGCGCGCGCTCGACCGCTATTACGCGACCGCGGGTGCGCGCGACCCGCTGCGCATCGGCGTGCCCAAGGGAGGCTACGTGCCGGCGTTCACGGTCGCGAACGGCGGCGAGGTCGCGACCGTGGCGACGGACCCGGGTCGCGGCCCGGCCGAGGGCACCCGGCCGCCGGTGGTCGCGGTGCTGCCGTTCCAGTCGCTGTCGAGCGATCCGGAACAGGCCTATTTCGCCGAGGGTCTCGCCGCCGAGCTCACCCTCGCGCTGACCCGCTTCGACGGCATGGCAGTGATCGCCCGCCAGTCGTCGCTGCAGTATCGCGACCAGGTGCCCGACCTGCCGCGCATCGGCCGCGAGCTCGGCGCCCGCTACCTGGTGCTGGGCAGCGTCCAGCGCCTGGGCCAGGCGATGCGCATCGACGCCGGCCTCGCCGAGGCGGCGTCGCGGGAGGTGCTCTGGAACGAGCGCTACGCCTTCGACCTGGGCGCGCGCGATCTCTTCGCCGTCCAGGACGACATCGCGCAGAAGGTGTCGGCACGTGTCGCGGGGCGCTACGGCGCGGTGTTCCGCGACCTGGGCCGCGGCGTGCAGGGGCAGCGCAGCGCGGTCCCCGGCGCCTACGACGCGGTGCTGCACTTCCACCACTTCGTCGCCGAGCGCACCACCGGGTCGGGGGCGCGCGCACGCGCCGCGCTGGAGCAGGCGGTCGCGCTCGACCCCGGTTTCGCGCTCGCCTGGGCGATGCTCGCCGAGATGCTGGTCGACACCTACGCGTCCGACCCGGACGCGCCGGCCGAATCGCTCGACCGCGCGCTGGCGATGGCGACGCGGGCGGTCGCGCTCGAACCGACCTGCCAGCAGGCGCGCTGGGCGCTGGCCTGGACGCAGTTCTTCCGCCGCGACCTGCCCGGGTTCCGGGCCGAGCTCGAGCGGGCGATCGCGCTCAACCCGAACGCGCCGTACTTCCTCGGCGTGGCCGGATGGGCGACCGCGCTGGCGGGCGACTGGGAGCGCGGGCTCGCGCTGCTCGATCGCGGCATCGAGCTCGACCCGCACTATCCGCGCTGGTTCCACTTCGCGCACTACGTCGACCGCTTCCGCCGGGGCGACTACGCGGCGGCACTCGCGCAGGCGAAGCTGATGGGGCCGTCGGACGCGCCGCGCGTGCTGGCGCTGGAAGCGGCGGCGCTGGTGCGCCTCGGGCGCCGCGACGAGGCGCGGGTCAAGGCTGCGCCGCTGGTCGCCGCCGACGCCGGCTTTCGCACGCGCGGGCGGCGGATCCTGCAGGCCTCGCTGCTGGACGGCGAGCTGGGCGAGGCCCTGCTGTCTGCCCTCGCCGAAGCGGGTGTGAGCCTCGACTGACGCGGGCGTCAGTCGAGGAAGCGCCCGAGCCGAACCGCCGTCTCGCCCGCCTTCGGCCGGCGGGTCGGCATGATCAGCACGCAGTCGTCGTAGGGCGCCAGCACCGGGACGTCGCCGTCGTGCGCGAGCACCGTGCCCGCGCGCGGAATCACCGCCAGGCCGTGGACGGGCAGCGCGAAGGCGAAGTCGTCGCTGGCGATGGTGACCGCCGCGGTGACCTCGATCACGCGCTGCGGCGGGCGCGGCGCGGGGTCGAGGTGGCGGGCGAGGAAGTCGGCGTCGGCCATGCCGAAGTGGCGCAGCAGGCGCAGCACCGATTGGCGCGCGACCGCGGGCGACGCGCGTTCCCAGTGCTGGCCGCATTCGATCAGCAGCGCGACGCGCGGATCGTCGGGCTCGTCGAAGAAGGCGTAGTCGCGCAGGCGGCGGCCGGCGCTGTGCCCGGCGTCGATCACCACGTGTTCGGGGAGGCCCAGGGCGAGCGCCAGCTCGAGCCCCTTGCGCTGCCGGCCGGCCAGGGCCAGCGGCGGGCAGGGGTCGGTCATCGAGTGCAGGTCGAGCAGGAAGTCGATGCGCTCGTAGAGCGGGCGCAGCGCGCGTGCGCGTTCGAGGTCGCGCGTCTGCCGCTCGCCGTCGAGCACCTCGGTCGTCCACAGCCGGTTGAAGTCCTCGTCGACGCAGCGCGACGCGTAGGGGTTCGCGGGGTCGAAGCTCTCGTAGGCGGCGACGTTGGCGAACGCGACCGACAGCGTCCCCCGCTCCGGGCGGAAGCCCGACCCCAGCAGCCAGTCGAGGGCGATCGCGCCGCAGACCTCGTTGCCGTGCGTCAGCGCCTGCAGCAACACGTGCGGGCCGCGGGTCGGGCTCTCCAGCGTGTGCACGTAGGGGATGCCGGTGCCGCCGTCGGCCCAGCGCGAGAGATCCGGAAACGGGACGTCGATCGGCGGCGCCGACATCGTTCCGCCGCTGCCGCGGGCCCTGGCGCTCACCGGGCTGCCTCCGTGCTCCGCACCCCGGCATTCGCCCCTGAAGCGGCCCGTCGGTGCCTCAATGAACTACCTTCGTGCTGCGCACTCCGGTATTCGCCCTCGGGGCGGCCCGTCGCGCTCATGCCACGCAGACGCGGTCGGCCAGGCGACGCAGGAACGCTTCGCAGGCGGCGAGCTGCTGCAGCGACACCCATTCGTTCGGCTGGTGCGCCTGGGCGATGTGCCCGGGGCCGCAGATGATCGTGGGGATCGAAGCCCGATCGAACAGCGAGGCCTCGGTGCCGAACGAGACCTTGCCGGTGTCGTGGGTGCCGTTGCAGTCGCGACCCAGCGCGGCGATCTCGCTGTCGCCGTGGGTATCGAACCCCGGCATCGTCGACAGCGCGTCGAACTCGATGAAGCAGTCCGGCGCCACCGCGCGCATCTCGGGCAGGAAGCGCTGCGCGTAGGCCTCCACGCGGCGAAAGAGCTCGTCCGGATCGTCGAACGGGAGGTGCCGGATCTCGAAGTCGAAGGCGCAGTCGCGCGGCACGATGTTGAGCGCCGTGCCGCCCTTGATGACGCCGGTGTGGACGGTCGTGTAGGCGACGTCGTAGGCAGGATCGAAACCGCCGCGATCGCGGAACGCGCGCGCCGCCTGGGTGAGGAAGGCGACGATCTCGCAGGCGATCTGCACGGCGTTGACGCCCTGCGGCGTCAGCGACGAGTGCGCCTCGTGGCCGCGGACGCGGCAGCGCCAGCTCTTCCTGCCCTTGTGCGCGACGACGAGCTCCATGCCGGTCGGCTCGCCGACGATGCAGCCCAGCGGCTTGACGCCGCGCGCGGCGACGTCGGCGAGCAGGCGGCGCACGCCGATGCAGCCCACCTCCTCGTCGTAGGACAGCGCGAAGTGCAGCGGCCGCCGGAGGCCGCGGCGCAGGAATTCGGGCACCAGCGCGAGGCCGGTCGCGCTGAAGCTCTTCATGTCGGTGACGCCGCGGCCGTAGACCCGGTCGCCGAGCGGCGTGGCCACGAACGGCGGCGTCTTCCACGGTTGACCGTCGACCGGGACCACGTCGGTGTGGCCGGACAGCACGATGCCGCCGTCGACGCGATTGCCGTCCTGCGCCGGCAGCGTCGCGAAGAGGTTGGCCTTGCGCCGGTCGTCGTCGAAGGTGAGCGTGGATTCGATTCCCTGGCTGCCGAGCCAGTCCTGCACCCAGTCGATCAGCGCCAGGTTGGATTCGCGGCTGGTGGTGTCGAAGGCGATCAGCGTGCGGATCATCTCCCAGGCGACGAGGTCGGAGGCGCTCGCCGGGGCGAGGCGGCTGGAGATCGCGGGAGCGTTCATCGCGGGATTCCTTCGGCCGCCGGAGGTGCTGCGGACGGCGATCGGCAAAGGCACAGGATAGGCAGGCGCCGCGCGGACTGTCAATTCGCCGTCGACCCGGCGGCGCCCTCTGGCGCGGGAGCGGCGGCGATGCGAACATGGCAGTGATCTCCGGTGCGCGCGTCGGGCGGGTGTCCCGCGGTCGCAGCGAGGTCGGATCGCGGAGGAAAAAGTGACGAGCAACGTGCGTGCGCGCAGCAGTCGATGGTTCGCCCTCGGCTGCGCGCTGCTGGGGTCCTGGCTGGCCGTCGCCGCGCGGGCGCAGGATGCGCTGCCGCTCGACGAGATCCGGCTGCCGCCGGGGTTCGTGATCGGCCTGGTCGCGCGGGTGCCGAACGCGCGGGCGATGACGCTGGGCAAGGACGGCACGCTGTTCGTCGGCTCGGCCCGCGACGGCCGGGTGCACGCGGTGCGGCTGGCCGCGGACGGCGACGCGGCACGGACCCGCGTGTTCACGATCGCGTCGGGGCTGCGCGAGCCGGCGGGCGTCGCCTTTCGCGACGGCGCGCTGTACGTGTCGGCCGTCGACCGGATCCTGCGCTACGACGACATCGAGCGGCGCCTCGACAAGCCGCCGGCGCCGGTGATCGTCACCGACCGGCTGCCGCGCGACGGCCACCACGGGCGGCGGTTCATCGCCTTCGGCCCCGACGGCAAGCTCTACGTCCCGATCGGCGCGCCCTGCAACGTCTGCGACCGCGACGGACGACGGCTACGCCCGGATCCTGCGCATGAACGCCGACGGCAGCGGCAGCGAGGTCTTCGCCCGCGGCGTGCGCAACACCGTCGGCTTCGACTGGCACCCGCAGACGGGCGAGCTGTGGTTCACCGACAACGGCCGCGACTTGCTGGGCGACGACTCGCCGCCCTGCGAGCTCAACCGCGCGCCGCGTCCCGGGCTGCACTTCGGCTTTCCGTTCTGCCACGGCGGCAGCGTCGCCGATCCGGAGTTCGGTTCGCGCCGGTCCTGTGCCGAGTTCACGCCGCCGGCGCAGTCGCTCGGGCCCCACGTGGCGCCGCTGGGCATGCGCTTCTACACCGGCACCCAGTTTCCCGCGGCCTACCGCCACCAGGTGTTCATCGCCGAGCACGGATCCTGGAATCGCAGCCAGAAGATCGGCTACCGGATCACGCTGGTGCGTCTCGACGCGGCCGGCAAGGCGCTGTCCTACGAACCCTTCGCCCAGGGCTGGCTGCGGGGCGAGCGCGCCTGGGGCCGACCCGCCGACGTGCTGGTCGCGCCGGACGGTTCGCTGCTGGTGTCCGACGACGATGCCGGTGCGATCTACCGCATCCGCTATCGCGGCTGAGCGACCCGGGGCGGCGGCTCAGTGCCGGCGCGGCGGCGCAGGCAACACCGGCGCCGGGACGACCGCGCGGCGGTAGGCGCGAACCGGGGCCGGCAGCGCGCGCGGCACGACGACGGGGTAGCCCGGCGCGTAGCCTGCCGCGTAGGGCGCGGCATAGGGAACTGCATAGGGAACCAGCGGATACCCGACGGCCGGATACGCGGACAGCGGGTACGCGGTCACCGGGTAGGCGGGCGGGAGCCACCGCGGTGCCGCGACGGCCGGCGGGACCCAGGGCTGGACCCACCCGGCGCCGCGGTAGCCGGGATAGCCGTGGCCCCAAGGGCCGGGCGCGCCGACGTTGACGGCGACACCGGGCGCGCCGATCGACACGCTCCAGGCGACATTGGATGCGGCGGCGCCGGTGGCGGCGACGATGCCGGCGGCCAGCGCGACGGCGGCAGCGGCGGTGGCAAGGGGTCGTGGCATGGACTACCTCCCGGAAGGATGCGGCGGCAACGGGCCGGAATCCGTGCGCTGCGCGACGGTGCGAGCGGACGGGCTGTGCGGCAAAGAACGCCGCGGCGCGCCCGGCGGTTGACGCCGTTACAAATCGCCACACACCGGATGCGGCGCCGCGACCTGCCGCCCGCGGCGGGTGCCCGCCTGTCCGGCCCCGCCGGCTTGCGCTATCCTCGCGGGATTCGTCCATCGCCAGGTGAGGGGGAGTCATGTCGTTGCTGCGCCAGGTAGTCACCGTGCTGGCGGCCGTTGCGGCCGGCGCGGCCGCGTCGCTCGTGCCGGCCGCGAACCTCACCATCGGGCTGGGCACCGACGTCACCGCGCTCGATCCGCACTATCACAACGTGACGCCGAACAACAACGTCGGCGCGCACATCTTCGGCTATCTCGTCATGCGCAACGAGAAGTCGCAGCTGATCCCGGGGCTCGCCACCGAGTGGAAGGCGATCGACGCGACCACCTGGGAGTTCAAGCTGCGTCGCGGCGTCAAGTTCCACGACGGCAGCGACTTCACCGCGGCCGACGTCGTCGCCTCGATCGAGCGCGTGCCCACGGTGCCCAACAGCCCGTCGCCGTTCACCGCGTACAGCAAGCAGATCCGGGAGATGATCGTCGTCGATCCGCTGACGATCCGCTTCCGGACCGCGCTGCCGTACCCGCTGATGCCCTCCGACATGACGCAGATCCTGATCATCTCCCGGGCGGCAGCCAAGGCGACGACCGACGACTTCAACTCGGGCCGGGCGGCGAACGGCACCGGCCCGTACAAGCTCGTCCGCTACGCCAAGGGCGACCGGATCGAGCTCGCGCGCAACGACGCCTGGTGGGGCGGCCCGACGCCGTGGGAGAAGGTGACGCTGCGCCTGCTGCCGCAGGACGCCCCGCGCGTCGCGGCGCTGCTGTCCGGCGACGTGCAGGTGATCGAGAACGTGCCCACGTCGGACGCGGCCAAGCTGAAGCAGGACAAGCGGCTCGGCATCTACCGCACCGTCGCCGACCGGCTCATCTACCTGCACCTCGACAGCGACCGCGACGTCTCGCCGTTCGTCACCGACAAGGCGGGCAAGCCGCTGGCGAAGAACCCGCTGAAGGACCCGCGCGTGCGCAAGGCGATCTCCAAGTCGATCAACCGGCCGGCGATCGTCGACAAGGTGATGGAAGGCGAGGCGATCGCGTCGGGGCAGCTGGTGGCCGACTTCCTGTTCGGGGCCAGCAGGAACCTCAAGGTCGAGCCCTACGACCCCGAGGGCGCGAAGCAGCTGCTCCGCGAAGCCGGCTATCCGGACGGCTTCGGCATCACCATCCACGCGCCCAACAACCGCTACGTCAACGACGCCAAGATCGCGCAGGCGGTCGCGCAGATGCTGACCCGCGCGGGCATCGACACCAAGGTCGTCGCCATGCCGTCGTCGACGTTCTTCAGCCAGGCGACCGACCTCAAGTTCAGCCTGATGCTGCTGGGCTGGAGCACCGGCACCGGCGAAGCCTCGTCGTCGCTGAAGGCGCTGCTGATGACCTACAACCGCGACCGCGGCTACGGCACCGCCAACCGCGGCCGCTACTCGAACAGCAAGGTCGACGCGCTCACCGAGGACGCGCTGCAGACCGTCGACGACGTCAAGCGCGAGGCCTACCTGCAGCGCGCGACCGAGCTCGCGATCAACGACGTCGGCGTCGTGCCGCTGCACTTCCAGGTCAACCTGTGGGCGGCCCGCGACGGGATCACCTACGTGCCGCGCACCGACGAGAACACGCTGGCCTGGCAGTTCAAGCCGGCGGCGAAGAAGTAGCCGTCGCCGCCGGACGGCGGGCACCGAGGGAGACGAGGACATGAACGCGCAGCACGCGTGGGCGCCGGTCACGACGCCGCCGCAGCACTTCATCGACAACCGCTGGGTGCCGGCGGTCACCGGCGCGACGCTGCCGATGATCGATCCCTCCGACGGGCGGCCGTTCGCCGCCATCGCCTTCGGCACCGCCGAGGACGTCGACGGCGCCGTCGCCGCCGCGCGGCGGGCGTTCGAGGGACCCTGGGGCCGGCTCGCGCCGGCGGAGAAGGGCCGGCTGCTCGGCCGGCTCGCGCGCGCCGTCGGCGACCATGCCGAGGAGCTCGCGCTGCTCGAGGCGCGCGACTGCGGCAAGCCGCTGAAGCAGGCGCGCGCCGACGCCGCGGCCTGCGCCCGCTACTTCGAGTTCTACGGCGGGGCGAGCGACAAGTTCCACGGCGAGACCATTCCCTATCCGGCCGGCTACACGGTGCTGACCTGGCGCGAGCCGCACGGCGTGACCGGGCACATCATTCCCTGGAACTACCCGCTGCAGATCTTCGGCCGGTCGGTGGGCGGCGCGCTGGCGACCGGCAACGCCTGCGTGGTCAAGCCGGCCGAGGACGCCTGCCTGTCGCTGCTGCGCCTGGCCGAGCTCGCCGCCGGCGTCGGCTTTCCCGACGGCGCGCTCAACATCGTCACCGGTCTCGGCCGCGAGGCCGGGGCGGCGCTGGCGGCGCATCGCGGCATCGACCACATTTCGTTCACCGGGTCGCCGCCCACCGGTGCCGCGGTCGCGGGCGAGGCGGCGCGGCGGCACTGTCCGGTGACGCTGGAGCTGGGCGGCAAGGGGCCGCAGCTCGTCTTCGCCGACGCCGACCTCGATGCGGCGCTGCCGGTGCTGGTCAACGCCATCGTGCAGAACGCCGGACAGACCTGCTCGGCCGGCAGCCGGCTGCTGGTCGAGGCGTCGCGCTACGACGAGGTGCTGGAGCGCCTGGGTCGGCGCTTCGCCGCGCTGAAGGTCGGGCCGGCGTGGGCCGATCTCGACTGCGGGCCGCTGATCCGCGCCTCGCAGCTCGAGCGCGTGCTCGGTTTCCTGGCCGATGCCGAGCGCGACGGCATCGCCGTCGTCGGCCGCGGGACGGTGGCCGCCGACGCGCCTGCGGGCGGCTATTACGTCGAACCGCATCTGCTGCGCGACGTGCCGGTCCACTGCCGGCTGGGCTGCGAGGAGGTCTTCGGGCCGGTGCTCGCGGCGATGCCCTTCGTCGACGAGGCGGACGCGGTGCGCATCGCCAACGCCACCGAGTTCGGGCTGGTCGCCGGCGTCTGGACGCGGGACGGCGGGCGGCAGCTGCGGCTGGCGCGCGCGATCCGCAGCGGCCAGGTGTTCGTCAACAACTACGGCGCCGGCGGCGGCGTCGAGCTGCCCTTCGGCGGCGTCAAGTCGTCCGGCCACGGGCGGGAGAAGGGCCTGGAGGCGCTGTACGGTTTCAGCGTGCTGAAGACCGTGGTGCTGCAGCACGGCTGAGCCGGCCGCTGCGTCGATCGACGGAGGAGCGGGGAGATGAGACTCGAAGGCAAGATCGCCATCGTCACCGGGGCGGGCTCGGGCTTCGGCGAAGGCATCGCCAGGCGGTTCGCCGGCGAGGGCGCCAGGGTCGTCGTCAACGACATCGCGGTGGCCAACGGCGAGCGGGTCGCGCGCGAGATCGTCGCCGCCGGCGGCGCCGCGAAGTTCTGCGCCGGCGACGTGTCGAAGGACGCCGACGTCTCGCAGCTGGTCGCCTTCGCGCTGGCGGCGTTCGGCGGGCTCGACATCGTCGTCAACAACGCCGGGACCACGCACCGCAACCAGCCGATGCTGGACGTGACCGAGGACGAGTTCGACCGCATCTACCGCGTCAACGTGAAGAGCCTGTTCCTGACCGCGAGGCACGCGGTCCCGCATTTTCGCCGCCAGAGGCACGGCGTCTTCATCACCATCGCGTCGACGGCCGGCGTGCGGCCGCGCCCCGGGCTCACCTGGTACAACGGCAGCAAGGGCGCGGCGATCACGACGTCGCGGTCGATGGCGGCCGAGCTCGCCCCCGACAACATCCGCGTCAACGTGATCAACCCGGTGGCCGGCGAGACGGCGATGCTCGCCGACTTCATGGGCCAGGACACGCCGGCGATGCGCGCGAAGTTCGTCGCCTCGATTCCGCTCGGGCGCCTGTCGCTGCCGTCGGACATCGCGACCGCGGCGGTGTTCTTCGCGTCCGACGAGGCGGCGTTCATCACCGGCGCGTGCCTCGAGGTCGACGGCGGGCGCTGCGTCTGACCCGCTGCGGCAATCCGTCGCACGGGTAGCCGGCCGCCGATTGACGCGAGTCAAGGTGGCGCCGGCGATCGTCACCTAGCATCTCTGGCATGGCCGGCACCGGGTGCGCAGCGCATTTTCGCGCCGGCGATCGCCGCCGGCAGCGGGGTGGGTCATGAACCTTTCGGGCATTCTGGTCACCGCGGCGAGCGGCCGCTTCGACGAGATCGTCGCGGGGCTGCCGGTGCTGCCGGGGGTCGAGGTCCACCACACCGACGCCGCCACGTCGCGTGTGGTCGTCGTCCAGGAAGCGCCTACGATCGAGGACGAAGTCGACGGCCTGCGCCGCATCCAGGCCCTGCCCGGCGTCGTCGCGGCGGAAATGGTCTACCACTACTTCGCCGACGATCCGTCGCTCGCCGGCACCCCCCTTTAGCCTGAGCCATCGTTGGCGCCTCCGGCGCCCGGTCGAATCCTCCGAGGAGCGAACATGACGAGCCTTACCCGCCGCGCATTCATGAAATCCGGGATCGCCGCCGCCACCGCGGCCACCGTCGGCATCACGGTCAGCCAGGAAGCGCTGGCGCAGGCGAAGGCGGCCGAGGCCGGCTGGAGCTGGGACAAGGGCGTCTGCCGCTTCTGCGGCACCGGCTGCGGCATCCAGATCGCGACCAAGGGCGGGCAGATCGTCGCCGTCAAGGGCGACCCCGATGCGCCGGTGAACCGGGGGCTCAACTGCATCAAGGGCTACTTCAACGGCCGCATCCTCTACGGGCAGGACCGCCTGACCAGGCCGCTGATGCGGATGAAGGACGGCGCCTTCGACAAGAGGGGCGACTTCGTCCCGGTGAGCTGGGACCGGGCGATGGACGAGATGGAACGGCAGGCGAAGCGCGCGCTGGCGCAGAAGGGGCCGACCGGCATCGCGATGATCCCGTCGGGTCAGTCGCTGATCCAGGAGGGCTACACCGCCTCCAAGCTGATGAAGGCGGGCTTCCGCTCGAACAACATCGACCCCAACGCGCGGCTGTGCATGGCGAGCGCCGTGGCGGCGTTCTACCAGACCTTCGGCGTCGACGAGCCGGCCAACAACTACGACGACATCGAGCTCGCGGACGCGATGATCCTCTGGGGCGCCAACATGGCCGAGGCGCACCCGGTGCTGTGGTCGCGGATCACCGACCGTCGCCTCACCGCCAGGACCACGAAGATCGTCAACATCACCACCTTTGCGAACCTGTCGTCGGACATCGCCGACCTCGAGATCGTGATGAAGCCCAATGCCGATCTCGCGATCCAGAACTACGTCGCGCGCGAGATCATCGCCCGCAACGCCGTCAACCGGGAGTTCGTCGACCGGCACTGCGTGTTCGCCACCGGCCCGGCCGACATCGGCTACGGCATGCGCCCGACCGACAAGTTCGCGTTCCCGGCCGAGAAGGACGTCCAGGGCCAGGAGCTCGTCCACGTGCTCGACAAGCACGAGGCCGTGGGCCAGCGCAAGGAGCCGGGCACCCGGGTCGAGCAGAAGAACCGGACCTCGGCCGGCAAGCACTGGCTGATCAGCTTCGACGACTTCAAGAAGGCGGTCGAGCCGTACACGCTCGACTTCGTCGCCGAGCTCGCCAAGGGCGATCCGGACGAGCCTCTGGACAAGTTCAAGGCGAAGCTCGTCGAGCTGGTCGACATCTACGTCGATCCCAAGCGCAACGTGATGTCCTTCTGGACGATGGGCTTCAACCAGCACATCCGCGGCGTGTGGGTGAACGAGCAGTGCTACGCGACGCACCTGCTGCTCGGCAAGCACGCGCGCCCCGGCAACGGCGCGTTCTCGCTCACCGGGCAGCCGTCGGCCTGCGGGACGGCGCGCGAGGTGGGCACGTTTTCGCACCGGCTGCCGGCCGACATGCTGGTCGACAACGCGGCGCACCGGAAGACGACCGAGGAGATGTGGAAGCTGCCGCCGAACACGCTCAACCCGAAGATCGGCAGCGACATCATGGCGATCCTGCGCGACCTCGAGGACGGCGGTGTCAAGTTCCTGTGGATCCAGACCACCAACCCCTTCCAGTCGACGCCGAACGCCAACCACTGGCTGAAGGCCGCGCGCGAGATGGACAGCTTCATCGTCGTCGCGGAGGCCTATCCGACGGTGACGGCGAAGGTGGCGGACCTGATCCTGCCGGCGGCGATGATCTTCGAGAAGTGGGGTGGCTACGGCAACGCCGAGCGGCGCACGCAGCTGTGGCGCCAGCAGGTCGATCCGCCGGGCGAGGCGCGCAGCGACGTCTGGATGATGCTGGAGTTCGCCAAGCGCTTCCGGCTGAAGGACGTCTGGGGCGAGAAGGCGGTCGCCGGCGTCAAGGCCGACGGCTATCCCGACGGCAAGCTGCCCGACGTGCTGGCCGAGGCGCAGAAGCTGGGCTACACGCCGGAGACCACGCTCTACGAGGCGCTGTTCGCCACCGCGGACAACCGCAAGGTCGCCTGGCCCGACCCGGTGGCCAAGGGGCACGGCAACTCGACGGTCAAGGCGCTGAAGGAGGGCTGGTTCGTCGAGAAGGCGCTGTTCGAGGAGTACCGCCGGTTCACCGTGGCCAAGCAGCACGACCTCGCGGCCTTCGACGTCTACTACCGCGACGACGTGCGCGGCCTGCGCTGGCCGGTGGTCGACGGCAAGGAAACCAAGTGGCGCTTCGTCGAGGGACACGATCCCTTCGTCAAGAAGGGCGAGGGATTCAACTTCTACGGGCCGCTGCTGAAGGCGCTGCCGACCGGCAACCTCGACGACGTCACCGATCCGAAGCCCACCTCGCTCGCCGGCAAGGCGAAGATCTTCTTCCGCCCGTATGCGGCTCCGGTCGAGCAGACCGACGCCAACTTCGACCTGTGGCTGTGCACCGGCCGCATCCTCGAGCACTGGCACACGGGGTCGATGACGCGCCGGGTGCCGGAACTGCACCGCACCGCGCCGACGGCGGTGATGTACATGCACGCCGACGACGCGGCGAAACGCGGACTGAAGCGCAACGACGTCGCGTGGATCGAGTCGCGGCGCGGCAAGGTCAAGGTCGTCGTCGAGACCAAGGGCCGCAACCGGATGCCCAAGGGATCGGTGTTCGTCGCGTTCTTCGACGAGGCGGTGTTCATCAACAAGCTGGTCATCGACGCCTCCGATCCGATCTCGCGCGAGCCCGACTACAAGAAGTCCGCGGTCAAGGTCTACAAGGCGTAGTCTTGGCCGAGGGCTTGCATCCTGTGAGAGCGCCGTCAGGCGCCAGTGCAATGGTGCGACGTTCATTCGCGGCTGAAGCCGCTCCTACAGGTTCCGGCCAACGCGCTGGTTCTGCAGGAGCGCCTCCCACGAGTTCCGGCCGACGCGCTGACCCTGCAGGAGCGCCTTCAGGCGTGAACCTGGCGCAGACCTCGGCAGGGCGCCGACGCGCATGAACGACAGCAGCCGGACGCGACGCGATTTCCTGGTCAAGGGCGCACAGATGGCCGGCGCCGCGGCCAGCGTGGGCTTCATCTGGCACGCGCTGGTGAAGAGCGAGGCGCGCGCGTCGGCCGGCGCGCTGCGGCCGCCGGGGGCGCTGGCCGAGCGCGATTTCGCCGCCCAGTGCATCAAGTGCGGTCAATGCGTGCGGGCCTGTCCCTACGGCACGCTGTCGCTCGCCTCGGTGGCCGGGCCGGCGGCGACCGGCACGCCGCACTTCGAGCCGCGGACGGTGCCCTGCTACATGTGCCCGGACCTGCCCTGCACCCGCGCCTGCCCGTCGGGGGCGCTCGACCCCGCGCTCGACGACGTCAACCGCGCGCGGATGGGGCTCGCGGTCATCGACGAGGAGCACTGCCTGTCGTGGCAGGGCCTGCGCTGCGAAGTCTGCTATCGCGTCTGCCCGCTGCGCGGCAAGGCGATCGTCATCAACACCGAGTCGCGCAAGACCAGCAGGCACGCGGTCTTCGAGCCGATGGTCGACAGCGAGCACTGCACCGGCTGCGGCCTGTGCGAGAAGTCCTGCCCGACCGAGCTCGCGGCGATCCGCGTGCTGCGGCCCGAATTCGTCCAGGGCCGGATCGGCGCCCACTACCGGATGCAGGACAAGGCGTCGCGTTCCGGGCAGGCCGCCGACGCGCCGGCAGCGGCACCGTCGCCGCGCATCGCGGCGCCGAAGCCGCAGGCGGCACCGGGCGTCGATTACCTCAACCAGGCAGCGCCGCCGTGACCTCCGGCCACGACCGCCCGCGGGTCGTTCGCCACTTCGTGCTGCCCGGGACGCTCCGGGGCAAGCTCCATGCGTGGCGCTTCGTCATCGCGCGGCGCAGCGTGCAGATCGCGACGCTGCTGCTCTTCTTCGGCACGCTGCACTGGGGCTGGAAGATTGCCGGCCGACCGCTGCTCGCCGGCAACCTGTCGGCCTCGGAACTGCTGGGGGCGATACCGCTGGCCGACCCCTTCGCCGTGCTGCAGATCCTGGCCAGCGGGCACCGGCCGGGGCGGGAGGTGCTGACGGGCGCAGCGATCGTGCTCGCCGTCTACCTGCTGCTGGGCGGGCGCGTGTTCTGCGCCTGGGTGTGCCCGATGAACATCGTCACCGACACGGCGACGACGCTGCGCGAAAAGGTCGGCGTCCGCGATCTCTTTCACCTCTCGCCCAAGGCCCGCTACTGGGTGCTGGCGCTGGCGCTGGCGCTGTCCGCGTCGACGGGCGTCGCGGCCTTCGAGTGGATCAGCCCGATCGGCATCCTGCACCGCGAACTCGTGTTCGGCCTCGGGCTGGGATTCATCGCCGTGCTCGGGGTGTTCCTGTTCGACCTGCTGGTGCTGCGTCACGGCTGGTGCGGCCACCTGTGCCCGCTGGGCGCGTTCTGGTCGCTCGGCGGCCCCGCGGGACAGATCAGGGTCGCCTTCGACGACGCGAGCTGCACCCGCTGCGGCGACTGCGTCAAGGTCTGCCCGGAGCCGGCCGTGCTCAATTTCACCGCCGCCGCGCGCAACGGCATGGTGCTCGCCGGCGAGTGCACGAACTGCGGCCGCTGCGTCGCCATCTGCCCGGAGTCGAGCCTCAGCTTCGGGTTGCGCGCGCGCCGGGTCGCTGCGGCACCGATAGCCCACGAATTCACCCAGACGAGGGAACCACGATGAAACGCCTGCTCCTCACGCTGTGCCTGCTTGCCGGATTCACCGCGACCCAGATCGTGCTTGCTCAGGCCGCGAAGCCGATCGACGACGCGAGCCTGGGGCTGTCCAAGGGCAGCGTCTTCGACGTGCCCACGCCGCAGCCGTTCACCGCCGACGGCAAGGGCGCCTCCGGTGCCGCGAAGGCGGCGTACGGCGCGCCGCCGCTGGTGCCGCACGCGGTCGACGACTTCCTGCCGATCTCGTCCGACAAGAACGACTGCGTCGGCTGCCACGACAAGCCCGGCGGCAAGAAGGCGAAGGGGGCCCCGACGCCGATGCCAGCGCTGCACTACGCGAAGACGGCCGAGGCCAAGCCGCGATTGTCCGGCGACTACTACAACTGCACGCTTTGCCACGCGGCTGCCGCCGGCGTCAAGGACCTGGTCGTCAACAAGGCGCCCAAGCCGGCGCGCTGAGCCGCGCGGTCCGCCGGCCCCGGGTTAGCGGATGCCCCGGGCGTTGAGCGCCTCGGCCAGCGGCCGATCGGCGGCCTCGATGTGCACGAACAGCCAGTCCTGGAGATAGCGCATCGTCAGCGCCATGCTCTGCTCGTCGACGCCGCTGCCGAGGCTTTCCAGGTCCTCGAGCAGCCGGCGATGCGAACGCCGGTGGCGCTCGAGCTGGTCGGAGGCGTGGGCTTCGAGCAACCGCTCCTCGGCGGCGAAGTGCTCGCGGGTGCAGCGGACCAGGTCGTTCATCGTCGCCTGCACCCGTTCGCGCGGCTGGATCGACTTCAGGTCCTCGCCCAGCGCGTTGATGAGCTCGGCCATCCGCCGGTGCTGGGTGTCGATCAGCTCGACGCCGATGGTCGCGGTGTCGCTCCACTCGACGAAGCGCAGCGCCACCGCCTCGCCCTGGCCGTCGCCGTCGGCCGCGCTTGCGATCGCGTAGCGGCTCTTGCCGCCGTGCTTGGCGGCGTACATCGCCGTGTCGGCCGCGCGCAGCAGCCGGTCCATGTCGGCGCCGTGCGCCGGGTGCAGCGCCACGCCGAGACTGATGCCGAGGCTGACGCTGCCGCCGTCGACGGCGATCGGCTCGGACACCGCGCGCACCACGCGCCCGGCGACGAGCGCCGCGTGCTCGGGCGTGCCGATCGACGGCAGGATCAGCGCGAACTCGTCGCCGCCCAGCCGCGCGATGGTGTCGTTCGCCCGCGCGGCACCGCGCAGCCGCCGGGCGACCACCTGCAGCACGACGTCGCCGGCGTCGTGACCCTGCCGGTCGTTGACTTCCTTGAAACCGTCGAGATCGCCGACCAGCAGCGCGAAGCGCGTTCCGGCAGCCTGCGCGGCGACGAAGGCGTCGCGCAGCCGGTCGAGGAACTGCGCGCGGTTGGGCAGCCCGGTCAGCGCATCGACGAAGGCCAGCGACGACAGCTGCGACTGCGCGCGCTGCCGCTCGGTGACGTCCTGCACCATCCCGGCGATCGCCACGCCATCCCCGGCCGGCGCCGGCGCGCCGAAGAACTCGACCGCGCGGACCGCACCGTCGGGCAGCAGGCCGTGAAAGCCGAAGCGCGCGGTCGCCTTCTCACCGCGGGCGAGGGCGGCGAGCTGCTCGGCCACCGCCGGCCGGTCTTCCTCGACCGCGAGATCGGTGAAGCGAAACACGGCCGTCGGCGTCGGCAGCGCAAACGTGCGCGAGAACGCGCCGTTGCCGTAGACCAGCCAGCCGTCGCGGACGATGCACAGCGGCAGCAGGTCGCCGCGCAGCAGCGTGCCCAGCGCCTTTACCGCATCGGACGTCGATGACGGGTCGGGAACGACCTCTGCTTGGTTCGTCATGTCCACCTCCGGAAGCGTTCAGCCCACGATCCCGCGCGCGCGAAAAGCCGCGATCGCCGCTGCATCGTAACCCAGTTCGCCCAGCACCTGATCGCTGTGCTCGCCGAGCGCCGGGCCGCCGCCGGCGAAGTCGCCGGGCGTGGCCGAGAGCCTGGGCACGACCCCGGGCACCTTGAGCTGCCGGCCGCCGGGCAGCGCGATCGTGCGGATCATCTCGCGTGCCGCGTAGTGCGGATCGGCGACGATGTCGGCGATGGAGAAGATCCGCGACGCCGGCACCTCGGCGGCCTCCATCGTCGCCAGGACGTCGGACGGCGCGCGCTCCGCGGTCCAGCGCTCGATCTCGGCGTCGAGCCACGCCTGCCGGGCCGCGCGCCCGTCGTTGTGGGCGAGCGCCGGATCGGCGGCGAGGTCGGCGCGCCCCATCGCCGTGCACAGCCGGCGGAAGATCGAGTCGGCGTTGGCGGCGATGAGCACGTAGCTGCCGTCGCGGCAGCGATACGCCGACGTCGGCGCGATGCCCGGGAGGAACGAGCCGGTGCGCTCGCGGATCGCGCCGCAGGCGTCGAACTCCGGCAGCATCGACTCCATCACCGAGAACACCGCTTCGTAGAGCGCGACGTCGACGACCTGGCCGCGACCGGTGGCCCGGCGCGACTCCAGCGCCACCAGCGCGCCGATGACGCCGTAGAGCGCCGACAGCGTGTCGCCGATGGACACACCGACCCGCGACGGCGGGCGGTCCGGCGTGCCGGTGACGTAGCGCAGCCCGCCGACCGCCTCGCCGATGACGCCGAAGCCGGGGCGCTCGCGGTAGGGGCCGGTCTGCCCGTAGCCCGAGATCCGCACCATGACGAGCCCGGGGTTGGCGGCGGCGAGCGCGTCGTAGCCGAGGCCCCAGGCCTCCATCGTTCCGGGGCGGAAGTTCTCGACCACGACGTCGGCGGTCGCGGCCAGCCGGCGCGCGATCGCCTGGCCGTCGGGCTGGCGCAGGTCGAGCGCGAGCGAGCGCTTGCCGCGCGACTGCACGTGCCACCACAGCGACGTGCCGTCGTGGAGGTGGCGCCACTTGCGCAGCGGGTCGCCCTCGCCGGGCGGCTCGATCTTGATCACCTCGGCGCCGAACTCGCCCATGATCCGGGTGCAGAACGGACCCGCGATCAGCTGCCCGAGCTCCAGCACCCGCAGGCCGGCGAGCGGCCGCGGCGGCGGGGTCGCGTCGGCGGCGCTTGCAGCTCCTTCGTGCTGCGCACTCCGGTGTTCGCCCTTGGGACGGCCCGGCGGGCTCATGCTATTTGGCGTAGACGAGATCGCGCAGGCCGATCGACACCGTCGGCACGTAGGTGATGACCATCAGGCAGCCGACGATCACCAGCACGAAGGGGATGAGCCGGGAGATGATCCGGTCGACCGAGATCTTCGCCACCGTGCACGCGGCGAACAGGTTGACGCCGAACGGCGGGGTGATCATCCCCAGCGCGAGGTTGACGACCATGACGACGCCGAAGTGCACCGGGTCGATGCCGAAGTGCATCGCGACCGGGGCGAGGATCGGCGCCAGCACGATGATCGACGCCGAGGTCTCGATGAACATGCCGATGACGAACAGCGCCGCGTTGACGCCGATGAGGAACAGCGCCGGCGTCTGCAGCCACTCGACCAGGAAGGCGCCGATCTGGTCGGGGACGCCGGCGCGGGTGATGAGGAAGCTGAACAGCCCGGCATTGGCGATGATGAACATGATCACCGCCGAGGACACCACGCTCTTCTGCAGCACCCGCGGCAGGTCGGCGACCTTGGTCTCGCGGTAGATGCCGACGCCAACGACCAGCGCGTAGAACACCGCGACCACCGACGCCTCGGTGGGGGTGAAGATGCCGCCGTAGATGCCGCCGAGGATGATCACCGGCATCAGCAGCGCCAGCGCCGCGCGGCGCGTCGCGGTGACGAAGGACAGCCGCCCCTCGTGGTCCTTCTTGCCGTAGCCCTTCCAGCGGGCGTAGGCGACGACGAACAGCATCAGCGCGCCGCCGATCAGGAGGCCGGGCCCGAAGCCGGCGATGAACAGCTCGCCGATCGACACCTCGGCCGACACGCCGTAGAGGATCATCGGGATCGACGGCGGGATGACGACGCCCAGCTCGGCCGAGGTTGCCTGCAGCGCGGCGGCGAAGTTGGTCGGATAGCCGTGCCTGATCAGCGCCGGGATCAGGATCGCGCCGATGGCGAAGGTGGTGGCGACGCTCGACCCCGACACCGCGGCGAAGATCATGCAGGTGAGCACGCAGGTGGCGGCGAGCCCGCCCTGGACGCCGCCGACGATGGACTTGGCGAACTCGACCAGCCGCGCCGAGATGCCGCCGGACTCCATCAGGTTGCCGGCGAGGATGAAGAAGGGGATCGCCGCCAGCGGGAACTTGTTGATCGCGCCGAACATCTCCTTGACGATCGTCAGCAGGTTGACGTTGGCCTGCCAGGCGCCGACGATCGACGACAGCCCGATGGCGACGGCGACCGAGATGCTGAGCCCGAAGCACAGCACCATCGTCAGCAGCATCGAGGTCGGCATCGGGGTGTCCTATTGCGAGGTGTCGAGCTCGTGCCGGCGCGGGTCGATCAGGCAGCCGAGGACGCCGAACACGCAGAAGATCGCGCCCACCGGAATCGCCAGGTAGGCCCAGGTCATCGACAGCGATTCGAGGCCGCTGATCGTCTGCACCCGCGCGCGGTACGAGTAGTCGAAGCCGTAGCGGATCATGAAGCCGATCAGCACCAGTGCGGCGACGGCGACGATCCAGTCCAGCACGCGCTTGCCGATCGGCCCGGCAAGCCGGTGGGCGAGGTCGACGCAGACCATCGCCCCCTGCCGGAAGGCGGTCGGCGCACCCATGAACACCATCCAGATCAGCGTGAAGCGGATCAGCACCTCCGACCACTCCGCGGGCTGCTCGAACACGAAGCGGGCGAGGATCTGGTAGAGCCCGAGACAGGCGGCGGCGATCAGCATCGCGCAGGCGACGAACAGCGAGAACGCCGTCATCCGGCGCTCGAAGGCGAGGAAGGCGTGGCGCAAGGGGGGCGTCTCCGGCGGGGTGGGTGGGGCGCGGACGAAGCGGCCAGTATAACCGCAGCCGGCACGGCGCCGGCCCGCCGCAAGCGGCGAGGCCCGCCGGAAGGCGGGCCTCGCGCGGGTGCAACGACGTCGCTGCGTTACTTGTAGTTGCGGATCCGGTCGATGTTGTCCTGGCCGAACTTCTTGCCGAAGTCGGCGTAGGTCGGGCCGAGCGTCGCCTGGAACTTGCCCTTGTCGAGGTTCTCGACCACGTTCATGCCCTTGGACCGCAGGTCGGCGACCGCCTTCCTCTCGTCGTCGTCGACGCGGGCGCGGTTGGCCTTCACCGCCTCCTTCGCGGCTTCGCTGAACGCCTGCTTGTCGGCCGCCGGGAGCTTGTCCCACGCCGCCTTGTTCATCAGCAGCAGCGCCGGCGAGTAGACGTGGCCGGTCAGCGACAGGTGCTTCTGGACCTGCTCGAACTTGGCCGAGGTGATCACCGACAGCGGGTTCTCCTGGCCGTCGACGGTGCCCTGCTGCAGCGCGGTGAACACTTCCGGGAACGCCATCGGCGTCGGGATGATGCCGAAGGCCTTGTACGCCTGGATGTGGACCGGGTTCTCCATCGTCCGCATCTTGAGCCCCTTGAGGTCGTCGGGGGCGTTGACGGCGCGCTTGCTGTTGGTCATGTGGCGGAAACCGTTCTCGCCCCAGGCCAGCGCGACGATGCCCTTGGACGGGAACTTGCCCAGCAGGTCCTGGCCGATCGGGCCGTCGAGCGTGCTGCGCGCGTGCGCGTAGTCGCGGAACAGGAACGGGATGTCGAGAATCGCGACCTCGGGGACGAAGTTCGGCACCGGGCCGGTCGAGGTGAACGTCAGCTCCTGCGTGCCGAGCTGCACCGCCTCGACCGACTCGCGCTCGCCGCCCAGCGAGCCCGAGTAGAAGGCCTGGATCTTGTAGCGGCCGCCGGTGCGCTTTTCGACTTCACGGGCGAAGGTGTCGATCGCCACGCCCTGGTGGGAGTTCTGGGCGATCGAGATGTTGATCTTCATGTTCGTCTGGGCGGCGGCCGGCGTCGCGGACAGCAGCGCCGCGCCGAGCGACGCCATCAGCGCCATGAACAAGCGGGAAGTGCGCATGCGGGAATCTCCTCGTGGGTGCAGGGGGTGCCGGAGGGAAGGGGTTGCACTCTGCAGCGGCGCATTCTAAGGAAGGCCGGGCCCGCTGTATAGCCACGAGGGCGCTGCCGGGCTTCCGGGATCCATCCGGCGCGGGCGACCGGCGATGTGGAATAATCCCCGCATTGGCTGCGGAAAGCGTTGGCGCTGCGTGCCGGCGTTCCGCGCCGTTGCCGTCCGGGAGACCGATGCTCGATTCCGCCGTTTCGTCCCGCCTCGCCGCGCTGCTTCCGCCGGAGGCCTGGCTGACCGCCGACGAGGACACGCGTGCCTACGAGTGCGACGGGCTGACGCTGTACCGGACCCGGCCGGCGGCGGTGGCGCTGCCCGAGACCGAGGCGCAGGTCGTCGCCATCCTCCGGCAATGCCACCAGGCGCGGATCCCGGTCGTCGCGCGCGGCGCGGGCACCGGGCTGTCGGGAGGCGCGACGCCGGACGCGGGCGGGGTGCTGCTGTCCTTGGCCAAGTTCCGGCGCATCCTCGCCATCGATCCCGAGTCCCAGACCGCCGTCGTGCAGCCGGGCGTGCGCAACCTCGCCATCTCCGAGGCCGCCGCCGCGCACGGCCTCTACTACGCGCCCGACCCTTCGTCGCAGATCGCCTGCACCATCGGCGGCAACGTCGCCGAGAACGCCGGCGGCGTCCACTGCCTCAAGTACGGCCTCACCGTGCACAACGTGCGGCGCGTCCGCGGCGTGCTGATCGACGGCAGCACGGTCGAGTTCGGCGGCGACGCGCTCGACGCGCCCGGCTACGATCTCCTCGCGCTGATCAACGGCTCGGAGGGGCTCCTCGCCGTCATCACCGAGGTCACCGTCAAGCTCACGCCCAAGCCGTTGCTGGCGCAGGTGGCGCTGGCCTCGTTCGACGACGTGGGCAGGGCGGGGCTGGCGGTGTCGGCGGTCATCGGCGCCGGCATCGTTCCCGCGGGCCTCGAGATGATGGATCGGGCGGCGACCCGCGCGGTCGAGGCCTTCGTCCACGCCAACTACCCGCTGGACGCGCAGGCGATCCTGCTGGTCGAGTCCGACGGGACGCCGGAGGAGGTCGCCGCCGAAATGGCCGAGATCAAGCGGGTGCTGGCGGCGTCCGGCGCCACCGCGATCCGGGTGTCGACCGACGAGAAGGAGCGCCTGCTGCTCTGGTCGGGGCGCAAGGCCGCGTTCCCGGCGGTCGGCCGCATCGCCGCCGACTACATCTGCATGGACGGCACGATCCCGCGCCGCACGCTGCCGCAGGTGCTGGCCCGGATCGACGAGTTCTCGCACCGGTTCGGGCTCGCCTGCGCCAACGTCTTCCACGCCGGCGACGGCAACCTGCACCCGCTGATCATGTTCGACGCCAACGTCGCCGAGGAGGCCGAGCGGGCCGAGGCCTTCGGCGCCGCGATCCTCGAGCTGTGCATCGAGGTCGGCGGGACGATCACCGGCGAGCACGGCGTCGGCATCGAGAAGATCCGGCAGATGTGCACGCAGTTCCGGCCCGACGAACTCACGTCGTTCCTCGGCGTCAAGGCGGCGTTCGACGAGCACGGGCTGCTCAACCCCGGCAAGGCGGTGCCGACGCTGCACCGCTGCGCCGAGTTCGGCAAGATGCACGTCCATCGCGGCGCGCTGCCGCATCCCGAGCTGCCGCGCTTCTGACCCCGACGATGCCGCCGACTCTCTCCGCCCGCGGCGTGCGGCCCGATGCGCGGGCGCTCGCCGACGTCGTCACCCGGCTGACGCAGGACTACGGCGAGCGCGCGGCGACGACGCGCGCGATCCGCGACCAGCACAGCCACGGCGAAGGCATGGCCGACGCGGCGCTGCCCGACGTGGTCGTGTTCCCGCAGAGCAACGACGAGGTCGCGGCGATCGTGCGCCTCTGCCACGCGGCACGCGTGCCGGTGATCCCGTTCGGCGTCGGCACCTCGCTCGAAGGCCACGTGGCGGCGCTCTACGGCGGCGTGTGCCTCGACCTGTCGCAGATGACGCAGGTGCTGGAGGTCAACGCGGCAGACCTCGACTGCCGCGTGCAGGCGGGCGTCACCCGCGAGCAGCTCGACGCCGAACTGAAGGGGACGGGCCTGTTCTTTCCCATCGATCCCGGCGCCAACGCGACCCTCGGCGGGATGGCGGCCACGCGCGCGTCGGGGACCAACGCGGTGCGCTACGGGACGATGCGCGAGAACGTGCTGGGGCTGACCGTCGTGACCGCCGAGGGGCGGGTGATCCGCACCGGCGGGCGCGCGCGCAAGTCTTCCGCCGGCTACGACCTCACGCGGCTGATCGTCGGCGCCGAGGGCACGCTGGGGGTCATCACCGAAATCCAGCTGCGCCTGTACGGCGTGCCCGAGGCGATCTCGGCGGCGGTCTGCCAGTTCGCCGACCTCGAAGGCGCCGTCGACGCGGTGATCCTCGCCATGCAGCACGGGATTCCGGTGGCGCGGATCGAACTGCTCGACGACGTGCAGATGGACGCCTGCATCCGGTACTCGAAGCTCGACGAGTTCGCCGTCCTGCCGACGCTCTTCTTCGAGTTCCACGGCAGCGCCGCCGCGGTGGCCGAGCAGGCGGGGCAGATGCAGGCGATCGCCGCCGCGCACGGCGGCAGCGCCTTCCGCTGGGCGACGCGGCCCGAGGACCGCAACCGGCTGTGGAAGGCGCGGCACGCGGCGTACTACGCGGGCATGGCGCTGCTGCCGGGGCGGCAGGGCTTCGCCACCGACGCCTGCGTGCCCATCTCGCGCCTCGCCGACTGCATCGTCGAGACCAAGGCCGACATCGCGATCACCGGGCTCACCGCGCCGATCGTCGGCCACGTCGGCGACGGCAACTTCCACCTGGTCATCCTGTTCGACCCGACCGATCCGGCCGAGCGCGCGGCGGCCGAGGGCCTCGCGCACCGCGTCAGCCTGCGGGCGATCCGGATGGGCGGCACCTGCACCGGCGAGCACGGCATCGGCACGCACAAGCTCGACGTCCTCGCGCTGGAGCACGGCGACGCGGTCGAGACCATGCGCACGATCAAGCGTGCGCTCGACCCGCACAACATCATGAACCCCGGCAAGACGGTCCCCCTCTAGGAGATGATGCTGCTCTATCTCGGCAACAAGAACTACTCGTCCTGGTCGCTGCGCGCCTGGCTGGCGGTGAAGCTCGCGGGCATCGCCTGCGAGGAGCGGATGCTCCCGCTGTCGGGCGGCCCGCATCCGGAGTGGCGGCGCTACTCGCCGACGGCGCGGGTGCCGGCGCTGCACGACGACGGCCTCGTGGTCTGGGATTCGCTGGCCATCGCCGAGTACCTGGCCGAGCGCCATCCGGGGCTGTGGCCGGCCGATCCCGTGGCCCGCGCCTGGGCCCGCTGCATCGCCGCCGAGATGCACTCGGGGATGGGCGCGCTGCGCAACGAGATGACGATGTGCATCCGCGAGCGCCTCGACGTGCGCCCCTGGTCGGCGGACCTCGCCGCCGACGTCGCGCGCGTCGGCGAGATCTGGAGCGAGGGCCGGCAGCGCTTCGGCGCCGACGGGCGTTTCCTCTGCGGCGCCTTCTCGCTCGCCGACGCGTTCTACGCGCCGGTCGCGTTCCGCTTCCAGACCTACGACGTCCGGCCCGACGGAGCGGCGGGGACCTATCTCGCGGCGCTGCTCGCGCATCCCTGGCTGCAGCAGTGGCAGCGCGACGCGCTGGCCGAGACCGCAGTCGTCGACGCCGACGAGCCGCGCGTCCTCTATCGCGACCGGCTCGCGCGCCCGCGATGACCGACGCCGTCGTCCTGGGGTGGCAGCAGCGGATCCGCGACGCCGCCGCGAGCGGGCGGCCGCTGCGCATCCGCGGCGGCGGCAGCAAGGACTTCTACGGCCAGGAACCGGTCGGCGAGCTGCTCGACACGACGCCCTTGGCCGGCATCGTCGACTACGATCCCACCGAGCTCGTGCTGACGGCGCGCGCCGGCACGCCGCTGGCCGAGGTCGAGCGCGTGCTGGCCGACGCCGGGCAGATGCTGGCCTTCGAGCCGCCGCACTTCGGCCCCGGGGCCACGCTCGGCGGCACGGTCGCGGCCGGCCTGTCGGGCCCGCGTCGCCCCTACGCCGGCGCGGTGCGCGACCTGGTGCTGGGGACACGGATCCTCGACGGCAGGGGCACCGAGCTCGCGTTCGGCGGCCGGGTGATGAAGAACGTCGCCGGCTTCGACGTCGCGCGGCTGATGACGGGCGCGCTGGGAACGCTCGGCGTGCTGCTGGAGATTTCGCTCAAGTGCCAGCCGCTGCCGAAGGCGGTGACCGTCCGGGTGCTGGAGTGCGGCGCCGCCGAGAGCCTGCGCCTCACCTGCGGCTGGGCGGCGCAGCCGCTGTCGCTGGCGGGAACCTGCCACGTCGACGGCCGGCTGGTCGTTCGCCTCGCGGGCGCGGCGCCCGCGGTCGCCGCCGCGGCGGCGCGCATCGGCGGCAGCGCGTGGCCGGAGGGCGACGCGCTCTTCGCCAGCCTGCGCGAGCAGACGCATCCATTCTTCGCCGCTGCCGGCGGGCCGGGGCGCGCGCTGTGGCGGCTGGCGGTGAAGCCCACCGCGCCGTACGCCGACCTGGGCGGGGCGCAGCTGATCGAATGGGGGGGCGCGCTGCGCTGGCTCGACCTCGACGCCGGCGCCGACCCGCAGCCGCTGCGCGCCTGGGCGGCGAGCCACGGCGGGCACGCGACGCTGTTCCGCGGCGGCGACAAGGCGGCGGGCGTGTTCCAGCCGCTGGACGAGACGCTGCTGGGCCTGCACCGGCGACTGAAGGCGAACTTCGACCCGCAGGGCATCCTCAACCGCGGCCGGCTCTATCCCGGACTCTGACCACCGATGCAGACCCAGCTCGCCGATTTCATCCGCGACACGCCCGAAGGCCGCGAAGCCGACGCGATCCTGCGGCGCTGCGTGCACTGCGGGTTCTGCACCGCGACCTGTCCGACCTATCAGCTGCTCGGCGACGAGCTCGACGGGCCGCGCGGGCGCATCTACCTCATCAAGCAGGTGCTCGAGGGCGCGACGCCGACGGCGAAGACGCGCCTGCACCTCGATCGCTGCCTGACCTGCCGCAGTTGCGAGACCACCTGCCCGTCGGGCGTCGAGTACGGCCGCCTGCTGGACATCGGGCGCCACGTGGTCGATGCCCGCGCGCCGCGCCCGGCGGCCGAGCAGGCGACGCGGTGGGCGCTGCGGCAGACGCTGCTGGCCAAGCCGCTGTTCGGCGCCGCGGTGGCGCTGGGGCGGGCGTTTCGTCCGCTGCTGCCGCAGGCGCTGGCCGCGAAGGTCCCCGCTGGCGCGCCGGCGGGCGTCTGGCCGCCCGCGCGGCACCCGCGCCGGATGCTGGTGCTCGAAGGCTGCGTGCAGCCGGCGCTGGCGCCCGGCATCGACGCGGCGATGGCGCGGGTGCTCGACCGTGTCGGCATCTCGCTGCTGAAGGTCGGCGGCGGCGGGTGCTGCGGCGCGCTCCCGCACCACCTCGACGCCACCGACGACGGACGGGCGCTGGCGCGGCGGAACATCGACGCCTGGTGGCCGCAGGTCGAGCGCGGGGCCGAGGCGATCGTCGTCACCGCCAGCGGCTGCGGCGTGATGGTCAAGGACTACGGGCACTTCCTGCGCGCCGACCCCGCCTACGCGGCCAAGGCGGCGCGCGTCGCCGCGCTGGCGAAGGACACCGTCGAGGTCGTCGCCGCGCTGTGGCCGCAGATCGCGCCGCGCGTGGCCATGGACCGCGGCGCGCAGAGGGTCGCGTTCCATCCGCCGTGCACGCTGCAGCACGGGATGCAGCTGAAGGGCCGGGTCGAGGAGATCCTGGCGGCGATGGGCCTCGAGGTGGTGCCGGTGCGCGACGCCCACCTGTGCTGCGGCTCCGCGGGGACGTATTCGGTGCTGCAGCCCGAACTGGCCGCCGAACTGCGCCGGCGCAAGGTCGAGGCGCTTTCGGCCGAGCGGCCGGAAGTGATCGCGACCGCGAACATCGGCTGCCTGACGCATCTTGCCGAAGCGGCGGCGCAGCCGGTCCGGCACTGGATCGAGTTGCTCGACGAGCGGATGGTCGGCGGCGTCCGGCCGCCGGTCGCCCGCTAGCCGCGGCGGGTGCAGGTGGCGGCTTGACGGCGCGTCGTCCCGACCCGCGGGGTCCCGTCCGCTGCGAGGCGATGACCCGCGGGACGCGGGACGCGGCGCTCGCGCTGCTGTCCGCCTTTCTCGCCGCCGACCGGCACTACCGGGCGTCGGCGGGCGTCTACGGCGACGGTGGGCTCGCCGCGCTCGAACGCGCGCTCGAGCTGTTCCTGGCCCGACCGGAAATCGGCTTCGTCTGGCTGGCCCTCGCCGAGGACGGCCCCGGGCGGCGCGCGATCGGCGCCTGCGTCTGCTGTCACGCGATTTCGACCTCGCGCGGCACGCTGGTGGCGAAGCTCGACGACGTGACGGTGGCGGCCGACTGGCAGCGCCGCGGCGTCGGCGCGACGATGCTGCGCGCGCTCGGCCGTCATCTCGCGGCGCGCGGGCACACGCGGATCGACTGCGGCTGTCATCGCGCCAACGTCGGCGCCTGGCGGTTCTACGAGCGGCTGGGCTTCCGGCCGCTCGACGAGGAGCGCATCGCGCTGCTGCTCGACGAGGCAGCGCGGTGACGGCGGCGCGGCTGTTCGTCGTCGTGCCGGCGGCCGGGGGCGGCAGCCGCTTCGGCGGTGCCCTGCCCAAGCAGTACGCCGACCTCGCCGGGCGCCCGGTGCTCGCGCGCACGCTGGACCGGCTGCGGTCGGTGCTGCAGCCGGCGGCGACGGTCGTCGTGCTCGCTCCCGACGACGCCCATTACGCGCGGCTGATCGAGGCGCGGCCGGACGTCGAGGTGCAGCGTTGCGGCGGCCCGACGCGGGCGACGACCGTCGCCAACGCGCTGGCGCAGCTGGCGCCGCGCTGCCGGGCCGACGACTGGATCCTCGTCCACGACGCCGCGCGCCCCTGCGTGCCGCGCGCGGCGCTGCGGCGCCTCATTGCCGAGCTCGACGGCGACGCGGTCGGCGGCCTGCTCGCGGTGCCGGTCGCCGACACGCTGAAGCGCGCGCAGCCGGCGGGGCCGGAGGGGGCGCCGCCGCGCGTGCGCAGCACCGAGGACCGGCAAGGGCTCTGGCAGGCGCAGACGCCGCAGATGTTCCGCTGCGCCGTCCTGCGCGCGGCGCTGGCGCTGCCCGTGGCGGCGGCGGCGACCGACGAGGCGGCCGCCGTCGAAGCGCTGGCCGCGACCGGCGCCTGCGCCATGCCGCGGCTCGTCGTCGGCAGCGCGCGCAACATCAAGCTCACCTATGCCGCCGATCTCGCGCTCGCGGCGGCGGTTCTCTCCCTGCCCGACGAGGACACATGAACGTGCGCATCGGCAACGGCTTCGACGTCCACGCGCTGGTCCCGGGACGCAAGCTCATCCTCGGCGGCGTCGAGATCCCGCACCCGCTGGGCCTCGCCGGCCACTCCGACGCCGACGTGCTGCTGCACGCGCTGTGCGACGCCATCCTGGGTGCGCTGGCGCTGGGCGACATCGGGCGGCACTTCCCCGACACCGACGCGCGCTGGCAGGGCGCGGACAGCCGCGCGCTGCTGCGCCACGTCGGCCGCCTCGCCGCGGACGCGGGCTACGCCGTCGGCAACGTCGACGTCACCGTCATCGCGCAGGCGCCGAAGGTCGCCCCCCACGTGGCGGCAATGCGCGAGCACATCGCCGCTGACCTGGGCTGTGCGCTCGGCTGCGTCAGCGTCAAGGCGACGACGACCGAAGGCCTGGGCTTCGCCGGTCGCGGCGAGGGCATCGCCGCGCTGGCGACGGCGCTGCTGCTGGGCCGCGGCTGAGCTTTGGCGCGCGGTCACCCGGCGAGCGGAATCGCCACCCGGGCGACGGTGCCGCCGCCGTCGCGCGGCAGCAGGTCGAAGCGGCCGCCGTGCAGCCGGGCGATGCGCTCGACGATCGCGAGGCCCAGTCCGGCGCCGGCGACGCCGTGGGCATCGCTGCGCGCCGCGCTGGCGCGGGTGAACGGCTGCTTCAGCCGCTCGACGTCGGCCGGCGCGATGCCGGGTCCGCGATCGGCGACGTCGAGCACGCAACGGCCGTCGGCGACGTAGGTCGACACCTCGACCGGCGGCGCGCCGTAGGCCAGCGCGTTGTCGATCAGGTTGGCGACCAGCCGCGACCACGCGGTGGGCCGCAGCGGCACCGGCGGCACGCTGCCGGCGGACAGGCGCACGTCGCGCCCGCTGCGCACGTAGCGCTCGACGGCCGCGCGCACGAGTTCGGTCGGGTCGCGCAGCTCCTGCGCCGACTCCTGGCTGCCGCGGGCGAACTCGAGGAACTGGCCGATGATCCGGTCCATCTCGTCGATGTCGTCGGCCATGCCGGCACGCAGCGCCTCGTCGCCGGCACCGATCTCGATTCCGAGGCGCAACCGCGCCAGCGGCGTCCGCAGGTCGTGCGACACGCCGGCCAGGAGCAATGCGCGGTCGTGCTCCAGCTGCCGCAGATTCGCCGTCATCCGGTTGAACCCGCGATTGAGGTTGGCGATCTCCGACGGTCCGTTTTCGGGCAGCGGATCCGGCGATTCCCCGCGTCCGACGCGCTCGACCGCCGCGGACAGTTCGCGCAGCGGACGGGCAAGGTGCCGCGCGTAGAAGAAGGCGGCGACGAGCAGCAGCGCGGCGACCAGCAGGCTCCAGATCGCCGCCCGCGACGGCACGTCCTCGGCCTGCGGGCGCGGCGGCAGCGCGAAGCCGACCCAATAGTGGCCGCTGCCGGCCTCGACCTTGACCATCAGCAGTCCGCGTCCAGGCGCGAGCCGCAACTCGGTGCCCGGCCCGAGCCCCTCGCGCAGCCGCTGTTCGAACTCCAGCATCATCGGGCTGAGGGTGGCGTTGCCGCCCATCATCCGCCGTTCGCCGTCGGGAATGATGCGCACGCCGTACTCGCGGCCGATGCGCTGGAGCGTCTCGCGGCTCTCGCGCGGATCGGCGGCCGCCAGCGCCGCGCGCACCGCCTGCAGCTGCACGATCTTGGTGTCGCTGAACTGGCGTGCGAGCAGCGCCGCGCGGTCCTGGCGGAACAGCAGGATGGTCGCCGCCATGGCGACGACGACGACCGCGAGCAGCAGCAGCGCGAGGCGGCCGAACAGCGAACGCGGCAGCAGCGTCAAGGGGGTGTCCGGTCGTCCGCGGCCGGCGGCCCGGGGCTGGCCGGCGCGCTCTCGTCCGGCACGTAGGTGTAGCCGAAGCCCCAGACGGTCTGCAGGAAACGCGGCTTGGCCGGGTCGGCTTCGATCAGCTTGCGCAGTCGCGACACCTGGACGTCGATGGCACGGTCGAACACGTCGTGGTCCCGCCCCCGGGCGAGGAGCATCAGCTTCTCCCGGGCGAGCGGCTGGCGCGGATGGGCGACGAAGACCTTCACCAGCGAGAACTCGCCGGTGGTGAGGTGGATCGTCTTGCCGTCGCGGGTCAGCGTGCGTGCGGCGGGGTCGAGCTCGAACGGCCCGAACAGCGCCTTGCCGTCGGCGGTCGGGGCGCCGGGCGCGAGGCGCTCGGTCTGCCGCCGCAGCACGGCGTTGATCCGCGCCACGAGTTCGCGCGGATTGAACGGCTTGGGCAGGTAGTCGTCGGCGCCCATCTCCAGCCCGACGATGCGGTCGACGTCCTCCCCCTTGGCGGTCAGCATGACGATCGGCACCGTTTCGCCGTTGCCGCGCAGGCGCCGGCAGACGGCCAGGCCGTCCTCGCCGGGCAGCATCAGGTCGAGCACCAGCAGGTGCGGCGGATCGCGCTGCAGCTTCTTGTCGACGTCGCGCGCGTCCGGGAAGCGTCGCGACCTGGAACCCCTGCTCGGTCAGGTAGCGCGAGAGGAGGTCGCGCAGGCGCACGTCGTCGTCGACGACCAGGATGCGGGTGGGAGCAGGCTTGACGGCCATGAGCGATTAAACGCCGCGAAGGCGCGGCAAGGCGGCGGGAAGTTGTAACGGATTGTAACGCCACGCCCGGATCGCAACTTCCGGTTGCAAAGCCGCACTCCGTGCAGCGGAACGTCACGCGACAATCGGGTCGAACGTTACGGAAGCGCTGCGGCGACGAGCGGCTTCCGGCCGGCATCCACCGGCATCTCCCCGAACCAGCGCAGAACAAAGGACCCACGATGACACGCGACAGCTCTCTCAATCTCCTCCACGACGCACGCCGGGCGACGGCAACCGCAGCGGCGATTCTGGCCTTGACGCTCGGCGTCGCGGTCAGCGCGTCGGCGTTCGGCGGCCCCGGCGGCCCCGGCGGTCACTGGGGTCACGGCGGGCCGGGCCGGGCGGGCGGCCCCGGCGATGCGTTGATGGGGCAAGCGCTGGCAACGCTGAAGCCCCAGCTCAACCTCGACCCCGCGCAGCAGCAGCGCTTCGACCAGTTGGTCGCGCAGGGCAAATCCGCGCGCGAGGCCGGCCGCGCCAATCACGAGCGGGCGCGCGCCGCGCTGCGCGCCCAGCTGGCCAAGGCCGAGCCGGATCTTGCCGCCGCGGCGAGCGTCGCCGACGAGGTGCAGGCCGCCAACCTGGCGGCGCGGAGGAAGGTCCGCGACGACTGGCTGCAGCTCTATGCGACGTTCACGCCCGAGCAGAAGGCGGTGGTGCGGGAATTCCTGAGCCAGCGGGTGAACCGGGCCGAAGGGTTCCGGCAGCGGATGAAGGGGCGGCCCGCCGAACCTCGCAGCTAGCAGCCTGGCGCCGGCCGATCGCTGCAATCGCCGCGACTTCCAGCGCCGCCGGCACCAGCGGCTTCGGCGGCAGCAGCGTCAAGCCGGCGGCGCGGACCTCTCCCGGCGCCGGGTCGCCGGTGTCGCCGGAGACGATCAACGCCGGAATCGCGTGCCCGGCGGCGGCGCGCAGGCGGGCGATCTCGTCCACACCCGAGCGACCCTCGGCGAGGCGCAGGTCGGCGACGATCAGGTCGATGCCGGCGAGTGCCGAGGGATCGAGGGCCTCCTGCGCCTGCTCGGCATCCACGGCGGCGATCACTCTGCCGCCACGGGTCTCGAACAGCGCGCGCATGGCCGCCAGGACGGCGGGATCGTCGTCGATGGCGACGATGCAGCAGTTCGCGAACGGCGGCGCCGACCGCGGCTCGCTCACGGCGACGCGCGCCGGGGCCGCAGACCGCGCAGCGGCGGGCGCCGGCGCCACGACTGGCAGCAGAATCGAGAACCGCGAGCCGCGCCCGGTCGCCGAGGCGAGCTCCAGCCGGTGGTCGAGCAGATCGGCCAGCCGGCGCACGATCGCCAGGCCCAGCCCCATGCCGCGCCCCCCGGCGTGGTGGCGCGGGGCGGCGGACACCTGGACGAAGTCGCCGAAGACGCGCTCGCGGTCGCCGGGGGCGATGCCCACGCCGGTATCGACGACGTCGATGCGCACCGCGCCGCCGCGCCGCCGCGCGCCGACCAGCACGCCACCCGCGTGCGTGTAGCGCAGCGCGTTGCTGACCAGATTGCGCAGCATGCGCTCCAGCAGCACCGGGTCGGAGGCGACCCAGAGCGGCGTCGCGCGGATGCGCAGCCGCAGCCGGCTCGCCTCGGCCTGCGGCCCGAAGTCGGCGGCCAGGCGTTCGAGCAGCGGAGCGAGCGGCAGCGGCGTCACCACGGCCTGCAGCGCTCCCGCTTCGAGGCGCGAGAGGTCGAGCAGCTGGGCGAACAGCCGCTCCAGCGCCTCGACCGAGGCGTTGATGCTGCCGACCAGCGGCCGCAGGTCGGCGTCGCGCAGCCTGAGCGCCAGCGCCGCCGCGAACAGCCCGAGCGCGTGCAGCGGCTGGCGCAGGTCGTGGCTGGCGGCGGCGAGGAACTGGCTCTTGGCGCGGTTCGCGTTCTCGGCGGCGGTGCGGGCGCCCTGGGCGGCGTCGGTCTGGGCCTTGAGTTCGGCGATGAGGTCGGTGTTCTCGTGGCGGATCATCAGCGAGCGGGTGAGCAGCGCATTGACCTGGTGGCCGAAAGCCAGCAGGAACAGCAGCACGACGCTCATCACGGCGGCGATCGATCGGTGCACGTCGTCGCCGCCCGAGGCCACGCGCAGGATCAGCGGCAGCAGCGCCGGCAGCACGAAGCCGTAGAACGACGGCTTGTAGACGGCGGTGAGGTTGAGGCCGCCGAGCGCCACGCCGAACAGGCAGACGATCAGCAGCGCCTGGTGCGCGGGCGACGCGGGATAGAAGCACACGGCTGCCGCGCCCCAGAGCCCGCCGGCGACGAAGGAGCCCAGCGCCCAGCGCGCGCCCCAGCGCCGCGCCGCGGACGGCGGCGGGCGCGCGCGGTGATAGGCACGCGCCAGCGCCGCGCGCCAGGCCTGGTTGGCGAGTATCGCGGCGATCCACAGCGCGAGCCCCGCGGCCGGCGCCGTGTCGGCCATGACGACCGAGAAGATCAGCGCGCCCAGCAGCATCGACAGCGTCGTCCGCTGCCACGACGCGAACAGCGTCGCGACCTCGTCGGCGAGGGCGCGGGCGAGCAGCGGCACCGCGGCGTCACTGGGCGCAGGCATGCCGGCCCCGGGTCAGAACCGGTGAATGAATCTGCTGCGCGCGTTGCCCTTCTCCCCTCCTCCCCATCCACCCGATAGCGCCTCGCCCTGGGTTCCCTCTCAGTGCGCGCGGAACAGCGTGTCGACGTGGATGCCGCGGCGTGCGAGCTCGGCGACCGCCTGCGTCCGCGAGCCGACGTGCAGCGCCTTGAGGATCGCGCTGACGTGGACCTTGACGGTGCCCTCGGACAGGCGCAGGGCGCGGCAGATGAGCTTGTTGGGCTTGCCCTGGATCAGCAAGCGCAGCACGTCCGCCTGGCGCGTGGTGAGTCCCAGCGCCGCCGGGCCGATGCGCGCGCCGTCGCCGTCGGGCATCCGCGCCGGATCGGCGGCACGGCAGACGAGGCCGTCGAGCACCTGCCGCAGCGCCTCGAGCAGCGCGCTCGCGCTGGCCGTCTTGGCGATGAAGCCGCGCGCGCCCGCGGCCAGCGCGGCGTTGACGGTCGCGTCATCGTGGGTGGCGGAGAGGACGACGACCGGGACGCCGGGATAGTCGAGCATGAAGTCGGCGAGGAGGTCGAGCCCTCGCGTTCCCGGCAGCGCGAGGTCGAGCAGCACCAGCGCGACGTCCGGCTCGTCGTCGAGGATCGCGACCGCCTCGCCGGCGTGCGCGGCCGCGCGGACCTCGATGCCGCTGGCGAGGTGCGGCAGCAACTGCTTGAGGGCGTCGAGGATCAGCGGGTGATCGTCGATGACAAGGATTTTCATGCGGGCCTCCCGAGTCGCGGTGGCGGCCGGGCAGGGGGCGCCGGCCGTCGGGAGAAAGCTAACGCCGGCCGCTGCCGCGCCGCACCTGCCGGAGGTGACAGGAAGGCGTCGGCGGCGCGCCGCTACTCGTGCCGCAGCGCCTCGATCGGCGCCAGTCGCGACGCGGTGCGCGCCGGGTAGAAGCCGAAGAACACGCCGATGGCGCCGGCGAAGCCGAACGCCAGCGCGACCGCGGCGACGCTCATCTCGGTGCGCCAGCCGGCGAAGTGGCCGACCAGGAACGACGCCAGCGCGCCGAGCGCGATGCCCACCACGCCGCCGATCAGCGCCAGCGTCACCGCCTCGACCAGGAACTGGGTGAGGATGTCGCGGCCGCGCGCGCCCACCGCCATCCGCAGCCCGATCTCGCGCGTGCGCTCGGTCACCGAGACCAGCATGATGTTCATGATGCCGATGCCGCCGACCAGGAGCGACACCGAGGCGATCGCGGCCAGCAGCAGCGCGAGGATCCGCGACGACGCCTCCTGCGCGGCCAGGACCTCGGAGAGATTGCGCAGGAAGAAGTCGTCCTCCTGGCTGGGCTGCAGCTTGTGCCGCTGGCGCAGCAGGTCGCGCATCTCCTGCTCGGTGGACGCCATGTCGACGCCGTCCTTCACCCGCACCGAGATGCTCTGCACGTTGCGGCTCTTGACCTGGGTGCCGCCCAGCACCCGCTTCCGGGCGGTCGAGATCGGGATCAGCACGACGTCGTCCTGGTCCTGGCCGATCATGCTCTGCCCCTTGCGGTCGAGGACGCCGATCACCGTGTGCGGGACGCGGCGGATGCGGATGGTCTCGCCGACCGGATCGCTGTCGCCGAACAGCGTGCGCGCCACCGTCTGGCCGAGCAGCACGACCTTGGTCGCGCCGTCGACGTGCGCGGGGTCGATGGCGCGCCCCTCGGCAACCTCCCATTGCCGGGCCTCGAGGTACTCGGGGGTGATGCCGTAGATCTGCGTCGACCAGTTGTTGTTGCCGTAGACGACCTGGCCGGAGCCGCGCAGCTGCGGCGCCGCGGCGTGGACGCCGGCCACTTCGCGCTGCAGCGCGTAGGCGTCGTCCTCGGTGATGGTGAGCTGCGAGCCCGAGCCCATGCGCACGCCGCCCGAGGTGAAGTTGCCGGAGAGGATGATGATGAGGTTCGAGCCGAGGCTCTTGATCTGGTCCTCGACCCGCGCCTGCGCGCCCGCGCCGACCGCGACCATGGTGATGACGGCGGCGACGCCGATGATGATGCCCAGCATGGTCAGCGCCGAGCGCAGCTTGTTGATGCGCAGCGCGGCGAGCGCGATGCGCAGCGTGGCGAGGAAGTTCATGGCGTGACGAGCGCGGCCGGCGGCTGCTGCGCGCGCGCCGCCAGCGCCGCGGCGTCGCCGGGCGTGTTCGGGGCGTCGGCGATCAGGCGTCCGTCGCGAAAGGTGAGCAGGCGCGAGGCGAAGGCGGCGATGTCGTGCTCGTGGGTCACCAGCACGATGGTGATGCCGGTCCGGTTGAGCTCCTGCAGCAGCGCCATCACCTCGATGCTGGTGGTCGAGTCCAGCGCCCCGGTCGGCTCGTCGGCGAGGATCAGCTTGGGATCGTTGACCAGCGCCCGGGCGATCGCGACCCGCTGCTGCTGCCCGCCGGAGAGCTGCGCCGGATGATGGTGCTCGCGGTCGGCGAGCCCGACCGCCGCGAGCTTCTGCCGCGCGCTGGCGTGGCGCGCCGCCGGCGGCGTGCCCGCGTACAGCAGCGGCAGCTCGACGTTCTCCAGCGCCGAGGTGCGCGGCAGCAGGTTGAACTGCTGGAAGACGAAGCCGATCCGCCGGTTGCGCACGCGCGCGAGCGCATCGCGATCCATGTGCGCGACGTCGTCGCCGGCGAGCCGGTAGCTGCCGGAGGTCGGCGTGTCGAGGCAGCCGATCAGGTTCATGAACGTCGACTTGCCCGACCCCGACGGTCCCATCACGGCGACGAACTCCCCCTCGGCGATGTCGACCGAAATGCCGGCGAGGGCGTGTACCTCGGTCTCGCCCAGCGTGTAGACCTTGGTCAGGTCGCGGACCGCGATCAGCGGGGGAGGCGCCATGACGGAGCGGAAGTTCAGAACGGGAGGCGCGGGGCGCTCGCCGCCGGGCGCGAGCCCGCCGCGGCCGGCGCGTTGCTGCCGACGATGACCTCGGCACCCTCGGCCAGCGCCCCGCCGACGACCTCGGTGGCGTTGCCGTCGGTGAGCCCGAGGCGCAGCGCCACCTCCTTCGGCTGGCCGGCGTCGTCGACGTAGACGCGTCCGCTGCTGCCGCCGCCGCGGCCGGTTTCGCTGGCGACGACTTCGGCGTACTTGCGCTGCTGTTCGGGATTCAGCATGGCGTTGATCTTCTGCCGCATGTCGCCGCGCAGGCGCTCGCCGCGCGTGCGCCGGTCGGCCTCCGGCACGTCGCGCAGCTCGGCCATCCGCGCGCGCAGTTCGGCGAAGATCTCGTCCAGGCGCGCCTGCTGCGCGGCGTCGAGCTTGAGTTCGTCGACGAGGCGCTGCCGCCGGGCCTGCGGATCGCCGCCGCCCGCGCCGCCGCCGGCGTTGGCGGCGTTGGCGGCCGGCTCGACGTCCCTGGCGGCGACGGCCCCGGGCGGGCGGAAGCGCAGCGCCGCGTTGGGCACCTTAAGAACGCCCTCGCGCGAGTCGGCGACGATGCGCACGTTGGCGGTCATGCCGGGCACCAGCAGCAGGTTGGGATTCTCGGTGGCCACGACGACCGTGTAGGTGACCACGTTCTGCAGCGTCTGCGCCGCCTTGCGGATCTGCCGCACCTTGCCCTCGAACGTGCGCGTCGGGTACGCGTCGACGGTGAACGTGACCCGCTGCCCCGACCTGATCCGGCTGATGTCCGACTCGTCGATGGCGACCTCGACCTGCATCTCGCGCAGGTCCTGGGCGATCGAGAACAGCGTCGGCGTGTTGAGGCTCGCCGCGACCGTCTGCCCGGCGTCGACCTGGCGGGAGATGACGATGCCGTCGACCGGCGCGACGATCGCCGTGCGGGCGAGATCGACCCGCGCGCCGGCGAGCGCGGCCTCGCGCTGCTTGACGATCGCGGCGGCGTTGGCCACCTGCGCGTCGCCGGCGCGGATCTGCGCTTCGGCGGTGGTCACGGCTTCAGCCGCCGCGTCGAAGGTGAACTTCGCCTTGTCGCGCTCGGCCCCGGAGATGAAGCCCTTGTTGAACAGCGACTCCTTGCGGTCGAGGTCGCTCTTCGCGTCGTTGGCCTGGATCCGCGTGCGCGTCGCCTGCGAGCGCAGCGTCAGCCCGTTCGCCTGCTGGTTGAGCAGCTGGGTCCGTGCCGCCTCGAGGTCGGCCTCGGCCTGGCGCACCTTGAGCTCGTAGGTCTCGGGGTCGATGCGCGCAAGCAGCTGGCCCTTCCTGACCTGACTGTTGAAGTCGACGAACAGCTCCTTGATCTGGCCGGAGATCTGCGAGCCGACGACGACGGTGGTGACCGCGGACAGCGATCCCGAGGCGGAGACGACGGCGGTGATGTTGCCGCGCTCGACCTTGGCGACGCGGAACGACGGGCCGGCGGCGCCCGCGCCCAGGAAGCGCCAGGCGAGGGCGCCGGCGGCGGCGAGCAGCAGCAGGGCGAGCGCGACAACGAGCAGTCGCCGCGAGCCCGGCGGCCGGGCGGAAGGGGAGGGCGTGGCGTTGGCCATCATCGAACCGGGGAAGGGGATTGCGAAAGGGTCGGGCGGCCGCCGGCGTGGTGCCGCCCGCGAATCAGCCGCTCTTGGCCATCGCGGCCTGCTGCTCGGCGAGATCGCGGCGCAGCGCACGCAGCCGCGTCTCGACCACCGAGGACTGGTAGAAGTCGCCGTCGGCGGCCTTCGCCGCGAGCTCCATCTGCAGCACGGCGCCGCGCAGGTCGCCGGCCCAGGCGTAGTACTCGCCCTGGTGGCGGTGCTGCAGCAGCCGCTTGCCCTGGGCACCGTAGACGCGCGCGGCGATGCGGTGCAGCGGGCCGTTGCCGGGGAAGCGGACCAGCTGCAGCTCGACGAACGCCACCGCGTCGGCGCCGCGGCCCGCCTTGTTCAGCGCGTCCGGGTAGTCGTAGACCAGCTGCATCTTGTTCGGGTACTTGGCGAGCGCCTGCTCGAAGCGGGTGACGGCAGCGGGGAACTCGCCGGCTTCGAGCAGCACGTGGCCGGCCATGGCGTCGATCATCGGGTGCGCCGGCGCCTCCTGCTCGAGCGTCGCGAGCTCCTGCTTCGCGCGCGGGATGTCGCGGGCGCGCAGCAGCGCCGCGACCAGCCCGTAGCGGGTCGCGATCGGGTTGTTGAACTTGCGATCGGCGAGCGCGGCCCGGAAATAGGCGACGGCCTCGCGGTCGGTGCCGGTGTAGCTCCGGAGCAGCGCGCGGACCAGGTGAAAGTCGAGCGAGTCACGGACCTGGCGGTACGGCTCGCCGTGCGCGCGCGCCTGGGCTTCGGCCACGCGTTCGTAGGTGATCGGGTGCGAGCGCAGGTAGGACGGCGCGTTGCTGTCGCTGAAGCGGCCGGACTTCTGCAGCCGGTCCATGAACACCGCCATGCTGTTCGGGTCGAAACCGGCGGACACGAGGCGCTGGTAGCCGATGCGGTCGGCTTCGTATTCGTGCTCGCGGGTGTAGTTGAGCTGGGTCTGGATGGCCAGCGCCTGCGACGAGGCGATCGCCGCCGACGTCGCCTGGCCCGCCGACGACGAGCCGGAGCGCGACGCCGCGACGGCAACCGCGAGCGCCGCGAGCGAGTACAGCAGCGAGCGCTGCTGGCCCGCCAGCGACCGCGTGTAGTGGCGTTGCGTCACGTGGGTGATTTCGTGCGCCAGCACCGACGCGAGCTCGGACTCGGATTGCGCCAGCAGGACGAGCCCGGTGTTCACGCCGATGAAGCCGCCGGGCAGCGCGAAGGCGTTGATCCCGGGGTCGGGCACCGCGAAGAACTCGAAGTCGAAGCGGTCGGCGGCGACGGCCACCAGCCGGTTGCCGAGCTCGTTGAGATAGTCGTTGACCTCGGGGTCGTCCAGGTAGCCACCCGCCGCGCGGATCTGCCCGACGATCGCTTCGCCGAGCTTGCGCTCCTGCGACGGCGTGACCCCGGCCTCGGACTCGTCGCCCAGGTCGGGCAGGCGCTGCGCCTGGGCGAGTGTCGCAACCCCGGGGCCCACGGGTTGCAGCGCCAGTGCGAGCGCCAGGACGCCGGCCGCGAGGCGACGAAGCGGCGGGGCCGGTTCGCGGCGCGGCGTGGGTCGAACGGAGGGCATCGATGGCAAGGGAGGGTCGGACCTGATGCTAAGATGGCCGCGGACAGCCGAAGTTCAAAGGGAGGACTGCCTCGTGGCCAGGGTGCAAGCGAAGCGCACGCGTTCACCGACCCCGCCGGCCGGGGCGTCGCTGTCTGCCCAACCATCCGCGGCAGCGGATTCCGGCGCCCATTTTACCCACTTCGATGCGGCGGGTCAGGCGCACATGGTCGACGTGGGCGGCAAGGACGCGACCCGACGTGTCGCGCGGGTCGGCGGGCGCATCGTGATGGCGCCCGCCACGCTGGCGCTGATCGAGCAGGGCAGCGCGAACAAGGGCGATGTCCTCGGCGTGGCGCGGATCGCGGCGATCCAGGCGGCCAAGCGCACCGCCGAGCTGATTCCGCTGTGCCATCCGCTGCCGCTGACCCGCGTGGCGGTCGAGTTCGCGATCGATCGGGGCGCCGTTGCCGTGACGATCGAGGTCGTGGCCGAGACCCGCGGACCGACCGGGGTCGAGATGGAGGCGCTGACCGCGGCGGCGGTGGGTCTGCTGACCGTCTACGACATGTGCAAGGCCGCCGACCGCGCGATGCGCATCGAGGGCCTTCGCCTGCTGGAGAAGTCCGGCGGCAAATCGGGGCACTTCCTCGCCGCCTGAGCGCGCGGCCCGGGCGGGTCGCGCGGACCACCGGACGATGAATTTTCCCGCGGACGTTGGCAACCCGAGCGGCCGAGGTGCAGAATCCGGCTTCGCGGACCGGGATCGACGACGCGACGGGACGAGCACGAGGAGGCAGGGGGCAATGGGCAGCGGCAACGTCGGGCAACGCGCATGGCGACGGGCGGCACTGGGCGCGGTGATCGCGCTGGTCGTCGCCGGCTGCGCCACGCCGCCCGCCGCGCCTCCACCGGCGCCGGCCCCCGTGGCACCGGTCGCGCCTGCGCCGGAGGCGGCGGCGCCGGCGCCGCCGCCGCCCGCGCCCGAGCTCACCCCGGCACAGGCGAAGACGCAGGCGCAGAAGCTCGCCATCGAGGCGGTCGACCTGCTGCAGAACGGCGACGAGGCCGCCGCCCGCGCGACGCTCGACAAGGCGCTGGCGCTGGACGCGACCAACGAGCTCGCGCGGAAGCTTCTCGACCAGGTCCGCGCCGACGCGCAGAAGGAACTGGGCCCGGTGTACTTCCGCTACACCGTGCAGCGCGACGACTCGCTGTCGAAGCTCGCGCAGCAGTTCCTCGGCGACCGCTTCCGCTTCTACATCCTCGCCAAGTACAACGACATGGCCAATCCGAGCCGCCTCGCGGCCGGACAGGTGCTCAGGATCCCGGGCAAGGCGCCGCCCCCGGCGACGTCGCCTAAGCCTCCCGAGCCGGCCGAGGCGACCGCCCGGCCGCCGGTGGCCGCCGAGCCCGAGGCGAAATCGAGCGACGAGGTGCTGCAGGCGCAGCGGCGGGCGCGCGAACTCGAAGCGAAGGGCAACCTCGAGGGCGCTTACGCGGCATTGAGCGAATCGCTGCAGCGTTTCCCCGGCAACGAGGCGCTGACCCGGCAACGCGACGGCACCCGGGCGGCGCTGATCCGCAGCTACGATCGCGAGGCCGCACAGGCCTTCCAGCGCCAGAACCTCGATCTCGCGATCGCGAAGTGGGACCGCATCCTCGAGCTCGACCCCGCCAACCGCAAGGCCCGGCTCGAACGCGAGCGTGCGCTCGAGCTCAAGAAGAAGATGACGGAGAAGTTCGGCGGCAAGTGACCGCGGCCGGCGTCACTTGGGCGCGGTGCCGTCCTCGATGCGCTGCACCCGCGCCTGCAGCCGGCGCGCTTCCTGCAGCCGGGCGGACGCGCGCGCGTGCTGCGGGTCGAGGCGCAGGCAGGCCTCCCACTGGGCGATCGCCCGCTTGAGGTCGCTGCGCGAGGCGCGGACGCCGGCTTCGTACAGTTCCTCGGCCACCGACTTCTTCAGCGGCGCGATTCGCGCCGCCCACTCCGGCGGCGCGTCGCCGCGCAGCGCCACCGCGGACTCGTACGTCGACAGCGCCTGCTCGCGGGCGCCGCTCGCCTCCTGCTCGCGCCCCTTGTCGAAGACCGCGGCGCCGATCCGCAGGCGCGTGGCCCGCTGGCGTGGATTGGCCGCGACCCATGCCCGCAGATCGCGCAGTCCCCCGGCCAGGTCGCCGGCGGCGAGCATCGCCAGCGCCTGCTCGACGTCGTAGCCGTCGCCGGCGGCGTCGGCCGATGCGCTCCGCGCCGTTGCCGGGGCGCCCGCGGCGACGGCGTCGGGTTTCGCCCGCGCGGCGCGGTCCTGCTGAATGCGCGCGTACTTCTGCCGATCGAGCTCGCGCAGTGCCCGCGCGGCCTCGGCGCTGGCCGGATCGAGGGCCAGCGCCTGGACGTGGAGCTGGATCGCCCGCTCGGTCTGGCCGCTGCGCTGGGCGGCGCGCGCCGCGTCGAGCTTCTCCTGCGCACCGCGCCGCGCGGCTGCGCGCGTCGCGTCGAGCTCGCGCCGGAATTCCGCGTTGTCCGGGGCGAGCAGGGTCAGGATCTGCCACTCCGCCGCGGCCGCGGCGAGATTGCCGGCGGCGAGTTGCTGCCGGGCGAATTGCCGGTGGCGCTCCACCGCGCGATCGACGTCGGAACGCGCCGGCGCGACCGCGGGCGGCGGCGGGGCCGCGTCGGGCAGCGGGGGCTGCGGCGCGCAGGCCGTCACGACGACGGCGAACAGGGGCAGCCAGCGGGTCGAGGCGCGCATCGAGTCAGAGGCTGAGAGTTCTTCGGGCATGCGGGGGGGGGGGGGGACCGGTCCCGACGCGGGGCCACTTAGCGCGGGCTGTGGCGGGCATTGGCAACGACGAGTGGGCGCCTTCTGGCGTGAGGAGCGGGCATGAGCGAAAGACTCGCAGCCTCTCAGGGGCGGGCGGGGTGCGCCACGAAGGTCGCCAGCTTCGCCTTGAACGCGTCGAGCGAGTCGGTTCCGTACACCATGCTGCGGCGGAGGTAGAACGGGTAGGCGAAGAAGCCGTTGCCGCCCGGCGTCACGGTGACGCCGAAGCCGAGTTCGCGGCGCTGCAGCTGCGCGACCACCGCGTCGTTGACGTCGCCGTAGGGATAGGCGAACACCGTGCTGGCGGTCGCGAGCCGGTCGTGGATGGCGCGGACCGGCGCGTCGATCTCGCGCCGCAGCCGGTCGCGATACTGGGCGTCGGTCTCCCCGGGCAGCTTCTGCGTCAGGTTGGTGTGCGTCTTGGAGTGGGGCTGGACGTCGACGATACCGGAGGCCTGCATCTCCTTCATCTGCGCCCAGCTCAAGGCGTCGCCGGCGCCGACGAAGTCGCTGTAGAGGAACAGCGTGGCCGGGAAGCCGTGCCGGGCGAGGATCGGGAAGGCGATGTCGTAGGTCGACCGATAGCCGTCGTCGATGGTGATGGCGACCGTCTTCTTGGGCAGCGGCAGCTCGCCCTGCAGGAACGCGGCCAGGCGGGCGACCGGGATCACCGTGTAGCCGTTCCGGGCGAGGTAGGCCATCTGCGCCTCGAACGCCGCGGGAGTCACCGTCAGCGGTGCCGCCCGCGGGCCGAAGCGGTGATAGCAGAGGATCGGGACCGCCTGGAACCCGCCGCTCTCGACGCCGGCGGGATTCTGCGACCGGCGCGGGATCGCCACGATCTCGCCCGCCGTCACCTCGGTGCCGCCGTTGCGCTCGACGATCCAGAACGCCTTCTCGCGGTCGCCCAGGTAGCGCTGCGCGAGCGTCGCCGCGGTGTCGCCCGGCGCGGCGCGGACGAGGACGAAGTCGTCGTCGCGCGCGACCTCGGCGGCGAGCGCCGCGGCCACCGGCGTCGGCACCGGCGCCACGGGCCGCGTTGGCGCGTCGGCGCAGCCGCCCTGCAGCAGCACCGCGATCCACGGCAGTGCGGCGAGCGCGACGCGGCGCAAGGTCCCGCTAGCCATGCGGCCCGGCCCGCGCGGGCGCTGCCGCCGCCTCGGGCGCCGGCGGCGGCTCGTGACGCGCCTGCAACGCCGCGGCGGCGCGATCGAAGTCCCGGTACAGCAAGCCCAGTTCGTCGCTGCGCGGGTCGCCGATCCGGTAATCGTAGCGACCGGCAGCGACTTCGGCGAGCGAGTTGCGCAGCACGCGGATCGGTCCCATGAGGCGGCGCGCCAGCAGGTAGGTGCCCAGCGCCACCGCCGCCGTGGTGACCAGTGTCAGCACCCCCAGCAGCACCAGCATCAGCCGGGCGACCGCCGCCAGCGGCGCCTCGTAGATGCCGAGGTGCACCTGGCCGATCTCCTTGCCCTGGAACAGCACCGGGGCGGCGAAATCGAGCACCGAGCGACCGTCGGCGATCCGGTGGTTCTGCACCTTGACGTCGGGGTCCAGCGACGGGAGGGACTTCGCCGCCGGCGCCGCGTACGTCTTCGCGACTTCCGCCGCGACGTTGCTGCCGCGGACGATGTTCTCGTGGTCGATCACGCGGATGTAGTCGAAGTCCTGGCGGTTGCGCGTCTCCTGGATGAAGACGTCGATGCCGTCCCAGTCCTCCGACAGCAGCGGCACGGCGCTCTGCGTGGCCATGAACTTGGCCAGCGAACCGCCGTAGCCCTTGACCTGGTCCATCATCGCCTCGTACTGGCGGTGATAGAGCAGCGTCGCGGCGACCGTCATCGTCAGCGCCACCAGCGCGGTCATCGTCAGCGCCCAGCGCAATCCCAGCGACAGCCCGCGCTTGGCGCCGCGCCGCTCCTCCTCTTCGGCCAGCTCGCGGGCGATCGCGATCAGCGCCTGCGCGAACTCCTCGCCGGTCTGGAACCGCTTCTCGGGCTGCTTCTTCAGCGCCCGGTCGACGGCGCGGCGCAGCGACAGCGGGATGCCGGGACGCAGCTGCTCCACCGCCGGCGCCTCGGCCTGCGCGATCTTGTACGCGACGGTGATCACCGAGTCGCCCTCGAAGGGGAGCACGCCGGTGATCAGCCGGTAGAGCACGACCCCGACCGAGAACAGGTCGGAGCGGGCGTCGACCTTGCCCCCGGCCACCTGCTCGGGCGACATGTAGTTGGGGGTGCCGAGGACGTCGCCGAGGCGCGTCTGCTGCGTCAGTTCGGTCGCGTCGGCGCTGTCGACCTGGCAGATGCCGAAATCGGTGACCTTCACCGTGTTCCGGTCCTGCACCATCATCACGTTGCCGGGCTTGACGTCGCGGTGGACGATGCCCTTGCGGTGGGCGAAGTCGAGCGCCCGGGTGAGCTCGATGCCGATGTCGACGATTTCGCGCACGGTGAACTGCCGCTCGGTCCGGATGAGGTCGCCGAGCGTCATGCCGTCGATCAGCTCCATCGCGATGTACGGCACCTCGCCTTCGACGCCGACGTCGAAGATGGTGACGATGTTCGGATGCGACAGCACGCCGGCGGCGCGGGCCTCGCGCAGGAAGCGCCCGCGGTACTGGTCGTCCTTGGACAGGTGCGGCTTCAGCACCTTGATCGCGAGCGTGCGGTCGATCTCCGGGTCGTAGGCCTTGTAGACGCGGGCCATCGCGCCCTCGCCGATCATCTCGCGTATCTGGTAGCGCCCCAGTTTGTCCATGCCAGGCGCTCCCCCCGGAGAGCGTTCACGTCGATCGGCGAAGCGGCGAACATACTGCGCCCACCGCCGCGCCGCAAGTGCCGCGCCGTCGCCGCCCCGCCGCGGGCCGCCGCGTCGCGCGCTCCGGCCGGCCGTTCGCCGCGGCCGGGTGGAAGCGCCGCGCGGGCATGCCTTATACTGCCCCGATCCCGCCGCCGCGGGCCGCTCCCCGGCCCGAAGGCGGACCGGGCGATCAACTTCCGAACTCCCGCGCGCCGTCCATGGAATCGAGTCCCCGCGAGGTTGCCGTCCTCTTCGCCGACGTCTCCGGCAGCACGCACCTGTACGAGACGCTGGGCGACGCCGAGGCGCTGCATACCGTCGGCCGCTGCCTCGAGATCATCCGCGGCAGCAGCGAGGAGCACGCCGGGCGTGTGGTGCGGACCATCGGCGACGGCTCGCTGGTGGTCTTTCCCTACGCGGCGAACGCCGCCTACGCTGCGATCGACATGCAGACGCGCGTCGCGCGGGAGCGCACCTCGCGGGGCGCTCCGCTGGCGATCCGCATCGGCATGCACTTCGGCCCGGTGGTCGGCGTCGACGACGACGTGTTCGGCGACGCGGTGAACCTCGCGTCCCGGCTGTCGGACCTCGCCAAGGGGGGCGAGACGCTGGTGTCGGTGTCGACACTGTCGTCGCTGCCGCCCGCGCTGCGCGCCCGCGTCCGCAACCAGAACGCATACACGGTCAAGGGCAAGAGCGAGGACATCGGCATCGTCGAGCTGGTGTGGCAGGAGTCGGAGACCGAGCTCACCTCGCTCGCCAACCGGCCGACGGTGACGCGCGCCTTCCTGCGCTTGAAGCACGGGTCGCGGCTGATCACGCTGGACGCGTCGACCGCCGTGCTGGCCATCGGCCGCGAGTCCGGCAACGACCTCGTGATCGCCGATCACGCTGCGTCGCGGCGGCACGCGCGGATCGAGCGCCGGCGCGACAAGTTCGTGCTCGTCGACCAGAGCTCCAACGGCACCTACTGCACCATCGCCGGGGACGACGAGATCCTGCTGCGGCGCGAGGAGATGGTGCTGCGCGGACGCGGGCGCCTGAGCTTCGGCCACCCCTACGCCGAGGATCCGACCGAGGTCCTCGAGTTCTCCTGCGTCGACTGACCGCCTTCGCGGCGGTCTGCCGCCCGTTGGTCGGGTGGTTGGACCACTTGACCTGAGCGTGGCGGCAGGATTAGAGTGTCGCTATCGCACCGCGGGCACCCAGAACCGGCGGGCGACATCCCGGAGGCTCCATCGTCTGCCCGACGCTGGCCCGCCGCCGATTCCGGCAAGGGAGCATCGCTGTGCCGCTGCAGGTCGTCGAGTCGCTGCGCCTCTACCGGCAGATCGCCGGGCAGATCGCCGCGCTGATCGACCGGGGGGAGTTCCCCGTCGGCTCCCGCATCCCGCCGGAACGCGAACTCGCGGTGCTGCTCGGCGTCTCCCGCACGTCCGTCCGCGAAGCCATCCTGGCGCTCGAGATCGAGGGCCGGGTCGAGGTTCGCGTCGGCACCGGCATCTTCGTGACCGCCACCGCCGCGCCGGCGGTCCGGGACGACGGCCCGGGCCCCTTCGACCTGCTGGCCGCGCGCGAACTCGTCGAAGGCGAGGCGGCCGCGCTCGCTGCGCGCCCCGCGCGGACGCCGAGACCGTCGGCCGGCTGCAGGCGACCATCGCCACGATGCGCCGCAGCGACGACGACTTCGCGACCCGCGACGCCGCCGATCGCGAATTCCACACGCTGATCGCCGAGGCCAGCGGCAACGGCGCGCTGCCGCTCCTGGTGGGGACGCTCTGGGACCAGCGCCGCGGCAGTCTCTGGACCCGGCTCGAAGGCCACTTCCACACGCCGGCGCTGCGCGCCAGCACCCTCGACGACCACGCGGCGATCGTCGCCGCGCTCGAGCGGCACGATCCCGCGGCCGCGCGCGCGGCGATGATCGCCCATTTGCAGCGCGTCGTCCGCGAGTTCCAGCAGCGCTGGGACGAGCTGGACGATGGTTTTTCTCCGTCCGCCGTACCGCTCGCCGCTCCGGCGGCGAAGAAACGCAAGCAGTCGCAGTCGCAGTCACCATCCGCGCGGCGTTCCGCCGCAGGCCGTTCCCACTAAGGAGGTTCTTTCATCATGAGTCAAATGCTTCCCCGCATGACCCGCGTCGCCGCGGCGCTCGCCATGATCGCCGTCGCCCTGCCGGTCGCCGCCAAGGAGTTCCGCAACTCCGACGTCCATCCCGCCGACTATCCGACGGTGATGGCCGTGAACTACATGAGCGAGATCATCAGCAAGAAGACCAACGGCAAGCACACGATCAAGACCTACGTCGGCGGCACGCTGGGCAGCGAGAAGGACACGATCGAGCAGACCAAGCTCGGCGGCCTCGACCTGGTGCGCATCAACGTCGCGCCGATGAACAACATCGTGCCCGAGACGATGGTGCCGACGATGCCGTTCCTGTTCCGCTCCAAGGAACACATGCGCAAGGTGCTCGACGGCCCGATCGGCGACGAGATCCTCAAGGCCGCCGAGGCGCAGGGCTTCGTCGGCCTCGCGTTCTACGACTCGGGCGCGCGTTCGCTGTACACCGTCAAGAAGCCGGTCAAGTCGCTGGCCGACGCCAAGGGCATGAAGATCCGCGTCCAGCAGTCGGACCTCTGGGTCTCGCTGCTGCAGGCGATGGGCGCCAACGCGACGCCGATGCCCTACGGCGAGGTCTACACGGCGCTGAAGGTCGGCACCGTCGACGGCGCCGAGAACAACTTCCCGTCGTTCGACACCTCGCGCCACTTCGAGGTCGCCAAGTACTACGCGATGACCGAGCACTCGATGGCGCCGGAAATGCTGCTGATGTCGAAGAAGGTCTACGACGGGCTGACCCCCGAGGAGCAGAAGATCTTCCGCGACGCGGCGAAGGAGTCGGTGCCCTACATGCGCAAGCTCTGGGACGAGAAGGAAGCCGCGTCCAAGGCGAAAGTGCTCGCCGGCGGCGCGCAGGTGGTCGAGGTCGACAAGAAGTCGTTCCAGGACGTCATGGGCCCGGTCTACGACAAGTTCATCACGACGCCGAAGCTGAAGGCGATGGTCAAGGCCGTGCAGGACACCAAGTAGGCTGTCAAACCGCGGCCCGGGGCGGCTCCGCTCCGGGCCGCTTCACCTTGCGAGGTCGTCGTGATGCTCACCCGGTTCAATGCCGCACTGGCGAAGTTCTGCATGGTCGCCGCAGTGACGGGGCTCCTGGTCATCGTCGTCTGCGTGCTGTACCAGGTCTTCGGCCGCTACATACTGAATGACACGCCGACCTGGGCCGAAGCACTGGCATTGGTGCTGGTGCTCTGGGTCACGATGCTCGGTGCCGCCGTGGGCGTCCGCGACGCCGGCCACATCGGCATGGAGTCGCTGCTGGTGTGGGTCACGCCGGAGAAGCGGCGCAAGCTCGAGATCCTGATCCACGTCCTCTCGGCGATGTTCGGCGCGATGATGGCGTGGCAGGGAACGATCCTGGCCGAGTCGGTGATGGGCTACAAGATCCCGACGCTGGGCATCCCCGAGGGCCTCAATCACGTGCCGGTGGCGATCGCGGGTGCGCTGATCGTGCTGTTCTCCATCGAGCACATCATCGCGCTGGTCAAGGGCGAGGAAGTGATCCCGTCATGGCACTGACCATCCTCTCCGTCCTGTTCCTCGTCTTCCTGATCCTGGGCGTCCCGGTCGCGTTCGCGATCGGCCTCTCGTCGGTCATCACCATCCTCTACGAAGGCCTGCCGGTGGCGGTGGTCTTCGGCCGGATGGTCTCCGGGATGACGGTGTTCTCGTTCCTCGCCATCCCCTTCTTCATCTTCGCCGGCGAGCTGATGCTCTACGGCGGCATCGCCCACCGGATCGTCGAGCTGGCCAAGAGCCTCGTCAACCACGTCCGCGGCGGGCTCGGGATGTCGAACGTCGTCGCCTGCACGCTGTTCGGCGGCGTCTCCGGCTCGCCGGTCGCCGACGTGTCGGCGATGGGCGCGGTGATGATCCCGATGATGAAGAAGGAAGGCTACGACGTCGACTACGCGGTCAACGTCACCACGCACGCCGCACTGGTCGGCGCGCTGATGCCGACCAGCCACAACATGATCATCTATTCGCTGGCGGCGGGCGGGAAGGTGTCGATCGCCGCGCTGATCCTCGCCGGCCTGGTGCCGGCGCTGGTGCTGACGATCTGCAACCTCGTCGCCGCCTACGCGGTCGCCGTCAAGCGCGGCTATCCTTCCGGAACCTTCCCCGGCTGGGACATCGTCCTTCACTCGCTGGCGGCGGCGCTGCCCGGACTGTTCGTCGTGGTCATCATCGTCGCGGGCATTCTCTCCGGCGTGTTCACCGCCACCGAGTCGGCGTCGGTCGCCGTGCTCTACGCGCTGCTGATCACCGTGTTCGTCTATCGCAGCCTGTCGTGGGCGGACTTCCTGAAGGCCGCGGCGCGGGCGGTGAAGAAGACCGGCGTCGTGCTGCTGCTGATCGGGGTCTCGGCGGTGCTGGGCTACCTGATGAGCCTGTACAGCGTCGCCGAGGCCACCGGTGCCGCAATCTCCAGCATCACGACCACGCCGTGGATCGTCTTCATGCTGGTCAACATCATCCTGTTCCTGCTCGGCACCTTCCTCGACATGGCGGCGACGATCCTCATCTGCACGCCGATCTTCCTGCCGATCTGCATGCAGTACGGAATGGACCCGGTGCAGTTCGGGATGATGCTGCTGATCAACGCCGCGCTCGGGCTCAACACGCCACCGGTGGGGACGACGCAATTCGTCGGTTGCGCCATCGGGGAGATATCGGTCGAGCAGGTGATGAAGACGATCGCGCCGTTCTACCTGTCGCTGACCGCGGCGCTGCTGATCGTCACCTACGTGCCGGCATTCTCGATGTGGCTGCCGCAAACCTTTGGTTACCTGCCGAAATAGGATCATGACCACACTCAACCTTGCCACCCTCGCCGGCCTTCCCGCCGGCGTAACGCGTCCCGACTACGACCCCACCGCGGTGCGGGTGGGCATCATCCACCTGGGGATCGGCGCCTTCCATCGCGCCCACCAGGCGGTCTTCACCGACGATCTGCTGCGTGCCGATCCGCGCTGGGGCATCTGCGGCGTGAACCTGCCGTCGCCGCTGTCCATCGACGCGCTCAACGCCCAGGACGGGCTGTACACCGTGCTGCAGAAGAGCAGCGACGGCGTGCAGCCCCGCGTGATCGGGTCGCTGCGCGAGGCGCTGTTCCTCGGCACCGACCGCGCGCGGCTGATGGCGCGCTTCGCCGACCCGGCGGTCAAGGTGGTGACGATGACCGTGACCGAGAAGGGCTACTGCCACGACCCGGCGACGGGCAAGCTCAATCCCGCGCACCCCGACATCGTCCACGATCGCGCGCAGCCCGCGCAGGCGGTCTCGGCGCCCGGCTTGCTGGTCGCCGGCCTCGCCGCGCGGCGCGCGGCGGGCAGCGGCCCCATCACCGTCGTCTGCTGCGACAACCTTCCGCACAACGGTCACCTGGTCGAGGGCATGGTCGGCGCGTTCGCGCAGTCGGTCGACCCCTCGCTCGCCGACTGGATCGGCCGTCACGTGACGTTCCCGTGCACGATGGTCGACCGGATCGTGCCGGCGACCACGCCGGCCGACGTCGCCGAGGTGGCGCGCCTCCTCGGCGTCGCCGATGCGGTGCCGGTCGTGGCCGAGCCGTTCCGGCAGTGGGTGATCGAGGACCGCTTCGCGGCCGAGCGGCCGGCGTGGGAAACCGTCGGCGCCGAGTTCACCAACGACGTCGGAATGTTCGAAACGATGAAGCTGCGGCTCCTGAACGGCAGCCACTCGACGCTGGCCTACCTGGGCTTCCTGGCCGGCTTCGAGACCATCTGGCAGGCGTCGGCCGATCCGGAGCTCGCGCGTCTGATCGAGCGGCAGATGGCCGAGGAGATCATCCCGACGGTGGTCGCGCCGGCGGGTGTCGACCTCCACGCCTACGCGCGGATGCTGCTGGTGCGCTTCCGCAACACCGCGCTGCCGCACCGCACCCAGCAGATCGCGATGGACGGCTCGCAGAAGCTGCCGCAGCGCCTGCTCAATACGGTGCGCGACCGGCTGGCGGCCGGCGGCAGCTACGCCCACCTCGCGCTCGCGGTCGCCGGCTGGATCCGCTACGCGAGCGGCACCGACGAGGCCGGCAAGCCGATCGCGGTGTCCGATCCGATGGCGCCGACCTTCGCCGCGATCGCGCAACGCGCCGGCGGCGACCCCGCGCGCCTGGCCGCGGGATTCCTGGACCTCACCGCGGTGTTCGGCGACGATCTCTCGGCGCACCCGGCGTTCCGCAGCGCCGTGACGCGCAACGTCGAGGCGCTCTGGCGCGACGGCGTGCGCAAAACGCTGGCCGCGCACCTGGCGCGGGCCTGAAAGGGCCACCGGGCGGAACCGCCGATCAAGCCACATTCCCGGCCAACGCCGGCACCGCAAAGAGCTTCCACCATGTCGATACCGATGAATCTCCACCCCGACCGGCTGTTCCCGGCCGACCCCGCGGTGCGCACGCTTGCCCGCAGCCTCTATGCCACGGTCAAGGACCTGCCGATCGTGAGCCCGCACGGGCACACCGATCCGCAGTGGTTCGCCGACGACACGCCGTTCGCCAACGCCTCGGCGCTGTTCATCACGCCGGACCACTACGCGTTCCGGATGCTCTACAGCCAGGGCGTCCGGCTCGAGGACCTCGGCATCCCGCGGCGCGACGGCGCGCCGGTCGAACAGGATGCGCGCAAGATCTGGCGCCTGTTCGCGTCCCACTACCCCCTGTTCCGCGGCACGCCGACGCGGACGTGGCTCGACCACGCGTTCGCCACGGTGTTCGGCATCGACGAGCGGCTGACGCCGGAATCGGCGGATCGCATCTTCGACCGCATCAACGCGGCGCTGGCCACCCCGGCGTTCCGGCCGCGGGCGCTGTACGAGCGCTTCAACATCGAGGTGATCGCGACCACCGAGTCGCCGCTCGATCCGCTGGCCCAGCACCAGAAGATCCGCGCCAGCGGCTGGAAGGGGCGCGTGGTCACCGCGTACCGCCCCGACCCGGTGGTCGACCCGGAGTTCGAGGGCTTCCGCGACAACGTCGAGCGCTTCGGCGCGCTGACCGGCGAGAACACCCTCACCTGGCCGGGCTACCTCGCCGCGCACCGCAACCGCCGCGCGTACTTCAAGTCGATGGGGGCGACGTCGACCGACCACGGCCATCCGACGGCGTTGACCTGCGACCTCACCGCGGCCGACTGCGACCGCCTGTTCCAGCGCGCGCTGGCCGGGACGATCTCGCCGGCCGAGGCCGAGCAGTTCCGCGGCCAGATGCTGACCGAGATGGCGCGGATGAGCGTCGACGACGGGCTGGTGCTGCAGATCCACCCCGGCTCGATGCGCAACCACAACCCGGCGATCTTCCGCGACTTCGGCCGCGACAAGGGCGCCGACATCCCGATGGCGACCGAGTACGTCCGCGCGCTGAAGCCGTTGCTCGATCGCTTCGGCAACGAGCGCAACCTGACGGTCATCCTGTTCACGCTCGACGAGGACGTCTACTCGCGCGAGCTGGCGCCGCTGGCGGGCCACTACCCGGTCCTGCGCCTCGGCCCGGCGTGGTGGTTCCACGACAGCCCGGAAGGCATGCTGCGCTTTCGCCAGCTGGCGACCGAGACCGCAGGCTTCTACAACACCGTCGGCTTCAACGACGACACCCGGGCGCTGCTGTCGATTCCCGCCCGGCACGACGTCGCGCGGCGCATCGACTGCCGGTTCCTGGCCACGCTCGCCGTCGAGCACCGGATCGGCGAGGACGAGGCGTTCGAGCTGGCGCCGGAACTCGCCTACGGCCTCGTCAAGCGCGCCTACCGGCTCTGACGCCGGCGCCGGACCTCGAAAGCCTGCGCGGGCCGGCGCAGAGACTGCCTCGCAGTTTCGCCCGCGACGCCCGCCGGTCGCGGCCGATCCGGGCAGCGGACCGGCGGCGCAGCGTCGATGGGGGCTCCGGTTGTTTAGCCCGGCGGCGACCCCATATGGGACGTTGGGGATGCCGCCGGCGCCCCTTTCGCACGCGCGATTCCACGGGAGACTGCAATGATCGAGTTGCGCCGGGCCGCCGACCGCGGCCACGCCAATCACGGCTGGCTGGATTCCTGGCACAGCTTTTCGTTTGCCGACTACCACGATCCCGCGCACATGGGCTTCGGCCCGCTGCGGGTCATCAACGACGACCGCGTGCAGCCCGGGATGGGCTTCGGCACCCACGGTCACCGTGACATGGAGATCGTGTCCTACGTGCTCGACGGCAGCCTCGAGCACAAGGACAGCATGGGCAACGGCTCGGTCATCGTGCCGGGGGACGTGCAGCGGATGAGCGCCGGCCGCGGCGTCCAGCACAGCGAGTACAACCCGTCGCCGACGCAGCCGGCGCATTTCCTGCAGATCTGGATCCAGCCCAGGTTCACCGGCATCGCGCCGTCGTACGAGCAGAAGGCGATTCCGGCCGCGGCGAAACGCGGCCGGCTGCAGCTGATCGCCTCGCCGGACGGCGCCGACGGCTCGGTCGTCATCCACCAGGACGCCCGCGTCTACGCGACGCTGCAGGACGGCAGCGAGGCCGCCGCGCTGGCGATCGCGCCGGGCCGCCGCGTCTACGTGCACGTCGCCCGCGGGCGGGTCGCGGCCAACGGCGTCGAACTCGCCGCGGGCGACGCGGTCAAGCTCACCGGGGAGAGCGCACTGGCGCTGGCCGGCGGCCGGGACGCCGAGGTGCTGGTGTTCGACCTGCCGTAATCACCTTGACCGTCGGCGGGCGACCGGGGAGGCGATTCCCCGACCGCCCGCCGGCGGACCCCGTGTTTGTTCAACGCAACGATGGGAGTACCGACAATGAAGGCGAACAAGAGCAAGGCGGCGGCGATGCCCGCCATCGACACCGGCATCAGCGCGAAGGACCGCGCGCGCATCGCCGAGGGCCTGTCGCATCTGCTGGCCGACACCTACACGGTGTACCTCAAGACCCACAATTTCCACTGGAACGTCACCGGCCCGATGTTCAACACGCTGCACGTGATGTTCATGGACCAGTACAACGAGCTGTGGCTGTCGATCGACCTCATCGCGGAGCGCATCCGCTCGCTGGGCTTCCCGGCACCGGGCACCTACGCCGAGTTCTCCCGCCTCGCCTCGATCGAGGAAACGGCAGGCGTGCCGAAGGCGACGGAAATGATCCGCCTGCTGGTCGAGGGCAACGAGGCCGTCGTGCGCACCGCGCGCAAGGTCTTTCCGCTGGTCGACAAGGTCAACGACGAGCCGTCCGCCGACCTGCTGACGCAGCGGATGCAGGTGCACGAGAAGAACGCCTGGATGCTGCGCACGCTGCTCGAGGAGTAGACCCCCTTCTCAGCGGCCTGCCGCCTCGGCGCCGCGCACCGCGGCGTTCGGGCGGTCGCCGGCGATCGTGCCGTCGACCAGTTCGATGATGCGGTCGCAGCGCCGCGCGAGGCGGGGATCGTGGGTGACGATCAGGAACGCGACGCCGCGCTCCTCGTTGAACCGGCGCAGCAGCGCGAAGATGTCGTCGGCGGCGTGCGTGTCGAGGTTGCCGGTGGGTTCGTCGGCGAGCACCAGCGGCGGCGCCAGTGATAGCGCGCGCGCGATGGCGACGCGCTGCTGCTGGCCGCCCGAGAGCTTGCCGGGCGGGTGGTCGAGCCGGTCGCCGAGACCGACGGCGCGCAGCAGGTCGCGCGCGGCCTCGCGCCGCTCGCCCGTCACCGGGCCGTGCGCGTTGAGGCCCGGCAAGGTCACGTTCTCGGTGGCGGTGAACGCCGGCAGCAGGTGGTGGAACTGGAACACGAAGCCGAGCGACGTGGCGCGCAGCGCCGTCAGCTCGGCCTCGCTCAGTTCGGCCGTCTCGCGTCCGCGCAGCCGATACGAGCCGCCGCTCGGGCTTTCGAGCAGGCCGATCAGGTTGAGCAGCGTCGACTTGCCCGAGCCCGAGGGCCCGACCAGCGCGGCGAATTCGCCGGCGGCCAGCGCGAGGTTGATCCCGTGCAGCACCTCGACCTCGATCTCGGTGCCCACACCGTACGATTTCCGCACCCCCGCGAGTTCGATCAGCGCCTCGGCCACCGCTCACATCCTGATCGCCTGCGCGGGGTCGAGCGTCGAGGCGCGCCGCGCGGGCGCCACGGCCGCCAGCACGCCGAACACCACCGCGCCCAGCGCCGAGCTGACGTAGAGCCAGGGGTCGAGCTCGAGCGCGAAGATCGGCGAGCCGTCGGCGTTGCGCGCCACCCGGAGGAAGACGACCACCATCGCCGTGGCCAGCGCGCTGCCCAGCAGCGAGCCCCACAGCGCCACGATGGCGCCTTGCAGCAGGAAGACGCGCTGGATGCGTCCGCGCGAGGCCCCCATCGCGCGCAGGATGCCGATCTCGCGGCGCTTCTGCACCACCGAGACCACCAGCACGCTGGCGATGCCGAGCACGACGACGATGGCGACGAAGATCCGGATCGTCCGCGTGGTGACCGTCTGCGCGTACAGCGCCGCCAGCAGCTGGTCGTTGGTCTTCATCCACGAATCGGCGGTGAGCCCGGTCTCCCGCGCGACCTGCTGTGCGACGGTCTCCGCCGCGAACAGCTCGTCGACCTTGAGGTCGAGCTGCGACGCGCCGCCCGGGAGGTCGAACAGCGCCTGCGCGGTGCGCAGCCCCAGGAACACCGCGCGCCGGTTCATGTCCCGGATGCCGAGGTCGACGAGGCCGGTGACCGTGTAGGCGTCGTCGACCGGACCGGCGGCGCCGGCGGTGACCAGCCGGAAGCGGTCGTCGAGGCCGATGCCGAGATCGCTGGCGAGATCCTTGCCGATCACCGCTTCGCCCGGCTGGACGCCGAACCGGCCGGCGACGAGCTTGTCGTCGATGGCGATGATCCGCCGGTAGCGCTCCGGCTCGACGCCCTGGACGGCGACCGACTTGTTGGCGTCGCCGCGCAGCGCGAACGCCGGTCCGGTCACCTGCGGCGACACCGCGACGATGCCGGGCCGGCGCTCCAGCGTTGCCTGCACCGCCGGCCACTGGTCGATCGAGCGCAGGCGCTGCGCGCGCGCCTGCACCCGCGGCAGCACCGCCGCGCCTGCCTCGGGCTGCCGCTGCGCGGTCGCCACCTCTTCCAGCGGGCGGACGACGATGTGCGCCTGGGTGCCCAGCGTGCGGCGGATGGTGTTGGCCTGCAGGCCGTTGACCAGCGCGGTGATGAAGATCACCACGGCGACGCCGACGGTCGCGCCGCCGATGATCAGCCAGGTCTGGAAGCGCCCCTCGCGCAGGAAGCGCAGCGCCACCACCCACTCGAAAGGCATCGCCGCGGTGCTCCGTCGGCTAGCGCGGACGCACGCGATCGCCGGGGGCGATGCCCGGCGACAGGATGACGACGTCGCCGGCGGCGAGACCGTCCTCGATCTCGACCTCGGCGGCGCTGCGGGCCCCGGCGCGCACCGCGACGCGCTCGGCGCGCCCGTCGCGCAGCGCCAGCACCCACGGCGCTTCGCCGACGGGTCCGCGCAGCGCCGCCGCCGGGACGACGCGCGCGTTCGGCCGCGCGGCCACCTCGATGTCGATCGAGACGGTCATGTCGGCGCGCAGCAGCGCCGGGGGCTCGGGCACCCGGAACTTGGCTTCGACGGTGCCGCGCTGCAGGTCGACCCCCGGGGCGAGATAGTCGAGCGTCGCGCGAAAGCGCTGCGCCGGGTAGGCGTCGGCCGCAGCGATCGCCGGCTGCCCGGGCTTCAGCAGCGCGAGGTTCTTTTCGTCGATCAGCGCGGTCAGCTTGAATTCGCCGTCCTGCAGCAGGCCCAGCAGGCGCTTGCCGGGCTGCACGACGTCGCCGGGCTCGACGGCCCGGTCGAGCACGACGCCGGCGGCGGGGGCGACGATGCGGGTCTGCGTCAGGCGCGCGGCGGCGGCCTCGCGCGCGGCGCGGGCCTGGGCCAGCTGGTCGTCGAGCAGCCGCCGCTCGCTGCCGTCGGCACGGTTGGCGGCGGCATTGGCGCGGGCCGTCGTCGCCTGCGCCTGCGCGACGGCCAGCGTGCGCCTGACTTCGTCGAGCCGGGCGGCGCCGATGAAACCCTGGCGGAAGAGATCTTCCTGCCGCCGTGCGTCCTTTTCGGCGATGGCGAGGTTCGCCTCGGCCTGCGCCAGCTGCTGCTGCGCGCCGGGCGCGCCGACCTCGCGCCACTGCGCGATGCGCGTGCGCGCCGCGGCTTCGACGGCCTCCGCCTGCGCCAGCGCCGCGGCGAGTTCACTGCGCTCGAGTTCGACCAGCGCCTGGCCGGCGGCGACGCGATCGCCTTCCTGCACGGCGACGCGCGCGACGCGGGCGGTGACGGTTGCGCCGATGTCGATCTTGGCCGGCGCCAGCACCCGACCGCTGACCACGACGGTCTGCTGCAGCGCACGGGTGGCGACCGGCACCGTGTCGACCGTCACGCCGCGCAGGCGAAGCGCCCAGACGACGGTCGCGGCGACGACGATCAGCGCCAGTCCGGAGAGGACGAGACGGGGAGCGAGGATGCGGGCCATCGGGGGTGGGGGGCGGACGAGCGGCAGGCGGGCGCGGGTCGGGGCGCACCCGGCGGGCAGGGCGCCATCATAGCCGACGGCGCGCGCTGCCGCCGCTGCGCCCCTCGGGTCACTCCCGGGCGCGCGAGTCGAGCCAGACCGTCACCGGGCCGTCGTTGACGAGGCTCACCGCCATGTCGGCACCGAACACGCCGGTCGGCACCGGCCGGCCGAGCAGCGAGGCGAGCGTCGCCACCAGGGCGGCGAATCCGGGCTCGGCGACGGCTGGGGCAGCGGCCGCCGACCACGACGGACGGTTGCCCTTGCGCGTCGACGCATACAGCGTGAACTGGCTGACCGCGAGGATGTCGCCGCCGGTCTCCTGCACCGAGCGATTCATCACGCCGGCCGCGTCGGCGAAGATGCGCATCGCGACGATCTTGCGCGCCAGCCAGTCGCGGTCGGCCGCGGTGTCGTCGGCCGCGATGCCGGCGAGGACCAGCAGCCCGGGGCCGATCGCGCCGACCACGCGACCGTCGACGCGCACGGCGGCCTCGGCGACGCGCTGGATCAGCGCCCGCATCGGCGCTCGGCGACGCGCGCTGCCGGAGGCCCCGCGCTTGGCGTCATCGCTTGGACACCTTGCGCTCGACGCTGGCGACCACGCCATTGGCAAAGGTGATGGTCGTGATCGTGTCGGGATCGCCCGCCGAAGGCAGGTAGGTCCAGCGCGCGGCCGCGAGCTTGCTGCCGCGGCTGGTGACCTCGGGCCGCCCGAGCCGGGCGACGACTTCGCCTTCGGACATCCCGGGACGCACGAACTTCCGCTCGGCGGCGTCGGCCCCCGGCTTGGCCTCGCCCGCCGGGGCCGTGCCCTTGGCGGGCGCGACCTCGCGGGTGCCGCGCTTCGGTTCGGCCGGGGCGCGCGGCTCGGCCGCGATCTCGGGCCCCGGCAGGACGGTGATCGGCGGCGGGTCGGTCTGGAAGTTGCGCAGCTCCTTGCCCGGCGGGCAGGGCGTGTCCTGGTACACCGGGACCGCCTGCGGCCCGGCGCACTTGAACACCTCGGCCCGCGCCGGGGCGAGCGCGAAGGGCCCGCAGGCGCCGGCCAGGGCGAGGGCGAGAAGCGCGCCATGGTGGCGACGAGACGGTGGGCGTGGCGGCGGCATGCGGGATCCGGCGAACGCGCCGGCTTCGTCCGCCGCGCGATGCCGCGGCGGGGGCGGTCGGCACAAGCGTTAACATACCGCTTTTCCCGCGCTGCGGTCTGCCCGACTTTCGATGGATGCCCTGTTCCCGACCGCGGCGCGCGTCGCCGCCATCGCGCCGTTCCAGGTGATGGAGGTGCAGACCGCGGCCCGCGCGCTCGCCGCCGCCGGCCGCGACATCGTCCACATGGAAATCGGCGAGCCGGATTTCCCGACCCCGGGGCCGGTGCTGGCGGCCGCGCAGGCGGCGCTGGCGAAAGGCGACATCCACTACACCTCGGCGCTGGGCCTGCCCGCGCTGCGCGAGGCGATCGCCCGCCACTACGCGGACCGGTTCGGCGTGTCGATGGCACCGGAGCGCATCGTCGTGACCGCCGGCTCCTCGGCGGCGCTGCTGCTGGTGATGGCGCTGCTGGTCGACCGCGACGACGCCATCCTGATGGCCGATCCGTCGTATCCGTGCAACCGCAATTTCGTCCGCGTCGTCGAGGGCGAGGCCCTTGGCGTCCCCGTCGGCGCCGACACCGGCTACCAGCTGACCGCCGACCTCGTCGATCGCCACTGGACGCCGCGGACGCGCGGCGTGCTGCTGGCCTCGCCGTCGAACCCGACCGGGACGATGGTCATGCCGGACGAGATGCGGTCGATCGCCGATGCGGTCGCGCGCCGCGGTGGCCGGCTGATCGTCGACGAGATCTATCTGGGGCTGTCCTACGCCGGTGCGCCGCGCTCGGCGCTGGAACTCGTCGGCCCGCACGCCGCCGAGCTGTTCGTCGTCTCGAGCTTCTCGAAGTACTTCAACATGACGGGCTGGCGCCTCGGCTGGGTCGTCGCCCCCGAACGCCACGTGCGCGACCTCGAGAAGCTCGCACAGAACCTCTACATCTGCCCGGCCACCGTGTCGCAGCGCGCCGCACTGGCCTGCTTCGAGCCCGCGACCACCGCGCTCCTCGAAGAGCGGCGGCAGGCGTTTCAGGCGCGGCGCGACGCGCTGGTCCCGGCGCTGCGCGCGTTGGGCTTCGGCATCCCGGTCACGCCCACCGGCGGGTTCTTCGTCTACGCCGACAGCTCGCGCTTTTCCGCCGACAGCCAGCGGTTCTGCCGCGAAGCGCTGGAAGGCTGCGGCGTCGCGTTCACGCCGGGGATCGATTTCGGCCGCCATCGTGCGTCCGAGCACGTCCGCTTCGCCTACACGATCGATGCCGCGCGGCTGGCGCTGGGCGTCGAGCGCCTCGGCGCCTGGCTGGCGGGCAGGGCGGGTTGAGATTGACTCCGACGCGTCCAGGCGGCGCGGCGTCGCCGCGAGTCCGGCGCGGGCGATGCGGGCACGGCGACGTGCGCGCGATCGCAGCCGGGCGTTGAGTGGTTGCGATCTGTAGCGTACACATTGCTACGTTCATTTCGGAGTGTCGGCGCGGAGCGGCGAATGGGGTCGGCCGCACGCACCTGCTGCGCCGCAGGGCCGCTGGACCGGAATTTGCAGAGGCACCGGCAGAACCCCGCGCGTGCCGGCGCGGAACGACGAGGATTTCGAGCCGATGTTCGGGTTGTCGCACTGCCTGATCCGCCGCTTCGCGGCCGACACCCGACCGGGTGCGACGGCGCTCGCCTGCGTTCGTCCGGCGCTGCACGCGGCGGTGCTCGGCCTGCTGCTGGGCTGTGCGCCGCTGTTTGCGGCGGATTCCGACGTGCTGGCGCATCTCGCTCTGCTCGAGGAACAGGTGATGTCGCATCCCGAGGCTGCGCTGGGCCGGCTCGCGGCTGCCGACGGCGATCTCGCCCGCCGCTCCGTGGCGCAGCGATGCCAGATTCTGACCCTGCGCGGCCGCGCGGAGATCCACCTCGGCCGCTTCGACGACGTGCGGGTCACGACGGCGCGGCTCGACGCGCTGGGGCCGCCCGCCGAACCCGGCTGCGCCCGCGCGGGCGCGACGCTGCTGCGCGCGCAGCTCGCCGCGCGGACCGGCGAATCCGGCACCGCCCAGGAGCACGCGCTGGAGGCGAACCGCCTGGCCACGCTGCTCGGCGACTGGCCGCTCGCCTACTGGGCCGCCGACCTGCTGGCGAGCGACGCGTCGGCGCGCGGGGACTACGATGTCGCCCTCCGGCTGCGCGAGCAGCAGGCCGAACGCGCCCGGCAGAACGGCGATCACCGCCGCGCCGCCCGCGCCCATTCGAGCCTGTCGGACATTCACTACGTGCTCGGCGAGGCCGATCGGGCGATGACCGAGGCGGAGAGCGCGTGGCGGCTCGCGGTGCAGGCGAAGAGCCCGTGGGCGCAGGCCGAAGCCAAGCTGAGCGAGGCCGCCGCCGCGGAACTGAAGGGCGATCTGGCGCGCGACCGCCGGGCGCTCGAGCAGGCCCTGGGGATCGCTCGCGAGGCGAAGTCGACCCACATCGAGCGCTGGGTGCTGATCAACCTCGCCGACTTCCACTTGCGCCAGGGCGAATACGCGAGAACGCTCGAAGTGTCGCAGCGCTCGCTGGCGCTGGCCGAGGCGATGCAGTCGCAGGACGACGTCGCCTCGAGTTCGGCCAACGTCGGCTTTTCGCTGCTGCTGCTCGGTCGCGCCGACGAGGGCCGCGACTATGCCGATCGCGCGGTCGCCATCTACGAGCGGCAGGACCGAAACGCCGCGTTGGCGCGGCTGCTGGCCGAGTACGGTCACTATCTGGAGCTGTCGGGCGACGCGCGGCGGGCGGTGGCCGCCTATCATCGGGAGCGGGCGCTGCTGGCCGAGCTCGCCCGCGTGCGCGAGGCGAAGATACAGCGCGGCATGAAGGCGTTCTACGAATCCGAGCGGCAGGCGCAGGAGGTCGAGCTCCTCAACCGTCGCAATGCACTGCAGGCGGTGGAACTCGACAAGCAGCTGCTGGAGCAGCGGCTCTACGCCGCGCTGGCGGTGGCGGCGTTGCTGGCACTGGTCGTGGTGCTGCAGCTTTACCGGCGGATGCGGACGACCGCGCAGGGCCTGGAGGCGAGCAACCGCACGCTCGCGGCCACCCGCGACGTCGACCCGCTGACCGGGCTGTTCAACCGCCGCCACTTCCACGAGCTGATGCGCGGCATCGCCGATCGCGACCGCCGCCAGCAGGGCGCTGCCGGGGCGCCGCAGAACGCGCTGCTGCTGCTCGACCTCGATCACTTCAAGCGGATCAACGACCGCTTCGGGCACGCCGCCGGCGACGCCGTGCTGGTCGAGGTCGCGCGCCGGGTGCGCGCGTCGCTGCGCGACGACGACCGCGTCGTGCGCTGGGGCGGCGAGGAGTTCCTCGTCTGGGCCGCGCTCCGACCGGCGGACCACATCCACGACCTCGCCGGCCGGGTGCTCGACGCCATCGGCGGCCAGCCCTTCGTCGTCGACGGCGGGCCGATCGCGGTCACGACGTCGATCGGCTATCTGGCGCAGCCGCTGCCGCCGGACGGCCTCGAGCTCTCGTGGCGCGAGTCCTTCGATCTCGCCGACATGGCGCTCTATCTGGCCAAGGCGCAGGGCCGCAATCGCGGCTGCGGCATCGCCGCGCTGCGCCGGGCGCCCGACGGCGGCGCTCCGGACATCGGGCACGATCTCGAGGCGGCCGCGCAGGCGGGCAAGGTCGATCTGCACTTCCTGCACGGCCCGCGCGTCGAGGAGCCGCTGGCCGAAGCCGCCGTCGCGCATGGTTGAGCGCGGCAGCTGGTCGCGGGTCGGCGCACGCTGGCGGCTGCCCTCGGCGGTGCTGCTCGCCCTTGCGCTCGCCGGCTGCGACGCCGTCGAGTTCTACTGGCAGGGTGTCGCCGGTCAGCTCGACCTCGTCGCGCGCGCGCAGCCGATCGCCGAAGTCGTCGCCACCACCGGCGACGACGCGCTGCGCGCGCGGCTGCGCCGTCTGCAGGCGATCCGCGCGTACGCCAGCAGCGAGCTGGCGCTGCCCGACAACCGCAGCTACACCCGCTACACCGACGTCGGTCGCCCGTTCGTCGTGTGGAACGTCTTCGCCGCGCCGCCGTTGTCGCTGGTGGCGCGGCAGTGGTGCTTCCCGGTCGCCGGCTGCGTCGCCTACCGCGGCTACTTCGCCGAGGCCGACGCGCGCGCGGAGGCGCAGCGGCTCGCGGCGGCGGGCGACGACGTGCACGTCAGCGGCGTTCCCGCCTATTCGACGCTCGGCTGGTTCGACGATCCGGCGCTGTCGACGTTCGTCGGCTGGCGCGAGGTCGACCTCGCGCGGCTGCTGTTCCACGAGCTCGCGCATCAGGTCGTCTACGTCAGGGACGACACGTCGTTCAATGAGTCGTTCGCCACGGCCGTCGAGGAGGAGGGGCTGCGGCGCTGGCTCGCGGCGCAGGGGACGCGGCCGGACGCCGCGGCGCTGGCGGCCGACGCCGAGCGCGGGTCCGCGCTGCGCGCGGAGTTCCGCCTGCTGATCCGGCGCACGCGCGAGCGCCTGCGGGAGGTCTACGGCAGCGCGCTGCCCGACGCCGACAAGCAGCGCGAGAAGACTGCCGCGCTGGCCGCGCTGCACCGCGACTACGCCGCGCTGAAGCAGCGCTGGGGCGGCCTGCCGGCGTTCGATCGCTGGTTCGCCAACGGCGCCAACAACGCGGGACTCGTCGCCGCGACGCTCTACTCCGATCGGGTGCCGGCGTTCGCCGCGCTGATCGCGCAGGAGGGCGGCGACCTGCGGCGGTTCTACGCGCGGGTGCAGGCGCTGGCGGCGCTCCCTCGCGCCGAGCGCGATGCGGCCCTCGCGCTGGACGCGGCGAGCGCGGGGGGAGAGAATGCGGCTCCCTCCCCGGATCGCGCCGCACGGCGATGACTTCGACCACTCCTCCCGAGCCCGGCGCGACGCGCGAGCTGCCGGTGCCGCCGGTGCGCATCGTATCCGCGGCCGCGCCGCTGTCGTGGATCGCGCGGGGCTGGCGCGACTTCGTGCGCACGCCGGTGCCGAGCCTGCTGCACGGGCTGATCGCTGCTCTCGGCGGCACGCTGGTGCTGGCCGTCGCCCACCAGCGCTTCTATCTCGTTTCGGGCGCCTTCTCGGGGTTCGTGCTGGTCGCGCCGGTGCTGGTCACCGGGCTGTACGAGCTGTCCCGCGTGCTGGCGCGGGGCGAACGGCCGACGCTGCAGCACGCGGTCGCGGCGTGGCAGCGAAGCGGCAGGGCGCTGTTCGGCTTCGGCCTGCTGCTGATGGTCGCCGGGACCTTCTGGGTGCTGGTGTCGTCGGTGCTGATCGCCCTCCTGGTGCAGACGCCGATCACCGGGCTCGACGACTTCCTGCGCTACGTGGTCCTGTCGCAGGACTCGAACCTGTTCGTCGTCTGGATGGCCTTCGGCGGCGTGGTGGCGGCGCTGGTGTTCGCGGCCAGCGCGGTGTCGGTGCCGCTGCTGCTCGACCGCGACGTCGACATGCTGACCGCGATCCTGACCAGCGTGCAGGCGGTCGGCGCCAATCCGGTGGTCATGGCCTGGTGGGCGGTGCTGATCATGATCGGGACGACGCTGGGCATCGCGACGCTGCTGCTGGGTCTCGTCGTCGTCGTCCCGGTGCTGGGCCACGCGACCTGGCACGCCTACGTCGACCTGGTCGACGCGTCCGGGCTGCCGCCGCGCCGCTGACCGCGCCGCTGACCGCACCGACGACCGCACCGACAACCGATCCCGCACCGTGTACGGCTTCAGCGAAGAGCAGATCGCCGATTTCGGGCTGACCTTCGGCCTGTCCGGCTTCATCCTGTTCATGCTGTTCATCATCTGGGACCTCGCCCGGAAGTCGAAGGCGGGCCGCCTGGGCACCTTCGTGCTGTTCTTCGTGCTGGCCTTCGGCATGTTCGGGTTCGTCGCCAAGAGCATCATCGCCAAGCTGCTGGGCATTTGAGCGCCCCCAGGGCCGGGCTGCGCCCAGCCCCCGCAGGGAGAAACGCCGGCGTTTCCGAGACCCGCGCCAAGCGCTCGCGCCGAGGAACCCCTTGTTCTGGAAAGAAAAATCCGCTACACTTCTCGATTCCCTTGCCTCACCCGCCGCAGACGGGGAGGCCGCCCGCGGGTTGCCGGCCGGCACGCCGACCGCAACACCCGCCAACCCCAGCCCACAAGGAGTGTTCTGCATGCGTCATTACGAAGTCGTCTTCATCGTGCACCCCGATCAGAGCGAGCAGGTGCCCGCGATGATCGAGCGCTACCGCACGATGGTCACCGCCAAGGAAGGGCGGATCCACCGCCTCGAGGATTGGGGCCGGCGTCAGCTCGCGTTCCCGATCGCCAAGGTCCACAAGGCCCACTACGTGCTGATGAACATCGAGTGCAGCAACGAGACGCTGGACGAGCTCGAGCACGCGTTCAAGTTCAACGACGCGGTGCTGCGCCACCTGATCGTGGCGATGAGCGAGGCCGTCGTCGCCCCGTCGCCGATGATGCGGGAGGAGAAGCCCCGGTCCGCGTCGGGCCGTGACGGCGAGCGTGGCGACCGCGGGGATCGCGGCGACCGAGGCGATCGTGGCGATCGTCCCGAGCGCGGCGCCTCCGACCGGCCGGCCGCCGACAAGCCCGCCCCGGCGCAGGCCTAGCACCGACAGCGAAGCGCGACGCGAGATTCCGTGCCCGGAGCCAATCGGCTCACGCTGGACGCCACGCTCGGCGAACGCCACGACCTGCGCTACACCCCTGCCGGCATCCCGGCGGTGGAATGCACGCTGCGCCACGCCTCGCTGCAGGCCGAAGCCGGCGGCGAACGCAGTGTCGAGTGCGAGCTCTTCGCGGTGGCTTACGGCGACGTGGCGACGGCGCTCTCGCGGGTGTCTCCCGGTTCGGCGCTGCGGGTTCGCGGCTTTCTCGCCCGCCGCTACCGCACCGGAATCACCGTGGCGCTGCACATCAACGAATTTGCAATGAACGAAGGAAACTGACATGCCCCGTCCAGGCGGAAGATTCGGAAAGAAGAAAGACGGCAAGAAGCGCGAGCGCGGCAACAACCTCTTCAAGCGCAAGAAGTTCTGTCGCTTCACGGCCGAAGGCGTCAAGGAGATCGACTACAAGGACGTCGACATCCTGAAGGACTTCATCCAGGAGAACGGCAAGATCATGCCGGCGCGCATCACGGGCACCAAGGCCCGCTACCAGCGCCAGCTGTCGACCGCCATCAAGCGCGCGCGCTACCTGGCGCTGCTGCCCTACACCGACCTGCACTGAGCGGAGGACGCGATGCAAATCATTCTGCTCGAAAAGATCGCCAACGTCGGCAACCTGGGCGACGTCGTCAAGGTCAAGGACGGCTACGCGCGCAACTTCCTGATTCCCCACGGCAAGGCGAAGCGCGCCACGCCGGACAACATCAAGATGCTCGAGGCCAAGCGCGCCGAGCTCGAGGCCGCGGCCAACGCCAAGCTGGTCGAGGCGCAGGCGCACGCGGCGAAGCTCGAGGGGCTGATGGTCCAGATCACGCAGAAGGCCGGGGTCGACGGGCGCCTGTTCGGCTCGGTCACCAACGCCGACATCGCCGAGGCCCTGAAAGGCCAGGGCTTCGTCGTCGAGAAGGCTTCGGTGCGCATGCCGGCCGGCCCGCTGAAGCAGGTCGGCGACTACCCGCTGGTCGTCGCGCTGCACACCGACGTGACCGCCGGCATCACCGTCAGCGTGCTGGGCGACACCTCGTCCGGCGGCTGACGCGCCGCCGCGTCACCGCGGCTGCATTCGACCGGGGCGCCGCGGAAGCGGTGCCCCGGTTTTTTTCTCCCGCCCGGCCGCGGCGCCGCCGGGCGGGTGAGCGGCGGTAAAATCGCGCTTCGCCCCGTTGCCTCGCCATGCCCGACGATCCCCAGCTCGAATCGCTGAAGCTGCCCCCGCACTCGCTCGAAGCCGAGCAGTCGGTGCTGGGCGGCATGCTGCTCGACAACGAGGCCGCCGACCGCGTCGGCGACGTCGTCGGCGACGCCGACTTCTACAGCGAGGCGCACCGCCTCATCCACCGGCAGATCGTGCGGCTGATCGGCGAGGGGCAGCCGGCCGACGTCGTCACCGTGTCCGAGGCGCTGTCGTCGCAGCAGAAGCTCGACTACGTGGGCGGACTCGCCTACCTCGGCGCCCTGGTGCAGAACGTGCCGACGGCGGCCAACATCCGCCACTACGCGACCATCGTCCGCGAGCGCTCGATCCTGCGCCAGCTCGCGTCCACCGCCGGGGACATCGCCGACTCCGCCTACAACCCGCTCGGGCGCAGCGCGAAGGAAATCCTCGACCAGGCCGAGGCGAAGGTGCTGCACATCGCCGAGCAGGGCTCGCGCGGCCAGCAGCAGTTCGCCGTGATCGGGACGCTGCTGGCCGAAGTCGTCGACCGCATCGAGACGCTGTTCAACCGCGACGACCCGTCCGACGTCACCGGCGTGCCGACCGGCTTCACCGACCTCGACCGCATGACCTCGGGCCTGCAGCCCGGCGATCTCGTCGTCGTCGCCGGCCGGCCGAGCATGGGGAAGACGGCGCTGGCGCTCAACATCGGCGAGCACGTGGCGCTGGCGGCGGGGCTGCCGGTCGCGGTGTTCTCGATGGAGATGGGCGCGACCCAGCTGGCGCTGCGCCTGATCGGCTCGGTGGGCCGGCTCGACCAGCACAAGCTGCGCACCGGGCGGCTGGCCAACGAGGACTGGGAGAAGCTCACCGGCGCGCTGGGGCGCCTCAACGAGGCCCCGATCCTGATCGACGAGACGCCGGCGCTGAACTCGATCGAGGTGCGCTCGCGGGCGCGGCGTCTGCTGAAGCAGTACGGCAAGCTCGGCCTGGTGATCGTCGACTACCTGCAGCTGATGCAGTCGTCCTCGCAGGGCGAGAACCGCGCCACCGAGATCTCCGAGATCTCGCGCTCGCTGAAGGCGCTGGCCAAGGAGCTCAAGGTGCCGGTGATGGCGCTGTCGCAGCTCAACCGCTCGCTGGAGCAGCGGCCGAACAAGCGGCCGGTGATGTCGGACCTGCGCGAATCCGGCGCGATCGAGCAGGATGCCGACGTGATCCTGTTCATCTACCGCGACGAGGTCTACAACCCCGACACGCAGGACAAGGGCACCGCCGAGATCATCATCGGCAAGCAGCGCAACGGCCCCATCGGGACCTGCCGCCTCACCTTCCTCGGCGAGTACACGCGCTTCGAGAATTTTGCGCAACCGGGGTCGTACTGACGGCCCGAGAGGCTGGGGCATGGGGCTGGACCTCAAGCTGCCGCGCAATGCGCCCTGTCCCTGCGGCAGCGGCCGGCGGTTCAAGTCCTGCCACGGCGCCAGCGACGCGACGCTGACGCGCCGTGAGTCCCTGGCGCTGCTCGAGTCGGTCGCGGCACGCGAACCGGCGAACGAAGGGCTGCTGGCAGGCGATGCAGGAGGCGATCGCCCGCGGCGAGGTCGGCGACGGCGACGTCGGCGCCCGCGAGTTGCCGGCGGCGGCAGGCGCGCTGCGCGTGGCCGTGGTCACCCCCTACTACCGCGAGGACCTCGCGGTGCTGCAGCGCTGCCATGCGAGCGTGGCCGCCCAGACGATCCCGGCCCGGCACGTGATGGTGGCCGACGGCTCTCCGCGGGACGCCGTCGACGCCTGGGACGTCCTGCACCTCAGGCTCGATCGCGGGCACGCCGATTTCGGCGACACGCCCCGCTCGCGCGGCGGCCTGGCGGCGGCGAACGCGGGATTCGATGCCGTCGCCTACGTCGATGCCGACAACGTGCTGCGGCCGCGCCACCTCGAGTCGCTGCTCGCGACGCAGCTCGCCACCGGCGCGGCGGTTTGCCGCTCGGGGCGCACGCTCGAACTGCCCGACGGGCGCCCGGTGCCGCTGCGGCTGCCCGACGACGCGCAGGGCCACGTCGACACCAATTGCCTGCTCGTCGCCCGCGCGGCGTTCGGCATGCTCGACTTCTGGGAGCGCTATCCGCGGCCGCTGTCGGTCATCGGTGATCGCGTGTTCGTGCGGGCGTTGCGCGCGCGCGGCTTCGAGCCTGCCTGCAGCGGCGCGCTGACGGTGCGCTACACGATCCGCGACCCTGCGATCTACGCGGCGATGGGCATTCCGGCGGGTGCGGGCGCGCGCGCGCCCATCGACTTCGTGCCCCTGTTCGGCTGGTACCGGAGCCTCGGCGCCGGCCCGCGGGCCGATCTCGACGCGACGCTGGGCTTCCCGGTCCGCCGCCTGCTGCACGACCTCGCTGCGCACGTGGCACCGGACCTCCGCGTCTGAGCGACGGGGCGAACGCGCGATCTGCCTCGGCTGCAGCGGCGGCCCAGGGTGCCGGTTCGCCGCCCGAAGCTACAGGATCTCCGCCGCGTGGTCGGCCAGCCGCGAGCGCTCGCCGCGGGTCAGCGTGATGTGCCCGGAGTGCGGCCAGCCCTTGAAGCGGTCGACGACGTAGGTGAGGCCCGAGCTGCCCTCGGTGAGGTAGGGCGTGTCGATCTGCGCGATGTTGCCCAGGCAGATCACCTTGGTGCCGGGACCGGCGCGGGTGATCAGGGTCTTCATCTGCTTGGGCGTGAGGTTCTGCGCCTCGTCGATGATCAGGAACTTGTTGATGAACGTGCGGCCGCGCATGAAGTTGAGGCTCTTCACCTTGATGCGCGAACGGATCAGGTCGCGCGTCGCGGCGCGGCCCCACTCGCCGGCTTCGTCGTCGGTCTTGTTCAGCACGTCGAGGTTGTCCTCGAGCGCGCCCATCCAGGGATTCATCTTCTCCTCCTCGGTGCCGGGAAGGAAGCCGATGTCCTCGCCGACCGGGACGGTCACCCGGGTCATGATGATCTCGGAGTAGACCTTGAACTCGAGCGTCAGCATCAGCCCCGCCGCGAGGGTCAGCAGCGTCTTGCCGGTGCCGGCCTGCCCGAGCAGCGAGACGAAGTCGACCTCCGGGTTCATCAGCAGGTTGAGCGCGAAGTTCTGCTCGCGGTTGCGGGCGACGATGCCCCAGACGTTGTTCTTCTGGTGCGAGTAGTCCTTCAGGGTCGAGATCACGGCGCTGCGGCCGCCGGTCTCCCGCACCATCGCGTGCAGCGGCGCCTGGCCGGGAAGCTCCTGGTACAGGAACTCGTTGACCAGCAGCGACGGGACCAGCGGTCCCTGGATGCGGTAGTAGGTGTGCCCGCCCTGCTGCCAGGACTCCATCGCCTTGCCGTGCCGGTCCCAGAAGTCCGGCGGCAGCTCGCGCATCCCGCCGTAGAGCAGGTCGGTGTCCTCCAGCACCTTGTCGTTGAAGTAGTCCTCGGCGGCGATGCCCAGCGCGCGCGCCTTGATCCGCATGTTGATGTCCTTGGACACCAGGATGACGTTGCGCTTGGGATGCGCCGCCTGCAGGTGCATGACGACGGCGATGATCTGGTTGTCGGCCTTGCCGTTGGCGAGCGACGGCGGCAGCGTCGTGGTGATCGCCTCGGTCTGCAGGTACAGCCGGCCGGACGCGGCGCCGCCGGATTTGGCCTCGAGCGAGATGCCCTCGACGATGCCGTTGGGCATGCCGCTGACCAGCTCGTCGAGGAAGCGCGACACCTGCCGCGCGTTGCGCGCGACCTCGGTCATGCCTTTCTTGTTGTTGTCGAGCTCCTCCAGCGTGAGGATCGGCAGGTAGATGTCGTGCTCCTCGAAGCGGAACAGGCTCGTCGGGTCGTGCATCAGCACGTTGGTGTCGAGCACGAACAGCTTGTTGGCGGGGAGCAGTCGGGTGGCCGTGCCGGACTTGCCGGCGGGCCGGGCGGACTTGCGGGCGACGAGGGTCAAGGGGGCGGTGCGGGTCTTGCGCTCGACCATGGGGCTCCTTGCAGGCGCGGCGGTGGCGGGGGGGGGCGGCGTCGGCGGCGCGATGCACGCCGTCCCGCGCATCCTAGCCGCCGCGTATGACGAACACAAGATATAGCGGTGACCGCGGCGTCCGACCTGCAGCGGTGGTGGTGCCGACCGGGGACCGGCGTGGGCCCGGGAAATCCGCCGGGGCGCAGGGCGGGACGGCCGGCGCCCCCGCCGTGCCCGCAATCCGCGGTTAAGGCCCGGTTAAGGATGGTGGCGGAGACTCGCGGCACTCACCGAAAGGAATGCCGCCATGCAGCCTGCCCGACGCGACCTGTTCGAACCCCGCGCCGACGCGATCACCGTGACCCACACGGTCGCCGGTTCGCCCCGGCGCGCAGAGACCGAAGCGTTCATCCGCGCGAGCTTCGCCCGCCACTACGGCGCCGAGGTCAGCGCCTTCGCTCCCCACCTCATGCTGCTGGAGCAGCAGCAGCGGATCGTCGCGGCCACCGGCTGGCGGGCGGCGAAGGGCGACGCACTGTTCCTCGAGCGCTATCTGGATCAGCCGGTCGAGCAGGCGCTGGCGCGGCTGGCGAAGCAGGAGGTGCGGCGGGAAAGGATCGTCGAGGTCGGCAATCTGGCCGCCGAGAAGCCGGGCGGCACCGTCCAGGTGGTCCGGGCGCTGACCGCGCACCTCGATCGGCTGGGCTACGAATGGGTGGTGTTCACGGCGACGCGCGAACTGGTCGGCATCTTCAGCCGCCTCGGGCTGCCGCTGCTGGCGATCGCAGCGGCCGATCCGGCCCGCCTGGGCGACGCGGTCGGCGCCTGGGGGCGCTATTACGAGACGCAACCGGTGGTCGTCGCCGGTCGCATCCGCCGCGCCAGCGAGCGGATCGGCCGGCAATCGTGACGCGCACGGACCGACCGGGGCATCCGGGCAGCGAGATGCTGTTCGCCGCGCTGGCGCGCCGTGCGCCGGGCGACGTGATCCTGCAGGGCGAGGGTCGGGCCTGGCGCGCGGCCGAGTTGTGCGCCGCAGTCGACGGGCTGGCGTCCGCGCTCTGCGGCACACGGGTGCTGGCCGTGCTGGCCGACAACGGCCCGGCGTGGGTCATCGCCGAACTCGCGGCGCTGCGCAGCGGGATCGTGCACCTGCCGCTGCCGGGTTTTTTCAGTCCGGCGCAGCTGGCGCACGCGCTGGAGCGCACCGGCACCGATGCGGTGCTGACCGACCAGCCGGCGCGCGTCGCCGAACTGGGCGCGGGTTTCGTGCGCACCGGCGCGTGGCAGGGGCTGACGCGGATGGAGCGGTCGGTCCCGCCGGTCGAGCTGCCGATCGCGACGGCCAGGATTTCCTTCACTTCGGGCAGCACCGGGGCGCCGAAGGGCGTGTGTCTCGGCGCCGCCGGCCTGATCGACACCGCGGCCGCGGTCGCCGATCGCCTGCGCGACCTGCCGATCGAGCGGCACCTGTCGGTGCTGCCGCTGGCGCTGCTGCTCGAGAACGTCGCCGGCGTCCACGCGCCGCTGCTGCGCGGCGCGCGGGTCGACCTGCCGGGGCTGCAGACGCTGGGATGGCGGGGCATGGCCGGTTTCGATGCGGCGGCGCTGCAGCGGCAGGTGGTGGCCGCGCAGCCCGACAGCCTGATCCTCGTGCCCGAGCTGCTGAAGGCGTGGACGACCCACCTGGCGGCGAGCCGGCAGTGCGCACCCACCGGGCTCGATTACGTCGCGGTCGGCGGCGCCCGCGTCGCGCCGGACCTGCTCGCACGGGCGCGCGCGCTGCGCCTGCCGGCGTACCAGGGCTACGGGCTGACCGAGTGCGGTTCCGTCGTCAGCCTCAATCGACCGGGTGACGACGGCGACGACGTCGGGCGCCCGCTCGGGCACGCCGCGGTCCGCATCGAGGACGGCGAGGTCCGCATCCGGACGCGCGCCTTCCTCGGTTACGTCGGCGATCCGTCGGCCGCGTCGATCGGCACGGCGCCGCCGGAGTTCGCCACCGGCGACCTCGGCCGGATCGATCCGGCGGGTCATCTGCACCTGTCCGGCCGGCGCAACAGCGTGCTGATCAGCTCCTACGGCCGCAACATCGCGCCCGAGTGGGTCGAGTCGGTGCTGCTGGCGCAGCCGGAGATCGCCCAGGCGGTGGTCTTCGGTGACGGCCAGCCCTGGCTCGGCGCCGCGCTCGTGGCGCCGGGCGGCGTCGATGGCGGGCGCCTCGCGCTGGCGGTGCAGCGAGCCAATGCTGCGTTGCCCGACTATGCGCGCGTCCGCCGCTGGCTGGTCGTGCCGCCCTTCAGCGCACAGAACGGCCTGGCCACCGGCAACGGCCGGCCGATCCGCAGTGCAATCTTCAGTCAACACGCTGCGGCGCTGGCAACGCTGCACTCCGATGAGAAGGCAAGCAATGACGTATTTTGAGACCTTGACCGAAGCCACCGCCGCCGAGCGCGCGCAACTGCTGGCCGCGCCGGTGATCGCCGACTGCCTGCAGGGGCGGGTGACGCTGGCGAGCTACCAGGCCTTCCTCGGGCAGGCCTATCACCACGTGCGGCACACGACCCCGCTGTTGATGACGCTGGGCGGGCGCCTGCCCGAGCGGCTGGCCTGGCTGCGGCGCCCGGTCGCCGAGTACATCGCGGAGGAGATCGGCCACGAGGAATGGATCCTCGACGACATCGCCGCGGCCGGTGGCGACGCCGCGGCGGTGCGTGCCGGCGATCCGGAGCTGCCGGCCGAGGTGATGGTCGCCTACGCCTACGACCTGCTCCACCGGGGCAACCCGGCAGCGTTCTTCGGCATGGTGTTCGTGCTCGAGGGCACCAGCGTCGCCATCGCGCTGCAGGCCGCCGATCGCATCCAGCAGGCGCTGGCTTTGCCGGACAGCGCGTTCTCCTACCTGCGTTCGCACGGCACGCTCGACCAGGAGCACACCCGCCATCTGGCCGAACTGCTCGACGCGATGACCCCGGCCGATCAGGCCGACGTGCTGCGGAGCGCGCGCGTCTTCTACCAGCTGTACGGCGACGTGTTCCGTGCGCTGCCCGTCGCCGGGGAAACGCCGTGCAGTTGAACCGGGCCCGCATCCTGCTCACCGGCGCCAGCGGCGGCTTGGGCCGGGAGCTCGCCCGCCAGCTCGCCGGCGCCGGCGCCGCGCTGCTGCTCGCCGGGCGCGATCACGCGCGCCTGTCGGCGCTGGCGGCGTCGCTCGGTGCCGACGCCGGCTGCGTGTGCGCCGATCTCGACCGCGACGCGGGCGTCGCCGCGCTGACCGGGGCGGCGCACCAGTTCGGCGTCAACGTGCTGATCAACAACGCCGGGGTCGGCGCCTTCGGGCTGCTGGAGAGCCAGCCGTGGCCGACGATCGAACGCGTGCTGGCCACCGACCTCGTCGCGCCGATCCACCTGACGCACGCGCTGCTGCCGTGGCTCAAGGCGCAGCCGCAGGCGGCGATCGTCAACATCGGATCGACCTTCGGCAGCCTGCCGTTCCCCGGCTTTGCCGCCTACTCGGCCGCCAAGGCCGGATTGCGCGGCTTCTCGCAGGCATTGCGCCGCGAGCTCGCCGACTCGCTGGTGGCGGTGATCCACATCGCGCCGCGCGCCATCGACACGCCGCTGAACAGCGAGGCGGTCAACGCGCTGAACCGCGCGCTGAAGAGCCGCAGCGACGCGCCGGACCGCGTCGCCCGGCAGGTCGTCGCCGCACTGCGCCGCGGCGACGGCGAGCATCACTTCGGCTTTCCCGAGCGGCTTTTCGCCTGGCTCAACGGCGTCGCGCCGTCGCTGGTCGACCGCGGCCTGGCGAACAAGCTGGCGCTCGTCAAGCAGCACAGCCCCTCTCCCTGAATCGACCCGAAAGGACCCTGCGATGATCACCTCCCTCCGTTCGACCCGACTGCTGGCGCTCGTCGCCTGCGCATTCGCCGGTGCCACCGCGCTCAGCCTGCCGGCGTCCGCCGCGACCCCCGACGAGCTCATCCGCCCGATCCAGGACCAGTGGGCCGAGATCAAGTACCGCCAGCCGGAGAAGCAGCACGCCGAGAGCTACCGCACGCTGGCGTCGCAGGCGCGTCGGGTGGTCGAAGCCAACCCGAGGCTGCCGGAGCCGCTGATCTGGGAAGGCATCGTCCTGTCGAGCGAAGCGGGCGCCGCCGGCGGCCTCGGGGCGCTGTCACTGGCCAAGGAAGCGCGCCAGCGCCTCGACGACGCGCTGAAGATCGACGACCGGGCGCTCGGCGGGTCGGCCTATGCGAGTCTGGCGACGCTCTACGCCAAGGTCCCCGGCTGGCCGGTCGGCTTCGGCGACAAGGAGCGGGCCGAGGAATACTTCCGCAAGGCGCTGGCGATCAACCCGGACGGTATTGATCCCAACTACTTTTACGGCGAGTATCTGAGCGAGCGAGGCCGGCAGGCCGAGGCCGTGGCGCACCTCGAGAAGGCTCTCAAGGCGCCCGCGCGCCCCGGGCGCGAGCTCGCGGACAGCGGGCGCCGCCAGGAAGTGCAGACGCTGCTGGCGAAAGTGAAGAAGGACCACCGCTAAGTGCGAATCCTGCTGGTCGAAGACGATGCGCAGCTCGGGGACGGCATCCGCGCGGGCCTCAAGCTCGACGACTGTTCGGTCGACTGGGTGCGCGACGGCGAGGCGGCGCGCCTCGCGCTGCCGGTCCACGCCTACGACGCCTGCGTGCTCGACCTCGGCCTGCCGAAGCGCGACGGCCTGTCGGTGCTGAAGGAGCTGCGCGGACAGGGCAATCGGGTGCCGGTGCTGATCCTCACCGCGCGCGACAGCGGTGCCGACAAGATCGCCGGGCTGGACGCGGGGGCCGACGACTACCTGACCAAGCCCTTCGACCTGCCCGAGCTGCAGGCTCGGCTGCGCGCCCTGATCCGCCGCGCCGGCGGTGCGGCGGCGCCGACGCTCGAGCACGGCGGCGTCGTGCTCGAGCCGGCGAGCAAGCGGGTGACCCGGGACGGGCAGCCGGTCGTGCTCTCGGCGCTGGAGTACGCATTGCTGTACGATCTGCTGCGCCACAAGCAGCACCTGCGCACCCGCAGCCAGATCGAGGAGAGCCTCTATGCCTGGGGCGAGGAAGCCGGCAGCAACACCGTCGAGGTGTACGTGCACCGCCTGCGCAAGAAGTTCGGCGCCGAGTTCATCCGCACCGTCCGCGGCATGGGGTACCGGCTGGGTGACGGCGCCTGATGGCTGACCTGCCGCCGCCAGCCCGCGTGCAGTCGCTGCGCCGGCGGCTGCTGCGCGCCGTCCTGGTCGCCGCGCTGCTGAGCTTCGCGCTCAGCGGCGTGCTGACCTACCGGGAGGCGCAGCACGAGGCCGAGGAGATGATGGACGGGCACCTGGCGCAGTCGGCGCGGCTGCTGCTCGCGCTGGTGCGCGACAACGAGTCCCACCTCCTGGACCTGGCGACGCGCCTCGCCACCGTGCGCAGCGACCAGCGCAATCTCTACGAACCGCCGCTGGAGTTCCAGATCGGTCGCGCCGACGGGTCGCTGCTGCTGCGTTCCGAGCACGCGCCCAGGGTGCCGCTGGCGGCGAGTCCCGGCTATTCGATCGTCGACCACGAGGGGCGGCCGTGGCGCATCCTGGATCTCAAGGCGGCCTCCGGCGACTACCAGGTGCAGGTCGGGCAGGCGATCGAGTTGCGCGACCGTGCGGCGCTGGAGGTCGCCGGCCAGTCGGTGCTGCCGGTGGTGCTGATCTCGCCGCTGCTGCTGCTGCTGATCTACTTCTCGATCCGGCGCGGAATGAAGCCGCTCGACGACCTGGCTGCCGACGTCGCGTCGCGCTCGCCGGAGAACCTGACGCCGCTGGCGAGCCGCAGCGCGCCGCGCGAAGTCCAGCCGCTGGTCGCCGCGCTCAATCGGCTGCTCTATCGGCTGCGCGACACGCTCGACGCCGAGCGCCGCTTCACCGCGGACGCGGCGCACGAGCTGCGCACACCGCTGGCGGTCGTCAAGGTCCAGGCCCAGGTGGCGCAGCGCAGCGTCGACGACGACGACCGCCGGCACGCGCTGACGCAGGTGGTCGCCGGCACCGACCGCGCCGCCCGGGTGCTGGAGCAGCTGCTGCGGCTGGCGCGCCTCGATCCGCTGGCCGGCCTGCCGCATCCGGCCGCGATCGATCTCGCCGAGCTCGCGCGGCAGGTGGTCGCCGACGCGGGGCCGGCAGCCGCCGGGCGGGATCTACGGCTGCAGGCCACGTCCGTGCGCCTGCGCGGCGACGCGGAGCTGCTGCAGATCGTGCTGCGCAACCTGCTCGACAACGCGCTGCGCTACACGCCGGCAGGCGCTGCGATCACGGTCTTTGCCGGCCTGCAGGCGGGCGAAGTCCGGCTGGGCGTCGCCGACGACGGGCCGGGGGTGGCGCCGGACGACCTGCCGCGCCTCGTCGAGCGCTTCTATCGGGGCCGCGAGGCGAGCGCGGAGGGCAGCGGACTGGGCCTCGCGATCGCGCAGCGCATCGCCGAGCTCCACGGCGCGCGCTTCGAGGTCGGGAACCGGCCCGGCGGCGGCTTCGAGGCCCGGCTGCGCTGGCCCGCCGCGGTTCAGAGCGACTGCACGAAGGCGAGCACCTCGTCGACGTGACCGGGCACCTTGACGCCGCGCCATTCCCTGGCCAGCACACCCTTGGCGTCGACGACGAAGGTGCTGCGCTCGATGCCGCGAACCTGCTTGCCGTACATGTTTTTCATTTTCATCACGCCGAACCGGGTGCACAGCGTTTCGTCGGCGTCGCTCAGCAGCTCGAACGGAAAGCCCATCTTGGCCTTGAAGCTCTCGTGCGACTTGAGGCTGTCGCGCGACACGCCGGCGACCACCGCGCCGGCGCGGACGAACGCCTCGTGGCGGTCGCGGAAGTCCGCGCCCTCGGTGGTGCAGCCCGGCGTGTTGTCCTTGGGATAGAAGTACAGCACGACGATCCGTCCGCGCTGGGCGGACAGCGTGAAGGTCGCGCCGCCGGTGGCGGGGAGCGAGAAGTCGGCAACTCTGCTGGCGGGCATGGGGCCTCCGTGGGGTGGGGTAACGCGGTTGCGGGCGGTGTCGTTTCAGGCGGCGGCGAGATCGACGTCGCCCAGGAACTCGGGACCCTGGACGAGCACGCTGCCGCAGCGCCCCGGGATCGCGCCGGGCGCGACCACGCAGCGCGGCAGCGCCAGCGGCTGCAGGCGCTCCAGCATCGCGCGCAGCGCGACGGGCTTCCAGCCCTGGGACTTCCAGCCGGTGAGCAGGCGATCGAACGCCGGCGCGAGGTCCCGGCCCTCGAGGTCGGCGCGCAGCGTGTAGACGTGCCCGGCGGCGCAGGGCAGGGCGGTGCGTTCGAGCAGGTGCGCGGCGACGTTGTCCTCGGTGACGCCGTCGCGCCCGATCAGCTCGTCCAGCGTGGGCAGCGTCGTGGGCAGTTGCGGGCAGCGGATCAGCTCGGCTTTCCACACCGGCAGGTGCGGGTGCGTGCCGCGGCCGTCGGCAGCGTACTCGAAGCCGAGCGCCTGCGTCAGCCGCAGCGCGTGCACGTTCATCTGCCAGCCGGCCGCGCCGTGGGTGAGCGGCGCGGTGCCGAAAATCTCGGTGAAGCGCTCGCAGGCGCGCGTCATCTCCGTCCGCGTCCACGCGGCATCGGCGTGCGCGACACCGTCCTGCCAGCGGACGTGGTCCCAGCCCTGGATGCCGACTTCGAAGCCGTCGTCGCGCACCGAGCGCATCAGGTCGGCCGTGCGGCGGCCGATGTCCGGTCCGGGCAGCAGCGTGCCGTAGAGCAGCGTCTGCACGCCGTAGTGCCTGACCACCGACGTCCGCTGCACCTTGCGCACGAACCCGGGCCGGAACACGCGCCTGATCGCGCGGCCGGTGTGATCCGGACCGAGGCTCCAGAAAAAGGTCGCGCCGGCGCCGTGCTTCTTCAGCAGCTCGACGAGCCTGGGCACGCCCTCGCGGGTTCCGCGCAGCGTGTCGACGTCGATCTTGAGCGCGAGCAGCATCGTTCCCGGGGCCGGCGCCGCAGCGCCGGACGGCTTGCCTCCAAGCTGCGATTCTAGCGTGCCGCCGCGTCCGCCCGTGCGCGCAGAGTCCGGCCGCCCGGTAAAATCGGGTCTCCCGCCTCTGCATCCGCCGCCGCCCCGCGCGACGGCGGCCGACCCATGCCCACCCCCATCACCTTCGCGGCCGCCCGTGCCGACCAGTTGTCCGAGGTCCAGCGGCTCGCCGCGACGATCTGGCGCGCCCACTACCCCGGCATCATCGCGCCGGCCCAGATCGACTACATGCTGGAGCGCGGCTACGCTCCCGACGTTCTCGCCGGATTCCTGGGGCGCCCCGATCGCGGCCTGGAACTCGCCGCCGTCGACGACGTGCTGGCGGGATTCGCCGCCTGGTACGTGACCGACGTGCCCGGGGAAGCCAAGATCGACAAGCTCTACGTGCTGCCGGCGCGGCAGCGCAGCGGCCTGGGAGGGCGACTGATCGCGCGCGTCGAGGTGCTGGCCGCAGCCGCAGGCGCCTCGACGCTGATCCTCAACGTCAACAAGCGCAACGCCCAGGCGATCGCTGCCTACGGCAAGCACGGCTTCGCGATCCGCGAGGCGGTGGTCGTGCCGATCGGCGACGGGTTCGCGATGGACGACTACGTCATGGCGCGACCGATCGTGCGCGGCTGAGCGAAGCCCGACGCGCTGCCGCTGCCCTTGCCCCTGGGGCGGGCTTTGGTTAGGATGTGCCGATGCTGATCCCGTCCCCTCCGTCCCGCTGCGCTGCGCCCGCCAGGCGGCGCTGACGGTCCGACGGGTCGGTGCAGACCCCGCCGCCGGCAGCCGCTGGCGGTTTTTTTTTGAATGCGACCGCGATGTCCACGCCACTTTCGCTCTACGACAACTACACGCGCAGCCTGCGGCCGTTCGCGCCGCTGCACCCGCAGTCCGAGGTCGGCGTGTACACCTGCGGTCCCACCGTCTACGACTACCAGCACGTCGGCAACCATCGCACCTTCCTGTTCGAGGACCTGCTGAAGCGGGTGCTGGTGTGGAACGGCCACGCCGTCCGCCACGTGATGAACATCACCGACGTCGGCCACCTCACCTCGGACGCCGACACCGGCGAGGACAAGATGGAGAAGGGCGCGCGGCGCACCGGCAAGACCGCGTGGGAGATCGCCGCGCTCTACACCGACGCCTTCCTCGCCGACTTCCTGCTGCTCAACATCGACCGGCCGACGGTGCTGTGCAAGGCGACCGACCACATCGCCGAGCAGATCGCGTTCATCGCCGACATCGAGAAGAACGGCTTCGCGTACCGGACCTCCGACGGCGTGTACTTCGACACCAGCCGCCAGCCCGGCTACGGCCACCTCGCGCGCCTGGACGTCAAGGGGCTGGAGGCGGGCCGGCGCGTCGATCTCGGCGACAAGCGCCACCCGACCGACTTCGCGCTGTGGAAGTTCTCGGCGCCGGGCGAGCACCGGCAAATGGAGTGGGACAGCCCCTGGGGCCGGGGCTTCCCCGGCTGGCACATCGAGTGCTCGGCGATGGCGCAGAAGTACCTCGGCGACCTGTTCGACATCCACTGCGGCGGCGAGGACCACATCCCCGTCCACCACACCAACGAGATCGCGCAGACCGAGGCGCGCTGCGGCACGCGGCTGGCCAACTTCTGGCTGCACGGCTACTTCCTGTTGCAGAACGACGCCAAGATGGCGAAGTCGGCCGGCGAGTTCCTGCGCCTCCAGGCGCTGATCGATCGCGGCTACGATCCGCTGGCCTACCGCTATCTGTGCCTGACCGCGCACTACCGCAGCCAGCTGAACTTCACCTGGGACGCACTGGACGCCGCGGCGACCGGCCTCGAGCGCATGCGCGCCGGGGTGTACGCGATCCGCGATGCCGCGGCGGCCGACGCGGACCCCGCGGCCTGCGCCCGCTTCACTGCCGAGATCAACGACGACCTCAACCTGCCGCGGGCGCTGGCGGTGGCCTGGGAGGTGCTCCGCGGCGGACTGCCGGATGCCGTGCGGCGCGCCACGCTGCTGCGTTTCGACCGGGTGTTCGGCCTGCGCCTGGCCGACTGGGCACCGCGGCAGGATGCGATCCCCCCCGAGATCCAGGCGCTGGCGGAGTCGAGGCTGGCGGCACGCCAGGCGAAGCAGTGGCCCGAGTCCGACCGGCTGCGCGCCGAGATCCGGGCGCGCGGCTGGGACATCGAGGACGGTGCGGGCGGCTTCGCGCTCAAGCGGCGCGGCTGAACGCCCAAGGCAGACGGGAGCAGGCGATGAAACTTGCCACGATGCAGGACGGCTCGCGCGACGGGATGCTGGTCGTCGTGTCGCGCGACCTCGCGCAGCAGGTGGCCGTGCCGGAGATCGCCCGGACGATGCAGTCGGCGCTGGACCGCTGGAACGAGGTGTTGCCGGCGCTGGCGGCGGTTGCCGCCGAGCTCGACGCCCGGCGCCTGCCGGACGCGCGGCCGTTCGATCCGCGCGCGGCGGCGGCGCCGCTGCCCCGTGCCTACCAGTGGGCCGACGGCTCCGCCTACGTCAATCACGTCGAGCTCGTGCGCCGCGCCCGCGGCGCGACGATGCCGCCCGAGTTCTGGACCGATCCGCTGATGTACCAGGGCGCGTCCGACCGGATGCTCGGCGCCGGCGCGGACATCGAGCTCGCCGACGAGGCCTGGGGCATCGACTTCGAGGGCGAGGTCGCCGTGGTGACCGGCGACGTGCCGATGGGCATCGACGCGGTCGCCGCGCTGGCGCGCATCCGGCTGCTGCTGCTGGTCAACGACGTCAGCCTGCGGGCGCTGATCCCGGCCGAGCTGGCCAAGGGCTTCGGCTTCCTGCAGTCGAAGCCGGCCAGCAGCTTCTCGCCGGTCGCGGTCACGCCCGACGAGCTCGGCGGCGCCTGGCGGGACGGGCGCGTCCACCTGCCGCTGGTCTCCCACCTCAACGGCAAGCTGTTCGGCCGGCCCGACGCCGGCGTCGACATGACCTTCGATTTCGGGACGCTGATCGCCCACCTCGCCCGGACCCGCGACCTCGGGGCCGGCACCATCGTCGGTTCGGGCACGGTGTCCAACCGGGAGGACGGCGGGCCCGGGCGTCCGGCGCCGCTGGGAGGCGTCGGCTATTCGTGCATCGCCGAGCAGCGCACCGTCGAGACGCTGGCCGGCGGCAAGCCCTGCACGCCCTTCATGCGCTTCGGCGACCGCGTGCGCATCGAGATGCTCGACGCGGCCGGACGGTCGGTGTTCGGCGCCATCGACCAGGTGGTGCGGCCGCGCCGCTGACCGCAGGCACCTCCCCGGGGCGGCGCGGGCGACCGGCCGTCGCTCCTCGCGGCGGCCCGCTTGACCAGGATCAACGGGCGTCGTCGCGCGATCGCCTAAGCTGCCGGAACCCGCACGCTCGGTGACGCACCACGGTCGCGGGCCGATTCCGGTAGGCGATGGCGGCGATCCGACTCGAACTTTCCTGCGCAAGGTCCCGGGCCGGGGTCCGGAGCCCGGGTTCGGGTGCGCGGCACGAAGGTCGTCCCGTGAGCGCGACGGGCCGCCCCGAGCGCGAACACCGGAGTGCGCAGCACGAAGGTCGTCCCGTGAGCGCGACGGGCCGCCCCGAGCGCGCACCGGAGTGCGGCACGAAGGTCGTCCTAGCGCGACGGGCCGCCCTGAGCGCGAACACCGGAGTGCGCAGCACGAAGGTCGTCCCGTGAGCGCGACGGGCCGCCCCGAGGGCGAACACCGGAGTGCGCAGCACGAAGGTCGTCCCGTGAGCGCGACGGGCCGCCCCGAGGGCGAACACCGGAGTGCGCAGCACGAAGGTCGTCCCGTGAGCGCGACGGGCCGCCCCGAGCGCGAACACCGGAGTGCGCAGCACGAAGGCAGTGCATGAGGCCGCAGGCGCTCAAGCTGAAGGTCGTGCTGTACGTCGGCATCGGCCTCACCGTCGTGCTCGGCTTGTACTCGGTGTTCATGGTGCGGCAGCAGCGCGAAGACCTCCTCGACACGGCGGTCGCCCACGTGCTGCAGCTGTCGGACGCCATCGTGCGCAGCACGCACTTCATGATGCTCCAGAACCAGCCATACAACGTGCACAGGATCATCGCGGACGTGGGGCGCGACGACAACTTCGACCGGATCCGCATCTTCAGCAAAAAGGGGGTCGTGATCGACTCGACCGTGGTTTCCGAGGTCGGCCTCGCGCTCGACCGCCGGGCGGACGGATGCATCTCCTGCCACCGGACGGACGAGCCGCGGGCGAGCGTCGGCGACGCCGATCGGGTGCGGTTCTTCTCGGCGCCCGACGGCCGGCGCATGGTGGGGACGATGCAGGTGATACGCAACGAGCCGGCCTGCCAGAGCGCCGGTTGCCACGCGGGCGAGTCGCAGCAGTCGACGCTGGGCGTGGTCGACGTCATCTATTCGCTGGACGAGATCGATCGGAGGATCCGTGCCAGCGCGACCAGGATCGCCGAGCTGTCGCTGGCGTTCGTGCTGCTGGCCGCGGTCTGCGTCGGCGCGCTGGTGCATCGGCTGGTCTACACTCCGCTGCGCGACCTCGAGGACGGAGCGAAGCGGCTCGCCGCGGGCAACCTGGACCAGTCGATCCCGGTGCGCAGTGCGGACGAGCTCGGCCAGGTCGCGAGCTCCTTCAACACCATGACCGCCGCGCTGCGGCAATCGCAGGCGGAGTTGCGCGAATCGGCGCGGACGCTGGAGCAGAAGGTGGAGGAGCGCACGCTGCAACTGCGCGCGGCCGAAGCGGAAGCCCACCAGAGCGACAAGCTCGCCGCCGTGGGGCTGCTGGCCTCCGGCGTCGCGCACGAGATCAACAACCCGTTGACGGGCGTGCTGACGTTCTCGCACCTCATCCGCCAGAAGATGCCGGACGGCTCCGCGGACGCCGAGGACATGGACCTCGTGATCCGCGAGACCCGGCGCTGCGCCAGCATCGTCCGCCGCCTGCTCGACTTCGCCCGCCAGAAGGCGCCGGAGATGCGCTTCGCCGACCTCAACGCGGTGATCCTGGACGTGGCGCGGTTCATCGAGCGCTCGGCGCACCTGCACAACACCGCCATGACGATCGACCTGGACCCCGACCTGCCGCAGGTGTGGATCGACGAGGATCAGATCAAGCAGGTCATCATGAACATCCTGGTGAACGCGCAGCACGCGACGGAGAGCGGGGGGAGCATCGCCATCCGCAGCCGCCGGCACCCGACGCCGCTGTCGCCCGAGCCCGGCGCCGCCCCGATCGACATGATCGAGGTTTCGGTCGTCGACACCGGCTGCGGGATCCCCGACGACGACCTGCAGCGCATCTTCGACCCGTTCTTCACCTCGAAGGACGTGGGCAAGGGCACGGGTCTCGGCCTGTCCGTGAGCCATGGCATCGTCAAGGCGCACGGCGGTACGATCCGGGTGGAGAGCGCCGTCGGCAGGGGCTCGACGTTCCGCGTCTACCTGCCGATCGCCGCGCCTCCGGACGCGACCCGGGCAACCCCTAACGGCAGCAGCGCATGACCGCCAGAATACTGATCGCCGACGACGAGGAGATCGTCGTCCGCAGCACCGTCCGCATCCTGGAGGGCGCCGGGTACGCGCTGGACACCGCACGCGACGGCATCGAAGCGCTCGCGCGGATCGACGAGGCGCACTACGACGTGGTCATCCTGGACATCATGATGCCCGGGCTCGACGGCATCGAGGTGTTGCGGCGAGTCAAGGAATCGCATCCCGACGTCGAGGTCATCATGTTCACCGGCCTGGCCCAGATCGAGACCGCGGTCAGCTGCATGAAGCTCGGCGCCTTCGACTATCTGGCCAAGCCGTTCGATCCCGACGAACTCCGTCTCGCCGTCACTCGCGCGCTGGAGCGCCGGTCGCTGCGGCAGGAGAACCTGCACCTCAGGCTGGCCGTGGGTCACAGGTACCGCCTGGACAACATGATCGGCGCGAGCCCGCGCATGCAGCAGGTGTACCGGCTCATCGCGCAGTGCGCAGCCACCAACACCACGGTGCTGATCACCGGCGAGAGCGGCACCGGCAAGGAACTGATCGCAAGGGCGATCCACCACAACAGCTTGCGCAAGTCCGGACCCTTCGTCGCCGTGGACTGCACGGCGCTGGCGGAGAACCTGCTCGAAAGCGAGCTCTTCGGCCACGTCAAGGGCGCGTTCACGGGCGCGGTCGCACACAAGAAGGGAATGTTCGAGCTTGCCGAAGGCGGCACGCTGTTTCTCGACGAGATCGCCAACCTCTCGCTCGCGATCCAGGCCAAGCTGCTGCGGGTCATCCAGGAGCGCGAGTTCCGCGCGGTCGGCGACACCCGCACCCAGACCGCGAACTTCCGCCTGGTCGCCGCCACCAACAAGGACCTGCAGGCGATGGTGGGCTCCGGCGCGTTTCGCGACGACCTCTTCTACCGGATCAACGTCTTTCCCATTCCGTCACCGGCGTTGCGCGAGCGGCGCGAGGACATTCCGGCGCTGGCCCATCACTTCGTCAAGGCGTTCGCACAGGAGCTGGGCAAGAACGTCGACGCGATTTCCGACGGCGCCATGAACCTCCTCACGAGCTACGACTGGCCCGGCAACGTCCGCGAGCTGCAGAACGCGCTGCACCGGGCCACGATCCTCGCCACCGACAACGTGCTGCGCCGGGCCCATCTGCTCGCCATCCTCGAGGCGCGCCCGGACCTCGCGCACGAAGTCCCGCTGACCGGCGAAGACCTGAAGCGGGTGAAGAAGGCGGCGCGCGAGCGGAGCGTGGAGCACATCGAGCGGCTGTTCCTGATCGAGGCCCTCAAGCGCAACCGGTGGAACGTGACGCGCAGCGCCAGCGACACCGAAATGCTGCGCCCGAACTTTCAGGCGCTGATGAAGAAGCACAACATCCGCGTGCACGGCGCCGAGGCCGACGAGGACGACGTCGATCCGGGCGCGCCCAAGCCGTAGCCCCCACGCCGTGCCTCCGACCGCGTGGTCCGCGGCGGTCGGATCCGTCGTCGTCAGGACCCGCCGGCCGGACCCGGCGCCGCGTCCGGGCCGTCGTCGACCTCCTCGTAGCCGGTGAGCATCGCGCGGATGTGCTCGCCGGCCGACCGTCCCAGCGTGGTCAGGTAGACGTGCACCGGGATGAAGACGACGAAGACGATGCAGAGCACGACGTGAATGGTGTCGACCACCCTGGCGCCGCCCAGCGCTTCCACGGTCCCCGCGAACCGCTGCAGGTCCCACAGCACCAGCCCGGAATAGAACTGGAGCGGAACCAGCACCAGCATGATGATCTGGTAGCTCATGCTCTGCAGCGGATTGAACTTTCGATACGCGCTGACCACGTGCGGATTCGGGTGCCCCTTGAAGATCCCGTAGCCGTAGTACACCACCTGGCGCAGCATGTTGCGATAGTGCCTGGCCGGATTCAGCTCCGGATGGTAGACGGTGATCCGGTCGGTGAAGAGGTAGAACAGCAGCCAGACGAAATAGTTGGCGATGAGCACGAAGCCGATCGCGTTGTGCGCGTCGACCACCGTCCTGAACGACAGCGTCAGCAGCACGCCGTAGCGAATCTGCAGCCCGGTGACGATCAGGGCGACGAAGCCCAGCGCGTTGAGCCAGTGCCACAGGCGGACGGGGGCGGGGTGAACGTAGATGCGTGTCATCGGGTCGATCCATCGGGGTTCGGTGCACGGCGCGACAGGCGCCGCAGCGCGAGGTGCAGGGCCGGCACCGTGATGCCGCCCACCAGGCCCAGCGCCAGCAGGACGTCGAGCAGCTTCATCCGCGTGCCGCCGATCGCATAGAAGCCGCGCAGCGCATCCCAGGTGATCGGCGAGCTCAGGACTTCCCTGTGCACGTCATAGCGGATCGGGCGTCCGTCGGCGTCCACGCCCGAGACCGTGACGTTCTGGAAGGGCAGCGCCTTCTCGTCGTGGCACTTGACGCAGTCCTTGATCGCCGCTGCCTTGGGCGGCAGTTCGTGCGCTTCGATGCCGGACCGAAGCTCGATGTAACCCTGCAGCGCGACCGGATTCCCCTCGCGCTCGAGCGACGTCAGCAGGCGGCGGAATTCGTTCGCATCCAGGCCGTCGTGATTGGTGTCGGCGGCGCGGGCGTGCTGCTCGAACGGCACCGATCCGTCCCGGTCGGTCAGCCGCTCGCCTCCCGCGAGGACCCGCAGGTCGACCCGCCGCAGCGCGTCGGGTGCGTGGCAGGCCGAGCAAGCCACGGCGCGCAGATGACGGGCCGCATTGGGGAGCCACCGTTCGTGCTGCGCGGCCGTGTCGCCGTGACACCTCACGCAGGCGTTGGTCGGCCCCTCCTGCGTCGACCGCGGCGTGACCGCGTGCGGCGGATGGCAATCGCCGCAGGCCGGGCCGGCGGCGCTCCCCGCGCGCAGCCGGAGGGCGTGGACGCTGCCCTCGTAAGGCCTGAACACGCGGCCGTGGCAGGCGCGGCAGGACTCGCTGCGTGCCATCGCGTACTGGCGTGCGTCGTCGATGTTCGGCACGTCACCCGGGTGCGCGGGCAACGCGACCTGCGGGTGGCAGCCGATGCAGCCCATCGGCCCATGCACCGAACCGGCAAAGGCGGCACCGTCGACGGTCAGCGACAGGCTGTCGCCGTTCGCGAGCTTCCTGGTCAGTCCGTCGGCAGCGTGGCAGCCGACGCAGACCCTGTCGCCGGCGGACAGGCGCTCCGCGGAGTGGTCGGCGCCGGCCGCGTCTGCGACCGGGTTCACGCCCAGGCACGCGCCGAGCATCGCGACGACGATCGAGGAGCGTCCGGCGGGGCGCAGGCCCGAACTCGGCTTTCGTTCGATGCGCAATTTCCTGGTCCGTCGTGTGGTTGCACCGGGTTGCGTGCGCGCCGACGCCGCTCCCTCCCCGTGGTCGGAGCGGGGAGGGGTTGCGCGGGTCGGCGGCGAAAGTGCCTTGCGGCGTCGCCCTTTCCGGCCGCCTAGGCGGTGTCGCTGCGGTTCAGCGCGGCCCTGACGCCCATCCAGGCGAGCATGCCCAGCCCGACGAACGGCAGCGCGATCACGTAGACGAGCCCCACCAGAGGGGCGGCGAAAAAGAGCGCGACGTTCCTGAGCCAGGTCTTCACCCCTCCCGGCCGCCTGGCGAGCGCGCGTCCGCCGTACCAGAACGGAAGCGCGAGCAGCGCGATCAGTCCGGCAAACGGCAGCAACAGCACGTAGACGAGACCCAGCGCCGGTGCGGCGAAGGCGAGCCCGAGCTGCTTCCACACGCTCGCGGTCGACGCCGTGGCGGCGCGCGGCTCGAGGCGCTCCACCGTCGCGCCGGCGAACGTCGCGCCATGCAGCGCCTGCATCGGGGCCGAGTCCCGCTCCAGCAACGCCTCGCGGGCGCTGCCTTCGATCATCTCCGGGGACAGCGGCTTGTGCAGCACCGCCGACACGCCGGCGGCCCGTGCGCGCGCTTCGTTCGCGGCCGTGGCATAGCCGCTGACGATCACCACCGGCAGCCAGGGCTGGCGATCGCGGATGTGTTCGGCCACCGCGATGCCATCCATGCCGGGCATGCGGATGTCGGTGAACACCACGTCGTATTCCTCGGCCGCGATCTTGCGCAGGGCCTCGTCGCCGTCGCTCGCGGTGACCACGGCGTATCCCCTGCCGGAGAGCACCCGGTCGAAACTCTTGCCGACCACCGGATCGTCATCGACGACCAGGACTTTTCGTAGCGTCTTCATGATGCGTTCCTTCGTTCAACCTGCAAAGCTCGACCGCTGCGGCGCGGCACGGCGCGGGTTGCCGGCGCCGTCGCCTTCGCTCCGCAACGTCCAGTGCTTGTGCTCCATCGCGCCCTGGGCTGCGCCGATGACCTCGCCGGGTGCGAGTGGCTTGGCGAGATAGTCGCAGGCGCCGAGGCGGATCGCCTCCTTGGCCGTGTCCACCGACGGATAGCCGGTGATCACGATCACTTCGCTCTCCGGCCAGCGCTTTTTCATCGTTCTCAGGATCGACATCCCGTCGCTGCCGGGCATCCGCAGGTCCAGCAGCACGACGTCGTAAGGCTGCGCCTCCATCGCCTTGAGCGCCTGTTCGCCATCGCCGACCGCCGCGACCTGGCAGTGCTCGTTCTCGAGCACCCGCAGATGGCTGCGGCGCACGACCTCTTCGTCGTCCACCACCAGAATCGTTGCATTTGCGCGCATCGCCGGTTCCTTCTCGCGTCTGCCCTTCACCCTTCGACACGCGAGATTCGTGCCACCGCGCGACCGGCGCGGCACGCGATCGTTTCCGTCGGTGTTTCAAGGTGTTACGCGGGAGTCAGCGAGGGACGCAGCGGCTGTCGAAGGGCCCGGATGTACATCGCAGCGGTGCGGCGGCGCGCGGCGATCGCCGGATTCGTCCATGGGATCAGAGACTTGTCGCGTCCGGCCGGTGCACAATTCGGACAGGCACCTCCGGTACGGCTCATCAGGGGGCGGCGACCGAGCGTCCCTTCTGCCACAGCACGTCGGGATGCCCGCCGGCGCGGTTGAGCGCGCGCGCAAGCACGAAACAGAGGTCCGACAGTCGATTGAGGTAGCGTCGCGCGCTGTCGCCGACCGGCTCGCCGGCGGCGAGGTGGACGACCGCGCGCTCGGCGCGACGGCAGACGGTGCGGCAGACGTGCGTCAGCGCCGCGGCGCGGGATCCGCCCGGGAGAATGAAGTCCTTCAGCGGCGGCAGGTCGGCGTTGTAGTGCTCGACCCAGGCTTCGAGGCGCTCGACGTGGGCGTCGGTCATCGCCGCGTAGCCCGGAATCGACAGCTCGCCGCCCAGGTCGAAGAGGTCGTGCTGGACGGCGGCCAGCAGCGCGTCGACGTCCGGCGGCAGCGTCTCGGCGCGCAGCACGCCGACCGCCGAATTGAGCTCGTCGACGTCGCCGATGGCGGCGATCCGTGCCGACTCCTTGCTCACCCGCGAGCCGTCGCCGAGTCCCGTGGTGCCGCCGTCCCCGGTGCGGGTGACGATCTTCGACAGTCGATTGGCCATGCGCGGACCTGCTCCTGGGTGGATGCGGACAGGCGCCATTGTCGGCGAAAAGGCGCCGACACTCCAATGCGGGCGCCGGCCGTGCGAAGATCGCGGCAGCCGGCAGGCGGCGCCCGTTCGCGCGCCGCGGTGCGGCGCCCGACGAAGGAGAACCCGATGCACGCAGCTGCCGATGCCGCCCAGGCGCCGTATGTCCTCACCCGCACCGCCGATGGCGTGGCGACGCTGACGCTCAACCGCGGCGATCGCTTCAACCCGCTGTCGCGGGCGATGATCGCCGCCCTCGACGCCGCCCTCGACGCCGTCGCGCAGGACCGCAGCGCGCGTGTCGTGGTGCTCGCCGCCGAGGGCCGCGGCTTCTGCGCCGGGCACGACTTGAAGGAGATGCGCGCGCACCCGGACCTCGCGTGGCAGCGCGAGATGTTCGACGCCTGCAGCCGGGTGATGTGCAAGCTGACCGAGCTGCCGCAGCCGGTCGTCGCCCGCGTGCACGGGATCGCGACCGCGGCCGGATGCCAGCTCGTCTCCATGTGCGACCTGGCGGTCGCCGCCGACGGCGCGCGCTTCGCCCTGCCCGGCGTCAATGTCGGTGTCTTCTGCACGACCCCGGCCGTCGGCGTGGCCCGCAACATCGCGCGCAAGCGGGCGATGGAGATGCTGCTGACCGGCGAGACGATCGACGCCCCGACCGCGCTGGCCTGGGGCCTCGTCAACCGCGTGGTGCCGGCCGCCGAGCTCGACGCCGCCGTCGCCCGTTTCGCCGACGGCATCAGGGCCAAGAGCCCGACGGTGGTGGCGTTGGGCAAGCGCGCGTTCTATCGCCAGCTCGATCGCGGGCTGGCGGACGCGTACGGCGTCGCCGGCGAGGTGATGGCCTGCAACCTGCTCGAAGCCGACGCCGCCGAGGGGATCGACGCCTTCCTGGGCAAGCGCCCGCCGGTCTGGGGCGCGGCGTAAGGATCGCGTAAGGGGCGCGTGGCTCAATGGCCGGGTGGCGCAGGAGCAGCGACGTTGCGCCGGGCGTTCGCAGGTGCCGGGAAAATCGTGCGACAGCGAGCGAAAGCAATCGCCTTCAGGAGGAGCGGTCATGGCTCAAGCGGCAACGGTGGACTGGAAGGCGGTCGTCGCCGATCCCAGGTTCCAGGCACTGCATCGGAAGAAGACGGTCTTCCTCTGGGGGCTGATGGTCTTTTCGGTGGTCTTCTATTTCCTGCTGCCCATCGGCGCGGCCTATTTCCAGGAGCTGTTCAAGGTCAAGGTCTACGGCCCGGTCAACCTCGGGCTCCTGTTCGCGCTCACCGAGTTCATCGTCGCCTGGGCGATCGCCTTCGTCTATTCGCGCAAGGCCAACGCCGAGTTCGATTCCGAAGCCGCGGCGATCGTCGCCGACATCGAGAAGAAGCTGGGAGCGCGCAAATGAACCGCCGGCACCTCGTTTCCCGGCGCGCCGGGTACTTCGCCGGCGCGCTCGCGCTGTTCGCCGTCGCGACGCCCGCGCTGGCGCAGGGCGCCGTCGCCGACAAGTGGCGCTGGCTCACCTTCCTGGTCTTCGGCGCGATCATCTCGCTGACGATGTTCGTCACCTATCTCGCCGCCAAGCGGGTCAAGAGCGCCGCCGACTTCTACACCGCCGGCGGCGGCGTGTCCGGCCTGCAGAACGGCTGGGCGATCGCCGGCGACTACCTGTCCGCCGCGTCGTTCCTCGGCATCGCCGGCCTGATCTCGATCTGGGGCTACGACGGCTTCATGTACTCGGTCGGCTGGCTGGTCGCCTACATCACCGTGCTGCTGGTGATCGCCGAACCCTGCCGCAACATCGGCAAGTACACGCTGTCCGACATCCTCGCCTACCGCAACAACCCGAAGGCGACGCGGATCGTCGGCGCGATCTCGGTGATCACCGTGTCGACGTTCTACCTGACCGCGCAGATGGTCGGCGGCGGCGTGCTGGTCAAGACGCTGATCGGCATCGACTACGAGATCTCGGTGATCGCCGTGGGCGTGCTGATGCTCGCCTACGTGCTGTTCGGCGGCATGGTCGCGACCACCTGGGTGCAGATCATCAAGGCGGTGCTGCTGGTGACGGCTTCGATCGTGCTGGTGATCATGGTCTGGTCGCAGTACGGCTTCTTCGGCGATTTCCTGTCCAACGTCATCGCCGACCCCAAGGTGCAGGCGCGCGTGGCGCAGATCCTCGGCGACGGGTCGAAGGGCATGTCGCCGGCGGAGCTCGGGCAGCGCTTCCTCGAGCCCGGGCTGCTGTTCAAGGCGCCGATCGACCAGATCTCGCTGGGCATGGCGCTGGTGTTCGGCACCGCCGGGCTGCCGCACATCCTGATGCGCTTCTTCACCGTCCCCACCGCCAAGGCGGCACGGGTGTCGGTGATCTGGGCGATGGCGATCATCGGCGGCTTCTACGTGCTGACGCTGTTCCTCGGCATGGGCTCGGCGATGAAGGTCGGCGCCGACCAGATCCGCGCCGTGGACGCGGGCGGCAACATGGCGGCGCCGCTGCTGGCGCAGGCGCTGGGCGGCGGTGCCGACACGCTGCTCGGCAACTTCATGCTGGCCTTCGTGGCGGCGGTGGCCTTCGCGACCATCGTCGCCGTGGTCGCCGGCCTCGTCCTCGCCGCGGCGAGCGCGATGGCGCACGACCTGTACGTCGGCGTGATCCGCGAGGAGCACGTGACCCCCGCCGAGCAGGTCCGGGCGGCGCGGATCGCGACCGTCATCGTCGGCGCGATGGCGATCACCATCGGCATCGCGGCAAAGGGCCAGAACGTCGCCCACCTGGTGGCGCTGGCGTTCGCCGTCGCCGCGTCGGCCAATTTCCCCTGCGTGCTGCTGACGCTGTACTGGAAGCGCTGCAACACCGGCGGCATCGTGCTGGGCATGATCGTCGGCACCGTGACGGCGATCGGCCTGGTGCTGGTCTCGCCCAACATGACCTACCCGCTGGCGGTCAAGGCCGCGCAGGAGAAGATCGTCACGGCCGAGGCGGACAAGATCGCCAAGGCGACCACGGAGCTCGCGGCGGCGACCGACGCGTCGGCGCAGGACAAGCTCAAGGCCGCCATCGCCAGGTCGGACAAGGCGAAGGGCGCGGCCGAGGCGAGGATCACGGAGATCGGCAGCGAGCGCACGTCGCTGATGGGCCTCGAGAAGCCGCTGTTCGAGCTGCGCAATCCCGGCCTCATCTCGATTCCGCTGGGCTTCCTCGCGGTGATCGTCGGTTCGCTGCTCTATCGGGACAAGCGCGCCGAGGACATGTGGGACGAGCTCTACGCCCGCCAGAACACCGGCATCCTCGCCTCCAAGGCCGCGGCGCACTGACCCCCGCTGCCCTGGCGCAACGCAACGACCCCCGCCTTCGCGCGGGGGTTCTTGCTTGCACGGCAGCCCTCGTTGTCGGTAGGCTTGACCCATGCCCACGCCCGCCCCGCTGGTCGATTCCACCTGCGATTTCCTGCGCCGCCACCCGCCGTTCGACCGGATGGGCGAGGCCTGCCTGCGGGGGTTGGTGCCGCGGCTGAAGCTCGCCTATTTCGCCCGCGACAGCCAGCTGCTGAGCCCGCAGTCGGGGCCGGTGCAGACGCTCTACATCGTCCAGCGCGGGGTGGTCGGCTGCCGGCCTGACAATCCGCAGGCCGATCCCGAGCCCGCGCTGGGTCCGGGCGAGCTCTTCCCGGTCGGCGCGTTGTCCGCGGGCGGCGCGACGACCAAAGTCTTCACCGCCGCGCAGGACAGCTTCTGCTACCTGCTCGCCCGCGAGGACTTCCTGAACCTGCGGCGCGAGTCGCCGGAGTTCGAGCGCTTCTGCACCGATGCGATCACCGAGACGCTCAAGCAGTCGCTCGCCAGCCTCTACAGCCAGTACAGCCAGCGTGCCGCCGACCAGCAGTCGCTGACCTGCACGCTGGACGAACTGGTCCGCCACCCGCCGGTCGCGTGCCCGGCCGACGCCCCGCTCGGCGACGCGCTGCAGCGGATGGCCGACGCGCGGGTTCGCACGCTGGTGGTCGAAGCTGCCGATGGTGCGCCGGTGGGGATGTTCACGCTGGTCGACCTGCTGCGCCGCGTGGCGCTGCCCGGGCGTTCGCTGGCGACGCCGCTGGCCGAGGTGATGACGGCGCCGATCGTCGTGCTGCCGGTGACGGCGACCGCCTACGAGGCGATGCACGTGATGGCCGAACGCGCGATCCGGCAGATCGCCGTCGTCGACGGCGGGCGCCTGAAGGGGGTCGTCAACGAGCGGGACCTGTTCGCGCTGCAGCGCGTGTCGATGCGGCAGGTCATCGAGGGCCTGCACGGCGCCCGCAGCGTCGACGAACTGAAGCGCGCCGGCGAGGACATCCGCCGGCTCACGCTCAACCTGCTGGCGCAGGGCGTCGGCGCCGAGCCGCTGACGCGCACCATCGCCTCGCTCAACGACGCGCTGTCGCGGCGTCTGCTGGAGCTGGTGCAGGAGCGGCACGACCTGACCGATTGCGACTGGTGCTGGCTGGCGCTGGGCAGCGAGGGCCGCGGCGAGCAGACCTTCGCCACCGACCAGGACAACGCGCTGATCTTCACGGCCGCGGACGACGACGAACGGGAGCGCCACCGCGAGCGGCTGCTGGCTTTCGCACACGACGTCAACGCGGCGCTGGACCAGCTGGGCTTCCCGCTGTGCACCGGCAACGTGATGGCTTCCAATCCGGAGCTCTGCCTGTCGGTCGAGGAGTGGCGGGGCAAGTTCCTCGGCTGGGTGCGCACGCCGACGCCCGAGGCGCTGCTGGCGGCCAACATCGTGTTCGATTTCCGGCCGCTGCACGGCAACGCTGTGCTGGCCGACGCGCTGCGCGAGTGGCTGTTCGACTACACCCGCGACAACAAGGTCTTCCTGCGCTTCATGGTCGAGAACGCGCTGCAGGTCGAGCCGCCGCTCGGCCTCATCCGGACCTTCGCGACCGACGACGACCCCGCGCACAAGGGCAGCTTCGACCTCAAGGCCCGCGGCACGAGGCTGTTCGTCGACGCCGCGCGCGTGTTCGCGCTGGGCCGGGGGATCGCGGACACCGGGACGGCGGCCCGGCTGCGCCTGGCGGGCCGCGCGCTCGGCGTCGAGGCGCGCCACGTCGACGCGACGATCGACGGGTTCCACTTCCTGCAACTGCTGCGCCTGCGCCAGCAGGACTCGCCCGGCGGGATGGCGAGCGCCAACCGCATCGACCCGTATGCACTCAACGAGGTCGAGCAGCGGATGCTGAAGGAGTCGTTCCGGCAGGCGAAGAAGCTGCAGCAGCTCACCCGGCAGGTGTACCTCGCCTGAGCGTATCGCGGTGTCATTCGGAGGTGTCACGGTCGTGCCCATCGTCGAGTCCGTCTTCGCTTACCTGCTCGGCGGACCGAAGGTCGGCGGCGCGCAGGAGGAGCGCCTCAATCGCTGGCGCGCGCTGCCGGCCGCCGATCTCGCGCAGCCGCACGCGCGAGCCCGCTACGTCGCCGTCCATGCGGTGCAATCCGGCCGTGACCCGCGGCGCGGCCGGCTGCTCGCCGTCGCCGCCGCGGGCGTGCGCGGCGGACAGCTCGATCTGGCCGACTGCTTCCTGCGGGTGCTGCGGCAGGACCGGGCGCAGGTCGGCGCCGAGGTGCTGCGCCACGGCATCGGCGGCGAGCACCAGCTCGGGGGTGTCGATCCGTCGACCGCGATGCTCGAATTTCTCGAGTACGTCGGCAAGTCGCCGCTGGTGACGCTGGGTGACGACGCCGGCGACCGGCGCCTGATCGAGCGCAGCGTGCACTCGACGCTGGGATACCCGTTCGCCCACCCCTGGATCGAGCTCGGCCCGCGGTTGCCGTCGCTGCTGCCGGCGGTCGCGATGCTGCCGGCCCGAGACTGGCTCGCGCACTGCGGACTCGCAACCGACGGCGGCGACCACGCGCTCGGCCAGGCGGTCGCCGTCGCCCAGTTGCTGCAGATCGTGCTGGCCGCCGCTGCGCGGGCGGGGCTCGCCACCGCGGCGCAGCTCGTCACGGTGCAGGAGTCCCGGCCCTGAAGGGCGACGGCTTCGGTGCGGCCGCGTCGCCGCGCCCGTCGCCGAAGCTGATAGAGTCGCGGCGATGAACGGCCCCGAGACCGCCGCTGCGCCCCCGTCTTCCGCCACCGCGGCGACGCCCCTGCTCGCCGTCGCCGGTCTCGACGCCTGGTATGGCGACGCGCACATCCTGCACGGCGTGTCCTTCACCGTGCCCGAGGGCGAGGTGGTCACGCTGCTCGGACGCAACGGCGCCGGCAAGACGACGACGCTGAAGGCGATCATGGGTCTCGTTCGCTGCGCCGGGAGCATCGTCTTCGCCGGACGCGAGATCGCCGGGTGGGCGCCGTTCCGGATCGCCGGGCAGGGCGTCGCCTACTGCCCGGAGGAGCGCGGCGTCTTCTCCAGCCTCACCGTGGCGGAGAACCTGCGCCTGCCACCGGTCGTGTGCGCCGGCGGATTGTCCGAGGCCGCGATCCTGGAGCTCTTCCCGAACCTCGCGCTGCGCCTCGATCACCGCGGCAACGAGCTCTCGGGCGGCGAGCAGCAGATGCTGGCGATGGCCCGCATCCTGCGCACCGGGGCCAAGTTCATGCTGCTCGACGAGCCGACCGAGGGACTCGCACCCGTGGTCGTCCAGGGCATCGGCCGCACGCTGCGCCGATTGAAGGCGCTGGGCTTCACCATCCTCCTCGTCGAGCAGAACCTGCGCTTCGCGTCGTCGGTCGCCGATCGCCACTACGTCATCGACCACGGACGCGTCGCCGAGATGATCCCCGCCGCCGAGCTCGCGCTCCGCCGGGATCGGATCCAGTCCTACCTCGGCGTCTGAGCGCCGATCGCCGATGCTCGTCTTCATCATCCGTCGCAGCCTGCAGAGCGTCCTCGTCCTGTTCGTGATGTCGCTGCTGGTGTTCGTCGGCGTCTACGCCGTCGGCAACCCGATCGACATCCTGATCAACCCCCAGGCCGACCAGATCGATCGCGAGCGCGCGATCGCCGCCCTCGGCCTCGACCGGTCGCTGCCCGAGCAGTACGGGGGCTTCCTGCTGGGGGCGCTGCGCGGCGACCTCGGGCGCTCCTTCGTCCACAGCACGCCGGCGCTGGCGCTGATCCTGGAGCGGATGCCGGCGACATTGGAGCTCGCGTTCACCGCGATGCTGATCGCCGTGCTGCTCGGCATCCCGCTGGGCCTGTGGGCCGGCCTGCGCCCCAACGGCATCGCCGGCAGGACGATCATGGCGGGCTCGATCCTCGGCTTCTCGCTGCCGACGTTCTGGGTCGGCCTGATGCTGATCATGGTGTTCTCGGTGATGCTGGGCTGGCTGCCGTCGAACGGGCGCGGCCCGACGACGCTGCTGTTCGGCCTGCTGCCGGTGTCGTTCCTGTCGCTCGAGGGCTGGTCGCACCTCGTCATGCCGGCGACCAACCTGGCGCTGTTCAAGCTGGCGCTGCTGATCCGCCTCACCCGGGCCGGCGCCCGCGAGGCGCTGCTCCAGGACTACGTCAAGTTCGCGCGCGCCAAGGGGCTGTCCAACGCGCGGGTGATCGGCGTGCACGTGCTGCGCAACATCCTGATCCCCATCGTCACGGTGATCGGCCTCGAGTTCGGCTCGGTGATCGCCTTCGCCATCGTCACCGAGAGCGTGTTCGCCTGGCCGGGGATGGGCAAGCTGCTGATCGACTCGATCAACGTCCTCGACCGGCCGGTGATCGTCGCCTACCTGCTGGTGATCGTGTTCCTGTTCATCGTCATCAACCTCGTCGTCGACGTGCTCTACTCGGCGCTCGACCCGCGGGTCCGGCTGTCCGAAAGCCGCGGATGAGCGCGCCGATTGCCCCGGCGGCGCGCGCGCCGCAGACGCCGCTGGCGCGGGTCGCGTCCGATTTCGTCGCCAATCCGGTGGCGGTGTTCGGTGCCGCGCTGTTCCTGTTCATCCTGCTGCTGGCGGTCTTCGCGCCGCTGATCTCGCCGCAGAATCCCTACGACCTCGCGCAGCTGGACGTGATGGACAGCCGGCTGGAGCCGGGTTCGAAGGCGCCCGGCGGCGGCACGTTCTGGCTGGGCACCGACGACCAGGGCCGCGACATGCTGTCGGCGATCTTCTACGGCCTGCGCATCAGCCTCGGGGTCGGCGCCGCGTCGACGCTGTTCGCGCTGTGCATCGGCCTCACGCTGGGGCTCACCGCCGCCTACTTCGGCGGGCGGGTCGAGACGCTGATCATGCGCATCGTCGACATCCAGCTGTCGTTCCCGGCGATCCTGATCGCGCTGATCCTGATCGCCGTGCTGGGGCAGGGGATCGGCAAGGTGATCGCGGCGCTGGTCACCATCCAGTGGGCCTACTACGCGCGCACCGTGCGCAGCGCCGCGATGGTCGAGAAGCGCAGGGAGTACATCGAGGCGGCGCGCTGCCTCGCGCTGTCCCCCGCGCGCATCGTCTTCCGCCACCTGCTGCCCAACTGCCTGCCGCCGCTGATCGTGGTCGCCACCGTGCAGGTCGCCGCGGCGATCGCGCTCGAGGCGACGCTGTCGTTCCTGGGACTCGGGCTGCCGATCACCGAACCGTCGCTCGGGCTGCTGATCGCCAACGGCTACCAGTATTTGCTGTCGGGCAAGTACTGGATCAGCTTCTTCCCCGGCATCGCGCTGCTCTGCACCATCGTCAGCATCAACCTGGTCGCCGACCAGCTGCGCGACGTGCTCAACCCGAGGCTGTCGCGGTGAGCCTGCCGCTGCTCGAGGTGGCGGGCCTGCGGACCCACTTCTTCACCAAGGCGGGCGTGGTCAAGGCGGTCGACGACGTCTCGTTCACCGTGGCCAGGGGCGAGGTGCTGGGCCTGGTCGGCGAGTCGGGCTCGGGCAAGTCGATGACCGGCTACTCGATCATGGGGCTGATCGACCCGCCGGGCCGCCTCGTCGACGGACGCATCCTGCTCGACGGCCGCGATCTCGCGGCGCTGCCGGCCGAGGAGATGCGCCACCTGCGCGGCAACCGGGTGGCGATGATCTTCCAGGATCCGATGATGACGCTGAACCCGGTGCTGCGCATCGACCGGCAGATGACCGAGACCATCCACGCGCACGAGAAGGTGAGCGCCGGGGTCGCCCGCGACCGGGCGCGCGCGGCGCTGGTGAAGGTCGGCATCCCCTCGCCCGACGAGCGGCTGGTCGCCTACCCGCACCAGTTCTCCGGCGGCATGCGCCAGCGGGTGGCGATCGCGATCGCGCTGCTCAACCATCCCGACCTCGTCATCGCCGACGAGCCGACGACCGCGCTCGACGTGACGATCCAGGGGCAGATCCTGTTCGAGATGCAGAAGCTCACCCGCGAGACCGGGGCGGCGATGATCTGGATCACGCACGACCTGTCGGTGATCGCCGGCCTCGCCGACCGCGTGTGCGTGATGTACGCGGGGCGCATCGTCGAGCAGGGCCGGGTCGCCGACGTCCTGTCGCAGCCGCTGCATCCCTACACGCAGGGGCTGCTCGATTCGGTGCCCTCGCACAGCGCGCGCGGCGCGCGGCTGCGGCAGATCCCCGGGATGACGCCCAGCGTGATCGACCTGCCGCCGGGCTGCGCGTTTCGCGAGCGCTGCAGCCGGGCGGCCGCGGCCTGCGCGGTCACGCCGCAGGAGTCCTGGCGGGACGCGGGCCGGGACGAGCGCCGCTCGGTGCGCTGCCACCTGCCGCTGGCCGGGGGGGCGCAGCCGTGACGGCCGCCGCTGCCGCGGCGGAGGACGTGCCGCTGGTCGAGCTGCGCGGGGTATCGCGGCGCTTCGCCAAGGGCCTGGACACCGCCGCCCGCATCGGCAACCTGCTGGGCGCGGGACTGCGCGAGGAGGTCGTCCACGCCGTCGACGGCGTCGATCTCGCCATCCGCTCCGGCGAAGTCGTCGGCCTGGTCGGCGAGTCGGGATGCGGTAAATCGACGCTGGGTCGTCTCGCCGTCGGGCTGCTGCCGCTGACCGAGGGCGAGCGCTTCTGGCGCGGCAGCCCGCTCGCCGGACTGCCGCCGGCCAGGGCGCGGCTGCAGCAGCTGAAGATGCAGATGATCTTCCAGGATCCCTACGCGTCGCTGAATCCGCGCCTGCGGGTCGTCGACATCGTCGGCGAGGCGCCGGTGGCGCACGGGCTCATCGCGCGCCGGCAGCAGGTCGAGTACGTCGGCCTGCAGCTCAACCGGGTCGGACTCGACCCGACGCTGATGCGCCGCTTTCCGCACCAGTTCTCCGGCGGCCAGCGGCAGCGGATCAGCATCGCGCGGGCGCTGGCGGTGAAGCCCGAGTTCCTGGTCTGCGACGAGTCGGTGGCGGCGCTCGACGTGTCGATCCAGGCGCAGGTGCTGAACCTGTTCATGGACCTCCGGTCGGCGCTGAACCTCACCTACCTCTTCATCAGCCACGACCTCGGCGTGGTCGAGCACGTCAGCGATCGGGTGGTGATCATGTACCTCGGCCGGGTCGTCGAGTCGGGGACCGCGGAGGCGATCTTCGCGTCGCCCAGCCACCCCTACACGCAGGCGCTGCTGAAGGAGGTGGGCAAGGTCGTGCCGGGCAAGCGCAGATTCGTCCCGATCGAGGGCGAGATACCGTCGCCGCTCTATCCGCCCCCGGGCTGCCACTTCCATCCGCGCTGCCCGCAGGCGCTGCCGCGCTGCCGGGCCGAGGCGCCGGTGCTGCGCGAGATCGCGCCGGGACGCCGGTCCGCGTGCCACCTGAACGACGACGGCGCCGCCTGAGATGAGTCCTATGTGCACGCCGTTCGCGCTGCACCGTCCGGTCGCCGGCGCGTTGCCGCTGGTGCTCGATTCACCGCACAGCGGCGAGTTCTATCCCGACGACTTCGACCACGCGCCGCCGCGCGAAATCGTCCGCCAGGCGGAGGACACGCACGTCGCCCGGCTCTATGGCTGCGCGCCGGCGCTGGGCGCGACGCTGCTCGAGGCGAACTTCCCGCGCGCCTACGTCGACGCCAATCGCAGTCTCGCGGACATCGATCCCGAGTTGCTGGCCGACGACTGGGGCGAGCCGCTCGCGCCGGGGCGCAAGACCGCGCAGGGGATCGGCCTCGTCTGGCGGCTCGCGCGCAATGGCGCGCCGATGTACCGGCGCCGGCTCGCCGCCGCCGAGATACGCGAACGCATCGAGCGCTGGTATCGCCCCTACCACGCGGCGCTCGACGCCGAGCTCAACCTGCGGCACCGCGAATTCGGCAGCGTCTGGCATCTCGACTGCCACTCGATGCCGGCGGTCGGCGACGAGCGCGCCGACGACCCGGGTCGCGAGCGGGCCGATTTCGTCCTCGGCGACCGCGACGGCACGACCTGCGCGCCGGCGTTCACCGCCTTCGTCGCCGCGACGCTGGCCGATCTCGGCTACCGGGTCGCGATCAACGACCCCTACAAGGGCGTCGAAATCGTGCGCCGGCACGGCCGGCCGGCCGAGCGCCGGCACAGCCTGCAGGTCGAGGTGAAGCGCACGCTCTACATGGACGAGGCGAGCCTGCTGCCCAACGCCGGCTACGCGCGACTCGAAGCGGATCTGGCGCGGTTGCTCGCCGCGCTGCAGCGCCACATCCGCGGCGAGCTCGTGGGCGCATCCGGGCTGAGGGGATAGCGCCGCGGCGCCGTCCAAATTGGCCTGACCACTTGACCTCTTTCCGGGGCGCTGCCACACTGGCCCTCATCGTCGGCGCGGCCTGACCTACGGCAGGCCGAGGCTCCGGCGACCGGCAATTTCCACGGAGGAAACACCATGACGTCCATCAAGCGCGCGGTGGCCTGCGCCCTCGCGATCGGCACGCTGGCGCTGGCCTCGGTCGCGTCAGCCGCGTACCCGGATCGACCGATCACCTTCGTCGTGCCCTGGGGCGCCGGCGGCGGCACCGACACCACCGCGCGGTTCTTCGCGACCATGCTCGAAAAGGAGCTGGGCCAGCCGGTCAACGTCGTCAACCGCACCGGCGGCAGCGGCGTCGTCGGCCACAGCGCGATCGCGCAGGCGCCGGCCGACGGCTACACGATCGGCATGATCACCGTCGAGATCGTGATGATGCACTGGCAGGGGCTCACCGACCTCAACCCGGCGTCCTACACGCCGCTCGCGCTGGTCAACGCTGATCCCGCCGGGTTCACCGTCCGTGCCGACTCGCCGTACAAGACGGCCAAGGACGTCATCGACGCGATCAAGGCCAACCCGGGCAAGCTCAAGGCCTCGGGCACGGGGCAGGGCGGCATCTGGCACCTGGCGCTGGCCGGCATGCTGAACGACCTCAAGATCGACCAGAAGGCGATCCCCTGGGTGCCGTCGAACGGCGCCGCGCCGGCGATGCAGGACCTCGTGGCGGGCGGCGTCGACGTCGTCACCTGCTCGCTCGCCGAAGCGCGGCCGCTGATCGACGCCGGCAAGGCGAGGGCGCTGGCGGTGATGGACGACAAGCCGTTCTCGCTGTTTCCCAACGTGCCGACGATGAAGCAGGCGCTGGGCAGCAACTGGACGGTGTCGGCGTGGCGCGGCATCGGCGGGCCGAAGGGCATGCCCAAGGACGTCGCCGACAAGCTGGCGACGGCGATCAAGAAGACCTGGGACAGCAAGGAGTTCAAGGACTTCGCCGCGCAGCGCGGCTACGGCACCCAGTGGGCGCAGCAGGCGGATTTCGCGGCGTTCATGGCCAAGAGCGACGCCGACATGGGCGTCGTCATGAAGGCGGCGGGTCTCGCCAAGTAGTCACGCGACGACGGCCGCGTCGCGCGAGTCGCGCGGCGCGCCGTCGGCTCGACAGGCGAAGCGCGCCGCCTGCCGGTCCGATCTTCACGCTTGCGGCGTGACGGCTGCCGGCGTTCCGGTGGCCGGTGGGCCACAGACGTTCGCCTGCGACCCGATCGCATCGCTTTCGAGGCCGGCCATTCGATGAAGCTCAACGATGCATTCTTCGGAGCCTTCCTCGCCGCGCTGGGCGGGTTCGTGCTCTGGAAGGTACAGGGCTTTCCGGCAATTCCCGGCCAGCAGTACGGCGCCGGTGCGTTTCCGGGGCTGATCGCCGCCGGACTCCTGGCCGTGGGCACGCTGATGGTGCTGAGCGGCCTGCGCCGGCGCGACGGGGCCGTGTGGGTGCGGTTGGCCGAGTGGACCGGCTCGGCGCGGCATGTCCGCGCACTCACGGTGATCGTGCTCGGCGTCGTCGCGTACATCCTCTGGGCCGACGCCCTCGGCTTCCTGCTGCTGGCGCCGCTGGTCCTCGCGGCCTGGCTGTGGGCGCTGGGCCTGCGGCCATTGCCGGCGGCGGCGCTGGCGATCGTTGCCAGCCTCGTCATCTGGTTCGCGTTCTACAAGCTGCTGCGCGTCCCCCTGCCCTGGGGCGTGCTGAAGTCGTTCGCCTTCTGAGAGGCTGAGCCGCCGATGGACGCTCTCGTCACCGCCTTCGGCATGGTCTTCAGCTGGCAGACCCTGATCGCGATGCTCGGCGCCTCGGTGTTCGGCCTGTTCGTCGGCGCCGTGCCGGGACTCACCGCGACGATGGCGATCGCGCTGCTGGTGCCGGTCACGTTCTTCATGCCGCCGATTCCGGCGATCGCCGCGATGGTCGCGGCGACGGCGATGGCGATCTTCTCCGGCGACATTCCCGGCTGCCTGCTGCGGATGCCGGGCACGCCGGCGTCGGCCGCCTACACCGATGAAGCCTACGCGATGACGCGCAAGGGCCAGGCCGAGACGGCGCTGGGGGCGGGGCTCGTGTTCTCGGCGATCGCCGGTCTCTTCGGCACCGCGGTGCTGATCGTCGCCGCGCCGGCGCTGGCCGATTTCGCGCTCAAGTTCAGCTCCTTCGAGTATTTCTGGCTGGTGCTGCTGGGGCTCACCTGCGCGATCGTGATCACCTCCGAGCGCCCGCTGAAGGGCACCGCGTCGCTGCTCCTCGGCCTGCTGATCGCCACCGTCGGCCTCGGCAATCCCGCCGGCTTTCCGCGCTTCACCTTCGGCAGCACCGAGCTGATGGGCGGCCTGGGCTTCATCCCGCTGATGATCGGGATGTTCGCGGTGTCCGAGATCATCCGCTACACGGTGAACACCGCGCCGGCGCCCGAGATCGTCGACCAGCCGATCCACAACGTGTTCAAGGGCATGTGGGCGTTGACGGTCAGGTACCCGATGCAGATCCTGCGCGGCAGCGCGCTGGGGACGCTGGTCGGGGCGCTGCCCGGGGCCGGCGCCGACATCGCCGCGTGGATGTCGTACGCGGTGAGCAAGAAGATGTCGAAGGAGCCCGAGAAATACGGCACCGGGCACGTCGAGGGCATCATCGAGAGCGGCGCGGCCAACAACAGCGCGCTGGCGGGTGCGTTCATCCCGGCGTTGGTGTTCGGCATCCCCGGCGACTCGATCACGGCGATCGTCATCGGCGTGCTGTACATGAAGAACATGAACCCCGGCCCGACGCTGTTCACGCAGAATCCGCAGAACCTGTACGCCGTGTACCTGCTGTTCATCCTCGCCAACCTGATCATGATCCCGCTGGGCTGGTGGTGCATCAAGGTGTCGAAGCAGATCCTCAAGGTGCCGCGCAACATCCTGATGCCGATCATCCTGCTGTTCTGCATCGTCGGCGCGTTCGCGATCAACAACACGCCCTTCGACGTCGGCGTGATGCTGACGGCCGGCCTCGTCGCCTACCTGCTGGAAGAGAACGGCTTCCCGGTGGCGCCGGCGATCCTGGGCGTGGTGCTGGGGCCGATGCTGGAGGAGAACTTCGTCACCTCGATGATCAAGGCCGACGGCAACCTGCTGGCATTCTTCACCCGGCCGGTCGCCGCCTCGCTGGGCGTGCTGACGCTGCTCGCCTGGTTCGCTCCGCCGCTGGTCCGCAAACTGCGCGTCGCCGCGGGTGTCTGAACCCGGCGGGAGGGCCCGCGCGCCCCGTGGATGGGTCGCCGAAGCCGGCGTTGCCCCCTTTTGCGGCGGCGCGGTATAATTCAAAAGTTTAGTAGTCGCCGCGCCCCTCGGCCGAGGCTGTTCGCACTGCCGATCCCGGGGCGCGTTTGCGTCAAGAACGCTGGAGCACGCGATGCGCGGGAAACTGGTCGTTGGCAACTGGAAGATGAACGGGGGGCTCGCGCCGAACGCGGCGCTGCTCGGGGAACTCGCAGCCGACTGGCAGGCTGCCGCCGACCGCAAGATCGCCGTCTGCGTGCCTTATCCCTACCTGGTCCAGGCGCAGGCGGCGCTGCAGGCGACACCCATCGCCTGGGGTGCGCAGGACGTGAGCGAGCACGCGGCCGGTGCCTACACCGGCGAAGTCTCGGCGGCGATGCTGGCCGAGTTCGGCTGCCGCTACGCGATCGTCGGGCACTCGGAGCGCCGGCAGTACTTCGGCGACACCGATGCCGTGGTCGCGGCCAAGGCCAAGGCGGCCCTCGCCGCGAAGCTGACGCCGATCGTCTGCGTCGGCGAACTCCTGTCCGAGCGCGAGGCGGGCACCACCGACGCGGTCGTGCTGCGCCAGCTCGACGCGGTGCTCGCGGTCCTCGGTGCGGACGCCGCGCGCGTCGTCGTCGCCTACGAGCCGGTGTGGGCGATCGGCACCGGGCGCACGGCCACCCCGGAGCAGGCGCAGGACGTGCACGCGACGCTGCGCGCCCGGCTCGCCAAGGCCGGCGCCGGCGACATCCCGCTGCTCTACGGCGGCAGCGTCAAGGCCGACAACGCGGCGTCGTTGTTCGGGCGTCGCGACATCGACGGCGGGCTGATCGGCGGCGCGTCGCTGAAGGCCGCCGAGTTTCTCGCCATCGCGCGCGCCTGAGCGGGTGGGCGACGGCGGGTGAAGACAACGAATGCATTGGCGGCCGCGGCGATTCGACGCGGCCCCGGAGTGAAGGCGCATGGCCATATTTGAAACGGTGTTGTTGATCCTGCACATCCTGGTCGCCGTCGCGATCTGCGGCTTCGTGCTGCTGCAGCACGGCAAGGGGGCGGACATGGGCGCCGCGTTCGGCAGCGGATCGTCGGGCAGCGTCTTCGGCTCTGCCGGATCGGCGAACTTCCTGTCCCGCAGCACCGCGGCGCTGGCGACGGTCTTCTTCCTTTCGAGCCTCGCGCTCACCTGGTACGGCGCGTCGAAGAGCGCGCCGCGGGACGTGATGCAGGAAGGCGTGATGGGCAAGATCCCGGTTCAGGCTCCGGCCTCCGATGTTCCGGCGTCGCCCTCGGGGCTCGCGGGCGGCGCGCCGGCCGTGGACCCGCTGAAGTCGCTGCCGGCGCCCACGGCGCCGGTGCCGAGCGCGCCGGCCGGATCCAAATCGGGCGAGGTGCCGAAATAGCATTGAGCAGGGCCGACGTGGTGAAATTGGTAGACACGCTGTCTTGAGGGGGCAGTGGCGCAAGCCGTGGGAGTTCGAGTCTCCCCGTCGGCACCAGGAACGAGGCGGTCGCGGGCAACGGCGCGACGGATAGCCGGAAGCGTTGCGGGCCGGCGCGCCCACCGGGCGCGGTGCCGCGGACGCGAGCGGGAGGGTGGGTCGGCAGCCGCTGCGGCTGCCGCGAGGTGAACCAACGACCGGAGCGCGCCGGGACCGAATCGGGCGCGCACCGCCAAGGCGATGCTGGAACAGTATTTTCCGATCCTGCTTTTCATCCTCGTCGGTCTGACGCTCGGCGGCGTCCTCCTCTCCGTCGGCAAGCTGCTCTCGCCGAGCCGGCCCAACGCCGAAAAGCTCTCCCCCTACGAGTGCGGCTTCGAGGCCTTCGAGGACGCGCGGATGAAGTTCGACGTCCGCTACTATCTCGTCGCCATCCTGTTCATCCTGTTCGACCTGGAGATCGCGTTCCTCTTCCCCTGGGCGGTCGTGCTGCCGGAGATCGGCTTCGCCGGCTTCGTGGCGATGATGATCTTCCTCGCCATCCTGGTCGTCGGCTTCGTCTACGAGTGGAAGAAGGGGGCGCTGGAGTGGGAGTAGCGACATGAGCCACCCGGCGAGGGGCCCCGCGCGGTGCGCGGGGATCGACGGCAAGGCGAATGGCGCCTGCGGCCGACGGCGCGGTAGGCGTGCGTGCGCGGGGGATGCGGAGGCCGCGCCGACGGCGCAGGAGGCCGGCCGATGAGCATCGAAGGCGTCCTGGAAAAGGGCTTCGTCACCACCTCGGTCGACAGCCTGATCAACTGGGCGCGCAACGGCTCGATGTGGCCGATGACCTTCGGGCTGGCCTGCTGTGCCGTGGAGATGATGCACGCCGGCGCGGCCCGCTACGACCTCGACCGCTTCGGCATCGTGTTCCGCCCCAGCCCGCGCCAGTCCGACGTGATGATCGTCGCCGGCACGCTGTGCAACAAGATGGCGCCGGCGCTGCGCAAGGTCTACGACCAGATGGCCGAGCCGCGCTGGGTGATCTCGATGGGTTCCTGCGCCAACGGCGGCGGCTACTACCACTACTCGTACTCGGTGGTGCGCGGCTGCGACCGCATCGTCCCGGTCGACATCTACGTGCCCGGCTGCCCGCCGACCGCCGAGGCGCTGCTCTACGGCATCCTGCAGCTGCAGAACAAGATCTGGCGCACCAACACGATCGCCCGCTGATGGCCACGCTCCGACCCGATGCCCTGGCCGCCGCGCTGCAGGCGGCGTTCGGCGACACCCACGGCGGCATCCGTGTCGCGCTGGGCGAGGTCACGCTCGTCGTCGCGCCCGACGCGCTGCCGGCGACGCTCAGGGCGCTGCGCGACCGGCCCGAGTTCCTGTTCGCCACGCTGATCGATCTCTGCGGCGTCGACTACTCCACCTACGGCGACGGCGCGCACGAGGGCCGCCGCTTCGCCGTCGTCTATCACCTGCTGTCGCTGGCGCACAACTGCCGGTTGCGCGTGCGCTGCTTCGCGGCCGACGACGAGTTTCCGCTGGTCCCCAGCGCCGTCGACGTCTGGCCGGCCGCCAACTGGTTCGAGCGCGAGGCCTTCGACTTCTTCGGCATCATGTTTCCGGGGCACCCGGACCTGCGCCGCATCCTCACCGACTACGGCTTCATCGGCCACCCGTTCCGCAAGGACTTCCCGCTTTCGGGGCACGTGGAGATGCGCTACGACCCCGAGCAGGGGCGGGTGATCTACCAGCCGGTGACCATCGAGCCGCGCGAGAACACGCCGCGGATCATCCGCGAGGACAGCTACGCGGGCGAGCCGGGATTCCGGAAGGGTTGACCGCGTCGTGGCCGGCTGAGATCCGCAATTACACGATGAATTTTGGCCCGCAGCACCCGGCGGCGCACGGGGTGCTGCGTCTGGTGCTGGAGCTCGACGGCGAGGTGGTCGAGCGCGCCGATCCGCACATCGGCCTGCTCCACCGCGCGACCGAGAAGCTGGCCGAGCACAAGACCTACCTGCAGTCGCTGCCGTACATGGACCGGCTGGACTACGTGTCGATGATGTGCAACGAGCACGCCTACTGCATGGCGATCGAGCGGCTGCTGGGCATCGAGGTGCCGGTCCGCGCGCAGTACATCCGGGTGATGTTCGACGAGATCACCCGCATCCTCAACCACCTGCTGTGGCTGGGCGCGCACTCGCTCGACGTCGGCGGCATGACGACGTTCCTCTACTGCTTCCGCGAGCGCGAAGACCTGATGGACGTGTACGAGGCGGTCTCGGGGGCGCGGATGCACGCGGCCTACCTGCGTCCGGGCGGGGTCTACCGCGATCTCCCCGACACCATGCCGCAGTACGCGGCGCAGCACACCCGCAACGCCCGCGGCATGGCGGCGCTGAACGCGAACCGCCAAGGCTCGCTGCTCGACTTCATCGCCGACTTCACGCGCCGCTTCCCCGCCTGCGTCGACGACTACGAGACGCTGCTGACCGAGAACCGCATCTGGAAGCAGCGCACTGTGGGCATCGGCGTCGTCACCCCCGAGCGGGCGGCGGCGCTGGGCTTCACCGGCCCGATGCTGCGCGGCTCCGGCGTGCCCTGGGACCTGCGCAAGAAGCAGCCCTACGAGGTCTACGACCGGATGGAGTTCGACATCCCGGTGGGCACCAACGGCGACTGCTACGACCGCTACCTGGTGCGCGTCGAGGAGATGCGGCAGTCGAACCGCATCATCGCGCAGTGCGTCGACTGGCTGCGGGCGAACCCCGGCCCGGTGATCACCGACAACCACAAGGTCGCCCCGCCGTCGCGCGAGGCGATGAAGACGAACATGGAGGAGCTGATCCACCACTTCAAGCTCTTCACCGAGGGCATCCACGTGCCGCCGGGCGAGGCCTACGCCGCGGTCGAGCACCCGAAGGGCGAGTTCGGCGTCTACATCGTCTCCGACGGTGCCAACAAGCCCTATCGCCTGAAGCTGCGCGCGCCCGGCTTCGCGCACCTTGCGGCGCTGGACGAGATGTCCCGCGGCCACATGATCGCCGACGTGGTCGCGATCATCGGCACCCAGGACATCGTGTTCGGGGAGATCGACCGATGACCCCCCCGAAGCTCGCTGCGCTCGCCTCCCCAGGGCGCTCCCTGGGCGGCCCGGGAGGCCGATCCTCCCCGAAGCTCCCGGGGGCCACTGACATGCTGAGCGCCGACGCACTGTTGAGGATCGACCGCGAGGTCGCCAAGTACCCCGCCGACCAGAAGCAGTCGGCGGTGATGGCGGCGCTCGCGATCGCGCAGGACGAGAAGGGCTGGCTCGCCACCGAGACCATGGACTTCGTCGCCGGTTACCTCGGCATGCCGGCGGTCGCCGTCTACGAGGTGGCCACGTTCTACGCGATGTACAACCTCAAGCCGACGGGTCGCCACAAGCTGACGATCTGCACCAACCTGCCGTGCGCGCTGCAGGATGCGGTCCGGTCGGCCGAGTACCTGAAGTCGAAGCTCGGCATCGGCTTCGGCGAGACGACGCCGGACGGCCTGTTCACGCTGCAGGAGGGCGAGTGCATGGGCGCCTGCGGCGACGCGCCGGTGCTGCTGGTCAACAACAAGCGGATGTGCAGCTGGATGCGGCCCGAAGCGATCGACGCGCTGCTCGCCGAGCTGCGCGGCGCGGCGCCCGGCGGCGGGGGAGGGGCGTCGTGAACGCGCCCGGCACGATGCTGGACTACGGCCCCGACGCGATCATCCTCGCCGGGCTCGACGGGAGCAACTGGCGTCTCGCCGACTACGTCGCGCGCGGCGGCTACGAAGCGCTGAAGAAGATCGTCGGCGGGAGGGTCCCGCCGGCGACGGTCATCGGCGAGGTGAAGAAGTCCGCGCTGCGCGGGCGCGGCGGCGCCGGTTTTCCGACCGGGCTCAAGTGGAGCTTCATGCCGCAACAGTTCCCGGGCGACAAGTACCTCGTCTGCAACTCCGACGAGGGCGAGCCGGGCACGTTCAAGGACCGCGACATCATGCGGTACAACCCGCACGTGCTGATCGAGGGCATGGCGATCGCCGCCTACGCGATGGGCTGCGCGCGGGGCTACAACTACGTCCACGGCGAGATCTGGGACACCTACGAGCGGATGGAGGAGGCGGTGGCCGAGGCCGTCGCGGCGGGGTTCCTCGGCCGCGACATCCTGGGTTCCGGCTGGAGCTTCGAACTGCACAACCACCACGGCTACGGCGCCTACATCTGCGGCGAGGAAACCGCACTGCTCGAGTCGCTCGAGGGCAAGAAGGGCCAGCCGCGGTTCAAGCCGCCGTTCCCCGCGAGCTTCGGGCTCTACGGCAAGCCGACGACGATCAACAACACCGAGACCTTCGCCGCGGTGCCCTGGATCCTGCGCCACGGCGGCGAGGCGTTCCTGGCGCTCGGCAAGCCGAACAACGGCGGCACCAAGATCTTCTCGGTGTCCGGCGACGTCGCGCGCCCCGGCAACTACGAGATCCGGATGGGCACGCCGTTCGCGACGCTGCTCGAGCTGGCGGGCGGCATGCGCGGCGGGCGCCGGCTCAAGGCCTGCATTCCCGGCGGCTCGTCGATGCCGGTGCTGCCCGGCGAGGTGATGCTCGCCACCGACATGGATTACGACTCGATCGCCAAGGCGGGCTCGATGCTGGGCTCCGGCGCGGTGATCGTGATGGACGACACGCGCTGCATGGTCAAGTCGCTGCTGCGGCTGTCGTACTTCTACTACGAGGAGTCCTGCGGCCAGTGCACGCCCTGCCGCGAGGGCACCGGCTGGCTGTGGCGCATCGTCGACCGCATCGAGCACGGCCGGGGGCGCCCCGAGGACCTCGACCTGCTGAACAGCGTCGCCGAGAACATCCAGGGCCGCACGATCTGCGCGCTGGGCGACGCGGCGGCGATGCCGGTGCGCGCGTTCCTCAAGCACTTCCGCGACGAGTTCCAGCACCACGTCGACCACGGGCGCTGCCTGGTCCCGGCGTACGTCTAGGCGCGACCCCATGCCCACGCTGAACATCGAAATCGACGGCAAGCCGGTCTCCGTGAACCACGGCAGCACGGTCATGGACGCGGCGCAGCAGCTCGGCATCTACGTGCCGCACTTCTGCTACCACAAGAAGCTGTCGATCGCCGCCAACTGCCGGATGTGCCTGGTGCAGGTCGAGAAGGCGCCGAAGCCGCTGCCGGCCTGCGCGACGCCGGTCACCGACGGCATGAAGGTCTGGACGCGCTCGGAGCAGGCGGTGAAGGCGCAGCAGGGGGTGATGGAGTTCCTGCTGATCAACCACCCGCTCGACTGCCCGATCTGCGACCAGGGCGGCGAGTGCCAGCTGCAGGACCTCGCCGTCGGCTACGGCGGCTCGACGTCGCGCTACCAGGAGGCCAAGCGCGTCGTCCTGCACAAGAACCTCGGGCCGCTGGTGTCGGCCGAGGAGATGAGCCGCTGCATCCAGTGCACGCGCTGCGTGCGCTTCGGCCAGGAGATCGCCGGCACGATGGAGCTGGGCATGATCGGGCGCGGCGAGCATTCGGAGATCGTCGCCTTCGTCGGCCGCAGCGTCGACTCCGAGCTGTCCGGCAACATGATCGACCTCTGCCCGGTGGGCGCGCTGACGTCCAGGCCGTTCCGCTATTCGGCGCGGACCTGGGAGCTGTCGCGGCGCAAGTCGATCGCGCCGCACGACGCGCTCGGCAGCAACCTCGTCGTCCAGGTCAAAGGGGATCGCGTGCTGCGCGTGCTGCCGCGCGAGAACGAAGCCGTCAACGAGTGCTGGATCTCGGACAAGGACCGCTTTTCCTACGAGGCGCTGAACGGCGACGACCGGCTGACCGCGCCGATGATCAGGCAGGGCGGGGCGTGGCAGACGGTCGACTGGCCGACGGCGCTCGAGTTCGTCGCGCGCGGCCTGCGCGACGTGACCGCGCGCCACGGCGGTGCGTCGCTGGCGACGGTCGTGTCGCCGCACCAGACGCTGGAGGAGATGGCGCTCGCGGCGCGGCTCACCCGCGCGCTGGGCTCCGACAACGTCGACTGCCGGCTGCGGCAGTGCGACTTCCGCGGCGACGGCAAGGGCGCGGGCGTGCCCTGGCTGGGGATGCCGATCGCGGCCGTCGGCACGCTCGATCGCGTGCTGGTCGTCGGCAGCCTGCTGCGCAAGGAACACCCGCTGCTGGCCCAGCGGCTGCGGCAGGCGGCCCGGAAGGGCGCCGAGCTGTCGCTGCTGAACCCGGTCGGGGACGATCCGCTGGCCCGGGTCCGGCACGCGCTGGTGGTCGCGCCATCGCTGATGCCGCTGGCGCTGGCCGAGATCGTCGTGGCCGCCGCCCGCGGGGCCGGCCAGCCGGTGCCGCCGGCGCTGGCGTCGATCGAGCCGGGCGCGACCGCCGAGGCCATCGCGGCCAGCCTCGCTACCGGCAGCGCGAAGGCGGTGCTCTTGGGCAACCTCGCCGAGCAGCACCGCGACGCCTCGCAGCTCCTCGCGCTGGCGCAGGAGCTCGCCCGCCTCACCGGCGCGACGCTGGGGTGCCTCGGCGCCGCCGCCAACAGCGTCGGCGGTCACCTGGCCGAGGCGCTGCCGCGCGCCGGCGGCCTCGACGCGCAGCGCATGTTCGCCGAGCCGCGCCGTGCCTATCTCGTCGTCGGCGCCGAACCCGAGTTCGACTGCGCCGACCCGGTGGCCGCCCGCGCCGCGCTCGACCAGGCCGACTTCGTCGTCGTGCTGTCGGCCTTCCGGCACGGGCTGGCGTATGCCGACGCGCTGCTGCCGATGGCGCCGTTCACCGAGACCGCGGGCACCTTCGTCAACTGCGAGGGCCGCGCGCAGTCGTTCAACGGCGTCGTCAAGCCCGCGGGCGAGACGCGCCCGGGGTGGAAGCTGCTGCGCGCGCTGGGATCGCTGCTCGAGCTGCCGGAGTTCGCCTTCGACACCGTCGAGGACGTGCGCCGCACGCTGCCCGCTCCGGCCGACGTCGCCGCCCGGCTCGGCAACGGCACGCGCGTGGAGCTCGTGCGTCCCGCCGCGACCGTCGCCGGGATCGAGCGCGTGGCCGACGTGCCGATCCACTTCGCCGACCCGATCGTCCGCCGTGCGCCCGCGCTGCAGCAGACGGCCGACGCGCGGCCGCCGCGGGCGCGGATGAACGCGCTCACGCTGCAGCGGCTCGGCATCGCCGACGGCGCGCCGGTCCGGCTGCGCCAGGGGCAGGGCGAGGCGCGGCTCGTCGCGCTCGCCGACGCGACGGTGCCGCCGGGCGTCGTGCGGGTGGCCGCCGCGCACCCGTCGACCTGCGGCCTCGGGGGCCTGTCCGGCCCGATCGGCGTGGAACCGGCATGAAACGGCCCCCCACGCTCACTCCGTTCGCTGCCCCCCGAGGGGGCGCAGTCAGTGCCCTTCGGGCCGGGCGGGCACCGAAATGAACCTCGCCCCCGTCGCCGGTTTCTTCGGTCCCGCCTGGCCGGTGCTGTGGACGCTGGCCAAGATCCTGGTGATCGCGGTGCCGGTGATCCTCGGCGTCGCCTACATGACCTACGCCGAGCGCAAGGTGATCGGCTGGATGCAGGTGCGCATCGGCCCGAACCGCGTCGGTCCGCTGGGGCTGCTGCAGCCCTTCGCCGACGTCTTCAAGCTGATCTTCAAGGAGATCGTCGTCCCGACGGGCGCGAACCGCTACCTGTTCTTCATCGCGCCGATGCTGGCGCTGGGCCCGGCGCTCGCCGCCTGGGCGGTGGTGCCCTTCGCCGAGGGCCTGGTGCTCGCGGACATCAACGCCGGCCTGCTGTACATCCTGGCGATGACCTCGATCGGCGTCTACGGCATCATCCTCGCCGGCTGGGCGTCGAACTCCAAGTACGCGTTCCTGGGCTGCCTGCGGTCGGCGGCGCAGATCGTGTCCTACGAGATCGCGATGGGCTTCGCGCTGGTCGGCGTGCTGATGTGCGCCAGCAGCCTCAACCTGTCGGACATCGTGCGCGGCCAGGAGGGCGGGCTCGCGAACTGGTACTTCATCCCGCTGTTCCCGCTGTTCATCGTCTACTTCATCTCCGGCGTCGCCGAGACCAACCGCCATCCCTTCGACGTCGCCGAGGGCGAGTCCGAGATCGTCGCCGGCTTCCACGTCGAGTACTCGGGCGTCACCTTCGCGCTGTTCTTCCTCGCCGAGTACATGAACATGATCCTGATCGCCGCGTTGACCGCGATCATGTTCCTCGGCGGCTGGCTCGCGCCGTGGCCGCTGCTCAACAGCGACACGGTGCTGGGCTTCGCGCCCTTCGGCGACGGCCTGCCGTGGCTGCTGGGCAAGATGGCGTTCGTGCTGCTCGTCTTCCTGTGGATCCGGGCGACGTTTCCGCGCTATCGCTACGACCAGATCATGCGCCTGGGCTGGAAGGTGTTCATCCCGGTGACGCTGGTGTGGATCGTCTTCGTCGGCGCCATGATGCAGACGCGCTTCGCGCCGCTGTTCCACTGAGGACCGACCCGATGCTCGCCCGCGTCAAGAACCTCGCCAACACCTGGCTGCTGCTGGAGCTCCTCCAGGGCCTTCGGCTCACCGGGCGGCACCTGTTCGCGCGCAAGATCACCGTCCAGTTTCCCGAGGAGAAGACGCCGCAGAGCCCCCGCTTCCGCGGCCTGCACGCGCTGCGCCGCTACCCCAACGGCGAGGAGCGCTGCATCGCCTGCAAGCTGTGCGAGGCGGTCTGCCCGGCGCTCGCCATCACCATCGAGAGCGAGCAGCGCGCCGACGGCAGCCGGCGGACGACGCGCTACGACATCGACCTCACCAAGTGCATCTTCTGCGGCTTCTGCGAGGAGAGCTGTCCGGTCGACTCGATCGTCGAGACGCGCATCCTCGAGTACCACGGCGAGAAGCGCGGCGACCTGTACTACACCAAGGAGATGCTGCTGGCCGTGGGCGACCGTTACGAGCGGCAGATCGCCGCCGACCGCGCCGCCGACGCGACGTACCGCTGACGCCCGGCACCGATGCCATGAGCTTCCCGACCTTCCTCTTCTACGCCTTCGCCGCGATCCTGGTGTTCGCCGCGCTGCGCGTGGTGACCACCCGCAACCCCGTGCACGCGGCGCTGTGGCTGGTGCTCGCGTTCTTCACCGCCGCCGCGCACTGGCTGATGCTGCGGGCCGAGTTCCTCGCCATCGCGCTGGTGCTGGTCTACGTCGGCGCGGTGATGGTGCTGTTCCTGTTCGTGGTGATGATGCTCGACGTCAACTTCGACAGCCTGCGCGCGCAGTTCCGCAACTACGTGCCGGTCGCCGCCACCGTCGGCGTGCTGGTGCTGGTCGAGATGGCGCTGGTGCTGCTCGGCAGCTACCTCAAGCCCGGCAGCGCGGCGCTGCCCGCGCCCGCGGCGGGCGGCAACACCCGCGCGCTGGGGCTGCTGCTCTACACCGACTACGTCTACGCGTTCGAGATCGCCGCGGTCGTGCTGCTGGTGGCGATCATCGCCGCCATCGCGCTCACCCACCGCCGGCGGCGCGAGACCCGGTACCAGGATCCGGGCAAGCAGGTGAAGGTGCGGGCGAAGGACCGGCTGCGCGTGCTCGGCATGCCGGCGGAGAAGCGGGACGGCTGAACGCAACGGCGCGGCGCGGGCGGCGGGCCGGAGCGCCCGCCACCGGGCCGGCAACGAGAAGGGAAGCGAGGGGGACGTGGCAATGATCACCGCACCGGCGCTGGCGCACTACCTCGTGCTCGGGGCGATCCTGTTCGCCATCGCGATGGCGGGCATCTTCCTCAACCGCAAGAACGTCATCATCCTGCTGATGGCCATCGAGCTGATGCTGCTCGCGGTCAACATGAACTTCATCGCCTTCTCGTCGTTCATGGACGACATGGCGGGGCAGGTGTTCGTGTTCTTCATCCTCACCGTCGCCGCCGCGGAGTCCGCGATCGGGCTCGCCATCCTGGTGCTGCTGTTCCGCAACGTCGGCACGATCAACGTCGAGGACCTGGACCGGCTGAAGGGCTGACCCGCCACCATGACGATGCAGCAACTCTACCTGCTGATTCCGCTGGCTCCCCTCGCCGGGGCGGTCGCGGTCGGGCTGTTCGGGCCGAAGCTCGGGCGCGGGCTCTCGCACTGGCTGTGCATCCTGGGCGTCGCCGTCGCGACCGTCGGCTCGATCGTCGTCTGGCGCGACGTGATGGCCGGCGCGCGCTTCAACGGCGACGTCTACACCTGGCTGCAGTCGGGGAGCCTCAAGCTCGCGATCGGCTTCCTCATCGACCCGCTGACGGCGACGATGATGGTCGTCGTCACCTTCGTGTCGCTGATGGTGCACGTCTACACCATCGGTTACATGGCCGAGGACCCGGGCTACACGCGCTTCTTCTCCTACATCTCGCTCTTCACCTTCTCGATGCTGATGCTGGTGATGAGCAACAACTTCGTCCAGCTGTTCTTCGGCTGGGAGGCGGTCGGCCTCGTCTCCTACCTGCTGATCGGCTTCTGGTACACGCGGCCCACGGCGATCTACGCCAACCTGAAGGCGTTCCTGGTCAACCGCGTGGGCGACTTCGGCTTCCTGCTGGGCATCGGCCTGATCCTCGCCTGGTTCGGCACGCTCGACTACGCCCAGGTCTTCGCGCGGGCCGGCGAGTTCGAGGGCGCGAAACTCAACCTCTGGGGCGCGGCGGAGTGGTCGCTGCTGACGGTGACCTGCATCTGCCTCTTCGTCGGCGCGATGGGCAAGAGCGCGCAGGTGCCGCTGCACGTCTGGCTGCCCGACTCGATGGAGGGCCCGACGCCGATCTCGGCGCTGATCCACGCGGCGACGATGGTCACCGCCGGCATCTTCATGGTGGCCAGGATGAGCCCGCTGTTCGAGCTGTCCGACACGGCGCTGTCGTTCGTCACGGTGATCGGCGCGACGACCGCGCTGTTCATGGCCTTCCTGGGCATCGTCCAGAACGACATCAAGCGCGTGGTCGCCTACTCGACGCTGTCGCAGCTGGGCTACATGACCGTGGCGCTGGGCGTCTCCGCCTACTCGGCCGCGATCTTCCACCTGATGACGCACGCGTTCTTCAAGGCGCTGCTGTTCCTGTGCGCGGGGTCGGTGATCATCGCGCTGCACCACGAGCAGGACCTGCGCAAGATGGGCGGGCTGCGCCGGTACATGCCGGTCACCTGGATCACCGCGCTCGTCGGCTCGCTGGCGCTCGCCGGCGTCCCGCCGTTCGCCGGCTTCTTCTCCAAGGACGCGATCATCGAGGCGGTCCACGCGTCGCGGATTCCCGGCCACGGCTACGCCTACTTCGCGGTGCTCGCCGGCGTCTTCATCACCGCCTTCTACTCGTTCCGCCTGCTGTTCCTCGCCTTCCACGGCAAGGCGCGCTTCGACCCGGCCGGGCAGGCGCACTCCCACGACGAGCACGCCGCCGACCGCCACGACGCCGGGCACGAGGCCGGCGACGAGCCCGACGCGCACGGCCACCACGGCGGCCCGCCGCGGGAGAGCCCGTGGGTGGTGACGCTGCCGCTGGTGCTGCTCGCCATCCCCTCGGTGTTCACCGGCTGGACGTACATCGAGCCGATGCTCTTCGGCGACTACTTCGGCGGCGCGATCGTGGTGCGGCCCGAGCACGCGGTGCTGTGGGAGATGAAGAACGAGTGGCGCGGCGTCGCCGCGTTCGTGCAGCACGGGGTGCTGAGCCTGCCGTTCTGGCTGGCGCTGGCCGGCATCGCCGCGGCCTGGTACTGCTATCTCGTCAACCCGGCGCTGCCGGCGCGGATCAAGTCGGCGATCGGCCCCGTCTACACGCTGCTCGACAACAAGTACTACTTCGACCGCTTCAACGACACGGTCTTCGCCGGCGGCGCGCGCCGGCTCGGCGGCTTCCTGTCCCGGGTCGGCGACGCGACCGTCATCGACGGGTTCTTCGTCAACGGCTCGGCGCGCCTGGTCGGGTGGGCGGCGGCGATGCTGCGCCACCTGCAGTCGGGTTACGTCTATCACTATGCGTTCGCGATGATCGTGGGCTTCTTCGCGATGCTGACCTGGTGGGTCGGCCGCTGACCTCCCTGCAAAGACATCCGCGATGCCCTACCTCTCGTTAGCCATCTGGATCCCGATCGCCGCCGGCCTCGCGGTGCTGGTCTACGGCCGCGACCGCGACGCGGGGCTCGCGCGCTGGATCGCGCTGGTCGGGGCGCTGGCCGGGCTGCTGGTGACGCTGCCGCTGTGGGTGCACTTCAACCCGCACACCTCCGACATGCAGTTCGTCGAGAGCGCCGAGTGGATCCCGCGCTTCGACGTCCGCTACCTGCTCGGCGTCGACGGCATCTCGATGCTGTTCGTGCTGCTGAACAGCTTCGTCACGCTGCTCGTCGTCTGGGCCGGCTGGGAGGTGATCGAGGACCGCGTCGCCCAGTACATGGCCGCGTTCCTGATCATGTCGGGCCTCATCAACGGCTCGTTCGTGGCGCTGGACGGCGTGCTGTTCTACGTCTTCTTCGAGGCGCTGCTGATCCCGATGTACCTGATCATCGGCGTCTGGGGCGGGCCCAACCGCGTCTACGCGGCGATCAAGTTCTTCCTCTACACGCTGGTCGGCTCGCTGCTGATGCTGGTGGCGCTGATCTACCTCTACCGGGTCTCGGAGTCGTTCTCGATCCTCGACTGGTACCTGGTCCCGCTGTCGCTCAAGACCCAGCTGCTGCTGTTCGTCGCCTTCTTCCTCGCCTTCGCGGTCAAGGTGCCGATGTGGCCGGTGCACACCTGGCTGCCCGACGCCCACGTCGAGGCGCCGACCGGCGGCTCGGTCGTGCTGGCGGCGATCACGCTCAAGATCGGCGCCTACGGCTTCGTCCGCTTCATCCTCCCCATCCTGCCCGACGCCTCGCGCTACCTCTCCGGCTTCATCGTCACGCTGTCGCTGGTGGCGGTGGTCTACATCGGCTTCGTCGCGCTGGTGCAGGGCGACATGAAGAAGCTCATCGCCTACTCGTCGATCTCGCACATGGGGTTCGTCACGCTGGGCTTCTTCCTCTTCAGCCAGCTCGGCGCCGAGGGCGCGCTGGTGCAGATGATCTCGCACGGCTTCGTCTCGGCCGCGATGTTCCTCTGCGTCGGCGTGATGTACGACCGCGTGCACAGCCGGCAGATCGCCGACTACGGCGGCGTCGCCAACACCATGCCCCGGTTCGCCGCGTTCATGGTGCTGTTCGCGATGGCCAATGCCGGCCTGCCGGCCACCTCCGGCTTCGTCGGCGAGTTCCTGGTGATCCTCGCCGCCGTCAAGGTCAACTTCTGGCTCGGCTTCCTCGCCGCGACGACGCTGATCCTCGGCGCCGCCTACACGCTGTGGATGGTCAAGCGCGTGATCTTCGGCGCCGTCGCCAACGCACAGGTGCGCGAGCTCGCCGACCTCAACCGCCGCGAGTTCTGGCTGCTGGCGGTGCTGGCGGCGCTGGTGATCGGCATGGGCGTGTACCCGAAGCCCTTCGTCGACGTCATGCACACCTCCGTCGCCGATCTCCTCGCCCACGTGGCGAAGAGCAAGCTGTAGACGGGAGCCCGACGATGACACACGCGCTGCTTCCCGTCCTGCCCGAGGCCGTCCTGCTCGCCGCCGCCTGCACGGTGCTGCTGCTCGACCTCTTCCTGCCGCCGTCGCGCCGGCACTGGAGCTTCTGGCTCACCCAGGCGACGCTGCTCGCCTGCGCGGCGATCACCGTGGCGACTGCCGAGCTCCAGCCCCTGCACGCCTTCGGCGGGCTGGTCGTCGACGACATGCTGTCCGACTTCCTGAAGCTGCTGTCCTGCGTGGCCGTGTCGACGATGCTGTTCTACTCGCGCGGCTACCTCGCCGTGCGCGGGCTCTTCCGCGGCGAGGTGCTGGTGCTGACGATGCTCGCGCTGCTGGGGATGATGGTGATGATCTCGGCCGCGAGCTTCCTCACGCTCTACCTCGGCCTCGAGCTGCTGGCGCTCTGCCTGTACTCGATGGTGGCGATGCACCGGACCTCCAACGCGGCGTCCGAGGCGGCGATGAAGTACTTCGTCCTCGGGGCGCTGGCGTCGGGGATGCTGCTCTACGGGATGTCGATGGTCTACGGCGCGACCGGGTCGCTCGACATCCACCGGATCGCGCGCGTGATCCACGCCGGCCAGGGCAACGGCACCGTCCTGCTGTTCGGCCTCGTCTTCGTCGTCTCCGGCATCGCCTTCAAGCTCGGGGCCGTCCCGTACCACATGTGGGTGCCCGACGTGTACCACGGCGCGCCGACCGCGGTGACGCTGCTGATCGGCACCGCGCCCAAGCTCGCCGCCTTCGCGCTCACGCTGCGCCTGCTCGGCGTCGCGCTGGCGGGGCTGGAGTTCGACTGGCAGGGGATGCTGATCGTGCTGTCGCTGCTGTCGATGGTGCTGGGGAACGTCACCGCGATCGCCCAGACCAACATCAAGCGCATGCTCGCCTACTCGACCATCGCCAACATGGGCTTCATGCTGCTGGGCTTCCTGGCGGCGAATCTCGCCGGCTACAGCGCGGCGATGTTCTACGTCGTCGCCTACGTGCTGACCAGCCTCGCCTCGTTCGGCGTCGTGATGCTGCTCGCGCGCGAGGGCTTCGAGGCCGACCGGATCGAGGATTTCCGCGGCCTCAACCAGCGCTCGCCGTGGTGGGCCTTCATCATGCTGCTGGTGATGTTCTCGCTCGCCGGCGTGCCGCCGACGCTGGGCTTCTACGCCAAGTTCGCCGTCATCGAGGCGGCGGTCGGCGCCGGATTCATCTGGCTCGCGGTGGCGGCGGTGCTGGCGTCGCTGGTCGGCGCGTTCTACTACCTGCGCGTGGTCAAGGTCATGTACTTCGAGGACGCCGTCGACACGACGCCCATCGTCGCGCGGGGGGACAACCGCGCGCTGCTGTCGGCCAACGGCCTCGCGCTGCTGCTGTTCGGGATCCTGCCGCAGCCGCTGATGGGGCTTTGCGTCGTCGCGCTCGCGCAGTCCGGATTCCTCTGACCGCGGCGCGGCGCGCGCGCGCCGCCGCCGGCCGCGCGCGCGGCGGGACGGCGCGGACACGCGTGCTAACATTCTTCTTTCGCGGGGGCTCGGAATGCGCGTAGGACTCTTCGTCACCTGTCTGGTCGACATGATGCGGCCGTCGGTCGGCTTCGCGGCGATCAAGCTGCTCGAGGCGGGGGGCGCCGAGGTGGTCGTGCCGCCGGGACAGACCTGCTGCGGCCAGCCGGCGTACAACTCCGGCGATCGCGCCGATGCCAAGGCACTGGCCGCCAAGGTGGTCGCCGAATTCGAGGGCTGCGACTACGTCGTCGCCCCGTCGGGCTCGTGCAGCGGCATGATCCGCACCCACTACGGCGACCTGCTCGACGACGACCCGGCGCTCGCCGCGCGCGCGCAGGCGCTGGCCGCGCGCACCTTCGAGCTCACCGACTTCCTGGTCAACGTGCTGAAACTCGAGAGCGTTCCCGGACGCTTCGAGGGCACCGTCACCTACCACGACTCCTGCGCCGGCCTGCGCGAGATGGGCGTCAAGGCGCAGCCGCGGGCGCTGCTCGCCAAGGTCCCCGGGCTCCGGCTCGAGGAGATGGCCGAGCCCGAGACCTGCTGCGGCTTCGGCGGCACCTTCTCGATCAAGTTCGGCGAGATCTCGGCGCGGCTCGCGGACAACAAGTGCCAGCACATCGCCAACAGCGGCGCGAAGACCGTCGTGCTGGGCGACATGGGCTGCCTGATGAACATGGAGGGCCGGATGCGCCGGCGCGGCGACGAGTCGACGCAGTTCCTGCACGTCGCCGAGGTGCTGGCGGGCGAGAAGCCCTGAGGGACCGTAGCGAACATTGGAGCGGCAAGCGATGCAAGTCTCGTCGATGAAATTCAAGGCCACGGCGCACGTCAAGCTGCACGACGCGCGGCTGCAGGAGAACCTGGCCAAGCTCAAGCCCAAGTTCGTCAACGCGCGCCGCAACTCGCTGTCCGAGGTCGACGATTTCGAGGCGACGCGCGCGGCCGGCAAGGCGATCCGCGATCGCGCGCTCGACAACCTGGACGTATGGCTGGAGATCTTCGAGCGCAACGCCGCCGCCCGCGGCGCGACGGTGCTGTTCGCCGAGAACCCCGCCGACGTGAACGCGCTGGTGCTGGAGATCGCCGCGCGCCACGCGGTGAGGAAGATCGTCAAGGTCAAGTCGATGGTGAGCGAGGAGTCCGCGCTCGACCACGCGATCGAGGCGGCGGGCCTGCAGGTGGTCGAGACCGACCTCGGCGAGTACATCCTGCAGATCAACGACTACGAGGCGCCGTCGCACATCGTCGGGCCGGTGCTGCACAAGAGCAAGGACGAGGTCGCCGACCTGTTCGCCAAGGCGCACGGCACGCCGCGCAAGACCGGCGTCGAGGAGCTCTGCCGCGAGGCCCGGCAGGTGCTGCGCCAGCACTACCTGACCGCCGACATGGGGGTTTCGGGCGGCAACTTCTTCGTCGCCGAGACCGGCTCGGTGGTGCTGGTCACCAACGAGGGCAACGCCACGCTGTCGACCACGCTGCCCAAGGTGCACGTCGCGATCTCGGGCATCGAGAAGATCGTGCCGACGCTCGAGGACGTCGCCACGCTGATGCGCCTGTTGCCGCGCTCGGCGACCGGCCAGTCGATCTCCAACTACGTCGACATCTACACCGGCCCCAAGGGCGAGGGCGAGCACCACGGCGCCGAGCACATGTACTTCATCGTCGTCGACAGCGGGCGCACCGGCATCCTCGGCAGCGAGGTGCGGGAGGCGCTGCGCTGCATCCGCTGCGGCGCCTGCATGAACCACTGCCCGGTCTACCAGAACGTCGGCGGGCACTCCTACGGCTGGGTCTATCCGGGGCCGATCGGCTCGATCCTGACGCCGATGTACGTCGGCCTCGAGCAGGCGCAGGAGCTTCCGGCGGCGTCGACGCTGTGCAACCAGTGCGGCGTCGTCTGTCCGGTGATGATTCCGCTGCCCGACCTGCAGCGCAAGCTGCGCGAGCAGGCGTTCTCGCGCGGGCTGCGGCCCTGGTACGAGCGCGCGGCGCTGAAGGCATGGTCGTTCGTCGCGCTGCGGCCGGGGCTCTATGCGCTGGCGACCCGGATCGGGGTGCGGGTGATGAAGCTCGTCGCCGGCCGCGACGGTCGCATCCACCGGCTGCCGATCGGCGCCGGCTGGACCGACGGCCGCGACCTCGCGGCGCCGGCCGGCCGCACCTTCCGCGAACTCTACCGCGCGCGGGGAGCCCGATGACCCATCCGCGCGAGGCGCTGCACGCGGCTCCGCGGCTCTCGCGCCGGGCCGAGTCGCTCGGCACCGAGAACGCCTTCGTCGTGCTGGCCGAGGTCAACGCGCTGGCGCGCGCCGGTCGCGACATCGTCTCGTTCTGCATCGGACAGCCGGACTTCCCGACGCCGGCGAACGTCCAGGAAGCGGGCATCGCGGCGATCCGCGCCGGGCGCCACGGATACACGCCGTCGGCAGGCATCGACGAGCTGCGCGCGGCGGCGGCGGCGGACATCGGCGCACGGCGCGGCCTGGCCATCGCCCCGGACGACGTCGTCGTGGGCGCGGGCGCGAAGCCCTTCATCGCCTACACCATCGCCTCGGTGACCGATTTCGGCGCCGGCGAGGAGGTCATCTACCCGGTGCCGGGGTTCCCGATCTACGAGTCGCAGATCCTCGCCAACGGCGCCGTGCCGGTGCCGCTGTACCTGCGCGAGTCGCGCGACTTCGCCTTCGACCCGGCGGAGCTCGAGGCGAAGATCACCGACAAGACCCGCCTCTTGATCCTCAACACGCCGCACAACCCGACCGGCGGCATGCTGCGCGCCGCGGACCTCGACGCCATCGCCGCGATCCTCGCCGAGCACCCGCAGGTCTGGGTGTACGCCGACGAGATCTACTCGCGGCTGGGCTACGCCGGCCGCTTCGAGTCGCTGGCCTCGCGCCCGGGGATGCTGGAGCGCACCGTCATCTGCGACGGGGCGTCCAAGACCTGGGCGATGACCGGGTGGCGGATCGGCTATGCCGCCAACCGCACGCTGGCGCCGGTGTTCACCCGCTGGATCACCAACACCGACTCCTGCGCGTCGCAGATTTCGCAGTGGGCGGCCGTCGAGGCGATCAGCGGCCCGCAGGACGCCGCCGACGCGATGCGGGCGAGCTTCCTCGAGCGCCGCGACCTCATCGTCGGCCTGCTGAACGCCGTGCCCGGCGTCCGTTGCAAGCTGCCCGGCGGCGCCTTCTACGCGTGGCCCAACGTCACCGAGGCCTGCCGCATTACCGGCTGCGCCGACTCCGAGGCGCTGCGCAAGCGGCTGCTGAACGATGCCGGGGTCGCGGTGCTGGCCGACATCCACTTCGGCCGCCGCGTGCCCGGCGACGGCCAGCACATCCGCTTTTCCTACGCCGCGTCGCCGCAGGCGATCCGCGAGGGCATCGCCCGACTCGACCGCTTCGTCCGCGGCCACCAGAAATAGGACTGCCCACCATGGCGACCCCGCTTACCGATCCCCGGGCCGCGCGCGACGCGGTGCTCGCGCGCGTCCGCTCGGCGCTGAAGCTGACCGGCGACCGCGGTGCCGCGCGCGCCGCCGCCGAGGCCTACCTCGCCGCGCGCGCGCAGGGCCCGCGGCCGCGCATCGACGGCGACCTCACCGAGCGCTTCGTGCTGCGGGCGGGCCACATGGCCAGCACCGTCGAGCGGCTCGCCGACCGCAGCGCGGTGCCGCAGGCGGTCGCGCGCTATCTCGACGCGCTGCAGCTGCCGCCGGCGCTGGCGGCGCAGCAGTCGCGCGCCGGCGTCTGCTGGCCGGAGTTCGCCGCGCTCGACTGGGCGGGCGCGGGGCTCGCGATCGAGGCGCGGCCGACGCAGGGCGACGATCGCCTGGGCATCACCGGCTGCTACTGCGCGATCGCCGAGACCGGGACGCTGGTCGTGCTGTCCGGGCCGGACACGCCGACGGCGACCACGCTGCTGCCCGACACGCACATTGCGGTGCTCGCCCCCGACCGGATCGTCGCCGGCATGGAGGATGCGTTCGCGCTGATCCGGCGGGAGCGCGGCGCGGTGCCGCGGGCGATCAACATGATCTCCGGGCCGTCGCGCACCGGCGACATCGAGCAGACGATCGTGCTCGGCGCGCACGGGCCGTTCCGCGTCCACATCCTGCTCGTCGGGTGACGCCCCGCCTGCCCGTTGCGCCCGCCATTGCGCGCCCTCGTCGGCAGCGGGTCGCCCCCCCCCCCCCTTCCCCCTCTGGGGCTCGTCCTGCTGGTCGTCGGCGCCGAGGCGCTGGTGCGCGGGGCGTCGCGGCTGGCGCTTTCGTTCGGCGTATCGCCGCTGGTCGTGGGCCTGACCATCGTCGCCTTCGGCACCAGCGCGCCGGAGTTGGCGGTGTCGGTGCAGTCGGCGCAGTCGGGCCAGGTCGACATCGCCATCGGCAACGTCGTCGGCAGCAACATCTTCAACGTGCTGTTCATCCTCGGCTGCTCGGCGCTGGTCGCGCCGCTGATCGTCAACGCGCAGCTGATCCGCCAGGAGGTGCCGGTGATGATCGGCGCATCGCTGCTGCTGTGGGCGCTGGCCTACGACGGCGGCATCGGCGGCCTCGACGGCGCGCTGCTGTTCGGGCTCATCCTCGCCTACACGGCGTTCCTGGTCGTCCAGTCGCGGCGGGAGACCCGGGCGACCAAGGAGGAATACAAGGACGAGTTCGTGCCGCAGGACGGCTGGGACAAGCACTGGGGCGTGCAGATCCTGCTGCTGCTGGCCGGGCTCGCGATGCTGGTGCTGGGGTCCAATCTGCTGGTCGAGGCGGCGGTCAGCTTCGCCCGCGCGCTCGGCGTCTCGGAGCTGGTCGTCGGCCTCACCATCGTCGCCGCCGGCACGTCGCTGCCCGAGGTGGCGACGTCGGTCATGGCCACGGTGCGCGGCGAGCGCGACATCGCCATCGGCAACGTCGTCGGCAGCAACACGTTCAACATCCTCTCGGTGCTCGGTGCCTCGGCGCTGGTCGCGCCCGAGCCGCTGGCGGTCGCCCAGTCGGTGCTGGCCTTCGACCTGCCGGTGATGACGGTGGTCGCGATCGCCTGCTTCCCGGTGTTCTTCACCGGGCGCCAGATTGCGCGCTGGGAAGGCGTCGTCTTCCTCGGCTACTACTTCGCCTACACCTCCTACCTGATCCTCTCGGCGCAGCACTACGAGGACCTGCCGCTGCTGTCGGCCACGATGCTCTACTTCGTCGTCCCGCTGACGCTGGTCACGCTGGCCGTCGGCCTGCGGCGCGAGATGCGCCACGGACGGCGCGCCCGCAAGACCGACGGCTGACGCTCCCGCCCCGGCCGCCATGCTCTTCGCGTTGATCCTGGTTCCTTTCTTCGCGTCGGTGCTGGTGGCGGCGGTCGGCGTCCGCCGCCCGCGCGTCGCGCCGTGGCTGGCGGGGCTCGCCGCGCTGGCGTGCTGTGCGCTGCTGGCGGTCGCGGCGCCGGCGGTGTTTTCCGGCGCAGTGCTGCGTTCCGCGGTGCCGTGGTTCGCCGGCGTCGACGTCGCGCTGCGGATGGACGGGCTGGCGTTCACCTTCGCGCTGCTGGTGTGCGCGATCGGCGCGCTGGTCGTGCTGTACGCGGCCTACTACCTGTCGCCCGACGACCCGCCGGGCCGCTTCTTCGCCTCGCTGCTCGCGTTCATGGGCGCGATGCTGGGCGTCGTGCTGGCCGGCGACCTGATCGTGCTGGTCGTGTTCTGGGAGTTGACCAGCGTCACCTCGTTCCTGCTGATCGGATTCTGGAAGCACCGCGCCGATGCCCGGCAGGGCGCACGGATGGCGCTGGCGATCACCGGGGGAGGGGGGCTGTGCCTCCTCGCCGGGGTGCTGCTGATCGGCCACATCGTCGGCAGCTACGACCTCGATCGCGTGCTCGCCGCGGGCGATCTCATCCGCGCGCACCCGGCCTACGTCCCCGCGCTGGTGCTGGTGCTGCTCGGTGCATTCACCAAGTCGGCGCAGTTCCCGTTCCACTTCTGGCTGCCGCACGCGATGGCGGCGCCGACGCCGGTGTCGGCCTATCTGCACTCGGCGACGATGGTGAAGGCCGGCGTGTTCCTGCTTGCGCGGCTGTACCCGGCACTGGGGATGAGCGAGCCGTGGTTCTACCTCGTCGGCACCACCGGACTGGTCACCATGGTGCTGGGCGCGGCCGTCGCGCTGTTCCAGCAGGACCTGAAGGGGCTGCTCGCGTATTCGACGATCAGCCAGCTCGGCCTCATCACACTGCTGTTCGGGCTCGATTCGCGGCTCGCGGTCGTTGCGGGGGTCTTCCACCTGCTGAATCACGCGGCGTTCAAGGCCTCGCTGTTCATGGCCGCGGGCATCATCGATCACGAGGCGGGCTCGCGCGACATGCGCCAGCTCAACGGCCTCTGGAAGACGATGCCGATCACCGGCACGCTGGCGATCGTCGCCTGCGGCGCGATGGCCGGCGTGCCGCTGCTCAACGGCTTCCTGTCGAAGGAGATGTTCTTCGCCGAGACGCTGTTCGTCGAGTCGCACCGGGCGATCGAATGGGTCGTCCCGGTCGCCGCCACGGTGGCGGGCCTGTTCGGCGTCGCGTACAGCCTGCGCTTCATCCACGACGTCTTCTTCAACGGCGAGCCGGTCGGGCTGCCGAGGACGCCGCACGAGCCGCCGCGCTGGATGCGCGCCCCGGTCGAGGTGCTGGTGGTCGTCTGCGTCGTCGTCGGCGTCCTGCCGACGCTGGCGATCGGCCCCTTGCTCGCCGTCGCCGCCGGCGGCGCGCTCGGCGGCCCGCTGCCGGAGTACAGCCTCGCGCTCTGGCACGGGTTCAACCGGCCGCTGCTGATGAGCGCGCTGGCGACCGCCGGCGGCGTCGCGCTGTATTTCGGGCTGCAGCGCTGGATCGACCTGCACTCGGTCACCCGCCTTCCGGTCGGGGGCAAGCATCTGTTCGACGCCGCGCTGGGCGGCCTGCAGCGCCTCGCCGACGCCGCGACCCGCGTGCTGCCGTTCGGCAGCCTGCCGCGGATGCTGGTCTGGCTGCTGCTCGCGGTGCTCTTCGCCGCCGGGTGGCACGGGGTCGTGCCGCCGTTGGCCGCGCCGCCGCTGCGGGTTCCGGCCCTCGGCCCCGACGACGCGGCGTTGGCGGAGATCGCGATCGTCGTCTGGACGCTGGCGATCGCCACCGCGATCGCCGCCACGGTGACCTACCGGCAGCGCTTCACCGCGCTGATCTTCGTCGGCGTCACCGGGCTGATGGTGAGCCTCGTGTTCGTGCTGCTGTCCGCCCCCGACCTCGCGCTGACGCAACTGCTGGTCGAGGTGGTCACCGTCATGCTGATGATGGTGGTGCTGCACTTCCTGCCGCAGTCGGCGCCGGCGGAGCCTTCGCCGTGGCGCAAGTGGCGCGACGCGGCGATCGCCGCCGCCGCGGGGCTCGGCGTCACCGGCATCGTCTACGCGGTGCTCACGCGCCCCTTGTCGTCGATCTCCCCGTTCTACCTCGCCAGGGCGCTGCCCGAAGGCGGAGGCACCAACACGGTCAACGTCATCATCGTCGACTTCCGCGGCTTCGACACGCTGGGCGAGATCGCCGTCCTCGGCATCGCCGCGCTGATCGTCCACGCGCTGCTCGGCCGCTTCCGGGTGCCAGCGGGCTACCTGACCGGGACGGCGACGCCGGACTGGAACCCGCTGCTGGTCCGCACCGTCGCGCAGTCGCTGCTGCCGCTGGCGGCACTGGTCGCCGCGTACCTGTTCCTGCGCGGGCACAACCTGCCGGGCGGCGGTTTCGCGGCCGGCCTGGTGTTCGCCGCCGCGATCGTGGTGACGCGCGTCGCCGGCCCGGTGACGGGCAGCGGACCGATGTCGACCGCCTATCCGTCGGTGATCGGCGCCGGATTGCTCGTCGCCTGCGCGACGGGACTGGGCAGCGCGTGGTTCGGCCATCCGTTCCTGACCAGCACGTTCGCCCACCCGGTGCTGCCGATCATCGGCGAACTGCCGCTGGCCAGCGCCGCGCTGTTCGACCTCGGCGTGTTCCTGGCGGTGGTGGGCGCGACGCTGCTGGCGCTGCTGGTGCCGGGCCTGCTGGCCGATCCGCCCGCGGACGCCGCCGGGCCGGGAGCGACGCCGTGATCGCCTGGCTGCTCGCGTCCGGCATCGGCGTGCTCACCGCGACCGGCGTCTGGCTGCTGCTGCGGGCGCGGACCTTCGACGTGCCGCTCGGCCTGACGCTCCTGTCGTACGCGGTGAACCTGTTCATCTTCGTGATGGGGCGGGTCGCCTTCGCCGCGCCGCCGATCGTCCGCGACGGCGTGCCGCCGACGCTCGCGCACTACGCCGACCCGCTGCCGCAGGCGCTGGTGCTGACGGCGATCGTCATCAGCTTCGCGATGACGGCGCTGTTGCTGGCGCTGGCGCTGAAGGCGCGGTTCGTCAACGGCAGCGACCTCTGCGATGCCGAGCCCAGCGACGAGAGCCCGGCGGTCGACCTCGGCGAGCGCGGATCGGCGCCGGCCCCCGAGGGGGAACGGCGATGAGCGGCGGCGCCGACCACCTGCTCGTGCTGCCGATCGTGCTGCCGCTCGCCGCCGGGGCGTTGCTGCTGGTCGTCGAGCGATGGTGGCCGCGCGGCGAGCAGGCGCTGGCCTGGGCGGCGACCGTGGGCCTCGCGGCGGTCGCCTTCGCGCTGCTCGGGCGCGCCGACAGCGGCGCCATCGCCGTCTACCTGCTGGGCAACTGGCCGCCACCGTTCGGGATCGCGCTCGCGCTCGACCGCCTGGCCGCGCTTCTGGTCGCGCTGACCGCCGCCGTGGCGTTGGCGGCGCTGGCGTTCGCCGGCGCCGGCTGGGCGCGCCGCGGGCCGCACTTCCAGGCCTTCTTCCAGTTCCAGCTCGCGGGCCTCAACGGCGCCTTCCTCACCGCCGACCTCTTCAACCTGTTCGTGTTCTTCGAGGTGCTGCTGATCGCCTCGTATGCGCTGCTGCTGCACGCCGGCGGCGGGCGCGCGCTGCGCAGCGGCTATCACTACGTGGTGATCAACCTGGCCGGTTCGTCGCTGTTCCTGATCGCCGCCAGCCTCTTCTACGGCCTGGTCGGGACGCTCAATCTCGCCGATCTGGCGCAGAAGATCGCCGTGGCACCGGCGGAGAATCACGCGCTGCTGCGCATTGCCGGGATGCTGCTGCTGGTCGTGTTCGCGATCAAGGCCGCGGTCCTGCCGCTCGGCTTCTGGCTGCCGGAGACCTATCGCGCCGCGCCGGCGCCGGTCGCGGCACTGTTCGCGCTGATGACCAAGGTCGGCGTCTACGCGATCCTGCGGACGACGACGCTGCTGTTCGGCGAGGGCGCCGGGCCGGTGGCGCAGCTCGGAGCGTCGACGCTGTTCGTGCTCGGCATCGGCACGCTGGCGCTGGGCGCGCTCGGCGCACTCGCCGCGGTGCAACTGCGGGGCGTCGTCGCGTCGCTGGTGGTGGTCTCGGCCGGCACGCTGGTCGCCACCGGCGCGGTCGCGACCGGACCGGCGCTGGGCGGGGCGATCTACTACCTGCTGCACAGCACGCTGGCCGCGGCGCTGCTGTTCCTGCTCGTCGAGCCGATCGCCCGGCAGCGCGGCGGCGTCGGCGACCGCCTGCACAGCGGCGCGCCGGTGACGCAGTGGACGCTGCTCGGCCTGCTGTACCTGGTCGCGGCGATGGCCATCGCGGGTCTGCCGCCGCTGTCCGGCTTCGTCGGCAAGCTCGGCATCCTCGCCGCAACGGCGCCGCTGCCCGAGGCGCCCGCGCTGTGGGCGGCGGTGCTCGTCTCGGGCCTGCTGGCGACGATCGTGCTGGCGCGGGCGGGCAGTCGCATCTTCTGGAAGGCGCAGGGCGCTCCGCCGGACGCGACGGCGGCCCGGATCCTGCCGGCGGAGCTCGCGGGGGTCGGCATGCTTGCCTGCGCGCTGCTGCTGCTGGCGGTGTTTGCGGGACCGGCGCAGCGCTATGCGCGTGCCGCGGCGGCGCAGCTGCTCGATCCGGCCGCGTACGTCACCGCGGTGCTGCTCGCCGAGCCCGTGCGGCGGCCTGCACGGGTGTCGGCGCGCGCGGAGGCGTCGCCATGAAGCGGCTGCTGCCGGCGCCGCTGCTCTCGGCCGTGCTATGGGTCGCCTGGCTGTTGCTGCACGACACGCTGGCGCCCGGCCAGGTGCTGCTCGGCGGCGCACTGGCCTGGGCGCTGCCGCTCGCGCTGGCGCCGTGGCGCGACCCATCGCCCCGCATCGGGCGGCCGGTGGCCATCGCGCGGCTCGCGCTGGTCGTGCTGCGCGACATCGTCGTCTGCAACGTCGAGGTCGCGCGGCAGGTGCTCGGGCCGGAGAGCGCGATCCACCCGGGATTCGTGCGGCTGCCGCTCGCGCTCACCGATGCGCACGCGATCACCGTGCTGGCGACGATCATCACCATGACGCCGGGGACGCTGAGCTGCGCGGTCGCCGCCGACCGCAGCCACCTGCTGATCCACGCGCTGCACCTGACCGACGAGGCGGCGCTGGTCGCCGACATCAAGGCGCGCTACGAAACCCCGCTGCGGGAGATCTTCGGATGACGGCAACGGTACTGCCCTGGGTGATCGGCGGCTTCGGCATCGCCTTCGTGCTCGCGCTCTGGCGCCTGCTGCGCGGACCGTCCGCGCCCGACCGCATCCTGGCGCTCGACACGCTGTACGTGAACGGCATGGCGCTGCTGATCCTGCTCGGCATCCGGCTCGACACCCGGCTGTACTTCGAGGCCGCGCTGGTGATCGCGATGCTGGGCTTCGTCGGCACCGTGGCGCTTGCCAAGTACATCGTCCGCGGCCACATCATCGACTGAGAGCCGATGAACACCACCCTTGCCGCACTGCCGTTCTGGGCCGACCTGCTGATCGCCGCGCTGCTCGTCGTCGGCGCGCTGTTCGCGCTGATCGGCTCCATCGGCCTGGTCAAGCTGTCCGATTTCTATCGCCGGCTGCACGGCCCGACCAAGTCGACGACGCTGGGCGTCGGCGGCGTGCTGCTCGCTTCGGCGCTGTACTTCAGCGTCGAGCAGGGACGACCGAGTTTCACCGAAGTGCTGATCACGCTGTTCGTGCTGCTCACCGCGCCGATCAGCGCGCATCTCCTGGTCAAGGCGGCGCTGCACCTCGACCGCCTGCGGCGCGAGCCGCCTCCGCCCTGAGAGGCTGAGAGTCTCTCGATCATGCCCGCTCATCACGCCATAAGGCGCCCGCTCGTCGTTGCCAATGCTCGCCATAGCCCGAGCTATGGCTGCGCTTGGCGCCTCGATCGGGCACCTTCTGCCGCGCTGCTCGGACACGCCCGAAAAACTCTCAGCCTCTGACCCCTGTCAGCGCTGTCAGGCGGGGGCTCGCCGCGGCGGCTAATGTGCTTGCGGATCAGCGCGATGCCCGCGACCGCGGGCCTGCCCTCGGCCATCCGGACGAATTGACGGCGTCGGGGCCCGCGCCCTAGCGTATCCACCGAAGCCGCGCCGCGATCCGTTTCCGGGTCGCCGCCGCCGGGGAGACGCCATGGAAACGACAGCGACGCAACCGCCCGTCCGCCGCGGGCACTTCGACCCACGCGCGGCGATGACGTCGACCGCGCGACTGCCGGACGGCGTCGCGCCGGAGTTCCCCGCCGCCGTCGCCGCACCGCTCGATCGAGGGCGCGTCGAGCGCTGGCTGGGCGCGCTCGACCCGACGCTCGATCCGGCGGCGCTGGCCGCGATCTGGGAACACGCCGGAGCCGACGACAGCGCGCGTGCCGCCGGCCTCTACGCCACGCTGTCGCGCCTCCTGGGGCCTGCCGCCGCGACCCTCGGTGCCGACCGCGCCGCGCTGCTCGACGGCTTCGTCGCCGACCCCGCGCACCGGGCGCGCGTGGTCGCGCTGGCCGGCCAGGGCAGCGACGCGCTGGCGGCGCTCGCCCGCGGCGACCTGGGGGCCCGCGTGGCGTTGCAGCACGGCGACGCCTTCGCGCTCACCGGCAACCGCGGCGTGTTCGCGACCTATAACGCCGGCGGCGACGCGGATCGCTTCAATCCGGACAGCGGCGAGCGGCTGCTGGCCGACTCCTGGCTCGACGACCGGGCGAAGTTCGTCGCGTGGATGCACGCGGGCGCCGACGAGCGGGCCGCTGCCGTGCCGGCGACGACGCAGTGGACCTTCGTCGATCGCGGGCGGGTCGGCGCCGACGGCGGGCCGGTGACGCTGACGCTCGGCGGCGGCGAAGCTGGCGAGGCCTCGGTTCGCCACCAGGTGGTCTTCGGCACGGCGGCCGACGAGGCGGTCACCGGGGCCGGGGGCACCGATCGGCTGCACGGCGAGCGCGGCGACGACGTGCTCCGGGGCGGGCAGGGTGACGACCTCCTCGACGGCGGGCAGGGCGGCGACCTGCTGCTGGGCGGTGCGGGCACCGACGACCTCGACGGCGGCGCCGGCGACGACGAGCTCGACGGCGGCAGCGGCAGCGACCGGCTCGATGGCGGGTCCGGTGACGATCTCCTCGCCGGCGGTCGCGGGCGCGACCTGCTGCTGGGCGGGGCGGGGCAGGACACCTACGCGTTCGACGCCGGCGACGGCGAGGACGTCGTCGTCGACAGCGACGGCGACGGCCGCCTGCTGTGGGACGGCGAGGCGCTGGGCGGCGTCGCGCGGCAAAGCGCCGACGGGACCTGGACGCTGGCCGACGGGCAGGTGACGCTGACGCAGGCCGCCGGGGACCTGCTGCTGCAAGACACCGCCGACCGCGAAGCCGGCCGGACCGCCGGCAGCGACCTGTTGCGGATTCGCGGTTGGCACGACGGCAGTTTCGGGATCACGCTCGCCGCCGCGCCGGAGTCGGCGGCTCCGCTGCCCGAGGGCGAGGCCGCCGCGGAAAGCGCGGACCCGGCGGCGGCGCCGGGCGCCGTACTGCCGGGCGAGCGGTGGTGGGCGGCCGTGCCGCCACCGCCGCCGCCGATTCCGGATCTCGCCGGGATCCAGCGCGCCCTCGCGGGCTTCGGATCTCCCGGCCCGCTGCCCGCGCTGGCGACGGACGCCTCGGCCGGTGCACGCGCGGACGACTCCGGTGGGGGCGGCGGCGGCGACGCGGCCGTGCCGGCGGTTCCCGCCGCCGCCGATATCGCCATCGCTCTCGCGGGCGCCGGTGAGGCCGGCGCCGATTGCGACGCGCTGCCGGCCGCCGCCGGACCGCTGGCGTTCGCCGGCTGGCCGTCCGGCGACGCGCCGCTGCCGCCGTCGTTCGGGTCCACGGGCGCGGGCGCCGATGCGTCGCCGTGGGGGCGCATCGCGCCACCACCGCTGCGGCGCTGACCGCGCGCCGGCCGCGCCGAGGCGCCAGCCCCGCGAGAGCCACGATGCGCGACGGAGGCGAGACCCGGGCGAGCGAGCGCGAGCGGTCGCGGCCCGCGCCCGGGCCGGGCGGCGACCTGCCGCCGTCGCCGCTCGCCGCGCGGCTGCTGCACTGCCTGCTGGCGCTGCTCGGCGGCATCCTGCTCTGGGCGAGCTTCGGCCGGCTCGACATCGTCGCCGTGGCGCAGGGGCGGCTGGTGCCGCGGCTCGCGCTGCCGATCGTCCAGCCGGCGACGACGGCGGTCATTCGCGACATTCTGGTCGCCGAGGGCGAGACCGTGCTGCCGGGGCAAGTGCTCGTCCGCCTGGACGCGAGCGAGATCGAGGCCGAGACTCGCGCGCTCGCCGCCGAGCTCACGGCACGGCTGCTGCAGCTGCGGCGCATCGACGCCGAGCTGGCCGACCGGCCGCTGGACCGCCTGCCCGGCGATGCCGACGACGCCTATGCGCGCGCCGTCGCGCTGCACGCGGCGAACCGGGCGGCCTACCGCGACGCCGTCGCGCAGGAGGCGGCGCTGCTCGCCCGCGTCTCCCAGGAGCTCGCCGCGGCGGTCGAGGTCGAGGCCAAGCTCGCGCGCACGCTGCCCATCTATCGGACGCTGGACGAGCGTTACCGGCGGCTGCAGCGCGAGGGCTTCGTGAGCGAGCTCGCGGCGCTCGAGCGCGAGCGCGAGCGCATCGAGAAGGAGCACGAGCAGCGCGCGCAGGAGCACACGGTGGCGAGCCTGCGCGCCGGCCTCGCGCAGGCGGAGCGGCGACTGGCGCAGGTGACCTCGATCCATCGCGCGCAGTTGCACGCCGAGCGCGCGCAGGCCGCGGGCCAGCGCTCGCGCGTCGCCGAGGAGCTCGCCAAGGGTCTGGCACGGGCTGCGGGCATCGAGCTGCGCGCGCCGCAGGCGGGCGTGGTCAAGGAGCTCGCCACGCACACGCGCGGCGCCGTCGTTGCCGCCGGTACCGTGCTGCTGACGCTGGTCCCCGCCGGCGAGGAGCTGCAGGCGGAGGTGCTGATCCCCAACGCCGACGTCGGCTTCGTCCGCGCGGGGCAGACGGCCAGGGTGAAGCTCGCCGCATATCCGTTCCAGAAATACGGGCTCGTCGACGGCGTGATCGAGCGGGTGAGCCCGGACGCGGCCGGGGGCGCGACGGGGCGCCGCGACGCCCCGGCCGACGCCGCGGCGGATCCGGGCACCGCCTATCGGGCGCGGGTGGCGCTGGCCGGGCAATCGCTGCCGTTCGACGGCCGGTCGCTGCCGCTGGCGGCGGGCATGCAGGCGGTGGCCGAGATCCGGCTGGGCGAGCGCACGCTGCTCGAATACCTGGTCGCGCCGGTGCGTCGCGCCTGGCACGACGCGGCGCGCGAGCGCTAGCCGCGATGCGCGACGCAGCGCCCGATCCGCGGACCATCGCGTTGACCCAGGACGACCTGCTGTGGGCGGCGGGCAGCCTGTGCAACCTCCATCGCCTGCCGTTCAGCGCCGCGCTGCTGCAGCGCGAGTGCCCGCCACCGTGCTCGGCGACGCAACTGATCGCCGCACTCGCCGACCTGGGCCTGCGTGCGCGGGTGGTCGAGGTCGCCCGCGGTCGCGTCCCCGCCGAGCTGCTGCCCGCGATCGCCTTTCTGCATCCTTCCGCCGATGCGATGCGCGCCGCGGATCCGGCGCGGCCCGAGGGGGCGTCGCCGCGCGTCCCGGCGGCGCGCCTCGCGCTGGTGGTGCGGATCGAGTCGGCGCGAGTGCTTCTGTTCCACGCCGGCAGCAACGAGCCGACGGTGATGAGCGCCGCCGACTTCGACGCGGTGGCGAGCGGCCGGCTGCTCGCCGTCGAGGCCGACGCCGCGCCCGGCGACGACGACGACGCGTTGCCGCGACGGCGCGGCTTCGGCTTCCGCTGGTTCGCGGACGAACTGCTGCGCCACCGCCGTGCCGTCCGCGACGTGCTCGCGGCGTCGCTCGCGGTGCAGCTGATCGCGCTGGCGACGCCGCTGTGCAGCCAGATCATCATCGACAAGGTGATCGCCCACCAGGTCGAGAGCACGCTGGCGGTGATCGCCGTGGCGCTAGCGTCGCTGATCGTGTTCTCCAGCCTGCTCGGCTGGATCCGCCAGTTCCTGGTCGCGCACGTCGGCAACGCCGTCGACGCCGCGCTGGGCAGCGCCGTCTTCCGCCACCTCATCCGGCTGCCGCTGCCGTTCTTCGAGCGGCGGCCCACCGGCGTGCTGGCGGCACGGCTGCAGGGCATCGAGACCATCCGCGAGTTCCTCTCCGGCGCGACGGTGACGCTGCTGCTCGACGTGCCGTTCATCGGGCTCTTCCTCGGCTTCATGCTCGTCTACAGCGTTCCGCTGTCGGCGGTGACGCTGGCGCTGATGGTGCTGATCGTCGTCCTCAGCGCGCTGGCGGCACCGCTGTTCCAGGTGCGGCTCGACGAGCAGTTCCTGCGCGGTGCGCGCAACCAGGCGTTCGTCACCGAGCACGTCGCCGGCATCGAGACCGTCAAGTCGCTGCAGATGGAGAGCGCGCTCGAGCGGCGCTACGACGCCCAGCTGCGCACCTATCTGGACGCGAGCTTCGCCACGCGCTGCCTCGCCAACACCTACCACACGCTGGCCGGGGCGCTGGAGCAGCTGCAGGGCGCCGCGGTGCTCTGCCTCGGCGCGATGCTGGTGATGCGGGGGCCGGATTTCACCATCGGCATGCTGGTGGCGTTCCAGATGTTCGCGGCCCGGGTCACGCAGCCGATGCTGCGTCTGGTCGGCCTCTGGCAGCAGTTCCAGATGGCGACCATCGCCGTGCGGCGGCTGGCCGACATCATGGACGTGCCGCCGGAGCCGCGGACGCTGGTCGCCGCGGTGGAGGCCACCGGGCCGGCGCGCGTCGAGTTCCGCGGCGTCGGCTTCCGCTACGCCGCGGCCCGACCGCGCGTACTGCAGGGCTTCGATCTCGACGTCGCGGCCGGCGAGTGCGTGGCGATCATCGGCGCATCCGGCGCCGGCAAGAGCACGCTGGCGAAGCTGCTGCAGGGCTTCGTCCATCCCACCGAGGGAGAGGTGCGGCTCGACGGTCGCGACACGCGCTCGCTCGCCGCCAACGAGCTGCGAACGGCGCTGGGCGTCGTGCCGCAGGAGACCGTGCTCTTCTCCGGCAACGTGCACGACAACCTGGTCGTCGCCCATCCGCACGCCTCGCACGAGGGGGTGGTCCAGGCCTGTCGGCTGGCGGAGATCCACGCCGTCCTGCAGGCCCTGCCGGACGGCTACCAGACACTGCTGGGCGAGCGGGGCACGGGCCTGTCCGGCGGCCAGCGGCAGCGGATCGCGATCGCGCGCGCGCTGCTGAAGCGGCCCCGGGTGTTGATCTTCGACGAGGCCACCAGCAGTCTCGATCCCGCCGTCGCCGAGCAGATCGCCGCGACCATCGCGCGCTTTCGCCGCCAGGTGACGATCCTGTTCATCACCCACCGGGTCCCTGCGGCGCTGGCGCCCGACCGGGTGATCGAACTGCCGCGGCCCGCGGGGGCGTGACCGCGGGCGGCTGGGGCGCGCCGGGCGGGGCGCCGACCCCGGAGCGGTATAATGACGGCTTCCTCTCCACCCTCTCGGCCACTGCCATGAAAGTCCTCGTCCCCGTCAAGCGCGTCGTCGATTACAACGTCAAGGTGCGGGTGAAGCCCGACGGCACCGGCGTCGACCTCGCCAACGTCAAGATGTCGATGAACCCCTTCGACGAGATCGCCGTCGAGGAGGCGGTGCGCCTGAAGGAGAAAGGCCTTGCGACCGAGATCGTCGCCGTGTCCTGCGGCCTCGCGGCCTGCCAGGAGACGCTGCGCACGGCGCTGGCGCTCGGGGCCGACCGTGCGATCCTGGTCGAGACCGACGTCGATCTGCAGCCGCTGGCGGTCGCCAAGCTGCTGAAGGCGCTGGTCGACAAGGAGCAGCCGCGGCTGGTGATCTGCGGCAAGCAGGCGATCGACGACGACGCCAACCAGACCGGGCAGATGCTCGCCGCGCTGCTGGGCTGGGCGCAGGCGACGTCGGCCTCGAAAATCGACCTCGCCGGCGACCAGGCGACGGTGAAGCGCGAGGTCGACGGCGGCCTCGAGACCCTCGCGGCGGCGCTGCCGATGGATCACCGCCGACCTGCGCCTCAACGAGCCGCGCTACGCGACGCTGCCGAACATCATGAAGGCGAAGAAGAAGCCGCTCGACACGTGCAGCCCGCGGCGCTGGGGGTCGACGTCGCGCCCCGGCTGACGACGCTGAAGGTGGTCGAGCCGCCGAAGCGGCAGGGCGGAGGCAAGGTGGCCGACGTGAAGGAACTCGTCGCCAAGCTGCGCAACGAAGCGAAAGTGATTGTCTGACATGACCACGCTCATCCTCGCCGACCACAACAACGCGGTGCTCTTCCCCGCGACCCTCAACACCGTCGCCGCGGCGCAGAAGATCGGCGGCGACGTCCACGTGCTCGTCGCCGGCAGCGGCGCGGCGGCGGTCGCGCAGGCCGCGGCGGCGCTGCCCGGCGTCGCCCGGGTCCTGCTGGCCGAGGCCGCGCACCTCGCCGAACCGGTGGCCGAGAACGTCGCCGCGGTCGCGCTGGCGGTGATCCGCGCCGGCAGCTACACGCACGTGCTCGCTCCGGCGACCGGGTTCGGCAAGAGCGTCGCGCCGCGGCTCGCGGCGCTGCTCGACGTCGCGCAGATCTCCGAGATCATCGCCGTGGAATCACCGGACACCTTCGTGCGCCCGATCTACGCCGGCAGCGCCTTCGCCACCGTGCAATCGAAGGACGCGATCAAGGTGATCACCGTGCGCGCCACCGCCTTCGACGCCGTCGCCGCCGGCGGCGGCAGCGCCACGGTCGAGAGCGTTGCCGCCGCGGCCGACAGCGGGCTCGCGCGGATCACCGGCCAGGAGATCCACCAGTCCGACCGGCCCGAGCTCACCAGCGCCCGCGTCGTCGTGTCGGGCGGACGCGCGCTCGGCAGCGCCGAGAGCTTCAAGCTCATCGACGCGCTCGCTTCCCGGCTCAACGCCGCGGTCGGCGCGTCGCGCGCCGCCGTCGACGCCGGCTACGTGCCGAACGACTACCAGGTCGGCCAGACCGGCAAGATCGTCGCGCCGGACCTCTACATCGCCGTCGGCATCTCCGGCGCCATCCAGCACCTCGCCGGGATGAAGGACAGCAAGGTCATCGTCGCCATCAACAAGGACCCCGAGGCGCCGATCTTCCAGATCGCCGACTACGGCCTCGTGGGCGACCTGTTCGAGGTCGTTCCGGCGCTGACCGCCGAGCTGGGCTAAATCCGCCCGCCCGGCGCCGCCCCCGCCGCGCGCGGCCCCCCGCCCGGTGTCTTTATCTTCGTCCCCATCCGAACCGACGAGGTCTTTCGATGAGCACCTATCAAGCGCCGCTGGCCGACATGCAATTCGTCCTCAACGAACTCGCCGGCATCGACGCCGTGGGCAAGCTGCCGGGGTTCGAGGAGGCGACGCCGGACGTCGTCGCGGCGATTCTCGAGGAGGCCGGCAAGTTCGCCACCAACGTCCTCGACCCCATCAACTGGACCGGCGACCAGGAAGGCGCGCGCTGGAACGACGACGGGTCGGTGACCACGCCCGCCGGGTTCAAGGACGCGTACAGGCAGTTCTGCGACAACGGCTGGAACGGCCTCACCAAGAATCCCGACTTCGGCGGCCAGGGCCTGCCGCAGCTCCTCGCCACGGCGGTCGAGGAGATGTGGCATTCGTCCAATCTCGCCTTCGACCTCTGCCCGCTGCTGACGCAGGGCGCGATCGAGGCGCTGGAGCTCTGCGGCTCCGAGGCGCTGAAGGCCCGCTTCCTGCCGCAGATGGTCGCCGGCACCTGGACCGGCACGATGAACCTGACCGAGCCGCAGGCCGGCTCGGATCTCGCCGCGGTGCGCAGCAAGGCGGTGCCGCAGGGCGACGGGACGTACAAGGTCTTCGGCCAGAAGATCTTCATCACCTTCGGCGAGCACGACTACACCGAGAACATCGTCCACCTGGTGCTGGCGCGCACGCCGGACGCGCCCGAGGGCGTCAAGGGCATCTCGCTGTTCGTCGTGCCGAAGTTCCTGGTCAACGACGACGGCTCGCTGGGCGCGCGCAACGACGTCCACTGCGTGTCGATCGAGCACAAGCTCGGCATCCACGCCAGCCCGACGGCGGTGCTGGCCTACGGCGACAAGGGCGGCGCGATCGGCTACCTCGTCGGCGAGGAGAACCGCGGCCTCGAGTACATGTTCATCATGATGAACCTGGCGCGCTTCTCGGTCGGCATGGAAGGCGTGGGCATCTCCGAGCGCGCGTACCAGCGCGCCGTCGCGTATGCGCGCGACCGCGTCCAGGGCAAGGCGGTCGGCACCGAGAAGGGGGTCAAGGCCGGCCCGATCATCGAGCACCCGGACATCCGCCGCATGCTGATGACCATGCGTGCCTACACCGAGGCGACGCGCGCGGTCGCCTACGTCACTGCGTCGGCGATGGACCACGCGCACCGCGAAGCCGACCCGGCGGCGAAGAAGCGCCACCAGGCGTTCGTCGACCTGATGATCCCGATCGTCAAGGGCTGGTCGACCGAGATCGCCCAGGAGATCACCTACCTCGGCGTCCAGGTGCACGGCGGCATGGGCTTCATCGAGGAGACCGGCGCCGCGCAGTACTACCGCGACGCGCGGATCATCACCATCTACGAGGGCACGACCGGCATCCAGGCCAACGACCTCCTCGGGCGCAAGACGGCGCGCGACGGCGGGACGACGGCGGGGCAGGTGGCCGCCGAGATCGCCAAGGTCGCCGCCGAACTCGCGGCCCATGCCGACCCGCAGCTGAAGGCGATCGGCCAGCGCCTGGCCGCCTCCGCCGCCGACCTGAAGCAGGCGATCGACTGGGTCGTCGGCGCGTTCGGCAGCCATCCGCGCGAAGCGCACGCCGGCGCGGTCGCCTACCTGCGCCTCTGGGGGCTCGTCGCCGGCGGCTGGCAACTGGGCCGCTCGGCGCTGGTCGCGGCGCGGCACCTGCACGAGGGCACCGGCGACGCGCGCTTCCTGCGCGCCAAGATCGTCACCGCCCGCTACTACGCCGAGTGCCTGCTGCCGCAGGCGCAGGGCTGCCTGCAGACGCTGGTCGCCGGCGGCGAGGCCGCCGTCGCGATGCCGGTCGAGAGCTTCTGAGCGCCCCCAGGGCCGGGCTGCGCCCAGCCCGCCCCCCGCGGGGGGCAAGGAAACTTGGGGCGGCCCGGCGTTTCCTTGCGACCGCGGCGGCGAAGGGCCGGCGGAGTGCGCCGCGCCGGTCGCGGCAGCCTTCGCGGCCCGGGCTCAGCCGCGGCCGTCGAGGCGCAGGAAGCGTGCGATCTCGTCGCGCCGGCTCATCGCGTCGCGCAGGCCGAGTTCCATCAGCGCCCGCGTGTAGCCCTTCTCGAACAGCAGGTACGACAGCAGCGCGGCACCGTTGCGCCGCGTGGCGCCGATGCCGCGCAGCAGCAGGTGCAGCGCGCGCGGCAGGGCTCCCGCGTGCCGCGCGGCGATGGGGTCGAAGCGCTGCGACGGCGAGATCACCAGCGTCTCGATGCGCTTCAGCGCCAGCCCCTCGGGCAGCGCGCCGCGCGCGGCGACGGCGTCCAGCGTGGCGTTGATCCGCTGCAGCCGCTCGAGGTCCATCGCCAGGCTGTCGAGGAAGATGCTGGACAGCGCGTGCCCGGCGATCTGCGCCGGCGACGGATACGCCTCGGTCCGCGTCCGCGTCTCGTCGGTCCCGCGGCCCGCGCCGATCACCAGGATGCGGTCGGCGCCGAGGTGGATGGCAGGGCTGATCGGGGCCAGCTGGCGCATCGAGCCGTCGCCGAAGTACTCGCGGTGGATGCGCACCGCCGGAAACAGGAACGGGATCGCGCTGGAGGCCATCAGGTGGTCGAAGCCGATGACCGTGGGCACGCCGATCCGCTGCGTCCGCCGCCACGGCGCGATCTCCGGCGCCGCCTGGAAGAACGAGAGGCTCTCGCCCGAGGTGTAGCCCGAGGCCGAGACGCACAGCGCGCGCAGTGCGCCGGCGTCGATTGCCCGCGGAATCGCCGCGAGGTCGAGCACGCTGCCGAGCAGCGCGCGCAGCGGCGCGTTGTCGAGCAGCGAGCGCGGCGACTGGCGGACCAGCCAGCCGGCGAGCAGCGCCGAGCCCCAGCGCAGGCCGCTGCCGAGCAGCGTGGCGGTGTCGGCGCGATAGACCTGCCCGACGCGGAAGTTCGCCCAGATGCCGGCCAGCTTGCGCACGCCGAGGTTGAAATCCTCGGCATAGGTGGCGAGCGTCGTGGCGTTGATGCCGCCGGCCGACGTGCCGCAGAGCACCGGGAACGGGTTGCCGCCGCGCCGCCCGCGGATGATGCGGATCGCGTTCAGCACGCCGACCTGATAGGCCGCGCGCGCGCCGCCCCCGGTCAACACCAGCGCCGTCCGCCCAGCTTCCATCGCCCCTCCGTCGGTCGGACGCCGCTTCGCACGCCCACCCTGCACATAATAGCGGCAGCAGCCACGCAAGCTTGAGGCGGCGAGCCGGGTTCCGGCGTGCCGCGGCGGGGGCGGGCCCGGCCCGGTGTCCAAGGGTCGGGCGTCCCGGTGTTGCCGGCCATGCCCGGCCCGCAGGTCGTGGGCCCGACGGCCGGATGGCGTTGACGAGGGAGTCGAGGATGGCGGGATGGGGTTGGGATGGGGCAGTGCGGCATTCCGTGCTGCGCCGCGCCGTGACCGGCGGCGCGATGGTGATCGCGTTCTGGGGCGCGACGCCGGGTGCCGCGTCGGCGCAGGCGGTCGATTACTCGGTGGTGTCGCCGGTGGCCGCGCCGGGGCCCCATCCGGTGGCCTGCAACGACGTCGGCCAGGACTTTTCGCGGCTGCGGGCCGGCGAGTCGCCCGATGCCTACTGGGAGGGCGACTCCCGTGCCGACGGCACCGGGCGCTACGTGACCGACCTGTTCGTGCTGCCGACCGGCGGCCACGCGCAGACGGTCGCCGTTCCCGACGACCGCGAGCTCTACGGCCGCTATCGCGGCGGCAGCTACGCCCTGGCGCAGCTGGTCTGCTATCCGACCACGGCGGCGAACCCGCGTGCCGACTACCTGTTGCCGGACGGGCGCGTCGTGCCGCGGATGCAGCGCGCCGGCGAGGCCCCGATCCTCGCCGACGGGCAGGGGCGCTGGCCGGTGCTGCTGTTCTCGCACGGGCTGAGCGGCAGCCCGCTCGGCGACGGCTACCTCGACTTCGTCGTCCTGCTGGCGAGCTACGGCTACGTCGTCGCCGCCCCGTTCCACGGCGACCGGCGCTTCGCCGACGTCCGGTTCGAGGAACTCGGCGACGTGATCGGCGCCATCCTGGGCTTCGACAAGTTCGTCGCCATGCAGGCGGTGCGTCCGCTCGGGCTGGTGGCGAGCCTCGACCTGCTGCTCGCGCATCCGCATTGGCGCGACGCCGTCGACGCCGGGCGGATCGGCGGCTTCGGGGCGAGCCTGGGCGGCGAGGCGATGCTGCTGCTCGGGGGCGCGGGTCTCACCACCTCGATCGGTCAGTCGTCGAAGCGCGTGCTGATCGAGCCGCGGCTCAAGGCGGCGGTCGGGTACGTTCCCTACTTCGGCCAGGCGGTCCTGCCCGCCTTCGGCCGCGACCAGCGCGGCGTCGACGGGGTGAGCCTGCCCTATCTCGCCATCGGCGGCACCGCCGACGTCGTCGCGCCGCTGGCCGAGATCGAGGACGCGATGGTCCGCCTGGCGGGAACGCGGCAGATCGTCGCGTTGCGCGGCGTCGAGCACGGGCTGGAATTGCGCGACCTGCCCGACGTCCTCACCTGGACGCTGGGGTTTCTCGACGGCCAGGTGCGCGGCGACGCGGTCGCGCGCGCGCGATTCGCGCGGATGCACAGCGTCGCCGGAGGCAGCGACGACGCGACGACGCTCGACTACAGCGCGCCGTCGCCGGCGAGCGGCGCCGAGCGCACCGTGATCGAGTACCGCAACGACGCGCTCGATCACTACTTCGTCACCGCCGAGCCCGCCGAGGCGGCGATGCTCGACGCCGGCATCGTCGTCCCCGGCTGGAAGCGCACCGGCTTCGAGTTCAAGGCCTGGTCGGCGGCGTCGCCGCACGACCTGCCGACCTGCCGCTTCTTCGGCACGCCGGGGCTGGGGCCGAATTCGCACTTCTACACGATCGACCCGGACGAGTGCGCCAAGGTGCGACGCAACCCCGACTGGACGTTCGAGGAGCTCGCCTTCAGCGCGGCGCCGCCGCAGGCCGAGTCCTGCGCCGCCGACCGGATGACGGTCACGCGACTGTACAACAACGGCCAGGGAGGGCAGGCGAACCACCGCTACCTGACGAGCCGCAGCGAATCCGCGGCGATGCGGGAGCAGGGCTGGATCGTCGAGGGCGCGGTGTTCTGCACGCTGCCCTGAGAACCGGTGCAGAAATCGTCGCGAGCGGGTGGAGTGCAAGGCGCGAGCGATGCGACCGACGAGACCTATCGGGTGGATAGGCGAGGAGGGAGCGAGTGAGCAACGCTGCAATCCGCCCGCGCAGTAGAGTCGTTCACAGGTTCTGAACGGCGCGCGGCGGGTCAGCCGCCGGGCTCGTCCATCGTGAAATAGCCGAAGCCGTCGCCGCCGCGGACCTTGATCCGGTACATCGCGGCGTCGGCGCACTTCATCAGCCGATCGGCGTCGGTCGCGTCGTCGGGGAACACGGCGATGCCGATGCTGGCACCGACCGAAAGCGCCTGTCCGCCGTGCGCGATCGGCGCCGCCAGCGCGTCGATCAGCTTCTGCGCGATCACCGCGCAGTGATCGCGCGCGCGCAGGCCGCTCAGCACGACGACGAATTCGTCGCCGCCGAGCCGCGCCACGGTGTCGCCCTCGCGCACGCACAGCGCGATGCGCCGCCCGACTTCGACCAGCACCGCGTCGCCGGCGTCGTGGCCGTGCTGGTCGTTGATCTCCTTGAAGCGGTCGAGGTCGACCAGCAGCAGGCAGGTCAGCAGCGCCTGCCGTCGCGCCTGCGCCAGCGCCACGCCCAGCCGGTCGCGGAGCAGGATCCGGTTCGGCAGGCCGGTCAGCGGGTCGTGGTGCGCGAGGTGGCGGATCCGGCGGTCCGCCTCGACCCGCTCCTGCACGTCGACGAACACCCAGATCGCACCCTTCGCGGGCGTCGCGGCATCGATCGGCGTCGCCTTGATGTGGCACCAGAAGCGGCTGCCGTCGCGGCGCACCAGCTCGTGGTCGCCCTCGTGGCTGCGCCCGGCGGCCAGCGCCGCGTCGATCCGCGCCGCGTCGTCGGCCTGGGCCAGCAGCTGCAGGTCGCGCAGGCGCGCCTTCAGCATCGCCTCGGGCGTGTAGCCCAGCAGCTCGTTCATCCGCGGATTGCACTTCTCGATGCTGCCTTCGCGCACGTGGGCGATGCCCACGGTGGCCGCTTCGAGGATCGCCGACTGCTCGGTCAGCACCTGCTGCAGGTGCGCGTTGGCGGTGTTGGCCCGTTCGTGCTCGGCGGTGAGGTCGGCGACCAGCGCGTCCAGCGCGAAGCGCCGCTTCAGCCCGTCGACGATCGCCGTGTTCATGTGCCGCGAGGCGCCGGCCAGGAACACGATGTAGACGAGCACCGCGGTGAAGAGCACCCAGCGCGAGGTCCCGGTCCCGGTCCAGAAGTGGATCGGCAGCGGCACCAGCGTGGGCAGCATGTAGAGCAGGTAGGCGAGCCGGGACGCCGACAGCGTCGACACCCCGCCGGCTGCCAGGCCCGCCAGGATGATGACGCCCGCGGTCTCGTGGTGGGGGCCGCCGTAGGGGAACAGGAACACGCCGTAGAGCGCCCAGATGAGACCGACGAACAGGCTCGCCACCAGGAAGCCGTGCTCCCAGCGCGCGAGGTCGTCGCCTTCGCGGTGCTGACGGTGGAAGGCGATGCCGAGCGCGATCCGGGCGCCGAACACCGCGGCCGCGAAGATCGCCCACAGCACGACGTTGGCCACCGGTGCCACCGTCGCCTGCAGCACGACGGCGAGCACGACGCCGGCGATGTTGCCGGGCAGGCCGACCTTCTGCGCGGCGTAGAGGTAACGGACCCGGGCGGCGTCGACGCTGGCGGCGAACCGCGGATCGGCCTCGGGCCGCGGGTCGACGGGCGGCGCGGCGGTCACCGGGGGGGCCGGCAGTTTCACGCCGGCAGCGCCGCGAGCGCGGCGTACAGGCCCGGCGCGGCGGCGATCACCCGCCCGCCGGCGGCGAGGCCGCCGGGTCCCGGATACGGCAGCACCCGGCCGCCGGCTTCCTCGATCAGCGTCAGGCCCGCCAGCGCATCCCAGGGATGCATGTGCGGCTCGAGGAACGCGTCGTAGCGACCTGCCGCGACGTGCGCGAGCATCAGCGCACCGGCGCCCATGTCCTTGACCGCGGCGCCGGCGGCGAACAGCGCGGCGCGCGTGGCGAGGTGGGCGGCGAGCGGGTGCCGCGGGACGTAGCCGGCGGCCACCAAGGCGCGATCCAGCGCAGCGCAGGCCGACACCGAGAGCCGCTGCGTCCCGCACCACGCGCCTTCGCCGCGCCGGGCCCAGAACAGCTCGTCCAGCGACGGGTCGTGGATGACGCCGATCTCGCGGACGCCGTCGGCGACGAAGGCGAGGGAGACGCACCAGTAACGCACGCCGTGGACGAAGTTGAGCGTGCCGTCGATGGGATCGACGACCCACAGCCGGTCGCCGAGCGCGCCGCCGCTTTCCTCGCCGAGCATCGCGTCACCGGGGAAGGCGCGGGCCAGCGCGGCGCGGATATGCGCCTCGACGGCGCGGTCGGCGGCGCTCACCCAGTCCTGCGGTCCCTTGCACTCGGCCTCGAACTCGATCTCGCGCCGGAAGTAGCGCGTGGCGAGCGCGCCGGCAGTGCGAGCGAGTTCCTGCGCGAACGCGGCGCGCGCCGCGAGGTCCGACGGGGTCACGACGGGGGACGCCGCACGGCGGCTCAGCCGGGCGGGATGGCGATGACGCCATGCGGGGCCAGCGCGACGCCGACGCTGGCGCCGACGGCGAGCGGCCGGTCGACGCGGCCGTGGATGACGAACAGCGGGCCGATCGCCGTGTCCACCGTGTACTCCATCGTGTTGCCGAGGTAGGCGGCCTTGCGCACCGTGCCGGCAAGCGGCGAGGCTTCGGCGGCGACCAGGTCGATCGCCTCGGGACGGATGGCGACGTCGATCTCGCCGTCGGCGATGCCGCGGTGGGGCAGCGCGATCGACAGTGGGCCGAGGGCGATGGTGCCGTCGGTCGCGCCGTTGCGCCGCAGCGTGCCGCGGACGCGGTTGGCCTCGCCCATGAAGCCGGCGACGAAGCTGTCCTTGGGCTGCGCGTAGAGCTCGCGCGGCGCGCCTTCCTGGGCGATCACCGCCTTGTCCATCACGATGATCCGGTCGGACACCGCCAGCGCCTCCGACTGGTCGTGGGTGACGTAGACGACGGTGAGGCCGAGCCGCTGCTGCAGGTCGCGGATCTCCTCGCGCATCTGCCGGCGCAGCCGGGCGTCCAGATTGGACAGCGGCTCGTCGAACAGCAGCACCGCCGGCTCGAGCACCAGCGCGCGCGCGACGGCCACGCGCTGCTGCTGGCCGCCGGAGAGCTCCGAGGGCAGCCGCTGGTCGAGGCCGGTGAGGCCGACGGTGGCGAGCGCGCTGCGCGCCTTCTCGTGCGCCTGCGCCCTGGTCTGCCCGGAGACCGTCAGTCCGTAGCTCACGTTGTCCAGCACGCTCATGTGCGGGAACAGCGCGTAGCTCTGGAACACCATCGACACGTCGCGCTCGGCGGCCGGGATGCGGGTGACGTCGGCCTCGCCGATGCGGATCGTCCCCGAGGTCGGCAGCTCGAGGCCGGCGATCATCCGCAGGATCGTGGTCTTGCCGCAGCCCGAGGGGCCGAGCAGCGTCACCAGCGAGCGGGCGGCGATGGTGAACGACACGCCGTTGACCGCGGCGACCTCGCCGTAGAGCTTGCGCACGTTCTGGAATTCGATGGAGGCGGCGGGCATGATCGGGTCGCTGTGCTTTCGGTCGGAGGGGCGGCGGTCAGGCGGCGTTGCGGCCGATGGTCGCCAGTCGCGGCGCACCGGCGGCGCGGCGGCCCAGCTTGCGCTCGCCGACCAGGTAGTTGATCAGCCAGATCGCGGCCAGCATCAGCACGATCAGCACCGAGCAGTAGGCGATCGCGACGCCGTAGTCGCCGTTGATGACGCGGTTGATGATGTAGGTGGTCGCCATCTCGTACTCGGCGGAGACCAGGAAGATCACCGCCGACACCGTGGTCACCGCGCGCACGAAGCTGTAGATGAGGGCGGCGACGAGCGCGGGCTTCAGCAGCGGCAGGATGACCCGCCGCAGCGTCGTGAAGCCGCGCGCGCCCAGCGTCGTCGAGGCTTCGTCGAGGCTCTTGTCGATCTGGCTCATCGCCGCCATCCCCGCGCGCACGCCCACCGGCATGTTGCGGAAGATGAAGCACACGATCAGCACGATCGCGGTGCCGGTGATCTCGATCGGCGGGATGTTGAAGGCGAGGATGTAGGACACGCCGATCACCGTGCCGGGGATCGCGAACGAGAGCATGGTCCCGAACTCGAACGCGCCCTGGCCGACGAACTTCTGCCGCGTGAGCAGGTAGGCCGACAGGATGCCCAGCGCGGCGGTGAGCGGCGACGCGATCGCCGCCAGCTTGATCGTGGTCCAGAACGAGTTCCAGGCGGCGCCCGCCCAGATGACGCCGTTGGGCGTGAACTCGATGGCGAAGGCCTTGACGTAGTGCCTGAGCGTCGGCGTGTAGTCGCGGCCCCAGGTCTCGACGAAGCCGCCGACGACCGCCATCGCGTAGATGACCACGGTCAGCGTCGCCCAGGGGATCGCGATGCCGTAGCACAGCCGGCGCACGCCGTCGGGCAGCTGCGTGGGCAGGCCCGAGTCGCCCTTGCCGGCGAGCGAGGTGTACACCTTCCTGCCCAGCACCCGGCGCTGGGCGAAGAACGCCGCCAGCGCGAACAGCAGCAGCACGATGCCGAGCGTCGCCGCGCGCCCCTGGTCGAGCTGCGCGCCGACGACCGAGAAGAAGATCTCGGTCGAGAGCACGCCGAAGTTGCCGCCGAGCAGGATCGGGTTGCCGAAGTCGGCGATCGACTCGATGAAGCTGATCAGGAACGCGTTGGCGAGGCCCGGGCGCATCAGCGGCAGCGAGACGTCGACGAAGGTGCGCCAGCGGTTGGCGCGCAGCGTCTGCGCCGCTTCCTCCATGCTCGGGGACACGCCCTCGACGACGCCGATCAGCACCAGGAAGGCGATCGGCGTGAAGGCGAACACCTGCGCCAGCAGCACGCCCTGCATGCCGTAGATCCAGCGGCCGGGCTGGATGCCGAAGGCGAACTCCAGGAACTGGTTGATGAGTCCCGAGCGGCCGAAGATCAGGATCAGCCCGAGGCCGATGACGAACGGCGGGGTGATGATCGGCAGCACGGTGAGGAAGCGCAGCAGCTTCTTCTGCCGGAAGTCGGTCCGGGTGGCGATCAGCGCGAAGGCGAGGCCGAGCGACGTGCAGCCGGTGGCGCAGAGCAGCGCCAGCGCGAGCGTGTTCCAGGCGACGCCGCAGCGGGTCTGGCCGACGACGCAGCCCAGGCCCCAGATCTTCTCGGTGGTGAGGCGCGCGTGGAACGCCGGCAGCGAGAACAGTCCGCTGGCGTCCTCGACCGCCGAGAGCAGGATGCGGAACACCGGGAAGAAGGTGAACACGACGACCAGCGACGCGACGGCGACCACGCTGCCGGCGACGAAGGCGTCGCCCTTGAAGAAACCGCGGCCGGCAAGGCCGACCGCGAACAGCATCGCGAACGCGGCCACGACCAGCACCGCGCCGAGGCCCATCCCGTACTGCCCGCCGGTGAGCGGGGGCAGCGCCGCGCCGAGGGTGTCGAGGTACCAGCCGGTGGGGCCGATGGCGAAACCCTGCGCGAAGAAGTACGCAAAGCCGGCGGCGCCGATCGCGATCAGCGCGTTGGCCCGCAGCGTGCGCGCGAGCCCGGGCGCGAGCAGCAGCGCGACCGCCGCCAGCAGCGCGCCCAGCGGCGCGAGCCAGACGCGGCCGTGCGTCGTCGCCTGCAGCCACGCGGGCGCGGCCTCCTTGGCGGTGAAGTGCGGGACCCACCCCAGCGTGAACACGCTGTCCTGCAGCGCGTACCACGGAACGACCAGGAATCCGGCCGCGCCGACGGCGAGCCAGAAGGCGACGGCACCGCGGCGGTCGGTCATCGACGGTCTCCGCAGCGGGATGGGTGCCGCGCCGGTGCCGGCGCCGATGCCGCGGCGGTCACTTCACCGCCGCGTTGATTTCCCTCTCCCAGCGCTCCAGCAGCCGCTTGCGCGTGGCGCTGGAGCCGTACTTCGCGAAGTCGTAGCTGATGACCTTGATGTCGGTGAGCCTGGGCACCATCGCCGGCAGCACGACGCTGCGGTTGGTGGGGATCGCGTATTCCTTGACGTCGAGGCCGATCTGCTGCGCCTCGGCGGTCAGCGCCCAGTCGTAGAACCGCCTGGCCGCATCGAGGTTGCGCGCGCCCTTGATGATCGCCATCGAGCCGACCTCGTAGCCGACACCCTCGCAGGGCAGCACCGGCTTGACCGGAAAGCCGGCGACGATCTCGTTGATCACGCCGTGCAGCACCGAGCTGCCGATGTAGGTTTCGCCGCGCTTGACCGCCGTCATCGGGCCGATGCCGGAACGCGCGTAGGAGCTGACGTTGGCGTTGAGCGCCTTCATGTAGGCGAAGGCCTCGTCCTCGCCGAACACCTGCACCAGCGAGGCGAGCATCAGGTACGCCGTGCCGGAGGAATTGGGGTTGCCCAGCATCACCTCGGCCTTGTAGGCCGGGTCGAGCAGGTCCTTCCAGCACGCGGGGACCGGCAGCTTCTTCTTGGCCTGGATCTCGGTGTTGTAGCCCAGCGACAGGATGCCGCCGTAGACGCCGGCGACGCGGTTGTTCGAGACTTCGGTGATCCGCCGCGCCCAGTCGTGCAGTTGCGCGACGTTCGGCGACGCGTAGGTCTCGAGCAGGCCTTCCTCGGCGGCCTGCAGGTACGCGTCCCCCGGCCCCGCCCACCAGACGTCGCCCTTGGGGTTGGCCGCCTCGGCCTTCACCTGCGCCAGCATCTCGCCGGTCGCCTTCTGGATGACGGCGACCCGGGTGCCGGTGGCCTTCTCGAAGCCCACCGCCATGCCCTGGCACCAGGCCGTGTTGGGCGAACTGCAGTAGAGGTTGAGCTGCGACTGCGCGGCGGCCGGAAGCGGCAGCAGCGCGGCGGCGGACAGCGCGAGCGTGGCGGCGAGACGGGGCAGCATCGACGTACTCCAGGTGCGCGCCTCCCGCCCGGGGCAGGCCGGGAGGACGCGGTGGACGAAGGGCTTCAGCGGGCGATCGAGCCGACTTCGCGGTCCCAGCGCTCGAGCAGGCGCTTGCGTTCGGCCGACGCGCCGTACTTGGCGAAGTCGTAGTTGATGAGCTTGATGTCGGCGACTTTGGGTGACAGCGGCGACAGCGGCGTGCCCGCGTTCGACGGGATCTGGTACTGCTTGTTGTCCTGGCCGATCTTCTGCGCCTTCGGGGTCAGCGCCCAGTCGACGAACTTCTTCGCCGCGTCCATGTTGCGCGCGCCCTTGACGATCGACAGCGAGCCGATCTCGTAGCCGGTGCCCTCGCAGGGCGCGGCGCTCTTGACCGGGAAGTTCGCCTGCGCCTCGGTGACGGCGTCGTGGATGAAGCTGACGCTGGTCAGCGTCTCGCCGCGCGCCACCGCCTTGACCGGCGCGACGCCCGAGCGCGGGTAGTTGTTGATGTTCTTGTGCAGCGCCTTGAGGTACTTGAACGCCTCCTCCTCGCCGAACACCTGCACCAGCGTGGCGATTGCCGTGTAGGCGGTGCCGGAGGCGTTCGGGTTCGCCATCTGCACTTCGCCCGCGAACTCGGGCTTGATCAGGTCCTTCCAGCACGCCGGGGCCGCGACCTTCTTCTTCGCCAGCAGCTCGGTGTTGTAGCCGATGCCGAGCACGCCGAGGTAGATGCCGACGGTGCGGTACTTCGACTGCTCCGCCTGCTTCTGCGCCCACGGATACAGCTGCGCGAGCGCCGGCGACTTGTACTCCTCGGTCAGGCCCTGCTCGGCTGCCTGCAGGTGCGGGTCGCCGGTGCCGCCGAACCAGATGTCGAGCTTGGGGTTGGCCTTCTCGGCGGCGAGTTGCGCGATCGACTCGCCGGAACCCTTCGGGGTGATCGCGACCCGGATGCCGGTGTCGCGCTGGAATTCGGTGGCGACCGCGTTGCACCACTCGCCCTGCGTGCTGCAGATGATGTTGAGCTGCTGCTGGCCCGCGGCCTGGGTGGCGGCACCGAGGCCGAGCGCGAGGGCGACAACCGGCAGGGCACCGGCACGAAGCGATTTCATCGGGACTTCCTCCTTGGCAGGGCGTCGCCACGGGCGGCGCCGAAGGCTCATTATCGCGCCTTTTGGGTCCGCTCCGAAACGGGCTCGCGCTCGAAGTGCCCGGAGGCGCCGCGTCACGGGTCGGGCGTGTCGCTCCGGCCCGCGGCGGCGAGATCGCGGCGCGCGGCGCGGCCGATCGGGCCCTGCCAGAGCGACGCCGCGGGCAGCCCGACCTTGCGCCGCCAGTTCGGCCGCTCGCGGTCGGTGCCGGGCAGGTTGATCGCGTCGGTCTCGGCGGCGAGGTCGTCGGCCTGCAGCAGCACCAGCGCCGACGGCGTCGCGGCGAGGTAGCGGTGCGCGGCGGTGACGACACCGACGGCTTCGTCGCCCGGCGGGTCGCCGGCGTCGGGCAGCGGGTGTCCCGCCGCCGTGGCGAAAGCCTGGCGCAGCGCCTCGCGCTCGCGCTCGCGTTCGGCCAGCGCGGTGCGCGTGGCCGCGGCCGCGAGCAGGCCCAGGCGCTGCCGCTCGGCCAGGTCGGCGCCGGTCCACCAGCCGCGGATCGTCGGCAGGTCGTGGGTCGAGGTGCACGCGGCCGCGTGCCGCGGGTAACGCGCGGGCGGCAGGAAGGCCGTGCCGTCGCGCTCGAACCACAGCACCCGGTAGGAGAGGATCGCGGCGGCGTCGAGCCGCTCGCGGAGCCCCTCGGGGACCGTGCCGAGGTCCTCGCCGACGACGAAGCAGCGCGCGCGCACGCTCTCCTCGGCCAGCACGCCGACGAGATCGGCGACCGGATACCGGACGTAGGCACCGTCGGCCGGCGCGGCACCCTCCGGAATCCAGAACAGCCGCTCCAGCCCCATCACGTGGTCGATGCGCAGGCCGCCCGCGTGCCGCATGTTGGCGGCGAACAGCGCCGCGTGCGCCGCGTAGCCGGCAGCCTGCAGCGCGTGCGGTATCGGCGGCGGGAGGCCCCAGTTCTGCCCGGCCGGCGAGAACGGATCGGGCGGCGCGCCCACCGTGGCGCCGCGCGCCAGCAGCGCCGGCTGCGACCAGGTCTCCGCACCGTCGGGCGCCGCGCCGACCGCGAGGTCGCGATAGAAGCCCAGCGCGAGGCCGGCGGCACGCGCGCGCTCCGCCGCCGCGGCGAGCTGCGCGTCGGCGATCCACTGCAGGTACAGGTGATAGCGCACGCGCCGCGCGTGCTCGCGCGCGAACGCCCGGACCGCCGCGCCCTCGGGCTGCTGCACTTCGGCCGGCCAGCGCCACCACGGCCGGCCCGGGTGCTGCTCGGACAGCGCGGCGAACACGGCGAAGTCGCGCAGCGCATCGCCGCCGGCGGCGACGAAGGCGGCGAACGCCCGCACCCGCGCCTCGGCCGGATCGTGGCGCTCGAACGCGTCGTGGCAGGCGTGCAGGATCGCGTCCTTGATCCGCCCGACGCCGGTGTAGTCGACCTGCGGCTGCGCGCGCAGCGCGGCGATCCCGGCGGCGTGGTCAGCGAGGAGGCGCAGCGCCGCTTCGCTCGCCTGCAGTTCGGGAATCGCGGCGACGTCGATGATCAGCGGCTCGAGGAAGCGCCGGTCCGACGGCTGGTAGGGGCTCGCGCGCTCGCGGTCGGCCGGGAACAGCGCGTGCAGCGGATTGAGACCGACGGTGGCGGCACCGGCGGCCGCGGCATCGACGGCGAGTTCGGCGAGGGTCGTGAAGTCGCCGATGCCGCCGTCGTCGGCGCGGCGCAGGGCGTAGAGCTGCGCGGCGACGCCAAAGCGACGGCCGCCGGCGGCCAGCGGCTGCGGCCAGTGGCAGCGGCCCGGCGTGGCGATCAGCGTGCAGCCGATTTCCGGGCGGTCCGCGACCTGCAGCCGATGCCGTCCGGGCGGCAGCGCCGGCAGGCCGAGCAGCGCCTGCACGATCGGCAGTCCGTCGGCGGCGCGCACGGTCCGCGTGCGCACGGCGTCGCGCGACGGCGGCAACGCCAGCGTCGTCCCGTCGGCGGTCACCAGCAAGAGCGCACCGGATCGCCGGTCGGCGGCGGCGGTGAGCGGCACCGCGAGCTGCGCGGGCGCGCCGGCGCCGACGACCGCGGCCGCCGGCAGCGCTCGCCGCTCGTGCGCCGCGGCGAAGGCGGCGAGGTGCGCGCGCGCGTCGTCGCTGCCGGTCACCGCGAGGCCCATCGCCGCCAGCAGCGAGCGCTGCGTGTCGACGCTCACCTCGTGCCGGGTTCCGCCGACGTCCCACCACTCGCCGGCGATCCCCGCGGTCGCGGCAAGACGGGCGACGAGCGTCGGGTCGAGCGCTACGGTCGCGCGACGGGCGGCGGGCTCGGGCAGCTCGGCGAGGAGCACCACCGATCGCGGTGCGACCTCCAGCACCGCGTCGGCGTCCTGCTCGCCGTCGGCCGTGGCGGTCGCGGCGCGCGAGGTGTCGAGCTGCAGCCGCCAGCGCCGGCCGGCGCGCGGCTCGGGCAGCGCGACCGGGACCGGTTCGCTCCCGGCGTTGTACGCGGTCAGCACGCGATCGTCGGGCGTCGCCGCGGTGGCCGGGGCGTACAGCACCGCGATCAGGATGCGCGCGGCGCCGTCCGCCCACGCCGCCGCAGTCATCGGCGCGCCGTCCGGCAGGCGCCAGTCGACGTCGGGGATGCCGCTGTCGTCGCCGGGCAGGCCCTCGAGCCAGCGCTCGTCAGAGAGCGCGCGGTGCTCGCGGCGCAGCGCGATCAGGCGGCGCGTGAACTGCTGCAGATTGCGGTCGGCGCCCGCCCAGTCGAGCCAGGTCAGCGGGCTGTCCTGCGCGTAGGCGTTGTTGTTGCCGTGCTGCGAGCGCCCCGACTCGTCGCCCATCGCCAGCATCGGCGTGCCGCGGGCGAAGAACAGCGTCGCCAGCAGGTTGCGGACGTCGCGGGCGCGCCGCGCGCGGATCGCCGGGTCGGCGGTCGCGCCTTCGACGCCGTGGTTCCACGAGTGATTGGCGTCGGTGCCGTCGCGGTTGTGCTCGCCGTTGGCGGCATTGTGCTTGTGCTCGTGGGCGACGAGGTCGGCCAGCGTGAACCCGTCGTGCGCGACGACGAAGTTGATCGAGCGCGACGGCGGCTTGGCGGCCGCGCGGAAGAGGTCGCCGGAGCCCGCGAGCCGCGTCGCGAGATCCGCGGCCTGGCCGTGATCGCCGCGCCAGAAGCGCCGGGCCGTGTCGCGGAAGCGATCGTTCCACTCGCCCCAGGCCGGCGGAAAGGCGCCGATCCGGTAGCCGCCGGGGCCGATGTCCCAGGGCTCGGCGATGAGCTTCAGCTCGCGCAGCACCGGGTCCTGCGCGATCGCCTGCAGCAGCGGCGCCGCGGGATCGAAGCCGTCGGCACGACGGCCGAGCGTCGTGGCGAGGTCGAAGCGGAAGCCGTCGACGCCGCAGGCCGTCGCGTAGTGGCGCAGCGCGTCCATCGCCAGCCGCAGCACCGGCGGCCGGTCGAGCGCCAGCGTGTTGCCGCAACCGGTGTCGTCGACGTAGCGTCCCGGATCGTCGCGCTGCAGCCGGTAGTAGGTGGCGTTGTCGATGCCGCGCAGCGACAGCATCGGTCCCGCGGCATCGCCCTCGCCGGTGTGGTTCAGCACCACGTCGAGGATCACCTCGATGCCCGCCGCCTGCAGCGCGGCCACCGCCTGCCGCAGCTCGGCGGTGCCGCCGGGCGCGAGGCGCGGGTCGGGCGTCAGCAGCGCCACCGGGTTGTAGCCCCAGTAGTTGGCGAGCCCGAGGCGCGCGAGATGCCGCTCGTCGACCCAGGCGGCCACCGGCATCAGCTCGACGGCGGTGACGCCGAGCTCGACCAGGTGCCCGATCGCCGCCGGGTGCGCGAGCGCCGCGCAGGTGCCGCGCAGCTCGGCCGGGATCCCCGGGTGCGCCCGCGTGTAGCCGCGCACGTGCAGCTCGTAGACGACGGTGTCGCGCCAGGCGACCCGCGGCCGCGCCGGCGCGGCCGCGGCAGCGCCCCGACGGCGATCGCGCGCGGCACCGTGGGCGCGCTGTCGGCGTCGCAGCGCAGGCCGTCGGGGCGCTGCGCGCACTGGACCGCGGCGTAGGCGAAGGCGCGGTCGAGCGCGCGCGCGTACGGGTCGACCAGCAGCTTGGCCGGGTTGAAGACGTGGCCGTGCGCCGGGTCCCAGGGGCCGTGGACGCGCAGGCCGTAGCGCGCGCCCGGTCCGACGCCGCCGACGAAGCCGTGGAACACGTCGCCGGTGCGCTCGGGCAGGCGGATGCGCTCGATCTCGGTCGCGCCCCGGTCGTCGAACAGGCAGAGTTCGACCGCGTCGGCGTGGACCGACGCGACGGCGACGTTGGCGCCGCCCGCCACCAGCGTGAGGCCCAGCGCGTCCGCGCGGCCGCTGTCGAGCCGGCGCATCAGGCGGGGTCGTGCGCGACGAGATCCCGGTAGAGCGCGGCGTAGCGCTTGGCCGGGCGAGTCCAGCCCACGTCGGTGGACATCGCGCGCACCTGCACCCGGCGCCAGACCACCGGCGTCTTCCACAGCGCCGCGGTGCGATCGATCGCGATCTCCAGCGTTTCCCGCGACACCGGCGAGAACACGATGCCGGTGCCGGCGCTCGCCGCCAGCGCCATCTCGTTGGCGTCGATGACGGTGTCGGCGAGGCCGCCGACGCGCGCCACCACCGGCAGCGAGCCGTAGCGCAGCGCGCACAGCTGCGTCAGGCCGCAGGGTTCGAAGCGCGACGGCAGCAGCAGCGCGTCGCTGCCGGCCTGGACCAGGTGCGCCAGCGCCTCGTCGTAGCCGATCAGCGTCGCCATCCGGCCGCGGCGGTGCGCCGCCGCCGCGGTGAAGGCGTGCTCCAGCGGCTTGTCGCCGGCGCCGAGCACGACCAGCTGCGCATGCGCACGGTCGATCGCCGGCAGCGCCTCGTGCAGCAGGTCCATGCCCTTCTGCCAGGTGAGCCGGCTGACGACGCCGAACAGCAGGGCGCCGGGATCCGGCGCGAGGCCGAAGCGGGCCTGCAGCGCGCTCTTGTTGGCGCCGCGGCGTGGCAGTTGCCGGGCGTCGAAAGCCGCCGGCAGCAGCGGGTCGGTCGCCGGGTTCCAGACGCTGTCGTCGATGCCGTTGAGGATGCCGGAGAGCACCGGGGCGCGGGTGCGCAGCAGGCCGTCGAGCCCCATGCCGAGTTCGGGCGTGCGGATCTCCCCGGCGTAGGTCGGCGACACCGTGGTGATGCGGTCGGCCAGCGCCAGCCCCGCCTTGAGGTAGCCGATGCTGCCGTAGTACTCGACCCCGTCGACGGCGAAGGCCCGCGTGGGCAGCCCCAGCTTCGCCAGCAGTTCGTGCGGGAACTGGCCCTGGAACGCGAGGTTGTGCACCGTCATCACCGTGCGGGCGTGCGGACCGGTGCCGTAGTGCAGAAAGGCCGGCGCGAGGCCGGCCTGCCAGTCGTGCGCGTGCACGATGTCCGGGTGGAAGGCCGGCACGGCGCCGCGCCCCAGCTCGGCCGCCGCGCGGGCCAGCGCGGCGAAGCGCAGCGCGTTGTCGGGCCACTCGCGGCCGTCGGGACCGAGGTAGGGGTTGCCGGGACGGCCGTAGAGATGCGGCGCGTCCAGCGCCAAGAGGTCGAGCTCCCCGGCGCGTCCGGCGAGCAGGCGCGCGGCGCCGCCGAAGAGCCGCGGCAGCGCGTACACGACGTCGGGGTGCGGGATCGCCGCCAGCACCGCCGGATAGCCCGGCACCAGCGTCCGCACCGCGACGCCCTCGTGCGCGAGCGCCGCGGGCAGGGCTCCGACCACGTCGCCGAGGCCGCCGGTCTTCACCAGCGGGAAGACCTCGGACGCGACCGACAGCACCGCCAGCGGCTTCATCGTCAGGACGGGCTCGCTTCGAGCTTGTCGATCATCGGCTGGGTGATGAGGCAGATGCCCTTGGCGCTGCGGCGGAAGCGCGCGGCGTCGAGCACGGGGTCCTCGCCGACGACCAGTCCCGGCGGGATCACGACCCCGCGGTCGATGACGACGTTGGTAAGCCGCGCGCGGCGGCCGACGTCGACGTAGGGGAGCACGACGGCGTTCTCGACGTGCGCGTACGAGTGGATGTGCACGCCGGTGAACAGCAGCGAGTGGCGCAGCTCGGCGCCGGACACGATGCAGCCGCCGGACACCAGCGACGAGATGCCCAGGCCGCGGCGGCCGTCGGCGTCGTGGACGAACTTGGCCGGCGGCGTGAGCTCGGCGTAGGTCCAGATCGGCCAGTCGTGCTGGAAGAGGTCGAGCGCCGGGACGACGTCGGTGAGGTCGATGTTCGCCTCCCAGTAGGCGTCGATCGTCCCCACGTCGCGCCAGTAGCTCTCGGTCTCGTCGTGCGAGCGCACGCAGGACTCGGTGAAGCGGTGGGCGACCGCCTTGCCGTTCTTCACCAGCCAGGGAATGATGTCCTTGCCGAAGTCGCGGCTGGAATCGGGGTCGGCGGCGTCGCGGACCAGCTGCTCATTGAGGAACTTGCGGTGGAACGCGTAGATGCCCATGCTCGCCAGCGCATAGCCGGGACGGTCGGCCATCTCGGGCGGCTGCGGGGGTTTCTCGACGAACGCCACGACGCGTCCGCTGGCGTCGACGTCCATCACGCCGAAGCCGGTGGCGTCGGCCACGGGAACCTCGATGCAGGCGACGACGACGTCGGCGTCCTCGTTGACGAGCTGGATCAGCATCCGCTCGTAGTCCATCTTGTAGATGTGATCGCCGGCGAGGATCACCAGGTATTCGGGCGCGTAGCTGTCGATGATGTCGATGTTCTGGTAGACGGCGTCGGCGGTGCCGGCGTACCACTGCTCCTCGGATATCCGCTGGCTCGCGGGCAGGATGTCGAAGCTCTCGTTGCGCACCGGCTGCAGGAAGTTCCAGCCGCGCTGCAGGTGCCGGATCAGGCTGTGCGCCTTGTACTGGGTGGCGACCGCGATGCGGCGGATGCCCGAGTTGAGCGCGTTGGACAGCGCGAAGTCGACGATCCGCGACTTGCCGCCGAAATAGACGGCCGGCTTGGCGCGGTAGTTGGTGAGTTCCATCAGCCGGCTGCCGCGGCCGCCGGCGAGCACGTAGGCCATCGCCGAGCGTGCCAAAGGCGTCGAATAGGTGATCTTGTCCATCGTTGCCCCTCATTCCGGCGTCGTGCCGGTGTTGCCTCCACGCTGCCCGATTTTCCCGGCCGCGTCATTGACCCCCGTCATGAACCAGCCACAGCGTGGCCAGCGGCGGCAGCGTGACCTCGGCGCTGCAGTCGAAGCCGTGCTGCGGATGCGCCGTGGCGACGACGGCGCCGCCGTTGCCGCAGTTGCTGCCGCCGTAGGCCGCGGCATCGGTGTTCAGCGCCTCGCGCCAGCGCCCGCCCTGCGGGAGGCCGAGCCGGTAGCCGGCGCGGGGGACCGGCGTGAAGTTCGCCACCATCGCCAGCGCCGGCACGCCCTCGCCGCCGAAGCGCAGCCAGGCGAACACCGAATTGTCCTGGTCGTCGACGACGATCCAGCGGAAGCCCTCGCCCTCGCAGTCGCGTGCGTGCAGCGCCGGCAGGCCGCGGTAGCCGCGGTTGCAGTCGCGCAGCAGCGACTGGACGCCGCGGTGCCAGGGGTGCTCGAGCAGGTGCCAGTCGAGCGAGGCCGCGGAGTTCCACTCGCGACCCTGGCCGAATTCCTGGCCCATGAACAGCAGCTTCTTCCCCGGGTAGGCCCACATCAGCGCGAGTGCCGCGCGCAGCGTCGCGAACTGCTGCCAGCCGTCGCCGGGCATGCGCGCCAGCAGCGAGCGCTTGCCGTGGACGACCTCGTCGTGCGACAGCGGCAGCACGAAGTTCTCCGAGAACGCGTAGACCAGGCCGAAGGTGATCCGGTCGTGGTGCCAGCGGCGGTGCACCGGCTCGCGCCCCAGGTAGTCGAGCGTGTCGTGCATCCAGCCCATGTTCCACTTGAAGCCGAAGCCGAGGCCGCCCGCGTGGACCGGCTGCGAGACCGCCGGCCAGGCGGTCGACTCCTCGGCGATGGTCATCACCCCGGGATGCTGCGCGTAGACGGTGGTGTTGAGGCGGCGCAGGAAGGCGATGGCGTCGAGGTTCTCGTTGCCGCCGTAGCGGTTGGGCACCCACTCGCCGTCCTTGCGCGAGTAGTCGAGGTAGAGCATCGAGGCGACCGCGTCGACGCGCAGCCCGTCGATGTGGAAGCGGTCGAGCCAGTACAGCGCGTTGGCCATCAGGTAGTTGGCGACCTCCGGGCGGCCGAAGTTGAAGACGGCGGTGTTCCAGTCGGGATGGAATCCCTGGCGCGGATCGGCGTGCTCGTAGAGCGCGGTGCCGTCGAAGTAGGCGAGGCCGTGCGGGTCGGTGGGGAAGTGCGCCGGCACCCAGTCGAGGATCACGCCGAGCCCGGCGCGGTGGGCGCGGTCGACGAAGCGGGCAAAGGATGCCGGGTCGCCAAAGCGCCGCGTCGGCGCGAACAGGCCGATCGGCTGGTAGCCCCAGGACTCGTCCAGCGGGTGCTCGTTGACGGGCATCAGCTCGAGATGCGTGAAGCCCATCTCGACGGCGTAGGGAACCAGCCGGTCGGCGAGTTCGTCGTAGCTGAGCCAGCGGTCTTCCTCGCCGCGCTGCCACGAGCCCAGGTGCACCTCGTAGATCGCCAGCGGCGTGCGCCGCGGGTCGCGGGTCGCCCGCGCCGCCATCCACTCGCCGTCGGTCCAGGGGAAGCGGCTGGTGTCGCAGACCACCGACGCGGTCGACGGCCGCAACTCGGCGGCGAAGCCGACCGGGTCGGCCTTGAGCGGCAGCAGTTCGCGTCCGCCGCCCAGCACCTCGTACTTGTAGATCGCCCCCTCGCCGATCCCGGGGACGAAGATCTCCCAGACGCCGGTGTCGACGCGCCTGCGCATCGTGTGCCGGCGCCCGTCCCAGGCGTTGAAGTCGCCGACCACCGAGACCCGCGAGGCGTTGGGTGCCCAGACCGCGAAGTGCACACCGGCGACGCCCTCGTGGACGATCACGTGCGCGCCGAGCCGGTCGTAGAGCCGGACGTGCGTCCCCTCGCCCAGCAGCCAGTCGTCCATCGCCCCCAGCACCGGACCGTAGGCGTAGGGATCGTCGATGGTCCAGCTGCCGCCCTCGTTGCTCGCCCGCAGCAGGTAGCCGACGCGCGCGGGAAGGATGCCCTCGAAAAAGCCGCCGTCGTGGCGGCGCGCCAGCGTCACCAGCGGCGTGCCGTCGCGGGCGAGCACCTCGACGCTGCGCGCCCCGGGGACGAAGGCGCGCACCAGCACCCGGCCCTTGCTCTCGTGCGGGCCGAGGACCGCGAAGGGGTCGCCGTGCTGCCCGGCGACGACGGCCGCGATCGGCGCCGGCGGGCAAGGGTCGGGCTTCATTGGGGTTTGGCGCCTCCGGCGCGCCAGATGTCGCTCGCGTATTCGGCGATGGTGCGGTCGGACGAGAACCAGCCCATCCGGGCGGTGTTGAGGATCGATCGCCGCCACCACTCGTCGGCGTCCCGCCGCAGGTGGCCAAGCGTGCGCTGCGTCTGGTTGTAGGACTCGAAGTCGGCGCAGACCATGAAGTAGTCGTGGTGCCGCAGCCCCTCGACCAGCGGGCGGTAGCGCCGGCGGTCGTCCGGCGAGAACACCCCCGACTCGATCGAGTCCAGCACCTCGGCCAGCGTGCGCGAGGCGGCGATCGCCGCGTGGGCGCTGAGGCCGGCGGCGCGGCGCCGCGTCACCTCGTCGGCGGTGAGCCCGAAGATGAAGATGTTCTCGGCCCCGACGTGCTCCAGCATCTCGACGTTGGCGCCGTCGAGCGTGCCGATGGTCAGCGCGCCGTTGAGCGCGAGCTTCATGTTGCCGGTGCCGGAGGCTTCCATCCCCGCGGTCGAGATCTGCTCGGAGATGTCGGCCGCCGGAATGATGGACTCGGCGAGGCTGACGTTGTAGTTGGGCAGGAACACGACCTTCAGCGCGCCGCGGACGGCCGGGTCGCTGTTGACGATGCGGGCGACGTCGTTGGCGAGCTTGATGATCAGCTTGGCCTGGAAATAGCCGGCGGCGGCCTTGCCGGAGAAGAGCTTCACCCGCGGCATCCAGTTCTGCATCGGCTGCGCGCGCATCGCGTTGTAGAGCGCGATGGTGTCCAGGATGTTGAGCAGCTGCCGCTTGTATTCGTGGATGCGCTTGATGTGCACGTCGAACACGGCGTCCGGGTCGAGGACGATGCCCAGGCGCTCCTGGACCAGTTGCGCCAGCGCGACCTTGTTCGCGCGCCGGACCGCCGCGTAGCGCTGGCGAAACCCGGCGTCGTCGGCGAGGGCGGCGAGGTCGGCGAGCTTCGCGGTGTCGTCCATGAACGCCGGGCCGATGGCGTCGACGATGATCCGGGTGAGGCCGGGGTTGGCCTGGAAGAGCCAGCGGCGGAAGGTGATGCCGTTGGTCTTGTTGACGATCCGGTCGGGGTAGACGGTGCTGAAGTCGCGGAACACCGTCTGCCGCATGAGGTCGGTGTGCAGCGCCGACACGCCGTTGACCCGCCGGGAGCCGAGGAACGCGAGGTGGCCCATCCGCACGTTGCGGGTGTGGTTCTCCTCGATCAGCGAGATCCCCGACAGCAGCGCGCTGTCGTTGTGGCCGGCGGCGCGCTGGGCGTCGAGGTGCAGCGCGTTGATGAGGTAGATGATCTGCATGTGCCGCGGCAGCAGCCCCTCCATCAGCGGGACCGACCAGCTCTCCAGCGCCTCGGGCAGCAGCGTGTGGTTGGTGTAGCTGAACACCGAGGTCGCGATCGACCAGGCCTGCTCCCACGGCACGTTGTTCTCGTCGACCAGCAGGCGCATCAGCTCGGGGATCGCGATCGCCGGGTGCGTGTCGTTGAGCTGGATCGCCACGTGGTCGGGCAGCGAGGCGAGATCGCCGTGCTGCACCTTGTGCCGGCGGACGAGGTCCTGCAGCGAGGCCGAGGCGAAGAAGATCTCCTGCCGCAGCCGCAGCTCGTGGCCGGCCGGGGTGGCGTCCGACGGATAGAGCACGCGCGAGATCGCCTCGAGGCGGACGCGGTCGGCGAGCGCACCGACGTGGTCGCCGCGGTTGAAGTCCTCGAGCGACATCGGGTCGCCGGCGCGCGCCGACCACAGCCGCAGCGTGTTGACGTGGGTGCCGCGCCAGCCGGTGATCGGGGTGTCGTAGGCGACCGCCTTGACGCTGTCGGCCGGACGCCACACCGAGCGCTGCGTGCCGTCGGGCTGGGTGACGACGTCGACGCTGCCGCCGAAGCCGATGGTGTAGGTGACCTCGGGGCGCTCGAATTCCCAGGGGTTGCCCGACGACAGCCAGTCTTCGGGCAGCTCGAGCTGCCAGCCGTCCTGCAGCGCCTGGCGGAAGATGCCGTGGTCGTAGCGGATGCCGTAGCCGTGCGCCGGGACGTGCAGCGTCGCCATGCTCTCCATGAAGCAGGCGGCGAGGCGGCCGAGGCCCCCGTTGCCCAGCGCCGCGTCGGGCTCGACCTTGCGCAGCTGGTCGAGGTCGACGTGGAGTTCCGCCAGCGCGACCCGCGCCGTCTCGGTCAGGCCCAGGTTGCCCAGCGCGTCGAACAGCAGCCGGCCGATCAGGAACTCGAGCGAGAAGTAGTAGACGCGCTTGCGGCCGTCGCGGTAAGTGCGGCGCGTCGCGTCCATCCAGCGCTCGACGATGTAGTCGCGGGTGGCCAGCGCGGTGGCGACCAGCCAGTCGTGCTCGAGCGCGTGCTTGGCGTCCTTGCCCACCGCGTAGGTGAGCTTGTGCAGGACGGTGGCCTGGAAGGTCGCCACGTCGGCGGCGCGCGGGGTCTCGAAACCCGTGGCGGCGACGGGTTCGGCATCGAGGTCGGGAGTCATCGGTGGAGTCCTTGGAATTGGGGCCGGCGAGGCGACGTCGTCCCGGAGGACCGGACGGACGGTCGGCACCGCCGGGGCGGCTGTGCTCGTGATCGACGCCATGGCGGCTGCGCCATCGGACCGTATCCCGGCGCTGCCTCGCGCCACGGTCGGCCGCGGTGACAAGTCTACCTGTTCCGCGCCGCGCCCGCACCGGGGGGCGGCGCCGCGTCCCGCGGCGGGGGCGGGCGGTGCACCATCCGCGGGCAGGCGCGCCGACGCGATTGCGCCGCGGTGGCGAAGCGTGGGAAAGTGACGCCGGTTCCGATCCGACACCGGGCAGCCGTCGCGTCCGGCGGTCGGAAGGCGCAGGACGCAAGGAGGCGCAGGATGTCGCACCCGGATTTCCGCCTGGGCATCGATCTCGGCGGCACCAAGATCGAGATCGTCGCGCTCGACGCGCAGGGGCGCGAACTGCTGCGCCGGCGGGTGCCGACGCCGCAGGGGGACTACGCCGCGACCGTCGCCGCGGTGGCCGCGCTGGTGGCCGGCGTCGAGCTCGAACTGGGTGGCCGGGGCAGCGTGGGCATCGGGACACCGGGATCGATCTCGCGCGCCACGGGCCTGCTGCGCGGATCGAACTCGGTGTGCCTCAACGGGCGGCCCTTCCGGCAGGACCTCGCGAACGCGCTGGGGCGCGAGATCCGCATCACCAACGACGCCAACTGCTTCGCGCTGTCGGAAGCCTCCGACGGCGCCGGCGCCGGCGCGGCCGTGGTGTTCGGCGCGATCCTCGGCACCGGTGTCGGCGCCGGCATCGTCGTGCGCGGCGTAGTGCTGGACGGCCCCAACGCCATCGCCGGCGAATGGGGTCACAATCCGCTGCCCTGGCCGCGCGACGACGAGCGCCCCGGCGCGATGTGCTTCTGCGGGCGGCCCGGCTGCATCGAGACCTGGGTCTCCGGCACCGGCATCGAGCGCGACCACCGGCAGGTCGCCGGCGCGGCGCTGAAGGCGCCCGAGATCGTGGCGCGGGCCGCGGCCGGTGACGCGGCCTGTGCGGCGACGCTGTCCCGCTACGAGGAGCGGCTGGCGCGCGCACTCGCCCACGTGATCAACCTGCTCGACCCGGATGTCGTCGTGCTGGGCGGCGGCATGTCCAACGTGCTGCGGCTGTATGCCGAGGTGCCGCTGCTGTGGGGGCCGTGGGTGTTCTCGGATCGGGTCGACACGCGGCTGGTGCGCAACCTGCACGGCGACTCCAGCGGCGTGCGCGGGGCCGCCTGGCTGTGGGGCGCGGGCACCTGAGCTCCGACGTCACGGCGCGGGCGGGCGCCGCAGAAGGCGAATAAACCCCGCGGGTATAATCGCCCGACCCTGTCTCTCCCTCCCCGCCCCCCGTCTCCGCGCTGCCGTCGATGAGCCCCCTCGCGATCACGCTGCTTCTGGTCGTTGCGTTCGTCGCCTTCGCCGCGCTCAGCTGGCGCAAGCTGTCGATCGTCGCCGCGATGCAGCCGGACGACCGCCGGGACCGGCCGGCGGCGCGCTGGCGCAGCGTCGTCGTCAACGGCTTCCTGCAGCGCCGGATGATCGCCCGCGACCGCCGGCCGGGGATCATGCACACGGTGCTGTTCGTCGGCTTCATGGCGCTGCTGCTGCGCAAGGTCCAGCTGATCGCCATCGGCTACGACGAGCCCTTCGTCTACGCCGGTCTCGCCGGCGGGTTGTTCGCCACGCTGAAGGACGCGGTCGAGCTCGCGGTGCTCGGCGCCGTCGGCTACGGCTTCCATCGCCGTTTCGTGCGCCGCCCGGCACGGCTCGAGCCCAACCGCGAGGCGATCGTGGTGCTGACGCTGATCGCGGCGATCATGGTCACCGATCTCGCGTTCGACGGCTTCCGCTTCGCGCTGTTCGCGCCGCTGGACGCCGGCATCGCGCACGAGCGCGCCTTCGCACCGGCCGGGAACCTGCTGGCGACGGCGTTCGCGGGGCTGCCGCCGACGGTGCAGCGCGCCGGCTACGTCGCGAGCTACTGGCTGCAGATGGTCACCGTGCTGTCGTTCCTGGTGCTGCTGCCCGTCGGCGAGCACTTCCACATCGTCACCGCGCTGCCGGCGCTGTACTTCCGCCGCGGCCGTCCGGCCAACGCCGTGCCGGCGGTGGACCTGGAGAGCATCATGGGCGAGGGGACCGACAGCGACGACCTGCGGGTGGGCGCGCGCACGGCGCTGGACCTCACGTGGAAGGACGGCCTCGACGTCTTCACCTGCACCGAGTGCGGCCGCTGCAAGGACGCCTGCCCGACCTTCCTCACCGGCAAGCCGCTGTCGCAGAAGGCGGTCAACGACAGCCTCAAGCACCACCTGCTGGCGCAGCGGCGGACACTGCTCGCCCCGGGTGCCGAACGCGACGCGCTGCCGGCGCTGGTCGGCGAGGTGATCGGCGAGGACACGCTCTGGGCCTGCACCACCTGCGGCTACTGCGAGGCGGCCTGCCCGATCGAGCTCGAGCACCTGCCGCGCTTCTTCAGGCTGCGCCAGCACCGGGTGCTGATGGACGGCGTGTTCCCGCACGAGCTGAAGGCCGTGTTCGACGCCTACCAGTCGCAGAGCAATCCCTGGGGACTGCCCGCGGACACCCGGGCCGACTGGGCGCGCGACCTCGACGTGCCGCGCGTCGACTCGGCCGCCGCGATGCAGGGCTACGACTATCTGTTCTACGTCGGTTCCGCGCAGTCGTTCGATCCGCGGGGCCAGAAGATCGCGCGGGCCTTCGTCGCGATCCTCCGCCACGCCGGCGTCCGCTTCGCGATCCTGGGCGACGCCGAGACCTCGACCGGCGAGTGCGTCCGCCGTGCCGGCAACGAGATGCTGTTCCAGGAACTCGCGCTGACGCTCGCCGGCACGCTGAACGAGCTCGGCGTCACCCGGATCGTCACCTGCGACCCGCACGCCTACAACTCGCTGCGCAACGAGTACCCGGCCTTCGGCGGCCGCTGGGAGGTCGTCCACCACAGCCAGCTGATCGCGGAGCTCGCGGCACAGGGCCGGCTCGCGCTGGCGCCGGCGTTCGAGCGCGTCCTCTATCACGAGCCCTGCTACCTCGGCCGGCACAACGGCGAATACGAGGCGCCGCGCGCGGTGCTGGCGCGGGTCGTCCGCGACGCGCCGCTCGAGTTTCCGCTCCATCGCGAGAAGGCGATGTGCTGCGGCGCCGGCGGCGCGCGGATGTGGATGGAGGAGAGCATCGGCAAGCGCATCAACGTGCTGCGCGTCGAGCAGGCGCTGCCGGCCGCGCCGACGGTGATCGCCACCGCCTGCCCGTACTGCGCGGTGATGATCGGCGACGGCCTGAAGGCGCTGGGCCGCGACGAGTCGATCGCCTCCCGCGACCTCGCCGAGCTGGTGGCCGCGGCGCTGGTGCCGGCAACGGCCGCCGCGCACTGAACCGCGCATCGCCGCCACCCGCCGACGCCGAGGAAAGCCATGACGCACAAGCACCGCCTGCTCGTCCACACCTCCCGCCAGCCGATCCGCTGGGGCGACATGGACGCGCTCGGCCACGTCAACAACACCGTCTACTTCCGCTACATGGAGCAGGCGCGGATCGAGTGGCTGTTCGGCCTCTATCCGGAGCGCAGCGCCTACGGGGGCACCGGCCCGGTGATCGTCAACGCGAGCTGCACGTTCCTCGAACCGCTGGTCTATCCGGGCGACGTCGAGGTGCGGATGTACCTGGGCGACCCGGGCCGCAGCAGCGTGGGCAGCAGCTACGACCTGCTGCGCGACGGTCGCGTCGTCGCCGAGGGTGCGGCCAAGATCGTCTGGATCGACCTCGCGACCGGACGCAGCGCGCCGCTGCCCGACGTCATCGTCGCACCGCTGCAGGCGGCCGCCGACGCGACCGGCGGGCGCCGGCGCGCGTTAGACTCGGCATCCGGCACCCACGCCTCGCGCCATGACCACGACCGCCTTGCTCTGGCAGCCTTCCCCCGAGCGCATCGCCCGCGCCCGGCTCACCGACTTCGCCGCCCGGGTCGCCGCGGCGAGCGGCGCGCGCGTTCCCGACTACGCGTCGCTCTGGCAGTGGTCGGTCGAGCAGCCCGAGGCGTTCTGGTGCGCCGTCTGGGACTACGCGGGCGTCGTCGGCGAGCGCGGAGCGCGCGCGCTGGTCGACGGCGACCGGATGCCGGGCGCGCGGTTCTTCCCCGACGCGCGGCTCAACTTCGCCGAGAACCTGCTGGCGCCGGCGGCGGCGCGGGTGGCCGCGGGGCAGGAGGGCGATGCGCTGGTGTTCCGCGGCGAGGACAAGGTCGCGCGCCGGATCGGCGACGCCCAACTGCTGGCGCAGGTGTCGCAGGCGCAGCAGGCGCTGTCCGCGCAGGGCGTCGTCGCCGGCGACCGGGTGGCCGCGTACGTTCCCAACCTGCCGGAGGCGATCGTCGCCATGGCCGGGGCGGCGAGCCTCGGCGCGATCTGGTCGTCGTGCTCGCCCGATTTCGGCGTCCAGGGCGTGCTCGACCGCTTCGGCCAGATCGCGCCGCGGGTGCTCGTCACCGTCGACGGCTACTGGTACAACGGCAAGGCGCTGCCGATCCTCGACAAGGTCGCCGCGATCGTCGCCGCGCTGCCGAGCGTCGAGCGCGTCGTCGTCGTGCCCTACCTGCAGCAGAGCGCAGGCGCCAGCGACGACCTTGCCGCGGTGCGCGGTGCGGTCGGCTGGGACGCCTTCGTCGCGCCGTTCGCCCCCCGGCCGCTCGAGTACGCGCGCCTGCCCTTCGACCATCCGCTGTACATCCTGTACTCGTCGGGCACGACCGGGGTGCCCAAGTGCATCGTCCACGGCGCGGGGGGGACGCTGCTGCAGCACCTGAAGGAGCACCTGCTGCACGGCGACGTCAAGCCGGGGGACCGGCTGTTCTACTTCACGACCTGCGGCTGGATGATGTGGAACTGGCTGGTCAGCGGCCTCGCCGCCGGCGCGACGCTGCTGCTGTTCGACGGTGCGCCGTTCATCGGCCGCGGCAAGGCGCTCTGGGACTACGCCGAGGCCGAGCGGATCACCCACTTCGGCACCTCGGCCAAGTACATCGATGCGGCGAAGAAGATCGGGCTGGTGCCGCGCAAGGACTACGAGCTGCCGCAGCTGCGGGCGCTGTTCTCGACCGGCAGCCCGCTGTCGCCGGAGAGCTTCGACTACGTCTACCAGTGCATCAAGGCGGACCTCTGCCTGTCGTCGATCTCGGGCGGGACCGACATCGTGTCCTGCTTCGCGCTGGGGGCGCCGACGCTGCCGGTGTGGCGCGGCGAGCTGCAGTGCCGCGGGCTCGGCATGGCGGTCGAGGTCTTCGACCCGGACGGCCGCCCGCTGCGCGGCGACAAGGGCGAGCTCGTCTGCACGGCGCCGTTCCCGTCGATGCCGGTCGCTTTCTGGAACGATCCCGACGGCGCCAAGTACCGCGCCGCGTACTTCGAGCGCTTCCCGAACGTCTGGTGCCACGGCGACTACGTCGAGATCACCGAGCACGGCGGCCTGGTGATCTACGGCCGCTCCGACGCGACGCTCAACCCCGGCGGCGTGCGCATCGGCACCGCCGAGATCTACCGCCAGGTCGAGCAGCTGCCCGAGGTGCAGGAGAGCCTGGTCATCGGCCAGGACTGGCCGCCCGGCGAGGTCGGCGACGTGCGCGTCGTGCTGTTCGTCCGCCTGCGCGACGGGCTGCAGCTCGACGACGCGCTGGCCGAGCGGATCCGCCAGCACATCCGCACCAACACCACGCCGCGGCACGTGCCGGCGAAGGTGGTCCAGGTCACCGACATCCCGCGCACCAAGAGCAACAAGATCGTCGAGCTCGCGGTGCGCAACGTCGTGCACGGGCGCGCGGTCGGCAACCTCGACGCCCTGGCCAACCCCGAGGCGCTGGACCAGTACCGCGACCGCGAGGAACTGAAGACCTGAACCCCCGGGGCGCGCCCGCGCGCTTCCGGCCGTCGACCAACCGCCTGCCACCACGGACCGCCCGCCATGCTGCTCGACCCCCTACGCTCGACCGTGCTCGTCATCGACGTGCAGAAGAAACTGCTGCCGGCGATCCACGATCACGCGACGGTCGCCGCCAACGTCGCCTGGCTGGTGCGCGCGGCGCAGAGGGTGGGCGTCCCGGTGGCCGCGACCGAGCAGTACCCGCAGGGCCTGGGGCCGCTGGACGAAGCGATCCGCGCGCTGCTGCCCGACGCTGCCGTCGGCACCAAGAATCACTTCTCCTGCGTCGCGGCGGGCTGCCTGCCGGGCCTGCCCGGCACCGACCGGGCGCAGGTCGTCGTCGCCGGCATCGAGACCCACGTCTGCGTGCTGCAGACCGCACTGGAGCTGATCGAGGATGGCCGCGAGGTCTACGTCGTGGCCGACGCCGTCGGCTCGCGCCGGCCCGCCGACCGCGACCTGGCGCTGGCGCGGATGCGCCAGGAAGGCGCGCGCATCATCACCCGCGAGATGGCGGTTTTCGAGTGGCTGAAAGAGGCCGGCACGCCGCTGTTCAGGGCAATCAGCAAGGAAATGCTGCGGGGGCAATGAGGCGATGAACTTCCTGGCCATCCTGGCGGCGCTGGCGCTGGAGCAGTGGCAGGCGTTCCGCTGGCGCGCGGCGCTCGAGCGGGCGTTCGTCCGCTTCGTGCGCGGGATCGAGCGGCGGCTCAACGGCGGCGCGGCGCAGCAGGGCATGCTGGCGGCGGCACTGGCGCTCGGTCCGCCGGTCGTCGTGGCCGCGGGCGGCTTCTGGCTGCTGTCCATGCTGCATCCGCTGCTGGGCTTCGCGTGGAACGTCGCCTTGCTCTATCTGCTGATGGGCTTCCGCCGCTTCAGCCACGGCTACACCGCGGTGGCGGCGGCGCTCGTTGCCGGCGACATCGGCGCCGCCCGGCGCGCGCTCTCCGCCTGGCGCGGCGGCGCGACCGCCGAACTCGCCAGCCACGAGGTGGCGAAGCTGTCGATCGAGCGCGGCCTGGTCGATTCGTACCGGCAGGTGTTCGCGACGCTGTTCTGGTTCGCCGTGCTGCCCGGCCCGGCGGGCGCGGTGCTCTATCGGACCGCCTCGCTGCTGGCCGACGAGTGGCACGCGGACGTGCGCGGCGAGGACACGACGCCGATCGCCCGTGCGCTCGACGTCTTCGGCGCGCCGGCGCGGCGCGTGCTGTGGCTGCTCGACTGGATACCGGTGCGCCTGACCGCGCTGTCGTTCGCCGTGGTCGGCGACTTCGAGGACGCGGTCTACTGCTGGCGGGCGCAGGCCGGCAGCTGGGCGGGCGAGGAGGGCGGGGTGCCCGCCGGCATTCTGCTCGCCAGCGGCGCCGGCGCGCTGGGCGTGACGCTGGGCGGTCCGTGGTCGGGTGTGGCGGGCGAAGCCGTCTATCGGCCGACGCTGGGACTGGGCGACGAGGCGTTGCCGGACATGCTGCCCAGCGGCGTCGGGCTCATCTGGCGCGCGCTGCTGCTCTGGCTGCTGCTGATCCTGCTTTTGACGCTGGCCAACCTCGCGCCCCTGAGGGGGCGAAAACCCCCCCGGCGCCCCCCCGGCCGCCCCCCCCCGGGGGCCCCCCGGCCCCGGCCGGGGGGCCCGGGGGGGCCCCCCCGGGGGGGCGCCCGGCGGCCCGCGGGGGCCCGGGCCCCCCGGGGGGGGGCGGCGGCCCCGCCCGGGGGAGGGCCTGCCCCCCCCCGGGGGGCCCTCCCCCCCGCCCCCCCGCTGGCCGCCCGGTACGGGGCTTCAGCGCCGCGACCGGCGGGCGGACTCGCTCTCGGCGACCAGCGTGCGCAACAGCTGCAGGCGGAAGGGCGCGGCGCGGCCCGCGGCGACGGCGGCGCGGAACGCGCAATCGGGCTCGGCGTCGTGGCGGCAGTCGCGGAACCGGCAGTGGCCGGAACACGCGCGGAATTCGGCGAAGGCGTCGACGATCGCGTCGGGGTCGAGATGCGCGAGGCCGAACGCCTTGAGCCCGGGCGAGTCGACGATCCAGCCCGCGCCCAGCGTCGCCGGCAGCGCGTACAGCGTCGAGTGCGTCGTCGTGTGCCGCCCGGCGGACAGCGCCTGCGACACCGCCGCGGTCCGGGCGACCGCGTCCGGCGCGACGGCGTTGAGCAGCGTCGACTTGCCCATGCCCGACTGCCCGATCAGCACCGAGTGCCGGTCGCGCAGCCACGGCAGCAGCGGCGCGATGTCGCGCGTGGCTGACACAGGAACGACCGCGTGGCCCAGCGCCGTCAGCGGCGCGAGGCGCGCCTGCAGCGCGGGGAAGCCGGGCAGGTCGGACTTGTTGGCGGCGACGACGAAGCGGCAATCCAGCGCCGACGCCGCGACGCTCCAGCGCTGGACGAGTTCCTCGTCGAGCGACAGGTCCGGCGCCACCACGCCGACGATCTGGTCGACGTTGGCGGCGATCAGCTTTTCCTTGAACGCGTCGGAGCGGTAGAGCAGCGTCCGGCGCGGCAGCACCGCTTCGATCACGCCGCCGCCGGCGATCCGCGAGACCTGCACCTGGTCGCCGCAGGCCAAGGTCGCGCTGCGGCCCCGGAGCACGCAGGCGAGCGGCGCCTCGGTGCCGAGGGCGACCAGGAAGTGCCGCCGGTGCGCGGCGACGACCCGACCCTCGAACGGCCCGGCCGCCGGCGGCGGCACGGACTCGTGCGCGGTGCGCTTCACGCCCAAAGTCGCTCGACCCTGGCGGCGAAGATGCAGTCGTTGGCGGTGATGCCGCCGGCGTCGTGCGTCGACAGTGCGACCACGCAGCGGTCGTGGTGGACGGACAGGTCGGGGTGGTGATCCATGCGCTCGGCGATGAAGGCGAGCGCGTTGACGAACGCCATCGTCCGCGGATAGTCGGCGAAGCGGAAGGTCTTCTCGAGACGCTCTTCCACCCGCGTCCAGCCGGGCAGGACGGCGAGACAGCGCCGGATCTCGTCGTCGGACAGACGGGCGGCACCGCGCTGGGCGTGCGCGCGGCCAGCGCGGCGGCGGTCGGCGCGGCAGCGACGCTCACTGGAGTGCCTTCGTGCTGCGCACTCCGGTGTTCGCGCTCGGGGCGGCCCGTCGCGCTCAGGGGAGTGCCTTCGTGCTGCGCACTCCGGCGTTCGCGCTCGGGGCGGCCCGTCGCGCTCACGGGAGTGCCTTCGTGGCCATGGCAGCCACGTCCGCCGCGGCTGCGAACTCGGCGGGCGCCAGTGCCCGCAGCCGGGCGATGCGCACCGCCGCCGGCGGGTGCGAATCGTAGAACGCCGAGTGCACCGGGTCGGGCGTGAGCGTCGCGGCGTTGTCCTCGTAGAGCTTCACCAGCGCCCGGACCAGCGCGCGCGCCGACGCGTGGCGGGTGGCGAAGGCATCGGCCTCGAACTCGTGCCGGCGCGAATGGAGCGAGAACAGCGGGCCGAGCAGGAACGTGAACACCGGCAGCACCAGGAAGAAGAGGATCAGCGCGATCCCCGGCCGATCGGGGCTCGCGGCGACGCCCAGTCCGGCGTAGAACCAGGGCGAGGCCATCAGCCACGCCAGCAGCGCCAGGAAGGCGAGCGACGCGACCGCCATCCAGGCCATGCGCTTCAGCACGTGCCGGAGCCGGAAGTGGCCGAGCTCGTGCGCGAGCACCGCCTCGAGCTCGTCGGCGCCCAGTCGGGCGAGCAGCGTGTCGAACAGCACGATGCGCTTGGCGCGGCCGAAGCCGGTGAAGAACGCGTTGCCGTGGCTGGAGCGGCGCGAGCCGTCCATGACGAACAGGCCCCTGTTCTCGAACCCGCAGCGGGCGAGCAGCCGTTCGATCGCGTCGCGCGCCGGACCGGCCGGCAACGGCGAGAACTTGTTGAACAGCGGCGCGATGACGGTGGGGTAGAGAGCAGGATCAGGAACTGGAAGGCGATCCACACCGCCCAGGTCCACAGCCACCACGTCGGTCCGGCGACGCGCATCAGCCACAGCACCAGCGCCGCCAGCGGCAACCCGAGCACCGCCGCGAGCAGCACGCCCTTGGCGAGATCGGCGATCCACAGCGCTCGGGTGCTGCGGTTGAATCCGAACCGCGCCTCGATGCCGAAGCTGCGGTGCCAGGAAAAGGGCAGCCCGACGACGCCGGTGACCACCGCCAGCGCGACGATCAGCGCCAGGTCCTGGCCCAGCGGACCCCAGGCCAGCGCGTCGGTCGCCGCCGCCAGCGCGGCGAGACCGCCGCCCAGCGTCAGCGCGACCAGCACCGCGGCGTCGACCAGCGTCTCGACGACGCCGAAGCGCGTGCGCGCGATCGTGTAGTCGGCCGCCTTCTGGTGCGCGGCGAGCCCGATGCGGTCGGCGAAGGCCTCGGGGACGCGCTCGCGATGCGCGGCCACGTGCCGCGCGTGCCGATGCGCGAGCCAGAGCTGCAGCGACAGCGAGAGCGCGAGGGCGGCGACGAACACCGCGGTGAACAGGGCAGGGGTCACGCGAAATCCTGGTGCGCCGCGGGGCGAGCGCGGGCGATGTGGGACAATGTGCGTCCGATTCTACGCGAATTCAACATGCCTCAAGACGCCAACCGGCTGATCTGGATCGACCTCGAGATGACCGGCCTCAAGCCCGACAGCGACCGCATCATCGAGGTGGCGCTGGTCGTCACCGACAGCGAGCTCAACGTCGTGGCCGAAGCACCGGTCTGGGCGGTGCACCAGCCCGACGAGGTGCTCGACGCGATGGACGCCTGGAACAAGAGCACGCACGGCAAGTCGGGGCTCGTCGACCGCGTCCGCGCCTCGACGCTGACCGAGGCCGACGTCGAGCGCGCGGCGCTCGCGTTCCTGGCCGAACACGTGCCTGCCAAGGCCTCGCCGATGTGCGGCAATTCGATCTGCCAGGACCGGCGTTTCCTCGCCCGCTCGATGCCCGCGCTCGAAGACTGGTTTCACTACCGCAACCTCGACGTCTCGACGCTGAAGGAACTCTGCCGCCGCTGGAAGCCCGACCTGATGAAGGGGATTCCGAAGGAGGGCAAGCACGAGGCGCTGGCGGACGTCTACGAGTCGATCGTCGAGATGCGGTACTACGCGGTGCACTTCATCCGCCGCTGAGCGCGTGCGCCGCCGGCGCCGGCCCCTCGTCAGCGCATCGTCACCGGCGCGCCGCGGCCCTGCGCGGCGAGTTGCGCGAGGTCGACGAACTCGGCGACCGCGCGCCGCACCTCGGTCAGGCCGGTGCCGCTGAAGTTGCTGTGGCTGCCGCCGTCGATCAGCAGCAGCCGCTTCGGCGTCGGGGCCGCGGCGTAGAGCCGCTCGCTCATCGCCGAGGGCACGACGCTGTCGGCGGTGCCGTGGATGAACAGCGACGGGATGGTCAGCGCCCGCGCGCGGTCGAGCGCGTCGAAGCGCTGGGTGAGCAGCGCGCCGACGGGAAGACTGCGCTCGGCGACGACGTCCGGCAGCGACGTGAAGCCGGCTTCGGCGATGACGCCGGCGGCGCCGCGCTCGCCGGCCGCGAGCTCCAGTGCCACCGCGGCGCCCAGCGAGTGGCCGTAGATGAAACGCCGGTCCTCGCGCGGCTCGCGCCGGCGGACCTCGACCCAGGCGGCGCGGGCGTCGGCCTGGATCTGCGCCTCGGAGGGCAGCTCGCCGTCGCTGCGTCCGAAGCCGCGATAGTCGATCGCCAGCACGTTGAAGCCAAGCTCGCGCCAGCGGGCGATGCGGAAGAGATTGTTGCCGAGGCTCCAGCGCACGCCGTGCAGGTAGAGCAGCGTCGGCGCCGCCGGGCGCGCCGCCGGCAGCCACCAGCCGTGGACGCGCTCTTCGCCCGGGCCGTCGAGGCGGGGGACCGCGAGCCAGAGCTCCTCGTGCGCGAGCCCGAGATCGGCGGGCGTGCGGGCGTAGTCACGCACCGGCCGGAACACGAGCTCGCGCTCCTTGGACTCGAGATAGACGCAGCCGGCGCTGCCGAGGGAAACGGCGGCGACGACGGCGAGGAGGGTGAGACGCAGGCTGCGGTTCATCGCGGTGCGGGTCCGGGGGTGAATGGATTCAGACTGTGGCAGCGACCCCGGGGGACCGCGCGCCGAACCCCATGGACAGCGCCGGCGGCCGAAGGTTTCCGGGCGCGGTTTCCCTGCCGCATAATCCGGGGATGAATTTCTGCAGCCACTGCGGCAGCAACCGCATGGAAATCCGCGTCCCCGAGGGCGACAACCTGCCGCGGCAGGTCTGTGCCGCCTGCGGGACGATCCACTACCGCAACCCCAAGATCGTCGTCGGCTGCCTGCCCGAGTGGGGCGACCAGGTGCTGCTGTGCCGGCGCGCGATCGAGCCGCGGCACGGGCTGTGGACGCTGCCGGCCGGGTTTCTGGAGCACGGCGAGTCGGTCGCGGCCGGCGCGCTGCGCGAGACGCTGGAGGAGGCGAACGCGCGCGTGCACCTGGGCGAACTCTACACGCTGATCAGCCTGGCGCAGATCGGGCAGGTGTACATGATGTTCCGCTCGCGGCTGGCCGACCTCGACTTCGGCCCCGGCCCGGAGAGCCTCGAGGTGCGCCTCTTCCGCGAAGACGAGATTCCCTGGGAGGAGCTCGCCTTCCGGACCATTGCGCGAACGCTGCGGACGTATTTCCTCGACCGCAAGCTCGGTCGCTTCCCGCTGCGCGTCAGCGTGCTCGAGCGCAAGCCGCCGCGCGGCGGCGGCGCTCCCTGACGCCGCGCCCGGGTCAGAGCGCGTCCATCACGCGCGCCAGGCGCGCCCGCACTTCGTCGGCCAGCGGCTCGACCGCGGCGCGGCCGGTCAGCCGGAACATCGGCTGCGGGTCCAGGAACTCGACGTGGACGGTGCCGGCGTCGTCCTGGCGGACGACGACGTTGCACGGCAGCAGCAGCCCGATCGACGGTTCCGCGGCCAGCGCCTTGGCGGCGAAGGACGGATTGCAGGCGCCCAGGATCCGGTACGGCGGCAGGTCGAGGTCGAGCTTCTTCTTCATCGTGGCCGCGACGTCGATCTCGGTCAGCACGCCGAAGCCCTCCTTCGCCAGCGCCTCGGTGGTGCGCGCGAGCGCCTGCGCGAAGGGCAGTGCCACTTCCTTGCCGAAACCGTAGCCGTTCTTCATCGTGCGTCCTTTCGTGATCCGGAACCGGGATTATCGCCGATGCGCCGGTTGCGTCTGCGACTCAGGTCACCGGCCGGGCGCCCCGGCGCAGGCCCGCAGCACGACGACCCCGTCGTCGGCCGGCCGGTCGACCCATTCGCCCAATGACCGGCAGCGGCTGGCGCTGCACAGCGTGTAGTCGGCCGTCGCGGACGTGCGGGCGAGGCGGAGCTCGGCGACCGTCGACCCGGGCGACCAGCTCCAGGCACCGTCGCGCAGCGTCGCCTCGGGCGGGGGCTCCATGCCGGCGCCGTGGCCGCGCACCCGGACCGCGACCAGGCGCAGCCGCCCGGGCTCGACCCGGTAGCGCTCTTCCCATTGGATCTTCTCGACGCTGTGCTGCCAGGCGAGCGTGAACTCGGGGCCGGGCAGCGAGGTCCGCAGCACGCCGGCGACCAGCAGGCAGAGCGCGTCCACGGGCTTCGCCGTCGCGCCGGGTCAGGCGGCGGCGCGGCGCCGCCGGTGGCGCACGACGTGCCAGGCGATGAAGGCCGCGCAGGCGGCGAAGCCGAGCTCGTCGGTCAGCGGCAGCGCGGCGACCAGCAGCGCCGCGGCGGCGAAGGCGACGATGCGCTCGACGACGTGCAGCGGTCCGAGCAGGAAGCCGATCGCCGCCGCGCCCCACAGGCCCACGGCGACGACCGCCTTGAACACGATGTAGGCGACCGCCAGCGCGCCGCCGCCCTGCAGCATCAGCGCCGGGTCGTAGACGGCCATGTAGGGAATGACGAAGCCGGCGATCGCGATGTGCGTCGCCTTCCAGCCGATCTGCATCGGCGACGCCCTGGCGATCGACGCCGCGGCGAACGCCGCCAGCGCCACCGGCGGCGTGAGGTCGGCCATGATGCCGAAGTAGAAGACGAACATGTGCGACACCAGCAGCGGCACGCCGAGCTTCAGCAGCGCCGGCGCCGCGATGGCGCTGGTGATGATGTAGTTGGGAATCGTCGGGATGCCCATGCCCAGCACCAGGCAGACGAGCATGGTGAGGACGAGCGACAGGAACAGGCTGCGGGCGCCGATCTCCAGGATGAAGCCGGCGAAGCTCGACGCGGCGCCGGTCAGCGTCAGCACGCCGATGATCACGCCGACGATCGCGCAGGCCACGCCCACCGGCACCGCCTGCCGCGCGCCGTCGACCAGGCTGCTGCGCATCACGGCGAGCGTCTCGCGGCCGCCCTTGACGACGAAGTTGGCCGCCACCAGCGCCGCCAGCATGACGACGATCGGTCCGATGCCGTATTCGAAGAAGCTGGCCGTCACCAGTCCGAGCACGACCCAGAACACGAACCGGAACGCCATCGAGCCGAAGCCGGCGGCGATGCCGACGCCCAGGATCAGCACCGCGGTGAGCGCGAGGCCGACGATGCCCGCGAACATCGGCGTGAAGCCGCTGAACAGCATGAACACCAGCACCGCCAGCGGGAACAGCAGGTACCAGCGGTCCTTGATCGCCTGCCAGGGGTCGGGACACTCGGACTTGGGCAGGCCGGTGAGCCCGGCGCGGCCGGCCTCCAGGTGCACCATCCAGAACGCGGTGCCGAAATACAGCGTGGCCGGGATGACCGCCGCCTTGACGATCTCGACGTAGGGGACGTTGAGCGTCTCGGCCATGATGAAGGCGACCGCGCCCATCACCGGCGGCATCAGCTGGCCGCCCATGCTGGACGTCGCCTCGACGGCGCCGGCGAACACCGGGCGGTAGCCGAAGCGCTTCATCAGCGGGATCGTGAACTGGCCGGTGGTGAGCACGTTGGCCACACCCGAGCCGGAGATCGTGCCCATCAGCGCCGAGGAGATCACCGCCACCTTGGCCGGGCCGCCGCGGGTGTGGCCGACCAGGCCCAGCGACAGGTTGTTGAAGAGGCCGATCATGCCCGCGTGCTCGAGGAAGCTGCCGAACAGGATGAACAGGAAGATGTAGGTCGCCGAGACCAGCGTCGGGATGCCGTAGATGCCCTCGGTGCCGAGGAAGAGCGCGCCGACGATCTGGTCGACGCCGTAGCCGCGGTGGGCGAACGTCGACGGCAGCCACTGGCCGAACAGCCCGTAGGCCAGGAAGGCGGCGCAGATGATCGGCAGCGCCGGCCCCAGCACCCGGCGCGCGCCCTCGAACACCAGCAGAACCACGACCGTGCCGACGGCGAGGTCGGCGAGGCTGGGATCGCCCGAGCGCTGGATCAGCTCGGCCTCGAACACCCAGTGGTAGAGCGCGAGCGCGAAGGCGAGGGCGGCCAGGACGGCGTCCGGCGCGGCGATGCGGCGGCGGTCGGCGCGCGCCGATACCGGATGGATCAGGAAGGCGAGCGCCAGCAGGAAGCCCACGTGCAGCGAGCGCGTGACCAGCGACGACAGCGGACTGAACGCGGCGATGAACAGCTGGTAGGTCGAGAACGCCAGCGCGACGCCGGCGAGCCAGCGCCAGTGCGCGCCCGTGAGCTCGCGCTTGACGCCGGTCTCGTCGAACGCGGCGTCGGCGATCGCGGCCGTCGCCGACGGGTCTTTCCGGGTCCTGACCATCGTGTGCCCCTGCCGGGCCGGCGCTGGACGCCTGCCGCCGTGCAACTACTTGATCAGGCCGGCCTCGCGGTAGTACTTCTCGGCGCCGGGGTGCAGCGGCAGCGGCATGCCTTCGAGCGCACGCCTGGCGTCGATCGACTTCGCCGCCGAGTGCGCGGCGACCAGCTGGTCGAGTCCCGTCCACAGCGCCTTGGTCATCGCGTAGGCGACGTCGTTGCCGACGCCGTCGTGGCTGACGAGGTAGTTCTGCACCGCGGCCGAGGCGACGTCGGCGGTCTGCCCGCGATAGGTGTTGGCCGGGATCGACGCCGGCAGGTAGGCGGGATCGTTGGTCTTCCTGATCACGTCGGCGGGGATCGGGATGACGACGATGTCGACCGAGGTCGCGAGGTCGCGCAGCGCCGAGACGCCGAGGCCGGCGGACTGCAGCGTGACGTCGAGCTGGCGGTTCTTCATCAGCTCGACCGACTCGCCGAAGGGCAGGTACTCGACCTTGCCGAAGTCCTTGTAGCCGATGCCCGCGGCAGTGAGGATCGTGCGCGCGTTGAGCTCGGTGCCGGACTTCGGCGCGCCCACCGAGATGCGCTTGCCCTTGAGGTCGGCCAGCGTCCGGATCCCGGCGTCGGCGCGGGCGACGATCTGGATGTAGTTCGGATAGATCGCGGCGATCCCGCGCAGCTTCTTCAGCGGCGTCTTGAAGCCGGCTTCCTCGTTGCCCTGCCAGGCGTCGGACAGCGAGTCGCCGAGAGTGAAGGCGATCTCGCCGCGCCCGGCCTGCAGCAGGTTGAGGTTCTCGACCGACGCCTTGGTCGCCTGCACCGAGGTCTTGGCGGCCGGCAGCGACTTGCCGATGTTGTTGGCCAGCGCGACGCCCAGCGGATAGTAGACGCCGCTGGTGCCGCCGGTCAGGACGTTGACGAAGAGATCGGCGGCCGCCGCGGGCATCGCGATCAACAGCGGGGCCAGCAGGGCCAGGGTGCAGCGCAGCAGGTGCTTCATGTGTCCTCCGGAGGGTCCGCGGCGGCATGCCACGTAAGGTCGATATCGTCCGCTGCTCCGATCGCCGACGATGGCCGCGCGGCGGGCGATGGGCAGGGACTTTTGGCGCGCAGTATAGCCCAAGGCTGCGCCGTCCCGCCGCGGTGCCGCCGGGCCCGTGTTGCCGACGAGCCGCGTCGAGCCCGCGCCCGGCGCGGGTGAAACGGTAGAATGAGTCCACGACCGCCGCCCCGGCATCCTTCGCCCCGATGAGCCGAATCTCCGACCTGCGCAAAAACTACGAGCAAGCCGAGCTGGACGAGGCGGCGGCGGCGAGCGTGCCGCTGCAGCAGTTCGACCGCTGGTTCCGCGAGGCGCTGGCCGCGAAGCTGCCGGAACCCAACGCGATGACGCTGGCGACCGTGGACGGCGCCGGCCGGCCGTCGACGCGGATCGTCCTGATCAAGGATTACGACGAGCGCGGCTTCGTCTGGTACACGAATTACCGCAGCCGCAAGGCGCGCGAGCTCGACGGCAATCCGCAGGCCGCGCTGCAGTTCCACTGGGTGGAGCTGGAGCGCGTGGTGCGCATCGAGGGCGTGGTCGCCAAGGTCAGCGCCGAGGAGTCGGACGCCTACTTCGCCACCCGGCCGCTCGACTCGCGGATCGGCGCCTGGGCGTCGCCGCAGAGCGAGGTCATCCCGAGCCGGGCGGTGCTGGTGGCCAGCGCCGCGCGCTACGGGGCGCAGTTCCTGCTGCACCCGCCGCGTCCCGCGCACTGGGGCGGGTACCGGCTGCTGCCCGACTGCTTCGAGTTCTGGCAGGGCCGCAGGAGCCGCCTGCACGACCGGCTGCGCTACGTGCGCGACGGCGAGCAGTGGCGGCGCGAGCGCCTCGCGCCGTAGCGGACGGTCACGCGACGACGTTGACGCCGGCCGCCCCCAGCGCCGCGTGCAGCGCGGCGACGTGCTCGTGGCCGGTGGTCTCGACCACGCAGACGACGCGCACCGCCGACAGGTCGGGGCCCGAGAACGCGCGGTCGTGGATGATCTCCTTGATCGAGGCCCCCGCGGCGGCGATCACCTCGGCGAGGCGGGCGAGCCCGCCGGGGCGGTCGCTGATCGAGACGGTGAACCGGCACAGGCGCCCGTCGGCGACCAGGCCCACCTCGATGACGCGGCCGAGCATCGTCGAGTCGATGTTGCCGCCGCAGAGGACCAGCACGACGTCCCTGCCGCGCAGGTCGTCGAGCTTGCCCGCCAGGAATGCCGCCAGCGCGGCCGCGCCGGCGCCCTCGACGACGCTCTTCTCGAGCTCGACCAGGCGCAGGATCGCCAGCGCGATCGACGCCTCGTCGACGGTGATCGCTCGGTCGACGACGCGGCGCACGATGTCGTAGGGGAGCGCACCCAATCGCGACACCGCCAGGCCGTCGGCGAGCGTCGGCGCCAGGCTCACCGTCGTCGGTCCTCCGTGCGCGAGCGCGGCGGCGAGGCAGGCGGCGCGCTCGGGCTCGACGCCGATCACCTCGACGTCGGGCGCGCGGGCCTTGATCACGGTGCCGATGCCGGCGATGAGGCCGCCGCCGCCGACCGGCACGACGATGGCGTCGAAGCGCGGCGTCTGCGCCAGGATCTCCAGCGCGATCGTGCCCTGGCCTTCGATGACGTCGCGGTTGTCGAAGGGGTGGATGAAGGTGAGCCCGTCGCGGGCGGCGCGCTCCTCGGCGATGGCGCGGCACTCGACGACGTCGGCGCCGTCCAGCACCACGGTGGCGCCGAGGTGCCGGCAGTTGCTGACCTTGATCAGCGCGGCGAAGCGCGGCATCACCACCGTCACCGGGATGCCCAGCAGCGCGCCGTGGTAGGCGACGCCCTGCGCGTGGTTGCCGGCGGACGCGGCGATGACGCCGCGGCGCCGCTGCTCCGGCGAGAGCTTGAGCAGCGCGTTGCGCGCGCCGCGTTCCTTGAAGCTGCCGGTGCGCTGCAGGTAGTCGAGCTTGCAGAAGACGTGGGCGCCGGTGAGCTGCGACAGCGGGATCGACTCGACGCAGGGCGAGAGGTAGACGCCGCCGGCGATGCGCGCCCGCGCGGCCTCGATGTCGGCGACGGTCGGCATGGTCAGAACGGGAGCGCGATCGCGGGCTTGGCCGCCCGCAGCACGCGCCGGAACTCGCCCTGGATCCGCTCCAGCGCCGCCGCGTCGTCGGCCTCGAAGCGCAGCACGATCACCGGCGTGGTGTTCGATCCGCGCGCGAGCCCGAAGCCGTCGGGGTACTCGACCCGCAGGCCGTCGACGCGGACGACGTCGGTGGCGCCGGGGAACTCGGCCGTCGCGGCGAGCGTCGCGATCAGCGCGTGGTGCTCGCCCTCGGCGCAGGCGACGTTGAGCTCGGGCGTCGAGACCGCGTCGGGCAGCCCGTCGAGCAGCGCCGACGGATCGTCGTGCCGGGACAGGATCTCCAGCAGCCGCGCGCCGGCGTAGAGCCCGTCGTCGAAGCCGTACCAGCGCTCCTTGAAGAACGTGTGCCCGCTCATCTCGCCGGCGAGCGCCGCACCGGTTTCCTTCATCTTGGCCTTGATCAGCGAGTGCCCGGTCTTCCACAGCAGCGGCGTGCCGCCGTGCCGCAGGATCCACGGCTTGAGGTGGCGCGTGGACTTGACGTCGTAGATGATCGTCGCCCCCGGCTGCCGCGTCAGCAGGTCGGCGGCCAGCAGCATCAGCTGGCGGTCCGGAAAGATCACGTGGCCGTCGCGGGTGACCACCCCCAGCCGGTCGCCGTCGCCGTCGAAGGCGAGGCCGACCTCGTGTCCGCCGGCGCGAACCGTGGCGATCAGGTCCTCGAGGTTCGCCGGCTGCGACGGATCGGGGTGGTGGTTGGGGAAGTGGCCGTCGACCGTGCAGAAGAGCTCGGTCACCTCGCAGCCGAGGCCGCGATACAGCGCGGGCGCGTACGCGCCGGCCACGCCGTTGCCGCAGTCGATGGCGATCTTCATCGGCCGCGCGAGCCGCACGTGGTCGAGGATGCGGCCGAGGTAGGCGGCGCCGACGTCCTGCGTGCGGTAGCCGCCGGCGCCGTGGCGCAGCGTGCCGGCCTCGATCCGCGTCCGCAGCAGCTGGATGTCGTCGCCGGACAGCGTCGTGCCGTCGATCACCATCTTGAGGCCGTTGTAGTCGGGCGGGTTGTGGCTGCCCGTCACCATCACGCTGCACTGCGTGTCGAGGTGCTGGGCGGCGAAGTAGGTCATCGGCGTCGCCACCAGCCCGATGTCGATCACCCCGGCGCCCGACGCGCGGATGCCGTCCGCCAGCGCGCCGGCGAGCTCGGGCCCGGACAGCCGCCCGTCGCGGCCGACGACCAGCGTGTCGCGGCCGCGCTCCTGCGCCAGCGTGCCCAGCGCCTGGCCGATGGCGTGCACCACCGGCGCGGTCAGCGTCTTGCCGACGACGCCGCGGATGTCGTAGGCCTTGAAGATCGCGGGAGAGAGCGTGGGTGTCGTCATAAGTCCTGCCGGTGGCGAGAGGGGGGTGTGCGGGAGCGGGACGTGTGGCCGACGGTGCGTCGCCTCAGCGTTCGGTGCGAAGGAATTCTAGCAAGCGGCGCGCGAGCCAATCCAAACGGCCGGGGAACGGCCCCTGCAGGAAGCCGACGTGGCCGCCGCCTTCGGGCAGTTCCAGCACGACCGCCGCGCCCGCCTCGGCCGCCGTTGGCAGCGACGCGCCGGGAACGAAGGGGTCGTTGCGGGCGTTGAGCACCAGCGTCGGCCGCGCGATCTGCGGCAGCCAGGGCTTGCAGGACGCGCGCCGCCAGTAGTCGAGCGCCCCGGCGAAGCCGTGCAGCGGCGCGGTCACGACCTCGTCGAAGTCGAACATCGAGCGGATGCGGTCGAGTCGTGCCGGGTCGAGGAGGCCGGGATGGCGTGCGGCCATCGCGCGGCTCTTGGGGATCAGCGTCGACAGGAAGTGCCGGGCGTAGATCCGGTTGAGGCCCCGGTCGATGGCCTTGCCCGCCGCGGTCAGGTCGAGCGGCGCCGAGACGGCCGCCGCCCGGGTCACCGTCGCCGCGGCAGCGGCGCCCGCACGCCCGAGCCAGTTGAGCAGCGCGCTGCCGCCGAGCGACACGCCGACGGCGTGGATCGGCGTCGGCGCGGGCACGCGGGCGCGGATCGCCGCCAGCATCGCCCCCACCTCCTCGTGATCGCCGGAGTGGTAGGCGCGCGGCCGGTGGTTGAGCTCGCCGCCGCAGCCCCGGAAGTGCGGAATCACGCCGCGCCAGCCGAGGGCGTGGCTGTGCGCCATCACCGTGCGCGCGTAGTGCGAACCCGAGTCGCCCTCGAGACCGTGGAACAGCACGACCAGCGGCGTCCCGTCGTCCGCCGGCTCCGCGTCCACCCAGTCGAAGTCCCAGACGTCGCCGTCCGGCGCCTGCAGCCGCTCGCGCCGGTACAGGACCGCGGGGCGCGGCAGGTAATACGGGTAGATCGTCTGCGCGTGGCCGCCCGGAAGCCAGCGTGGCGCGCGGTAGCCGCGTTCGCGCGTCATGCGATGTCAGCGATCGATCGCGGCTTCGACACGCTTGACCAGCGTGCGCAGCACCTTGATCCGCGCGTGGCGCTTGTCGTCGGCCTCGACCAGCGTCCAGGGCGCGATCTCGGTGCTGGTGCGGTCGACCATGTCGGCGACCGCCCGCTCGTAGTGGGACCACTTCTTGCGGTTGCGCCAGTCTTCCTGCGTGATCTTGAAGCGCTTGAACGACGTCTGCTCGCGCGCCTTGAACCGCGCCAGCTGCTCGCGCTTGCTGATCTGCAGCCAGAACTTGACGACGATCACGCCGGCGTCGGCGAGCTGCTGCTCGAAGTGGTTGATCTCCTCGTAGGCGCGCGTCCAGTCGGCCACCGAGCAGAACTCCTCGATGCGCTCGACCAGCACGCGGCCGTACCAGCTGCGATCGAACAGCGTGACCCCGCCCCGGGCCGGGACGTGGCGCCAGAAACGCCAGAGATAGGGGTGCGCCCGTTCCTCGTCGTTGGGCGCGCCGGTGGGCACCAGCAGGTACTGCCGGGCATCGAGCGCACCGGTGACGCGACGCAGCGCGCTGCCCTTGCCGGCGGCATCCGCGCCTTCGAAGACGGCGACCAGCGCGTGCCGGCGAAAACGCTTGTCGCGGGTGGCGGCGGCGAGCCGCGCCTGCCACTTCGCCAGCAGCGCCGGGTAGCGCTCGGGGGCGAGCGTCTGCGACAGGTCGAGGTCGCGGATCAGCTTGACGTTGTCGATCACCGACGGCGTGGGCCGCGCCGGCTGCTGCGACGGCCGGGCCGTGCCGCCGTGGCGCGCCGCGTGGCGCATGGCGTCGAGCAGCAGCTTGCCGATGGTGAGGTTGCGGTAGCGCGGATCGCTGCCCTCGACGACGTTCCAGGGTGCCGCTCCGGTCGAGGACTCGCGCAGCACGTGCTCCCACAGCGCGTGCGAGCGGCTGTAGCGACGAACCGCGCGCCGGTCCTCGGCGGTGACGCGCCAGCGCGTCGCCGGGTCGGCGGTGAGCTCGTGCACGCGCTCCTTCAGCGCCGCGCGCGACAGGTGGATCCAGAACTTGAGCAGCGTCACGCCCTCGTCGGCCAGCATGCGCTCGAACTGCCGCACCCGACGCACGCCCGCGTCGAGGCTCTGCGCATCGAGCTCGCCCGGCTCGCGGCCGGCGAAGAGGTCGCGGTACCACGCGTTCATGAACACGCCGATCTTGCCGCTGGGCGGGAGGGCGCGCCAATAGCGGTACGCCGGCGGGTGCGCGAGCTCCTCGGCGGTCGGCGGGCCGAAGGCGTTGACCCGCACGTGCCGCGGGTCCATCCACGCGGTCAGCTGGTTGGCGGTCTCGCCGCGCCCGCCGCCCTCGATGCCGCTGATCAGCACCAGGATCGGGCCGCGCTTGCGCTCGAGCAGATCGTACTGGGCGTTGAGCAGTCCCTCGCGCAATGCCGGCTCTTCGCGCAGGTAGTCTTCGCGCGCGATCCGGTGGCCGATCTCTGCCGAGGCAAGCATGCTGTCGGTTCTCCCTGCGGTGGTCAGCGCTGGCGCCAGAATCGCGGCGTGCGGCGAAATTGCTTCCATGCCGGGCCGAGGTCGCGCTCGAGCGCGACCGCGGTGGCGGCGATCCAGCCGGCGACGCCCAGCGCGGCCGCGGCAAGGTCGGGGCGGTCGGCCGCGAGCTCCCCGGTCAGGCGCTGCGCCGTGACGCCGTCGTTGAGCTGTCCCAGCAGGTCCTGCAGCCCGGCGAGGCTCGCGCCGAAGCTGCGCGCCGGCTTGCGGTGCGCGAAGGCCGGGGCGAAGAACTCGGCGCCGTAGCGCATCTTCTTGGCCGCGATGCGCAGCGCGTGGCGTTCGGCAGCGGATCCGCCGGCCAGCGCGGCGCCGCGGCGCCGGACGCGCCGGTGACGGCGGTCGAGCAGCTGCGCGGCGAACGCCGTCGCCGGCTGCCCCAGCGGGTCGTCGCCGGACGCGGGTTCCGGAACGCCGAAGCGCGGCAGCGCGCCCAGCGCCCCCACGGCCAGCACCAGGCGGGTGAAACGCGGCGAATCGACGGCGGCCCGCGCCCCGGCGCGGGCGTCGGCGCGGGCGCTCCCGGCCGCCTGCTGCAGCGGCAGCAGCGCGTGCGCGAGCGCCGAGTCCGGGCCGGCGGCGCGCGCCAGCGGTGCCAGCAGCTCGTCGACGTACACGTCGAGGTCGCGGCCGCGACCGAGGGCGGCGGCGAGCCAGCGCAGCTCGGCGGCGACGGCGGCGACTCCCGGCGCGGGCAACAGCGGCTGCAGCAGCCCGAGACAGGCGCGCAGCCTGCGGGTGCCGACGCGCATCTGGTGCACCCACTCGGGGTCGTCGTCGTGGACGAGGCCGGCCGCGTTGCCGGCGATCTGTCCGGCGCACTCGCGCACGATGGCGGCAAGCGCGGACGCGGCGTCGCCGTCGGCGGTGAGCACCGGCGCCGCGGCGCGTACCGGTTGCCGCCAGCCGTCGGGATCGCCGCGCAGCAGCGCATGGCCGCGCTCGGCCTTGCCGGCCATCAGGATCCGCAGCGGCAGGTCGGCCGCCAGCACGGCGGCGAAGCGGAAGAGCTCGAGCGGCGCCCCGGTGAGCTGCTCGATCTCGATCTCGGCGATGCTGCGCCGCTGCTCGCCGTCCGGGTCGCGCAGTTCGCCGCAGTCGATGCACAACAGCGCGGTGCTCGCGTCGGCGAAACGCAGCGGGACCGTCCGGCGCAGGAAATCGGTGACGAAACGCGGACCGAAGGCGGGGTCGGCGAGCGCGCGTTGCAGTGGGCGCGACCAGGGCGTGCGCGCCAGCGCCTGCCGGTCGAGCTCCGGCCCGGCCAATGGGAACTCGTGCTCGTCGCGGACGACGAGCGCACCGGACGACGCCGGCAGCGGGGGCCCCTTGACCGTCTGCACCCAGGCGCCTCTTTCGTGGCGCAGCCGCAGCCCGATGCCTTCCGCGGCGAGCAGGCCGTCGGGCGTGTCGAAATAGGTGGCGACGAGCCGGGTGCGGGTTCCGCGCCCGGCGCGGGCGGCGGCCAGCGCCGGATGCCGCAGCAGCCTCCCCACGGCGCCGGGCGCGATGCCGAGCTTGAGTTCGACCTCGGCGGGCATCGGGCGTCGATTCGCCTGCGGCGGGCGGGTGACGGGTCAGCTCGCGTCGGCGAGGCGCAGCCGGCGCGCGCGCACGGCGGCGGCGAGCTCGCGCAGCGTCGACTCGGTGTCGCTCCCAGCCGATGCAGGCGTCGGTGATCGACACGCCGTAGGCCAGTGCCTGCCCGGGGACGAGATCCTGGCGCCCGGGATTGAGGTGGCTCTCGATCATGCAGCCGAAGATCCGGTCGTCGCCGCCGGCGATCTGCGCCGCGATGTCCTTCGCGACGTCGATCTGGCGCTCGTGCCGCTTCTGGCTGTTGGCGTGCGAGCAGTCGATCATCAGCCGCGCGCCGAGCCCGGCCGCGGCCAGCTCCTTGCACGTGGCGTCGACGCTCGCCGCGTCGAAGTTGGTGGTCTTGCCGCCGCGCAGGATGATGTGGCAGTCCTCGTTGCCGGCGGTGTGCACGATCGCCGAGTGGCCGCCCTTGGTGACCGAGAGGAAGTGGTGCGGCGCCGAGGCGGCCTTGATCGCGTCGACGGCGACGCGGACGTCGCCGTTGGTGCCGTTCTTGAAGCCGACCGGGCAGGACAGCCCCGAGGCGAGCTGGCGATGGACCTGGCTCTCGGTGGTGCGGGCGCCGATCGCGCCCCAGGCGATCAGGTCGGCGATGTACTGCGGGGTGATCATGTCGAGGTACTCGGTGCCCGCCGGCAACTCGAGCTCGTTGACCTCGACCAGGATGCGCCGGGCGAGGCGCAGCCCCTCGTTGATGCGGAAGCTGTCGTCGAGCCGCGGATCGTTGATGAGGCCCTTCCAGCCGACGGTGGTGCGCGGCTTCTCGAAGTAGACGCGCATCACGACGATGAGGTCCGCCGCCAGTTCCCGCTTGAGGCCGGCGAGCCGCGTCGCGTAGTCGATCGCCGCGTCGTAGTCGTGGATCGAGCAGGGGCCGACGACGACCAGCAGCCGGTCGTCGGCGCCGTGCAGCACGCGATGGATCGCCTGCCGGGCGTCGAAGGTCGTCTGCGCCGCGGTTTCCGACACCGGGAATTCGCGCAGCAGGTGCGCCGGCGGCGCGAGCTCCATGATCTCGCGGATCCGCGTGTCGTCGATCGGCAGCGGCGCCGCCGGATGGGATGCCGCGGCGGCGCGGTTGCGGTGGGCGGTGGGCGTGGGCAAAGCGGCACTCCGGATCAATTATTGCGAAAAAACAAGATTTTACCTTCTCGCCGCCGCGGATGCCAGCGGCGGCAGGGGCGCCCCGGGGCGGGTGCCGTCGTCGTCGGTGCAACAACCTCTGGGCCGCCGGCGCGGCGATCGTTGCCCGGCGCCGCCGGGATGCCGTACACTTTGCCACGGACCCGGCCGGATGACCTCCTGTCCATCCGGCTGCGACTGGCAAGGCCCCACCGGGCGACCGGATGGGGCCTTGTTTTTGCCGCTGGAAGGCGCGGCGCCGGCGCTGCTGCACCGCCTCAGCGGGCTTTGCGCAGCAGCAGCCCCTTCAGGTACTCGCCCTCCGGAAACGCGAGCGAGCAGGGGTGGTCGGCCGACGCGGCGAAGTGGCCGATGACCGCCGCGTCGGCGCGGGCGTCCAGCGCCGCGCCGGCGACGATCTTGCGGAACAGCGCCGCGTCGACGCCGCCCGAGCAAGAGAACGTCGCCAGCAGGCCGCCGGGGCGCAGCAGCTTCAGCGCCAGCAGGTTGATGTCCTTGTACGCGCGGGACGCCTTCTCGGCGTGGTGGGCGGTCGGCGCGAGCTTGGGCGGATCGAGCACGATGAGATCGAAGCTCGCGGCGGCGTCGCGCAGCCGCCGCAGCTCGGTGAAGGCGTCGGCGTCGCGCCACTCGGCCGCGCCGGCGGGAAGCTGCGGGTTGCAGGCCAGGCTGTCGCGGGCGAGCGCCAGCGCCGGGGCCGAGCTGTCGATGGAGAGCACGCGCGGCGCGCCGCCGGCCAGCGCCGCCAGCGTGAATCCCCCCGTGTAGCAGAACACGTTCAGCGTCTCCCGTCCCCGCGCCAGCCGGCGCACGCGGGCGCGGTTGTCGCGCTGGTCGAGATAGAAACCGGTCTTCTGCCCGCCGGCGACGTCGACGCGGTAGACGAGGCCGTCCTCGACCAGCGTCACCGCGTCGGGCAAGGTGCCGTACAGCGGTCCGACGCGCGCGGGCAGGCCTTCGCGCTCGCGGACGTCGGCGTCCGAGCGCTCGAAGAGGCAGGTCGCGTCGGTGTGCCGCCGCAGGCCGGCGACGAGGGCGTCGCGCCAGCGCTTCGCGCCCGCGGCGCCGAGCTGCAGCACGACCACGTCGCCGTAGCGGTCGGCGATCACCCCGGGCAGGCCGTCCGATTCGCCGTGGATCAGTCGGCAGCCGGTGTGGGCGGCGTCGGTGAAGCCGGCACGCGCGCGGACCGCGTCGCCGATCCGGCGGTCGAAGAACGCCTCGTCGACGGTCTCGGTCTCGTCGAAGCTCCAGACCCGCGCCCGGATCTGCGACTCCGGCGACCACGCCGCCCGGGCCAGCCAGCGGCCGTCGGCGCTGCGGATGGCGACGGTGTCCCCGGGGCGGGGCCGCCGCGCAACTCGGCGATCGCGCCCGAGAACACCCAGGGATGGCGCTGCAGCAGCGACTTCTCGCGTCCCGGATGGAGGCGCAGCTCCGGCCCGGCGGCCCGCTCAGCCAAGGGTCACGCCGGCGAGTCTGCCGATGGCGAAAGTGATCGCCCCGGCGAGGCCGCCCAGGGCCAGCATCCGCAGTCCGGAAAAGACCGCGTTGCGGCCGGTGAACAGCGACAGCGTGGCGCCGACGGCGAACAGCGCCAGCCCGGTGAGGCCGACGGCGACCGGCAGCGCCAGCGGCCCGGCGAGGAACACGAACGGCAGCAGCGGCAGCAGCGCACCGGCGCCGAAGGCCACGAACGACGACAGCGCCGCGCCCCAGGGCGAACCGAGCTCGTCCGGATTGAGCCCCAGCTCCTCGCGCGCCAGCGTGTCGAGCGCGTGCTCGGGATCGGCGATGAGCCGGGTCGCCAGCCGCGCCGCCTCCTTTTTCGGCAAGCCCTTGGCCACGTAGATGAGAGCGAGCTCCTGCGCCTCGGCCTCGGGGTATTCCCGCAGCTCCTCGCGCTCGAGGCCGATCTGATACTCGAACAGCTCGCGCTGCGAGCGGACCGACACGTACTCGCCGGCGGCCATCGCGAAGGCGCCGGCGCACATGCCGGCGATGCCGGAGAGCAGCACGACGCGCGCGTCGGCACTGGCGCCGGCGACGCCGAGGATCAGGCTGGCGTTGGAGACCAGCCCGTCGTTGACGCCGAACACCGCCGCCCGCAGATTGCCGCCGCTGCCGAGGCCGCGATGGCGGTGCTCCATGCCTCCGCCGGGACGCGGGCCGGCGTGCCCGGGCTCGATCGGCGCGGCGCTGGAATACACGGCCATGCCGCGGACCTTCATCGCCGCCAGGATGCCCTTGAGCGGCCGCGGCCCGATCGAGCGCACCAGTGCGGCGACCATGCGCGTGCGCAGGTCCGGCACGAACGGCGGGGGAGCGGGGTGACCGCGCGCGGTCAGCTGCGCGCGCCAGATCGCGGCCTGCGCCTCCGCCTCGCCGGCGAGGCGCTGGAAGAGGTCGGCGCGCGGGTTGCCGGTCTCGGCTTTGGCGCAGATGCGGTAGAGGAACGCGGAGCGCTGCTCTTCCTGCCAGCTTTCGAGGGGGTTCATGGCTGCCGGCCGCTGCTCCGCGCTTCGAAGCTGGCGCGCAGCGCCTCGACGCGGTCGCGGTTGACGCCGAAGTCGCTGTAGCCGAGGCGCGAGGCCGAGCGCACGTCGATGCGGCCCGCCGCGGCGAGGTGGAACTCGACGTCGTCGACGAAGCCGAAGGCGGCGCTGGCGAACTCCGCGTGCAGGTAGTCCGGCCGCTGCGTCACGACGCTCGCACCCGGCTCGGCGCGCACGCACTCGGCGAGGAGATGCATCGCCGCCGTCGCGTCCGACGCGTAGCGCAGCGGCGCGACCTGCTGCGCCGGGTCGCTCGCCGTGCTCGACACGCAGTTCGGACGCGCCGGGCAGGGCGCGAGGCGGCCGTCCTTCGGGCCGAGATCAGCGGGTGGGGCGCCGGCGAACAGCCGGCCGAAGGGACTGGCCAGCGCGGGTGGCGACGCGAGGACGGTCAACGCGCAGGCGACGATCAGGAGCGCGAGGCGCATCGGCGAGGGGGCGTCACTTGTCTTCCAGCAGCGTGTCGATGCGCGCCATCACCTCCGGCACGAGCCGGGGCACGACGTCGAGCGCGCGCAGGTTCTCGGTGACCTGCGCCGCACGGCTCGCGCCGGTGATCACCGTCGACACCTGCGGGTTCTTGAGGCACCAGGCGATGGCCAGCTGCGCCATCGTGCAGCCGAGGTCGGCGGCCACCGGCGCCAGCCGGCGGGCAACGGCGAGCTTCGCCGGGTCGGTCAGCCGCTCGGCCAGCCACTCGTAACCCTTCAGGGTCGCGCGCGAATCGGCGGGCACGCCGTCGTTGTACTTGCCGCTGAGCAGGCCCGAGGCGAGCGGGCTCCAGGTCGTGGTGCCGAGCCCGATGTCGGCGTACAGCCGCGCGTATTCCTTCTCGACGCGCTCGCGATGCAGCAGGTTGTACTGCGGCTGCTCCATCACCGGCTGGTGCAGGTGGTGGCGATCGGCGATCTGCCAGGCCGCCATGATCTCGGCGGCGCTCCACTCGGACGTGCCCCAGTACAGCGCCTTGCCGGCGGCGATCATGTCGTGCATCGCCCGCACCGTCTCCTCGATCGGCGTCTCGGCGTCCGGGCGATGGCAGAACACGAGGTCGATGCAATCGAGCTTGAAGCGCGCCAGCGCGCCGTCGATCGCCTGCATCAGGTACTTGCGGTTCAGCGTGTTCTTCTCGTTCGGGCCGTCGTGCAGGCCCCAGTACAGCTTGGTCGACACGAGGAACGACGAGCGGCGCCAGCCCAGTCGCTTCAGCGCCTCGCCCATGATGATCTCCGACTCGCCCTTGGCGTAGACCTCGGCATTGTCGAAGAAGTTGACTCCCGCGTCGTACGCGGCGGCCATGCACTCGCGCGCCACGTCGGTGCCCATCTGGTTGCCGTAGGTCACCCAGGAGCCGAGCGAGAGTTCGCTCACCTTGAGTCCCGAGTGCCCGAGCCGGCGGTAGTTCATCGCGGTCATGTCGTCTGTCGTCCGTGGGGCGCCTGATCGTGCATTCTAGCGCGAACAAAACACCGGCGCTGCGGCCCGCCGGCGCGGCGTGTGCGCAGACCGGTGGTGCCCGGCTCGGAAGTCGGGCGCAAAAGGCTCAGACTGCGGTCAGCGGCGGGCCGCTGGACTTCTTCTCGAATGCCGCCTGGCAGCCGATGCAGCGCAGCGCCGTCGGGTACGCGATCAGGCGTGCCGGTGCGATGCTGCCGCCGCAGTCGATGCATTCGCCGTAGTCGTTGCTGCGCAGGCGCGCCAGCGCGGCGTCGACCTCGTTCAGTTCGTTCAGCACGTGGGTGGCGCCGGCGATGTCGAGCTCGGCCAGCGCATCGGCGACCGCCCAATCGTCGTTCTCGTTCAGCCGGTTGGACAGGCCGACGACGCGATCGTCGCCGCTACCCTTCAACTGGGCCTTGACTTCGACGCGCAGCGTCGCGCGGCGGGCCTCGAGATCGGCCCGGATGCGGTCGAGGTCGGCGGCCGTCAGCTTCGGGGTGGGCATGGTCGTGACTTTCCGAAAAGGGAAAAGGGGGCCGGCGACCGGATGGCGCCGCACCCCTTCGGCTCCATCGTGGACGAACCGGCGGCGGCGGGCGTTGATCGCCGTCAACGTTCCCGCAGGTCCCCGCGCAAGCGCTTGAAACGGCAGGCGCCGACCCCAGATTTCAGAGTGAGGCGGCAGGCCGCGACCCGCGCTGGAGCAGGGAGTGGCGGGGTCCGCCGGTTCGGAGGGCATTGAGAACAGGAGATTGACGATGAACCCACTGACTCGCTACGACCCGTTCGGCGACGAAGGCTTCGACGACCTCTTCCGCGGCTTATTCAAGCCGGTTCGCCTCGCCAACGCGCCGGCCGCGATCGCGATCAAGATGGACGTCACCGAGACCGACAAGGGCTACGCGGTGCACGCCGAGATCCCGGGCGTGAAGAAGGAGGACATCCACGTGGCCATCGAGGGCAACCAGGTCACGGTCAGCGCCGAGGTGAAGAGGGAAGCGGAGAAGAAGGAAGGCGATCGCGTGCTGCGCAGCGAACGCTACTTCGGCAGCGTCTACCGCAGCTTCACGCTGCCGGTCGAGATCGACGAGGCGGCGAGCACCGCCAGGTACGACAACGGCATCCTGCAGCTGACGCTCGCCAGGAAGGCACCGGTCGCCGGTCGGAAGCTGATGGTCCAGTAGCCGCTGTGGCGTCGTGCGGCGAGGCGGCGCGCAGGCCGCGCGGGGGAGCGGCCCGCTTCTGCCGCGCGGGTTCGTGCTGGCGCGTCAGCGAACCCGCTTGACGGCGAATTCCTCCTCGATGTTGTCGCGGAAGAAGCTCCACGGCGACGAAGCCGCGGCGAGGCGTCGCCAGGTGTCTTCCGACACGCCGGCGTACTCGAAGGTGCCGGCCGTGAGTTCGACCACCAGCGTGCGTCGCGCTGCGTCGTAGCCGGCGGCCCGCAGGCTGCCGCCGTTCATCTTCTTCATCTCCATGGGCGCTCCGTCGGCTTGGCGTTGGCGGCTGCCCGCCCTCGTTGCCGGACCAGTATCGCGCCCCCGTCGGCGCGCGGTCAATCGCCGTTGCGGGCGTCCGGACGGGGAGGGCGCGGGCCGCGCGCGTCGTGGCTATAATGCGACCTCGTACCGCGACCGGCGTCGCCGCGCTGTCCTGCGGCCCGCGGCGGATCGGACCGGGAGTCGTGCCTTGTCGACGTTGCGCCGCTTCGCCTCGCTCGTGCTCCGGCCCAGTGCCGAGTGGCAGGCGATCGCCGCCGAGCCCATCACCGTGGACGCGCTGCTGCTGCGCGTCATCCTGCCCTTTGCGCTGCTGGCGCCGATCGCGACGGTGATCGGCATGAACGTCTTCGATGCACGCTGGGACCCCCTGCAGGGCTATCTCGTCCCGCCGGAGCAGATCTTCGCCGCCGCGGCGACGACGTTCTTTGCCGTGATCGGGTCGATCTTCGGGCTGGCGGCGATCTTCGTGCTGCTGGCGCCGATGTTCGGCTCGTCGCGCGACTATCGTGCCGCGCTCAAGGTCGCCGCCTACGGTGCGCTGCCCGTGATGCTGGCAGGCGGGGCGATGCTGCTGCCGGCGATGGTGGTCGTCGGCATGGTGGCGCTGTGCCACACGCTGTACCTCTACTGGGTCGGTGCCCGCTGCGTGCTCCATGTCCGCGCCGACCACCTGTCCGAGTTCGTCGGCATATCGACGCTGCTGCTGGGCGCCTTCTCGGTGCTCGCCGGCGCCGCGGCGAGCAGTGTCGGGCTGATCTGACCCCGGGGCCCGCACCCGCGGAGCGCTCGCTCCGGGCACCGCCCTGCCGCCTATTTCGCTGCGTCTCCCCACAGGCTGGACAGCCGCCGGTCGCGGCCGCAGCCGTTGCGATAGTAGCTGTAGCGGATGGGGTTCTTGAGGTAGTAGTCCTGGTGGTAGTCCTCGGCCGGCCAGAACTCGCCGGCCGCGACCACGGGCGTGACGATCGGGTCCTTGAACGGCCGGGACTTCTCGAGGGCGGCGCGGGACGCCTCGGCCGCGCGCCGCTGCGCCTCGTCGTGGACGAAGATCGCGCTGCGGTACTGGCTGCCGACGTCGCAGAATTGGCGATCCTTCACCGTCGGATCGATGTTGCGCCAGAACACCTCGAGCAGGCGAGCGTAGCTGACGCGCGCCGGGTCGTAGCGCACCTGGACGACTTCGGCATGCCCGGTCGCGCCGGCCGAGACCTGCTCGTAGGTCGGGTTGCGCTCCTTGCCGCCCATGTAGCCGGAGGTGGTTTCGAGCACGCCGTCGAGCTTGTCGAACGGCGGCTCCATGCACCAGAAGCAGCCGCCGGCGAACGTGGCCACGGCGGTGGCGGCAGGGGTGGCGGTGCGCGTTGCCGGCGCCTGCGCGGCTGCCGCCGCGACCAGCAGCGTCATCGCCGCCAGCACGGCCAGCGTGCGTTGCAGGAGGCACCACGGCGGGCGAGCGTGCATGGCTGGCTCCTGGGAACGGGATTCGAACGACGGCACGGTGGATCAGTCGGGCGTGGCCGGCGGCACGTAGGGCAGGCAGTCGAGCAGGCGCACAGCGACCGATTCGCGGATCAGCTGCAGGTCCATGCCCTTGCCGCGGAGTTCCATGTAGCCGTTGGTGAAGCGCACGCCCGACGCTGCGGCGATCTGGTAGAGAATCACGCGGTCGCCGCCCGGCAGCAGCAGCCGGGCCTCGCCGGCGTCGAACTTGATCAGCACCCGCTCGCCTTCGAGCTGGCAGGCGAAGGTGTTCTTGGCGGCTTCTTCCGCTTCCTTCTTCTTCATCTCCTGGCAGCCGGAGACGGCGACGCCGGCGGCGGCGAGCGCGAGCAGCAGCAGCAAGGGGCGGGCGGGGACGTGCATGGTTCGGGCTCCCGGGAGGACGACGGCGAGATTATCACGGCGCCGCGGCACCGCCCGCGCCGGCGGCGGCCGGGCGCGGCAGCCGCGCGGCAGCGGAGTAGGAGAGCACCTCGACCGGCTTCCCGCTCCGCAGTTCCTGTTGCACCCCCTGCCACCAGGCGGCGTCGAGCAGGTCGCGATGGTAGTACAGGAAGCACTCGCGGGTCTTGGGGTCGGTGAGCAGGAAGGTCTCGAACTCCTCGGGAAAGACGTCGAGCGGGCCGACGGGATACCAGACGTCGTTGGACATGTCGTCGTAGCCGGGAGGCGGCGGCGGAATCCGCCGGAACTTGCAGTCGGTGAGGTACTCGATCTCGTCGTAGTCGTAGAACACGACGCGTCCGAAGCGGGTGACGCCGAAGTTCTTGAACAGCAGGTCGCCGGCGAAGATGTTGACGGCCGCGAGGTCCTTCAGCGCGTTGCCGTACTCGCGGATGGCGTGCGCGCGCTGCGCGTCGTCGGCCTTCTCGAGGAACAGGTTCAGCGGCGTCATCCGCCGCTCGATGTAGAGGTGGCGGACGACGACGCGCTCGGCGCTCACCTCGACCAGCGAGGGCACGACCTCGAGCAGTTCCTTCAGCAGGGCGTCGGAGAAGCGGTCGCGCGGGAAGGCGACGTCGGAGTACTCGAGGATGTCGGTCATCCGCCCGACGCGGTCGTGGTGCTTGACCAGCGTGTACTTCTGCTTCACCCGGGCGCGGTCGGTGTCCTTGCTGGCGGCGATCTTGTCCTTGATCACCTTGAACACGTAGGGGTAGGACGGCAGCGTGAACACCGTCATCACCAGGCCCTTGATCCCGGGGGCGACGATGAACTTGTCGCGCGAGTGGCTGAGGTGGTGCAGGAAGTCGCGGTAGAAGAGGTTCTTGCCCGCCTTCTGCAGGCCGACCATCGTGTAGAGCTCGGCCGCGGTCTTGTCCGGCATGATCGCGCGCAGGAAGCCGACGTAGGCGGAAGGCACCTCCATGTCGACGAGGAAGTACGCGCGGTTGGCCGAGAAGAGGATCGCCAGGTCCTGCTCGTCCATCAGCAGCGCGTCGAGATAGAGCTTGCCCGCGGCGTCGTGCTTGACCGCGACCACGAACGGGTAGGTCTGCACGCCGTTGACGATGCGCCCGACGACGTAGGCGGTCTGGTTGCGGAAGAACGGGCAGGACAGCACCTGGATCTGGTGGTTGGCCTCGAGCTGGAACGGGCGCGGGAAGCGGCGGCGGAACGCCGCCAGCACGTGGCGCAGGTCGCGCCGGAAGTCGGCGAAGCGGCGCTGGAAGCCGAAGTCGAGGACGACGTCGATCAGCGCGTGGCGCAGCCCCTGCTGCAGCGGGTAGTAGCTGCGGTACGACGGCGGATCGGCGTCGATGTGCTCGGTCGACATCACCGGGCGCACGAAGATGAAGCGGTTGCTGAAATAGGCGCTGTGCAGGATCTTGACCGAGACCGAGTTGAAGAACGTCTCCGCGCACTCGGGCTGGCGGTGGTCGATCAGGAGGCCGATGTAGTGCAGCTTGACCTGCGCCCAGGCGGCGTCGCTGTCGGCGCCGTCGAGGCTGGCGCTGCGGAACTCGCGGGCGATGCGCTCGGCGGTCTCCTGGACGCGGCGGTCGTAGAAGTCGATCCGGTCGCGCGCCACGTGCTGGATCGCCAGCCAGTTGCCCGCCTCGAAGTGACGCCGCCCGCGCGGGCGCAGTCGCGGAACAGCGCATAGTGCTTGTCGAAGCCGTCGAGCAGCGCGCGGGCGACGGCGCGCGCCTGCTCGGGCGGCAGGCCCTGCGAATCGGCCAGGGCGGTGGAGGCGATGGGCATCGAAGCGGTTCCTCGGCAATCGGTGGGTCGCGGCGCCGGCGACGGGGCGCGGCCCCGGGGCCGCTCAGCGGGACGGCATCGCCGCCGCGGGCGGCAGGGGAAATTCGTTGACGGTGTCGAAGCTGAAGCTGCCGGCGCGGCCCAGCGACATCGGCTGCGGCGTGAGGCTGGCGGTGCCGTAGATCCGATAGCGCAGGTTCGAGGCGGAGGCTCCGGACTGGCGCTGCAGGTCGATGATCTGGCGCAGGACGCCGGCCAGCGTGCTGGTCGCCTCGACGTCGACCCGCGCCTCGCCGAAGCGCGGGACGGTGAAGGCCTGGTTGCTGACGCCGCTGGCGATCGTGGTCCCGCTGGCCTCGATCCGGTAGGCGAGCCCGTCGACCGGAAGGTCGGCGCCGCCGCGGTTCTGGAAGCGCAGCGTGAGCCGCAGGCGCTGCTCGAGCAGCGTCGCGTCGAGCAGCGCGACGTCGGCGAGATGGACCTCGACGCGCTCCTCGCCGACGCCGACGCAGCCGGCCAGCGCGAACGCCGCCAGCATGGCCGCCAGCGCGGCGCGTCGCCGCGGCAGCTTCGGTCCCGAAGGTGGCAGCGAGGCGGTCACCGGGGTGCGGCCGCTTCCTGCTGGTCCTTGAATTCCTTGGCCGAGGTGTTGAACTCCTCGATCGCGGCGTTGGCGGCGTCGACGTAGACCCGCGCCGCCTCCTGATAGGGCTTGGCCGCCGCCTGTTGCTCGCCGATGTATTTCTTCAGGCACTCGAGATAGCCGTTCACCGAGCGGATCCAGCCGCGTGTGAGGTTCTCGGAGGCGAGCCGGCCGGGGAAATCGCCGGGCTTGACGCAGCTGTGCTTGGCGGGCGCGGCCGGCGGCGGGACCGCGGGCGCAGTCTGGGCGACGGCCGCGAACGACGCGACGGCGAGGGTCGAGGCGAGGGAAGCGACGAGGCTGCGGCGCAACTTGGGCATGGCAGGAACCTGGTGGAGGAAAAACGCTGATTTTACTGCTTCCGGCCCGGGCCGAGTAGCGTTCACCGCCGGGAAGAACGGCCGGCCGCGGGCCGGGGGGCGCGGTGAAGCCTCGCCCCGCGCGCGGGGCGACCGGCGTGCCGCACGGGTGCGCCGCTCCAGTCCAGGCGGGCCGCCCCCCCCCCCCGGGCTAGGCTCCGGGTGGCGTCGGCGTGCGCCGTGCGTCCGGTGCCGCGGGCACCTCGGAGTTCATCTTCCGGACGAACAGGCGCACGAAGAACACCCCCATCCCCAGCATGAAGACGATGACCGCGAGACTCAGCAGCCCGACGTCGGTTCCGAACAGTTCCTGCCACGCCATGCCAACCCCCCTGAGCTTCGATCGTGCCGGAAGTCTAGGGCGTTCTTCGGCGGCGATGTTGACCGGCGTCAAGGCGGTGACGCGGGTGTGGATCGCCGTCGCGGTGCTGCTGCTGGGCGCCTGCCAGCCGACGGTGCCGCCGCTGCCGCCGTCGCCGGCGGCGCGTCCTGTGCCGGGCAGCGTCGCGGCGCCGACCCCCGCCGCGCCGGTGCCGGCGGTGCCGGTGGCGTTGCCCGCGATGGACCTGCCTCCGGGGCCGATCTATCGCTGCGCCGTCGCCGGCAGCGTCGACGTCATCGCGCTGCCCGCGAACATCGAGTCGCTGTGCCGGCGGCATCCCGAGATGGGGCCGTGCCAGTACGAGCGCGATGCCTGCCGCCAGCGGGGCGGCCGCGTGCTCACCTCCCGCGGCGACGAGGTCACGCCGGCGGTCGAGGCCGAGTACGACCGGCGCGTCCAGCGCGTTCGCTTTCGGGCGGACGGGGTGGCGAGCCGCTGAGAGGCCGCGGCGGCGGTTCAGGGCTGGCGGGCGGCGAAGGTGTTGCAGTTGCGCAGGTCGCCGGTGTCCAGGCCGACCTTGAACCAGCGCTGGCGCTGCTGGGCCGAGCCGTGGGTGAACGAGTCGGGCGCCACGTAGCCCTGCGTCTGCTTCTGGATCATGTCGTCGCCGACCGCCGCGGCGGCGCGCATGCCTTCCTCGAGATCGCCGGCTTCGAGCAGGTTGCGGCGCTGGGCGAAGTGCCCCCAGACGCCGGCATAGCAGTCGGCCTGCAGCTCGAGGCGGATCGACAGCGCGTTGCGGGTGCGGGCGTCCGCGCGCTGCGACTGCTGGTCGAACTGGCGCATGACGCCGGTGACGTTCTGGATGTGGTGGCCGACCTCGTGGGCGATGACGTACGCCGCCGCGAAGTCGCCCGGCGCGCCGAAGCGACGGGAGAGCGTGTTGAAGAACGCGGTGTCGAGATAGAGGTCGCTGTCCGCCGCGCAGTAGAACGGTCCGACCGCGGCGCTGGCGCGACCGCAGGCGGAGCGGACGACGCCGTCGAACAGCACCAGCTTCGGCGGGTCGTAGCGCGAGCCCATCGCCTTGAACACCGCGCCCCAGACGTCCTCGGTGTCGCCCAGCACCTTGGCGGCGAACTCCTTGGCCGGATCCTGCGCGCGCGCCGGCGTGCCGACCGCCGGACCGGGGGGGGAGGCGCCGCGCTGCGGACCATAGCCGGGCGCCGGCGGCGCCGGCACCGAGACGGCGGGACCTTCGCCGCCACCAATGATGTCCAGCGGATTGACGCCGAACAGCAGGCCGACGATGACCAGCAGCACCATCGCGCCGCCGCCCAGCTTCATCCCGCCGCCGCCCGGAAACCCTCCGCGCGGAGCGCCGCCGCCCTCGCCGGTGCGGTCCTCGACGTTGTCGCTCTTGCGGAAGTCACCCCAGCGCATCGTTGCGGTCCTTGCTCGTGAACGGGAGGTCGCGCCGGAGGCGAGGACGCTGCCGGCGCCCTGCGGTCGCCGGCGTGCTCCCGGTGGCGGTGGCGGCCATTATCGCCGCCGCACGGCCCTGCGGCAACCTGCGGAGCGGCGGCGGTGGGGATCCACGGCGGGTCCCGACGGTGTTCTCAGCGGGCGAGCAGCCAGCGCTTGAGCTCGACCGCCGACAGCGCGCCCGAGACCCGGTCGCGCTCGACGCCGTCGCGGAACAGGATCAGCGTCGGGATGCTGCGGATGTGGTGGCGCATGGACACCGCGGGGTGCGCGTCGGTGTCGAGCTTGGCGAACTGGAAGCGGCCGGCGAGGTCACGGGCCGCGTGGGCGAACTGCGGCGCCATCATCTTGCAGGGACCGCACCAGTCGGCCCAGAAGTCGACGATGACCGGCAGCCCGGTGCGCGCGACGAAGCCGTCGAACGATGCCGCGGTCAGCACCGCGGGCTCGTGCGTCAGCAGCGGCGCCTTGCAGCTGCCGCAGACCGGGTGTTCGTTCAGCCGTTCGCCGGCGACGCGATTGACCGTGCTGCAGCCGGGACAGACGAGGTGCATCGGGACTCCTCGGTCGTGAATCAGCGAACCCGTCGACGGGGAACGGAGCGGACGGACCCGCTACCGCATTGAGCCCGCCGGGCCGCCCCATGGGCGAATACCGGAGTGCGCGGCAGGAAGGTAGTCCGACAGATCGCTGCCTCGGGCTCCAGGTTGCCGCAATGGGCAGATGGCGCCGCCGCGTCCGGGATTCAAGGGAGCGTCACGACGATCTTGCCGCGGCCGTGCCCGGTTTCCATCGTCCGCTGCGCCGCGGCGACTCCGGTCAGCCCGATCGGCGGGGCGATCTGTGGCCGCAGCACACCGGCGGCGGCGTAGCGCCCCAGCCGTTCCCACATCGGGCGACGATTGGCGAGCACCAGCGCGACCGCCCGCTGCGCGGTCGCGAGGCGCGCGTAGATACCGGCCCCCATCGTCCGCAGCGCGGCGCCGGCGCTGCCCGAGGTGTTGACGTAGACGCCGGTCGGCACGAGCACGCGGCGGCAGGCGAGATAATCGCTGCTGCAGGCGGCGTCGAACACGACGTCGAAATTCTCGTTGCGCCGCAGGAAGTCCTCGTGCGTGTAGTCGATCACCGCGTCGGCGCCGAGGCCGCGGACGAAATCGACGTTCGCCGGCCCGCACACGGCGGTGACCGTGGCGCCGAGGTGCTTGCCGAGCTGGACGGCGAAGTGGCCGACCCCGCCGGCGGCGCCGGTGACCAGCAGTTTCTGGCCGGGCTGCAGCTGCGCGTGGTCCTCCAGCGCCTGCACCGCGGTGCCGCCGGCGATCGGCAGCGCCGCCGCGGTTTCGAAGCCCACGCCGTCGGGTAGCGCCGCCACCTGGTCGCCGGCGACGGCGATCATCTCCGCCAGCGCGCCCTGGCGGCCGAAGGGAGGCAGCGAGCCGAAAACGCGCTGGCCGACGAAGTGGCGGGTGGCACCGCCGCCGACCCCGACGATCTCGCCGGCGAAGTCGCAGCCGACGCCGCGCGGCGGTCGGTCGAACACCGGCACCAGCGCCAGGTGACCGGCACGAATCTTCCAGTCGAGGGGATTGAGGCCGACCGCGCGCACGCGCAGCTTGAACCCGCCCGCCGGGCACGCGGGCTCGGGGACCTCGGCGACGTAGAGCCGGTCGGCCGGGCCGTAGCGGTCGTAGCGCAGGGCCTGCATCGAAAGACTCTCGGCCTCTCAGTCGCCGTCCAGCGCATGCTCGCGCAACGCCGCCAGCGGAACGACGGCCAGCGCTTCCTCGTGGGTCGCCGCAAGCACGACCGGCGGCGCCCGCCCGGCCGCGTAGGCTTCGCGCCAGCGACCGGCGCACAGGCACCAGCGGTCGCCCGGCTTCAGTCCCGGAAAGCCGAACTCGGGCGCGGGCGTCGTCAGGTCGTTGCCCTGTGCGCGCGAGTAGGCGAGGAACTCGGCCGTCATCCGGGCACAGATGACGTGCAGGCCGTGGTCCTCGGGGCCGGTGTTGCAGCAACCATCGCGGAAGAAGCCGGTGCGCGGCGACGTCGAGCAGGGTGCGAGCGTGCCGCCCTGCACATTGCGGTCGGCCGGGCCCTTCATGGCCGATGACCTGCACATGGGCCGTGGCCCGTCATGGCTTCAGCGCCCGATAGAGAAACGGCAGGCTGGTGTCCATCCGATAGTCGATGTCCGAGTGGTTGTCGTCGAACTCCTGGTACACGTGGCCGATCCCGGCCGCGGTCAGCCGGGCGGAGAGGATCCGCGTACCGTAGTGGATATGGTACTGGTCGCGCCAGCCGCAGTCGATGTAGATGCCGCGCAGCGTCGCCAGGTTCGCCCGGTAGCGGCCGACGAGGTGGATCGGGTCGTGCCGGCGCCAGTTGCGCCAGCGCGCGGGGATGAGTTCGCCGGTCTCGAGGTCGAACGGCAGCCGAAAGCCCTGCGGCGCCGCCGGATCGGGATCGTAGGTCGCGGCCATGCAGAGATTCATCAGCGCGTGGCCCTCGCCGAGCGAGAGCTTCTCCTTGCCCCAGACGGCTTGGAGGAAGCGCGCCACGCGGCCGTCGTCCAGCCCTTCGGCGAGGCGCCGCCGCGCGCGCGCATCCGGCAGCGGGACACAGGCGCCGTCGCGGCGCCGGGGTTCGCGGTAGCGCGCCAGTTCGTCGAGGGTGTTGGGCCAGTCGCAGCGATAGACGAAATCGAAATGCGCGTCGCCGGAGTGATTGGCGACGGCACCCCAGTGCCGCGCGTACTTCATGCCGTGGACGATGGCGCCGTAGCCGCCCGAGGACTTGCCGAAGCAGCCGCGGTGTTCGCGCGCCGCGAGGCTGCGGAACTCGCGGTCGACGAAGGGGATGATTTCGCGGGTCAGGTAGTCGGCATAGCGGCCGATCGCCGGCGAGTTGACGTACTGGTTGCCGCCGTACGCGGTGAAGCAGTCGGGAAAGACGACGATCGCCGGGCCCATCCTGCGGTCGTGCACGAGGCGCGCGACGCGCTCCGGCACGTTGTCGCCGAACGGCTTCCAGTTGGTGTGCGCCGGCCCGCTGCCGGTGAAGCCGACCAGGTCGTAGAGCACCGGGAAGCGCCGGCCGCGACCGCCACCGCGGCCCTCGTCGTACTGCGGCGGCAGCCAGACGGCCAGCTTGCGCCGGTGCGGGTCGCCGAGCGGGTTGTCCGCCAGCACCTGCGACACGTGCTCGAGCACGACCAGCGTACCGGCGGCGGAGAGGGGACGCTTGCGTGCCATGGCAGAGGATTCCGGCAGTCGAAGAGGGCGTGCCGCCGAACGCGGTCGGGCGCGCTCGCCCATTGTGCCGGTGCGCCGCCGCCGCCGCAACGCGCCGCTGCCCGGAACGCTTGCCGGCGCCGTGGCGCCGCTACTTCTTGCGGGCGGCCTTGCGCTTCTTCTTTTTCTTCTCCAGCAGCATCGTGCCGCGGCACTTCGCCATGCCGCAGCGGCAGGCGAACGCCTCGCGGACCTTGCGCGTGATCCGGCCGTCGTACGAAAGCCGGTAGTCGTAGGTCAGCTCCTCGCCGGGCGGGATCCTGTGCAGCGCCTCGATGAACACCCGACCCTTCTCGTCCTCGCGGGTGATGCAGTTGGGATCGCAGGAGTGATTGATCCAGCGTGCCGCGTTGCCCTTGACGCCGGCGTCGATCACGCGGCCGTCGGACAACTCGAAGATGAAGGTGTGATAGGGGTTGTCGGGATCGCTGTCCGGGCGCAGCGACGCGATGTCCCAGGTCGTCCGATCGCCGCGGTACTCGATGATCGTCTTGCCCTTGCGGATCTTGCGGGCGGCGAACACGCCGCGGCCGTGGATGGCGGAGTGGCGGACGGAATAGTCGCGTTTCTTCTCGGTTTCGGGCATCGCGGGTCGTCGGTCGTCGGTCGTCGGGGGGGAATGGGCGACGCAGCCGCCGTCGCGACCGCGATTCTAACGTGTCCCGGTCGCGGCGAGCGTCGTCAGCGCGGCGCGCAGCCGGGTGTGCGCGCCGAGCAGTCGGTGAAAACGCACCTCGTCGCCCGCCTTCGCCCGGATGAGTGCGACCAGCGCGCGGCGGTCGCGGAGCGGCCAGCGGGCGAGACCGGGCAGCAGCGCCAGCAGCGGTGCCAGCGCACGCAGCGCGTGCCGCTCGCCGTCGCTCCAGCGCGCCGCGGCGCCGAGGTCGAGCGCCCGCGCGACGGTGCTCAACGCCGCCGCTTCGGCCCGCCGGCGGTTTCCCGCGTGGTGCGCGTCGACCCATGCGGTCACGGCCCGGCTGAGCGCCGCGGGCTCGCAGGCCGGTGCCGCGGCAGGGCCGCCGAGTTGCAGCGCGATGTCGCCGCCGGTGAAGCGCCGCAGCGACGCGAGCGGCTCGCGATGGCCCGGGTCGCCCTCGATCCGGGCAAAGGCCTCGGCCGCGAGCGCGGCGGGCCGGCGGTCGACCGGGCGGAAGCCCAGCCGGTAGTAGAACCAGAAGGCGCCCGACTGCAGGCCCTCGCGGTTGCTGCCGCCGTACTGCGACGGCTCGGCGACGAAGCGATCGACGCCGAACAGCCGCGCGTAGGTGCGCAGCACCTGGCAGAAGAGGTAGGCCGACTCGCCGCCGCGGTAGGGCGCGAAGACGTTGATGCCGATCCTGCAGCTGCCGAGGAACGGCCATCCGCCGCCGTAGCCGACCGGAAGGCCGTTCTTGAACAGCACGAAGCCGACGTGCGCATCGAGCGGGCTGCGGTGCAGCGCCTGCTGCACGTAGAGCGCGATCGACGCGCCGCGCGGCAGGTCGTACCAGGCGACCCGAGTCGGATCGGCGAGGGCGATGGCATCGGTCTCCCGCCCGAGCGCCGCCAGCATCGCCCGTCCGGCGTCGACGATGAACAGGCGCTCGGCCGCGGCGAGGCGGCGCGGCCGGGGCAGCGCCTGCCGGATCAGCCGCGCCGGGTCGACCGAACGCAGCAGTCCCGCCGCGTGGAAGTACGTCGGTCGCCGCAGCCCGCGGACGAACGTCCGCGACAGCGCAGCGTCTGCCGGCCGGATCGTCACGTAGGGGTGCAGGGCCTCCCACAGCCGGTCGCGCAGCACATCGTCGGCGGGCAGGCGCAGCAGGGCATCGACCAGCCAGCGCAGCGGCGTCGCCGCCGCGCCTCGCGCCTGCGCGACGAACGCGGCGGAATCCTCGCTGCCCGCGGCGGCCAGCTCGAACTCGAGCGGCAGCAGCGCGCCGGCGAGCAGGCTGCGCGCGGGGACGCCGTCGGCGGCGAACGAGTGCAGCGCGGCGTGGGCCGGAAAGCGGCGTACCAGCCAGCGCGCGATGTCGAAGCCGAAGTCGATCGTCCACTCCGTCCAGGCGAGCCCGGAGTGCTCCAGCGCGCGCCGGGCGGCCGCCGGCCCCTGCTGCATCAGGCCGCGGGTCGTCCCGGCGACGCGGGCGAGTTCCCGCGCGGCGGCGTCGCGGAGCGCGGGCGCTTCCGGGTACGCGAGCAGGAACAGCAGCGCGTCGTGATAGGCGAGCAGCGTGGGCGCGTCGACGATCGCCCGTCGCGCCGCGGCGGCCAGCGCGCGCGCCTTGGCCGCGGCGGTCCCCGCACCGAAGCGCGTCGCCAGCACGCGCAGCGCCGCGACCGCCGCGCGGTCGAGCGGCGGCGCACCGGGGGGTGCCGCGCTCACAACAGCGGCTCGCTCACTTTCTCGCCGCGCTCGTAGACGACGTGCGCGCGGCCGACGATCAGCGGGTCGAGCGGACCGATGCGTTCGAGGTCCTTGTTCGAATACGGCAGCTTGTGCAGCAGGTAGCGCATCGCGTTCAACCGCGCCCGCTTCTTGCAGTCGGACTTGATCACCGTCCACGGCGCGTCGGCGGTGTCGGTGTAGAAGAACATCGCCTCCTTGGCCTTGGTGTAGTCGTCCCACTTGTCGAGCGAGGCCATGTCGATCGGCGACAGCTTCCACTGCTTCAGCGGGTGGACCTGGCGCTCCTTGAAGCGGCGGCGCTGCTGGGCGCGGCTGACCGAGAACCAGTACTTGACCAGGTGCGTGTTGTTGTGCACCAGCATGCGCTCGAACTCGGGCGCCTGGCGCATGAACTCGAGGTACTCCTTCTGCGTGCAAAAGCCCATCACGCGCTCGACGCCGGCGCGGTTGTACCACGAGCGGTCGAAGAGCACGATCTCGCCCGCGGTCGGCAGGTGCTCGACGTAGCGCTGGAAGTACCACTGGCCGCGTTCCAGCTCGGTCGGCTTCTCCAGCGCCACGACCCGCGCGCCGCGCGGGTTCAGGTTCTCCATGAAGCGCTTGATGGTGCCGCCCTTGCCGGCGGCGTCGCGGCCCTCGAACAGCACGACGATCTTCTGGCCGGTCTCCTTGACCCAGGCCTGCAGCTTCAGCAGCTCGACCTGCAGCCGGTACTTCTGCCGCTCGTAGGTCTTGCGCGCCATCAGGTTCTTGTACGGATAGGCGCCGGTGCGCCAGTCGTCGGCGAGCTCGTCGTCCGGGCTCGCGGCGACCGTCACTGCCTTGCGCTCCTGCTCGTGCAGCAGCTGGCGCAGCAGCGCCGCCGCGTCCTGCGGCGAGCGGCCGGCGAGGATGTCGCCGAAGGCCTCGAGCTGCGCGACCGTGGCGCCGACGACGTTGTCGCCGACCGCGTGCTTCTCGATCGCCTCCTGGCTGCGCGTGGGGCCGATGTCGCCGCTGGCCACGCGCCGCGGTCGCGGCGCACCCGCGGCCTTCGGGGTGCCGGTCACCGTCGGGGTGGCGGCCGCGCGCGGGCTGCCGGTCACCGTCGGGGCATCGGTCGCGGGCGCGGTGGTGGCGGGCTTTGCCGGCGCAGTCCTGGCGCGCGAACGCGGGGGCTTGCCGGGGACGGGTGCGCGGGGCATGGCGTCGTTCCTCCTGTCGATCGGATGCCGGCCCTACGCGTCGCGGCCGACATGAGCTGGCATTATCGCCCGGGCGGGTCCTCCGCGTTGACGCCCGCGCGACCGGCGGTGTAGCGTCACCGGGCGAGGCACCGCGACGGCAATCCGGCCGCGCGGCAAGCGCGAACGCGGAGTGCGGAATGGCGACCAGGAAAGTGCGCGGCAAGACCGGTGCCGTCGCGGCGGCACCGGCAGCGACGGTTTCGACGCCGCGGGCGCGCCGCCGGTCGGCGCCGCGGAACGCCGCCGAGGGGTACGCGCGCCGGCTGTTCGATGCGCGCCCGGATCGCGTGGACCTGCGCGACCGCGCCTACGCGCCGCCGCTGCGCTCGCTGCCGCCGCTGTGGCCCGACGACGCGTCGGTGGCGCGCTGGCTGCCCGGCTACATCGAGGCCGGCCGGGTCGACGATCAGCAGCGCGACGGCGCCTGCACCGGCTTCGGTCTCGCCTGCGTCGTCAACTACCTGCTGTGGACGCGCGCGATCGACAGCGGTCACGCCGGCCCGGTGGCCGCGGTCAGCCCGCGGATGCTCTACGAGCTCGCGCGCCGCTACGACGAGTGGCCGGGCGAGCAGTACGACGGCTCGTCCTGCCGCGGGGCGCTGAAGGGCTGGCACAAGCACGGCGTCTGCAGCGCCGAGCTCTGGCCGTACCGCAACCGGGCGGGCAGGGCGGTGCTGCTGCCGCCGCAGCAGGGATGGGAGCGCGATGCGATCACGCGCCCGCTGGGCGTCTATTACCGGGTCGACCGCCGATCGGTCGTCGACCTGCAGGCAGCGATCGCCGACATCGGCGCCGTCTACGTGTCGGCACGCACGCACCCGGGCTGGGCCCGGGTCGCCGCGGCACCGATGCCGCGCCGGCACGCCGATCTGCCGCTGATTCCGCTGCCCGATCCGGCGGACAGGCAGCGCGGAGGGCACGCGTTCGCGCTGGTCGGCTACAACGAGCACGGCTTCGTCGTGCAGAACTCCTGGGGCGAGCGCTGGGGTGCCCGCGGCTTCGCGGTGCTGCGCTACGACGACTGGGCGATCCACGCCACCGACGCCTGGGTCTGCGCGCTCGGCGTTCCCTGCGAGCCCTCGACCGAGCGCCTGGCCGGCGTCCGCTGGCCGGTGGGAAGCGGCCGGTCGCTGTCCACGCGCGACGAGTCCGCCCGCAACCCGCACAACCCGCCCGACGATCCCTGGCCGATCGACCACGAGTTCCGCAATCCCGCGTACCACCCGTGGAGCACAGCCCGCGCCTACGCCCACACGCTGGTGGCCGGCAACGACGGCGCGGTCGACGTGGCCGACGTGACCCGCGGCGTCGGCGGCGACGCGCTCGCCTACGTCCGCGACATCGCGCTCGCGCGGCCGCTGGCGGCAGCGGTGGCCGGCGCGCCGCTGCGCCTGCTCGTCTATGCGCACGGCGGTCTCAACGCCGAGGCCGAGTCGATCGCCCGCATCCGCGTCGTGGCGCCGTACCTGCTCGCCAACGGCATCTATCCGCTGTTTCTCACCTGGAAGACCGGCCCGCTGGAGACGTTGCAGGACGTCTTCGCCGACCACGTGCGGGCGTTCTTCGGCCTCGGTACGGGCGACCGCTCGGGCGCATTGCTCGGCATCGACGACGAGCAGTGGGATCGCGGAGTCGAGCGTCTGGCGCGGGTCACCGTCCGCGGGCTGTGGTCCGAGATGCGCGAGAACGCCGAGCGCGGGGCCCGCGACGGCCATCTGCTGGCGCTGCTCGCCGGCGCGCTGGCCGAGCTGCGGACCGCGCTCGCGGCGACCGGCAGCGCCCTGGAGCTGCATCTCGCCGGGCACTCGGCCGGCTCGATCCTGCTCGGACACCTCGTCGACCGCCTGGGGCGCGCGGCGGGCGGCGTGCGCGTCGACAGCTGCGCGCTGTTCGCTGCGGCCTGCTCGGCCCGCTTCGCGGTCGCGCACTTCGTCGGCGCGCCGGCCGCCGTGCTCGCGCCGGAGCGGATGTTTCTGCACCACCTGTCGGAGCAGAACGAGAAGGACGATTTTCTGGTCGGCTCGGCGGCGGCCAATCTCTACGGCAAGTCGCTGCTCTACCTCGTGAGCCGCGCGCTCGACGACGAGCGGAAGATGCCGCTCCTCGGCATGGAGCGCGCGCTCGATCCGGCGTTCAACAGCGGCGACTACTGGGCGGAGCGAGAACTGCCGCTGCTCGTGCGGCTGCAGGCGGGGCTGGCGGGAGCGACCCGGACGCCGGTGACGGCACCGCGCGTGCGCACCACCCGCACCGGCGAGAGCATCGCCGCCGCGCACGGCGCGTTCGACAACAGCGTCGACCTGCTGACGGCGACGATCACCCGCGTGACCGGCGCTCCGCCGGTGACCGAGATCGAGTGGCTCGATTACTGACCGCCCCCAAGGCCGGGCTGCGCCCAGCCCGCCCCCCGCGGGGGCCAAGGAAACTTGGGGCGGCCCGGCGTTTCCTTGAGACGGTTCAGCGACCCTTGGGGCTGGCGCGGGTGCGCACGGCAATCCGCGGCACGACGGCCGCGGGGCGGGGCCGCGCCGGCGTCGTGCCGGCCGGCGCACCGGTCTTGCCCTTGGCGCCTGCGAACGGCGGGGTTGCCTTGCCTTTGCTCATCGAACGCCTCCTTGGATTTGCGACGGCGCGGCAGCGGTGCCGCGCCGGACATTCTCGGGTGCCGCGCCGAAATGCGCAACGTGGGCCGCAGCCTCTCAGCGCGGCACCGGATCTCCCTTGAGCCAGCGCGGGGTCACCTCCACCGAGGTCCGGTCGTCGGCCACCCACGCGTGACCGTCCTGGATCGTGCACTGCAGGCGCATCGAGCGATCGACCAGGCCGGCGAGCGCCGCGGTGGTTTCGCGCGGAATTTCGATCACGGTCAACCGGTCGATGGTCGAAAGCCGCGCGCCGACGCGGTCCCACCAGACGCCGACGCTGCGCCCGCCGTAGGCGTAGAGGCGCACGGCGCCGGCTCGCCCCGCGGCGCGGCGGATGGTCTTTTCGTCGGGCAGCCCGACGTCGATCCACAGCCGGATCACGCCGGTGAGGTCGCGCTGCCACAGGTCGGGCTCGTCGTCGGCAGACAGCCCGCGGCCGAAGGCGAGCCCCTCGTCGGCGCAGAGCGCGAAGGCGAGCAGGCGGACCATCAGCCGCTCGTCGGTCTCCGACGGGTGCCGGGCGAGTGTCAGCACGTGGTCGCGGTAGTAGCCGCGATCCATGTCGGCGATCGACAGCTCGACCTTGAACACCGTGGCCCGCAGCGCCATCGTCGCCCCGGCCCCCGGGGGTCGGGGGGGGGGCCCGGGGGGGGGGGGGCGGGGGCGCGCGGGCGGGGGGGGGGGGGCGGGGCGGGGGGCGGGGCGCGCGGGGGGGTGCTGGCGTCGCGGGCGCGGGGCCCCGCGCGCCTTCGGGGCGGGGGGGGGCGGGGGGGGGGGGGGGGGGGGGGGGGGGGGGCGGGCGGCGGGGGCGGCGGTCGGCGCGCGCGCCCGGGCGGGGGGGGCCGGGGGGGGGCGGCCGGCGGGGGGGGGGGGGGGGGGGGGGGGGGGGGGGGGGGGGGGGGCCGGCGCGGGGGGCGCCGCCGGGGGGGCTTCGGGGGGGGCTCCCCCCCCGGGCCGGGCGGGGGGGGCGGCCGGGCGCGGCAACAACGCCGCCGCCGGGGGGGGGGGGGGGCCCGGCCCCGGCGCCGGGGGGGGGGGGCCCGCCCCCGCTGCCGCCCGCGGCGGGGGGCGGGGGCGTCCCCCCCCCCGCGCGGGGCCGGGGGGGCGCGCGCCCCCGGGCCCGGGCGCGGGCGGCGCGGGGCCGGGCGGCCCGCCGCCCCCGCGGGGAGGCGGCCCCGCCGGGGCCGGGCGGGCCCAGGGCCGTGTGCTGTTGCGCGGGCTGGCGGCCTCGCTCAGCGCGTTCCGGCGCCGAGCAGCGCCAATACCAGCGGCGTGCTCGCCGCGGCGAGCGCGGTCGACAGCACGAGGCTGGTCGCGACCGGCCCGCCCAGCGTGTCGAACTGCCGGCTCATCAGGTAGACGTTGGCACCCACCGGCAGCGCGGCCATCAGCACGATCGCCTGCGTCTCGCGCGGCGGCAGGTCGAGCAGCCGCGCCAGCGCGAACACCGTCAGCGGCTGCAGCACGAGCTTGAGCCCGGTGATGGCGAGGCTCTCGCGCCAGCCGCCGCGCACGCCGTACTCGGCGAGCCCCATGCCCAGCGCGATCAGCGACAGCGGGACGGCCGCCTGGCTGATCAGCGTCATCGTCTGCCCGATCACCGCCGGCAGCGTCCAGTCGGTGTAGCTCCACGCGGTGCCGGCGAGGATTCCGGCGACGATCGGATTGGTGATCACCTCGCGCAGCGTCTGCCCGATGCCCGCCAGCGAGAACTCGCCGTGCCGCGCCCACTCGACCGACACCGTGCACAGCGTCCACAGCAGCAGCGCGTTGAACACCAGCACCAGCGAAAAGGCGGGGATCGCCGCCTCGCCCAGCGTCAGCTTGGCGAGCGGAATGCCCAGCAGCACGTTGTTCGAGAAGATCGCCCCCAGCGCGAAGATCGACTGCGCGGCGCCGTCGAGGCGGAACAGCGTCAGCGCCACGATGCGCGCGACGACGAAGACGAGGATGCAGCCGCCGAAGTACGCGACCAGCACCCAGGGGTCGACCGGCGGCAGGCGCGAGAACCCGCTCATCAGCTGGAACAGCAGCACCGGCACGGCGACCGAGAACACGAAGCGCGTCAGCGCGTCGGCACCCGCCTGCGGCCAGCGCCCCCACGCGGAGAGCGCGTAGCCCAGCGCGACCAGCGCGAACAGCGGCGCAGTCAGGGCGACGAGGTGCTGGAAGGCCTGCATCGGGTCGGTCGGTCAGCGGCGGCCGGCGCGGGCTGCGGGATGTCAGCGCCCGCGGTTCACCGGCCGATGCTGCGCCGCCAGCGGCGAGCGCGGAGCAGGTGCTGCCGTCGCGGTGCGCGCGACCGGCTTGGGCGTTCCCGCCGCGGGTGCCGTCCGCGCCTTGGGCGCCGGCTTGGCGCCGGTCCTGGCCTGCGCGCCGCCGCTGCCGCCGGCGCCGCGATGCGCCGCGGCGTGGCCCGCCGGCGCCGTCGGGGCGCGGCCGGTCGTGTTGCGGCCCGGGCCCGGCTGCGATCGCGCCGGTGCCCGGCCGCCGCCACCGCCGCGCCCCTGGCGTTGCAGGATCGGCTCGGCGCGGGCGTGCGGGTCCGGCGCGAAGCCCGCGACCACGTCGCGCGGCAGCGTGCGCTTGAGCAGCTTCTCGATGTCGCGCAGGAACTCGTGCTCGTCGACGCAGACCAGCGAGATCGCCTCGCCGCTCGCGCCGGCGCGCCCGGTGCGGCCGATGCGGTGCACGTAGTCCTCGGGCACGTTGGGCAGGTCGTAGTTGACGACGTGCGGCAGCTGGTCGATGTCGATGCCGCGCGCGGCGATGTCGGTCGCGACCAGCACCTGCAGGCTGCCGTCCTTGAACTCGGCCAGCGCGCGGGTGCGCGCCCCCTGGCTCTTGTTGCCGTGGATCGCCAGCGCGGTGATGCCGTCCTTGCCGAGCTGCTCGGCGAGCTTGTTGGCGCCGTGCTTGGTGCGGGTGAACACCAGCACCTGGTGCCAGTTGTTGCTGCCGATCAGGTGCGTCAGCAGCTCGCGCTTGCGGTCGCGGTCGACCGGGTGGACGCGCTGGGCGATGATCTCGACCGTCGAGTTGCGCGGCGTGACCTCGATCATCGCCGGCGCGTTCAGCAGGCTGTCGGCGAGGTCTTTGATCTCGTCGGAGAACGTCGCCGAGAACAGCAGGTTCTGCCGCTTCTTCGGGCAGCAGCGCGAGGATCCGCTTGATGTCGCGGATGAAGCCCATGTCGAGCATCCGGTCGGCCTCGTCGAGGACCAGGATCTCGACCCGCGACAGGTCGAGCGTGCCCTGGCCCTGGTGGTCGAGCAGCCGGCCCGGCGTGGCGACCAGCACTTCGACGCCGCGGCGCAGCTGCGCGATCTGCGGGTTGATGCCGACACCGCCGTAGATCACCATCGACGAGACGCGCAGGTGCTTGCCGTACACGCGCACGCTCTCCTCGACCTGCGCGGCGAGTTCGCGCGTGGGCGTGAGGATCAGCGCGCGGATCGGCTTCTTGCCGGTCGCGGCGCCCGCCACGGACGGGGCGCGGGTGGAAAGGCGCTGCAGCATGGGCAGCACGAAGCCGGCGGTCTTGCCGGTGCCGGTCTGCGCGCCGGCAAGCAGGTCGCCGCCCGCGAGCACGGCGGGGATCGCCTGCTTCTGGATCGGCGTGGGTTCGGTGTAGCCCTGTTCGGTGACCGCACGAACGAGCGCGTCGGCAAGGCCGAGCGAGGAAAAAGACATGAAGACCTTCGGGGAAACGGATCGGCCTGTCGCCGCATTCGGGCGCCAGTCGCAGGCATATCGGGGGTGGAGCGGGGAGTCGGATTCGACAGCGGCAGGGGGACTGGACAAGTTGCCGCGTGACGGGATTATAGCACGTCGCCGGCGTCGGTCGGCGCGACCGGGTCCGGCGCGCTGACGACGATGCGCGCCCCGGCGACCTCGACCTTCTGTCCCGCGCGGATCTTGCACGTCTTGCGCGTCTCGCGCCGGCCGTCGACCCGCACCGCACCGGTGGCGACCAGCGCCTTGCCGGCGCCGCCGCTGTCGACCAGCCCGGCCACCTTCAGCAGGTCGTTGAGCGCGATGTATTCGCCTTGCAGTTGGAAGCGGATGCCTTGCATGGCGTCTTTCGTGGTCGTTGTGCGCGCGACGCGGCGGCGTTCGCGGTCGGCCCGCCATTATCGGCTAGAATTCACCGGCACAAGGGGGCGCGACGCCTCCGGACAAGAGAACGGGGCGCGCGGTTCCGCGCGCGACCCGGGCGAGCCAGGGGGGCGCAGGCGATGGGCGACACCATGATCTACAACACCGCGTACGCGGCGCTGGCCGAGCGCGACCGCGTCGGCGAGGCGACGCGGCGCATGCTGGCCGACCGCGTCTCCGACCTGCCGGTGGTCGACGCCGAGGGGCGCCTCGTCGGCCTGTTCAAGCTCGACCGCCTGTTCGCCTCGCTGCTGCCGAAGGCCGCGCTGCTGGGCTACGGCATGCCCGACCTCGCCTTCGTGTCGGACTCGCTCGGGCAGCTGCGCGAGCGCATGCGCGGCATCGAGGAGGCGCCGGTGCGCGATTTCGTCGTCAAGCCCGACCACGTGGTCCACCCGGACACCTCGCCGCTGGAGGTCGTGCTGCTGCTGTACAAGGGCGCGAACAACATCCCGGTGGTCACGCGCGACTCGGGGCGGCTCGTCGGCATGGCGGGCGCGCGCGACGTGCTCGCGGCGCTGCACGGCGCGGGAGACTAGGATGAAACGCCCCCGTTGCTCACTTTGTGCGGCAAAGCCGCATCCCGCTTCGCGGGACCAGCCTTCGGCTGTCCTGCGGCCTTCGGCCTTGTGTTCGCTTCCCCCGGAAGGGGGCCCAGGCCTCCCTCGGGGCGGCCCTTCGGGAGGCCTGACATGCACGGTGCCGCGCAGCACGCCTCGACGGTGATCTTCGGCTGGAGCCCGCTGTGGGTGGCGACCATCCTGTTCGTGCTCACCTACGCGGTGATCATGAGCGAGAAGCTCAATCGCGCGATCATCGCGCTGACCGGCGCCGGCCTCGTCATCCTGCTGGGCGTGGCCGAGCAGAAGGAGGCGATGGGCGCCGTCGACTTCAACACCCTCGGGCTGCTGCTGGGGATGATGCTGATCGTCAACATCACCCGCCGCTCAGGGCTGTTCCAGTACGTCGCCATCTGGTCGGCGAAGAAGGTGCAGGCGAGCCCCTGGGGCGTGATGCTGATGATGTCGATCGTCACCGCGGTGTTCTCGGCGCTGCTCGACAACGTGACCACGGTGCTGCTGACGGTGCCGGTGACGCTGCTGATCACCGAGGAGCTGCGCGTCAAGCCCTACCCCTACCTCTTCGCCCAGATCCTCGCCTCGAACATCGGCGGCACGGCGACGCTGATCGGCGACCCGCCGAACATCATGATCGGCTCGGCGGTCGGCCTCACCTTCAACGACTTCGTGGTGGCGCTGTCGCCGGTCGTCGTCGTCGTGCTGGCGGTGACGATGGTCCCGCTCTATTTCATCTGGGGGCGGCACCTGCGGGCGACGCCCGAGGACCGGCAGCGGGTGATGAACTTCAGCGAGCGCGAGGCGATCACCGATCCGCGGCTGCTCAAGCAGTCGCTGGTCGTCATCGGGCTGGTGATCCTCGGCTTCATGCTGCAGCGGGAGATAAAGATCGAGCCGGCGACCATCGCCATCTTCGGCGCCGCGGTGCTGCTGCTGCTCGACAACCTCGGCAAGGACGCCGAGACGCAGTCGCACAACGTCCACGCCGCGCTGTCCGAGGCCGAGTGGATCACGCTGATGTTCTTCCTCGGTCTCTTCGTGCTGGTCTACGGCGTCGAGAAGGCGGGGCTGATCCACCTCATGGCGCAGGGGCTGGTCGACTTCACCCAGGGCGACTTCCCGCTCGCGGCGGTGCTGATCCTCTGGTCGTCGGCGATCGTCTCCGCGTTCATCGACAACATCCCCTTCGTCGCCACGATGATCCCGCTGATCAAGGACCTGGCGCCCGCATTCGGCGGCGAGCAGGCGATCATGCCGCTGTGGTGGGCGCTGTCGCTGGGCGCCTGCCTCGGCGGCAACGGCACGCTGATCGGCGCGTCGGCCAACCTCGTCGTCGCCGGGCTCGCGGGCCGCGCCGGCACCCACTTCCGCTTCGTCGAGTACATGAAGGTCGGCTTCCCGCTGATGCTGATCAGCATCGTCATCTCGCACGCCTATCTGGTGTGGCGGTTCCTGTAGGCGGATCGCGTCGGCCGGGGGTGGGTCAGCCGCCGGCGCTGCGCGTCTCCAGCGCTTCCCAGCGCGCGTAGGCGACGGCCAGCTCGTCCTCGATCGCCTCCTGCTCGACGCCGAGCGCGCGGACGTCCGCCGGCGCGTCGCGATAGAGCGCGGGGTCGGCGAAGCGCTCGCGCAGCGCGGCGCTGCGCGCTTCGAGCTCCTCGATCCGCTGCGGCAGCGCGGCGAGCTCCTTCTGCTCGTTGTAGTTGAGCTTCCCTTCGCGCCGCGGCGGCGCGCCCTCGGGCCCGCGCGCGGCGGCTGCCGGCGCCCTGCCGGCGCGCGTGGCCGCGCCGACCTGCCGCGCCGCGGCTTCGCGCTCGGCATCCCGCGCCGTCTGGTAGGCGTGCCAGTCCGAATAGCCGCCCGCGTATTCCTGCAACTTGCCGGCGCCCTCGAACACGTAGGTCTGGGTGACGACGTTGTCGAGGAAGGCGCGGTCGTGGCTGACCAGGAAGATCGTGCCCGCGTAGTCCTGCAGCAGCGCCTCCAGCAGCTCCAGCGTCTCGATGTCGAGGTCGTTGGTGGGCTCGTCCAGCACCAGCACGTTGGCCGGCTGCGAGAACAGGCGCGCGAGCAGCAGGCGGTTGCGCTCGCCGCCGGACAGCGAGCGGATCGGCGAGCGCGCGCGCTCCGGCGGAAAGAGGAAGTCGCCGAGGTAGGTGACGACGTGGCGGCGCACGCCGCCGATGTCGATGAAGTCCGCGCCCGGGCTGATCGCGTCCTGCAGCGTCAGGTCGGGGTCGAGCGCGGCGCGCAGCTGGTCGTAGTAGGCGACGGCGAGATTGGCCCCGCGCCGGACCGTGCCCGAGTCGGGCTCGATCTCGCCCAGGATGAGCTTCAGCAGCGTCGTCTTGCCCGCGCCGTTGGGACCGATGAGGCCGATGCGGTCGCCGCGGATGATCCGGGCGCTGAAGCCGTCGATCAGCCGGCGGCCGCCGTAGGCTTTGCACACGCCGTCGAGCTCGGCCACCATCTTGCCGCTCTTCTCCCCTGCGTCGAGCCGGAGCGTGACCTGGCCCAGCCGCTCGCGGCGGGCGGCGCGTTCGCGGCGCAGCGCCTCCAGCCGCAGCACCCGCCCTTCGTTGCGCGTGCGGCGTGCCTCGACGCCCTTGCGGATCCAGATCTCCTCCTGCGCCAGCACCTTGTCGGCCTTGGCGTTGACCACGGCCTCGTCGGCGAGCTCGCGCGCCTTGCGCTCCTGATAGGCGGCGAAGCTGCCGGGGTAGCTCTGCAGCCGGCCGCGGTCCAGCTCGACGATGCGGGTGGCGACGGCATCGAGAAAGCGGCGATCGTGGGTGACGCAGAGGACGGCGCCGGGGAATCCGCGCAGCAGGTCCTCGAGCCAGCCGATGGCGGCGAGGTCGAGGTGGTTGGTCGGCTCGTCGAGCAGCAGCACGTCCGGCGCCGCGGCCAGCGCCTGCGCCAGCGAGACCCGCTTCTGCCAGCCGCCGGACAGCGTCCCCACGCGCACGTCGGCGGCCAGCTCCAGCCGGGAGAGGACGGTGTCGACGCGGTGGCCGAGCGTCCAGCCGTCGGTCGCGTCGAGCTCGGCCTGCAGCCGGTCGACCCGCGCCAGCGCAGCGCCGTCGTCGGCGTGCTCGGCCAGCGCCGCGGTCGCGTGGTGATAGTCGGCCAGCAGCTGTCCCGCCGCGCCGATGCCCAGCGCGACGGCATCGTAGACCGATGCCGCCGGATCGAGATCGGGCTCCTGCGCGACGCAGGCGACGCGCGCCTGCGGCGCCAGCCAGAGCTCGCCATCGTCCAGGTGCGCCTGGCCCGCGAGCACCTTCAGCAGCGACGACTTGCCGCTGCCGTTGCGGCCGATCAGGCCGACGCGCTCGCGTGCGTCGAGCTGGAAGTCGGCGCCGTCGAGCAGGGGCTGGTGACCGTAGGCGAGCCGCGCGCGGGAGAGCGAGACGACGGGCACGGCGGTCAGGCCGCCGCCGGCACTCGGGCCGCCAGCGTGTCGAGCGCGGCGCTGACGGCGCGATCGAACAGCGGCACCGGCTCGAGGATCAGCGTCGCGCGCCCCGCGCCCAGCTGCCAGGCGAGTTCCTCGGGCGTGAACGACAGCGCCTTGCCGCGGCCGCGGGTGGTGAAGATGTAGCGCGTGCGCAGCGGGCTCACCCAGAACAGGCGCGCCGGTGTTTCCGCGTCGCCGTCCCGGAACAGCAGCCAGGTGCCGATCGCCATCTCGGTGACGAAATCGTGCACCGTCGCCGGACCGAAAGCCGCCGGCGGCCCGGCGGTCGCCGGCACCGGTGCGGCCGCAGGCGCGGCTGAAGTTGCGACGGGTGCCGGGGCGCGGGCCGCCGGCGCGACGTTCGGCTGCGGGGCCTCGCCGCCGGGCGGCGGCGACGCAGGCGGCGGCGTCGACGGGCGCAGCACGTCGATGTGCAGCCGGTAGAGCGCGTCGAAGAACGCACCGACGCGCTCGCCCGCGGCCCCGGTCGCGTCGACACCGGCGCGCAGGCGGCGCAGCAGCGACGGGATGAGCCGCGTGAGCCGTGCCTTCTGCGCGCTGCGCTCCTTGGCGGCGATGCTCCACAGCAGGTCGTCGAGGGTGGTCATCGCCGCCCGCCACGCCTCGCCCTGGGTGCCTTCGGTCGAGCGGATCGCCGTCAGGTGGTCGGCCCAGAGGGTTTCGGTGAAGCTGCGCACCTCGAACGGGACGTCGAGGCCGGCAAGCCTGTCGCGCAGCAGCGCCCGGACCTCGGCGCGGTCGGCGTCGGACGCCTCGGCGGCGAGCGCCGTGTCGATGTCGTCGTGCAGGGCCACGGCCGCGACCGTCTGCTCGTGCAGCGCGAAGGGCCGGATCTCGGCGTCGGCGGCCTCGAACACTGCCACGTCGACGCCGAAGTTCGCCGCGATCCGGTCGACGATCTCGCGCGCCAGCGCGTCGAAGGCCGTCCGGTAGTCGTCGTTGCCCTGCGCGCCGACGGCGGCCGCGGCCAGGTCGTCGAGCAACCGGCGGGCCGGGTGGTTGCGATCGGAAAAGAAGCTGCGGTCGAGCAGGGCCGCCTTGGCGATCGGCACCTGCAGCCGCGCGAAGACCCGCCGTTGCGCCTCGGGGATCGAGGGATCGCGAAAGATGTAGTCGAAGATCAGCGCCACGACGTCCATCGTCATGCGATCGGCGGGATTCGCGATCTTCGCGGCGAGGGCGTTGCGGATCAGCGGCAGGCGGTTCAGCGGCAGCAGCGACTGCAGCGTGGCGTCCGCGGACGCCGTGTCGGCTGCGAGCTCGGTCTCGGGGTCGAAGCGCTGCCACTGGTCCAGCGCGGCGATCATCGCGCTGGCGCTGCCCAGCGCCATCAGCGAATCGAGCTGCGGGAACGCGGTGTCGTCGGCGCTGGCCGTCGGCGCCGCCGCGCTGCGCTCCAGATGGCGCGCGAAGGCGGAATACAGCGCCCGCGCGACCTCCGCCGGCACTTGCGGCGCGGCAGGCGGCAGCCCGGTCGCATCGGCAGGCGAGGCGGCGCGGGGCGACCCCTCCTTTTCGACGAAGACCAGCGCCGGCTGCGCCGAGCGCAGTTCGTCGATCGCGGGCACCGCCACGTCGATCGCCGGGGTCTCGGCGGACGGGCCGGCCTCCTGCAGCATCTTCTCGAACAGCGGCAGCAGCTCGCTGTCGTCCGCCGGACGCAGGTCGCTGCGGGCGCGCAGCGCCGCCTTGATCTCGGGCAGCACGCCGCGGTCGGCGAGGTGGCGATTGAGCGCGATGCAGGTCTTGACCACCGCCGGCTCGAGATCCTCGACCAACCGCTCCATCAACGGCCGCCACACCCGCGGGTTGGGGTAGGTTGCGCGCGCGGACGCGCCGATGGCGTCGAGCAGGTAGGCGATGCCGAAGGGGTTGTCGACCTCCGCCCCCGGGCGCTCGGCGAGCAGCAGGCCAACGCGCCGGTCGAGCGCACCGGTCTCGCGCCGCGCGGCCCGCGCCAACGCCGTCGAGGCGCGGGCGATCGCCGTTTGGCGCTCGTGGTCGTAGGCGGAGAGCACGCGCAGCGTCGCCAGCGAGACGTCGCTGTCGGGCCGGCGACCCTTGCGCCGTGTGCCCGCGAGGCGCCGGTGGACGAGATCGCGCAACAGGTGCAGGAAGTGCTCGAGCCACTTGCCGCGGTGCTGCCGGAAGTGCGCCACGTCGCCATCGCCGACCTCGGCGACGGTCTCGAACAGGTCGTCGGTGCCCTCGATGCAGCTGCGCGCAGCCGCCGCCAGCCGGGTCGCGAACTGCTCGGCGCATTGGTCGAGCAGCGCCCGCGCTTCCTCCGGCCGCGGCGGATGATCGTCGTCGATGAGCGTGGTCATCGGGGCGGGCACGGCGGAAGGCAGTTCAGGCATCACCAGCGGCAGCGTGGTTCGGTCGGCGCAGTCGCAAAGTGTACCCTTTCGCCGCACCCCGGCGCGATTCATCGCCTGCGGCCGCGGTGCGCATGGCGACGGGACCACGCTTACAATGGTACCGATGAGCGGCTTCGACAATCCGCGCGAGACTTGGGACGCCCGCTTCGCCGGTGCCGACTATCACTTCGGCACTGCGCCCAACGCCTTCGTGGCCGCCGCGGAGCACCGGTTGCCGCGCGGCGCGTCGGTGCTCTGCGTCGCCGACGGCGAGGGCCGCAACAGCGTCTGGCTGGCGCAGCGCGGGCACGCGGTCACCGCCTTCGACATCGCGCCGCAGGGCGTGGCCAAGGCCGCGCGCCTGGCGGCCGAGCGCGGCGTCGCGGTCGAACTCTCGGTTGCCGACATCCTCCGCTGGCCGTGGGACGAGCGCGCCTACGACGCGGTGGTCGCGATCTTCATCCAGTTCCTGCCGCCCGCGTCGCGGAGCGCGGTGTTCGCCGGCCTGCGCGCCGCCGTGCGTCCGGGCGGCCTCGTCCTGCTGCAGGGCTACCGGCCCGAGCAGGTCGACTACGGGACCGGCGGCCCGCCGCGGCGGGAGCACATGTACACGGCGGCGTGGCTGCGGCAGGAGTTCGCGGGCTGGGAGATCCTGCAGCTCGCCGAGCACGACAGCGAGATCGAGGAGGGCCGCGGTCACCGCGGCCGCTCGGCCCTCGTCGACCTCGTCGCGCGGCGGCCCGCGGCCGGCTGACGCCGCGCGGCCGGCAGCGGCGTTCAGCCGCGCCCGACGTAGGGCATCTTGGTGGCCATCAACGTCATGAACTGCACGTTGGCGTCGAGCGGCAGGTCCGCCATGTAGACGATGGCCGACGCGACGTGCGCGACGTCCATCAGCGGCTCGACGGCGATGCTGCCGTTCGCCTGCGGCACGCCGGTGGCCATCTTGGCCGCCAGTTCGGTGGCGGCGTTGCCGATGTCGATCTGGCTGCAGGCGATGTCGTGCCGGCGTCCGTCGAGCGAGGTCGACTTGGTGAGCCCGCTGATCGCGTGCTTGGTCGCCGTGTAGGGCGCCGAGTTCGGGCGCGGCGCGTGCGCCGAGATCGAGCCGTTGTTGATGATCCGCCCGCCGCGCGGTGTCTGCGCCTTCATCAGCCGGATCGCTTCCCGCGTGCAGAGAAAGGCGCCGGTCAGGTTGATGTCGACGACGGCCCGCCATTGCGCGAGCGTGAGGTCCTCGAGCGGTATCGCCGGGGCGCCGGTCCCGGCATTGTTGAACAGCAGGTCGAGGCGACCGAAGACCTCGCGGGTGCGCTGGAAGAGCGCGACGACCGACGCCTCGTCGCTGACGTCGGCCGTCACCGCCAGCGCCTGCCCGGGCGCCGCGGCCGCGCCGGCGATCGCCTGCTCGAGCGGGTCCAACCGGCGCCCGGCGAGCACCACCCGGTAGCCGTGGCGCAGCAATGCCTGCGCGGCGGCCAGGCCGATGCCGCTGCCGGCGCCGGTGACGAGGGCGACCCTGGGTGTCGTGGGCATTTGCGTTCTTCTCCGTGGGTTGGCTGCTTCCGGGGTGCGCGTCGTCGATCGCGGGGCCGCCGCGCCCATCCCCGGTCAATGCGCATTCTCCTCCGGCGATGGGACGCGGTGCAAACCCGTCCGCGTCATTCCATCGTCCACCGGCAGGCGCACTCGCGGCAGCGCAACGCCAGTCGCCAGCCGCCGACCGCGTCGGCGACCTCGGTGGCCTGTTCGATGGTGAATCGCGCGTACGTGCCGCACTCGGGGCACACCGCGCGTTCGGCGAGGTGCTCGGCGCGGAACAGCAGCAGCGTGAAGCGCCGCCAGGCCAGCACGCAGAGCCCGCCGCCGACGATCGCGATCAGCGTCAGCAGGAAGAGGCCGGCGACCGAATCGCGAAAGGGAATCACCTCGAGCGCGATCAGCATCATGATCAGCGCGAGGAAGCCCGTGACCAGCCACAGGTGGCCGTCGATCAGCTGCTGCTCGTACCAGCGGCGGAAGCCGCGCCGGCGGATGGCGTCGTCGAGTCTCATGGGCGATGGGCAAGTCTACGCAAATCCGTCGTCGACCGGTGCCGGTGCGCCTCCCGCGTCGCGGGACCCGGTGCCGCGACGCATCGCCGCCATCGCGGCCGGCTTTGCCCGGGAGCGCCCATCCTCTGCTACCCTTGGCCCACGATGCACTTCCTGCTGCGCCGGCTGGCGGGCATGCCGCTGCCGCTTCTCTACGCCTTCAGTGCGGTCCTGTCCTTCGTCGCGTTCGACCTGTTGCGCTGGCGGCGCGAACAGATCGACCACGACCTGGCCCTGTCCTTTCCCGAGCGCAGCGTCGCGGAGCGGCAGGCGATTCGCCGCGACACCTGCCGCCGCTTCACCGACCTGTTCTTTGAAATGATATGGGGTGCGCGGGCCGATGCCGCCGACCTCTGCCGCCGGGTCGTGTTCGAGAACCCCGAGGTCATCACCGAAGCGGCGGCGCGCGACCAGTCGGTGGTGCTGCTCGCCGCGCACTACTGCAATTGGGAGTGGCTGCTGCTCTCCGGCGGCGTCACCTTCGGCTTCCCCATCGACGCGGTCTACCAGCCGCAGCGGCTGGCGGGGCTCGACCGCTTCCTGCGCGAGACCCGCTCGCGCTTCGGCGGCAGCCCGATCCCGCAGGGCGACTTCGTGTTCGAGCTGATGAACCGGTCGGGGCAGCTGCGCGGCTACGCGCTGATCGCCGACCAGACGCCGCGACCCGAGGACCGTAAGTACTGGACGCGGATGCTCAATCGCGACACGGCGTTCTTCGTCGGCGCCGAGAAGATCGCGCGCTTCCTCGAGTCGCCGGTGCTCTTCGTCGCCATGCGCCGGCTGCGCCGCGGCTACTATTCGGTGCGCTTCGTCACGCTGGCGGCGCCGCCGTTCGACGACCCCGCCGGCCTGCCGATCATGGAGAGTTTCGCTCGGCGGCTCGAAGCGGCCGTGCGCGAAGCCCCCGCCGACTGGCTGTGGCTGCAGAAGCGCTGGAAATATCCGCGGCCGGCCGACGAGTGAGCCCGGCGCGCGAAGCGAAGGCCCGGGAGGGCCCGCCGCCGGGCGACCGAGGTCGGCTGACGCCGCGGTGGTGCGGTTTGCCCCGAGGGTGCGGAGGGCGACGAGTGAGCCCGGCGCGCGCCGCGTCACTTGCCGCGCAGCAGCGCGTAGAGAATCAGTGCGCCGAAGGTCGCGGTGCCGATCCCGCCGAGCGTGAAGTTGCCGAGCTTGAGCGTGAAGTCGCCGGCCCCCAGCACCAGCGTGACGGCGGCGACGATCAGATTGCGGTTGTCGCCGAAGTCGACGCCGTTCTCGACCCAGATCCGCGCGCCGGCGACGGCGATCAGCCCGAAGACCACGATCGACACCCCGCCCAGCACCGGGCCGGGGATGGTCTGGATCAGCGCGCCGAACTTGGGCGAGAAGCCGAGCAGGATGGCGATCAGCGCGGCGACGACGAACACGACGGTCGAGTAGATCTTGGTGACGGCCATCACGCCGATGTTCTCGGCGTAGGTGGTGACGCCGGTGCCGCCGGCGCTGCCGGCCAGCATCGTCGCCACGCCGTCGCCGACGAACGCGCGCCCCATGTAGCGGTCGAGGTCGCGATGCGTCATGGCGCTGACCGCCTTGATGTGGCCCAGGTTCTCGGCGACGAGGATGATGGCGACCGGGGCGATCAGCATCATCGCGTCGGCGCGGAACACCGGCGCGGCGAAGCGGGGCAGCCCGAACCACGCCGCGCCCAGGACGCCGCCGAACGCGATGGGCTTGCCGAGCCCCATGCCGTTGGCGAGCAGCATGTAGATGAGATAGGCGACCAGCAGGCCGACCAGGATCAGCAGCCGCTGCAGCATGCCGCGGGTGAAGACCGCGACGCCGCCGACGCACAGAATGGTGACCAGCGCCATCCAGGCGTCGAAGCTCGTGGCAGTCGCACCCTTGACGGCGATCGGCGCGAGGTTGAGGCCGATCACCGCGACGACGGCGCCGGTGACCACCGGCGGCATCAGGCGCTCGATCCACGCGGTGCCCGCGGCCATCACGACGAGGCCGATCGCCGTGTAGAGGGCGCCGGCGGCGATGATGCCGCCCAGCGCGACGCCGATGCTGGCGTTCGGGCCCTGACCTGCATACCCGCTGGCGGCGATGACGACGCCGATGAACGCGAAGCTCGAACCGAGGTAACTCGGCACGCGCCCGCCGACGAGTACGAAGAAGAGCAGCGTGCCGATGCCCGACATCAGGATGGCGACGTTGGGGTCGAAGCCCATCAGCAGCGGCGCCAGGACCGTCGCGCCGAACATCGCGACCACGTGCTGGACGCCCATCGCCAGCGTCTGCGGCCACGGCAGGCGTTCGTCGGGCGCGATCACACCCTCGGTGCGGACCTGCCAGGCGGGGAAGTAAGAGTCGGACATCGGTGCGCTCCTCAGCGGTTGCACCCGTCGGGGGACGAGGCGGTCAGGATAAATCGTCGTCGCGCGCCGCGCCGCAACGGGCCTGGCGCACGGACAAAAAAAAGAGCGGGCCGAGGCTCGCTCCGATGCGGATTTCCGGGCGGCGGCACGTCGCCGGGCCGCCGCTGCCGGGCGTGACGGGACGCGGCGGCACGCGCCAGCGCGCCCAGCGGCGGTTCACGACCGCGCTCAATCGGAACCGGTGTGCCGCTGCGGATCGGTCGGCGGCAGCGCCGGCCGGAACCTGCCCGCGCCCTTGAACAGGCGGACCGAAAGACCGATCAGGACCAGCAACCCGACCGCGACCGCGCCGGCCAGCACGACCGGGACGAAGTGCTCCGGCCGGACGATGGCCACCACCGCCAACGCGGCCAGCAGGATCTTGGCGGCGGTCTGCGCGCCATCCTCGAACCGCTTGAACGCCTTGCCGATCAGGATCAGCAGGCCCAAAACGACCGCACCCGTCAGCACGACGGGGACGAAATGCTCCGGACGGACGATCGCCATCAGCGCCAATATTGCCAGCAATACCTTCATTCATTCCTCTCCAGTCGCCGGCACGCGATCTCGTGGAAGGCGCGGGCGGATTCACGCCGCAGGCTCTTGCGCTGCGACGGTCACGAACGATGCCGGCGTATTATCCCCCGCTGCGCGACGATCGACGCTGCGTTGCGTCAAGATCGGTTGCGGAGTTTGTGTTTTATGCAACACTCGGCAGAGGAAAAGCGCCACAAAACAGTGCCGAACTGCGACGCAATGTCGCATTTCATCGGATCGGGGGCCAGCCGAGGGTTCGGGCGCCCGCTGGAAGGGGCGGGCAGGTGACCGTGCGCCGCATCGACGCTATGCTGTCGTCAGCGTCGGCGCCGCCTCGTCCGCCGCTCCGATCAATTTTCCATCCCTCGTCCCCATGCCCATCCCGTCGTCGGTTCCCGCTGCGCAGAAGGCGCGAATCCTGGCCGAAGCGCTGCCGTTCATCCGCGCCTACCACGCCACGACGCTGGTCGTCCGCCTGGGCGGGGGGGCGATGGCGGATCCCGCGCTCAAGGAAGGCTTCGCCCGGGACGTCGCGCTGCTGCGCCTGGTCGGGATGAACCCCATCGTCGTGCACGGTGGCGGCTGGCGCATCGATCAGCTGCTGGAGCAGATGCACCTGCCCGTCCGCCGCCATCGCGACCTCAGGATCACCGACGAGGCGACGATGAACGTGGTCGAGATGGTTCTGGACGAACTCAACCAGGAACTCGTCGGCCTGGTGAACCGGCACGGCGGACGCGCGATCGGGCTCAACGGCCAGGACGGGCGGTTCATCCACGCGCGGCGGATGGCGGCGCTTGGGGCGGGCCCCGGCACGCCACCGGTCGATCTCGGGCTCGTCGGCGACGTCGAGCGAATCGACGTCGACCTCATCCACCTGCTGCTGTCGCGGGGGTTCATTCCGGTGATCATGCCCATCGGCGTCGGGGACGACGGCACCGCCTACCACATCAACTCGGACATCGTGGCCGGGCGCCTGGCGCGCGCGCTCCACGCCGAGAAGCTGGTGATGATGACCAACGTGCCCGGCGTGCAGGGACGCGACGGCAAGCTGGCCTACGTCCTCACCGCCACCGACGCCGAGAGCCTGCTGGCCGACGGCACCGTGCACGGCGGCATGCAGCCGCGGCTGACGGCGGCGCTGCAGGCGGTGCGCGAGGGAGTGCGCTCGGTGCACATCATCGACGGCGGCGTGCCCAGCGCCCTGCTGCTCGAGGTGCTGACGGCGGACGGCGTGGGCACGGCGGTGCGCTCCGACGCCGGGCCGCATTTCATGGCCGACAGCCGCAGCTATTTCGCCGCCGGCGGCGCGTCGCCGCGCTGAACGGCGGCGGGCCGGGCAACGCTGCCGGGGAGGCTGCTAGCCCTCGTTCGCGGCGTCTTCGCAGAGCGTGTCGCCTTGGGCTTCGTCGTTCCAGAGGATGGTCGATTGCGGGAGTTCCGCAGGATGGGAGTCCCACCACCGCGCGGCAGCGCCCGGCGTGCCCGGGTGCGGCAGCTCCGCCCGAGGCGCCTGGTCGCGCGCCTCGTCCCGCTTCGGATCGGCGAAATCCGAGGCGCCGGAGCGGATGACGATGGGCGAGGAATCGTGGGCGACGGGATTTTTCATGGGATGGGGAACAGCGGTTGCCTGGTTCGTCGTGGGGTCATGCTCGGGACGCGGGAGCGTTCCCGGTGTTCGCGTTGCAATTTCCAGGCCACAAGGCAGGTCGTCGGTCGATCTGCGCGTCGCGGGTCGCGCCCGGCGACCGAACCAGTTTGTGCTAAGCACAAATGAATGTACGACCTCCACTTTGAACAATCCAATCACCGTTTCTTATCAGCATCATTGTTCAGGGTGATCCGAGGTTTCGAATTGGTGCAATGCACAATAGTCGCGTATAATCAGGGTCAGGAGGCAAGAGCGTCCTGAGGACCGATGGAACTCTATCAGCTGCGAAGCTTTGCCGTTGTCGCCGAACTGGGTCATCTCACCCGCGCGTCGGAGAGACTTCATCTCAGCCAGCCCGCGCTGAGCGCGCAGATCAAGGCGCTCGAGGACGAACTGGGACTGGCGCTGTTCGACCGCACGTCGAGCGGCATGACGCTGACTGCCGCGGGACGGCGCCTTCTGCCCGAGGCGGAGCGCGTCGTCGGCGCCGCCCGCACGCTGAAGAGCGCGGCCCGGCTGATCCGGGGCGAAGTCGGCGGGCTGGTTCGCGTCGGGACGCTGGCGGATCCCGAATTCATTCGCGTGGCGGAGTTCCTCCGCCTCGCCGTGTCCCGCTTTCCGGGGCTGGAAATCGAGCTCCAGCACGAGGTTTCCGGCGCCGCCTTCGAGAAGGTCCGCGACGGCACGCTGGACGCGAGTTTCTATTATGGCGACCTGGTGCACGCGGCCGTGGGCTCGCGCACGTTGCGCGAGATCGCCTACCGGATCGCGGCGCCGGCCGCCTGGCGGACCGAGGTCGAGGGCGCCGGCTGGTCGGAGATCGTGGCCTTGCCGTGGGTGATGGCGCCGGCGATCAGCACCCACCACGCGCTCGCCACCGAGTGGTTCCGTTCCCGCGGCCTTGCGCCGACCAAGCGCATCGAGGCCGACAACGACGTGGTGATCAGCGCGCTGGTGGTCGGCGGGCTCGGCGTCGCGCTGATGCGCGAGGACCTGGCGATCGCGGCCGAAGCCGCCGGGGAGGTGTGCCTCTGGCCGGACGCGCGACTGGCGACGCGCCTGCAGTTCGTGTTTCGGGCCGAGCGGGCGCGCGATCCGGTGCTGCAGGGGCTGCTTCAGGTGCTGGATGAAATGTGGCCCGGATCGCCCTCGTCGCCGGGAGACGCCACCGACCCGCGCGATGCGGCGTCGCCGGCCGCCTGACGCCGCCTGCCCCGAACGCGGACGATCGCGGCGACCGCCGTCTGGCGCCGTGCCGCGGGTGGGAGGGTCTCGCCCTGCGTTCGCGCGCGATGTGCGGCCAGCGGCCGGCGGTCAGCGGGGCTCGCGCTTCGCCTTGGCCGCGGACAGGCGCTGCACGGTGAGCGCGGCGACCGACGCGCCGAGAGCCGCGATGGTCGCGGTGTCGCGCGCCAGGACGTCGAGCAGCTGGCCGACGAGCTGCGGATTGCTCTGCTGCACGTAGCGGACCAGCTCGTGCACCTGCGACGAGCTGGCGCGCGCCGCGTCCTCGAACGAGACCGGGATCTCGGGCCAGCGGGCCTGCGCCACGTACTTGGCGAACGCGCCGCCGCCCACCACCGTCAGCGCCAGAGGGCCCACCGACGCCAGCAGCCGGCCAAGCATGCGTGCGCGCAGACGGATGTTGATGCGCTCGAAGGCGCCGGCGATGATCGCCGGCAGCGTGGCGCCATCGCGCGCCTCGATTTCGAGCATGGGTGCACCGTCGACAACGGGGACGGGAGGGGGATTGCGCCGGGTGTGCTTTTTCAACCGGGATCTCCTGGACAGTTGGGTCGGGTGGACGAACGCGGCGGCCGCCGGGAACGGCATTTCGCCAACGGTGTGGCTTGACCTGACCGCCATTTTCGCATCCAATTATGACATCGACATGATGTCCTGTGTGCGTTTTTTTGGTCCTCTGGCTGGCCGTAGACCCATCTGAGACCGCAGTTGGGAATTGCAAGTTCACGGGCAAGCAATGGACGCGCCAGCGTGGCCTCGACCCGAGCGTGCGCGATCGGCCGTGGCGACCGCGCCCGAGCTCCGGCCAGGGCGCGAAGCGCCGCTTGCGCGGCGGCGTCCTGCCGCTGCGTGGCGCGAATATTCGGCAATGCCGGTGCGCAATGCGCCGGCGGGCAGCGCGGGTCCGGCGACGTAACCTGACGATTGCGGTGGCGGCAGGTCGTCCGCGCCGCCGGCGCGCAGCGGATGCCGCGCCCGCCGGGCCGGCGCCAGGCTTCGCATCGAACACGGGGGGCACGAGCATGTTCCAGACGCAGGCGACACCGGAGCCGTGGCAGTCGCCGCCGTATCGCTTCGCCGCGACTGCGGCGGCCCCGTTGGGCGTGGGCGTGCTGTTCACGCCGGCGATGCGCGGCTTTGTCCGCCAGCACCGCGAGGCATTCGACTTCGTCGGCATCGTGCCCGAGGCGTTCTGGCCCGACACCGACCCGATGGGGATCGAGCGCACCACGGCGATCCACGCGGCGCTGCGCGTCCTCGACGACGTCGCCGCGGACAAGCCGCTGGTCGCCCACGGCACGGGCCTGATGATCGGCGGCCAGGGCGCGCTCGACCGCGGCCATCTCGCCCGCATCGCGGAGTGGCAGGCACGCTACGGCTTCCGCTGGTACAGCGAGCACCTGGTGCGGGCGGCGGAGGTCGCCGACGGTACCCGCCGCGCGGCGGCGCCACTGCCCTACGACCGGCACGCCCTCAAGCGGGTGGTCGAGCGGGTGCGCGAGGTGCAGGCGCTGCTGCCGATACCCTTCCTGCTGGAGAACAACGTCTACGCGGCCGGCGTGCCGCAGCAGGAGATGAGCGAGCCGATGTTCCTCAATCGCCTCTGCGCGGCGACCGGCTGCGGCCTCGTCCTCGACGTCCAGAATCTCTGCGCCAACGCCATCGACTGCGGCATCGACGCGCTGACTTTCCTCGACCGGGTCGACCTCGCGCGGGTGGTCGAGATCCACGTCACGGCCGGCGCGCGCGCGGTGCCCGCCGGCGATTTCTTCGCGGCGACGCTGTGTCCGCCGTCGGAGCTCGAGGTCCTCGAGGCGGTGCTCTGGCGCGCGCCGAAGCTGCGCGCCGTCACCATCGAGATCGACGACCATGCGACCGACGGCAACGGCGACGACGACGTGCTGCGAGCGGTCGAGGCGGCAAGGCGGGTCTGGAAGCTCTATCATTGAGGTCCCGACCACCTGGCGCACCGCTGTCGCGGGTGCCCCCCTCCGCCCATGACCTCATCGCCGCTGTCCCTGCCTTCGGGTGTCGTGCTGCACGCCGGTTCCGGCGGCCTCGAGCGCCTGTCCATCGACACCCCCGCCTGCACCGGCGAGATCTACCTGCACGGTGCGCACCTGACCGCCTGGCAGCCGCGGGGCGCCGCCCCGGTGATCTGGATGAGCGGCTGCAGTCAGTTCGAGCCCGGCCGGCCGATTCGCGGCGGCATCCCGATCTGCTTCCCGTGGTTCGGACCGCATCCGTCGAACCCCGGCGCGCCGCCCCACGGCTTCGCGCGGCTGGCGCCGTGGACGCTCGACCGCGTCGATCGCGCGGCCGACGACGCGGTGACGGTGACGCTGTCGCTGCGCAACGCCGCGGGCCACGACGACCTCTGGCCGCATCGCTGCGTGCTGACGTACACCGCCCGCTTCGGTCGCGAGCTGGCACTCGAGCTCGCGGTCCACAACGTCGACGCCATCGCCTGCCCGGTGCAGGAGGCGCTGCACACCTACTTCGCCGTCGGCGACATCCGCCAGGTGGCGATCGAAGGCCTGGCCGGCGCGACCTACGTCGACAAGCTGCGCGGCGGCGAACGCTGCGTCCAGGGCGCCGCGCCGATCCGCTTCACCGGCGAGACCGACCGGCCCTACCTCGGCACCGAGGCCGCGACGACGATCGTCGACGAGGCGTGGCAGCGGCGGATCGTCATCGAGAAGCAGGAGTCGCGCACGACCGTGGTCTGGAATCCCTGGATCGCCAAGGCCCGCGCGATGCCGGATTTCGGCGACGACGAGTGGTCGTCGATGGTCTGCGTCGAGACCGCGAACGCCCTCGACGATGCGCTCACGCTGCCCCCCGGCGGCCTGCACCGGTTGGGCGCGCGGATCCGCGTCGAGTGACGCCCCGCCGGTCGTGCGCCGGGCCGGTCGCGGCGGCGTGACGCCGAGCGGCCGGCGGCGGCCGGGCGTTCAGAGCGCGGCGTAGGCCGTGCCGGCGACCAGCGTCCGGATGTTCTGCGTCAGCGCCTGGGCGACGAACGCGCGCAGCACGTCGTGGAGCTGGTCTTCGTCGACGTAGGCGATGGTGATGTGGTTGCTCTGGTGCCCGGCCATCAGCTGGTCGCGGGAGACGCCGTCGAGCACGCAGTTCAAGAGCGGCCACTCCCACGACGTCGCGCGGCGCCGGCGCTCGAACTCGGCGGCCGGCAGCTCGACCGCGTGGCCGGTCCCGACGTGCAGCACCACCTGCGTGCCCTCGTAGTGCGCGCGGGCCCAGAGGAAGCGCCCGGCCTTGCCCTGGCCGGTGATCGTCGAGCCGCCCTTGGGGAAGTACATCGGCGACTGCCGGTAGCCGGTGGCGCCGGCGATGCCGCCCTTGAGGTGGGCGAAGGGGACGGCACCCGAGATCTCGAGGTCCCAGTAGAAGGTGCCCTCGAATTCGCTGCCCCAGCGAATGTCGTGCAGCGTCGTCTCGGCAGGCAGGCCGAGTGAATCGAGCAGCCGCCACAGCATCGTCTGCGGAATCGCCGTGCCCATGTCGACTTCGTTGATGCAGGGGATCGCCTTGCCGGGGCGGATGATGCGGCCGTCGGCCGCCGGAATCGGGAAGCGGTCGGCGTTGCCGATCGCCCCTTCGGCGAAGTCGGAAGCGGCGCAGCAGCGGGCGAGGCCCTGCTGGTACTGGACGCCGACCGCGGACAGGCCGAAGCGATCGACGAAGCGCGCCAGCGCGATCAGCATCGCGCACTGCTCCAGCACCTGGTCGCGGGTGAGTTCGGTGGCCGGATCGCTGCCGAACACGAACTTCATTCCCTGCGCCTCGTACCAGGCGAGGCACTGTTCGCGCAGAGCGGCGGGAACCAGCGCCATCTCGGCCAGCAGGTCGGACTGCGACAGGCCCTCCAGCGGCATGCCGATGTCGGCCAGCGCCTTCTGCGGAAACACGCCGTTGATCATCCCCATGCAGAAGGTGTCGAACAGGCCGACGATCTCCTTGTTGCGCAGCACGTAGCGCCCGACGTCGACGCCGAGGCGCCCGGCCGGCGCGTTCAGCACCGGGTGGTCGGCGGCGACGGCGTGCAGGTAGCCGGTGTCGTGCGCGATGCTGCCGGTCTTGAGCCACTGCTCGAGGCCGCGATAGAAGTACGCGTCGTCGAAGTTCGCCGACCACAGCCGCGCATAGGGCTTGCCGAGGCTGGTCAGCGTGCCGGCGAGGCAGAGCATGCCGACGAGCCCCGGCCAGGTGCCCTCGAAGTTGGCGAGCAGCAGGATCGGACCGCGGTGGTGGACCAGCGACGGCGCGAGGTGGTGCGAATACTGCCATGCGGTCAGCAGCACGATCACCGGTGCGTCGGGATCGAGGTTGGCGAACACGTCGCTGCCTTCGCGCTGCGTGCTGATGAAGCCGTGCCCCTGGTCGGCCTTCACCGGGTGCGCGCGGCGCATCCGGGTGCCGAACCGGGTGATCAGCACCTCCTGCAGCCGGGCCTCGAACTGCTGCTGGACGGGCCAGCACTTGGTGTTGGCGGACTCGCGCAGGTCGGCGTTGGTGACCAGCAGCACTTCGTTCGGCGCCACGCGCACCGGCGTGCGCACTTCGGGGAGCGTCAATGTCAGCATGGGATTCCTTTTCCGGGGTTCGTCATTGCCAGTGCGCCATGCGGGCCTGGTGGCGCTGCTGATCGTCGTAGAGTTGCAGGAATACCTCGTATTTGGCGGCGTGGAAAGGCCGCGTGTCGGCCCGCGGGGCGACGCGTCCGCCGGGGCGCACCATCGCCGCCGCGGCCGCCGGCAGGTCGGCGAAGCGCCCGCTGGCGGTGGCGGCGAGCAGCGCGGCACCGAGCGTCACCGCGTCCTCCTCCTCGACCAGGTGCAGGTCCTGCCCCAGCGCGTCGGCGTGTTCCTGCAGCAGCAGCGGGTTCTTCGTGCCGCCGCCGCACATCACGAGGTGCTCGATCCGGTGCCCCGCTGCGTTCAGGCTGTCGACGATGTGGCGGGTGCCGTAGGCCAGCGCCTGCAGCGTGGCGAGGTAGACGCGGGCGAGCGCGTCCCTGCCGCCTTCGAGCGTCAGCCCCGAGAGCATGCCGCGGGCCTGCGGGTTGGCGCGCGGCGAGCGGTTGCCGTGGTGGTCGGGCAGCACGTGCAGGTGGCGCGTGGGCCAGGGCTCGCGCGCCGCGAGATCGGCGACCCAGTCGTTGAGCACCGCGTAGACGCTGCGGCGGTCGCGGGCGGCGGCTTCCTCGGCCAGCGGCCAGGCCTCGCTCTGGCGCAGCGTCCAGTCGAGCAGGGCGCCGGCGGCGCTCTGCCCGCCTTCGTTCAGCCAGTAGCCGGGCAGCATCGCGCCGAAATAGGGCCCCCACACGCCCGGGACCATGATCGGCTGCGGGCTGACGACCATGTGGCAGTTCGACGTGCCGCCGATCAGCGCCAGGCTGCCGGCGGGGCGGGTGCCGACCAGCGCCAACCCACCGGCGTGCGCGTCGATGATGCCGGTGGCGACGATGACCTCGCGCGACAGCCCGAAGGCCGCGGCCGCGGCCGCGGTGAGCGTTCCCGGCGACGACCCGAGCGGCAGCACGCGCGCGGGCAGCTTGGCCCCGAGATCGCCGAGTCCCACGGCGCGCAGCATGGCGTCCGGAAACCGCGCTTCGTGCGCCAGGTAGTTCCACTTGCAGGTGAGCGTGCAGACGCTGGCGGTGTCGGCGCCGCAGCTGCGCCAGACCAGGTAGTCGGCCAGATCGAAGAACCGCTGCGCGGACGCGAACCGGTCGGGAAAGCGCCGGCGCAGCCACAGGAGCTTCGGCAGTTCCATTTCGATGCTGACCTCGCCGCCGACGTAGGCGAGCGCCGGGTCGCGGGTCGCGTTGATCGCCGCAGTCTCCTCGACCGCGCGGTGATCCATCCACATGACGATGTCGCGCTCGACGGCACCGTCCTCGGCCACCGACACCGACGCGCCGCCGGGGCCGACGGCGACCAGCGAGCAGGTGGCGTCGAAACCAACGGCGGCGACCGCGTCGGCGGCGACGCCGGCCCGGGTCACCGCCTCGCGGATCGCCGCGCACACCGCCGCCCAGATGTCGGCGGTCGACTGCTCGACGAAATTGGCGCGGGGCCGGAACTGCTGGATCGGACGCACCGCGAAGGCAAGCCGGCGGCCCGCGTCGTCGAACACGCCGGCGCGCACGCTCGCCGAGCCGACATCCACGCCCAGGTAGACCCGATCGCCGTCCATCGTTCCCTCGCTCCAAGAACACTTCGCCATCCCGGCCCCGGCGCCGCTTCCCCGACGCCCGCGGCGGTCGGCAGTGGAACACACGCCACCCTCCTGCCGTCTTGACCGCGTGCTAACATGTTACATTATCGTCGCGTCACCTGTCGCGTCCCACCGAGCGCTCACCATGCCCGTCTCCCGAACCGCCGCCAGCACCCCTTCGCCACGCCCGCCCGAGCAACGATTCGGCCTCGGTTGCGCGCTGATCACGCCGTTCGCCGCGGACGGCAGCGTCGATCACCCGCGCCTCGTCGCCCACGCGCAGCGCTGCCTGGCCGAGGGTTGCGCGTCGATCACGCTGTTCGGCACCACCGGCGAGGGTGCGTCGCTGGGCATGGGCGAACGCGCGGCGATGCTCGATGCGGTCGCCGCCGCCGGATTCGACCTGCCGCGGCAGCTGCTGGCCGGCGTCGCCGCCTCGGCGATCGAGGACGCCGCGGCGCAGGCCAACCAGCTGCTCGACGCCGGCGGCCGCGGCTTGCTGCTGGCGCCGCCGTTCTACTTCAAGGGCCCCGGCGACGAAGGGCTCTATCGCTGGTTCTCGACGGTGCTGGAGCGCTGCCGGAACCCGCGCGAGGTGATCCTCTATCACATTCCCTCGGTCACCGAGGTGCCGCTGTCGTCGACGCTGATCGGTCGGCTCGCCCGCGCCTTCCCGGGCGTGATCACCGGCATCAAGGATTCGAGCGGCGACTGGGCGACCACCGAGCGCTTCCTCGCCGACCACCCGCAGCTGCACATCCTGGTCGGCGACGAGCGCCAGCTCGCGCGGGCGGTGCGTCACGGTGGCAGCGGCGCGATCAACGGCTGCTCCAACTTCTGCGCCCGGCTGCTGCGGCCGATGGTCGACGAGGGGGTCGAGGTGCCCGGGATCGCCGCGCTGGTCGACCTGCTGCTGCGCTTCCCGGTGACGCCGGCGGTCAAGGCGCTGGTCGCGCACCGCTACGGCGACGAAGGCTACCTGCACACGGCGGCGCCGCTGGTACCCACCGAGGCGGCGGCGCGCGTGCAGCTCGGCGCGGCACTGGACGCGATCCTCGCCCGGCAGCCGACCTGATCCGCGGGCCCGCGCAGCGATGGCCGCCACGACGCTCCGTGACCAGGCGTACCAGCGCTTCACGCGGGGCCTGCTGTCGCGCGAGATCCGCGCCGGGCAGTTCGTTTCCCAGCGCGAGCTGACCGCGATCACCGGCATGTCGCTGGGCGCGATCCGCGAGATGATTCCCCGGCTGGAGGCCGACGGCCTCATCCGGACCGTGCCGCAGCGGGGTCTGCAGGTGGCACAGGTCGACGTCAACCTGATCCGCAACGCGTTCCAGTTCCGGCTGATCCTCGAGCGCGAGGCGGCGGCGGCGTTCGCGCGCAGTGCACCCACCGCGGAATTCGACCGGCTGCAGGAGGCGCACGAGGCCGTGCTGGCGCTGGCCGCCCGCGCGGTGACGCCGGCACTGATCGCGCGGGCGCAGGCCGTCGACGACGGCATGCACGCGACCATCGTCGACGCGCTCGGCAACGACATCATCAGCAACCAGCATCGCGTCAACTCGATCAAGATCCGCCTCATCCGGCAGGATCAGACGCGCATCGACGCCGCGCGGGTCGCCCCGGTGATGGAGGCGCACCTGGCGGTCATTGCCGCGTTGCGGACGCGCGATCCCGTGCGCGCGGCGGAGGCGATGGCCGCGCACATCGAAGGCGCACGGCAGCGTGCCCTGGGTCTGGAGCCGCAGCAAGCGCCGCCGGGGGCATAGAATGATTCCGCGCCGCGGCTGCGCAGCACCGCGGCGGGGGCATGGCACCGGGGCCCCAGGCCCCGCTCACAGTGGACGGGAGGGAGCAATGAAACGTACGTGGTTGGGTTTGGCGGTGGCGGCGCTGATGGCGTTGCCGGCCGCGGCGCAGCAGGTGACGATTCGCTGGGGTGACGTCGTCGGCGGCACGCATCCGTCGGTGCAGATGATCGACCGCATCGCCGCCGAGGCGAAGGACAAATCGGGCGGCCGGATCGTCATCCAGTCGTTCGCCGGCGGCCAGCTCGGCAGCTCCCGCGACATGATCGACGCCGTCGCCAACGGCGTCCAGCAGATCGTCACCGAGGGCGCCGCGAACTTCGGCGCCTGGGTGCCGTCGATCTCGGTGGTCGAGGCGCCGTACATCTGGCGCGACGCGGCGCACCTCGACAAGGCGATGAACGGCCCGATCGGCGAGCAGTTCAACGAGACGCTGGTGAAGGCGCGCGGCATGCGCATCCTCGGCACCACCTACTACGGCACGCGCCACATCACCACCACGGCGAAGGCGGTGAAGACGCCGGCCGACATGGCGGGCTTCAAGCTGCGGGTGCCGGAGAACGACGTGTTCAAGGCGATGGCCGAGGCCTGGGGGGCGAAGCCCACGCCGATGAATTTCGGCGAGCTCTACCTCGCGTTGAAGCAGGGCGTGGTCGACGGCCAGGAAAATCCGCTGCCGACGATCAAGTCGGGCAAGTTCGACGAGGTGCAGAAGTACCTCGTGCTGTCGGGCCACATCATCACGCCGCGGCTGGTGGTCGTCAACGAGGCGTTCTGGCAGGGCCTGTCGGCGGGCGATCGCAAGATCATCGCCGATGCCGTGAAGAACGGCATCGCGTGGCAGAACGCCGAGCTGATCCGGCAGGAGGGCACGCTGGTCGACACCTTCAAGGCCGCCGGCGTCACGGTGATCACGCCCGACGTCAACGCCTTCAAGGCGCCGGTCGTGGCCAAGGTGCCGAAGATGTTCGAATCGAAGTGGGGCGTGGGGATGTACGACCGCATCCAGGCCGTGCGCTGATCCGACGAGCGGGCCCGCCCGGCGCCGCTGCGCGTCCGGGCGGGCGTCGCGCCGCCCCTATGCCGCTACGCCACCGCGTCGAGCGCGCCGTCGACTGGCTCGCCATCGTCACGTTCTCGGGGATGTTCGCCTGCGTGCTCGTGCAGGTGTTCTTTCGCTACTTCCTCGACAGCCCGCTGACCTGGAGCGACGAGCTCGCGCGCTATCTCTTCGTCTGGTGCGCCTTTCTCGGCTGGGTGATCGCGGCGCGCCGGCGCAGCCACCTCGCCATCAGCGCCGTGCAGGTGCGGCTGCCGCCGCGGGCACGTGCGGCGCTGGGCGTCGTCGCGGCGCTGGCCGCCGTGGTGTTCGCCGGCATCCTCTGCCATTACGGCGTGCGCATCACGCTGCGCAACGCCGACGTCGAGACGCCGTCGCTGTTCTTCACCATGGGTGTCGTCTACGCGATCGTCCCCGCGGCGGCGATCGCCGTGGGGCTGCACGCGCTCGGTGACGTGATGGCCGCCGCGCGGGCGTTGCGGGGCTTGCCCGAGGCGCCGCGATGATCACGCTGATGCTGGCGATCCTCGCCGCCTGGTTCGTCGCGCTGTTCGCCGGCCCCGCGATCTATGCCGCGATGGGCCTGGCGGGGTTCGCCTTCCTGCTCTTTGCCGGCATCCCGGGGATCGTCATCCCGCAGAAGGTGGCGATGGCGGCGAATTCGTTCCCGCTGCTCGCCGCGCCGCTGTTCATCCTGATGGGCAACCTGATGAACTCGTCCGGCGTCTCCTACCGGATCTTCGATTTCGCCAAGGCGGTGGTCGGCTGGATGCACGGCGGGCTCGCGCAGGCGAACATCATCGGGTCGCTGATCTTCGCCGGCATGAGCGGCTCCGCGGTCGCCGATGCGGCGGGGATGGGCGCGGTCGAGATCGAGGCGATGAAAAAGGAAGGCTACGACGCGGCGACGGCGGGCGCGGTCACCGCCGCGTCGGCCACCATCGGCCCGATCGTCCCGCCGTCGCTGCCGATGATCGTCTACGGCGTGGCCGCCGAGACCTCGATCGGCTCGCTGTTCATCGCCGGCATCGTCCCCGGGCTGCTGATGACCGCGGCGCTGATGGTGATGGTCCGGCACCTGTCCATGCGCGGCAACCTGCCGCGGCACGCCTTCGAGGGCGTGGGCGCGCTCTGGGTCGCCTTCCGGCGGGCATTCTGGGCGCTGATGGCGCCGGTGGTGCTGTTCGGCGGGCTCCTGTCCGGCATCTTCACGCCGACCGAGGCGGCGGCCGTCGCCGTCACCTACGCGCTGATCCTGGGCCTGTTCGTCTACCGCGAGATCCGCGTCGCCGACCTGCCGCGGCTGATCCTCGACACCGTCGAGACCACCGGCGTGGTGATGGCGCTGGTGATGACCGCGTCGCTGCTGGGCTACTGCATCTCGGTGTCGCGGCTGCCGCAGGTGTTCGGGTCCACGCTGACCGCGCTGACGACCAATCCGCTCGTGTACCTGCTGATCGTCAACGTGCTGCTGCTGGTGGTCGGCTTCTTCATGGAGGCGCTGGCGGCGATGCTGGTGCTGATTCCGATCCTGGTGCCGCCGGCGCTGGCGCTGGGCATCGATCCGGTGCAGTTCGGGCTGGTGTTCGTGCTGAACCTGATGATCGGCACCATCACCCCGCCGGTGGGCGTCGTCCTCTACGTCACCGCCAAGGTCGCGGACGTGCCGTTCGAGGCCATCGTCCGGTCGGTGACGCCGTTCCTGGTGCCGCTGTTCGCGGTGCTGGCGATGATCACGCTCTGGCCGCCGCTCACCACCTGGCTGCCCGGGTTGCTGCTCGGACGCTGATTCCGGCGGCGGGCAGCGCGCGCGGCGCGGGGCGACCCGGGCCCGTCCTCGCCGGCCCGCGCCGCTGCGGGTAAGCTTGCCGTTCGTTCCACCGGACCCGGGAGCCGACGATGCGCCTCCGCTCGCCGTTGCTGTCGTTGTTGCTGCTCGTTGCGGCCTGCGCGCAGGCGCTGGCCGCCGCACCGGTCTACTACGACGTGCCGAAGGGCAGTCATCCGCACGACGTGGCCGCCGATCCCGCGCCCGGCGGCCCCGTCTACTACACGGCGCAACACGCGGGCAAGCTCGGGATCCTCGACCCGAAATCCGGCCGCATCGACGAGGTCCCGCTCGGCGCCCGCTCGTCGCCGCACGGCGTGATCGTCGGGCCCGATGGAGCGGCGTGGATCACCGACAGCGGCCGCAACGCGCTGATCCGCTTCGATCCGGCCACCCGCAAGCTGACCGAGTGGCCGTTGCCCGCCGACGCCGGCAACGCGAACCTCAACACCGCAACCTTCGATCGGCGCGGGCGGCTGTGGTTCACCGGCCAGAGCGGAATCTACGGTCGACTCGATCCCGCGACCGGCACGGTGAGGGTCTGGCCGGCGCCGGGCGGGCGAGGCCCCTACGGCATCACCACCACGCCGGCCGGCGACGTCTGGTACTGCTCGCTGGCCGGCAGCCACATCGCGCAGATCGACGTCGACACCGGCCGGGCGACGGTGGTCGCGCCGCCGACGGCGCAGCAGGGCGCGCGCCGCGTCTGGTCGGATTCGCGCGGCCGGATCTGGGTCAGCTACTGGAACACCGGCCACGTCGGGCGCTACGACCCGGCGACGCGCAGCTGGAAGGAGTGGCGGCTGCCCGGCAGCGCCCGCGTCTACTCGGTGTGGGTCGATCCCGACGACGTCGTCTGGCTGACCGAGTGGATCGGCAACGCCATCGTCCGCTTCGATCCCGCGACCGAGAAGTTCACCCCCTATCCGTCGAATCGGGACGGCGCCAACGTGCGGCAGATGCTGGGGCGCAAGGGCGAGGCCTGGGGGGCCGAGTCGGGCACCGACCGCCTGGTCATGGTGCCGGCGAGCTAACCCGGCGGCCGACCGCGACCGGCGGCCGTTCGTCGTCGGCGACGGCGCGCAGCGTGTCGAGGAAATCGAGGACCAGCGCACGGATCCGCTGCTCCGACTCGATCCGCTGCTCTCGCGCCGGGCCGCCGAAATCGCAGGCGGCGCGACAAAGCCGGTCGGAGGGCCACTCGAAATCGCAATGCGTCGCCGCGTCGATCGACACCGTCGTCGCCTGGGCAAGGCGCGGCAGGGCGTGCCGGATGTTGCGAAGAAGATTGCAGACGCCCGGCTTGGCGAGCAGCACCAGCGCCGGCACCGTCGCTCGCGTCGCGGCGTCCTCGGCCAGGTCGCCGAAATCCACCGGGTCGAGCAGCACCATGCCGCGCGCGGCGGCATCGTCGGCGGCCGCGAGCAGCGACGCGAGACCGCCGGCCGAATGCCCGACGTAGACGACGCGGTCGACGCCGAGTGCCGCGCGCACGGCGATCATGTCGCGCGCGTTCTCGGCGTGCCGGCCGTCGAACGCCGTCGGCTGGCAGAAGTCCATCGTCACCGCCGCCATGCCGCGCCCCGCGATCTCGTCGGCCCAGCCGCGCATCCGGTCGCGATCGCGCATGAACCCGGGGACGAGCAGCGCCGTCAGGCCGGTCGTCGGGCGCGCCGGGCGAAACAGCGTGTAGCTGTTCCGGCAACCGCTGATCGACGCCAGTTCGCCCTGTTCGATCGCGATGCCCGCGCGGTCCGGGGGGTCGGGCGCGGCGACGGCCCGCGGCGCCGGCGCGGCGACGAGCGCGACGAACAGCACGAAGACGAAGCGGTACCGAAACACAGGGCGGATCATCGCACGACCGGAAGCGAAAAAGCGGGCGCATGCCGCCCGTTCATCGCCGCGCGCGCTGCGGCAATGCGTCGCAAACGAGCTGCCGAACGGGCTGCCTTCGGGGTGCCGGGCGGCACGATTCTGGCACTTCCTTGATCTGACTCGGGTGACGGCGGGCCCCAGTCCTGTCTATACTGCGCTTCGTCTTTGGGGGGAGGAGCACGATGGCGGAGGATGGCAAACACGATCACCTCGCGGCGCTGCGCGAAATGCGCGGGCGCGCGGTGCTGGGGGGCGGCCGGAAGCGGATCGAGCAACAGCACGCGCGCGGCAAGCTGACGGCGCGCGAGCGGCTGGCGCTGCTGCTGGACGAGGGCTCGTTCCAGGAGTTCGGCGCGCTCGCCACGCACAACGTCACCGAGTTCGGGCTGGCCGACCAGCGCTACCCCGGCGACGGGCTGGTCGCCGGCTTCGGCAAGGTCAGCGGGCGGCGCGTCGCCGTGTTCGCGCAGGACTTCACGGTGCTCGGCGGGTCGTTTTCCGAGGTGCAGGCGAACAAGATCTGCCGCATCCAGGACCTCGCGCTCGCGGCGGGCATCCCGCTGATCGGGCTCAACGATTCGGGCGGCGCGCGGATCCAGGAAGGCGTGCGCAGCCTCGCGGCCTACGGCGAGGTGTTCGTCCGCAACGTGATGGCCTCGGGGGTCATTCCGCAGATATCGCTGATCCTCGGCCCCTGCGCCGGCGGCGCGGTCTATTCGCCGGCGCTGACCGACTTCGTCATCATGTCGGAGGGCAGTTCGATGTTCCTGACCGGCCCCGACGTCATCAAGGCGGTGACCGGCGAGGACGTCACCGCGCAGAGCCTCGGCGGCGCCGAGGTGCACATGCACCGCAGCGGCGTCGCGCACCTCGCGGCGCAGAGCGAGGCCGCGGCGCTGGAGCTGGTCAAGCGCCTGCTGGGCTACCTGCCGCAGAACAACAACGAGGACCCGCCGCAGGTCGCCCCCTACGACTCGCCCGATCGCGAGGACGAGGCGCTCAACGCGCTGATCCCGGACAACGAGAACGAGCCCTACGACATGCGGGTCGCGATCGCGATGATCTTCGACCGCGACAGCTTCCTCGAGATCCATCCCGATTTCGCTCCGAACGCGGTCGTCGGCTTCGCCCGCCTCGACGGCTATTCGATCGGCATCGTCGCCAACCAGCCCGCCTACATGTCCGGCGCGCTCAACATCGACGCCAGCGACAAGATCTCGCGCTTCATCCGCACCTGCGACGCCTACAACGTGCCGGTGATCACCTTCGTCGACTGCCCGGGATTCCTGCCGGGCACTGACCAGGAATTCGGCGGCGTCATCCGGCACGGGGCCAAGATCATCTACGCCTACTGCGAGTCGACGGTGCCCAAGATCTCGATCGTCACCCGCAAGGCGATGGGCGGCGCCTACGTGGCGATGAGCTCCAAGCAGATGCGCACCGATCTCACGTTCGCGTGGCCGACCGCACAGGTCGCCGTGATGGGCGCCGAGGCCGCGGTGCGGGTGCTCTACCGCGACGACGTGAAGAATGCCCCCGATTCCGCGGCGAAGGAACGCGAGCTGATCGCCTACTACCGCGAGAAGTTCTTCAATCCCTACCGCGCCGCCGACGTCGGCCAGATCGACGAGGTGATCGAGCCGCGCGAGACGCGGCCGCGCCTGATCCGCGCGCTCGAGGTGCTGCGCACCAAGGTGCAGCAGAACCCGCCCAAGAAGCACGGCCTGGTGCCGTCCTGACCACTGCGCGCGACGGCGTGCGCCCGGCGGCCCGCCGGACGCCGCGGCCAGCGCGCGGATCCGAACCTGCCACGGAGGTGCCACGGTGAACAACCTGGGTTGGGGTTTGCAGATGACGATGCTGGGCATGGGCCTGGTGTTCGGCCTGCTCGCGCTGCTCTGGGCGATGCTGGTCATCGTGCTGCGCTTCGACAGCGAGCCGGCGGCGGTCGGCGCCGGGAAGGCGACCGCGGCCACGCCGCCGGAAGCGGTCGGGCCGGAGACGGCGGACACGCCCCCGCCCGGCGCGACCGTCGCCAGCGTCGACGGCATGGACGCCGACCTGCTCGCGGCGATCCTGGTGGCGACGCTGCGGCACAAGGAGGTGCGCCGCGCGCAGGCGGCGCCGGCGATGCGCAGCTACTGGCCCGGCAGCCTGCTGTACGCGTCGCGCTGGGTGGCGAGCGGGCGCTCGCGGCAGAACCACGTCTGGGAGCGACGCCCGCGCTAGCGGCCGACCGGCTCCACCATCGAGGCACAGGAGGGGCGCCGCTGCGGCCCCGAACCCGTCGAAACCCGGCGCTGCCGTTGCGGCGCCTGCAGGGAGTGAGGAAATGCGACGCTACACGCTCAGGATCCGCGACCGGGAGTTCGACCTCGACGTCCAGGAAATCGACGCCGACCGGTTCGAGGTGATCGTCGGGGGCGAGGCCTACGACGTGACGCTGACCGGCGACGAGGAGCTGCCCGACGCGACGATCACCCCGGCGATGTCCCCGGGACGCGCCGCAGGCGTGCGCGCGGCGGTCTTGCCCTCGCCCGCGGTCGCCAGGCCGGCGGGGGAGGCCGCGCCGGCGCCGCGCGCCGCGATCGCGCCGCGCAAGGCGGCCGGTGGCGGCGGCACGGGCGCGCTCAACGCGCCGATGCCGGGCGTCATCCTCGACGTCGCGGTCGCGGTCGGCGACACCGTCGAGCGCGGCCAGCCGATCGCCACGCTCGAGGCGATGAAGATGAACAACATCATCAAGGCTCCGCGCGCGGGCACCATCGCCGAGGTCTGCGTGGCCGCCGGGCAGGCGGTCGGCCACGGCGACCCGATCGTCCGCTTCAAGGAAGGCTGACCGCGATGATCAGCGCCGACACCTTCCACCTGCTGCTCCAGGGGGTGGCGAACGTCTCCCTGCAGTCGGTGATCATGATCCTGGTCGCCTTCGTGCTGCTCTACCTCGGCATCGTCAAGGACTACGAGCCGCTGCTGCTGGTGCCGATCGGCGCCGGCTGCATGCTCGCCAACCTGCCGCTCTCGCCGCTGATCGCCGACGAGGGGATGCTGAAGATCCTCTACCACGCGGGCATCGGCAACGAGCTCTTCCCGCTGCTGATCTTCATCGGCATCGGCGCGCTCACCGACTTCGGGCCGCTGCTCGAGAATCCGCGGATGGTGCTGCTCGGCGCGGCGGGTCAGTTCGGGATCTTTCTGACGCTGCTCGCGGCGCTGCTGTTCGGCTTTTCGCGCGAGGAGGCGGCGTCGATCGGCATCATCGGCGCCATCGACGGGCCGACGTCCATCTACGTCAGCGGGATCCTCGCGCCGCACCTGCTGGGGCCGATCACCGTCGCCGCCTACAGCTACATGTCGCTGGTGCCGGTCATCATGCCGCCGATGATGTATCTGCTCACCACCAAGAAGGAACGCGCGATCCGGATGGAGTACAGCCAGCGCAAGATCAGCCGCCGCACGCGCATCATCTTCCCGATCGTCGTCACCGTCGTCGTCGGCACGCTGGTGCCCTTCGCCACGCCGCTGATCGGCATGCTGATGCTGGGCAACCTGATGAAGGAGTCGGGCGCGGTGGAGCGGCTGACCAAGGCGTCGTCGCAGGAGATCGCCAACATCGTCACGCTGTTCCTCGGCCTCGCGATCGGCTCGACGATGGTCGGCGCGGATTTCCTCAAGCTGAGCACGCTCGCCATCCTGGTGCTGGGGATCTTCGCCTTCGCGCTCGACACCGCGGCCGGGATCCTGTTCGGCAAGGTCCTGAACCTCCTCTCCGGCGGCAAGTTCAATCCGCTCATCGGCGCGGCCGGCATCAGCGCGTTTCCGATGGCCGCCCGCGTCGTCCAGCGCGTGGCCCAGAAGGAGGATTTCGAGAACTTCGTGCTGATGCACGCGATGGGCGCCAATGCGGCGGGGCAGGTCGCGAGCGTGGTTGCCGGCGGCGTGCTGCTCGCGCTGATGGGCGCGAAGTGACGGCCTGAACCGGCGCCGCCGGCAGGCCGGGGCGGGCCGCGGAGCGACCGACGGGCGGTGCCGCCCCGGGATGGGAATGGTGATGATGGCTGGCTGTCTTCGTTTCGGATCGGGCCTTTGATGAAGACGCGCACGCTGCCCGGCACCGACCTCACCGTGTCCGAAGTCTGCCTCGGCACGATGACCTGGGGCGAGCAGAACAGCGAGGCCGACGCGCACGCGCAACTCGATCTGGCGGTCGCGCGCGGCGTCAATTTCATCGACACCGCCGAGATGTACCCGGTGCCGCCGATGGCGAGCACGCAGGGTCGCACCGAGACGATCCTCGGCTCCTGGCTCGCGCGGCAGCGCAGGCAGGACCTGGTGATCGCGACCAAGGTGGCCGGACCGGGTCGGCGGGACTGGATCCGCGACGGGCGCAACGACCTCACGCGCGAGATCATCGCCGAGGCGGCGCAGACGAGCCTCGACCGGCTGCAGACCGATACCATCGATCTCTTCCAGATCCACTGGCCGCAGCGCAACGTGCCGCTCTTCGGCGCCACCGAGTTCGACCCGACGAAGGAACGCGAGGGCCCCGGGATCGCGGAGCAGGTCGAGGCGATGGCGGCGCTGATCCGCGCCGGCAGGATCAGGCACTACGGGCTGTCGAACGAGACGGCGTGGGGCGTCTGCGAGTTCCGCCGCGTGGCGCGCGAACTGGGCGTCCCGGGACCGGTGACGCTGCAGAACAGCTACAGCCTCGTCTGCCGCGGCGTCGACGCCGATCTCGCCGAAGTGCTCCACCGCGAGCGCATGTCGCTGCTCGCCTACAGCCCGCTGGCGGGGGGCATGCTGACCGGCAAGTACGCCGCTGGCGCCCGGCCTGCGGGCTCGCGCTATGCGCTGTTCGAGGGCGTCGGCCTGCGCTTTCGCAAGCCGATCGTCGAGGAGGCCGCGGCGGCGTACGCGGCGCTGGCGCGGCGGTGCGGCCTCTCGCCGGTGCAGCTCGCGCTGGGTTACGTGAAGAGCCGGTGGTACCTGGGCGCGATGATCCTGGGGGCGACGTCGGTCGCGCAACTCGACGAGGACATCGCCGCCGCCACCACCGATCTCGATGCGGCGACGCTGGCCGAGATCGCGCAACTGCAGCAGCGCTACCCCAATCCCGCCGGCTGACCGCGGTCGCGGCGTCGTCGCGCCGCGGTGGGCGGAGCGCGCGCCCGGCCCGGCTGCCAGGCCGTTCGCGCTAGCCCAGGATCTTGCTCAGGAAGGCGCGCGAGCGCTCGTGCCGGGCGTGGGCGAAGAACTCCTCCGGCGGCGCCTGTTCGACGATCTGGCCCTGGTCCATGAACACGACGCGGTCGGCGACCGACTTCGCGAAACCCATTTCGTGGGTGACGACCAGCATCGTCATGCCGCCCCCGGCCAGCTCGATCATCACGTCGAGCACTTCCTTCACCATCTCCGGGTCGAGCGCCGAGGTGGGCTCGTCGAACAGCATGACTCGCGGCCGCATGCACATCGCGCGCGCGATCGCCACCCGTTGCTGCTGCCCGCCGGAGATCTGCCCGGGATACTTGTGCGCCTGCTCGGCGATGTGCACGCGCGTGAGCTGCTGCAGCGCGCGCTCCTCGGCCTCGGCGCGCGGCAGGCCCAGCACCCAGTGCGGCGCCAGCAGCAGGTTCTCGAGCACGGTGAGGTGCGGGAACAGGTTGAACTGCTGGAACACCATGCCGACCTCGCGCCGGATCTTCTCGATCGCCTTGACGTCGTCGGTCAGCGTCACGCCGTCGACGACGATCGTGCCTTCCTGGTGCTCCTCCAGCCGGTTGATGCAGCGGATCAGCGTCGACTTGCCCGAGCCGGAGGGACCGGCGATCACGATGCGCTCGCCGCGCGCCACCTCGAGGTCGATGTCCTTCAGCACGTGGAAGTGGCCGAACCACTTGTTGACGCCGGCGAGGCGGATGATCGGATCGGATTCGGGCATGGCGGTCTTTGCTAACGGCGCGTCCAGCGGTTGAGGCGGTGCTCGAGCCAGTGGCTGTAGCGCGACATCGCGAAGCAGCACGCGAAGTAGATCAGCGCGATGAACAGGTAGCCTTCGAGGAAGAAGCTGCGCCACTGCGCGTCGCCCAGCGCGAGGCGCAGCGCCCCGGTGAGGTCGTACATGCTGACGACGGTGACCAGCGAGGTGTCCATGAACGTGGACAGCAGGCTGTTGACGAAACCCGGGATGACCAGCGTCAGCGCCTGCGGCAGGATCACCTTCTGCTGCGTGCGCCACCACGACAGCCCGAGGGCCGCCGCCGCCTCGTATTGCCCCTTCGGCAACGCCTGCAGGCCGCCGCGCACGACCTCGGCCATGTACGCGGCCTGGAAGAGCACGATGCCGAGCGCGATGCGCGTGAGCACGTCGACGCGCATGCCCTGCGGCAGCAGCAGCGGGAACACGAACGACGCGGTGAACAGCACGGTGATCAGCGGCACGCCGCGCACGAGCTCGATGTACAGCGTCGCCAGCGCGCGCAGCAGCGGCAGCTCGGACCGGCGGGCGAGCGCCAGCAGGATGCCGATCGGGATCGACGCGCCCATCCCGACCAGCGTCAGCAGCACGGTCAGCGGGAGTCCGCCCCAGAGGCCGGTGTCGACCCGGGCCAGGCCGAGAATGCCGCCGCTCATCAGCACGAAGAACGACGCCAGCGCCAGGACCCAGACGCCGCCGAGCCATCGGCGCCAGCAGGCGGGAATCGCGGTGACGACCAGCGCGGCGACCACGATCGCCGTCGCCGCGAGCGGGCGCCACTGCTCGGCGAAGGGGTAGCGGCCGAACAGGATCAGCCGCCACTTCTCGGCGACGAAGCCCCAGCAGGCGCCGGCGTGGTCGAGCGCGCGGCAGGCCGCGTAGTCGGGATGCCACACCGCGCTGCCGACCAGCCAGCGCAGTGCCGGCGGCAGCGCGTAGGCGGCGAGGCCGGCGAGCGCCAGCGTCGTGAGCGCGTTGCCGGGGCTGCCGAAGAGATGCCGGCGCACCCAGGCCAGCAGGCCGCTGGCGGCGCGCGGCGGCGCACGCGCCGGCAGCGGAACGAAGGGGATCGGCGCGGTCATTCAATGCTCCCACGCCCGTCTGCCCCAAGGGCGAACACCGGAGTGCGCGGCACGTAGGTCGTCCAGTGAGTGTGGCGCTCCATCGTCAGCGCTCGACGATGGCGACCCGGCGGTTGTACCAGCCCATCAGCAGCGCCGTCATGAGGTTGATCGCCAGGTACACGGTCATGATCATCAGCACGCACTCGAGCGCCTGGCCGTTCTGGTTGATCGTCGTGTTGGCGATCGACACCACGTCCGGATAGCCGATGGCGACGGCGAGCGACGAGTTCTTGGTGAGATTCAGGTATTGGCTGGTCAGCGGCGGCACGATGACGCGCAATGCCTGCGGCAGCAGCACCAGGCGCAGCGTGAGCCCGCGCGACAGCCCGAGCGCGGCGGCCGCTTCGGTCTGGCCGCCCGGCACCGCGAGCACGCCCGAGCGCACGTTCTCGGCGATGTAGGCGGCGGTGAAGCCGGTCAGTCCGATCAGCAGCGACAGGAACTCCGGCGTCGCGGCGGCACCGCCGGTGACGTCGAAGCTGCCGACCGCCGGCACGTCGAAATCCGTCGGCGCGCCGCCGACGAGCCAGCCCAGCACCGGCATCCCCAGCGCCAGCAGCAGCGCCGGCCACACCGCCGGCGGCGCGACGCCGGTGCGCAGGCGGCGCTGCCGCGCCCAGTGCCGATAGCCGATGGCGGCGAGGATGCCGATCGGAACGCCGGCGAGGGCGACGGTCCAGCCGGTCGACCACTCCGGAAACGGAAACTGCAGTCCGCTCTTGGACAGGAAGAAGTGCGTTCCGAAGCGCAGCGGCTCGGTCGCCGCCGGCAGCAGCTCGGTGAGCACCAGGTACCAGGCGAACAGCTGGATGATCAGCGGGACGTTGCGCAGCACCTCGACGTAGGCGGTGCACAGACCGCGCAACAGGGCGTTCTGTGCCAGGCGTCCGATGCCGATCAGCGTGCCGAGCACCGTCGCCAGCACGATGCCCGCCAGCGCGACGCGCAGCGTATTGGCCACGCCGACGGCGAATGCGCGCAGGTAGCTGTCGCGCGACGAGTAGGCGAACAGCGCTTCGCCGATGTCGAATCCGGATGGCTGGGCGAGAAAGCCGAAGCCGGAGCGGATCTGCCGGGCGGCCAGGTTGTCGGCGGTGTTGTGCCAGAGAAGCCAGCCCGCAGCGACCAGCGCACCCAGGGCCAGCGCCTGGTAGACGAAGGCACGGCCATGTCGCGTGCGCAGGAAATGCCGGACCGGGGCGCGCGCAGGCTGGGGCATCGGAGAGAGGTGGCGTTGCGCGGGCGCTGCCGGAGCGGCGAGGAGCAGGGCGCGAGAGCCCCGCTCCCCCGGGAAGCCGACCGGGGGAGTGGCGCCGGCCGGTCAGCGCACCGGCTGCGGATACATGAGGCCGCCGCGATTCCACAGCCGGTTGACGCCGCGCGGCAGGCCGAGCGGCGACTTCGGGCCCATGTTGCGCTCGAAGCTGTCGCCGTAGGTGCCGACCTGCTTGACGATCCGGTACGCCCACTCCTTGTCGAGCCCCAGCAGCTTGCCGGTGTCGTCGCCCACGCCGAGCAGCCGCTGGATCGCCGGATCCTTGCTCTCGGCCTTCAGCTTGTCGACGTTCGCCTGCGTGATCCCGGCTTCCTCGGCCTCGAGCATCGCATTGAGCGTCCAGCGGGTGATCTGGAACCAGTCGTCGTCGCCGCGGCGCACCGCCGGTCCCAGCGGCTCCTTCGAGATGACGTCGGGGAGGATCGTGTAGTCGTCGGGCTTGTTCGTCTGCGTGCGCGCGCCGGCGAGGTCGGACATGTCGGTCGTGTAGACCTGGCAGCGGCCGGCGAAGAAGGCCGACTGGATCGCCTCGGCGGTGTCGAACACCACCGATTTGTACTTCATCCCATTGGCGAGGAAGTACTCGGCGACGTTGCGCTCGCTGGTGGTGCCGGCCTGCACGCAGACGGTCGCGCCATTCAGCTTCCTGGCGCTGTCGATCTTGAGCTTTTTCGGCACCATGAAGCCCTGGCCGTCGTAGTAGTTGATGCCGGCGAAGACGATGCCGAGCGAGGCGTCGCGCGTCAGCGTCCACGTGGTGTTGCGGGAGAGGATGTCGATCTCGCCCGACTGCAGCGCGGCGAAGCGCTGCTGCGAGTTGAGCGGGACGAACTTGACCTTCTCGCCGCTGCCCAGCACGGCGGCGGCGACGGCGCGACACATGTCGACGTCGAGGCCCTGCCAGCGGCCCTTGCTGTCGGTGGACGAGAATCCGGGTGCCGACGTGTTGACCCCGCAGACGACTTCGCCGCGGGCCTTGACGGCGTCGAGCGTCTTGCCGGCATGGGCAGGCGGCGCGAGCGACAAGACGAGCGCCGTGGCGGCGACGAGCGGGACGAGGGCGTGACGTGGTGCGGGCATCGAATTTCCTTCCGGGGATGGCGGTGCGGGACGGCGATCGGGCGACGGGGCCGACGGCAAGCATTTTATGCCAAGTCGTCGCGGCCTGCGCGGCGATCATCGCCGCACCCACGGCGCGGCGCCGATTGCTTATACTGCGACCTCCATGGGCACGCGCCACCGGTGATGAATTCCCCCGACCGCCAGCTCGCGGTGCTGTTTGCCGACATCGCCGGCAGCACGCGCCTGTACGAGCAGATCGGCGACACCGCGGCGCTGGCGGCGATCAGCCGGTGCCTCGAGCTCGCCGAGAAGACCGCGAGCGGCTACGGTGGGCGGCTGGTCAAGACCATCGGCGACGAAGCCCTGCTGGTGTTCGCGCAGGCCGACCACGCGGCCGAGGCGGCAGGCGAGATCCAGCGCCGGATGGAGGAGACCGCCGCCGCGGACGACCTGCGCCTCGGCTTTCGCATCGGCATCCACTTCGGCGCCGCCATCGAAGTGTCCGGCGACGTGTTCGGTGATTCGGTCAACGTGGCCGCGCGCATGGTCGGCCTGGCGAAGCGCGGACAGGTCATCCTCTCGTCGCCGACCGCGGAGATCCTGTCGCCGTGGCTTCGGGGACGGGTGCGCGAACTCGACGTGCTGACGGTCAAGGGCAAGGACAAGGACATCGGCATCTGCGAATTGCTGTGGCAGGACTCGTCGGCCGACCTGACGGCGATGGCGGCGCGACCGACGGTGCGCATCGCGCAACTCGAACTGCGGCAGGGCGAGCGCGTGTTCGCACTGGACGCGAGCTCCCCGGCGCTGGCCGTGGGTCGCGACGCGCAGAACGACGTGGTGATCGCCGACCGGCTGGCGTCGCGGCTGCACGCCCGGATCGAGCGCCGCCGCGACAAATTCGTGCTGGTCGACCAGAGCTCGAACGGGACGTTCGTGACCATCGACGGCGAACGCGAGATCCAGCTGCGCCGCGAGGAGATGATCCTGCGCGGCAGCGGCCGCCTGAGCTTCGGGCACGGCCACGATCCGGCGCAGGGCGAGTCGCTGGCGTTCGCCTGCCGCGATGCCGGGCCCTGATCCGCAACTGATCGCGCCCGCGCCCAGGTGCGCGCGCGGCCCGGCTAGATGGTCGCCAGTTTGCGCAGCGTTTCGGGGTTCTTCACCACCGCCTTCTGCCGGCCCGGCGGGGAGCCGTACAGGCCCGCGGGCGGATAGGTCTCGAGGCGGGACAGCACCGCAGCATCGGCACAGCGCCGGTCGAACGTGACCGCGACCTCGTTCCCCGCAATGCTTCCCAGCGCGAAGCACGGCTGCCCCAGCTTGGCGTTCAGCGGCTTCAATACGCCATTGGCGACGAGATCGCCGGGCGGGCCCATGCCGGCCAGCCGCAGCGCGTAGGCGCGCGGCCGCGCCGGCGCCCCCGGGATCGCCGCCACGACCTCAGGCAGCCCGACGAGCTCGCGCGCCAGCAGGTCCTCGGCGGCGGCGTCGGGCATGCCGTCGACGTTGAGCGTGACCCGCTGGCCGGTGACGTGCGCGTGCTGCAGGAAGAAGTCGCGCGAGAATTCGTCCGCGATCCGGGTGCCGATCGCCTTCAGCGCTTCCTCCTCGCTCGCCCAGCTGCCCGCGCCCTTCGGCAGGGTCGTGTTGAAGTAGATCTCCTCGCCGGTCGCGCGATCGATGCACTTGACGGTCCACGACGTCAGCGTGTACTTGGTGACGACCAGGCCCGAGGCTTCGAGGCGCACCGACAGGCGCTTGATCCGGGCTTCGCCCTGCACGGTGAAATCGGGCGTGGCACCGCCCTGGCTGCCCGCGGCGCCGCCGTCGGCCCAGACGCGGAAGCCGAAGGTCCTGATGCGCTCCTTCAGCACGTTCTCCGCGACCGGGGAGGGGATCGGCGCCGCGTCCGGCCGGTCGGCGTCGCGGACGTCGATCTGCAGCGAGACGCGGGGATCGCCGCTGGCGCGAATGAGTTGCACGCGCTCGTCGCGCGTCATCTGGTTGAGCGATTTCTGGACCGCCCTGACGTTGACCACCGCTTCGGTCGTCATCGACATCAGCCCGTCCTTGCCCAGGCGCGGCTCGCTTTCGCGGACCACCGTCTTGACGAAGCTGCTGCTGTCGGCGAGGACGCGGCGCTGCAGGAGGTCGTAGTTCGCCGCGATCGACGCCGGGTCGACCAGCAGGCCCACGGCCTTCTCGACGAGCTGGCTGCGCGAGTCGGCGCGCAATTCGCGCTGCAGCAGATCCTTGTCGCCCTGGTAACGCGGATCCGCGGGGTCGACGAGTCCGACGGCGGCGATCGTCATCGTCCCGGGCTCGGCGGGCGGGGTCGCTGCGGCGAGGACGGGTGCGGGGGTCGGGGCAGGTGCCGGGGCCGGCGTAGCCGCCGGTGCGGACGACTGCGCGCCCGACGCCGCGACCGGCGGCGCCACCGGTGGCCCGGTGCGGGCGATCTCGCCCGTCGGGCGCTGGAACGTGAACCAGGCCCCGGCGCCGACCACCACGATGGCGGCGGCGATCACCATGGCCAGCACCGGCGTCGGCGACGACTTCGTCGCGGCGGCGGCGGGGGCAGGGGGCGCGGCCGGCGCGGCGGGGGCGGCGGGGGCGGCGGGGGCGACGTTCGGCGCCGGCGCGGCGATGATCGTCGGCTCGGCGTCGGACGCGTACCGCGCCGGCGCGGCCGGCGGTGCCGCGGCCGCGATCGCGGCGGCGAGCTCCTGCGCGCTCTGGAACCGATCGTCGGCGCGCTTGGCCAGCGCCTTGCGCACGACGGCGTCCATCACCGGCAGCACCTGGACATTGAGCGTGGACGGCGGCAGCGGGTCTTCCTTCAGCACCTTCTGCATCGTCGTGGCCGCGGAGCCGGCGAAGGGCCGCTCGCCGGTCAGGAACTGGTAGAGGATGACGCCGGCCGAGAACAGGTCGGAGCGTCCGTCGACCGGCAGTCCGAGAATCTGCTCGGGCGACATGTAGCTCGGCGTGCCGAGCACCGTGCCCACCTGCGTCAGGTTCGACGACTCGATGTGAGCGATGCCGAAGTCGGCGACCTTCACGCTGCCGTCGTCCTGCAGGAAGATGTTCGCCGGCTTGATGTCGCGGTGGATCACGCCCTGCCGGTGCGAATAGTCGAGCGCGGCGAGTATCTGCGCCATGATGCGCACGACGTCGGCGGTCTTGAAGCGCTCGTTGGCATCGAAGCACTCCTTGAGCTCCCGCCCGTGGACGTGCTCCATCGCGATGTACCAGACGCCCGCGTCCTCGCCGAAGTCGTGGATCGACACGATGTTGGGGTGGGACAGCCGGCCTGCGGCCTGCGCCTCGCGGCGGAAGCGCGCGATCACGGTTCCCGCGTCCTCGCCCTGCAGCTGATCCGGGCGGATGGTCTTGAGCGCGACGACGCGCTTGATCAGCGGGTCGTAGCCTTCGTAGACGACGCCCATCGCACCGCGACCGATCTCGCGGCGGACCTCGTACTTGCCCAGCGTGCCGATGTCGGCCAATTCGGGCCCCTCAGCGCGCGGGGAACGGCGACGCCGGCGGCGTGTCGTCGGTGGTCACGGCTGTCAGCTCACTTGTACTTGCTGTCGATTTCCCACACGCTCTTCTGCACCAGTCGCTGCACCATCGTGTCCAGCGAGACGCCGCCCTGCTGCGACTGGTTGACGCCCAGCGCGCCCGACGACGTCGCGCCGATCTCCATCTTTTCCTCGGTGTAGCCCTGCGCGAGCTGCTCGGTGGTCTCGGCGTTGATGATCTTGTAGCGCATGCCGATCACCCACACGCTGGTGGACTCGCCGGAATGCACCGATCCGACCGCCGTGCCACCCACCGCGCCCGCCCTCGCGCCGCCCCAGGACCCGCTGAACGCCCCGAGGAGGCCGGCCATCTGCCCGAGCGTCCGGCCGTCGAAACCGGACTGCGCCGCAGCGACCTGCTCGGTCTTGAGGATGTCGAACTTGACGACGTACTTGGTCGTCTTGAGCTTGCCCATGCCCAGGTACTTCCGCGCCTGCGCGGGATCGCCGAGGTTGTAGGCGAGTTCGAACTCCTTCAGCAACGGGCCGAGGTTCGAACGCTCGAGCACCTGGAAATTGGCGCTGGAGAGCTCGATCTCGCCGAAGTCGGCGATGTTGTTGGCGGTGAACTTCTGCAGGAACGTGGCATTGTTGCTCTTGATCTCGCCGGGGATGACGACCAGCGCCGGCCCCTTTTTCCCGGCGTTGACGTACTCGACCGGCTTGTAGATCGTCTGGTCGGCCGCGGCATTCGCCTTCTGTGACGTCTCGCTGCCGGCCGTCGGCGACGGGTTGCCCCACGAGGGCTGGGCGGTCGCGGCGGGCGCACCGACGAGCAGCGACGCACCGAGGGCGAGGCAGGCGATCCGGGCCGGGAGGGGGAGGCGCATGGGGGATTCTCCTGTGATGGATGCTTGGGGGAGCGGCCGGGCTACTTCTTCGGTGCCGGGCCGCTGCGGGGTGGCGGGGGGGCATTGCGGCAGTAGTCGGCGTACAGACTGGCGACGACCTCGTCGGCCTTCTCCTCGACGAGGGTCAGCGCCATCCGCGGGACGTCGGCGCCGGCATAGGAGGCGGTCTCGGCCCGCGCTTCCGAGATCCGCCTGCCGTCGCTGCCGGTGAGGGTGAAACCCATCGTCACCGAGACCTGGTTGACGGCCATCGCCAGGCTGGGTGTCGCGGTCGTCGCGATCAGGCCGCGCAGGACGAAGTTCGCGGCAAGCCGCCGCGACGCTGCGAGCGCGGCGTCGGGATCGTTGCGGAAGACCGCGTCGATTTCGGCCTGCGCGATCTGGCGCCGGATTTCCTCGGGCGTGTAGGTTCGCAGTCCCAGGGCACGCAGCCGGCCGTTGATCGCCTCGAAGTGCGGGCCGTAGTTCTCCTGCTGCGCCGCGATGTAGCCGTTCGACTGCACCTCGCCGATCACGACCATGATCTTCTTGTTGCGCAGGTCGGCCCGGCAGGGCGTGGAGAGCTGCTCGGCGATGCGATTCGCGCGTGCCTCCGCCTGCTGGCGCTCGGCGTCGTCCGGTTGCGAAAAGCGGAAACCCTGCGCCGCCAATGCCCCGCTGGCCACCGGAACCAGCAGGGCCAGGACCCACGTCAGCAGAGGCCAGCGCATCTTCGTCACCGTCGAATCGACGCCCGTGTTCATTCAGGGAGGCCTGCGAGGTTAGCCCAACGGGCAGCGGAAATCCACAGCGATTATTCACGTCGCCGGATCTGCCCTGCCGGCCCCGGCTCGACGCGTCGCGGACGTCGGTGTCAGCTGCAGGCGAAGAAGGTGACGAACGACCGCGACATCGCGACGCCCATCCGCGCGACCTTGGGTTCGAGCAGGTTGCGATGGTGGCCGGGCGACGCGCGCCAGCCGTCGAGTTGGGCCTCGGCGTGCGGGAAGTTCATGCCGACGTTCTCGACACAGACCCGGGCCCGGGTCCGGTCGAAGCGGTCGCGGAAGCCGTCGTGGCTCAATCGACGCTGCTCGACCATCTGCAGCGAGTGCTCGGACGCCAGCGTGGTGAGGTCGGGCACGAGTTCGAGCGGACCCAGGCCGTGGCGAGACCGGTACTCGTTGATCAACCGGGCGAGGTGGCGGGCATAGCCGCCGTCATCGCCGATATGCAGGCCCTCGGGGGCGGCGATGGAGGGCGCGGGGCCGCCGGCGAGCAGGATCGCAACCAGGACCGGCCAGTACCGTCGCATCGCCAGACTCTCCCAAAATCAAAAAAGATAAGGCCGCGCTTCGTCACCGTCAAGCGACTTTGCCACTCGCGCGGGGTCATCGCGCGCGCGTCGGGATCCCGACCGGGCCGATTCGTTTGTTATCGGCGACGGTAGAGGGAACTTGAGGACCGTTGTCGCTGCCGGGCCACGCCCTCAGCGTCGGGGCGAGGACCGCCGGGTGCTCGGCGACGGCGCGTCAGGTCCGCGGAAGGGGCGGCGCACTGCCTCGACCGAGCTCGCGATAGTGGCCAGCCAGAAGCGCATCCAGGTTGCGCCGGGCATCGACGGCGCCCTTTTCGGCGGCGCGCCGGAACCACTTGGCAGCCTCGGCTGCGTCGGCCCTCGTGCCGCGCCCCTGCGCGTAGAGGATGCCGAGATTGTTCTGCGCGGAGGTGTCGTCGCGTTCGGCCGCCCGACGGAGCCAGGCGAATGCCGCGGCGTCGTCCCGGCGAACGCCCTGTCCCGTCATGTACTTCCATCCCAGCACGCTCTGTGCGGCCACGTGGTCCTGGTCGGCGGCCTTGCGCAGCCACTCCAGCGCCTGGGCGCGGTTGCGCTTCACCCCGCGCCCGCAATCGAGCGCCACGCCAAGGTCGTACTGCGCCTGGGCGTCGCCGCGCGACGCCGCGGCGCGAAGGTCGTCGAGCGTGGCCGCGGCGGGCGCCGCCGTCGCAGATCGCTCCGCACTGGGTGGGCTGCCGGCCGCGGGCGCGGCACGAGCGCCATCGGCCGCCGGCAGCGATCCGGTCAGCAACGCGAGCAGCATCAGGATTCCGGCGCGTCTTCGCATCGGTCTTGCCTACCGCTCGAGCCTCGCCGGTGCGGGAGTTGGGTGGCGGCAGCCAGTGCCGCCAACGCCATCGCCACGCTCCAGACGGTTCCTGGTTCGGGCACCGTCCGGCCGTTGCCGTTCGTGCCGCCGTCGGGACGCTCGGCGCGCTCGGCGAGCACCGAGACGTTGCCGCAGACGTACGGGACCATAACGGCGAAATTGGTGCCCGCCGCGTCGGTCGCGTCGTAGAGATCCGCGCGCTCGACGTGGCCCGGATGGAAGTTGACGCGGGTTCCGAAACAGAGGTTGTTGCCGAAGCCCATGGCGACGATCGTCGGGTCGAAGCGACGCTTCCCGCTCGTCGTGTGGATCGAGTCCCGGGTGATCTCGACCCGATCGCTGACGACACCGCGCTCGACCATCGCCTCGATCTTGTGCACGACCTCCTGCGGCAGCCTGGCCCCGGTGAGCGCCTGGGCCACGGTGCCCTGGTAGGGGCTGCGTCCCGGCACGCCCCAGGCGCACCCCCGGCGCAGGGAGAGATCGGAGGATGGATTGCCGGCGACGCGGACATCGTTGTCCGGCAGGACGAGGCCATCGAAGCTCTCGCCCGCAGGCACCGGCACCTCGGTGGCGATCTCGCTGGCGGCCAGCGGGGCCTTGGCAGGCCCGGGATTGCGGTAGAGCCTGATGCCGCCGACCACCGCCAACGCCAGGGCCGCCCCGACGGTCATCCACAGCAGGCGAGCCGACCACGATGTTGCGCTTCCCCCGCCGGCCAGCGCCGGGAGGGCGGGCCGCGAGACGATTCCCTCCCAGCCGCATCCGGGATTGGTGCAGCGGTAACGATGGACGCTCTGGAACAGCCCGATCAGCCGATCGCCCAGATGGCGGTGCACGCGCGACACGGCTGCACCGCATTCCGGGCAGGCATGCACGTGCTTCGGCCGCGTCAGCATCTCGGCACCTTCCGGCACCACACAAGTGACCCTTCACCACCAACCTACCGCGGCGCAAGGCAGGCATCTTGATCCTGGTCAAGAGCGGGGCAAAGAGGATCCGTCATGTCCCGCGGCAACGCCTGGCCGCACCGGGCCGCGCCCTTGGCCGTCGCCATCTCGTCGGTCAGGGCGCTCCTGCGCAAGCAGGGCGCGTCCCACCCCGTCGTCAGGGGGTGTGCTGCGGACGCCGGCGCTTTCCACCACCGGCGAACTGGCTTAACCTGCCACTCGGCCACGCCGTCGCATCCCGCACAGGGGTTCACGGCGGCGTCGGCCAGCGACCTCCCGCCCGACCCACCCCGTCGTCCTCGAGAAGTCGGTTCCGCAACCAGCCCCGCACACTGCCCATGCACGCCCACATCGTTCTGGCCCACCCCGAGCCGAAATCCTACAACGCGCACCTGGCGAGGACCGCGCGCGACGCTCTCGAGGGAGAGGGATGGACGACGACGCTCTCCGATCTCTACCAGATGGGCTTCGATCCCTGCGAGCGCGCGTCGCACTACGCGTCGCCGCTGGACGGCACCCGGTTCGACGTCCAGACCGAGCAGCGTCACGCCTCCGCCGAGGGCACGTTGCCGGCCGTCGTCGCGGCCGAGATCGATCGCCTCGACCGGGCGGATCTGCTGATCCTGCAGTACCCGATGTGGTGGCACCTTCCGCCGGCGATGCTGAAGGGGTGGTTCGACCGGGTCCTCGTCTACGGGGAGGTCTACACGAGCAAGCAGCGGTTCGAGAACGGGCGGTTCGCGGGCAAGCGGGCGATGCTCTCGCTGACGGTCGGCACGAGCGCGGAGACCTATGCGTTCGACGGCCGCAGCGGGGACGTCGAGCTCCTGCTGTGGCCGGTGAATTTCTCCTTGGCCTACGTCGGGTTTTCAGTGCTCAAGCCGTTCGTCGCCTATGGCGTGGAGGCGGGGCTTCGCTACTCGGAAGCGTCGGTCGTCGAGAGCCGACTGCAACGCCAAGAGCAGGACCTTGCGCGCACGCTGCAGCGGCTCGATCGGATCGAGACGGTGCCCTTCAACCGGATGGCCGACTGGGGCGGCGACGGCCGGGTGAAGCCCGAGGCGCCGGCCTTTTCACCCTTCATCAGGAAGAAGCAGCAGTTGGTGCTGGAGTGACGTCGGGTTCCAGCGCACGTTGCGGAACTGCGGGTGCGAGAACCGGACCGGTGCGTGGCGCGCCGAGCGGTCCGATGGGTGGGGACGCACCCCGCGGGCCCGCTGCGCAGCCCGATCCGAGAACTGTGCAGCCGCAAGCGGCCGCAGACTTCACGAACGCACTTGGAACGAGATCGCAGTTCGCAGGTGGATGGCGTTGGCTGCCGGCAATGGCCGATTCCGAGCGGGCCGGCGCCGACATTGGATGGGCGCTGGCGGCCAGGTCCAGACGGTCCAGGTCGCCGCGGAAATTTCCCGTGAGCGGCCGTTCATGGGCGAAATCTGGTGAATCTCGGTCGTTCGCTGGCGGCCCGCGGTCACCTGTTGACCCCCATCAACGCTTTTCCTTGGTCCCCGCGTAGGCTAGATCGAAGGATCTGGAACCCCGCCCAGTCGGAACGGGTGGGGAGAGCCACGCAGGAGTCGCCCCCGCCTGAACTGAGTAAGGCGGTACTTCCACAACTATGATTGCCTCGCTTCGTCTGGGTATCGTCGCGTTGTTGTGCGCCGGCCTGACCGGGTGCGTAACCTTAGCCGCGGCCGGACTCGGTCTCGCCGCGCAAGGCGTCCTCACGGTTGCGCTTAGTCCCCCGGGGGGGGGGGGGCCCCGGGGGCCCCCCGGAGGGGCCGCCCGCCGGCACCCCCCCCCCCCCGGCGGGGGAGCCCCCCCCCCCCCCGCGTCGGGCACACCCCCCCCCCCCCCACCCCCCCCCCCCCCCCCTCCCCCTCCCCCTCCCCCAGTCCCGTAATCACCATGTACGTGGAGGCCACGAAAGCGCGTTGCTCGGATCTCGCAAACAGGGACATCGCGGTTACGGAGCGGGTGGAGATCGCGATCCCCACCGACGAAGGAGAAGTCCTGATCTTTCAGGTGGCCGATTGGCAACCAGAATTCGAGGGCGAAGGCTACCCTGAGAGGAAGCGCGCTTGGAAACCAACAAGAGGAACGCTCGCAGTCACCGATCGGTCGATCATTATGATGCCGCCGCCGGACTTGGTTGGCGTTCGTGTTCCCTATGAGATCGTGCTAGAAGTTGAGATCGATCCTGTCAATCCACATCGGCTGATCGTCAGCTCTTGTTTCGGGCGCTACGATATCTTCTCGTTCTGGCACGAGCAGCAAGACACGTTCGATCCAGAGGCGGCGGCGGCAGTAGGCGCCAGGGTCAAGGTGCGCGCGGTTGCGATTCGCGCGAGCGTAGACAAGGGCACCCAACTCCCGAAATAGCAGTCGCGTGCAATCGCATCGGTGTGCTGGCGTCGCAACCGCACCTCGGAGCAATGACTGCACCCAGTCCCTCTGCGCAGTCCGCCAACGTCCGCTTCACTCGCGGACGACAGGCTGCAACGGGTCGTTATGCTGAGCTCAGCATAGCGACCCCTATGCGGACATCGAAACTATGCGGATCTTTGATGTGAAGGGAGCGCCTGCCCTTGAAGAGCAGCGTGGCGAGCCGGCGCTTGATCCGCATAGTTGCAGCGATTGGAGGAAAGCCAGTAGGAGGAACGACAGGACTCCTGGCTAGTGCTCTGCCCGGTGGTCTCCCTGGAATGGGGACCACAGTCTGTGCCGCAGGGCTCAAAACTATGCGGAGCACTTCACCTGCTTCTCGATGAAGACCTCGCGTAACTCCGCTAGTCGTGTCCGCATAGGGTCGAACTGCGACCGGCGACAATCAAACCGCTAGAGTTCAGATCCCACGGTCGGAGTCCGGCCACAAGCCGCGGGTCGGCATCGCCGTGGAATTTTCCGGCAAGCGGCCCTTGACGCGGCGACCGGCGATCCCACGACGCCACCGGGCATTCAGCCTACTCGCCTCAGTTGCACGACATGGTCGCTGCGTTGAATGGCGGCCGGCACATCGTGCCGCCCGCCCTGATCCCCAACGCCGCGACGCGGCGAACAGGGCGCGGGCATGGGGATCGAGCGCCGAGCCAGGGGCAGCCCACCGGCGCGGCATCGGCCGCGCCGCCCGCTGCCGGATCGGGCCGTCCGTCTCAGCGGGCGCTGTAGATGTTGCGCACGTAGTCGTCCAGCATTCGGGTCGCGCAGAACCGAGGCCCGATGGTGCGCAAGCACGCCTTCATCCGTGCCACCCAGCCGCGCGGGATGCCATTGGCGTCGCGATCGTAGAACAGCGGTACGACTTCCCGCTCCAGGAGGTCGTACAGTGCCACCGCGTCGCGCGCGTCCTGCACGGCGTGGTTCTCCTCCCTGTTATCCGCGATCGCCCAGCCGTTGGTGCCGTCATAGGCCTCGGCCCACCAGCCGTCCAGCACGCTCAGGTTCAACGTGGCATTGAACGCTGCCTTGATTCCGCTCGTCCCGCTCGCCTCGAGCGTCGGGCGCGGCAGGTTGATCCAGACGTCGCAACCGGCGGTCAGGAGGCTCGCCAGGCCGATGTCGTAGTCCTCGAGGAAGGCGACACGGCGCCCGGTCCGCGGATCCGATTTCAGGCTGAACATCTGCTCCAGCATCCGCTTGCCATCGTCGTCCATCGGGTGTGCCTTGCCGGCAAACAGCAACTGCAGCGGTCGCGGACCGTCGAGCATGCGCAGCATCCGGTCGCGATCGTGGGTCAGCAGGTACAACCGCTTGTACGACGCGAGCCGGCGCGCGAACCCGAGGGTGAGCACCTCGGGATCGAACGTCTGCGCGGCCTGCATCACATAGTCAATCGTGTCGCCGCGCGTCAGCCGGTCGGTGACGGTCTTCGACCTGACCCACGCGGCCATCCGATGGCTGGACTCCCGGCTGACCGCCCACAACTCGGCATCCGGGATCTTGTCCACCGCCCGCCAGGTCGCGGGGTCGGTGACGCGTTCGGGCGCCTGCCAGCCGTCCGGAAGATGGCGGTCGAGGAGCCGGCGCATCTGCGGCGTCATCCAGCTCGGCAGGTGGGCGCCGTTGGTCACGTGGGTGATGGGAACCGATTCGACGGCGCGACCCGGAAACAACGGTTGCCACATGCCACGCGACACGCCGCCATGAATCCTGCTCACTGCGTTGGTGCTGCGGCTCATCCTTATCGCCAGCGCGGTCATGCCGCTCGACTCGTTGCGGTCGTCGGGGTTGATGCGGCCAAGGCGCAGCGCGGCCTCGACGTCGTCGCCGAGATTGCGCAACACCCGCGGCATGACGGCAAGAATCTCGTCCTTCGTATAGGTCTCGTTGCCTGCGGGTACCGGGGTGTGGGTGGTGAACACCACGCGTTGCCGGACCACCTCGCTTGCCTCCTCGAACGAGCGGCCCTGCGCCATTTCGCGCCCCACCAGTTCGAGTGTCACCGTGGCCGGATGCCCTTCGTTCATGTGAATGACGCTGGGCGTGATCTGCAGCGCATCGAGCGCGAGCAACCCGCCGACGCCGAGCATCGCGTATTGCGCCAGGCGCACCTGGCGGTTGCCTTCGTAGAGGCGCGAGGTAATGAACCGCGTGCGCGGCGTGTTCTCGGGCAGTTCGGTATCGAGCAGGAACAACGGCGAACGGCCAACATCGACGCGCCAGATGTGGAACGCGACTTCCTCGTCCCAGATCGGGACCTTGATCGAGATCGGCCGACCGTCGTTGCCGGTGACCTTCGCACAGGCACGCCGCTCGGGGTCGGTCTCGTACCAGTACTCGTGTTGCCACCCCCGGGCATCGACGCGCTGGTGGAAATAGCCCTTGCGGTACATGAGGCCGACGCCGACGAAAGGCAACGCCTGATCGGATGCTTCCTTCAGGATGTCTCCAGCCAGAACGCCGAGCCCTCCCGAATACACGGGCATCGAGCGATGAAAGCCGAACTCGGCGCAAAAGAACGCGACGGGCTGTTCCGTAGTGACGACCCCATCCTCGCGTGCCGGGCGCGCGAGAGTCTGCTCCATCGCTTCGCACAGGTATTCCGCGCGGGCCACGATCGACTCGTCCATTGCCGCGCGGTTCAGCGATTCCTCGGGCGTCTCCTGCAGGAAGCGCACCGCATTCTGCCCGCACAGCCGCCATCGGTGCGCATCGATGTCGCGAAAGAGTTGCTCGCCGTCCGGATGCCAGACCCAGCTGAAGTTATAGGCGATGCTCGCCAACGGCGCCAGCCGCGTGGGCAGATACCGGGCGAGTGCCTGAGCGGCGCGCCGAATGTCCCTCTCGCCGCTCGCGATGCCCCTTCTTCTACGTTCCATTTCTCCCCCCATCCGATGGTGTCACCGGCGCGTAAGAATCTCACATCGCGGCCCGTTCGTTAATCGCGGCGACACCTGCGCACCGCTCTCACGGAGTTCGCGGTTACGGCGAACGCGAGCGAGGTGCCGCTGTCCGTCCGCCGTTGCGTCTGCACGCGATGACGCGGCGGCAACGCCAGAACCGGACCCGGACCCGCCGCTTCGGCGCACCCAATTTGACGTGGAGCTCACGCGGCCCCGTGTGAACGTCCTACGCAGACGGCCACAGGAGCGGCTCCTGCTCCAGATACACATCGGGGCTGATCGACATGCCGCGATCGATGGTGAGTCCGGCGGCGATCTGGACGTTCTTCCCGATGGTGGTGATGCCCGGCGAGCCGTCCGCGTCATCGCATCTGCCCACGCGCGCGTCCGGGCCGACGATCACGTTCTTGTCGATGATGGCGCGCTCGACGTGCGCCCCGGCATCCACGTAACTGTCCGTGAAGACAATCGAGTCGCGTACGATGGCGCCGGGGCCGATATAGACGCCAGGCGACAGGATCGAGCGCTCGACCACGGCGCCGGGGGCAATGACGACGCCATCGGTCAGGAGACAAGCCTGGGCTGATGCGCCCGCGTCGATCAGCATCGGCGGGCGTTCCTCCGAGCGCGTTCGGATCACCCACGAGCGGTCGTTCAGGTTGAACGCGGGTGGATGGCGAAGCAGATCCATATGCACGCGCCAGTACGTGTCTATGGTGCCAACATCCATCCAGTAACCTTCGTGCCGATAGGCGAAGACACGCTGACCGGAGCCCACCAGACGCGGAATGATGTCTTTGCCGAAGTCGTGCGACGAGTCCGGCGCATGGTGGTCTTCATGCAGGCAGTGTTCAAGCACCTTCCGGCTGAACACGTAGATCCCCATCGAGGCGAGCGTGCTCGTCGGTCGTTGGGACTTTTCCTGGAACGCCAGCACGCGCTGGTCGCCATCGGTGGCCAGAACGCCAAAGCGCGGTGCGTCTTCGATGGATACATCAGTCACGGCGATGGTGAGGTCGGCCTGACGTTCGGCGTGGAAGGCGAGCAGCGGGCCGTAATTCATGCGATACACGTGATCGCCCGCCAGCACCAGCACCAGCGCCGGGTCGTTGTCGGTGACAAAACTCAGGTTCTGGAGCACGGCGTTGGCCGTGCCGGATTGCCAATCGATGTGCGCGCGGTCTCGATAGGGATGCAGCATCCGGATGCCGCCGGTAAATCCTCGATCCAGGTCCCACGGGCGGCCAACGCCGATATGGGCGTTGAGGGAGTGCGGGAGGTATTGGGTCAGGACCATGACGTCGAACAGCCCGGAATTGACGCAGTTGGACAGCGCAAAGTCGATGATGCGATATTTGCCGGCGAACGGCACGGCGGGCTTGACCCGGCGAGCGGTCAGCACCCCCAGTCGCGTGCCATCGCCGCCGGCCATGATCACGGTGCGTACCGGCAGCGCGGACAGCCAAGCACTCCTGGTACAGGCGGGACGTTGGATGGGGGGCGCCTCGATGGGGCGAGTGTGCAGTCGTGCCGCCGGAAGAACGGGCGGCCGATCGGGCTCGATGAGGTCGGGGAGCAGCGTGAAGATCAACGGCAGGAGTTTCTCGCCAAAATCGGCCTTGGGCACAAAGCCATCAGCGCCGGCCTGATGGGCGGCCTGCCGGTATTTGGGCGTGTCATAGAACGTGAGGATGATGACCAGCGGCGCGTTGGCGCGGGCCTTGATGTGTTGGGTCGCTTCAAGGCCGTCCATTCCGGGCATCGCCACGTCCATCAGCACCAGGTCGGGATTCAGGCGCGCCACTTGGTCCAACGCCTCCTTCCCCGACAAAGCGCTACCCACGACGGTCACACGCAGTTCATCGGCAAAGAACCGCTCCGCGGATTCGATGAAGCGCCGACTGTCATCAACGAGCAAAATGCGTGCGGGCATTCGTTACCTCGCCATGGATCGACGCCGGTCGCCTGGTTCAGCGCAACACGGGCGCGTTGAAGATCACTTGCACAGAGGTTCCTTGTCCCGGGGCGGACTCGATCTTGAGTTGTCCTCCCGCCAGTTCCACTCGTTCGGCCATTCCCAACAACCCCACGCTGGCGGCTGTTTGCGTGGCGCGGAGACGCGCGGCAGCCGGCTCGAAGCCCTGTCCGTCATCCCGCACGCGCAGGCGCACCTCAACCGGGGAGCATTGCAGGTCGATCCACACGTGCCGAGCGTTCGCATGGCGCATGATGTTGGTCATGGCCTCCTGAGCGACGCGAAAGCAGGTGATTTCGATCGTGGGAGCCCACCGCGGTGCATCGGTCGGCAGGGTGAGCTCCGGTCTGAGCCCCGCCGCCTGCGACAGGCGTTGAACGTACCACTCCAGCGCCGCGCTCAACCCGAGGTCGTCCAGCATCGACGGGCGCAGGTCCAGCGAGAGATTGCGCACCTGTTCCAGGGCGCGCTGCGTGGTCTCGATGTTCTCATCCAGGCGCGCCGCATACGGCGTCATCGCCGTTTGCCTTCGCAAGCTCTGCAAGTCAATCTTGACCGCCGTCAGGACCTGTCCGACCTCGTCATGCAACTCCCGGGCGATGTGTCGGCGCTCCGTTTCCTGCACCTCCACCAGGCGGCGCGACAACGATTGCAGCTGTACATGGCTCTGCCGGACCTCAGTGAACAGCCGCGCGTTGACGATCGCCTGCGAGGCCTGATTGGCAAGGCCGCGAAGCAGTATGGTGTCCGCGGCCTCCCAAACACGCGCGGTGCCGACGCTGTACACGGCCAATACGCCCAGGCAACGATCGTCGTGGATCAAGCGGACAGCGGTCAAGTCGCCCACCCGGTTGCGCGGCGCAGCGGGCGGCAGGACGAAGACTTCGTGGTCCCAGGCCGCAGCAGCCAGCAGGGTCATCAACTCAGCCTGACACTCGGCCGTCGTCGCGCCGGACTGATGCGACAGAGTCGTCGCTTGACAGCCCGCATGGGCCGGGTTGTCGGACAGGAACACGCTGGCGGCTGGGAAGCCCAGCGCCTGCGCGGCTTCCTCGCACACCGTTTGCAGTACGGTGGCCAATTCCAGGTGCGTGTTGAGCCGTGACGCGACCCGCGCCAGCGTCGAGACCCGCTCCGCCTCACGCCGGACTTCGTCTTCGGCGCGCTTTTGGCGCACGATCCGCCACAGATGCTCGGCCGTCAGCAGCAACTGCCGCACGTCGGCCTCATCGTAATCCGATCGCTTGTTGCCGACGCCCAGGATGAGTTTGACCGCATCCTCTTCCACCACGGGCACGCTCACATGGCGGATGAGGTGGGTGTGACCGATCGGATAGCCCTTCCTGTCGGCGTAGTTCTGATAGTCGTTGAGGACCACCGGACGCTTCCAGCGCGCGCAATCGGCCCACACCCCGGCCTGCGAAAGCGGATAGTGCTCATCGTGCGCCGCGGTGCATTGACGCAGCGTCTGCTGTGACCAGGTATACAGCTCAATGGTGTTCTGATCGGCATTGACGAAGTGCAAATAGCCGATTTCGCTCGAGGTCAGCCTTTCGACTTCTTCCAGGGCCAATTGGATGATGTCGTGCTCCCGCAAGCTGAAGGCCCGCTGGCTCAAGTCCAGCAGTGAGTTCAGGCTCTCCTCGCGCAGGAGCAGCTCCTCCTCGACCCGCCGGCGTCTGACGTAACCGGACAGGCGCTGCGCAATCGCTTTCAGCAGGTGACGCTCTTCCGGCAAGAACGGATCGGTCTCATGGCCCGGCGGTTGCTCCACATAGGCCACACTGAGCTGTCCTCTCGTGGCTTCGCTCGCGGCCAGATCGCAGACCAATTGCCACGGCGTCTCCTGATAATTGGCTGTTGCGTAGCGGGTGTCAGGAAGCGTCAACCGGGCGGCGGCAAGCGCTGGATAGCGCCAGGCCGGCGGCAGCAGGTCTACCGCCCGCTGCATGATGTCGTCGAACGCCAGATCGCGCCGGGCGGTGAGTGTGGACAAATCCAACAGACAGCGCAATTCCTTGAGCCGCTCGGTCAGCTCGTCGGTGCGCTGCCGCAAGACACGGTCTGCGGCCAGCTTGGCCGTGACGTCGCGCAGGAAGGAAACGATGCGGTCCCGTGTGGCGTCGTAATGCGCACTCACCTCGACATCCACGAACGATCCGTTGCGCGTTCGATGGCGGGATTCGAACCGCGCGCCGCCGCTGGCTCTGATCGCCCGCAGGTGTTGGGCGATCTCGGCGGGCGTTTGATTGACTTCCAGGTCCTCGATCCTCATGGTGAGGAGTTCGGCGCGGGTGTAGCCGCTCAATTCGCAATAGGCGTCATTGACATCCAACAAACATCCCTGACGATCCACCAGCCAGAATCCATCCAGCGAAGCGCTGATGAGTGTCCGGTAGTCGCCATCGTTTTCCACCATCGCCTCCTGACGATACTGACGAATAGCGAATCCAGCGCCACAAGGCGCGGGCTTCACTCCCAGTTGAGCGCGCCGCCGGTCTGGTACTCGGTGACACGCGTCTCGAAGAAGTTCTTCTCCTTCTTGAGATCGATCATCTCGGCCATCCACGGGAACGGGTTGTCGGCCTTGTCGAAGACGGCGTCGACGCCGATCTGCTGGCAGCGGCGGTTGGCGATGAAGCGCAGGTACTCCTTGAACATCGTCGCGTTGAGGCCCAGCACGCCGCGCGGCATCGTGTCCTCGGCATAGGCGTATTCGAGGTCGACGCCCTTCTTCATCAGCGCCCGGATCTCCTCGCGGAACTCCGCCGTCCACAGGTGCGGATTCTCGAGCTTGATGGTGTTGATGAGGTCGATGCCGAAGTTGCAGTGCATCGACTCGTCGCGCAGGATGTACTGGTACTGCTCCGAGGCTCCGGTCATCTTGTTCTGCCGGCCCATCGCCAGGATCTGCACGAAGCCGACGTAGAAGAACAGGCCCTCCATGATGCAGGCGAAGACGATCAGGCTCTTCAGCAGCGCCTGGTCGGCCTCGGGCGTGCCGGTGCGGAACAGCGGGTTGGTGAGCACGTCGATGAACGGGATCAGGAACTCGTCCTTGTCGCGGATCGACTTGACTTCGTGATAGGCGTTGAAGATCTCGGCCTCGTCGAGGCCCAGGCTCTCGACGATGTACTGGTAGGCGTGGGTGTGGATCGCCTCCTCGAACGCCTGGCGCAGCAGGTATTGCCGGCACTCGGGCGCGGTGATGTGGCGATAGGTGCCGAGCACGATGTTGTTGGCGGCGAGCGAGTCGGCGGTGACGAAGAAGCCGAGGTTGCGCTTGACGATCAGGCGCTCGTCGTCGGTGAGGCCGTTGGGGTTCTTCCAGGTCTCGATGTCGCGCTGCATGTTTACTTCCTGCGGCATCCAGTGGTTGGCACAGCCGGCGAGGTACTTGTCCCAGGCCCACTTGTACTTGAATGGAACCAGCTGGTTGACGTCGGATTCGCCGTTGATCACGCGCTTGTCCTCGACGCGCACGCGGCGAAAGCCGTTCTCCAGCGCCTGCCGGTCGGCGTCGAGGTCGTGCACCGGCTCGCGCGAGAGGATGCCGCCGGCAGCCTGTGCGCGCAGCGTTTCCGGCGTCGCCGGCATCAGGCGCGGTTGCGGAGCGGGAGCGATGTCGTCGTCGAAATTCAGCATTTTTCCAGTCTCTCCTGTAGGGCGGTCTTCTTGGGTGGTGATGTTTCGGGTGCGCGGACCGCGCGCGCCCGCTGCGCCCGGGGTCCGGCGGAAGTCGTCGGAGGTTTCGCTGCAGCCCGCGGCTAGTGCATCGCGCTCAGGCGGTCGTAGAGGTAGTCGGGTGCGAAGTCGACGCCGTGGTGCCAGGCGATGGTGGCGAGTCCGTAGTCGAGATAGAACTCGGCGAACCGGTCCTTGTCGCGCAGCGGCTCGAAGGTCTCGCCGTAGAGGTCGTCGGACAGGTCGACCACGCCCTTTCTTCCGTCGTTGAATTCCAGCCAGACCTTGTAGTCTCCGAGGTACCGCGCGTCGATCACATGCCTTGCCACATGCTCGTAACGGGCCAACTGCGCCTCCTGTGGGACGATGGACGAACGGGTCGCGCCGAGGGCGCGGATACCGGACTCGGTGCGCGCCGCGCGGCTACCTGCTGCGCACGTGCAACGGCAACAGCTGCGTCTGCTGCTGGCGCGGCAGCGCGAGCTGCGCCTGCCGCTGCGGTCCCGGCGCGGGGCCTCCCGGTCGGGTCGTCGCCGGCCAGCGCCAATGGCGCCGGCCGGCATCGTCGACGTAGGATTCCCACTGCTTGGTGGTGGCGTTCATCGCATCCCTTCCTGTCCGGGGTCACGGGGCCTGCAGGTACCCGCCGGCGCGGCGGCGTTCGCCTCTGGGGGCGGTTGCGCGTCGCGCCGGCGTCGCGGCGCCTCTACTGGCACGCTTCGCACGTCGGGTCGTCGATGGCGCAGTACTTCGGCGCCTCGGCTTCGGTCTTCGCTGCGGCGGCCATGCCGCCGCTCGCCGGCACCGCGTTCAGCTCGCCGCCCTGGCCGGTGGACTTCTCGGCTGCGGTGGCTGCCAGCGTGCGCAGGTAGTAGGTGGTCTTGAGGCCGCGCATCCAGGCGAGCTTGTAGGTCTCGTCGAGCTTCTTGCCCGAGGCGCCGGCCATGTAGATGTTGAGGCTCTGCGCCTGGTCGATCCACTTCTGCCGCCGGGCGCCTGCCTCGACGATCCAGCGCGGCTCGATCTCGAACGCGGTCGCGTAGAGGTGGCGCAGGTCCGCCGGCACGCGGTCGATGCGGGCGAGCGAGCCGTCGAAGTACTTGAGGTCGGCCACCATCACCTCGTCCCACAGGTTGCGCTTCTTCAGCTCGGCGACCAGGTGGTCGTTGACGACGGTGAACTCGCCCGACAGGTTCGACTTCACGTACAGGTTCTGGTACTCGGGCTCGATCGAGGCGGCGACACCGACGATGTTGGAGATCGTCGCCGTCGGCGCGATGGCGACGCAGTTCGAGTTGCGCATGCCGTGCTCGCGGATGCGCTGGCGCAGGCCCGACCAGTCCATCGACGACGACAGGTCGACCTCGACGTAGCCGCCGCGCTCGTCGCGCAGCAGCTGGAGCGAGTCCTGCGGCAGGATGCCCCGGTCCCACAGGCTGCCCTTGTACGACGCGTAGCGGCCGCGCTCCTCGGCGAGCTCGGTCGACGCCCAGTAGGCGTAGTAGCAGACCGCCTCCATCGAGCGGTCGGCGAAGGCCATCGCCGGCTCGGATGCGTAGGGCGTGTCGAGCAGGTGCAGGCAGTCCTGGAAGCCCATGATGCCGAGGCCCACCGGCCGGTGCTTGAGGTTGGAGTTGCGCGCCTTGGCGACCGCGTAGTAGTTGATGTCGATCACGTTGTCGAGCATCCGCATCGCGGTGCGGATCGTGCGCTGCAGCTTGGCGTGGTCGAGGTCCCAGCCGTCGGCCGTCCGCACCATGTGGTTCAGCAGGTTCACCGATCCGAGGTTGCAGACGGCGATCTCGGTGTCGCTGGTGTTGAGCGTGATCTCGGTGCAGAGGTTCGAGCTGTGCACGGTGCCCATGTGCTGCTGCGGCGAGCGCACGTTGCAGGCGTCCTTGAAGGTGATCCACGGATGCCCGGTCTCGAACAGCATCGACAGCATCTTGCGCCAGAGCTGCACCGCGGGGATCTTCTTGTGCAGCTTGAGCTCGCCGCGCGCGGCGCGCTCCTCGTAGCGGGTGTAGGCCTCCTCGAAGGCGCGGCCCCACCGGTCGTGCAGGTCGGGCACGTCCGACGGCGAGAACAGCGTCCAGTCGCCGCCCTCGATGACCCGCTTCATGAACAGGTCGGGAATCCAGTTGGCGGTGTTCATGTCGTGCGTGCGGCGGCGGTCGTCGCCGGTGTTCTTGCGCAGCTCGAGGAACTCCTCGACGTCGAGGTGCCAGGTCTCGAGGTAGGTGCACACGGCGCCCTTGCGCTTGCCGCCCTGGTTGACCGCGACCGCGGTGTCGTTGACGACCTTGAGGAAGGGCACGACGCCCTGGCTCTTGCCGTTGGTGCCCTTGATGTGCGAGCCCATCGCGCGGACGTTGGTCCAGTCGTTGCCGAGGCCGCCGGCGAACTTGGACAGCAGCGCGTTCTCCTTGATCGCCTCGTAGATGCCGTCGAGGTCGTCGGCGACCGTGGTGAGGTAGCACGACGAGAGCTGCGAGCGGTGGGTGCCGGAGTTGAACAGCGTCGGCGTCGAGCTCATGAAGTCGAAGGTCGACAGCACGTCGTAGAACTCGATCGCCCGCGCCTCGCGGTCGACCTCGTTGAGCGCGAGGCCCATCGCCACGCGCATGAAGAAGCACTGCGGCAGCTCGAAGCGGCGGCCGGCGTTGCCGTGCGTCGCGTACTGGTCGATCAGGAAGTAGCGGTCGTACAGCGTCTGCAGGCCGAGGTAGCCGAACTGCAGGTCGCGCTCGGGCTTCAGCGCGGCGCCGAGCTGCTTCATGTCGTACTGCAGCAGCGCCTCGTTCAGCAGGCCGATCTTGACGCCGTGCTTCACGAACCGGGGGAAGTACTCGGCGTAGCGGGTGGCCATCTCGGACTGCGTCGCGTCCTCGCCCAGCGCCTCGTGACGGATGGCGTCGAGCAGCAGGCGGGCGGTGACGAAGCTGTACGCCGGGTCCTTCTCGATCAGCGTGCGCGCGGCCAGCACCACGCACTTCCGCACCTCGTCCATCGGCACGCCGTCGTAGAGGTCCTTGAGCGTGGCCTTGAGGATGCGCTCGCCGTCGACGTCGGCGAGGCCGGCGCAGGACTCGGCGATGATGCCGCGCAGCCGCGCCATGTCGAGCGGATGCGGCACGCCCTGGTCGAGCACGGTGAGGGTCGTCGTCTCGGCCGGCGGCGCCTTCTGCGCCTTCTCGTGCGCCCGCTCCTGCGAGCGCCGCTCGCGGTAGAGCACGTAGGCGCGCGCGACCTCGTGCTCGCCGCCGCGCATCAGCGCCAGTTCGACCTGGTCCTGGATCTCCTCGATGTGGATCGCGCCGCCTTCGGGCTTGCGCTTCATCAGCGCGCCGACCACGGCGTCGGTGAGCTTGGCGACTTCCTCGCGCACGCGCGCCGACGCCGCCCCCTGGCCGCCGTTGACGGCGAGGAAGGCCTTGGTCATCGCGATGGTGATCTTGGCGGGCTCGAAGCCGACGACCGAGCCGTTGCGCCGGATCACCTTGTACTGCGCGAAGCGCGGGTCGCTGGCGGCCGCGGGATACGCGGTCCCGGTCTCGGCGGCCAGAAGGTCGTGGGGCGACGCAGGCGCGGCCGGGGCGAGGGCGCTCGAAACTTGCATGGATTGGGTCTCCTGTCCGAATCTTGTCGTTGTCGAGGCAAACCTCGCGCTGCGCCCGCGCCATGCCGTTATCCCGGCCTCGACGGGTCGGTCGGATGTACGCGGAAAGACGCTCGGATTGCCCGGTGCGGCGGCTTGCTCACGGCCGGCGGAGGACCGCGAGACCGCCCGGTTTCTGCTTGCGAATCAAAATCTACTACATCTTGTGTTCAAGTCGCTGCTGAACACCAAGAATAGTGGGCCGCGCGCGGATTGGCAAGGCCTATTTGAGGCCCGGAACCCCGCCACGACGATGACCGTCGAGGCAGGCTTTTGCACCCGACGCCCCGGGCCGTCCACCGACTTTCCACCGCCGGTCCACAGGTTTTTCCACGTTCGCCCAGCCGACGAACGGTCGGCGGCTCGATCGGTGCCCGTCCCACCCCGACGGGGCGGGAGCGGATCGTCGTGGCGGGCGCCGTCGACGGGTCGTCAGGTCCCCGCCGCAGGCAGCGGGTGCAGCGTCGATCCGGCGATCGCGACCCGCGTTTCGTCCCGCCGCGCCGCGACCACGGCAAGGCCCGTCAGCCGCCCGAAGGCAGGCAGCAGCGCCCGCCGCGGTCCGAGGACGAAGCAGGGCAGGCGCGCGCTGTCGCCGGCGGCACCGCGCAACCGGACGCCCGGATGCACGTGGCCGCAGAGCGCGTAACCGGTGGGCGGGGTCGCGGGCTCGTGGTGCAGGACGAACGGCGCCAGAAGATGCGGCGCCGCCACGGCGTCGACGCCCCACGACGGCGGCGGGTCGCCGGCGCGCGCATCGTGGTTGCCGCGCACCAGCGTGATCGCCAGCCCGGCGTGACGGCTGCGCCAGGCGGCCACCGCCGCGTCGAGCGCCGGCACCCGGCCCTGTGGCGCGTGGAGAAGATCGCCGAGCACGACCAGCCGCGTGCAGCGGGTGCGTTCGAGCAGGAGGCTGAGGCGGCCGAGATCGGCCGCGGTGGCGCCGCGCGGGACGGGCACGCCGCCGGCACGGAACGCGGCGGCCTTGCCCAGGTGGACGTCGGCGACGAACAGCGTCGCGCCGCGCGGCCAGTGCAGCGCGCGCTCGGCCAGCAGCACGACCGTCTCGCCGCCCAGCACGACCGGCAGCGTGCCCGGCGTGGCATCGGTGGGCGGCAGGCGGTCGGCAGCAGGGGGCGCGGCGGGGAAGAGATCGGGCATCCGGGGCGAGGGCGGGCGGAGGTGCGGCGGCGATGCGACAGTCGCGCTGGCGATTGTACGCAAGCCGCGCGCGGCGTCGTTCCGTTGCGTGCGTTGCCGCCGCAGGGCAGAATCGGCCCGGCGGTCGCCAGCTTCCGGCGCAGGCGTCGCGGGCCGATGCGGGCCGCGACCGGGAAGGCGGGTCCGCCGACGACAGCGAGGAGCCCATGCTGCGGTTTGCCGCCAATCTTTCGTTCCTGTTCAACGAGGTCCCGTTTCTCGAGCGCTTCGGCGAGGCCGCGCAGGCGGGTTTTCGCGGCGTCGAGTGCCTGTTTCCGTACGAGGCGCCGGCCGCCGACATCGCCGATCGGCTGCGGCAGCACCGGCTCGAGTTCGTGCTCCTCAATGCGCCGCCCGGCGAGTGGGCCGCCGGCGAGCGCGGCATCGCGTCGCTGCCGGGGCGGGAGCACGAGTTCCAGGCCGGGTTCGTCACCGCCTTGCGCTACGCCAAGGCGCTGCAGTGCCGGCGCATCCACGTGATGGCGGGGCTCGTGCCCGACGGCGCGGATGCCGAGCGGCGCGCGCGCCAGCGGGCGCTGTTCGTGCGCAACCTGCGTTTCGCCTGCGCCGAGGCGCAGCCGCAGGACGTGACGGTGCTGATCGAGCCGCTCAATCCGCGCGACATGCCGCACTACCTGCACTCGACGCAGGCCGACGCGCACGCCATTCGCGAAGAGGTGGGCGCCGCCAACCTCAAGGTGCAGATGGATCTCTACCACGCGCAGATCGTCGAGGGCGACCTGACCGAGAAGATCCGCCGCTGGCTGCCGCAGATCGGGCACTTCCAGATCGCGGGGGTGCCGGGCCGCCACGAGCCCGACACCGGCGAGGTCAACTACGCGTGGATCTTCCGCCTGCTGGGCGACCTCGGCTACGACGGCTGGATCGGCTGCGAGTACCGCCCGGCGCAGGGCACCGCCGCGGGACTGGGCTGGCTGTACCGGCTCATCGACCGCGCGCGGGTGGCGGCACCCGGCGACGACGACTGAGCGACGCTCGTCCCGCCGCCCACCGCGACCCGCTGGGCGGTCATCGGGGCTTCGTCAGGTTGCGGCGGCGGCTTCGAGTTCGCTCACCATCCGCGCCACGCGTGCCTCGAGCGACTCGTTCGAGAACCGTTCGCGGAAGAGTTCCACCAGCAGCGGGAACGCGAACGGCGTGGGCCGCGGCGGACGGGTGAGTGCCGCACGGCTGCCACGCAGGCGGGCGAGCGTCAGCGCCAGGCGCGGCGCCTCCAGCCGGTGGTCCAGCACCTCGCGCACCGTCTGGGCGAGCAGCCGGTTCTCCGGATCGTAGTCGGCGAACACCTGGTAGAGGAGGGCCGAGGACGCTTGCACCTGTCGCGCCGGATTGGGCTGCCCGGGATAGCCTTGGAACACGAGCCCGGCGATGCGGGCGGTCTCGCGAAACTGCCGACGCCCGAGTTCCGCCGCGTTGAGCCCGGCGAGCAAGTCGCGCTCGACGTCGGGCGCGGCGAGCAGCCGGCCGAGCTCGCCGCGCGCGAGCGGCACCGGCGTCGGCGACAGCAGGCCGAAGCCGTAGTCGTTGGCGGTCAGGCTGAAGGTTCGTGGCGCCGCGCGCGCGAGGCGCCAGGCAAAGAGCGTCGCCAGCCCGAGATGCGCCAGCCGCCCTGCGAAGGGATAGAAGAACAGACCGTGACCGTCGCGGGTGGCGATCGATTCGATCAACCACTCGTCTTCCTCCGGCAGCTGCGACCAGCGGGCCTGCAACTCGAGCAGGGGCCGCAGGAGCTGCAGTTCGGGCGACGCGAAGACGCCTCGGCGAGCCTCCGCCACCAGGTGCCGGGTGGCGTCCGCGAGTTCGGACGACAGCGCCATCTGTCCGCCGGTCCAGCGCGGCACCAGCGCCGACGGCTTCGTCGCCGGCCGCACCCAGGCGGTGAGCTCGTGCACGCGGACCAGTTCGACGGTGCGTCCGGCGAACACGAAGGCATCGCCCGGCGCGAGCCGCGCGATGAAGTCCTCCTCGACGTGGCCGAGGCGGCGGCCGTTCTGCAGCGCGACGGTCATCGACGGTTCGCTGACGATGGTGCCGATGCCCATCCGGTGCCGGCGGGCGATCTGCGCATCCGGGACGCGCGCGATGCCGTCGTCGCCGATGACGACGCGTCGGTACTCGGGATAGGCGTTGAGGGTGGCGCCGCCGTGGACGACGAAGTCGAGCGCGAAACGCCAGTCGCTTTCGGCGAGAGTGGCGTAGGCCGTCGTGCCGCGAAGTTCGGCCAGCAGGTCTTCGGCACGAAAGCCGCCGCCGAGCGCGCAGGTGACGAGATGCTGAATCAGGACGTCGAGGGGGGCGACCCGCGGCTGGCGAGGCTCGAGCAACCGCCTGGCGGCGGCATCGCGCGCGGCGGCGGCCTCGACCAGTTCCAGCGCCTGGGTCGGGACGATGGTGATGCGCGACGTCGCGCCCGGCCGGTGACCGCTGCGCCCTGCGCGCTGCAGCAGGCGGCCGACGCCCTTGGGGCTGCCGATCTGCAGCACCTGCTCGACCGGCGCGTAGTCGACGCCGAGATCGAGGCTGGAGGTGCAGACGACGGCGCGCAGCCGCGCGTGCCGCAGCCCGTCCTCGACCCAGTCGCGGGCCTCGCGTTCCAGCGAGCCGTGATGCAGCGCGATGGTGCCGGCCCAGTCGGGACGCGCCTCGAGGATCGCCTGGTACCAGATCTCCGTCTGCGACCGCACGTTGGTGAACACCAGCGTCGTCCTGGCACGGTCGATCGCCCGCACGACCTCCGGCAGCAGCCTGAGGCCGATGTGACCGGCCCACGGGAAGCGTTCGATCGACGCCGGCCGCAGGGTGTCGATGACGATCTTCTTGCGGTCCTCGCCGCGGATGATCGCGGCCGTCGCCGCACGCCGCGGTCCGGCGAGGCAGGCGAGCGCGGCATCGAGATTGGCGAGCGTCGCGGACAGCCCCCAGGTCGGCAGGGCCGGGTGGAGCGAGCGCAGGCGGGCGAGCGCCAGCTCGACCTGGACGCCGCGCTTGGTCGACAGCAGCTCGTGCCACTCGTCGACGACCGCCGCCGCCAGGTGCGCGAAGCGCTCGCGCCAGTCGGCGCGCGCGAGCAGCAGCGTGAGGCTCTCCGGCGTGGTGACCAGAGCGGTCGGCAGCCGACGATCCTGTCGCGCGCGCGCCGTCGACGAGGTGTCGCCGGTGCGCACGTCGACGCGCCAATGCGGCTGCAGCGCCGCGGCGGCGGCGGCCAGCGCGTGTCCCGTGTCAGCCGCCAGTGCGCGCAGCGGCGTGATCCACAACAACGCCAGCGGCGGCGCCAGCGCGGCGGTGCCGGGAGGCGCCAGCACCATGGGCGGGATGGCGACCGCCAGCGTCTTGCCGGTTCCGGTCGGCGCGTGCACGAGGCCCGAGCGCCCCGCGGCGAACGCAGCCCAGGTCGCCTCCTGGAACGGAAACGGCAGGTGGCCCTGCGCTGCGAACCACGCCCGCGCCGGGTCGAAGCGGGCGTCGGGCGCGCTGGCCGGCACGGCGGCGGCCGGCGATGCAGGCGTCACCGCGCCACCCTGCCCGAGCCACGGGGGCGGTGACGAGCAGCGCGGAACGAACGCAGCGTCGCCACCTCGGCGCGGGCGCGGGCCGCCCCGCTATCCGGTCTTGCCGGCCGGCCGGGACTGCGCCGCGCGCAGCAGTCGGCTCACCAGCGGCCACAGCAGAAGCAGCAGGGCGAGCGTAGTGATCGTGCCGACCAGCGGGTTCGAATAGAAAACGCCCATCGAGCCCTTCGCCATCAGCATCGACTGACGGAACGCGTCCTCCATCTTGTCGCCGAGAATCATCGCCAGCACCATCGGCGCGATCGGGTAGTCGAGCTTCTTCAACAGGTAGCCGACGATGCCGAACAGGAGCGCGAACCAAAGGTCCAGCCGGGCGCCGCTCACCGTATACGCGCCGACGAAGCACACGACGACGATCATCGGGCCGATGATCGAGAACGGTATCCGCAGGATGGCCGCGAACATGGGCACCGTGGCCAGCACCAGCACCACCGCGATCACGTTGCCGAGATACATGCTGGCGATCGTGCTCCAGACGAAGTCGGGCCGCTCGATGAACAGCATCGGCCCCGGCGTGAGGCCCCAGATCATCAGGCCGCCCATCATCACCGCGGCGGTCGCCGAACCGGGAATGCCCAGCGCCAGCATCGGCAGGATCGCGCAGGTCCCGGCCGCGTGATCGGCGGTTTCGGGCGCGACGACGCCGTCGGGCTCACCCTTGCCGAAGCCTTCCTTGCGCCGCGAGAACCGCTTCGCCAGGCCGTAACTCATGAACGACGCGGCCGTCGGACCGCCCGGCGTGATGCCCATCCAGCAGCCGACGAGCGCGCTGCGCAGCAGCGTGACCCAGTGCCGCGGAAGCGTCAGCGCGGTCCGGAACACCTCGCGCGGGCTGATGCGGGCGTGGATGCCCTCGAAGCGCAGGCCTTCCTCCATGGTCTGCAGCAACTCGCCGAGGCCGAAGAGTCCGATGACGGCGACGAGGAAGCTGATGCCCTTGACGAGGTCCGGAATGCCGAACGTCAGGCGCACGTTGCCGGATATCGTGTCGACGCCGATGGTGGCGACGGCGAAGCCGAGCGTCATCGAGACCACGGTCTTGAACGGCGAGGTGTTGCCCATGCCGACGAAGCTCGCGAAGACGAGCAGGTAGACGGCGAAGTACTCGGGCGAACTGAACTTGAGTGCGAACTGCGTCACCCAGCCCGACAGGCCGGTGATGACGACGACGCCGAACAGCGCGCCGGTTCCCGCCGACAGGAAGGCGAGCGTCAGCGCGTTCGTCGCGCGTCCGTCGCGGGCCATCGGATAGCCGTCGAACGTGGTCGCCACCGACGACGGCTCGCCCGGTATGTTGAACAGGATCGAGGTCGTCGAGCCGCCGAACAGCGCTCCCCAGTACATGCTGGTGAGCAGGATGATCGCCGCCACGGGATCCATGGTGAAGGTCAGGGGCAGCAGCAGCGAGACCCCGTTCGGCGCGCCGAGACCCGGCAGCACGCCGACGAGGATGCCGAGCAGCACGCCCGCCATCATGATGGCGACGTGGTACCCGGAGGCCGCGATGCGGAATCCGTCCAGAAGATTGCCGAAATTGTCCACGACGGAGGTCCTCAGTGCCTGCGTTGCGCCGGGCCGGTCGGGCGCCGCAGGGGGGTCAATGAATCTTGAGCAGGGCCTCCAGCGGGCCCTTGAGCAGCGGCACCCTGAACCAGACCTCGAAGATCAGGTAGAAGGTGATCGCGCTGCCGACGCTGACCGCGAGCGCGCGCCACAGCCGGTAGCGGCCCTGGACCATCATCGTCGCCGTCAGGTAGACGATGAGCGCGACGTACAGGCCGAGCACGGCGGCGAGGACGACGAACCCGGCCATCGGGCCGAAGAACGCGAGGATGCGCATCGCCTGCTCGCGCCGCAGGAACGGCGTCGCGCGGTGCTGCTCCCGATTCAGGATCGCCTCGACCAGCGTCGCACCGCTGGCCAGCATGACGATGACGCCGATGTAGAACGGAAAATACCCGGGCTGCGGGCCGCCGTCGCCCCAGCCGGTGCCGAACTCCAGTGCGCCGAGGGTGACGACGGCGCCGATCGCTGCGGTGACCGTGGCAAGCGCGACTTCGGCCACGAAGCGGCTGACCAGCACGGCCGACGGATTCTGCATGGGCGCTACCCCTCGGTGGTCGGAATTGCCGGGGTGGAACCGCCCACCCCGGCCTGATGGCAACAGGAGATTACTGCACGGTCCACTTCTCGGCCTTGAACACCTCGAGCGCCTTCGCCTTGTCCTGGTTGATGTAGAACTTCAGTCCGTCGCCGGACATGAAGCTGTCAGTCTGCGACGTGCGCTCGATGTAGGTCTTCCACTCCGGCGTCTGGCGCACCCGCGCCAGCACCCCGGCGTAGTACGCGGCCGCATCGGCCGGCGCGCCGGCGGGCAGCCAGATCGTGCGCGGCATCTGGTAGCTGCTGATCGGGATTCCGGATTCCTTGCACGTCGGGATGTCGGACCAGCCCATGTCCTTGGTGACCTTCGCACCCGGGGCCATCCGCTCGGTGCTGAAGATGCACAGCGGGCGCACCATCGACGCCTTCCACTGGCCGAGGTTCTCGCTCGGGTTGTTGAGGTTGGCGTCGATGTGGCCCCCGGCCAACTGCACCGCGGCTTCGCCGCCGCTCTTGAACGGGATGTAGGTGAACTTGGCGCCGGTCGCCGCGGTGATCATGCTGGTGAGCGTCTGGTCGGTGTCCTTCGACTGCGACCCGCCGATCTTCAGGCCCTCGGGCTTCTTCGCCGCGGCGATGAACGACTTGGCGTCCTTGTGCGGCGACTTGTCGTTGACCCAGAGCAGGAACTCGTCGAGCGCCATGGCCGCGACCGGCTGCAGGCCGTCGGCCGAAAAGCCCATCTTGGCGACCAGCGGCAGCAGGTATTCGTTGTTGGTGCCGAAGGTCACCTTGTACGGGTCGTTGGGGCTGCTCGAACCGTAGATGAAGCCCTCCGATCCGCTGCCGCCGCCCTTGTTGAGAACGACGATCGGCGCATCCATCAGCTTGTACTTGACGATGATCGACTGGACGGTGCGCGCGAAGGTGTCGGTGCCGCCACCGGCACCGGCGGTGACGATGAACTCGACCGGCTTGTCCGGCACCCAGGCCGCCTGGGCGGATCCGGCGAAAACGGCAGTCGCCAACAGCGCAACCGTCAATGTGGCCTTTTTCATTGCTCTCTCTCCTCGTGGTGGTTCGGAACGCGTTGCCACCGCCGTGTTCAGGCGGCGGTAGGACACGGTTGGGGCGCGGAACGGGCGGCCCGTTGCTGGCGCGCCATTCGCGCGGCCAGCAGCAGCGCCTGCCTGCTCGCGCCGATGTTGGCGACGCCCTGGCCGACGATGTCGTAGGCGGTGCCGTGCGCGGGCGTGCAGATCGGGAACGGGAAGCCGCCGAGCAGCGTCACGCCGCGCTCGAACCCGATCAGCTTCATCGCGATCTGGCCCTGGTCGTGGTACATGGTGAGCACGGCGTCGAAGGCGCCTTTGCGCGCCCGGACGAACACCGTGTCGGCGGGGTAGGGGCCGGAGACGTTGAAGCCGCGCTCGACGCCGGCCTTCACCGCTGGCGCGATGACCTCGATCTCCTCGGTGCCGCAGTTGCCCCCGTCGCCGGCGTGCGGATTGAGCCCGGCGACGGCGATGCGCGGCTGCGCGAAACCCGCGCTGCGCAGGCACCGGTCGGCCAGCGCGAGCTCGGCCAGGATACGCTCGGTCGTGATCGTCGCGGCGACCTGGGCCAGCGGAATGTGCGACGTCACGCGGGCGTTCCACAGGCCCTCGAGGATGTTGAACTCGCGGGCGGCACCGTGAAAGCCGATGGTTTCGGAAACGAAGCCGATCTCGTCGTCGTAGCCGGGGTAGACGTAGCGCATCGCCTGCTTGTTGAACGGCGTGAAGCACACGGCGTCGGCCTGCCCGGACTGGGCCATCGCCAGGGCGTGGCGGAAGTTCTCGATGGCGAAGGCGCCGCCCACGGGCGTGGCCTCGCCGAGCCGGACGGCAGCCGGCGCGAGGTGCGCGAGGTCGACCAGCACCGGGCGCCCGTGCGGACCGGGAGAGGCGCCCCGCGCCACGACGTCGATGTCGAGCGCGACCCGGGCGACCTTCGCCCCTTCGTCGAGGATGCGGCGATCGCCGAAGACGACGAGCCACGCCGCTTGGCGAACCTCGTCGTCGGCGAGCAGCCGGGCGGTCAGTTCCGGGCTGACGCCGGCGGGGTCGCCCATGGCGAGCGCAACGGTCGGCCGATCGATTGCGGGTTCGGCGGGGCTGGGGGTCACGGTGAACTCCTTGGTGCGTTGCATTCCGTCGTATGCGTGGTTCCGGGCGCCCGTGTCTCCGACCGCCGTTCCCGTCGCTCGCCGGCCTGCCGGCTTCGGGCGGCGGATTCCCATCGTCTCTGCGCCGGAAAACGAGCAACGACGGGAAGTGTGCCGGTGAGCCAGGGTGTTTGTCAAGCATGCAACATGTAGTATTCTATAATTCTGAATGCAACATACGGTATCGTCGGGCTGGCGGGGGAAGCTGCGGTCGGCGAATCCCGCCACGTTTCGAAGCCTCGTCGATAAAGGGCCTGCCGTGTTGAACACCGAAGCGAACGTCTTGAACCACCTCGAGCCCGCGGCGCCCGCGGATGCCGAGGTGGCACCCATCGAACGCCCGACGCTGCACAACACCGTCGTCACCCGGCTGCGGGACATGATCACCGAAGGGCAGCTCGCACCCGGGACGCGCATCCACGAAGGGCAGCTCGGCAAGCAGCTGGGCGTCTCGCGCACTCCCCTGCGCGAGGCGCTGAAGGTGCTGGCCTCCGAGGGACTCGTCGACCTCGTGCCGAGCCGCGGCGCGCAGGTGCGCAGCCTCACGCCCAAGAACGTCAAGGACATGCTGACCGTGCTGGCGGCGCTCGAGGAACTCGCCGGTCGGCTCGCCTGCGAGAACGCCACCGACGCGGGCATCGCCGAGATCCGTCGCCTCCACGACGAGATGCTGGAGTTCTACCGCGCCCGCGACCTGCTCCGCTATTTCAAGCACAACCAGCAGATCCACTCGGCGATGATCGCGCTCTCCGGCAACGAGTCGCTGGTGCTGATGCAGGGGATGCTGCAGGCGCAGATGAAGCGGATCCGGTTCATCGGCAACCGGTCGGAGGAATCGTGGGCGGGGGCCGTGGCCGATCACGAGGAGATGATCGGCGCGCTGGAGGCGAGGGCGGGCGAACGGCTGGCGCGGGCGCTGGCCGACCACCTGTTCCGCACCTGGGACCGGGTGCAGGACGCCCTTTGACGTCAACCGCGACGGTGCGGCAACGCCCGTCCAATGCAGGGGCGAGGAGCTCCGAAAGGCAAGGTGAAATGAAGATTGCCATCGCCGGCGACAGCGCCGGCATCGCGCTGGTCGAACAGCTCATGCCCCACCTGGCGCAGCGCGCGGGCACCACGGTCACCGACCTCAGCCGCGCGCCGGCCGGAGCGCCGGAGTATTACGCCAGCATCGCCGAGCGTGTCGCCACCGCGATCCTGCGCCGGGAGTTCGATCGCGGAATCCTGTGCTGCGGCACCGGCATCGGCGTCTGCATGTCGGCCAACAAGGTGCCGGGCATTCGCGCCGCGCACACGCACGACGTCTACTCCGCGGTGCGTGCCGCGAAGAGCAACGATGCGCACATCATCACCATGGGTGCGCGGGTGATCGGTGTCGAGCACGCGAAGGCGGTGGCCGACGCCTGGCTCGACTCGGCGTTCGACCCGCAGGGCCCGTCGGCGGGCAATGTCGCCGCGATCGATGCGCTGGACATGAAGTACCGCAAGTAGCAGGTGGGGACGCGAGCCGCAGGCCTGCGCACCGGGGCAGGGCCGGGCCCGGAGGACGCGCAGGGATCGGCCGCGATGCGTGGATCGCATCGTTGCCTGGACGACAGAGGAGCAGGATCAGAGTGACGCGACGCTTGATGGCCGGCACGGGCTGGAAGATGAACCTCCGCACGGGGGAGGTGGCCGGCTATGCCGCCCGACTGCTGGAGCAGCTGCACGCCGTCGACACCTCGGCCATCGACGTGTTCGTGCTGCCGCCGTACACCTCGCTCGGCGCCGCGGCGACGGCGTTCGGCGGCACGCCGGTGGCGATCGGCGGGCAGAACATGCACTGGGAGGAGCAGGGGGCGTGGACCGGCGAGATTTCGGCACCCATGCTGCTCGACGCGGGATGCCGGTACGTCGAGCTCGCGCACTCGGAACGGCTGCAGCACTTCGGCGAGACTTACGAGCGGGTCCGCAGCAAGGTCGACCGGGCGCTCGCCACCGGACTCACGCCGATCGTCTGTCTCGGCGAGACCGCGGAGGACAGGCGCGAGGGTCGCAGCGATGCCGTGCTGGCGTCACAGGCGGCGACGGCGCTCGCCGGGCAGCCGGCGCAGCGCGTGCCGGACGTGGTGCTCGCCTACGAGCCGCGCTGGGCCATCGGCAGCAGCGAGGCGGCGTCCCCCGACTACGTCGCCGCGCGGCACACGACGCTGCGCGCGCTGCTCTCCGAGCGCTTCGGCACCGAGGTCGCCGGCCGCACGCGCATCCTGTACGGCGGATCGGTCACGCCCGACAATGGTCCCGCGCTCGTCGCCCTCGACGACGTCGACGGGCTGTTCGTCGGACGGGCCGCGTGGCATCCCGACGGCTTCGCGCGCATCGTCGCCGAGGTCGCCGCCGCGGCGCAGGTGAAGTCGCGCCGCAGCGACCGATGACGGGAGTGCGAGGACACCCGGAGAAACCATCCCCCGGCGCGCCCTGCGGTCGCGACGCGCCATCCGCTTCCGGCATCGTGCCGGAGCCGCATCGACGAGAGGAAGAGCACATGACAGGCAGCAGCAGCACGACGACTTTGAATCGCGACAACTGGCCGATCGCCGCGGCGATGATCCCGTTCCCCGGCACGCTCCCCGACGGCACGTCGGTGCAGGACCAGAGCGTCGAAGGGTGGGCCGCAACGCTGCAGGAGGTGGTCGACGCGGGCTTCACCGAGCTCGATCCCACCGACAGCTGGCTGCGGGTCGCCGATCTCGCGCCGGCACGGCAGGACGAGTTCCTCGCCCTCGCCAAGGCGATGAACCTGAGCATTCCCGCGATCTCGACGTCGCGCCGCAGTGTCATCGACCCGGCGCACGGGGACGAGTATCTGCGCTACAGCCATCGCGTCATCGACGCCGCGGCGAAGTGCGGCGCCAAGGCGGTCTCGTTCGGGCTGTTCGGCCCCTTCACTCCGGCGCAGAAGGCGGTGCTGTGGTTCTGGACCGCCGACGGCGTACGCAATCCCGACGACCCGGCGGTGCGCACCAAGGCGGTGGAGCGCATTCGCGAACTCGGTCGGCACGCGGCGGAGCTGGGCATCGACGTCGTGCTCGAAATGTACGAGGACACCTACGTCGGGACGGCGGACGACGCGGTGCGCTTCGTGCAGGACGTCGATCTTCCGAACGTCGGCCTCAATCCGGATCTGGGCAACCTGATCCGGCTGCATCGCCCGGTCGAGCACTGGCTCGCCATGGTCGAGAAGACGGTGCCGTACACCAAGTACTGGCACGTGAAGAACTACCTTCGCATCGAGGACCCGGCGTCCAATACTGTCATGACCTACCCGGTGCCGATGGCGCTGGGTCTCATCAACTACCGGGTCGCGGTGAAGAAGGCGATCGACTGCGGGTTCCGCGGTGCCTTCCTGCTCGAGCACTACGGCGGCGACGGCCTCACCGTCTGCGCGATGAACCGCGATTACCTGCGGACTCTGCTGCCACGCTGAAAGGGGAGAAGCTCATCATGACGCAAATTCACGACCGGCCCGAGGACTTCGCCGCCACGGCGATCGCGGGTTTCTGCTCCGCCAATGCGCGCATCGCCCGGCCCGTCAGGGGCGGCGTCGTGCGCGCAACGGCAACGCCGGCAGGCAAGGTTGTGCTCGTCGTCGGCGGCGGCTCGGGCCACTACCCGGCATTCGCGGGCTTCGTCGGCCCGGGGCTGGCCGATGCGGCCGTCGCCGGCGATGTGTTCGCCTCGCCTTCGGCGCAGGCTGTCGCCCACGTGATGCGACTCGCGCATCGCGGCGGCGGCATCGTGCTCGGTTTCGGCAACTACGCCGGCGACGTGATGAACTTCGGCCTGGCGGCCGCGCGGCTCGAAGCCGAGGGCATCGCCGTGCGCATCCTGGCCGTGACCGACGACGTTGCCAGCGCGCCGGCGGACAAGGCGAGCCTGCGCCGCGGCGTCGCCGGCGACCTCGTGGTGTTCAAGATCGTCGGTGCCGCCGCCGAGGCCGGGCTCGACCTCGCCGCCGTCGAGCGGATCGGGCAGTCGGCCAACGCACGGACGATGTCGTTCGGCGTCGCCTTCACCGGCTGCACGTTGCCGGGCGCTGCGGAGCCGCTGTTCTCGGTGCCCAAGGGCAGGATGGGCGTGGGCCTCGGCATCCACGGCGAGCCGGGCATCAGCGAGGAGGCGATCCTGCCGGCGGCCGAACTCGGCGCATTCCTGGTCGCGCGGCTGGTGGCCGAGCGTCCTGCCGGCGCGAACGGCCGCGTCGCCGTCGTGCTCAACGGCCTCGGCTGCACCAAGTACGAGGAGCTCTTCGTGCTGTGGACCAGCGTCGAGGCGGCGCTGGTCAAGGCCGGATTGACGATCGTGGCCCCGGAAGTCGGCGAGTACGTCACCAGCCTCGACATGGCGGGCGTCTCGTTGACGCTGACCTGGCTCGACGACGCGCTGGAACGGTACTGGCTTGCACCCTCGGACGCGCCGGTGATGCGGCGCGGCGCCATCATCGCCACCGAGCCGGCGCCGCCGCTCGCGGAGGACGTCCCGAAGAGCCTGAGCTACGGCCCGGCGTCGGCACGCTCGCGCGACGACGGCAGGTGCATCGCCGGACTTCTCGCCGGGCTCGCGACCGTCTTGCGCGAGGCCGAAGAGGAGTTGGGCCGAATCGACGCCATCGCCGGAGACGGCGACCACGGGCAGGGGATGACGCGGGGGTCGGCGGCGGCGGCGGAGGCCGCGGCCGCGGCCGCGACTGCGGGTGCCGGTGCGGCAAGCGTGCTCGCGGCGGCCGGTGACGCCTGGGCGGACCGCGCCGGGGGCACCTCGGGTGCGTTGTGGGGATTGGCGCTGCGCACCTGGAGCGGCGCGCTGTCGGACGATGCGGCGCTCGATGCCGCGTCCGTCGCGCGGGGTGCACGCGACGCGCTGGCCGCGATCGTGCGGCTCGGCCGCGGGCGCGTCGGCGACAAGACGCTGGTCGATGCGCTCGATCCCTTCGTCGCCACGCTTGCGGCCGAGGTGGATCGCGGGCAGCCGCTGGCATCGGCCTGGGCCGCCGCGGCCGCCGCCGCGACCCGGGCGGCGGAGGCTACGGCGCAGCTCACGCCCAAGCTCGGGCGCGCGCGACCGCACGCCGCGCGCAGCGTGGGTCACCCGGACGCCGGTGCCGTATCGCTGGCGCTGTGCGCGCGGACCGTCGCCGACGCGATCGCCAGGTGACGGGCGGCCCGGGGCAGCGCTTCAGTCGGCAGCGACCACCGGAATCCGCACCCCGACGGTCGGCGCCTGCGGCCGCGCGCTCCGGAACCGGGCGAGGAGCTCCGCCTCCTTCAGCTTCGCTTCGTGCCGATGCCGCTCCTTCACGTGGCCGTAGCCGCGGATGCCCTCCGGGACCTGCGCCAGCTGGACCGCGAGTTCGTGGTTGTGCAGCGCGAGCCCGGCGGCGATCTCGTCGAACAGCGCCTCGTACTCGCCGATCAGCGCCCGCTCGCGGCGGCGCTCGGCGGTCCGGCCGAAGACGTCGAGCCACGTGCCGCGGTAGTGGCGCATCCGCGCCAGCACGGCGAACGCCTTCATCAGCCACGGGCCGTAGCGGCGCTTGACCGGGACGCCGGTCACCGGGTCGGCGCCGGCGAGGAGCGGCGGCGCGAGATGGAAGCTGAGCGTGTAGTCGCCCTCGAACTGCGCCGCGACCTGCGCGCGGAAGTCGCTCTCGGCGTACAGCCGCGCGACCTCGTACTCGTCCTTGATCGCGAGCAGCTTGAAGTAGTAGCGCGCCGCGGCCTCGGTGAGCGCGGTCGCGCCGGGCACCTTCGCCGCTTCGGTGGCGCGGACCCGGGCCACGAAGTCGGTGTAGCGGGCGGCGTAGGCGGCGTCCTGATAGCCGGTCAGGTACTCCACCCGGCGGGCGATGATCTCGTCCAGCGAACCCGACAGCCGCTGCGCATCGGGCGCCGGCGCCTGCGGTCGCGCGTGCCGGGCGACCGCATCGGGAAACGCCGCGGCGCGCCGGCCCCAGAGGAAGCTCTCCTTGTTCGCTTCGATCGCGGTGCCGTTCAGCTCGATCGCCTTGACGATCGCCGCCTCGGACAGCGGGATCAGTCCGCGCTGGAACGCGTAGCCGACCATGAACAGGTTGGTGGCGATGGTGTCGCCCATGAGCCCGGTGGCGAGCGCCGTGGCGTCGAGGAACTCCGCGTCGCCCGCGGCGACCGAGTCCACGACGTCGCGCTCCATCGAGCCCAGCGGGAACGCCAGGTCCGGGTCCTGCGCGAAGTGCGCCGGCATCACCCGCGCGGTGTTGACCAGCGCGCGGGTGACGCCCTTCTGCATCTTGGCCAGCGCCTCGTAGCCGACGCCGGCGACGATGTCGCAGGCGAGCACCAGCTTCGCCTCGCCCGCCGCGATGCGCGTGGCGTGCAGCTCGTCGGGCGTCGGCGCGATGCGCACGTGCGAGACGACGGCACCGTTCTTCTGCGCGAGGCCGGTCATGTCGAGCACGCTGCAGCCCTTGCCCTCGAGGTGCGCGGCCATTCCCAGCAGCGCGCCGATGGTCACGACCCCGGTGCCGCCGATGCCGGTGACCAGTACGCCGTAGGGCTGGGTCAGCGGGTGGGCGACCGGATCGGCGAGCGGCGGAAACTCGCCCGCACCGGCCCGGGCCGGCTTCTTCAGCCGGCCGCCCTCGACGGTGACGAAGCTGGGACAGAAGCCCTTGAGGCAGGAGTAGTCCTTGTTGCAGGAGCTCTGGTCGATCGTGCGCTTGCGCCCGAACTCCGTTTCCAGCGGCGCCACCGACACGCAATTGGACTGGACGCCGCAGTCGCCGCAGCCCTCGCAGACGAGGTCGTTGATGACCACCCGCCGTGCGGGATCGGGGAACTTGCCGCGCTTGCGGCGGCGGCGCTTCTCGGCGGCGCAGGTCTGGTCGTAGAGCAGCACCGTGCAGCCCGGCGTCGCGCGCAGTTCGCGCTGGACGAGGTCGAGTTCGTCGCGGCCGTGGACGGCGACGGCGGCGGAGAAAGTGCCCAGCGGGTACTTCTCCGGCTCGTCGCTGACGACGACGACGCGCTTGACGCCCTCGGCGGCGACCTGGCGGGCGATGTCGGCCGGCGACAGCGGGCCGTCGACCGGCTGGCCGCCGGTCATCGCCACCGCGTCGTTGTAGAGGATCTTGTAGGTGATGTTGACGCCGGCGGCCACGGCGGCGCGAATGGCCAGGATACCGCTGTGGTAGTAGGTGCCGTCGCCGAGGTTGGTGAAGACGTGCTTCTCGTCGGTGAACGGCGCCTGGCCGATCCAGGGCACGCCTTCGCCGCCCATGTGCGTGAACGTCATCGTCGACCGGTCCATCCAGATCGACATCACGTGGCAGCCGATGCCGGCGGTGGCGCGGCTGCCCTCGGGCACGCGGGTCGAGGTGTTGTGCGGGCAGCCCGAGCAGAACCAGGGCTTGCGCTCCAGCGCGATCCGCGGCCGGTCGAGCGCGGCCTCCTTCTGGTTGATCCAGTCGACGCGGGCGCGCAGCTTTTCGATGGCGCGCGGGTGCAGCTGCAGCCGCTCGATGCGCTGGGCGATGACGCGGGCGATCATCGCCGGCGTGAGCTCCGACACCGCCGGCAGCAGCCAGTCGCCGTGCGGGCGCACCCACTCGCCCTTTTCGTCGAACTTGCCGACGACGCGCGGGCGCACGTCGTCGCGCCAGTTGTAGAGCTGCTCCTTCAGCTGGTACTCGACGACCTGGCGCTTCTCCTCGACCACCAGGATCTCCTCCAGCCCTTCGGCGAACTGGCGCACGCCCTCGGGCTCGAGCGGCCAGGGCATCGCCACCTTGTAGACGCGCAGGCCGATCTCGGCCGCGTCGTCCTCGGTGATGCCGAGGTCGTCCAGCGCCTGCCGGACGTCGAGGTAGCTCTTGCCGCTGGTGACGATGCCCAGCCGCGGCCGCGGCGAGTCGATGACGATGCGGTTCAGGCGATTGACGCGCGCGTAGTGCAGGGCGGCGTAGATCTTGTAGTTCTGCATCCGCGCCTCGGTGGCGAGGAACGGGTCGGGCCAGCGGATCGACACGCCGTCCGGCGGCAGCGGGAAGTCGTCGGGGACGATGATCCGCGTGCGCTCGGGATCGACGTCGACCGAGGCCGAGCTCTCGACGGTGTCGGACACGCACTTGAAGCCCACCCAGCAGCCCGAGTAGCGGCTCATCGCCCAGCCGTGCAGGCCGAGGTCGAGGATCTCCTGCACCGACGCCGGGTAGAGCACCGGGATCATCGCCGCCGAGAACATGTGGTCGGACTGGTGCGGCAGCGTCGACGACTTGGCGCCGTGGTCGTCGCCGGCCAGCACCAGCACGCCGCCGTGCTTCGACGTGCCGGCGTGATTGGCGTGCTTGAAGACGTCGCCGCAGCGGTCGACGCCGGGCCCCTTGCCGTACCACATCGCGAACACGCCGTCGTAGCGCGCGCCGGGATACAGGTTGGCCTGCTGCGTGCCCCAGATCGACGTCGCGGCGAGGTCCTCGTTCAGCCCCGGCTGGAACTTGATGTGCGCGCGGTCGAGGAAGGGCTGCGCCTTCCACAGCGACTGGTCGAGCCCGCCCAGCGGCGAGCCGCGGTAGCCGGACACGAACCCGGCGGTGTTGCGTCCGGCCTTGAGGTCGCGCTGCCGCTGCAGGATCAGCAGGCGGACCAGCGCCTGGGTGCCGTTCAGGAAGACGCGACCGGATTCGAGCGCGTACTTGTCGTCGAGCGCGACGTCGCGCAGCTCGGGAACGGCGAGGGCCATGAGGTGTCACTCCGCAAAAATCGTGTTCTTGGGGTGCGCGGAACCGGGGTGGGTTCCGCACGGCGCGCGGCGCGGGATCGTGTCCCGGTCGCGGTTCGGCGCGTGAGTGTACGCCGGGACGGCAAGGGCGGCAATTTGCCCTGCGGCGGGCGCGGGCGCGGCGCGGCGCAGGCTGCCGCGCCTCCGGTCACTTGTAATTCATCGTCCCGGGCAGCCAGAGCGCGATCGGCGGGAAGACGAGCACCAGCGCGAGTCCCAGCACCAGCAGCGCGACGTACGGGACGACGCCGGCGATGACCTCGCGCAGCGGCGCGCGGGTGATCGCCTTGATCGCGAACAGGTTCATGCCCACCGGCGGCGTGATCAGCGCCAGCTCGAGGTTGACGGTCAGCAGGATGCCGTACCAGACGGGGTCGATCTTCAGCGCGGCGAGCACCGGCAGCACCACCGGCGTGGTGATGAGGATGATCGATATCGTCTCCAGGAACATGCCCAGCACGAAGACCAGCGCCATCACCGCCACCAGGAAGCCGACCTGCGACACGCCGTACTGGGTGACGAGGTCGACCATCTGGTTGGGGATGCGCAGCTTGGTCAGCACGTTGCCGAGCAGCGCCGCCGCGGCGAGGATCAGGAACAGCATCGCCGAGTTGCGCGCCGCGTCGATCGCCGAGTGCCAGAGGTCGGCGAGCCCGAAATTGCGGTAGACGAACATGGCGATCGCGAGGGCGCCCAGCGCACCGGCGGCGGCGGCCTCGGTCGCCGTGAACACGCCGAAGTACATCCCGCCCAGCACCATCGCCGGCAGCGTCAGCGACCAGAACGAACGTCTCACCGCCGCGATCGCCTCGGCCAGCGTCGCCCTCGGCTCGGTGGCGACCGGCACGCGGGCGAGGCGCGCCGCGCTCATGCAGTAGACGGCGAACAGCGCCGCCAGCAGGATGCCGGGCACCACGCCGGCCATGAACAGCGCGCCGATCGAGGTGTCCGACACCACGCCGAACAGCACCATCGGGCCGGACGGCGGGATCAGGATGCCGAGCGTGCCGCCGCCGCCGACGACGCCGTAGGCGACGCGCGGGCTGTAGCCGTAGCGGATCATCAGCGGGATCGCCGCCGAGCCGATGGTCAGTGCGGTGGCGACGCTCGAACCCGAGATCGCCGCGAAGACCGTGCAGGCCGCCACCGTCGCCACGCCCATGCCGCCGGGCAGGTGCCGCAACAGCGTGTGCGCGGCGCCGAAGAGGTCGTCGACGACCTTGCCGCGGATCATGAAGTGCGCCATCAGCGTGAACAGCGGGATCGACACCAGCAGGTAGGTGTTGAGCTTGCCGAACACCAGGTCGCCGATGCCCCCGAGCTTGCCCTCGGCCGCGTAGCCGACGGCGGTGGCGAACAGCGTCAGGCCGGCGAACACCGGGATGCCGGTCAGCAGCACCAGCACCAGGCCGGCCAGGATCAGCGCGAACAGCATCGGCTCGTTGCCTGGCCCTATTCGACGCCGGCGCGCGGGTGCGCGGCGCGCACGGCCGCGGCCGGCGAGCGGGTGGTCAGCGCGAGCAGGAAGGCGACCACCGCGGCGGCGCCCAGCAGCGCGGCGCCCACCGGCACGGCGAGCTGCGGCAGCCACATCGGCACCGCGAGCTTGCCGTTGGACAGCAGGCCGACCATGCGCGAGAACGCGACCATGTCCCAGCCCTCGACGGTCAGCAGCGCCGCGGCCAGCGCGACGGCGACCAGGCCGGCCAGGGTGACGAGACGCCGTCCGCGGCCCCCCAGCCGCTCGGTGAGGATGTCGACGGCGATGTGCTCGCCGTGGCGCAGCGCGTCGGCGGCCGCGAGCATCACGCTCGCGACCAGCAGGTAGCCGACCAGCTCGTCGACCCAGGTGACCGGCTGGTTGAGGAAGTAGCGCATCACCACCGAGTAGGCGATGAGGAACATCGAGGCGATGAGCCCGACGGCGGCGAGCGCGACGCCGAGCGCCGCCAGCGCGCCGACGATCCGGTCGAGGAGCTTCATCGTGCCGCCGCGCGGCACGGCGTCAACCGCCTGGCGCGTGGCACCGCCGTCAGACCTTCTTCATCAGGTCGATGATCTTCGCCCCGCCTTCCGGCGCCGACTTGAGGAAGGCGTCGACGACCGGCTTTTCCATCAGCGCGCGCCACGTCGCCTGCTCCTGCGGCGACTGCACGTGGACGGTCATGCCCTTCGCCTGCAGGTCCTTCAGCGCGGCGGCGGCGGTGGCTTCGGTGACGCCGATCGCGTCCTGCTCGGCCTTGGCGGCGGCCGCCTCGATCGCCTGGCGGTGCGCCGGGGCGAGCTTCGCGTACCACGCCGGGTTCACGTACATGTGGAAGTAGATGGTGAAGATCGGTCCGACGGTGCCGAATTTCTGCACCTCGTAATACTTGCGGCTGTAGGCGGCCGACAGGTCGGTGAGGCCGGCGTCGAGCACGCCCGACTGCAGGGCCTGGTAGACCTCGGAGCCGGGCATCGCCGACGGCGCGGCACCGGCGGCGGTCAGCGCGTTGTCGGTCAGCGTGTTGAGGCCGCGGATCTTGACGCCCTTGAAGTCGTCGAGCGCGACGATGGGCTTCCTGGCCGAGGTGACGATGGTCTCGCGGGTGATGTACAGCCAGGCGACGCTCTTGACGCCCCGGGCGGCGAGCTTGTCGTCGAGGAACCTACGCGCCTCGGACGTCGGGAAGCGCTTGATCCGTTCGAGGTCGCCCATCGCGTAGGGAATCAGCGTCACGCTCATCTCGGGGATCGTCGTGCCCCACTGGAAGTTGACGCTCATCGCCGCCTCGATGTTGCCGCGGGCGACCTGCGGGAAGTTCTCGCCGGCCTTGGCCAGCTGCTCGGAGCCGAAGAGCTGCACCTCGACCTGGCCGTTGGTGCGCGCCTTCACGTCGGCGGCGAAGCCTTCCAGCAGCTTGGTCATGTGGTGCGCCGGCGGCACCTGGTGCGAGATGCGCATCACCGTGGTCTGCGCGCTTGCGCTTGCGGCGGCGACCAGGGCGACGACGGCGGCGAGCAGCGGGCGGGACGAGAGCAACGACATGGCTTTCTCCTCGGGGCGAGGCGGGAAAGACGGTGGCGGACAGGGTGGAAGGCGGGGGGCGTCAGCGGTGGCGCCGGGCGACCAGCGCGTCGGCATACGCCTGCAGCGCCGCCTCGCGCTCGCGCTGCGCCGGCAGGCCGACCAGCGCGTTGAATTCGTCGAACTCGAGCATCCGCGGCAGGAACGACGCCGTGGTGCCGGTCGTGCGCAGCACGGCGAAGAGTTCGCGCAGCGCGTGGGCCACCGCGTAGGTCGCCGCCACCGGGAACACCACGGCGGCGTAACCGATCGCCTGCAGCTCGGCCGCGGGCAGCAGCGGCGACAGGCCGGTCTCGACGTTGTTGGCGAGGCAGGGGCCCGGCACTTCGGTGCAGATGCGCCGCATCGCGGCGACGTCGACCGGCGCCTCGACGAAGATCAGGTCGGCGCCCGCCTCGCGCGCGAGCTGCGCGCGCTCGATCGCGTCGTCGAGCCCGTTGACGGCGATGGCGTCGGTGCGCGCCATGATCACGAGGTCGGGGTCCGCGCGCGCGTCGAGTGCCGCCTTGATCTTGGCCAGCCAGTCGGCCGCCGGGATCACCGCCTTGCCGGCCATGTGGCCGCAGCGCTTCGGAAACACCTGGTCCTCGATGAACAGCCCGGCGACGCCGGCCTTCTCGTACAGCCGGACCGCCCGGGCGACGTTGGTGACGTTGCCGAAGCCGGTGTCGGCGTCGGCGAGCAGCGGCAGCGGACTCGCGTCGCAGAAGCGGGAGTACATCTCGGACAGCTCGGTGAGCGAGAGCTGCGACGAGTCGGGCCGGCCCAGCAGCGTCGCCGTGGCACCGTAGCCGCCGGCCGTGAGCGCCGCGAATCCCGCCGCTTCGGCCAGTCGGCAGCCGAGCGCGTCGTGGACGCCGGGCAGCACCAGGATGTCGGGTGCGGCGAGCAGTGCCTTGAGACGCGTGGTCTTGCGCAACGGGGTTCCTCCGGCAGCTTGCCCGCGCACGAGGCTTGCGCGCCGCACGGCAAAGGGCCGCATTCTCCCACAACGGCGCTGCCCCGGGGAGCGCGCGTTGCCGGACGCGCGCTGCTAGAATCCGCGCTGCCGCCCGGGCGCGCCCGTCGGCACCGAACCGGCCGCCTCCCGCCCATGACCGACCCCGCCGCGCTGCTCCCCGCCCTCGAAGTCGAGACCGCAGCCGCCCCCGATGCGGCGGTGATCTGGCTGCACGGGCTGGGCGCCGACGGCAACGACTTCGTCCCCGTCGTCGACGAATTGCCGTTGCCCGCCGGGCTTGCGCTGCGCTTCGTGTTTCCGCACGCGCCGGTGCGCCCGGTGACGATCAACAACGGTTTCCGGATGCGGGCGTGGTACGACATCGTCGCCGCCGACTTCACCGCCCGCGCCGACCTCGCGGGCCTGCGCCAGTCGCAACGGCAGCTCGAGGCGCTGATCGAGCGCGAGCGCGAGCGCGGCATTGCCGCGGCGCGGATCGTCGTCGCCGGCTTTTCGCAGGGCGGGGCGGTCGCGCTGCACGCCGGGCTGCGCCAACCCGACCGGCTGGCCGCGGTGATCGCGCTGTCGACCTACCTCGTCGATCCGGACTCGCTGCCGGTCGAGGCGAGCGCCGCCAACCGCGACGTGCCGCTGTTCATGGCGCACGGGACCGAAGACCCGGTCGTTCGCTTCGCCTGGGGCGAGGCGTCGCGGCGCCGGCTGGAGGCGCTGGGCTACCGCGTCGAATGGCACGCCTACCGGATGCCGCACGCCGTCGTCCGCGAGGAGATCGCGGCGATCGGTGCGTTCCTCGGTCGCGTCCTCGCCCCGAGCGGCCGCTAGCCCGGGTCGGCCTCGGGCGGCGCGGGCCACGCCTCGGCCTTCGGCGCCGCACCGCGCCGCGCCAGCGCGTCGCGCAGCAGGTACTCGATCTCGGCGTTGACGCTGCGCAGGTCGCTCTGCGCGAGCCGCTCCAGTTCGACCCAGACGCGCGGATCGAGCCGGAGCAGGAACGCCTTCTTCTCGGCCACGGTGCCGGCGCGGTCAGCCGTAGAGCGTGCCGGTGTTGATGACGGGTTGGACCTCGGACTCGGCGCACAGCACCGTCAGCAGATTGCTGACCATCGCAGCCTTGCGCTCGTCGTCGAGCACGACGACCTGCTTCGCCGACAGTTCGTTCAGCGCCATCTCGACCATCGACACCGCGCCGGTGACGATCTTCTGCCGCGCCGAGATGATCGCCTCGGCCTGCTGGCGGCGCAGCATCACCTGCGCGATCTCCGGAGCGTAGGCGAGGTGGGTGAGCCGCGCCTCCTCGACCACGACGCCGGCCTTGTCGAAGCGCGCCTCGAGTTCGCGCACCAGCGCCCGGGCGACGACGTCGGCGCTGGCCAGCAGCGTCGGCTCGCGGCTCGCCACCGGGTGGCTGTCGTCCTCGTCGTAGGCGAACGACGAGGCGAGGTGGCGGACCGCCGCCTCGGCCTGGAGCCGGACGTACATCTCGTAGTCGTCGACGTCGAAGTAGGCCTTGGCGGTGTCCTCGACCCGCCAGACGACGACCGCGGCGATCTCGATCGGGTTGCCGCGCTTGTCGTTGACCTTGAGCCGCTCGCCGTTGAGGTTGCGGGCGCGCAGCGAGATCTTTCTGCGGGTGTAGAAGGGGTTGGTCGAGCGCAGACCGGAAACGCGGCTCGTCCCCCGATAGGCGCCGAAGAGCTGGAGGATCGCCGCCTCGTTGGGTTGCAGCGTATACAGGCCGGCCAGGAGCAGCACCGCGGCGACGATCAGCACGATCGCGGCGACGATGACGGTGATGTCGGGTCGACCGCGCAGCGCCATGCCGACGAGCAGCCAGAACGCCCCGGCGATCGCCGCGAGGGCGAGCGCCAGCGTCAGGAAGCCGCTGAAGGTGACGATCGTCCGTTCCGCGTGCACGTCGCCGCTGTGGCGCAAATCGTTGCCGGCCATGGGTTCCCTCCCTGTGGACCGCCCGATTCCGCGGTCGCCGCGCGGCGACGGATCAGGCATATTGAAATGATATCATAAAAATATCAATTGTCGTCAAGCGCGGCTTTCGGGAGACGGGTGGCGAGCATGACCGTTAAAAACATATTTATAATTAGAGGACTGTGGTTGTTTTCAAACGTTTAACATGAAGAAAGGCGGGGCCGTCGGACCCCGCCTTCCAGGTTCGGCTCCGCTCTCAGCCTCTCGGCCTCTCAGTCCTTCGGCTCGAACTTGAGCGCCGCGGAGTTGAGGCAGTAGCGCAAGCCGGTCGGCGCCGGGCCGTCGTCGAACACGTGGCCGAGGTGCGCGTCGCAGGCAGCGCAGACCACTTCGGTGCGACGCATGAACCAGGTGCTGTCGGCTTCCTCGCGCACGGCCGCCGGGTCGGCGGGCGACCAGAAACTCGGCCAGCCGGTTCCCGAATCGAACTTGGTGGCCGCATCGAACAGCGGCGCGCCGCAGCAGACGCAGCGGTAGAGGCCCGGCGCATGGTGGTCCCAGTACGCGCCGCTGAAGGCGCGCTCGGTGCCCTTCCGGCGCGCGACCTTGAACTGCTCCGGGGTGAGCAACGCCCGCCATTCGTCGTCGGTCTTGCTGATCTTGGCCATCGGCTTCGGTCCATGGGTCGCGCTGCGCGCGCAGTGCACTCGGTCGCCGCCGGCGCGGTGCAGGCATCGACCACCCGCGGCGTCCCGCTGCAGTATAGTAGAAAGCCTGCCGCGTCCCGCCTCGTTCACCCTTGTCCACCGTTCCCGCCGCCACGCTCCACCACGATGCACGCATCATCGGCGTCGTCGGCGTCGCCCACCTGCTGTCGCACTTCTTCCAGCTGGCGCTGCCGCCGCTGTTCCCGCTGCTGCGCGCGGAATTCGACACCTCGTACGCGGTGCTGGGCGCACTCGTCGGCGTGTTCTACGTGGCCAGCGGCATCGCGCAGTTCGCCGCCGGATTCGTCGTCGACCGCGTCGGTGCGCGCCCGGTGCTGCTGACCGGCATCGCGCTGCTGGCGTTCGGCAGCCTCCTGGCCGGCACGGTTCCCGACGTGCACTGGCTGTTTCCCGTCGCCGCGCTGATGGGCGTGGGCAACGGCGTCTTCCACCCTGCCGATTTCGCGATCCTCAACGCCAACGTCGCGCCACGCCGGTTGGGTTACGCCTACAGCATGCACGGCATCGGCGGCAATCTCGGCTACGCGCTGGCGCCGCTGGTGAGTTTCGCGCTGGGCGCCGCACTTGGCTGGCGGGAGGCGCTGTGGGTGATGGGCGGCAGCGGCGGGGTGGCGCTGGCGCTGGTCTTTTCGCAGCGGGCGGTCCTCTCCTCGCGCCAGACCGAAGCCGGCGCGCACCACACGCTGCGCGGCAGCCTCGCGCTCTTTCGCGAGCCGTCGATCCTGCTCTGCTTCGTCTTCTTCTGCGTGCTGACGATCGCCACCGTCGGCCTGCAGACCTTCCTGCCGACCGCGCTCAACGCGGCGTTCGACCTGCCGATCGCCATTGCCACCTCGGCAGTGACGACCTACCTCCTGGGCGGCACCGCGGGCATCGTCGCCGGCGGGTTTCTCGCCGCGCGGTTCGCGCGGCACGACCTCGTCGCCGGGGCCGGTCTCGGCCTGGCGGCCGTCGTCGTCGCGGCGATCGCCGCCACGGCGCCGCCGCCCGGCGTGCTGCTGCCGCTGCTGGCGCTGGTCGGCTTCGCCGTGGGCGGCACCGGTCCGTCGCGCGACCTGATCGTCCGCCGGGCGACGCCGGCCGGGGCTTCGGGCCGGGTCTACGGTTTCGTCTACTCGGGCCTCGACCTGGGCGCCACCGTGGGCCCGGTGGTGATCGGTTTCATGCTCGATCGCGGCGCGGCGCGGGGGGTGTTCCTGCTGATCGCGGCGCTGCTGGTGCTGGCGATCGGCACCGTGGTCCGGGCGCAGCGGGCGAGCGTGCCCGCGTAAACGAGGGAGCGACGATGGATCTGGGAATCGCGGGGCGCCGGGCGCTGGTCTGTGCGGCGAGCAAGGGACTGGGGCGAGGCTGCGCGCAGGCATTGGCCAGCGCCGGATGCGCGGTGACCGTCGTCGCCCGCACCGAGGAGACGCTGCGCGCGACGGCGCAGGCGATCGAGGCGGCGAGCGGGCAGCCGGTGCAGTGGGTCGCCTGCGACATCACCACCGCCGAGGGTCGGGCCGCGGCGCTCGCCGCCTGTCCGCAGCCCGACATCCTGGTCAACAACGCCGGCGGGCCGCCGCCGGGAAATTTCCGCGACTGGGATCGCGACGCCTGGATCCGCGCGCTCGACGCCAACATGCTGACGCCGATCGAGCTCATCAAGGCGACCGTCGATCCGATGATCGAGCGCCGGTTCGGACGCATCGTCAACATCACCTCGGGGGCGGTGAAGGCGCCGATCGACATCCTCGGCCTGTCCAACGGCGCGCGTTCCGGGCTGACCGGCTTCGTCGCCGGTGTCGCGCGCGAAGTCGCGCGGCACAACGTGACCATCAACAACCTGCTGCCCGGGCCCTTCGACACCGACCGCCAGCGCGCCACCGCCCTGGGCGTGGCGAAGGCCTCCGGCAAGACGGTCGACGAAGTGCTCGCGGCGCGGCGGAACGCGAACCCCAGCGGCCGCTTCGGCGGCATCGACGAGTTCGGCGCGATGTGCGCGTTCCTGTGCAGCACCCACGCGGGCTTCGTCGTCGGCCAGAACATCCTGCTCGACGGCGGCGCCTACCCGGGCACGTTCTGAGTGCCCCCAGGGCCGGGCTGCGCCCGGCCCGCCCCGCGCGGGGGTCAAGGAAACTTGGGGCGGCCCGGCGTTTCCTTGAGACCTGGCCGGACAGCGACGGGCGCGACACGATCGACCTCCGTCCGTCGAAGCAGAGTCCGCGTCAGCGCAGCTTCACCGCGAAGCCACGCTCGACGCCGGGGCGAGCCAGCATCGTTTCATACCACCGCCGCACGTTCGGAAATTCGGCGAGATCGACCTTGTGTCGCGGGTGCCGCCACACCCATCCAACGATGGCGAAGTCGGCGATCGACGGCTCGTCCGCGAAGAACCGGTGCGTCGCGAGCCTGCGGTCCATCACCGCATACAGCCGCCGGGTTTCGTTCGAAAAGCGTTCGAGTCCGTAGCGGCGGTCCGCTTCGTTCTCGACCGTCGCGAAATGGTGAACCTGCCCGGCGATCGGCCCGAAGCCCCCGTGCTGGAACATCAGCCACTCGAGAACCGGAATGCGCGCCGCGAGGTCTCGCGGCCAGAACCTGCCCGTCTTCTCGCCCAGATAGATGAGTATCGCTCCCGACTCGAAGACGCTGACCGGCCTGCCGCCCGGCCCTTCGGTGTCGATGATCGCCGGGATCTTGCCGTTGGGGCTGATTTTCAGGAACTCGGCATCGAACTGCTGGCCCTTTCCAATGTCGACGATCCTGACGGTGTAAGGGAGCGCCATTTCCTCCAGCGCGATGCTGATCTTGCGACCGTTCGGTGTATCGAAGGCATGCAACTCGATGGGCATCGTCTAGTCCCGTTCCGCCGGGAACGCGACCCGCGTCCCGACCGCCGCGGCTTCCGCGTCGACCGCCTGCTCGATGTCGGGATCGACGTCGAAGCCGATGTCGCCGTCGGGCTCGGCGTGGCCGGTGGCGCGCACGGCGGCGAAGTCGTAGAGCGCGCGGTCCATGAGGTGCGACGGCACGACCTTGGCCAGCGCGTTGTAGATCGACTCGGTGCGCCCGGGGTGCGTCCGCTCCCACTCGCGCAGCATCGCCGCCACCTGTTTGCGCTGCAGGTGCTCCTGCGAGCCGCAGAGGTTGCAGGGAATGAGCGGGAACTGCGCGAGGTCGGCGTAGCGCGCGAGGTCGCGTTCGCGCACGTACGCCAGCGGCCGGATCACCACGTGCCGGCCGTCGTCGGACACCAGCTTGGGCGGCATCGTCTTCAGCTTGCCGCCGAAGAACAGGTTGAGGAAGAACGTGGCCAGGATGTCGTCGCGGTGGTGCCCCAGCGCGATCTTGGTCGCGCGGAGCTCGGTGGCCACGCGGTAGAGCGCCCCGCGGCGCAGCCGCGAGCACAGCGAGCACATGGTCCCGCCCTCGGGGATGACGCGCTTCACCACGCTGTAGGTGTCCTGCTCGACGATGCGGTGGGCGATGCCGCGGTCGGCGAGGTAGCGCGGCAGCACGTCGGCGGGGAAGTCGGGCTGCTTCTGGTCGAGATTGACGGCGATGACCTCGAAACCGAACGGCGCGCGATCCTTGAGCGAGAGCAGGATGTCGAGCAGGCCGAAGCTGTCCTTGCCGCCCGACACGCACACCATCACGCGGTCGCCGGGCGCGATCAGTTCGTAGTCGCCGATCGCCTCGCCGACCTGCCGGCGCAGGCGCTTCTTCAGCTTGTTGGCCTCGAACAGGGCCTTGCGCGGATCGCGTGCGGCGGGCACGGGACTCGTCGCGGGCGGTGCGGAGGTCGGGCGTTGGGTGGGCGTGGAAGGCATCGTCTCGGGGTGCGCGGACGGTGTTCGGTCCGCAGTCGCGGACCGCGGGCACTCGCCGTGCGCGGCGATGGTAGCATGCGCGAACGGCAGCCCTGTTCGGGCGGTGCGGTCTCCGGGCGTGGCACGGGGCCAGCGGTTCGCGCTGCCGCCGCCGCAAACGTCGATTTCATCCAGACCCAGCCATGCCCCTCTGCGTTTCCGACCGTTTCGATGGCGGCGCCATCGAGTTCGTTTCCGCCTCGCCCGACGGCGAGGTCGCCGTCGCTTTGCGCGCCGATTCGCACGCCGATTTCCGCCAGTGGTTCCATTTCCGGCTGCAGGGCGCGCGGGGACTGGCGCTGCGGCTGCGCTTCACCAATGCCGGGTCCTGCACCTATGTCGAGGGCTGGCGCGGCTACCGCGTCGTCGCGTCGTACGATCGCCAGCGCTGGTTCCGCGTCGACACCGCCTTCGACGGCACCGAGATGGTGGTGACGCATACGCCGGAACGCGACAGCGTCTACTACGCCTATTTCGAGCCGTACTCGTCGGAGCGTCACCTCGACCTCCTCGGGCGCGTCGACGGCGCGCCGCGCGCCCGCGTGTCGCGGCTGGGCGGCAGCGTCGAGGGGCGCGACATCGACCTCGTCACCGTCGGCGAGGCGACGGCGGGACGGGTTCCGGTGTGGGTGATCGCGCGCCAGCATCCGGGCGAGACGATGGCCGAGTGGTTCGTCGAGGGGATGCTCGATCGCCTTCTCGACGGCGACGATCCGGTCGCGCGCGTGCTGCAGGAGCGCGCGGTGTTTCACGTCGTGCCGAACATGAATCCCGACGGGAGCGCGCGCGGCAACCTGCGCACCAACGCCGCCGGGGCGAACCTCAACCGCGAGTGGCTGGAGCCCTCGGCGGAGCGGAGTCCCGAGGTGCTGTGCGTGCGCACCGCGATGCACGCGACCGGCGTCGCCGCGTTCCTCGACGTCCACGGCGACGAAGGGCTGCCGTACGTGTTCGTCGACGGCGGCGAGCGGCTCGCGTCCTACACCGAAGCCGACGCGGTTCGCGACCGGCGCTTCAAGGACGCTCTCGTCGCCGCGAGCCCCGACTTCCAGACCGAGCACGGGTACCCGTCGGACAAGGACACCAAGGTCAACCTGTCGCTTGCATCCAAATACGTCGGGCACACATTCGGCGGCCTCGCCCTGACGCTGGAGATGCCGTTCAAGGACAACGCCAACCTGCCGGACCCGGTGGCGGGCTGGAGCGGCGCGCGCAGCCGCCGGCTCGGGGCCGCAGCGCTGGTCGCGCTGCAGGCGGTGATCGCCGGCGGCTGAACCGGCGGGGGTGGGGCGGCGGGGGGGCGGGGGGGGGGGGGGGGGGGGGGGGGGCGCCGCGGGGCCCGCCCGCCCGCGGGTTTCACGGTTCTGAGCCTCACCCAACCCTCGAGGAGCTACCGATGCAGACGATCCTGGTCGCCAATCCCAAGGGCGGCAGCGGCAAGACGACGCTGGCGACCAACGTCGCCGGCTGGCTTGCGGGCAAGCGCCAGCGCGTCGCGCTCACCGACATCGACCCGCAGCAGTCGTCGGCGCAGTGGCTCGCCCGGCGCCCCCGGCTGTTTCCGGCGATCGGCACGGTCGGCCGCGACGGCGAGAGTGAACTGCGGCGACTCGACCCCCTCTGGCAGGTCGTCGACAGCGCCGCCGGAATTCACGGCGACGACCTCAAGCAGGCGCTGAAGGGCGCCGACGTGCTGCTGGTGCCGGTGTCGGCGTCTGCGTTCGACATCGCGGCGACGCAGCGCTTCCTCGCCATCGTCGCGGAGACGAAAGCGGTGAAGAAGGGCCGGCTGGCGATCGGCCTGGTGGCGATGCGCGTCGACGCGCGCACCCACAGCGCGGCGGAACTCGACGTCTTTCTCGGCGGCTGCGCGTTCCCGCGCGTCGCGCAGCTGCGTGACGCGCAGATCTACGTCCACTGCGCGCGCGACGGTGCGTCGGTGTTCGACCTGCCGCGTTCGCGCGCCGAGCACGATTGGGAGCAGTGGCGGCCGCTGACGCGGTGGCTCGCGCGGCAGGCGCCGCGGGTCGAGCGCCCCGCGTAGCGCCCAAAAAAAACGCCGGCGCGAAGCCGGCGTTCTCGTGCTGCGGATGAACCGCGATTACTTCTTCGCGGGTTCGGCCGGCTTGGCGGCTTCCTTGGCGGCTTCGACTGCCTTGCCGGCGGCGTCCTTGCTCGCGTCGGCGGCGGTCTTGGCCGCGTCGGTCGTGGCGGCGGCGGCCTTGTCGGCGGCTTCCTTGGTCGCGGCGGCGGCCTTGTCGGCGGCTTCCTTGGCGGCGGCGGCGGTCTTGGCGGCGGCTTCCTTGGCGGCAGCTTCGGCCTTCATCGCGGCTTCCTTGCCACCGTCGCCGCAGGCGGCGAGCGACAACGCGAGAACGGCGGCGGACAACAGTGCGATCAGCGACTTCATTGGATATCTCCTGAAAAGAAATGAGAGGGCAGGGAGCGTTTGCGGCTACCTTCGGATACAGCGGCTAACGGGGGCAACCGACAGCCAAAAAGCATAGCAGAAAATTCATTGCAATGCAGCAAAGATTGGGAAAAAAGCGCTGGACCGTTGTTTTTTTGCGATTTTTCGTGGCCTCGAGGGTCGCCTGAGGACTGCGTGGCCGACGACGGCCCGATCCGGGCGCCGCCCGATGGTCGCGGGAGCACCTTCGTGCTGCGCGCTCCGGCATTCGCGCTCGTCGCGGCTCGGCGTGCTGGGCGCAGCCCGGCCCAGGGGGCGCTCAGAGAATTTCCACCGGCAACCGGGCGACGCCGAGGCGGGCCGCGGCGAAGGTCGCGACACCGCAGGCGGTCATCGTGAAGACCAGCGGCAAGACCGTGCCGTTGTGCGTGCCGCCGATCAGCGTTCCGATGGCGGCGGCGGCAGCCATCAATAGGAAGCCGAACATCCCCGCGGCGGCACCCGCGAGGCGCGGAAACGGGGCGACGCTGCCCGCCTGGCTGCACGGAAAGACGACGCCGTGGGCCATGAAGATGCCGAAGGTCGGCAGCAGCAGCGCCGCCCAGTGGTGGACGCCGGCCGCCGCCAGCGTGCACAGCACGAGGCTCGCCGCCAGGGCGAGCCACGCGCCGCGCTGCAGCGCGCGCGGCACGCCGTCCCGGGCGAGCAGGCGCCGGCAGGCGAACGTCCCGGCGAGATAGCCGCAGACGCAGAAGGCGAAGCACACGCCGTACAGCGTGGTCGGCACCCCGAGGACGCCGATCAGCACGAACGACGATCCGGAGATGAACGCGAACAGGTTGCCGTACGAGGCGCTCGCGGCCAGCGTATAGACGCGGAACTGGCGCGACTTCAGCACGGTGACGTAGTTGCTCGCGATCGCCCGCGGGCGCAGCGCCTGCGGATCGGGGGCGGGTGCAGTCTCCAGGCGCAGCCAAAGCGTCACCGCCAGCAGCGACGCCGAGACCAGCGCCAGCACGACGAAGGCGCCGCGGAAGCCGTAGTGCACCTCCAGCACGCCGCCCAGCAGCGGGCCGAACAGCGGGCCCATGGCGAGGATCGACGACGCCTGCGCGAGGACGCGCGCGCCGGCGGTCGGCGTGTAGGCGTCGCGCACGATCGCGCGGGCGGCGACGACGACCCCGCAGCAGCCGATCGCCTGCACGGCGCGGGCGCCGATCAGGATGCCGATCGACGGCGCCTGCGCCGCGGCGACGCTGGCACCCGCGTACAGTGCGAGGCCGCCGACCAGCGCCGGGTAGCGCCCATAGCGGTCCGACATCGGGCCGAGGACGAGTTGCATCGTGCCGTAGACCAGCACGAAGACCGACAGCGTGAGTGCGACGGTGGCCGGCGGCACGCCGAAGGTTCGGGCCAGGCCCGGCAGCGACGGCAGGTACAGGTCCGTCGAGATCGCCTGCAGCATCATGTAGAAGCCGAGCACCGTGACGAGCACGCGCTGCGAGGGCAGGGGTCTTGGGTGCATCGGCGGCGGACCTGCAGCGGGCATGCGCGCAGTTTACGCGACCGGCTGCATGCGCGCGGACGCATGCGAACGACACAGACTGTTACCGGCGCAGCTTGATGTTGCGCAAACTGCCGGCGCGGCGATCGATGCACGATGCGGTGGTCGCAAGCGCCCGATCCGCATTCGGGGGTTGCGGTGCCCTGTCCAATCACGATGAAGAGGATCACCATGCCACTCCGCCAATTCGCCGCCGCGCTGCTGCTGTCGCTGTTCGCCGGGTCCGCCGCGGCGGCGCTGCCGCCGCTGCTCGCCGACAGCGCCGCGCTCGACCGCAGCTACATCCCGGCGCTGATGCTGTCCAACGGCAAGGACCCGGCCAAGGCCAGGGCCGCGCAGGAAACCTACGAGCAGGCCTGGGCCGCGTTCGCCGCGAAGCAGCGCAACGCCAAACCCGGCGACGCCGGATGGACGAAGATGTTCGCCGTCATCGACAAGGCCAACGCCGAGGCGCGCGCCGCGCTCGCCGCCGGCAAGATGGGCGACGCGCACAACGCGCAGGAGGAAGTGCGCCACGCGCTCTGGCACGAGCGCCAGGCGATGAAGCTCCAGTACCAGCCCGACCTGCTCACCGATTTCCACGCGACGATGGAACTGATCATCCTCGCCGTGCAGGACAAGGCGCCGCCGGCGATCGGCGCGGCGGAGATCGCGAAGCTGCGCCCGCAGCTCGCCGAGGCGCGCAAGCTGTGGCAGGCGGTCAAGACCGCGCGCTGGAGCCCCGAGGAGTACGGGCTCGACGCGGCGCGCACCGAGTCGTATCGCGCGGCGCTGGTCGCCGAGGACAAGGCACTGGACGAGCTCGGCGCGGCGCTCGATGCCGGCGACGGGGCCCGGATCCTCAAGGCGGCCCCGGCGATCAAGCCGCCGTTCGCCAAGGCCTACGCGGCCTTCGGCAGCTTCCCGCAGTGAGTCCTGGGTTGCGGCGGCCGCGGCCTCGTCACGGGCTGCGGCGCCGCCGCTCGAACCACGCGAGCAGCAAGCCGCTGGCGACGATGATCGCCATGCCCAGACCGGAGACGAGGTCGGGCAGCTGGCCGAACAGCAGCCAGCCGTAGACCGTCGCCCAGATCATCTGCAGGTACGAAAACGGCGTCAGCAGCGCGGCCGGCGCGCGGGCGAAGGCGCGGATCACGCACCAGTGGCCGAGTCCGGCGAGGAGCCCCAGCAGCAGGAAGACCGCCGCGTCGCGCGGTGGCGGCCAGCCGCCGGCGAAGCCGAACGGCAGGAAGAGCGTCAGGCCGACGGTGCCGACCAGCGCGCTGTAGAACAACGACGTGTGCGGGTCCTCGTCGGCCAGCTTGCGGGTCAGCAGCGCGTACAGCGCGTTGCACAGCGCCATGCCGATCATCAGCAGCGCGGCGGGGTGGAACACCGCGGACCCGGGGCGCAGTACGACCAGCACGCCGAGGAAGCCGGCGATCGCGCTCGCCCAGCGCGCGTGGTGCGGGTGCTCGGCGAGGATCGGGCCGGAGAGCAAGACGACGAACACCGGCGCGAGAAAGCTGATCGCCGACGCCTCGGCCAGCGGCAGGTAGATGAGGCCGCCGAAGAAGCAGAACGTCGCCCCCAGCAGCAGCGACGAGCGCAGCAGCTGCAGCGGCAGCCGCCCGGTGCGCCAGAACCGCCGCCCGCGGCCGGGGGGGGGAGGGGGTGGGGCCCCCCCGCCCGGCGCGGGGCCCCCCCCCACCACGAACCGCAGGGGCTGGGGGCCGCGGCGCCCCGCCGCGGCGCCGAGCGCGGGCGCCGGGAGAACCGGGGGCGCAGGCACAGGCGGCAGCGCGTGCCGCAGCGGATGGGGCAGGCGGGGGCGGGCCTGGCGGCGGCGCGCGGGCGGTCGGCTGCGGCGGCGGGCCGGCCGGGGGCCGGGCGGGTGGGCGGTGGGCCCGCCGCCCACCGGGGCAGGCAGGCGGCCCGCCCGGGCAGGCCCGCGCGCAACACGTACGGCAGGATGCCGCCGTGGCGGTAGTAGTCGACCTCGATCGGCGTGTCGATGCGCAGCAGCAGCGGGACCTGCCGCGTCGACCCGTCGCGCCGGCGGATCGTCAGCGTGACGTCCATCTGCGGCCGGATGCCGGCCGCGATGCCGGTGAGGTCGAACACCTCGTCGCCGCGGATGCCGAGCGAGGCGGCGCTGTCGCCGTCCTTGAACTGGCAGGGCAGCACGCCCATGCCGACCAGGTTCGAGCGGTGGATGCGCTCGAAGCTCCGCGCGACCACGACCTTCACGCCGAGGAGCTGCGTGCCCTTGGCCGCCCAGTCGCGCGAGGAGCCGGTGCCGTACTCCTCGCCGCCGAAGATCACCGTCGGCGTGCCCGACGCCTGGTACTTCATCGCCGCGTCGAAGATGAACATCTTCTCGCCGCCCGGCTGGAACAGCGTCACGCCGCCTTCCTCGCGCGCCCCGTCGGCACCGGGCGGCAGCATCAGGTTCCGGATCCGCACGTTGGCGAAGGTGCCGCGCAGCATCACCTCGTGGTTGCCCCGGCGCGAGCCGTAGCTGTTGAAGTCCGCCTTGGCGACGCCGTGGCGCAGCAGCCATTGACCGGCCGGCGAGGCTTCCTTGATCGATCCGGCCGGCGAGATGTGGTCGGTGGTCACCGAGTCGCCGAAGATCCCCAGCGCGCGCGCGCCGCGGATGTCGGTCACCGGCTCGCTGTCCATGCGGAAGCCGGCGAAGAACGGGGGCCGGGCGATGTAGGTCGACGGCGGCCACGGATAGACCTGGCCGGTGGAGGCGGCGATCGTCTGCCACAGCGGGTTGGCGTGCTCGAGGTCGCCGTAGAGCGTGCGGAACACCGCCGGGTCGCGGGCGAACGGCATCACCGCGGCGATCTCGTGCGACGAGGGCCAGATGTCCTTCAGGTACACGGGGCCGTCGCTGCCGACGCCGAGCGGCTCGGTGACGAGGTCGACCTGCACGTTGCCGGCGATCGCGAAGGCGACGACCAGCGGCGGCGAGGCGAGGAAGTTGGCCTTGAGGTTGGGATGGATGCGGGCCTCGAAGTTGCGGTTGCCCGAGAGCACCGCGGCGCCGATCAGGTCGTGGGCGGTGAGCGCCGCGTTGATCTCCGGCGCGAGGTCGCCCGCGTTGCCGATGCAGGTCGTGCAGCCGTAGGCGGTGACGCCGAAGCCCAGTTGCTCGAGATAGGGCAGCAGGCCCGCCTTGCCGAGGTAATCGGTGACCACCCGCGATCCCGGCGCCAGCGAAGTCTTGATCCGCGGCGCGACCCGGAGGCCCCGCTCCACGGCCTTCTTCGCCAGCAGCCCGGCGGCCAGCAGCACCCCGGGATTCGACGTGTTGGTGCAGGACGTGATCGCGGCGATCAGCACGTCGCCGTGGCCGATGTCGCTGCCGTCCGGCAGCGGGTGGCGCGCGCCGAGGCGCGGACGCGCCTGCGCGAAGCCGCCGTCGGCGACCGGCCGGCCGAGAAGTTCGCCGAACTGCGCCTTCAGCCGGTCGAGCTCGATCCGGTCCTGCGGGCGCTTCGGCCCGGCGACCGAGGGCCGGATCGACGCGAGGTCGAGCCGCAGCACCTTGCTGTAGTCGATGTCCCCGGCGCGCGGCACGCCGTACAGGCGCTGGGCTTTGAAATACGCGGTGAAGGCGTCGACCTCGGCGGCGCTCCGGCCGGTGGCGCGCAGGTAGTCGACGGTCGCGTCGTCGACCGGGAAGAAGCCCATCGTCGCGCCGTACTCGGGCGCCATGTTGGCGATCGTCGCCCGGTCGGGCACCGCCAGCGTCGCCGTCCCCTCGCCGAAGAACTCGACGAACTTGCCGACGACCTTCTCGCGGCGCAGCAGCTCGGTCACCGTCAGCACCAGGTCGGTGGCGGTGATGCCCTCGGCGAGCCGGCCGGAGAGCTCGACGCCGACGACGTCCGGCGTGAGGAAGTACACCGGCTGCCCCAGCATGCCCGCTTCGGCCTCGATGCCGCCGACGCCCCAGCCGACGACGCCGATGCCGTTGATCATCGTCGTGTGGCTGTCGGTGCCGACCAGCGTGTCCGGGTAGTAGACGTCGCCGCTGCGGTGCACGCCGCGGGCGAGGTATTCGAGATTGACCTGGTGGACGATGCCGATGCCCGGCGGCACGACCTTGAAGGTGTCGAAGGCCTGCATCCCCCACTTCATGAACTCGTAGCGCTCGCGGTTGCGCGCGAACTCGAGCTTCATGTTGAGGTCGAGGGCGTCGGGGCGCCGGTAATGATCGATCATCACCGAGTGGTCGACGACCAGGTCCACCGGCACCCGCGGCTCGATGGTCTTCGGGTCCCGGCCCATGTCGCGCGCGACGTTGCGCATCGCGGCGAGGTCGGCGAGCAGCGGCACGCCGGTGAAGTCCTGCAGCACCACGCGGGCGACGACGAACGGGATCTCGTCGGTGCGCGCGGCGGCGGGCTGCCAGTTGGCGAGCTGGCGGACGTGCTCGGCGGTCACCTTCCTGCCGTCGCAGTTGCGCAGCACGCTCTCCAGCACCAGCCGGATCGACACCGGCAGGCGCGAGATCCGGCCCACGCCCGCTTCCTCCAGCGCGGGCAGCGAGTGGAACCGGCCGGAGGCACCGGTGGCGAGGCGGAAATTGCGCAATGAATCGAAGCGGTCGTGCGTCATGGTTCGGTCCCGGGTTCGGTGGCGTCAGGCGGGCGGGCCCGGCGGGTGCCGGGCCCCGCGCCGCCGCGGTCGTCAGCCGGCGGTCGCCGCGTACTCGTCGATCTGGTCGAAGTTCATGTAGCGGTAGACCTGGTCGCGATCGGCGTTGATGACCCCCATGTCGGCGTGGTACTCGGCGACCGTCGGGATCCGACCCAGCTTCGAGGCGATCGCCGCCAGCTCGGCCGACGCGAGGTAGACGTTGGTGTTCTTGCCCAGCCGGTTGGGGAAGTTCCGGGTCGACGTCGAGACGACCGTCGCGCCCTCGCGCACCTGCGCCTGGTTGCCCATGCACAGGCTGCAGCCGGGCATCTCGGTGCGGGCGCCGGCGGTGCCGAACACGCCGTAGTGGCCTTCCTTGGTCAGCTCGGCCGCGTCCATCCGCGTCGGCGGCGCGACCCACAGCTTCACCGGGATGTCACGCTTGCCTTCGAGCAGCTTGCTGGCGGCGCGGAAGTGGCCGATGTTGGTCATGCACGAGCCGATGAACACCTCGTCGATCTTCGTGCCGGCGACGGCGGAGAGCAGCCTGGCGTCGTCGGGGTCGTTGGGGCAGCAGAGCACCGGCTCCCGGAGGTCGTCGAGGTCGATCTCGATCACCGCCGCGTACTCGGCGTCGGCGTCGGGCTGCAGCAGCTGCGGATCGGCGAGCCAGGCCTCGACCGCCGCGATCCGGCGCTCGAGCGTGCGCCGGTCCTGGTAGCCGTTGGCGATCATGTTCCTCATCAGCACCACGTTCGACCGCAGGTACTCGACGACCGGCGCCTGGTCGAGGTGCACGGTGCAGCCCGCGGCGCTGCGCTCGGCCGACGCGTCGGAGAGCTCGAACGCCTGCTCGACCTTGAGGTCCGGCAGGCCCTCGATCTCGAGGATGCGGCCGGAGAAGACGTTGATCTTGCCCTGCTTGGCCACCGTCAGCAGGCCCTGCCGGATCGCGTACAGCGGAATCGCGTGCACGAGGTCGCGCAGCGTGATGCCGGGCTGCATGCGGCCCTTGAAGCGCACCAGCACCGACTCCGGCATGTCGAGCGGCATCACGCCGGTCGCCGCACCGAAGGCGACGAGGCCCGAGCCCGCCGGGAACGAGATGCCGATCGGAAACCGCGTGTGGCTGTCGCCGCCGGTGCCGACGGTGTCGGGCAGCAGCAGGCGGTTGAGCCAGCTGTGGATCACGCCGTCGCCGGGCCGCAGCGCCACGCCGCCGCGGCTGCTGATGAACGCCGGCAGCTCGCGGTGCGTCTTCACGTCCACCGGCTTCGGGTAGGCGGCGGTGTGGCAGAACGACTGCATCACGAGGTCGGCGGAGAAGCCCAGGCAGGCGAGGTCCTTCAGCTCGTCGCGGGTCATCGGGCCGGTCGTGTCCTGGCTGCCGACGGTGGTCATCCTCGGCTCGCAGTAGGTGCCGGGACGGATGCCCTGGCCTTCCGGCAGTCCGCAGGCGCGGCCGACCATCTTCTGGGCCAGCGTGAAGCCGCGCGTGCTCGCCGCCGGCGGCGTCGGCAGGCGGAAGACGGTGCTCGCGGGCAGACCGAGGAACTCGCGCGCCTTGGCGGTGAGCGAACGGCCGATGATGAGGTTGATCCGGCCTCCCGCACGGACTTCGTCGAACAGCACGTCGCTCTTGATCCTGAACGTCGCGGCGACCTTGCCGTCCTTCTCGATCTTCCCGTCGTAGGGGTGGATGTCGATCACGTCGCCCATCGCGAAGGCCGTCACGTCGACCTCGATCGGCAGGGCGCCGGAGTCCTCCTGCGTGTTGAAAAAGATCGGGGCGATCTTGCCGCCGAGGGTGACGCCGCCGAAGCGCTTGTTGGGCACGAAGGGGATGTCCTCGCCGGTCGCCCAGATGACGCTGTTGGTCGCGCTCTTGCGTGACGAGCCGGTGCCCACGACGTCGCCGACGTAGGCGACCAGGTGGCCTTTCTTCTTGAGGTCGTCGATGAACTTCATCGGCCCCCGCTTGCCGTCCTCCTCGGGCGTGATCCCGGGCCGGGCGTTCTTCAGCATCGCGAGGTAGTGGAGCGGGATGTCGGGGCGGCTCCACGCGTCGGGCGCCGGGGACAGGTCGTCGGTGTTGGTCTCGCCGGCGACCTTGAACACCGTCACCGTGATCTTCTTCGCCACTTCGGGGCGCGACGTGAACCACTCGGCCTCGGCCCAGCTCTGGATCACCGCCCTGGCGTGCGCGTTGCCGGCCTTCGCCTTCTCGGCGACGTCGTGGAAGAAGTCGAACATCAGCAGCGTCTTCTTGAGCGCGGCGGCGGCGACCGCGGCGACCTCGGGGTCGTCGAGGAGGTCGATCAGCGGCTTGACGTTGTAGCCGCCGACCATCGTGCCCAGCAGCTCGGTCGCCTTGGCCTTGCCGATCAGTCCGACCTTGATGTCGCCGTGCGCGACGGCGGCGAGAAAGCTCGCCTTGACCTTGGCGGCATCGTCGACGCCGGGCGGCACGCGGTGCGTCAGCAGATCGACGAGGAACGCCTCCTCGCCGGCCGGCGGGGCCTTGATCAGTTCGATCAGCGCGGCCGTCTGCTCCGCGTCGAGCGGCAGCGGCGGGATGCCGAGCGCGGCGCGTTCGGCGGCGTGTTGGCGGTAGGCTTGCAGCATGAGGTCTCCTTGGCGAAATGGGCGGTGAGGCGAAGCGGAAGCGGAGGGAGGGCGCGACTGAGGACGGGCCGCAGCACCCGCGGGCAGCGGCTACTTGCCCTTGGTCGCGCGCTCCGTTTGCATCTGGCGGATGTTGATCTTCTGCCCGGCGCCGGTGACGATGTCGCCGGGAACGAGCCCGTCCCGGCAGGCGCCGACGAACCTGGCTTCGACGACGGTCTTCGCCCGCCGCAGGTCGTTCATCAGCGGCGGTTCGTAGCTGGTGTCGGCCTCGGTGCGATAGGCCGTGTCGCCCGTCATCGTCATGACCGCGTGCGACCTGACCACCGAGTTGCCGAACTTGCACTCGGTGTCGGTGATGAACTGCGCACCCGCCTGACGGATGTCGCTCTTGCTGCACAGTTCCTTGCGCATGCCGCTGCCCATGTCGATCATCTCCTGCTGCAGCGCGGCGTCGAAACAGATCGTCGACTTCTGCGGCGGCGTGCCGGGGCGGTCGCTCGTCGTGGTCATTTCCCACTGCCCGGGCTTGAGCTTCGGGTAGTCGACGGCGAACGCGGCCGGGCAGGCGAACAGCGCGGCGAGTGCGAGCAGCGGGATGCGGGTCGTGCGGGGCATGGCTTCTCCTGGAAACGGGGCGGGAGTGCGTTCTCAATCATGGGTCGCGTCGAAGTATCCCGCCGCCGAATCGGGCAGCGCGGTGCCCGCCGCGTGCGCGCGCTGGAGGACGCTCCAGAAGTAGCGGTAGGAGCCGCGATCGTGCAGCTTGCCGGCGGCGGCCAGCGGCGCCCAGTCGGCCGCCTGCGCGGCGGCCAGCACCGCGGCCGCCTCGGATATCTCGGCGGGCGAGGGTTGCATCGCGCGCACGATCGGCTCGATCTGCGACGGGTGGATGCTCCACATCCGCAGGAAGCCGAACTCCTGCCGGGCGCGCCGCGCGTCCTCGAAGACCGCCTGCGGGTCGTCGAGCGCGCGGGTGACGCCGTGGGCCGGCACCACCGCATGGGCCAGCGCGGCCGCGGCCGTCTCGCACTTGGCCCGCCGCAGCAGCGGATGGTCGAACTGGCCCGGGCTCTCCATCGCCGCGGCGGGAATCGCGCCGTGGTGGGCGCTGACGAAATCGAGGGTGCCGAAGTCCAGGCTGACCAGTCCCGGCACCGCGGCGATGCGCCAGGCGTCGTGGACGGCCCCGTGGGTCTCGATCATCACCGCCAGCGGAATCTCGCGCCCGAGCCCGCGGCGCGCGACGCCGAGCGCGACCGCATCGGCGAAGCGCAGCACGTCGTCGGCCGACTCGGCCTTGGGCAGCGTCAGGAAGGCGAGGCGGTCGCCGCATTCGCCGACGAGGATCTCGAGGTCGTCGCGCCAGGCGGGGTGCGACAGGTCGTGGATGCGCGCGCCCGCCCGGTCGCAGCGGTTGCCGTCGCCGGCGATCAGCCGCGCGATCATCCGCGCGTGCTCGCGCTCGCCGCCGACCGGTGCGCCGTCCTCGCAATCGGCGGCGACGTCGAAGTTCAGCCGGCGCTCGCCCTGCAGCGCCAGCGCCTTGGCGATGAAACGCTCGCTGCCCGCGTAGTGGACGCAGGGTGCCAGCGCCGGCAGCGGCCGGTCCCGGCCATACAGCGCGGCCTGCGGCGCGAGCCGGCCCGAGCGCGCCGGGGACGAACCCTCGGGCGCGCGGTGCGCAGGCGGGCCAGGCAACCGGTCGGGCATCGGTGGCTGCGGCGGCGCGTCAGCCCAGCAGCGAGGCGACGCCGGCGCGCTCCTCCTCGAGCTCCTTCAGCGTGGCGTTCATCCTCTCGCGCGAGAAGGCGTCGATCTCGAGGCCCGCGATGCGCGTGTATTCGCCGCCGGCACAGGTCACCGGCACGCCGTACATCACGTCTTCCGGAATGCCGTAGCTGCCGTCGGAGGGAACGCCCATGGTCACCCACTTGCCGTTGCTGCCGAGCACCCAGTCGTGGACGTGGTCGATCGCGGCGTTGGCCGCCGACGCGGCCGACGACAGGCCGCGCGCCTCGATGATCGCGGCGCCGCGCTTGCCGACGGTGGGCAGGAAGACGTTGCGGTTCCACTCCTCGTCGTTGATCATCGCCTTGACCGACTGCCCGTCGATGGTGGCGAAACGGTAATCGGCGTACATCGTGGGCGAGTGGTTGCCCCAGACGATGAGCTTGTCGATCGCGTCCACCGGCTTGCCGGTGCGGGCGGCGATCTGCGACAGCGCGCGGTTGTGGTCGAGGCGCAGCATCGCGGTGAAGTTCTTCTTCGGCAGCGAGGGTGCCGACTTCATGGCGATGTAGCCGTTGGTGTTGGCCGGATTGCCGACGACCAGCACCCGGACGTCGCGGCTGGCGACGGCGTCGAGCGCCTTGCCCTGGACGGTGAAGATCTTGGCGTTCTCGAGCAGCAGGTCCTTGCGCTCCATTCCCGGGCCGCGCGGGCGCGCGCCGACGAGCAGCGCGACGTCGGCGTCCTTGAAGGCCGCCATCGGATCGGAGGTGCCGACCATGCCGTGGACGAGCGGGAAGGCGCAGTCCTCGATTTCCATCATCACGCCCTTGAGCGCCGCCTGCGCCTTGTCGACCGGCAGCTCGAGCAGCTGCAGGATGACCGGCTGGTCGCGGCCGAGCATCTCGCCGGCGGCGATGCGGAACAGCAGGCTGTAGCCGATCTGGCCGGCGGCACCGGTGACTGCGACGCGGACGGGTTTTTTCATCTTGCTCTCCTCGGGTCGGGGGACGGCAGGGGACGGGAAGCGCGCGCCTGGCGGCAGCTGCGAGTTGCCGTTGCAGTGCGGGAATTCCCGATGATTTGTTGCGCTGCGGCGCGACCGCCGGATTCACGGCCGCCGGACGCCAGATTCAACGGTCGATTCTAGGCCGCCGGTCTGGACAGTGTCAATCGAGTCTTGTATCTTATAAATGACATAAGACCGCCATTGGACAGCCGCCGACCGTGCGGCCGATAATGGCTTTGCCGCGCCGCAACAATTTCGCTCGCCAACGCCTCGACTGCGATGAGCTCGACTGCCCCGTCCTTTCGACCCCTCTACCTGCAGATCAAGGGTCTGCTGGAGGCGAGTCTCGCTGCCGGCGAGTGGCGGCCGGCGGAGGCGATCCCCAGCGAGCAGGAGCTCGCCGGGCGCTTCGGCGTGTCGCAGGGCACGGTGCGCAAGGCGATCGACGCGCTCGCCGCCGACAACCTCGTCGTCCGCCGGCAGGGGAAGGGAACCTTCGTCGCCACGCACACCGAGGAGAAGGCCTCGATGTTCCGGTTCCTGCGCATCCGGCGCAACGACGAGCTGGACGTCCACCCGGTCAGCCGCCTGCTCGACGTACGGCGCGGCAAGGCGGGCGCCGAGGCCGCCCGGCTCCTGGACCTCAAGCCCGGCGAGCCGGTGATCGTGCTCCGGCGCGTCCTCGACTACGACGGCGTGCCGACGGTGCTGGACGAGATCACGCTGCCCGCTGCGGCGTTCAAGGGCCTGACCAAGGCGCGGGTCGATGCCTACCACGGGTCGATGTACAGTTTCTTCGAGACCCAGTTCGGGGTGCGCATGCTGAAGGCGCAGGAGAGGATCCGGGCGCTCGCGGCCGACGCGGCGACCGCCGCCGTCCTCGCGGTCGAACCCGGCACGCCGCTGCTGTCGGTCGACCGGGTGACGCTGACCTGGGGCGATCGGCCGGTCGAGTGGCGGCGCGGGCTGTGCACCACCGCGCACCATCACTACCTGAACGAGCTCGGATGACCGGCCCGGCGCCCTGGGCAGCACCGGTTGGACACGCGGCCGAAACGCCGGGGCGCCGCGCCGGCGCGGCGAATCACGCTATAATTTGTTGCTATGCACACTCGCCTTTCCGCGCCACGGCCGGCATCCCCGCCGTGAACGGTCGGCAGCGGTCGGCTCCGATTCCCATTTCCCGCGACGAGTAAACGCCTATGTCCGCCATCGAGCGACCTGTGGTCAAGCCGCGGCCGGTCTACCTCAACCTGGTCAGGATCCGCTTGCCGCTGCCGGGCATCGTGTCGATCCTGCACCGGATCAGCGGGGCCGTGCTGTTCCTGTTCGCGATTCCCGTGCTGCTCGCCGGTGTCGGCATGAGCCTTGCCTCGGCCGAGTCCTTCGCGGCGCTGAAGTCGCTGGTCGCCCATCCGCTGGCCAAGCTGCTGCTGCTGGGCTTCGCCTGGGCGTACCTGCACCACTTCTGCGCCGGGATCCGGTATCTGCTGCTCGACCTGCACCGGGGCATCGAGCTCGCCCCGGCGCGGCAGTCGAGCGTCGTCGTCCTCGTGGTGAGCCTCGCGCTCACGCTGATCGTGGGAGTCCGGCTATGGTGACGCGGCGGCAGGCGGTGGGAGCCCACTACGGGCTCAAGGACTGGCTGCTGCAGCGGGTGACCGCCGTGCTGATGGCGCTGTACACGCTGCTGCTGCTGGCCGTCGCGCTCTGGAACGGCGGGTTCGACTACGGCCTCTGGCAGGCGCTGTTCGCGCACGCCGCGTTCAAGCTCGCGACCTTCCTGTTCATGGTGTCGCTGCTCTACCACGCGTGGATCGGCGTCCGCGACATCTTCATGGACTACGTCAAGCCGGTGGGCGTGCGGCTGACGCTGCAGGTCGCCGCCGCGGCCGTGCTGGTCGCCTACCTCGGCTGGACGATCCAACTGCTCTGGGGCATCAAGGCATGAGTCAGCTACCCGTTCGCAAATTCGATGCGCTGGTCGTCGGTGCCGGCGGCTCCGGCATGCGCGCCTCGCTGCAGCTCGCCGAAGCGGGCCTGTCGGTCGCCGTGCTGTCCAAGGTGTTCCCGACCCGCTCGCACACCGTCGCCGCGCAGGGCGGGATCGGCGCCTCGCTCGGCAACATGTCCGAGGACAGCTGGCTGTGGCACATGTACGACACGATCAAGGGCTCCGACTGGCTCGGCGACCAGGACGCGATCGAGTTCATGTGCAAGAGGCGCCGAAGGTCGTCTACGAGCTCGAGCACTTCGGCATGCCGTTCGACCGCAACGCCGACGGCACGATCTACCAGCGCCCGTTCGGCGGCCACACCGCGAACTTCGGCGAGAAGCCGGTGCAGCGCGCCTGCGCCGCGGCCGACCGCACCGGCCACGCGCTGCTGCACACGCTGTACCAGCGCAACGTGCGCGCGCGCACGCAGTTCTTCGTCGAGTGGATGGCGCTCGACCTCGTCCGCGACGCCGCCGGCGACGTCCTCGGCGTGGTCGCGCTGGAGATGGAGACCGGCGAGGTGATGATCCTCCAGGCCAAGGCGACGCTGTTCGCGACCGGCGGCGCCGGCCGCATCTTCGCCGCCTCGACCAACGCCTTCATCAACACCGGCGACGGGCTCGGCATGGCCGCGCGCGCCGGGATCCCGCTGCAGGACATGGAGTTCTGGCAGTTCCACCCGACCGGCGTCGCCGGCGCCGGCGTGCTGATCACCGAGGGCGTGCGCGGCGAGGGCGGCATCCTGCTCAACTGCAACGGCGAGCGCTTCATGGAGCGCTACGCGCCGAACGCCAAGGACCTCGCCTCGCGCGACGTCGTCTCGCGCTCGATGGACCAGGAAATCAAGGAAGGCCGCGGCTGCGGCCCCGAGAAGGACCATGTGCTGCTGAAGCTCGACCACCTCGGTCCCGACGTCATCCTCAAGCGCCTGCCGTCGATCCGCGAGATCGCGCTCAAGTTCGCCAACGTCGACTGCATCAAGGAGCCGATCCCGGTGGTGCCGACGATCCACTACCAGATGGGTGGCATCCCGACCAACGTCCACGGCCAGGTCGTGGCGCCGAAGGGCGACGACTGGAAGGCGGTGGTCGAGGGGCTCTACGCGGTCGGCGAGTGCGCCTGCGTCTCGGTGCACGGCGCCAACCGGCTGGGCACCAATTCGCTGCTCGACATCGTCGTGTTCGGCCGCGCCGCCGGCGACTTCATCGTCGCCCAGGGCCTGAAGGGCCGGGCGCACAAGCCGCTGCCGGCCGACGCCGGCGACGTCGCGCGCGCCAGGCTGGCGCGGCTCGACGGCGCGACGACCGGCGAGTCGGTGCCGGACGTCGGCAACGCGCTGCGCAAGACCATGCAGGCGCACTGCGGCGTGTTCCGTAACCAGGAGTTGCTGTCCTCCGGCGTCGCCAGGGTGATGGAGATCGAAGAGCGCGTGCGCCGCACGGCGATCAAGGACAAGAGCCGGACCTTCAACACCGCGCGAGTCGAGGCGCTGGAGCTCGACAACCTGATCGAGACCGCGAAGGCGACCGTCGTCTCGGCCGAGGCGCGCCGGGAATCGCGCGGTGCGCAGGCGCGCAGCGACTATCCCGACCGCGACGACCCCAACTTCATGAAGCACACGCTGTGGTACCGCGAGGGGAACCGGCTGACCTACAAGCCGGTCAACATGAAGCCGCTGTCGGTCGACGCCTTCCCGCCCAAGGCGCGGACGTACTGACCCGCCGCCGGACCAAGAACTCGGAGCCCCGGATGAAATTTCGCGTTTACCGCTACGACCCCGAAGCCGACGCCGCGCCGCGGGTGCAGGACTACGACGTCGCGCTCGAGGCCACCGACCGGATGCTGCTCGACGCGCTGATGCGCCTCAAGGCCCAGGACGACACGCTCGCGTTCCGGCGCAGCTGCCGCGAGGGCGTCTGCGGCTCCGACGCGATGAACATCAACGGCAAGAACGGCCTCGCCTGCATCACCAACCTCAAGGAGCTCTCCGAGCCGGTGGTGCTGATGCCGCTGCCGGGGCTGCCGGTGATCCGCGACCTGATCGTGGACATGAGCCAGTTCTTCAAGCAGTACCACTCGATCAAGCCCTATCTCGTCAACGACACGCCGCCGCCCGAGAAGGAGCGCCTGCAGGCGCCCGAGGATCGCGAGGAGCTCGACGGCCTGTACGAGTGCATCCTCTGCGCCTGCTGCTCGACGTCCTGCCCCTCGTTCTGGTGGAATCCCGACAAGTTCGTCGGCCCGGCGGGACTGCTCGCCGCCTATCGCTTCATCGCCGACACGCGCGACCAGGCGACCAACGAGCGGCTCGACAACCTCGAGGACCCGTACCGGCTGTTCCGCTGCCACACGATCATGAACTGCGTCGACGTCTGCCCCAAGGGCCTCAACCCGACCAAGGCGATCGGCAAGATCAAGGACATCATGGTGAAGCGCGCGGTCTGACCGCGCGCCGAACCGGTGCAACCGGCGGGGACCGCGCCGATGGACGCAACCCAACTGAACCGCCTGCGCTGGCGCTGCCGCCGCGGCATGCTGGAAAACGACCTGATCCTCGCCCGCTACCTGGAGGCGAAGGGGACGCAGATGTCGGAGACGGACGTGGCGGCGCTCGACCGGCTGCTCGACCTCGCCGACAACGATCTGTGGGACCTGCTGTCGGGCCGGACCGAAGCCGCTGACGCCGGCCTGCAACCGTTGCTGCAGTCGCTGCGCCGCGCCTGAGCCTGGATCCGACAGCAGATGCAGTTGACGCCACGACAGGCAGAGCAAGTGAACCGAGCCCGGGCCCGGGCAGGAGCGGCGCCGCGCCGCCGGCCGCCGGAAACCACCGCGCATGGAGCCCCAATGAAGACCGACCGCACCGCCACGCTGACCTTCTCCGACGGCTCGCCCTCCGTCGAGCTGCCGATCCTCGCCGGGACCGTCGGCCCGGAGGTGATCGACATCCGCTCGCTCTACGCCAAGACCGGCAGGTTCACCTACGACCCGGGCTTCATGTCGACGGCCGCCTGCGATTCGGCGATCACCTACATCGACGGCGACAAGGGCGAGCTGCTGTATCGCGGCTACGCGATCGAGGACCTGGCGGTCAACTGCAACTTCCTCGAGACCTGCTACCTGCTGTTGCGCGGCGAGCTGCCCGATGCCGCGCAGAAGGCGGCGTTCGAGAAGCTGGTGACGACGCACACGATGGCGCACGAGCAGATGCAGTTCTTCTTCCGCGGCTTCCGCCGCGACTCGCACCCGATGGCGGTGCTGGTGGGCGTGGTCGGCGCGTTGTCGTCGTTCTACCACGACGCGCTCGACATCAGCGACCAGCACCACCGCGACGTCTCGGCGATCCGCCTCGTCGCCAAGCTGCCGACGCTGGTGGCGATGGCCTACAAGTACTCGGTCGGCCAGCCCTTCGTCTACCCGCGCAACGACCTCTCGTACGCGGCCAACTTCATGCGCATGATGTTCGCCACGCCGGCCGAGGACTACAAGGTCAACGACGTGCTGGTGCGCGCGCTCGACCGCATCCTGATCCTGCACGCCGACCACGAGCAGAACGCGTCGACGTCGACGGTGCGGCTCGCCGGCTCGTCGGGCGCCAATCCGTTCGCCTGCATCGCGGCCGGCATCGCCTGCCTGTGGGGGCCGGCGCACGGCGGCGCCAACGAGGCGGCGCTCAACATGCTGTTCAGCATCCAGAAGCAGGGCGGCGTCGAGAAGATCGGCGAGTTCATCGCCAAGGTCAAGGACAAGAACTCCACCGTCAAGCTGATGGGCTTCGGCCACCGCGTCTACAAGAACTACGACCCGCGCGCCAAGCTGATGCGCGAGACCTGCCACGAGGTGCTGACCGAGCTCGGCCTGCACGACGACCCGCTGTTCAAGCTGGCGATGGCGCTGGAGAAGATCGCGCTCGAGGACGACTACTTCGTGTCGCGCAAGCTCTACCCGAACGTCGACTTCTACTCGGGCATCGTGCAGCGCGCGCTGGGCATCCCGGTGTCGCTGTTCACCGGCATCTTCGCGCTGGCGCGCACCGTCGGCTGGATCGCGCAGTGGAACGAGATGATTTCCGATCCCGAGCAGAAGATCGGCCGCCCGCGGCAGCTCTTCGTCGGCGCGACGCGCCGGCAGGTGAAGCCGATCGCGCAGCGCTGAGAACCGGTGAGGAAATCGTCGCGAGCGGGCGGGAGGCGCGCGGCGCCCCGCCGCCGGGGGCAGGAGGGCGCCGGCCGCCCCATTCACAGGTTCTGAGCAGGGGGGGCCGGGGGGGGGGGGGCCCGCCCCGCTGCCCGGCGGCGGCAGGCGCCCCCCCCAGCAGCAACGACATCGGCAACGAGGTGACGCGATGAGCAACATGAAGACCTTCGAGGCGACGAGCACGCTGTTCGGCGGCAACGTGCCCTTCATCGAGGAGCAGTACGAGAGCTACCTCGCCGACCCGGGCTCGGTCGCCGCCGACTGGCGCGCCTATTTCGACACGCTGCGCGGCAGCGCCGCCGACGTCGCGCACGCGCCGGTCATCGAGTCGTTCATCCGCCTCGGCAAGAGCCGCAAGGTCGCGGGGGCGATGGTCGACGCGGCAACGATGCACAAGCAGGTGCTGGTGCTGCAGATGATCGGCAAGTTCCGCACCCTCGGGATGTTCCACGCCGACCTCGACCCGCTGCAGCGCGCCGAGAAGCCCTACATCGCCGACCTCGACCTCGCGACCTACGGCTTCACCGAGGCCGACCTCGACACCGAGTTCGACGTCGGTTCGTTCAAGGCCGGCACCGAGCGGATGCGGTTGCGCGACCTGGTGCAGGCGCTGCGCGACACCTACTGCCGCAGCTTCGGCGCCGAGTACATGTACATCCACGACACGGCGACCAAGCGCTTCATCCAGCAGCGGCTGGAGCCGATCCGCTCCAAGCCGGCGTTCACTGCCGAGCAGCGCCGGCACGTCCTCGAGCGCCTCACCGCCGCGGAGACGCTGGAGCGCTACCTGCACACCCGGTACGTCGGGCAGAAGCGCTTCTCCGGCGAGGGCGGCGACACGATGACGCCGATGCTCGACCGCCTGATCGAGAAGGCGGGCGCGGCCGGCGTGCAGGAGACCGTCATCGGCATGGCGCACCGCGGGCGGCTCAACGTGCTGGTCAACACGCTGGGCAAGATGCCCGCCGACCTGTTCTCCGAGTTCGAGGGCAAATACGCCAAATACCTCTCTGCCGGCGACGTCAAATACCACCAGGGGTTCTCGTCGCACGTCATCACGCCGGGCGGCCCGATGCACCTGACGCTCGCCTTCAACCCCTCGCACCTCGAGGTCGTGAACGCGGTGGTCGAGGGCTCGGTGCGCGCGCGCCAGCACCGGCGCGGCGACGCCAAGGGCGACCAGGTGCTGCCGGTGCTGATCCACGGCGACGCCGCGGTCGCGGGCCAGGGCATCCTGCAGGAAGTGCTCAACATGGCGCAGACCCGCGGCTACTACACCGGCGGCACCGTCCACATCGTCGTCAACAACCAGATCGGCTTCACCACGTCGGACCCGCGCGACACCCGGGGGACGCTCTACTGCACCGACATCGCCAAGATGGTCGAGGCGCCGATCTTCCACGTCAACGGCGACGACCCCGAGGCTTGCCTCCTCGCCGTCGACCTGGCGATGGACTACCGGCAGCAGTTCCACAAGGACGTGTTCATCGATCTCGTCTGCTTCCGCCGGCTCGGGCACAACGAGGCCGACGAGCCGATGGTGACGCAGCCGCTGATGTACAAGAAGATCAACCAGCATCCGGGGACGCGCAAGCTCTACGCCGACGCGCTGGTCGCCGACGGCGTGATCACCGCCGCCGAGGCCGAGGCGATGATCGCCGATTACCGCGCCGCGATGGACAAGGGCACGCACACCAACAAGACGATCCTGTCCAACTACAAGGCGCCTTACTCGGCCGACTGGTCGCCCTACACCAAGGGCCACAAGTGGACCGCGCCGGCCGACACCACGGTGCCGATGAAGGCGCTGAAGGCGCTGGCGAAGAAGGCCTGCGAAGTGCCGTCCGGCTTCAAGCTGCACCCGCGGGTCGAAAAGGTGATCGCCGACCGCAAGGCGATGGCCGACGGCAAGCTGGCCCTCGACTGGGGGATGGGCGAGACGCTCGCCTACGCGACGCTGCTCGCCGACGGCTACGGCGTGCGCCTGTCCGGCGAGGACGTGGGCCGGGGCACCTTCGTGCACCGGCACGCGGTGCTGCACGACCAGAACCGCGAGAAGTGGGACTCGGGGACCTGGGTGCCGCTGGAGCACCTCAAGGACGGCCAGCCGACCGTCGAGGTGATCGATTCGGTGCTGACCGAGCTCGGCGTGCTGGGCTTCGAGTACGGCTACGCGACCTCCGACCCCCGGCGACTGGTCATCTGGGAGGCGCAGTTCGGGGACTTCGCCAACGGCGCGCAGGTCGTCATCGACCAGTTCATCAGCGCCGGCGAGGCGAAATGGGGCCGCCTGTGCGGACTGGTGCTGCTGCTGCCCGCACGGCTACGAGGGCCAGGGCCCCGAGCACTCGTCGGCGCGGCCCGAGCGTTTCCTGCAGCTCTGCGCCGAGCACAACATGCAGGTCTGCGTGCCGACCACGCCGGCGCAGATCTACCACCTGCTGCGGCGGCAGATGGTCCGGCCCTATCGGACGCCGCTGGTGGTGATGAGTCCGAAGAGCCTGCTGCGGCACAAGGAGGCGGTGTCCACGCTGGAAGAGCTTGCCGAGGGCGGCTTCCAGACGGTGATCGGCGAGACCGAGAAGATCACCGCCCGGAACGTCCGGCGCGTGATCCTGTGCAGCGGCAAGGTGTACTACGAGCTCCTCGCCCATCGCCGCGAGCACCGGATCGCCGACGTCGCGATCATCCGCTTCGAGCAGCTGTATCCGTTTCCGCACGACGATTTCAAGGCGCAGCTGGCGAAGTTCCCCAATGCGAAGGAGATCGTCTGGTGCCAGGAGGAGCCGCAAAACCAGGGCGCCTGGTACCGGCTGCGCGCCTACTTCCGCGCCGACGCCCGGCCGAAGCAGTTGATCGCCTATGCCGGGCGGCCGGTGTCGGCCTCGCCGGCGGTCGGCTACATGTCGAAGCACGTTGCCCAGCAGAAGCAACTGATCGAGGAAGCCTTCGCGCCCAAGCTGTCCGAAGGCGAGATGCTCGTCGGAACCTGATAGGAAAGCGCCATCATGCGAGTCGAAGTCAAAGTTCCCCAGCTGCCCGAATCGGTGGCCGAAGCCACGCTCGTGAGCTGGCACAAGCAGCCCGGCGAGGCGGTCAGGCGCGATGAAAACCTGATCGACGTCGAGACCGACAAGGTCGTGCTCGAGCTGCCCGCGCCCGCGGCCGGCGTGCTGGTCGAGATCGTCGCGCCCAACGGGGCGACGGTGCACAGCCTCGACGTGATCGCCGTGATCGACACCGAGGCGAAGGCCACGGCCGCGGCTGCGACCACCGCCACAGCTGCTCCGGTTGCCGCCGCCAGGCCGGCCGCCGCGGTCGCCGCCGCGCCCTCCCCGGCGACGGCGACGGCGTTGCCGGCGGCGCGCAAGATGATGGCCGAGCAGGGGGTCGACCCGGCATCGGTCGAGGGCAGCGGACGCGGCGGGCGGATCACCAAGGGCGACGTCGTCGCGGCCACCGCGGCGAAGGCGGCCGCGGCCGCGCCGGCGGCGCCGTCCGCGCCGGCGGTCCCGCTGCCGGCGAGCCTCGGCAGCCGGCCCGAGCAGCGCGTGCCGATGTCGCGGCTGCGCCAGCGCGTGGCCGAGCGGCTGGTGCAGTCGCAGTCGACCGCCGCGATCCTGACCACGTTCAACGAAGTGAACATGCAGCCGGTCATCGACCTGCGCAACCGCTACAAGGACCGCTTCGAGAAGGAGCACGGCGTCAAGCTCGGCTTCATGGGCTTCTTCGTCAAGGCGGCGGTGCACGCGCTGAAGAAGTACCCGGCGGTCAACGCGTCGATCGACGGCGCGGACATCGTCTATCACGGCTACTTCGACATCGGCATCGCCGTCGGCAGCCCGCGCGGCCTGGTCGTGCCGATCATCCGCGACGCCGACCAGCTGTCGATCGCCGAGATCGAGGCGACGATCGCCGATTTCGGCAAGCGCGCCGGCGAGGGGAAGCTCACCGTCGAGGAGCTCACCGGCGGCACCTACACGATCAGCAACGGCGGCGTCTTCGGCTCGATGCTGTCGACGCCGATCATCAATCCGCCGCAGTCGGCGATCCTCGGCGTCCACGCGACGCGGGAGCGGGCGGTGGTCGAGAACGGACAGGTCGTCGTGCGCCCGGTCAATTACCTCGCGCAGTCCTACGACCACCGGATCATCGACGGGCGCGAGGCGGTGCTGTCGCTGGTCGCGATCAAGGAAGCGCTCGAGGATCCGGCGCGGCTGCTGCTCGACCTTTGAGAACTGCGGTCGCGCAGCGACCGGCGCCGACCACCAGGGGACCGGGGCATGGCTGACTCATTCGACGTCGTCGTCATCGGCGGCGGTCCCGGCGGCTACATCGCCGCCATTCGCGCGGCGCAGCTCGGCATGAAGGTCGCGTGCGTCGACGACGGGTCGCGCGCCGACGGCCGTCCCGCGCCCGGCGGCACCTGCACCAACGTCGGCTGCATCCCGTCGAAGGCGCTGCTGCAGTCGTCCGAGCACTTCGAGCACGCCGGCCACGCCTTCGCCGAGCACGGCATCGAGGTCAAGGGCCTGGGCATCGACGTCAAACGCATGCAGGCCCGCAAGGGCAAGGTCGTCGCCCAGAACAACGACGGCATCCTCTTTCTGTTCAAGAAGAACAAGGTGACGTTCTTCCACGGCCGCGGCTCGTTCACCGGCGGCAGCGCGGCGACGGGCTGGTCGCTCCGGGTCGAGGGACCGGGGGCCGCCGAACTGGTCGCCCGGCACGTGATCGTCGCCACCGGCTCGAAGCCGCGGGCGCTGCCGGGCGTGGCCATCGACAACCGGCTCGTGCTCGACAACGAGGGCGCGCTGGCGATGGCGGAAGTGCCGAAGCGCCTGGGTGTCGTCGGCGCCGGCGTGATCGGACTGGAGATGGGCAGCGTCTGGCGCCGCCTGGGGTCCGAGGTGACGATGCTGGAGGCGCTGCCCGCGTTCCTGGGCGCGGTCGACGAGGCGGTGGCCAGGGAGGCGCAGAAGGCGTTCGCGCGCCAGGGGCTCGCGATCCACACCGGCGTTGCGATCACCTCGGTGAAGCCCGGGAAGAAGGACGTCGCCGTGGCGTGGAACGACGCCGCCGGCAAGGCGCAGAGCGCGACTTTCGACCGGCTGATCGTCTCCATCGGGCGCGTGCCGCACACCGCGGGGCTGAACGGCGAGGCGGTGGGTCTCAAGCTCGATCCGCGCGACTTCGTCGACGTCGACGCCGAATGCCGCAGCAACCTGCCGCAGGTCTGGGCGGTCGGCGACGTGGTTCGCGGCCCGATGCTCGCGCACAAGGCCGAGGAGGAAGGCGTGGCCGTGGCCGAGCGCATCGCCGGCCAGCACGGGCACGTCGACTTCAACACCGTGCCCTGGGTCATCTACACGGCACCGGAGATCGCCTGGGTCGGCAAGACCGAGCAGCAGCTGAAGGCCGAGGGGGTGGCCTACCGGTCCGGCAGCTTCCCGTTCGCGGCCAACGGTCGCGCCCGCGCGCTCGGAGACACCACCGGCTTCGTCAAGATCGTCGCCGACGCCGCGACCGACCGCATCCTCGGCATGCACGTGATCGGCCCCTTCGCCTCGGAACTGATCGCCGAGGGCGTCGTGGCGATGGAGTTCGGCGCCTCGAGCGAGGACCTCGCGCGCATCTGCCACGCGCACCCGTCGCTGTCCGAAGCCACCCGGGAGGCGGCGCTCGCGGTCGACAAGCGCGCGCTGAACATCTAGCGTCGACAGCGGGCCGGCGCCGCCCGCTGGCGAGCCGGGGCGTGTTCCCGGTATCATCGCAGACGTGACCCCTGCGGCGCTCCGCCTTTCTCGCCGCTTTCCCCCGCGTTGCCGATGGGAGGCCGTCGTTGGTCTTGCCGTTGACGGCAGCGTCGGGCGGGCGGCCCGGCCAGCTCCCCGGGTCCGCGGCCACGAGGCCGATGGCGACGCTGCTCGCCGAGCGCGGCATCGTCGTCGATGCCGCCCAGGCGGCGGCGCTGACCCGGCTCGAACGGCTGTCCGCGGAGCTGGGTGCCTTTCGCGCCGCCCGGCAGTCGCGGCTCAAGCGCCTGTTCGCCCGCCCCGAGCTGCCGCGCGGGCTGTACCTCTGGGGCGGCGTCGGCCGCGGCAAGAGCCTGCTGATGGACGCCTTCTTCGCCACCGTCCCGATCCGGCGCAAGACCCGCGTCCACTTCCACGCCTTCATGCGCGACATCCACGGCGAGCTCGCGACCCTGAAGCGCGAGGCCGATCCGCTGGCCACGGTCGCGGCGCGCGTCGCGCGCAAGTGGCGGCTGGTCTGCTTCGACGAGTTCCACGTCTCCGACATCGCCGACGCGATGATCCTCGGCCGGCTGCTGACGGCCCTGTTCGGTCACGGCGTGGTCTTCGTGCTGACGTCGAACTACCGCCCGGACGCGCTCTACCCGCACGGCCTGCAGCGCCAGAACTTCGTGCCCACGATCCGCCTCATCGAGCGCGAGCTCGACGTGCTCGAGGTCGACGGCGGCACCGACTACCGGCTGCGGGCGCTCGACCAGGTGCGCAGCTACCTGACGCCGGCCGACCGCGAAGCCGACGCCGCGCTGGCGGCGGCGTTCGAGCGCATGCGGTCGGGACCGGACGAGTCGCCGCGGCTGGCGATCGAGGGCCGCACGCTGACCGCCCGCCACCGTGCCGGCAGCGCGGTCTGGTTCGATTTCGCGGCGCTGTGCGACGGTCCGCGCTCGCAGCGCGACTACCTCGAGCTCGCCCGGCAGTTCTCGGTCGTGTTCGTCTCCGGCATCCCGCGGCTGACCGCCGAGATGGGCGATCGCGCGCGCCGTTTCACCTGGCTGGTCGACATCCTGTACGATCACCGCGTGAAGCTCATCGTCTCGGCCGCCGTGCCGCCCGAGCGCCTGTACGAAGACGGACCGAACAGCCGCGAGTTCCCGCGCACCGTCAGCCGGCTCGCCGAGATGCAATCCCGCGACTACATGGCGCTGCCGCACGTCGCCGCCGCCGAGCCGGCATGAGCCCGAGGGGCCGCCCCAAGGGCGAATACCGGATTGCGCTGCAAGACGAAGTCCGTTGACCGCCGCGCGCCCGCCTGCCTTCCCCATCGAACACCCCGACAACCCGCCCAAGGAGACACCCATGCACAAGTTCAAGGCCTACCGGACGTTCGAGGACGACAAGGTCGTGTCGAGCCGCTTCGTCGAGATGACCCTCGACGAGCTCGATCCGGGGGACGTCGTCGTCAAGACCAAGTACTCGACGATCAATTTCAAGGACGCGCTGTCGCACAACGGGACGGGCCGCATCATGCGCAAGTACCCGACCAACGCCGGCATCGACATGGCCGGCACCGTCGAGACCAGCAGCGACCCGCGCTGGAAGCACGGCGACAAGGTCATCGTCCACGCCTACGACATGGGCGTCGCGCACGACGGCGGGTACAGCGAATACGTCCGCGTGCCCGGCGACTGGGTGGTGCGGCGGCCGGAGAGCATGACCGCGTTCGACGCGATGACGTTGGGAACCGCGGGATTCACCGCGGCCCAGGCGGTGATGCTGATGGAGCACAACGGCCTGAAGCCCGGCAACGGTCCGGTCGCGGTCACCGGCGCGACCGGCGGCGTCGGCTCGGTGGCCATCGAGATCCTCGCCAAGGGCGGCTACGAGGTGGTCGCCATCACCGGCAAGGAGGACGAGGCCGACTACCTCCGCGGCATCGGCGCCCGGGAGGTCCTGCTGCGGAAGTCGATCGACCTGGCGAAGATCCGCCCGCTCGACAAGGCCACCTGGGCGGGCGCCGTCGACAACCTGGGCGGCGACATGCTGGCCTGGCTGCTGTCGACGATGCGCGTCGGCGGCACCGTCGGCGCCGTCGGTCTCGCCGCCGACACCAGGCTCAACACCACGGTCCTGCCGTTCATCCTGCGCGGCGTGCACCTGCTGGGTGCCGACAGCGTCAACTGCCCGCTGTCGACGCGGCAGAGGATCTGGAACAAGCTGGCGGTCGAGTGGCGGCCCGACCGCGTCCACGACCAGGTCCGCACCATCGACTTCGACGAGCTGCCGACGCACTTCGACGCTTACCTCAAGGGCATGGTCCGGGGCCGGACCGTGGTGCGCGTCGCCTCCGACACGCATCCCTGACCGACGCGGGTCGGGCGCCGGGCCCGGCGCGCCGCGCTCGCGGCTTGATCCGGCGCAAGGCGGCGCCGCCCGGTTCACCGTAGGCTGATCGTCCCGCAGCGAACCGCGGGAGACGGGCGGGCCGGCATTCGCAGTCTTGTGTCTTACATAAGATAGAATCAATGCCCCGCCGCAGGGCGTTGCGCCGGCCGGGGTCACCACGAGGAGGAGTTCGATGCCGACGTACAAGGAGTTCCACCGCCGCTCGCTCGCCGATCGCGACGCCTTCTGGAACGAACAGGCCGCGCTGATCGACTGGCAGACGCCGTTCACCTCGGTGCTCGACTACTCGAACCCGCCGTTCGCCAAGTGGTTCGTCGGCGGGCGGACGAACATCTGCCACAACGCGGTCGACCGGCACCTCGCGACGCGCCCCGACGCGAAGGCGCTGGTCTACATCTCGACCGAGACCGACCAGACCGGCACCTACTCGTTCCGCGAACTGCACCGCGAGGTCAACCGCTTCGCCGCGGCGCTGAAGGCGCAGGGCGTCGGGCGCGGGGACCGGGTCCTGATCTACATGCCGATGATCGCCGAGGCGGCGTTCGCGATGCTCGCCTGTGCGCGCATCGGCGCGATCCACTCGGTGGTCTTCGGCGGCTTCGCCGCGGCGAGCCTCGCCACCCGTGTCGACGACGCCAGGCCCAAAGTGATGATCACCTCCGACGCCGGCATGCGCGGCGGCAAGCCGGTGCCGTACAAGCACCTGGTCGACGAGGCGATCCGGCTGTCGCAGCACCCGCCCGCGAAGGTGATCATCGTCAACCGCGGACTCGATCCGGCGATGGCGGTGATCGCCGGACGCGATCTCGACTATGCGACCCTGCGCGCGCAGCACCTGGACGCCGAGGTTCCCTGCGAGTGGCTGGAGTCGTCCGAGCCCTCGTACATCCTGTACACGTCGGGCACCACCGGCAAGCCCAAGGGCGTGCAGCGCGACACCGGCGGCTACGCGGTCGCGCTGACCGCGTCGATGCGCCACATCTTCTGCCTCGAGCCGGGCGACACGATGTTCACCACCAGCGACATCGGCTGGGTCGTCGGGCACTCGTACATCGTCTACGGCCCGCTGCTGAACGGCACCACGACGATCATGTACGAGGGGCTGCCGATCCGGCCGGACCCGGGCATCTGGTGGAAGATCGTCTCCGACTACAAGGTCAAGACGATGTTCAGCTCGCCGACGGCGATCCGGGTGCTGAAGAAGCAGGATCCCGCGTACATGAAGGCGTACGACATCTCGACGCTCAAGTACGTGTTCCTCGCCGGCGAGCCGCTGGACGAGCCGACCGCGCGCTGGGTGTCCGACTCCCTGGGCGTGGCCATCATCGACAACTACTGGCAGACCGAGAGCGGCTGGCCGATCCTGTCGGCGCAGCTGGGGGTGCAGGAGACACCGCGCAAGTTCGGCAGCCCGTCGTTCCCGGTCTACGGCTACGACGTGCAGCTGCTGTCCGAGGCGACCGCGGAGTCCGTGGGGCCCGAGGAGAAGGGCGTGCTTACGATCGTGCCGCCGCTGCCGCCGGGCTGCATGACGACGATCTGGGGCGACGACGAGCGCTTCGTGCGCACGTACTTCTCGACCTTCCGCAACCGCATGGTCTATTCGACCTTCGACTGGGCGACCTGCGACGCCGACGGCTACTACTTCGTGCTCGGCCGCACCGACGACGTGATCAACGTCGCCGGCCACCGCCTCGGCACGCGCGAGATCGAGGAGGCGGTGCAGGCGCACTCGGGCATCGCCGAGGTCGCGGTCGTCGGCGTGGCCGACCCGCTGAAGGGCCAGATCCCGGTCGCCTTCGCGGTCGTCAAGGACCCGGCGAGGGTCGCGACGCCCGAGCTGGTCGCCGCGATGCGCAAGGAGGTGATGGACACCGTCGATCGCGAACTGGGCGCGATCGCCCGTCCCGGCGCCGTGCACTTCGTCACCGTGCTGCCCAAGACCCGTTCGGGCAAGCTGCTGCGGCGGTCGATCCAGGCGCTGGCCGAGGGGCGCGATCCGGGCGACCTCACCACCATCGAGGACCCCAGCGCCCTCGAACAGATCAGGAACGCGCTCGCGGGCCGGTAGTCGCCGGCGCGAAGAGGCGCGCATCGTCCCCGACACTAGGAGGAGGGGAGAGCGGCGGGGTGGCGACACCCTGCCGTCTTTTTTCTTGCTGGCCCGCCTCGCCCCGGTGCGCGCCACGTCTGGCGGGCGGCGCTTTTCCCGGCCACGAGCGGAGCGGTCGCATTCGGGGCGATAATGTCGTCACGCGTCCCCACCGCTGCCGATGAACCCTCCCTCCCTGCCCACCGCCGCGGTGATTGCCGCCGCCGCGCACCCGTCGCCCGCCCACGTTCCGCTCGCCGCCGTGACCCGGGGCGGGATGGTCGACGCGATCCACCATGGCTCGGTGGCGGTCGTCGACGTCCGCGGACAGCTGCTCTGGGCGGCCGGCAATCCGCAGGCTATCGTCCCGACCCGCAGTGCGCTGAAGCCCTTCCAGGCGGTGCCGCTGGTGGCCGCCGGCGGCGTCGAGCGGTTCGGTTTCTCGCCGGACGAGGTGGCGTTGCTCTGCGCCAGCCACTCCGGCGAGGACCGTCACGTCGCCGCCGTCGCGGCGATGCTGGCCAAGGCCGGCAACCGCGTCGCCGACCTGCAGTGCGGCACCCACGTCCCGGGTCACTACGAGGTCTCGGGGTCGACGCCACCGCCCCCGCCGTATTCGCCACTGGCCCACAATTGCTCGGGCAAGCACGCGGGGATGCTCGCCTGGTGCGTGCACTGCGGCGCGCCGAAGGACAGCTACCTCGATTTCGACCACCCGCTGCAGGTCGCCATCCGGCGCTCGGTGGCGCATTTCACCGGCGTCGCCGAGGCCGACCTCGTCTGGGGGATCGACGGCTGTTCGGCGCCGAATTACGCGGTGCCGCTGGCCGGCCTCGCGCGGGCGTTCGCGCGGCTGGCGTCCGGCGGCGACGACCCGGTGTACGGCCAGGCGCCGGCGCGGCTCGGCGCGGCGATGACGGAGCATCCGGCGATGGTATCCGGCGAGGGTCGCAACGACCTCGCCTACATGCGCGCCGGCCGCGGCGACTGGGTGGCGAAGATCGGTGCCGAGGGCGTGCAGGCCATCGGGGTGCGCAGCCGCGGCCTGGGCATCGCCGTGAAGGTCGCCGACGGCGGCAAGCGCGGTCTGCACCCGGCGACGGTGGCGGTGCTCGACCAGCTGGGGCTGCTCGACGACGAGCAGCGCGCGGCACTGGCGCGGTGGCGCGAGCCGCAGCTGCGGAACTACCGCGGCCTCGCGACCGGACGCGTGCGGCCGCTGGTTGTCCTGGACAAGTTCGATGCGGTTTCCGTTGGCGCGCAGCTCGCGACGGCCGCCCGGGCGAGCGGTGAACTTCCCGGGCAATGCATGGTCTGTTCGTGCAAGCGAAAGCCGCAGCGTCGCGCGATGTCGGGAAGTGGGGAAGCGGTCTTCCCGCCGTCGGGGCGTTGCCGGACCTAGCGCTTGCCATTCGGCAGGAACAACAACGAATGCACATCAGGGACTGCCCGTAAATGGGTGATCGCGAGGTCGATCAGCAACTCGTCCTGCGCGCGCAAAGTGGCGACAAGCGTGCGTTCGAGCTGCTGGTCATCAAGTACCAGCGCAAGCTGGGGCGGCTGCTGTCGCGGTTCGTGCGCGACCAGGCCGAGGTCGAGGACGTGACGCAGGAGGCTTTCATCAAGGCGTATCGCGCACTGCCGTCGTTTCGGGGCGACAGCGCGTTCTATACCTGGCTGTACCGGATCGCCATCAACACCGCCAAGAACTACCTGGTCGCGATGGGCCGCCGCGCCCCGACGTCGACCGGCGTCGACATCGACGACGCCGAGAACTTCGAGGATGCCGACCAGCTGCGCGACGCCAACACGCCTGAAACCGAGCTCGAAGGCAAGGAAATCGGCGCGGCCGTCAACAAGGCGATGGACGCGCTGCCCGAGGATCTGCGGTCCGCGATCACGCTGCGCGAGATCGAGGGCCTGAGTTACGAAGAGATTGCCAACGTGATGAACTGTCCGATTGGCACGGTGCGCTCCCGGATCTTCCGGGCGCGGGAAGCGATCGCAACGGAATTGCGGCCGTTGCTGGGGACCGACGAAAACCGGAGATGGTGATGGGCGAGGAGATTTCGCGTTTGATGGACGGCGAGCTCGACGACGAGCATCTGGACGTCGTGTGTGCACAGCTGAAGCGGCCCGATGGCCTGGCCGCCTGGTCGTGCTATCACGTGATCGGCGACACGCTGCGCGGCAACACGCAGCTGGCGCCGGGGTTCTCGCAGCGCTTCGCCGCGCGCCTCGCCGCCGAGCCGACGGTGCTGGCGCCGCAGCGCCGGGCCGCGAGGCCGCTGTCGGTGGTCTGGGCGGCCGCGGCCACCGTCGCGGCGGTGTCGGTGGTGGGCTGGGTGGCGTTCGGCACCCTCGATGCGCAGCCGACGGCACTGGCCAAGGCCCGCGAGGCGGCCGCGGTGCGCGCCGCGCAGCTCAATCCGAACCGCACCGCCGATTACCTGCTCGCCCACCAGGAGTCCTCGCCGACGATGCAGATCCAGGGCATCGGTCCCAGCTTCCGTCCGGCGACGGCGACCGCGCCGGCGGCCGGGGCGCGGCCGTGATGCGGGCGGCGGGCGGTACCGGCGCGTGCTGACGGAGGGGCGATGACAGCCGAGGTCGCAATCGACAAGCCCGTGCTGCGCCTCGCCCGCGCGGCGGCGCTGGCCGTGGCGGCGCTGGTCGCGGCGCCGGCAGCGCTGGCCGACGACGCGGCCACCTGGCTCAACCGGGCGGCACAGGCGGCACGGCAGCTCAACTACGTCGGGACGATCCTCTACCAGCACGGGGGCCACGTCGAGACCTCGCGCCTCATCCACCTCAACGACAACGGCGCCGAGTTCGAGAAACTGGTCAATCTCGACGGTCCGGCGCGCGAGGTGATCCGCTCGCAGGGCGAGGTCCGCTGCTACTACCCCGATGCGAAGGTCGTGCGCATCGAGCCGCGCACGTTCCGCAACGCCTTTCCGTCGCTTTCGCCGCAGCAGCAGAAGGCGCTGGGCGAGTACTACGCGTTCCGCAAGGCCGAGGCCGGGCGAGTGGCCGGGCTCGACGCGCAGGCCTGGGTGTTCGAGCCTAAGGACGGCCTGCGCTACGGCCACAAGTTCTGGTCCGACGTCGCGACCGGACTGCTGCTCAAGGCGCGCATCATCGACGAGCGCGGCGAGGTGGTCGAGCAGTTCGCGTTCACCGATCTCGCGATCGGCGGCCGCATCGACCGCGAGATGGTGCGCCCGTCGTGGCCGCCGGCGCCGACCGACTGGGTGGTCCGTGCCGCCGGTCCGGGCGACGTGGAGCTGCGCGACACCGGCTGGGGCATCGCCAGGCCGCCGCCGGGATTCTCCAAGATCGTCGAAGGCTTCCGCGCGCTGCGGGGCAAGAAGCAGCCGGTGGCGCACCTCGTCTACTCCGACGGCCTGGTTGCGGTGTCGGTGTTCATCGAGAACGTCGGTTCGGCGCCGCATCCGACGGGGCTGACGCAGCAGGGGGGCACGAACATCTTCGTGCGCCAGTTCGACGACCATCTCGTCACCGTGCTGGGCGAGGCGCCCGCGGCTGCGGTGCGGCAGTTCGCCGCGTCGGTGACGCGCCGCTGACTGCCGTCCACCGCGGCATCGCCCGATCGTACCGTTTGTCGTTTTCCACTGAGGCACTGCCATGATCTTCTGCTTGTCCGCCTTCCGCCGCGCCGTCGCCGCTGCGGGTCTCGTCGTCCTCGCCGTCACCTCGGCACCCGCCGTGGCGCAGAGCCGCGGTGTCCTGCTCCCCGACTTCACCGAGCTCTACGACCGCCAGTCGCCGGCGGTGGTCAGCATCGACGTCACGCAGAAGGTCCGCGCCCCGCGCGGCATGCCGGACATCTCCGAGGACGACCCGTTCTACGAGTTCTTCCGCCGCTTCGGGCAGGTCCCGCGGCCGCGCGGGGGGCCCGAGCGCGAGGCGCAATCCGTCGGCTCCGGCTTCATCATCTCCAGCGACGGCTACCTCATCACCAACGCCCACGTCGTCGACGGCGCCGACGAAGTCAAGGTCAACCTCGCCGACCGGCGCGATTTCAAGGCCAAGGTCGTCGGCGTCGACAAGCGGACCGACGTGGCGGTGCTCAAGATCGAGGCGAAGGATCTGCCCAGGGTGACGATCGGCGATCCGGAGAAGCTCAAGGTGGGCGAGTGGGTGGTCGCCATCGGCAAACCCTTCGGCCTCGAGAACACCATGACCGCGGGCATCGTCAGCGCCAAGGGGCGCGACCTGCCGCAGGAGAATCTCGTCCCGTACATCCAGACCGACGTGGCGATCAATCCCGGCAACTCCGGGGGGCCGCTGTTCAACCTGAAGGGCGAGGTCGTCGGCATCAACTCGCTGATCTTCTCCCGTTCCGGAGGCTACATGGGCCTTGCCTTCGCGATACCGATCGACATCGCGATGAACGTCGCCAACCAGATCAAGGACAAGGGTCGGGTGACGCGCGGCCGCATCGGCGTGCAGATCCAGGAAGTGAGCAAGGAGACTGGCCGAGGCGTTCGGGCTGCCGCGGACGACCGGCGCGCTGGTCAACTCGGTCGAGAAGGGCGGGCCGGCCGACAAGGCGGGCGTGGAGTCCGGCGACATCATCACCAAGGTCGACGGCCGCGAAGTGAAGAACTCGTCCGAGCTGCCGCGGATCATCACCGTGGTGCGGCCGGGCAGCAAGGTGACGCTGACCGTCTGGCGCAAGGGCGCCGCGCGCGACATCGCGGTGACCGTCGCCGAGATGAAGGAGGAAACCCCCGCCGCGCCGAAGCGCTCCGGCACGACGCCCAAGGAGAAGGCCAAGCCGAACCGCATGGGACTGGTGCTGTCGGACCTGACCGACGAGCAGAAGAAGGAGCTCGACCTCAAGCACGGGGTGCTGGTCGAGGACATCACCGGATCGGTGCGCGGCAACGTGCAGCCGGGCGACGTGATCCTCGCCCTCGTCAACCGGGGGCAGAGCACCGACGTCCGCTCCGCGGAGCAGCTGAACGGCGTGCTGGCGAAGCTCGACAAGGGCGCCTCGGTGACGCTGCGGTTGAAGCGCGGCGAGCAGGAGTTCTTCTCCACGCTGCGCATCAACAACGGTGACTGACGCCGCGCCCCCGGGCGGTGGGGGGGGCGTCGAGTTGACGCTCCTCCATCGCGCCTATTGCCACCTCTGCGACGACATGCTGTACGCGCTGCGGCCGATCGCCGCAGCGGCGGGGGCGTCGATCGCCGTCGTCGATGTCGACGCGCACGCCGACCTCGAGGCGGTCTGGGGCGACCGCGTGCCCGTGCTCTTCCTCGGGCCCCCGGCGCCCGCGCGCGAGCTCTGTCACTACCACCTCGACGCCGCGCGCGTGCACGCGGCGCTGGTCGGGACGGCGACATTCGCGTCGGAGCCCGATTTCCGCTAAAATCCCCTGTTCTTTCCTGTTCGAAAGGGCACGTGGCGTGCCCTTTTCTTTTCCTGCTCCCCATGCACCGCATCCGCAATTTCTCGATCATCGCCCACATCGACCACGGCAAGTCGACGCTGGCGGATCGCTTCATCCATCGCTGCGGCGGGCTCTCCGATCGCGAGATGGAGGCGCAGGTGCTCGATTCGATGGACCTCGAGCGGGAACGCGGGATCACGATCAAGGCGCAGACCGCGGCGCTGTCGTACGTCGCACGCGACGGCGCGACCTACCAGCTGAACCTGATCGACACCCCGGGCCACGTCGACTTCGCCTATGAGGTGTCGCGCTCGCTCGCCGCCTGCGAGGGCGCGCTGCTGGTGGTCGACGCGTCGCAGGGCGTCGAGGCGCAGACCGTCGCCAACTGCTACACGGCGATCGAGCAGGGAGTCGAGGTGGTGCCGGTGCTGAACAAGATCGACCTGCCTTCCGCCGAGCCCGAGCGGGTCATCGACGAGATCGAGGACGTCATCGGCATCGACGCGCAGGACGCGGTGCGCGCGAGCGCCAAGACCGGCGAAGGGATCGACGACATCCTCGAGGCGGTGATCGCCCGTGTGCCGGCGCCCAAGGGCGACCCCGACGGCCCGCTGCAGGCGCTGATCATCGACTCGTGGTTCGACAACTACGTCGGCGTCGTGATGCTGGTCCGGGTGATGCAGGGGCGCGTGCGGCCGCGGGACAGGATCCAGCTGATGGCGGCCGGCTCGACGCACGGCTGCGAGCAGGTCGGCGTGTTCACGCCGAAGGCGGTGGCCCGCGACGAGCTGTCGGCCGGCGGCGTCGGCTTCATCGTCGCCGGCATCAAGGAGATCCACGCCGCCAAGGTCGGCGACACGGTCACCCTCGCCGCGCGGCCGGCGGCGGAGCCGCTGCCGGGGTTCAAGGACGTCAAGCCGCAGGTGTTCGCCGGCCTCTATCCGGTCGAGTCCAACCAGTACGAGGCGCTGCGCGACGCGCTGGACAAGCTCAAGCTCAACGACGCTTCGCTGCACTACGAGCCCGAGGTCTCCCAGGCCCTGGGCTTCGGCTTCCGCTGCGGCTTCCTGGGCCTGCTGCACATGGACATCGTCCAGGAGCGGCTGGAGCGCGAATACGACATGGACCTGATCACGACGGCGCCGACCGTCGTCTACCAGCTGCTGCTGAGGGACGGCTCGGTGCTGGAGATCGAGAACCCGTCGAAGCTGCCCGACCTCTCCCGGGTCGAGGAGATCCGCGAGCCGGTGATCACCGCGTCGATCCTGATGCCGCAGGACTACGTCGGCCCGGTGCTGACGCTGTGCACCGAAAAGCGCGGGACGCAGAAGAACATGCTCTACCTCGGCCGGCAGGTGATGCTCACCTACGAGCTGCCGATGGCCGAGGTGGTGATGGACTTCTTCGACAAGCTGAAGTCGGTGTCGCGCGGCTACGCGTCGCTCGACTACGAGTTCAAGGAGTTCCGCGCCGCCGACGTGGTGAAGCTCGACATCCTGATCAACGGCGAGCGGGTCGACGCGCTGTCGATCATGGTGCACCGTTCGGTGGCGATCTACCGCGGACGCGAGGTCGCGGCCAAGATGCGCTCGCTGATCCCGCGTCAGATGTTCGACATCGCCGTGCAGGCGTCGATCGGCGCGCAGGTGATCGCCCGCGAGACGATCAAGGCGATGCGCAAGAACGTCCTCGCCAAGTGCTACGGCGGCGACATCACGCGGAAGAAGAAGCTGCTCGAGAAGCAGAAGGCCGGCAAGAAGCGGATGAAGGCCGTCGGCAACGTCGAGATCCCCCAGGAGGCGTTCCTCGCCATCCTCCAGGTGGGCGAGAAGTGAGCCCCGGCCGCGCCGACGCGACCATCGCGCGTCCGGTCCCGCCGGCCGTCCCCGTCCCCCACGCTGCCTGAACCCCCGAAATGAACTTTGCCCTGATCCTGTTCGTCGCCACGCTCGTCACCGGCGCGATGGTGCTCGCCGACCGGCTGTTCTTCGCCCGCCGCCGCGCCGCCGAGGCGCCCGAGCCGTGGTGGATCGAGTACCCGAAGAGCTTCTTTCCGGTCCTGCTGATCGTTTTCCTGCTGCGCTCGTTCCTGGCCGAGCCGTTCAAGATCCCCTCGTCGTCGATGCGCCCCACGCTGGAGGTCGGCGACTTCATCCTCGTGAACAAGTTCACCTACGGCATCCGGCTGCCGATCATCGAGCAGAAGATCGTTCCGCTTTCCGATCCGAAGGCCGGCGACGTCGTGGTGTTCCGCTACCCGGTGAACCCGTCGCAGGACTTCATCAAGCGGGTGGTCGGCGTCGGCGGCGACGAGGTCCTCTATCGGGACAAGCAGCTGACCGTCAACGGCAGGCCCTGGACGCAGAAGGCGGACGGCAGCTACGGCTACCTCGAGGGGCTGCGCTTCGAGTCCACCGAGCGCTTCCGCGAGGAAGTCGCCGGCGCCGAGGCGGCGCACCAGATCGCGCGGACGCCGCAGGCACAGCCCGTCTACGTGCAGAACGTGCGTCCGTACCCGGGGCGGGAGAACTGCGATTACAATGACCGCGGGTTTGTCTGCCGGGTGCCGAAGGGCCACTACTTCGTGATGGGCGACAACCGCGACAACAGCGACGACAGCCGCTACTGGGGGTTCGTCCCCGACGACCACCTTCGCGGACGGGCCTTCTTCATCTGGTTCAACTGGGACGACATCAGCAGCCTGGCGTTCAAGCGCGTCGGTTCGGGAATCCGTTAGCAGGGGAGAACGGCAATGGTGCACAAGTCGAGGCAGCGCGGGCTCTCGATCATCGGCTTTATCTTCGTCGCCGCGGTGCTGGTGACGGTCGCGATGGTGGGGTTCCGGGTCATGCCGGCGGTGATCGAGTACTACTCGATACAGCGCGCGCTCACCGAGTCGCTGCAGGACATCCGCGACCCGGGCAGCTCGATCGCCGATGTCCGCAAGAGCTTCGACCGCCGCGCCAGCGCCGGCTACATCGAGTCGGTGCGGGGCAGCGACGTCGAGATCACCCGCGACCGGAACCAGATCACTGCGCGCGTCGAGTGGACGCGCCGGCTGCACCTCGTCGCCAACGCGAGCCTGCTGCTCGAGTTCGAGGCGTCGGCGTCGCGCTGACGCGCGCCCGGTCCGCGCCCCGCCGGAGGATGTCGCCCGCCACCCTGCGTGACCGCATCGGTTACGCCTTCCAGGAGCCGGCGCTGCTGGCGCGGGCGCTCACCCACCGCAGCCACGGGGCCGCGCACAACGAGCGGCTGGAGTTCGTCGGCGACGCGGTCCTCAACTGCGTGGTCGCCGCGGCACTCTACCGCCGGCTGCGCGACCTGCCCGAGGGCGACCTGTCGCGCCTGCGCGCCAATCTCGTCAACCGCGACACGCTGGCGCAGCTCGCGCGGCAGATCGGACTCGGCGCCCTGCTCCGGGTCGGGGAGGGCGAGCGCCGGGGCGGGGGCGGGGAGCGGCCGTCGATCGTTGCCGACGCGCTGGAGGCGGTGTTCGGCGCGGTCTTCCTCGACGGCGGCTACGACGCGGCCCGCGCGGCGATCGAGCGCGTCTACGGCGACCTGCTGGCCGAGGCCGATCCCGAGATCCTCGGCAAGGACCCCAAGACGCGGCTGCAGGAATGGCTGCAGGCGCGTCGCCTCGCGGTGCCCGAGTACGTGGTCGCGGGGGTGACCGGCGTAGCGCACGCGCAGACCTTTGCCGTCCACTGCCGGATCCCCGCGCTCGGCATCGAGACCGCGGGCACCGGTTCCAGCCGCCGCATCGCCGAGCAGGCGGCGGCAGAGCTCGCCCACGCACGGCTTGCCGGCGCCGACGGCGGGTCCGCCGATGTCTGAGCCCACGGCCGCGGCGGCGGCGTTTCGCTGCGGGCACGTCGCGATCGTCGGCCGTCCCAACGTCGGCAAGTCGACGCTGCTCAACCACCTGGTCGGCGGCAAGGTCAGCATCACCTCGCGCAAGGCGCAGACCACCCGTCACCGCGTCACCGGCATCGTCACCACCGCCGGCGCGCAGTTCATCTTCGTCGACACGCCCGGGTTCCAGACCCGCCACCGCTCGCGCCTCAACGAGCGGATGAACAAGGTGGTGCGGCAGAGCTTCGCCGGCATCGACGCCGTGGTCGCGGTCGTCGAGGCGGGACGCACGACCGACGCCGACCGGGCGGTGATCGCGCTGTTCCCGCGCGGCGCCCGGGTCGTGGTCGCGCTCAACAAGGTCGACCTGCTGAAGGACAAGGACGCGCTGCTGCCGCAGATGGCGGCGCTGGCGGCGCTGTTCCCGTTCGTCGCCATCGTTCCGGTGAGCGCGGAAAAGGACCGCGCGCTCGACCGCCTGCTGGCCGAGCTCGCCGCGCTGCTGCCCGAGGGGCCGCCGGTGTTCGGCGACGACGAGATCACCGACCGCGACGAGCGCTTCCTCGCCGCCGAGTTCATCCGTGAAAAGATCTTCCGGCTGCTGGGCGAGGAGGTCCCCTACGCGACCACCGTCGGCATCGACTCCTTCAAGGAGGAGGGAGGCGTCCGCCGCATCCAGGCCACCGTCTACGTCGAGCGCGACAACCAGCGGGGCATCCTCGTCGGCGAGGGCGGGTCGCGGATGAAGGAGATCGCCTCGCGGGCGCGGACCGACATGGAGCGGCTGTTCGGCGGCCCGGTGTTCCTCGAGGTCTGGGTGCGCGTCAAGGCCGGCTGGTCGGACGACGAGGGGATGCTGAAGCGATTCGGGTACTGAGAACCGGTGAAGAAATCGTCGCGAGCGGGCGGAGTGCAAGGCGCGAACGATGCGACCGACGAGACATATCTGATGGATAGGCGAGGAGGGAGCGAGTGAGCAACGCGGCAATCCGCCCGCGCAGTGGATTCATTCACCGGTTCTGAGCGGCGTTCCGACGATGGCCCCGCGTGCCCCCTCCCAGCGCCGCGACGACGTGCCGGCCTTCGTCCTGCACGCGTGGCCCTATCGCGAGACCAGCCTGATCGTCGAGGCGTTCACCGCCGACCACGGGCGCGTCGCCATGGTGGCCCGCGGGGCCAAGCGCCCGCGCTCCGAGCTGCGCGGGCTGCTGCAGGCGTTTCAGCCGCTGTTGCTGTCGTGGTTTGGCGAGGCGGAACTGAAGACGCTGGCCCGGGCCGAATGGCGCGGTGGCCTGCCGCTGCCGCGAGGTTCCGCGCTGATGTGCGGGTTCTACCTCAACGAACTCCTGCTGAAGCTGCTGGCGCGCGAGGACCCGCATCCCCGGCTCTACGCCGCCTACGAGCGGGCGCTCGCCGAGCTCGCGGCCGGCGGCGAGCAGGCGGCGCTGCTGCGGCGCTTCGAGCTGGGCCTGCTGACCGAGCTGGGCTACGCGCCGATGTTCGCGCGCGAAGCGGACACCGGCGCACCGCTCGACCCGACGGCCGACTACCACTACGCCTTCGACCGCGGTCCGCGCCGCGCGGAGGGTGCGGAGCGCGGCGCCGGCCCGCGGGTGCGCGGCGCGACGCTGCTGGCGCTCGCCGAGGGCCGCTACCCGGACGCCGAAACCGCGGCCCAGGCGAAGCGCCTGATGCGCGAGGTGCTCGACCATCACCTCGAGCAGCGCGGCGTCGAGAGCCGGCGCGTCGTCCAGGACCTGCTGGCGCTGGACGGGGGCGAAGGCCAGCGATGAACGGTGCCGGCGCGCAACGGCCCGTTTTCCGCGACAATGACAGGGGCGCCGTCGTCCGGCCGGATCGCGGCGGGAACGTAGCGGGACGGATCGCGCTGCGGCGACCGGTTCCGGGCGGAACGCGCGCGGCGACCGGCACATTGAAGGAGCGGCACCGGTGATCGAACTCGGCGTCAACATCGACCACGTGGCCACGCTGCGGCAGGCGCGGCGGACCTATGAGCCGGACCCGGTCTGGGCCGCGGTCGAGGCGCACCTCGGCGGCGCCGACGGCATCACCGTGCACCTGCGCGAGGATCGCCGGCACATCCAGGACGAGGACGTGCGCCGACTGCGCGAGCTGGTCCACATCAAGCTCAATCTCGAGATGGCGGCGACGCCGGAGATGGTCGCGATCGCCCGCGCGCTGAAGCCGGAGATGGCGATGCTGGTGCCCGAGGGCCGGCACGAGATCACCACCGAGGGCGGGCTCGACGTCGTCGGGCAGGAGGCCAAGCTCGGCGCGGTCGTCGCGGCGCTGGCCGGGGACGGCATCGTCACCAGCGTGTTCATCGACGCCGAGGTCGCGCAGGTCGAGGCCGCGGCCCGCATCGGCGCGCGGGTCTGCGAGGTGCATACCGGCCCCTACGCCCATGCGTTCCACGCCAAGGGGCGCGATCCCGAGAGCGCCGCGGTCGTCGCCGAACTCGAGAAGATCCGCGCCGCCGGCGCCGCCATCCGCGCGGCCGGCATGCGCTTCAACGCCGGGCACGCGCTCAACTACTTCAACGTCCAGCCGGTGGCCGCACTGCCCGGAATCCGCGAACTGCACATCGGCCACGCGATCATCGCCCGCTCGGTGTTCGCCGGCCTGCGCGAGGCCGTCCGCCAGATGAAGGTGCTGATCCGGGAGGCCGCGCGATGAGCCACCCTCGCGGGGGGGGGGGGGGCGGCGGGCGGGCGGGGGCCCCCGCGGCCCGGCCGCGCGCGCGGGAGGCCGCGCGATGAGCCACCCGGCGAGGGGCCCCGCGCGGAGCGCGGGGATCGACGGCAAGGCGATGCGCGCGGACGGCCGACGCGCGGCCGGGCGCGGGTCGGCGGTGGTGCGGGAGGCCGCGCGATGAGCCACCCGGCGAGGGGCCCCGCGCGGAGCGCGCGGACGGGCGCGGGTCGGCGGTTCGATGAGCACCCGGCACGAAGGTCGTCCGGAGACCGGGCTGCAGCTGCCGCGCGGACCGCTGATGCTGGGCATCGAAGGCCTGGAGCTTGGCGCTGCCGATCGCGAACGCCTGCTGCAGCCGCAGGTTGGCGGCGTGATCCTGTTCGCACGCAACTACGCGACGCCGGCGCAGCTCAAGGCGCTCACGACGTCGATCGCGAACCTGCGCACCCCGCGACTGCTCATCGCCGTCGATCACGAGGGCGGGCGGGTGCAGCGCTTCCGGGACGGCTTTTCCGCGGTGCCGCCGATGCGCGCGCTGGGCGAGCTGTGGGACCGCGACGTCGCGGCGGCAGCGCACGAGGCCACGCGCCTCGGCTGGACCATCGGCAGCGAACTGCGCGCCCACGGCGTCGATTTCAGCTTCGCGCCGGTGCTCGATCTCGACTACGGCGCGAGCACCGTCATCGGCGATCGCGCCTTCCATCGCAATCCCAATGCCGTTGCGCACCTCGCCGCCGCGCTGCACGACGGTCTGCGCGCGGCCGGCATGCCGGCGGTGGGCAAGCATTTTCCCGGCCACGGCCACGTCGCGGCGGACTCGCACGTCGACCTCCCCGTCGACAGCCGCGAACTGTCGGCGCTCACCGCCGACGATCTCATCCCCTTCGCGGTGCTGTGCCGCCAGGGCCTCGAGGGGATGATGCCGGCGCACGTCGTCTACCCGGCGGTCGACGCCCTGCCGGCCGGCTATTCGCGCCGCTGGCTGCGCGAATTCCTGCGCGAGCGGCTGGGCTTCGACGGGATGATCTTCTCCGACGACCTCGGGATGGCGGGCGCGCAGGGCGCAGGCGACCTCGTCGCCCGCGCCGACGCCGCCGTCGCCGCGGGTTGCGACATGGTGCTGGCCTGCAACGACGCCGCCGGCGCCGACCTGCTGCTGGCGCGGTGGAAGCCCGCCGCCGACGTCGATTTCGCGCGTCGCGCGGCGCAGATGGAAGGCTGGACACCGGGCCCCTGCCCGGTCGAGGTTTCGCTGCGCGACGAGGCGCTGCTGGCCGAGGCGAGCCGGCGCCCGGCCTCCGCCGAGGGCGGCTGCGACCGCAGCGGCGACGCGGAATCAGGCCGCTCAGTGGGGATGGGGCCAGCGTCCGCCTAGCCGGCGGGTGACTTCCTCGGCGATGTGGGCGACCAGCAGCCCCAGCTGCCGGATGCGCTCGTCGGGAAGCCGCGCCGACGGCCCGGCGATCGAGATCGCCGCCACCGACTCGCCGTGCTCGTCGTAGATCGGCGCGGCGACGCAGCGCGTGCCCGGCAGGTGCTCCTCGTCGTCGAAGGAGAAGCCGCGCTGCCGGATCACCCGCAACGCGGCCCACATCGTCTCGGGCGCGGTGATCGTGTGCGGCGTGATCCGCGGCAAGCCCTTGACTTTCAGAATGGCGTCGATCTGCTCGTCGCGCAGCGATGCGAACAGCGCCTTGCCGACGCCGGAGGCGTGCAGTGGCACGCGGCTGCCCAGCTTGACGATGGTGCGCATCGTCTCGCGGCACTGCACCTGGTCGATGAACACCGCTTCGGTGCCGTCGAGGATGGCGAGGTTCACCGTCTCGCCGGCCTGTTCCATCAGCCGGCGCATGTAGGGGTGACTCTGGGCCACGAAATCGCGATTGGCGAGGAAACTGGAGCCGACGGCGAAGGCCTGCAGGCCGACGTACCAGCGACCGAGTTCGCCCGCCTGGACCACGTAGCCGGTCTTTTCCAGCGTGGCGAGCAGCCGGTGCGTGGTCGAGGCGGGCAGGCCGACCCGCTGCGTCACGTCGGTGAGCGTAAGCCCGCCTTCGGCCTTGGCGAGCACCTCGAGTATCGACAGCCCGCGGGTGAGGCTCTGCACCTGTCCGGTGCTCGTGCCGGCGGGATTCTGGGGCGTGCGCCCGCGGCGCGGCGGGGTGGGGTAGCGGTGCGGCATCGGCAACGGTCGGGCGGAGGGGGCAACCCGACATGTAACCACAGCGCGGGCGGCGGGGGAAGTGCGTCGCGCGCGCGAACCGTCCCGGCGTCAGCGTCCATCGGCGGCACGCGCCAGAGGCGCGGCGCTGCCGAGCCGGCGCGTCTCGCCGTGCCGGAAGACCCAGAACGCGTCGGCCGGCAAGCCGGCAGCGGCCGCCGCTGCGCGCAGCCGGACCGGCGGTTCGTCGAGCGGCTCGTCGGTCAGCACGAAGGTGCCCCAGTGCACGCCGAGCGAATGGCGCGCGGCGAGGTCGCGGTGGATCGCGACCGCCTCTTCCGGGTCGACGTGCTGCGGGCCCATGAACCACCGCGGCGCATAGCTGCCGATCGGGATCGCGGCGAGATCGAAGCGGCCGAAGCGGGCGGCGATGTCGCGGAAGTCCTGCGAGTAGCCGGTGTCGCCGGTGTAGATGAAGCGGAAGTCCTGCGCCTCGACGACGAAGCCGCCCCACAGCGTCTGGTTGCGGTCCCACAGCGCGCGCGCGCTCCAGTGCTGGGCCGGCACGAAGTGAACGTCCAGTGGCCCGTCGCTGCCGCGTTGCCACCAGTCCATCGTGGCGTGGACCGGCAGGTCGCGGGCGGCGAACCACGCGTCGACGCCCAGGGGAACGTAGAAGCGCGGCGGGCCGCCTGCCTGCCCTGCCAGCGCCATCACCGTGGCTTCGTCGAGATGATCGTAGTGGTTGTGCGAGATCAGCACCACGTCGATGTGCGGCAATTCCGCCAGCGGCAGCGCCGGGGGCACCCAGCGCTTCGGTCCGGCGAAGGGCAGGGGCGAGGCGCGCTCGCTCCACACCGGGTCGGTGAGGATGTTGACGCCGGCCACCTGCAGCAGCAGCGTCGCGTGCCCGATCCAGGTCACCGTGGTCTCGCTGCGGTTGGCCCGGAGGAAGGCGGCATCGGGGACGTCGCGCGGGAACTGCCAGCCGCCTTCGGGCAGCGCCGGCACGCCGGTGGTCCAGCGCTCCCACTGCCACCGCCAGAACCCCGAAGGATCCACGTTCAGGTAGTTGTTGCGAAAGCCGGTCGCCGTGTGATGCGGCGGCGCGGCGGCGAACGGCGCGTTGCGCTGCGGGAGGTCGGTCGCGAGCGCGAGCGCCGCGCCGAGCAGCGCCCCGGCCAGCGCGGCGATGACGAGGTGCCGGAAGCGCCGCATCAGGCGCAGCACGGCGGGCGTCGGGCGTCGGGGGCAGGGCGCATGGCAAATTCCGGGACGAAAGAGTCGACGCTTCGACCGGCGGTGGGGCCCGACGGTTCCGTCGTTCAGGCGAGCCGCAGGTGGGGGGTCACGGCAAAGCGGGCGCCGGCGACGTCGACCTCGTAGCGCGCGGCGACGATCATCGTGTCGGTCAGCGGCCGGTCGGCGCGGGCGTAGCCCATGGCGACGGCGCGGCCCAGCCGTCGACTGTAGCCGGCCGAGGTCAGCTCGCCGACATGGCGACCGTCCATCAGGATCGGCTCCCCACCCCACGGGAAGGCCGCCGGGTCGTCGAAGGTGAACTGGACCAGGCGCTTGCTCGCGGCCGACGGGGGCGTCGCCCGCAGCGCGTCGCGGCCGCTGAAGGCGACGGGCTTGTCGAGCTTCACCGCGAAGCCGAGGCCGGCCTCCCAGGGTGTCTCGTCCGGCGACAGCTCGGCGCCCCAGGCGCGCCGGCCGGCTTCGATCCGCAGCGCGTCGATCGTGTAGTAGCCGGCGTCGCGCAGCCCGAACTCCTCACCGGCGGCGACCAGCGCGTCGTAGAGCGTGCAGCACTGATCGGTGGCGACGTAGAGCTCGTAGCCCGGGCCGCCGACGTAACTCATCCGCGCCGCGCGGACGCGTGCGTGGCCGACGTCGATCTCCCGCGTGGTGGCGAAGGGCAGTCCGGATTTCGACAGGTCGTCCGGCGACAGCCGCGCGAGCAGCGCCTCGGCCTGCGGGCCCATCACCGACAGCACTGACCAGCCGCTGGTCACGTCGACCAGCGCCGCGCGCTCGTGGACGGCGATGGCGCGCTCGATCCAGGCGCCGTCGCGCGTCGCCTGAGCCGAGCCGGAGACGATGAGGAATTCCAGCGGCGCGATCCGGATCACCGTGAGATCGCTCTCGAATCCGCCGCGCGCGTTCAGCATCGCCGTGTAGACGATGCGCCCGGGAGCGACGTCGACGTCGTTGGCGCAGAGCCGCTGCAGCACCGCCAGCGCGTCGCGACCCTTGAGCACGAATTTCGCGAACGACGTCTGGTCGAAGAGCACGACCTGCTCGCGGCAGGCGCGCTGCTCCTCCAGCACCTGCGGCAGCCAGCCCGGCGTCCCGAACGTGGGCGGCGGCACCGCGGCGCCCGGAGCGAGGAAGTAGTTGGCGCGCTCCCAGTTCATCCTGCTGCCGAACACGGCGCCCCTGGCGCGCAGCCGGTCGTAGAGCGGCGAGCGGCGCAGCGGCCGCACCGTCGTCAGCTCCTCGCGCGGCCAGCGCATCGCGTAGTGCAGCCCCAGCGACTCGACGGTGCGGTCGGCGAGGTGGCGCCGATTGGCGTGGAAGGGCGCGAAGCGGCGGATGTCGACGTCCCAGAGGTCGAGCGGCGCCTCGCCCCGTGCCAGCCACTCGGCGGCGAGCTTGCCGGCCCCGCCGGAGTTCGCGATGCCCGCCGAGTTGAAGCCGGCGCAGACGAAATAGCCGGCCACCTCGGGGGCTTCGCCGAGGATGAAGTTGCCGTCCGGGGTGAAGCTCTCCGGGCCGTTCAGCAGCAGCTTCACTTCCGCCGTCTCGAGGCAGGGCGTGCGGTGGATCGCGTTGCGCATGAGGATCTCGAACTGATCCCAGTCCTCGGGCAGCAGCTGGAACTCGAAGCGGTCGGGAATGCGGGCGACGTTCCAGGGCTTGGCCCTGGGCTCGAAGCCGCCCATCACCAGGCCGCCGACTTCCTCCTTGTAGTAGAGGTAGCCGTCGGGGTCGCGGATCACCGGCAGCGCGGGCGTGACGCCGGCGATGGGTGCGGTGACGAGGTAGAAGTGCTCGGCCGAGCAGAGCGGGACGTTGACGCCCGCCAGCAGGCCGAACTCGCGCGCCCACTGTCCGGCGCAGTTGACGATCGACTCGCACCGGATCGCTCCCTCGCCGTCGTCGCTGCGCCAGCGGATGCCGGCGACCCGCCCTTCGACGACGTCGACGCCGGTGACGCGAATGCCTTCGGCGATCACCGCGCCGCCGTTGCGCGCGCCGCGGGCGAGCGACTGGGTGAGATCGGTGGGATTCACCTTGCCGTCGCCGGGAATCCACACCGCGCCGACGAGGTCGTCGGTGCGCAGGATCGGCGCGTAGCGTGCCGCGTCGGCCGGCGCGACGAAGTCGAACTCGATGCCGAAACTCTGCGCCCGCGCCATCTGCCGGCGCATCAGCGTCAGGCGGTCGGCGGTCCTGGCGACGTTGAGGCTGCCGCACTGCTTCCAGCCGGTCGCGAGTCCCGTCTCGTGCTCCAGCGTCGAATACAGCTCGATGCCATAGAGGCTCATCCGCGTCGCGTTGCGCGTGGCGCGCGTCTGGCCGACGAGGCCGGCGGCGTGCCAGGTCGTGCCACAGGTGAGTTTGCCCTGCTCGAGCAGCACGACGTCGCGGATGCCGAGCTTGGTCAGGTGGTAGGCAGTGGAGACGCCGGCGATGCCGCCGCCGACGACGACGACGCGGGCCTGGGTGGGTAGTTGCATCGGCGCTGCCTCGCGGGTGGGGGAATCGGGTGAACGGAAGTTCGCTCAGAGCTTCAGCGCGGCGACGCCCAGGACGACGCTGGCCGCGCCGGCGATCCGCCGCGGGCCGAAGCCTTCCTTCAGCCACACGGCGCCGATGAGCGCGGCGAACAGCACCGAGGTCTCGCGCAGCGCGGCGACCGCCGCGACCGGGGCGCGGGTCATCGCCCACAGCACGATGCCGTAGGCGGCGACGCTGATGGCGCCGCCGACGAGGCCGCGCCGCCAGCCGCGGGCCAGGTAGGCCGCCGCCGGGCGCCCGCGCCGAGCGAAGATCCAGCCGAGGAACGGCAGGCCTTCGAGGAAGGTCAGCCAGGCGACGTAGGACAGCGCGTTGCCGGAAGCGCGGGCACCGGCGCCGTCGATCAGCGTGTAGACGGCGATGATCCCCGCGTTCGCCAGCGCCCAGCCGGCCGCGGCGGCGGTGTGCCGGCCGCGGCGCGCGAAGGCGATGCCGACGATGCCGAGGCAGATGAGCAGGATGCCGATCGCGACCTGGAGGCTGGGCCACTCGCGCAGGAAGGCGATGCCGAGCAGCGCGACCAGCAGCGGCGCCGTGCCGCGCATCAGCGGATAGGCGAACGACAGGTCGCCGGTGCGATACGCCTGGGCGAGCGTCAGGTAGTAGGCGCAATGGACCAGCGCCGAGGCGGCGGCGAACTTCCACGCCGTCGGGTCGGGCGGCGCGACGAACGGGATCAGCGCCAGCCCGCACAGCGCCGACCCGGCGACGACGGCGGCGGTGTCGAGCAGCGGGTCCCCGCCGCGTGCGGACTTCAGCAGCGCGTTCCAGCTGGCGTGCAGGAAGCCGGCGGCGAGGACCGCCAGCGTGATGCCGAGGGAGAGTCCCGCCGCGTCCACGTCGACGTCCGAGCCGCGGTCAGGCGGCGGAAGGATTGCGCCGCTCCGACCACTCGCGCGGGGTCGCGGCGGCGGTCGGCGGCGGTGCGGATGCGTCGGCGGGCTCCGGTTCCTTGAGCCGCGTCTTCGCCAGCACCCCGGCCTCCTCGAGGATCGGATAGGCGATCGAGCAGATGTGCGAATTGACCCGCTTCATGTCGGCGATGAGGTCGAGGTGCAGCGACGAGGTCTCGATGCTCTCGAGGGTGTTGCCGGCGAGCCGGGCCAGGTGCGAGTCGGCGTAGGCGCGCTCGAGATCGCGGAACAGCACCTTCTGGGCGAGCAGCTGCTGCGCGCTGCGCAGGTCGCCGTCGAGGAACACCGACATCGCCAGCCGCAGGTTGGCGATCAGCCGGGCGTGGAGGTCGCAGATCTCGGCCATCCCCGCCTCGGAGAAGTTGCGGCCCTTGTCGATCTTCTTGTCCTCGAGGTCGGTGATGATGCGCTCGATGATGTCGCCGACCTGCTCCATGTTGATGGTGAAGGAGACGATGTCGGTCCAGCGGCGGCCCTCCTTCTCCTCCAGCGCCTCGCGCGAGATCTGGGTGAGGTAGAGCTTCACCGCGGTGTAGAGGTCGTCGACGGTGTCGTCGAGCTTCCGCAGGCGCTGCGCCAGCGCGCGATCGTTCTGCTTCAGCACCGTCAGCATGCCGTTCAGCATCGCCTCGATCACGTCGCCGATGCGCAGCGCCTCGCGGGCGGCGCAGGAGATCGCGAGTCCCGGCGTGTCCAGCGCCGACGGGTCGAGGTGCCGCGGCTTGCCCGGATCGTCGGCGACCGGCAGCGACGGCAGCAGGCGCTCGGCAAGGCGCGCGATCGGCGTGGTGAAGAAGATGAAGAGCAGCGCCAGCGCGACATTGAAGCCGACGTGGAACAGCACGACTTCCTTCGCGTCCTCGAGGCCGAGGCTCGCGATGGGCGCCTCGAGCAGGTGCAGCAGCGGGATCGCGACCAGGCCGCCGATCAGCTTGAACAGGAAGTTGCCCAGCGTGACCCGCCGCGCTTCCGGCGGCGAGTGCAGCGTGGAGAGCATGCCGAGCAGCCCGCTGCCGAGGTTGGCGCCCAGCACCAGGCCGAGCGCCACCGGCAGCGCGATCACGTGCAGCGACGCGAGGGTCGCCACCAGCAGCACGACGGCGAGGCTCGAGTAGCAGAGCACGGTCAGCACCGCGGCGACCAGCATGTCGAAGAGCACGTCGCCGGTGAGCGAGGCGAAGATCACCTTGACCCCCGCCGCCTGGACCACCGGCTTGGCCGCGACCGAGATCCACTGCAGGGCGAAGATGATGAGGCCGAGGCCGATCAGCACGCGGCCGAAACGGCCGACCGGCGTCGTCTGCCGCGCGAGGAAGAGCACGACGCCGGAGAAGATCAGCAGCGGGGACAGCCACGCGAGGTCGAACGAGAGCGCCAGCGTGATCAGCGCGGTGCCGACGTCGGCGCCCAGCATGACGGCCAGTGCCGGCGCGGTGCCGATCAGGCCCTGGCCGGCGAACGCGGCGACGATCAGCGCGGTGGCGGTGCTGCTCTGGATCAGGCTGGTGACGCCAACCCCGGCGAAGAACGCCGCCGCGCGGTTGTCGGCGCTGTGCCGCAGCACGCGGCGCAGGTTGCCGCCGAACAGGCGCAGGATGCCGGCCCGCACGATGTGCGTGCCCCAGACGAGCAGCGAGACACCGGCCAGCAGGTTGAGCAGCGTCTGCATCGCGTCAGGATACGCCCGCACCGCCGGCGCGGGCGAGCGCGGCGACGGCGTCGCCCGCAGCGGATCCCGCCCGCTCCGGGTTCACCATGGCAGCGAATAGGTCTTGACGTTGGTGAAGCTCTTCATCGCCTCCTGCACCCCTTCCTTGTAGCCCAGCCCGGAGTCCTTGATGCCGCCGAAGGGCGTCAGCTCGAGCCGGTAGCCGGGAACCTCGCGGACGTTGACGGTGCCGACGTGGAGCTCGGCGATGAGGCGGGTGATGTGGTCGAGGCGGTTGCTGCACACCGCGGACGACAGGCCGTAGTCGGTCGAGTTCGCGATGCGGATCGCGTCGTCGAGGTCGCGGAAGCGGAGCACGGGCGAGACCGGCCCGAAGGTCTCGTGCCTGACCAGCGGCACGTCGGGCGTGACGTGGTCGACGAGCGTCGGCGAGTACAGCGCGCCGCGGCGGACGTTGCCGTGCAGCAGCCGCGCGCCTTGCGCCACCGCCTCGTCGACGCGAGCGGCGAATGACTGCGCCGCCGCCTCGTCGATGACGGTGCCCATGTCGACGTCGGGGTCCATCGGGTCGCCGTAGGTCCAGGCCCGGGTCCGCTCGAGCAGGAGGTCGACGAAGCGGTCGGCGACGGCCTCGTGCACGAGGATGCGCTTGACCGCGGTGCAGCGCTGGCCGGAGTTCCGGTACGACCCGGCGGCCGCCAGCGCGGCGGCCTCGTCGAGGTCGGCATCCTCCAGCACGATGATCGGGTCGTTGCCGCCCAGCTCCAGCACCTGCCGCTTGTAGACCGCCTTGGCCGCGATGTGCTTGCCGATCGGGACGCCGCCGGTGAAGGTGACGAGGTCGACGTCGGGGTTGACCAGCATCTCGTCGGCGATCTCCCGCGGGTCGCCGGTCACGACCGAGAACATCTCCGGCGGCAGTCCGGCGTCGTAGAGGACCTCGGCCAGCAGCAGCGCCGACAGCGGCGTCTTCTCGCTGGGCTTCAGCACCATCCGGTTGTTGGTGGCGATCGACGGGGCGACCTTGTGCGCGACCTGGTTCAGCGGGTGGTTGAACGGCGTGATGGCGCTGATCGCACCCCGCAGCGGCTCGCGCAGCGTGTAGACCTTGCGCTTCCGGCCGTGGGGCGTGAGATCGCAGGAGAAGACCTGACCGTCGTCCTGCAGCGCGGCGTTGCCGGCGAACACGAACACGTCGCAGGCCCGGCCGACCTCGTACCGCGTGTCCTTCTTGCACAGTCCCGACTCGGCGGTGATGAGGTCGGAGACGTCGTCGGCGCGGGCGCGCAGGATCTCGGCCGCGCGGTGCAGGATCCGATAGCGGTCGTGGCGCGTCAAAGGCGAGCGGAAGGCGCGGGCGATGGCGAAGGCGCGCCGGAGGTCGTCGACGCCGGCCCTGGGCACGGTGCCGACGAGGTTCCCGTTGTAGGGATTGCGCACGTCGATGCTGCGCTCGCCGCCGACCGCGGACCCGGCGATGAGCATCTTGGCGCGCAGCACGTGGCCGTGGGGCACGTCCTTCAGTTCGCTCTGCAGGCGCATGGGCGTCGGCTCCGGTCACTGCAGGTGGTTGAGGGCGAGGTCGAAGGCGTCGAAGTTGCGCCAGCGACGCCCGGCCGGCAGCGGTGCGGGCGGCACCCGGTTGGCGATCAGCGGCACCTGCTGCTCGGACACGCCGCCGTGCGAGCGCAGCGGAACCGTGAGGCCGGAGAGGTCGTGGCGCGAGGCGCTGGTGCCGATGACGCTGAGCCGCTCGGCGACGACCACGAGGTCGCCGATGCGGTCGGGCGGCAGCTCGAACCGCCGCGCGGCTTCTTCGCGGGTGAGCACCGACAGGACGCCGGGCAGCGTGGCGACGTGGCTGGCCACGGCGGGCGACGCGGCGGGATCGGCGGTGTAGACGGTGGCGAACGAGCCCAGGGCGCCGTGGTGGACGACGTAGGGGTCGGTGATGGGGAGGATCACGCGCGTGGTCCCGCGGCCGAAGGCGGCGTCGAGCGCGTCCTGCAGGTAGAGGACGTTGGGACGCCCGAACGCGTCGGTCTTGGCGTTCATGCCGTGGTCGGCGGTGACGACGATGGCGGCGCCCAGCGCGTCCAGGCGCTGCAGGTAGCCGTCCATCATCCCGTAGAAGTCGTTGGCCGCCGTGATCCCCGGTGCCGCCTTGTGCTGGACGTAATCGGTGGTCGACAGGTACAGGATGTCCGGCCGCTCGTGCGCGAGCAGCTCGACGCCGGCCGCGAAGGTGAACTCCGACAGCGCGGCGCTGTAGACCGACGGCAGCGGCAGGCCGACGCGCGCGAGGATGCCCTCGACGCCGTTGGCGGCCCGCGTCACCCGATCGGCCGTTTCCGACGAGAAGCAGATGCCGGAGAGCCGGTGGCCGAGGAGCAGGCGCAGCTTGTCCTTGGCGGTGACCACGGCGACCTTCGCACCCGCGTCGGCGAACGCGGCGAGCAGCGTGCCGGCGCGCAGGTACCTGGGGTCGTCCATCATCACCTCCGCGCCCGCGTCCGGGTCCCAGAAGTAGTTGCCGCAGATGCCGTGCACCGCGGGCGGGACGCCGGTGACGATGGACAGGTTGTTGGGGTTGGTGAACGAGGGCACGACGCAGTCGGCGGTGAGGCACAGGCCCCGCTCGCGCATCGACGCGAGGAACGGGGTCCGTCCGGCGGCGATCGCCTGGTTGACGTACTCGGGTTCGCAGCCGTCGACGCAGACGACGACCAGCGGTTGCCGCGGCGCCCGGTAGCGGCGGCCGTTGACGGTGAGGACGAGATCGGGATTCAAGGCTTCTTCCTCGCGGGACGTTCCGGTGGCGCGGCGGGCAGGGCGAGCGAGCGGTGCATGCGCTCGCGACTGCCCATCACGTGGTCGAACAGCGCGCGGCCGGCGGCGGCGGGCTTGCCCGCGGCGATCCGGTCGACGATGTCGCGGTGCTCGCGCGTGGACACCGGCAGCACGCCGCCCTGCGCCAGCGCGGCGTGCCGGCACAGCTGCAGCTCGTTGACCAGCCGGCGGTAGACCTCGAGCAGCTTGGCGTTGCCGGCCAGCTCGACCAGGCGGTCGTGGAAATCCAGATTGGCGGCGTGGTAGTCGTCGACGTCGTTGCGGGCAGCCGCCTTCTCCATCCTCTCGACCCGGCCGCGCAGCTCGCGCAGCGCGTCGGGGTCGAGCCGCTTCGCCAGCCGGCGGCCGACGAACTCGTCGAGCACGGCGCGCAGCTCGTAGATCGCGTCGGCCTCCTCGACGGCGAGCTGGCGCACGAACACGCCGCGATTCTTCGTGAGCCGGACGAGGCCGGATTCCTCCAGCGCGCGGAAGGCTTCGCGCACCGGTCCGCGCGACACGCCGAGCGATCGCGCGAGCGGGGCCTCGTTGAGCTTGCTGCCCGCGGGCAGTTCGCCGGCGAGGATCATCCGCTCGATCTCCTGCTGCACCAGCATGGGCAGCGAATTCGCCTGCAGCACCGCGATCGTGCCCGGCGCCGGCTCGTTGCGTTGCAGCACGGTGCCGCGGATCGCAGGCGCCGCGCCGGCGGCCGGGGCGGTCTGCGGCGGGGGGCGATGACGGGCCCGGGCGCGGTTCGGAGTGGGCGTCTTCAGCATCGTTGCGGGCGGCACGGCCGGTGCGGCCGGCGGGAAGCGATTATGCATTGGACGCCGCAAGGTGTAGATTGTCAACAATCGGCAGAGCCGCCGGCGGCGTCATCGGCCGGTCATCCTCCCGGCGGAGCATGCCGGCGGCCGGCGACGTTGCCGGCGGCCGCGGGCGGGCGTACGATGGCCCGCGCTGCGGATTGCCGGCTCGCCGCCTGCGCCTTCCGCGACCGCAGCCGCCGGACCTTCCCCGCCCTTCATCCCCAACCCCGAGGATCGCGCACATGACACAGTTTCGAGGTACCTGGTGGCACTCCGTGGCGTCGGCCGTCGCTGCCGCCGGCCTGCTGGCCAGCGGTGCGGCATTCGCGCAGAAGACCGAGCTCCTCGTCTACACGGCGCTGGAGACCGATCAGCTGAAGGCCTACCAGGAAGGCTTCAACAAGACGAACCCCGACATCGCGATCAAGTGGGTGCGCGACTCCACCGGCGTCGTCACCGCCAAGCTGCTCGCCGAAAAGGCCAATCCGCAGGCCGACGTGGTGATGGGGGTGGCGGCGTCGAGCCTCGTGCTGCTCGACCTCGAGGGGATGCTGCAGCCCTACGCGCCGGCGAACCTCGGGGCGATCAGCGCGCAGTACAAGGACGCGAAGAATCCGCCGGCGTGGTTCGGCATGGACGTCTGGGGTGCGGCGATCTGCTTCAACACCGTCGAGGCGCAGAAGCAGGGCCTGCCGAAGCCGGGGAGCTGGAAGGACCTGCAGAAGCCCGTCTACAAGGGGAAGATCACGATGCCGCACCCGGCGTCGTCGGGCACCGGCTTCTTCGACGTCACCGCGTGGCTGCAGATGTGGGGCGAGGCCGACGGCTGGAAATACATGGACGGGCTGCACGAGAACATCGCGCAGTACACACATTCGGGCTCCAAGCCCTGCCGCCAGGCCGGCGCCGGCGAGTTCCCGATCGGCATCTCGTTCGAGTACCGTGCCAACACCACCAAGGCCTCGGGCGCACCGGTCGACGTGGTGTTTCCGGTCGAGGGTCTGGGTTGGGATCTCGAGGCACTGGCGATCATGAAGGGCACGAAGAAGCTCGAGGCCGCGAAGAAGCTCGCCGACTGGGCGTCCTCCCGCGACGCGATGGAGCTGTACGCGAAGAACTTCGCCATCGTCGCCGTGCCGGGCATCGCCAAGCCGCTGCCGAACGTGCCGGCCGACTACGAGAAGCGGCTGGTCAAGAACGACTTCGGCTGGTCGGCGAAGAACCGCGACCGCATCCTGACCGAGTGGAACAAGCGCTATAACGCGAAGGCCGAGCCCAAGTAGCGGCGCGGACCGTGGCGCCCCGTGCGAGCGGGGCGCGGGTTTTCTTGGCCTGACCTTTCCCGGCGCGGCGCCGCGCGAGGGTGACGGGGAGACGTGCGGGGTGGCGGAGAACGCGAGATCGAGCGAGGGGCCGTATCTTCGCCTGACCGGCATCGCCAAGAGCTTCGGCCGCTTCCAGGCGCTGCACGGCATCGACCTCGCGATCGAGCGCGGCGAGCTCGTCACCTTCCTCGGACCCTCGGGCTGCGGCAAGACCACGCTGCTGCGCATCGTCGCCGGACTGGAGGCGCAGGATTGGGGGACGATCGTCCAGGACGGCCGCGACATCTCCAGGCTGCCGGCGATCAGGCGCGACTACGGCATCGTCTTCCAGTCGTACGCGCTGTTTCCGAACCTGACCATCCACGCCAACGTCGCCTACGGCCTCGTCAACCGGCGCAAGGGCCGGAGCGAGATCGAGCGCCGCGTGGCCGAGCTGCTGAAGCTGGTCGGCCTGCCGGACAGCGGGGCCAAGTACCCGGGACAGCTCTCGGGCGGGCAGCAGCAGCGGATCGCGCTCGCCCGCGCGCTGGCGTCGGCACCGGGACTGCTGCTGCTCGACGAGCCGCTGTCGGCGCTGGACGCGCTGGAGCGCCTGCGGCTGCGCGGCGAGATCCGTGCGCTGCAGCAACGCCTGGGCGTGACGACGATCCTGGTCACCCACGACCAGGAAGAGGCGCTGTCGATGGCGGATCGCATCGTGGTGATGAACGCCGGCCGCATCGAGCAGGTCGGGTCGCCGCGTGCCGTCTACGAGACGCCGGCGACGCCGTTCGCCGCCGACTTCATCGGCAAGATCAACGTGCTGCCCGGCGTCGCCGCCGGTCGCGACCGCGTGCGCGTGGGCGGCCGGGCGCTGCTGCTCGCGCGCAACGACCTCATCGAGGGCAGCGCAGTCAAGCTCTACCTGCGCCCGGAGGACGTCGTCGTTCACCGCGATCCCGCGACCGGGCAGGGCGCTGCCAACACGCTCGCCGCGCAGGTCGCCAAGGTGGAATTCCTCGGCGCGTTCTGCGTGCTGGGACTGGCCCCCGAGGGCACCGACTTTCCGGCGCTGTCGGCCAACGTGCCCCGGCACGCCGTCGACGCCGGGGGGCTCGAGCCGGGCGCGCACATCGCCATCACGCTGCCACCGGCGGCGCTGCGCATTCTGGGCTGAATGGCGATGGCGACCGCAGCGACGGCATCCGCGCCGGGCCCGGTCGCCGCGGGGCGGGTGGTGCGGCAGGCGCTGCACTGGCAGGAGCGGTTGGCGCTGGCGCTGCTGGTCGCCTGCTGCGCGGCGCTGGCGTTCTTCCTGCTCGGGCCGCTGTTCATGATCCTGGTGAAGAGCGTGCAGGACAAGGACGGCGCGTTCGTCGGCCTGCTGCAGTTTCGCGACTATCTCGGCACGCCGGCGCTGCGGCAGTCGATCTTCAATACGCTCGGGGTCGCGCTCGTGGTCACCGGCATCACGATTCCGCTGGCGTTCACCTTCGCCTACGCGCTGACGCGCAGCGCGATGCCCGGCAAGGCGGTGTTCCGCGTCGTCGGCCTGACGCCGATCCTGGCGCCGTCGCTGCTGGCGGCGATCTCGTTCATCCAGTGGTTCGGCAACCAGGGCCTGCTGAAGCCGCTGCTCGGCGGGACGCCGGTCTACGGGGCGCTGGGCATCGTCATCAGCTCGATCTACGCGACGTTTCCGCACGCGCTGATGATCATCCTCACCGCGCTGCTGCTGGCCGACGGGCGGCTGTACGAGGCCGCCGAGTCGCTCGGCACGCGCACGCTGCGCCGGTTCTTCACCATCACGCTGCCGGGGGCCAAGTACGGGCTGGTCAGCGCCGCGATGGTCGTGTTCTCGTACACGGTCAGCGATTTCGGCATCCCGAAGGTGATCGGCGGCAACTTCAACGTGCTGGCGGTCGACATCTACAAGCAGGTGATCGGCCAGCAGAATTTCAACAAGGGCGCGGTGGTGAGCCTGATCCTGCTGCTGCCGGTGCTGGTCGCCTTTGTCGTCGACTGGCGGATGCAGGGGCGGCAGCACGCGCAGTTCTCGGCCCGCGCGGTCCCCTACGTCGCCCGGCGCAAGCCTTGGTTCGACGGCGCGATGTTCGTCTACTGCACGCTGGTCGCGCTGCTGCTGCTGGCGGTGCTCGGCATGGCGGTGTACACGTCGTTCATCAAGCTCTGGCCCTACGACAAGTCGTTCAGTCTGCGCCACTACACGTTCGGGCTGGTCGACGGCGGCGTGATCGTGTCCTTCTTCAACAGCCTGCGGATGGCGTTCGTGACGGCGCTTCTCGGCACGATGTTCATCTTCGGCTGCGCCTACCTGCTGGAGAAGACGCGCGGCATGCCCGGCACGCGGGCGCTGATCCGGCTGCTGGCGTCGATCCCGATGGGCGTGCCCGGCATGGTTCTGGGCCTGGGCTACATCCTGTTCTTCAACCATCCCGACAATCCGTTCAACGTCCTCTACCACACGCTGACGATCCTGGTGCTGGCGACGGTCGTCCACTACTACACGTCGAGCCACCTCACCGCGGTGACCGCGCTGAAGTCGCTCGACGGCGAATTCGAGTCGGTGTCGGCGTCGCTCAAGGTGCCGTTCTACAAGACCTTCCACCGCGTGACCGTGCCGGTCTGCCTGCCGGCGATCCTGGACATCGGCCGCTACCTGTTCGTCAACGCGATGGTCACGATCTCGGCGGTGGTGTTCCTCTACTCGCCGGACACGCAGCTGGCGGCAGTCGCGATCCTCAACCTCGACGAGGCCGGCGAGATCGGCCCGGCGGCGGCGATGGCGACGCTGATCGTCGTCGCCTCGGCCAGCGTCTGCGTGCTCTACGCGCTGGTGACCCGCGTGCTGCTGACGCGCACGCAGGGCTGGCGGCGCCCCGCCCCCGGCAACTGAAACCCCGGCGCCGCCGCGGCGCGCCGCCTGCACAGGAGTCCCCGATGAGCCTGCCCTCCCGCGATCCCATCCTGCTCACCCCCGGTCCGCTGACGACGTCGCTCGCCACCAAGGTCGCGATGCTGCGCGACTGGGGATCCTGGGACGCGGCCTTCAACGCGGTGACCGCGGTCGTTCGCCGGCAGCTGCTCCAGCTGGTGCACGGCGAGGGCACGCACACGGTCGTGCCGATGCAGGGCAGCGGCACGTTCTCGGTCGAGGCGGCGATCAACACGCTGGTCCCCCGCGACGGGCACGTGCTGGTGCTGATCAACGGCGCCTACGGCGTCCGGATGGCAAAGCTGACCGCGATGATGGGCCGTCGCGTGTCCACGTTCGAGACGGCCGAGGACGTGCCGACGACACCGGCGGACGTCGAGCGCCTGCTGGCCGGCGACGCGTCGATCACCCACGTCGGGCTCATCCACTGCGAGACCTCGACCGGGATCCTCAATCCGCTGCCGGAGATCGCGGCCGTCGTCGCCCGGCACGGGCGGCGACTGATCGTGGACGCGATGAGCTCGTTCGCGGCGCTGCCGATCGACGCCCGCACGGTGCCCTTCGACGCCGTGATCGCCGCCTCGGGCAAGTGCGTCGAAGGCCCGCCGGGGATGGGCTTCGTCATCGTCCGCGAAGCCGCGCTCGCGGGCTGCGCCGGCAACTCGACGTCGCTGGCGCTCGACCTGTTCGATCAGTGGCAATACATGGAAAAGACGACGCAGTGGCGCTACACGCCGCCGACGCACGTCGTCGTCGCGTTCGCCGCCGCGCTGGAGCAGCTCGCGGCCGAAGGCGGGCCGCCGGCACGGCGGGCGCGTTACGCAGCCAACTGCCGGACGCTGGTCGAGGGGATGGCCGGGCTCGGCCTGCGCCCGTTCCTGCGGCCGGAGATCCAGGCACCGATCATCGTCACCTTCCACGCCCCCTCCGACCCGGCCTACAACTTCAAGCGCTTCTACGAGGGCGTCCGCGACCGGGGCTTCGTGCTCTACCCGGGCAAGCTCACGCGGGTCGAGACGTTTCGCGTCGGCTGCATCGGTGCCGTCGGTCCGGACGAGATGCGGCAGGCGGTCTACGCGGTCCGCGACACGCTGGCCGACCTGGGCATCCGTCCGGCGGCGCTCGCGGCCTCCCGCGCGCCGGGCTGAGCTCAGGCCGGTGCGTCGTCGTCGGGCGCCGGGTGGCGCAGCGCCTCCAGCGGCAGGTAGCCGGGCGCGTCGGGCGCAATCGCCCCGTGGCGCAGCAGGCAGTCGAGCACGACCAGGCTCGCGTCGGCGGTCACCCGGTCGGGTCCCTCCGACTGCGCGATCAGCCGCGCCGCGGTGCCGAAATCGACCGGCCGGAAGGCGACGACTTCGCCGTCGGTGGGCGTCGGCGTGAAATCCGCCGGCAGCCAGAGATCGTGGACGAAGATGGTCTCGTCCTGGATCCCGTCGGGGGGTTGGCGAAAGACGTGCACGGCGCCGGTCGGCACGGCCTGCCGGGCCAGCACGGCGGGAATGCCGGCTTCCTCGGCGGCCTCCTTGACCACGGTCGCGGCGACCGTCTGCCCGGTCGCGATGCCGCCGCCCACGAGGTTGTCGAGTTGCCCGGGGTCGATGGCCTTCTGCGGCGAACGGCGGGCGAACCACAGCCCCGGATCGTCGCGGGGGCCGGCGAGGCCGTTGACGTGCGCCGCGTAGGTGCGGATGCCGAAGAACCGCGCCGCCGCGCGCTCCAGCAGGAACCAGGGCCTGGCGCCGAAGCCCGGCCCCACGGCGTAGCGCTCGGCGCGCCAGGGACTCAACCGGCCCTCGGCCGCCAGCGTGCGCGCAACCTCGTCCAGCGCCTCGGTCCGCCGCTCGAAGCCGTCCTGCGCCGGCACGAACGCGAGCCCGTCGGCGTGGCGCTCGAACACGCGATCGAACGCGGCCAGCCGTGCGGCACGGTCGCCGTCGAGGCGGCCGGCGACGCGGCCGTCGACGCGCAGCACGTGCAGCGGACCCCACGGCCGGCGCAAGGCGGAGGTGAGCCGCTCGCGAATCAGGGTTAAAATGGCCGCTTCGATCACCCGTCGATTCTATCCCGCCCGCCGCCCGGACTTTTGCCGTGCCTGCCGACGTACTCGCGCTGTTCGACCTCGACCACACGCTGCTGCCGCACGACAGCGACGAGCAGTGGGTGGCGTTCCTGATCGATCGCGGCCTGCTCGACCGCGCCCGCTACGCGGTCGCCAATCGCGAGCTGATCGACCGCTACAACCGGGGCGAGGCCGACCTGGTCGAGTTCACCGAGTTCTACCTCGCGACCCTGGTGCCTTTCTCCGCCGGGCAGCTCGCCGAACTGCGCCAGCGCTACGTCGAGGAGATCATCCGTCCCCGGATCAGCGAGCGCGCGCGGGCGATGGTCGAGCGGCACCTCGACGTCGGCGATCTCGTGGTGATCACCACCGCGGTGTTCGATTTCCTCGCCGTGCCGATCGCCGCCGAGTTCGGGCTCGAGGACGTCATCGCCACGGTGGCCGAGTCCGTCGACGGCCGCTACACCGGCCGGGTTTCGGGCACCCCGAACACCCGCGAGGGCAAGGTCGAACGCCTGCACCTGTGGCTGGAAGCGCGCGGCCGGCGCCTCGCCGATTTTCGCGAAGTCTGGGCGTACAGCGACTCGCTCAACGATCTGCCGCTGCTGTCGCAGGTCTCGCATCCGGTGGCGGTCAACGCCGACCCGGTGCTGGCCGCGCACGCCCGTCATCACGGCTGGCCGATCGTGCAGTTCGCGTGATCGCCGGCGGAGGCTGATGTGACGGCGCGGATCATCGACGGCAAGGCGCGTGCTGAGCGGCTGGTCGCCGACGTGGGCGCGGCGGTCGCCGCGCGCGTAGCCGCCGGCGGCAGCCGGCCCGGGCTCGCCGTCGTGCTGGTCGGCGACCATCCGGCGTCGCAGGTCTACGTGCGCAACAAGCGGCGGACCACCGAGGCCGCGGGCATGCGCTCGTTCGCCCACGACCTGCCCGCAGCCACGTCGCAGCAGGAGCTCCTCGCACGGGTCGACCGGCTGAATGCCGACCCGGCGGTGAACGGCATCCTGGTCCAGCTGCCGCTGCCGAAGCACATCGACGAGGAGGCGGTCACCGAGCGCATCGCGCCGCTGAAGGACGTCGACGGCTTCCACCCCTACAACATCGGCCGGCTGGTGCTGAAGCGGCCGACGCTGCGCCCCTGCACGCCGTACGGCTGCATGACGCTGCTGAAGGACACCGGCGAGGACCTCGTCGGCAAGCACGCCGTCGTCATCGGCCAGTCGAACATCGTCGGCCGGCCAATGGCGCTGGAGCTGCTGATGGCGCGCTGCACGGTCACCGTCTGCCACTCGGCGACCCGCGACCTGCCCGGACTCGTCCGTCAGGGCGACATCGTGGTCGCGGGCGTCGGCCGCGCGGGGTTCGTCCGCGGCGACTGGATCAAGCCGGGTGCGATCGTCATCGATGTCGGCATCAACCGCACCGCCGAAGGCAAGCTCACCGGCGACGTCGACTTCGCGGCGGCCAGGGAAATCGCCGGGTGGATCACGCCGGTGCCCGGGGGCGTCGGGCCGATGACCATCGCCACGCTGCTGGCCAACACGCTGCGGGCGGCGGAGCTGCAGGACGGCACTGCCTGATCCGGCGTTCGTCCTTGACGCGGCCGGGCACGCTCATCCTCCCCGCAGGTGCCAGGCCTTCGGCCGCGTGAACGTCTGGATCCCGTACCTGGACAGCGTGAGGCCGATCCCCGAGTGTCCGATGCCGGACCACGGCAGCCGCGGGCTCACGCGATCGCAGCAGTTCCAGTACACGCTGCCGGCACGCAGCTCGGCCAGCAGCCGCCGGGCGCGCCGCCGGTCGCGGGTGTAGACGGCGGCCGTCAGGCCGTAGTCGCTGTCGTTCATCAGCGTCACCGCCTGCTCGTCGCCGTCCACTTTCTGGATGCCGATCAGCGGGCCGAAGGTCTCGTCGCGCATCACCGCCATCGTGTGGTCGACGCCGGTGAGCACCGTCGGCAGGAACCAGTTGCCCTTGCCCGCGAGCGCGCGGCCGCCGCAGCGCAGCGTGGCGCCGCGCCGTCTCGCGTCGGCGATCTGCGCCTTCAGCACGCCGAGCTGCGCGCGCCGGGTCACGGCGCCGATGTAGGTGGCTTCGTCCATCGGGTCGCCGATCCGGTAGCCCTCGACCTCGGCGACGAAGGCCGCGACGAAGGCGTCGTGGATCGCCGCGTGGACGTAGATGCGCTCGACCGAGCAGCAGGACTGGCCGGTGTTGTAGAACGCGCCGTCGGCGATCCCGGCGGCGGCCGCCTCGACGTCGACGTCCTCGCAGACGTAGACGGGATCCTTGCCGCCGAGCTCGAGCTGCGCCTTCACCATCCGCTTGCCGGCGAGCGCCGCGATCTTCGCGCCGGTCGCGTACGAGCCGGTGAAGAACACGCCGTCGGTCGGCTGCCGGGTGAGCGCCGCGCCGATGCTGCCGTCGCCGATCACCGGCACGAACACGTCCTCGGGCACGCCGGCCTCGTGCAGCATCTCGGCGATGGCGAGCCCGGTCAGCGTCGCGTACTCGGAGGGCTTGTAGAGCACCGCGTTGCCGGCGATGAGCGCCGGCACGAACACGTTGCTGCCGACGAAATAGGGGTAGTTCCACGCCGAGATGTTGGCGATCACGCCCAGCGGCTCGTGGGTGATCGCCTCGTCGAGCTTCTGCCCGGGGTCGGAGAGCACGACTTCGCGGCGCAGCGCGCGGCGCGACTCGGCGAGGAAGAAGTCGATCCGCGCCAGGAGGCCGGTGAGCTCGTTGCGCGACTGGCGGATCGGCTTGCCGACCTCGTGCGTCAGCGTCCGGGCGAGCGTCTCGTGCCTCGCCACGATCCGTTCGCGAAAGCGCGCAACGGCCTCGAGCCGGCGCGCGATGCCGCGGCGCGCCCAGGCGGGCTGCGCGGCGCGCGCGCGCTGGCATTTGCGCCGCACCGAGGCGGCGGTGTCGGCGGCGACGTCGGCGATGACGCTGCCGTCGGCGGGATTGCGGATCTTCAAGGGCGATCTCCGGAACGGCTCGGGGGAAAAGGGGGGGTGGCCCCTGGCTTTTTTTTTTTGGGGCGCCGCCCCCGCTGGGGGTGGGATGCTCAGAGCGCGAAGGCGGCGGACTTGTGCTGCACCGCCGCCGCGAGGAAGTCGTCGAGGATCGGCGTGTCGTCCAGCAGCGAGGGGTCCGCGGGGTCGTGGAACTCCGGGTGCCACTGGACGCCGAAGAGATACGAGGGGCCGTTCCAGCGGATCGCCTCGGCGATCCGGTCCGGCACCGACCACGCCTCGACGACGAGGTCGCGGCCGAGCTCCCTGATCGCCTGGTGGTGGATCGAGTTGGTCTTGACCAGCGTCACCCGCGGATAAAGCCGCGCGAGCCCCGTGCCCGGGACGAACGACGTGGCGTGGCAGTTGTCCTCGTAGATCGTCCAGTTGCGATGATTGAGCGCGAACGGCGCCTGCGTCGCCAGGTCCTGGTACAGCGTTCCGCCGCGGGCGACGTTGATCACCTGCGCCCCGCGGCAGACGCCGAGCACGGGCTTGCGCCGCGAGACGAAGGCGTCGAGCAGCGCGATCTCGTAGTCGTCGCGGATGCGATCGCCGTTCCACTCGGGGCGCAGCGCGGTCTCGCCGTAGGTCGCCGGGCAGACGTCGGCGCCGCCCATCAGCACCAGGCCGTCGAGCTCCTCGGCATAGGCTTCCATCGTCGCCCGGCTGCCGGGGCGCCGGGTGCTGCCCTCCGGCGACGGCACCATCAGCGCCAGCACGTCGCGCTGCATCAGCCAGTGGGCCACGTTCTGCTCGATATACTGCAGCGTCATGCCCTTGAAGATCGGCCGCTGCGGGTCGGCGTGGAAGAAGCAGGCGGAGATGCCGATCTTGAGCATGGGGCGCAGCGTGGGACGCGGAAGGGCTCCATTGTAAGCGGTCGGCGGCGCGATCGCGCGCTGCCGACCCCCGAGGGTCAGAGCGCCGCGGCGAAGATGCGCTCGAAGTCCTCGCGCTCGCACTTGCGCGGATTGGTGCGGTGGCAGATGTCGTTGCTGGCGACGACCACCAGCGCCGGGATGTCCGCGGCGGTGACGGCGCGGGCGCCCTGCAGCGCACCGAGCCTCGCGGGAATGCCGAGCTCGGCCTTGAGGCGGGCGAGCCAGTCGACGAACGCCGCCGCCGCGACGTCCTGCGGCGCCGCCGCGGCACCGGGAACACCGGCGACGCGCGCGAGCTCCGCCAGCTTCGCGGTCGCGCAGGGCAGGTTGAAGCGCATCACGTGGTCGATCATGATCCCGTTGGCGAGCCCGTGATGCAGGTCGGCGACCGTCGACAGCGCGTGGGCGCAGGAATGCACGGCGCCGAGGTCCTTCTGGAAGGCGATGGCGCCCATCATCGAGCTCATCAGCATGTCGCTGCGGGCCTGCAGGTCGGCGCCGTCGCGAAAGGCGATCGGCAGCGCCCGCGCCGCGATGCGCACGCCTTCCAGCGCGATGCCGTCGCACAGCGGATGGTAGGCCGGCGACAGGTACGACTCGACGTTGTGCGTCAGCGCGTCCATGCCGGTCGCCGCGGTGATCGCCGGCGGCAGGTCGAGGGTGAGTTCCGGATCGGCGAACACGGCACGCGCCAGGAGCTGCGGCGAAAAGACGATGCGCTTGACGTGCGTGACGTCGTCGGAGACGACCGCCGAGCGGCCGACCTCGGACCCGGTGCCGGCGGTCGTCGGCAGCGCGACGAACCAGGGGATCGGCTCGGTGAGCGGACGCACGTTCGGGTGATCCCAGGCGTATTCGAGGATGTCGCCCGGATGGTGGGCCATCAGCGCGATCGCCTTGGCGACGTCGAGCGCGGCGCCGCCTCCCAGGCCGATGACCGCATCGGCCCGGTGAGCGCGGTACGCAGCGGCGCCGGCCATCACCTGGCTGCGCACCGGGTTGCCCCAGATCCCCGAAAAGACGCTCACCGCCAGCCCGGGCAGGTCGGCGAGAAAGGCGGGCAGGAGCGGCAGCGCGGCGATGCCGCGATCGGTGACCAGCAGCGGGCGGGCGATGTGGCGCTCCTGCAGGTGCCCGGCGACGAGCCGCCGCGCGCCGGCGCCGAAGTGGATGGCGGTGGGGAAGCTGAAGCGGTCGATGCTCATGCGTTGCTCTCGCTTGCGGTGGACGGTCAGATGATCTCGAAGTAGCGCTTCATTTCCCAGTCGGTGACCGCGTCCAGCCACTGCCGCCACTCCCACTCGCGCGTCGCGGCGAAGTGGTCGACGAACTCGTCGCCGAACCAGTCGCGCGCGACCGCCGACTCGCGAAAGACGCGCGTGGTCTCGATCAGCGTGCGCGGTGCCCGCGGCACGTCCTCGGCCCCCTGGTTGGTGCCGTGGATCGGCGGGGTGGTGAGCTTCAGCCGCTGCTCGACCCCGTGCAGCCCAGCGGCGAGCACGGCGGCCATCGCCAGGTAGGGATTGACGTCGGCGCCCGGGCAGCGCGTCTCGAGGCGCGTCGACTTCGGCGACCCGGCGATGACGCGGAAGCTCGCCGTGCGGTTGTCGATTCCCCAGGTCGGCTTCACCGGCGCCCAGAAGCCGTCGACCAGCCGCTTGTAGCTGTTGATCGTCGGCCAGAACATCGGCGCCATGCCCATCAACGCGTCGACCTGACCGGCGAGGTAGCTCTGGAACAGCCCGCTCATGCCGTGTGCGCCCCTGGCGTCGTGAAACAGGTTCTTCCTGCCGTCGGACAGCGACTGGTGGATGTGGCCCGAGCAGCCTGGCAGCTGCGGGTTCCACTTGGCCATGAAGCTCGGCATGATGCCGAAGCGCGCGCCGATCTCCTTGGTGCCGGCCTTGAACAGGATCGCCCGGTCGGCCGCCTCCAGCGCCTCGGAAAACAGGATCGCCACTTCGTACACGCCCGGGCCGGTCTCGGTGTGCAGGCCCTCGATGGGCACGCGGAACGCGGCGAAGTCGTCGATCAGCGCGGCGAAGAACCCGCGGTTCTCGTGCGCGCGCAGCAGCGAGTAGCCGAACATCCCCGGCGTCACCGGCACCGGCCCGACGCCCTTCTTGTCGGCCCAGCTCTGCGGCGTCTCGCGGAAGTTGAACCACTCGAACTCCATCCCGCACATCGGCGCGAAGCCCAGCTTCTCGGCGCGGCGCAGCACGCGCTTCAGCACCTGCCGCGGGCAGATGGGCAGCGGCTGCTCCTTGCCGCCGCGCGTCTCGACGAATTCGCCGAGGAAGAACGGGACGTCGTCGTCCCAGGGCACGGTCCGGTGGGTGGCGAGGTCGATGCGGGCGAGCGCGTCCGGAAAGCCCTTGTGCCAGCCGGTCAGCGACGTGTTGTCGTAGGTGACGTCCATCACGTCCCAGCCGAACACGACGTCGCAGAAGCCGAACCCGCTTTCGACGGCGGAGACGAACTTGTCCTTGTGCAGGTACTTCCCGCGCAGCACGCCGTCGATGTCGGAGACCGCCACCTTGACGCGATGCCCCGGCGCGTTGCGCACGGCGGCGACGATCCTGCGGGTCTCGGCAGCGGTGGGCATCAGGGTTCTCCTCGACGGGGGACGGAGCGGCGCAGGCGGGCGACCGGGCGAACCGGACGGGCGATTCTAGCAGCCGTGGGCGACGCGAAGGGTGCACAATCGCGGTCGATGCGACTTCGCACTCTCCGCCGGTCGTGAACCACGCGCTCGCGCTGCTGGCCCTGCACGCGGCGGTGCTGCTGTTCGGCTTCGCGGGGCTGTTCGGCAAGTGGCTCGCGCTGTCGCCGCTCCTGATCGTGTTCGCCCGCACCACCGTGGCGGCCGCGGTCCTCGGGCTGGTGCGGTGGGCGACGCCGGGGCGCCGCCCGCCGTTCGCGTTGCCGCTGCTCGCCAACGGGGCGGTGCTGGCGCTGCACTGGGTCAGCTTCTTCGCTGCCATCCAGGTCTCCGACGTGGCGACCGGGCTGTTGGGCTACGCGAGCTTTCCACTGTTCACGCTGCTGCTCGAGCGTCCGCCCGGGAGTGCGTCGTGGCGATGGCGCGACCGGGCGACTGCGCTGCTGGTGGTCGTGGGCCTGGTGCTGATGGTGCCGGAGTTCACGCTGGCCAACCGCACGGTCGCCGGACTGCTGTGGGGGATCGTGTCCGGATTCACCTTCGCCCTGCTGGCGGTGATCAATCGCCGCCATGCCGCGCACCGGCCGGCGGCAGACATCGCCTTCTGGCAGAACCTCTGCGCGGCGCTGACGCTGCTGCCGGTCACCTTCATCGCCAGCGGGGTGCTGCGCTCGACCGACGCCGTCGGCGGGCGCGAAATCGCGCTGCTGCTGGCCCTGGGCCTCGTCTGCACCGCGCTCGCCCACACGCTGTTCATCGCCAGCCTGAAGGCAATCACCGCGCGCACCGCCAGCGTCGTGGTCGCGCTGGAACCCGTCTACGGCATCGCGCTGGCGTTCGTCCTGCTCGGCGAACGCCCCGGCGCGCGCGTGTACGCGGGCGGCGCGCTGATCGTTGTTTCGGCGCTCGTCGCCACCGGCCGACGCGCCGCCACACGCTGATTTCGGTTGGCGCGGTCTGCGGGATTCGGTAGCATCGACGCGTGAACCGAAGCCATCGAGTCGCCGCAGCGCGGGTCCGCCGTGCCGGCCGCCGGCGCGCCCTCCGCCGCCGGGGGATGACCGCGTGATCGTCGTCGTGATGGGCGTCTGCGGCTGCGGCAAGACGACCGTCGGCGAGGCGCTGGCCGCGGCGTGCGGCTGGCCGTTCTTCGACGCCGACAGTTTTCATCCTGCCGCCAACGTCGCGAAGATGGCGGCCGGCATTCCACTCACCGACGACGACCGCTGGCCCTGGCTCGACCGGCTGGCGGCCGAAATGGGCGCCCTCGAGCGCCGCGGGGGCAACGCGGTGCTCGCCTGTTCGGCGCTGAAGCAGGCGTATCGCGATCGGCTGGCGGCCGCCGGCAAGTTGCGCTTCGTTCACTTGCGCGGGGACCGGGCGACGCTTGCGGCGCGGATCGCCGCGCGCCGCGACCACTACATGCCCTTGACGCTGCTGGACAGTCAGCTGGCGACACTCGAACCGCCGGTCGATGCCATCGACGTCGACATCACGCTGCCGGTCGCCGCCCAGGTCGAGTTCATCCGGCAGCGTCTGGCCCCCGGCTCGCCGTCCGATGGGCGATAGCCGCGACCTGCGTCCGGCGACGCTCGCGAGTCATCTCGGGCGCGACCCGCAGCGCTTCCTCGGCGCCGTCAACACGCCGGTCTTCCGGGCTTCGACCATTCTGTTCCCGACCGTCGCCGATCTCGAGCAGTCGGCGCGCGGCGAATACGAGGGCTTGAGCTATGGACTGCACGGCGTGCCCACCGTCACCGACCTGCAGTCCGCCGTCGCCACCATCGAGGGCGCGCATGCCGCCTTCGCGGTGCCCTCCGGGCTCACGGCGACGACGCTGCCGCTGCTCGCCTTGCTGAAGCCCGGCGATCACCTGCTGGTCACCGATTCCGTCTACGGCCCGACCCGCCGCTTCTGCGACCTCCACCTCGCGCGCTTCGGTGTCGAAGTGACCTATTACGATCCGACGGTCGGCGCGGCGATCGAGCGTGAGATGCGCGCGAACACCCGGGTGGTGTTCACCGAATCGCCGGGGTCGCTGACCTTCGAGGTGCAGGACGTTCCGGCGATCGCCGAGGCGGCGCACCGGTGCGGCGCGTGGGTGGTGCTGGACAACAGCTGGGCGACGCCGTTCTTCTTTCCGTCGTTCGCACGGGGCGTCGACGTCTCGGTGCACGCGGCCACCAAGTACATCGGCGGGCACTCGGACGTGCTGCTGGGCCTGATCCTGACCAACGCGGCCACGACGCCCGCGGTGCACCGGCTGTGGACCGACCTGGGCGTGACCGCGTCCAGCGACGACTGCTTTCTCGCCCTGCGCGGGCTGCGGACATTGCCTACTCGTCTCGCCCGCCACCAGGTGAGCGCGCTGAAGGTCGCGCAGTGGCTCGCCGCGCGGCCCGAGGTGAAGGAAGTGATCTATCCGGCGCTGCCCGGCGCGCGCGGCCACGCGCTGTGGCGCCGCGACTTCAGCGGGGCCACCGGCCTGTTCGCCGTGGTGCTGCAGCCGGTGGCCAAGGAACGCGTCGATGCGCTGCTGAACGGCTTCAGGCTGTTCCGGATGGGCTGGAGCTGGGGCGGTTTCGAGAGCCTCGCCATCCCGATCTGGCCGGAAAAAGTCCGCACGGCGACGCGCTGGGACGCGGGCGGTCCGTGTCTGCGCCTCTCCATCGGCCTCGAGGATCCGGACGACCTCATCGCCGACCTCGCAGCCGGCCTCGCGCGCCTCGCCGGCTGACGGCTGGGCAACGCCCGCGCGGCGGCGGGGGGGAGACCGGAAGGGTGGGGCCGGCTTCGTGCGGCGCACCCCGGCACTCGCGCTCGGGGCGTCCCGTCACGCCTCGTCATCGCCGAGATAGACCGCCCGCACCCGCGGCTCGTTGCGGATCGCCGCCGGCGGGCCTTCGGCGATGATCCGTCCGCGATCGAGCACGATGACCCGGTCGGCATGGCCGAAGACGACGTCCATGTCGTGCTCGGTGAACAGCACCGCGACCCGCGTCTGTCGCGCCAGATCGGCGGCGAGCTGCATCATCCGGTTGCGCGAATTCGGCGACATGCCCGCCGTCGGCTCGTCCATCAGCAGCAGGCGGGGCGCGTTGGCGAGGGCGAGGGCGAGTTCGACGCGCTTGGCGTCGCCGTACGCGAGCGTTGCGCAGCCCTGGTCGGCGAAGCGCGCCATGCGCACCTGTTCGAGCAGGGCGTCGGCTTCGGCCGCGAGCGCCGTCGTCGCACGGCGGCCGATTTGGTGCTGCGCTCCGGCGTGGGCGAGCAGCGCGAGCTGCACGTTCTCGCGGACCGTCATCGAGGCGAAGGTCGCCGCGACCTGGAACGTCCGGCCGACGCCCAGGCGGGCGATGGCGCGCGGCGCCGCGCCGCCGATGGCCGTTCCGCCCAGCCGCACGCTGCCGGCATCGGGCGCGAGCTGGCCGTTGATCAGGTTGAAGCAGGTGCTCTTGCCGGCGCCGTTCGGGCCGATCAGCGCCACGATCTCGCCGGCGGCCACGCTGAACGACACGTCGTCGACGGCGGCCACGCCGCCGAAGGCCTTGCGCAGCCCGGTCACTGCCAGCAGCGGCTCGGTCACCGGGCGCCCCGGGCGAACAGGCGCTGCAGCGCGCCGCCGATGCCCATCGGCGCCAGCAGCACGATCAGCAGGATCGCGGCACCGAGCACCGCGCGCCAGTAGTCGGTCGCGCGTGCGAGCCCGTCCTGCAGCAGCGTGAAGGCGGCGGCGCCGAGCAACGGGCCGGCGATGGCGTTGAGACCGCCCAGCAGCACCATCACCAGCGCGTCGACGGAGCGGGGAATCGCCAGCGTCTCCGGCGACAGGCTGCCCTTCGAGAAGACGTGCAGTCCGCCGGCGAGCCCGGCGAAGGTGCCGGCGATCGCGAACGCCATCCACTGCGTGCGGCGGACGTCGATGCCCAGCGCCTCGGCGCGCAGGGCCGAGTCGCGGCTTCCGCGCAGCGCGTAGCCGAGCGGGGTCTGCGCCAGCCACGCGATGGCCGCGAGCGCGGCGCCGGCCAGTGTCAGGACGAACCAGAAGTAGTCGCGCTTGTCGGCGAGCAGCGGGGCCGGCCAGATCCCCACCAGGCCGTTCGAGCCGCCGGTGACCGCGTCCCATTGAAAGGCGATCGACCACACGATCTGGGCGAACGCGAGCGTCAGCATCGCGAGATAGACGCCGGACAGGCGCACGCAGAACCAGCCGAAGATCACCGCACCGACGAGCGCGGCCGCAGGCGCCGCCGCCAGCGCGAAGGCCATCGGCGCCCCGTGCTTGAACGCGAGTGCCGCACCGTAGGCGCCCAGGCCGAAATACGCCGCGTGGCCGAACGACGCCATGCCCCCGCCGCCCATGAGGAACTGCAGGCTGGCCGCGAAGACGGCGAGCACCAGGATGTCGGTGGCCAGGATCAGCCGATACTCGTCACCGGTGAACGGCAGCAGCGCGGCGACGGCGGCGAGCGCGAGCGCGGCGGCGAGGCTGCGGCGCCCGGGCGGGCGGATCAGCGCGCGAAACTCGGCGACCGGCGTCGTCGCGGGGATCACGGCCGGCTGGCCGAGCAGGCCGTAGGGACGCACCGCGAGGACGATCGCCATGACCACGAACTCGGCGACCAGCGTGAGCTTGGGAAAAGCGATCGCGAACCCACCGAACTCGACCGTGCCGACGACCACGCACAGCGCCTTGACCAGGCCGATGAGCAGGGCGGCGAGAAACGCGCCGGTGATCGAGCCCAGCCCGCCGACCACCGTGACGACGAAGGCCTCGGCGATGATCGCGAGGTCCATGCCGAGATTCGCCGGCTCGCGCGGCAGCTGCAGTGCCCCGGCCAGTCCCGCGAGGCCGGCCCCCAGCGCGAACACCTGCGTGAACAGCCGGGCCTCGTTGATCCCGAGCGCCCCCACCAGCGCCCGGTTCTCGGTGGCCGCGCGGATCTGCACGCCGAAGCGGGTGCGCACCAGCAGCCACCACAGGCCGGCCAGCACCAGCGGTCCGACGACGATGAGCAGCAACTCGTAGGTCGGGGTCGCGCGCCCGAACAGGTCGACGACGCCGGCAAAGCCCGCGGCCCGCGGCCCCAGCAGGTCCTCGGCCCCCCAGGTCGCGAGCGTCAGGTCGCGGACGATGAGAACGACGCCGAAGGTCGCGGCGAGCTGCAGCAGCTCTGGAGCCGCGTAGATCCGCCGCAGCAGCAGGCTCTCGACCAGCGCCCCGATCGCGGCGACGACCAGCGTCGCCAGCAGGACGCCGCCCCAGAACCCCACCGGCCCTCGACCGAACCACGCGACCGACGTCCAGGCGACGTAGGCCCCCAGCATGTACAGCGAGCCGTGGGCGAAGTTGACGACCCGGCTGACGCCGAAGATCAGCGTCAGCCCGGCCGCCACCAGGAACAGCGACGAGGCGCCGGCCAGTCCGTTGAGCAGCTGGGCAAGGAGCGACGCGAGCGTCATGCGCGGGGCGTGCGTCGGCCGCGGACGGTGCCTGCGCTCAATCCGCCGGACGCATCGCCTTCACCGCGTCGTCCGACGGCAGGTGGTCCTTGCCGTCGGCGTAGCGCCAATCGACCATCACTCCCTTGCCGTCCTTGAGCGCGGTGCGGCCGACGTACGCGCCCATCGTCGACTGGTGATCGAGCGCGCGAAAGCTGACCTTGCCGAACGGCGAGTCGAAGGCCAGCCCCTTCATCGCCGCGACGAGCTTCTCGGTGTCGGTGGACCCGGCCTTGCGCAGCGCGGCCGCGGCCGCCTGAACGGTGCTGTAGCCGACGACCGAGCCCAGCCGCGGGTAGTCCTTGTACCGGGCCTGGTAGGCATCGCGGAACCGGCGGTGCGGCGGCGTGTCGATCGCGTACCACGGATAGCCGGTGACCCACCAGCCGACCGGCGCTTCGTCCTTCAGCGGGTCGAGGTATTCGGGCTCGCCGCCGAGCAGATTGAAGACCGGGCGATCGCGGAACAGCCCGCGCAGCTCGCCTTCGCGGACGAAGCGGGCGAGATCGGTGCCGAACAGCGACGAGAAGATCGCGTCGGGCCGGGCGTCGGCGAGCGCCTGGACGACCGGCCCGGCGTCGATCTTGCCCAGCGGCACCGCCTGCTCGACGAACTCGATGCCGCCCGTCTGCAATGCCATCATCTGCTTCTTGAACGCCTGGGTCGCCGCCTGGCCGTACTCGTAGTTCGGGTAGACGATGGCCCAGCGCTTCCTGCCCAGCTTCGCCGCCTCGGGGGCCAGCATCGCCGTCTGCATGTACGTCGAGGCGCGCAGCCGGAACGTGTAGCGGTTGCCGTTCTCCCAGACGATCTTGTCGGTCAGCGGCTCGGCCGCCAGGAACAGGATCTTGCGCTGCTTGGCGAGGTCGGCGACGGCCAGCCCGACGTTGGACGGGAAGGTGCCCATCAGCAGCACGACCTTTTCCCGGGTGACGAGCTCCTCGGCGACGCGGACGGCATCGCCCGGGCTGCCGTTGTCGTCGCGCGAGACGATGGCCAGCGGTCGGCCGAGGACGCCGCCGGCGGCGTTGATCTCCTCGAGCGCCAGATCCATCCCCTTCTTGTACGGCTCGAGGAACGCCGGAAAGGTCTTGTAGCTGTTGAGCTCGCCGAGCTTGATCGGCTGGGCGGCCGCGGCTGGCGACAGCACCGTCGCCAGCGCGGCGACGGCGGCCAGGAGGTGCAGGCGGAGAGAACGGTTCATCGAGGCTCCGAAGAGTGGGCGCGGTGCGCGCCGTGGATCGCCACAACGCCGGCGCGACCGGCGCGGTTGACGTCCGCGGCGGCGCGCCGTCGCGTGGTGTCGGCAGTAGTCCATTGTACGGAAATCGGTGCCGGGTCGCGGCTCGACGGCTCCGAAGCGGAATCGGCACGTCCAGGGCGGCCAAGCGCCGCCGTCCAGGGCACGCAGCGGGGCAGGGTAAAATGCGCGCTTCCCGCCCACCCACGCGCTCGCCGCGACCCCCGCCACCGGCTCGGCCCGCCCCCCCCGGTGGCCACCGCTTCTTCTACGACCATGCCCACCGCCTCCCTGCCACGGCTCGACCTTCCCCACGGCCTCGCGTTCGCCGATCTCTACAGCGTCGACGGCGCCGAACGCATCGACGCGCTGTTCGTCGATCACCTGCGCCACGCCGACGCGGAACTCGCGACCCGGCTCGACACCGCGCGCCGCGACTCCGCGCAGCTCACGGGCAAGGACGAGTCCGCGCTGCTGATCGCGGTGGCGCCGCACCTCGAGGACTTCCTCGCCGAACTGTTCGGCATCGCCGCCGAGATGCGCGCGCTGGCCGCGCGCCACCACGAGCTCGCGCCGCTCTACGCCGTCAAGCGGCTCTTCGTGCAGCGCAAGGCGATGAACGCCCACAAGGCCGAGGTCGCCGCCGGCTTCGACGGCCCTGCGCTGCGCCGTGAACTCGAGCAGGCCATCGGCGGCCCGGTCACCGGCACCGACGGCGAGCTCGCGTTCGCGCAAGCGGTGACGCGGTGGCAGCAGGACGAGACCGCGCACGCGGCGGCGCTCGACCTGGCGCTGCGCTACGCGGCCTGGGCGGCCCACACGCCGGCAGGGCGTGCCGCGCACCGCGCCGGCGTGCTCTTCCGCGCGCCGCGCAAGCTCGACTACATGCAGCTCGTGCCGCTGGAGCAGACGACCGTGCACGGCGTCCCCGCCTGGAAGCTCGCCGGCGACCACGTGCGCCGGCGCGAGGGCTTCGCGCTGACCGATGCCGGCATGGACCTCACCGCCGCGCTCGACCAGTCCCACTACTGCATCTGGTGCCACGAGCAGGGGAAGGACTCCTGCTCGCACGGGCTGCCGGAGAAGAAGCCCGCCGACGGCGCGGTGTTCGAGAACCCGTTCAAGAAGAGCCCGTTCGGCGTCACGCTGGCGGGCTGCCCGCTGGAGGAGAAGATCTCGGAGTTCCACAAGCTGCGCGCCGAGGGCGTGCCGCTGGGCGCGCTGGCCGTGATCTGCGTCGACAATCCGCTGGTCGCGGCGACCGGGCACCGGATCTGCAACGACTGCATGAAGTCGTGCATCTACCAGAAGACCGATCCGGTCGACATCCCGCAGGCCGAGACGCGCATCCTCAAGGACGTGCTCGCGCTGCCCTGGGGCTTCGAGATCTACTCGCTGCTGACGCGCTGGAATCCCCTCAACCTCCGCCGGCCGCGCCCGGCGGCGGCGACCGGGCGGCGGGCGCTGGTCGTCGGCATGGGCCCGGCCGGCTTCACGCTGGCGCACTTCCTGCTGAACGACGGCCACACGGTGGTCGGCATCGACGGGCTCAAGATCGAGCCGCTGGACGAAGCGCTGGCCGGCGTCGCCGTCGACGGCCGCCGCGTTCCCTTCGCGCCCGTTCGCGACGCTTCGTCGCTGGTCGAGCCGCTCGACGAGCGGGTGATGGCGGGCTTCGGCGGCGTCGCCGAGTACGGGATCACCGTGCGCTGGGACAAGAACTTCCTCAAGCTCGTGCGCCTGCTGCTGCAGCGCCGTGATCGCTTCGCGCTGTACGGCGGAACCCGCTTCGGCGGCACGCTCGACGTCGAGGGCGCGTTCGCGCTGGGGTTCGACCACGTGGCGCTCGCCGCCGGGGCCGGGCGACCGACGGTGCTCGACCTGCCCAACGGGCTCGCCCGCGGCGTGCGCACCGCCTCCGACTTTCTGATGGCGCTGCAGCTGACCGGCGCGGCGCGGCGCGACTCGATCACCAACATGCAGGTCAGGCTGCCGGTCGTCGTCATCGGCGGCGGCCTGACGGCGATCGACACGGCGACCGAGTCGCTCGCGTACTACCCGGTGCAGGTGGAGAAGTTCCTGTCGCGCTACGAGGTGCTGGCGGCGAGCCGGGGCGCGGCCGCCGTCGAGGCCGCGTGGACCGAAGAGGAGCGTTCGATCGGCGCCGAGTTCATCGCGCACGCCCAGGCGTTGCGCCGCGAACGCGCCGCGGCGCAGGCCGAAGGGCGTGCGCCGCGCATCGTCGAAATGCTGCAGCAATGGGGCGGCGCCACGATCGCCTATCGCAAGCGGCTGGTCGACAGCCCGTCGTACACGCTGAACCACGAGGAAATCGAGAAGGCGCTGGAGGAAGGGATCCGCTTCGCCGAGGGCCTCACGCCGCTGGCGATCGACGTCGACGCCTACGGGCACGCCGCCGGTCTGCGCGTGGCGGTCCGACGGTTCGGCACCGACGGCGCGGCGGCCGAACCCGAGACGGTGACGCTGCCCGCCCGCACCATCCTGGTCGCCGCGGGCACGTCGCCGAACACCGTGCTCGCGCGCGAGGATGGCGCGCATTTCGCCCTCGACGGCAAGTACTTCCGCCTGCTCGACGAGGACGGCGCGCCCGTCGTCCCGGTCAAGGGCCTGGCCAAGCCCGCGCGGCCGGCGGTGCTCACCGCGATCCGCCCGGACGGCCGCGCGACGAGCTTCTTCGGCGACCTGCACCCGTCGTTCTTCGGCAACGTGGTCAAGGCGATGGGCGGCGCCAGGCTCGGCTACCCGATCGTCTCGCGGATGCTGGCGAAGGTCGCGCCGGCATCCGCGGCCAGCGATGCAGCGTTCTTCGCGCGGCTCGACGACGAACTGCGCCCGACCGTCGTTCGTGTCCTGCGCCTGACGCCGAACATCGTCGAGGTCGTCGTCCGCGCGCCCGCGGCCGCGCGGCGCTTCGAGCCCGGCCAGTTCTACCGGCTGCAGAATTTCGAGACGCTGGCGCCGCGCGCGCACGGCACGCGGCTGGCGATGGAGGGCCTCGCGCTGACCGGCGCCTGGGTCGATCGCGACCAGGGGCTCGTGTCGACGATCGTGCTGGAGATGGGGGGCTCGTCGGACCTTTGCGCCACGCTGCGGCCGGGCGAGCCGGTGGTGCTGATGGGCCCCACCGGGGCGCCGACCGAGATCGAGGCGGGCGAGACCGTGCTGCTGGTCGGCGGCGGGCTCGGCAACGCGGTGCTGTTCTCGATCGGGCAGGCGTTCCGGCGCGCGGGATCGAAGGTGCTGTACTTCGCGGGCTACAAGAAGCAGGTGGATCGCTACAAGGTCGACGACATCGAGGCCGCCGCCGACACGGTCGTCTGGTGCTGCGACGAAGGCCCGGGTTTCGCCCCGCGCCGGGCGCAGGACCGAAGCTTCGTCGGCAACATCGTCGAGGCGATCCGCGCTTACGGTGCCGGCGAGCTCGGTGCCTCGGCGCCCTCGCTCGCCGAGTGCGATCGCGTCATCGCCATCGGCTCCGACCGGATGATGGCCGCGGTGGGCGCGGCGAGGCACACGGTGCTGGCGCCGTTCCTCAAGCCGGGGCACCTGGCGTTCGGTTCGATCAATTCACCGATGCAGTGCATGATGAAGGAGATCTGCGCGCAGTGCCTGCAGCCGCATCGCGATCCGGCGACGGGTAAGGTCAGCTACGTGTTCTCGTGCTTCAACCAGGATCAGCCGCTGGACCTGGTCGATTTCCGCGGACTCGACGCCCGGCTGAAGCAGAACTCGGTGCAGGAGAAGCTGACCGCGCAGTGGATTTCCGCGGTGCGCCAGGCTTGAGGCAGGGCAGGGCCGCGCGGTCGGGGCGCAATCAGTTGCTGATGTGCGTGATGGTCACGTCGGAATAGGGGACTATCTGCCGTTCCTCGTGCCGGGCCGCGCGGTCCTGGTCTCGCGCCATCGACAGCAGTGCGAAGACGAACACCGACCCCAAACCCCAGACGACGAGGCCCAAGAGTATCCACCCGGTGCTGATGTCCATGCGCACCCCCCGACTTTGCCCGTTGCCACCTTTTTAGCGCAACGGGCGCACCGGCGCCTCGATATCGATCAAACTTCTCGCTTCGGGAAGCTGGGCTGTGCCAGTTGTACAACACATTGTGCCGTCAGCAGACGCCGGTGGAGTCCCCTGCGCCAATGCCAATGTCATGGGAGTGTGGGTCCGGGGGCGCAAGACGGTGGCACCCGCGCGCCGCGCGCCCCCCGACTTGTGAACCACAGCAGCGTCGAGCGCGCCGGCAGAAGCCGGTCCTTTGGGTTACCCGCACGCTGCCGGCGAAGTCCGCGCATGAGCGCAAGACTCTCAACCTCCCAGGTCGCGGGTATCGGCGCGCTCGTTCGGATCGGCCCGGTACCTGAGCGTTCCTTCCCAGCCGCAGCGAAAGCGCGGGCAGCGGTAGCGCCGCACCGGATGGACGAGGCTCAGCAACCGATCGAACAGATGGCGATGGATGCGCTGGACGGGCTCGCCGCACAGCGGGCAGGGCGGGGTGGACATGTTCGGGTGAAAGACGAAGCACCGGTGTCGACACGGCTCATCTTGCGGCACCAGTATACGGTCCGCGAGCCGTGGAAGCCCCGTGCGGCGTTCGCGCATTTGCGCCGGGAGCAAGGCGGCTTGGGACTGCCCGTACCGCGGCAATCGGTCATCGGGAAGGAAGGTGCTGCAAGGCCGAGGGCACCTTCGCCCGGTTGACGTTCGGCAAGGGCGCAGGTGTCGAGGCGTTCGCGCGGGGATGTGAACGCCGATGGAGCGCAGAACCGGACCCATGCGCTTGATGGCGTTGGATAGGCAGCTTCGGTGTTTGCTCGTAACATTGCAGTAGGCCGCGGAACACACCCCCCTGTGTTGGCGGTACCACCCCATGACGCGGAGCCACGTCCGCGGTGCCAGGATGCAGAGGTGAACATGTTTCGGTGGGTATCCGCGCTCAGGGCAAGTCGATGTCGGCCATTCGTTCCGCCGGTTCGACGGCCCTGGTACGCAGCTGCGGTTGCGTTGGCGTTCGCGGGCTGGACCATCGCTGCCCAGGCCCTGGTGCCTCTTGACGGGGCGCTATCGGTTGTGGCGGGTGATCGTTTCACCTGCGCGACCACGAGCAGCTCGGGTTTGCGGTGCTGGGGCCTCAACGGGGACGGGCAACTCGGTGACGGTACCGGCACCACGCGCCTGACGCCGGTTGGTGTCGTCGGGAATCCTGCGATCGCGGCCGTGGCCGCCGGCGGCGCACATGCATGCGCGCTCTCCGCGGCCGGTGCCGTCACTTGCTGGGGCTCGAATTCCAATGGTCAATTGGGCAATGCCGGTGTTCCCGTCGCACCTGCTTTGAATGCCTCGTCCCCCGTGCCCGTCACGGTGAGCGTCGGCGAGGCGACCGGCATCGCTGCGGGCCGGGCGCACACCTGCACGATCGCCAGCGGGACGGGGGCCGTGCATTGCTGGGGTGCGAATGCTGGGGGGCAGTTGGGTGACAACTCCACCACGGACCGCCCGACACCGGTGCAGGTGAGCGGCCTGACCGGCGTGCTTGCGCTTGCGGCAGGGGGCGACCGCACCTGTGCCTTGATGACGGGCGGCGCGGTGAAGTGCTGGGGTCTCAACACTTCCGGCGAACTGGGCACGGGCCCCGGTCCTGCGAACCAGACGACTCCTGCCGAAATTCCCGGTCTCACCGGAGTGTCGGCGATCACGGCCGGCGACCAGCACGTTTGTGCGCTGGCCACTGGCGCCGTGAAGTGCTGGGGAGTCAACGGCAACGGCCAACTCGGCAATGACTCCACCGCTCAGAGCAACATCCCGCTCGACGTGCCGGGTGTCAGCGGGGCGACCGTGGTCTCGGCCGGAGGCGCCCACACCTGCGCGTTGATCGGCGGAGCCGCGAAGTGCTGGGGTCGCAATGCCAATGGTCAGCTTGGCGACGGCTCGACCGAGCAAAGGCTCACGCCCGTCGATGTCGTCGGGCTCGCGAGCGGTGTTGCGGGTCTGAGCGCCGGAAAGACGCACAGCTGCGCTCGGTTGTCGAGCGGAGTCGGCAGGTGTTGGGGGACGAACGGCTCTGGCGAGGTTGGCGACAACTCGATCACCGAGCGCTGGACGCCGGTGGAGGTTCTCGGAGGCGCGCCCGATGCGCCGACCAATGTCAGCGCGACGGCCATCGATGCCTCAGCGACGGTGACGTTCAGCTCCCCGGCATATGTCGGCGGTGGCCCCGTCACCGGTTACACGGTGGCGTCCAATCCTGCCGGAGGTGTGGACAGCAATGACGGTTCGACGTCGACGACGCACGTGATCACGGGTTTGACCAACGGAATTCCCTATACCTTCACGGTGACGGCGACGAACGAAGCCGGCACCGGCCCGGCGTCGGCGGCGTCGGCGGCGGTGACGCCGGCGACGGTGCCGGGGGCGCCGACGGCGGTGACGGCGACGCGGGGCAACGGTCAGGTGACGGTGGGCTTCGCGGCGCCGGCCAGCGACGGCGGCAGTGCGATCACGCAGTACACGGCGACGTCCAATCCGGGCAACTTCACCGGCAGCTGCACGGCGCCGTGCACGTCGATCACGGTGTCGGGCCTGACCAACGGCACGGCGTACACGTTCACGGTGACGGCGACCAATGCGGTGGGCACCGGCCCGGCGTCGGCGGCGTCGGCGGCGGTGACGCCGGCGACGGTGCCGGGGGCGCCGACGGCGGTGACGGCGACCCGGGGCAACGGTCAGGTGACGGTGGGCTTCACGGCGCCGGCCAGCGACGGCGGCAGCGCGATCACCAGCTACACGGCGACGTCCAGTCCCGGCAACTTCACCGGCAGCTGCACGGCGCCGTGCGCGTCGATCACGGTGTCGGGGCTGACCAATGGCACGGCGTACACGTTCACGGTGACGGCGACCAATGCGGCCGGCACCGGCCCGGCGTCGGCGGCGTCGGCGGCGGTGACGCCGGCGACGGTGCCGGGGGCGCCGACGGCGGTGACGGCGACGCGGGGCAACGGTCAGGTGACGGTGGGCTTCACGGCGCCGGCGAGCGACGGCGGCAGTGCGATCACCAGCTACACGGCGACGTCCAGTCCCGGCAACTTCACCGGCAGTTGCACGGCGCCGTGCGCGTCGATCACGGTGTCGGGCCTGGCCAACGGCACGGCGTACACGTTCACGGTGACGGCGACCAATGCGGTCGGCACCGGCCCGGCGTCGGCGGCGTCGGCGGCGGTGACGCCGGCGACGGTGCCGGGGGCGCCGACGGCGGTGACGGCGACGCGAGGCAATGGTCAGGTGACGGTGGGCTTCACGGCACCGGCGAGTCATGGCGGCAGTGCGATCACGCAGTAGACGGCGACGTCCAATCCCGGCAACTTCCCCGGCAGCGGCACGGCGCCGTGCGCATCGATCACCGTGTCGGGCCTGACCAACGGCACGGCGTACACGTTCACGGTGACGGCGACCAATGCGGTCGGCACCGGCCCGGCGTCGGCGGCGTCGGCGGCGGTGACGCCGGCGACGGTGCCGGGGCGCTGACGGCGGTGACGGCGACGCGAGGCAACGGTCAGGTGACGGTGGGCTTCACGGCACCGGCCAGCGACGGCGGCAGTGCGATCACGCAGTATACGGCGACGTCCAATCCCGGCAACTTCACCGGCAGCTGCACGGCGCCGTGCGCATCGATCACCGTACTGGGCCTGGCCAACGGCACGGCGTACACGTTCACGGTGACGGCGACCAATGCGGTGGGCACCGGCCCGGCGTCGGCGGCGTCGGCGGCGGTGACGCCGGCGACGGTGCCGGGGGCGCCGACGGCGGTGACGGCGACGCGGGGCAACGGTCAGGTGACGGTGGGCTTCGCGGCGCCGGCCAGCGACGGCGGCAGTGCGATCACGCAGTACACGGCGACGTCCAGTCCCGGCAACTTCACCGGCAATTGCACGGCGCCGTGCGCGTCGATCACGGTGTCGGGCCTGGCCAACGGCACGGCGTACACGTTCACGGTGACGGCGACCAATGCGGTCGGCACCGGCCCGGCGTCGGCGGCGTCGGCGGCGGTGACGCCGGCGACGGTGCCGGGGCGCCGACGGCGGTGACGGCGACGCGGGCAACGGTCAGGCGACGGTGGGCTTCGCGGCGCCGGCCAGCGACGGCGGCAGTGCGATCACGCAGTACACGGCGACGTCCAATCCCGGCAACTTCACCGGCAATTGCACGGCGCCGTGCGCGTCGATCACCGTAATGGGCCTGGCCAACGGCACGGCGTACACGTTCACGGTGACGGCGACCAATGCGGTCGGCACCGGCCCGGCGTCGGCGGCGTCGGCGGCGGTGACGCCGGCGACGGTGCCGGGGGCGCCGACGGCGGTGACGGCGACGCGGGGCAACGGTCAGGTGACGGTGGGCTTCACGGCGCCGGCCAGTGACGGCGGCAGTGCGATCACGCAGCACGCGACGTCCAATCCCGGCAACTTCACCGGCACTGCGCCGCCGACCGGCGGCAACGGACAGTTCGGGGGTGGCTCACCACACCTCACCCCTCCCTGCACGGCGCCGTCGCGTCGATCACCGTAATGGGCCTGGCCAGCGGCACGGCGTCACGTTCACGGTGACGGCGACCAATGCGGTCGGCACCGGCCCGGCGTCGGCGGCGTCGGCGGCGGTGACGCCGGCGACGGTGCCGGGGGCGCCGACGGCGGTGACGGCGACGCGGGGCAACGGTCAGGTGACGGTGGGCTTCACGGCGCCGGCGAGTAATGGCGGCAGTGCGATCACCAGCTACACGGCGACGTCCAATCCCGGCAACTTCACCGGCAATTGCACGGCGCCGTGCGCGTCGATCACCGTAATGGGCCTGGCCAACGGCACGGCGTACACGTTCACGGTGACCGCGACCAATGCGGTCGGCAGCGGCCCGGCGTCGGCGGCGTCGGCGGCGGTGACGCCGGCGACGGTGCCGGGGGCGCCGACGGCGGTGACGGCGACCCGGGGCAACGGTCAGGTGACGGTGGGCTTCACGGCGCCGGCGAGCGACGGCGGCAGTGCGATCACGCAGTACACGGCGACGTCCAATCCGGGCAACTTCACCGGCAGCTGCACGGCGCCGTGCACGTCGATCACGGTGTCGGGCCTGACCAACGGCACGGCGTACACGTTCACGGTGACGGCGACCAATGCGGTCGGCACCGGCCCGGCGTCGGCGGCGTCGGCGGCGGTGACGCCGGCGACGGTGCCGGGGGCGCCGACGGCGGCCATGGCTGCCCCGGGAAATGCGCAGGCGACGGTGGGCTTCACGGCGCCGGCGAGTAATGGCGGCAGTGCGATCACGCAGTACACGGCGACCTCGAGCCCGGGGAACTTGACCGGCAGCTGTACGGCGCCGTGCACGTCGATCACGGTGTCGGGCCTGGCCAACGGCACGGCGTACACGTTCACGGTGACGGCGACCAATGCGGTCGGCACCGGCCCGGCGTCGGCGGCGTCGAACAGCATCACTCCAAGCCCGCCACCGAATCCACCGACCGCCGTGACCGCGGTGGCGGGAAATGCCCAGGCGACCGTGAGCTTCGCCGAATCAGCCAGCGTGGCAAACCCCGTCCTCGGATATGTGGTCACCTCGAATCCCGCGGGCGGAGTGGACACGAATGCCGGCGCGACGGTGACCAAACACGTGATAACAGGGCTCGACAACGGCACTGCCTATACGTTCACGGTCACGGCCACCAATGTCGTGGGTGCCAGCCTCTCGTCGGTCGCATCCAATGCCGCCGTGCCGAAGGCGATCCTCGGCATGACCGATGCGGTGAAGATTGCCGCGGGCAACCTGCACAGTTGTGCGATCACCAACGCAGGCGAAGTGAAATGCTGGGGCGACAACGGAAGTGGTCAGATCGGCGACGGCTCGAGTGACACGCGCCTGAGCCCGGCAAAGGTCTCCAGTCTGAGCGGGGTGACGGCGATTGACGGCGGAAGTCGGCACAGTTGCGCAGTCAAAGGCGCAGGCGAGGTTTGGTGTTGGGGGCTCAATGACTCCGGGCAACTCGGAGACGGTGATCCCTCGATAGAACGGCATCTGGAGCCTGTCCCCGTCAGCGGGCTTGCCAGCGACGCCACCGCGGTTGCGCTGGGCGGGCTCCACACCTGTGCGCTGGCGAACGTTGGAGCGACCTATTGCTGGGGGAACAATGCCAGTGGTCAGCTGGGGAACTTCACCCAGACCTCCAGCGCAGTCCCGGTTCGGGTGACGGTGCTTGGCAGCAACGTGTTATCGATCGCCGCCGGTGCCGATCACAGCTGTGCCGTAGGGGGAAGCGGTACCGTCGGATGCTGGGGGAGCAATGCCTTCGGACAACTCGGCACCGGAGACAAGGTCGACCGCGGGTCTCCGCCGCCGGGTGGCATCGGCACCGGCGTTGCGGTCGTCGCGGGCGATGCACACTCCTGTTCGTTGACGAGCAACGGTGGGGTGAAGTGCTGGGGCAGCAACTCCCATGGTCAGCTGGGCGACGATTCCACGACTGAGCGCCTGGTGCCCGTCGATGTCGTCGGTTTGGCGACCGGGGTCACGGCGATTGCGGCCGGTGGATCCCACACCTGTGCACTCACCAGCAGCGGAGGTGTCAAGTGCTGGGGGAGGAACGCCGATGCACAGCTTGGAGACAACTCCACGATCCAGCGCCTGACGCCGGTCGACGTCGTCGGGCTCGACAGCGGTGTGACGGCTATCGCAGCCGGTCTCAACCATAGCTGCGCTCTGACGGCTCTCGGCGAAGCGCGCTGCTGGGGCAACAACGCGAATGGCCAGCTCGGCGACAGGTCCTTGATGGGCACCTGGACGCCCGTCGGTGTCCTTTCGACTTGGCCGGGAAGGCCTGCCAATGTCACGGCGAGCGCAGGAAACGGACATGCACTGGTGAGTTTCGATCCGGCGGACGCCGGTGACAGCGCGATCACGACGTATACGGCGACTTCGTCGCCGGGCAATCGGACCGGCAGTTGCACGGCCCCCTGCACCTCGATACTCGTGGCCGGTCTCGTCAACGATGAGGCTTACACGTTCACGGTGACCGCCACCAGCGGCATCGGTACGGGCCCTGCATCGTTGAGCTCGAACGTTGTCGTTCCGTCCGCCGGGCTCACGACCACGAGCATCGAGTCGTCAGCCAACCCGAGCGTCCTGTCGCAGAACGTCGTGTTCACGGCGACGGTGACCGGTGCGGCGCCGACGGGGGTGGTGCAGTTTGCCGACAACGGGGCGGTGATCGGTGGCTGCGGCGCGGTCGCGCTGGCGGGCAGCGGCAACAGCCGGACGGCGACGTGCAGCACGGCGATTCTTGCCGTGGGCGCGCACGCCGTTTCAGCGAGCTATGGCGGCGGTTTGGGCAACGCAGGGTCGACCAGCCGGGCGCTGTCGCAGGTGGTCAACGCGTCCACCGAGCCTGCGAACCTGGGGTTCGAGGCGCCGCCTCTGGCGGGAGGTTTTCAGTATGCGCCGGGCGGGGTTGGCTGGGTGTTCAGCGGCAACACCGGCATCACCGGGAACGGCAATGCGTTCACCAGCGGCAATCCGGTGGCGCCGGAAGGGGTGCGGGTGGGGTTCGTGCAGCAGGGTGGCAGCGTTGCGCAGACGGCGACTCTGAGCGCGGGTCAGTACACGGTGAGTTTCAAGGCGGCGCAGCGCGGCAACTACCAGCTGGGTGCGCAGGCGATCGAGGTGCGGGTGGACGGTGTCGCCGTCGGCCAGTACCAGGCGCCGACGACGGCGTACGGTGCCTACCAGACGGCGCCGTTCGCGATTGCCAGCACCGGAGCGCACACGCTGGCGCTGGTTGGCGTCGGAAGCGGTGGTGCCGACTTCACCGGGTTCATCGACGACGTGCGCATCGGGGCGCCGGTGGCGCCGGCGACGACGACGACGGGCCTTGCCAGTTCGGCCAACCCGGCGGTGGCGGGGGTGAGCGTCACCTTCACGGCGACGGTGACCGGTGCGGCGCCGACGGGTGTGGTGCAGTTTGCCGACAACGGGGCGGTGATCGGTGGCTGCGGCGCGGTCGCGCTGGCGGGCAGCGGCAACAGCCGGACGGCGACGTGCAGCACGGCGAGCCTCGCGGTGGGCACGCGGACGATCACGGCGAGCTATGGCGGCGACGGGGTCAACGCGGGATCGATCAGCAGCGCGCTGTCGCAGGTGATCAATGCGGGGGCGCCGTTCGCGAACCTGGGGTTCGAGGCGCCGTCTCTGGCGGGAGGTTTTCAGTACGCGCCGGGCGGGGTGGCGTGGGTGTTCAGCGGCAACACGGGCATCACCGGGAACGGCAATGCGTTCACCAGCGGCAATCCGGTGGCGCCGGAAGGGGTGCAGGTGGCGTTCGTGCAGCAGGGTGGCAGCGTTTCGCAGACGGCGAACCTGAGCGCGGGTCAGTACACGGTGAGTTTCAAGGCGGCGCAGCGCGGCAACTACCAGCTGGGTGCGCAGGCGATCGAGGTGCGGGTGGACGGTGTCGCCGTCGGCCAGTACCAGGCGCCGACGACGGCGTACGGTGCCTACCAGACGGCACCGTTCAACATCGCCAACACGGGTGCCCACACCGTGACGCTGGTCGGCGTCGGCGGTGGCGGTGCCGACTTCACCGGGTTCATCGACGACGTGCGCATCGGGGCGCCGGTTGCGCCGGCGACGACGACGACGGGCCTTGCCAGTTCGGCCAACCCGGCCGTGGCGGGGGTGAGCGTCACCTTGACGGCGACGGTGACCGGTGCGGCGCCGACGGGGGTGGTGCAGTTTGCCGACAACGGGGCGGTGATCGGTGGCTGCGGCGCGGTCGGTGCTGGCGGGCAGCGGCAACAGCCGGACGGCGACGTGCAGCACGGGGGGTCTGGCGGTGGGCACGCGGACGATCACGGCGAGCTACGGCGGCGACGGGGTCAACGCGGGATCGATCAGCAGCGCGCTGTCGCAGGTGATCAATGCGGGGGCGCCGTTCGCGAACCTGGGGTTCGAGGCGCCGTCTCTGGCGGGAGGTTTTCAGTATGCGCCGGGCGGGGTTGGCTGGGTGTTCAGCGGCAACACCGGCATCACCGGGAACGGCAATGCGTTCACCAGCGGCAACCCGGCGGCGCCGGAAGGGGTGCAGGTGGCGTTCGTGCAGCAGGGTGGCAGCGTTTCGCAGACGGCGAACCTGAGCGCGGGTCAGTACACGGTGGGTTTCAAGGCGGCGCAGCGCGGCAATTACCCGGTGGGTGCGCAGGCGATCGAGGCGGGTGGACGGTGTCGCCGTCGGCCAGTACCAGGCGCCGACGGCGGCGTACGGTGCCTACCAGACGGCACCGTTCAACATCGCCAACACGGGTGCCCACACCGTGACGCTGGTCGGCGTCGGCGGTGGCGGTGTCGACTTCACCGGGTTCATCGACGACGTGCGCATCGGGGCGCCGGTCGCGCCGGCAGCGACGACGACGGGCCTTGCCAGTTCGGCCAACCCGGCCGTGGCGGGGGTGAGCGTCACCTTGACGGCGACGGTGACCGGTGCGGCGCCGACGGGGGTGGTGCAGTTTGCCGACAACGGGGCGGTGATCGGTGGCTGCGGCGCGGTAGCGCTGGCGGGCAGCGGCAACAGCCGGACGGCGACGTGCAGCACGGCGAGCCTCGCGGTGGGCACGCGGACGATCACGGCGAGCTATGGCGGCGACGGGGTCAACGCGGGATCGATCAGCAGCGCGCTGTCGCAGGTGATCAATGCGGGGGCGCCGTTCGCGAACCTGGGGTTCGAGGCGCCGTCTCTGGCGGGAGGTTTTCAGTATGCGCCGGGCGGGGTTGGCTGGGTGTTCAGCGGCAACACCGGCATCACCGGGAACGGCAATGCGTTCACCAGCGGCAACCCGGCGGCGCCGGAAGGGGTGCAGGTGGCGTTCGTGCAGCAGGGGGGCAGCCTTGCGCAGACGGCGACTCTGAGCGCGGGTCAGTACACGGTGAGTTTCAAGGCGGCGCAGCGCGGCAACTACCAGCTGGGTGCGCAGGCGATCGAGGTGCGGGTGGACGGTGTCGCCGTCGGCCAGTACCAGCGCCGACGACGGCGTACGGTGCCTACCAGACGGCACCGTTCGCGATCGCCGGCACGGGAGCGCACACCGTGACGCTGGTCGGCGTCGGCGGTGGCGGTGTCGACTTCACCGGGTTCATCGACGACGTGCGCATCGGCACGGTGGCGCAGGCTGCTTCCGCCGATCGCCTGACGCCAGTGCAGTCGAAAGCTGCGACACCGGTGCGCGTTGGTCGTCCCGGGGCCCGTGCGACCGATTTCCGGGGCCGTGGGCGCAGTGACGTCGTCTGGCAGCAGTCCGGAACCGGCTCGGTGGAACTCTGGTTCATGGCAGGCAGCACGATCGAGTCCAAGGCACGCTTGACCGTGCCCGGCAACTGGCAACTGGTCGGGACGGGTGATTTCGACGGTGACGGCAAGGCCGACCTGCTGTGGCGCAGCCCGGATGCCGGCGACGCAACGATCTGGTTCATGAATGCCGGCCGGGTGGTGGCATCGGCGCCTCTTGCGCAGGCAGCCGACTGGACCGTCGAGGCATTGGCCGACGTCGACGGTGACGGGAAGGTGGACATCCTCTCTCGGCATCCTGCGTCCGGCGAGTTCGCGATTTCGTTCATGGACCGGTCGACGACAGTGCGCACCGATGTCTACACCGTGCCGGAGAGCTGGTTGCTCGAAGCAGCCGCGGATTTCGACGGTGACGGCCATGCGGATCTCGCTTGGCGCGAGACGCTCACCGGTGCCGTTGCGATCTGGTCCATGCGGGGAGGCACTCGAAGCAGTTCGGCGTCGTACTCCGTTCCGTTGGATTGGGAAATCGCAGGAGCGGGCGATCTCGATGGCGACCGCGGTGCCGATCTGTTCTGGCGCAATTCCTCCACTGGCGACCTGGTCGTCTGGTACATGAACGACCAGACCATCGGCAGCACCGCCACGTTCAACATGGCTGCCGACTCGCTGCTCGTGGGTTCCGGTGATCTCGATGGCGACGGCAAGGACGAGATGCTCTGGCGAAACGTCGATGGATCGGTTGCGATCTGGTTCATGGACGGGAGCGGCATCGCCGATACGGCAGAATTCGAGATGCCGATGCCCTGGATGATCGTCGCACCGTGAAGGCGTTGTTGCTGGCCCCGCTCCGGCGCGGCGCACCGGCGGCCTCGCCTGTCTGAGCACCCGCCACCGCGGCGGCCCGGATTCGCCGGCGGTTCCCTTCGCCGATGACCGCGCCGCCGCTCTGGCATACTTGACTCGTGCCCGGCGCACGACCGGCCGGCTCATCCGCCTCATCCCATGGAATTGCTCCTCCTCTTTTTCCTAACCCTGCTCAACGGCCTGTTCTCGATGTCGGAGATGGCCATCGTCTCGGCGCGCAAGGCCCGGCTGCAGCACCTCGCCGACGAGGGCAAGCAGGGGGCCCGTGTCGCCCTGCAGCTGGCGCAGAATCCCTCGACCTTTCTGGCGACGATCCAGGTCGGCATCACGGTGATCGGCATCTCCAGCGGCGCGTTCGGAGAGGCGACCCTCGTGACGGGCCTGTCCGAGTGGCTCTCGCAGTGGCCCCTGCTGGACCGGCATTCGCAGGGGATGGCATCGGCGATCGTCATCTCCGGCATCACGCTGGCGTCGCTGATCCTGGGCGAGCTGGTGCCGAAGCGGCTGGCCCTGCTCAATCCGGAGCGCGTGGCCGGCATCGTCGCGCCGCTGATGCACCTGCTCGCGCGGATCACCTACCCGGTGGTCCACGTGCTGACCGCCGCCACCGAGGGCTTTCTCAACCTGCTCGGCCTGCGGTCGGCGGTGGAGTCGCCGGTCACCGAGGAGGAGATCAAGGTGCTGATGGAACAGGGGGCCGAGGCGGGCGTGTTCGAGGAGCACGAGCAGCAGCTCGTCAATCGCGTGTTCCGGCTCGATGAAATGCGGGTGACCGGCGTGATGACGCCGCGCGGCGACATCGTCTACCTCGATCTGGACGACCCGCTGGCGGCCAACGTCCAGCGCATTCGCGATGCGCACCACTCCCGCTTCCCGGTCGTGCACGGAGGGCTGAAGAACATCGAGGGCATCGTGCTGGCCAAGTCGCTGCTCGAGGCGTCGCTGGCCGGCCGGCCGTTCGAGCTCACCAACCTCGCCAAGCCGCTGTTCGTGCCGGAGACGCTGACGGTGATGGAGCTGATGGCGTCGTTCAAGAAGCATCGGCAGACGATGGCGCTGGTGGTCAACGAATTCGGCGACACCGTGGGGCTCGCCACGCTGAACGACGTCATGGAGGCGCTGGTCGGCGACATCGCGACCGCCGAGGACGAGAACGACCGCGACGTGGTGCAGCGCGACGACAGCTCCTGGCTGATCGACGGCAGCGTGACGGTGGAGCGGTTCAAGGACGTCCTCGACATCGACCAGGCGTTGCCGGAGCAGGAGCTGGAGAGCTATCAGACCATCGGCGGCTTCGCCATGCTCATGCTCGACCGCGTGCCGCGCGTGGCCGACAGGTTCGACTGGGACGACCTCACCTTCGAGATCGTCGACATGGACGGCAATCGCGTCGACAAGCTGCTGGTCACGCGCCGTCCGCCGGCCGTCGCGACCGCGAGCGCCTGATCGTTGAAGTCCGTGCCGGCGAGCGCCGCGCCCCGGCTGCCGGTCACGCCGAAGAGAGCACCGGCCCGGCGAGTTCCTCGATCATGGCGATCACCGCCTTCTGCAGCGGCGTCGAGGGCCGCTGCGCCGAGGTGACGATCGCCAGCGCGCTTTTCAGCTGCGGCTGGACGATGGTCCGCGAATGCAGCCGGTCGGCCGTCGCGGCACCGAGCAGCGCGCGCGACGACAGCACCGCGAAGCCGTGACCCTCGGCAACCAGTTCCAGGATCGCGGGCACCGCATCGATTTCCATCGCCACCTGCGGCCGCAGGCCGAGGCCCGCGAGGCGCGTCTCGACCAGGCGGCGGATGGCATTGGGCTGGCTGGGGAGGATCAGCGGGAACCGCGGCAGGTCGGCCAGCCGCAGTTTCCGGGGCTCGCTGCCGTCGCGCCGCGGGCCGATGAGGCACAGCGGCTCCTCGAGCAGCACGCGGATGTCGATCGCCGGCGACGGAGTCGGGTTGTAGACCAGCCCCACGTCCACGCGGCCGACGGCCAGCCACTCCTGGAGCGTCGACGAGAACCCCTCGACGATGCTGAGCGCCGCCCGAGGATAGCGCTGGCGGAACTCGCGCACCACCGGCACGGTCAGGTGCCGGGCGACCGTGGGCGGCAGGCCGACGACGACCTTGCCGACCGACGCGCCCTTGGTCTCGTCGACGTCGTGCCGCGCGCGGTCGACCTGCTGCAGGATGCCGCGGGCATGTTCCAGCAGACGCTTCCCGGCTTCGGTCGGGGTGGCGCCGCGACCGTTGCGCAGCAGCAGCGTCTGCCGCAGCTCGACCTCGAGGCTGCGGACCTGGCGGCTGATCGCCGGCTGCGCGATGCCCAACGCCCGGGCCGCCCGGCTGAACCCGCCGAGGTCGACGACGTGAATGAAGTACTCGAGCTGCTTGAGATCCATGGCGGTTCCGAATTGCTCGCGGCGGGCCATGCCACGTTGGCATAGCTGCTAGTGTAGCAACCGGGCTTTTCGATAGCCCGCGGCGGGCGCAAACTTCGGCGGTGGGTCGACGGCAGATCGACCGGAGGAGCACCCCATTCAAACGGCCATCCCCTGTCTGTTCATGCGCGGCGGTACTTCGCGCGGGCCGTTCTTCGATGTCGCCGACCTGCCGGCGGACGTTGCGCTGCGCGACCGGGTGCTGCTCGCGGTCATGGGCTCGCCGGACGCGCGGCAGATCGACGGCCTGGGCGGCGCGCACCCGTTGACCAGCAAGGTCGGCATCGTCGGCCGCGGCACCAAGCCTGGCGTGGACCTCGATTTTCTCTTCGCGCAGCTGCAGCCCGACCGGGACACCGTCGACACGACGCCCAACTGCGGCAACATGCTGGCCGCGGTCGTGCCCTTCGCGCTGGAGACCGGCATGGTCGCGCCGCAGGGGGACCGCAGCCGCTTCCGCGTGCTGACGCGCAACACCGACATGCAGTGCGACATCACCGTGCGGACGCCGGGCGGCCGGGTCGAGTACGCGGGCGACGCGCGGATCGACGGCGTGCCGGGGACGGCGGCGCCGATCACCATCAATTTCCTCGACACCGCCGGATCGGTCTGCGCCGGGCTGCTGCCCACCGGCCGGGTGCGCGACGTCGTCGACGGCGTCGACGTCACCTGCATCGACAACGGCATGCCGCTGGTGCTGCTGCGCGCGGCGGACGTTGGTCGCAGCGGCTACGAGAGCGTCGCCGAGCTGAACGGCGACCGCGAACTGAAGGCGCGGCTCGAGCGCCTGCGGATCGCCTGCGGCCACGCGATGGGCCTGGGCGACGTGACGGCCAGGAACTACCCGAAGATGACGCTGATCGCGCCGCCGCGCCACGGCGGCAGCCTGTGCACGCGCAGCTTCATCCCGCACGTCTGCCACGACGCGATCGGCGTGCTGGCCGCGGTGACGGTGGCCACTGCCTGCGTGCTGGAGGGCTCGGTGTGCGACGGCATCGCGGCGCTGCCGCCGGGCCGCGCCCGCAAGGTCTCCGTCGAGCACCCGACCGGCGAGTTCAGCGTCGAGCTCGAGGTCGATCCGGCCAACCCGCAGAACGTCGTTCGCGCCGCGCTGCTGCGCACCGCGCGGCTGCTCATGCGCGGCGAGGTCATGATTCCCGCATCGATATGGAAAGGAAGGTCCACGTGATCATCGATTGCCACGGTCACTACACGACCGCACCCAAGGCGCTCGAGGAGTGGCGCAGCCGCCAGGTTGCCGGGCTCGAGGATCCGGCGGTGGCGCCGCGCGCCGCCGAGCTGGTGATCGGCGACGACGCGCTGCGCGAGAGCATCGAGAGCAACCAGCTGGCCAGGATGAAGGAGCGCGGCAGCGACCTCACGATCTTCTCGCCGCGGGCGAGCTTCATGGCGCACCACATCGGCGACTTCCAGACCAGCGCGACCTGGTCGGCGATCTGCAACGAGCTCTGCCACCGGGTGAGCCGGCTGTTCCCCGACCACTTCATCGGCGCGGCGATGCTGCCGCAGTCGCCCGGGGTCGATCCGAAGACCTGCATCCCCGAGCTGGAGAAGTGCGTCAACGAGTACGGGTTCGTCGCCATCAACCTCAACCCCGATCCCTCGGGCGGCCACTGGCGGGAGCCGCCGCTGTCCGACCGCCACTGGTACCCGATCTACGAGAAGATGGTCGAGTACGACATCCCGGCGATGATCCACGTCAGCACCAGCTGCAACGCCTGCTTCCACACCACCGGCGCGCACTACCTCAACGCCGACACCACGGCGTTCATGCAGTGCCTCACCGCCGACCTGTTCCGCGACTTCCCGACGCTCAAATTCGTGATTCCGCACGGCGGCGGCGCGGTGCCCTATCACTGGGGACGCTTCCGGGGGCTGGCGCAGGAGCTGAAGAAGCCGCTGCTGAAGGATCACTTGCTGAACAACATCTTCTTCGACACCTGCGTCTACCACCAGCCGGGCATCGACCTCCTGACCCGGGTGATCCCGGTGGACAACGTGCTGTTCGCCTCGGAGATGATCGGCGCGGTGCGCGGCATCGACCCGGAGACGGGCTTCCACTACGACGACACCCGGCGCTACATCGAAGCGGCCGCGCTCTCCGCCGAAGACCGGCACAGGATCTACGAGGGCAATGCCCGGCGCGTCTATCCGCGGCTCGACGCCGCGCTCAAGGCCCAGGGCCGGTAAACCGAAGGAGACCGAATGAGCATGAACGACCTCGGCGTCGTCCGCCGCAACATCGTGCGCGCGGACCGCGCGGCCGTGGACCGGCTGGCGGGATTCGGCGTCGCCACCATCCACGAGGCGATGGGCCGCGTCGGGCTGATGAAGCCCTACCTGCGGCCGATCTACGCCGGCGCCCGGCTGTGCGGCACCGCGGTGACCGTCCTGCTGCAGCCCGGCGACAACTGGATGCTGCACGTCGCCGCCGGCGAGCTGCGCGAGGGGGACGTCATCGTCGCCGCGTGCACGGCCGACAGCGACGACGGCTATTTCGGCGACCTGCTGGCGACGAGCTTTCGCGCGCGGGGCGGGCGGGGACTGGTCATCGACGGCGGCGTCCGCGACGTCAAGGACCTCACCGCGATGCAGTTTCCGGTGTTCTCGCGCGCGATCAGCGCCCGCGGCACGGTCAAGGCGACGCTGGGCTCGGTGAACGTCCCCGTGGTCTGCGCCGGCGCGCAGGTGCATCCCGGCGACGTGGTGATCGCCGACGACGACGGCATCGTCGTCGTGCCCGCGGCGATCGCACCGCAGGTCGCCGACGCCGCCGCGGCGCGCGAGGTCAACGAAGCCGACAAGCGCAAGCAGCTCGCCGCCGGCGTGCTGGGGCTCGACATGTACCGGATGCGCGAGCCGCTGGCCAAGGCCGGCCTCCGGTACGTCGACTGAAGCCGCTGCCGGGCCCGCCCCGAATCCGCATCGCCCTGCGAACGCCATGGCCTTCGAAATGACCCCGGGCTGGCTCCCGTTTCATCCCGACCCGTCGGTGCCGCACTTTCGCGTACCGCCCGGCGCGGTGGACGCGCACTGCCACGTGTTCGGCCCGGGCGCGCGGTTTCCCCTACGCGCCGGAGCGCAAGTACACGCCCTGCGACGCAGCGAAGGATCAGCTCTTCGCGCTGCGCGACCGGCTCGGCTTCGCGCGCAACGTCGTCGTCCAGGCGACCTGCCACGGCGCCGACAATCGCGCGCTGGTCGACGCGCTGCAGCACGCCGACGGCCGCGCCCGCGGCGTCGCCACCGTGCGGCGCAGCGTGAACGACGCCGAGCTCGCAGCGCTGCACGCCGCCGGCGTGCGCGGCACGCGCTTCAACTTCGTCCGGCGGCTGGTGGACTTCACGCCGCGCGACGAGCTGCTGGAGATCGCGCAGCGGATCGCGCCGCTCGGCTGGCACGTGGTCGTCTACTTCGAGGCGGCGGACCTGCCGGAGCTGATGGACTTCTTCACCGCGCTGCCGACGATCGTGGTCGTCGACCACATGGGCCGTCCCGACGTGACCCGGCCGGTCGACGGGCCCGAGTTCGAGCGGTTCGTCGCCATGATGCGCGAGCACCCGAACGTCTGGTCGAAGGTGAGCTGCCCGGAACGGCTGTCGGTCGCCGGGCCGCCGGCGTTGGACGGCGAGCGGCACGCCTATCGCGACGTCGTGCCGTTCGCGCGCCGGCTGGTCGAGACCTTCCCCGACCGCGTGCTCTGGGGCACCGACTGGCCGCACCCCAACCTCAAGGACCACATGCCCGACGACGGCCTGCTGGTGGACTTCATTCCGCACATCGCGCCGACCCCCGAACTGCAGCGCAAGCTGCTGGTCGACAACCCGATGCGGCTCTACTGGCCCGAAGCATCGCGCTGAAGGAGACACCGATGGCACTCGACAAACCGTACAAGGACATCCCCGGCACGACCATCTTCGACGCCGAGCAGTCGCGCAAGGGCTACCACCTGAACCAGTTCTGCATGTCGCTGATGAAGCCCGAGAACCGGGCCCGCTTCAAGGCCGGCGAGCGCGCCTATCTCGACGAGTGGCCGATGACCGAGGAGCAGAAGCAGGCGGTGCTGGCGCGCGACCTCAATCGCTGCATCGCGCTCGGCGGCAACGTCTACTTCCTGTCCAAGATCGGCGGCACCGACGGCAAGACCTTCCAGCAGATCGCCGGCAGCATGACCGGGATGACCGAGGAGCAGTACCGGGCGATGATGCTCGCGGGCGGGCGGTCGATCGAGGGTAACCGATTCATCGGGGAGCAGAAGTGATGGCGAAGATCACGGCCAGCGTCTACACCTCGCACGTCCCGGCGATGGGCATTGCGATGGACCAGGGCAAGACCGGCGAGCCGTACTGGCAGCCGGTGTTCAAGGGCTACGAGGCGTCGCGGGCGTGGATGAAGGCGAACCCGCCGGACGTCGTTTTCCTCGTCTACAACGACCACGCCAACGCCTTCAGCCTGGAGCTGATCCCGACCTTCGCGATCGGCTGCGCCGAGGAGTTCCGGCCCGCCGACGAGGGCTGGGGGCCGCGCCCGGTGCCGGTGGTCAAGGGCCATCCGGAGCTCGCCGCGCACATCGCGCAGTCGGTGATCCAGGACGACTTCGACCTCACCATCGTCAACCGGATGGACGTCGACCACGGCCTCACCGTGCCGCTGTCGATGCTGTGCGGAAAGGTCGACGCCTGGCCCTGCCCGGTGATCCCCTTCGCGGTCAACGTCGTCCAGTACCCGGTGCCTTCGGGACGGCGCTGCTGGCAGCTCGGCAAGGCGATCCGCCGGGCGGTCGAGCGCTGGGACCAGCCGCTCAACGTGCACATCTGGGGCACCGGCGGGATGAGCCACCAGCTGCAGGGGCCGCGCGCGGGGCTCATCAACCGCGAGTTCGACAACGCCTTCCTCGACCGGCTGATCGCGGACCCCGAAGGCCTGTCGCAGATGCCGCACGTCGACTACGTCCGCGAGGCCGGCTCCGGAAGGGATCGAGCTCGTCATGTGGCTGATCGCGCGCGGCGCGATGGCGGACACGCCGCCGCGCGTCGTCCACCGCTTCTATCACGTGCCGGCGTCCAACACCGCGGTCGGCCACCTGGTGCTGGAGAACAGCTGATGGGCGCTCGGATCGGGGTGGCGCTCGCGGGCGCGGGCGCCTTCGGGACCAAGCACCTGGACGCGATCCGGCTGATCGACGGCGTCGAGGTGGTGTCGCTCGTCGGCCGCGAGCTCGACAAGACGCGGGCGGTCGCCGCGAAGTACGGCGTCGGCCACGTCGCCACCGACCTCGCCGACAGCCTGGCCCGGCCGGACGTCGACGCGGTGATCCTCTGCACGCCGACGCAGCTGCACGCCGCGCAGGCGCAGGCCTGCCTCGGTGCCGGCAAGCACGTCCAGGTGGAGATCCCGCTGGCCGACCGCCTGCGGGACGCCGAGGAGGTGCAGCGGGTCGCAGCGCAGAGCGGACGGGTCGCGATGGTCGGCCACACCCGCCGCTTCAATCCCAGCCACCAGTGGGTGCACCGGAAGATCCGGGCCGGCGAGTTCGCCATCCAGCAGATGGACGTGCAGACGTACTTCTTCCGCCGCACGAACACCAACGCGCTCGGCCAGCCGCGCTCGTGGACCGACCACCTGCTGTGGCACCACGCCGCGCACACCGTCGACCTGTTCGCGTGGCAGACCGGCAGCGACATCGTCGCGGCGAACGCGCTGCAGGGGCCGCTCCATCCGCTGCTCGGCATCGCGATGGACATGTCGATCCAGCTGCAGGCGGAGAGCGGTGCGATCTGCACGCTGTCCTTGTCCTTCAACAACGACGGCCCGCTGGGCACGTTCTTCCGCTACATCGGCGACACCGGCACGTACATCGCCCGCTACGACGACCTGTTCGACGGCAAGGACGAGAAGATCGACGTGTCGCAGGTCGACGTGTCGATGAACGGCATCGAGCTGCAGGACCGCGAGTTCTTCGCCGCGATCCGCGAGGGGCGCGAGCCCAATGCATCCGTGGCGCAGGTGCTGCCCTGCTACCGGACGCTCGACCGGCTGGAGCGGCAGCTGGCGGCGCACGCGGCCCCCGGCTGAGGGGCGCCCCGGCGCGACGACGAAAGGAACCGACCATGCGCACGCAAGTCGCCATCATCGGCGCCGGGCCGTCGGGTCTGCTGCTCGGGCAGCTGCTCACCCGCGCCGGCATCGACAACGTGATCGTCGAGCGGCACACGCCGGCCTACGTGCTCGGCCGCATCCGCGCCGGCGTGCTGGAGCAGGGCGCCGTCGCCATGCTCGACGAGGCGGGGGCGGGCGCGCGCCTGCACGCCGAGGGACTGGTGCACGGCGGCATCGAGATCGCGTGGGGAGGACGGCGGCATCGGGTCGATCTCTCCGCGCTGACCGGCGGCCACCACGTCGTCGTCTACGGCCAGACCGAGGTCACCAAGGACCTGATGGAGGCGCGCAGGGCGAGCGGCGCGCGCTCGGTGTACGAGGCCGAGGACGCGAGCGTGCACGGCTTCGACGGCGACCGGCCGACGGTTCGCTACCGCCACGCCGGCACGACGCACGAGCTCGAGTGCGACTACATCGCCGGCTGCGACGGCTTTCACGGCGTCTGCCGGCAGAGCGTGCCCGCGTCCGCCATCCGGAACTTCGAGCGCGTCTATCCGTTCGGCTGGCTGGGGCTCCTCTCCGACACGCCGCCGGTCGCCGACGAGCTCATCTACGTGCTGCACGAGCGCGGCTTCGCGCTGTGCAGCATGCGCAGCCGGACCCGCAGCCGCTACTACCTGCAGTGCTCGCTCGCCGAGCACGTCGAGCAGTGGCCCGACGAGCGCTTCTGGACGGAGCTGAAGGCGCGGCTCGACCCCGCCACCGCGGCCGGCCTCGTCACCGGAGCGTCGCTCGAGAAGAGCATCGCCCCGCTGCGCAGCTTCGTCGCCGAGCCGTTGCGCTTCGGCCGGCTGTTCCTCGCCGGCGACGCCGGGCACATCGTGCCGCCGACCGGCGCCAAGGGTCTCAACCTCGCCGCCAGCGACGTCCGCTATCTGTTCGACGGCCTGGTCGAGCACTATCGCCACGGGCGCTCCGGCGGGCTCGACGCCTACTCCGAGCGTGCGCTGCGCCGGATCTGGAAGGCCGAGCGCTTCTCGTGGTGGATGACGATGCTGCTGCATCGCTTTCCGGACCACGGCCCGTTCGGCGAACGGATCCAGCAGGCCGAACTGGACTACCTGTTCAGCTCGAAGGCGGCGCAGGCGGCGCTGGCGGAGAACTACGTGGGCTTGCCTTACTGAGCGCCTCCGCGCGCCGCACCATCGCCCGCGTCATTCCCTTGAAGATGAACAGGTGGAAGGGCACCAGCACCGCCCAGTAGACGAGCCCCCAGACGCCCTGCGGATGCCAGTAGGCGGTCTCGGTCAGTCGCGTCCGGCCGTCGGCAAGGGGCTCGATCTCGAACTCGAGGATGCCCGCGCCGGGCGCCTTCATGCCGAAGTTGAGCGTGAGGCGCCGGTTGCGCTCGAGGCCCACGACCGTCCAGTAGTCGACGGTGTCGCCGAGCCGCAGGTCGACGGCGTCGCGCCGGCCGCGGGTGAGCCCCGGCCCGCCGACCAGCCAGTCGGCGAGTTCGCGCAGCGTCCAGATCCAGTTCATGAAAAAGTACCGGTTGCGCCCGCCGAGGCTCGTCACCACGCGCCAGACGGCCGCGGGCGACGCTGCGGTCTCGGCGGCGCCGCCGGCCTTCTTGGCGTAGAACGCGTAGTCGGGCCGATAGGCGCGATACATCATCGCGCCCTCGGTCCAGCGCGCGGTGACGGTGTTGGCCTTCTCCGCCGCCAGCGCCGCCAGCACCGCCTCGCGGAACGTCAGCAGCGGCTGCGGCACCAGCTGCCGCAGCGCCGCGTCGTCGGCGGGGATGTCGTGCTTCAGGCCGCCGATCAGCGCGCGGGCGATGTTCGCCGGCACCGCGGTGACCAGGCCCAGCCAGTAGGAGGACAGCCTGGGCGAGAGCACCGGCACGCGCAGGATCCGCGGCGAGCGGCCGACGACCGCGCCGAACTCGCGCATCATTGCCTCGTAGGAGAGGTATTCGGGGCCGCCGGCGTCGTAGATCCGGCCGGCCGCTTCGGGACGCGCCGCGACGGCGATCAGGTACTGGAGCAGGTTGGACAGTGCGATCGGCGACGAGCGCGACTGCACCCACTTCGGCGTCACCATTGCCGGCAGGTGGTAGACGAGGTCGCGCATCACCTCGTAGGCCGCCGACCCCGGCCCGACGATGATCCCGGCGCGGATTTCGGTGACCGGGACGGGCCCGGCACGCAGCTGGTCGCCCGTCGCCTTGCGCGAGACGAGGTGCTCGGAGTCGGCGTCGCGCGGCACCAGTCCGCCGAGATAGACGATGCGGCGCAGCCCGGCCGCCGCGGCGGCCCGGGCGAAGTTCGCCGCGGCCTCGAGGTCGAGGCGGCCGAAATCCTTGCCCGCGGCCATCGAGTGGACGAGGTAATAGGCGACGTCGACGCCCGCGAGCGCCGGCGCGAGCGACGCCGGGGCGAGCGCGTCGGCCTCGACCAGTTCGACGTCCTGCCATTCGCGCGCCTCGAGCACCTTGCGGTTGCGGGCGGCCGCGCGGACCGGCACACCCGTTGCCCGCAGCGCGGCCACCAGTTGCGCGCCGACGTAGCCGCTGGCGCCGAACACCAGCGTGAGCGGCGCCGCGGGCGCCTGTGGGGCGGGCGTGGGGGGGTGGGTCATCGGTGGCGGATCCTCATGCGGCGAAGGCCTCGGCGTCGTCGCGCCCCGGCACCGGCAGCGGGACGACCGCGTGCCTGCCGCGCGCCAGCGTGCGCAGCAGCAGGCGGGCGACGTCGGGGTCGAATTCGGGGCGGGGCAACGCCTCGAGCAGCTGCGCCAGCGCCGCGTCGTCGCTGGCCGTGCCGAGCCAGCACCAGTCGCGGATCACGTGCAGGTCGGTGCGTCCCGACAGCGCGTCGTGCTCGCGAATCGCCACCGCACCCGCGTAGGGCCAGGCGGGGATGCGCTGCGGCGCGAGGGCCGCGACGAGCCGGGCGTGGTGCGCGGCCGGCGCCTCGGCGCCGACGCAGGCACCGTCGCAGCGCCGCACCTGGCGGGCGAAGCAGGGCCCGCTGCGCTTCTCGAGCCCGAGCGCGATCCAGCACAGCGCGTGCTCCGCGGCGAGGTGGCGCAGCGTCTCGCGCGCCGCGCGCCGGGACGAGAACGGCCCGTAGCGGCCGGGCAGCTCGCGGGGTTCGATGCCGGCGGCCGCCAGGTAGCGCGGTGGGCCCGGCTCGGCCGGAAGCTCGACGACGACGGCGTCGGCCTTGCGTCGCAGCGCGTGGTTGTGCGCCGGCAGCAGCGTCTTGATCAGCGTCGATTCGCGCAGCAGCGCGCCGATCTCGCCGGCCGTCGCCTCGAACTCGATGCGACGGATCTCCGCCGACAGCCGCAGGTCGGTGGCGCTCCGGTAATCGGCCGAAAAGTGCGCGGCGACGCGCTCGCGCAGGTTCTTGCTCTTGCCGACGTACAGCGGGTGCGCGTTGAGGCCGTAGAACCGGTAGACGCCGGGCAGCTCGGGCAGCGCGTCGAGCGCGTCGCGCGGCAGGTGCGCCGGCAGGCTCGGCATCTTCAGCACGCGCCGCGCCGCGTCGTCGATCGCCTCGACCGGCAGCTCCCGGTACAGCGCGGCGACGAACGACCAGAGTGCGCGCGCGTCGCCGAGCGCGCGATGCCGGCCGCCGCCGGCGAGGCCGTGGCGCGCGATCACGGCGTCGAGGCTGTGCGACGCCGCGTCGGGAAACAGCCGCCGCGACAGCCGGACGGTGCACAGCACCCGCGCGCTGAAGCTGCGCCCGGCGCGCGCGAAGCCGTGCTTCAGGAAGCCGTAGTCGAAGCGCGCGTTGTGGGCGACGAAGACCGCGTCGGCGGTGCGGCGCGCGATCTCGTCGGCGACGGCGGCGAACGGCGGCGCGTCGCGCACCATCGCGTCGGTGATCCCGGTGAGCCCCTGGATTTCGGGGGGGATCGGGCGACCGGGATGGACCAGCGTCGACCACTCGTCGACTGCGGGCGCGCCACCGGACGGGTCGGCGGTCACGCGGACCACGGCGACCTCGGTGATGGCGTCGGCGGCGGCGTCCATCCCGGTGGTCTCCAGGTCGACGAAGGCGAGCACGGGGGCGAACAGGCGCATGGCGGGAAGGTCGGGAAAAGTTGCCGCGGGGTCTTGACCGACGAACGATCGTTCGCTATTGTACCGCCATGTCGAACGATCGTTCCTACCTCGCGCGGTTGCAGGAATATTACGCGACCCACCGGGTGCTGCCATCGTACGCGTCGATCGGACAGCTGCTCGGGCTCAAGTCCAAGTCGTCGGTGGCGGCGATGGTGGCGCGGCTGAAGCTCGCCGGCTTCATCGATTCGACGCCCGACAAGCGCCTCGCGCCCACGCGCCGCTTCTTCGAGCGTCCGCTCGCCGAGTCGCCAGTCCAGGCCGGCCTGCCCAACCCGATCGACGACGGGCAGGGCGACGCGCTGACCATCGACGACTACCTGATCGAACACCCGTCGCAGACGGTGCTGGTGCGGGTGAAGGGCGATTCGATGATCGACGCCGGCATTCTCGAGGGCGACCTCGTCGTCATCGAAAAGGCGGCGGCCGCCAAGCGCGGCGACATCGTCATCGCCATCGTCGACGGCCAGTTCACGCTGAAGCGCCTCGATCTCGAGCAGGGCAGCTTCGTCCTCAGGCCCGAGAACAAGGCCTATCCGGTGATCCGCCCCGAGGGCACGCTGGAGATCTTCGGCGTGATGGTCGGCCTGGTGCGCAAGCTGTAGTCGTCCGCCCGGCGCCGCCGGGACCCGCGCACGTCACCGGCGCAGCTTCGCGCTGCGCGCTCCGGTGTTCGCGCTCGGGGCGGCCCATCGGTCCATGGGGCCTTCGCGCCCGTGTTCGCCCTCGGGGCGGCCCGTCGGTCTCACTCACTCACGCGCGCTCCACCTCGACCAGGCAATCGTAGAACGTCGCCGCGCGACCGAAGTCGGTCAACGCCTGGCTGGTGACCGCGTTCGCATTGGCTCCGCCGGGGGCCAGCTTCTTCCACCAGATCGACGGCGCCACCGCGACGCCGCGTCGGGCGCGGTCCGTGACGCGCAATCGGGCGGTGAAACTGCCGCGATCGTTGCGGATGCGCACCTCGTCGCCGTCGACCAGTGCGCGTGCCGCGGCGTCGTCGGGATGCAGCGCGAGCTGCGGCGCCTGCTCCTCGGCGACGAAGGCCGGCAGGTTGGCGAACGACGAGTTGAGGAAGTTGCGCGCCGGGGGCGAGATGAACGCCAGCGGAAAGCGCCGGGCCAGCTCGGGGTTGCTCGCCGCCGATTCGCGCGGCGGCACGAAGTCCGGGACCGGATCGAAGCCCTGCGCCGCCAGCGCCGCCGAGTGGAACTCGCAGCGCCCCGACGGCGTCGGGAAGCCGCCGTGGGCGAAGGGCGCGTAGTCCGCCGGCACGTCCAGCCGGGCGAAACCGCGGGTGCGCAGCGTGTCCCAGTCGAGGTGGGTCGCGCGCGGGTCGTCGCGCCGGAACGCCTGGCGCGCGAGGTCGTCGTCGCTGTCGCCGAAGCAGTCGTCGGCGAAGCCCATCCGCGCCGCGAGCAGGCGGAACACCTCGGTGTTCGGCTTCGCCTCGCCGAGCGGGGCGATCGACGGCTGGTTGGCCTGCGCGTACAGATGTCCGTACGAGTGGTGGACGTCGAGCTGCTCGAGCTGCGTCGTCGCCGGCAGCAGGATGTCGGCGTAGTCGGCGGTGTCGGTCTGGAAGATCTCGTGAACGACGCAGAACAGGTCCTCGCGCGCGAAGCCCGCCGCCACCTTCGCCGATTCCGGCGCCACCGCCACCGGGTTCGAGTTGTAGACGTAGATCGCGTCGACCGGCGGATCGCGCTCGTCGAGCAGCACGTCGCCGATGGTGCTCATGTTCAGCGTGCGCGGCTGCCCGGCGATGAGGTCCGGGCGCTCCAGCGCCGCGCTGTCGACCGGATAGGTCCCCGACGACGACAGCAGTGCGCCCCCGGCCGCGTCCCGCCACGCGCCGACCAGCGCCGGCAGGCAGGCGATCGCGCGGACGGCGTGGCCGCCGCCGGCGTGGCGCTGCAGCCCGTAGTTGAGGCGGATCGCCGCCGGGCGGCTGCGGCCGTAGTCGCGGGCGAGGCCGACGATCGCGTCCGCGGGGAGGCCGCAGATCGCGGCGACCCGCGCCGGCGGGTATTGCGCGGCGCGCGCCGCCAGCGCGTCGTAACCCAGCGTGTAACGCGCGACGTAGTCGTGGTCGACGAAGTCCTCGGCGATCAGCACGTGCATCATGCCCAGCGCCAGCGCCGCGTCGGTTCCGGGCAGCGGCGCCAGGTGCTGGTGGCACTTTTCCGCGGTGGCGCTGCGCCACGGATCGATGGCGACGAGCTTCGCGCCGCGCCGCTTGGCCTCCTGCGCGCGGGTCCAGAAGTGAAGGTTGGAGGCGATCGGGTTGCTGCCCCAGATCAGGATCAGCTTGCTGTTCGCGAATTGCAGGACGTCGGTGCCGATGGCCGCGCCCACGGTCGCCACCCAGCCTGCCTTGCCGGCGGTTGCGCAGATCGTGCGGTCGAGCAGCGACGCGCCCAGGCGGTGGAAGAAGCGCCGGTCCATCGAACTCGACTGCAGCAGGCCCATCGTCCCGGCGTACGAGTAGGGGAGGATCGCCTGCGGCCCGTGCGGCGAAGCGGCGATGGCGCGAAACCGCGTCGCGACGGTGTCGAGCGCCTCGTCCCAGCCGATGCGCACGAACTTGCCTTCGCCCTTCCTGCCGACGCGCTTCATCGGGTGCAGCACGCGCTGGTCCGAGTAGGTCCGCTCGAGATAGCGCGCGACCTTGGTGCACAGCACGCCGCCGGTCGGCGGATGATCCGGCGCGCCGCGCACCTCGACGGCGCGGCCGTTCAGGACGGTGACCAGCATCGCGCAGGTGTCGGGGCAGTCGTGCGGGCAGGCACCGCGCACGACGACGCGTTCGGGAGGCAGGGCCGCGGGCATGGCGTCGATCCGGTCGCGAGGAAAAGCGCGATTGTACGTCGCCGCCGCGTGGGCGCCCGCGGCAGGCTGCGCTATGCTGGCCGGCGTGAACGCGCCTGCCCCGCTGCCGACCGTCGAGTTCGCCGATGGAACCCTCGTCCCGGCGCTGGGCCAGGGCACCTGGACGATGGGCGAGCACCCGGCGCGCGCGGCGCGCGAAGTCGACGTGCTGGTCGCCGGCATCGAGCTCGGGATGACGCTGATCGACACCGCGGAGATGTATGCCGACGGCGAAGCGGAGCGCCTCGTCGGTCGCGCGGTCGCCGGCCGCCGCGATCGCGTGTTCCTCGTCAGCAAGGCGTACCCGCAGAACGCGGGTCGGCGCGCGCTGGTCGCCGCCTGCGAGCGCAGCCTCGCGCGGCTTGCGACCGACCGGATCGACCTCTACCTGCTGCACTGGCGCGGCCGGATTCCGCTGGCCGACACGGTCGCGGCGTTCGAGGGCCTGGTGCGCGCCGGCAAGATCCTGCGCTGGGGCGTGTCGAACTTCGATCGCGACGATCTCGTCGAGCTGGCCGCGGCACCGGACGGGATCCGCTGCGCGACCAACCAGGTCTGCTATCACCTCGGCGCGCGCGGCGTCGAGTGGGATCTGCTGCCCTGGATGCGCGAGCGCCGCATGCCGCTGATCGCGTACTCGCCGTTTGGACAGGGCGCGCTGCTGCACGACGCCGCGTTGCAGTCGATCGCCGGACGCGAACGCCGTACCGCGGCTGCGCTCGCGCTGGCCTGGGTGCTGCGCCGGCAAGGCGTGATCGCGATCCCGCAGACCGCCGATCCGGCGCATCTCGTCGCCAATCGCCGGGCCGTCGCCGGGGGGCTCCCCGCGGCCACTGCCGCGGCGCTGACCGAAGCGTTTCCGGCGCCGTCCGGGCCGACCCCGCTGGTGGTGTTGTGACCGCGTTGTAGCCCACGTGCGTGCCGTGCGGCGGCAGGCGATTGCCGCCTTCCGGCGGCAGCGGAAAACGTCGTTCGTCGCGCGTGGGGTCAGGCGCGTGCCGACCGGCCGGATTCCTCGCTCTGGCGGTGCACGGTGAACAGCCAATGGCACGGTTGCTGCTATGTGTCCGGTGGGAGTTCGACGCAGTCTGCGCCGGACCCGCGCGGAGGCCGCAATGACCTACACCTACTACGACTTTCTCGACCTCGCTCCCGGCGCCAGCACCGCGCGCATCGATGCTGCCTACGCGCAGATCCTCGAGCGGTTCGGATACGGCGTCACGGATGCGGGCCAGGACCTCTCGGGGCTGGTGCGGCAGATCCACGCGGCATACGAAGTGCTGTCCGATCCCGACAAGCGCGAGCGCTACGATGCGGATCTCGAGCGTGCCGCACGGGCGGCCGACCTCGAGCTCAAGGAAGCGCTGGACCAGGCGGCGCCGTGGCAGCCGCGTCTGGCGCAGGACCTTCCGAGTGCGATGGTCAGCACCTACCAGTCGCTCGCCGCGTGACCCCCTCGCGCTTCGGAGTTCCCATGGAAAAGTGCGCCACCTGCCACTACTACGATCGGCGCCACGCGCGCGGCCAGGACGGCCGCAGTTCGCGTTCCGGGCCGTGCCGGCGCAGCGCGCCGATGCTGAGCCCGGCGAGCACCAAGTCGTACCAGATCGAAGGGGTCTGGCCGACGGTGCGCGACGACGACTGGTGCGGTGAGTGGAAGATCCTGCTCCGGCGGCCGGCGGTCGTGCCGGCACAGCAGGTGGCCGTCGCCGCGCTGGCGCTCGTTGCTGCGCCGCAGGCCGACGCCGACGATGACGGCGACCGCAAGGCGATGCCGGTGCCGACGGCCGAATCGGCGCTCGCGATGGCGGCCGACTGATCCGACCTCGCTGATCCGCCCGCGCGCCCGGCGCCGCGGCGGGATCGGTATCCGCCCGCACACGGCGCGTGTGCCGGGGACGACGCGCAAAGCTGATAGAGTAGCCGGTGATGGAACGACCCGGCGATCGCGACGCTGCGCCGCCGGTCCTGCTCCTGCCCACTCTCCCGTGCCTGCGCCGCCCGCTCCCGCGCCCGATACGCACCGTCCGTCGCTCGCCCCCGCCGTTGCCGAGGCGCTGGCCGCGGGGGCGACGGTCGTCACGCCGAACAATCGCCTGGCCCGCCGCCTTTCGGCGCAGCACGATGCCGCGAGCCAGGCGGCCGGCCTGCGCGCCTGGCCGAGTGCCGCGGTGGTGCCCTGGAACGCCTGGCTGGCGACGCTGTGGCGCGACGCCGTCGGCGCGGGCAACGCGGACGACGCCCCCCGGCTGCTGACGGCGGCGCAGGCCGCGCACCTGTGGCGGCGCGTGGTCGCCAACGACCTCGCGCACGCCGCGCCGCTGACCGATGCGGCGGGGGCGGCGGCACTGGCCGGCGAGGCCTGGGAGCGCCTGCACGCGTTTGGCGCCGGCGGCGAGAGCTGGCGCGGCTGGGACAGCACCGCGGTGGGCGAGGATCCGGCCGCCTTCGCGCGCTGGGCCGAGAGCTATCGGCAGGCGTTGCGCGAGGCGCAGGCGATCGACCTGGCGCAGGTGGCCGACCGCCTGCTGCGCGCAGCGCCGCCGTGGCGCGAGATTGCGCCAGCGGCCATTGCGCTGGCCGGGTTCGTCGAACCCACCGCGCAGCAGCGCCGGCTGTTCGGCGGGCTCGCCGCAGCCGGCGTCGCGGTGACGCAGATCGACGCGGTGGCGAGCGCGGAGCAGCGCGTCGAGGTGCTGGCCTGCGGGACGCCGCGCGAGGAGATCGCGTCGGCCCTGCACTGGGCGCGCGCCCGGGCCGAAGCCGCGCCCGACGCTGCCATCGGGGTCGTGGTGCTGGACCTCGCTGCCCGCCGCGACGAAGTGCGGGCGCTGGCCGAGGACATCCTGTGCCCGGCGCTGCAGTGGCCCGGGCAGCAGGCGGCAGCGCGCCCCTACAACCTCTCGCTCGGGACCGCGCTGGCCGACGTCCCGTGCATCGCCGCGGCGCTGGACCTGCTGGCCTTGACCGGCGGGGCGCTCGCCGTCGATCGCGCCGCGCGGCTGCTGCGCTCGCGCTACCTGCCGGGCGACGACGCGGCCTGGCTGCGCCGGGCGGCGATCGAAGCGCGCTGGCGCGAGGCGGGTCGCGACGAGATCGACGTCGCCGCGCTGACCCGGACGCTGGCCGGCGCCGAGGCGCCGCTGGCGCAGCGCTGGCGCGCCGCCTACGACGCCTCGGGCGTCACCGGCCGTGCCGCGCCGCGCGAGTGGTGCCAGGCATGGCGCAGGCTGCTGGCCGGCATCGGCTGGCCGGGCGAGCGCACGCCCGACAGCGCCGAGTACCAGGCACTGGGCGCCTGGGACGATCTTCTGGTCACCTTCGCGACGCTGGATCCCGTCAGCGGGCGCCTCGGGCGGGGCGACGCGCTGGCGGCACTGCGCGCGCTCGCCGAGGAAACGCTGTTCCAGCCCGAATCCGCGCCGGCGGCGATCCAGATCGTGGGTCTGCTCGAGGCCGCCGGGCTGCCCTTCGACGCGCTGTGGGTCGCCGGGCTCGCGGCCGACGTCTGGCCGCCGCCGGCACGCCCGAACCCCCTTGCTGCCCCTGGCCTGGCAGCGCGAGCGCGGCGTGCCCCGGTCCTCGGCGCGGCGCGAACTCGATTACGCCCGCGCGCTGATGGCGCAGTTGGCGCGGGCCGCGCCGCAGGTGGTGTTCAGTCATCCGCAGCGCAGCGACGACCACCATTGCGAAGCGTCGGCGCTGCTGGCCGCGTGGGCGCCCGGGCCGCCGCCCCCGGTGCCGGCCGGGACGGCGCCGGCGATGTTCGCCGGCCGTCCCGCGCTCGCCGCCATCGACGACGGGCAGGCGCCATCGGTGCCGGCCGGCACGCTGCTGCGCGGCGGCGCAGCGCTGATCGAAGCGCAGAGCGATTGTCCGTTCCGCGCCGCCGCGGCCTACCGGCTGGGCGCGGCGCCCTGGCCGCGCCGGGGCGAGGGCCTGTCGCCGCTGGAGCGGGGCCAGCTCGCGCACCTGGCGCTGGCGGCGTTCTGGCGCCGCGTCGGCGACCGCGCGTCGCTGCTGGCGCTGGATGCGCGGGCGCTGGACGCGACCGTCGACGACGCGGTCGGCGAGGCGTTGCGCGGCACCGCGGTGGATGAGCGGCGCTGGGCCGGTTTGCCGCCGGCACTCCTCCCCGGCGAGCGCGACCGGCTGCGGCGCCTGCTGCAGGCGTGGCTCGACGCGGGCGAACGCGGACGGCAGGACTTCGCCGTGCTGGAGATCGAGTCGCCGCTGACGCTGCAATTCGCGGGGTTCGCGCTCCGCTTCCGGCAGGACCGCGTCGACCGCCTCGCCGACGGCAGCGTCGCGATCATCGACTACAAGAGCGGCGCGACGGTGGCTCCGGGCAAGTGGTTCGACGCGCGCCCGCAGGCGCCGCAGCTCGGCGTCTACCTGCTGGCGCGGCGCGCCGCCTATCCGGAGCAGGCGGTCGGCGCCGTCGCCTACGCGCGGCTGGCACCGGACGCGCTGGGCTGGGTCGGGATCGCCGCCGATGCCGACCGGCTGCCGCCGCTGTCGACGGCGGCGAGCGCGACCCGGGGCGCGCTCGCCGACTGGGCGGCCGTTGCCGCGGCCTGGCAGGCGAGCATCGGCGCGCTGGCGCAGGAGATCGCCACCGGTGTGGCCGTGGTCCGGCCGCGCGACACCGGCAGCACCTGCCGGCGGTGCGGACTGCAGTCGCTGTGCCGGATCGACGGCCTCGATGCGGATGCGATGGGCGAGACAGGCGATGAGCGCTGAGGCGCCGGCCGATCCGCGGCGGCTGGCCGAGGAGGACGACCGTGCACGCGCGCAGGCGCTCGACGTCAACCGCTCCTTCCTGGTCCAGGCACCGGCGGGCTCCGGCAAGACCGAACTCCTGATCCAGCGCTATCTCGCGCTGCTCGCCAACGTCGACCGACCGGAGGCGATCGTGGCGATGACCTTCACCCGCAAGGCGGCCGGCGAGATGCGCGAACGGATCCTGCTCGCGCTGCGTGACGCCGCGGCGGGCGTCCCGGTCGAAGGCACGCACTTCCGGCGCACGCGCGAGCTCGCGCAGCAGGCGCTGGCCCAGGACGCGCGGCAGCAGTGGCAACTGACCGCCCACCCGGCGCGGCTGACGATCGTGACCATCGACGCCTACTGCGCCGGCCTTGCCGGCCAGGCGCCGCTGACGGCCAAGCTGGGCGGATTTCCGCGCTACGTCGATCGCCCCGAGGCGCTGTACCGGCAAGCGGCGCACGAGGCGCTGGCCGACGCGCCGGCCGCAGACCCGCACTGGCGGGCGCTGCTCGCTCACCTCGACAACGATGCGGCACGGCTGGTCGATCTCGTCGCGGGCCTGCTCGCCAAGCGCGAGCAGTGGCTGCCGCTGCTGCTGCAGGGCGCCCACGCGTCGCGGTCCGCGCTGGAAGCGACGCTCGCGGCGGAGATCGAGGGCGAGCTTGCCGTCGCGGCGGCCGCCTGTCCGCCGGCGTGGGTCGCCGGACTGGTGCCGCTCCAGCGTTGTGCGGCCGACAACCTGGGCGACGACCCGCGTGCGGCAGCGTTGCGGCGCGGCGCGGCGGCCGGCGGCCGGCCCGCTCCGGTGGCCGCTGCGCTCGGCGACTGGCAGGCGCTCGCCGACTGGCTGCTGGTCGGGGAACACGCGCGCTTTCGCGTGGCGGTCGACGTCCGGTGCGGGTTTCCGGCACCGGGACGCGGGCCGGGTGCCGAGGATCGCGCGGCGGCGAAGGCGGCGATGAAGGCGCGGCTCGCCGAGGCCGCCGCGACGCCGGGGCTCGCCGCCGCGCTCGGCACGGTGCGCACGCTGCCGCCGGCGGCCTGCGACGAAGGCGCGTGGTCGATCGCCGCGGCGCTGCTCGCCGTGCTGCCGCAGGTGGCGTCGCGCCTGCTGCTGGTGTTCAACGCCGAGCGCAGCATCGACTTCACGCAGGGAACGCTGGCCGCGCTGGCCGCGCTGGGTGCCGGCGACGATCCGCAGGAACTGCTGCTGCGTCTCGACTATACGGTCGCGCACCTGCTGCTGGACGAGTTCCAGGACACGTCCTACGTGCAGCTCGAACTGGTCGCGCGGCTCACCGCCGGCTGGGTCCCCGGCGACGGCAGGACGCTGTTCGCCGTGGGCGATCCGATGCAGTCGATCTACCGCTTCCGCGCGGCCGAGGTGCGGCTGTTCGTCGAGGCGCAGGCGAGCGGCCGCATCGCCGGCGTGCCCGTCGTGCCGCTGCGGCTGCGCCGCAATTTCCGCTCGCAGGCGGGCCTCGTCGACTGGGTCAATGCGGTGTTCCCGGCGGTCCTGGGTGCCCGCAGCGATCCCTGGCAGGGCGTGGTGGCGTTCGCGCCGGCGGTCGCGCAGCACCCGGCGACGGAGGGCGCGGCCGCCGAGCTGGAGCTCGTCGCCGACGATTGCGCCGAGGCGGGCGCCGTGGTCGCCGCGGTTCGCCGCGCGTGGGCCGAGGGCGCGGGCGAGGTCGCGGTGCTGGTGCGCGCCCGGCCGCATCTCGCCGCGGTGCTGCCCGCGCTGCGCGCCGCCGCGATTTCGGTGCAGGCGGTGGAGCTCGAGTCGCTGGCCGAGCGCCCGGCGGTGCGCGATCTCGCGGCACTCGCGCACGCGCTGCTGCAGCCGGCCGACCGCCTGGCCTGGCTGGCGGTGCTGCGCGCGCCGTGGTGCGGCCTCGCGCTGCCGGACCTGTTCGCGGTCGCAGGGAGCGACGCGTTGCTGCCGGCGCTGGCGCGCGGCGAACCGCTGCCGATGGTGGCCGACCTGTCCGCCGACGGCGCGCTGCGGCTGGCTGCGCTGGCCGCGGCGTTCGGCCCCGCCCTGCGGGCTGCGGGCCGGCAGGCGCTGGCCGCGCGCGTCCGCGGCGCCTGGCTGGCCCTCGGCGGACCGGCGACGCTGGACGACGCGCAGGATCTCGACAGCGCCGAGTCGTTCTTCGCGCTGCTGGCGCGGCACGAGCGCGCGGGCGACCTCGCCGATTGGGACGCCTTCGTCGACGACCTGGCGGCCCTGCGTGCCGGTTCCGTGGCCGGTGCGCCGGAGAACACACGGTCGGTCCAGGTGATGACGCTGCACCGCGCGAAGGGCCTGCAGTTCGACACCGTGATCATCCCCGGGCTCGCGCGCCGGCCCGCGCGCGGCGACCGGCCGCTGCTCTCCTGGCGCCGCCGTCCGCAGGGACTGCTGCTGGCGCCGACGCGGCGGCGGGGCGGCGACGACGACCCGGTCTACGCCTACCTCGTCGGACTCGACGACCGCGAGGCCGATGCCGAGCTCGGTCGCCTGCTGTACGTGGGCTGCACCCGCGCCCAACGACGTCTCGACCTCATCGGCGTCGCCGCTCCGGAGGCCGCCGAGGCGGAGCCACCGAGCTGGCGGGCGCCCGGCGCGGGCACGGCGCTGGCGAAGCTGTGGCCCGGGCTGGGCGCCAGCCTGCCGCCGGCGCCCTTGGCCACGGCCCCGTCGCCGGCGACCGCGGTGCCGGCGCCGACGGGCCCGGCGACCCCTCGGTTGCATCGTTTTCCCGCCGGCTGGTCGCCGCCGCCGTCCGCGATAGGCCTGCCGGCGGCGGCGACGGTGGCGCTGCCGGGTGCGCCGGTCCCCTTCGACTGGGCGGAGGCGGTCGCCCGCCACGTGGGCGTCGTCGCGCATCGGGTGTACGCGCGGATCGCGCGCGAGGGCCTGTCGCGCTGGGACCGCGAGCGCGTCGCCGGCCAGCGCCGGCGCCTGCAGCAGGAACTGGCCGGGGAAGGCGTCGACGGGGCCGCTCTGGCCGATGCCTGGGCGGCACTCGAAGCGGCGCTCGTCGGCGTCATCGGCAGCGAGCGCGGCCGCTGGCTGTTCGCCCCCACGCACGAGGCCGCAGCCAGCGAATGGGCGCTGGCCGGGCTCGATCCGGAGGACCACCGCTTGGCGCACGTCGTCATCGACCGCAGCTTCGTCGCCGACGGCGTACGCTGGATCGTCGACTTCAAGACCGGCAGCCACGAGGGCGGCGACCGCGATGCCTTCCTCGACGCCGAGGTGCTGCGCTATCGCAGCCAGCTCGAACGCTACGGCCGGCTCGTCCGGCAGCTCGATCCACGGCCGTTGCGGCTGGCGCTGTTCTATCCCCGTCTCGACGGCTGGCGCGCCTGGGATTTCGCCGCCTGACCGCCGGCCCCCGACTCGTCCGGACGCAGCTTGGCGCTCCGCGCGGCAGGGAACCCGGAAATCCGCTAAAATTCAGGGTTTTGTTGACACGAGCAAGCGATCGGGCAACCCCCATGCGGGTATTTCGCGGCCTGCCTGCGTCGGCCGACGTTCCCGTCGCGCTGACCATCGGCAATTTCGACGGCGTGCATCGCGGGCATCAGGCGATGCTCTCCCGGCTCATCGAAGCCGCGGAGGATCTCGTGCTGCCGCCGGCGGTGCTGACCTTCGATCCGCACCCGCGCGAGTTCTTCGCTCCGGCTTCCGCGCCGCCCCGGCTGTCGTCGCTGCGCGGCAAGCTCGAGCAGTTCGCCGCCTTCGGCGTCGAACGGGCCTACATCGTGCGCTTCACCAGCCAGTTCGCCGCGCTGACGCCGCAGGCGTTCGCCGACGAGGTGCTGACGGCGCGGCTCGGCGCGCACTGGGTGCTGGTGGGCGAGGACTTCCGTTTCGGGCGCGGGCGCGCCGGCGACGTGGCGGCGCTGCGCGCGCTGGCGAAGCGGTTCAGCGTCGAGGCGATGCGCACGGTCAGCATCGACGGCGAGCGGGCGTCGTCGTCGGCGGTGCGCGAGGCGTTGGCGGAGGCCGATTTCCCGCGCGCCGCGCAGCTTCTCGGCCGGCCGTTCTCCATCGGGGGCCGCGTCGCGCACGGGGCGAAGCTCGGCCGCAGCCTCGGCTTCCCGACCGCCAACCTCCGCCTGCGCCGGATGCCGCCGTTCACCGGCATCTACGCGGTTCGCGTCCACGGGCTCGGCGCCGCGCCGCGCGAGGCGGTGGCGAGCCTCGGCGTGCGGCCGACGGTGGCGCAGGGCGGCGAGCCGCTGCTCGAGGTCTTCGTCTTCGACTTCGACGCCGACATCTACGGCCGCCGCATCGCGGTGGAGTTCCTGCACAAGATCCGCGACGAGGCGCGCTATCCCGACCTGCACTCCCTGACCCGCCAGATCCGCCGCGACGTGTTGCGGGCGCGGGAATTCTTCGCCAGGACCGCGCCAGCGGCGCCGGCGGGCGGCGCGCCCGCGGCCGCGCGCACCTGAACCCGAACGACCACGAACCGGCGATCCAGCGATGCCAGACTCGAGCAAGACCGACTACAAACCGACCCTCAACCTGCCGGACACGCCGTTTCCGATGCGCGGCGACCTCGCCCGGCGCGAGCCGGCGTGGGTGCGCGGCTTTCGCGAGCGCGGCGTCTACGCGGCCATCCGGGCCGCGGCGCAGGGGCGGCCGCGCTTCGTGCTGCACGACGGGCCGCCGTACGCCAACGGCGACCTGCACATCGGGCACGCGTTCAACAAGATCCTCAAGGACATCATCGTCAAGAGCCGGACGATGGACGGCTTCGACGCGCCCTACGTGCCGGGCTGGGATTGCCACGGCATGCCGATCGAGGTGCAGATCGAGAAGACGCACGGCAAGCACATCCCGGTCGACGAGACGCAGCGGCTCGCCCGCGCCTACGCCGCCGAGCAGATCGTCCAGCAGAAGGCCGACTTCGAGCGCCTCGGCGTCATCGGCGACTGGGACCGCCCGTACACGACGATGGCGTTCAAGAGCGAGGCCGACGAGATCCGCACGCTCGGCAGGCTGCTGGAGAAGGGCTACCTGTACCGGGGCCTGAAGCCGGTCAACTGGTGCTTCGACTGCGGCAGCGCGCTGGCCGAGGCCGAGGTCGAGTACGAGGATCGCCGGGACAGCGCGATCGACGTCGCCTTTCCCCTCGACGACGCCGAGCGGGCGCGGCTCGCGCAGGCGTTCGGCCTCGCCGCGCTGCCGCCCGGCGTGGTGCTGGCGGTGATCTGGACGACGACGCCGTGGACGATTCCCGCCAATCAGGCGCTGAACGCGCATCCCGACTTCGAGTACGCGCTGGTCGCGACCGAGCGCGGCCACCTGCTGCTCGCGGTCGACCTGGTCGACGCCTGTCTCGCGCGCTACGGGCTCGCCGGCCGGACGCTCGCCACCGCGCGCGGCGCAGCGCTGGAGAACATCCGCTTCCGCCATCCGTTCTACGACCGCGCCTCGCCGGTGTATCTCGGCGACTACGTGACGCTCGAGGCGGGCACCGGCATCGTGCACTCGTCCCCGGCCTACGGCATCGAGGACTTCCAGTCGTGCCGGCGCTACGGGATGACCGACGACGAGATCCTGAACCCGGTGCAGGGCGACGGCCGCTACGTCGACAGCCTGCCGTTCTTCGGCGGGATGAACATCTGGAAGGCGAACCCGCTGATCGTGGACAAGATGCGCGAGACCGGGTCGCTGCTGCACGTCGAGCCGTTCACGCACAGCTACATGCACTGCTGGCGGCACAAGACGCCGGTCATCTATCGCGCGACCACGCAGTGGTTCGCCGCGATGGACGAGGTGCCGGGTCGCGACGGCGCCAAGCCGGCGCGGACGCTGCGCGAGACCGCGCTGGCGGGCATCGAGGCCACGGCCTTCTATCCGTCCTGGGGCAAGGCCCGGCTGCACGGGATGATCGCCAACCGTCCCGACTGGACGCTGTCGCGGCAGCGGCAGTGGGGCGTGCCGCTGCCGTTCTTCGTCGACCGCAGCACCGACGCGCTGCACCCCGACACGCCGGCGCTGCTCGAACGTGCGGCGGCCCGGGTGGAGGAGGGCGGCATCGAGAGTTGGTTCCGCGCGAGCGCCGAGGACTTCGGCGTCGACGCGACGCGCTACCGCAAGCTCACCGACACGCTGGACGTCTGGTTCGACTCCGGCGCGACGCACCAGACGGTGATGGGCGGGCCGCGGGGACGCGAGACCGGCGCCGGCTCGCACCCGCAGGAAACCGGCTTTCCGGCCGACCTCTACCTCGAGGGCTCCGACCAGCACCGCGGCTGGTTCCACTCGTCGCTGCTCGTCTCCTGCATGCTGAACGGCGTGCCGCCGTACAAGGCGCTGCTCACCCACGGCTTCGTCGTCGACGGCGACGGCAAGAAGATGTCGAAGTCGAAGGGCAACGTGGTCGCGCCGCAGAAGGTGGCCGGAACGCTGGGCGCCGAGATCCTGCGGCTGTGGGTGGCGGCCACCGACTACTCCGGCGACATGTCGATCTCCGACGAGATCCTGAAGCGCGTGGTCGAGAGCTATCGCCGCATCCGCAACACGCTGCGCTTCCTGCTCGCGAACACCGCCGACTTCGACCCGGCGCAGCACGCGGTCGCCAACGCCTCGCTGTTGGAGGTCGACCGCTACGCGCTGGCCGCTGCGCGGGCAATGGCCGACGCGGTTCGCGCCGACTACGCCCGCTTCGAGTTCCACACCGTCGTCCAGCGGCTGCAGACCTACTGCTCCGAGGACCTGGGCGGCTTCTACCTCGACGTGCTCAAGGACCGGCTGTATACCGCGCACCGCGACTCGCTCGCGCGGCGCTCGGCGCAGACCGCGCTGGCCGCGATCCGCGACCTGCTGCTGGAGCTGATGGCGCCGATCCTCTCGTTCACCGCCGAAGAAGCCTGGGCGATCGTCCATCCCGAGGCGCGCTCGGTGTTCTGCAGCGAGTGGATCGACACGCCACCGCGGCAGGACGACGCGCCGGCGCTGATCACGAAGTGGACGCGGATCCTTGCGGTCCGCGCCGGCGTGCTGAAGGAACTGGAAGCGCTGCGCATGCAGGGCCGGATCGGCTCGTCGCTGCAGGCCGAGGTGACGATCACCGCGCCGCCGGACGACCACGCGGCGCTCGCCGCGCTCGGCGACGACCTGCGGCTGGTGCTGATCACCTCGGCGGCGCGGGTCGAGCCCGGCGCGGCGCTCGGCATCGCCGTGCATCCGTCGACGGCGCCGAAGTGCGATCGCTGCTGGCACTATCGCGCCGACGTCGGCCACGACCCCGCCCACCCCGCGCTGTGCGGCCGCTGCACGGCCAATCTCTTCGGCGCCGGGGAACCGCGGCGCTGCGCCTGAGGTCAGATCCGCCGTGACCGACACCGCGCCCGCCGCTGCCGCCGTGCCACTGCCCGCGACGGCGCGCTGGTGGCGCTGGCTGGTCGTCGCCGCCGCCGTCGTCGTCGTCGACCAGGCGACCAAGGCGCTGGTCCTGGGCAGCTTCCGGCCGGGGCAGGAGTTGCCGCTGACCGGATTCTTCAGCCTGGTGCTCGCCTTCAACACCGGCGCCGCGTTCAGTTTCCTCGCCGGCGCAGGCGGCTGGCAGCGGTGGTTCTTCGCCGCCGTTGCGGCGGTCGCCGTCGCGATCATCACCTGGCTGTTGCGGCGCGGCGGCGACCGCGTCTACTGTCTCGGCCTGGCGCTGATCCTCGGCGGCGCGCTGGGCAATCTCTACGACCGCCTGGCGCTGGGCAAGGTGGTCGACTTCCTGCTGTTCCACTACGCGGGCTGGTTCTACCCCGCGTTCAACGTCGCCGACTCGGCGATCACCGTCGGCGCGGCACTGCTCATCGTCGACAGCTTCCGCCAGCGCCGCGCTCCCGCGCCGCCGGCACCGCCGGGGAATCGCTGATGGACGTCCTGCTCGCCAATCCCCGCGGATTCTGCGCCGGTGTCGACCGGGCGATCGCCATCGTCGAGGAGGCGCTGCGGCGCTTCGGCGCACCGATCTACGTCCGGCACGAGGTCGTCCACAACCGGTTCGTCGTCGACGACCTCAAGGCCAAGGGCGCGATCTTCGTCGACGACCTGGCGGCGATTCCCCGCGGCAGCACGGTGATCTTCTCGGCCCACGGCGTCTCGCGGGCGGTGCGTGCCGACGCCGAGGCGCGCGGGCTGCGGGTGTTCGACGCGACCTGTCCGCTGGTCACCAAGGTCCACGTCGAAGTGGCCAAGATGCGCGGCCAGGGCCGCGAGATCGTGATGATCGGCCACGCCGGGCACCCGGAAGTCGAGGGCACGATGGGCCAGTCCGACGCCGGCATCCACCTGGTCGAGTCGGTCGCCGACGTTGCGCGGCTGGCGCTGTCGCCGTCGGTGCCGCTCGCCTACGTGACGCAGACGACGCTGTCGGTCGACGATGCGGCCGGGATCGTCGCCGCGCTGAAGGCCCGTTACCCGGCGATCGTCGGTCCGAAAAAGGACGACATCTGCTACGCGACGCAGAACCGGCAGGACGCGGTCAAGCTGATGGCGCGCGAAGTCGACGTGGTGATCGTCGTCGGCAGCCCCAACAGCTCGAACTCCAACCGCCTGCGCGAGGTCGCGGCCAATCGCGGCACGCCCGCCCACATGGTCGATCGCGCCGACGAGCTCGATCCGGCGTGGATCGCTGGCAGGCGCCGCGTCGGGGTGACCGCGGGGGCGTCGGCGCCGGACGTGCTGGTGCAGGAGGTGCTGGCGCGCCTGCGCGCGATGGGCGCGGTCTCGGTGCGTGAACTCGAGGGTGCCCCCGAACACGTGGTCTTTCCGCTGCCCCGGGGATTGAGCGGCGCGGCGGAGGCCGACGCCGCGGCGAGCGACTGAGAGGCTCACCCGGCCTCAGCGCCGGCGCCCGCGCCGTTCGGCGCGAAACGACAACACCAGCGCGGCGAACGCCAGCGCGGCGAGCGCGGCGGCAGTGCCGGCGACCAGGGCGTGGCGGCCGGCCTCGGTGACGCCGCGCACCAGCGCCTCGGCGAAGTACGGCAGCAGCGCGAAGGCGAGGACCTGCCGCGGCTTCAGGCCGCCCCGCGCGACGGCGGGCCAGAGCAGCGCCAGCGGCAGCGCCTTCAGCACCAGCCACGATCCGCCCGGGCGCAGCGGGGCGAGCCACGCTTCCCACAGCAACTCGAGCAGCGTCAGCGCGGCGCTGGCGACCACGGCGACGCGCAGCCAGCGACCGCCGGCGACGGTGCGCGGACGCTCGGCCGCGGACGGCAGCGGTTCGGCCAACGTTCAGGACACCGCGACGTATTCGTAGAGCTCGAAGCCGGGGCCCTGCTCGACGAGCTTGGTCAGCACCGCGAATCCGGGGTTCTCGCCCCGCCGCAGCGAGATCGCCTGCTCGAGCTGGAACGCGCCCGCGGGGACGATGATCTGCGGCGGGGCGCCGTCGGCGCCGCCCGGGGCGTGCTCCTCGGGCAGCACCACCACCGGCGCCAGCGAGCCCGGCGACGCGTGCTCGGCGATCGCCGCCGCCGCTTCCGGCGCCTCGGACAGCAGTTCGCAGCCGAACTCGAGTCCGCTGCCGCGGAAGGTGTTGCGGAACCAGCGGATCATCGCGACCTGCAGTCCCGGCCTGCTCTCGACCCGCAGCGCGATGAGGTCGCCGATGCGCAGCGCGGCGTGATGACCCTCGGTCTGCCGCAGCGCGTAGCCGACCGGCGTGTGGTTGAGGATCTGGCAGGTTGACATTGCCGGCAGCCCGCGGGCCGGATGCGCGGCGCCGCCGTGGTCGCCGCGGCTGTACTGCCAGACGCCCGCCAGGCCGGCGCACATCACCACCCGCGCCCGTGACGGCAGGCGGTTGAACTGCCGCGCCGGCGGCATCGCCCATTGCCGCAGCAGCCGCTTCAGCAGCGCGACGTAGTGCGCCCGCGCCGCCGCGTCGCGACCGACCTCCGCCGGCGGCGGTCCGCCGCCCTCGAGCGCGCGCAACTGCTCCTGGAGCTGGAAGGCGAGATCGTAGGTGAGCAGGTAGATCTTGCTGCCCTCGACGGCGCCGCCCTTGTTGGCCGAAAACGGCGGGAAGTCGTGGCCCACCGGAACGATCGCCACCGCCTTGGCCATCCGGTGCACCGGCGCGACTTCGGTGAGCTTGGCGAGATGGCAGTGTGCCTGCAGGTATTGCGCCACGGTCGCGAGCTGGCCGGGCAGGAAGCCGTAGGGATTCGCCAGCGCGAGCAGCAGCGTCTGCAGGTACGCGCGCTCCGGCGTCATGTCGGCGGTCTCCGCGTTGACGGTGAGCTGGCTGAGGTGCCGCTCGCTGGCGAAGGCGTAGACCGCGTGCGCGTCGAGCCAGGTCTTGGGCGGCACCGGCGCGTAGGAGAGGTAGCTGTTGACGAGGATGCGCGCCGTGCACTGCAGGCAGCGATGCACCAGCGCCAGCAGCAGGCGCGGACCGGTCAGCACCAGACGGCGCTCCGACTCGCGGACCAGCAGGTGCTTGTAGGCGACCGACATCTCGTTGGCCAGCGTCAGCGCCGCCTTCGCGGCGTCGAGCGGAACACCGTCGAGCGGCTGCACCGCGCGGGCGAACTGCTGCTCCAGGATCGGCCACAGCGTGTTCGCCGCCGACCAGTACAGTTCGGCGATCTCCAGCCGCCGCGAGTCGGCCATGCCGACGCGGTTGGTCGCGGCCAGCGCATCGCCGACGATTCGCGCCGTCTCGACCGGGGAGGGTTGCCGCAGCAGTCCGTCCAGCCAGGCCTTGACCTTGGACGGCTTCGTTTCCGGCGCGCTGGCCGGATGACTGTCGATCGGTGGAAGGCTGAGGCGCAGCATCATGGACGCAGGGGTTCGAACTGCATTGTAAGCGATGCCGCGCTGTCCCGGCTTCGCGCTGGCGTCGCCGGCGGTCAGGGGCCCGGCGCCGCCATTCGCTCGCGCAGGAAGGCGACGACCGGCGCGATCTGCGTCGCATCGAGCAGCATCGGCGCGTGACCCACCCCGGGAAACTCGATCACCGCCGGGCGCGGGCCGCGACTGCGCATCGCGGCCGCCGTCGCCGCGGAGAGGAGGTCGGACTCCGCCCCGCGCAGCAGCAGCGTCGGGCAGCGGATCGCGTCCCACAGTCCCCACAGGTCGGACGGCGCCGGTGCGGCCCGGAACGGCACCGCAATGCCGGGATCGTAGGCCAGTCCCCAGCGCCCGTCCGCGCGCTCCCGGACGTTGCTGGCGGTGAGGTGGTGCCACTGCTCGTCGGTCAAGGCACCGAACGGCGCGGAGACGGTCCGGATGTAGCGCTCGCCCTCGGCCAGGCTCGCGAACTTCGGGTCGAGTCCGACGTAGGTGGCGATGCGCGCGAGTGCCTCGGCCTCGATGACGGGCCCGACGTCGTTGACGACCAGGCGCGCAATCGGGCTGCCGGGCTGCGCCGCCATCGCCATGCCGAGCAGCCCGCCCATCGACGTGCCGATCCAGTCGACCGTATCGGCACCGCTGCGGGCGATCAGCGCCGTCAGCGTCGTGAAATAGGTCGGGAAGCCGTAGTCGTTGGCGTCGGCGAGCCACTCGCTGTCGCCGCGTCCCGGCATGTCGACGGCGAGCACCCGGTGCGTCGACGACAGCGCCTCGGCCAGCACGTCGAAGTCGCGCCCGTTGCGCGCGAGCCCGTGGACGCAGATCGCGACGCGGGGATTGCCCGGGTCGCCCCAGTCCCAATAGTTGACGCGATGGAATCCGTGCGCCGACAGGCTGCAGAGGTGGGCGCGGCGCGGCTCGGTGGCGGTCAGGGGCATGGGTGGCAGAGGATCGGGGATCAGGGATCAGAGGATCAGGGGAGAGGACAGGGAGGACAGAGGCAGGGGCTCACCGCCGCCGCGCAGCGTCCGGGCGAGGATCACCAGCATCGCCGCCGTCGCGCCCCAGATGTAGCGATCCTTCCAGGGGATCGCCCAGTAGTCGCGGCGCGTCTCGCCCAGCATCCGGAAATGCCGTTGCTGGTGCGCGGGGTCGAGCAGGAAGTCGAGCGGGACCTCGAAAACGTCGGCCACCTCGAACGGGTCGGGCCGGAGCGTGAAGGGCGGGTCCACCCAGCCGACCACCGGCGTCACCCGGAAGCCGGTCACCGTTTCGTAGTCGGGCAGGCATCCCAGCACGCTGACGGTGGCAGCCGGCAGACCGACCTCTTCCTCGGTCTCGCGCAGCGCGGTCGCGGCCAGCGACGGGTCGGAGGGCTCGGCCCGCCCGCCAGGGAAGCTGATCTGCCCGGCGTGGTCGGAAAGGTGCGCGGTGCGCTGGGTGAGCAGCACCTGCAGGCCCGCCGGTCGATCGACCAGCGGCACCAGCACCGCGGCCGGCGTGGGCTCACCCTGGCGCCCCGGCAGGCGAAATCCGTCGGAAAGATTCTTCGCCGATGCCGGCGGCGGGCGGGTCAGCGCCTCCCGCAGCCAGTCGCGCCGGGCGGCAGCGGGGAGTCGGAACAAGGGCAGCGTCATCGGACAGTGCAAAGCGACGCGCGGGTCAACGGGCACGCGCACTGTCGGATCATAGCGCGAGCGGCACCGCCGGCTCGGCACCGCGCGCACGCGCCGCGCCCGGGCGTTGCCGGCCAGCGCGGTGTAGGCGACAATTCGCCGTTCGCCGACCGGCCCCTCCGCCGCACGCCCATCCCCAGACAGGAGACAGACCCCATGTTCGCATCGATCACGTCCAAGCTTCGCCCGGCCAGCACGGTGGCGGCGGCACTGGCGGCGGCCGCGCTGGTTGCCCAGCCGATCGCTGCCCAGGCACAGGCGACGCCCAAGGCCGACGTCTGGCAGACCAACCTGACGTTGTACGGCTGGTTTCCGGGCTTCAGCGGGCAGACGTCCTACCCGGCGGACACCGGCGGTTCGGGACTCAACGTCAACGCCGAGACGATCATCGAGAACCTCAAGATGGTGTTCATGGGCACGCTCGACGTCCACAACGGGCGCTGGGGCGTGCTCAACGACATCGTCTACATGGACGTCGGCAACGACAAGGCGAACACCCGCGATTTCTCGCTCGGTGGCGCCGGCCTGCCGGCGAGCCTGACCGCCGACCTCGGCCTCGACCTCAAGGCCTGGGTCTGGACGGTCGCCGGCGAGTACCGGGTGATGGCGTCGCCGAGCTACACGATGGACGTGCTGGCCGGTGCGCGGATGCTCGACCTCGAAGAGACGCTGACCTACAGCCTCTACGGCGACATCGCGGGCACCGGTTTCAGCGGTCGCACGGGCTCGAGAGACGCGAGCCAGACCAACTGGGACGCGATCATCGGCGTCAAGGGTCGCTGGGCTTTCGGGGACAGGCGCGAGTGGTTCGTCCCCTATTACTTCGACGTCGGCACCGGCGAGAGCGACCTCACCTGGCAGGCGGTGGTCGGGCTGGGCTACCAGTTCAGCTGGGGCGCGGTGTCGGCGGGCTATCGCGTTCTCGATTACAACTTCAAGTCGGGCGGCAAGGTCCAGGATCTGTCGGCCAGCGGCCCGGAGGTTGCCTTCACCTTCCGTTTCTAGGGCGCGCGAGTTTCGCGCGCCGCCTCCGTGGCGCCTTGAGCCCCTGCCGGAGGCGGTGCCTCTCGACGCCGGGTCGAGGGCCGCGGGTTCAGGATGCCGTTGCTATACTGAACGCATGATGTCGCCCGCACGACGAGAAGGGGGCCGCCGGGCGCTGCCGAACGCCGCGGGCACCGGGGCGGACGGGCGTGGCTAGGTCGCGACCCGTCGGCGCCTACATGGCCGCGCTGGTGCTGGCGGTCGCGATCCCGCTGTGCGCGGTGCTCGGCTACACCTACTACTCGGCGGCGCAACGCGAGGAAGCCACCGCGGCCGCGGGGGCGCTGCAGCTGGCGCGCATCGTCGCCATCGAAATCGGGCAGGAACTGACGGCGGCGCAGGATGCGCTCGAGGATCACGCGCGCCTCGCGCCGGTCGCCGCGCTGCAGCGCGGTGCCTGCGAAATGGCCGAGCCGTCCATCGGTGGCCGGGGCGCCGGCATCGACGCGCTGCTGCTGGTCGAGCCGAGCGGCCGCGTCGTCTGCTCGGGGGTGTCGGTGCCGGCCGGCGACGCCCCGTACGCCTCGGCACCGTGGCTGCAGTCGATCGTCGCCGGGCGCGCCGCCGCGATCGACTCGTCCCCGGCCGCCGGCGGCGGGCGGCGCGGCGTGGCGATGCTGGCGACCGCGGTGCGCGACGACCGGGGCATCGTGACCGCGGCGCTGGCGGGCCACCTCGACCTCAACCGGCTGCGCCCGGCGGCGACGCGCGTCGCCGCGCGCGGCGACGGTCCGGCGGTGCTGCTGGTCGACCAGGATGGCGCGATTCTCGCGGAGCCCGGCAGCGCGACGCCGCGCGCGGCGGCGCTCGACGCCGCGGTGTTGCGCGCCCTGCTGCGCGACGGCTCCGGTTCCTTGCGCGGCGCCGGGCCGGCCGGCCGGCCGGCGATCGTCGGTTTCGCGCCGATTCCCGGTGCGCCGTGGTTCAGCGTCGTCGAGATGCCGCGCGATCCGGTGGTCGCCGGCACCCGGACGCAGGCGTGGCGCGGAGGTCTCGCGGTCCTGGCGATCCTCGCCGCGGTGCTGTTCATCGCGGCCTGGTTCGCCCGCCGCCTGCTGCGCCCGATCAAGGCGATCGCGGGTGTGGCGCAGGACTTCGCTGCCGGCAACACCATCATCCGCGCCGAGGAGTCGGGCCCGCGCGAACTCTCCGAGATCGCGACCCAGCTCAACCGCATGCTCGACGAGCGGCAGCGCGACGACCGGCGGCTGCGCGACAGCGAGGCCCGGTACCGCCAGCTGTTCGAGACGTCCAACGACGCGGTGCTGATCCTCGACCGCAACAGCACCATCCTGCAGGCGAGCCACGCGGTGCAGGAGGTCTTCGGCCACGCGCCGGAGGCGCTGGTCGGCAGGAACGTTTCGGTGCTGCAGCCGGAGAGCATTCGGCCGCGGCATGCCATGGGGATGCAGCGTTTCCTGGCCACCGGGGAGCGTGCGCACCCGTGGAACCAGCCGCTGGTCTCGGTCGGACTGCACAGCAGCGGGCGCGAGTTCCCGCTCGAGCTCTCGTACAGCTACGTGAAGACCGGCCCGGACGAGCTCTTCGTCGGCTACGCCCGCGACATCTCCGAGCGCAAGGCGCAGGAGGAGGCGCTGCGCGAGAGCGAAGCGCGGTTCCGCGGCCTCGCCGACTCGTCGCCGGCGCTGATCTGGATGTCCGACGCCGAGGGCGACCGCAGCTACGTCAACGCGCCATGGGTCGCGTACACGGGACGCGCGGCCGACGAGGCGATGGGCGAAGGGTGGATGGCGAGCGTGCACGGTGGCGACCGGCGCCGCTGGCGCCAGGCTTTCGCCGAGGCGACGGCGCGCTGCGGGCGTTTCGCCCAGGAATACCGGCTGCGCGGCCGCGACGGGCGGTATCGCTGGATGTTCGACCAGGCACTGCCGCGGTTGGGCAACGACGGCGCGCTGGCGGGTTACGTCGGCTCGTCGGTCGACATCCACGACCGCGTGCTCGCCGACCAGCGGCACCGGCGCCTCGCCAATCTCCACGCGGCGCTGTCGAACGCCAACGAGGCGATCGTCCGCGCGGCGACCGCCCAGGATCTCTACCAGCGCAGCTGCGAGATCGTCGCCCGCTACGCGCGCTTCCGCGTGACGTGGATCGCGATGCTCGAGGACGACCGCAAGTGGATGACGGTCGTCGCTGCGCACGGCGACGCCGTGGCGGTCGGCGATCGCATCGCCGTGCGGCCCGAGGACGGCGCCGATCTCGTCGACAGCCCCGCGGTTGCCGCGGTGCACGAAGGGCGGTACAGCGTCCGCAACGACGGCTGGGACGAGGACGACGCCACGCCGACGCCCGACGCCGAGGCGGCCGCGCCGCAGTCGACCGCGGCCTTCCCGCTGTTCCGGCACGGCGGGGTCGCCGGGGTGCTCGTCGTCAGCGTCGGCCTCGCCGACTATTTCGACGCCCAGATGACGCAGCTGCTGGCAGCGCTGGCCGCCAACCTGTCGTTCGCGCTCGACAGCTACACGGTCGAGGCCGAGCGCAATGCGGCGGAGGTCGAGCTGCGCCAGCTCAACGTCACGCTGGAGGAGAAGGTGCGCGAGCGCACCGCCGCGCTCGAAGTGGCCAACAGCGAGCTCGAGGCCTTCAGCTATTCGGTCTCGCACGACCTGCGCGCGCCGCTGCGCAGCATCGCCGGATTCACCGACCTGCTGCAGGAGCGCGCGCAGCAGCAGCTCGACGCCGAGGCCCGGGATTACCTGCAGCGGGTGCGGCGGGCGGCGGCACGGATGAGCGGCCTGATCGACGACCTGCTCGACCTCTCCCGCGTCGCGCGCCGCGACCTCAACCGGCGCCGCGTCGATGTCACCCGCCTCGCCGAGGCGACGATCGCGGACCTGCGCGAGGCGGAGCCGGACCGCGTCGTGGACACGTCGGTCGCGCCGAACATGGTCGCCGATGCCGACGCGGGCCTGGTGCAGATCCTGCTGGCCAACCTCATCGGCAACGCCTGGAAATTCTCGCGCGGCAGCGCCGAGGCGCGGATCGACGTCGGCTGCGAACAGAGCGAGGGACGGACGGTGTTCCACGTGCGCGACAACGGCGTCGGGTTTCCGCCGGACCAGGCGGAGCGGATTTTCGCGCCCTTCGCCCGCCTGCACACCGAGCGGGAGTTCAAGGGCAGCGGCATCGGGCTGGCGATCGTGCTGCGCATCGTCCGCCGCCACGGCGGCCGCGTCTGGGCCGAAGGCAGCGAGGGCCGCGGGGCGACGTTCCGCTTCACGCTCGGCGGCTGAGAGGCTGAGAGTCTTTCGATCATGCCCGCTCATCACGCCGGAAGACGCCCGCTCGTCGTTGCCAATGCTCGCCATAGCCCGAGCTATGGCTGCGCTTGGCGCCTCGATCGGACGCCTTCTGGCGCGCTGCTCGGACACGCCCGAAAAACTCTCAGCCTCTGACCCCTCTTCGCCGCCGTCAGCGGGCGAACAGCTCGACGCTGCGGGTCAGCACGCCCTCGAACACCGGGATCTGGTGCCGCAGCCCCAGCAGCAGCACCAGCAGGCCGACGATCAGCGTCACCGGGAAGCCGACCGCGAACAGGTTGAGCTGCGGCGCGGTGCGGGTGAGGATGCCGAAGGCGAGGTTGGTGAGCAGCATCGCGCCGATCACCGGCAGCGCGATCTGCAGCCCCTGCGCGAACAGCGCGGTCCCCGTCTCGGCGACCTTCCAGGCGTCGACCCAGCGCAGGCCGGTGATCGTCGGCGGGACGGTCGCGAAGCTGTCGACCAGCGCGGCGACGATCAGCAGGTGGCCGTTGATGGCCACGAACACCAGCATCAGCGTCATCGTCAGGAAACTGCCGATGATCGGCGACTGCTCGGAGTTGACGGGGTCGATGAAGGCCGCGAAGGACAGGCCCATCTGCAGGCCGATCATGTCGCCGGCGAGTCCGACGGCCGCGAAGGCGACGTGCACCGCCAGTCCCAGCGCCCCGCCGACCAGCACCTGCTGGACGATCAGCAGCACGCCCTCGGCGGTGAACGGCGACACCGGCGCGGCCGGCGGCAGCGTCGGTGCGACCAGCAGCGTCAGCAGCACGGCGAGGCCGATGCGCACGCGGCGCGGAACGCTGCGGTGCGCGAACAGCGGCGCGGCAGCCAGCAGCGCCAGGATGCGGAAGAACGGATAGAGGAAGCCGGCGAGCCAGAGGTCGAGCTCGGCGGCGGAGACGCTGATCATCGCGGCGGCGCCGGCGGGGACGACCGGCAGCGTCAGCCGATCATCTGCGGAATGCTGGTGTAGAGCCGCTGGATGTAGTCGACCAGCGTCTCCAGCATCCACGGCCCGCCCAGGATCAGCGCGCCGAACATCGCCAGCAGCTTAGGGATGAACGACAGCGTCATCTCGTTGATCTGCGTCGCCGCCTGGAAGATGCTCACCAGCAGGCCGACCGCCAGCGCGGTCAGCAGCAGCGGGGCGGAGATCAGCACCGTGACCTCCAGCGCCTGCTGCGCGATGGTCAGTACCGACTGGCTGGTCATCATCGTGAATTGCTCCTCTTGCGCAGCGGTCGCCGTCGTCAGCCGAAGCTCGCGACCAGCGAGCCGAGCAGCAGGTTCCAGCCGTCCACCAGCACGAACAGCATCAGCTTGAACGGCAGCGAGATCAGCACCGGCGACACCATCATCATCCCCATCGACATCAGCACGCTGGCGACCACGATGTCGATGATCAGGAACGGTATGAACACCATGAAGCCGATCTGGAACGCGGTCTTCAGTTCGCTGGTGACGAAGGCGGGGACGAGGACGCGAAACGGGATGTCCTCCTTGGCCTTCGGCACGGGCTGCCGCGCGAGCTTGAGAAACAGCGCCGCGTCGGGCTCGCGCGTCTGCTTCAGCATGAAGCCGCGCAGCGGCGTCTGCGCGCGGTCCAGCGCCTGCTGGAACGAGATCTTCTGCTGCGTGTAGGGGACGTAGGCGTCGTCGTAGACGCGGTCGAAGACCGGGCCCATGACGAACAGCGTGAGAAACAGCGCGAGCCCGACCAGCACCTGATTGGGCGGCGACGCCTGCGTGCCCAGCGCGTGGCGCAAAAGCGACAGCACGATCACGATGCGGGTGAAGCCGGTCATCAGCAGCAGCACGGCCGGCAGGAAGGTGAGCGAGGTGAGCAGCAGCAGCGTCTGCACCGGCAGCGAGTAGCTCTGGCTGCCGCCCGCGCCGGGGGTGCTGGTGAGCAGCGGGAAGTCGCCGACCTGGGCCCGCGCGACCACCGGCAGCAGCGCCAGCGCCGCCGCCGCCAGCGGCGCGAGCAGCGGGCGAATGCGGCGCGTTGCGCGCCCGCGTGCTTCAGGCACCGGGTCCGCCCTTCGCCCGGGCCAGCAGGCGTCCGAAGGGATTCGGCGCGGGGCCGTCCGCGGGCAGCACGGACTTGGGGCAGGTGTGCAGCGCGTTGACGCGACCGGGTGCCACGCCGACCACCAGCCACTGACTGCCGATCTCGACCAGCACCACGCGCTCGCGTGGGCCGACGTTCTGCGTGGCAACGACCTTGATCGCCGACGACACGGTCCGCGTCGCCGGCGAGATCCGGCGGACGATCCACGCCGCGCCCCAGATCAGCGCCAGCACGATCGCCAGCCCCAGCGTCGCCTGCAGCAGCCCCGAGGTGACTCCGGGGCCCGGTGCGGTCGCGGTGGACTGCGCGGCGGCGGCGGGAATGGCGGCAGCGAGGCTCAGCATGACGTCGAGGTCGGCGGTCGGGCGGGGATCAGCGGTTCAGCTTCCGGATGCGCTCGGAAGGCGTGATGATGTCGGTCAGGCGAATGCCGAATTTCTCGTTGACCACGACGACCTCGCCCTGGGCGATCAGGCAGCCGTTGACCAGCACGTCCATCGGCTCGCCGGCGAGGCCGTCGAGCTCGACCACCGAGCCCTGCGCGAGTTGCAGGATGCTGCGGATCGGCAGCTTGGTGCGGCCGAGCTCGACCGTCATGTGGACCGGGATGTCGAGCACCAGGTCGATGTCCTGCGCCGGGCCCGCGGCGGCCTGGACGCCGGTGCCGGCGAGGTCCGCGAAGATGGGAGCCGGCCGGGGCGGCGCCAGCGTGGCCGCCGGCTCGGCGAGGGCCACGCCCCGGTCGTCGCCGGTCGCGGCCTGATGGACGGTGTCAGCCATGTTGCTCTCCTGCGACAGGGTCTTCGGGAAGCGCGCGCAGTGCGCGCTCGATGCGAATCGCGTATTGGCCGTTGCGCGCGCCGTAGGTGCAGTCGAAGATCGGCACCCCGTCGACGGCCGCCCGCACCGTGGCGGGAACGTCGACGCCGATCACGTCGCCGACCTTGAGGTGCATCAGCTGATCGACGGTCACCGAGGTCTGCAGCAGCGTCGCGCACAGCTCGACCTCGGCGCTCTGCACCTGCCTGGACAGCATGCGCACCCAGCGCTTGTCGGGCTCCGTGTGGTCGCCCTGCAGCGTGCGGTTCAGAAGGTCCCGGATCGGCTCCAGCGCCGCATAGGGCACGCAGATGTGGAACGCGGCCTGGCCGGTCCCGAGGTCGATGTTCACCGTGGTGACGACGACGATGTCGTCCGGCGTCGCGATGCTGGCGAACTGGGGGTCCGTTTCCGAGCGCACGAAGTCGAAGCTCAGCGGATGCACGCTCTTCCACGCGGCCTGGTAGTCGTCGAAGACGATCTGCAGCACCCGGCGGATGATCCGCTGCTCGGTGGGGGTGAACTCCCGCCCCTCGACGCGCGTGCGGAAGCGCCCGCCGCCGCCGAACAGGTTGTCGACGATCAGCGACACCAGCGCGGGCTCGAGCACGAACAGCGCGTTCCCGCGCAGCGGCTTGAGTGCGGCGATGTTGATGCTGCTGGGGACCACCAGGTTGCGGGTGAATTCGCTGTACTTGACGATGCGCACCGGGCCGGCCGAGATCTCCGGATGGCGGCGCATGAAATTGAACAATCCGATCCGCAGCAACCGCACGAAGCGCTCGTTGACGACCTCCAGCGTCGGCATCCGCCCGCGCACGACGCGCTCCTGGGTCGCCAGGTCGTAGGGACGCACGGCCCCGTGGGTGCCCGACGGCTGCTGCTCGTCGTCCTCGCCGCCGACGCCCTTCAGCAGCGCGTCGACTTCGTCCTGGCTGAGGAATTCGTTGCTCATGGCGGGGTGTCGCGACGGGGCCTACTGGATCACGAAGGTGGAGATGAAGGCATTCTCGATGCCGCGCTCGGGCGTCGTGCCCGGGATCGACTCGCGCACCGAGGCGATGAGCTCGCCGACCAGCTTCTTCTTCCCGTCCAGCGAGGCGAGCTCGCTCGGCGTCTTCGACGACAGCAGCAGCAGGATCTTGTTGCGGATGATCGGCATGTAGGTCTTCATCGCGTCGACGGCCTTGGCGTCGGCGACCTGGATGACGAGACCGGTCTGCAGGAAGTGGTCGCCGTTCTCCTGCTGGAGGTTGACGGTGAACGGTTCCAGCGTGACGAAGGTCGGCGGCTTGGCGTCGGCAGTCCTGGCGTCCGTTGCGCCGGCGCCGGGGGCCGGTGCCTTGGCGCTCAGGAAGTACCAGGCGGCGGCGCCGCCGCCGGCCAGCAGCACCAGGGCGACGACGATGCCGACGATCAGCCACCGTCTGGATTTCTTCGGCGGTGCCGGGGCGTCCTCAGCGGCAGGGGGCGGCGGGGCGGTTCTCAGTGCAGGTTTCGCGGTGGCCATGATCGTGATTCACCAAGGGGGTCAGAGCGATTATGGTGATCGCCGGTCGCCGGCCGTCGGTCGAATAGCCGCGGCAAATCCCGCCTATTCCAGCGCTGGGCGAAGCTCAGGCGAAGGTGTCGATCAGTCGCGACGACAGCCGGTCGACGCGGTGCGTCTCGGTGGCGCTCATCGGCGCGCCCGCCGACCGCGCGGCCGCGTCGCTGCCGGGCGCCCGCGGCGAGGGGCTGTCGGCACGCGCGTCGCGCTGGTCGCGCACCGAGGACTCGCCCAGCGCGATGCCCTGCTGCGCGAGCAGTTCCTTGAGGTGCGGCAGCGCCTGCTCCAGCGCGTCGCGCGTCGTCGGCTGCGCGGCGGTGATCAGCACCGAGGCCTGGTTGTCGCTGTAGCTGATCTCGATGCCCACCGGGCCGAGGTGCGCGGGATTGAGCCGGATCTCGGCATCGGCCACGCGCATGGAGACGAACTGCGCGAACTTCTGCGCGATGTCCTCGTGCCAGCCGGGGGTCGCGACGGTGGTGGCGACGGCCGTCACCAGCGTCGCGGTTTCGCGCGCGACAGGGGCCGACGGCGCGGTGATCGAGGTGGGCGAGGGAACGGGCGCGCTCTCGCTGGCCAGTGAGGGCACCTCGGAGGTCGCGCGCGGGGCGGCGACGGATGCTGCCGCCGCGGTGTTCGCCAGGGTGAGGCTGTCGGGCGCGCCGGCGCGGGAGCCGAGCGCGGCCGCATGCACGGTCGCCGTCGGCGTGCGCCGGTCGGCATCGATTTCCGCCGGGACGGCGATCGCCGGCGGCGGCGCCAGCGGCGAATCCGTGGTTGCGATTGTCGGCGTGGCCGTGGCCGCGCTTGGGGTCGGAGCGACGGCCCCGGTCCCGGGCATCGCGCTGCTGCCGGGCAGCGGGGCCGCGGCCATCGGTGTCGTCGCGGTCGCAGCGCCGGCGGTCGCCGGGGAAGTCGTCGCGGGCGGATTGCCGCTGCCGAGTGCAGCGAAATCGGTCGGGCCCGCGGACGTCGCGTCGGCGCCGGCAGCGGCGGGGGTCGCGGCTGCATCGGGCGCGAACTTCGCGTTCAAGGCGATCCCGCCGGCGATGCCCGTGGCCACGGTCGCGACGATGGCCGGCGCGACCGGGGCCACCCAGGGCGCGACCAGTCCGGCGAGTGCGACCGCATCGGTCGCCAGGTTCGCGCCGCTGTCGTCGTCGGACGGCGCGGTGTCGGCGGGCTTGGCCAGGCGTTCGCCGGCGTCGCGCAGCGCTTGTGCGAACGCCGGGGCGTTCGCACCGCACTCGCCCGGTGCGTCGGGCGCGCTGGCGCTGGCGGCAGTCGGCGCCGACGTCGGGGGGGCGAGGGGAAGGGCGGTGATCATGGCCATCGGGTTCTCCGCTGCGATCAGTCGTCACCGCCGCCACGGCGAGTGAGGCGAATGACCGAGTTGGTGGCGAATTCGTCCTGCTGCGACTGCTGGCGACGATGTTCGCGCTGGGTCTCGGTGCGGGCGCGGCGGCGCTGCAGCACCAGGTAGGATTCGATCTGCCGCTGTTCGTTGGCGATCTCGGCCCGCAGGCGCGACACGTCGGCCTGCAGGTCGGCGAGCGTGCGCGCCTGCTGCTCGATCGCGCGTTCGAGATTGGCGAGGAACGCCTGGTAGTTGCGCAGCCCCTCGCCGGCGATGCCGCCGCGGGCCGCGCGTTCCAGCCGGCCCTGGTAGTCGGCACGATAATCGACCAGCAGCCGCAGCCGGTCCTGCGACTCCTGCGTCTGCGCGAGCGCGACGCCGAGCTTGCGCGTCCAGCTGTCGCGCCGCTGCTCCGCCAGCTGCTGCAGCATCAGGAAAGATTGGTTCGGTGCCATGCGGTCGGGGCTCAGCCTCTCAGGCGCGACCGGTCGCGCCGGCAAGGAAGGCGTCGAGCTCGGCGCTGCCCTGCGCGAGCGGCACCTGCTCCTGCATGTCCTGCTGCAGGAAGCCTTCGATGTTCGGCCAGGCGGCGATCGCCTGGTCGAGCAGCGGATCGGAACCCGCGGCGTAGGCGCCGACGTTGATCAGGTCGCGGTTGCGCTGGTAGCGAGAGTAGAGCTGCTTGAAGCGGCGCACGCGCTCCATCTGCGGCGGCGGGACGAGGCTGTGCATCGCGCGGCTGATCGAGGCCTCGATGTCGATGGCGGGGTAGTGGCCGCCCTCGGCCAGGTTCCGCGACAGCACGATGTGGCCGTCGAGGATGGCGCGCGCCGCGTCGGCGATCGGGTCCTGCGGATCGTCGCCCTCGGTCAGCACCGTGTAGAACGCGGTGATCGAGCCGCCGCCCTGCACGCCGTTGCCGGCGCGCTCGACCAGCTGCGGCAGGCGCGCGAACACCGACGGCGGGTAGCCCTTGGTGGCGGGCGGCTCGCCGATCGCCAGCGCGATCTCCCGCTGCGCCATCGCGTAGCGGGTCAGCGAGTCCATGATCAGCAGCACGTGGCGGCCCTGGTCGCGGAAGTGCTCGGCGATGGTCGTGGCGTAGGCGGCGCCCTGCATCCGCACCAGCGGCGGCGTGTCGGCGGGGGCGGCGACGACCACCGAGCGGGCGAGACCCTCGGCGCCGAGGATCTGCTCGATGAACTCCTTGACTTCGCGGCCGCGCTCGCCGATCAGGCCGACGACGATGACGTCCGCGGTCGTGTAGCGGGCCATCATGCCGAGCAGCACGCTCTTGCCGACGCCGCTGCCGGCGAACAGCCCCAGGCGCTGGCCGCGGCCGACGGTCAGCAGCGAATTGATCGCGCGCACGCCGACGTCGAGGATGGTGGCGATCGGTTCGCGGGCGATGGGGTTGAACGGCCGGCTTTGCAGCGAGCGCAGCTCGTCCCGCGGGATCGTGCCCAGCCCGTCGAGCGGGCGGCCGGCGCCGTCGACGACGCGGCCGAGGAGGTGGTCGCCGACCGGCAGGTGCTTGGCCTGGTCGGTCGCGCGGCGCCGGCGGACCAGTGGCTGGCGCAGCCGCGGGCGCGGCGCGGGCGGCTCGAGCGGCGTCACCGACGCGCGCGGGGTCAGGCCGTGGATGTCCGACACCGGCATCAGGAACAGCCGGTCGCCGGCAAAGCCGACGACCTCGGCCTCGACCGCGCCGACGTCGGGCTGTTCGATCAGGCACGACGAACCGACGCCGAGCTTGAGGCCGGTGGCCTCCATCACCAGTCCAGCGACGCGCGTCAGCCGGCCGCGCACCTGGATCGTCCTGACGCCGACCGCGGCCTGCTGGCATTGCTCGAGGAAGCTCGCGCACTCCTGCGCAAAATCACTCCGGTTCGAGCCATTCATCGGAGCGTCCCAGTCCGGCCAGCAGCCGCTTCCAGCGCGTCGGCAGCGTGGCGTCGATCTCGCATTGCTCGGTCTCGATGCGGCAGCCGCCGGGCGCGATCAGCGGATCGGCCTGTAGCTGGCAGCGGGCGTGCGTGGCGTCGCCGGCGAGGTGACGGCCGACGAGTTCGAGATCGTCGGGGTGCACCAGCAGCTGGACGCGCTGCGTCGACTGCGGCAGCTGCTGCAGCGCGGCGGCCACGATCGGCAGCACGAACTCGCGCCGCACCGACAGCGCCTCGCCGACCAGCTGGCGTCCGAGCACCAGCGCGAGGTCCAGCACCTCGTCCATCAGCCGCTGCTCGTGGTCGCCCGCAGCGGCGTCGAGCGTCTGCAACAGCGCGGTGAGGCGGGTCCGCTCCGCGGTCGCCTGGGCGAGGCCCGCGGCGTAACCGGCGGCGCGGCCTTCGGCGACCGCTTCGGCGCGGCAGCTTGCGAGCTCGGCGTCGCGGGCGGCCTGCTCGCGCCCTGCGCCGGGCGCGCTCCCGGCCAGCGACGCGAGCTCCCAGCGCTGGTAGGCCGAGAGCGTGTCCCGGGCGAACACTTCAGACGAACTGCTCTTCACCCTTGCCTCCGAGGACGACCGTGCCTTCGTCGGCCATGCGGCGGACGATCTTCAGGATTTCCTTCTGTTCCGACTCGACTTCGCTGACCCGCACCGGGCCCTTGGCTTCGAGGTCGTCGCGCAGCATCTCCGCCGCGCGCTGCGACATGTTGCGGAAGATCTTCTCGCGCAGCTCCTCGCTGGCGCCCTTCAGCGCGACGATCAGCGACTCCGACTGGACTTCGCGCAGCAGCGACTGGATGCCGCGGTCGTCGACGTCGAGCAGGTTCTCGAACACGAACATCTCGTCGAGGATCTTCTGCGCCAGCTCGTTGTCGTATTCCTTCACGGCGTCGATCACCACGGTCTCCTGCGCGGTGCCCATGAAGTTGAGGATCTCGGCGGCCGCCCGCACGCCGCCCAGCGCCGCCTTGCGCACGTTGTCGGCGCCGGCGAGGGCGCGGGCCAGCACGTCGTTGAGTTCGCGCAGCGCCGAGGGCTGGATGCCGTCCAGCGTGGCGATGCGCAGGATGACGTCGTTGCGCAAGCCCTCGGTGAAGTGCGAGAGGATCTCCGACGCCTGGTCGCGCTCGAGGTGGACGAGGATCGAGGCGATGATCTGCGGATGCTCGCTCTTGATGAGCTCGGCGACGCTCGCCGGATCCATCCACTTGAGGCTCTCGATCCCGGCCGAGTCGCCCCCCTGCAGGATGCGGTCGAGCAGGAACCCGGCCTTGTCGTCGCCGAGCGCCTTGGTGAGCACGTTGCGGATGTAGCCGTCGCTGTCGGCGCCGATCGAGCTGTGCTGGTCGGCCTGCTCGGCGAAGCTTCCGAGCACTTCGTCGATCCGGTCCTTGGTGACCTGCTTCAGCTTCGACATCGCCTGGCCGATGCGCTGCACGTCCTTGGGCCCGAGCAGCTTGAAGACCTCGGCCGCCTCCTCCTCGCCCAGCGACATGAGCAGGATGGCACTGTTCTCGAGTCCGATCTCATTCATCCTTGGTCACCCACGACTTGACGACATTGGCGACGACCTTCGGGTCCTCGCGCGCGATCTTGCGGGCAATCTGCAGCTGGTCGCCGCGGCGGTCCGCCGGGCCGGAGAGGAGGCCGGCCTCGTCGCCGCCGGCCAGCGCCGGCAGCGGTGCCGGTGCCGGCAGCGATTCGAGCGCCTTGGCCATCATCGGCTTCAGCACGCCGAAGTACAGATAGCCGATCAGCAGCGCGAACAGCAGGTATTTGCCGGTGTCCTTGGCGAGCTGGACGTTGTCCGGCTGCTTGTAGAACGGGACGTCGGCGACCGTCTCCCTTTCCGGCTCGTTGAACGCGGTGTTGACGATGTTGAGCGAGTCGCCGCGCTCCTTGTTGAAGCCCATCGCCTCGCGCACCAGCGCGTTCACCTGTTCCAGGTCCTTCTCGGTCAGCGGCGCCGTCGTGGCTTTGCCGTCCTTGTCCACCTGCCGGCGGTGGTTGACGACGATGGCGGCGGTGAGGCGCTTGATGCCGCCGACGTTGGCACGGGTGTGCTGGATCGTCTTGTCGACTTCGTAGGCGACCGCTTCGTCCTTCTTCGCGCTGCTCGGGCCGCTCGCGCCGGTGCCGTTGACGGTGGCGACGCCGGCGGCGCCGTTCTGCGGCTGCCGGCCGTCGGTGGTGGCGGTGCCCGCGGCCGAGGGCTGGTTCGACAGCGCGCCCGGAATGCCCAGCGCGCCGGCGGCGGAGCCGCTGGTCTGCGACGTCGACAGCTGTTGCGTCCGGATCGCCGCGACCTTGGGATCCTGGTTGGGCTTGAAGGTCTCGGCGACCGATTCGACGCGCTGGAAGTCGACGTCGGCGGTGACCTGGACCCGGGCATTGTTGCGGCCGACGATCGGTTCGAGGATGTCGGCGATGCGGCGGATGGTCTCGGTCTCGATCTGCTTGATGTAGGACAGCTGCGACGGGTCGAGGCCGCCGTTGTCGATGCCGGTGCCGTTGCGCGAGAGCAGGCTGCCGTTCTGGTCCAGCACGCTGACGCTGTTGGGCGAGAGCTCGGGCACGCTGGACGCGACCAGGTTGATGATGCCGGTGACCTGCGAGCGATCGAGCTGGCGGCCGGCGTTGAGCGTCAGCAGCACCGACGCCGAGGGGTTCTGCTGCTCGCGCAGGAACACCGACGGCTTGGGGATCGCCAGGTGGACGCGCGCCGCGGCGACCGCCGACAGCGACTGGATCGAGCGCGCCAGCTCGCCTTCGAGGCCACGCTGGTAGTTGATCTGCTCCTGGAACTGGGTGGCGCCGAATTTCTGGTTGTCGACGAGTTCGAAGCCGACGACGCTGCCCTTCGGCAGCCCCTGCGAGGCGAGCCGCAGCCGCGCGTCGTGCACCTTGTCGCCAGGCACCAGGATGGCGCCGCCGCCTTCCGCGAAGCGGTAGGGGACGTTCATCTGGTTGAGCGCGCCGATGATCGAGCCGCCGTCGCGGTCGGACAGCCCGCTGTAGAGCACGCGGTAGTCGGGCGCCTGGGTCCAGATCCAGGCACCGACGGCGACCGCGATCAGCGCCGCGCTGCCGAGCATCAGCGCCAGGATCTGGCGGGGAGACATCCGCGGCAGGCTGCCCAGCAGGGAACCCGAACCGGTCGGGACGGGGAGGGAGGAGGAAGCGGTCTCGGCCACGGTAGTTTTCGCCATCGGACGGGGAAGGGGGGGTGTATGGCGCCGATTATTGCGATCCGCCGCGGCCCTCCATCGGCGGAAAAGCAGGCGTTTTCGGCGCCTTATCGGGCGCCGGCCTCGCGCGCGGGGCGCCTAGACTTCGGTCCATGACTTGGGGCCCGCCGGGCCGAACAACCGCTGGAGAACGCCGATGGGCCTCACCTCCGTGTCGATGGACACGCTGCTCGCCAAGCTCGAAGCCGCGCGCACGGCGGCCACCGCGCTGCCCGGGGCAACCGGACCGGTGCGGGGCGCCAAGGCGGCGCAGGAGGTCGATTTCGGGTCGCTGCTCAAGTCCAACATCGACCGCGTCGACCAGGCGTTGAAGGGGGCCGACACGCTGGCGGCGCGCTTCCAGATGGGCGATGCCGCGGTGTCGCTGGAGGACTCGATGGTCGCGATGCAGAAAGCCAACGTGACCTTCCAGGCGGCCCTCCAGGTGCGGAACAAGGTCGTCTCCGCCTACCAGGACATCATGAACCTGCCGATCTGACCGTCGTCGCCGGTCCGCTGCCGGCGCGTTGTGCTCGCGGCAGCGACGGCGTGACCGTCCGTACGCCGATCAGCGCCGGTCGCCCCCGTGGGCGTCGCGCAGCGCCTTTTGCCGCCGTTCCAGCCGGGTGATGTAGCGCTGGACGCGGGTGGCCAGCGTCCCGGGCAGGTCGACGAAGCGCGCACCGCAGCGCCGCACCCGCTGGCCGTCGGACTCGGTCCGGTCGAGGACGTAGACCACTTCGAGGTCGGCGGCGAGCGGCTCCTCGTCATCCAGCAGCAGCCGGCATTGTCGGTAGAGGCGATGGTTCTCGGGGGCCTGCCCGTCCGGCCAGTCGACGAGCGCGATGCCGCCGCAGCTGATGTCGTAGACGCGCAACGGCAGCATGGCGCTTGCGTCAATTCGCAGTTCACAGACCGGTGTTTCGGCGGGCGGGATCCGCAGGCGGTAGTCGGCGCGGCGCTGCAGCCGCAGCACCGAGTCGGGCAGGGCGATGCGCAGCGCCCGCTGGCCCTCGAATTCGGCGTCCTCGGCACCGTCGGCGTGGAACTGGACGCGGATGTTGTCCAGCAGCGTCGCGAAGGTGAGCCGCGACGACGCCAGCGCGGCGGCGTGCGCGGGCAGGTCGGGGGCGCCGTCGACGATGATCTCGCCGCTGGCGGACGACACCTGCAGCAGCGCCGACACGAAGAAGCCGCTGCCGCCGCCGTAGACGACGCTGACCAGCGCGCGGCGCTCGACCAGCGTGCGCACGAGGCCGAGGATCTCCAGCCGGTCGTGGAGCTGGAAGCGCTCGTGGTCGTCGGCGGCGGCCGCGGCGGTCCCGGCACGCGGCGTCGATTCGGTCGTCATCGTGCCCCCGCCGCCGCGGCCGGCGCTGCGCGCGATCGGGTCGCCCGGGCGGCGCGACGGATCGTCCGGCACCACCCGCTGTTCGACCTGGTAGACCCAGGAGAGGAGCTCGGCGATGGCGACGTAGAGCACGGGCGGGATCCGCTGGTCGAGATCGACCTGCAGCAGCAGCGCGACGAGTTCGCGCGACTCGTGGACGAAGAGACCGGCGTCGCGGGCCCGGCGGATGATCTCGTCGGCCAGCACGCCGCGACCCTTGGCGACGACCACCGGCGCGGTGTCGCCGTCGGCGTAGCGCAGCGCCACCGCCACCTGGCGGGAGTCAGCGTCGTAGTCCATGGTCGAGCCGCACCGGGGCGACGTCGAGCGCGCGGGCGGCCAGCGCCGCGGCGAGTTCCGGCAGCGCGTCGCGCAGCGCGGTGGCGCCGGTCGCGTCGGCAGCGACGAGGTGCAGGTGGAGGCGCTGCCCGGACAGCGCGAGCCGGGCCTCGAACGCACCCAGGCCCGGCAGGGTCAGGGCGAGCCGGGTTCGCCACACCGCGGCCTGCCCGGGGTCGGTGCCGGCGTCGTCCTCGGCGATTTCGATCGTCGCCGGCTGGCCCTGCCACAGGTCGCCGCGCCACAGGATCTGCCCGGTCTCCAGCACGTCGAGCTGCTGGCGGACCAGCGCCGGCGCGGCGTCGGGAACGCCCGCCGCCGCCTCGGGGACCGGCAGTGCCATCGACGCGGGCGCCTCGGGCAACGCCGAGGCGGGAACGTCGTGCTGAGGCATCGCTGCGCCGAAGGCCGAACCGGACGCCGCCGGCCAGCTCGCCTGCGGCTCGACCCGCAGCGCCGCTTCGGGATGGCGCTGGCGTGCCCAGCGCGCGAGATGCGATTCGTAGAACACGCCGCTGACGACGATCGAGTGCTGCAGCGCGCGCGCGATCGCTTCGGGAGCGGCGGTGGCGCTCGCCAGCGGCAACGGCGGACGGATCGGCTCGCCGCCCGGCAGCCGGGCCAGCGTGTCGACGAGATGGGCCGCCGACGACAGCGTCAGCGATGCGGCGCCGCTGGGGCCGGGCGTCGGCAACCCGGTGGGCGGCGCCGATGCCGGCAGCGGGAGCGCAGGCGCACGGGCTTCGACCCGCGGGGCGATGCCGTCGGCCGTCGCCGCCGCGAGGGTGACGACGGCGGCCGGGTTGGTATCGGGGTCGGCGAGCAGCGCGGTCATCCCGGCGGCCGTGCCGGCCGGCACGGCGAGACCGGCGGTGGCGCCCGGGCGGCCGGCGGTGCCGGTCGGGGGCGGCGTCTCGCCGGCCGGGCGGGCAGCGCGCGGCTGGCCGCGGCTGGCGTCGCGCGCGCCGGTCTGCTGCGCAGGGGTGCTCTCCGGAGAAATCGCCTTGACCGCCTGCGTGGGAGCCAGCGGCTGCAGCGACGCCGGCGCGCGCGCGGTGACGTCGCCCGATTGCAGCGTCCGCAGCAGCGTTCCCAGCGTCTGGACGTTGATCATCGCGCGTCCCGGGATCGGCAGATGGCTGCGGTAACGGCGCCGGCAACGCCCGAGAGCGAGCCCCCCGCGCCTACGAGCGGTACGCGTCCTCGAGGGCGCGCGTGTTCTTGTCGTGGCCGAGGTGAGCCGATTGCTGCCGCAACCACGCCTGCGTCAGGTCGCGGATCTGGGCGTCGTCGGCGAGCACGCGGCGGATGATCTCGTGCTTGCGCTTCCTGCCCTCGGCATCGAGGACCTGGGCCGGATCTCCGGCCGCCTTCAGGCCCTCGATCAGCGACGCGCAGCAGGCCTCGGCATCGATCAGCGTGTCCCAGTCGTTGCGCCACGCCGCCTGCAGCATCAGCTGCGAGACGTGGGCGAGCGATTCGTAGTGGCTGAGTATGAGTTGCTGCTGGTTCATGTTCATGCGGCCGCCAGGCGTACGGTGGATGAGGTGGTGGAGCTGGCCGGCCGGGCGGCGAGCCCCGGCCTGCCGGCGGCGAGCTCGGTCCAGGCGCTGCGCAACTCGCGCAGCAGTTGCGCGACTTCGGCGAGACCGGCGGGATCGTTGCGCAGGCTCGCGAGCAGCAGCCGTCGTCCCATGTAGTCGTACAGCTCGTACAGCTGCGCGGCGATGGCGCCGCCGCGCGAGGTGTCGAGGCTGACCCGCAGGCCGCCGTCGATGATGGCGATCGCCCGCGAGATGGCCTGGCCCTTGTCGGCGATGCTGCCGGCCGCCATGTGCCGGTCGGCATCGGCGATCGACGCCAGCGCGCCGTCGTAGAGCATCAGCACCAGTCGGACCGGGTCGGCCGCGTGCACGCCGGTTTCGACGCCGATCTGTGCGTAGGCTTTGGCTGCGCTGCTGGGTCCCATGTCGGTTCCGGTGGAGGGAGAGATGCCTTGGTTATCGGCGGCGATCGACGGTGCTTGAGCGCAGGCGGGCGGCCATCAGCTGCCGTCGCCGTTCGCCGCGCCGGGCAGGTTGGCCAGCTGCTGCGTGAGGTAGGTGCTGGTGGCGTTCATGTTGCTGATCAGCTTGTCGAGGGCGCGGAACTGGGCGAGATAGTTGGCCTGCACCTTGGCGAGGCGCAGCTGCAGAACCTCCCGCCGGTCGGCAATGTCCTGAATCCGCTTGGTGATGCCGCTGGTGTTGGCCGTCACCACACCTTCGTTACCCAGCAGACCGGTGAGCGCCTGGTTGAGCTTCCAGGCGAAGCCCTGGGTGTAGACGACGTCGCCCCGCGGACCGGTGCTGCCGCCTGCGACGGTCACCTTGAGGCCTTCGACACCGCCGCCGCTGGCGGACAGCGTCTGGCCGTTGCCCACGGCATTGAAGCCACCGATGGTACCGGCCACGTCGACGCCCGCGGTTGTCGTCGGGGTGCCGAAGAGGCCGGCGGCCGCGTTGCCGGCGACGGCCACGGTCGATTCCGATCCGTACCGGGCCGACGAGACCGAGAGAACGCCGCCCGACTCGGTCACAAGGACCTTCGCGCCAGCTGTCGCCAACGCCGTCGCGCCATTGATCCGGCTCTGCAGCTCGGCGGCGAGCGCTGCCGCCGTCGGATAGGTTCCGGCCGCGAGAGTGACGTCGGCGGCAATGCCGTCGATGGTGACGCTCAGCGTGTCGTTGACGCCGGCGGCGATCGTCAGCCCGGCGCCGAGGCTGCCGACGATCTTCCCCTGCGTCGCCATTTGCGAAACGGCGACCGCGTAGGTTCCCGGCGACGCCCCGGCCCCGGTCGCAGCCACGCTGACCAGGCTGTCGGTGGCGCTGCCCACCGCGGCGAACACGCGGGCGACGGCACTCGCGTCGGTGGCGATCGCGGCACTCAGCCTGGCGCTGTCGAGGTTGAGCGTTCCGTCGGCCTTGAAGGAGACCCCGACCTGCGTGAGCGAGGTCAGCGACAAGCCGCCGCCGTCGAGTGCGGTCGCCATGATGCTGCGCAGCTGCGACTGCGCGATGCGCGGTGCGCTGTCGCCGGTCAGGATCGCTGCCTTCTTGTTGGCGACGTCGTATTTGGTGAGGCTGCCGATGGACGTCGCGAGGTCGTTGTAGGCCTTGACGAATCCGGCGACGGACTTGGCGATGCCCGAGGAGTCGGTGGCCACCGTCAGTGTCGTGGTGGCGTCGGGGCTGGCCTTGGCGAGGTTCAGCGTGACGCCCTGGATGGCGTCGGTGACGATGTTGGACGCCTTGCTGATCGCGATGCCGTCGATGACCAGCGTCGCATTCTGCGCGGCGATCTTCTGCTCCATGTTCCTGCCGCTGCCCACCGCGGCTGCGGGATCGTAGGCGAGCTGCGACAGGCCCGCCGTGTCGGTGTGCGTGCCGTCGCCGTCGGCGACGTTCAGCTTGAGGCTGTGGGCGGCCCCGGTCGCCAGCGACGAGAACACGATGCGGTTGCCGCTGGCGGACCCGTCGTTGACGATGGTGGCGCTGACCCCGATGTTGGCCGCATTGACGGCGTCGCGGATGCCGGCCAGCGTGTTCTGGCCGGGGCCGATGGTCACCGACTTCGCCGCGGCCTCGGCGTTGGCGGTGAACACCCCGGCATCGAAGGTCCCGAAGGAAAAGGTCAGCGTGCCGCTGCCGACCGCGTCGTTGACGCTGGCAAGGCCCGTCGAGGCGATCTTGTGCGCCTGCGCGAGCGACGTGATCCGGACGGAGTAGCTGCCGGGAACCGCGGCGGTGCCCGCGGTCACGGCGGCGAGCGTGGGGTCGGCCAGCGTTGCACTGGCGGTCTTCATGTTCCTGGCGTCGAGCAGTCCCGCGAGTGCCGCCTGCAGCGCGCTCAAGCCGCCCTTGAGCGTGCCGAACGCGGTGATGCGTGCCTGGTAGCTCGCTTCCTTGGCGGCCAGCGCCGTCAGCGGCTGGCTCTCGACCGCCATCAGCTTGCTGACGATGGCGTTGATGTCGAGGCCCGACCCCAGCCCGGGCGAAGCGAGCGATCCGGACGTGCTGCCGACGGCCATCGTCATTCCCCCATTTCAAATCCGCGCCTTCAGGCCTGGTCGCGGACCAGCATCCCCTGCAGGCGATCGAGCGCCTGGGCGATGTCCAGCATTTCCTGCGACGGAATCTGCCGCAGCACGCGGTTGTCGCTGGTGTCGACGACCTTGACCACCGTCGTCTGCGTCTCGGCGTCGACTTCGAACATCAGCGCCGCCGACAGCGCCGCCATCGCGCCGTTGGCCTGCGTCACCGCCACCTGGACCTCCCCGGCCGGTGGCGGGGCCGCGGCCGGGTCGACCGCCGGCTTCACCTCAACCAGTGGTCGCATGCCGACCGCCAGCAACTCGCTTGCCGGACGCCAGGGTGCGGCGCGCCCCGTCGGTGCCGGCGCGGCGGCGGGTACGAGTCCCTGCATGTTCTGGATCAGCATCGGCTTCTCCTCTGGAAACGGTGGTCGTGGTGTGCTGCAAGCGCGACCCCGACCCACGTCTCCCTCTTGTGCAAAACCCGCCTGGCCCCGGAGTACGGGAACGGCGGGGGCGAACTTCCCGGCCGGCGGGTCGCCGGCCGGGCCCGTCTACTCTTTAGCCACGCAACAGCGTCAGGACGTTGTTGGGGATGGCGTTCGCCTGCGCCAGCATCGCCGTGCCCGCCTGCTGCAGGATCTGGGCGCGGGTCAGGTTCGCGGTTTCGGCCGCGAAGTCCGCATCCTGGATCCGGCTGCGCGACGCGGAGAGGTTCTCGGACGTCGTCTGCAGGTTGGCAATCGCTGAACTGAAGCGGTTCTGATAGGCACCAAGCGCGCCGCGCGTCGCGGTGATCTGGGCGAGTGCCGCGTCGACGACCGCCAACGCACTGGTCGAGTTCGCGCCGCTCGAGCCGGTCAGCGAGATCGCGTTCAGGGCCGAGAACGCGCTGGCCTGCGTCGCGGAAGTAAAGGCATCGAGGTTGGCACCTGCGAGGGTGATCGCACCCTTGCTGCTCTCCAGCGTAACGTAGCCGCTCTTGATCGACGAGTCGGTCGCCGCACCGCCGGTCAGCGTGACGCCAGAGAAGACCGCGGTCTTGGTCGCCCCGGTATTGTTGAAGTCCAGGACCTTGATGTCGCGGCCGTCGGTCGTCGACAACGTCAGGCTGTTCTTCGCCGCGGCACTGGTGAAGCTCGCAGTGACGCCGGTCGCACCTTGTGCACCGTTGATGGCGCCCATCAGTGCCGTCAGGTCGGTCGGGTCCGCTACGGCCGCGGAGATCAAGCTGCCGTTGAGCGTCATGGACACGGTTCCGGCAGACGCTACGCCACTCAACGTCGCACTGTTGAAGGCCTCGGCGGTGACGCCGACGCCGCCGGCATTGGTGTTGATGGCATCGGCAACCGCCTTCGCATCCGACAGGGCGGCGTAGCCGAAGGCTGCGGTCGTGCCGCCGTTCTGCGTGGTCACGGTCAAGTTCGCCTCGACGGCAACCAGGTTCCCGGCACTCACGTCGGCCGCCGCAGCTTTCGTTGCGCCTACGCCGCCGGCGCCCAGGATTGTACCGACGCCGACCAGGATGTTGCTGCCCAATGCCGTCGAACGCGAATCGGCGATCGAGTTGATGTTGATCGTCTCGCCCGCGTTCGCGCCGACCTGGAAGCTCTGCGTCGTGAAGGAACCGTCGAGGAGCTTGAGGCCGTTGAACGAGGTCTGGCTGGCAACGCGGGTGATTTCGGCGACCAGCTGCTGCGCTTCGGCGTCCAGCGACGCGCGATCGGCGATGCTGTTCGTGCCGTTCGCCGACTGCACCGCGAGCTCGCGGATCCGCTGCAGATTGTTGGCCACCTCGGTCAGCGCGCCTTCGGCGGTCTGCGCCAGGGAAATGCCGTCGTTGGCATTGCGGGCGGCCTGGTTCAGGCCGTTGATCTGCGCGGTCATCCGCGACGTGATGCCGAGGCCGGCGGCATCGTCCTTGGCGCTGTTGATGCGCAGCCCGGACGACAGGCGCTGCAGGGCGACGTTGAGCGAGGATTGCGACGAGTTCAGGTTCCGTTGCGCGTTCAGCGAGGCAACGTTGGTGTTGATGACTTGTGCCATTTGCTTCTCCTAAGCGATGGTTCCGGCGAGATTGCCTACCGACTTTGGCCGCCCCGTCATGCTGGAGCACTGAGCACTGGACCGCCGTCTGTGGGGGTTATCGGACCCTGCCGGAGAAACTTGAGGAGAGCTGCAGCCGACGCGGACGTCGGTGTTGCATGGGTACTGGTGATCGCGCTCGCTCGTCGCGGGGAGGGCGCCGCACCGTGGCCGACCCGCCGCGGCCGGCACCTCCGGAACTCCGCGGCGGGCGGCGGCCTGGCGCCGGACCTGCAACCCCGGGATCGCGCGACCCTGCCCCGGACCCCGGCCAGCGGACCGGCGGGGGCTGCCGCGAAAAGAGGAACTGCCGAACTCGACCATGGGCGGCAGCTTAAGGGTCGAACGCCGACGGCGATGGGCCGATTTGACGGGTCAAACGGCCGCTATTCCGGGTCCGCAGGGGCTTGAAAGCCACGCCATCCGCCCGGTCGACAATATGACAAAGGCATATCGTGTAGGGGTTTTCCTACTCCACATCGGGTGCCGGGCTTGCTCCAAATCGAGCCAACCGCCGATTCAGGCCCCCTCGTCGATTGCCGATGATGGCGTCAACCCGAACTGCACCCCGAGTCCAAAACCACAACACACCTCCAGACAGGACGCCCGAAAATGAAGAACAGCCAGCTGCTCGACGACATCCGCGAAGCCAACATGACCTACCTGATCCTCGCCCAACGGATGATCCGCGACGACCGCGACGAGGCGCTGTTCCGCCTCGGCGTCAGCGAAGAGGTGGCCGAGATCCTGGCCGACCTCACGCCCGGGCAGATGCTCAAGATCGCGGCGATGAACACGCTGATGTGCCGCTTCCGCTTCGACGACCAGATGATCTGGAACCTTCTCACCAGCCACAGCCGGGACCGCGCGGCCAATTCGGTCGCCGGCGTCCACGCGGCGATCCTGATGACGACGCAGATGGCGGAGGCCGCGTAATGGCGCCCCGCAGCGTCATCGCCGATGCACGCGACGTTCGCCGCGCCAGCGAGCTGATCGAGCTGGGCGCCCGGCTCCAGGTGCTGGAGTCCGAGACCGCGCTGTCGCGCGAGCGGCTGCTGCGCCTGTACAAGGAGATCCAGGGCCGCTCGCCGCCCAAGGGCATGCTGCCGTTCTCGACCGACTGGTTCGTCACCTGGATGCCCAACATCCACGCCTCGCTGTTCATGGGCATCTACCAGAACGTGATCCAGGCGAGCGAGCTGGACGAGATCGACGCCATCATCAAGACCTACCGCCTCTATCTGGAGCAGTGCACGGTGTCGAGCCAGGAGATCGTCCTGTCGCTGACGCGGGCCTGGCGGCTGGTCAAGTTCGTCGACGCCGGGATGCTGCGCACCGTCCCCTGCACCCGCTGCGCCGGACAGTTCGTCGCCCACACCCACGACCTGCACGACGGCTACGTCTGCGGCCTCTGCCACATGCCCTCGCGCGCCGGCAAGACCAAGGCCGCTAAAGAAGCCGTCGCGGCGGCCGATATGCCTCTCGACTTGCGGCGCGTGCACTGACCGTCGCAACCAGTCCCCCCGGCCGTTCACCCCGGACGGCCACGCGGCGCGCGATGGGAACATTCGTCGCGCGCCGCTTCTCTTTTCTTGCGCCCCCCGAAGCGTGCGAGCTGCCGATCACGCAGTGCAATCCCCGCCAATTCGCCGCTTCGGCTGCCGGCGTTCGCCGCTAAGCTCCTGATCGGCAGCGTCAAGTCGCCGCGCCCGGCCGATGCCGGCGCGAGGCGCGTGCATTAAAGAATCATTCCCGCCTGCCGACAATGCAGCATGACCGTCGGCGGGAGAGGGCCGCGTGGCACTCGCCTCCGGCCGCACGGAAAAGAAGACTACGGGGTCGCTTCATGTTCGTGATCATTGGCTACATCGCGGTGCTGGGCTCGGTGTTCGGCGGCTTCGCGCTCGCCGGCGGGCACCTCGCCGCGCTGTTCCAGCCGCTCGAGCTCCTGATGATCGGCGGGGCGGCGGCCGGCGCGTTCATCGTCGGCAACTCGACCAAGGCGATCAAGGCGACGCTGGCCGCGCTGCCGTCGTGCTTCAAGGGCGGCAAGTACGACAAGGCGCTGTACATGGAGCTGATGGCCTTTCTCTACGACATCCTCGGCAAGGTGCGCAAGGAAGGGCTGATGTCGATCGAGCGCGACGTCGAGGCGCCGCAGGAGAGCCCGATCTTCGCCCCTTACCCGAAGGTGCTGGGCGACCACCACCTGCTCGAATTCATCACCGACTACCTGCGCCTGATGGTCAGCGGCAACATGAACGCGTTCGAGATCGAAAACCTGATGGACAACGAGATCGAGACCCACCATCACGAGGCCGAGGTCCCGTCGCACACCATCCAGGTGCTGGCCGACGGCATGCCCGCGTTCGGCATCGTCGCCGCCGTCATGGGCGTGGTGCACACGATGGAATCGGTCGGCAAGCCACCGTCCGAGCTGGGGATCATGGTGGCCCACGCGCTGGTCGGCACCTTCCTCGGCATCCTGCTGGGCTACGGCTTCGTAGGCCCGCTGGCGAGCCTTCTCGCCGAGCGCGCCAACGAGGGGACCAAGGCGTTGCAGTGCGTGAAGGTGACACTGCTCGCCAGCCTCAACGGCTACGCGCCGGCGATCGCCATCGAGTTCGGCCGCAAGGTGCTGTACTCGAACGAGCGCCCGACCTTCCTCGAGCTCGAGGAACACGTCAAGAAGTCGAAGCGCTGACCGCCGCACGACCGCAGCCATGGCGAACGGCGAGCAGCAGCAGATCATCGTCAAGCGGATCAAGAAGTCCGGCGGGGGCCACCACGGGGGCGCCTGGAAGATCGCCTATGCCGACTTCGTGACGGCGATGATGGCGTTCTTCCTGCTGATGTGGCTGCTGGGATCGACGACCAAGGGCGATCTCGCCGGCATCGCCGATTACTTCGCGACGCCGCTGAAGGTGGCCTTGCAGGGCGGCTCCGGCAGCGGCGATGCGTCGTCGGTGATCAAGGGTGGCGGCACCGACCTCACCCGCAGCGAGGGCCAGCGCAAGAAGGGCGACATCGAGGCGGAGAAGAAGACGATCAACCTCAAGGCCGCCGAGGCCGAGCGCGCGCGGCAGGAGCGGAGCCGGCTGCTGGAGCTCAAGGCCCGGCTCGACGCGGCGATCGACGCCAATGCCGCGCTGCAGCCGTTCAAGAACCAGTTGCGGGTGGACCTCACGCCCGACGGGCTGCGCATCCAGATCGTCGACGAGCTGAATCGGGCGATGTTCGACAGCGGCAGCGCGCTGCTGAAGGACTACACCAAGAACATCCTGCGCGAGCTGGGCCGGCTGATGAACGACGTCCCCAACAAGATCTCGCTGTCCGGGCACACCGATGCCAAGCCCTACTCGTCGGGCGAGCGCGGCTACAGCAACTGGGAGCTCTCCGCCGATCGCGCCAACGCCTCGCGCCGCGAACTGATCGCCGGGGGCATCGCCGAGAACAAGATGATCCGCGTCATCGGCCAGGGGCCGGCGGTCGCGCTCGACAAGTCCGACGTTTACAACCCGATCAATCGCCGGATCAGCATCACCGTGCTCAACGCCGAGGCGGAGCGGCGCATTCTCGAGGACAGCGTCAATCCCGCACTGGAAATCCCCGCCGACGGGTCGGTCCCCGCGGCGCTGCCCGCGGACGGCGTCCCGGCGTCCGTGCCGGTCCCGGCGGCGCCGGTTGCGCCCGGTCGCTGAACCGCAAGCGGACCGCCGCCCCATCCGGCGCGGCGAATAGCGGCACAAAAGCGGCGGTTTTCGTCCCATCGCCGTTGCCGCGGGACGAAATAATGGCGTCATCCCCGTGCGGGATCACGCCATGGCCGAAGAACAAGACGCCGAACGAACATTCCAGCCGACGCCCAAGCGGCTCGAGCAGGCACGCGAGAAGGGGCAGATTCCCCGCTCGCGCGAGCTCGCGACCGCGGCGGTCGCGCTGTCCGGTGCGATGGCGCTGTGGTGGATGGGCCCGGAACTCTATCGGCGCTGCCTCGGCGTCTTTCGCAGCGGGCTCGCCTTCGATCGCGCCGCACGCGGTCGAGCCGGACCGGATGCTGGCCGGGCTCTCCGGGCTGTCCGTCGACATGCTGCTCGCGATCTCGCCGCTGCTCGCCATGGTGCTGGTCGCCACGCTGGGCGCACCGCTGCTGCTCTCGGGCTGGGTCTGGAGCGGCACCGCGTTCGCGCCCGACTTCGCGCGTCTCAGCCCGGCCCGCGGCCTCGGCAACATGTTCTCGTCGCAGAGCCTGGTCGAGCTGGGCAAGGCGATCGCCAAGTGCCTGCTGCTGGGCGGCATCGGCTACTGGGCGCTGTCGTCGAGCTGGGCCGAGCTGCAGCAGCTGCCCGCGCGCGACACCGGCGGCGCGGTCGCGCGCGTCGGCGTGCTGGTCAGCACCGGCTTCTTCGCGCTGGTCGGCGGGCTCGTCGTCGTCGCCCTGATCGACGTTCCCTGGCAGATCTGGCACTACCACGATCAGCTGAAGATGACGCGGCAGGAAGTCGTCCAGGAACAGCGCGAAATGGAAGGCGATCCGCAGCTCAAGGCGCGGATCCGCAGCCAGCAGCGCGAGGTCGCGCGCCGGCGGATGATGAGCGCGGTGCCGACGGCCGACGTCATCGTCACCAATCCGACGCACTATGCCGTCGCGCTGCAGTACCGCGACGGCAGCATGCGGGCGCCGCAGGTCGTCGCCAAGGGCATGAACCTGATCGCCCAGCGCATTCGCGAAATCGGGGCCGAGCACGGGGTGACGGTGCTCGAGGCGCCGCCGCTCGCCCGCGCGCTCTATCGCCACGCCGAGATCGGCAGCGAGATCCCGCCGGCGCTGTACACGGTGGTCGCGCAGGTGCTCGCGTACGTCTTCCAGGTCGAGCGGCAGCGCAGCGCCGGCGGGCCGGCACCGGCGATCCCGAGCGATCTCGCCGTGCCGCCCGAACTCGATCCGCTGCAGGCGGCGGGATACCGGCCGGAGGGAGCGGCGTGATTCGCAGACGCACCCGCACTGACCGACCGGCGGAGACCCGGCAATGAGCGCGCTCGCGCTGCGCCTCGGCCTCAACCGCACCGCCATCGTCGGGCTGGCGGGCCCGATCCTCATCGTGCTGATCCTGGGCATGATGGTGCTGCCGCTGCCGCCGCTGCTGCTCGACCTGCTGTTCACGTTCAACATCGCGCTGGCGATGATCGTGCTGCTGTCGGCGATGTACACGCTGCGGCCGCTGGACTTCGCGGTGTTCCCGACCGTCCTGCTGCTGACCACGCTGCTGCGGCTGTCGCTCAACGTCGCCTCGACCCGCGTCGTGCTGATGCACGGCCACACCGGCCCCGACGCCGCCGGCAAGGTGATCGAGGCGTTCGGCCAGTTCCTGGTCGGCGGCAACTTCGCCGTCGGCCTGGTGGTGTTCGCGATCCTGGTGGTCATCAACTTCGTCGTCATCACCAAGGGCGCCGGGCGCATCGCCGAGGTCGGCGCGCGGTTCACGCTCGACGCGATGCCGGGCAAGCAGATGGCGATCGACGCCGATCTCAACGCCGGCCTCATCGGCGAGGACGAGGCCCGCCGCCGCCGGCTGGAGATCGCCGAGGAGGCGGACTTCTACGGGGCGATGGACGGCGCGTCGAAGTTCGTCCGCGGCGACGCGATCGCCGGCATCCTGATCCTGTTCATCAACATCCTCGGCGGCCTGGCGATCGGCATCTTCCAGCACGACCTCACGCTCGCCGCCGCGACCAACAACTACGTGCTGCTGGCGATCGGCGACGGCCTGGTCGCGCAGATCCCGGCGCTGATCATCTCCACCGCCGCGGGCCTGGTGGTGAGCCGCGTCGGCAAGGGCGAGCACACCGGCCAGCAGATCCTGACGCAGATGTTCCGGCAGCCGCACGCGCTGATCATCGCCGCCACGGTGCTGGGCGTGCTCGGGCTGGTGCCCGGGATGCCGCACTTCTCGTTCCTGCTGCTGGCGGGGCTGCTCGGCTTCGGCGCCCGCACGCTGCTCAAGCGCGCGGCGCAGGAGGCCGCGACGCCGGTGCCGGTGCCGGCGCCGGCCCGGGACGCGCTGGAAGTGAGCTGGGACGATCTCGTGCCGGTCGACGTGCTCGGCCTCGAAGTCGGCTACCGGCTCATCCCGCTGGTCGACAAGGGCCAGGACGGCGAGCTCCTCCGCCGGATCAAGGCGATCCGCAAGAAGTTCGCGCAGGAGGTGGGCTTCCTGCCGCCGGCCGTGCACATCCGCGACAACCTCGAGCTCGCGCCCTCGGCCTACCGGATCACGCTCAAGGGCGTCGCGGCGGGCGAGGGCGAGTGCCACGTCGGCCAGTTCCTGGCGATCAATCCCGGTCGCGCCGCCGGCGCGCTGCAGGGCGTGGTCACCACCGATCCGGCGTTCGGCCTGCCGGCCCAGTGGATCGACGCTGCGCAGCGCGACTACGCGCAGTCGCTGGGCTACACCGTCGTCGACGCCGGGACCGTCGTCGCGACCCACCTGTCGACGGTGGTCCACGCGCAGGCGTCCGCGCTGCTCGGCCGCCAGGAAGTCCAGGCGCTGCTCGACCAGGCGAACAAGGCGACGCCGAAGCTGGTCGACGAGGTGACGCCCAAGCTGCTGCCGCTGTCGTCGGTGCAGCGCGTGCTGCAGAACCTGCTGGACGAGGGCGTGCACATCCGCGACCTGCGCACCGTGCTGGAGACGCTCGCCGACCACGCCGGGCGGATGCAGGACCCGAACGAACTCACCGCCGCGGTGCGCGTCGCGCTGGGGCGGGCGATCGTGCAGCAGCTCTACGGCACCGGCGGCGAGATCAGCGTCATCGCGCTGGATCCCGAGCTCGAGCGCGTGCTGCAGCAGGTGATGGGGCTCGCCGGTCCGGAGGCCGCGGGCATCGAGCCCGACCTGGCCGAGAACCTGGCGCGCGAGGTGGCGGCGACGGTGACCCAGCAGGAGGCGCTGGGGCAGCCCGCGGTGCTGCTGGTTCCCGATCGCTTGCGCCTGCCGCTGGCGCGGCTGCTGCGGCGCGGCGTGCCCGGCGTCCGCGTCCTCGGACACAGTGAAATACCCGATGCGCGGACGATCCGCGTCAGTGTGATGGTGGGAGGCAAGCGATGAAGCTCTTCAAGTTCTTCGGCCAGACTTCGCGTGCGGTGCTGGAGCAGGTGCGCACCGAGCTCGGCCCCGACGCGATGATCGTGTCGAACCGGCCGACGGCCAACGGCATCGAGATCACCGCCGTCGCCGCGGAGGCCTTCGCCGCCATCGACGCCGCGCCCGCGGCTTTGCAGCGGCGCGCCACCGCCGAGCCCGCGGCTGCGGCGACCGCCGCGGCCGCCGCCGACGAACCGCGGCGCTGGGAGCCGCCGCGTCCCGACGGCTCGGCGCAGCCCGAATCGCCTCCCCGGCAGAGGCCGCCCGCGTCCGTGTTCGCCGCGCCGGCACCGCGGCCGGTCGCGGCCGCGGCCGACGAGAGCGGGTTCAACCGCCGGGTGATGGACGAGATGCAGGCGATGCGCGGACTCATCGAAGGTCAGTTCGCGCAACTGGCGTGGAGCGACGCCGTACGCCGGCAGCCGCTGCGCGCGCAGTTCACCCGCGACCTGCTGGCCTCCGGGTTCAGCGCGGCGCTGGCCCGGCAGATCACCCAGCAACTGCCCGACGACTATTCGGCAGCGCAGGCGCGCGAGTGGCTGGTCGGCGTGATTTCCCGCAACCTGCGCTGCGCCGACGCCGACGCCGACCTGGTCACGCGCGGCGGAATCTACGCGCTGGTCGGTCCCACCGGCGTCGGCAAGACGACCACCACCGCCAAGCTGGCCGCCCGCTGCGCGGTGCGCTACGGCGCCCGTGCGCTGGCGCTGATCACCACCGACAGCTACCGGATCGGCGCCCAGGACCAGCTGCGGATCTACGCCAAGATCCTCGGCGTCAACGTGCACACGGTGACCGACGCCGCCGAACTGCGCAGCACGCTGGACACGCTGGCGGGCAAGCACCTGGTGCTGATCGACACCGTCGGCATGGGCCAGCGCGACCAGCGGGTCGCCGAGCACACGCACTGGCTGGCGCAGCCGGACGTCAAGCGCCTGCTGCTGCTCAGCGCCACCGTGCAGGCCGAGACGCTGGAGGAGGTGGTGGCGGCTTACGGCGCCGCGAAGCCCGAACCCAGCGACTTCGCCGGCTGCATCATCAGCAAGATCGACGAGGCCGCGCGACCGGGGCAGGTGCTCGACGTGGTGATTCGGCATCGGCTGGCGCTGCAGTACGTGTCCAACGGCCAGCGCGTGCCCGAGGATCTGCACGCTCCCAATGCGGCTTACCTGGTGCACCGCTCGCTGCGCACCGCCGGCAGGGCAGGTGCCGAGTCGCCGTTCGCGCTGCAGGACGACGAACTGGCGATGATGCTCGCCGACCACGCTGGCCCCGCCCATGCGTGACGCCCTCGCCGACCAGGCCAGCGGCCTGCGCGCGCTGTTCGGTCGCCGCGCCAGGACGACGCTGAGCGTCGCCGGCGACGGGGCGACGGCGGTGACGCTGAACCTCGCGGCGGCGCTGGCACGGATCGGCCAGCAGGTGCTCGTCATCGACACGATGAAGGGCGAGGCCGCCACCGCGCTGGGGCTGAAGGCGCGCTTCGAGCTCGCGCACGTGCTGGCCGGCGATCGGCAGCTGCGCGACGTGCTGCTGGCGGGGCCCGAAGGCGTGGCGCTGCTGCCGGCCACCCGCGGGCTGCCGCGCCTGGCCGAGGGCAGCGGACCCTGGCAGGACCGGGTCGCCGCCTGGCTCGACCCCTGGGGCACGGCGTTCAACGTCTGGCTGGTCAACGGTCTGCCCCCGGGCGGTGCGGCGACCGACGCGCCGGTGCTGTTCGTGCTGGCGCCGACCGCCGACGCGCTGACCGCTGCCTACGCGCAGATGAAGACAATGGCGCGTGTGTCGCGCCAGCGCGAGTTCCGGATCGTCGTCCGCCGCGCCAAGTCGGAGACGGCGGCGCTCGCGACCTACCACAACGTCGCCGCGACGGCGCGCGAATTCCTCTCGGCGCGTCTCGACTACTGCGGCTACATCCCGCGCGACGAAAGCGCGGCGCTGGCCGACGTGCGCTCGCCCTGTGGCCGCGCCTTCGCCCGCCTCGCCGAGTCGCTGCTCGCCGCCGGGGCCGGCGGCATCACCGCCGCGGCGGCATGATGCGGGACGAGCGAACCGGAGAACCCAGCATGTACACCGCCGCCGGAACCGTCGACGTCGAGCAGCGCATCAACGACTACGCGCCGCTCGTGCGCCGGATGGCCCATCACCTCGCCGCCAAGCTGCCGTCGTCGGTGCAGATCGACGACATCATCCAGGCCGGGCTGATCGGGCTGATGGACGCCGCCAACCGCTTCGAGGCCGCCCAGGGCAACCAGTTCGAGACCTACGCGGTGCAGCGGATCCGCGGCGCGATGCTGGACGAGCTGCGGCAGAACGACTGGCTGCCGCGCAGCATGCGGAAGTCGCTGCGCCAGATCGAGAACGCGGTCACCAGGCTCGAACAGCGCCTCGGCCGGGCGCCGAGCGAAAGCGAGCTGGCGCAGGAGATGGGGTTGCCGTTGCCCGAGTACCAGTCGATGCTGCAGGACGCCAAGGGCTACCAGCTGATCCACTTCGGCGACTTCGCCGGCGACGAGGACGACTACCTCGAGCGGCACCTGCCCGACGATCGCGCCAATCCGCTCGAGCGCCTGCACGACGAGAAGTTCCGCGCCGCGCTGGTGACGGCGATCGAGGCGCTGCCGGAGCGCGAGAAGGTCCTGATGGGCCTCTACTACGAACAGGACATGAATTTCCGCGAAATCGCCGCGGTCATGGACGTCAGCGAGTCGCGGATCTGCCAGCTGCACAGCCAGGCGGTCGCCCGCCTGCGCGGCCGCCTGAAGGACTGGTAGGCGATACCGCAGTTCGCGGCTGCCGCCGCGCCTGCGACAACGGTGGTGCGGCGGTCGCCATGGGTGGGAGCGACTTCGTCGCGTCGCGCGGGCTGTGGCCCAATGGTGGCGCGGCGGCTGGCATCGGTAGGAGCGACTTCAGTCGCGAATGCGATGCCGCGAATCGCGACTGAAGTCGCTCCCACGACGACCTTCGCGGCGAAGGACGACTGAAGTCGCCCCGCAACCCGCCCCGCAATCGCACCCCCCGTCTTCCGGCCCTCCGGAATCGCCCTCCGCTGCCGATAACCTCGGAGGAGCGTTGAACGGGCGATCATGGATGTTCTCAGCATCATTGGCCTGACCCTGGCCCTCGGGGCGATACTGTTCGGGCAGTGGGTCGAAGGCGGCAGCATGGCGTCGCTGGTGCAGCTGGCGGCGTTTTTCATCGTCATCGGCGGGACGCTGGGGGCGGTGATGCTGCAGACGCCGGTCGCGACGTTCTGGCGCGGGCTGCGCCTTGCGCGCTGGATCTTCTCGCCGCCGGCCGTGGATTACCAGGCGGCGATCGCCCAGCTCGCCGGCTGGGCCGACACCTCGCGCCGCGACGGCATGCTGGCGCTGGAGAACCAGCTCGACGCGATCGCCGACCCGTTCACCCGCAACGGGCTGCAGATGCTGGTCGACGGCTACGAGCCGGAGCGCATCCGCGAGGCGATGCACATCGACATCAACTATTACGAGAACCGGCAGAAGACCGCGGCAAGGGTGTGGGAGTCGGCGGGGGGCTACGCGCCGACGATCGGCATCCTCGGCGCCGTCATGGGCCTGATCCACGTGATGGAGAACCTCACCGAGCCGTTGAAGCTCGGCGCCGGCATCGCCGTCGCCTTCGTCGCCACGATCTACGGCGTCGGCTCCGCCAACCTCATCTTCCTGCCCATCGCCGGCAAGCTGAAGGCGCTGGTCGATGCCCAGGTCGTCTATCGTGAGCTGGTGCTGGACGGCCTGCTCGGCATCGCCAACGGGGAGAACCCGAAGCTGATCGAAGCGCGGCTGCAGGGCTTCCTGCCGGCCGAGAGCGATCGATGATCCGCCGCCGGCGCCGCGCCGAGGAGGATCATCCGAGCCGCGATCGCTGGCTGGTCTCGTACGCCGACTTCATCACGCTCCTGTTCGCCTTCTTCGTTGTGATGTACGCGATCTCGACGCTGAACGAAGGCAAATACCGGGTGCTCGGCGACTCGCTGGTCTACGCGTTTCGTCACGACCGCGTGGTGTCGCCGGCCAGCCACGGCGCGGTGCCGTCGTCGATCTCCACGCCGCCGGTCCGCGTGACGTCCAGTGCGGCCGAGCAGCTGCGCCGTCAGCGCGAGCAAAAACTGGTCGGCGTCGCCGACAAGATCCGCTCGGCGCTGGAGCCGCTGGTCGAAACCGGGCAGGTGAGGATGAAGCCCTCCGCCCGCGGGCTGGTCGTCGAGATCAACGCCAGCGTGCTGTTCGCCCCGGGCCAGGCGGTGCTGCGCGCGGACTCGATCCAGGCGCTGCAGGCGGTGGCGCAGGTGCTGACCGAGGTCGACAACGCGATCAACGTCGAGGGACACACCGACGTGCTGCCGATCGCCAGCGTCCAGTACCCGTCGAACTGGGAACTGGCGAGCGCCCGGGCGAGTTCCGTCGTCCGGCTGTTCGCCGGTGGCGGCGTCGCCCCGCAGCGGCTGTCGGCGATCGGCTACGCCGACAACCGCCCGGTGGACTCGAACGAGACCGTCGAGGGCCGGGCGCGCAATCGCCGGGTCACGCTGCTGATCCTCGCCGATCCGTTGCCGGAGCCGGAGATCGCGCCCACCGCACCGTCGCCCGAAGCCCGCCGCAGGGGCTGGCGCGGGTGGACATCGGGAGCCGTCGTTGAGTCACCACGAAATCGACGTCCTGCTGGTCGAGGACAACCCCGACGATGCCGAGTTCACGCTGCGCGCGCTGCGCAAGGCGAACGTCGCGCTCGACGTCGTCCGGGTCGAGGACGGCGTGGCGGCACTGGAGTTCGTGCTGGGGACCGGGGCCCAGAGCGCGCGTGCCGGCGCCCGGCTGCCGCGCCTGATGCTGCTCGATCTCGACCTGCCGAAGCTCGACGGGCTGGGCGTGCTGCGCCGCCTCAAGGCCGACGTCCGGAGCAAGGTGCTGCCGGTGATCGTCCTCACGTCGTCGGACCGCCAGGCCGACGTGCGCGAGGCCTATCGCCTCGGCGCCAACAGCTACATCGTCAAGCCGGCCGATTACGCCGCGCTGGTGGCGAAACTGGGCGATCTCGTCCGCTACTGGCTGCAGGTCAACGAGCCGCTGCGCGACTGAGCGGACACCGGTACGCAACCGAGGATACAGGCGACGCCAGCGTGGTGGCGCCGCGCAGGCTGCACTCCGGTCGGGGGAAGCGGGGAGAACCGACGACCCCGGCGGCCGGCGCGGCCGCGGGTGACCGGCGTTTCAGATCGCGGCCAGCGCGCGCGAACCCAGGCCGAACTGCGGCCGGCCGTCGGCGCCGTAGACCGGGGTGTGCCCGGCGGCGCCGGACAGCGCGGCCAGCGCGCGGCTGAAATAGGATTGCTGGACGTCGATCAGCACGCCGTTCTGCGCGTTGATGCGCTGCGCTTCGCCGACCAGCGCTTCGAGCTCGGTCCACGCCGCCGACACCCGGTGTGGCTCGGCACCGCTCTCGATCAGCAACGCCTCGGCCGCCAGGCGCGTGGCGGCGAGCCCGGCGGCGGCGAGCGCCTGGACCCGGGCGAGGGCAAAGCCGTTCAGGGCCTGCACCTCGCGCTGCTTGGCCGCCGCGAGGACGGGCAGCGCGTCGGCGTCGGCCCGGCGCAAGGCGTCCTGCTCCCGACGCAGCACGTCGAGCAGCGAGCGATAGCCCGCCAACTCGGCCTGTAACGTGTCCGCGTCGTAGCGTGGAGCAAGACGAAAACCGGTCATCACTTCACCTTGCCGAACATCTCCTGCAGGCCGGTCAGCATCTTCTCGGCGACCACCTGCGCGTCGACGGTCAGCGAGCCGTTGCGGATCGCCGCCTTGATTTCCTGCACCTTGGCGGCATCGAATGCCGCTCCGGTGGCGAGGCTCGATTCCAGCGCGGCCAGTTGCGTCGACAGCGCGCTCAGCTGCACCGAGGCGCCGGCACTCGCGCCGGCCGGACTTCCGGGGGTGGCGGAGGCTCCCCGCTCGACGGCGTTCCCGCCGGTCGACGTCACCGCGGGCTTGCCGCCCTGGCCGGACACCGTCGAATGGTTGATCTTCATGCGTCGCTCCGAGTTTCCTTGCCCCGCGGTAGCCGGGAAGGGTTGCGGCCCCAAGCGGCCGGTACCCCCATTATCGGCGGACTTCCCGGGAACTGTAGTCCCGCGGCACGAATAATCGCCGTCAGCGTACCTCCAGGACCTTTCCCGGACGGGCCGTGCCGGTGACCACCTTGCCGCTGCCGAGCGCCGCCTGCGCGGACTGGCCCTCGTTGCCGAGGGTCAGCGCCTTGCCTTCGGTGTTGACCAGGAAGCCGGGGCCTGCGTAGACGACCTTGATCGGCTCGCCGGCCTGGAAGACCGGCAGCGTGCGCAGCATGTCGCGGCGCAGCGCCTCGCCCGGCTGGATGCCGCGCGTGGCGACGCGGCCGTGGGCCTGATCCGGCGCCACCGCCAGCACGCCGGGCGCCCATTGCGTCCACTCGACGCGTTCGACGCGGAAATCGTCGGCGGAGAGCGGCTGTCCGCGGGCCACCGGGCGGGCGGCGACCAGCGCCGGCCCGTAGACCTTGATCTGCACCGGGACGTACGCCGTCCAGGTGGCGCCGGCCACGCAGCGCACGCCCAGCGAGGCGCGGCCCCAGAGGCGGGCACCGGTCGGCACGAAGGGTTCGTATTCGGCGCAGGCGGCGAGATTCAGCCGCGGGTCCGGCTCGCCGACGACGATCTCGACCTCGCCGTCGAAGGGCAGCGGCTGCTGTTCGACGAGCAGGCGCAGTCGCGCGCCGATGTCGGCCGGGGTCGCGGCGGTGGCCGGTGCGGCGACCAGCGCCGCGACCGGGATGGTCGCCAGTGCGGCGATCCGCATCCATCTCGTCATCTTCGTCAGCAAGCCCATGGTCGGTCGTCCCGCTCCGCTGTTGGCCGAAATATCCGCACCGGTCCCGGCATCGCGGCTGGCGGCGCACCCGGCGACGGAGACTGGTGGATCGGATGTTAGGTCGCGCGAACGGGCGGCGAGCGGCCGAAATGCAGAGGAAATCCCCCGCTATTCACCCGATCGTGGCGAGGCGGGACTCCGATAATCGGCAACAGCGAAGGAAAGCGCAGGGCCGCGGAGACGACGAGGAGAGGGTCATGGTCAAGGGACTGGACGAGATGATGCGGGTACAGGTGGAGTCGTTGCGCCTGCGCAGCTACCGGCAGGAGATCCTCGCCGCGAACCTCGCCAATGCCGACACGCCGGACTTCAAGGCCGTCGACTTCGACTTCGGCGCGGCGCTGCGCGAGGCCACCGCAGCGCGTCGCGGTGCCGGCCCGCCGCCGGACGCGGGTGCGGGCCCGGCGTCCGGACCGCAGCTGCTGTTCCGCAATCCCTCCCAGGTCGCGCTCGACGGCAACAGCGTCGAAGCGGACGCCGAGCGGGCGCAGATGGCCGACAACGCGGTGCGCTACGAAGCGGCGCTGCGCGTCCTCACCGGCCAGATCAAGACCATGCTGTCGGCCATTCAGGGATAGCCGCCATGTCACTGTTCAACATCTTCGACATTTCCAGCTCGGCGATGGCCGCGCAGTCCACGCGGCTCAACACCGTCGCCTCCAACATCGCCAACGCCGACAGCACGCCGGCCCCGGGGGGCCAGGTGTACCGCTCCAAGCAGGTGGTCTTCCAGGCGGTCCCGCTCGCCTCCGGCGACGGCCCCGCCAAGGTGCAGGTCGCAGGCATCGTCGAATCGAGCGCCGCGCTGCGCACGGTGTTCGATCCCAAGCACCCTCAGGCCGACGGCGAGGGCTACGTCTCGCTGCCCAACGTCAACGTGGTCGAGGAGATGGTCAACATGCTCTCGGCCTCGCGCTCCTACCAGACCAACGTCGAGATCATGAACACGGCCAAGACGATGCTGCTGAAGACCCTGACGCTCGGCCAGTAGTTTTTCCCAGGAGCCACGATGTCCACCATCTCTTCAGCTGCCCCGATCTACCCGATCAACACCGACACGACGGCCGGAGGCGGCAGTGCCGCCGGCAAGACCGACGCTTCGTCCGACGTCGCGAACCGCTTCCTCACGCTGCTGGTGACGCAGCTGCAGAACCAGGATCCGCTGAATCCCCTGGATAACGCGCAGGTCACCTCGCAGCTGGCGCAGCTGTCCACCGTCAACGGCATCAACAAGCTCAACGACACGCTGTCGGGACTGGCGGCGTCGTTCGGCGCCAACCAGTACCTGCAGGCGGCCGGGCTGGTCGGGCACGACGTGCTGGTGCCCGGCAACAGCATGAGCCTCGCCGCGGGCAAGGCCGCCGGCGGGTTCACGCTCCCGTCCGGGACGGACAAGGTCACCGTCACGATCACCGACGGCGCCGGGCAGCGGGTCCGCCAGCTCGACCTCGGCAAGCTGCCGGCGGGCGCGCAGCGCTTCGAGTGGGACGGCAAGACCGACACCGGCGTCGCCGTCAAGGACGGCAGCTACGGGATCAGCATCACCGGAACGATCGACGGCAAGGCGGTGACGCTCGACGCCCTCGCGTCGGGCAAGGTCACCGGCATCGTGCCGGGCAGCAATGGAACGCAGGTGCAGGTCGCCGGACTCGGGCTGGTGGATCTCGCCAGCGTCAAACAGATCAACTGACAAAGGATCACCCATGGGCTTCCAGCAAGGACTCTCCGGCCTCAACGCCGCCGCACGCAACCTCGACGTCATCGGCAACAACGTCGCCAACTCGAACACCATCGGCTTCAAGGGCTCGCAGGCGCTGTTCGCCGACGTGTTCGCCAATGCGATCGGCGGGTCGGGCGGCAGCGGCGCGGGCATCGGCGTGGCCGTCTCCGGCATCCAGGCCGAGTTCTCGCAGGGCAACATCACGACGACGAACAGCCCGCTGGACATGGCGATCAACGGCAACGGGTTCTTCCGCCTGGACACCAACGGCACGATCACCTTCTCGCGCAACGGTCAGTTCCACCTCGACAAGGACGGCTACATCGTCAACCCCACCGGCGCCAGGGTGTCCGGCTACGGCGTCAACGCCCAGGGGCAGGTGGTGCCGTCGAATCCGGGACCGCTGCAGCTGTCGAACGCGGACTTCCCGCCGGCCGCGACGTCGCTGAGCGAGATGGTGCTGAACCTCGACTCGCGCGAGGCGGCGATCACCGCGCCGTTCAACATCAACGACTCGACGACCTACAACAAGGCGTCGTCGATGACCGTCTACGACAGCCTCGGCAATCCGCACTCGGTCGGGACCTATTTCGTCAAGACGGCGCCGGGCACCTGGTCGGTCTATGGCGCCGCCGACGGCGCGCCGTTCGCGGCCGCGATGGGCACGCTGACCTTCAAGAGCGACGGCACCCTCGACACCACGGCGTCGGCGATGCCGTTCAACGTGTCGGTGGCCCTGACCAACGCGGCGACGTCGCCGTTCGACTTCACGCTGGATTTCACCGGCACGACGCAGTTCGGCGCCAACTTCGGCGTCAACACGCTGAAGCAGGACGGCTACACCGCCGGGCGCCTGTCCGGCTTCGGCGTCGGCGCCGACGGCATGCTCACCGGCCGCTACACCAACGGCCAGTCGCGCACGCTCGGGCAGTTGGTGCTGGCGAGCTTCCCGAACGCGACCGGACTGCAACCCCTAGGCAACAACAACTGGGGCGACACGGCGACCTCCGGCCAGCCGACGATCGGCGCGCCCGGCAGCGGCAACATCGGCGTGCTCCAGTCCGGCGCGGTCGAGGAGTCGAACGTCGACCTGACCAAGGAACTCGTCAACATGATCACCGCGCAGCGCGTCTACCAGGCGAACGCGCAGACGATCAAGACGCAGGACCAGATCCTCTCGACGCTGGTCAACCTGCGCTGATCCCGACCTGATCCCTGATCCCCGACCTCTGATCCCTGATCCCTGCCATGGACCGCCTGATCTACATCGCGATGACCGGCGCGCAGCAGCAGTTTCACCAGCAGGCGGTGACCGCGAACAACCTCGCCAACGCGTCGACGGCCGGCTACAAGGCCGAGACCGCGGCGTATCGGACCGCCCAGGTCGAAGGACAGGGTTTGCCGGCGCGGGCCTACGCGCTGACCGCCACGCAGGGCGCCGACCTGGCCGCCGGGGCGATCCAGCGCACCGGCCGCGACCTCGACGTCGCCATCGAGGGCGACGGGTTCTTCGCCGTGCAGGCGCTGGACGGCAGCGAAGCCTACACCCGCGGCGGCAGTTTCAGGATCAGTCCCGAAGGCGAGCTGCAGACCCGCGCCGGCCTGCCGGTGCTGGGCGAGGGCGGACCGATCTCGATTCCCACGGACACCCAGGTTTCGATCGCCGCCGACGGCACGATTTCGGCGGTCACGCTCGGCCAGTCGGCGGCCAACGTCATCGTGGCCGGGCGACTGAAGCTGGTCAATCCGGAGCGCGGCGACCTGGTCCGCGGCGCCGACAGCCTCTTCCGCCCCCGCGGCGGTGCCGCCGTCGACGTGGATCCCAACGTCAAGGTGGTCGCCGGCGCGCTCGAGGACAGCAACGTCAACACCGTCGCCACGATGGTCGAGATGATCAACCTCGCCCGGCAGTACGACCTGCACATGAAGGTCCTGCAGTCGGCCGACAGCAACGCCCAGCGCGCCAACCAGCTGCTCTCCGCCGGCTGACGGCCGACGCCCCGCCTTCGAACCGAAAGGTCACCATGATCCGCTCCCTCTCGATTGCCAAGACCGGCCTCGACGCGCAGCAGACGCAGCTCGACGTCATCTCCAACAACCTCGCCAACGTCAGCACCTCGGGCTTCAAGCGCTCGCGGGCGGTGTTCGAGGACCTGCTCTACCAGACGATGCGCCAGCCCGGCGCGCAGTCGTCGCAGCAGACGCAGCTGCCCACCGGCCTGCAGCTGGGCACCGGCGTGCGCCCGGTCGCCACCGAGCGGCTGTTCACGCAGGGCAATCTGCAGCAGACCGGCAACTCGCTCGACGTCGCCATCAACGGCCAGGGGTTCTTCCAGGTCTCGCTGCCCGACGGCACGGTCGCCTACACGCGGGACGGTTCGTTCCACCTGGACGCGCAGGGCCAGCTCGTGACCTCGAGCGGCTACTCGCTGTCGCCGGCGATCACCATTCCCGCGAATGCGCAAACGATCACCATCGGGCGCGACGGCATCGTCAGCGTCACCCAGGTGGGACAGTCGGCACCCACGCAGGTGGGTTCGCTGCAGCTCGCGAGCTTCGTCAACCCGGCCGGACTGCAGGGTCGCGGCGAGAACCTCTTCCTCGAGACCGCGTCGTCGGGAACGGCTTCGACCAGCACGCCGGGGAGCAACGGCGCCGGCGTCGTTCAGCAGAACTACATCGAAACCTCGAACGTCAACGTGGTCGAGGAGCTGGTCGCCATGATCCAGACCCAGCGCGCCTACGAACTCAATTCCAAGGCCGTGCAGACCTCCGACCAGATGCTGCAGCGCCTGACCCAGCTCTGACCCCGAATTACCGAATTGCTGCTCTGACCCCGAATTGCTCACGGATATCGCCATGAATCTGCCGCTCGTCCCCCTCCGTCACCCGGGCCTCGTCCGCGGCGTTGCGCGTGTCCTGGCCGGTCTCGCCGTGGCGGCCGCGCTGTCGGGCTGCGTTGCGCCGTGGCGGATGGTCGAGGTCCGCGAGCCGCTGACCGCGCATCCGATCGTCGCGACGATTCCGCCGGCGGCCAACGGCGCGATCTTCCAGCAGGCATCGTACGAGCCGCTGTTCCAGGACCGCCGCGCGCGTCGCGTCGGCGATACGCTGACCGTGCAGATCAACGAGAAGCTCTTCGCCAGCAAGAAGGCGGCGACGACGGCGACGCGGACCGGCAACTCGTCGCTGTCCATCCCCGAGATCAAGGGCTGGCCGGGCGTCAGCGTCAAGGGCGCCACGGTCAAGGGCGAATCCAACAACGAGTTCGAGGGCAAGGGCGCGTCCGGCAGCGACAACACCTTCACCGGCACGATCACGCTGACGGTGATCGAGGTGCTGCCCAACGGCAACCTGTTCGTCAGCGGCGAAAAGCAGATCGGCATCAACCAGGGCTCCGAGTTCGTCCGCGTGTCCGGCATCGTCAACCCGATCAACATCCTGCCGGGCAACGTCGTCACCTCCACGCTGCTCGCCGACGCGCGGCTGGAATACCGCGGCACCGGGTACGTCGACGAGGCGCAGAACATGGGCTGGCTGCAGCGCCTCTACCAGGTGATCAACCCCTTCTGACCGCAAGGCAGAGGACCGAGGACAGGCATGGGAATCACGATGACACGAGCCGAGGCGGTCGGCACCGACACCCGATCGAGGGGGGCGCCGGGTCGGTGGCCCACACTGGCGCTGCTGCTGGCGGCCTGCACCTGTCTGTGGCCGCTCGCTGCCGGCGCGGAACGGATCAAGGACCTCGCCAACGTCCAGGGCGTGCGCCCGAACCAGCTGATCGGCTACGGCCTCGTCGTCGGCCTCGACGGCAGCGGCGACCAGACGACGCAGACCCCGTTCACCGTGCAGAGCCTGCAGGCGATGCTGTCGCAGTTCGGCGTCAACCTGCCGCCGGGGATCGGCGGCCTGCAGCTCAAGAACGTCGCCGCGGTCATGGTCACCGCGCAGCTGCTTCCGTTCGCGCAGCCGGGCCAGACACTGGACGTCACCGTTTCGTCGCTGGGCAACGCCAAGAGCCTGCGCGGCGGCACGCTGCTGCTGACGCCGCTGAAGGGCATCGACGGCCAGGTCTACGCCGTGGCGCAGGGCAACGTTGCCGTCGGCGGCGTCGGCGCCTCGGGCGGCGGCAGCAAGACCGTCGTCAACCACCTGTCCGCGGGGCGCATTCCCAGCGGCGGGACCGTCGAGCGGGCCGTGCCCTCGACCGTGGGGCAGGGCGAATTCGTCAACCTCGAGCTGCGGGACACCAGCTTCGGGACCGCGCGACTGGTCGCGCAGGCGATCAACGCGATGAAGGGCGAGGCGGTCGCCGCCGCGGTCAACGGGCGCACCGTCCGCGTGCGCAGCCCGGCGTCGGTCGACGAGCGCATCGGCTTCATCGCGCAGATCGAGGAAATCGACATCGTCACGGCCAAGCCGGCCGCGCTGGTCGTGATCAACACCCGCACCGGCGCCGTCGTCGTCAACTCGACGGTGACGCTGGAAGCCTGCGCGGTGGCGCACGGAAACCTGACCGTCACCGTCGAGAGCACCCCCGTCATCAGCCAGCCGGCGCCGTTCTCCTCCGGTCGGACGGTCTCGACCGAGCAGACGCAGATCTCGATCCAGCAGGAAGGCAAGGGGCTGCAGGGCGTGCCCGCCAGCGCCAGGCTCTCCGACGTCGTCAAGGCGCTGAACACGCTGGGTGCCACGCCGCTCGACCTGCTCAACATCCTGCAGGCGATGAAGGCGGCAGGATCGCTCAAGGCGGAACTCGAGATCATCTGATCATGGCGCTGCACAACCTCGCCCCCACCGATGCCAGCCGCACGATGGCGCTGGATGCGCGCGGCCTGTCGGCGCTGAAGCAGCAGGCCAAGGCCGCCCCGGGCGAGGCGCTGCGCGCTGCCGCCGGGCAGTTCGAGGCGCTGTTCATGCAGATGCTGCTGAAGAGCATGCGCGACGCGCTGCCCCAGGAGGGTCCGTTCGCCAGCGAGACGACCAAGACCTACACGGCGATGTTCGACCAGCAGATGGCGCAGCAGCTGGCCAAGAAGGGCGTGGGCATCGCCGACATGCTGGTCCGGCAGCTGTCGAGCCGGACCGCTGCGCCGGCCGCGACCGACGGCAAGATCGGCCCGGCACCGGCAGCCGGTGCGGGCGGCGGAGCGGGGGCCGTCGCCAGCGGCCTCCCGGCGCGCGCGCCGTCCCGGGCTGCCGCCGCGGCGGCGGTGACGCCGGCCGCGCCTCCGGCGGTCGCGGCGGCGAGCGGTGGTCTGCCGGCGTCCGCCCGCGCGTTTCTGGAAAAGATGCGTCCCCACGCCGAGGCGGCGGCGCAGGCGGCCGGCATACCGGCGGCCTTCCTGCTCGCCCAGGCGGCGCTCGAAACGGGCTGGGGCCGGCACCAGCCCCAGGCTGCCGACGGCGCCAGCAGCCACAACCTGTTCGGCATCAAGGCCGGCAGCGGATGGCAGGGCGCGAAGGCGGTGGCGGCGACGACCGAGTACGTCGCCGGCAAGGCGGTCACCGCACTCGAGACCTTCCGCGCGTACGGCTCGTACACCGAGGCGTTCCAGGACTTCGCCCGGCTGATCCGCAGCAGTCCGCGGTACGCGGGCGTGATGGCCGCGACCGGCGACGCCGGCGCCTACGCGCAGAAACTGCAGCAAAGCGGCTACGCGACCGATCCGCGCTATGCCGAGAAGCTGGCACGAATCATCGAGACGGTGGCGCGGCACACCGGCGCCGGCCTGCCTCAAGTTGCAGGCAATGCGGCCGATAAACGCTACGGCGCCGCGTAGCGCGCCCGCGTTTCTTCACGAGGCAGGCAATGGGCACCAGCATCTTCGGCATCGGTCTGTCCGGTCTCAACGCCGCCCAGGCGGGCCTCACCACGACCGGGCACAACATCGCCAACGTGAACACGCCCGGCTACACGCGGCAGCAGCTGGTGCAAAGCGCGCGCGCGCCGCAATTCACCGGCGCCGGCTACTTCGGGCAGGGGACCAACGCCGACACGGTCCGCCGCATCTACAGCGAATTCCTGGCGAGCCAGGTCCGGCAGACGCAGGCGAGCGCGTCGGAGCTCGCCGTGCGCGAGGCGCGGTTGATCCAACTCGACAACCTCTTCGGGGACAGCGTGAGTTCGCTCGCCCCGGCGCTGGACGACTTCTTCGCCGGCGTCAACGCCGTCGCCGCACGGCCCGCCGACATGCCCGCACGGCAGACGATGCTGAACGCGGCGCAGGCGCTCGTTTCGCGCTTCAACCAGCTGGGCGAGCAGCTGGCCGAGATGCGTGGCGGCACGAACACGCAGATCGAGGCGACGGTCGGCAGCATCAACTCCTACTCGCGCCAGATTGCCGAGCTCAATCACCGCATCGCCGAGTCGATCGGCGTTGCCGGCGACCACCTGCCGGCCAACGATCTCCTCGACCAGCGGGATGCGCTGGTCCAGGAACTCAATCAGCAGATCGGCGCCACCGGCGTCCTGCAGAGCGACGGCGCGCTCAACGTCTTCCTGTCCAATGGCCAGGCGCTGGTGGTCGGCGAGACCAGCTACGCGCTGCGGGCGCAACGCTCGTCGGCCAACCCCGTCGACGTCACCGTCGGGCTCGACACCCCGGGGGGGCTCGTGCCCTTCCGCACCCAGGACCTGGCCGGCGGCGCGCTGGGCGGGCTGCTGCGCTACCGCGACGGCGAGCTGACGCTGGGCGAGAACGCGCTGGGACGGATCGCGCTGGTCACCGCGCAGGCGTTCAACGACCAGCACGGGCTGGGACAGGACCTGACGGGAGCGCTGGGCGGCGCCTTCTTCGGCGTGCCGAGCGCGCGTGCGACGACATTGTCGGGGACTGCGACGCTTGCCGCGACGGTGACCGACCCCGGTGCGCTCTCCACCAGCGACTACCAGCTCGCCTATGACGGCGCCAACTACCGCCTGACGCGGCTCCAGGACGGCAGCACGCAGACCTTCGCGACGCTGCCCCAGACCGTCGACGGCGTCAGCATCGCCGTCGGCAGCGGCACGCCGGTCGCCGGCGACCGGTTCCTGATCCAGCCCACGCGTTCGGCCGCAGTCGACCTGCGGCTGGCGCTGGGCGATCCGGCCCGGATCGCCGTGGCGGCCCCGATCCGCACCGGCGCGGCCACCGCGAACACCGGCTCCGGGACGATCTCCGCCGGCAGCGTCGACGCGAGCTATCCGGCGACCCCGCTCGCCGCGCCGGTCACGTTCAGCTTCGCCACCCCGGCGACGACCTTCTCGACCACGGTCGCGGTCGAGGTCACCGTCGGCACGACGACGACCGCGTACGCCGCCGGCGCGCCGATCCCCTACGCGGCGGGTGCCACGGTGGCGTTCGGTGGCCTGCGCTTCACGCTGGGCGGCGTGCCCGCGGGCGGCGACCAGTTCACCGTCCGCCCGAACACCAATGGCGCCGGCGACAACCGCAACGCGCTGTTGCTCGGCGGACTGTCCACGCGCCAACTGGTGGCGAACGGGACGACGACGCTGCACGGCGCCTACGGCCAGCTGGTCAGCACCGTCGGCAGCGCGACGCACGAGATCGGCATCGAGAGCGCCGCCCAGGCGCGGTTGCTGGCGCAGGCCCAGGACACGCAGGCGTCGGTCTCCGGCGTCAACCTCGACGAGGAGGCGGCCAACCTGCAGCGCTACCAGCAGGCCTACCAGGCATCCGGCAAGGTGATGGCCATCGCCGCCTCGCTGTTCCAGACCGTGCTCGGCATTTTCGGCAACTAGGATGAGCGGGCACTGACATGCGCATCAGCACTTCACAGCTGTACTCGCAGGGCGCCGACGCGATCGGCCGGAACCAGTCGGAACTGTTCGCGAACCAGCAGCGGATCGCCTCCGGCAAGCGGATGCTCGCGCCTTCCGACGACCCGATCGCCTCGGCGGAGGTCGTCGTGGTCGGCCAGTCGAAGGCGCGCATCGAGCGCTTCGGCGCCAATCTCATCACCGCTGCGGAGAGCCTCGGCCTCAACGACTCGATCCTCGCCGACGTCGGCGACACGCTGATCGAAATGCGGACGCTGGCCATCAACGGCGGTGCGGGATCGCTCTCCGACGCGGATCGACGAAGCCTGGCGACCGATCTCGAAGGCCGGCTGCAGCAGCTCGTCGGCCTCGCCAACAGCCGCGGCGCCGACGGTGGCTATCTCTTCGGCGGCTTCGCCGTCGGCACGCAACCGTTCGCGCTGGTCGGCGGCAGCTATGCCTACCAGGGCGATCAGGGGCAGCGCGCGCTCACCGTCGCCGACGGCCGCGATCTGCCGGTCAGCGAGAACGGCGAGGCGCTGTTCAACGCGGTGCGGACCGGCAACGGGACGTTCACTGCCCGTGCCGCCGCCACCAATGCGGGCGCGGGGATCGTCGCTGCCGGCAGCGTGACCGACCCGACGCTGCTCGACGGCCACGGCTACCGGCTGCACTTCAACGTCGCGGCAGGGGTCACGACCTACGACGTCGTCGACGTCACCGCCGCGACGACGGTCTCCACCGGCAACGCCTACGTGCCCGGGAGCGCGATCGCCGTCGCCGGCATGCAGGTCACGATCACCGGCGACCCGCTCTCGGGCGACCAGTTCACGCTCACGCCGTCGGGACACCAGAGCGTGTTCACCACGGTGCAGGAGCTCATCGCCACACTGCGCGCGCCGACGGCCACCGCCGGCGACAAGGCACGGCTCGGCAACGGCCTCAACCTCGCGCTGCAGAACCTGTCGCAGGCGCAGGAGGCGGTGCTGACCACGCGTGCGGGCCTCGGCGCCAGGATGCGCGAACTCGATTCGCTGGCCGCCCACAACGAGGCGCGGACGCTGCAGTACGAGGCGACGCTGTCGCGGCTGCAGGATCTGGACTACAGCAAGGCGCTGTCGGACTTCGCCCGGCAGCAGCTCGCGCTCGAAGCGTCGCAGAAGTCGTTCCTGCAGGTGAGCGGGCTGTCGCTCTTTAACTACCTCTGATCCGACGAGCGGGCGCGCGGCGCGTCGTCACGCCCGCGGTGGCCGTCATCGCGCAAACCAACGAAACGTCGCTGCCGCATCGTGGTGCCCAGACCGCCCAACCCGTCGGAGATCGCCCGCGAAGCGCTGCGCCAGCTTGCGCAGCGGCGACTCGCGCCGACCCCCGACAACTATTCGCGGATGTATCACGAGATCGCCACGCCCGGCACGCGGCCGGAGGTGCTCTCGGCGACGACCATGCTGCAGGAGCTCGCGGCGGAGGTGCTGCGGCAGCCAGGCGAGGTTCCGCGCGAAGCGATGGCGCTGGAGCGCGCGGTGGGGCTCGCCGCCTGGCCGGAGACCAAGACGGCGTTGCTGCGACTGGTCGGCGCCAGGGCGCCGACCGCGACACCGTCGTGGGGTCCGCTGCTGCGCGAGCTGCTGAACCAGTGGGAAGCGCGCACCCCGGGGCTGACGCGGGGGAAGAAGCGCGAGATGCTGGAGCACGTGATCGCCGCCAGCAGCGGCACGCCGGAAGTTCTCTACACCCGGCTGCGCGGCCTGGTGCGCGGCTGGTCCGAAACCGTGGCGCCCCCCTCGGAGCCGGGCGAGCCGGCGTCGCCGTCGCCGGCGATTGCGGCGGATCTCGACGTCCCGAGCGCCCGCGAGACCGCGCTGACGTTCTCGACTGAAATCAGGCCCGAAAGCGATGCGGTCGCGCTGGCGTGCGAATTGCTGGCGCAGACGCTCACCTACGGCGTCGTCGAACGCCTGGGCTACAACCCGGAGCTCGTCCACGAGGCGCAGCTGCTGGCAGCCGAAGCCCGCGGTGCGCATTCGCCGGCGGCGATCGCCGACCTCGGCCAGAAGCTCAAGCAATTCTGGGTCGCGCTGGAGATCCGCGGCGAGGACCAGCTGGGCGTCCAGCAAGGACTGCTGCGCCTGCTGCACATCCTGGTCGGCAACGTGGCCGAGCTCGTCTCCGGCGAGGACTGGCTGGCCGGGCAGATGAAGGTGGTCGAGGAGATGACCGCGCGTCCGCTGGTGCAGACCGACATCGCCCAACTCGAGCGCAGCCTGCGCGAGATCGTGTTCAAGCAGGGAACGCTGAAGCACAGCCTCGACGAGGCCAAGGAAGCGCTGAAGAACATGGTCTCGACGTTCATCGACCGCCTCGGCACGATGGCCGACAGCACCGGCGACTACCACGACCGCATCGCCGGCTATGCGTCCAAGATCGAGAGCGCCACCGACCTGGCGGAGATTTCGGACATCATCGGCGCGGTGATGCAGGACACCCGCGGCGTGCAGTTCAACCTGCAGCGCTCGCGCGACGACCTTCTGCAGACGCAGGAAAAGGTCAACGAATACCAGCACCGCGTCTCGCAGCTGGAGCGCGAGCTGGCGACGGTCAGCGAGCGGATGCACGAGGACCACCTCACCGCACTGCCCAACCGCCGCGGCCTCGCCCGCGCGTTCGAGAGCGAGGCGGCCCGCTCGGAACGGCGCGACGAGCCGCTGTCGCTGGCGGTGCTCGACATCGACAACTTCAAGAACGTCAACGACACGCTGGGTCACCAGGCCGGCGACCTGGCACTCGTCCATCTCGCCCGCGTCGTGCGCCAGGCGCTGCGACCGTCGGACGTGATCGCGCGCTTCGGCGGCGAGGAGTTCGTGATCCTGCTGAGCGACACCCGGGTCGACGAAGCGGTCAAGGTGATGACCCGGGTCCAGCGCGAGCTGACCAAGCGGTTCTTCCTGCACAACAACGAAAAGGTGCTGATCACGTTCAGCGCCGGCGTCGCCCAGCGGGTCACCGGCGAATCGCAGGACGATCTGGTCGAGCGCGCCGACCGCGCGCTCTATCGGGCCAAGGAAGCGGGCAAGAACCGGGTGTTCGCCCCGCGGCGATCGGCCAAGGCGAGCACCCCCGCAGGAGCTCAGCCGCGATTCCTCTCCTCAACGTCGGGGCCGGGCGCGAATCCGGGGCTGTAGGAGCGGCTTCAGCCGCGATTGCTTTCGACGCCGACGAGTTCGCGCCCGAGGGCGCTCCCAAAGAATCCCACGCGCCGGCCCCCTGTAGGAGCGGCTTCAGCCGCGAACGCTTTCGACGCCGACGAGTCCGCGCCCTGGAGCGCGGCCTATGGAACGAAGTCAGTCGACCAGCTGGTGGGTCAGCGCGTAGCGCGTGAGCTCCGCATTGCTGGCGAGCCGCAGCTTGGCCAGCAGCCGCGCCCGGTAGACGCTGACCGTCTTGGGCGACAGCGCGAGGTCGTCGCCGATCTGCGCCAGCGTGCGCCCCGAGGCGATCAGCCGCAGCACCTGGAACTCGCGGTCGGACAGCAGTTCGTGCGGGGGCACGTCGGGGTCGCGGTCGAGGCTGTCGGCGAGCGACTGCGCGAGTTCCGGCGTGATGTACTTGCGCCCGCGGGCGACGATGCGGATGGCGTCGACCAACTGCTCGGCGGCCGCCATCTTGGTCAGGTAGCCCGATGCGCCAGCCTTCAGCGCGCGCACCGCGTACTGGTCCTCGGGGTACATCGACAGCATCAGCACCGGCAGCCGGGGAAATTCCTGCTTGACCTGCTTCAGCGTGTCGATGCCGTTCTTGCCCGGCATGTTGATGTCGAGCACGAGAACGTCCGGCGGCGACTTGCGCACCAGCTGCATCACCTCGCCGTGATTGGCGGCCTCGCCCCCCACGGCGAGGTCGGCCTGCGCGAGCAGGATCTGCTTCAGCCCCTGTCGCACGAGGGCGTGGTCGTCGGCGAGCACGATGTTGATCACTGGCTGTCTCCGTCGTCGCCGGGGGTCGGGTCGGCGACCGGCAGCGTCAGCGTGATGGTGGTGCCGCGTCCGGGCCCGCCGGTGATCGCCACCGAGCCGCCGAGCGAAACCGCGCGCTCCTTCATGCCGCGCAGGCCGAAGCAATCCGGCTTGGCGAGGTCGAGCGGGTGGATGCCCTTGCCGTCGTCGTGCACGGTCATGCGCAGCCGGCCCGGCCGGCCGTCCAGGCGCACGTCGACCCGGTGCGCCGCCGCGTATTTTGCCACGTTGTTGAGCCCTTCCTGGCAGATGCGGAACACGGTGATCGCCGTCGCGCGATCGACCGGAATCTCATCGGCCGACGCCGTGAAACCGCAGGTGATGCCCATCCGCTGCTGGAAATCGCGGGCCTGCCACTCGAGCGCCGCGACGATGCCCTCGTCCAGGATGCCGGGCCGCAGGTCGTGCATGATCCGCGACGAGGACAGGATCGCGACGTCGACCAGCCGGTCGAGGTCCGCGAGCTTGGCCACCGCCGGCGCTTCGTGGCCGAGCTGGCCCTTGAGCCAGGCGACGGAGAACTTGACCGCCATCAGCGTGCTGCCGACGTCGTCGTGGATCTCGCGCGCGATCGCTTCGCGTTCCTCCTCGCGCACGCGGGCGAGGTGCGAGGCGAGGTCGCGCAGCTCCGTCCGCGACTGCACCAACGCGTGTTCGGCCTCCTTCTGCGCGGTGATGTCGGTCAGGATGCCGTCCCAGCGGACGCTGCCCGAGGGCAGCCGACGCGGGCTCGCCGCGAGCGCAACCCAGACGCGCCCGCGGCCGCTTTGCGGGCGCAGCGTCCCGGACCAGCGCAGGTCGGCGAGGCGACCGCTGTGCCCGGTCAGCGCCGCGCGCAACGCCTGCGCGGCGTCGGGGTCGAAGCGATCGAGAAACCCGTCGGGATTGTCCAGCAGACGCTCGATCGGCTCGCCGAACAGCCGCTGCGCCGCCTCGCTGAGGTAGACCAGCGGGTGCCGGTCGGCGTCGCTCAGGATCTGGAAGACGACGCCGGGCAGGTTGGCGGCCAGCGCGCGAAAGCGTGCCTCGCTCTCGACCAGCGCCGCTTCGGCCGCCCGCTGCCGCCGCCGGCTTGCCGCCGCCTCGAGCGCATGCGTCAACGCCGGAGCCAGCCGCGTGAGCCGGTCCTTCATCACGTAGTCGTCGGCGCCGGCCTGCATCGCCGCGACCGCGACTTCCTCGCCGATCGCCCCGGAGACCAGCACGAACGGCAGGTCGGGATCGACGGCGCGGACCATGGCCAGCGCCTGCATCGAACCGAAACGCGGCAACTGGTGGTCGGAAATGACGGCGTCGGTGGCGCCGCGGGCGAGGGCTGCCTGCAGATCCGCCCCGGTTTCGACCCGTGTCGGATGCAACTGCCACCCGGCCGCGGACAGGTGCGCGACCAGCAACAGGTAATCGTCGTCGTTGTCCTCGACGACCACGAGTTCGAGCGGGCGGGGCGGCGGTGACGGAGGCATGGGGGATCGGACGGCGAAAACCCGGCCGATTCTACGCGCAAGCCGCAAACGACGGAGAAGGGCGCCCTCGGCGTCGGCGACCGATGCGGGCGAAATCCCCCTTTACTCGGCCCTTTCGCGGCCGATAGACAGGGGATGATCGGATTTGGGCCGGCCATGCCCACGCCCCCATCCGAGGACGGTGATGGCTGGATGTTCCTCTGTAGACGACAAAGTCGAGAGACGAGGGGTCCTCCTTGCGTTCCGTGAAAGGCCTCGTCGGCGGCGACAGGTCCACTTTCAACTCTCGACGACCGCGGCTTCAGCGGCACCCGAAAAATCGGACCAGTCAGCGATGAGATACCGAGACGACATCCAGCAAAGCGCCGAGTACCTGCGGCTGGCGTTGCAGCACATGACCCGGCAGGCCGCCGGGCTGCACCCGGTCAGCTATGCGGTCTGGTACGACTACGTGGCCGGCGTCAATCCGGCGCTCAAGAAGGCCGTCGAAGAGCTGACGAAGGGCGGCAATCGCCTGAACGACGAGGCGACCTACGAACTGTACGACCGATACATCGCCGACATCAGCGACGAGTCCTCGCAGCGCATCAGCGCCAGGATCGAGCGGATCGTAGCCGATGTGGCCGAGTCGACGGCCCGGGCCGGAGATCAAGCTTCGACCTTCGGCGGCGCGCTCGAACGCTGCAGCGAGGCCATTGCCCGGCCGCAGGACCCCGGCGCGATGACGGACGCGCTCCAGGACATCCGGAGCAACACCCAGGCGATGCGGGGGGCGATCGACACGCTGCAGGCACGTCTGGAAGCCAGCCAGCGCGAGGCCGCGGAGTTGAAGCAGGAGGTGCACCGGGTGCGCGAGGAGGCGCTCGTCGACGCGCTGACGGGGCTTGCCAACCGCCGCGCGCTCGACCGGGCATTCGAGGCTTGCCTCGCCGGTGTGCAGGAGGGCGGCGCCGGGCCCTGCCTGCTGATGCTGGACATCGATCACTTCAAGCGCGTCAACGACACCTACGGCCACCTGTTCGGTGACAAGGTGCTGCAGGCGGTGGGGAAAGCTCTGCAGGCGAACGTCAAGGGCAAGGACACCGCGGCGCGGTTCGGCGGCGAAGAGTTCGCGGTGCTGCTGCCGGGGACGCTGCTCGACGGCGCGACATGCCTTGCCGAGACGCTGCGCGCGACGATCGCAGCGGGCCGGGTGCGGAACCTGAACAGCAACGAGACGGTCGGCAACATCACGATTTCCATCGGTGTGGCGAGCTACCTCGACGGAGAGACCACGGTTGATCTGGTCGCACGTGCCGACCGCGCGCTCTATGCGGCCAAGACGCTTGGTCGCAATCGGGTGAGCGTCGCCGGCCGCGACGAGCAACCGGCCGTCGCGTGACGGCGGCGGGCAGGCGGCCCAAGATGCGAAAATCGATGGCGAGGCGCTCCGCCGCGTCGCGCGGTCGAGTGAGAGCCGGTGAAGCAATCGTCGCGAACGATGCGACCGGCGAGACCTATCGGGTGGATGGGGGAGGAAAATGCGAGTGAACAACGCGGCAATCCGCCCGCGCAGTGGATTCATCCACAGGTTCTGAGGCGTTCGAGATGCCCGACCCGCTGAGAGTCGAAGTCGAACGGCGATCCGGACTCGCCGTCGTCCGCCTGGCCGGTCACCTCGGTATCGACGGCCACCGCGCGCTGCAGTCCGCCTGCGACGACTGCCTCGCCGATCCGCGCGTCACGGGGCTGCGCCTCGACCTTTGCCCGATCGAGTCCACCGACGCGACGGCGCTGGGACTGTTGCTGGTGCTGCGGGAACGTTGCCGGCGGATGAACAAGGCCGTGACTCTGACCGGCTGCGCCTCGCTGACCCGTCATGGCCTCGGCACGATGGATCTGCAACGTCATTTCACCGTACTGTAGGATACAGCGCGTAGGATCTCCGATTCATCTGCCGTCGCTCCCGCCCATGACCCACCAGACCATCTACCTCGCCCGCCAGCCGATCGTCGACGTCAACAAGGAACTCGTCGGCTTCGAACTGCTGTTCCGCGCCACCGCGCGCAACGCCAGCGAAGAGACCGACAACGTCTTCGCGACGTCGACGGTCATCGCCAACACCTTCACCGAGATCGGCCTCGACCAGGTGGTCGGCAACGTCGACGGCTACCTGAACGTCGACAACGACTTCCTGTTCAGCGACCTGATCGAGGCGTTGCCGGCGTCGCGGATCGTGCTCGAACTGCTGGAGAACACGATCGCCGACGAGCGCACGATTGCGCGGGTCGCGGAGCTGCGCAAGCTGAAGTACCGGGTCGCCATCGACGACTTCATCGGCAACTTCGACGACCTCGACGCGCTGCTGCCGGCGGTCGACATCATCAAGATCGACTTCCTCAAGCTCGACGCGCTGCTGGTGCCGATGATCGTCGAGCTGCTCGGCAAGCACCAGGTGACGCTGGTCGCCGAGAAGGTCGAGACCCCGGAGCAGTTCCGGCAGGCAAAGGAGCTCGGCATCACGCTGTTCCAGGGCTACCACTTCGCGCGGCCCGAGGTGCTGACGGCCAAGCGTTCCAAGCCGGCGAAGCTGGCGTTGCTGCGCCTCCTTTCGCTGGCGATGAACGAGGCCGAGACGCGAGACATCGAGGAAGAGTTCAAGCACCACCCCACGCTGACCGTCAACCTGCTGCGGCTGGTCAACTCGGCGGCGCTGGGGCGGCGCCAGGTGGTGACCTCGCTGCGCCACGCGCTGGTGCTGCTCGGTCGCCGCCAGCTGCGCGTGTGGCTGCAGCTGCTGCTCTACACCTCGGACCGCGACAACCGGTCGCTGAACAGCCCGCTGCTGCAGGTCGCGGCGGCACGGGGCAAGCTGATGGAGCAGCTCGCCGTGCGCGACGGCGGCACGCAGAGCGCGCTCAAGGACCTCGCGTTCATGACCGGGATCCTGTCGCTGATGGACGTGCTGCTGGAGATGCCGCTCGCCGAGATCCTCAAAGGGCTGAACGTGCCGGTGCCGGTCGAGGCGGCGTTGCTGCGCCGCGAAGGCACGCTGGGCGCGCTGCTCGGGTTGACCGAGCAGATCGAGCAGGACGACGGCGCCGGCATCGCCGCGTCGCTGCAGAAGGTCCCGGGCACGATGGAGGAGGGCGATCTGGTGTCGCTGCAGCTCGCCGCCTACCGCTGGGCCAACGAGGTGGCCACCGCGGTCTGAACCGCCGGGCGAGTCAGACCGACTCGATCGGCAGCGCCGCGCAGCCGTAGAGCGCCGCGATGGCGCCAGGCACCACCGGGCGGCTGATGTGGAAGCCCTGCGCGCGATCGCAGCCCAGTGCGCGCAGGAACTCGAGTTGCTCGGACTCCTCGACCCCCTCGGCGATCAGCGTCAGCTTCAGCGACTTGGCCAGCGCGACGATCAGGCGCACGATCGCCTGGTTGTCGCCGTCGGTGGCGAGATTCTGCACGAACGAGCGGTCGATCTTGAGGATGTCGATCGGCAGGCGCTTGAGGTAGGACAGCGACGAGTAGCCGGTGCCGAAGTCGTCGATGGCGATGCGCACGCCCATGTTCTTCAGCTTGCGCAGCGTCCGGATGTTCGACTCCGCATCCTGCATCACGACCGTTTCGGTGATCTCGAGCTCGAGCGTCGTCGGGTCCATCGCCGACTCGGCAATGACCGCCGCCACCTGGTCGGCGAAGTCCGCGCGCCGAAACTGTGCCGCGGAGACGTTGACGGCGACGGTGAACCCAGCCATCCCGGCGCGGTGCCAAAGGTGGTTCTGGCGGCAGGCCTCGCCGAGCACCCAGCGGCCGAGGTCGACGATGAGCCCGGTCTCGTCGGCCAACGGAATGAAGGCGTCCGGCGGCATCACGCCGAAGGTCGGATGCCGCCAGCGCACCAGTGCCTCGGTTCCGGTCACCCGCCTGGCCGAGGTGTCGAGGCAGGGTTGGTAATCGAGGTAAAGTTCGCGGCGACGCACCGCGTGGCGCAGCGCGTTCTCGAGGCGCAACGCGTTGCCGTAGCCCGGTTGCGCGTCCGGAGTGAAGATGCACACCGATCCTGGACCCAGCCGCTTGGCCTCGGCCATCGCGCGCTCGGCATTGCGCAGCAGCTCCGGGGCGTCGCGGGCGGCCTGCGGGGCGCGGGCGATGCCGATCGTGCAGGTGAGGTGCACTTCCTCGCCGGCGAGCGTGAACGGCTCGGCCAGCGCGCCGATCACCGCCTGCGCGGAGTCGCGTGCCGCCGCGTCGTCGCCCACAGCTTCGACGAATACGGCGAACTTGTCCTGGCCGAAGCGCCCGACCACGCCCCTGTCGGCGAGCGCTGCGGTGAGTCGGGCGGCAACCTGCTTCAGCAGCGCGTCGCCGCTGGCGATGCCCAGCGATTCGTTGATGCGCATGAACCGGTACAGGTCGATGTGGAGCAGCGCGGCGCCTTCGCTAACCGAACCGTGCGCACCGAGGCTGTCGTCGATCAGCCGCGAGAGCATCTGGCGATTGGGCAAGCCGGTCAGCTGGTCGTGGTAGGTGAGATGAGCGAGGCTCTGCTCGATGCACTCCTTGCTGCGACGCAATCCCGCGTGGCGCAGCTCGCGCTCGACGACCGGTACCAGGCGGGCCAGGTTCGTCTTGTCGACGCAGTCGTGCGCGCCGAGCCGCATCGCCCTCAGCGCGGTCTGCTCGGCGATCGCGCCGGAGAGGATGATGAACGGGGTGTCGGTGCTGTGGCGGCGAACCAGGTGGTAGGCCTGAATGGAGTCGAACCCGGGCATGTGGTGGTCGGAGATCACGACGTCCCACCGCGCCTCGGTGAGCGCCTGCTGCATGTCCCGGGCGTTGTCGACGCGGCGGAAGGCGAAACGCCGGCCGGTCTTCGCCAGTTCGGACTGGACCAGCAGCGCGTCGTCGTCCGAGTCCTCGACCAGCAGGATGCGGTGCACCGGCATGGCGGTCGCGGCTTCCGCTGCCCGACCCGCGGGCGAGGGTGGCGCGGAGTCGATGCCTGCGCGATGGCGACCCGGCGCTGCGCCCGGCGAGGCACCGTCGTGCTGCGCCTCCCGGTGTTCCCTCGTGTAGGGGTCCCGCAGCATCACAGCGCCTCCACCCGGTTGCGCCCGTGCTGCTTGGCACGGTAGAGCGCCTGGTCGGCGAGCTTGAGCAGCACGCTGGCGTCGGCGACGCCTTTGGTCGCCACGCTGACGCCGACGCTGATCGAGACGGGATACTGGACGCCATCGATGTCGAAGGCCGTCGACTGCACCACGGCGCGCAGGCGCTCGCCGGCGAACCGGGCGGTCGCGCTGTCGGTCGCCCGGCAGATGACCAGGAATTCCTCGCCGCCGACCCGGCACACGGTGTCCTGCGCCCGGGCATTGGTGCGCAGCACCTGGGCGATGGCCGCGAGCACGCGGTCGCCGGCATCGTGACCGTGGGTGTCGTTGATGCGCTTGAAGTTGTCGACGTCGATCATCAGGCAGGACAGCGGTTCGCCGGACGACTGCGCCGACTGCCACTCGCGCGCGACGTGATCCATCGCGAAGCGGCGGTTGGGCAATCCGGTCAGCGGATCGGACCCGGCGAGCTCCTGCAGCCGCCGGTTCGCCACCGCCAGCTCCGCCGCGTAGTGCCGGATCTCCTCGCGGTCGCGCTGGACCTCCTCCTTCAGCGCAACCAGGCGGCGCGCCACGCGCAGGTGGGCGTCGAGGACCTCGCGGCTCACCGGCAGCGCCAGGAATTCGTCGGCGCCCGCCTTCAGCGCCGCGAGCAGTTCCTGCTCGCCCTGGCGGGGCGAGAGCACGAGGATGTAGGCGGTGCGGCCGATGCCCGATTCGCGCAGCGTCTGGCAGATCTGCGTGCCGCCGCTGTCGCGGTCGGACCAGTCGATGACGATGAGTTGCGGCAGTTCGCCGACCGCGAGCTTCAGCGCGTCGTCGGCGGTGTCGGCGAAGTGGAGCTCGATGCCCGGCTTGTCCAGCGACTCGGCCAACTGGCTGCGCAGCGCGCCGCGCGCACCGATCGCCATCACCCGCAGCAGTTGCGTCGACGGCGCCTCGGGCGGGTCCGCCGGCGGAAGGTCCGCCGCCGCGAGTTCGGGGCCGGGAGCCCCACGGCGCGGCAGTGCCGTGGTTTCGACGGCGAGGATCTTCGCCCAGCAGGGCCACGCATCGGCGACCAGGTCCCAGACGGCGAACACGTCGTCGGGTCCCAGGCCGTTCTGCGCCGCCGCCCGGTGGGTGGCCGGCGCATCCAGCGCCGCCAGGTCGCCCGGCATGGCGGCACTCGCCATCGCCCGCGCCACGCGCAGCAAGTCGGTCAGCTTGCCCACCCGGGAGGACGGAGTCCAATCGAGTGCCGGATCGGCGTCGGCGGCGACGGCAGCCTCCCGGAAGGGTTCGGGAATGCCCCATTCCTCGAGCAGGTACAGCCCGAGCTCGCGGTGATCGGTCGCATAGCGCTGCTGTTCCTGCCGGGCGAGCTCGGTGCCGTCCTGCGCTCCGGCCACCAGTCCACCGTAGTCATCGGGGTGCAGCGTGGCCAGCGCCAGCACGCCGATGCGGTGCAGCAGGCCGAGCGTGAACATCTCGGCCGGGGCGCCGATGCGCGCCTGCACGGCGCAGTTCTGCATCGCCAGGGCGGCGACGACGCTGCCGATCCAGAAGTGCGAGTAGTCGAATCCCCGGCAATGCCCGGTCTGGTGCGATGCGATGATCGACAGGCCCAGCGCGAGGCGGCTGGTCGCCGCCATGCCGTTGACGGCGATGGCCTGCGCCACCGAGACCACCGGCCGATGGCCGTAATGGGACGCGCTGTTGGCCGAGGCGATGACCCGCCCGGCGAGCGCCGGGTCGGACATGATGACCTCGGCGATCTCGCCCGTGGTCACGTGCTCGCGCTGGATGAGGCGCATCAGGTGCAGCGCCACGCCCTTGGGCGAGGGCAGGCGACCGGTGGCGTGCAGGGCCTGAAAGGTCGAACGGTCCATGAGCAGTGGATCCTTGACGGGCGGCGGGCGCCGAGCGGGGGCTCGGCGGCCTGCGGATCACCCCGTGCAGGGGTTATCGGCCGCGCCGGCCACTAACTTGAGCGGGATGCGGATGGCGCACCGCGGCAGGGCACGCACCGGTTCGCGGAAAGCTACAATGCCGGTCCGGGGCGTCCGGCGGGTCATTCGGTCCGCAGGTCGCGCGCCCCGGCCGCGAAGGATTCCCATGCGCCGGAAGTCATGCCCGTGAACGCAGCGCCCGCCACCCCCGGCGTCATCCTGTTCGCCCACGGCGCGCGCGATCCGCGCTGGGCCGAGCCGTTCCGGCGGGTTGCCGAGCGCGTCGGCCGCGACGCGCCGGAGTTGCCGCTGGAGCTCGCTTTCCTCGAGTTCATGACCCCCGACGTCAGCGAGGCGGCCCGGCGGCTCGCGGCCCGCGGCGTGCGCCACATCCACGTGATTCCGCTGTTCTTCGGCCCCGGTGGCCACCTGAGAAACGAGCTGCCGCAACTCGCCCGGGCGGCGATGGCGGCGCTGCCCGGATTGGTGGTCGAGGTGGCGCCGGCGGCCGGCGAAGACGACGGCGTGATCGGCGCGCTGGCCGCGTACGCGCTGCGGCGGGTGGCTGCGAGCGCAGATTGAGGGGGCGCGCCCGGCGCAGCGCGGCGGGTGGCTCAGGGCGAATGCGGCTCGACGCGGTTGCGCCCACCGCGCTTGGCGGCGTAGAGATGCTGGTCGGCGTTGGCCAGCAGATCGCGCGCCTCGCCGTCGGCCACCGCCTCGGAGATGCCGAAACTGATCGTGACCTGCAGATCGGCGGCGAGCGCGGCCCAATCGTGCTTCTCGACCGCGCGGCGCAGGCGCTCGCAGGCCGGTCGCGCCGCCTTCAGATCGGTGCCCTCCAGCACCAGCAGGAATTCCTCGCCGCCCACGCGGGCGACGGTGTCGGAAGGGCGGCAATTGTCGCGCAGCACATCGGCGACGGCGCAGAGCACGACGTCGCCGGTCGGGTGGCCGTAGCGGTCGTTGATCGCCTTGAACAGGTCGATGTCGCCGATCGCCACCGCCAGCGGTGACCCGTTCGCGCTCGCACTGGCCAGCAGGCGCGGCAACTCGTCGTCGATGTAGCGCCGGTTCCACAGGCCGGTGAGGGCGTCCTGGTGCGCGTGGCGGTCGAGCTCGCGGGCCTGCGCCTGGAGCGCACGCTTTTCGGACTCCAGCCGGCGGCTCTTGAGGCGCAGCAGCTCGGCCTCGAGCCGCGCCTTCTCGGCTTCGAGCCTGGCGTTCTGGGTCTCGACCTCGTTGATGAGGACGTGCGCGCGTGCCTGCGCCACGTCGGTCCTGACCTGCGCGTCGAGCTGGTGATAGCGCTCGTGCGCGGCCAGCGCCTGCTCGAAATCATCCTGCGCCTTGGCGCCGCGGTAGAGCGCGAGCCGGGCGTCGATTTCGATCAGCGGCTCGCCCGCCCGCTCGCAGGCCGTGGCCAACCCGCGCAACCGGCGCACCGCTTCGGCTGCCTCGCCGCGGGCGAGCAGCGCCTCGCCGTCGATGGCGGCAATGCGATGCTGCAGCAGGCGCAGTCCGTGGGTCGCGGCCAGCGCGCCGGCATCGACGAGGAACGGCAGCGCGCGGTCGAGGTCGCCCCGGCGCAGCAACGCCAGCGCGAGGCTTGCGCCGCACGCCGCTTCGGCCCGCGGGTCGCGGGCCTGGCGGGCGGTCTCGAGGCCGCGCCGCCCGTGCTCGATGGCGTCGTCCTGCAGCTCCTCGGCCGGCGTCGTGCCGGTCTGGCGCGCGCGATCGGCGAGGCGCAGCGTGTTGCGACACAGCGCATCGAGGATGTGCGCGTGCACCTCGCCGTCGTCGGTGGGCGACGAGGCTCGGAGTGCCTGTCCGAGCAGGCGGGCGCTTTCGTTGCACTGGCCCAGGATGCCGTGCAGTTCGCCCAGCGCACGGCAGGCCCGAGCCAGCGTTCGACCGTCACCGCTCGCCTGGGCGATGGCGACGCTCTCGGTGGCGAGCTGCAGCGCCGGGTCGAGGTTGCCCGCCTCGGCCTGCGCCTCGGCCGCGACGGCCAGCACCACCGCCAGCCGTTCGGGCGCGCCGACCGTCCGCAACACGGCAACCGCACGCATCGCCTCGGCCGTCGCGCGGGTGATTTCGCCCCCATGGAGCAACCGGCGCGCGTCCTCGCCCCAGGCGGCTGCCATGGCCACGTCGTCGGCGGCAGCGGCTGCGCCGGGCGGGGCAGCGCGCTCCGACACCATCGTGCCGTCGGCGGCGGGTGGCGAGGCGACGTCGACGCCGCCGGGCCTGCGGCCGCCGGCCCCGCCGACCGGAGACGGTGTCGACACTTGCTCCTGCGGTGGGTGTTTCCTGGAAATTCTGGTTGCCCCGGCGCGTTTCGAGCCCACGATCCCGGGCATCTTCGGGGACGCGGCACGATTTGGCAAATGCCGTTGCCCGCGCCCGCCCGGGTCGCGTCACCCGTCCCGTCGCCCCAGCCGGTGCGCATACGGACGAAGCGCACGATGTGTCGGATCGCCAGCGTCGCCTCGGGCAGGAAGCCGGCGACCTGGAACCCGTGCGGCACCCCCGGCCACAGCTCGAGCTCGACGTCGACGCCGGCCTCGTCGGCGCGCTCGGCGGCGCGGATGGCCTCGTCACGCAGCATCTCCGTTTCGCCGGCCTGCAGCAGCAGCGGCGGAAAGCCGTCGAAGCTCGCGAACAGCGGCGAGACCTCGGGGTCGGTGTACAGGATGGGCGACGGCACGTAGAACCGGCGCAGGACCAGCAGGTTGGCCAGGGCCAGCATCGGGTCCGCACCGTCGAACGCGGCCATGCTGGGACTGGTCATCGTGCAGTCGAGCGCCGGCGACAGCAGCACGGCGCAGGCGGGGAAGGGCTCCTCGGCGACGCGCACCCGGTGCAGGGTGACCAGGGCGAGGTTGCCGCCGGCGGAGTCCCCGATCAGCACCAGGTCGCGGGGCCGATGGCCGGCGCCGAGCAGCGCACGGTAGACCGCGTGGCAGTCGTCGGGCGCGGCCGGGTAGGGGTTTTCCGGCGCCAGTCGATAGTCCGGGATCAGCGCCCGGGCGCGCAGCTGACGGCAGATCCGCGCGGCGAGACCCGCATGCGCGTTCGGAAAGCGGAAGGCGAACGATCCCCCGTGCAGATAGACGAGAACGCGCTCCGGCCGGCTCTCGGGGACCGAGATCCACTCCGCCGCGACGCCGCCGAGATCGACGGCGGTGCGCGTCACCTCGCGGGGCAGGCGAAAGTGACGCGCGTCGAGCGCCTCGAATTGCTGCCGCAGCGCGCCGACGTCGGTGTCCGGCGTCAGGCGCTTCCGCGTGGCGATGCGCAGAAATGCGTTGAGCGCGTGCGTCCGCAGGCTCGGGCGGATGTCGACGTGGCGGCGGTAGTTCGGGCGGCGTTGCATGGTGACCTGGGGTTTCGCAAGCCTACTCCTTGTTCGCGCCAAGCGTCGGACGGCGTGCCGCGGCGGCTTGGGCGTTCTGCGCCGGGTGCGACGATCCGCCGCTGCCGCGGAGGTCGCCGCCGTGCACCTGCGCGTTCCGGCCATGCCACAATTAGCAGGTTGCATTCTTCGTTTTCGAGAGCCCGATGACAGCCACCCCGAACCCCGGCCAGGAAGTCCAGCGCGAAGCCATGGAATACGACGTCGTGATCGTCGGCGGCGGGCCGGCAGGTCTCGCCGCGGCAATCCGCATCAAGCAGCGCGCCGCGGCGGCCGGCAGCGAGGTCAGCGTCGTGGTGCTCGAAAAAGGCTCGGAACTCGGCGCGCACATCCTGTCGGGCGCGGTGATGGACCCGCGCGCGATCGACGAGCTGCTGCCCGACTGGAAGGAGCGCGGCGCGCCGCTCGACACGCCGGTGACCGGGGACCGCTTCTACCTGCTCACCGAGAACAAGTCGTACTGCAACCCGCACTGGCTGCTGCCCGATTGCTTCGTCAACGACGGCTACTACGTCGTCAGCCTCGCCAACGTAGTCCGCTGGCTGGGCCGGCAGGCCGAAGAGCTGGGGGTCGAGGTCTTCGCCGGATTCGCCGCCGCCGAAGTGCTGTACGACGCGAACGGTGCCGTCCGCGGCGTCGCCACCGGCAACATGGGGGTCGGCAAGGACGGGCAGCCGACCGGCAACTTCCAGCCCGGCGTCGAGTTGCTCGGCAAATACACGCTGTTCGCCGAAGGGGCACGTGGCCATCTGGGCAGGCAGGTGATCGCCCGCTACGGGCTCGACGCAGGACGCGATCCGCAGACCTGGGGGATCGGCATCAAGGAAGTGTGGGAGATCGATCCCGCGAAGCACGTGCCGGGCCTGGTGCTGCACAGCGCCGGCTGGCCGCTGGACAACGCCACCTACGGCGGCGGCTTCATGTACCACATGGACAACCGCCAGGTGTCGGTCGGCCTGGTCGTCGGGCTGGGCTACGCCAATCCCTACCTCGAACCGTTCCAGGAATTCCAGCGCTACAAGACGCATCCGCTGCTGCGCGACTTCCTCGCGGGCGGCAAGCGCCTCGCCTACGGCGCGCGGGCGATCAACGCCAGCGGCCTGCAGTCGCTGCCGCAGCTCGCGTTTCCCGGCGGCGCGCTCGTCGGCTGCGAGGCCGGGTTCCTGAACGCACCGCGGATCAAGGGCTCGCACGCCGCGATCAAGACCGGCATGCTGGCGGCGGACGCGGCCTTCGATGCGCTCGCCGCGGGTCGCGCGCACGACGCACTGGCGGCGTATCCGGCGGCGTTCGAGGCGAGCTGGCTGCACGACGAGCTCCATCGCGCGCGCAACTTCAAACCGTATCTGGACCGCGGCCTCGTCGTCGGCGCCGTCCTCTGGGGAATCGACCAGCTGATTTTCCGCGGCAAGGCGCCGTGGACGCTGCACCGCAGCGCACCGGACCACGCCAAGCTGAAGCCGGCCGCCGCTTGCGCGCCGATCGAGTACCCGAAGCCGGACCAGAAGCTCACCTTCGACAAGCTCTCGTCGGTGTACCTGTCGAACACCAACCACGAGGAAAACCAGCCGGCGCACCTCACGCTCAGGGATCGCACCGTGCCGGTCGCGGTCAATCTCGCGCGCTACGCCGGACCGGAGGCGCGTTACTGCCCGGCCGGCGTCTACGAGTTCGTCGCCGGGGACGATGGCGCACAGCGGCTGCAGATCAACTTCCAGAACTGCGTCCACTGCAAGACCTGCGACATCAAGGACCCGACGCAGAACATCGTCTGGGTCGCGCCCGAGGGCGGCGGCGGGCCGAACTACGCCAACATGTAGCGCGGCACCGGTGCGGCGGCGGCCGGCCCGCCGCGGCAGGTACAATGGCGGGTTGCCGACCCCCTTTTTCTCCGGAACCCGATCATGCGAGTCTTCAACTTCAGCGCCGGCCCCGCCGTGCTCCCCGAAACCGTGCTGCGCCAGGCGGCCGCCGAGATGCTCGACTGGCACGGCAGCGGCATGTCGGTGATGGAAATGAGCCACCGCGGCAAGGAATTCATCGCCATCGCCGCCAAGGCCGAAGCCGACCTGCGCACGCTGCTGGCGATCCCCGCCAGCTACAAGGTGCTGTTCCTGCAGGGCGGCGCCATCGGCGAGAACGCGATCGTGCCGATGAACCTGCTGGGCGGGCGGACGGGCATCGACTTCGTCAACACCGGCGAGTGGTCGAAGAAGTCGATCAAGGAGGCGAAGAAGTACGCCAAGGTCAGCGTCGCCGCGTCGGCGGAGGACCGGAACTTCACCTACGTCCCGCCGCAATCGACCTGGAAGCTCGACCCCGGCGCCGCCTACGTGCACGTCTGCACCAACGAGACGATCGGCGGCGTCGAGTACCAGTGGACTCCCGACACCGGCGACGTGCCGCTGGTCGCCGACATGTCGTCGCACATCCTGTCGCGCCCGATCGACGTCGCGCGCTACGGCGTGATCTACGGCGGCGCGCAGAAGAACATCGGCCCCGCGGGACTGACCATCGTGATCGTCCGCGACGACCTCCTCGACCGGGCGCTGCCGATCACGCCCTCGGCGTTCCACTGGAAGGAGCAGGCCGAGGCCGACTCGATGCTGAACACGCCGCCGACCTACGCGATCTACATCGCGGGACTGGTGTTCGAGTGGCTGCTGCAGAAGGGCGGGGTCGCCGCCGTCGAGCGCGACAACGTCGCCAAGGCGAAGCTCCTCTACGACTACCTCGATGCGTCGGGTTTCTACACCAACCCGGTGCAGCCGGAGGACCGGTCGCGGATGAACGTGCCGTTCAAGCTCGCCGACGAGAAGCTCGACGATGCGTTCCTGAAGGGCGCCAAGGAGCGCGGCATGGTGCAGCTGAAGGGCCACCGGTCGGTCGGCGGCATGCGCGCGTCGATCTACAACGCGATGCCGGTCGAGGGCGTGCAGGCGCTGGTCGCGTACATGAAGGACTTCGAGCGCGAGCGGGGCTGACCGGCGATGAACCGACTGCGCATCCTCACCCTCAACCAGATCTCGGCGCAGGGCCTGCACCGCTTTCCGAGCGCCCGCTACAACGTCGGCAAGGCGGTCGCCGACCCCGACGCCATCATCCTGCGCTCGCACGACCTCAACGGGCAGCCCATTCCGGCCAGCGTCAAGGCGATCGGCCGCGCCGGCGCCGGCACCAACAACATCCCGGTGGCGGAGATGTCGAAGCGCGGCGTGCCGGTGTTCAACGCGCCCGGCGCCAACGCCAACGCGGTCAAGGAGCTGGTGCTGGCCGCGCTGCTGCTCGCGGCGCGGAACGTGATCCCGGCCGTCCGCTACGTGGGCGCGCTCGACGCCGCCGCGCCTGACCTCGAGTCCCGGGTCGAGGAGGGCAAGAAGCAGTTCGCCGGCATCGAGCTCCCGCAGCGCATGCTCGGCATCGTCGGGCTGGGGGCGATCGGCAGCATGGTCGCCGACACCGCCATCAAGCTCGGCATGAAGGTCATCGGCTTCGACCCGGAGATCACCGTCGATGCCGCGTGGCGGCTGCCCGCCAGCGTGCGCCGCGCCCACTCGATCGAGGAGGTGCTCAAGCACTCCGATTTCGTGACGCTGCACGTCCCGCTGCTGCCCGTCACCCGCCATCTCATCGACGCCAAGCGGCTCGCGGTCGCGCGCCCGGGGTCGGTGCTGCTCAACTTCGCCCGCGACGCCATCGTCGACGACGCCGCGGTCGTGGCGGCGCTGCGCTCCGGCCAGCTGAAGTCGTACCTCTGCGATTTTCCGAGCCCCGCGCTGCTGGCCGAGCCGAAGGTGGTGGCGCTGCCGCACCTCGGGGCCTCGACCGCGGAGGCCGAGGAAAACTGCGCGATCATGGTCGTCGACCAGGTGCGCGAATATCTCGAGGACGGGACGATCCGCAACGCCGTCAACTTCGCCAACGTCGAGATGCCGCGCGAATCGCCGCATCGGGTGGCGGTGGCCAACGCCAACGTGCCGAACATGCTGGGCCAGATCTCCTCGGCGATGGCGCAGGCGGGCCTCAACATTCACAACATGGTGAACAAGTCGCGCGCCGACATGGCCTACACGCTGGTCGACGTCGATAGCCCGGTGGACGACGCGGTGATCCGGGCGATCGCCGCCATCGACGGCGTGCTGTCGGTGCGGGCCATTCCGGTGGCCCCGACCGGCTGACCGGACCGGCCCGCCCGGCGAACGCACCGGCGCGTGGTACGATGCCGTAGAACGATCGTTCTATGGTTATGCATCTTCCATCGCCCACCCATTCGCCGATCCCGTCGACCGACGCGCCCGTCGGCCGTGCCGACGCCTGTCTGGCGGCGCTGAACGCGCAGCAGCGCCGCGCGGTCGAGTACGGCTGCGGTGCCGAACCCGAACCGGGACCGCTGCTGGTCATCGCCGGTGCCGGCACGGGCAAGACCGACACCCTCGCGCATCGCGTCGCGCATCTGGTGTGCCGGGGTGCCGATCCGCAGCGGATCCTGCTGCTGACGTTCTCGCGCCGGGCCGCGGTGGAGATGGAGCGGCGGGCGGCGCGCATCCTCGGCCGCATGCTGGGCGGGTCGCCGCAGCGTCCGCCCGCGATCGGCTGGTCGGGGACGTTCCACGGCGTCGGCGCGCGGCTGTTGCGCTGCTACGCCGAGCGCATCGGGCTCCACGCCAGCTTCACCATCCACGACCGCGGCGACGCCGAGGACCTGCTGGCCATCGTCCGCCACGATCTCGGGCTGTCGGCGACGCGGAACCGCTTCCCCGCCAAGGCCACCTGCCTCGCCATCTATTCCCGCGTCGTCAACAGCGAGGCGCCGCTGGACGCGGTGCTGGCCACGGCGTTCCCGTGGTGCCGGCCGTGGGAGGCGCAGCTGCGCGAGCTGTTCGCCGCCTACGTCGCCGCCAAGCAGGCGCAGAACGTCCTCGACTACGACGACCTGCTGCTGTACTGGTCGCAGATGATGGCGGAGCCGAGCCTGGCGGCGGAGGTCGGGGCCCGGTTCGACCACGTGCTCGTCGACGAGTATCAGGACACCAATCGGCTGCAGTCGACCATCCTGCGCGCGCTGAAGCCGGACGGCCGCGGCCTGACGGTCGTCGGCGACGATGCGCAGTCGATCTACTCGTTTCGCGCCGCCACCGTGCGCAACATCCTCGATTTCCCGCACCAGTTCGCGCTGCCGGCGAGGGTGGTCACGCTGGAGCGCAACTATCGCTCGACGCAGCCGATCCTCGACGCCTCGAACGCCGTCATCGGCCTGGCCAGCGAACGCCACGCGAAGAACCTCTGGACCGAGCGGAAATCCGCGGCGAAGCCGCAACTGGTGACGGTCCGCGATGAGGTCGACCAGGCGCGCTGCGTCGCCGAAGCCATCCTCGAGCACCGCGAGACGGGCATCGCGCTAAAGGCGCAGGCGGTGCTGTTCCGCAGTTCCAGCCACAGCGCGCAGCTGGAGCTCGAACTCGCGCGGCGCGACATCCCGTTCGTGAAATTCGGCGGCCTCAAGTTCCTCGAGGCCGCGCACGTCAAGGACCTGCTGTCGGTATTGCGCTGGGCCGAGAACCCGCGCAATCGACTGGCCGGATTCCGGGCCGTGCGCCTGCTGCCGGGCATCGGCCCGGCGACCGCGGCAAGGCTGCTCGATGCAATGGACCGGGCGCCCGATCCGCTGGCGGCGATGGCGGCGTTCGATCCCCCGCCTGCCGCGGCGGTCGACTGGCCCGCGTTGGTCGCGCTGTGCGGACGCTTGCGGCGCGAAGCGGCGAGCTGGCCTGGGGACATCGACGACGCCTGCCGGTGGTACGAACCGCACCTGGAGCGCATCTACGACGATGCCGTCGCGCGCCTGGGCGACCTCGCGCAGCTGACGCGGATCGCCGCCACCTACGTGTCGCGCGAGCGCTTCCTGACCGAAGTCACGCTCGACCCTCCCGGCGCCACCAGCGCCGAGGCGGGCGTGCCCGAGCTCGACGACGACTACCTGATCCTGTCGACGATCCACTCGGCCAAGGGCCAGGAGTGGAAGACCGTGCACGTGCTCAACGTCGTCGACGGCTGCATTCCCTCCGACATGAGCACCGGCACGACCGAGGAGATCGAGGAGGAGCGGCGCCTGCTCTACGTCGCGATGACCCGCGCCCGGGACCACCTGCGACTGCTGGTGCCGCAGCGGTTCTACGTCCATCAGCAGGCCGCGCACGGCGACCGTCACGTCTACGCGTCGCGCAGCCGTTTCATTCCCGAGGCGGTGCGGCAGCATTTCGAGACCTGCGCCTGGCCGGTCGCGGTTTCCGCTGCCGCCCCGGCCGGGGCCCGCGACCCGGCAAGAGAGGTCGACGTGGCGGCGCGCATCCGCGCACTCTGGCGGTGACAGGCGGCTAGTCCGTCGCCAGCATCGCGGTCGCCGCGAGCGCTTCCACGACGGGCTCGCCGGCGACGACGCGATTCCGATGCGCATCGTACTCGGGCAATTGTCGCTCGTAGGCGGAGGTGAGCAGCGGCGACGAGATCATGTAGTCCGCGGAAGCCCGGTTGCACGCCACCGGGATGTTCCAGACGACGGCGATGCGCAGCAGCGCCTTGACGTCGGGATCGTGCGGCTGCGGCTGCAGCGGATCCCAGAAGAAGATCACCAGGTCGACGTTACCTTCGGCAATGCGCGCGCCGACCTGCTGGTCGCCGCCGAGCGGCCCGCTCTGCAGCTTGACCACCGGGATCTCGAGCGCCTCTTCGAGCAGCGCTCCGGTGGTGCCGGTGGCCAGCAGCTCGTGGTTGGCGAGAAGATCGCGGTTGTATTGCGCCCATTCGAGCAGGTCCTTCTTCTTGTGGTCGTGGGCGACGAGGGCGATGCGTTTTCGAGGTGTGACGACGGCAACGGGATGGTCCATGAGACAAGTTCCTTTGCGTTGGAGAAGGGAGGGAAGGGCAGCACCCGCACTGGCGGGATTCAGCAACGGTCGTGCCAGGATGAACACGCACTCGCCGGATGACGCAATCGGCCATCGCCTGCGGCCTCGAGGCGTGCGCCGGCACGCGATGACGGTGGCGGACCGTTGTGCTGCCCGGTTTTCGGGCACGCCTGCCGCAAGTTGGGACGATGCGCCGATGCCGCAGGCAGATCGGTCGCGCGAATCGCATGCGTGCTCTCGCGGGGAAATCAGCGATCGCTTCGGCACCGGGAATGCCGAACTTCTCTGCGAGCACTTGCAGGCGCGAATGCAGTTTCAACGCGGCGATTCGCGGCTGCAGCCGCTGCTGCAGAGACCTTCGTCGCGTTGTTCATCGTGCGCGTTCTGTACGACCCTCCACAGCCTATCGGGCTCCCGTTGCATCGACGTTACGAAGGCGGTGGGCCACAAGTCAGCGGGCGCATGGCGCACGCTTTCGGCAGGGGAGAGACGTCGAATCTCGGCCCGATGCGCACTCGCACCCACAGGCGCGACGTCCGTGGCGCCCACCGGGGGAGCGGCCTGGCTGACCGATCCGATGAACGGCGACGCTTACGGCGTGAGCTTCACGTCGCTGTCAGCGGTGGCCGGCGACCTGCACCTCTGCATGCCGACCGGACACGTGCACGGATTGCCCTGCGGGATCTCGTGCGTCGGCACGGCGTGGGCCGAGCCGACGCAGTTCGCCGTCGCCTGCGTCCAGGAGCAGCTATCGTCCCGGCCCGCGGTACGGAACGGATTTCTTCGTCGCCGCGTCGGTTTCTTCGGGCGTCAGCAGCACGACGGTCCGGGTGGATGCCAGTCCGGACTGGTTGACGGCGAGCGCCATGGCAGCGGCCGTCACGTTGTCGGGAAGGTCGACGATGACGTAGGCATCGACTCCGCCGAACGCGAAGTAGAACGTCTCCACCCGGCCGCCGAATGCGGTGACTGCCTGCTCGATCGCCGCCTTGCGGGCGCTGCCGCCTTCCTTGATGATGCCCTTGGCGCCGTCGGGCGTGTAGTGGGCTTCGTACAGGTACTTGGGCATGGCTTGACTCCTCCTCGGTGGTTCGCGCCTCCGGGTGCCAGCGGCTCTCGGCCTTCACGAGCACCGGGGCCGGGGCGCGTCGGACGATTCTGCGCGCGATGCTTCCATAGCGAAACCCACGCTCACGCTATGGATTTTATGGATTTGAGCGCGGCTACCCGGCCGAGAGGCGGAGGCCGGCCGGCAACTGCTCGCCGAACAGCTGACTCCGCTGCGCGCCGGTGACCGGAGTGCACTCGCGCACGCAGCGCAGTTGCTCCATGGTGGCGCCGGAGCGGCCGAGCTTGTCCAGCACCCGGCGGCGCACGCCGTCGTCGACGTCGAGCGAGCGCAGGTCGATGCGCCGGCACGCGGCGGCGAACACCGCGACCAGCGGCTCCAGACCGGACTGCTTCCAGTCCAGGGCTTCGACACGACCGAAGGCCTCCTCGACCACGGCCGCCGGCACCACGCTGTCCGCCGCCGTGTAGAGCGGAGTCCGGGAGAGCAGCCGCGCGAGCGCCCAGTGCACGTGTGGCTCGCTGCGCGCCTTGCCGGCGACCACGCGATCGAGCAGCAGCGCGGCGAGCTCCAGCCGCCGTTCGACCGCAACGCGCTCGAGGCTGCCGAGCAGCCGGGTGCACTCGACGACCTCCCCGGCAGGCCGCCGGAGTTCGGGGAAGGCGCTGTCGTACAGGCGCTCCTGAGCCGCAGCAGGCAGGCCGCCCGCGATGCGCCGCCACATCATCCACCAGTTGGCGCGCGCGCTCGCGCTTCCTTGCGATGCACGAGCCCGAGGTCGAAGCACTCCCACAGCTGCTCCACCTCCCAGGCGTCGAGGTCGCTGCCGTAGCCCGGTCGCAGCACGAAGCCGGCGAGATAGAGCCAGGCCTTTTCGTGCGCGAGCGAGCGGCCGCGCCGCGTGATCCCCGGGTGGAGCGCCGGCCACAGCGACCGCAGCAGGCCCGTGCTCCAGCGCAGGCGCTCGAGGCCCAGGATGCGTTCGAGCTCGCGCGGCAGCGCCTTGACGTTGAGGGATGGTTCGAGCGCCTGCCCGGCGCCGAAATACAGCGCGATCCGCGCCTGTGCTGCGGCGAGTGCCTTGGCGCCGACGCCGGGGCCCGCGGGCCCGGCCTCGGTATTGGCATCGCCATCGGCATCGTCGTGTGCGACCGGGCGGCGCAGGTTGAACGCGAGGTCCCAGCGTGCGCCGCTGCCGCGGTCGATGAGCGCGAGCTCCAGCATTCCGACCTCGGTGATGCCGGTCTCGAGCAGGACCGCGACACTGCCCGCGGCGGTCTTGCGCGCGCTGAAGTTGGCGTCGTCCTGGACGATCGTCGTCTGCAGCGGCGGCAACGGATGGAAGGCACGCCGATCGAGCGGCACGAGGTCGCCCGGGGCGTCCTGCGCCCGCCGGTTCGACGTGTAGGCGGCGAAACGGACCGGGCGGTTGAGGGTGAGCTCGAAGGTCGGCGCCGCGAGCTTGACGCGCGCACCCGCTTCGCAACCCTGCGGCAGCACGCAGACCAGCGTCGCCGCCGCCTCCGCGTCGTCGCGCTGCAGCTCGACGTAGACGCTGTGCGGGTAGCCGCCGCGAATGCGCCCCCGCGCATCGGCGGACAGCGCCGCGTACCGGGCCGCACCTTCGGCAATCGCGATGTCGAGGTCCGGCAGGGCGAGCGGCACGGGCGGCCGTCCCTGCCAGGACTCGATCAGCGCCAGCAACCGCTCCCGCAGCACCGGCGGGTGCAGCGAGCCGCCGGCGAAGAGCACGGCGTCGACCGGCAGCCGGTCGCGCAGGAAGGCGGCCAGGTGCCGACTGACCGCGGTGTCGGACGCGTACGGCAGGCCGATCTCGAGCAGCCCCGTCCGCCGCGCCCGCGGCAGTTCGTCGACCGCCGTCGGCGGGAAGAAGCCGTCCAGCACGATCGCGCGCACCTCGGCGGCGGTGATCGCGGCGTCGAGCGAAGCGGCGAACAGCGCCGCGCCTTCGCCCGGAACCGCGACGTGCAACGGCGCCTTCGCATCGCCCGTGGCCTCCGCGGCCGCCAGCACCGTCTCCTTGAGTCGCCGCGCCTGCGGCAACAGGTGGCCCCACTGCCGCCGCGACAGCTGTGCGTCGGGGTCGGGCTTCAGCTTGCGCTCCAGCGCGTGTGCCAGCGCGAGGTCGATGTTGTCGCCGCCGAGCAGCAGGTGGTCGCTGGTCGCGATCCGCTCGATCGCCGGCCGCTCGCCGGCCGCGGCCGCGGGGCCGGCACGGAACAGGCTGAAGTCGGTGGTGCCGCCGCCGATGTCGCAGACGAGGATCGTGCCCCGACGCTGCGCGAGCGCCGCCAGCGCCTCCTTGCACCCGGCGTCGCCGGCCGCGTGGTCGAGCCAGGCGTAGAACGCCGCCTGCGGCTCCTCCAGCAAACGGACGCCCGCGGGGTAGCCGGCCAGGCGTGCCGCCTCGCGCGTCAGCGCCTGCGCCGCCTCGTCGAACGACGCGGGGACGGTGATGACGACCCGCTGCGCTTCGAGCGCACTCTCCGGGTCGTCGTGCGCGACGAGGTGGTTCCACGCCGCCCGCAGGTAGCCGAGATAGGCCGAGCTCGCCTCCACCGGCGACAGCTTGAGCTCGGGCGGGATCTCGTCCGAACCGAAGGGGAGGAGGCGCGCCTCGCGGTCGATGCCCGCGTGCGCGAGCCAGGACTTGGCCGAGTGGATCACTCGGCCCGGCTGATCTCCCATCCGCTCGCGGGCCAACGCACCGATGAAGTAACCGGGGGCTTCCTCGAGCGGCGTCGACGTGAGCGGATCGAACTGCCCGCCGGCAATCTCGCCCGGCGTCGCATAGCAGAAGAACGACGGCAGCAGGGGACTCGAACGGACGGTGCGCGGCGTGTCGAGCTGCGGGATTTCCAGCACGCTGACCCGCGCGGTGTCGTCGGCGAGGTCGACCCAGGCCAGCGTGCAGTGGGTCGTTCCGAGGTCGATGCCGATGGCGTAGCGCGGCTCCTTCATGCTGCGCCCGGCCATCGGGTCACTCGCCGGCGCGGAGATTGAAGTCGAGCTTCCATCGCCTCTCGGACTGCTTGTGGTGCAGCCACAGCTCCAGCGTGCCGACCGCGGTGACGCGCGGATGCAGCGTGACCTGCACGACCTGTCCGTTCCCGTCCCCGAGCGCCGGCAGCGTGACCGAGAGACCGGGCAGCTCGTCGAGCGTCTTCGGCGCATTGGCGACGACGGTGCCGACGCGATCGCCGGCACGAACTCCGGAAGCGAAGAAGCGGAACTGCACCGCCTCGCCGGTGACGAGGCCGAATTCGCGGTCGGGCAGCTCGAGCTCGGTGCCTTCCTTCGTGCCCTGCGGTACGACACAGACGCCCTTGACCGGCGGCACGTAGCCCGGGACCGCCGGCGCCGGGCTCTCGAGCCCGAGGTAGTACGACCGCGACGTGCCGGCCTCGATCGCGATGCCCTTGCCCGAGGCGCGCACCGCGCCGTAATAGGCCGCGCCGCGGGAAACGGCGATGTTGAGCCCCGCGCTCTGCAGCTCCTTCAGCGCGTGGTCCGCGCCGAACCACGCGCGCAGCAGCTCGACGACGCGGGCACGGAAGCTCGCCGCCTCGAACACGCCGCCGTTGAACAGCACCGCGGTCGGTCGCAGCAGGTCCACCGGCGCGGCAGCCGCCGCAGCGCCGACCCGGGTCGCGAGCTCCGCGTCGGAGCGCACGTTCTCCAGCGCGCGCCGCAGGAACCGTGCGAGGTGCCGGCTGACGGCGGGCTCGGTCGCGTAGTCGAGCCCGTACTCCTGCAGCCCGACCGACTTGCGCGGCGCCGGCAGGTCGCCGGCAGCGGTGATCGGGAAATAGCCTTCGGTCAGGATCGCCACCACCGCGTCGCGCGCGAGCGTCGTCGCCACGGTCTTGGCGAAGAGGCTGGCCCCGCGCGAGGGGACGGCGACCTGCGCCTCGGCCAGCGCGTCGTTGCCGAGCAGCTTTTCCTTGGCCTCGCGCGTCGCGTGCACCAGCGCCTGGAACTGCCAGGCATCGAGCTCGTGCCCGCCCTCCTCGAGCTTGCCGCGCAGGTGGTAGGCGAGTGCGAGATCCATGTTGTCGCCGCCGAGCAGGATGTGCTCGCCGACGGCGACGCGGTGCAACTCCAGGTTCTTCGACAGCCCGGCGGGCGCCGCCGCGACGGCGATCAGGCTGAAGTCGGCGGTGCCGCCGCCGATGTCGCAGACGAGGACGAGGTCGCCGGGCGCCACTTCGTCGGTCCACGGCGTCGCGCCGGGGGCATGGGCGGATTGGTTGATCCAGGCGTAGAACGCCGCCTGCGGTTCCTCGAGCAGCGTGACGTCGGACAGGCCCACGGCGAGCGCGGCCTCGTGCGTCAGGGTACGCGCGACCTCGTCGAACGACGCCGGGACGGTGAGCACGATCTGGCAGTCCGCGAGCGTGGCGCCGTCGTCGCGCTGCGCGAGGTGGCTTTCCGCCGCGTGCCGAAGGTGGGCGAGGTAGCGCCGGGTGGCCTCGAACGGCGAGACCTTTGCGTCGCCCAGGTCCGACTTCCAGGGCAGGATCGACGCGCGGCGGTCGACGTCGGGGTTGCACAGCCACGACTTCGCCGAACTCACGACCCGGTCGGGCACCGTCGCCCCGCGCTCGCGGGCGAAGCTGCCGACGATCGAGCCCCGGGCGTCGGCGTCGTTCCACGGCAGGGTGAAGCTGCCGTCGGCGTACTCGCCGGGGGCCGGCAGGTAGAGCACCGAGGGCAGCAAGGACTTTTCGCCGATGACCGACGGTGACAGGACTTGGGTGACCGGGACGGTTTGCGCCAGTCCGCCGTCGACGGCGCAAAGCGAAAGGCACGAGTTCGACGTGCCGAGGTCGATGCCGAGGCTCAGTTTGCGGGTCATGGCAGGGCCTTGCTGACGTGCAGGTTGGCGCGGGGTCGCGCGCGGGGCGTCGAGGCGCCGGACGCCGACGGCGTCAGCGCACCTCGACGTCGATGGGCGCGACGATGTTCTCGCCGGAGGGGTCGATCGGCCGCGTGTGACGCGGCAGCGTGAGCCGCGTCGTCTTCCAGCCGCGATGGACGACGACACCGCTGTACGGCGGCTGCTGCGCGAGCTTGCCCTGCAGGCGATACCGGTTGGGGTCGGCCGCGGGATCGACGGTGATCCGGTCACCCTCCGCTCCCGCGTGCGCGGGGGCGAGCGCCAGGCACTCGCTGAGCACCGCCTTGCACCCCTGGTGCACGACCCGCGACGCTGCGGCGACCTGGGCGTCGCCGTAGGCGCTGATGTCCTCGGCGACGAAGTCCAGGAAACGGCCGCGATCCTGCAGCAGCGAGAGCAGGATCAGCGCGTCGCCGCCGGCACCGGGAAGAGGCGCCGGGGTGACCGCCGGCTTCGGCGCAGCGGGCTGCGCCGGCGCCACGCCGGCCGATCCCGACGCGGCGGCAGGCATGGCCGCGGCAGGCGGCTGCGCGGCGGGGAGGGGCGCGGACGCACGCTGGCGCAGCAGCGCGTACGCCTGCCAGGCGAGATAGATCGTCAGCGCGGCGAGCGCAGCGTTGCGGGCTGTGTCGAAAACCTCCGGTCCGAAGTCGCGGGGCAGGAAGCCCAGGAGACTCAGCACGGCGGCGGTCAGTGCGGCGAGCAGGTTCGGCATCGTTCGTTCAGCCTCGGAAGATGGCGTGGAGCGAAGGGGAGGAGGGGCGGCACGGACCGGCGCAATGGCGCGGGGCGGGCGAGCGGCGGGCGCGGCCGGCGCGACCACCGGCAGACGCGCCCGCGTGCGGGCAGAGTCCGAATCCTACCACTGCGGCGGCGGAGGTCGCCGGGTCCGGTTGACAGGTCGTTCCGCTCCGGCCCACGCGCCGGATGCGGGAGCGCGCCGCCGTCCGATTGCGTCCCGCAAATCACCCCGAGTGGCCGCTCGCGCCCGGCCTCGAGGGAACTGCGGCGTGCCCCGTTCCCGCGCTAGCGAAACAGCGCCGATGGCTGGTCGCGAATGGAGGCCCACGCGCGATCGAACCTGTCGGGTGCCAGCAACTCGAAAGCCCCGAGGGTCAGCGTCGCCGCACCCAGGGCGACGAGGATCGCTCCGCCGAGAAAGGCCGGAAGGTGCAGGAACCGGAGCCACAGGCGTTCGCCAGTCGACCTGGCGGCACCTCGGAACCCGATCGCGAAACCGAGACCCTGGCACAGCAGCAATGCCCCGAGCGGAACCAGCACGACGCCGGGCCGCGCCAGCGCTGCGTCACGCATCGCATCGACGCCGACGCCGAAAAGCTGCAGCGTGGCAAGCAGGATCGCGCCTAGGCCAGCGATCGCCAGCGCCAGGCCGAAGGGGATTGCCGCCATGCCCTCGTACAGGAAGTAGCGGTACGGCCGCGGCGTCCGAAGTGCGCCGCGGATGAACATCAGCCGCCGCTCGCGGATCGCGAACCGGCCAAGCGCGATCGCCGTCAGTCCCAGGCCGGCGACGCCCACCGCGACCAGGCGCGGCCAGCCGAGCGAAAAGCCGGCGAGCAGTGCGACGAACGACACCGCCGGTGCGGCGATCTGCAGCGTCGCGACGCGCCGCTCGACCCATGCGCGCTCCTCCTCGGAGGCAGGAATGCGCCCGCCCGTGAAGGGCAGCGGCGGGTCGGGGATTCCGCCGGTCGACCCGTCCGGCGGTCGAATCTCGTCGTGGTTTGCCATGTCGGCGATGGAAAGCGGCGGCCCGTTGTCCGGGCGTGTGCTCGAACATAGCACGCCGCGCCGCGAGTTCCCCGGCAGGCGAAGCTGCTCAAGGCGGAACGACGTCGGACGTGGCGCGCAAGTCGGCGCGCAGGCGGCGCACGAAGTCCCCGGGCGGCGGCGAAGCGGCATCCGCAAGATGGACGACGTAATGCTCGACGACGTGCGGCGCGATCCAGTCCAGGATCCACACGCCAGCGTCGACCAGCGGGTCGATGTCCGGGAAGACATTCCTCGCCGTCGCAAGGTGGACGAACTGCGTATCCCCGTGACAGGGACTCAGCGTCTCGATGGCGCTGCGGTAGCGGGCGGGCAACCGTGGCATCCCCTGGGCTTCGCACCGCGCCAGGGCCTTGGAGAGCGAGTGGCCGAGCTCGGCGCGCAGCGCGGTCATCGACGCGCCCTTGGCCCGCAGGTACGCCTTGAGCGCGAACTCGATTCCCTGTGCCACCAAGTGGAAGGGGACCTGCGAGTCCGCACAGCCGATGCGATGCTGGCGACAGAGCGTCTGCGCCGCCCTCAGATAGTCGTGAGCGTAACGCCAGAGCGCGAGCGCGGCGTCGCGTGGCGCATGGTCGTGATTGGTCGATGTCATGGTCGATTCGATCCTTTCACCGCGTTTTGTGTGCCGTCTGGTCTGAAGAATGACGGGTTGCGAAGGACCATCGCAGGATGGTGGAATCGGCATCGCAACCCACGGTGTCGGTGCCGGATTTCGATAACGACTCCGCTGTCACCGGACTGCATGCCGCAGGTTGGTACGCGTGCGCGTGCCGAAGTTCCTGAGTCAAGCCTGATGTCGGGCACCGGCGACAGCGCCATGATCGTGCACGAAGACCCGGCGATGTCAGCGGGGCAACCGGTGCGGGCTCCGGCAAGCGACCCGCGGGGCAGACGGCGGAGTCCGAGGCCGGCAGGATTTTCGGCTTACACTGGTGGGCCATCCTCCCCGCCCGATCCGACCCTCGACCCAACACGCTGGCCCGTCGACGGTCGCCGCGACTTGACCATCGAGAGGCATCGAATGAAGCGGCACCTCACCAGGACGTTGACCACCGCCGTCGCCATCTGCTCGTTGCTCGCGAATGCCGCGAATGCATGCACTGGGATCACGCTGAAGGCTCAGGACGGTGCGGTGGTCTTCGGCCGCACCTTGGAGTGGGGGTCGTTCGACTTGCACTCGCGCGTGGTCATCGTGCCGCGCGGGCATGTGTTCAAGGCTCTGACGCCCGACGGAAGCGCCGGACGCACCTGGACCGCGGCCTACGGCGCGGTCGGCCTGGACGCGGTCGAGAAGGACTTCATCGTGGATGGCATGAACGAGAAGGGCCTGTCCGTGAACGTGTTCTATCACCCCGGCTACGCGGAGTACCCCGCCTACGACCCCGCCAAGGCGTCGACGTCGATGAGCTCCCTGGACGTCGCCCAGTACCTGCTGACGACGACCACGACCGTTGAGGAGGCCCGGAAGGCCATCGCCGGCATTCAGGTGATCGGCATCGTCGAGCCTTCCATCGGCGTCGCGCCGCCGATCCACCTGATGGTGACGGAACCCAGCGGCAAGGCCATCGTCATCGAGTTCGTCAAGGGCGGGGTACAAGTGCACGACGCGCCGCTCGGCGTGATCACCAACTCTCCGACTTACGACTGGCACCTCACCAACCTGCGAAACTACATCAACCTTTCCGCAGTCGCGCTCCCCTCGAGGAAGATCGAGGACCTGAATTTCGCCCCTCTCGGCGGAGGCTCCGGGATGATCGGTCTCCCAGGCGACTTCACGCCGCCGTCCCGCTTCGTGCGCGCGGTCGCCTTTTCCAAGACCGCCCGACCCACCGCGAGCGGGGCCGAGACGACCTACGAGGTGTTCCGCATCCTCGACGGCTTCAACGTCCCGCTCGGGGCTGCGGAAGGCGAGGGCGCTTCGAAGATCCAGGGCCTGCGAAGCGCGACCCTCTGGACGACCGCGTACGACACCAGGAACCTGGTCATGCAATATCACACGATGCACAATCGTCGCGTGCGACAGATCGACCTGAAGCAGATCGACTTCGCGACGCAACGGCAACTGGTTCGTCTGCCGCTTGATCAGGACAAGTCGCAAGACGTTCTCGACGTCACGCCTCGGCGTTGAGTCGCGCCCGTACCAAGGCTAGCCAGCGCCTCGCGCAGACGGCCGCAGGCGTTGCGCTTGCGGCTGCCGCGCTGCATCGCTCCCTGGCCCCCACTCAATGCGCCACGAACGACGGAAAGTCCACCCATGGAGACGGCACCCGAGCAGGAACAGGAGCGCATGGCCGAACAGCAACGGCTGCTGGTCTTTCCGCAGTTCGGCCACCGGACCGCCTGGGCGTTCGGTCAGCGGTTGAAGTCGGCGGCCGAGGCCCGCAACGTCGCGGTGAGCATCGAGATCCGACTGGGCGGGCACACGGTGTTCGCCTATACGATGCCCGGCGCGTCGCCGGCCAACGCCGATTGGGCCCGCCGCAAGTGCAATACGGTCGAATTGATGCATCGCAGCTCGTATGCGGTGGGTCGCGCAGCTCCGCGTGATGGCCTGACGGCGATCCAGCGCATGGGACTCGATCCGCGCGACTATGCGGAGGCCGGGGGCGGCTTCCCGATCGCGGTCGCCGGCAGCGGCTGCATCGGCGCGGTTGCCGTTTCCGGTTTGCCGCAGCGGGAGGACCACGCGTTGGTGGTCGAGGTGCTGGCCGAACTCACCGGCGTCCCGATCGAGCAGGTGCGGCTGCCGTGAGCCGCATGCCGCCGAGTCTCCGGATCGACGATCGGCGATGAGAGTCGCAAGCGGCTTCCTCACGTCGACCCCCCCTGACGCCCACAGCACTTTACATAATACAAATTATGCGCCATTGGTGACGTTCGTGGCCTTCCGGGACGATCGGCGCGAACTCCCCGCCGGGTTCAGTCCTTCGCCGCCGGCAGCCCGCCGGCGGCGAAGGACTGGCCCCACACTTCGTGCGCAGTGCGCACCCCGCGGCAGTCCCGTTTGATCCTGCGCAAGGCCTGCGCGCCGAAGACGCGCAACATCCGGAGCGGCTTGCAACGTTCAAACTCCAAGTGCAGGCAGGAGTGTCCCGATGATTCGCCAACCTTTCGCCGTGCTGTCCGCAGACGAGGCCGCCAGCCTGATCCAGGATGGCCAGACCATCGGCTTCAGCGGCTTCACCCCGGCCGGATCGGCCAAGGCCATCCCCGCCGCCTTGGCGGCACGGGCGAAGAAGGAACATCGCGCGGGACGTCCGTTCAAGGTCGGCGTGCTCACCGGTGCGTCCACCGGCCCCTCGCTCGATGGCGCGCTCGCGGAGGCCGAAGCGATCAGCTACCGCACGCCCTACCAGTCGGACAGCACGCTGCGCAAGCAGATCAACGCCGGACAGGTGAAGTTCGTCGACGCGCACCTCTCGATGGTGCAGCAAATGGTGCGCTACGGCTTCCTGGGGCCGGTGAACTGGGCGGTCGTGGAAGCGAGCGACCTCACGCCGGGTGGCGGCATCGTTCTGTCGACTTCGGTCGGCGCCTCGAACACGTATCTGCGGCTCGCCGACCGGATACTCATCGAGCTCAATGCGCGGCACCCGGTGTCGCTGCTGGGAATGCACGACATCTTCGAGCCCGGCGACCCGCCGGCCCGCCAGGAAATTCCGATCTATCAGCCGAGCGACCGCATCGGCTCGCCGATCTGCATCGTCGACCCGAAGAAGATCGCCGGCGTCGTGCTGACCGACCTCGCCGACGAAACCCAGGGCTTCGACCGGACGACCGCCGTCACCGACCGGATCGGGCAGCACATCGCCGACTTCCTGGTCGCGGAAATGCGGGCGGGTCGAGTGCCCGCCGATTTCCTGCCGCTCCAGTCAGGGGTCGGCAACGTCGCGAATTCGGTGCTCGCCGCGCTCGGCAGCAGTCCCGACGTCCCCTCGTTCGAGATGTACACCGAAGTGCTGCAGGACTCGGTGGTGCCGTTGCTCGAGAACGGGCGCTGTCGTTTCGCCTCGACCTGCGCGCTGGCACTCAGCCCCGCGATGATGACCCACGTCGCCGGCAACATCGGCTTCTTCAACCGCCGGATCGTGCTGCGCCCGCAGGAGATTTCGAACCACCCCGAGGTCGTGCGAAGGCTGGGGGTGATATCGATGAACACCGCCATCGAGGTGGACCTGTCCGGCAACGTGAACTCCACCCATCTTTTCGGCAAGACCCTGATGAACGGCATCGGCGGCTCGGGCGACTTCACCCGCAATGCCTACCTGTCGATCTTCTCCTGCCCGTCGACCGTCAGGGACGGCGCCATCTCCTCGATCGTGCCGCTCGCCTCGCACATGGACCACAGCGAGCACTCGGTGCAGGTCGTGATCACCGAACAGGGCATTGCCGACCTGCGGGGCAAAGATCCCAGCGATCGTGCCCGACTGATCATCGACCACTGCGCCCATCCGGATTTCCGGGCCCAGTTGCGGGAATATCTCGACCTCACCGCCGAGGGCCACGCGCCGTTGTCGCTTTCGCTCGGGCTCGCCATGCATCGTCAGTTCCTGCGCCACGGCGACATGCGCGGCATCGATTGGGAGGAGTATCGCTAGCGATCGCTGCTCGCCTGTCCGATCGCCTCGCGCGTCAGTTCCGGCGCGAACAGCTCGATGAAGTCGTAGATGTAGCCGCGCAGCAGCACGCCGCGGCCGGCGCCACGGGGGGGGGGGGGGGGGGGGGGGGGGGGGGGGGCCGCCGGGGGGGGGGGGGTCGCGGGGGGGGCCGGCGGTGGGGGGGCGCGGGCGGGGTGGGGGGGCGCGGTGGTGTGGGGGTTGGCGCGTGGTGGGGGTTGGCGGGTGGGTGGTTGGTTTGGGTGGTGTCCCGGCGTTGGGGGGCCTAGCGCTTACAGGTTGGTGGTGGGGGGGATAAGGCGGGCTCGCGGGGGCGCGGTTTGGGCGGGGGGGGGGGGGGGGGGCGCCCTGGGGGGGGGGGGGCGGGGGGGGGGGGGGGGGGGGGCGGCGGGGTAGGGGGGGGGGGGGGGGGGGGGGGGCGCGCTCCGGCCGGGGGCGGCCTTGGGGGGGGGGGGGGGGGGGGGGGGGGGGGGGGGGCGGGGGCGGGGCGGTTCGCCGGGCCCCGGGCGGTTCGGCGTGCGGGGCCTTGCGCGCGGCGGGCCGGGGGGGGGGGGGGGCGGGCGGCGGGGCCGGCCGGGGGGGGCGGGGCAAACGCCGGGGGGGGGGGGGGGGGGGGGGTGGCGGGCCGGTCGGGGGCGGCGGTGGGGGGGGCGCGCCCGGCCGTTGGGGCCGGCGGGCCGGGGGGGGTCGACTCAGCGGGCGGCTGGGCCTTGCGGCGCGGCGACCGGCGGTCGGGGCCTCTTGGGGTCTGCGGGGGGGCCCGTTTCGTTCGGCCGTGGCGGCCATGTCGGGGGGCCGCGCGGCGCGGCCGGGGGGGCCCCCCCCGACTTTCATTCACGCCGGCGGCGGCAGGGGGCGCGGGGCGCGCCCGCGGGGCGCCCGCGGGGGCCGGGGGCGCTCCGCCTCGGGGCCGCGGCTGGCGGGGCTCCGCCCGCTTCGGCACACCTCCCGCGGGGCCGGCGGCTTTTTCCGGGTCCGCGCCGGGGGGGGCTGGCGCTCCGGCGCCACGCGGCGGCCGGGCGGGCGCCGCAACGCCGCCGCCCCCGGCGGCCGGGGCGGCGGGCCCGGCGTCCTGCCCGCTGGGGGCTGCCCGGCCCGCGGCGCCGTGGCGGCGGCGGGGGCGGGGCGGGCGGGCGCAACACCTCCCCCACCACACCAGCGCGCGGCGGCCGCCGGCGGCGCCCGCGGAACTCTGGCGGGGGGGGGGGCGGGGCGGGTTGTTCTTCGGGGGGTAGGCGGCGCGGGGGGGGCGGGGGTCGGGGGCGCCGGCGGGGGCGCCGGGGGGGCCCGGGGGGGGGGCGCCGGGGCGGCCCGCGGGCGGGGCGCAGCCGCCGGGGGGGGCGCCGCGCCGCCGCTCCGGGGCCCCCACCAACCCCGCGGGGCCGGGGGGCCGGGGCCGGGGGCGGGGCGACCCCCGATAAATCGTGGCTGGCGCGGACCCCCGGGGGGGGGGGGTTCCGGGGGTTCTCCTCTGGGGGGGGCCTGGGGGTTGTTTGCTGCCGTTTTGGGGGCTCCGGTTTGGCCGGGGGCGGGCCTGTTTCGCCTTTTGGGGGGGCGGGGGGCGCGGGCGCGGGGGCGGGGGGTTCGCGCGGTTGGGGGGGCTCGGCCCTGGGGCCTGGGGGCGCGTCGGCGGGGGGGGGGGGGGGGGGGGGCGGCGGGGGGGGTCGGTGGCGCCCGTCGGTTGGGGGGGGGGGGTTCGCGCGCGGGCCTGGGGGGGGGGCCGGCGCCGTCGGCGGCCGCCGGGGGCGCGGGGGCCGCTTTGTCGCCGGGCCGGGGGGGGCCGGCGCCCGCGGGGGGGGGGGCGCCGGCGGGGCGGGGGGGGGGGGCTCGGGGCGGGGTTTGCCCGTTGGGGGTGGGGGGGGGGGGGGGTTTGCCGGGGCGGCGGGGGGGGGGGCCTGGGGGGGGGTTGGGGGCTGGGTTCCGCGGCCGGGGGTGGGGGTTGGGGGGGGTTTCGGGGGGCCCTGGGGGGGGGCCGGGGGGGGGGCGCGGCGCGGGCTCGGGGGCGGGGGGGGCGGCCGGGCCTTCGTCCGGGGGGGGGGGGGCGCGGCGGGGGGGGGGGGGGGGGGGGGGTTGGGGGCCGGGGCGGGGGGCCTTCGGGGGGGGGGGGGGGGGCTTCTGGGTTTTGGGGCGCTTGCGCGGGGGGCCTCGGGGGGGGCCGGGGGGGGGGGGGGGGGGGGGGGGGGGGGGGGGGGGGGGGGGGGGCCGGGCCGGGGGGGGGGGGGGGGGGGGGGGGGCGGGGGGGGGGGGGGGGGGGGGGGGTGGGGGGGGGGGGGGGGGGGGGGGGGGGGGGCCGGGCCCGGCTGCGCGGGGCCACCGCCACGCGGGTGGTGTTGCGCGGGAACAGGTGATTCGCCTCCAGCCGGCGCAGGTTGCGGTCACGCTCCGGATCGAAGGCCATCGCCGCGATGATGCCGACGCCGAGACCTAGCTCCACGTAGGTCTTGATGACGTCGGAGTCGATCGCGGTCAGCACGACGTCGAGCGGCAGGCCGTGCTCGGCGAAGGCCCGATCGATGTGCGACCGGCCGGTGAACTCGCTGCTGTAGGTGACGATCGGAAATCGTGCCAGATCCTCGAGCCGCACCCGCTTGCGGTCCGCCAGCGGATGGTCCGGGGGCACGATGATCGCGTGGTTCCACTCGTAAGCGGGCAGCGCGACCAGGTCGGGCAGCTCCGCCAGCGATTCGGTCGCGATCCCGATGTCGGCCTCGCCCCGGGCCAGCAGCTGCGCGATCGCCGGCGGGTGACCCTGCAGGATCGACAGGCGGACCTTCGGATAGCGGCGCCGGAACTCGCTCACCACCCTGGGCAGCGCGTAGCGCGCCTGGGTGTGCGTGGTCGCGATCACCAGGCCGCCGGAGTCCTTGTCGGCGTACTCGCGGCCGACGCGTTCCAGGTTCTCGGCCTCGACCAGCAGGCGGTCGATCACCTTGACCACGGCCCTGCCCGGCTCGGTGAGGCCGACGACGCGCCGGCCGCGGCGCACGAAGATCTCGACGCCGAGCTCGTCCTCGAGTTCCTTGATCTGCTTCGAGACGCCCGGCTGCGAGGTGAACAGCGCGTTCGCCGCCTCGGTGATGTTGAGATTGCGGCGCACGGTTTCGCGCACGTAGCGCAACTGCTGGAGGTTCATGGCGATCTCATATAACCGAAAGTGCTTAGCTAATCGACGTTTATTCGTTTGAATTATCAGCTGAGTCTAATAGGCTTCGCGGACACCAGTCAAAGCGGCGAAGCCCATGTACCACTACGACGAGATCGACCAGCGCATCGTCAACGAGCGCGTCCGGCAGTTCCGCGACCAGACGCGCCGCCATCTGGCCGGCGCGCTCTCCGCAGACGACTTCCGGCCGCTGCGGCTGCAGAACGGCCTCTACCTCCAGCGCCATGCGCCGATGCTGCGGGTGGCGATTCCCTACGGCCTGCTCTCGTCGCGCCAGCTGCGCCGGCTGGCCGGCATCGCGCGCCGCTACGACCGGGGCTACGCACACTTCTCGACGCGCCAGAACGTCCAGTTCAACTGGCCCGAGCTCGCCGCGGTGCCGGAGATCCTCGCCGAGCTGGCCGAGGTGCAGATGCACGCGATCCAGACCTCGGGCAACTGCGTTCGCAACGTCACGACGGACCACTTCGCGGGCATCGCGCCCGACGAGATCGTCGATTCGTTCGTGTGCTGCGAGATCGTGCGCCAGTGGTCGACGCTGCATCCGGAGTTCGCGCACCTGCCGCGCAAGTTCAAGATCGCGATCACCGGCGCGGCGCTCGATCGCGCCGCGACGTTCGTTCACGACATCGGCCTGCAGGCGGTGCGCGCCGACGACGGCGCCGTCGGCTTCCGCGTGATCGTCGGGGGCGGGCTCGGCCGCACGCCGATCGTCGGCCACGTCATTCGCGAGTTCCTGCCCTGGCGGGACCTCCTCACCTACCTCGACGCGATCCTGCGCGTGTACAACCGGCACGGCCGCCGCGACAACAAGTACAAGGCCCGCATCAAGATCCTGGTCAAGGAGCGCACGCCGGAGAAGTTCGCGCAGGAAGTCGAAGCCGAGTGGGCGCACCTGCGCGGCGGCCCGGCGACGCTCACCGATGCCGAGGTGGAGCGCATCGGCTCGCGCTTCACCCGGCCCGCCTACCTGCGCCTGCCGGCCGACGACGCGGCGTTGGCCGCGGCGGTCGCTGCCGAGCCGCCGTTCGCGGCGTGGGTGCGGCGAAACGTCCACGCGCACAAGGTGCCCGGTTACGCGGCGGTATCGATCTCGCTCAAGAAGACGGGCGTGCCGCCGGGCGACGTGACCGCCGGGCAGATGGACGCGATTGCCGGGCTGGCGGACCGGTACAGCTTCGGCGAGCTGCGGGTCTCGCACGAGCAGAACCTGATTCTCGCCGACGTCCGCCGGCGCGACCTCCACGGTCTGTGGCTGGCGCTGCGGCCCCTCGGGCTCGCGACGCCCAACATCGGGCTGCTGAGCAACATCATCGCCTGCCCCGGGGGCGACTTCTGCGCGCTCGCCAACGCCAAGTCGATACCGGTGGCCGAGGCGATCCAGGCCCGGTTCGACGACCTCGACTACCTGCACGACATCGGCGAGCTCGACCTCAACATCTCCGGCTGCATGAACTCCTGCGGCCACCATCACGTCGGCCACATCGGCATCCTCGGCGTCGACAAGAACGGCGAGGAGTGGTACCAGATCACGATCGGCGGACACCAGGGCGCCACGCGCGACGGCGCGCAGGCCGCGATCGGCAAGGTGATCGGCCCGTCGTTCGCGCGCGCGGAGATCCCCGACGTGGTCGAGCGCCTGGTCGACTGTTACCTGGCGCACCGCGACAGCGAGCACGAGCGCTTCGTCGACACCGTGGGCCGCATCGGTGTCGAGCCGTTCAAGCGGGCCGCGTACGGGCCGCGCGCGCACGATGCCGCGAGTCCGCGTCGGGCCGGCATGGAGGCCGTCGCCGCCGCCCGCCTGGCCGGGCCGCGGGCGAACAGCGGCGTGCCCGGCATCGAGGTGGTCCAATGAGTGCGCTGATCAGGGAGCGGCGCGTGATCGCCGATCGCTGGGTCTTCGCCGGCACGTCCGCCGAACTCCCCGCACAGGGCGACGTGCTCGTGCCCTTGGCGCTGTGGTCGGCGGAGCGCGATGGCCTCGCCCTGCGCCCCGGCCGGATCGGGGTGCTGCTGGGGCCGGCCGACGACCCGGCGGCGCTGGTCCACGATCTCCCGCAGCTGGCACTGGTGGCCGTCGACTTCCCGCAGGCCACCGACGGCCGCGGCTACTCGACCGCGCGTCTCCTGCGCGAGCGCTACGGCTACACCGGCGAGCTCCGTGCCGTCGGCGACGTCGGGCGCGACCAGCTATTCAATCTCGCGCGGGTCGGGTTCGACGCCTTCGCGCTGCGCGACGGGGAGGACGTGGCCGGCGCGCTGGCGGCCTTCGCGGACTTCAGCGAAGCCTATCAGGCCTCGGTCGAGCGACCGCAGCCGCTGTTCCGGCGGCGCACCAACGGCGCGTCCTCTGCGATCGCCGCGCGGAACCGGCGTTCCAGCCTGGCCGCACTCCCCCACGAGTTCAATTTTCGTCGGCCCGACCCGATCGGTTGATCCTCGCGGCGGCGTCGAGCAGCTTGCGGCGGATGCGGGCGAGCGAGCGCGCCGTCTGGCTGGCGTAGACGTAGACCGCCACCAGCGCCGCGGCGGGCTCGACGCCCGGCTGGCCGATCAACACAGCCGTCGCCCCGACTCCGTCGATGCCCTCGCCGTGGCTCGCGAGCTCGCGCCGACCGGCGAGCGCATCGAGCTCCCGTTGCAGCCGCGCGGAAGACGTGATCGTGCGCGCGGTCACCCGGGCAAGCGGCGAGGCGACAACCGCGTCGCGAACCTCGGCCGGGGCATGGGCGAGCAGCAGCCGCTGCGACGCGCCGACGTGCAACGGCAGGCGCGTGCCGACGCGCGACGCGATGCAGGCGTCGCGCGGGATCACCGCGGCCACGGTCAGCGCCTCGCGACCGTCGCGCACCACCAGCTTCACGGTCTCGCCCAGCTCGGCGGCCAGCGTCTCCATCACCGGACGCGCCGCCGCCTCGAGGTCGCGGCGACCGCCGGCGGCGCCGGCGAGTTGCGCGAGGGCCGGCCCGAGAAGGTAGCGGCCGCCGTCCGCGGCGGCCACGACGAAGCCTTCGTCCTGCAGCGCACGCAGCACGCGGTAGAGCGTCGCCCGCGGCACACCAAGGCGGCTGGCAAGCTCCGCCGCGCTGCGACCTCGCGCGGTCTGCGCCAGGTCGCGCAGCAGCGCGAGTCCGCGCCGCAGCGTCGGCGTGCCCTCCCCGCTCCCGCGCCTGCCGGTTCCTGTGCTAAAGTCTCCCATGCGAGATGCATTGTCTCACATGTGAGATGACGGTGCGGCCATCGCAGCCGATGCCTCCAAAGGAAGACGCATGACCTCCGACGTCCCCAAGCTGATGCGCATCGAGGCGCTGGCGGCACGCCACGAGCCGGGACCGCCCGCCGCCCTGCCGCTCCCCGAAGCGGCGCTGATCACCCGGTACGAGCGCGTCGCCACGGCCGTGGTCAGCGATGTGCTGCGCGAGCATGCGCTGCTCGACCAGGCGTTCCCCGGATCGCTGCAGGCGCTGCGCCCCGAGCGGACCGTGGCGGGCTTCGCGTTCACGGTGAAGAGCTCGCCGAACACCCGCATCACCGGGGAGATGACGATTCGCGGGCAGATGCTCGACGCGCTGGGCAAGGACGCCTTCGTCGTCTGGGATACGTCGTCCGATGCCCGGGGCACGATGTGGGGCGGCGTGATGACGGCCACCGTCGTGGCCAAGGGCGTGCGCGGTGCGGTCATCGACGGCGGCATTCGCGACACCGCCCAGATCCTCGCCAGGGACTTCCCGATCTGGTACCGCTATCGCAGCCCCAACGGCAGCCTCGGCCGCTGCCAGATCACCCACTATCAGATCCCGGTGCGGGTCGGCGACGTGTTCGTGCGTCCCGGCGACGTCGTGCTCGCCGATGCCGACGGCGCCGTGTGCGTGCCGCGCGAGATCGTCGTGCCGGTGCTCGAGCGGGCCGAGGAGATCCTCGGCAACGAGGAGCGGATCTTCGCGTGGGTCGAAGAAGGCCAGTCGATCGCGGAGATCACCGGCAAGGGCGGCTACTTCTGAGGCGCTCTCCGCAGACTCGTCCCGCGCATTCCCCAGGACAACCCGAAGCCGCAAGGAGGACCACCATGCAATTCGACCCCACCGCACGTCGCCGTTTCGTCCGTCTGCTGGGAGCGTCGGCACTGGCGCTGGGCGCCGTCGTGCCGGCCGTCTGGGCGCAAGCCCCGGCGTGGCCCGACAAGCCGCTCAAGCTGCTGGTGGGATTCCCTGCCGGCGGCGCGTCCGACCTGATGGCGCGGCTCGTCGCCGACCGCCTCGGTGCCGCACTCGGCCAGCCGGTCGTGGTCGACAACCGGCCGGGGGCCGCCGGCACGCTCGCGGCCTCGCTCGCCGCCAAGGCCGCGCCGGACGGCTACACGCTGCTCCTCGCCTCCCCCACCGCGATCACGCTCGCGCCGACGACGATGGCCGGCAAGCTGTCCTACGATCCGGTGCGCGACCTCGCCCCGATCACGATGGTCAACCGCTATCCGCTGATCCTGGTCGCGAATCCGCAACTCGGCGTGAAGACGTTCCCCGAGTTCCTGGCGAAGGCTCGCGCGCAGCCCGGCAAGATCAACTTCGGCTCGTTCGGCGCCAATACCAGCGGCGGGCTCGCCACCGAGATGATCAAGCTGATGGGCAAGGTCGACGTGCTGCACGTCCCGTTCAACGGCGGCGCGCCGGCCACGCAGGCGTTGCTTGGCGGCACCGTCGACCTCAGCTTCGACACCGTGGTCACCGCGCTCGGCAACGTGAAGGCGGGCAAGCTCGTCCCGCTCGCGGTGTCCGGCGCGAAGCGCACGACGCTGGCGCCCGATCTGCCCACGGTGGCCGAGACGCTGCCCGGCTTCGAAGCCGATAGCTGGACCGGCCTGATGGCGCCGGCGGGAACGCCGCCAGCGGCGGTCGCCCGCATCCAGTCGGAAGTCGCGAAGATGCTCGCCTCGCCCGAGATCCGCGAGCGGTTTGCCGGCATGGGAGCCGAGGGCGTGGGCAACCGGCCGGAGGAGTTCGCGGCCTACCTGCGCGAGGAGACCGCGCGCTACGCGAAGCTCGTGCGCGAAGCGAACCTGAAGCTGGACTGACGCGGCAGGGCGACAGGAGCCCACCGGCAAAGCACAGCACGCCCTCGAGCCCGGCGGTCGAATGCACCAGGCATGGGCGTGGACCCCGCGGGGAGTGCGCGCCGAATCCGGCGCACGGGCGCCCGGCCAGACGGCGACAGCGCTATTGCGCGGTCGATCTGAAGCGCGCCGCCAGGCCGTCGGCGGCAGCGATCAGCAGATGCAGGTCGGTCCCTACGCCGACCATCGTCGCACCCTGGTCCAGATACGCTTCGGCTTTGCCGTCCGCGGCAAGAATGCCGCTGGCTCGACCGGCCTGGCGAGCGGTCCGGAATGCATCGCTGATTGCCGCTTGCACCACAGGATGGCCCGCCTGCCCACGATGCCCGAGGCTGGCCGCCAGGTCCGAAGGGCCGATGAACACCGCGTCCACTCCCGGCACGCGGCAGATGGCATCCAGGTCGTCGAGCGCCTCGCGCGACTCGATTTGCAGCACCAGCCCGATTTCGCCGTTGGCGCGCGCCATGTAATCCTTGTAGCGGGTGTAGTTGCCGGCCCGCGTGCTGCCGGCGACGCCGCGCAGGCCTTCGGGCGCGAAACGTGACCAGCTGACGGCCTCGCGCGCCTCCGCGGCGCTGCGGACGTTGGGCACCATGATGTTCGGCGCACCGGCGTCGAGGACCCGCTTGATCCACGCCATGTCGTGGACCGGCACGCGGACGACCGGCGCGGACGGCGACCCGCGCACAGCAAGCAGCTGGGCGCCGAGCGCAGCGACGTCGTTCGGCGAGTGCTCCATGTCGAGCAGCAGCCAGTCGAAGCCCGAACCTGCGAGCACCTCGGCGACCGGGTGTCCGGTGAACGTGACCCAGAGGCCGATCAACCGCTCGCTGCGGGCGAGCCGCTCCTTGAAGGTGTTGTGGGGCAAAGAGTTCATGGCGGTTCCTTGGTGGTTACAGCAGGCGCTCGTAGATCGCGTGCATGTCCGAGCGCGTCATCGGCCGTGGATTGTTGTCGAGCAGCCGCGTGACCTTCGCGGCGCCATCGACCAGTCCCTCGACGTCGCGAGCGGTGATGCCCTTGTCGCGCAGGCTGGAGACGATGCCGAGGTCGGCGTTCAGCGCGTACAGCGCCTCGATCATCCGCTCGCCGGCGGCATGCGGCGCAAGCCCGGCGACCGGCAGCCCCATCGCCGCCGCCATCGCGTGGAAGCGCGGCTCCGAGCCGACGAGGTTGAACTCCATCACGAACGGCAGCAGCATCGCATTCGACAGCCCGTGCGCAATGCGGTACTTGCCACCCAGGGGATACGCGAGAGCATGGACGGCGGTTGTCGACGATGTCGCGATGCACACGCCGCCGTAGTACGCACCCAGCAGCATGTCATGGCGCGCGTGGACGTCGCTGCCGTGCTCGTAGGCGCGGCGGATGCTGCCCGCGATGAGGCGAATCGCCTCCAGTCCGTAGAGGTCGCTGAAGAGGTTGCCTTTTCTTGAGCAGTAGCACTCGATGGCATGCGTCAGCGCGTCCATCCCGGTCGAGGCCGTGATGGCGGGCGGCAAGCTGAGCGTCAGCAGAGGATCGAGGATCACGCCATCGGGCATGAGCCGCGGGCTTACGATCCCGACCTTGAGCTCGTCCTCGGGGACCAGGACGATGGCATTGGGCGTTGCCTCGGACCCGGTGCCGGCGGTGGTCGGAACCATCACCGTCGGCAGCCCGCGGCGGCGGATCGGCTCCCGGGCAAGCAGGGCCGAAAGCGTGACCGGTTGCGCGAGCATCACGGCAAGTATCTTGGCGACGTCCATCGCGCTTCCGCCGCCGATGCCGACCACGACGTCGGCGCCGCCAGCGGCCTTCGCCGCGGCGAACAGCATCTCGACGTGCTTCACCTCCGGCTCCGGTGGCGTGTCGTCGAGCACGGTGACGGCCAGCCCTGCTGCAACCAGCAGCTGTCGCGGTCGATCGACCAAGCCCGCCCGGGCGACGCCCTGGTCGCTGACGATCAGCACGCGGCGGCCGCCCAATTCGTCGACCAGATCGGGCAACCGCTCGATGCTGCCGGGTCCGGCAACGACTCGACCGGCATTCAACAGTGTGCAACTCGCCGGATTCATGGTGGGTCCCTTGAGGTTCATACAGGCCCCGGGCGCCCCGCCCCCCGCCGCCGTGTCCGCCCAGGGACCCAACTCTCGCGGATGCGGACGTAGCGGATTCTCTGCCGGAATACCGTGTAGGCGATGTGGATCGCTCCGTCGGAAGTCTGCTGGATCGACGGATAGGAATACTCGCGATTCAGGCGCTGTGCCGAGTTGTTGGTCATGCAGTAGCCGTCGCCGGTTTCCAGGTTCCGCTTGCACGGCCACGTCCTGCCGTCGTCGTCCGAGATGGCGATCGTCATCGGCGCCCGCGGCGCACCCCAGAAGGCGGTTCGCCCTCCAGATGACGGCACTGCCTCCGCAGCGGAACTCGTCGGGACCTCGTCGTCGTCCTCGATCTCGTCGTAAAGGGAGACCCGGCGCTCGCTCGCCTGGGCCGCGCTCATGTCGTTGTAGACGATGGCGAGGTGCCCGTTGGAAAGGCGCGTCACCTGGATCGACGAGTTGTTGTTGGGCAACTCCGTCGGTTGCGGCTGGCTCCAATGCCGGCCGCTGTCGGCGGAGTGGCTGACGTAGACGTGGTCGGCCCAGCGGCTGCGGAAGAAGGCAAGCAATCTTCCGCCCGCCGCCTTCACGATGTTCATGTGCACGCATCCGGTGCTGCCCGGCACCGTGTGCTCGGCCCACGTCGCTCCCTGGTCGCTCGAGATCCGCACCGCGCTGACGTCGTGATTGCCCACCCACTTCTCGCCGGGGGCGGCCAGGCAGTGAAACACCGGTGCGAGCCAATCGCCGTTGTCGAGTACGACGAGCGGTTGGCGCACGAAGGTGCCCGGGCCGTCGAAGAGGATCGCGCTGGGGCCCCAGCTCCGGCCGCTGTCCGGAGACACCCGGCACTTCACGATCGCGGTGTCCTGGTGGCCGGACTTCTGCGAGGTGTGCAGGAGCCAGAGCTTGCCGTCGGGCGCGACAAACAGCACGGGGTTCTGCTCGGACCGCGTCGGATCGTCGGACAGCCTGACCGGGGCGGACCATTGGCTCCCGCCTCGCGCCAGGCGCGAGAAATAGATGGAAATGTCGGCGATCCCCTCCTGCGTGCCGCCGAACCAGACACAGCCGATGTCGCCATTGGCCAGCGGCATCAGGTTCGCCGCGTGGTTCTGCACGCATTCGGTCGGAAGATCGGCCACGATGCGGTCCGGATCCCCTTCGGCGGCGTGCAGGGCGCCGGAAAGCTGCGCCGGGTCCGTCTGTGCTGACGTATTCATCGAAGCCACCTTTGCGCCCGTCTCAACGCGTGGACAACACGGCATTCGCGGCCCCATCGGCAGGGGCAGCCAATCGCGCATCGGGGGCCGCCTTGTTCCGCCGCCCCTCCACCAGCCGCATCGCGTACTCGATGGCATCGACCAGGCTGTCGGCGTTCGCGATTCCCCTTCCGGCGATGTCGAAAGCGGTGCCGTGATCGACGGAGGTGCGCAGAATCGGGAGTCCCAGCGTGATGTTGACGCCGCTGATCGCCTGCCACTTGCCGGTCGCGGGATCGACGTTGAAGCCCGCCAGCTTCACCGGGATGTGTCCCTGGTCGTGGAACATCGCGACGACGGCGTCGAATTGCTCGGCCCGCAGCTTGATGAAGACCGTGTCCCCGGCCAGGGGCCGGAGACATCGAATCCCCGCGCCTTGTACTCGGCGATGACCGGCGCAATGACCTCCTCGTCCTCGGTGCCGAGAATCCCGCCCTCCCCGGAGTGCGGATTGAGCGCGGCGACGCCGATGCGGGGCTGGCCGATGCCCAGCGCCATGAGCGCATCCAAAGTGACGTCGAACACCCGGTGCAGGCGCTCGGGGGTGACCCGCTTGGACACGTCTGCCAGCGCGCAATGGGTGGTGACATGGCTGACACGCATCGGCCCGTGAGCCAGCATCATCACCGCATCGCGCATGCCGGTGAGGTGCGCCAGCAGCTCGGTATGGCCTTCGAACGGGTGCCCGGCCAGATGCAGCGCCTCCTTGGACAGCGGTCCAGTGACGATGGCGTCCGCCTCGTGGGCCTGCACGAGCTTCGTGGCGCGCGCGACGGCTCGATACGCCCACTCGCCGCCGGCCGGCGAGATCGTGCCGCACACGATCGGCGTGTCGACGGGGCCGACATCGACCAGGCGATAGAGCGGCGGCAGGCCATCCGCCGGCAGGGGCTCCAGCTGCTGTTCGGCCTTGGCCAGCTCGCTCGCGCTTCCGAGCACGACGAGCTCCATCCGGCCGGTCCGGATCAGTCCCTGCATCTTGCGCGCCGCCTTGGCGATGATCTCGGGCCCGATGCCCGCCGGGTCTCCCATGGTGACGGCAAGTCGGATCGGCTGTGTCATGGTCAGTGTTCCTTTTGGTCTTGAGTGGGCGAGGCGACGAGACGCACCATCGTCGACAGGTCATCGGGTCCGCCGAACGCGCCCGAACGCGAGTGGCAGGTGACTCCGTCCCAGACGCCACCGATGAGGCGCGCGCAGCCCCATCCGGCACGCGACGATGCGCTGGCCGACAGTCCGCGGGCACCGGCAGCCGCGCACAGCGCGCGCAGCGTGTCACCCCCGACGACGATCAACGCCGAGGGGCGCAGCGCTTCGCGGACGATCGTCTCGAGTTGCGCGGCGAGAAGCCCCGCGGCCTCCTGGGGCGAGAGCGCGTCGGTCGGGGCGAGGTCGAGCAGGGCCAGATCGAACGGCAGTCGCATCGCCCGGCACGCGGCGTGCAGAGCCGCGGGCTGTCCGTGAACCGTCACGATCGCGTCCTGCTGGGAGGCCCTGACGGCGTTCCATTGTTCTTGCGCCACCGGGTGACGACTGGCGCTGATCATGAGGACCGGCCCGGCGGTCCACTCCGGTGTCACGGCGCGGTGGGGGGCGGGGGCGAGATGGCGGATCGCCGCAATCGCGTGCGCGAGGCCGGCGCTGCCGCACCACAGCCAGCGCCTTGCTTCGGCGCGCGTCGACAGGGCGGCAACGCCGGCGAGATCGTCGTCCGAGCGGACCTCGGGGATCCACACCGGGATCCGATCGGAAGACGGCTCGACCAGCGACGTGACGGTCAAACCCAGCGTCGAGAAGACGGTGGACGGAAGCGCATTGCCGGCCGGTTGCCGGTCGGCAAGCGGTTTCCCGGGCGGCACGACCCATTGCCGGCCGTCGATGGTGACGCGCCCCTGCTTCGGAAACGCGGGCGCGAAAACGAGTCTCCCGAAACCGCCGGCGCGCGCGACATGCGCGCACTCGGCAAACGTGTTGCCGCGCAGCAGGCTGTCGACTTTCTTGAACGCGAGCTCTGCGCCGGCGAGCCAAGGCAGCGATGGGGCGAGGAGCCGGGGCAGCAAATCGAAAGGGACGTCGCGGGTGGTCGTCGCCACGACCGAAACGGGGTACGGCGACGCATTGGCGTTCGGGGGGGCGTCCAGATACACAGGAACTTCTCCAGCGAACGCCGCAGCGGTGTCGAGCGCGCCGGTGAGGTCGTCGGCGAGAATGCGCATTTCACTCATTGGGGCACTCCGACCAGGGTGAGTTTCACGCCGAGCGCGCGCATGCGCTCGATCTCCTCCCTGGGCACGCCCTCGTCGGTGATGACCTCGTCGAGCTCGGTCACCGACGCCACGCGCATGAAGGTCCGTGGCCGGAATTTCGACGAGTCGACCAGCAGGCGCTTCGAGGCCGCCGCCTTCAGCAGCGCGCGCTTGACTGCGGCCACCTCGGGCGCGGTTTCCGTCAGCTCGCCCTCCGTCACCGCGTGGATCCCCATCAGCAGCACGTCGACACCGATCGCCCGCACGCCTTCGATCAATGCGTCGCCGGTCAGGGTGTTGCTGCCGTGGCGCAGCAGGCCGCCGAAGACATGTACCTGGATCAGCGGGCTCGTCCCCAGCACCTGCGCGATGGCGAGATTGTTGGTCACCGCCGTCAACGGGATGTTCATTTGCACAGCGGCCCGGGCGGCTTCGAGCACCGTGCTGCCGCTGTCGAAGATGACGCTCTGGCGCGGCCGCAATCCCTCCGCCGCAGCTTTGCCGATCGCCCGTTTTTCGAGCGGAGAGAGTTCTGCCGCCGCTGCGTGATCGGGCTCGAAGGTGCTGTACTCCTGATGGCGGAGCAGTGCGCCCCCATGAGTGCGATCGACCTCGCCGTCGGCAGCCAGCGCATCGAGGTCGCGCCGCAGCGTCGACATGGACACGTGCAAGGCCTGTTCCAGCTGCTGCAAGGTCACGGCTCCGTGACGATGGAGAAACTCGACGATGCGTTGCCGACGTTGGGCCGGCAGCAGCGGCGTGGCGTCGAGGTCTTCGGTTGCCTTGAGCAATTCGAGCGAGTCCATGGCGCTATCGGGTATCCAAGGTTGTCCAGACGGGCCGGTGAATGAAAGTTTGTGACTTGTTATGAAAGATATTGACAGACTTTGGTAGTTGATGCAAGCTTGGCGTCATCACGGAAATCGACAATGCCGTGGTACGTACGCCACCCCACCCACTTGGAGGCCACTGCCGTGAAGCCCATTGCCGCAAACACATCCACCCGCCCGCAACGTCGCCGCACGCTGCTTCAGCTGGCCGCTCTGGCCGGCATCGCCGCGATGGGGGCCGCACCCGTCGCGCTGGCACAGGGGGCGTACCCGAACAAGCCGGTCACGCTCATCGTGCCCTACCCGGCGGGGGGCGCCAACGACATGCTGGGGCGCCTGATCGGCCAGAAGCTCTCAGAAGCTCTCGGCCAGCAGTTCATCATCGAGAACAAGCCCGGTGCCGGCACCCTGATCGGGACGACCGCCGTCGCCAAGGCGGCGCCTGACGGCTACACGCTGCTGATCGGCGGCCTCGCTTCGTTCGCCACCAGTCCGGTGCTTTTCAAGGCCGACTTCGATCCGGTGAAGGACTTCGTCGGCATCGGCATCTTCGGCACGGCGCCGACGATCGCCATCACGTACAACGAGGCCTCGTACAAGTCGCTCAAGGACGTCGTCGACGCGGCGAAGCAGAAGCCCGGCACCATCTTCTATGGCTCGTCCGGGAACGGCACCGCGCTGCACCTGGCCGGTGAGCTGTTCGCGATCGAGACCAAGACCGATATGAAGCACGTCCCGTACAAGGGCGGCAGCGCGCACATCCTCGACCTCATTGGCGGCCGGCTGCCCGTGATCTTCGATACGACCACCAACGCGACGCCGCTGATCAAGGGCGGCAAGGTGCGCGCGCTGGCGATCGCCTCCGCGACGCGCACCAAGGAGCTGCCGGACGTGCCGACCTATGCCGAAGCGGGCTTCCCGGGTTCGACCGGCGTCACGTCGTGGTATGGGCTGTTCGCGCCCGCGGCGACGCCGAAGCCCGTGGTCGAGAAGCTCTCCGCCGAACTCGCCAAGGTGCTGAAGCTCCCGGACGTCGACGCGAAGCTGCGCAGCGTCGGCATCACCCCCGGAACGGGCGACTACCGCGAGGTGGTGGCGCTCATTCCCGCGGAATACGACAAGTACAGCAAGCTGATCAAGAGCCTGAACATCAAGGCCGATTGAGTCTCCAGCACCCGCGTCCCGCCGGCCGCAAGTTGACGTGACTGCAGCCGGCGGGTACGACACAGAGGCCGCAATGGTGGGGAGGATGAAATGACGATCAGAAGCCAACGCGATTTCCTGGCCGGTCTCTTTCTGGTCATCGTGGGCGGGGCGTTCGCGATAGGGGCCACCCAGTACAACTTCGGCATCGCCTCCAGGCCCGGGCCCGGCTACTTCCCGCTCGGCCTGGGCCTCATCCTGACGGTACTTGGTCTGATCGTACTGGCGACCTCGTTGGTCCGGGAGATCGAGGGCGGTGATCCGGTCGGGTCGATTCCCTGGCGACCGCTGATCTGCATCGCCGGTGCGTTGGTCTTCTTTGGCTTCGCCCTGCCCCGCGTCGGGTTCGTGATCAGCTTTCCGCTGATGATCGTCTTCACGGCGATGGCGGGCGATGAGTTCCGCTGGAAGGAGGCGATCTTCAACGCCGTGCTACTTACCGCGTTCTCCTACGGCGTCTTCGTTGCCGGGTTGAAGCTCACGATTCCGCTCTGGCCGGCATGACCGGCCACCGCTCCTCCACCACCACCATCCCCCGCGAGCGGGCGCAATGGACCTCCTGAACAATCTCGCCGTCGGTTTTTCGACGTCGCTGTCGCCGATCAATCTCTGGTACGCGTTCATGGGCGCCGCGCTGGGCACGCTGATCGGCGTGCTGCCGGGATTGGGGCCGATCGCGACCATCGCGATGCTGCTGCCGTCGATGTATGCGCTCGAGCCGACCTCGGCGCTGATCATGCTGGCCGGCATCTATTACGGCGCCCAGTACGGGGGCTCGACGACCGCCATTCTGATCAACGTGCCGGGCGAGGCGTCGTCGGTCGTGACCGCGCTCGACGGCAACCAGATGGCGCGTAACGGACGCGCGGGAACCGCACTTGCCACCGCGGCGCTGGGGTCGTTCTTCGCCGGCACGGTCGGCACGCTGGTCGTCGCCGCCTTCGCGCCGCCGCTGACCAAGCTCGCGTTCCAGTTCGGCGCTCCGGAATACTGCTCGCTCATGTTCCTCGGCCTGGTCGGTGCTGTCGTGCTGGCGTCGGGGTCGCTGGTCAAGGCGCTGGCGATGGTGGTTCTGGGGCTGCTGCTCGGGCAGATCAACACCGACGTGATCACCGCGCAGCCCCGCTACAGCTTCGGCATCACCGAACTGATGGACGGTCTCAATTTTGTCGCCATCGCCATGGGGGTGTTCAGCTTCGGGGAGATCATCGCCAATCTCGGCAAGCCGGCCGAGCATCGCAGCGTGGTCGCCAGGAAGCTGACCGGGCTGTGGCCGTCGAAGAAGGACTTCCGCGACGCCGCGCCCGCGGTCGGGCGCGGCACGGTGCTGGGCTGCGTCCTTGGAATACTGCCGGGTGCCGGGCCGATGCTGGCATCGTTCACGTCGTACGCGGTCGAAAAGAAGGTTTCCAGGCATCCCGAGGAGTTCGGCAAGGGCGCGATCCAGGGCGTCGCGGCGCCGGAAGCGGCGAACAACGCCGGCGCGCAGACATCGTTCATTCCGATGCTCACGCTGGGTATCCCGACCAGTGCGGTGATGGCGCTGATGGTGGGTGCAATGGTGATCATGGGCATCCAGCCGGGGCCGCAGGTGATGACCAACAATCCGGCGCTGTTCTGGGGCTTGATCACATCGATGTGGGTCGGCAACCTGATGCTGGTCGTCCTCAACCTGCCGCTGATCGGCATCTGGGTGAAGCTCCTGACCGTGCCGTACCGGTTCCTGTTCCCGGCGATCATGGCTTTCTGCGCGATCGGCTGCTACACCCTCGGCAACAACAACTTCGAGGTCTACTGCGCGGCCCTGTTCGCGGTCGTCGGTTTCGCCCTGCTCAAGCTCGGCTTCGAGCCTGCTCCGCTGATTCTGGGGTTCGTCCTGGGGCCGCTGATGGAGGAGAATCTGCGGCGCGCACTGCTGCTGTCGAATGGCGACTGGAGCGTCTTCGTCACCCAGCCGATCTCGGCGTCGATGCTGGCGATCTCGGTGGTCATGATCGTGGCCATCGCACTGCCGGCCATCAAGGCGAAGCGGAACGAAGCGTTCAAGGACGGGGAATGATCGCCGGCGTCGTCCCCGCCACGCCTTGCCCGGCACCCGGCCTCGAACATTGATGGAGATGGGCATGCTCGATGACGCGAACGAGAACGCAGCCCGCTTCCTGGCCGCCGCACGCGAGGCCGGCCGACCGGGCGAGCGATTGCCCGAAGCCTGGCGGCCGGCCGATCTCGACGCCGCGCTCGCCATCCAGCGCCGCGTCGGCGAACTGCTCGGACAGCGGACGGGCGGGTGGAAGTGCTCGCTGCCCTCGCCTGCTCGTCCCATCCTCGCGGCTCCCATTCTCGCGCCGACGATTCAGCGTGGGCCACGGTGCGTCGTGGCGGCGGCTGGCGATGCGGCGCGGGTCGAGCCGGAGGTCGCCTTCGTCATGGGTCGCGACCTTCCGCGACGCGACCGGCCCTATGCCGACGACGAGGTCGTTGCCGCCATCGCCGAAACGCGCCTGGTGCTCGAGTTGCTCGGTTCGCGGTACGCGGACACGACCGCGCCGACCTGGGAGGAGATGATCGCCGACTGCCTGCAGAACCAAGGGCTCGTCATCGGTCCGCGGGTGCCGGGCGGTCTCGATGCGGCGCTTGAATCGATGGTCGTGGTCGTGCGCGGTCCCCACGGCATTCTCTCGACGCACGATGGCCATCACGGCGACGGCCATCCCCTGCGGCCGCTGTGCTGGCTCGCGAACTTCCTGGCGGAGCGCGATCGGGGGCTCACCGTCGGTCAGGTGGTGACCACCGGATCCTACGCGGGCGCGATCACCGTCCCGCTCGGCCAACCATTGACGGTTGCGTTCGGCGACCTCGGCTCGATTGCGGTGGAACTGATCGCCGCCGACTAGCGCGCCAGCCTGCGCAGAGGCATCCCGCCGCTTCCACGAGGATCCTCGTTGGATGCCTCACGGTGTCGAATCGGCAGGAGGCAATCTCACATCTGCTTGAACAGGTGATTGAAGCTGCGGCTGACTTCGAGCTTTTCGTCGCTGCCCTTCACGTGCACGACCTGATTGCCGCGCAGGTTGCGGCTGACCTGCTCGACCGCGTCGACGCGAACCACCGTCGAGCGATGGATCTGCCAGAACTCCTTCGGGTCCAGCTCGTCGATCAACTCCTTGATCGGCTTGCGTATCAGGGCCTCGAAGCGCTGCGTCTGCACCCGGGTGTACTTGTCCTCGGCGCGGAAGAACAGGATCTCGCTGGTCGGGATCATCCGCAGCGTCGCGCCCACGCTGGCCTGCACCCAGCGCAGGTACTCGCGCGGCTCCAGGCCAGTCGCCCCAAGTCGTTGCGACAGCTGCGCCAGCAGGTCGTGCATCGGGTCCGGCGCCTGCGTGAGGCGCTCCCGCAGGCGCTGGCAGGTCAGCGCCAGCCGCGCCGGATCCGCCGGCTTCAGCACATAGTCGACCGCGCCCTGCTCGAAGGCGCGGATCGCGTATTCGTCGTGGGCGGTGACGAAGACCACGTGGGCCTGACCGGCCAGCGCCGTCGCCGCCTCGATGCCGTCGGTCCCGGGCATGCTGATGTCGAGAAAGACGATGTCGGGGTCCAGGCTCCGCACGAGGTCGATCGCCTCGCGGCCGTTGCTCGCCTCGCCCACGATCAGGAGCTCCGGCCAGGCTTCCTTCAGGCGGGCGACGATCTGGTCGCGCATCAGGCGTTCATCGTCGGCGACGACGGCGGTGGGAGCGGGCGCGGGATGCATGCTGGCAGTCATCGGATCAGCCGGGAGCGGAAGCGACTTCGTAGGGCAGCCGTATCGTCGCACAGGTGCCGCCGGCAGGTGGCACGCCGATGATGAGCTCGGCCCGGCCGTGGTACAACGCCTTCAACCGCTCGCGGACGTTGGCCAGTCCCACGCCGCCGTCACCCTTCGGCAGGAAGCCGATGCCGGTGTCGCGCACGTGGACGGCCAGCTGGCCGTCGACGATCTCGGCCGCGATCTCGATCAGGCCGCCCTCGGGCTTCGGTTCCAGGCCGTGCTTGATGGCGTTTTCCACCAGGGTCTGCAGCATCATCGAGGGGAAGACCGCCGACTTGAGGCCCTCCGGCACGATCACCGCCGCCTGCAGGCGCCCTTCCATGCGCACCGCCATGATTTCCAGGAAGGCCCGGCAGAGCCCGACCTGCTGACCGAGCGTGGGTCGGCTGCCGTCGCGCATCTGCGGCATGGCCGAGCGCAGGTAGCGGATCAGGCTCTGCTGCATCTTCGAGGCGCGCGGCGGATCGGTCTGGATCAGCTGGTCGATGCTGCCCAGCGTGTTGAACAGGAAGTGCGGCTCGATCTGGGCCTGCAGCGCCTCCATGCGCGCTTCCACCACGGTGCGCTCGAGCCGCTCGGTCTCGGCCCGCCGCATGGCTTCGTTCGCCGTCAGATCGGCCCTGCGCTTGCCGCCCGCCACCACCTTGACGATGAACGCGCCGATGATCAGCAGCAAGGTGAGCGTGGGCAGTTGCAGGATCCCGGCGCCGATGATCAGGCAGAACAACGAGACGAGCAGCAGCGCCTTCCACGACACCACGGCCACCCAGTCGAAGAACGCCCACCAGACCACGACGACGCCCTTGCGGATCTCGCGGAAGGCTGGCCGGATGCCCATCGGCCGCGACGCGGACTCGCGCCCGCCCGGCTCGGCGGCACCCACTCCGCCCATACTGCGTTGGTCGGCACTCATCCTGTCGCCCTCGGTGCTTGGGTTGGTCACCGGGCAAGATTACGGCAACGGGCCGCCGGGCTCCACCGCGGCAGGACAGAATGCAGGCCCGTGGGGGCGAAGTGCAGGAAAGCGGCAGGGACGGCTTTGCGCGTGGCCCCGCGGGCGACGGAACCCGCCGCTCAGCGGCGCTGGCCGATCTGGCCGGCGGCTGCCATCCCTTCGAGCAGCGCCGGGAGATCGCTGCCCTTGACCCGGACGAGCGGGATGCCGCGGGGCACCTCGAACAGGTCAGGATCGAGCCGTCCGATCCGTACGTCGCGGAAATTCACCAGTGTCCGACCGCGGCGGCCACGGCTCGCGCCCTCGCCGGCGATGCGCGCGACGACACCCTGGTCGGTCGCCCAGACGTGGCCGGTGAAGCTGCTTCCCGAGCCCGCACGGTGCTCGACGCGAACCCGCACGGTGTCCAGTCCGTTCACCTGCTCGCGCCCTTCACGAACCTGCCGCATGCCGCCGTCGCCGTTCAGCACCTCGAGCGGCAGATCGAGCGCGGAGAGGTCGGTTTCGATCGCGATGCGGGGCTCGGCCATCACCAGCCAGCACAGATTGCGATCGAGCCGGGCGATCACGGTCAGCGAACGACTCTGCTGCCTGCCGTCGTGGCGCAGCGCCGTGCGGGTGCGCCACAGGTGGCCGCGCACGGCGCGCTCATCGGGGCCGATCAGGCTCGTCGCGGTGTACTCGACGCGCAACTGGAGCACGCTCGCGCTCGCCGCCGCAACGGCGGTCCAGGGGGACCCCAGCAGAGCGGTCGAAGCGAGCAAGACCTGGCGACGGGAGAGCATCCTGGGATCGACCTTCGAACGAGCGGTAGGTTCAGTCAGGCGAGCCCGATTGTGGTGGTGTCAGGGATGCCGGTCAACCGTCGGGCCCGGGTGGCAGCCGCCGTTCAAAGGTCCAAGCCGAGGAAAAGCGCCCCCGCCACGGGATTGAAGACGTACGGCGCGACGGGACGGAAGCCCAGCGACGCATAGAGCCCCAACGCGGCGTGCATCGTCGGCAGCGTGTCGAGGCACATCCGCCGATAGCCGGCCGCACGCGCGTCGCGGCAGATCCGCTCGGCCAGCCGGCGCCCCAGGTGCAGCGCACGCTCCTCCGGCTGGACGTAGAGGCGTTTCATCTCGCAGGTCTCGTCGTCGATCGGCCGCAACGCGACGCATCCCACCGCCCGATGATCGTTCCAGGCCAGCAGCAGCCGACCCCGCGGTGGCGCGTACTTTCCCGGCAGCGAAGCGAGTTCGGCCTCGAAGTCCTGGAAACAGACGTCGACACCCAGACCGTCGGCGTACTCGCGCAGCAGTCGCCGGACCACGGGAAGGTCGGCAGGCAGTGCGGCAGGCCGAATCTCGATCATGGCCCCGGTGTGCAATGCGCCGGCCTCGGCCCGCGGACTCGGTGCGCGGGTGCTGTCGTCGCCGCCTGCGCATGCGGCCACGGTCAGCGGGTCGGGTCGCCCCTCGCAGAACCGCTCCAGCGCCCGTCGGAAAAGAGGCTCGTCGGGGGCCGCGAGGCTGAACAGCGTCATGCAGGAGCGAAACTTGAGGTCGTCGGGCGAGCCGAAGATCGCATTCGCCGATGGGCCGTCGTGGGCAAGCACGGACCGGGTGCAAGCCTTGAGCCGTTGGCCCAGCACCGGCTGGGCGAGGTAGGCCCGCGCCTCGTCCACGGTGTCGATGCCGAAGTGCTTGGCGGTGGAACTGCGGCCCAGCATCGTGAGCTGCGGGAAGATGAACCACATCCAGTGCGTACGTTTTCGTCCCGCCGCAAGTTCGGCCATGACGGCGTCGATGACGGGCGCCTGGGCGTCGATGAAGTGTTGAAATCGCATGCGGGTGCCTCGGGTGAGGGGTCGGGCGCCGTCCGGACGAAACCCCTCGCGTCAGGACACTTCCCGGGCCCATCGTAGCGCGCGGGCCGGCCGCCGTGCCACCGATGGGCGATCGATCGCGCCGCCGGTGTTGATCGTGATCAATGGGCACGGCGGCGAAACTTCTAACATGGCTTCTGGGCACCCCGGGCGCTCCCGGCGCCGGGTGGGGGTCGGTCGTTGGACGGCGCCAGGACGCCTCGACCCCTCGGGGTGCGAAAAGAGACCGCCTTGCACTCCCCTTCCGTCATCGAGACCCAGGTTCTGATCATTGGCGGCGGCGTCACCGGCACGGCGCTTGCCCGTGATCTCGCCCTGCGTGGCGTCGACTGCGTCCTGGTCGAGAAGGACGACATCAACGCCGGCGCCTCGGGCCGCAATCACGGACTGCTCCACAGCGGCGCGCGGTACGTGGCGGGCGATCGCGAAGCGGCGATGGAGTGCCGCGCCGAGGGCGAACTCCTGAAGCGCATGGCCGCGCAGACGATCCAGGACACCGGCGGCTACTTCGTCGCCGTGCCCGGCGACGACGAGCGCTACGTCGCCGACTTCCCGTCGTGCTGCGCGCAGTCGGGAATCAGCGCCCGTGCGATCGACGTCGCCGCGGCACGCGAGCTGGAACCGGCGCTGTCGCCGCGCGCGATCGCCGTGTTCGAGGTACCCGACGCCTCGATCGACCCGTTCCGGCTGGCGCTGGAAGCCATCGCCGATGCGCAGCGCCTCGGCGCGCGCCTGTTGCGGCGCAGCCGCGTCGTGGGCTTCGAGCGCGAGGGTCGACGCCTCCGCGCGGCGACGCTGCGGCCCTTCGGCGGCGGGAACGACGTGCGGATCGAGGCGGCGCAGTTCGTCAACGCGGCCGGCGCCTGGGCGCGGGACGTGGCCGCGCTCGCCGGAGCGCCGATCGAGATGACGTATTCGAAGGGCACGCTGCTGGTCACGCACGCCCGCCTGGCCGCTCGCGTCGTGAACCGACTTCGGCGGCCGAGCAACGCCGACATCATGATGCCGGGCGGCACGGTCTCGATCGTCGGCACCACGTCGACGCCCGTCGAAGACCTGGAGGACGTCCGCTCCACGACCGCCGAGGCCGACCTGATCGTCGAGGAAGCCGCCAGGATGGTGCCGGCGCTGGCGACGATGCGCTTCATTCGCGCCTACGCCGGCGTGCGGCCGCTGGTCGGCTCGGCCGGGGCCGGTGACGGACGTGCCGTCTCCCGCGGCTTCGCGCTGTTCGATCACGAAATCCACGGTCTCGACAACCTGGCGACGATCACCGGCGGCAAGCTGACCACCTGCCGCCTGATGGCCGAGCGCACGGCCGACCTCGTTTGCCGGCGGCTCGGCGTGTCGCGTCCCTGCGTCACCGCGACGACGCCGTTGCCGGTGGCCCCGGAGTGCGCGTGGACCGAGCCGGGCCGCTCGCCGCGCGTGTGGATGCGTTCGCAGGAGCTGCGGGACCCGCTGCTGTGCGAGTGCGAGATGGTGTCGGCCAGCGCCGTCGATGCGATCCACGCCGCGCTGCGCGCGGCCGGCGACACCCCGACGCTGACCGACATCGGCTTGCGCAGCCGGGTCGGCAAGGGCGCCTGCCAGGGCGGGTTCTGCGCCGTGCGCACGGTGGCCCACCTCTTACCAGCGCGGCGACTTCGCGGCATCGCGCGGCCTCGACGAGATTGCCGACTTCATCGGCGAGCGCTGGGGCAGCCAGCGCGCGGTGCTGTGGGGCGAGCAACTCGCGCAGGCGGAGTTGACGGAGGCGCTCCACTGCGGACTCTTCGGCGAGGAGTTGCGCGCCGCCGGCAGCCTCGCCGCGGCGCCCCGCGCCCCCGCGTCGCCGGCCCCGGGCGCCGACACCTTCGGCGCGGTGCCGCGATGACCGGTCCGCGGGAGGAGCGCTGCGACGTCGCCGTGATCGGCACCGGGATGGCGGGCATGGCGGCGGCCCTGTTCGCCGCCGAGCAGGGCCTTTCGTGCGTCCAGATCGGCAACGGCGGCGGCATCCTGTTCGCGAGCGGTCTGCTCGACCTGCTGGCCGTGCACCCGGTGGCTGCCGGCCGTCTGTGGCCATCGCCGTACGACGCCCTGGCGGCCCTTGCGCGGGACGAGCCCCAGCACCCGCTGGCACGGGTCGACGCGACGTCGATCCACGCGGCGTTCGCGACCTTCGTCGCGGCCCTGGGCTCGGCGGGGCTGCCCTACGCGCCGCTCGACGGGCGCAATCGCCGCGTGCCGACGTCGATCGGGACGATCAAGACCACGTTCGGCGTGCCGCTGTCGATGATCGCCGGGGTCGCCGCACTGGACGCGCGGCCGCCGTGCCTGCTGGTGGACTTCCGCGGGTTGCGCGAGTTCAGTGCCCGCCAGATCGTGGCGACGCTGGGCGATGGCTGGCCGGGTCTCGCCCACCGGCGGATCGAATTCCCCGGTGCCGAAGCCGCGCCCGAGCTGTACGCCGCCCACCTCGCCCGTGCCCTCGAGACGGGGGAAACACGCGCGCGGACGATCGCCCGGGTGCAGCCGCTGCTGGGCGACGCGCAGGCGGTCGGCTTCCCGGCGGTGCTCGGCCTCGGTCGCGCGACGGAAGTGCACGCGGCCTTCGAGGCAGCGCTCGGCATCCCGGTGTTCGAGATCCCGACGATGCCGACCTCGGTGCCCGGGCTGCGGCTCTTGGCGGCGCTGGAGCGGGCCGTCGCGATCCGCGGGGTCCGGCGGCGCCATCAGGCCCGCATCGCTGCGCAGGCGGTCCAAGCGGATGGCGACACGATCACGCTGGGCCTTGAAGCGCTCGCGGGGGGCGCCGCCGGCGAGCGCGTGGTCGCGCGCGCGGTCGTGCTGGCCACGGGGCGATTCGGCGGGCGCGGGCTCATCGCCGATCGGGACGGCGTCCGCGAGAGCGTCTTCGGCCTCCCCGTGGTCCAGCCGAGCTCGCGCGAGACGTGGCACCGGAGCGATTTCCTGGACCCTGCGGGCCACGCGATCAACCGTGCCGGGATCGAGGTCGACGACGCGTGGCGGCCGTTGGGTGCAGACGGCCGACCGGCGTCGCCGCAGCTGTTCGCCGCCGGTTCCATCCTCGCGCACCAGGACTGGATGCGCGCGAAGTGCGGCTCGGGGCTGGCGATCGCGACCGCGTGGGCGGCGACAGAGCAGGTGGCGCGGCTCTTGCGCCGGACCGTGGCGGCGTAGGACCGACATGTCGTCGCCGCTCTTCCAGCTGGCCCTGTACGTCTCGCTGGCGGTGTGCGCCGCGGGCCTCCTGTGGCGTGCCGCGGGCTGGTTCCGCATCCGCATCGGCCCCGATGCACGCGCCGTCGCGCCGTCCCGGCGGATGGCAGCGGCCGTTCGCGGGGCCGCCTCGGCGCTGCTCGGTCCGCGGGTGCTGCGCATCCTCGGCGCTTTCGTTCTCGACGCGCTGCTGCTGCGCCGGCTGTTCGCGATCGCGAAGCTGCGCTGGTTCGCCCACCTGCTCATTCTGGTCGGCTTCACGCTGCTGCTGCTGATGCACGCGCTGGCCCCGCTGGTGACCGCCGAGCTGTTCCCCGCCTACCAGCCCACGCTGAATCCCTTCCTGTTCCTGCGCAACCTCTTCGGCGCAATGGTCGTGGTCGGCGTGGCGCTGCTCCTCCTCGCTCGCCGGCGCGCGCAGGCCGTGCCGGGCGAGGCGCGCCAGCCCCTCGCCGCGACGTTCGTGGCGATTCTTGGCTTGGTCCTCGTCAGCGGATTCCTGCTCGAAGCACACAAGATCGCGTCTCCGCGCGCGTTCGACCGCATGGTGGATCAGTTCGCCGGCGCGACCGACCCCGCGCAACTCGCGCCGCTGCGCGCGCTCTGGGCGAGCGAATTCGGCGTCGCGTTTCCGGAGCTGAAGGCGCCGATCGACCCGGTGCTGGTCGAGCAAGGCCGCCATCTGCATCGCGATGCCTGCGCGTCCTGCCACGCGAAGCCGGCGTCGGCCTTCGTCTCCTATCCGCTGGCGAGGGTGATGGCACCGGTGACCGGTCTGCTCGACGCCGGCCGGGCCGATGCCTGGCTGCTCGATCTGCACGTGTTCGCCTGCCTGCTCGGCCTGGCGAGCCTGCCTTTCACCCGCTTCTTCCACGCCGTGGCATCGCCGCTTGGCCTGCTGGTCGACGCGACGGCGCGACACCGCGCGACGTCGGCCCCGAAGGTCGCGGTCGCGGCGCGGTCGTCGCGGCGGGCGCTGGCCCTCGACGCCTGCGTGCACTGCGGGCTGTGCGACCGGGACTGCTCGGTGGCCCCGTTGGCACGCTACCTCGACAATCCCGGCCTGCTGCCCTCGCACAAGCTCGTCGCCACCGGCGCGCTGGTCGCCGGCCGGCTGCTGCCTTCGCGCCGCGATGGCGATGCTCTTCCGGACGCGGCGCTGCGGGCCGCCGACGGGGCGTATCACTGCACCGACTGCGGGCGCTGCACCCGCCGTTGTCCGGTGGGCCTGGACCTCGCGGACTTGTGGGAGGCCGGACGCGGCGAACTGGCCGCCGCCGGTCTGGCGCCGCCCGCCCAATGGGTGCAGGCGCGCCCCGCCGTGGCGTGGGCCGAAGCCCTGGACCCCGGTCGAGGGCGACCCGCCGTCGCCGGCCAGGAAGCTGCATTCGCGCCGCTCTCGTCCGACCGGCGCAGCTTCGCCCGCTGTGTGCAGTGCCAGACCTGCACCAACGTGTGCCCGGTGGTCGCGCACAGCATGGGCTGCGACCACGGCATCGACCTCACGCCGCAGAAGGTGATGAACCTGCTGCGCCTGGGCCTGCGCGACCTCACGCTCGGTTCGCGCATGGTCTGGGATTGCGCCACCTGTTACCAGTGCCAGGAGAATTGCCCGGAAGGCGTGCGCGTCACCGACATCATGTGCGAGCTGCGCGCGCTGGCGGTGCAGCGGCTGGGCGCGGTCCGCAGCGTGGGGGAACCGTCGTGAAGTACGCGCTCTTTCTGGGCTGCGCGATTCCGTCCCGGCTGCCGGCCTACGAAGCGTCGACGCGCGCGGTGCTCGCGCACCTCGGCGTCACGCTGGTCGACCTGGAATTCGCCTGCTGCGGCTATCCGGCCCGCGACGTCAGCCGCGACGGCTTCGCCGTGGCCGCTGCCCGCAACCTGGCGCTCGCCGAGCGCGCGGGCCTCGACCTGCTGACGCCCTGCAAGTGCTGCTTCGGCACGCTGCGGCAGGCGATCCGCCTGCTGGGCGAGGATGCGGGCCTTCGGTCCCGCGTGACGCAGGCGCTGGCCGCCGAGGGCCTGGCCTGGTCCGGGAAGACCGAGGTCCTGCACCTGCTGTCGGTGCTGGCGCGAAAGGTCGGCGTCGACACGCTGGCGGCGGCCATTCGCGCACCGCGGACCGATCTGCACGTCGCCGCGCAGTACGGCTGCCACGCGCTGCGCCCCAGCAACGTCACCGAATTCGACAACCCGATGGCGCCGACGCTGTTCGAGACGCTGATCCGCGTGACCGGCGCGACCGCGGTCGACTGGCCGCGCCGCCTCGATTGCTGCGGCGATCCGCTGCACGAGGCGAACGCCCCGCTGTCCGACCGAATGACGCGGGCCAAGATCGTCGACGCGCAGGAGTCCGGCGCCGACGTGCTGTGCACGGCCTGCCCGCACTGCCAGCTGCGCTTCGATTCGGCTCAGGCGGACGCGTCCGACCCGACGATTCGCACCCTGCTCTACACGCAGCTCCTCGGCCTCGCGCTCGGCCTGCCGGCGCAGGCCCTCGGGCTGGAGCCTTCGGGTTGGGCGGTTCCGCGCTCCGGCACGGCGAGCGTCACCCGCGGTTGCGACCCTTGATTCGGCGCCATCGAGTATCCGGCGCGGATCCTTGCCGGTGCGGCTGCAACCGCGAATCGTCGCAACGCAACTGCATTCGCGCCTGAAGGCGCTCCTACAAAGTTCGGCTGCGCGCGCCGACCCGATCACGCAGTGTCAGCGCTGCCTGCCGTAGTGTTCGCGCCGCTGCGCTTCGGACACGAACTCCTCCAGCGTCGGGTCCATCGCGCTGCGGGCGGAAACGATGCCGAGCAGCTTGCCGCCCTCGACGACCGGCAGGTGGCGGAAGCCACGCTCGTGCATCCGCAGCAGCGCGTAGCCGAACGGCTGGCCGGGCGCCACCGTTTCGGGTTCGGGCGTCATGACCTCGGCCAGCGGCGTCGCCCGCGGGTCGAGCCCGCGCGCGACGACCCGATAGGCGATGTCCCGCTCGGTGAAAATGCCGATCAGGCGCCCTTCGTCGACGACCATGACGGCGCCCACGTTCTTGCCGGCCATGAGCTTCGCGGCCTGTCCCACGAGCGTCTGCGGCGTCGCCTTGACGACTTTCTGCCGGCGCATCACCTGCTTCACGGTCTGATCGAACATCGTCTTCCTGCGCCGGGGGCGGCGGTGGCCGTCATGGGCCAGAACCTCATCCTCAACATGAACGACCACGGCTTCACCGTCGTGGCCTACAACCGCACCACCGAAAAGGTGGACGCGTTCCTCGCGAACGAGGCCAAGGGCACGAAGGTGCTCGGCGCACGTTCCATCGAGGAAATGGTTGCCAACCTCAAGCGCCCCCGCCGCGTCATGATGCTGGTCAAGGCGGGCAAGGCCGTCGACGAGTTCATCGAGCAGCTCATCCCGCGTGCTCGAGCCCGGCGACATCATCATCGACGGCGGCAACTCGCTGTTCGACGACACCATCCGGCGGACGAAATACGTCGAGGGCAAGGGCCTGCTCTTCGTGGGGTCCGGCGTCTCCGGCGGCGAGGAAGGCGCGCGGCACGGCCCCAGCATCATGCCCGGCGGTTCGCCCGCCGCGTGGCCGCACGTCAAGGCCATCTTCCAGGCCATCGCCGCGAAAGTGGACGACGGCGTGCCCTGCTGCGACTGGGTCGGCGAGGACGGCGCCGGCCATTACGTGAAGATGGTCCACAACGGCATCGAGTACGGCGACATGCAGCTGATCTGCGAGGCCTACCAGATCATGAAGGACGGCCTCGGCATGACCGCCGACGAGATGCACGAGGTGTTCAAGGAGTGGAACGAGGGCGACCTCGACAGCTACCTGATCGAGATCACCCGCGACATCCTCGCCACGAAGGACGACGACGGCGCGCCGCTGGTGGACAAGATCCTCGACACCGCCGGCCAGAAGGGCACCGGCAAGTGGACGGTCATTTCCTCCGCCGACCTGGGCATCCCGATCACGCTTATCTCGGAAGCCGTTTACGCCCGCTGCGTGTCCGCCCTGAAGGACGAGCGCGTGGCGGCGGCGCGCAAGCTGAAGGGCCCCGCCCCCGCCGAACATCGCCGGCGACCGCGAAGCAGGCGTTCATCGACGACCGCAAGCGCCCTCTACGCCTCCAAGATCATCAGCTACGCGCAGGGCTACATGCTCATGCGCGAGGCAGCCAAGGAATACGGCTGGAACCTGAACTACGGCGGCATCGCGCTCATGTGGCGCGGCGGCTGCATCATCCGCTCGCGCTTCCTCGGCAAGATCAAGGAAGCCTACGACAACAATCCCAAGCTCGCGAACCTGCTGCTCGACGACTATTTCCGCGGCGAGATCAAGGAAGGCGCAGAAGGGCTGGCGCAAGGTCGTGGCCACGGCCGCCAAGAAGGGCATCCCGGTGCCGGCGTTCAGCACCGCGCTGGCGTTCTACGATCAGTACCGCAGCGCGGTGTTGCCCGCGAACCTGCTCCAGGCGCAGCGCGATTACTTCGGCGCGCACACCTATGAGCGCGTGGACCAGCCGCGCGGGCAGTTCTTCCACAGCATGTCGTCGACTATGGTTTCCTGCCCATGCCGCGCAGCGACACGACCGAGTAACCCCCGAGGTGCGGCGTGACGATCACGTCCGGCGTCGACAGCAGCACGTGGACGGCGCCGATCGGCTCGTTCTCTCGACCACGTTCGTCGCGTGCCCGCCACCTTCCCGACGCCAGCGCGGCGATCAGGTCGCCCTCGTTGGAAGACTCGCCCCGGCAGGTGTTGATCAGGAAGACGCTGTCGTTCATCGCCGCGAGCTCGGGCGCCGTGAACATCCGCGACGTCTCGTGCGTCAGCGGGCAGTGCAGAGAGATGAGGCGCTGCGCGAGCACCGTCGAAGCCGACTTTCTCCGCGTGGTTGGCGGTCACCACGCCGGCGTCGACGTAGGGATCGTAGGCGATCACCTTGGCGCGGTAGCCCAGCGCCAGGATCCGCGCCACCACGTCTTGCCGATCGCGCCGATGCCGACCAGGCCGACGGTCGCGCCGTGGAGGTCGACGCCGAGCGGAATCTTCGCCCGCTCGCCCAACCGCCCCGCCTTCACCATCGCGCAGCCGGCGACGATCTGGCGCGCCGCGGCGTTGATGAGCCCCAGCGTCATCTGCGCCACTGATTCCCGCTCGACCCGCGGGCCGACGCGGGAGACGACGATGCCGAGCTCGTTGCAGGTCGCGAGGTCCGACGTTGTCGCAGCTGACGCCGTGCTGGGCCAGCAGCTGCAGTTCCGGCAGCCCGAGCAGGGACCTCGCGGGTGTACATCGGGGTGACGCTGGCGATGATCCTGTCGACGCCCGGCAGCTGGGCGTGGAAGACTGGCGGCGCCGGCACCTCGGGGGATCTCGACCCGCACCAGGTCGGCAGAAGGTCTCCAGTCCCGCAGGTGCCCGGGGAAGGAGATGCCGAAAGAGCTCGAATTGACGATGGCGATCAGCAGTTTTCCGTTTTCATCGGTCGGATCCCGCGTGGGTTGATTGCGATCAGCTGTCCTGCTGGTTTTCCCGCACCAGCGGCAGCGCTTCGCTACCGCTTTTTGCCTGCGCGCCGCGCAGCGGCGAGAGGTCCCTGGCGGGCCAGCAGCGGCAGGCGCAGCGACTGGCGGACGTCGAAGTACCGGCCGGCGACCTCGCGATAGATGGCGACGTGCGCTGGGATCGGCTCGATCACCTGCGCGTCGCGCATGATCCGCCGCGAGTTCAGGGAGCAGGTCGCGGCCCTCGCTGGACGCGCGAGGCTCGCCGCACCGATGATCCCCTATCTCCGGATTGTCCGTCAGGCGGATCGGCAGGTCGAGGTGTCGGCCATGATCTGCATCCAGCGCTGGTTTGCCGTGCCCCCCCCCCAGCCGGAGTTCCCGATCTCTCGCCGGATCGAGCCGCTGCTTGACCAGCAGGAACGAGAACGCCACACCCTCGAGGAACGAGCGTGCGAGGTCGTCCCGCGTGCTCGCCACGCCGAGTCCGAACACCATGCCGGTGCTGATGTTGCTGATGACCTTGTCCCGTTCGCCGGTGAAGTACGGGAAGGTCATCACGTTGTTGGCGCCCGGGATCGACAGCCCGCGGCCGCGAAGGTAGTCGAGTTCGAGGCCCAGCACGTTCAACAGCAGGTTGGTGGCGATGGTGCAGTTGTTGATGCCTGAGCCGGTGAAGAACGTCCCCGGCCGCAGCAGGCAGCTCTGGATCAGGCCTCCCTTGAGATCCTCGACGGGTTCGCGGTCGGCACCCGGAACATGCCGGAGGTGCCGAAGTTGCCGATTTGGCGATCCGCGGCTCGAAGCCGGTCAGTGGCTGCCAGCGCGGCGCCGTCGTACAGGCCGGCAGGCCACGGGCGTCCCGGGTTCAGGTTCAGCTCGGCGCAGCGACGGCCGCAGCGGCAGCTCGTCGACGAAGCTGTTGAGCACCCGCGGAAACTGCGCGACGTCGAATCCCACCGCCGCGATGATGGGCTCGTCCCAGCGGCCGGAGATGTCGAGGCAGCCCAGCGAATTGGCGGTGCTGTAGTCGGTGACGTACTGCCGGTCAGCACGTGCATCAGGAACGCCTTCGGAGTCCAGCACTCCGGGCGACGCTGCGGGGCAACTGCGGGTCCCGGGACGTCAGCCAGTGCAGGCGATTGGACCGGATACTGGAAGATCGGCGGACAGCCAGTCCGGACGTACATCGCGTCCACTGTCGCCGATGGCTTCGAGGAACCGCGCGGTGCGCCTGGGCGGTCGTGTCGACGAAGGTCGAGACGCGGGTGAGCGGGCGGTCCTCGGCGTCCACCAGCACCAGTCCGAACTGGTAGGAGGTGAGGGAGAACTTGTCGACGTCGCGCCCGCGATCGCCGACGGCGATCCGGCAGACGTCCAGCAGGGCCTGCCGCAGCTTGGCGGGTCGTGTTCGGCGCGTCCGGCGGCATCGCCTTCGATCCGCAGCGTGATGCTGTGCGCGGCACGACGATCCGCCCCTGCTCGTCGACCAGCGCGGCCTTGAGGTTGGTGGTGCTGACGTCGATGGAGAGTATCAAACCCATGGCATGGCTTCCGCAGACAGCGGGGCCGAAGGGAGCGCGGAACTGGTCCTGCGCCCGCGCCGCCGGGCGTTGGTGCGGAGCGTGACCGTCGCGCGACCCGCCGCCCTGAGCCGCCGCACCGGAAGTGCCGGGCGCGGCGGGCGCAGTGTCACAGTAGCCGGCCCGGCACGCCGGTTTTTAATCTGATCAGCAGTTGGCCAGTTCTTCGGCGATTGCCGCCGCCGCTGAGGCAACATGCGACCTCATCCGCACCGAACGACGTCAGCCGGGACTTCCGATGCTCAACTTCCTGCCCCTCCGCTGGTCGGCGTCATCGCCGCCCTGCTGCTGGCCGTCAACACGCTGTTTCTGGGTTCCGTGCTGCTGTGCTGCCCGTTGCTGCGGGCTGCTGTTGCCGATCCCGGCGCTGCGCCGGGGGCTCGCGCGCGTGGCGCTGCTCATCGCCGAGTCCTGGATCGCGCGCAACAGCGGCTGGATGACGCTGACCCAGCGCACCCACCGGGACGTCGAGGGGCTGGGAGCCGACTACCGCAGCAGCTGGTACCTGGTGAGCTGCAACCACCAGTCGGGTCGACATCCTGGCGCTGCAGCACCTCCTCAACCGCCGCATCCCGCTGCTCAAGTTCTTCCTCAAGCGCCAGCTGATCTGGGTGCTGGTGATCGGGCTCGCGGGTGGGCGCTGGAGTTCCTGTTCATGCGTCGCCACAGCGAGGAGTTCCCGCGCCGGCACCCGGAGATGCGCGGCAAGGACCAGGAAACCAGCACGCGCGGCCTGCGAGCGGTTCGCGCGGATCCCGACCAGCGGTGATGAATTTCCTCGAGGGCGACGGCGCCATACGCCCGCCAAGTTGCCAGCGCCAGCAGTCGCCCTACCGGCACCTGCTGAAGCCTAAGGCCGGCGGCCTCGCGCTGGCACTGGAACGCCATGGGCGAGAAGTTCCGGTCGATCCTGGACGTGACCATCGTTCACCCCGACGGCGCGCTGACGTTCTGGCATTTCCTGCGGACGGCTGCGGCGGGTCGTGGTGCGGATAGAGCGGCTGCCGGTGCCCCGGGACCTCGCCGAGGCCGATTACGCCGGCGATCCGGCGGTGCGCGCGGCGTTCCAGCGCTGCGCAGGACCCGTGGCGCGGCAGGACGGCCGGATCGATGCGCCATGGCCGCCCATCCGCACCGACGGCACGTCGCGGTTGTAGCGTGCGCGTCGGCTGCCGGCCTTTCGGCGTCCTTCGGTCGAACTGGACTGCGACGGGCAAAATTGAGCCTCGTATTATATATAGATCAATAAGGTAAAAGACGTTGTTGATTCATTTTATCGAACTGACGCCAGGATTGGCCGCGAGCCACGCCAGGCGTTCTTCGATCCGGCCGCCGCCAGTCGGTCGCGAGTCCGGGGATCGCCGCGAGCCGCTCGAGATCCGCGACCCGCGGCCGGGTGCGCCTGACGGTGCGCCAGAACGCGGCCACCGTGACCGGCACGGCGGGCCGCCCGACCACGACCAGTTCGTCGCCCACCCGCAGTTTGCCTGCTGCCAGCACCCGGCAGTACCAGCCGGTGATCGCCTTGCCGGCGATCCACCGCGCCGCGCCCGGCTCGCCCAGCCCACGGTCGCCGATCTTCCAGCAGGGGCTGCGCGGTTGCGTGACCTCGGAGCGGGACGCCCCGGCGTTGCAGACGTCGCCGATGGCGACGTCGTCGTCGGTCCAGCCCAGCGTCGAGAGGTTCTCGCCCAGGCTCCGGCGTGAGCCGCGGCGCGAGCGCCGGAAACTGCCGGGCGAGCCGGACGCAGTGGTCGGCCGGAAAGTGGTGCACCGCCTTGTCGGGCCTGCCGTGGAAGCGGCGGTCGGCCTGGTACGTCGCCGGCAACCTCCGCCGCCACGCTGACGTTCGCGCGGCTGCTTGACGATGCCGGTGCGCTGCTGCGCGGTGCCGATCAGCGTGATGCCACCGGCGAACAGGCCGTCGATCCGTCGCGTCGCATCCCGTCGCATCGTCGGCTCCCGAACGCCAGACGGGCCCGCGCGGCGGTCGTCACTCACGCAGCAACGACAGCGCTTCGTCGACCCGATCGACCGCCATCACCCTAATTTTGTCAATGGCTTGCCGTGGCTTGTTGAGGTTCGGTATCAACACCTGGCGGAAACTCCAGCTTGGCTGCTTCGTGGATCCGGTCCTGCCCGCGCTGCACGGGCCGGATCTCGCCGGCGAGGCCGACTCGCCGAAGAATCAGCGTCCTGTCTGGCAGCGGCCGGTTCTTGACCGACGACAGGATCGCGACGAGGATGGCCAGGTCGGCGGCGGGTTCGGCAATGCGCACGCCGCCGACCGCGTTGACGAAGACGTCGTAGCCGGAGGTCTCGACCCCGGCGTGCCGGTGCATGACGGCCAGCAGCATCGCCAGCCGCTGCGGTTCGAGGCCGACCGCGAGCCGGCGCGGGACGCCGCCCTGCACCGGGTCGACCAGCGCCTGATCTCGACCAGCAGCGGGCGCGATCCTTCGAGCGTGGCGACGAGCGCCGACCCGGCACCGGTTCGGCGTGCTGCGACAGGAACAGCGCGGACGGATTGTTGACCCCGTGCAGGCCCTGGTCGGTCATCGCGAACACGCCGAGTTCATTGACGGCGCCGAAGCGGTTCTTGAACGCGCGCACCAGCCGGAAGCTGGAGTGGGTCGCCCTCGAAGTGCAGCACGGTGTCGACGATGTGCTCGAGCACGCGCGGGCCGGCGATGGCGCCTTCCTGGTGACGTCCGAGACCAGAATGATGGTGACGCCCAGTTGCTTGGCCACGCGCGTCAACTGCGCGGCGCACTCGCGGACCTGCGCGACGCTCCCCGGCGCGGACGCCAGCGCCTCGGTGTACACCGTCTGAATCGAATCGATGACCACGACCTTGGGCCGCTCGGCGCGGATGGCGGCGATGATCCCCTCGAGCTGGACTCGGCCAGCAGCGACACCGGCGCGTTGACCAGCGCCAGTCGCTGCGCGCGCAGCGCCACCTGCTCGGCCGACTCTTCGCCGGTGACGTAGAGCCTCGCGCGGCCGGCCGATCTGCAGCCAGCGCCTGCAGCAGCAGCGTGGACTTGCCGATGCCCGGATCGCCGCCGAGCAGGATCACGCCTCCCGGCACCGGTGCCGCCGCCCAGGACGCGGTCGAATTCGGCGATGCCGGTCGGCTGGCGCGCGGCGTCCGTCGCCGGAGTCGATCCGAGTTCCAGCGCACCGGCGTGCGCCCGCCCGGCAGCGGCTGGAAGCGCGACGGGCCGGCGCGACGGCGCCTCGACCAGCGTGTTCCACGCGCCGCAGCCCGGGCACTGGCCCTGCCACTTCGGCGCCTGGTTCCCGCACTCGGTGCAGTGGTAAACGGTGGCGCGGACCTTAGCCAGGATGGCCTCGCGATGCGCGCAACTCCGGCGGCACTGGCGCATCGACCGGCACCGCGTCAGCCACCGAGTTCCTCCGGCAGCACCACCGCGGTCCCGAGCTTGCCGACGACGATGCCGGCGGCGTGGTTGGCGACGCCGGCGGCGACCGGCAGGTCGGCGCCCGCCGCGATCATCACGCCCAGCGTGGCGATGACAGTGTCGCCGGCGCCGGTGACGTCGAAGACCTCTTGCGCCAGCGTCGGCGTGTGGTGGGTCGCGCCGGCCATGTACAACGTCATGCCCTCTTCCGAGCGCGTCACCAGCAGCCCGGTGAGGTCTAGGCGCTGCCGCAGCGCCTGCGCCTTCGCGCCGAGCTCCGGCTCCGTCGTTCCAGCGCCCGGCGACCTGCCGGAATTCGGCGCGGTTGGGGGTCAGCAGCGTGGCGCCCGCGATACTTCGACAAAATCCTCGCCCTTGGGGATCGACCAGCACCGGATCCGGTGGCGCGGCGCCAGCTCGATCATGCGCGGGATGTGCGTCAGGCCGCCCTTGCCGTAGTCGGACAGGATGACCACGTCGGCGTTGGGCAGGCGTTGCTCGAATTCGTCGAGCTTCGACTTCATTTCGCTTCATGGCTCGGCGGATTCTCGAAGTCGATGCGCAGCAACTGCTGCTGACGGCCGATCACGCGCAGCTTGACGATGGTCGGGAAGCCGGGGTCGACCTGGAACATCGGCCGCACCCGGTTGCCGGCGAGCAGGCCGCGCGAGAATGCGCCCGGGCCCGTCATCGCCGACCACCGACAGCAGCGGTGACCTGCGCGCCCAGGCTGGCCGCGTTACGCGCCACGTTCGCGGCGCCGCCCGGCCGTTCGTCGGTGCGAGAGACGTGGACCACCGGCACCGGCGCCTCGGGCGAGATGCGCTCGACCTCGCCGAACCAGTAGCGATCGAGCATCACGTCCCCGGCCACCAGCACCCGGGAGGCGGCAATGCGTTCGCGAAATTCGTCGTAGGCGCGCATCGCCGTCAGCCGTTGCGGCGGCGCCGATGGCGAAGTACTCGAAGCCCCGGCCCGCACGAGCGCCGGTTCGTACAGGTTGCGGCCGTCGAATATGAGCGGCGCGTTGAGCGCGGCGCGCACGGCGTCGAAATCCGGGCTGCGGAACTCCTTCCACTCGGTGACGATCACCAGCGCATCCGCCCCCTGCACCGCCACCAGCGGCGCGGCCGCGAATGTCACGCCGGGATGATGGGCCAGCACGCGCTGCGCCTCGTGCATGGCCACCGGATCGTAGGCGACGACACGCGCGCCGCGCGCGACCAGGGCGTCGATCACGGCCAGGCTGGGCGCCTCGCGCATGTCGTCGGTGTTGGGCTTGAAGGACAAGCCCCAGACGGCCAGGGTCTTGCCGGCCAGGTCCTGTCCCAGGCGGGCGACGATCTTGTCGACCAACCGCGTTTTCTGCGCCGCGTTGGCTTCCTCGACCGCGGCCAGCACGCGCAGCGGGGAGCCGTTCTGCTGCGCCGTCCGTTGCAGGGCCTGGACGTCCTTGGGAAAGCAGGACCCGCCATAGCCCAGGCCCGGGTACAGGAAATGGTAGCCGATGCGCGGGTCCGCGCCGATCCCCTGCCGCACGTGCTCGATGTCGGCGCCGAGCTTCTCGGCGAGGTTCGCCAGTCGTTCATGAACGAGATGCGCGTGGCCAGCATCGCGTTGGCGGCGTACTCGGTGAGTTCCGGCCGACCGGATGTCCATCACCAGCAGCCGCTCGCGATTGCGCTGGAACGGCGCGTAGACGGCGCGCATCAGCTGGATGGCCTGCTCGTCGTCGGCGCCGATGACGATCCGGTCCGGCCGCATGAAGTCCTCGACCGCGGCGCCCTCCTTCAGGAACTCGGGCTGAGACGACCGCGAACGGAACATCGACGCCGCGCGCCGCGAGCTCAGCGGCGATCGCTGCGCGGACCTTGTCGGCGGTGCCCACCGGGACGGTGGACTTGTCGATGATGACCTTATGGCTCGTCATGTGCCGCCCGACGTTGCGCGCGGCCGCGACCACGTACTGCAGGTCGGCCGATCCGTCCTCGTCCGGGGGCGTGCCCACGGCGATGAATTGCAGCGTGCCGTGCGCGACGCCGGCGGCGGCGTCGGTCGTGAAGCGCAGCCGCCCCGCCTCGACGTTCTTGCGGATGATCTCTTCGAGGCCGGGTTCGTAGATGGGCACGCCGCCCGCGTTGAGCATGGCGATCTTCTCGGCGTCGGTGTCCAGGCAGAGTACGTCGTTGCCGACTTCGGCCAGGCAGGTGCCGGTGACCAGGCCGACATAACCGGTGCCTACGATCGTGAGTTTCATGCGCGGGTCCCGATGGAATTGTTGATGCTGGCCAGGGTGGCGTGCGGGTCGGCCGCCTGCGTGATGGCGCGGCCGATGACCAGGTAATCGGCCCCGGCGCGGACCGCTGCCTCGGGAGTGGCAACGCGCGCCTGGTCGTGCGCGCTGCCCTCGGCCAGGCGTATCCCCGGGGTGACGGCAAGAAAGCCGGCGCCGTGCGCCGACTTGACGGCGCCCGCCTCCCAGGCCGAACAGACGACGCCGTCCAGGCCGCAGTCGCGGGCCAGCCCCGCCAGCCGCGCGGCATGCGCGGCGGCGCCCTCGGCGATGCCCAGTTCCCGCAGCGCCGGGTCATCGAGGCTGGTCAGAACCGTCACCGCGATCAGCAGCGGACGCTGCGCAGTGCCGGCGATCGCCTCACGCGCCGCGGTCAGCATTGCCCGGCCGCCGCTGGCGTGCACATTGAGCATCCAGACGCCCAGGTCGGCCGCCGCCTTGCAGGCCTGCGCGACGGTGTTCGGGATGTCGTGGTACTTGAGGTCGAGGAACACCCTGAATCCCTGCGCGGCCAGGCGGGAGACCAGCGCGGGTCCCGCGGCGGTGAACAGCTCCTTGCCGACCTTGAGCGCGCATTCCTGCGGCGAGACGCGGGCGACGAACTCTTCCGCCAGCCGCTGCGTGGGGTAATCGAGGGGAACGATGATGCGTGAGTTGGGCATGCTCTTCTCGTTGTGGAGGCGTACCAGTGCGGGAAGCCGGCGGCCGGGTTCAAGCCCTGGCCGTCCGGCGCTTCGTTGATCCGGGGCGGATAGGTTTCCCGGTGCCGCACCCCGGGCAGCGCCAGTAATACTGCCTGGCGCGGAACCCACAGTGATCGCAGCGGTAGAGGCCAAGCCGCTTGGTGTGCTGATGCACGAGATCCTTGACCATCTCCATGTCGCGGCGTCGGGCCTGGGTCGCGCCGAGCATCTCCGCCTCGAGCAGGCGATCGAGCCCGAGCAGCGTCGGATTGCGGCGCAATTCCTCCCCGGATCAGCGCCGACGCGGCTCGGCGCCCTGGCGCGCCCAGCGTCAGCCGGAACACGACATTGAGCAGTTCCGCCGACGGGTACTTGGCCTGGTAACCGGCGAGCAGGCGCAGCCCCTGCTCCGGCTGTTCCAGCTTCACATACGCGTCCCGCAACCGCTCCGCCGCCAGCCACAGGTAGGCCGGGTTCTGCGACTCGATGCGCTTTGCCAGAGGCCGATGGCGTCGCTGGAGTTGCCCTGCGCCGGGGTCGCCCAGCAGCAGCGTGGCGCGCGCGCACGCCTTGTACTGGCCAGCGCCAAGTCGAGGTATTGCCGCGCGGATTCGAACCGTGCAGCAGCTTCGCGGATCCGAGCTTCGCAGTAGTGATGCGCGACTCCCTGAGAAGTACGGGCGCCTTGGTCAGCGCTTCGATCTTCTTGGTGACGGCGATCGCCTTCAGCCAGTCCTTCTCGTGCTCGTAGATCTGGAGCAGGCGGTCGCAGGACTGCTGTTCGTGGACGGTCCCCTCCAGCTTGATGAACGCCTCTTCAGCGCGGTCGAGCAGCCCCGCGCGCTGGTAATCCTGGCCGAGTTCGTAGAGCGCGGTGACGCGCTTGTCCTCGCCCAGGTCGGGACGTTCGAGCAGATTCTGGTGCAGCCGGATCGCGCGATCCAGCTCGCCCTGCCGCCGGAACAGGCTGCCCAGCGCGAAGTGCAGCTCGACCGTTTCCGGGTTGACCTTGACGACTTCGTTGAATGCCTCGATCGCCTTGTCGGGCTGCTCGTTGAGCAGGAAGTTGAGGCCCTTGAAGTACGACAAGGGCAGCGCGCGCGACTCGCGCACGACGTGCCGGATGTCGATGCGCGCGGCCAGCCAGCCCATGCCGAAGAAGAGCGGCAGGACCAGCAGCCACCAGAACTCGAAGTCCATGTGGGGGGGTTCACCCGCGCCCCATGCGGGCCTCGCGCATCCGGCGCGCGGTCGAACCGGTGCCTGCGGCCGCCGGCCACCGGCCGTGGCCGCCGCCGGCAAAAAAGCGGTAAACATGAGCGGCGCCTAGCCCCCGCTGTTGGGGGCGCAAGCTCGCGTTCACGTCTTCTCCGCCGCCGCAGCCTTGAAGTCGACCCGCTCGCGTAGCTCTTTGCCCGCCTTGAAATGCGGCACGTGCTTTTCCGGAACCAGCACGCGCTCGCCGGACTTGGGTTGCGCCCGTCCGCGGCGGGCGGTAGTTGAGGCCAAGCGCCCCGAAGCTTGTGGATCTCGATGCGATCGCCGGCGGCAAGCGCGTCGGCCATCGCATCGAGAATCATCTTGACCGCAAGTTCGGCATCCTTCGCGACCAGCTGGGGAAACTGCCCCGCCAACCGGTCGATGAGCTCCGATTTGGTCATGTCCGACCCTCAGGCGTTGTTCTTGTTGTCCAGTTTCGCCTTCAGCAGCGCGCCCAGATTCGTCGTGCCCGCAGTGGTCGAGCTGTCTGCGGAGTGCTTCTGCAGCGCCTCGTTCTCGTCCGCGTGGTCCTTGGCCTTGATCGACAGGTTGATGTTGCGGCTCTTGCGGTCGACGTTGATGATCATCGCCGTGACGCGGTCGCCTTCCTTCAGATGCGTGCGGATGTCCTCGACGCGGTCGCGGGCCACTTCCGATGCCCGCAGGTAGCCTTCGACTTCGTCGCCCAGCGCGATGACAGCGCCCTTGGCATCGGCCGACTTGACCGTGCCCGAGACGACGCTGCCCTTGTCGTGCATCGCGATGAAGTTGCTGAACGGATCGCCGTCGATCTGCTTGATCCCCAGAGAAATGCGCTCGCGCTCGACGTCGATCGACATGACCGCGGCTTCCACTTCCTGGCCCTTGCGGTACTGCTTGACGGCTTCTTCGCCGGGGCAGCGTCCAGTGCAGGTCGGACAGGTGCACCAGGCCGTCGATCCCGCCGGGCAGGCCGATGAACACGCCGAAGTCGGTGATGGACTTGATCTGGCCGGACACCTTGTCGCCCTTCTTGTGGTTCATCGAGAACTCTTCCCACGGGTTCGGCATGCACTGCTTCATGCCCAGGGCGGCGACCGATGCCCACCCAGGGATCTTCGCCGAGTTGCTTCATGCCCAGCGAAACGCGGTTCTTTTCCTGGTCGAACTTCAGGATCTTGGCTTCGACTTCGTCGCCCACCGTCAGCACTTCGGACGGATGCTTGACCCGGCGCCAGGCCAGGTCGGTGATGTGCAGCAGGCCGTCGATGCCGCCCAGGTCCACGAAGGCGCCGTAGTCGGTGATGTTCTTGACGATGCCCTTGACGATCGCACCTTCCTGCAGCGTCTTCAGCAGTTCCTCGCGCTCGGCGCCCATCGTCTCTTCGAGCACCGCGCGGCGCGAGACCACGACGTTGTTGCGCTTGCGATCGAGCTTGATGACCTTGAAGTCCATCTGCTTGCCTTCGACCGGCGTCGTGTCCTTGACCGGCCGCAGGTCGACCAGCGAACCGGGCAGGAACGCGCGGATGCCGTTGACCATGACGGTCAGGCCGCCCTTGACCTTGCCGGTGACCAGGCCCTGGACGATCTCGCCCTTCTCCATCGACGCTTCGAGGCTGTGCCAGGCCGACAGGCGCTTGGCCTTGTCGCGCGAGAGCTTGGTCTCGCCGTACCCGTTTTCCAGTGCCTCGATGGCAACGGTGACGAAGTCGCCGGCCTTGACTTCGACTTCACCCCGGTCGTCCTTGAACTCGTCGATCGGAATGAAGCTCTCCGATTTCAGCCCGGCGTTGACCACGACCATGTTGTAGTCGACGCGGATGACCTCGGCGGTGATCATCTCGCCGGTGCGCATCTCCTGCCGTGCGAGGCTTTCCTCGAACAGGGCGGCGAAGCCTTCCAACGGGCGGAAACGTTGGCGCTACCGTGGGTGCTGGCGGTGGTGCTGGTGGCAGCAGCCGCGGGGTTGGATCCTTCTCGGTTCAGGGCGCGCCGTTGGCGAGAACCCTTTCTCGCACGGCGGGTTGGTTGTGAAATCCGCCCGGGAGTCGCCGCCCGGAGCGTCACGCGTGATTTGCCTCTTGCTCA
>JADKKQ010000002.1 GCA_016720425.1 Betaproteobacteria bacterium | reverse complement strand
TCAGCAGGCCGTCGCGGGTCGAGCGGACCATCTTGTTGTGATAGGTGTCCTTCCAGGTCTTGTATTCGTCGGTGTGACAGGCGCCGCACTTCTCCGAGCCGACGAACTCCGCCTTCTTCAGCGACATCGCCGGGTCCGACGTGCAGGCCCCCAGCAGAGCCACCGCGGCCGCGGCCATCCCGAGCCCGATCCATTGCTTCAAGTTCATCCTGCACCTCCCCTGGTGTTGCGTTGACGATGGCCGTTGCGGCCTCTTTGCACTCGGCGCGCGGAATCGCTCCGCGCGCCGCCCTGATTCACTTCGCGGGTGCCTTCGCCGACCGCGCCCCGGCGACCGAAGGCCGCTTCCTTGCCGCACCGCCGCCGCCGAACTCGAGCTCCTCCTCGAAGAACTCGCGGAACAGCTCCCACACGCGGGACTTGGCGACGCGCAGCGCCTTGCGCCCGCTGGCCGTGATCGCGTACACCCGCCGATTGCGCTTGCCGACCTGCTCCACCCGCGACGCGAGAAGCCCGTTCTTCTCCAGGCCGTGCAGCACCGGATAGAGCGTGCCCGGGCTTACCTTGTAGCCGTGGTGCTCGAGTTCCTCGATCATGCCCAGCCCGAAGATCTCCTCGTGCGACGCGTGGTAGAGCACGTGCAGTCGAACCAATCCGCCGAAGATGTCCTTGTCCAGCATGCCCGTGCCCATCCTCCGCCGGCCAGCGGCAAGCCCGCGTTATCGGATTTCGATAACGATTTTCGAGCAAGCGTACCGTCCGCGCGGGATCGGCGCAAGCGAAAAAGGACCGCGCGTCGATGACCCTCGAACTTGCCCGGCAGAGTGAGTGCACACTGTCGCCGACCGTCTCGATCAGGCGATCGTCACTTTCGGCGACAGGTAGACGTCCTGGATGGCGTTCAGCAACGCGACCCCCTCGGCCATCGGCTTCTGGAACGCCTTGCGCCCCGAGATGAGGCCCATGCCGCCGGCGCGTTTGTTGATCACCGCGGTGCGCACCGCGTCGGCGAGGTCGTTGTCGCCCGACGCGCCGCCCGAATTGATGAGCCCGGCGCGGCCGAGATAACAGTTGGCGACCTGATAGCGCGCGAGGTCGATCGGGTGGTCGCTGGCGAGCTCGGAGTACATCCGCTTGTCGGTCTTGCCGTACGGATTCTCCTTGCTGTTGAGCGCCAGGTAGCCGCCGTTGTTCTCCGGCAGCTTCTGCTTGATGATGTCGGCCTCGATGGTCACGCCCAGGTGGTTGGCCTGCCCGGTGAGGTCGGCGGACACGTGGTAATCCTTGTCCTTCTTGAACGCGGGATTGCGCAGGTAGCACCAGAGCACCGTCGCCATGCCGAGTTCGTGCGCCGCGGCGAAGGCCGCGCTCACCTCGACGATCTGCCGCCCGGACTCGGGGGAGCCGAAGTAGATCGTCGCGCCGACCGCGACGGCGCCCAACTGCTGCGCCTGCCGGACGCTGGCGAAGATGATCTGGTCGAACTTGTTCGGGTAGGTGAGGAACTCGTTGTGGTTGAACTTGAGCAGGAACGGGATCCTGTGCGCATACCGCCGCGAGCAGGCGCCGAGCACGCCCAGCGTCGAGGCCACCGCGTTGCAGCCGCCCTCGATCGCCAGCTTCACGATGTTCTCGGGGTCGAAGTACAACGGGTTCTTCGCGAACGACGCGCCCGCGCTGTGCTCGATGCCCTGGTCGACCGGAAGGATCGACAGGTAGCCGCTGCCACCGAGCCGGCCGTGGGAGAAGAGTTGCTGCATGCTGCGCATCACCGCGGGCGAGCGATCGGAGACCGCGACCACGCGATCGACGAAGTCGGGGCCCGGCAGGTGCAGCATCTCCTTGGGAATGCCCTTGCAGACGTGCTGCAGCAGATCGTCGGCGCCGGGGCCCAACAGTGCAGTGACATCGGTCATGGCGGAGACTCCTCGGGTTGTGGTCGAAGTCGACATTTGCATTATGGCGCGCCGGCGGCGGGAAGGCGCCGGTGGCACGATGCGGCGGATCGTCGCACCCCGGCGGATGGCATTGGCCGCGCGTGCGTGGTGGGTAAAATGATCATTGTCGCTTCGGAGTGATGAAGTGTCGGATCGAGGGTTTCGCCGGGGTCCGGTCTTTTCCATTTCGCGCCTGCAGGGGGAGTCCGCAGCGGCCGTTTACCGCAGCGAGAAGGCTGCGCCGCACTGTCTGCCGCCGACTCTGCGCCGCCTGCCCAACGATCGGAGCGTCCGATGAAGCGGTTCACGTCCCGGTGGCCGTTCGGTTGCATCGCCGTCGCACTGGCCGCGATCGTGCTGACGGTCCCGGTGCGACCGGCGGCAGGACAACCCGCGGACCCGGCGCCGGCCGCGGTCGCGCCCGCGGCGATCGAGCGGCCTGCGGACATCGAGGTCTTCGTTCGCGAAGGCTGCCCGCATTGCGCCGAGGCCGAGGCCTTTCTCGCCACGCTGGGCCGCGAGCGCCCCGAACTCCGAATCGTCGTTCGCGACGTCGGCCGGGATCCCGCGGCGCTCGCGCGGCTGAAGGAACGGGCCACGCCGGGTGGCGCCGGCAGCATCCGCGTACCGGCAATTTTCGTCGGCGACCGGATGATCGTCGGTTACTCGCCCGACGCGGGCACCGACAAGCTGATCCTGGAGGCGCTGGCGCGCCGCGCCGCCGCCGTGCCTGCCGTGGTTGCGGCCGAGGGCGGCGCCGCCTGCGCCGCCGAGGCGAGCCTGTCCTGCGACGCGGGACCGGGCGCCGCGGTGCCACCGAGCTTCGAGGTCAGCGTGTTCGGGCGGGGAATCGCGCTGGACGACGTGGGCCTGCCGCTGTTCACGCTGATCATGGGCCTGCTCGACGGCCTCAACCCCTGCTCGATGTGGGTGCTGATCCTGATGATCTCGCTGCTCGCGCCACTGAACGACCGGCGCCGGATGCTCGCGATCGCCGGCACCTTCGTGCTGATCCAGGGCCTCGCCTACTACGGTTTCATGGCCGCCTGGCTCAACCTGTTCCTGTTCATCGGCCTCTCGCGCGCCTCGGAGATCGTCCTGGGCGCGATCGCCGTCGGCGCCGGGGCGATCAACCTCAAGGACTTCTGGGCGTTCGGCCGCGGCGTCTCGCTGTCGATTCCCGACGCCGCGAAGCCGGGAATCTATGCGCGCATGCGCGGCATCCTGCACGCCGAGCGGCTGGCGGCGGCGCTCGCCGCCACGGTGGTCCTGGGCCTGCTGGTGCAGGTCGTCGAACTGGTCTGCACGTCCGGCTTCCCGGCGCTGTTCACGCGCATCCTGACGCTGCGCGAACAGGAGGGTGCGAGCTACTACGGCTACCTGCTGCTCTACAACGCCGCGTACATGCTCGACGACGTGATCGTGCTCGCCATCGGCGTGATCACGCTGTCCAATCGCCGGCTGCAGGAAAGGGAGGGGCGCGTGCTCAAGCTGATCAGCGGCCTGGCGATGGTTGCGCTGGGGCTCTACCTGATCGCAGGCGTGCGCTCGTTCTGACCGCGGCACGGCGACGCACGCCCCGATCGGGAAGCGCGGTCCGTCCGAAAACGCTGCTACGGGGACGCGGTCAGGGCCGCCAGGATGGCGGCGCTGGCCGAGGTGCCGATGCGGTTGGCGCCCGCGGCGAGCATCGCCTGCGTGTCGGCGAGGTTGCGTATGCCCCCGGACGCCTTGACGCCCAGCCGGGGTCCCACCAGCGCCCGCAGCAGCCGCACGTCGTCGACGCTGGCGCCCCCGGCCGGATGGAACCCGGTCGAGGTCTTGACGAAGGCGGCGCCGGCCTCGACGGCGAGGCGACAGGCAAGCCGCTTCTCGGCGTCGGTGAGGGCCGCGGTTTCCAGGATGACCTTGACCGGCGCGGCGCCGGCCGCCTTGACGACGGCGGCGATGTCGGCGCCCACCGGCACCGACTCGCCGCTCTTCAGCGCTCCTAGGTTCAGCACCATGTCGATCTCCGCGGCGCCGTCGGCGACGGCCAACGCCGTCGCCAGCGCCTTGACCTCGCTGCGCTCGCAGCCGTGCGGAAAGCCGACGACGGTGACGACCCGCGCCGGACTCCCCGCCAGTTCGGCCACGGCGCGCTTCACCCACCACGGCTGCACGCAGTAGAAGCCGATCCGCCCCTCGCGCACCGTCACCGCCCCCGCCGCGATGTCGCCGGCCGTGGCTTCGGGCTTCAGCACCGAGTGATCGAGCAGCAGGGCGAGTTCGTCGTGACCGGTCATGGCTTGCCTCCCGCGGCGCTGCGGGCGCGCGCGATCCGTTCGTCGAGGTATCGGTCGAGCGCGGCGTCGGAGGCGAACTCCGGCGTCGTGTCCGGCACGCCGAGGAAATAGACGACGACCGCCGCGCCGCCCGTCCCGTGGAAGCGCAGCTCGGTGCGCGGGAAGTCGGCGAAATGGGCGCGCGGAATCGCGAGGTCGGCGAGACCCCGGGTCGCCGTCGGCGCGAGCAGCACCCGCTCGGCCTGCGTGAACGGGTCGCGGCCGGCCGCCTCGACCCGCGGGTAACGCGCCGGGTCGGCGACGATGCGCAGCGTCACCCGGGTCGTCGCCTCGTCGGCGCCGCGCCGCACGCCCCAGGCGAGCGCGATCCCCGCTTCCGCGTAGGCGTCCGACGAGCCGTGCACTGTCCGCCCGGCGTCGGCCGCGACGGCGGGCAGCGTCAGCGCCCAGCCGAGCGCGACGATCCGCGACAGGATGCGCCACCCCCAGGCGATGCCGTTCACGGCGCCTCCCGGTCGGCCGGCGGCAGCACGGTCAGCGCGTTGGCCGGCAGGCACACCGCCACGGTCGCACCCTCGGCCAACGGCTCGGCCGGTCCCGCGTTGTAGCGCACCGCGTGCAGGCCTTCTCCGGCGCAGCGCAGCTGGACCTCGGTCTTCTCGCCGAGGAAACTGCTGGACACGACGGTTGCCGCCAGCGCCCCCGGGGTGTCCGGCGCGACGATCGCGACCGCCTCGGGGCGGATCATCAGCTGCACCGCCGATCCGGTGGCGAGCCCGGCCGGCAGCGTGCGCGCGACCAACGTGGTGCCGAGCGCGGCGATCGCCGGCCCGTCGGCGCCGATCGCCGCCACCCGGCCGGGAATCGAGTTCACGCGGCCGATGAACTTGGCGACGAAGTCCGTCGCCGGGCGATGGTAGAGGTCGAGCGCGCTGCCTTCCTGCACGACGCTGCCCTGGTTCATCACGGCGATCCGGTCGGAGACCGCCATCGCCTCCTCCTGATCGTGCGTCACGTAGATCGTGGTGATGGCAAGCCGGCGCTGCAGCGCGCGGATCTCCTGGCGCATCTGGATGCGCAGCTTGGCGTCGAGGTTCGACAGCGGCTCGTCGAACAGCAGCACCCGCGGGCGGATGACGATGGCGCGGGCGAGCGCGACCCGCTGCTGCTCGCCGCCGGAGAGCTGGGCGGAGAACTGCTGCTCGTAGCCGGCGAGCCCGACCAGCGCGAGGACGTCGCCGACGGCCTTGGCGATCTCGCCGCCGGCCTGGCCGCGCACGCGCAATCCGTAGGCGACGTTCTCGAAGATCGACAGGTGCGGAAACAACGCGTAGTTCTGGAACACGAAGCCTATGTTGCGCTGGTTCGCCGCCTTGCCGGTGACGTCCTCGTCGCCGAAGTAGACCCGTCCGGCGTCGGGGTGCTCGAAGCCGGCGATGACCCGCAGCGTCGTCGTCTTCCCGCAGCCCGACGGCCCCAGCAGCGTGAGGAACTCGCCGGGCTTGACGTCGAGCTCGACCTCGCGCGCGGCGTAGATCTCGCCCTTGACCCGGTGCGTGTAGCGCTTGGAGATGCCGGCGACGCGCACCCCGATGGTGTCCATGCCCACTGCGTCAACCTCCCAGCATGCTGGTCACCGAGGCCGCCCCGGGCGCGCGGAAATAGCGCAGCGCGCGGCCGATGAGACCGATGACGACGAAGACGATCACGCAGACCAGCACCGAAAACGCCGCCGCCGGCCCGAGCGAGAGCTCGGTGATGTTCTCGAGAATCTTGACGGTGATCAGCGTCCAGCTGACCGAGACCAAGAAGATCGTCGCGCTGATCGCCGTCATCGAGCGGATGAAGACCACGCCGAGGCCGGCGAAGAACGCCGGCAGGATCAGCGGCAGCGTGATCCGGCGGAACGTCGTGCCGCTGCCGGCGCCGAGGCCCTGCGAGGCCTCCTCGAGGCTCTTGTCGATCTGCGACAGCAGCGCCACGGTGGCGCGGATGCCGGTGGGCCCGTAGCGGAAGATGTAGCAGGCGACGATGATCAGCGCGGTGCCGGTCAACTCGATCGGCGGATCGTTGAAGGCGATCAGGTAGGCGATGCCGACGATGGTGCCGGGCAGCGCGTAGTTGATCATCGACACCAGTTCCATCGAGCGTCGGCCGAGGAACTCCTTCTTGGTGACGAGGTAGCCCAGCAGCACGCCGTAGAGCCCGCCCAGCGGCATCGCCAGGCCGGCGATGATCAGCGTATCGCGGATGGCCTTGACGCCGTCGGTGAAGATGACCTTGTAGTGCTGCAGCGTCAGCGCGTGATTGGCTCCCAGCGCGACGACCAGCGAGGCGTAGAGCAGCAGCACGTAGAAGTACGCGATCGCCAGCGCGACCAGAAGGCAGAACGCGAGCAGCAGGTTGCGCACGCCGGGCGAGACGCTGTCGAACGGCGCCGTGCCCGCGCCCTTGCCGGTGACGGTGACGTAGAAGCGCCGGCTCACCCAGTAGCGCTGCAGCAGGAACACGATCAGCGCCGGCACCAACAGCACGAACGACAGCGCCGCGCCGCCGCGCAGGTCGAACATGCCGGTGATCTGCAGGAACGCCTGCGTCGGCAGCACCGGGAACTGGTTGCCGGCGAGGATCAGCGGGGTCGCGAAGTCCGCCAGCGACGCGGCGAAGAGCAGCAGGAACGCGTTGGCGAGGCCGGGAATCGACAGCGGCAGCGTCACCGTGCGAAACACCCGCCAGCGCGACGCGCCCAGGGACAGCGCCATGCCTTCGATGTTGGAGTCGATGCCGGCGAGGATCGGCCGCAGCGTGAGGTAGGCGATCGGGAAATAGGTGATCACCTCGGAGAAGAGCGTGCTGGAGAGCCCGTAGACGGTCACGCCCTTCAGGCCGAGCAGGTCGTAGGTGATGAGCCCGCGCGGGCCGAAGGAGAAGATCATCGCGATCGCCGTGGTGAACGGCGGCGACACCAGCGGCAGCAGCACGCTGGCGTCCATCGCGCCCAGCATCCACGGCGGCAGGCGGCCGCGCGCGGCGGTGAACGCGAACACGAAGCCCAGCACGGTGCCGACCAGCCCGACCAGCGTGCCCAGCAGCAGGCTGTTCCAGAAGGCGCGGATCTGGTGGCGGTCGGTCAGCACCGCCGCGAGCCCCGCCAGCGAGAAGTGGCCCTGGTCGGTCAGCACCCGCGCCAGCAGCATCGCCAGCGGGTAGACGACGAACAACGCCAGCAGCGCCCACAGCGCGAACGCCGCCCCCGCGACGAGGGGATCGCGATGCGCGCCCGGCGCCCGTGGCGCCGTGGCGGCGGCGGACACGGCGACGACGGCCGGCCGCCTACGGGTTCAGCACCTCGGCGATCCAGCGCTCGACGATGCGCTTGCGGTTGGCGCCCGCGTAGTCGGCGTCGATCGGGAAAATCCTGGTGCCCTTCAGCACCTGGGCGAGGCTCGGCTCGAGCCCAACGTCGGGATGGGCCGGCACGAAGTTGATCTTGTACTTGGCGAACAGGTTCTGCATCGCCGGCGAGCTCGCCCAGTCGATGAGCTTCTTGCCGGCCGCCGGGTTCTTGGCGCCCTTGATCAGCGCGATCGCCTCGGCGGCGGTGCCGATGCCCTCCTTCGGGAAGCTGATCACGACGTCGTAGCCCTTGGCCTTGGTGTCGAGCGCGTCGACGATGAAGAAGATGCCGCCGCCCGCCTGGCCGAGGCCGACCGGCAGCGTGCCGCCGCCGCCGCTCTTGGTGTAGAGCTGGACGTTCGGGCGCAGCTTCTTCATGTAGTCGAAGGCCTTGTTCTCGTCGCGGCCGTTGACCTCAAGGATGGAGAAGATCCGCGTCACCGCGGTGCCCGAGGTGCGCGCGTCGGCCATCTGCAGCATGTTCTTGTACGCGGGTGCCAAGAGGTCGCTCCACGACGCCGGCGGCTGCAGGTTGTTCTCCTTCAGGAATTTCGCGTTGGTCATGAACACCAGCGGGTCGTCGGCGATCGCCACCCACTGGCCGTCGGCGTGGCGGAAGCGCGGCGGCAGCTGGGCGAAGCTCGGCGGCTTGTAGGCCTCGAACACGCCCTCGGCGATGCCGGCCGCGTGCGTCTCCACCGGTCCGCCGAACAGCACGTCGACCCGCGGGTTGTTCTTTTCCGCGATCACGCGGGCGAGCGCCTCGCCGGAGGAGAAGCGGACGAAATTGACCTTGATGCCGGTCGCCTTCTCGAATTCCTCGAACATCGGCCGCGCCCAGTTCTCGGGCCAGATCGAGTAGACGTTGACGGTCTCGGCCGCGAGCGCGGGGACCGCGGCGAGCGCGCCGAGGCAGGACAGGGACAGGGTCGCGACGACGCGCGCGGCGCGTTGCAGCCAGCGTTGGGGCTTGGTCATGGGGAATCTCCGCAGTAAGCTCCTCCGCTGCCCGCTCGTCGGTCGGCGGCAGTCGGCCAGAGCAACGAATCGACGGTACCCCCGGTGGCCGGACGGCGTCAAATCGCGACCCGGTGTCGCAGCCGCGGGAGCGCAGGTCCCGCGGGCGCGACCGCCGGCGCGCGGGCCGGCGGCGATCGGCCGCCGGCTCAGGTCAGCGCCGGCCCGTCCAGTAGTCTGCCTTGTCGGCGAGCACCCAGCGGACTCCGCCGCGCGGATCCGCGACATCGCCGTCGTAGCGGGGAATGAGGTGGATGTGCACGTGGGGAATCGTCTGCCCCGCCGCCGGCCCGTCGTTGATGCCGATGTTGAAGCCGTCCGGTTGGAAGCCGGTGGTGACGTTGGCCCGCACCTCGTCCAGCAACAGCAGCATCGCCGCCTGCTCGTCGCCGCGGAGCTCGAACCACGACCCGACGTGGCGTGCCGACGCGACCAGCGCGTGACCCGGGCTCACCGGGTAGCCGTCCCACAGGGCGACGGCCAGCGTGCCGCGGCTGATCACCCGCTCGGCGGCGGGTTCGCACAATGGACAAGGTTTCGTCGTCATGGCAATGTCATCCTTCCGCGCCGCCTTGGCGCCGGCGCGGGCCGGTGGATCGAGGTCGCCGCGGGTGACCTGCCCGCTGGGTCGACATCATTGTAGGACGTTCGTGGTCGCCGTGCGGACGGACCCCTCAACCCGCGGCCCTGAGAGGCTGAGACTGGCCTGCCGACAACCTCGGGTGACACGATGCAGATCGAAGCGATGACGACCGGACCGAATCCCGCGCGGCGTTTGCCGCGCTTGCGCCGGGGCAACGTGTTCACCCTGCTGCAGACGTTGGCCCTCGCAGTGGTGGTCGCCGGCTGTGCCGCGACCGCCACGCCGCGCATCGACGAGAGCGAGCTGCTGGCACAGGGCTTCAAGGTGCTGGTCGCGACGACGACCGTGCAGAAGGAGTGGGTGCAGACCCTTCCTCCCGGCCAGATCCGCCCGATGCAGCGCAACGACAAGAAGTATTACATCTACCCCGATGCGCCCCGGAACCGGATCTACGTCGGTGGCCCGACGCAATACGAGGCGTATCTGCGGGCCCACCCGGACAGCCGGGCGAGTGCGCAGGATGCAGCTGACCTGGGGCGCGCGTACCGCCGCAAGGACGACGAAGTCATGCAGCGGGCGACTGCGCGCGACCTGTCGGACCCGTTCCTCGGCGCCAGTTGGTACGATCTCGGCTGGTGAGGCCGCCGGGCCGAACCGTCAGGTCGCGGTCGGCTCGCGCCCGATCGCCTGGCGCGCGATCATCCAGCCGGGGTATTCGATCGGCAGCGCGCTGACGCGCTCCAGCGCCGCGAGCTCGTCGGCGGCGAGCACCAGCGTCGTCGCGTCCAGGTTGTCGCGCAACTGCTCCTCGTTCTTGGCGCCGATGATGATCGTCGTCACCTGCGATTGCGCGAGCAGCCAGGCCAGCGCCACCCGCGCGACGCTGACGCCGTGCGCGGCGGCGATGGGGCGCATGGCGTCGACGCAATCGAACGCGCGCTCGCGATTGCCCAGCGGAAAGTCGAACACCGCGCGCCGCGAGCCGGGCGGACCGTCCGCGTCGCGACTGAACTTGCCGGAGAGCAGCCCGCCGGCCAGCGGGCTCCACACCATCAGCGCCATCTGCTGGTCGGCGAGCAGCGGCACGAGCTCGCGTTCGATGTCGCGCGCGGCGATCGTGTAGTAGGCCTGCAGCGACTCGAACCGGCTCCAGTCGTGCGCCGCGGCGAGGCCGTTGGCCTTGGCGATGTGCCAGGCGGCGACGTTCGAGCAGCCGACGTAGCGCAGCTTGCCGGCGCGCACCAGGTCGTCGAGCGCCCGCATGGTTTCGTCGAGCGGCGTCGCCGCGTCGTAGCCGTGGATCTGGTAGAGGTCGAGCCAGTCGGTGCCGAGCCGGCGCAGCGAGGCATCGACCGACGCCACGATGTGCGCCCGCGACAGCCCCACCTGGTTGGGTCCGGGACCGACGCGACTGCGCACCTTGCTCGCGAGCACGACGTCCCGGCGCCGGGCGCCGAGTGCCTTGCCCAGGATGCGCTCCGAATCGCCGTCCGCATACGAGTCCGCGGTGTCGAAGAAGTTGATGCCGGCGTCGAGCGCCACGCCCACCAGCCGATCGGCCTCCTGCTGCTCGGTGTTGCCGATCTTCTCCCAGATCCCGGTCTTGCCGCCGAAGGTCATCGAGCCGAAGCACAGCTCGGAGACGAAGAGGCCGGTGCGGCCGAACATCCTGTAGCGCATTCGCCTGCCCTCCCGTTCAAATGCCGGCAATCAGTTTACCTCCGTGCGCGTGTGCGACAGAATGCCGCGCGGACGACTTTCGCCGGGATACCCGGGTGCCGGCACTCGGCCCTACAATCCTGCCATCGGCGCGCGACGGGCGCACAGGGAGCCAGGCAGATGACGACGGACGGGATCGGTGGGTTGCGCGAGCGCTTCGGGCGCTCGCTGCGCTTGGGCATCGTCGGGGGCGGCCCCGACTCGTGGATCGGCCGCATGCATCGCGGGGCGGCCGAGATGGACGGCTGGTTCCGGGTCGTCGCCGGGGTGCTGTCGTCGGATCCGGAGCGTTCGCACGCCGCCGGCCTCGCGCTCGGGCTCGACCCGGGGCGCTGCTACGGCAGTGCGGCCGAGATGTTCGCCGCCGAGCGCAGCCGGACGGATGGCATCGACGCGGTCGCGATCATGACGCCGAACGACACCCACTACGCGTATTCGGCCGCCGCCCTCGACGCGGGGCTGGACGTCGTCTGCGACAAGCCGGTCACCGGGAACTTTGCCGAGGCCTGCGACCTCGCGCGGCGCACGCGCGAGCGCGGTCGCCTGTTCGCCATCGTCCACGGCTATTCGGCATACCCGATGATCCGCTACGCGCGGCAACTGGTGCGCGACGGCACGCTCGGCCGCGTGCGCCTCACGCAGGTCGAGTACCTGCAGAACGGCCTCGCGACGATGATCGAGGACGGCCCGCTCACCGCGAAGCAGCGCTGGCTGCTCGACCCCGCGCGCAGCGGACTGGCACTGGTGATGGGCGCGATCGGCTGCCACGCGCAGCACCTCGCGAGCTTCGTCGCCGGACTCCCGGCCGTGCGCGTCGCGGCCGACGTCGGCACGCTGCTGCCTGGGCGCAAGGTCGTCGATCACGTCTCCGCGCTGGTCGAGTACGAAGGCGGCGCGCGCGGCACGTTCACCGCCACGCAGGCGTCGGCGGGCGCCGAGAACGACATCCGCCTCAAGGTTCACGGCGAGCGCGGGCAAATCGAGTGGTCGCACCGGACGCTCTCCTACCTCACCGTCGCCATGCAGGGCGAGCCCGTCAAGACGATCGGCCGCGGCGACCTCTACCTGCCGCCGGAGATCCTCGCCGCGGGACGCACCCCGCGCGGGCATCCGGAAGGTCTGCGCGAGGCGTTCGCCAACATCTATGCCGAGATCGCGCAGGAGCGCATCGCGCGCAGCCTCGGCGAGAGCATCCCGCTGTCGCCGTATCCGCGCATCGAGGACGGCGCGCACACGATGGCGTTCATCGAGGCCTGCCTCGCGTCGCAGGCGCAGGGCGGCTGGGCCGCGGTCGCGAAGATGCCCGGTCACTGAGCGAGCGCGTCGTCGGGCCCAGGATTATCGATCCGGCACCATGAAGTATCCAACGAGGGTCTTTGTGGGAGCGGCTTCAGCCGCGAATCGCCGCCCCAAAACTGCATTCGCGCCTGAAGGCGCTCCCACAGGGGGCGGAGGGGACAGACCACGATGGGTCTGGGTTGCGCGCCGTTCGGGAATTCGCCACTTGGCCGGGTTGCTGAATGGTCGAATTGTCGTGGTCTGTCCCCTGTTGCGATTACCCGATGCACGCCAGAACCCCTCAGCTGTCCCGACGACGTGCGGTGCGCGTCGCGCTGGCCGCACTGCTGACGGTGCCGCTCCCTGCAGCGGTGGTGGCGATGCTGCATCGCCTGCGGGAAAGCCAGTCGCCGACGATCGTTCCGGTTCCGCCCGACGTGCCGCTCGGGCTGTCGGTGATGGCGGGCCTGGTCATCCACCGCAGCGAGCGGGACGGCGTCCGGGCGTTCCTGGGGCAGTGCACGCACCTGGGGTGCCGGATCGAGCGCGTCGTCGGCGACGAGGTGGTATGCCCTTGCCACGGCTCGCGGTTCCGGTCCGACGGTTCGGTGGCGGCGGGGCCGGCCGCGCGGGCGCTGAAGCCGCTCGCACTCGAACCCGACCGGGCCACCGGCGGATGGGTGGCGCGTGTCCTCTGACCGGGCACGTCGCGCCAGGATCGTCTCGACCCGCTTCGGTACGTTCGGGTCGCTGGCGACGGCGAGCTTCGTGGTCGCGGTCGTCTCCGGTGTGCTGCTGGCGGCGCCGTACGACGCTGGCGACGCCTACAACTCCCTCGCAGCGCTCCTGCTGGCCAACCCTGCAGGGACGTTCTTTCGCAACCTGCACTACTGGGCGGGCCAGGCCTGCCTCGTCCTGACGCTGCTCCACACCTGGGACCACCTGCGCGCGCGCACCGAACGCCGCGTCGCCGTCGGGGTGTGGTTGCGCCTGGTCGCCTCGGTCGCGCTGATCACGTTCATCATGCTCTCGGGCTTCCTGCTCCGCGGCGACGCGGACGCGCAGCAGGCGTACCGCATCCTGCGCGAGGCGACGGCGCAGATTCCCCTCGTCGGCCCGGACCTGGCGCTGCTCGTCTTCGGCGCCACCGGCGCGCTCAGCGTCATTTACGTGCAGCACGCGGCGACCGCGACCATCGTCGTCTGGCTGTTCGTGATCGAGCACTCCCGCCGCGTCTGGCCGCGACCGGATTCGCTGCTGGCGATGCTCGCCGCCCTCGTCGTCGTCTCGCTGCTGGCCTCCCCCGGCCTGCACGACGGCCTCGATCCGATCGTCAAGGGGCCGTGGTACTTCCTGGGGCTGCAGGAGATCCTGCACTGGACCCCGTGGCCGAACGCGGTCGTGGCCGCGATGGTCGCCGTGCTGGCACTGCTGTTCACGGTGCGGGTCGTCGGCACCCCGCGCGCGTCGATCGTCAAGTCGCTCCTCGTCGCGGTCGCCATCGGCTACGCCGGCCTGTGCGCGACGGGCGCGTTCATGCGGGGGGAGAACTGGGCCTGGGGCCCGACGTGGCCGGGCGCCACCGGCAACCCGCGGCTCGGCTGGGTGTTCGCCTCGACCCCGGGGGCGCCGACGCCGTTGCCCTCGCCGCTGCCCACGGTGATGGGCCGGCCCGACGGCTGCCTCGTCTGCCACCGCGGCGTGACGGGGCTGGGCAACGCCCACCGCCCGGACGCGGTCGGCTGCGCGTCGTGCCACGGCGGCGACGCGCTGACGCTCGACAAGGCGCGCGCCCACGCCGGGATGGACGTCATTCCGGGCAACCTCGCCACCGCGCGCCTGCAATGCGGCCAATCGGCCTGCCACGCGGCGATCGTTCCGCGCGTCGAGCGCTCGGTGATGGCGACGATGAGCGGCGTCGTGGGCGTCACCCGCACGGTGTTCGCCGACGATGGTGCCGCGGCGGGCGGCGCGGCGCCCCACGTGGCGGAGCTCGGGCACGAGGGGGTGGACCTGCATCTGCGGCAGGCCTGCGCGATGTGCCACCTCGGCCGCAAGAAGACCGAGGTCGGCCCCAACGGCGAGGACAGCTTCGGCGGCGGATGCAATGCCTGCCACCTCTCCTACGATCCACCGGCACGCGCCGCGTTGCAGGCCTACGCGGCGAGCAAGGAAGCGGGCCGGGCCGAACCGCCCACCGCGCACCCGGCGATCGGGCTCGACATCGGCAACGGCCAGTGCTTCTCCTGCCACAGCCGGTCGGGGCGCATATCCACCAGCTACGAAGGCTGGCACGAGATGCACGAGCCGCCGGCGGACGCGAGCGACCCGGACCGTCCGCGACCGTCGCGCTACCGGGTGCTGGCCGACACGCGGGTGTTCGAGCAGGTCGTTCCGGACATTCACCACCAGCGCGGCCTCGACTGCATCGACTGCCACACCGCCAACGAGACGATGGGCGACGGCACCGCGCATGCCAGCAAGAGTGCGCAGCTGCGGGTCGGCTGCGAGGACTGCCACGCGCGGCCGGGCGCCACGCTCCCCGCGGTCGCCGCGACGCAGCTCGATCCCGAGTCCCGGCGCATCCTGGCCCTGCGCGACTGGCCGGGCGTCGCCCGGGATCGGCACGTGCGCGCGCGCTCCGGCGAGCCGCTGGTGAACGTCGTCGTCGACGGCACCGGCCGGCCGCAGCTCATCCGGAAACGCACCGGGGAGCGCCGGCCGTTGAAGGCGATGGCGGCGGTCTGCGCCGAGGGCGGCGGTCACGAGCGGCTCTCCTGCGGCAGTTGTCACACCGCGTGGGCGCCGCGGTGCCCGACCTGCCACACCGCTTTCGACCGCAGGATCGAACGCTACGACTGGCTCGCCGAAGCCTACGTCCAGGGTTCGTGGGAGGAAGAGGCCGGGCCGTTCTTCGCCAACCCGCCGACGCTCGGCCTCCGGCGCGGCGCTGCGGCGACCGGAAGCAAGGAAGCGATCGACACCTTCGTGCCCGGCATGATCATGACGCTCGACCGGACCTTCCGCGCGGGCGAGCCACCGGACGTCGTCTTCCGTCGGCTCTACGCCCGGATCGAGCCGCACACGACACGCACCGAAGCCAGGTCGTGCAAGTCCTGCCACAACGATCCGGAGGCCCTGGGCTACGGCCGCGGCCAGCTGCGGCTGGAGCGAGTGTCACCGGGCGTCGCGCGCTGGACGTTCGTCCCGGCCGCACCCGCGCTCCCTCAGGACGGGCTGCCCGCGGACGCGTGGATCCCGTTCCTCGGCACCCGCACCGGGAGGGTCTCGACGCGCGACGACGTGCGTCCTTTCAACGTCGAGGAACAGCGGCGCATCCTCACCGTCGGGGCATGCCTGACCTGTCACGACGAGCGCTCGCCGCCGATGCAGCGCGCGGTGCGCGACTTCAAGACCGTCGTCGCCGCGCGCCGGCCGGCGTGCCTGTTGCCGTCGTGGAAGTGAACCGCGCCACCCAATACGGGGCTCCTTCGTCGCCATGGCGTTCCGCGTGCGGCGTCTCGCGCTCGAGCGTGAACGTGTCGCCGGGGAGCAGCCGTCCAGAGGGCAAGTCACCAACGCATTGCCAGCAGTCAATTGCCTTACTATAATAACAATCGTAAGGACAAAGGGAGGTTCCCATGGCAAACGACGCCACGCTTACCAGCAAGGGTCAAACGACGATTCCCAAGGAAATTCGGGATGGTCTTTCCATGAAGGCCGGAGACCGGATGACGTTCACGCTGATGCCGGATGCCACAGTGATCATGCGGGTGAAGACCAGGAGCGTTACCGAACTGGCGGGCGTGTTGCACAAGAAGGGTCGCAAGCCCGTTCCGGTTGAGCAGTTGTCGCGGTGATGCTGGGCCTCGACACCAATGTTCTCGTTCGCTTTCTGGTTCGGGATGACGAAGTTCAGTTTGAGAGGGCACGAAAGCTGATCAAGCGTGAAGTCGCGGCAGGGCGCCGCGTATTCGTAAGCCAGTTGGTTCTCCTGGAGACCGAATGGGTGCTCCGTAGCCGATACGGCTTGCCGAAGGACCTGATCATCGAGGCTGTCTCGGGCTTGCTCGGTGCGACCGATGTTCGATTCGAGGATGAACCGGCCATCGAGGAGGCTCTTTTCCTCTGGAAGGATGCGACCGCCGATTTCGCTGATTGTCTGATCGGTGCCCGAAACCGACGGCTTGGATGTCGAGCGACGACAACCTTCGATGCGAAGGCTTCCAAGTTGCCGGGGTTTATCGCCGCCTGACGCCAAGCGGCGAAGCGTGGGAGCAAATGGCGAAGGTCCTGCTTGACGTGCCTTCTTGGGACGCCACCCGGGTCGAGGCGACCGATGTCGCTCACGCCTCGCCGCGCTTCATCCGCGTTCGCGCGGTGCCTTCCTTGACCCGCGCCTTCCACTGCGCGAGCTGCCGCCGGCGATCGAGCGGCGTCATCGTGCCCCGGGCCATCTCGCGCGCGAGCTTGCGCCAGTTGCGCAGACGATCGGGGTCGATCGCGTCGCGCACCGCGCAGCCCGGTTCGCTGTCGTGGCTGCAGTCGTCGAAGCGGCACTGCGCCGCCAGCGCGTCGATGTCCGGGAACGTCACCGACAGCGTCGCCTCGTCGCCGTCGGGCCGCAGCGTGCGCAGGCCCGGCGTGTCGATGATGCACGCACCCGTCGGCAAGCGGAACAGCGAGCGCGCCGTGGTCGTGTGCATGCCGCGGCCGTCGCTCGCCCGCACCGGCCCGGTGTCCTGCACGCCCGCGCCGAGCAGCGTGTTGGTCAGCGTCGACTTGCCCGCGCCGGAGGAGCCCAGCAGGACCAGCGTGCGGCCCGGCTCGAGGTACGGGCGCAGCGCCGTCGCCGCCGAGGCATCGGTGGCATCGACGGCAAGCACGTCGATCGCGCGCCCGATGCGCTCGCGCAGGTCGGCAACACGCTGCGCCACCGGCTCGCCCGCAGCCGTCGCGACGTCCAGCTTGGTCAGCACCACCACCGGCACGATGCCCTCCCGGTAGGCGAGCGCCAGGTAGCGCTCCAGCCGGCGCGGGTTGAAGTCGTCGTCCAGTCCCATCACCAGCAGCGCAACGTCGACGTTGCTGACGACCGGATGCCGGCGGCCGTACCCGTCGACGCGTGCCAGGTGACTGGTCGGCGCCACCCGCGCCACGATCCAGCGGCCGCCGTGCGCGTCGTCCTGGCCCAATACCCAGTCGCCGACCGACAGCGCGGTACCCTCTTCTGCGAGGCTGCGCGTGAGCCGCGGCATCGCGCGCGCGACGGCTTCGCCGTGCGCGTCGTGCAGCGCCAGCGTCTCCCGGTGGACCTCGGTGACGCGCGCGAGCCACAACGGCGACCCCGGGTTTGCTTCACTTGCCTCGGCCGCTTGCGCGGCGGCGCGCCCGGCCTGCGCCGGCGTCAGCCCCAACGCGGACAACCCTTCGAAATCGAACTCCAGCATGATGGTCTGATCCTTCGTGTTCCAACGACGCGGTTCCGGGCAGAACCGCGCAACCGGTGCCGCGCCGCAAGGGCGGGACACCACGCAGGTGGAAACGTCGGACGCGCGCCGTGCGGGGCGCAACGGGTGCTGCACTGGACCGCCCGCTCGCGGTGCGGCGCGGAATGCGCGCAGCACGCGTCAAGCGATCGGGACGGGCCTTGCGGTCAGGCGGCGGCCGACAGGAGGGGAACAAGGACAATCGTCGTCATGGCGGCCTCCTGTGGTTGAGGTGGGAACGAAGGACTGCGGAGATCGAATTGTGCGCGCGTAGGTGCGCGCCGGTCAACGGCAGCACGCCAGGCGGCGGTGAAGGCGGCTGGAAGCGCGGGCGCGTCCGCGGAATGGCGAATGCGGCCACCCGGAGACTGCGCTCGCGGCGGTCGTGCGACACGTTGGTCGCTGCCCCCCGGCCGGAGGGAAGGATGCCCGACGGTCTCTCCTTCACCTTCCGCCCCGCACCCCTGACCGAATCCCGCGACCGGCCCGCAAGCGCTTCGCCTGACGCTCCTGCGCGTGGGCCGCGCCACTCGCCTGCGGCTACTGCGACGCGCGTTGCTGCATCTGAAGCGCCAGCAGGCGCCACTGCCCTTGGCGGTTCACGTACGTTGCCGTGTATCGCAGCGTGGCCGTGGATTCGGGCTGTCCAGCGCTGGCAAACCTCAATTCGGCCGTTCCAAAGACCAACGCAACACCCCCCTCAACCAGCACCGACCGTTCCCGGATGGTCTGGCCCACCATGTTCATCTTCATCACCTCTTGGATCAGCTCCTCTTTGCCGGTGGTCGTACCTCGGCTTGTGTTGAAGAGGAACCGGTCATCGACCAGGCGTCTGAGCGTGGCCTCATCTCGACCCACCTCGGCCGCAACGTACTCATCTTCTGCGGCCAGAACGCGCATCGCTTCGGCTTGAAAGCCAGGGGCAGAGGACATGGGCTGTGCGTGGACTTGGAGTGGGGCGAGCCGACTTGGCGGCGGTATGCCGGCCTCACGCCATGAATCGACGAATGGACCCGCACCCCCCCCCCCCCGCCCCCCCCCCCCCGGCGGCCCCGGGGGGGGGGGGGGGGGCCCCCCCCCCCCCCCCCCCCCCCCCCCGCGCCCCCCCCCCCCGGGGGGCCGGCCCCCCCCCCCCCGGGCGCCCCCGGGGGGGGGGGGGGGGGCGGGGGGCCGGGCCCCCCCCCCCCCCCCCCCGGCCCCGGGGGGGGGGGGGGGGGGGGGGGGGGGGGCCCGGGGGGCCCTCCCCCCCGGGGGGGGGGGGGTCCTCCCGGCCCCCCCCCGGGGGGGGGGGGGGGGGGGGGGGGCCCCCCGGGCGCCCGCCCCCCCGCCCGGCCCGGCGGGGGGGGGGCGGGGGGGGGCGCCGCGCGTCGCGGGGGGGGGCATGGGTCTGGCCGTAGCGCGAGGAGGACACGATCATACGCTGCGCCGCACTGACCACTCGCGGATGCTCTACGACGGCCTGCCTTGTGCCGCCTGCCGTTTGAGGCAAGGCGCCCGCGGCGGCATGGGCCGCGGAAGCCGCGAGGACCAGCTCACGCTGCAGCGGCGCATGCCTTTGCGGTTCGCCTCGATCGAGGGGTTGAAGCCCGCCGCGGCTACCCGTGCCTGACTGCGCCTGCGGCGCGATGACGAGCCGGATCGAGGAATGTCAACCCGCGCTGTCCGCCGATCGCACCGATTGCCACCTGTGGTGGCCCAATCCGTCCGGTTCGCTGCGCGCATGGCTCGCCTGCGTGCTGCCGGAGCGGTTACCCCTCCGCCCGCGGAAAGCCCATGCGGTCGACGATCGCCTGATAGCGCGGGTTGCCGACCAGCTCGGGGCTGAGTCCGGGCAGGATGGCCGTGAACACCATGTTCGGCGTGCGGTCCGCGAAGGCCTTCTCGTACCAGTCCAGCGCCACTTCCACTTCGCCCAGGGCGCCGTGGACCTGGGCGAAGGTCACCGGGTCGACGTACTGCTTCTCCTCCAGCGCATGGAGTCGTTCGAGCATCTGGCGCGCGCGCACGGTGTCCCCGCAGGTCGCGTAAGTGACCCCCAGCCAGGACCACGACAGCGGTGCCGCACCGCCCGCGAGCCGTCGCTCGGCGATCTCCGCCTGGGCAAGGGCTTCCTCGCAGTTCCCCTGGCGGGCCAGCGTGCGCGCGAGCTTCGTATAGCCCCAGGTCCAGTTCGGATCGATGTCGATCGCGCGCCGGAAACCCGCGGCCGCCTGGTCGTAGTCCCCGCGGATCATGGCGAGAATCGCCAGATTGTGCACCGGGCCGACCGATAGCGGGTCGAGCCGCGTCGCTTCGCTGGTCCGGGTGAACCCTTCGTCGAGGCGGCCCATCGTGATAAGGAAGTTCCCGAACTCCTCGTTCGCGGCCTGGCTGCCGGGGTTGAGTTCGAGCGCACGGCGCAAGGCAGCGTCCGCCCCTTCCCAGTCCCACTCGAAGAAGAACCGGACGAGGCCGAGCGCCGTGTGGGCTTCGGCGAGGTCCGGATCGAGCTCGAGTGCCCGGGTCACGGCTGCCTGCGCCTTTCCCACCGACTCGGTGCGATCGAACGCACGGAGGTAGGCCTGCGTGGTGTAGGCCTCGGCCAGCCCGGCGTAGGCCATCGCATAGTCGGGCGCGCGGGCCACGGCCTGCCGGAAGCAGTCGATGCTCTTGTCCATCTCCTGCTGGGTGCCCACGAGAAAGCTGCGCCCCCTGAGGTAGAGGCGCCATGCCTCCGGATCGTTGGTGCGGCCGGTCACCGCGGCCTGCACCGCTGCCCGGGCGTCGACGCTCGCGGCGCGTCCGGCCCCCGCGCCCAGCAGAGCGGCGCGCAGCTCCTTCACCACCGACTGCGCGATGTCGTCCTGCACCGCAAAGACGTCGTCAAGTTCCCGGTCGTAGGTTTCCGACCACAGGTGCGAATCGTTCGCGACCTGGATCAGCTGCGCGGTGATGCGCACGCGCTTGCCGGATTTGCGTACGCTGCCTTCGAGGACCGTGGCGACGTTGAGCTTCTGCGCCACCGTCGGGATGTCGATGTCCTTGCCCTTGAAGTAGAACGCGGACGTGCGCGAGACCACGCGCAGGCCACGGATCTTCGCCAGGACGTTCATCAGCTCTTCGGCGAGGCCGTCCGCGAAATACTCGTTCTCCTCGTCCCGGCTCATGTTGACGAACGGGAGCACCGCGATCGACGGCGCCTCCTTGTCCAGCGGTGCGCCCAGCGATTTCAGCGGTGGAAAGGCCTGCGGCAGGTCGGGGTGGCACAGCTGGAACACCGTTTCGCAGCGGGCGAGATCCCTGAGGCCGTGCTCGCCCAGCGCCTTGACGCTCGCGAGCGGCGGCAGGTGGTCGCGGCAAAGGTCGCGCATCGACTCGGTCAGCAGCGTCTGCCCGCCGTGTCCAGCCGACAGCAGGCGCGCGACGCGATTGAGCGGCGCACCGAAGTAGTCGCCGTCGCGCATTTCGACGGCGCCGATGTGCAGCGCCATCCGCACCCGCAGCTGCACGGACTCCGCCCAGCGTTCGACGTGGAGCGCGCGCTGCGCGTCGAGCGCCGCCGCCAGGCCGTCCGCCGCCGTGTGAAACGCCGCGCAAAACGCGTCGCCGACGGTCTTGAAGACGTGTCCGCCGTGGGCGCCGATAGAGCGGCGCAGAAGCTCATCGTGCCGCGCCAGCGCCGCCCCCATCGCCGGTCCCTGTTGCTCCCACAGCCGGGTGCTGCCCTCGATGTCGGTGAACAGCAGGGTCACGGTGCCGCTGGGCAGCGATACGGAAGGACTGGCGGGGACGTTCGCGGTCATCGGTCGCGGATCCCGTGCAGGCGCACGCGCGGGACGGGTCATCGGTGGACGGATCAGCCCGCAGTCTGCTGATCGACGGGCGATTGCGCAACCCTGCCCGATGTGTCGCCCGGGGCCGGCCCGGTCGTCACCGACACGTTCGCGCCGTCTTGCGCTCCCGGTCTTGCGCGGCGGGAGCGTCAGCTGTCCGAGCGAAAGCCGATACGTGCGTGCGAACCGTCGCAGAACGGCTTGTTGCCCGAGCCGCCGCAGCGGCACAACCGCGTCGATTGTGTCCGCAGCAGGGGTCGCATTGGGGACAGCAATCACCGCCAGATCGCGCGAGCTGTAGCAAAGCTGAGGAAGAAGCACGGGCTAAGGGGGTCGGGCTCTGGCGAGATAGGCAGCCAGTCCCACCGTGGGAGTTTCGAAAGAAACCGGCACATGGGGTCTAGGTCATTCCTAGCGTGCTGGCATTTGGTCTCTACTCAGACCGGCGTGACCCTAGTCGTTCCCACAGCCCGGCAACCAGACTCGGTCTGGGCCGCACGCCAATGCGAGCCGTACTTCGGCCAACCGGGGCTTTCTTCGCTCGCCGCCAGGACGACCACTTGCCGGATCGCAAGACTGCCAGAGATTAGCCGGCACGCTTGGCCGGATCCTTGGGCGCGATCACCCTGGCATACACCACCTTGCTCGACGAACCGGGCGCACCTCGCTCAGAAGTTTCGAACACTTCGGGATATTTCCTGATCAATTCGCTCAGCTTCTGACATCCGTAAAGCCGCTGATCAAAATCAGGTTGGATCTTGGTGAGTTCACTGCCGGGGCCCCTGTGGCGGGACGGTGGGGTGCCTGGGCCCCCCCGCCGCCGGCGCCCCGGACCGGGCTGTGCGTGTCATCGAACTGTCGGTCGCGTTCTTGCCGTTCGTATAAGCGAACTGCTGGATCGGGGTTATCGAATGGTCGAGCAGAGTTACCTTCCACTGGGTGTGCTTCGTGGACGTCCAGTCCCCGTAAATTCGCTTACTCCCCCGGCCGCCACCCGGTCAAGCCTTCGATCCAGGCCCTTTCCCCCCCCAAACAGGGCGGCGCCCCCCCTTTTTTTTCTTGCCCCCCGGGGGGGTGGTTTTGCGGTGTTTTTTCCCCCTTTTTTTTTTTTTCCCCCGGGGGGCCGCCTGCCGGGGGAAATCGTCGGGGCCAATGCGTTAGGGTTAGTTTTTGCCGGTCATGCAGCGACTGATTCCTCGTTGCGCCTGTCGGCTGGGGGGGTTTGGCGAGACTTGAGCGCCTCTATTCGACGGTCACGCTCTTCGCCAGGTTGCGCGGCTTGTCGACGTCGGTGCCGCGGATCACCGCGGTGTGATAGGCGAGGAGCTGCAGCGGGATGGTGTGCACCACCGGCGACAGCAGGCCGGCATGCTCCGGCAGGCGGATCACGTGGATGCCTTCCGACGACTGGAGATGGCTGTCGAGATCGGCGACGACGTAGAGCTCGCCGCCGCGCGCGCGCACCTCCTGCAGGTTGCTCTTCAGCTTTTCCAGCAGCGCATCGTTCGGCGCGATGGCGACCACCGGCATCGACGAATCGACCAGCGCCAGCGGCCCGTGCTTCAGCTCGCCGGCCGGATAGGCCTCGGCGTGGATGTACGAGATCTCCTTGAGCTTCAGCGCGCCTTCGAGTGCGATCGGATAGTGGATGCCGCGGCCGAGGAACAGCGCGTCCTGCTTCTTCGCGAACTGCTCGGCCCAGGCGATCACCTGCGGCTCCAGCGCCAGCGCCGACTGCAGCGCCGCCGGCAGGTGCCGCAGCCCGCGCAGCCAGTTCGCCTCGTCTTCGATGGGCAGCCGGTGGCGCAGCTTGGCCAGCGTCAGCGCCAGCAGGAAGTGCGCGATCAGCTGCGTGGTGAACGCCTTGGTCGAGGCAACCCCGACTTCGACGCCGGCGCGCGTCAGGTAGGTCAGCTCGGTCTGGCGCACCATCGACGAGGTCGGCACGTTGCAGATCGTCAGCGTGCGCGTGTGGCCGAGCGACTTCGCGTGCTTCAGCGCCGCCAGCGTGTCGGCGGTCTCGCCGGACTGCGACACGACGATCACCAGCGCGGTCGGGCTGGGCACGCTGTCGCGGTAGCGGTATTCGCTGGCGATCTCGACCGCGCAGGGGATCTTCGCCAGCGATTCGATCCACTGCTTCGCCACCAGGCTCGAGTAGTAGCTGGTGCCGCAGGCGAGGATCAGCACGCTGTCGACCTGCGGCAGAATGTGGGCGGCGGCGGGGCCGAAGAGGTGCGGGCCGATCACGGCCACGCCTTCCAGCGTGTCGGACACCGCGCGCGGCTGCTCGAAGATCTCCTTCTGCATGAAGTGGCGGTACGGGCCCAGCTCGACGCTCGCCCCCGAGGCCTCGACGTTCACGATGCCGCGCTCCACGCGCTCGCCGTGCGCGTCGGTGATGACGCAGGACTCGCGCCGCAGGTCGGCGACGTCGCCCTCCTCGAGGTACGCCACGCGACGGGTGACCGACAGCAGCGCCGCGGCGTCGGAGGCGAGGAAGTGGTCGTCCTCGCCGTAGCCCACGACCAGCGGGCTGCCCTGGCGGGCGCCGACCAGACGTCCCGGCTCGCGGGTGGAGATGACGGCGATGGCGTAGGCGCCGTGGAACTCGGCGATCGCCGCCTCGACGGCGCGCCTTAGGTCGCCACCGCCGGCGGCGTGCCAGTGCGAGTGCACGAGATGGGCGATGACCTCGGTGTCGGTCTCGGTGGCGAAGAGATAGCCCTGCATCTGCAGCTTCGCCCGCAGCGCCTCGTAGTTCTCGATGATGCCGTTGTGCACGACGGCGATCTCGCCGCCCGAGGTGTGCGGGTGCGCGTTCACCGGCGTCGGCGCCCCGTGCGTCGCCCAGCGCGTGTGCGAGATGCCGACGGTGCCGACCAGCCGCAGCGACTCGGCCTGCAGCGCCAGGTCGGCGACGCGGGCGGTGCTGACCAGCCGCGCCAGCACGGGCACTTCGGCGTTGGTGTCGATGACCGCGAGGCCGGTCGAGTCGTAGCCGCGGTACTCGAGGCGGCGGATGCCGTCGATCAGCAGGGGAACGATGTTGCGCGCCGAGGCCGCGCCGACGATGCCGCACATGGGAGTCAGCCTTGTGGTTTGGGTTGCTTCCGCGGCCGCTGCCAGCCCGGGATCGACAGCTGCTTGACGCGGGAGACGGTGAGCGTGTCGGGGGGTGCGTCGCGCGTCAGCGTCGTGCCGGCGCCCAGCGTCGCGCCGCGACCGACGGTGACCGGCGCGACCAGTTGGGTGTCGGAGCCGATGAAGGCGTCGTCCTCGATCACCGTGCGGAACTTGTTGGCGCCGTCGTAATTGCAGGTGATCGTGCCCGCCCCGACGTTGACGTTGCGGCCGATGGTGGCGTCGCCGATGTAGGCGAGGTGATTGGCCTTGCTGCCCACGCCCACGCTGGACTGCTTCACCTCGACGAAGTTGCCGATGTGCACGTCGTCGGCCAGCGCCGCGCCCGGACGCAGCCGGGCGTAGGGGCCGATCCGGCAGTTGGCGCCGATGGCGGCGTCCTCGAGATGCGAAAACGGCGCGATCTGCGTGCCGGCGCCGACGCCCACGTTCTTCAGCACGCAGTGCGCGCCGACGCTGACGTCGTCCCCGAGCGTCACCGTCCCCTCGAACACGCAGCCGACGTCGATGCGCACGTCGCGTCCGCAGGTCAGCGGTCCGCGAACGTCGATCCGCGCCGGATCGGCGATCCAGGTGCCGGACGCGAGCAGCAGGTCGGCCTGCCGCGCCTGGACGATGCGCTCGATCGCGGCCAGTTGCGCGCGGTCGTTGACCCCGAGGATGTCGCGCTCGTCGGCGGCGACGTGGCCCTCGACGGTCACCCCGTCGGCGACCGCCATCGCGACGATGTCGGTGAGGTAGAACTCGCGCTGCGCGTTGTCGTCCTTCAATGCGGCCACCCAGCGGCGCAGCAGCGCGGTGGGCGCGGCGAGCACGCCGGTGTAGATCTCGCCGACCGCGCGCTCGGCGCGATTGGCGTCGCGTTCCTCGACGATCGCCCGGACGTTGCCCGCGGGGTCGCGCAGGATGCGCCCCAGCCCGGCCGGATCCGAGACCTTCGCCGTCAGCAGCGCGAGATGCCCGGCCGCCGCGCGGGCGCCGATGGCCGCGAACGTCGCCGCCGGGATCAGCGGGCAGTCGCCGTTGGCGACCACGGTCACGGCGTCGTCGCCCAGCGCCGTCAGCGCGACGCGCACCGCGTCGCCGGTGCCGCGCGGCGGGTCCTGGGTGACGAAGGCCAGGTCATCGGCGGCGAGCGCCTTTCGCACCGCGTCGCCGCCGTGGCCGACGACGAGACACAGCGCCACCGGCGAGAGGCTGCGCGCCGCGTCCAGCACGTGGGCGACCAGCGGCCGGCCGGCGAGCGGGTGCAGCACTTTCGGCAGGCGGGAGTGCATCCGCTTGCCTTGGCCGGCGGCCATCACGATGAACTGCAGTCGGTTCGAATTCACGCGCGTGGAAGAGGCGATGGCGGGGCGGGCCGCGAAGCGGCAATGATACGACAATCGCCCACGACGACCGGGCGGCACGTTGGTCGCCAAAGCAAGTGGCGTGCCGCATGCCTGCCCGTGCGCGCTGCGCTATGCTTGCGCGATGGCGATCATCGCGGTGTTCAACCAGAAGGGCGGCGTCGGCAAGACGACCACGGCGCTCAACCTGCTGGCCGCCATCGCCCAGCGCGGCGAGCGGCCGCTCGCCATCGACCTCGACCCGCAGGGGCACCTTTCGCACGTGTTCGGGGCGCGCCCGCGGCATGCCGAGGAGACGGTCTGCGGCTTCTTTCTCCACCAGACGCCGCTCGACGACATCGCGCAGATCACCCGCAGCGGCGTCGTGCTGTGCCCGGCGCACCTCGACCTCGCCAAGCTCGACGCGCTGCTGGGCAAGAGCCTCAACGTCGTGCTGCGGCTGCGGCAAGGGCTGCGGCGGCCGGGTGCCGCGCCGGGCACCGTGGTGATCGACTGCTGCGCGCTGCTCAACGTGTTGTCGCTGAACGCGATCTTCGCCTGCGACCTGATGCTGATCCCGGTGTCCTGCGACTACCTGGCGCTGGCCAGTGCACGCGAAGTCGAGCGGGCGCTGAACGCGCTCGAGCCGGTGCTCAAGCGCCGGCTGCCGCGCCGTTACGTGCTGACCCGCTACGACGCGCGGCGCAAGATGAGCGAGGACATCATCGTGCAGATGGCCGAGGTGCTGCGGCCCGAGGAGATTTGCGGGACGCGGATCCGGGAGAACGTGAAGCTGGCGGAGAGCCCGGCGGTCGAGCTCGACGTCTTCCGGCACGCCCCGGGCAGCAAGGGGGCGCTGGACTACACCGCGCTGCTCGACGAGCTGCTGCCGGTGCTGGGCGGGGCGTGATGCGAGGCGGGCCGAGGGCGCTGCGACGGCGGCTCGCTGCCGCTGATCAGTTCGATCAGCGCCTCCACGTCGAGCGTGTCGCCGCGTCGCGGTACGGTCGTCTGGTGGCAACCGACAATCTCGCAGTGCTGGTACATCTGGCGCAATCGGCGCTCGGCGTCGCTTCGGGTCGGCGCCAGAATGGAGATGTTCTCCACCCGCTGGCCGGCGCGGGTCCTGAGGTTGAAGCTGTAGCGGGTCATGGCGGTGTACGCTCTCGCTCGCGGATGGGCCGCCGGCGATGGCGGGCGGCGGCGCGGGGCCGCCGGGGTCTGGGCGTCCGCAGGCGCCGACCCGGTTGAAGGTATTTCGGCCCGTGAAGCGAAAAATTGAGCTCTCTCCCGTGAAAGCCCCGGCTCGCCTGTCCGACGCACCCGTGAGGACCGTGGCCGACATCGGCTGGTTGCAAGAAGGGTTGCGGAGAATGGCGCTAGTAAGCGCTGACTCCGAGGCGCTCTGCGTGCCGCTGGCGGGAGGGGTATCCTCGGACATCTACCGGGTCGACCTGTCCGGCGGCCGGAGCGTCTGCGTCAAGCGCGCGCTCCCGAAGCTCAAGGTCGCGGCCGACTGGCGGGCACCGGTCGAGCGCAATCGCTGGGAAGTCGAGTGGATGCGCGTCGCCGCCGGCATCGTCCCGCGCGCCGTCCCGCCGATCCTCGGGGACGATCGCGCCACCGGCTGCTTCGCCATGGCCTGGCTCGCGCCCGAGAGCCATCCGGTGTGGAAGGCGCTGCTGCGCGACGGCGACGTCGGGACCGCGTTCGCGGCGCAGGTCGGCGATACGCTGGGGCGCATCCACGCCGCGACCGCCGATCGCGACGACGTCGCCGCTCGGTTCGCCACCGACGACATCTTCCACGCCATCCGGCTGGAACCCTATCTGGTCGCGACCGCCGGCGCGCATCCCGACCTCGCGCCGCAACTCACCGCCCTGGTCGAGACCACGCGCCGCACCCGCCGGGTGCTGGTCCACGGCGACTTCAGCCCCAAGAACATCCTGCGCGGGCCGGACGGGCCGGTGATCCTCGACGCCGAGTGCGCGTGGTACGGCGACCCGGCCTTCGATCTTGCTTTCGTCCTCAACCACCTGCTGTTGAAGGGGCGGTGGCGGCCCGCGTGGCGCGACCGCTATCTCGACGCCTATGCCGCGCTGACCGACGCCTATCTCGCGCACGTCGCCTGGGAACCGCGAGCGGCGATGACGGCGCGCACCGCCGCGCTGCTGCCGGGACTGCTGCTGGGTCGCGTCGACGGCAAGTCGCCGGTCGAGTACCTGACCGACGAGGCGGAGCGCGCCGAGGTGCGCGCCTTCGCCGGCGCGCTGCTGCGGCAACCGGTCGCCGATCTCGCCGCCGTCGGCCGGCGCTGGCACGAGGCCGCGACGCGATGAACACGCGCATCGCCGCGGTCCACGCCCGCCGGGTCTGGGATTCGCGCGGCCGGCCGACGGTCGAGGCGGAAGTGACGCTCACGACCGGCACGATCGGCCGCGCCATCGCGCCCGCGGGGGCCTCGCGCGGCTCGCGCGAAGCCGTCGACCTGCGCGACGGCGGCAGCGCACTGGGCGGCATGGACGTGCAGCGCGCGATCGCGAACGTCGACGGACCGATCGCGGCTGCGCTCCGCGGGCGGGACGCGCTCGACCAGGCCGGCATCGACGCGCTGCTGGTGGCGCTGGACGGCACGCGCAACAAGGCGGTGCTGGGCGGCAACGCGACGGTGGCGGTTTCGCTCGCCGTGGTGCACGCGGCGGCCGCCGCCCGCGGCCAGCCGCTGTGGCGTCACCTCGCCGGCGACGGACCGGTCGCGCTGCCGCTGCCCGAGATCCAGATCTTCGGCGGCGGCGCGCACGCCGGACGCCGGATCGACATCCAGGACCTGATGGTGATGCCGGTCGGCGCGACGAGCTTCGCCGAGGCGATGCGGATGACCGCCGACATCTACCGCGCGGCCGGCGAACTGATGCGCGACGCCGGGCGCGCGTCCGGCGTCGCCGACGAAGGCGGCCACTGGCCGGCGTTCGACACCAACGAGGAGGCGCTGGCGACGCTGGTGCGCGCGATCGAGCGTGCCGGCTACCGGCCGGGCGAGGAGGCCGCGCTGTCGCTCGACATCGCCGCGTCGGAGTTCGGCGCCGACGGCCGCTATCGGCTCGGGCTGGAGACGCGCGAACTCGACCGCGACGGCATGATCGCGCTGCTGCTCGACTGGCTCGATCGCTACCCCATCGCCTCGATCGAGGATCCGCTGGCCGAGGACGACCGCGACGGCTGGATCGCGTTCACGCGCGCCGCCGGCGCGCGCGTCCAGATCATCGGCGACGACTACCTCACCACCGACGCCGCGCGGGTGCGCCTGGCCGCGACGGAGGGCGCCTGCAACGCGGTGCTGATCAAGCCCAACCAGGCCGGCACCGTCACCGAGGCCCTGGCCGCGTTGCGCGCCGGCCAGGCCGCGGGATTCGGGACCATCGTCTCGGCGCGCTCGGGCGAGACCGAGGACGTGTCGATCGTCCACCTCGCCGTCGGCTGGAACGCGGGTCAGCTCAAGGTCGGCTCGTTCGCCCGCGGCGAGCGGATGGCCAAGTGGAACGAGGCGCTGCGGATCGAGGAGGCGCTGGGCGGCAGCGCACGCTACCTGGGCGCCGCCGCGCTGCCGTCCGCGCGCAGACCCAAGACCCTCCGAGGATGACCATGCTCGACGAGTCCGCCACGCCCAGTGCCATCGTCCGCTATCTCGACCAGTACGTCATCGGTCAAGACGACGCCAAGAGGATCGTCGCCGTCGCCGTGTACACCCACTACCGCAAGATCGCCCGGGCGAAGCTCGAACACGTGCCGGTCGCCAAGAGCAACGTGCTGCTGATCGGCCCCTCCGGCACCGGCAAGACGCTGCTCTGCGAAACGCTGTCGCACGCGCTGGCGCTGCCGTTCGTCACCGCCGAGGCGACGTCGCTCGCGCAGACGCGCTACGTCAACGAGGAGATCGAGGCGGTGCTGCAGCGGCTGGTCGACAAGGCCGGCGGCGACATCGAGCGCGCCCAGCGCGGCATCGTCTTCATCGACGAGATCGACAAGCTCAAGGCGCCCGACGGCCAGCCGCGCGGCGGTTCCGGCGAGAGCGTCCAGCACGCGCTGCTGAAGATCATGGAAGGCTCGCAGGTCAAGCTGGGGGCGGGCACCTACATCGACACCACCGACATCCTGTTCGTCTGCGGCGGCGCGTTCGTCGGGCTGGACGAGATCATCGCCTCGCAGACGCACGGCTACGGCTTCATCGCCACCACCTCGGGCGATAACCAGAGGATCCTCGACCGCCTGAACACGCGGGTGAAGCCCACCGACCTGTTCACCTTCGGCCTCATCCCCGAGTTCACCGGGCGGCTGCCGATCATGGCGCGCTTCGCCGAGCTGTCGCGCGACATGCTGGTGCGCATCCTCACCGAGCCGAAGAACTCGATCTACCGCCAGTTCGTCGAGATCTTCGGCAACGAGGGGGTGGAGCTGAAGGTCGCCGCGCGCGTGTTCGAGCAGATCGCCGAGCTGGCGATCGAGTACAAGACCGGGGCGCGCAGCCTGCGCGGCATCTTCGAGGAGCTGCTGACGCCGATCCTGTACGTCGTCCCCGACGATCCTTCGATCCGCGAGGTGCAGGTCGCCTCGCTGTTCAACGAGCCGGTGTTCGTGCGGCGAGCGGCGGAACCAAAGGCCTAGTGGGCTGTAACGGTTGAAGCGGAAGTGAACGGCAGTGGCCTGACGCCGCACCCCGGGTCGAGCGCAAGGCGACGAAGCGCAGCAAGGGTGGGCCCCCTTGCAAGCTTCGGCAACGCCGCGATCGGCACGGGGCGCAAGTCAGGCACTTTCGATTCAGCCGTTACAGTCCACTAATCCAGCAGCGCCCGCGCCAGCTCGGCGAATCCCGCGCCCGCCTCGCCGACGGTGACGTAGCGCGGCAGCGTCGCGATCCGGTCGGAGAACGACCGCACGTTGGCGACGCCGACCGAGTGCGGGAAGTACGCGAACAGCGGCGCATCGTTGGGCGAGTCGCCGGCGAAGATCCAGCGCTCGCGCTCGGCGTCGAGGTCGGTGGCGAAGGCTTCGGCCAGCAGCGTCCGCGTCATGCCCAGCTTGTCGTAGTCGCCGAACCAGCCGTTGACGTGGATCGAGCTCACCCTCGCGGTCATCCCCTCGGCCTGCATCAGCGCCACGATGCGGTCGACGGCGGCGCGCGGCAGCGCCGGCACGTCCTCGCAGAAGTCGATGGCCAGGTCGGCTTCGCGGTAGAGCTGGTCGGACGCGAGCGCAGAGCCGGGCACCGCGGCGAGGATGCGCTCGGCGACCGCGGCGAGGCGCGCCCGGTTCGCCTTGCGCGTCGCGTCGTCGACGAGGAAGCGCTTGACCAGGCGGCGCGACGGCGCGTCGTAGCGCATGTAGAACGCGCCGTTCTCGCCGACCACCGCATCGACCGGCCACATCCGCGCGATGTGGTCGCACCAGCCCGCCGGCCGGCCGGTGATCGGGATGACGCGCTTGCCGGCCTCGCGCAGGCGCTGCAGCGCGGCGTAGGCTTCGGCGGTCAGCCGGCCGTGCGTGGACAGCGTGTCGTCGATGTCGGTGCAGATGCCGCGGACCGCGACGCGCACAGCCTGCGGCAGCGCCGCCAGCGGCTGCATCGGCGCGTGCCCGTTCACTGGACTGCCTTACTGGACGACCTTGAGGCTCACGCCGCAGCGCCGGCCTTGGCGACGTAGGCGGACACCCGAGCCTGGTCGGCGGCCGGCAGGCCAAGGCCGCACTTGGTACGCCGCCAAAGGATATCCTCGACAGTAAGCGCCCACTCTTCACGGATCAGGTAGTCGATCTCGGCAGCGGTGAGGCCGTTGCCGAAGTCCTCGCCGAGGTCGGCGAGGGTCTTGGCCGAACCCAGCACCTTGGGCGCGAGCGTACCGTGGCGGCGGGCGACGCCGCGGACGAGTTCGGCCGGCAGCTTGGGGTAGCGGCGCTGCATCTCGGCGACCCAGGCGTCGATGCCCCCCGGGGGCAGGTCGCCGCCGGGCAGCACCTCGTTCTCGGTCCAATCCCCCGGCATCGCCGGGAAGTACGGCTTGAGCTCGCGCAGCGCGTGCTCGCCGAGCTTGCGGTAGGTGGTCAGCTTGCCGCCGAAGATCGACAGCACCGGCGCGCCGCCGGGCGCGGTCCCGGTGTCGAGCTTGAACACGTAGTCGCGGGTGATCGCCGACGGGTCGGACGCGCCGTCGTCGTAGAGCGGCCGCACGCCGGAGTAGGTCCAGGCGACGTCGGCGCGCGTCAGCGGCTTCGCGAGGTAGGTGTTGGCGAGCGTGAGCAGGTAGTCGATCTCCTCCCCGGAAATCTCGGGCTTCTCGAAATCCTCGGTCGGCGCGTCGGTGGTGCCGATCAGCGAGTACCGGTCCTGGTAGGGGATCACGAACACGATCCGCTTGTCGGCGTTCTGCAGCAGGTAGGCGTGGTCCTCGGCGTGCACCCGCGGCACCACGATGTGGCTGCCCTTGACGTGGCGGACGTTCTCCTTCGCGCTCCGGGTGCCGACCTCCTCGCGCACGGCCTTGACCCACGGCCCGGTGACGTTGACCAGCACCCTGGCGCTCACTTCCTCGCTGCGGCCGTCCGGGCGCTGCAGCGTCGCCCGCCAGATCCCGCCGTCGCGCTTCGCGCTGACGAACCGCGTGCGGGTGCGCACGTCGGCGCCGTGCGCCCGCGCGCTCATCGCGACGGCCACCACCAGCCGGGCGTCGTCGACGCGGGCGTCGGCGTAGACGAAGCCCTTGTGGAACCCCTGCTTCAGGCCCGCGCCCCACTTGCTGTGCGCGAGGTCGACGCCGAACGACGCGGGCAGCGTGGTCCGCTGCGACAGGTGATCGTACATGAACAGCCCCGCGCGGATCATCCACGCCGGGCGCAGGTGCGGCTCGTGCGCGAGCACGAACAGCAGCGGCTGCACGAGATGCGGCGCGAGCCGCAGGCACACCTCGCGCTCGGCCAGCGACTCGCGCACCAGCCGGAACTCGTAGTACTCGAGGTAGCGCAGGCCGCCGTGGACGAGCTTGGTGCTCCACTGCGAGGTCGCCGACGCGAGGTCGTCCTTGTCGATCAGCAGCGTCTTCAGGCCGCGTCCGGCGGCGTCGCGGGCGATGCCGGCGCCGTTGACTCCGGCACCGATGACGAGAAGATCGTAGACCGCGGCTGCACTCATGGCGGAAACCTCGTGGACGGACGTCGGCATTTTACGCCTCCGGCCCGCGCCGCAGTTCGCGGCGGTGGGCTAACATGCCTCGACGCCGCATGGCGCCACCGCCGGCAAGGAACCCCCGATGACGATCATCCCCGAAGTCGCCGCGCTGGTCCCGCAGATGAAGGCCTGGCGCCACCATCTGCACGCGCATCCGGAAACCGCGTTCGAAGAGGTCGCCACCGGTGCCTTCGTGGCCGCGGAGTTGCGCGCGCTCGGTCTCGACGTCCACACCGGCCTGGCGAAGACCGGCGTCGTCGGCGTGCTGTCGGCCGGCGACCGCGGAGCGGCCATCGGCCTGCGCGCCGACCTCGACGCGCTGCACATCCACGAAAAGACCGGAATCGCGCACGCCTCCCGCCACGAGGGCCGGATGCACGCCTGCGGACACGACGGCCACGCGGCCATGCTGCTCGGCGCGGCGGCCGCCCTGGCGCAGCGCCGGAATTGCGCCGGCACCGTCCACTTCATCTTCCAGCCCGCCGAGGAGAACGAAGGCGGCGGGCGGGTGATGGTCGAGGAGGGGTTGTTCGACCGCTTCCCGATGCGCGCGGTCTACGGGATGCACAACTGGCCGAAGCTGCCCGCCGGCAGCATCGCGACGCGGGCCGGGCCGCTGATGGGTGCGTTCGACATCTTCGAGATCGTCGTCACCGGCCAGGGCGCCCACGCGGCGATGCCCTACCAGGGCAAGGATCCGATGCTGTTCGCCGCGCACGCGATCCAGGCGCTGCAGACCATCGTCGCCCGCAACCTGCATCCGCTGGACGCCGGCGTCGTCAGCGTCACCCAGGTGCACGGCGGCGACACCTGGAACGTGATTCCCGAGGAAGTCGTGCTGCGCGGCACGGTGCGCACGTTCGACCCGGCGGTGCAGGCGCTGATCGAGGCGAGGATGCGCACGCTCGTCGCCGGCATCGCCGCGATGTTCGAGATGCAGGCGACGCTGCGCTACGAGCGCCGCTATCCGGCCGTCGTCAACAGCGTCGACGAGACCGCGCACGCCCTGGCCGCCGCCGCCGCGGTCGTCGGTCCCGCCGGTGTCGTCGCCGATCCGACGCCGGAGATGGGCAGCGAGGACTTCGCCTACATGCTGCAGGCGAAGCCGGGCTGCTACGTCTGGCTGGGCGCCGGGAAGGGGCCCGAGCCGCCGGGGCTGCACAGCCCCTACTACGACTTCAACGACGAGGTGCTGGCGATCGGCGCCAGCTACTGGGTGGCGCTCGCCGAGCAGCAACTGCCCGCAGGCCGCTGACGGCCCCCGCTCAGCCGGCGTCGAGCAGCGCGCGGGTGTGGCGCGCGATCATCCGCTCCTCGTCGGTGGGGATCACCCACGCGCGGGTGCGGCTGTCCGGCGTGGTGAGCCGCGGGCCGTGGCTCGCGTTGGCCGCGGCATCGGCTTCGATGCCGAGCCAGGCCGCGAGCTGCAGCACGCGGGCGCGCACCGTCGCCGCGTGCTCGCCGATGCCCCCGGTGAACACCAGCGCATCGAGGCCGCCCAGCGCCGCGGCGAGCGAGCCCAGCTCGCGGTGGATCCGGTAGCAGAAGAGCTCGACGGCGAACGCCGCCCGCGGATCGTCGCTGGCGAGCAGCGTGCGCATGTCGGACGAGACGCCGGAGACGCCGAGCAGCCCCGACTGGTGGTAGAGCAATTTTTCGATGGCGCGCACGTCCATCTTGAGCTCGTCCATCAGGTAGAGCAGGACGCCGGGGTCGAGCGCGCCGCTGCGGGTGCCCATGGGCAGACCCTCGACGGCGGTGAAGCCCATCGTCGAGGCGACGCTGCGGCCGTTGTCGATCGCGCACATGCTGGCGCCGTTGCCCAGGTGCGCGACGACGACGCGGCCCCGCGCCGCCTCGGCATCGAGCTGCGGCAGCGTCGCGGCGATGTACTCGTAGGACAGGCCGTGGAAGCCGTAGCGGCGCACGCCGCGGTCGGTGATCGCCGGCGGCAGCGCGAACGCCTGCGCGACCGTCGGCATCCGGCGATGGAACGAGGTGTCGAAGCAGGCGACCTGCGGCAGCTGCGGCGCGCGCGCGAGCAGCGCGCGGATCGCCGCGAGGTTGTGCGGCTGGTGCAGCGGGGCGAGCGGGATGAAGCGCTCGAGGTGCTCGACCAGCGTCGAGTCGAGCCGCACCGGGTGATCGTAGTCGGTGCCGCCGTGCACCACGCGATGGCCGACGGCGAGCAGCCGGTGCCCGGCCAGCTCCCCGTGCAGGTAGTCGAGCAGGAACCGGATCGCCCCGTCGTGGCCGAGCGGGCCTTCGCCGTCCCAGTTCCGGGTCAGGATCGTGGCGCCGTCGGGATTCCTGGCGACGAAGCGCGCGGCGGTGTAGATGCCCTCGATCTGGCCGCGCAGCGCCAGCGCCGGGGAGTCGTCCTCGAGACGGAACACCGAGTACTTGATCGACGACGATCCGGCATTCAGCACGACAATGGCATCGGCCATGGCGGGGTCCTCTCGGCCTCTCAGGCAGGCGGTGTCAGCAGGCGGTTGCGGCGGTCGTGCGCGACGAGCTTCAGCACCGCCGTCGACGCCAGGCGCGAGCGCACCCCGTCGGCGCGCGAAGTGAGCACGATCGGCGCCCGCGTGCCCAGGACGATGCCGGCGGCGTCGGCACCGGCGAGATACTGCAGTTGCTTGGCCACCATGTTGCCGGCCTCGAGATCGGGGACCAGCAGGATGTCGGCGACGCCGGCCACCGCGGAGACGATCTTCTTGGTCCGCGCGGCCTCGACCGAAATCGCGTTGTCGAAGGCCAGCGGCCCGTCGATGATGCCGCCGATGATCTGGCCGCGGTCGGCCATCTTGCACAGCGCGGCGGCGTCGAGCGTGCTCGGGATCTTGGGATTGATGGTCTCGACGGCGGAGAGCACCGCCACCTTGGGCTTGGCGATGCCGAGCACGTGCGCGAGCTCGATCGCGTTCTGGCAGATGTCGGCCTTGACCTCGAGGTCCGGGTAGATGTTGATCGCCGCGTCGGTCACCATCAGCAGGCGCGGGTAGGTCGGCACGTCGAGCACGAACACGTGCGAGATCCGGCGCGCGGTGCGCAGGCCCGTCGCCGACGGCACCACCGCGGCCATCAGCTCGTCGGTGTGCAGGCTGCCCTTCATCAGCGCCTCGACGTGCCCGGCACGGGTCATCTCGACGGCCTTCATCGCGGCGGCGTGGCTGTGCTCGACCGAGACGACCTGGTAGGGAGAAATGTCGATGCCCTCGGCCCGCGCCACCGCGCGGATCTTGGCCTCCGGGCCGATCAGCACCGGGACGATCAGGTTGGCGCGCGCGGCCTCGATCGCGCCGCCCAGCGACGCCGCGTCGCAGGGGTGGACGATCGCGCAGGTCACCGCCGGCAGCAGATCGCAGCGCTTCATCAGCTTGCCGAACCCGTCGTTGCGCCGCAGGATGAGCTGCGGCGTGGCGAGGTCCTTGTACGAAATGCGCTCGGTCGGCGCGGCGATCGTGGCGACGCCGTCGACCAGCGTCTCCCCGTGCTGATTGGTGCACAGGGCCTCGAACTCGATCCGGTGCCCCTGCTTGTGCTTGACCCTGGCGGTGACGGTGGCGGTCAGCGTGTCGCCGATGTAGCACACCCCGGAATACTTGAAGTGGGTGCCCACTATCGAGCTTCCCGGCCCCGGAAGCCGACGATTGAGGAGGCCGGCGATCATCGCGATCGCCGCCGCCGCCTGTGCCGACGGCCGATCGTCCGGATTCTTGTCGTCGAGGTGGTAGCCGTCGACGTCGCCGGCCGCCAGCGCCAGCGCCTCGATGTCGGTCGCGGTCAGCGTCCGGGTCGTGGTTTCCGACTGCCCGATCGCGATCTCATCGTAGGTTCGGTTCGTGAAGTCGCTCATGCTTCGATTCCGGTGGCGGGCGTCCTGTCGGGGCGCCGCGATTGCTGCGATGCAGCATGATACCGCAGCGACAGCGCGGCGCGGCAGGAACAAAAGGGGCCGCCGCAGCCGCCCCTTTGTTCGTTCACCGCGCCGGTCGGCTGCGGGTCACGCCCGGTGCTTGAGCTTGCGGATCGCCTCGAGCTGGGCCAGCGCCCCGGCGAGCTCGGCCTCGGCCTGCGCGATCTCCTCGCCCGAGGTCTTGTTCTGCATCGCTTCCTCGGCCGCCTTCTTGGCTTCCAGCGCCGCGACCTCGTCGAGATCCTTGGCGCGGATCGCCGTGTCGGCGAGCACCGTCACCTGCTGCGGCTGGACTTCGAGGAAGCCGCCCTGGACGAACACGAACTCCTCGGCCTCGACGCCGGGCAGCTTCATCCGCACCGCGCCGGGCTTGATCTGCGTCAGCAGCGGCGTGTGGCCGGGCAGGATGCCGAGCTCGCCGACGACACCCGGCAGCACGACGAACTCCGCCTGACCCGAGAAGATCAACTCCTCGGCGCTGACGACGTCCACTTGAATGGTGTTGGCCATGCTCTCCCCGCTGCTGCGCGGCGCCCGTGCGCTGGCCGCCGGCGCGCCCGACCGTTGCGACGCCTACTGCAGCGCCTTCGCCTTCTCGAACGCTTCCTCGATGGTGCCGACCATGTAGAACGCCTGTTCGGGCAGGTGATCGCATTCGCCGTTGACGATCATGTTGAAGCCCTTGATCGTGTCCTTCAGCGACACGAACTTGCCCGGCGAGCCGGTGAACACCTCGGCGACGAAGAACGGCTGCGACAGGAAGCGCTGGACCTTGCGCGCCCGGACGACGACCAGCTTGTCTTCCGGCGACAGTTCGTCCATGCCCAGAATCGCGATGATGTCGCGCAGTTCCTTGTAGCGCTGCAGCGTCGCCTGGACGCGGCGGGTGCAGTTGTAGTGCTCCTCGCCGATGACGTGGGGATCGACCTGCCGCGACGTCGAGTCGAGCGGGTCCACCGACGGGTAGATGCCCAGCGACGCGATGTCCCGCGACAGCACGACGGTGGCGTCGAGGTGGCCGAAGGTCGTCGCCGGCGACGGGTCGGTCAGGTCGTCCGCCGGCACGTACACGGCCTGGATCGACGTGATCGAGCCGGTCTTCGTCGACGTGATCCGCTCCTGCAGCCGGCCCATCTCCTCGGCCAGCGTCGGCTGGTAGCCCACGGCGGAGGGCATCCGGCCGAGCAGCGCCGAGACCTCGGTGCCGGCCAGCGTGAAGCGGTAGATGTTGTCGATGAACAGCAGCACGTCGCGACCCTCGTCGCGGAACGACTCGGCGATGGTGAGGCCGGTCAGCGCGACGCGCAGGCGGTTGCCCGGCGGCTCGTTCATCTGGCCGTAGACCATCGACACCTTCGACTTCGACAGGTCGTCCTTGTTGACGACGCCGGCGTCGATCATCTCGTGGTAGAAGTCGTTGCCCTCGCGGGTGCGCTCGCCGACGCCGGCGAACACCGACAGGCCCGAGTGCGCGGTCGCGATGTTGTTGATGAGCTCCATCATGTTCACGGTCTTGCCCACGCCGGCGCCGCCGAACAGGCCGACCTTGCCGCCCTTGGCGAACGGGCAGACCAGGTCGATGACCTTGATGCCGGTCTCGAGCAGTTCCTGCGACGGCGAGAGCTCCTCGAACGTCGGCGCGGTGCGATGGATGCCCATCGTCTTCTCGGCGTCGACCGGCCCGCGCTCGTCGATCGGGCGGCCCAGCACGTCCATGATCCGGCCCAGCGTCCTGGTGCCCACCGGGACCTGGATGCCGGTGCCGGTGTTGACGACCTGCATGCCGCGGCGCAGTCCGTCGGAGCTGCCGAGCGCGATGGTGCGGACGACGCCGTCGCCCAGCTGCTGCTGCACCTCCAGCGTCAGCCCGATCTCGTCCATCTTGAGGGCGTCGTAGATCTTGGGCATGTCGGCCCGTGCGAACTCCACGTCGACGACCGCGCCGATGCACTGGACGATGGTTCCCTGGCTCATGTTCGTTTCCTTAGGCTCTTGTCATTACAGAAGGGGACGGACCGCGTTTTCCGCTTCCCGCGCGGCGCCCTGGTGTCTGTCCCCGCTAGACCGCCGCGGCGCCGCCGACGATCTCCGCCAATTCCTTGGTGATCGCCGCCTGGCGCGACTTGTTGTAGATGAGCTGCAGCTCGTCGATGATGGTCACCGCGTTGTCGGAGGCCGCCCGCATCGCCACCATCCGCGCCGACTGCTCGGACGCCATGTTCTCGTTCAGCATCTGGAAGATCAGCGCCTCGACGTAGCGGCGCAGCACGCCGTCGAGCAGCGTCTTCGCGTCGGGCTCGTAGATGTAGTCCCAGGTGCCGGCCTGCGCCTGCGCGGTGCGCTCCTCGCCGCCCGGCGTGAGGAAGGTCTCGGGAATCGGCGCCATCCGCAGCTGCCGCGCCTCCTGCTTCATCGTGGTGACGAAGAACGTCGAGAAGACGTGCACCTCGTCGACGGTGCCCTCGACGAACTTGTCGAGCAGCACCTTGACCGGACCGACGAGCTTCTCGAGATGCGGGCGGTCGCCCAGCTGGACGACGCTCGACACGATGTTGGCATTGAGGCGGCCGAGAAAGCCCAGGCCCTTGCTGCCCACGGCGACATAGTCGACCTCGATTCCCTTGCCACGCCACTCCTTGTGCTGCTGGAGCACGAGCCGCAGTATGTTGGTGTTGAGGCCGCCGCAGAGGCCCTTGTCGGTGGTGATGACGATCGCGCCGACGCGCTTCACCGCCTCGCGCCTGACCAGCAGCGGGTGCCGGTACTCGGTGTTCGCCTTCGCCACGTGCATCGCGATCTGCAGCGCGCGCAGCACGTAGGGGCGCGACGCGCGCATCCGGTCCTGGGCCTTCTTCATCTTCGAGGCCGCGACCATCTCCATCGCCTTGGTGATCTTGCGCGTGCTCTGCACGCTCTTGATCTTGTTGCGGATCTCTTTCGACCCCGCCATGTCTCGTCCTTGCCTTCAGCCGCCGTGGATGGGATCAGTAAGCGCCGTTCTTCTTGAAGTCCTCGACCGCCGCGATCAGCGCCTTCTCGTCGTCGCCGGAGAGGTCGTTGGTCTTCTCGATCGAGTCCATCAGCGGGGCGTACTTGCTCTTCAGGTACGCGCGCAGCGCCGTCTCGAACGCCAGCGCCTTGTCGACCGGGACGTCGTCGTAGTAGCCGCGGGTGACGGCGAACAGCGTCACCGCCATCTCGTTGACCTGCAGCGGCTGGTACTGCGGCTGCTTCATCAGCTCGGTGACGAGACGGCCGCGGTCGAGCTGCTTGCGGGTGGCCTCGTCGAGGTCGGAGGCGAACTGCGCGAACGCGGCCAGCTCGCGGTACTGCGCCAGCGCGAGCCGCACGCCGCCGCCCAGCTTCTTGATCACCTTGGTCTGCGCGGCGCCGCCGACGCGGGACACCGAGATGCCGGCGTTGATCGCGGGCCGGATGCCGGCGTTGAAGAGGTCGGTCTCGAGGAAGATCTGGCCGTCGGTGATCGAGATCACGTTGGTCGGCACGAACGCGGTGACGTCGCCGGCCTGCGTCTCGATGACCGGCAGCGCGGTGAGCGAGCCGGTCTTGCCCTTGACCGCGCCCTTGGTGAACTGCTCGACGTATTCCTCGTTGACGCGCGCGCCGCGCTCGAGCAGCCGCGAGTGCAGGTAGAACACGTCGCCGGGATAGGCCTCGCGCCCCGGCGGGCGGCGCAGCAGCAGCGAGATCTGGCGGTAGGCCCAGGCCTGCTTGGTCAGGTCGTCGTAGATGATGAGCGCGTCCTGGCCGCGGTCGCGGAAGTACTCGCCCATCGTGCAGCCGGAGTACGGCGCGATGTACTGCATCGCCGCCGATTCGGACGCCGTGGCGGCGACGACGATGGTGTAGGCCATCGCGCCGGTTTCCTCGAGCTTGCGGATCACGTTCTTGATCGACGACGCCTTCTGGCCGATGGCGACGTAGACGCAGATCAGGTCCTTGCCCTTCTGGTTGATGATCGTGTCGATGGCGACCGCGGTCTTGCCGGTCTGCCGGTCGCCGATGATCAGCTCGCGCTGGCCGCGGCCGATCGGCACCATCGAGTCGATCGCCTTCAGGCCGGTCTGCACCGGCTGCCCCACCGACTTGCGCGAGATCACGCCCGGGGCGACCTTCTCGATCACGTCGGTCAGCTTGGCGTTGATCGGGCCCTTGCCGTCGATCGGCTGCCCGAGCGAGTCGACCACGCGGCCGATGAGCTCGGGACCGATCGGCACCGACAGGATCTTGCCGGTGCACTTGACGGTGTCGCCCTCGGTGATGTGCTCGTACTGACCCAGGATCACCGCGCCCACCGAGTCGCGCTCGAGGTTCAGCGCCAGACCGAAGGTGTTGCCCGGGAACTCGAGCATTTCGCCGGCCATCGCGTCGGACAGGCCGTGCACGCGGCAGATGCCGTCGGTGACCGAGACCACGGTCCCCTGCGTGCGCACCTCGGCGTGGGTGTCGAGGTTCTGGATCTTGCTCTTGATCAGGTCGCTGATTTCGGAAGGTTGCAACTGCATGATGGGTCCTCGCGTCGCGCCGCCGGGGAAGTCCGGCGACGTCACGGTGATTTCAGAATTAGGCCCGCAAATCCCGCGCCATGGCCTGGAGCTGCGCCTGTACCGTGCCGTCGACCACGGTGTCGCCGACGGTGATGCGCGCGCCGCCGATCAGCGCCGGGTCGACGACGACCGTCGTCTCGATCCGGCGTCCGAACCGCTTCTCGAGCACCCCGGCCAGCTCGGCCAGCTGGCCGTCGGTCATCGGAAAGGCGCTTTCGATCCGCGCCTTGGCCACGCCCTCCGCCTCGTCCTTCAGTTCCAGGAACTGCGTCCGGATCTGCGGCAGCAGCGCCACCCGATCGGCGTCGATCAGCACGCGCAGGAAATTGCGCTGCTCGGCGCCGAGTTTGTCGCCGCAGATCGACAGCACCAGCGCGGCCTTGTCGTCCGCGGTGAGCCGCGGGTTGTCGAGCGTCGCCGCCACCTTGACGTCGGTGACGACCGCCACGGCGAGCTGCAGCGCCGCCCCCCAGGACGGCAGTGCATTGCCCTCCCGCGCCAGCGCGAACGCCGCCTGCGCGTAGGGTCGGGCGATGGTGTGGAGTTCCGCCATGGCGCGTCCGGTCAGAGCTGCTGCTTGATCGCGGCGATGAGGTCGGCGTGCGCCTTGGCGTCGACTTCGCGCTGCAGGATCTTCGACGCGCCGGCGACGACCAGATCGCCCAGTTGGTCGCGCAGCGACTCCTTGGCGCGCGCCATCTCCTGCTGGATCTCGGCCTTGGCGGCGACGAGGATGCGGTCGGCCTCGGCCTTGGCCTCGGCCTTCGCCTGCTCGACCGTCTCGCTCTTCAGCTTCTCGCCCTGCGCGATGATCTCGGCGGAGCGATGCTTGGCCTCGGTCATCATCTGGCCGATCTTGACCTCGGCCTTGGACAGGCTGTTGCGCCCGGCCTCGCTCGCGGCCAGGCCGTCGGCGATGTGCTTCTGCCGCGCCTCGATGGCACCCATCAGCGGCGGCCAGACGAAGCGGTAGGTGAACCAGATGAAAAGCGCGAAGGCGGCCGCCTGCGCGAACAGGGTCAGATTGATGTTCATGGCTGCCCCCCTGGCAGTTGGATGTGCGCGGGAGCCTTCAGCGGATGACGGCGAGCAGCGGGTTGGCGAACGCGAACAGCATCGCGAGGCCGACGCCGATGATGAACGACGCGTCGATCAGGCCGAGCAGCAGGAACACCTTCCCCTGCAGCTGGGGCATGAGCTCGGGCTGGCGGGCGGCGCTTTCCAGGAACTTCGAGCACATGAGGCCGATGCCGAGACAGGCGCCCAGCGCGCCCAGCCCGATGATGAGGCCGATGCCGATGCCGGTATAGGCCTGGATCATTGCCAGCAGTTGCAGCTTGTCCATGTTGCTTTTCCTTTCAGTGACGGGTGTTGGACGTTGAGAGCGGGTTGAAGCGGGACGGTCAGTGATGCTCCTCGGCCATCGACATGTAGACGACGGTGAGCATCATGAAGATGAAGGCCTGCAGCGGCACGATCAGCAGGTGGAAGATCGCCCAGCCCAGGTGCAGCACGCCGCCGAACAGCGCGCCGGCGACCCCGGTCGCCGCCCACATGCCGAGCAGCAGGAAGATCACTTCGCCGGCGTAGATGTTGCCGTACAGCCGCAGCGAGTGCGACAGCGGCTTCGCCACCAGCTCGACGATGTTCATCCCCAGGTTGATCGGCCACAGCAGCGGAAACTTGCCGAACGGCGAGGTGAGGAGCTCGTGGATCCAGCCGCCGAGGCCCTTGGCCCGGATGGCGAACGCGATCATCAGGAAGAACACCGACAGCGCCAGCGCGAAGGTCGTGTTGACGTCGGCGGTGGGCACGACGCGCCAGTGGTCGGCGAAGAGGTGGGTGAACTTGGCGGTGACGTCGACCGGCAGGAAGTCCATCGCGTTCATCATCAGCACGAACACGAACACGGTGAGCGCGAGCGGTCCGACGAGCTTGGAGTGGCCGTGGTAGATCCCCCGGGCCTGGCCGTTGACGAAATCCAGCGCCAGCTCGACGAACGCCTGCCGCTTCGACGGCACGCCCGTGGTGACCCGGCGCGTGACCCACCAGAGGAAGCCGAACGAGGCGACGCCGATCAGCACGGCCATCACGACGCTGTCGACGTGCAGCGTCCAGAAGCCGCCGCCGTCGCCGATCGGCTTGGCCAGGTGGGTCAGGTGGCCCTGGATGTATTCGGTGGGATTCGTGGGACCGGCGGCCATGTCGAGTCTCGTGTCAGTCGCGAACGATCAGTACCAATCGGAACAGGAGCGCCGTCAGGATGAACGTGGCGAGAAACGCCGCCAGCACGAGTTCCCGGAACAGCACCACCACCGCCAACAGCAACAACAGCACCAGCAGGATCTTGCTCGCCTCGGCCCGCACCGCCGCGATCACCGCCCCCCCCGGCCCGGTCGGTCGCATCAGGCCGTACGCGAAGCCGTACATCGCGTTGGCGGCGAGATTCACCGTCCCGCCCAGCACCGCGGACCACGCGGCGTCGCCGCCGGCCCAGAAACCCGCGAGCACCGCGACCGCTGCGGTGGCCACCGCTTGCCACAGCAGCATGGCTCGGAAGGATCGGGACTTGAGTGGGGAGGTCACTCGGCTGCGCACTCCGGCACCCGGAGCGCGCCGGGAAGATCCGGGAGAAGCAAACTGATGAATTATAGCGGTCCGACCCCTTGGTTCGCAACGGAAATGCTGCGCCGCAACGACCTCGCGGCAGCGGTCCGGTGGCCAGACCGGATCGGCCGCGGCGACATGGCCGCGGCTCGCTAGCCGCCGGACAGCGCGCCCACCAGCATCAGCTCGGCGGCCGGCGGCAGCGCGGCGCCGAGGTCGCGGGTGAGCGTGCCGTCGACGAACAGCTTGATGTGCGGCCGCACCGCGGCCTGCTCGTCGACGATCCGGAAGCGCAGCCCCGGATAGCGGCGGTCGAGTTCCTGCAGCGCGTCGTCGAGCGTCGCGCGCGACGGCAGCCCTGCCAGCCGCACCGTGTCCACCCCGCCGGTGTACGAGCGCAGCAGGCCGGGGATCCGGACGACGACGGCCGGTGCGGGCTTCATCGGCGGGTCGTTCACACTTTCTCAGCCGGCCTCGAGCGCGTAGATGTGCGGCAGGTGGCGGGCGAGGCACTTCCAAGTGCGCCCTTCGTCGCGACTGCCCCAGACCTCGCCGCTGGTGGTGCCGAAATAGACGCCGGCGACCTTCGCCCGGTCGGCGGTCATCGCCTGCCGCTTGACGGTCCACCAGGCCTGGCTCGCCGGCAGCCCGGTGGCGTGGCGCTGCCAGCTGCGGCCGCCGTTGACCGAGCGGTACACCGCGGGCCGCCCCCGCGGCGGCACCCGCGGCCAGACGTCGGTGCCGTCCATCGGGAACACCCACAGCGTGTCGGGATCGGTGGGATGCAGCACCAGCGGAAAGCCGATCGCGCCGACCGACTTCGGCATCGCCGCGCCGATGTCGACCCAGCGCTCGGCCGGCCGGTCGAGGCGATAGATGCCGCAGTGGTTCTGCTGATAGAGGCGATCCGGGGCCTGCGGATGGAGCCGCAGGCAATGCGGGTCGTGGCCGAACTCCGGATCGGGGTCGGGCAGGAAGAGCGCCCTGACGCCGCGGTTCAGCGGTCGCCAGTCGGCGCCGCCGTCGGTGGACTCGAACACGCCGCCGCTGGACATCGCGAGGTAGAGGTGGCGGGGGTCGCGCGGATCGACCAGCACCGAGTGCAGCTTGGCGCCGTCGGGCGTGCCGTCCTGGTCGCCGCCGCACCAGGCCATGCGCTGCGGGTGGCCGTTGAATCCGGCGACGCCGTCCCAGGTCGCGCCGCCGTCGGCGGAGCGGAACAGGCCCTGCGGCGACGTGCCCGCATACCAGACGCCGGGCTCCGCGGCGTGCCCGGGGGTGAGCCAGAACGTGTGATCGACGCTGCGCCCGCTGCCGGGCTCGAACGCCGGCGGACGTGCCGCCTCCTGCCAGCTGCGGCCCTGGTTCGACGAACGGAAGATCGTCGGCCCGAGGTGCCCGGTGCGCGCGGCGACCAGCAGCGTGCGCCCGTCGCGCGGGTCGCGGACCGCGTGGTGGACGATGTGCCCCAGGAAGTGCGGACCCGCGAGCTTCCAGCTGCGGCGCGTAGAATCCGACTGCAGGGTCCACAGTCCCTTGCGCGTGGCGACGAGCAGGCTGACCGCCTTGTCTGGGTGCCGGGCACTTCGGGGTTCGCCCTTGGGGCGGCCCGGCGGGCTCGCGCGATTCCCGGTCTTCACGTTCGCTGAGCTGCGGGTCGCCATGAGTATCCCCCATCGATGGCTGCGACAGAAGGATCGAACCCTACGCCGCCGCCCAAGACCCGTCCAGAGGGGGGGTTGAAATTGGCGGCCAAGCCTGCAATTCTCCGTCTCCCCCATCCGTTGTCTCAAGGAGAAACCATGACCATCAAGGTAGGCGACAAGCTGCCCGCGGGCACGCTGTCCGAGTACGTCGAAGTCGAAGGCAATGGCTGCAGCGTCGGCCCCAATCCGTTCACGATCGAGGCGCTGACCGCCGGCAAGAAGGTGGTGCTGTTCGGCATTCCCGGTGCGTTCACCCCCACCTGCTCGGCGCAGCACGTGCCCGGCTACCTCGCGCAGCTCGACGCGCTGAAGGCCAAGGGCGTGGCCGAGGTCATCTGCATGGCGGTCAACGACCCGTTCGTGATGGGTGCCTGGGCGCGCGATCTCAAGACCGGCGGCAAGGTCCGGATGATGGGCGACGGCAGCGGCGTCTACACCAAGGCGCTGGGGCTCGAGTTCGATCTCACCGCCAAGGGGCTGGGCGTGCGCTGCCAGCGCTTCTCGATGCTGGTCGACAACGGCGTCGTCAAGACGCTCAACGTCGAGGCTCCGGGCAAGTTCGAGGTGTCCGACGCCCAGACGATGCTGAAGCAGCTGGGCTGAAGCGGCACGGTCCGCGGTGCCGACGGCGACGGGGATCCCCGTCGCCGTTTTCGTTGCCGGCGGCGCTCAGCGCCGGAAGCGCTGCAGCAGGCCTTCGAGCTCCTCGAGGCTCGTGTAGTGGATCACCACCCGCCCGGCGCCCGCCTTCCGGGTCTCGATCGCGACCGTGGCGCCCAGCGTCTCGGACAGCTCCTCCTGCAGGCGGGCGAGATCCGGATCGATCCGGCGCGCCGCGTGCCCGGTCTTCTTCCGTCCCGGGTGCTGGAGCTGGTGGACGAGGCGCTCGGTCTCGCGCACCGACAGCCCCTGCGCGACGACGCGCGCCGCGGCGCCGGTCTGCTGCCCGGCGGCAAGGCCGAGAAGCGCCCGTGCGTGGCCCATGTCCAGCTGGCCGCCGAGCATGTATTCCTGCACCGGCTTGGCCAGCTCGCGCAGCCGCAGCAGGTTGCTCACCGCGCTGCGCGAGCGCCCGACCGCCTTGGCCGCGGCCTCGTGGGTCAGCCCGAATTCGCGGATCAGCCGCTCGAGACCCTGCGCCTCCTCCAGCGCGTTGAGGTCCTCGCGCTGGATGTTCTCGATCAACGACAGCGCCAGCGCCGCCTGGTCCGGGACCGCCTTGACCAGCGCCGGCACTTCGGTGAGGCCCGCGCGCTGCGCGGCGCGCCAGCGGCGCTCGCCGGCGATGATCTCGAAGCGCGCGCCCTCGACCGGGCGGACGAGGATCGGCTGCATGATGCCCTGCTCGCGGATCGACGCCGCCAGCTCGTCGAGCGAGGCTTCGTCCATCCGCGTCCGCGGCTGGTACTTGCCCGGCCGCAGGCGGTCGATGGCGATGGTCTGCTGCGCCTCGGCAGAGGCCTCGTTGCCGCTGCCGGAGAGCAGCGCGTCGAGGCCGCGGCCGAGTCCCTTGGGTCGAATCATCGGTGATTGCCGCCGCGTCCGCCGCCTCCCGCCGCCGCAACAGCTCGCCGGCCAGCGCGAGATAGGCGAGCGCCCCTTTCGAGTGCTTGTCGAGGTAGAGCACGGGGAGGCCGTGCGACGGCGCCTCGGCGAGCCGCACGTTGCGCGGAATCACCGTCCGGTAGAGCTTGTCGCCGAAGTGCTTCTCGAGCTCGGCCGCGACGTTCTGCGCCAGCGTGTTGCGCGGGTCGTACATGGTGCGCAGCAGCCCCTCGATCTCGAGTCGGGGATTGAGGTTGGCGCGCACCTTCTTCACCGTCTGCACCAGGTCGGACAGCCCTTCGAGCGCGTAGTACTCGCACTGCATCGGGATCAGCACGCTGTCGGCGGCGCACAGGCCGTTGAGCGTGAGCAGCGACAGCGACGGCGGGCAGTCGAGCAGGATGAAGTCGTAGTCGGCGGCGACGGTGCTGATCGCCGCGCGCATCTGCTGCAGCGCTTCGGCGAGCGCGTCCTTGAGCCGCGTCTCGCGCTCCGGAAAGTCCACCAGCTCGACCTCGGCGCCGGCGAGTTCGCGGTTGGCCGGGACGATGTCGAAGCCGCCCGCCGGCGAGGGCTGGCGGACCTCGGCGATCTTGCGTTCGCCCAGCAGCACCTGGTAGACGGTGGCCCCCAGCGCGCGCTTGTCGAGGCCGCCGCCGGTGGTCGCGTTGCCCTGCGGGTCGAGGTCGACCAGCAGCACGCGACGCTTCATCGCCGCCAGGCTCGCCGCGAGATTCACCGACGTCGTGGTCTTGCCGACGCCGCCCTTCTGGTTGGCGACTGCGATGATCCGCGTCATGGGTCCGACTCCGCCGGCTGCATGATGATGAGATGACGTTGCGCGTCGACGCCCGGAACCGCGAGCGCCGGCGTCGCGACGACGGCGATGGCGGACGGCAGCGCGGCGAGTTCGTCGTCCGGCAGGATCCCCTTCATCGCCACCAGCAGCCCCCCCGGCGCCAGCAGCGGCCCGGCCCACGGCGGCAAAGGCGGCGAGATCGGAGAACGCCCGCGAGATCACGACGTCGAAGGGGGCGGCCGGCCGAAACGACTCGGCGCGTGCCGCGACCGCGGCGGCGTTGGCGAGTCCGAGTTCGCCGATCGCCTGCTGGATGAACGAAACCTTCTTGCCGTTGCTGTCGAGCAGCGTGACCGCGAGGTCGGGGCGCGCCACCGCGAGCGGCAGCCCGGGCAGCCCGGGACCGCTGCCGACGTCGAGCAGCCGGGCGCCGGGCGCGAGCACGAGCGTCAGGACCGCCAGCGAATCGAGCAGGTGGTGGGTGACCATCTGCGCGGGCTCGCGAATCGCGGTCAGGTTGAACGTGCGGTTCCACTTGGCGAGGAGCGCGAGGAAGGCCGCGAGCTTCACGGTCGCCCCCGACGGCAACGCAAGTCCGAGCGAGCGCACGCCCGCGTCGAGGGTGGCGCGAGGTCCGGCGCTTCGCCGGCCGGGCGCCGCGAAGCCGCGCTTCAGGTGCACGAGCAGCAAGGCGATCGCCGCCGGCGTGATGCCCGCGAGGCGCGCGGCCTGGCCGATGGTCTCGGGGCGATGCTGGTTGAGCTTTTGCCAGACCTCGTTGGAAAAGCCCGCGGACCGTCCGGTAGTCGAGGTCCGGCGGCAGGCGCAGGTCGTCCTGGGCGCGGTGCCGTGCGACTTCACCCTGCTGCCGCTCGATGTAGCCCTCGTACTTGGTCGCGATCTCGACCTGTTCGGCGACGACCGCGTCGGCCACGCCCGGGCCGGCCGCCGGCAGGCTCGCCAGCGTCGCGTAGGTCACCGCCGGGCGGCGCAGGAGATCGGCCAGCGAATGCTCGCGTTCCAGCGGCTGCCCGAGGACGCGCACCGCGTCGCCGGGGGACACGAGGTTCGGATTCACGTACGTCGACTTCAGCCGCTCGCGCTCGCGGGCGACGGCGTCGCGCTTGCGCGCATAGGCGTCCCAGCGCGCGTCGTCGACCAGGCCCAGCGCGCGGCCGGTGTCGGTGAGGCGCAGGTCGGCGTTGTCCTCGCGCAGCTGCAGCCGGTACTCGGCGCGCGAGGTGAACATCCGGTAGGGCTCGGAGACGCCGCGGGTGATCAGGTCGTCGACCAGCACGCCGAGGTAGGCCTCGTCGCGGCGCGGGCACCAGCCGGCCTCGCCGCGCACGTGGCGCGCGGCGTTGAGTCCGGCCAGCAGGCCCTGCGCGGCGGCCTCCTCGTAGCCGGTGGTGCCGTTGATCTGCCCGGCGAAGAAGAGCCCGCCGATCGCCTTGGTCTCCAGCGTCGCCTTGAGCGCGCGCGGGTCGAAGTAGTCGTACTCGATCGCGTAGCCGGGGCGCAGGATGTGCGCCCGCTCGCAGCCCTTCATCGAGTGCACGAGTGCCTGCTGCACGTCGAACGGCAGCGAAGTCGAGATCCCGTTGGGGTAGATCTCGTGGGTGGCGAGCCCCTCCGGCTCGAGGAAGATCTGGTGGCTGTCGCGCTCGGCGAAGCGCACGACCTTGTCCTCGATCGACGGGCAGTAGCGCGGACCCACGCCCTGGATGACGCCGGTGAACAGCGGCGAGCGGTCGAGGCCGCCGCGGATGATCTCGTGCGTTCGCGCGTTGGTGTGCGTCACCCAGCAGGGAACCTGCCGCGGGTGCATGTCGCGCCGGCCCATGAAGCTCATCACCGGCGCCGGGTCGTCGCCGGGCTGGGTGGCGAGGACCGCGAAGTCGATGCTGCGGCCGTCCAGCCGCGGCGGCGTGCCGGTCTTCAGGCGCCCGGCGGGCAGCGCGAGTTCGCGCAGCCGCAGCCCCAGCGTCTTCGCCGGCGGGTCGCCGGCACGCCCGGCTTCGTAGTGGGAGAGGCCGACGTGGATCAGCCCGGAGAGGAAGGTCCCCGTGGTGAGCACGACGGCGTCGGCGTCGAAGCGCAGGCCCAGCTGGGTGACCACCCCGGTGACCCGCGCGCCGGCGCCGTCGCCGTCGACGGCGAGATCGTCGACCGCCTGCTGGAACAGCGTGAGGTTCGGCTGGTTCTCGAGCCGCGTGCGGATCGCCTGCTTGTACAGGATCCGGTCGGCCTGGGCGCGGGTCGCGCGCACCGCCGCGCCCTTGCTCGAATTGAGGATCCGGAACTGGATGCCGGCCTCGTCGGTGGCGATCGCCATCGCGCCGCCCAGCGCGTCGACTTCCTTGACCAGGTGACCCTTGCCGATGCCGCCGATCGACGGATTGCAGGACATCTGGCCCAGCGTCTCGATGTTGTGCGTCAGCAGCAGCGTGCGCCGCCCCATCCGCGCGCTGGCGAGCGCCGCCTCGGTGCCGGCGTGGCCGCCGCCGATCACGATGACTTCGAAGCGCGTTGGAAAGAGCATGATTTTACTGCGTTTTTTAAGTATTCTGGCGACGCGGGACGCGGAGGGCGAATTCTACGCCAATGCCGGCCCCGGCGAAAGCCGCCGTTCGGCCGAGCCGGCGGCAGCGGCGCCGGTTCCACGTGGAACATCGCCCCGCGGCCCGATGCCCCCCGCCGGCCGTCGGCACCTGCACCACCGCCGCGCGGGAGTTCACCACCACGCCGCCAGCGTGTCCCAGCCGAACTTGGCGATCAGCACCGCCAGCACCACCAGAAACACCCCGCGCACGAAGCCGGTCCCGCGCGCCAGCGCGAGCCCGGATCCCGCGATCGATCCGGCGATGTTGCAGGACGCCATCACCAGGCCGGTGAGCCAGAGCACGTTGCCGGTGGCCGCGAAGAACGCCAGCGCGGTGAAGTTGGTCGCCACGTTGACGACCCGCGCCGCCGCCGAGGCCATCAGCAGATCCCAACCGAACAGGCGGACGAAGACGAACATCAGGAAGGCGCCGGTGCCGGGACCGAAGAATCCGTCGTAGAAGCCGAGCGTCGCCCCGGTCGCGAAGCCGAGCCAGGGGGCGGCCGCCGCCGAGCGCCGCGGCGCGTGCACGGCACCGAAGTCCTTGCGCAGGAAGGTGTAGACGGCGACCACGATCAGCAGCACCAGGATCAGCGGGCGCACCGCCTCGCGCGGCAGCCAGGCGACCGCGCGCGCGCCGAGCAGCGCGAACAACAGCGCCCCGACGACCGCCGGACCGAGGACCGCCCAGGGCAGGCGCACCCGGCGCAGGTAACGCGTCGCTGCGACCGCGGTGCCGGCGATCCCGGCCATCTTGTTGGTGCCGAGCAGCAGCGCGGGCGACGCCCCGGGGTAGGCGCCGAACAGCGCCGGCAACTGGACCAGACCGCCGCCGCCCACGATCGCATCGACAAAGCCGGCGAAGAGCGCGAGGACGCCCAGCAGCAGCAGTTCCATTGGCGGATCCGGGGGAACGGGTCGGCGGGAACGCCGACCGGAGAAGCGTCATTCTATGCTACGGCGCCCGCCCCTTCCTCCGGCGGACGCGGGTCGACCGGCCGCGGACGCCGACCGCCCCGCTGTTTCACGTGGAACAGCCGCCCCGCCGGCGGTGACGGCCAGCGCCGGCGCGCCTACAATCGGCGACAGCCGCGGCCCCGCGGCGATTCTCTCCACGATCATGGCCCGCCTCCTCCTGCTCGGCATGTCGGCGCTGGACGCGATCTATCGCGTGCCGGCCATCCCGACCACGCCCATGAAGGTCCTCGCGACCAGCTTCAGCGAGTGCGGGGGCGGCATGGCGGCCAACGCCAGCGTGGCCGTGGCACGCCTGGGCGGCGAGGCCCACTACTGGGGCCGGCTCGGCGACGACGCGCTCGGCGACCGGATTCTCGCCGACCTGGCGCGCGAAGGCGTCGACGTCGGCGCGGTCCGGCGCGTCCGGGACTGCGTGTCCCCCAGCGCGGCGATCCTGATCGCCGACGACGGCGAGCGGCTGCTGTGCACCTACAACGATCCGCGACTCGGGGCCGACCCGTCGTGGCTGCCGTTGGCGCGGGTGGCGGGTTTCGACGCCGTCATGGTCGACGTGCGCTGGCCCGAGGGCGCCGCGGCGGTGCTGGACGCCGCCCGGGACGCCGGCAAGCTCGCGGTCTTCGACGGCGACGTCGGACCGGTCGACGCCCTGCTCGACCTCGCGCGGCGCGCGACGCACGTCGCCTTCTCCGAACTGGGGCTCGCCCGGGCCACGGGAACCGCGGATCCCGGCGAAGGCCTGCGCCGCATGGCGCCGCTGACCCCGGCCTGGATCGGGGTCACGCTCGGCGCCGACGGGTTCCTCTGGCGCGACGGCGACCGCGAGCGACGCGTCGCGGCGCCGCCGGTGAAGGCGGTCGACACCCTCGGCGCCGGCGATGTCTGGCACGGCGCCTTCACGCTGGCGCTGGCCGAGGGCATGGACATCGACGCGGCGGCACGCTTCGCCAACGCGGCCGCCGCACTCAAGTGCACGCGCTTCGGCGGTCGCAGCGGCGCGCCCCGGCGCGACGAGGTCGTCGCGGCACTGGCTGCGGGCTAGGATGGAAAAGGGGCCGGAAAGCGGCGCTCCCGACCCCTGCAACCTGACCACGGTCCGAAAGACACCCCGTCTTCCGGACCTCACATCGATAGTAAGCGCTTACGCTGCCAGACGCTTGCCGAGACGCTCGCGTTCGGTGGCCAGCGCCTCCGGCTTCTTCGCCGCCAGCTTGGCGAAGAGCTCGTCGTGCGACTTCAGCTCCATCGTCCACCGCTGCCGGTCGGCGGCCATCACCGCGTCGAACCGGTCCTTCGGAAAATCGAGCCCGGCCCAGTTGAGGTGCTCGTATGCGGGCTCCAGCCCCAGCGGCGTCTGCACGGCGCCGCCCCGCCCGCGGCAGCGGTCGACGATCCACTGCAGCACCCGCACGTTCTCGCCGAAGCCCGGCCAGGCGAACTTGCCGTTGGCATCGGTGCGGAACCAGTTGACGTTGAAGATCTTCGGCGGATTGGGAATCACCTTGCCCATCTTCAGCCAGTGGGCGAAATAGTCGCCGACGTGGTAGCCGCAGAACGGCAGCATCGCGAACGGATCGCGACGCACCTCGCCGACCTTGCCGGTCGCGGCCGCGGTCGTCTCCGACCCCATCGTCGCCGCCTTGTAGACGCCCTCCTCCCACGACGACGCCTCGACCACCAGCGGCACGGTGTCGCTGCGCCGCGCACCGAAGATGAAGGCGTCGATCGGCACCCCGTCGGGACTGTTCCAGTGCGGGTCCAGCGACGGGCACTGCGATGCCGACACGGTGAAGCGCGCGTTGGGATGCGCCGCCTTGCGCCCGCAGTCGGGCGTCCAGTCGTTGCCCTGCCAGTCGACGAGGTGCGCCGGCGGCGTCTTGGTCATGCCTTCCCACCAGACGTCGCCGTCGTCGGTCAGCGCGACGTTGGTGAAGATGGTGTTCTCGTTCAGCATCCGCATCGCGTTGGGGTTCGACTCGTACGACGTCCCCGGCGCCACGCCGAAGTAGCCGGCCTCGGGGTTGATCGCGTAGAACCGGCCGCCGCGGGGCTTGATCCAGGCGATGTCGTCGCCGATGGTCGTCACGCTCCAGCCGTCGAAGCCCTTGGGCGGGATCAGCATCGCGAAGTTGGTCTTGCCGCAGGCGCTGGGGAACGCCGCCGCGACGTAGGATTTCTCGCCCAGCGGCGAGGTCACGCCGAGGATCAGCATGTGCTCGGCCAGCCAGCCCTGGTCGCGCGCCATCACCGAGGCGATGCGCAGCGCGAAGCACTTCTTGCCCAGCAGCGCGTTGCCGCCGTAGCCCGAGCCGTACGACCAGATCTCGCGCGTCTCGGGGAAGTGCACGATGTACTTGTGGTCCTTGTTGCACGGCCAGGGGACGTCTTTCTGCCCGTCGGCCAGCGGCGCGCCGACCGAGTGCACGCAGGGCACGAACGGTCCGTCCTCGCCCAGCACCGCCAGCGCCGCGCGTCCCATCCGGGTCATGATCCGCATGTTGGTGACGACGTAGGGGCTGTCGGTGATCTCGATGCCGATGTGCGAGATGTTGCTGCCGATCGGTCCCATCGAGAACGGCACCACGTACATCGTGCGTCCGCGCATGCAGGCGTCGAACAGCCCGCCCAGCGTCTGTCGCATCTCGCCCGGCGGCCGCCAGTTGTTGGTCGGGCCCGCGTCCGCTTCCCTTTCGCTGCAGATGAACGTGCGATCCTCGACGCGGGCGACGTCGCTGGGATCCGACAGCGCGAGGTACGAATTCGGCCGCTTGGCCGGGTTGAGGCGCGTGTACGTGCCGGCGGCCACCAACTCGTCGGACAGCCGGTTGTACTCGTCCTCGCTGCCGTCGCACCAGACGACACGCGAAGGCTTGGTCAATGCGGCGACGTCGCGCACCCACATCAGGAGCCGCGTGTGACGAACGGAAGCGGGTGCCGCGATGTCGGCAGCGATGGCGGAGATCAGTTCGGGTGTGGACATGGGAGGACCGTTGAAGTGGGGTTGGGCCCCCGCGGGACGCAGACTCCCCGCTGGGGCAGGACGCCAGGAGTTCGCTCAAATCTTACACCGCGCCGAAAGCCGTACGGACAACTACTACGCCCCGGTTTGACCGAGCGCAATGCGCGCGCCGCCGCGCCGTGGCGTCAGCGCCGCAGCGCGACCACGAACTGGCGGCGGAACGGAAACAGCACCCGTCCGTCGGCAAGCGGCGGATACGCGGCCGCGATGCGGGTCCGGTAGTCGTCGACGAACGCCTGCGCCGCGTCGGCGTCCAGCAGCGCCAGGAACGGCGTCAGCGCCGTGCCCCGCGTCCAGGCGACCACCGGGTGCTCGCCGTCGGTCCCGGCCGGCAGCACGTGCAGGTACTCGGTCGTCCACGCGTCGACGGTCGTGGCCTGCGGCGCCAGCCACGCGAAATACTCGTCCAGGCCGGCCACCGGCGCCGGCCGCAGCGCCGGCGCCAATCGCTCCCGCCAGCGCGGCCGGCGGGCCGTTTCCTGCAGCGCGACGTGCGAGGGCGCCCGGAACTGGTTGGGCATCTGCACCGCCAGCGCGCCGCCCGGGGCCACCGCCGCAAAAAGACGCGCAAACAGCGCCGGGTGATCGTCCAGCCAATGCAATGCCGCATTCGAATAGACGACGTCCGGCAGCGGCTCGCCCGCGGCCGGCGCCCAGTGCGCCAGGTCCGCGTGCTGCCAGCGGATCCGCCCGTCCGCCACGCCGGCGTCGCCGGCGCGCGCGAGCATCGCGGCGGAATTGTCGACGCCGGTGACGGCGGCGCCCGGCCAGCGCTGCGCCAGCAGCCGCGTGACGTTGCCGGTGCCGCAGCCCAGGTCGACGACCGTGCGCGGCGCCGCCAGCGGCACCCGCGCCAGCAGGTCGACCGCCGGACGCATCCGCTCGCCGGCGAACTTGAGGTATTGCGCGGGATCCCAGACCATCTATCGCTCCGGACGCCGCCGCCAGCGCTGGACGAGGCCGAACAGCGGTGCAGTCAGAAGCAGCAGCACGACGACGCGCGTGACGTGAAACGCCGTCACCAGCGGGACGCCGAGCTGCAGCGTCTTGGCGGTGATGCACATCTCGGCGATGCCGCCGGGGGCGAGCCCCAGCACCAGCGTGAGCGCCGGAAGCCCCGACAGCCAGGCGAGCACGCTGCCGAACGCCGCCGCCATCCCGATCGCCGCCAGCACCGTCGCCGCCACCGCACCGATGAACCGCGGTGCGCCGCGCACGAAATCGGGCTCGAAGCGCGCGCCCAACGTGCAACCGAGCAGGCACTGCCCCGCGTTCGACGCGAGGGACGGCACCGACGACAGGTGGACGTCGGCCGCGGTCAGCGGTATGGCGACGGCCAGCGCCCCGAGGATGAACGCGTTGGGAACGTGCAGCCACTGCGCGAGCGCGGCACCGGCCAGCGTGGCCAGCATCAGCAGCGCGAAGCCCCCGGGTTCGAAGGTCGCCATCCCCGGGATGTAACGATCGCTGCCCTGCGCACCCAGCAGCGCATAGGCGAAGGGCACGACGATCACGACGATGAGGATGCGCAGACTCTGCGCGGCGGCGACGCGGTCGACGCGCGCGCCGTAGCGCTCGCCCAGCACCGCCATCTCCGTCGCGCCGCCGGGCACCGAAGCGAACACCGCGGTCGTCCGGTCGATGCCCGCGAGGCGCGCGAGCAGCAGCCCCCCGCCGTAGCCGCCGGCGATCGCGAACAGCGCACCGGCGACGAGCAACGGCCACCAGCCGGCGACGTCGCGCACGACCTGGGGCGAGAAATAGAGCCCCAGCGACGTGCCGATCACCCACTGCCCGAACTGCCGCGCGCCCGGCGGCGCGTCGATGCGCGCCCCCAGCACCCGCAATACCGCGAGCGCGACCAAGGGCCCCAGCATCCAGGGGATCGGCGTGTGCAGCCGGCTGCACAGGTAGCCGGCCAGGACGCCGACCGCGACCCCCGCGAGGCCGCGCGCCCAGTCCCCGCCCCGCGACCGCACGGCGGTCATGCGCGCCCGCCCGGCCCGCGGTCGCCGGCTACTTGATCTCGATCAGCTTGTTGTTGCGCTTCCAGCGCAGCAACAGCGGCACCACCAGCATCACCACTGCAGCGATCCATAGCGTGATCGTGATTCCACCGGAATAGAGCACCTGCGTGTCGCCGTTCGAGATGGCGAGCGCGCGGCGCAGGTTCTGCTCCATCATGTCGCCGAGCACGAAGCCCAGGATCAGCGGCGCCATCGGGAAGTCGAGCTTGCGCAGCAGGTAGCCGACGACGCCCAGCGCCGTCATCAGCACCAGGTCGAAGGTCGTCGCGTGGATCGAGTAGACGCCGACCATGCTGATCGCGACGATCGCCGGCACGAGGATCCAGTTCGGGATCGTCAGCATCCTGGCGAAGACGCCGACCATCGGGATGTTCATCAGCAGCAGCATGAAATTGGCGATGAACATCGACGCGATCAGCCCCCAGACGAGCTCCGCCTGGTCGGTGAACAGCGTCGGCCCCGGGTTGATGTTGTAGAGCGTCAGCGCGCCCATCATCACCGCCGTCGTGCCGCTGCCGGGCACGCCCAGCGTCAGCATCGGGATGAACGCGCCGCCGGCGGCCGCGTTGTTGGCCGACTCCGGCGCCGCCACGCCGCGGACATCGCCCTTGCCGAAGGTCTTGCCGGTGTCGTTGACGTTCTTCTCGATCATGTAGGTGATCGCGCTGGCGATCGACGCCCCGGCCCCCGGCAGCACGCCGATGATGAAGCCGAGCGGCGCCGACCGCGCGATCGTCCACTTCACCATCGACAGCTCCTTGAGGTTGAACCAGGCCCGGCCCGACGCCTTCAGCATCTCGCCGCCGGTCTCGGTCTGCTCGAGCATCAGCAGGATCTCGGACACGGAGAAGAGGCCGATGACGATGACCACGAACTGGATGCCGTCGGACAGGTGGACGTCGCCGAACGTGAAGCGGTAGACGCCGCTGCCCGAGTCGATGCCGACGGTGGCGAGCCCGAGGCCCAGCACGCAGGCCAGCAGCGTCTTCACCGGGCTGTCGCCGACCATGCCGGCCAGGCAGGCGATCGCGAACACCATCAGCACGAAGTACTCGGCCGGCCCGAAAGCGAGCGCCCACTTCGCCAGCAGCGGCGCCAGGAAGACCAATCCGATGCAGGCCAGGAACGATCCGCAGAACGACGAGAACGCCGAGATCGACAGCGCGATCCCGGCCTCGCCTTTCTTCGCCATCGGGAACCCGTCGATCGTCGTCATCACCGAGCCGGCGTCGCCGGGAATGTTGACCAGGATCGACGTGATCCGTCCGCCGTACTCGCAGCCCATGTAGACGGCGGCGAGCAGGATCAGCGCGGAGGTGGCCGGCAGCTTCATCGCGAAGGCGATCGGCAGCAGGATGGCGACGCCGTTGATCGGGCCGATCCCGGGCAGCAGCCCGACGATCGTCCCGGTGAACGCCCCCACCAGCGCCATCAGCAGGTTGACGGGCGTCGCGGCGACGCTGAAGCCGTGCATCAGAGCGGCAATGTCGTCCATCTCAACCCCCGAACACGGTGCCGAGCGGCAGCGTCACGTCGAGCACCCGGTCGAACAGCAGGTACAGCGACACGCCGATCGCCGCCCCCGCGATCACCAGGCCGCCCCAGCTGCCGCCGAAGAACCGGCCCAGCACGATGGACGCCAGCGCCGTCGACAGCGGAAAGCCCAGCCACTCGAACGTCAGCGCGTAACAGAACATGGCGACGATCATGATCGACGCCTTGGTGAAGCCCCCCGGGGGGAGGCCCTTCAGGTCCTCGGCGACGCTCTTCGGCCGCAGCACCAGCCACAGCCAGCAGACCGCGGCAATGGCCGCCAGCAGCAGCGGAAACGCCCGCGGCCCGATCGGCTCGTAGGAGAACTTCGCTTCGTACGCGCTGCCGACGTAGGCATAGCCCAGTGTCAGCAGCAGCCAGGCGGCTGCAACGATCCGGTCGACCATCCCGATTCTCCCCTTGCCGAGACCCCTGGAAGGCGGGGCGAGGCCCCGGCGCCCCGTCCCGTCGCGCGGATTCCGTGGCCGCCGGCGAGGCGAGGCATCGCCGGCCCGCCCCGTGCGCCCGGCCCTACTTCTGGATCAGCCCGTACTCGTCGGCGATCTTCCGGTAGTCGGCGACCGTCTTCTTGACGTAGGCATCGAGCTCGGCACCGGTCAGGTTGAACGGATAGAGGTCGCGCTGGTCGCGCAGCGCCAGGAAGTCCTTCGACGCCAGCAGCTTGGTGAACGAATCCAGCCAGAACTTGTAGTCGGCGTCCGAGATCTTCGGCGCGACGTAGAAGCCGCGGATGATCGGCCAGGTGAAGTCGTAGCCGGCTTCCTTCGCCGTCGGGATGTTCGCGGCGTCGCCCGGCAGCCGCTTGTCCGCGTAGACCGCCAGGATCCGGATCTTGCCGGCCTTGTGCTGCGGCAGGTCGGCCGAGACGTCGCCGCTGCCCGCCTGGATGTGGCCGCCCAGCAGCGCCGTCGTCACCTCGCCGTTGCCTTCGAAGGACACGTAGCGCAGCGCCTTCGGGTCGACGCCGATCTGCTTGGCCAGCGTCGCGGTCTTCGTCCAGTCCTGGCTGCCGACGGTGCCGCCCCCGCCGATGGCGACCTTGGTCGGATCCGCCTTGATCGCGGTCATCAGGTCCTTCAGCGTCTTGTACGGCGAGTCGGCACGCACCGAGACGCAGCCGTAGTCGGTGCCGATCGCGGCGATCCAGCGCACGTCGTTTTCGGTCCACTTGCCGAACTTGCCCTGGGCGATGTTGAGCAGCGACCCGCCGGAGAACGCGACGATCGCGTTGCCGTCGGAGGGCCGCTGGCCGACGACCGCGTTCATCGCCACGGCGCCCACGCCGCCCGGCATGTAGGTGATGCGCATCGGGTTGGCGATGAGCTTCGCCTCCTGCAACCCCTGCTGCGCCAGCTTGCAGGTGAGGTCGAAGCCGCCGCCGGGCTTGGCTCCGGCGATGCACTCCGGTTTGTCGGGCGCGGCGAACGACAGCGTGGCGACGGCGGCCAGCGCCGTCGCGAGCAGCAAGCGAATCTTCATTGGTCTCTCCCTGAAAGCCCACCGAACGGCGACGGCCATGGATTCCCAATATAGCACCGGCAATCCTACTTGCCGATGCAGAACCGCGAGAAGATCGCGCCCAGCAGGTCGTCGGCGGTGAACTCGCCGGTGATCCGCGACAGCGCGCCCTGCGCCTCGCGCAACTCCTCGGCGAAGAGCTCCAATGGCGGCTGCGGTGCCGCGATGTGCGCTGCGGCTGCGGCCAGGTGGCCGGCGGCCGCCTGCAGCGCGGCGAGGTGGCGGGCGCGGGCGAGGAAGCTGCCCTCCATGTCCTCGTGCAGCCCCACCGCCGCCAGCATCTGCTGGCGCAGCAGGTCCACGCCCTCGCCGCTCTTCGCGCACAGCCAGACGTGCGCGCGTGGCGCGGCGTGTTCGGCGCCCTCCGCCGCGCTCTCGGCGCGCGCCGCGAGACCGGCGAGGTCGGTCTTGTTGTGGACGACGACGCGCGGCAGCCCCGCCGGCAGCTGGGCAAGGATCGCCGCATCGGCCGCGGTGATGCCGTCGCCGCTGCCCTGCGCGTCGACGATCACCAGCGCCAGATCGGCCTGCGCGACCGCGGCCCACGCGCGCTCGATGCCCAGCGCCTCGATCGGGTCGTCGGTGGGCCGCAGTCCGGCGGTGTCCACCACCGCCAGCGGAATGCCGGCCAGCTCGATCTGCGAGCGCACGGTGTCGCGCGTCGTCCCGGCGATCGGGGTCACGATCGCCACTTCGTCACCGCTCAGGCGGTTGAGCAGGCTCGACTTGCCGACGTTGGGCTGGCCGACGAGCACGATCGTCAGCCCGTCGCGCAGCACGGCGCCCTGCCGCGCCCGGTCGGCGATCGCCGCGAGCTCGCCGCGGATCCGCGCCAGGCGCCCGGCGGCGTCGGCGCGGCGCAGGAAGTCGATGTCCTCTTCGGGAAAATCGAGCGTCGCCTCGGTCAACATCCGCAGCTCGATCAGCGCGTCGACCTCCTGCCGGATCGCCCGCGAGAACTCGCCGGACAGGCTGCGCGCGGCGGCGCGCGCCGCGGTCGCGGTGGCGGCGTCGATGAGGTCGGCGACGCCCTCGGCCTGCGCGAGGTCGAGCTTGCCGTTGAGATAGGCCCGCAGCGTGAACTCGCCGGGTTCGGCGAGGCGCGCGCCGAGCTCGACGCAGCGCGCCAGCAGCAGCCGCATCACCGCCGGCCCGCCGTGGCCGTGCAACTCGACGACGTGCTCGCCGGTGTACGAGTGCGGCGCCGGAAAGTGCAGCGCGAGACCCTGGTCGAGCACCTCGCCCGCCGCGCCGCGGAACGCGGCCAGCGTTGCCACCCGCGGCGGCAGCGCGCGCCCGAGCAGGTCGGCGACGAGTGCCGGCACCCGGTCGCCGGAGACGCGGACGACGCCGATGCCGCCGCGCCCCGGCGGCGTCGCGATCGCGGCTATGGTGTCGGCGGAGCGCATCGCGCGTCGGTCCGGGCACGCCCCTCGGCAGTCGGGCGGCCGGGCGGCGCAGTCCGCCCCCGGGCCGCCGCAATTTCAGCGCCGCTTGGCCGCGGCGGCGGCCGCTTCCTTCTCCAGCAGGTAGTTCATGTGCCACTGCTGGAAGATCTGGATGCAGTTGTTGATCAGCCAGTAGAGCACCAGCCCCGCCGGGAAGAACACGAACATCACCGAAAAGGCGATCGGCATGATCTGCATCACCTTCGCCTGCACCGGATCGGAGATCGGCGTCGGCGACAGCTTGACCTGCAGGTAGGCGGTGATCGCGTAGATCACCGGCAGCACGTACCACGGGTCCGGCGCCGACAGGTCCTGGATCCAGCCCCACCACGGCGCGTGCCGCAGCTCGACCGCCGACAGCAGCACCCAGTAGAGCGCGATGAACACCGGGATCTGGACCAGGATCGGCAGGCACCCGCCCAGCGGGTTGATCTTCTCCTGCTTGTACATCTCCATCATCTTGACCTGCAGCTGCTGCTTGTCGTTGGCGTACTGCTCCTGCAGCGCCTTCAGCTTCGGTGCGATCACCTTCATCTTCGCCATCGACCGCGCGCTGGCGTGGTTCAGCGGGTAGAAGGCGCTCTTGATGATGATGGTCATGGCGATGATCGCCCAGCCCCAGTTGCCGATGATCCCGTGCAGCCACTTCAGCAGCCAGAACAGCGGCGCGGCCAGCACGGTGAAGATGCCGTAGTCGACGACGAGGTCGAGGCCGGTGGCGAGCTTGGCGAGCTGGTCCTGGTCCTGCGGCCCGACGTACAGCGGGACGTCGACGCGGCCGGTGGCGCCGGGCGCGATCGCCGGCGCCGGCACGATGACGCCGGCGGCGTAGAGGCCGCCGTCGAGCTTGCGCGTGTAGAACTCGCGCTTCAGCTTCTTCTCGTCCGAGGGCAGCCAGGCGGTGACGAAGTAGTGCTCGACCATCGCCACCCAGCCGTTGTCGGTGTTCTTCGTAAAGGGAAGCTTGCGCGCCGGGTCGGCGGCGAGCTTGTCGATCTCGCCGAAGTCGACCTTCTTGAACTTGTCGGTGTCGTTGTAGACGACGGGCCCGGTGTACGAGACCGGGGCGAACGAGCTCTGCAGGCCCAGCGCCTTGGTGTCGCGGGTGAACTGGAAGTACGCGAACGGGGCGATCGGCGCGCTGCCCGCGTTGGTGATGTCGTAGGCGACGTCGATCACGTAGCTGCCGCGCGTGAAGGTCAGCGTCTGCACGACCTTGTCGCCGTTGGGCGCGCTCGCCTGCAGCCGGAGCTCGAGCTTGTCCTGTCCGGCGGCGAGCTCGCGCGGTCCCGGCAGCGGCTGGTAGACGGTGCGATGGTTGGGCAGGCCCTCGCCGAGCAGCCCGCTCTGCGCGATCAGCGTGCGCCCCGGCGATTTCTGGATCGCCAGGTAGGGCTTCGACTTGTCGTCCTGGTCGTGATGCTGCCGCAGCGCGACTTCGGTGAGCGCGCCGCCCTGCGTGTCGACGACCGCGCGATAGAGGTCGGTGGTGATGGTGATCTGGCTGGCCCCGGGAACGACTTCGGCCGCCGGCGCCGCGCCGGGGACGGCGGGCACGCCGGCGGGCGGCGCGCCGGCGGGCGGTGTTGCCGCGGGAACGGCCGGCAGGTCGGTCGCGGCCTTGGTCGCGGCGGCGGGCGCCGACGCGACCGGCGGCGGCGGGGGCCGGTTCTCGCGCTGCCACGCTTCCCAGAGAAAGAGCGCCGAGAACGAGAAGATCACGAAGAGAATCAGTCGTTGCGTGTCCATGACGGCCTAGGGTGTCTGGGCGCGGGCCGGTGCGGCGGCGCCAGGGGGGAGCAGGAACGGATCAGGGTACCGGATCGTAACCACCCGGATGATACGGGTGGCAGCGGGAAATGCGCCGCAGCGCCAGCCAGGTGCCCTTGATCGCGCCGTACTTGGCGATCGCCTCGAGTGCGTAGTTGGAGCAGCTGGGCGCGAAACGGCAGTTCGAGCCCAGCATCGGCGCCAGGAAGTACTGGTAGCCGCGGACCAGCGCGAGCAGCAGTGTCTTCATCGGCCGGCTCCGTTCGCGCACAGCGCCGACAGCAGGTCGCGCGCCTCGGCTGCGAGCGCGCGGAATTCGGTGCGCGGGCAGCCGCGCTTGACGCGCAGGATCACGTCGAACGCGCAGACCGGGGGCCGCGCGGCGCGGACCGCCTCGCGCAGCAGCCGGCGAACCCGGTTGCGGTCGACGGCGAGCGGCAGCAGCTTTTTTGGAATCGCATAGCCGGCGCGTCCCGGCGCGACCGCGGCGGGCAGCGACAGAAGTTGCAGGTAGGCGCCGTCGCGGCGGCGGCCCCCGGCGAACAGCGCGTCATAGGCGCCCCGGCCGGTCAGCCGGTAGCAGCGCGCGCTGGCGTTCGACAACGTCCAAGCCGCGCAGGCGGACGGTCAGGGCGCGAGCCGGGCGCGGCCCTTGGCGCGACGCGCGGAGAGAACCTTGCGGCCCCCGACGCTCTTCATGCGCGCGCGAAAGCCGTGGGTGCGCTTGCGCTTGACGACGGACGGTTGATAGGTGCGTTTCATGATCGGCGGCCTTGGGTGAAAAAGCCTTATATTTAAACGCGTTATCGGACCCTCTGTCAACCGGGACGGCGACCGGCGCGAAGCTGCAGCCGCACGTGGCGTGCCGCCCACCCTGTGGATAACTCTTCCGGCAACGACTACAATGGCCGTCTCGCCCGGGCCGCATGCGTTCCCCGGCGGCCGCCGGATGGGTTTCGCGTCCGGCCTCCCCCGCCCGCCGATGCTCGCACCGTGCCGTTCGCCGGCGCCGCGCCGACGTTTCGTCTGCGCCGCCCGTCCCCGCTACGAATCTGGCTGCTGAAGGTTGCTGTGACGTCCCTCCCGCTCTTCTGGCAGCGCTGCCTCGACGCGTTCCGCGACGAACTGACCCCGCAGCAGTTCAATACCTGGATCCGGCCGCTCTCGGTCGAAGCGGTGGACGGCGGTTTCCGGCTGCTGGCGCCCAACCGCTTCGTGCTGCAGTGGGTGAAAGAACGCTTCGCCGGCCGGATCGCCGAACTGGCCGAACTCACCGAAGGCCGGCCGGTGGACATCGCGCTCGCCGTCGCCAGCGCCGCGCGCCCGGCGGCCCCGCCGCCGCCTGCGACCGCCACCGCCGACTCCGCGCCACCCGCCGTCGCGGCCGAAGTGCCGGTCGCCGTGCCGGCGACGCGGGAACGGTTTCCCGCCGCCGTCGCGAGCCCGGGGCGCCGGCACGAGACGTCGAGCCTCAATCCGGAGTTCACCTTCGCGAGTTTCGTCTCCGGCAAGGCCAACCAGCTGGCCCGCGCCGCGGCGATGCAGGTCGCCGGGCAGCCGACCTCGTACAACCCGCTGTTCGTCTACGGCGGGGTCGGGCTGGGCAAGACCCACCTGATCCAGGCGATCGGCAACGACATCCTGGCCCGCGAGCCCGCCGCGCGGATCCGCTACGTGCACGCCGAGAGCTACGTCTCCGACGTCGTCCGCGCCTACCAGCACAAGTCGTTCGACGATTTCAAGCGCTACTACCGCTCGCTCGACCTGCTGCTCATCGACGACATCCAGTTCTTCAACGGCAAGAGCCGGACGCAGGAGGAGTTCTTCTACCTCTTCAACACGCTGCTCGAGGGGCACAAGCAGGTGGTCATCACCTGCGACACCTATCCGAAGGAAATCGCCGGGATCGAGGAGCGGCTGATCTCCCGCTTCGGCTGGGGCCTGACGGTTGCCCTCGAGCCCCCGGAACTGGAGATGCGGGTCGCCATCCTGCTGGCCAAGGCGGCCGCGACCGGCCTCAAGCTCGACGAGCAGGTGGCGTTCTTCCTGGCCAAGCACATCCGCTCCAACGTCCGCGAACTCGAAGGCGCGCTGAAGCGGGTCATCGCCTATTCGAGCTTCCACGGGCACGAGATCACGCTGGCCGTGGCCAAGGAGGCGCTGCGCGACCTGATCGCCGTGCAGAACCGGCAGGTGTCGGTCGAGAACATCCAGAAGACCGTCGCCGACTATTACAAGATCCGCATTTCCGACATGCACTCCAAGAAGCGGTCGCGGGCGATCGCGCGCCCGCGCCAGGTCGCCATGGCATTGGCGAAGGAACTCACCCAACTCTCGCTGCCGGAGATCGGCAGCAATTTCGGCGGCCGCGACCACACGACGGTGCTGCACGCCTGCCGGCAGATCGCCAAGCTGCGGGAAACGGTCCCGGAACTCAATCACGACGTCAATTTCCTGCTGCAGGTGCTGCGCAGCTGACGGCGGGAGGTGGCCGGTCACCCGCCGGGTGCAGCCCCCGCGGCCGGAAACCGTGTTTTTTGCCTGGAAAAATAGGGGTTTCCAGTCTATAATTTGTGGATTAGCCGCACTTTTCGCCGCGCGGCAAAAAAGCCCCCAATCGATCCACCGCCACGATCGTTGTTATCCACAGGGTCTGCCTGCCTCCAACCTGCTGATAGCGCTTCGCTTTCCCGGTCCATACCGGAAACCGTCCGACGCCTGTTAGCTGTTATCCGGTTTAAACAATGCAACTTAAGCAAATAGCCCGCGATGCGCTGTTGAAACCGCTGCAGGCCGTGTCGGGCATCGTCGAACGCCGACATACGCTGCCAATTCTCGCCAATGTGCTGCTCGAGCACCGCGACGGCCGCCTCTACGTGACCGCCACCGACCTCGAAATGCAGATCACCGCGCACTCCGAACTCCCCGGCAAGGAGGCCCAGGCGGTGACCGTGGCGGCGCGCAAGCTGCAGGACCTGCTGCGGGCGCTGCCGGACGACGCGACGCTGAACGTCGACGCCGGCAACAACAAGATGACGGTGCGCGCCGGCCGCTCGCGCTTCAACCTGCAGACGCTCCCCGCGGCCGACTATCCGCGGATCGGCGTCGGGCAGGACCAGGTGCAGCAGCTGTCGCTGCCGCAGCGCGACCTGCGCGGCCTCATCAAGGCGGCCGAGTTCGCGATGGCGCAGCAGGACATCCGCTACTACCTCAACGGCATGCTGCTCGTCATCGACAACGCTTCGCTGCAGGCGGTCGCCACCGACGGCCACCGTCTGTCGTGGGCCAGTCTCAAGGTCGACGGCAGCTACCAGCGCCAGGAAGTCATCCTGCCGCGCAAGACGGTGCTGGAGCTCGGCAAGCTGCTCGCCGACGCCGACGAACCCGTCCGCATCGACGTGCTGGCCAACCAGGTGCGCTTTTCCTTCGGCAACGTCGAACTCGTCAGCAAGGTCGTCGACGGCAAGTTTCCCGACTACAACCGGGTCATCCCCACCGGGCATGCCCGGGCCATCGAACTGCCGCGGACCGAGCTGCTGGCGGCGCTGCAGCGCGCGGCGATCCTCTCCAACGAGAAGTTCCGCGGCGTGCGCCTGGTGCTGGGCGCCGGGCAGCTCAAGATCATCTGCAGCAACAGCGAGCAGGAAGAGGCCGAGGAAGAGCTCGAAGTCGATTACCGGGGCGACGCGCTCGACATCGGCTTCAACATCACCTACCTGCTCGACGTGCTGCAGAACCAGCCGATGGAGCGCGTCCAGCTCGCGTTCGGCGACGCCAATTCCAGCGCCCTGATCACGATTCCGGACCGCGACGACTACAAATACGTCGTCATGCCGATGCGCATCTGACGCGCGGCGGCGCGCCCGCGCCGACCGCAGCGACCCCGGCCCCCGGCCGGGGCGAGGACCGGCGCCCGGCGCCGGGATACAACCGAAGGCTGCAATGATCCCTGCTGAAAGCAAACCCGCCACCAACGGCGAAGACTACGACTCGTCGAGCATCAAGGTCCTGAAGGGCCTCGACGCCGTGCGCAAGCGGCCCGGCATGTACATCGGCGACACCTCCGACGGCACCGGCCTCCACCACATGGTGTTCGAGGTGCTCGACAACGCCATCGACGAGGCGCTCGCCGGCTGGTGCGACGACATCAAGGTCGTCATCCACGCCGACAACTCGGTGTCGGTGGTCGACAACGGCCGCGGCATCCCGACCGACGTCAAGGACGACGACGAGTTCAAGCGCTCGGCCGCCGAGATCGTGATGACCGAGCTGCACGCCGGCGGCAAGTTCGACCAGAACAGCTACAAGGTCTCCGGCGGCCTGCACGGCGTCGGCGTCTCGGTCGTCAACGCGCTGTCCGACTGGCTGAAGCTGCGCATCTGGCGCAACGGCCACCTGCACCAGATGGAGTTCCGCCGCGGCGAGGCGGTCGCGCCGCTGGCGCGGGTCGGCGACACCGACCGGCGCGGCACCGAGGTGCACTTCATGGCGTCGACCGAGACCTTCGGCCGGGTCGAGTACCACTACGAGATCCTCGCCAAGCGCATCCGCGAACTCTCGTTCCTGAACAACGGCGTCAGGATCGAGCTCGTCGACCAGCGCGACGGCAAGAGCGAGAACTTCGCCTACTCGGGCGGCGTGCGCGGCTTCGTCGAGTACATGAACCGCAGCAAGAGCGTGCTGCACCCGAAGATCTTCCACGCCGTCGGCGAAAAGGAAGGGATGACGGTCGAGGTGTCGATGCAGTGGAACGACTCGTACGCCGAGAGCGTCCAGTGCTTCACCAACAACATCCCGCAGCGCGACGGCGGCACCCACCTCACCGGGCTGCGGCAGGCGATGACGCGCACGCTCAACAACTACATCGAGAAGGAAGAGATCGCCAAGAAGGCGAAGATCGAGACCTCCGGCGACGACATGCGCGAGGGGCTCACCTGCGTGCTGTCGGTGAAGGTGCCCGAGCCCAAGTTCTCGTCGCAGACCAAGGACAAGCTGGTCTCCTCCGAGGTGATGCCGATCGTCCAGGAAGTGGTTGCCGCCAAGCTCGCCGATTTCCTGCTCGAGAACCCGGCCGACGCCAAGATCATCTGCAGCAAGATCGTCGACGCGGCGCGGGCGCGCGAGGCCGCGCGCAAGGCGCGCGAGCTCACGCGGCGCAAGGGCGTGCTCGACGGCATGGGGCTGCCCGGCAAGCTCGCCGACTGCCAGGAACGCGACCCGGCGCTGTGCGAGATCTACCTGGTCGAGGGCGACTCCGCCGGCGGCTCGGCCAAGCAGGGCCGCGACCGCAAGTTCCAGGCGATCCTGCCGCTGCGCGGCAAGATCCTCAACGTCGAGCGCGCGCGCTTCGACAAGCTGGTGTCGTCGCAGGAACTCGTCACGCTCATCACCGCGCTGGGCACCGGCTTCGGCCGGCAGACCGGCGGCAAAGGACGAGTACAACGCCGACAAGCTGCGCTACCACCGGATCATCATCATGACCGACGCGGACGTCGACGGCTCGCACATCCGCACGCTGCTGCTGACGTTCTTCTACCGGCAGATGCCCGAACTGGTCGAGCGCGGCCACATCTACATCGCCCAGCCGCCGCTGTACAAGGTGAAGCAGGGCAAGCAGGAGGTCTACCTCAAGGACGACCACGAGCTGAAGCAGCACCTGCTCAAGGTGGCGCTCAACAGCGCCGAGCTATCGCCGGGCGCCGACCTCGCGCCGCTGGCGACCGAGACGCTGGCGACGGTGGCGCGCGAGTACCTGCTGGCCGAGGCGGTCATCGACCGGCTGGCGCGCGTCATCGACTCGGCGGCGCTGCATGCGCTGCTCACCGGCATCACCCTCGACCTCTCGAGCGAGGCGGCGGCGGCGGAAAGCGCGCGCCTGCTGCAGGCGACGGTGGCCGACGACGAGTTCCGGGTCGAGCCGCGCTACGATCCCGGCACCGAGACGCGGCGGCTGGCGATGATCCGGATGCAGCACGGCACGCCGCACGTCACCGGCCTCGACGCCGATTTCCTGGCCAGCGGCGACCACGCGCAGATCCACGCCGCCGCCGCGGTGTTGCAGGGCCTCATCCTCCCCGGTGCGCAGGTCCGTCGCGGCGACAAGCACGTCGCCATCCGGACCTTCAGGGAGGCCCTCGACTGGCTGCTCGAAGAGGCGCGCGGCGCCGTCACGCTGCAGCGCTACAAGGGTCTCGGCGAGATGAATCCCGAGCAGCTCTGGGAGACGACGATGAACCCGGCCGTGCGCCGGCTGCTGAAGGTGCAGATCGAGGACGCCATCACCTCCGAGGAGATCTTCTCGACGCTGATGGGCGAGAACGTCGAGCCGCGGCGCGCGTTCATCGAGAGCAACGCGCTGGGGGTGCGGAACCTCGACGTCTGATCCGTCCCCCGCGTCGTTCTGCGCCTGCATTGCCGTTATCGACACGCGGAGGCGGACATGAAGCGAGTGGCATTCATCAAGCGCAGCAGCGGCAGGCACTGGGTCGGCGACGGCTTTCCGGTGCAGAGCATCTTCTCCTACAACGACGTCGCCGAGGAGCTGTCGCCGTTTCTGCTGATGGACTACGCGGGACCGGCGAGCTTTCCGCCGACGACGCGCAAGCTGGGCGTCGGCGAGCATCCGCATCGCGGTTTCGAGACCGTCACCATCGTCTACCAGGGCGGCGTGACGCATCGGGACTCGTCCGGCGGTGGCGGCACCATCGGTCCGGGCGACGTGCAGTGGATGACGGCGGCGGCGGGCCTGGTGCACGAGGAGTTCCACAGCGCCGACTTCGCGCAGCGCGGCGGCGTGTTCGAGATGGTCCAGCTCTGGGTCAATCTGCCCGCCAGGCACAAGATGTCCGCGCCCGGCTACCAGGGCATTGCCGACGCACAGATACCGCGCGTCGCGCTGCCCGGGGACGTCGGCACGGTCCGGGTCATCGCGGGCGAGCACGGCGCCGCGACGGGGGCCGCGCGCACGTTCACGCCGATGAACGTCTGGGACCTGCGGCTCAACGCCGGCGGCAGGCCGTCATTCGGACTTGCGGCGGGCCACACTGCGGCGCTTTTCGTCCTGCGCGGGACGATACGGATTGGCGAACACACCGTCCGCGCCGCGGAACTTGCGGTCCTGGAGCGCGAAGGGACCGAACTCGTGTTCGACACGGCGGAGGATTCCGTCGTTCTGCTGTTGAGCGGGCAGCCGCTCGACGAGCCGATCGTCGGCCACGGCCCCTTCGTCATGAACAGCCGTGACGAAATCATGCAGGCGATGCGCGATTTCGAAAGCGGCAACTTCGGGCAGATCGCCCGCTGATCCGGCGGCCCGCCGGGGGCAGGCGTCAGCAGGCCGCGCCGCCGCCGAAGCTCCGGACGCGAGTCTGCGCCACCGCTTCCGCGCGCAGCGGTCAGCCCCTGGCTTCCCGCGGCACGACGCCGATCGTGAGGCGCGAGATGCAGACCAGCCGGGCGGCATCGTCGACGACCCGGATCTCCCAGAGCTGGGTCGTTCGTCCGAGGTGCAGGGGCCTGGCAGTGCCGTGCACCCACCCCGCGCGCACGCCGCGGACGTGATTGGCATTGATCTCGATGCCGACGGTCAGCGCTGTGCGGTCGTCGATGGAGCAGTGGGCGGCGGCACTGCCCAGGGTTTCGGCAAGCAGCACCGAAGCCCCGCCGTGCAGGAGGCCGTAGGGCTGGATGGTTCGTGCATCGACCGGCATCCGGGCGGTGAGGCAGTCGTCCCCGACCTCGGTGAACTCGATGCCGAGATGCGCGATCGCGGTGGCGCGGGACATTGCCTGAAGGTCGGCCAGCGTCGGCCGGCGATGCCAGATGGCGGTTGTCATGATGCGGGGGCCTCGATCGGGAAGCGTCGGTACCGTATTCTGCGACATCTTTGCGCAATCCGTCGTGACGAGCGGGGCTTGCACCCATCCCGAGAACAGGACACCCCCATGAAAGCAGCCATCGGTTTCGTCGGCGCCGGATGGATGGGCACCGGCATGGCCATGCGCCTCCTTGCCGCCGGCCATCCGGTCAGCGTCCACGCCCACCGCCATCGCTCCGGGGTCGATCGGCTGTGCGCGCGCGGTGCCGCGGAAGCGAGCAACCTTGCGGCGCTGGCGCGCGGAGCGGAGGTCATCGTGCTTTCCGTGAGCGATGCCGAGGCCGTGCGCGCCGTCCTCGACGGCGTTGGCCCCGGTCTTCGGCCCGGGCATCTCGTCATCGACACCACCACGTCCGACCCGCGGGTGACCCGCGCGCTGGCCGAGTCGCTGTCCGCGCGCGGCGTGCGGCTCGTCGACGCGCCGGTGACCGGTGGGCCGGCGCAGGCGGAGGCGGGCGTCCTGGGCTCGCTCGTCGGCTGCGCCGCCTCCGATTTCGACGCGGTGCAGCGGATCGCCTCCTGCTACTCGACGGTGGTGCAGCGAATGGGCGGGGTGGGCAGCGGTCACGCCGCCAAGCTGCTGAACAACTTCGTCACCCAGGGCACGGTGGTGCTGCTGGCCGAGGCCTACGCGCGCGCGCGCGACAACGGCATCGACTGGCAGGCGCTCTACGCCGTCATGGGCGCGGGCGCGGCGCGTTCCGGCACGCTGGAAAAGGTCGTGGGGCCGGCGCTGGGCGGCGACTACGACGGCAGCAAATTCACGATCCGCAACGCCGCCAAGGACCTCGGCTACTACTGCGCATTGGCAGCGGGTTCCGATCGCGGACCGAGCACCCTCGGCGAGGTGATACGCCAGCGCTTTGCCGACGCGCAGGCCTCCGGCGCCGGCAATCGCTTCGTCAGCCGATTGCTCGACCCCGACTTCCCCGGTTGATCCCGGGTCGAGCGACGAGCACGACGGCCGGGTCTGCCTCGACGCAGTGCGTTGGCACGACGGATCGCGGCGGTACGGCGCTCCCCGATTCCGTGTCGCCGAGCGCCGTCACCGGCTGTCCTGAACCACGCCGACCCGCCGGCGCAGCCGCTCGGCTTCCTGGGCGTTCCCGGCCTTCTCCGCGAGTGCCAGCTGGACGCTCAGCCAGGCGAGGAGCGGCCTGCGCCAGCCCTGCGACGACGCGGTATCGGCCGCCAGGGCGATCGCCGGCGGGCTTGCCCGCCCGGCCTGAAACAGGACGCCGATCGCCACCAGCCTCGACAGCGGCTCCTCGATGCCCTTCACGCCTTCGACGGCAGCGTCGGCGCCCACGCTCGCCGGGGCCACGGCGCGGTGCGGCGGCGGAAGCAGCGCGATGTCCGCCGGAGCAACACGCGCCGCAAGATAGTCCGCGTATGCGCGCTCGGCGGCTTCGGCGTCGGGCGCGAGCCGCTCGAAGCCTTCGCAGCGTTCGAACACCAGGCTTGCCACGCGGGCCGCGCAGCGCATCAGTTCGACGCGCGCGAGCAGATCGGTGCGACCGGTGCGGGCAATCTCGGCACGCGCCCGCCTGAACTCGACGTCGGCGACCGCGGAGTCGCCGGACAGATAGGCCGCGATGGCGCGGTCCATGGCGGACCGGGCATTGCCTTGCCAATCGGGGACCGGCGGGCTGCTGGCGCACGCGGCGACGAGTGCGGCAAGCGCCAGCGCGCAAGCGATGGTGGGGAAACGCGTCATGGCAGCCTCAACTCGGGCTCGCGCGCAAATGGCCAGCGACGATCGATCTCGTCGATCATGCCGCCCACCTTGCGCAGGCTGGCCTCCACTTCCGCCCGCAGCACGCCGAGGTCGGCGGTGGCGACCTCCGCATTGCGAGCGACCGCCTGCGCCTGCTCGAGCAGGGTGCCGACCTGTTTCAACGCGGAGCGCGCGTCGGCGAGCGCGGCATTGAGCTGCAGCACGGCAGCGCGCGCTTCAGGCGCCATGCCGTTGGCACCGAACACCGCCGTGTCCACCTTGGCGGCGAAGCTGTCTGCCCTGGCCAGCAAGGCGTTGCCGCGGTCCAGCGCGGCGATCAGCTTTCTCGCGTCGGCCTCGTTCCCGAACAGCACGCCGAGTGCACCGCGCGGGCCTTGGAGTCGCTCGGTGACCCGCTGCAGGTTGCCCAGGCTGGTGGCCAGCGCCGAATCTGGCGCCGTCAGTGCGGCCAGGTTGCGAACCAGTTCGCGCGTCTCGCCCACGAGCTGCGGGATCTCGGCGGTCGCATCGCCGACCAGAACCCGGCGCTCGGCGTCGGCGGGAAGCGGCGGATCGGCGGGGATGCCGGAGTACGCGCGCAGGTAAGTGCCGCCGACGAGGCCGCGCGTCAGCGTGAAAACGCTCGACGTGCGCAGCCGGTGCACGTCCTTGCGCGGCACGTCGATCAGGATGCGCACGGAGCCATCGTCCGCCAGCTCGATGCGACCCACACGGCCGATCGGAAAACCCGAGAAGGTCATGTCCATGCCGACCAGCACGCCTTCCGAGTCGTCGGCGATCAGCACCAGTCGCTGCGTTTCCTCGAATGCGCCGCGGGCGTACATGAGGTAGACCACCGAGGCGCCGAGCAACAGCGCCAGCAGGACCAGGAGCAAGGCGGCCTTGAACTCGAGGCTCGAGCCGGCGGGAGGCGATGCCGCGGGATCTTCAGCCATGGTCATCGCGCCGGACCTCAGTAGTAGTTGCCGATGAGCGAAGCCGCCTCGATCAGCAGGACGACCGTGAACAGGCGCACCAGGCCCTGCAGCTCCGCGCTCAACCGCAGCTGCGTGCGTGCGCCCTCGAAGAGCACGGTGGCGATCGGAATCAACCCCACGGCGAGGGCGAGGAAGAACGTCTTCAGCACGAAGATCAGCGCCACCCCCGGGCCGAACACCCGGCCGACGGTGCGCGTGTAACCCGCGAACCCGGCCGTCGTGAAACCATGGACGGACAGGTAAGCCAGCAGCAGCGTCACGACACAGGCGACGGCGACCAGCAGCAGCACGGAGAACATGCCGGCGACCACGCGCGGCAGCACCTCCCGGCGCAGCGGATCCACGCCCGCGCGCGTCAGCGCCGCGAAGCCGCCCTGCGCGCGCAGGTCGTACACCTCCGCCGCGTTCGGAATGGCGCAGCGCAGTGCCACGAAGATCGCGGAGGTCAACGGGATCAGCTCCAGCACGAGCACGCGCACGACCATTTCCAGCGCGTATTTCGACAGGCCGTAGCTCAGCGCGGTCACGACCACGATGCGGATGACGACGAGGCTGATCAGCGACGACAGCACCGTGAACCACAGCAGGATCGGCGCGGTGCCCAGGTAGATCTGTCGGGCCAGCGCCGGACGCTGGCCACGATCGTAGCTCGAGGGCGAAAGCGCGAGCACCAGGATCACCGCGCCGAAATGAACGATCCGCCACCAGCCGGCGAGCCAGCGCAGCGATGCGCGGCCCATCTCGGCCAGCGCGCCGGGCGACGAAAGGAGCGCGCTCATGCTCGAATCAGAGGCACGAAGGCCTCCCGGCGGTACGAGAGGCCAAGCGTTGCGCTCCGCATTTGCCAGGACTGCTTGAACGACGGGCAACCCGTACCGTTGACGCGTCCATCGGGCCAGCGTAGCACGTCCCGGCTCCGCCGGGCCGAGGGGACGCCGGTGCGAACGCGGAACGGTGCGGGAACTCGACCCGCGGTCCGCTGTCCACCAGAGCCGTTCGCTGCAGGCAGCCGCAGCTCGGCCGCACGCCCACCCCACGCGACATCCGAACCGGAAGGACCCCCGACCATGGCGAGACCCGCAGCGACGGCAACCCGAGTCGATTCCGCAATGCGCGCTGCGCTCGCCCCGGCACGACGATTGCTGGCCATCGTCGCCGCGCCGGCGGCCCTGTCGTTGGGCCTCCCTGCCGCGGCGGCCGAACTCCCGATCTTCGACGCCCACATCCACTACAGCCACGACGCCTGGGACAACCTGCCGCCGAAGGACGCGGTGGCCATCCTGCGCAAGGCCGGGCTGAAGCGCGCCGTCGTGTCGAGCTCCGGCGACGACGGCACCCAGCGCTTGGTGTCCGAAGCGCCGGACCTCGTCGTGCCGTCGCTGCGGCCCTATCGCCGCCGCAGCGAAGTGACCACCTGGGCGCGGGACGACACCGTCGCCGCGTTCCTCGAGGAGCGCCTCGCCCGCAGCCGCTACGCCGCCATCGGCGAGTTCCACGTCTACGGTGCCGACGCCGACCTGCCGGTGCCGCGACGCCTGGTGGCGCTGGCCAAGCAGCACCGGTTGGTCCTGCACGCGCACTCCGACGCCGACGCGATCGAGCGGCTGTTCCGGCAGGACCCGGAGGCCCGCATCCTGTGGGCACACTCGGGCTTCGATCGTCCGGACACGGTGCGCGAGATGCTGAAGAAGCACCCCAGGCTCTGGTGCGACCTCGCCTTCCGCAGCGAACAGGGCGCGGCCGGCAAGGTGCCTGCCGAGTGGCGGGCGCTGTTCACCGAGTTTCCCGACCGGTTCATGGTCGGCACCGACACCTTCACGCCCGAGCGCTGGCACTACATCGTCGAGCACGCCCACTGGTCGCGCGCGTGGCTGGCGGATCTTCCCCCGGCGCTGGCCGAACGCATCGCCTGGCGCAACGGCGAGGCGCTGTTCGCCGGATGGACGCCCGGGCCCGGCAAGTGAACGCATTTCCCGTCGCTGTGGCCGTGGGCACGCTGCTGCTGGTGGCGGCCGACGCAAGCCGGGCCTGCGGCGAGGCGCTGCGCGGCACGACGGGCCGGGCCGAGAACGCGCGCTACGAGATCGTGTTCGCGGCGGTGCCGGCGCCGCTCGCCGCCGGCAAGCTCTTCTCCCTCGACCTCGCCGTCTGTCCGCGCGGCGGCGCCGCGGCGCCGAACGCGCTCGCCGTCGACGCGACGATGCCCGAGCACCGGCACGGCATGAACTACCGGCCGACGGTCGTGGCGCGGGGGACCGGGACCTACCGCGCCGACGGGCTGATGTTCCACATGCCGGGACGCTGGGACCTCCTGTTCGACCTCGTCACCCCCGCCGGCACCGAGCGACTCACCGCCACCGTGCTGCTCGAGTGAACCGCCGGTACTCAGGACTCGCGGCGCTGGTGGCGGGCCTCGTCGTGGGCGCGACCGGCGCCGAGCCCGTGGCCGGGCCGTCGTTCACCGCGCCGGAGGTCCGTGCCATTCTCGCGCACGGTCCCTGGCCGCCGCCGTGGCAAAGCGACCCGTCGAACCGCGTGTCCGGCCAGCCCGCGTCGATCGCCTTCGGGGAGCGGCTGTTCAACGATCCGCGTCTGTCGCGCCCGGGGACGATTGCCTGCGCGAGCTGTCACCTGCCGCCGCGTTCGTTCACCGACGGGCTGCCGCGCGCGCACGGCTTGGCCGCCACCGACCGCAACACCCTCGGCCTCGCCAACGTCCGGCGGCAGCGCTGGTTCGGCTGGGACGGCGCCAACGACAACCTCTGGGCGCAGAGCCTGCGGCCGTTGCTCGATCCGCGCGAAATGGGTGGCGACCTCGCGCACGTGGCCGCGGTGGTGCGGGCCGACGCCGACCTGCGCGAGCGCTATCGGGAAAGCTTCGGCGCGCCTCCGTCCGCCGCCGACGAACCGGTCGCGGTCGACGTCGCCAAGGCGCTCGCCGCGTACCAGGAGACGCTCGCCACCGGGCGCACGCCGTTCGACGAGTTCCGCGATGCGCTGGCGCGCGGCGACGACCGCGGTGCGGCGCGCTATCCCGCGCCGGCACGGCGCGGCCTGGCGCTCTTCGTCGGCAAGGGCCGCTGCAACGTCTGTCACCTGGGTCCCGACTTCACCAACGGCGAGTTCCACGACATCGGCATCCCGTTCTTCGCCGGGCCCGGTCGTGTCGATGCCGGCCGCCACGAAGGCGTCCGGCGCGTGCGGGCGAGCCGGTACAACCTGCTGGGGCCGTTCAACGACGATTCCACGCGGCAGACCGCCACCGCGACCCGCCACGTCGCGGCCGAGCACCGCAATTTCGGGGAGTTCCGGGTGCCGTCGCTGCGCGACGTCGCGCGCACCGCGCCCTACATGCACAACGGCAGCCTGGCCACGCTGCGCGACGTCGTCCGCCACTATTCGGAACTGGACGAGGAGCGGCTGCACGCCGACGGCGAGCAGATCCTGCGGCCGCTGCGGCTGACCGACGCCGAGATCGACGACCTGGTCGCCTTTCTCGAAAGCCTCTCAGCCTCTCAGGCGAACTCGAGCACCTCGAGGTCGAGATAGCGCGCCACGCGGCGCAGCACCGGGCGGAATTCGCCGTAGGCGAGCGACGAGTGGTGCTCCATGCCGGCCTCGAGCAGCCGGGTGCGGTAATCCTCGGCGTGGATGTCGAGCCGCGCCACGCCGGAGGTGCCTGAGAAGGCCAGCGGCGCCTTCAGCATCTCGCCGCCGGAGAGCATCATGCGCAGCTTGCCGTCGCCCTGGGTGATGCGGCAAAGCGTGATCCGGCCGGGCTTCAGCGGAAACTCGGAGAGCAGCGGCAGCTTGCGGTTGGAGTGGATCGTGGCGCGCGGCTCCACGTCGGGGTCGGCCATCTCCAGCGGCGCCTGGCCGCAGTGCCAGAAGACGACCGAGTCGCCCACCGGGTCGATGTCGACGAGGTCGGTGTTGAACACGCCCTGCCCCGACGCCGCCTGCAGCACCAGCGAGGAGATCACGCCGAACACGTCGGCCTCGCAGCCGCCGGGCCGCTGATCCTCGTTCATCAGCGCGATCGCGCCGCAGGCCGCGCAGCCGTACTCGGTGAAGAACTCGGGCCAGCAGCGCACGGCGATGCCGTCGAAGCCCTCGGTGTCGGCGCGGCTCTTCAGCGCCGCGTACGCCTTGAGCGTCTTGCGCGTGGCGACCGGGTCCATTTCGCCCAGGTTCTTGAAGTCGCCGGCGCGCCGGGCGTAGGCCGCGTCGGCGACCGAATCCGGCAGCGCCTTGACGCTGTCGAGGAATTCGCTCACCGGGGTGGTGACCGACTCGACGCCGAACCGCGCCCGGATCTCGTCGGGCCGGTAGTTGCAGGCGTCGAACCCGGTCGGGTGCTCGCCGACGACGAGGATGCGGGCACGGGACAGCTGGCGCACGATGGCCGCGGCCGTGGCGGCATCCTGGACCTGCTGCAGCGCTTCCTTGCTGTCGGGCGCGCCGTGCACGTTCTCCAGCGACTTGCCCTTGCGGCTCAGCGTGTGGGCGGCGAGGTTGACGCCGCAGAAGGAATTGAGGCGCAGCCGGCCGCCGGTGCGCGCCTCGGGAAACGTCCACAGCACCAGCGGCACCGTGAGCTTGCCGGCGATCTCGGCGCACACCGAGGCGTCGGTGAAGGTGACCTGCAGCAGCAGCAGCAGGTCGACGTCGGCGGCGGCGAGCTCGGCGAAGGCGGCAAGCGCCGCATCCGCCTCGTAATGGACGCGCGGCGCGCCGACGAGCTCGGCGTCGAGGCCCTGCAGCCCCGACCACGCGCTCTCGAACACCGTCTGCGCGTATTCGACGTCGAAGGTCGAGCGGCCCACGGCCAGCACGCCGATCCTTGGTTTCCTCTGCTTCATTGCGGTCTCCTGCGTGCGGCGCACGCTGCGTTGGTCGAGCTCGTCCCGGCGGCCCTTTCGGCCGGTGACGAGGAACGGACGGCCGACGATCGCGGGACGGGGCAGGGAGTCGTCGCCGTGGCCCGCGCCACGAGCCGAATGATCGGCACCACCGGCCCTCTCTTTGATCGTTTTTGGCGATTTGTGTAACCATACGCCCTCTGCCGGGGCTTGCCAACCGCGCCATCGGTACCCCGTCGGCGACCCGGCGAGCCTGTTCCGGCACGCCGTCCGAGGTGGTGTGCCGGCCCGGACGAGCGCAGGGCGCCGACCCCGGCGGACCGGACCCAGGATCGCGGAGGCTGTCGCAATCCACTGTAAATAAAATGGATATTGGGCCGGTCGGCGACCCCTGAGGCCCCGCCGCAGGCACCCGGTCGGGCCGCTGCCGCCGCCCGGGCGCAACAATTTTCGGTCGGCGTGTTGTTTTTTGGAAATCTTGGCGTAGGATGATCACAAACGCGCACGGCGTGATCAGCCGAAGCGGTCCGCGGCGTCATGACGCGAGGGATCACCGCCGTGGCGCGCCGGTCGCGGGGCGGCCGCGGCAGCGTTGATCCCGCCAATCCATCATCGTTTTCCACCACGGGAGCCCCAGATGAAGTTCTTTCTCGACAGCGCAAAGCTCGATGAAATCGACTTTGCCTATGACACCTTCGGCATCGACGGCGTGACGACCAATCCGCGGCACGTCCAGGTCAGCGGCAAGCCGTTCAAGGTCGCGCTGCGCGACATCTCGGCCTGGCTGAAGGACCACGCGCTCACCAGCTACGCGCAGTTCCCGGTGTCCGTGGAGATCAATCCGCACCTTGCGGACACCGCCGACATGGTGCGCGAAGGCAGGATCTACTCCGCGCTGAACCCCTGCTTCGTGATCAAGCTGCCGGCCACCGAGCAGGGCATCGCCGCGTCGCGCCAGCTCGAGCGCGACGGCATCCGCACCAACGTCACGCTGGTGTTCTCGCCGTCGCAGGCGCTGGCGCCGGCGAAGAACGGCGCGCTGTTCGTCTCGCCGTTCGTCGGCTGGAAGGAGGAAGCCGGCGACGACACGGCGCAGTTCGTCGGGGACATCCTGAAGATCTACCGGAACTACGATTTCAAGACCCAGGTGATCGTGGCCGCGTTGCGCAACGCCAAGCAGATCGTCGACGCCGCGCGCATGGGCGCCCACATCGTGACCTGCGGGCTGGCCGTCTATCAGGGCGGGTTCGAGCACCCGTACACCCGCAAGGGACTGCAGATCTTCCAGAACGCCTGGGACAAGACCGCGCCGGAATAGGTCCGCGCCACTCCTGCAGCGCGATGGCGCGGCGGGGCACCGCCGCCGCCCTCGCCGCCGCCCTCGCCGCCGCACGACTCGAAGCCGAGAAGGAGCACCCCCGAAATGGACAGGTTGCGCAAGCTGAACCCGCATCTGCGGGTCCACCACGTCGGCGATCCCGAGTTCGCCGAGTTCGGGCGGGTCGTCACCGCCTACGACTTCGGCGCCTGGCTGCGCTACCTCGACACCGAGACCACGGTGCCGGCCGAAGGCAACGTCTACGTCGCGAGCGAGCCGGGGCTGGAGGCGCTGCCGCCCTATGCGTCGATCCGGGACACCGTCTACGGCGGGCTGGACATCCAGGTCGGCTACTGCAACGGCCTCGCCTCGCGCCTCAACGGCCTCGAGTATCACAAGTCGCCGGAGTTCTTCGTCACCCAGACGGAGCTCGTGCTGCTGCTCGCGCCCTACGCGGCGATGCGCGACTTCACGCTCGACGTCGCGCACGTGCGGGCGTTCTACTTTCCCGCCGCGACCGCGGTCGAGCTGTTCGGCTCGACGCTGCACTTCGCGCCGAGCAAGCTCTCCGACGCGGGCTTCAAGTCGGTGATCGTCCTGCTGCGAGGCACCAACACCGATCCGCCGCCGGTGTCCGCCCGCTGTGCCGCCGACCCCGAGGCACGGCTGCTGTTCCGCAAGCACAAGTGGCTGCTGGCGCACCCGGACAACCCGGCGCTCGCCGCGCGCGGTGCGGTGGCCGCGATCACCGGCGACAACCTGGAAGTCAAGTACGCCTAGTGTTCTGCTTCGTAGATAGAGGTACCAAGGAAAACGATGGATTCCGATTCGTGGCAAGGCGCAAACCGCAGCAATAGCCCATGCTATTGCGAGGATTGGCCGCCGCCCGGCCGGCTTTTGCACCCAGGGCGCGGCGCGCGCGGGTTGCCCGCGCCGCGACCGCGCACGCAGGGATCGTCGCCATGGACCCCGTCTCGGACCCCGCGCCCGGCGTCACCGGCAACCCCCGCTACGACAAGCTGATCGCCCTGATCGGCGTGCACGGTCACATGCGCATCGACGAGCTGGCGTCGCTGCTGGGCGTGTCGACGCAGACGATCCGGCGCGACATCCGGCGGCTCAGCGGCGACGGCTTCCTGTCGCGTTTCCACGGCGGGGCCGCGCAGGCGTCCAGCGCGATCAATGCCGCGCTGGAGAGGCGGGAGGTCGCCCAGGTCCGGGAGAAGCGGGCGCTGGCCGAGGCCGTGGCGGGCAGGATCGCCGACCGCAGCACGGTCTTCCTCGCCAGCGGCACGACGATCGAGTACGTTGCCAGGGCGCTCGACGTCCGCAGCGACCTGCGCATCATCACCACCAGCCTGCGGGTCGCCCACCTGCTCTACGCGCGGCGGGACTTCGACGTGATGGTCCCCGGCGGCACGCTGCGACCGGAGAACAGCGGCATCGTCGGCCCGATGGCCGAGGAGTTCCTGCGCGGATTCCGCGCCGACTGCATGGTGATGAGCGTGGGCGCCGTGGACCCGGACGGGACGATGCTGGAGTTCGACGTCAACGAGGTCGCGGTGATGCGCATCATGATGGCGAACGCGAAGCAGGTGTTCGTGCTCGCCGACCACACCAAGTTCCGCGCCTCGGCCTCGGTGAAGCTCGCCGGCACGGCGGAGATCGACGCGCTGTTCACCGACCGGGCGCCGCCCGCCGAACTGGCTGCGCTGCTGGAGCAGCAAAAGGTGGAGGTCGTCGTGGCCGGGGTCGACCCGGCGGCGCAACCGCGCGCGCGCGGCGCGAGCGTCGATGCCGACGCGGACGCCGCACGCGAACTCGTGCCGCGGTGACCGGCGGACCGCCCCGGCGCGGCGGCCCAAGGGCGGGCGCCGCCGGCGGGTCAGCGGTCAGCGGCCGGCAGGAAAGGCGACGTTGCGCACCGGGTCGTCGTGCGTCGGCAGCCGCCCGTCGCTGTCGGCCAGCGGCAGCACGCTGCCGGCCCGGACGAACAGCGGCAGGCACTCGAGCGGTGCCGGGACCTCGACGGTCGTGCCCGCGGCGTACGACTGCCCGTCGGCGAACCCGATCCAGGCCTGCGGCCCGCGCGGCAGGTAGACGCGGCGCGTGACCGCGCCGGGGGTCACCACCGGGGCGACGAGGACGTCGTCGCCGAGCAGGAAATCGTCGCTGTCCGCGTAGCAGGCCTCATCGTCGGGGAAGCTGTAGAACGTCGGGCGCAGGATCGGCTCGCCGTGGTCGCGGGCGCGCTCGAACAGCCGCCAAAGGTAGGGCAGCAGCCGGTAGCGCAGCGCGATGGCCGCCAGCACGAGCGGCGTCTGCTCCGGGTACAGCCAGGGGACGTTGACGGTCCCGTCGGCCTTCCACGAGTTCATCACCATCCGCGGGTTGAGGCAGCACGCCTGCACCCAGCGGACGAAGAGCTCCGGATCCGGCACCGGACCGGCGAAGCCGCCGACGTCGTGGCCGACGTTGAACATCCCCGACAGGCTCATCTGCAGGCCGGTGCGGATGTTCCAGCGCAGCGTCGCCCAGCTGGTGGTGTTGTCGCCCGACCAGGTCTGCGCATAGCGCTGGATGCCGGGGCACCCGGCGCGGGTGACCGAGAACGGGACCTCGTCGGGACGGTGGCGCGCCTGCGCCTCGAAACTGGCGCGGGTCATCAGCAGCGGCTGCAGCGGGCGCGCCCGGTGCAGCGGCAGCGCCGCGCCGAAGCCGTGGCACTGCGCGGCGTCGTCCATCACGCCGTACTCGTTGTTGTCGTTCCAGCCGGTGTCGAAGCCGTAGTCGAGCAGCTGGTCGGCGAGGCCCTGCTGCCACCAGGCGACCGCGGCCGGCGCGGTGAAGTCGAGGTAGCCGCCGACGCCGTCCCAGAACTGGTCGATCACCGGCTCGCCGGACACCGCGTCGCGCACGAAGCCGTTCTGCGCGCGCACCGCGGCGTAGGCCGGGTGATCGTCGAGCAGGCAGGGCTTGATGTTGGCGACGAGGCGCATGCCGTGCTGGCGGAACTTCGCCGTCAGCGCGCGCGGATCGGGGAATTTGTCGCGGTTCCAGGTGAACACGTAGCGCCGCGGGCCGCGGGACGAGTAGCCGGACCCGAAGTGGAACGCCGAGATCGGCACCCGCTCCTGCGCGCAGCGATCGATGAAGGCCGAGAGCTGCGCCTGCGCGTCGGGCGCGTCGGTGAGCCCCATCGCGGTCTGCGCGTAGCCCAGCGTCCACCGCGGCGGCAGGTGCGTGCCGCCGATCAGGCGCACGAAGCGCGCGATCACCTCGGCCGGGGACGCGCCGGCGATCAGGTAGTAGTCGAGGTCGCCGTCGTCGATCTCGACGTAGCGATAGAGGCCGTGGTAGTTGTCGTGCTCGCAGCCGAAGTCGAAGGTGCAGGCCGCCAGCGTGTCGTAGTAGATCCCGTACCAGCCGCCCTGCGCCGTGCGGGTGAGCACGAACGGCCAGTGCTTGTACAGCGGGTCGCCGTGCTCGGGGTCGTAGCCGAGCGAGTCGAGTGCGAGCGTGCGCAGCCGCCGCCCGTGCAGGTCCAGCGGGCCGGTCTTGTCGCCGAGGCCGTAGTAGCGCTCGCCGCGCTCGCGCGCCAGGTAGTGACGGACCGCACCGGTGCGCACGCTGCGGAAGTACGCCGACGTGGGCCGATCGGCGGCCAGCGCGCGGCCGCGCGGGTCCGTCCAGGAAATCGCCAGCGGGTCGCCGCGAAACTCGACCTGCAGCGCATCGGTCGTCACCCGGACGCCCCCGTCCAGGCGCAGCACGGCGACCGCCGGGCAGGCGAAGCCGCTGCTGTCGTCGCGCCGCCGTCCCTCCCAGGGCACGTCGGCGGTCGGGGCGATCGCCCAGGTGCGCGGCTCGCGGAAGCCGTCGCCGGGGCGCCAGGTGACGCGCAGCAGCGCGTGCTCGAGGACCCGCAGCTGCAGTTCGCCGTCGGCGAGCCCGAATCGCGCGCCGTGCGCGTCGCAGTCGAGCAGGCGTCCTCGGCCCAGGTCGCGCATGGTGGCTCTCCGTCAGAGACGACGGCCGTCGCGGTCGAAGCTGTGCAGATGCTCGGCCGGCAGCGCGACGCCGACGGTGTCCCCGCGCTGGACCTCGGTCTGCCCCTGGAGCACGATCTCGAACGGCAGGTCGTCGGCGATGCGGCCGTGCAGCAGGCTGCTGCCGCCGAGCTGCTCGACCTGGGTGATTCGGACCCGCAGCGGACCGTCGGCGGCGACGCTGGCGTGTTCGGGCCGGATGCCGATGGTGTGCGCGTCGGGGACGGGCAACCGGGCGCCGCCGGCCACCGCCGCCGCCGCCGGCACGAGGTTCATCCGCGGGCTGCCGATGAAGCCGGCGACGAAGGTGTTGGCGGGCGTGTTGTAGAGCGTGAGCGGGGAGCCGACCTGCTCGATCCGGCCGGCCCGGAGCACGACGATCTTGTCCGCCATGGTCATCGCCTCGACCTGGTCGTGGGTGACGTAGATCATCGTCGCCTTGAGCCGCGAATGCAGGTCGCGGATCTCGGCGCGCATCGAGACGCGCAGCTCGGCGTCGAGGTTCGACAGCGGCTCGTCGAACAGGAAGAGCTTGGGCTCGCGCACGATCGCCCGGCCGATGGCCACGCGCTGCCGCTGCCCGCCGGAGAGCTGCGTGGGCTTGCGCTGCAGCAGCTCGTCGAGGCGCAGCAGCGCCGCCGCCGCCTTCACCTTGGCCGCGATCACGTCGCGCGCCACGCCCATGTTCTGCAGCCCGAACGCCATGTTGTCGTAGACGCTCATGTGCGGATAGAGCGCGTAGGACTGGAACACCATCGCGCAGCCGCGCGCCGAGGCCGCGACGTCGTTGACGCGCTGGCTGTCGAGCAGGATGTCGCCTCCGGTCGCCGACTCGAGGCCGGCAATGAGGCGCAGCAGCGTCGACTTGCCGCAGCCGGAGGGCCCGACGAACACGACGAACTCGCCGTCGGTGACCGCGAGGTCGACACCGTGGATGATCTTGGTCTCGCCGAAGGCCTTGTCGACCCGCTTTAGCTCGAGGGTAGCCATCGAACGTCCTATTTGACGCCGGCGCTGGCGATGCCGGTGGTGATGTACTTCTGCAGGAAGGCGAAGACGAACGTGATGGGCAGCAGCGTGATCACCGTCATCGCCAGCAGGTAGTGCCACTGCGTGTTGAGCTCGCCCTGGAATGAATTCAGCGCCAGCTGCAGCGTGAAGTACTCGGACTTCGAAAGCACGATCAGCGGCAGCAGGAAGTCGTTCCAGCGCCACATCACCGAGAAGATCGCGAGCACGGCGAGCGCGGGGGCGGCCAGCGGCAGGATGATCTTCCAGTAGATCCGCCACTCGGACGCGTGGTCCATCCGCGCCGCCTCGAGCAACTCGTCGGGGATCGTCAGCATGTACTGGCGCAGCAGGAATACGCCGGTCGGCGTGGCGATCGCCGGCAGGATGACGCCCCACAGGCTGTTCAGCAGGCCCACGCTGTTGATCACCAGGAACACCGGCACCAGGATGATCGTCGGCGGGATCATCAGCGTCGCGATGATCAGCATGAACACGGCCTTCTGGCCGCGAAACTGGTACTTGGACAGCGCAAATGCCGCCATCGAGTTGATGAGCAGCGTCAGCAGCGTCGCGATGACGGTGATGAACACGCTGTTCCAGAGGTAGCGGCCGAAGTTGAACTTGCCGAAGATCTCGGTGTAGTTCCCGAAGGCGAAGGTGAGCTCGTTGATCGGCGTGCGGTCGTTGATGTTGACCCGGATTTCCTCCCCCGGCTTGGCCGGGTCGACCATCGTCGCCATGATGCCGATGCGCCGCACCTGCGCCATCGGGCGCACCACACCCTGGTCGTCCCGGGTGAGGTAGAGCGGCAGCGGCTTGTCGTGGCCGCTGACGCTCACCGACTTCTGGCTGTAGGGCAGGAACGTCGGCGGAAACTGGCTGATCGCGCTCTCGGTCTTGAACGACGACATCACCAGCCAGAGGATCGGCGCGAACATCGTGAACAGCCCCACGCACAGGTACGCGTAGGTCAGCCAGTCGGTCCAGTGGAGCCGCGTGCGGCCGCGCGTGCGGGTCAGGAACTTGAGCATGGTCTTAGTAACCCCCCCCCCCCCCCCCCCCCCCCCCCCCCTCCCCCCCCCCCCCCCGCCGGGGGGCCCCCCCCCCCCCCCCCCCCCCCCCGCGGCCGGGGGCGCCGCGCCCTGCGCCCGGCTGCAGTCACTAGCGCGCCTTCTGGCCCGCCGAGCTCGCGCGGGTGAGCTTGAGCTGGACGACGGTCAGCGCCATCAGCCCGATCGCCAGCACCAGCGACGCCGCCGCCGCGAGGCCGTAGAGGTGGATCTGCTCGGCGAAGCCGGTCTGGTAGATGAACTGGACGATGAACGTGGTCGCCGAGCCCGGTCCGCCGCCGGTGAGCACGAACACCTCGTCGAAGATCTGCACCGCGCGGATCATCGCCAGCACCAGCACCACGATCAGGTTGGGCATCAGCAGGGGCAGCGTGATGCGGTAGAGCGTCCGCCAGGGCGACGCCGCGTCCATCTCGGCCGCCTCGTACATCTCCCTGGGAATCGCCTGCAGCCCGGCGAGCAGGATCAGCGTGTAGAAGCCCATGTGCGCCCAGATCGAGACGAACACCGTCCAGAAGAACGCCCACTGCGCATCGGTCAGCCAGTTGACCGGCGTCGATCCCATGGCGACCAGTCCGGCGTTGAAGACGCCGTGGGTCTGCAGCAGCCACTTCCAGATCAGCGCCACGACCACCGGGGAAAGCAGCACCGGGTAGAAGAACACGCCGCGCCAGAAACCGCGGCCGATGATCTTGCGGTTGAGCACCAACGCAGTCGCCAGCGAGAACAGGATCATCAGCACGACCTGGAAAAGGCTGAAGCGCGCAGTATTGAACATGGCGCGCCAGAAGACGTCCTTGCGGCAGGTGTGGATGTCGAAGTAGTCGCGGCATTCGAACAGGATGCCGAAGTTCTCGGTGCCGGTGAAAGGCCGGTCGAAGGGCATCAGCTTGACGCCCCCGGTCGTGGCATAGACGAAATTGATGACGATCGGCAGGAACGTAAAGAGCCCGAACACCAGCAGGTTCGGGCCCACGAACAGCCAGCCGAGCCGCGTGATCCCGAGCCAGCGCTGGCCGACCCGGAAGACGGGTTCGAACAGGTTGAAGAAGACTCCGAGCAGGCGCGACACCAGTTCCATTTGAGTGTCTTCCGATCAAGTGGTCCCGATGTCGCCCGCCCGTCGCCCGGCAGCGTCGGCTACTTCTGCGCCTGCTTGACCGCGTCGCCCATGTCGGCGGCGATCTTGGTCATCGCCTCGTCGACGCTCATTTCGCCGACGATCGCCTGCGTGACCCGGGTCACCGTCGGCAGCATGATCGCCCGGTTGTACTTGTAGCCCTGGAACTGGTAGGCGACCGGCGAGAGCTCGGCGACGCCGGCGCTGAAGGTCCCGAGGGCGGCGCGCGCACCCGGCGTGGCGCCCGGGTAGTTGACGCCCTTCTTGGCCAGGCCCGCGTGCGCGGGGATGTTGTTGGTCCTGCCGGCGAACTCGGCGTAGTTGGCTTCCTGCGCCATGAAGTCGAGGAACATCCCGGCTTCCTTCGGCGACTTGGCGGTCTTCAGCGCGACCCATGCGGCGCCGCCGGGGATGCCGGTGCAGGCGGCGGGTCCGCAGGGGTTCGGAACGGCCACCCAGTCGAAGGCGTTGCCGATGTCCTTCTGCAGCCGGTTGATCTGCCACGAGCCCGACAGCACCATCACCACCCGGCCGTTCTTGAACTCGCCGATCGAATCCGCGTAGGTCGAGCCGCCCGAGCCCGCCCAGACCTCCTTCAGCATCGTGCCGTCCTTGTTCCAGCCGACGAACTTGGCGACCGTGGTCTTGTAGCCGTCGTCGAGCACCAGCTCGCCCTTGGCGTCGAAGATCCTGGCGCCGTTGCTGATCGCCGGGCCGGCGAAGCGGTGGCCGGAGCGGTCCCAGGCCATCGCCGACGGCGTCTGCGTGGCCTTGGCCACCTTGCGCGTGGCGTCGATCCACTGGTCCCAGGTGGCCTTCGGTCCGGGCAGCGGCACCTTGGCCTGATCGAACAGCGTCTTGTTGATGTAGGGACCGGTCATCGTCAGCTGCGACATGAACCCGTAGATGCCCTTGTCGGCGGCCGTCGGGCGCAGCCAAGGCAGCGTCGCGCCGAAATTGGCCTCCCAGTACCTGGCGTCCTTCACGTGCGGGGTGATGTCGAGGTAATACTTGGACAGCCCGCCGAGGTCGGTGACGCGCGCGATGTCCGGGCCCTGCCCCGCCGCGAGCTGCACCGGCAGCTGCTCGACGATGGTCTTGTACGGGACCACGTCCAGGATCACCTTGGTGCCCGGATTCTGCGCCTCGAAGCGCTTCGCGAGCTCCGCGGTGACGTCGCACTCGATGCCGTCCTGGTAGCACATCACCCGGATGTCGGCGGCCGTCGCCGTCGTGGCCAGGGCCATCAGGGCGCCAAAAAGGATGCTGTGTCGCATGTTGCCTTCTCCTCGTGTCGATGGGGGATCGGCACATCTTACGCTCTGCCCGAAAAGCCGCAAGGCGGGTGTCGTCCCGGCAAGCGGGGGAGGAGGAGGGCGCAATCGGCCGCCGTCGCGGCCGGCCGCCGCCGTCGCCCCGGAACAGTTCAGCCGACGTGCCGGCGCAGGAACGCGAGGCTGCGCTCGCGCGCGAGCCGCGCGGCCGCGGCGTCGAACGACGCCCGTTCGTCGCAGTTGAACCCGTGGCCGGCCGGATAGGTGTGCACCTCGACCGCCGGGTGCGCGGCCGCGAGGGCGCGCACGCCGGCGAGCGGGATCATCGCGTCCTGTTCGCCGAAGTGCGCGAGCACCGGGCAGCGCGGGTGCTCGCCGACGGCATCGGGCATGCCGCCGCCGTAGTAGGCGATCGCACAGGCGAAACCCGGCACGCGGGCGGCGGCGAGCCACGCCAGCAATCCGCCCCAGCAGTAGCCGACGACACCCACGCGGCCGGCGTCCGCGGCCACCGTGCGGGCCGCCGCGACGTCCAGCAGCGCGCGGTCGGTGTCGACGCGGCCGCGCAACGCGCGAGCGCGAGCGACGTCGTCGGGCGTGTAGCCCCAGTCGACGCCGGTCTCGCAGCGGTCGAACAGCGCCGGCGCCACGACGAGGTAGCCGTCGGCGGCGTAGCCGTCGCACACGCTGCGGATGTGGCGGTTCACGCCGAAGATTTCCTGGACGACGACCAGGCCGCCGCGCGGCACGCCCGCCGGCTGCGCACGATAGGCGGCAATCCGGGCGCCATCCGCCGCCGTCAACTCGATCCACGCACCCATCGTCCGCCCCTCTTGTTCGCGACGGACGGCATTGTCGCATCCGAGGGGACATTCGCCTCCGTGAATGTCCGTGGGGCCACCTCGGGGGCGCGGCGACCTCGGCGCGCTCCCCGGCGTTGTCCGGGGTCAGCGCGTCGCCCGACGGGGCGCCGGCGGAACGCCGTCGGCAGTGGCGATCTGACGCTGCCGGCGCGCGAGGTTGCGCGCGGTTCCCGCGTGCTCGAAACCGTGCCGGACCCACGCGATGTCGTAATCGCTCTGGCAGGTCATCGCCTCGTTGCGCTGTTCGTCGCTGTCGAAACCGCCGACGGTGGCGAAGCCCGCGTTGTGCCGCGGCCGGTCGAGCATGTGGAAGACCCGGACCCGGTCCGAGGCCCCGAGGCGGGCGAACAGGTACTGCTGGGCGCTGAAGTCGGCGCCATTGGCGTCGCCGACGATGAAGTGGTCGCCGTGGGCGATGGCTTCGTCGATTTCCGGACGATAGTGCCGTTCGAACTCGGACTCGGTGAGGTCGTAGTGACCGGAGATGTGCGCGATTTTCATGGTGGCATGGCGGGCAGGCGAAACCGCCGTGCGCCCGGATGCAAAGCGCTCAGTCTCCCACGCGCGGCGACGCGGTTCAAGTCGCGCTGCCCCGGGCGTCCCGCCCGGTCCGCCGCAGCGCAAGGCGGCGGCAACATGTGACACCGGACGGCATGCCGCGGTGCCAGGTCGATGGCGTGCCGGCGCCGCGGTTTTCCTCCGCTCAACCACCAGGGGATTCTGGCACGGTCTTTGCGGATCAGGGCAGAGCCGGCCGGTGGCGGCGGCCATTTCGACCGCGCGCCCGCCGTCCCGGACAGCGGCGACCGCGGCAGCGCGGAGCACTGGACCACCGGACAACAACAAGAACCACTTGCCGTGATCGAACTGCCGACGTCCTCGCCCCGCGACCAGCCCGTCCCGGCCGCGCAATCCGGATCACGCGCCCGGCGACCCGGCGGGCTTGCGTCGGCCGTCGCGCTCGCGGGGATGCTGGCGATCCTGTTGCTGGGCTTCGCGACGGGCAACTGGGCGGCGGCGCTCGCCGGCAGTGCGGTTGCTGCCGCGGCCACCGCGATCTTCGCCGTTGTCGCCCCGCAGCGTCGTCGCCCAGGTGCGCCGGCGCGTCCCGGGCCCACGCCCCCCTCGGCCACGCGGAAGTTCTCCGACACCGTGTCGCGCGGCGTCAAGGGCATCCACCGCTACATCGGGCAGCTCGCCGGGCGGCCGGCCCTGCTGCGGCAACCGTACCAGCCGACGCGCAACGAAGACGATCTCGACAGCCGCCAGCGTCGCCGTGTCGTCCGCCACCTGACCCGGGCGCAACGGATCGCCCGCGTCGGCAGCTGGGAATGGCGGCCCAAGTCCGATCGGATCAGCTGGTCGGCCGAGGTCTATCGCATCGCCGGCGTGCGCCCCACGGAATTCCGGCCGGTGGGTGCAGCGGTGCTGGACCTCGTGCACCCGCTCGACCGGCGGGCGCTGCGGCGCTGGCTGGTCGCCCTCGCGCGCGGCCGGGTGCAGCCCGGTCTCGACCTGCGCCTGGTCGACGCGGCGGGCGCGGTGCGTCACGCCCACCTGCTCGGCGAGCCGCTGCTGGACGCTTCGGGCCGCGCCCGCGGCGTGGTCGGCACCGTGCAGGAAGCCACCGAGCGCACCCGTTCCTACGAGGAGGTCCACCGTCTCGCGTACTTCGACGTGCTGACGGCGCTGCCGAATCGCGCGCGCTTCGACGAAAAACTCGAGCAGACGCTGCAGCGTGCACGCCGGCAGGGTCAGGCGTTCGCGCTCATGTTCCTCGACCTCGACCAGTTCAAGCGCATCAACGACACGCTGGGGCACGCGGTCGGCGACGAGCTGCTGCGCATCATCGCGCAGCGGCTGACGCGGGTGCTGCGGCTCGATCACGGCAAGGGCGCCACCGACGGCGAGCCCGCCGAGCGCGACCTCTGCCGCCGCGGTGGCGACGAGTTCATCGTGCTGCTCGACGGCGTGGCCGACGACGAGGCGGCGGGGCGCGTCGCCCAGCGGGTGCTGGAATCGCTCGCCAAGCCGGTGACGCTGGGCAAGAACCAGGTGTTCGTCTCCGCGTCGATCGGCGTCGTGCTCTTCCCGCGCGACGGCGCCGATCTCGACGCGCTGCTGATGAATGCCGACGTCGCGATGTACCAGGCCAAGTCGCGCGGCCGCAACCGCTACTCGTTCTACGACGAGTCGATGCGCACCGAGACCGCCCGCCGGCTGCTGCTCGAGAGCGACCTGCGCATCGCCGTCGAGGCGCAGCAGTTCGAGCTGCACTACCAGCCCCAGTTCGACGTGCGCAGCGGCGCGATCCTCGGCGTCGAGGCGCTGCTGCGCTGGAACCACCCGGGGCAGGGCCAATTGAATCCGACACAGTTCATCACCGTGGCCGAGGAGACCGGCCTCATCATGCCGATCTGGGAGTGGGTGCTGGTGTCGGTGCTGATCCAGCACAATCGCTGGCGCGAGATGGGTCTGGGCGCCATCCCGATTGCCGTCAACCTGTCGGCGGCACAGCTCGTCGACCCCGCGCTTGCCGAGCGGCTGCAGGACATCGCCCGCGTCGTCGACGTGCCGGCCAGGTACATCGAGCTCGAGGTGACCGAGTCGATGCTGATGGTCGACTACGAAGCCGCGCTGCACAACCTCAACCGGCTGCGCGCGCTGGGGATCAAGATCGCCATCGACGACTTCGGCACCGGCTATTCGTCGCTGTCGTACCTGCGGCGGCTGCCGTTCGACAAACTGAAGCTCGACCAGTCGTTCACCCAGGCAGCCGCGGCCAGCGCCCACGACGCGGCGATCACCCGGGCAATCATCACCATGGCGCAAAGCCTCGACGTCGTCGTCGTGGCCGAGGGCGTCGAGACCCGGGCGCAATTCGATTTCCTCGCGGCGCTGGGCTGCACGACCATGCAGGGCTTCCTGCTCGGCCATCCGGCACCCGGCGCGGAGATCGCGGTTCTGCTGCGCGAGCACCGTCATCCGCCGGGAACGGGCATCGATGGCGAGGGATGCGCACCGGGCGCCGCGGAGTTCGAGGTCGAGCCGGTGGCTGCCCGGGCCGCGGCGGCCGCCGCGCCCGCGCCGCGCAGCCACTGACGCGCCACGCCCCGCGCCGCGGCTCCGTGCCGCGTCGATCGCAGCAGGGGTTCGGAGTATTCTTCGCCTGACGCGCTCCCGCAAAGGGGCGCGCCAGCCCCGGCCCCGACCCGATTCCGCTCCCGATGAAACTCGCCCACAGCCTGCTGCAGGCGCTGCGCGCGCACGGTGCGCAGCAGATCTTCGGCATCCCCGGGGACTTCGCGCTGCCCTTCTTCAAGGTGATCGAGGAGTCGGGCGTCCTGCCGCTGCACACGCTGTCGCACGAGCCGGCGGTGGGCTTTGCCGCCGACGCCGCCGCCCGCGTGAACTGCGCGCCCGGCGTCGCGGCCGTCACCTACGGCGCCGGGGCGCTCAACATGGTCAATGCGGTGGCCGGTGCCTACGCCGAGCGTTCGCCGGTGGTGGTGATCTCCGGCGCGCCCGGCAAGGGAGAGGCGCGGGCCGGACTGCTGCTGCACCATCAGGCCAAGACGCTCGACTCGCAGTACCGGATCTTCCGCGAGATCACCTGCGAGCAGGTGCGCCTGGACGACGCCGCGCGCGCGCCGGCACGCATCGCCCGCGCGCTCGCCCGCTGCCGCAGCGAATCGCGGCCGGTCTACATCGAGCTGCCCCGCGACATGGTCGGCGTCGAGTGCGGAGCGGTCGACATGCTGCCGCCCGATCCCGTCGACGGCGACGCGCTCGCCGCCTGTGTCGACGAGATCCTGGAGCGGCTCGCCGCGGCGAAGGCGCCGATGCTGATGGTCGGCGTCGAAGTCCGCCGCTTCGGGCTCGAGGACCGGGTGGCGCTGCTGGCGCGGCGGCTCGGGCTGCCGGTGGTCACCAGCCTGATGGGGCGCGGCCTCCTGGCCGGCACCGACGCGCCGCTGCTCGGCACCTACCTCGGCGTGGCCGGCGATCCGGGGCTCACCGAGCGCGTCGAGGGATCGGACGCGCTGTTCCTGCTCGGCGTGATCATCTCCGACACCAACTTCGGCGTGTCGGCCCGGCAGATCGACCTGCGGCACACGATCCGCGCGCTGGACGGCGAGGTGACGCTGGGCCACCACACCTACGCGGCGCTGCCGCTGGCGGCGCTGGTCGACGCGCTGCTGCAGCGGGTGACGCCGCGGCTGGCGCCGCCGTCCGGCGCGACCGGTGCCTACCCGCGCGGCTACGTCGCCGACGACGCGCCGATCGGCCCGTCGGACATCGCCCGCGCAGTCAACGACCTGATGACGGCGCGCGGCCGGATGCCGATCGCCACCGACGTCGGCGACTGCCTGTTCACCGCCATGGACATCGACCACACGTCGCTGGTCGCTCCCGGGTACTACGCGTCGATGGGCTTCGGCGTCCCGGCCGGGCTCGGCGTGCAGGCCGCCGCCGGCGAGCGCCCGCTGATCCTGGTCGGCGACGGCGCGTTCCAGATGACGGGCTGGGAGCTCGGCAACTGCCGCCGCTACGGCTGGGACCCGATCGTGATCGTGTTCAACAACGCCAGCTGGGAAATGCTGCGGACGTTCCAGCCGGAGTCGAAGTTCAACGACCTCGACGACTGGAATTTCGCCGCCGTCGCGCCGGCGCTGGGCGGCGAGGGCGTGCGCGTGCACACCCGGCGCGAGTTCAAGGCGGCGCTCGACCACGCGGTCGCCGCGCGCGGGCGCTTCCAGCTGATCGAGGCGATGATTCCGCGCGGGGTGCTGTCCGACACGCTGGCCCGGTTCGTCGCCGGCGTGAAGCGGATCAGCACCCGCCAGGCCTGAGAACCTGACGACGACCCCCCCGGCGCACGGCGCCGCCACTCGCGAGCCCCTCCATGACACTGCTGATCGCCGGACTCCTGCTCTTCCTCGGCACCCACTCGCTGCGCATCGTCGCCGACCCCTGGCGTGCGCGCCGGATCGCGCAGCTCGGCGAGGGTCCGTGGAAGGGGATCTACTCGGTGGTCTCGCTGGCGGGCTTCGCGCTGATCGTCTGGGGTTACGGCGTGGCGCGCGGCGCCCCGGTGATCGTGTGGACGCCGCCGACCTGGACGCGGCACCTGGCCTCGCTGCTGACGCTGCCGGCGTTCGTGCTGCTCGCGGCCGCGTACGTGCCGGGCAACCGGATCAAGGCCGCGATCGGGCACCCGATGGTCGCCGGCACCAAGGTCTGGGCGTTTTCCCACCTGCTGGCGAACGGCAACCTCGCGGACGTCGTGCTGTTCGGCGCCTTCCTGGCCTGGGCGATCGCCGACTTCGTCGCCGCGCGGCGCCGCGACCGCGTCGCCGGCACGGCGCGGCCGGCGGGCACCGCGGGGCGCACGCTGGTCGCGGCGGGTATCGGCATCGTGGCCTGGGGCGTGTTCGCCTTCCTGCTGCATGGCCCGCTGATCGGCGTGCGGCCGTTCGGCTGACGGCCCCCGGGAGCCGCAGGACTGCCGATGGATTCCGCACAGTCCGCGCCGCCGCGGTCGGCGCAGACTGGACGCGCTCGGCTTCGGGCGCCTCGGCCGGGCGCATCGTGCCGCCGAACGAGCGCGGACTGGGCGTGGTGTTCCAGGACTACGCGGTCTGGCCGCAGATGAGCGTCGCCGACAACGTCGGCTGACCGCTGAAGCTCGCCCGCGTCGAGGCGTCGGCGTGCGCGGCGTGGTGGCGCGGAAGGCGTTTCTCGGCGAGGCGATCGACCACCGGATCGCCGTCGGCGAGCTCGAGGTGCGGGTGCAGAAGACCCGCCGCACGCCGGTGTCGGCGCGATGCCCCCGTCGCGCGTTGTTGGCTATCGCCGGATTCCCTCCGGTTTGCGGGAGCACCGAATGATCGAATCGCTGCAGGCTGCCTTCGCCGACAACCAGCTGGTCTCGGGCGGCGTGCTGCTCGCGCTGCTGGGGATCGTCGCGATGTGGTTTCGCGAGTTCCCGGTCAAGCTCGTCGCCTGGGGCAAGCACTTCTTCGTCACCACGTTGACCGTCGACAGCCGCGACGAGCTCCTCTTTCCGGCGCTGGTCGAGTACATGGACAGCCGCGACGCGCTGCGCCGGCTGAACAACTTCACCGTGCGCTCGGTGCGCCAGGGCACCGCCTACCAGAGTCTCAACGACGAGCTCCAGCAGGGGGGCAGGCCCGCGACCGTGTTCTCGCCCGGCGAGGGCTTCCACCTCTTCTTCCTCGACGGCCGGCTGATGTGGATGAAGCGCGAGGTCCAGGTCGCCACGTCGATCATCGAGAAGATCGCGCTGTCGACCTTCGGCCGGGACAAGCGGCCGCTGGAGAGTCTGGTCGAGGCGGCGATGCAGCGGCGCATCGAGCGCGAGCTCAACCACATCGCGATCTACGTGCCCAGCCCGTACAACAACGAGTGGACGCGGGCGCGGCTGGGCAACAACCGCAAGCTCGACTCGGTGGTGCTGAAGGCGGGGCAGAAGGAGGCGATCCTCGCCGACCTCAACCGCTTCTTCGCTTCGCACGAGCGCTACGAGACGCTGGGGATACCGTGGCGGCGCGGCTACCTGCTGTACGGGCCGCCGGGCACCGGCAAGACCTCGCTGGTGACGGCGCTCGCCTCCGAAATGGCGCTGAACGTCTGCGTGCTCTCGCTGGCCTCGCCGAACGTCACCGACGAGAAGATCGGCAACCTGCTGGGCACGGTGCCGCGCCGCTCGGTGATCCTGATCGAGGACGTCGACGCGTTCTTCCAGCAGCGCAGCAAGGCCGACACCGGCGTCAGGGTGTCGTACTCCGGCTTCATCAACGCGCTGGACGGCGTCGCCGCGCACGAGGGCTCGGTGGTGTTCCTGACCACCAACCACCCGCAGCTGATCGACGAGGCGGCGATCCGTTCCGGCCGCGTCGACTTCCGGATGGAATTGAGCCTGTGCGACCGCGACCAGCTCGAGCGGATGTTCCTCAAGTTCTTCGACGATCGGGACGCCGCGGCGCGCTTCGCCGCGGTCGTCCCCGCCGGCCAGTGGTCGCCGGCAGCGGTGCAGGAGCGGCTGCTGAAGGCGGCGTCGGTGGACGCGGCCATCGAGCTCTTCCGCGGCGGGCCCGACGACGACGCGGCGCTGCTGCGGCGCGTGGTGTGAGCCCGAAGGCAGTTCGTGAGCCGGCGGCGAGCTACGCCTTCGCGGTCCTGGGACGCCGCGCCGCGGGAGCCTTGGCCGTCGTCTTGGCTGCGGTCTTGGCCGCGGTCTTGACGGTCGGCTTGCGGGCCGCGGGCCGCTTCGTCGCGGCGGTCTTCGCGCCGCCGGTCGCCGTCTTGCGGACGGCGGCCTTGCGGGTCCGGGGCGCGACTTCCGCAATCGCCGGCTCCGCCGCCGTGGTCGCCGCCTTCGCGCGCGGGGATGGGGACTGCCTTGGCGGTCTTCGCCTTGGCGCCGCGCTTCGCGGGTGCGCCGCCGCTGCGCTCGACCTTCTCGGCGAGCAGCGCCAGCGCCTCGTCGAGCGTCAGCGTGTCGAGCTGGTCGCGATCGGGCAGCGTCGCGTTGACGCTGCCGTGCTTGACGTAGGGGCCGTAGCGGCCGGCGTGCAGTTCGACGGGCGCCTGATCGTCGGGGTGCGGACCGAGCACGCGCAGCGGGGCGCCGCCGCCGCGCGCACCGCGCGCGCCCTTGCCGCCGACCTTGGCCTCGAACTCGAAGCCGATCTTGCCGTCGGGCTGGCGCACCAGGAACGCCGAGAACGGGCGCCGCGTGCGCGCCGACACGAACTGCAGCAGGTCGGTCTTGCCGGAAGCGAGGAGCTTCTTCATCTGCGCCGCCTCGATCGGGCGCTGCAGGATCAGGCGGCCCGAGCGGAAATCGCAGGTCTTGCCGGGGCCGGTGGCCTTTTCGCAGACGTAGGACTGGCCGTGCTCGAACACCCGGGCCCCGCACTTGGGGCAGTCGCCGAGCGGCTCCTGCGCGCTGAAATCGGGGGCCTCGGCGTCGTCGCCGGACCCGGCCGCGTCCTCGAAGTCGAACTTGACCTCGAGCGCGTCGTTGAGCTTGATCGACGCCGAGAACGGCCGGCCGAGCTTGCTGCGAAAGCCGTCCAGCGGACCGACGGCGCGCTCGCGCAGCAGGGCTTCCGCCTCGGCCTTCTCGAACTGCCGCCCCGCCATGATCTTCCAGAAGCCGAACTCGCAGGACTGGCACTGGAACTTCTTGTAGTTCTCGTGCACTTCGCCGCCGCACTTGGGGCAGGGGGCGTCGAGGGTGGCGAAATCGCCGGGGATGGTGTCGCTCTCGTAGCCCTTCGCCTGGCCGACGATGTGCTGGGTCATGGCGACGATTTCGCGCATGAAGGCGGTGCGCGCGAGCTTGCCGTGCTCCATCTGCGCGAGCTTGAACTCCCATTCGGCGGTGAGTTCCGGGGAGAAGAGCTCGGGCACGCCGAGGCCGTGCAGCAGCGTGATCAGCGAGAAGGCCTTGGCCGTGGGGACGAGCTCCTTGCCTTCGCGGTAGATGTACTTCTCGGCCAGCAGGCCCTCGATGATCTGCGCGCGCGTCGCCGGCGTGCCGAGGCCCTTTTCGCGCATCGCCTCGCGCAGGTCCTCGTCGTCGATCAGCTTGCCGGCGCCTTCCATCGCCGACAGCAGCGTGGCTTCGTTGAGCCGCGCCGGAGGCCGCGTGGTGTTGGCCGCGACGTCGACCTTTCGGTCGCCACCCTTTCGCCGGCCGCCACCGGCGCCAGCGTGCCCTCGTCGGCCTGCGCTTCCTTGCCGTAGACCGCGAGCCAGCCCGGGGCGACCATCACCTTGCCCTCGGTCTTGAACGGCTCGTCGGCGACGCGGGTGATCCGGGTGGTCAGCAGGAACTCGGCCGGCGGGTAGAACGCCGCGAGGAAGCGCTTGACGACGAAATCGTAGAGCTTGGCTTCGAGCTCGTTGAGGCTCTTCGGCCGCACCAGCGTCGGGATGATCGCGAAGTGGTCGGAGATCTTGGCGTTGTCGAAGATCCGCTTGTTGGGCCGGACCCACTTGGCCTTCAGCACCTGCCGGGCGAAGCCGCCGTAGGCGTTGGACTCGGCCAGCGATTCCATCGTCGCCCGGACGGTGTCGAGGTAATCCTCGGGCAGCGCCCGCGAGTCGGTCCGCGGGTAGGTGAGCGCCTTGTGCTTCTCGTACAGCGACTGCGCGAGCGACAGCGTCGTGCGCGCCGACAGGCCGAAGCGGCCGTTGGCTTCGCGCTGCAGGCTGGTGAGGTCGTAGAGCAGCGGCGCGATCTGCGTCGAGGGCTTGGATTCCTCGGTGACGACGCCGGGCTGGCCGACGCAGCGCTCGGCCAGCGAGCGGGCGCGCGCCTCGTCCCACAGCCGCTCGGCGCGGCCGTCGGGGTCGTCGTCGCTCCTGCGGAACGCCTCGTCGAACCAGCGGCCCGTGTACTCGCCGCCGCTGGCGCGGAAGGTCGCCAGCACCTCCCAGTAGTCGCGCGGCCGGAAGGCGCGGATCTTCTCCTCGCGCTCGACCAGGATGGCGAGCGTCGGCGTCTGCACCCGGCCGACGGTGGTGAGCTGGAAGCCGCCGGACTTGGAGTTGAACGCCGTCATCGCCCGCGTGCCGTTGATCCCGACCAGCCAGTCGGACTCGGAGCGGCAGACCGCGGCGTCGGCGAGCGGGCGCATCGAGGCGTCGCTGCGCAGCGTCGAGAAGCCGTCGCGGATCGCCGCCGGGGTCATCGACTGCAGCCACAGGCGGCGGATCGGCTTGGCGCTCCTGGCGAAATCGACGATGTAGCGGAAGATCAGCTCGCCCTCGCGCCCGGCGTCGCAGGCGTTGATCAGGTCGGCGACGTCCTTGCGCTTGATGAGCTTGAGCAGGACCTTGAGCCGGGCCTCGTTCTTCTCGATGGGCTTCAGCGCGAACTTGGTCGGGATCGCCGGCAGGTGGCCGAAGGTCCACTTGCCGCGCTTGACTTCCTCGTCCTCGGGCATCCCGATCTCGAGCAGGTGCCCGACCGCCGACGAGAGGACGTAGCGGTCGCTCTCGAAGTAGTCGCCCTGCCGGGTGAACCCGCCGAGCACCCGCGCGATGTCGGCGGCGACGGACGGCTTCTCGGCGATGATGAGGCTCTTGGACATGGACTGGGGGGTGGCTGGAGAGCGGCAGATAGTAACCAAGTCCGAGCGGCCGGGGCAAGGAAACCTTTGGCCGAGGAGGGCCAGGCCGAGGCGCGCGCGCGTCACGCGCGCGAGGCCCTCTCAGCTCCGGCGCTGCCAGCGCCCGCCCGGCACCGCGGCGACGAAGCCGTCGAGTTCGAGCCGGGACAGCAGGGCGGCGATCGTGGCCGCGTCGAGGTCGGTGCGCGTGCAGAGCGTGTCGACGTCGGCGGGGGCGTGCCCCAGTGCCTCGAGCAGCGCGCGGGCGGGCGCGTCGCCGGGCGGGGCCGCGGCCGTGGCGGTGTCGGCGCGCGCCCCCGGGCTGCCGGGCAGGCGCAGCTCGTCGAGGATGTCGGCCGCCGTTTCCACGAGCTTGGCGCCTTCGCGCAGCAGCTTGTGGCAGCCCTTGGAGAACGGCGAGTGGATCGACCCCGGCAGCGCGAACACCTCGCGCCCCTGCTCGGCGGCGAGGCGCGCGGTGATCAGCGATCCCGACGAAAGCGTCGCCTCGACGATCAGCACGCCGCGGGCAAGGCCGCTGACGATGCGGTTGCGGCGCGGGAAATTATGCTTCAGCGGCGGCGTGCCGGGCGTGAACTCGGACAGCAGCAGGCCCTGTTGCGCGAGCGCGTGCGCGAGCTGCCGGTGCGAGGCCGGATAGACGCGATCGAGCCCGGTCCCGGTGACGGCGATGGTGCCCCCCGGTCCCTGCAGCGCGCCCCGGTGCGCGGCCGCGTCGATGCCTGCGGCCAGCCCGCTGACGATGGTGAGTCCGGCCGCCGAGAGCGCCGCGGCGAAGGCCTCGGCGTCGGCGATGCCCTGCGGCGTCGCATTGCGGCTGCCGGCGATGGCGAACGCGGGGCGGCCGAGGAGCTCGCGCCGGCCGAGGCAGAACAGCACCGGCGGCGGATCGGCGATCTGCAGCAGCGCGGCGGGATAGTCAGCGTCGTCCCAGGCGACGAGATCGCTGCCCGGCTGCGCCAGCCACCCGAGCGATGCGGCCAGGCGCGCGGGTTCGGGGCCGGCTTCCAGCGCCGCCGCGACGGCCGCCGGGGCCGTTCGCCGCCGCTGGGCCGGCGACGCCGCGAGAATCGCTTCCGGGCCGCCCAGGCTGCGCAGCAGGTCGACCAGCGCCCGCGGGGCGATGCCGACCGCCTGCAGCGCCGCCCAGGCCTCGACGCGGGAGTCGACGATCATCGCGGGTGGGGCAGGGCGGACACGGCGGCGGTGGCCTGCCGCCGCCGGCCCGGGGGGTCAGGGCTTGCGGACGTAGTCGCCGACGTGGATCGGGTCGGTGGCGCTGACGACCAGCGCGTAGGACACGCGGTCGAACACCCGGAACACGAACAGCAGGCCCGAGCGCTCGTCCGGCACCTTCAGGAACGTGGGGTCGGGCCGCAGGAACAGCGTCGCGTACCCGGGGTACTCGATCACGTCGGGCGTGCTGCTCGGCCGCGGGTCGAGGATGTCGGGAACGGCGCGATAGATCGCGAGCACGGTGCCGACGTCGATGTTGTCCCGGGCGCCCTTGTCGAGGGTGACGATCCAGCCGGGGCCGACTTCGACCGAGTCGCGGCCGTTGGCGATGATGCGGCCGTCCACCGGCTGGGCCGGCGCGTGGGGCGCGAAATTGATGATCTGCTCGGGCGGCACCGGCACCAGCTTGTCGCCGATCAGGATCTCCTGCGACGAAGCGGTGATGCGCAGCGTGGAGACGTCGGCGAAGCGCTCGACCTTGCCGCTGCCGACGTGGCGCTGTTCGTAGCCCAGCACCTCGCCGGTGTCGAGCGAAACCAGCGTTCGGCCGGGACGGTAGATGTGCCAGCGGTCACCCTTCTTGGGATCGAGGCCCAGCACGTAGACGACGTCGCTGCCGCCGCGAACCACCCGGTCGTCGCGCCCGGCGACGATCTCGGGGGCGTCGGCGAGGCCGGCGGGACCGGTGATCAGCGGCCGCGACAGGTAGGGCTCGATGTCGCCCGGCGGGATGCTGGGGATCGCCTCGGTGTCGAGCGCCTCTATCCGCACGGTCGGCGACAGCCGGACGGTGGAGCTGCGCACGCTCAGCTGCCACTGCCCGCTTGCGTCGCGATCGAGCGCGATGACGTCGCCCGGATAGATGCGATGCGGATTCCTGATCGCGTCGCGATTCATCCGCCAGATGTCCGGCCAGCGCCAGGGGTCCTTCAGGAACCGGCTGGCGATCCCCCACAGGGTGTCGCCCTTGACCACGGTGTACGTGGTCGGCACGGGGTTTTTCACCTCGAGCTCGGCGGCCTGCAGCGCGGACGCACCCAGAATCCACGCCGCGACGGCGGCGAGGGCAACGCGTTTCGGTGTGCTAAACTTTTGACGCATAAAGCCTCTTCCGGTGGGGGCGGGCCTTGCTATCGTCCTAAACCGCCGCAAAATAAGGGCTTAGGACGGATTCTGCATCCCGAGTCTGCATTTTGCAAGGTAGGATCGAACGTGCTGCTCAATATTCTCGAGTTTCCCGATCCCCGGCTGCGCAAGGTGGCGACGCCGGTGGCCGCGGTCACCCCCGAAATCGTCAAGCTGATCCGCGACATGGCCGAAACCATGTACGCCGCCCCCGGCATCGGCCTTGCGGCGACGCAGGTCGACGTCCACAAGCGGATCGTCGTCATGGATTTGTCCGAAACCAAGGACGAACTCCGCGTCTTCATCAACCCGGAGCTCCTGGCGGTCGAGGGCAGGATCGAGACCGAGGAAGGTTGCCTGTCGGTGCCGGGCTACTACGATGAAGTGACCCGCGGCGAGCGGGTGCGCGTGCGCGCGCAGGACGAGCGCGGCGAGCCCTTCGAGCTCGAGGCCGAGGGGCTGCTGGCCGTGTGCATCCAGCACGAACTCGATCACTTGATGGGCAAGGTTTTCGTCGACCACCTGTCGCCGCTGAAACGCGCCCGCCTCGCCGCCAAGGCGCGCAAGAAGCAGCGTCTGGCCGGCTAGGAACTCCCGATGCGGGTCGGATTCGCCGGGACGCCCGAGTTCGCGGCCCGGGCGCTGGCGGCGATCCTCGCCGCCGGCCACGCGGTGCCCGTGGTCCTCACCCAGCCGGACCGACCGCGCGGCCGCGGGCTGAAGCTGGAGCCCTCGCCGGTGAAGGCGTTGGCACGGGTGGAGGGGCTGCGGGTGCTGCAGCCGGCGTCGCTGAAGGACGAGGGGGCCCGGGCCGCGGTCACGGCGATCGCCGTCGACGTGCTGGTGGTCGCCGCCTACGGCCTGATCCTGCCGGCGGCGATCCTGACCTGGCCTGTCCACGGCGGCATCAACATCCACGCGTCGCTGCTGCCGCGCTGGCGCGGCGCGGCGCCGATCCAGCGCGCGCTGCTGGCCGGCGATCGCGAGACCGGGATCACGCTGATGCAGATGGACACCGGTCTCGACACCGGGCCCATCCTCGACACGGTGCCGCTGGCGATCGGTCCGCGCGAGACCGCGGGCTCGCTGCACGACCGGCTCGCCGCGGCGGGGGCGGAGGCGATCGTCGGCGTCCTCGCCCGGCTGGAGCGCGACGGCGTGCTGCCGGCGACGCCGCAGCCTGCGGAAGGCGCGTGCTACGCGTCCAAGATCGGTCGCGACGAAGCGGTCCTGCACTGGGAGGCCGACGCAACGGTGCTGGATCGACAGGTGCGGGCGTTCGCCCCGGCTCCCGGCGCGACCACGACGCTGGCCGGCGAGCAGGTCAAGATCTGGCAGGCCACCGCCGAGGCCGCGAGCGCCGTCGGCGTGCCCCCGGGAACGCTGCTCGCCGCCGACGCCCAGGGCATCGTCGTCGCCTGCGGCCAGGGCCGCTTGCGGGTGACCGAGCTGCAGCAGGCCGGCGGGCGCCGGATGAACGCGGCCGCGAGCGTCGCCGGCCGGCGCATCGCGGCCGGGATGCGGTTCGGCCTGCCGCAGGCTCGAGAGGCCGGGAGTGTGTGAGCGCCCCCATGGCCGGGCTGCGCCCGACCCGCGCAGCGACTGGCCGCTCTGGCGGTTCACCGGGTGATGCAGGGCAGCGCGCTGCCCGCGGCGCTGGCCGCGCTGGCGCCGGCCGGTGACGACGCGGGCGGGCGGCGGCACGCGCTGGTGCAGGAGCTCGCCTACGGCACGCTGCGCCACTGGGGCTTGCTCGACGCGCTGGTGCGCCGACTCGCCAGCAAGCCCTTCGCCGATCCGCTGCTCGCGCCGCTGCTCGCGGTGGCGCTCTACCAGCTCGACCACACGCGGGCGCCGGCTTTCGCGATCGTCGATCGCGCCGTGGCGGCCGCCGCGCTGATCGCGCGCCCGGCGGCCAAGGGTGTCGTCAACGCGATCCTGCGCCGCTACCTGCGCGAGCGCGAGGCGCTGCAGGCCGAAGTCCGCACCGATCCGGTCGCCCGCTACTCCTACCCCGCCTGGTGGATCGCGCGGGTGCGGGCCGAGTATCCCGACGACGGGGCGGCCGTGCTCGACGCCGGCAACGAGCGCCCGCCGCTCTCGTTGCGCGTCAACCTGCGGGTGGGCACCCGCGAGGCGCTGCTGCTGCGCTTCGCCGCCGCGGACATCGCGGCGACCGCCGCCGGCGCGATCGGCATCGTCGTCGATCCGCCGCGGCCGGTGCCGGCGCTGCCCGGCTACGACGAGGGTGCGTTCGCGGTCCAGGATCTGGGCGCCCAGCTCGCCGCGCCGCTGCTGCAGGCCGCCGCCGGGCAGCGTGTGCTCGACGCCTGCGCCGCGCCGGGGGGCAAGACGACCCACCTGCTCGAGATCGCCGAGGTCGAGTTGCTCGCGCTCGACAGCGACGAGTCGCGGCTGCCGCGCCTGCGCAGCAATCTGCAGCGCCTGCGGCTCGCCGGGGATCGCGTCACCGTGAAAGCCGGCGACGCGACGCGGCCCGACGACTGGTGGGATGGCCGTCCCTTCGATCGAATCATCGCCGACGTGCCCTGCACCGCGTCGGGCGTCGTGCGTCGCCATCCCGACGGCAAGTGGCTGCGGCGCGAGGACGACCTGCGCAATTTCGCGCGCCAGCAGCGACGCATCGTCGACGCGCTCTGGCCGCTGCTGGCCCCCGGGGGGCGGATGCTGTACGCGACCTGCTCGCTGTTCGCCGAGGAAAACGAGGCGCAGGCCGAGGCGCTCGCCGTCCGCTGGCGCGACGCGTTGCGCGAAACCATCACCTTCGCGCCGGAAGTCGCCGCCCGGGGCGGGCAGCTCTTGCCTTCGTCGCCCGGCGCGGGCCACAATCACGACGGGTTTTTCTACGCCCTGTTCCGCAAGCGCTGACCCGGGTTCGCCGGCGGGCCGGCGGTGGCGCCGGCTGCGGCGTCAATACACACAGTCACGGGGCGCCACGGCATGGCGATGGCCCCGTCCGGCCGGCGCCGCAGGTTCCCCCACGCCATGCTCCCCGCGCCTCCCACTGCCGCAACGGTCGACCGAAGCCCCGGGCTGCGCCCGAGGCCGCGACACCTGCCGGCGCTCGTCGTCGGCTGCCTGCTGGCCCTCGCGGTGGCCTGGCCGGCGGCGGCCGACACCATCGCGCTGCGCAGCGCCGAATTGCGCGCCGGCGAGGACGGGTACTACCTCAACGCCGAGTTCGACGTCGCGATCAACGCCACGCTGGAGGAGGCGCTGCTGAAGGGCCTGCCGCTGTATTTCATCCTCGAGTTCGAGCTTTCGCGGCCGCGGTGGTACTGGCTCGACGAGAAGGCGCTCAGCACGTCGACGGTCTACCGGGTCACCTGGAACGCGCTGACCCGGCAGTACCGGGTCGCCAGCGGCCTCCTCGGCCAGACGTTCAACACGCTCGAGGAAGTCCAGCGCTTTCTGTCGCGCGTCACCGGGCGGCTGGTCGCGTCCCGCGACCAGCTCACGCCCGGCGTCCGCTACGAGGCGTCGATCCGTCTGCTGCTGGACGGCAACCAGCTGCCCAAGCCGTTCCAGGTCAACGCCCTGACCTCGCGCGAGTGGTCGCTGCAATCCGACTGGCAGCGCTGGAGCTACACGCCGTGACCGGGCTGTTCCCGTCGCGCGCGGTCCGCTGGCTGCTGCTGATCTTCGCCTGCCTCGCGGCGATTTCGCTGTTCCTGCTTGCGACGGCCTCGGCGAACACCAGCCTGTTCGCGCGGCGCTACGACCTGCTGCTGCTGCTCAACACCGCGCTGGTCGCGCTGCTGATGGCCCTGGTCGGCTACCAGCTCTTGCGCCTGCGGCGCAGCCTCAGGCGCGGCGTGTTCGGTTCGCGCCTGGCACTGCGCCTGGTGCTGCTGTTCGCGCTCGTCGCCGTGCTCCCCGGCGCGCTCGTCTACGCGGTCTCGGTGCAGTTCCTGGGCAAGAGCATCGAGAGCTGGTTCGACGTCCGCGTCGACCGCGCACTCGAGGGCGGCCTCAACCTCGGGCGCAACGCGCTCGACTACCTGCTGAAGGAGACGGCCAACAAGGCGGGGCAGATCGCGATCAACCTGTCGGAGGGCGGCGCCGCCGGGCTGGCGTCGCGGCTCGGGCGCATCGCCGACCAGACCGGTGTCGCCGAGGCGGCGCTGTTCTCGTCGTCGGGCACGGTGCTGGCCGTGGCCGGCGTTGCCGTCTCGACGGCGACGCCGGAGCCGCCGCCACCGCAGGTGGTGCGCCGCGCGCGGCTGCAGCAGAGCTTCTCGGCGATCGAGCAGGGTCCCGAGGGCACGCTGCTGCTGCGCGTCGTCGTGCCGGTCAACGTCGACGACCGGCTGGAGCCGCTGCGGCTGCTGCAGATCGTCGAGCCCGTGCCGAAGGGCCTGGCGCAGGACGCCGAGAAGGTGCAGGCCGGCTGGCGCGACTACCAGGAGATCTCGTTTTCGCGCGCGTCGCTGAAGAAGGTCTATGGGCTGACGCTGACGCTGACGCTGCTGCTCGCGCTCACCTCGGCGCTGGGCCTGGCGGTGGTCCTGTCGGAGAAGTTCGCCGAGCCGCTGGGTCTGCTCGCCGAGGGGACGCGCGCGGTGGCGCAGGGTGACTTCACCCGGCGGCAGCCGGTGACGTCACGCGACGAGCTCGGCGTGCTGACCGAGTCGTTCAACACCATGACGCAGCAGCTCGCCGACGCGCACGCCAAGGCCGAGGAATCGCGGCGCGCGACCGAGACGACCCGTGCCTATCTCGAGAGCATCCTCGGCAACCTGTCGGCCGGCGTGCTGGCCTTCGACGACCGGCACCGCCTGCGCACGGCCAACGCGAGCGCCGCGGTGATCCTGCAGCAGCCGCTGGCCGACCTCGGCGGGGTGCCGCTCGCCGAGTGGGGCCGCGAGTTGCCGGCGCTGAGCTCGTTCGCCGAGCTCGTCGACGGGGGCTTCCGGGAGAGCCCCGGTGGCCAGTGGCAGCGCCAGGCCGAGCTCTCGGTGGCCAACGTCACCCGCACGCTGCTGCTGCGCGGATCGCAGCTGCCGGTGGAGCCGGTTGCCGGCTACGTCGTGGTGTTCGACGACGTCACCGATCTCGCCCAGGCGCAACGCGACGCGGCCTGGGGCGAGGTGGCGCGGCGCCTCGCGCACGAGATCAAGAATCCGCTGACGCCGATCCAGCTCTCCGCCGAGCGGCTGGAGGTGAAGCTCTTCCCGAAGCTCGACCCGGCCGATCAGGAGACGCTGCGCCGCGGCGCCGGCACGATCGTCGCGCAGGTGGCGGCGATGAAGCAGATGGTCGACGATTTCGCCGTCTACGCGCGGCAGCCGCGCCCGGGCCGGATGCAGGCGGTCGACCTGACGGCCCTCTTGCAGGACGTGCTGGCGCTGTACGAGAATCTGCGTCCGCAGGTCGCGCTGTCGCTGCCCGCCGCACCGCTCGTCATCCAGGGCGAACCGACGCGCCTGCGCCAGGTCTTCCACAATCTCCTGCAGAACGCCATCGACGCCCAGGCCGACAGCCCGACCCCTCGCTACGAGATCACGCTCGCGGAGCGCCCGGACGGAGCCGCGCTCACCTTCGCCGACGCGGGTCCCGGCTTCGGCGACGAGGTGCTGCACCGGGCGTTCGAGCCCTACGTGACCACCAAGGCCAAGGGCACGGGCCTCGGTCTCGCGATCGTGAAGAAGATCATCGAGGAGCACCACGGCCGCGTCGAGCTCGCCAACCGCGTGCCGCACGGGGCGCAGGTGACGCTGATTTTTCGCCACGCCGGCACCGGCGTAGCATAGAGGATCCATGACTCCCCCCAAGGACATACTGATCGTCGACGACGAAGTCGGCATCCGCGAGCTGCTGTCGGAGATTCTGCAGGACGAGGGCTATCGCGTCAGTCTGGCCGAGAATGCGACCGCGGCGCGCGCGTTTCGCGCACGGCAGCAGCCTTCGCTGGTGCTGCTCGACATCTGGATGCCCGACACCGACGGCGTGACGCTGCTGCGCGAGTGGGCGGCGGCGGGGCTGCTGACGATGCCCGTGGTGATGATGTCCGGCCACGGGACGATCGAGACTGCGGTCGAGGCGACCAAGATCGGCGCCTACGATTTTCTCGAGAAGCCGATCGGGCTGCAGAAGCTCCTCGCCACGGTGGCCCGCGCGCTCAAGGTGGCGATGGCCCGCGAGCCGCGCCGCATATCGCTCGCGGCGCTGGGATCCTCGGCGCCGGTGCGCGAGGCCGAGCGCGCGCTGGAGCAGCTGCTCGCGGCGCGCCGGCCGGTGCTGATCCTGGGCGAGCCGGGCACCGGCCACGACGCCGCGGCCCGTGCGCTGCAGCTGCCCGACGCTCCCTGCGTCGTGCTGGCCACCGGAGCCCGGCTCGCCGCCAACCCCCTCTCCGTGCTCGAGGAGGCGCACGACGGCGTGCTCTACTGCGCCGAGATCGGGCAGTACACCAAGTCCGAGCAGAAGGGGCTGGGCTTCCTGCTGCCCAAGCTCGAGCGCGCCAACGCGACGCTGGTGTGCACCAGCGCCGAGGCGCTGGGCAACCTCGCGGCCGAGGGCCGTTTCGATCCGGCGCTGCTGTCGGCACTGTCGGTCGGGGCGCTGATGCTGCCGCCGCTGCGCGTCCGACGCGACGACATACCGCTCCTGATCGAGCGCTTCTGGAACGACGTCGCGGCCCAGCACGCGAACGCCAACCAGGCGATGGCGCGCACGCTGTCGGCGATGCAGCCGGCCGCGCTCGCCGCGCTGACGCAGGCGTACTGGCCCGGCAACATCGACCACCTGCACAACGTCGTCGTCAACCTCGCGCTCAATCCCGGCGCCGGCGACATCACGCCCGAGCACGTCAAGCGGCTGCTCGGCGAGTCGGCGCCGCCCGCCCAGATCGTCTCCCCGGAGATCACCGCACGGTTCTTCGAGTTGCCGCTGCGCGAGGCGCGGGAGGCGTTCGAGCGCATCTACTTCGAGCAGCTGCTGGGCCGCGAGCAGAGCAACATGAGCCGCGTGGCCGAGAAGGCCGGGCTCGAGCGCACGCACCTCTACCGCAAGCTGAAGCAGCTCAACATCCGATTCGCGCGGCGCGGCGAGGACAGCGGCGCGTAATGACGACCCCCAAGCTCACTCCGTTCGCCTCCCCCCGAGGGGGGTGCTCAGCGCCCCCCCCCCCCCCCCCCCCCCCCCCCCCCCCCCCCCCCCCCCCCCCCCCCCCCCCCCCCCCCCCCCCCCCCCCCCCCCCCCCCCCCCCCCCCCCCCCCCCCCCCCCCCCCCCCCCCCCCGCCCCGCCCGGCGCCCGGAGGGCGCCCCCCCCCCCCCCCCCCCGCCCGCCCCCCCGGCGCCCTTCGGGCGCCGGGCGGGCGCTGAGGCGCGCCCGGCGACGGAACGATCGGGATGGTCCAGGCTGCGAAGGCGGGCAGGAACATGGCGCCGCTCATCCTCGGCGCCATCGGTGTCGTCTTCGGCGACATCGGCACGTCGCCGCTGTATGCGCTGCGCGTCGCGTTCTCGGGCCCGCACGGGCTGTCCGCGACGCCGGACAACGTCCACGGCCTGCTGTCGATGCTGTTCTGGGCGCTGATCATCATCGTCACGCTGAAGTACGTGCTGCTGATCATGCGCGCCGACAACCGCGGCGAGGGCGGGATCCTCGCGCTCACCGCGCTGGTGTCCCGCGGCCTCGACCCGCGGGGGCGCATCCGCTGGTGGCTGGTCGGCTTCGGCATCTTCGGCTCGGCGATGTTCTACGGCGACGGCATGATCACGCCCGCGGTGTCGGTGCTGGGCGCGGTCGAGGGCCTCGAGGTGCTGTCGCCGCTGCTGCACGCGTTCATCGTCCCGATCTCGCTCGCCATCCTGATCGGGCTGTTCTGGATCCAGCGCCACGGCACCGCGTCGGTCGGCGCCTTCTTCGGCCCGGTGTGCCTGGCCTGGTTCGTGGCGCTGGGCGCGCTCGGCGCCCACCAGATCGCCCGCGAGCCGGGCATCCTGGCCGCGCTGCTGCCGTCGCACGCGATCCACTTCACGCTCGCGCATCCGCTGGCGACGTTCTTCTCGCTGGGCGCCGTGGTGCTGGCGGTGACCGGCACCGAAGCCCTCTACGCCGACATGGGCCACTTCGGCATCAAGCCGATCCGGCGCGCGTGGTTCATCGTCGTGCTGCCCGCGCTGGCGCTCAACTACTTCGGCCAGGGCGCGCTGCTGCTCGCCGATCCGACGGCGGTCAGGAACCCCTTCTACCTGATGGCGCCGCAGTGGGCGGTGCTGCCGCTGATCATCCTGGCGACCATGGCGGCGGTGATCGCGTCGCAGGCGGTGATCAGCGGCGCGTTCTCGCTGACCCGCCAGGCGATCCAGATGGGCTACTGCCCGCGGCTCAAGATCCTGCACACGTCGGATCGCGAGATCGGCCAGATCTACGTGCCGTTCATCAACTGGACGCTGTTCGTCGCCGTCACGCTGCTGGTGCTGGGGTTCCGCAACTCCGACAACCTCGCCGCCGCCTACGGCATCGCGGTGACGATGGCGATGCTGATCGACTCGGTGCTGATCTACGTGGTGATGCGACGGGTCTGGCGCTGGCGGCGGCCGGTCGCGATGCTGATCGTGATCCCGCTGCTCGCGATCGACGTCGCGCTGCTGTCGGCGAACGTGATCAAGATCCCCGAGGGCGGCTGGTTCCCGCTGCTGATCGGCGCGGTGGTGTTCACGCTGCTCACGACCTGGAAGAAGGGGCGGATGCTGCTGATGCAGCGGCTGAACGAGGACTCGATGCCGCTCGACGTCTTCATCGACAGCATCGGCACCAGCCCGCCGCCGCGCGTGCCCGGCACGGCGGTGTTCCTTACCTCGACCGCCGACCGCGTGCCGCACGCGCTGCTGCACAACCTCAAGCACAACAAGGTGCTGCACGACCGCGTCGTCTTCCTCACCGTCGTCACCCGCGACATCCCCCGCGTGCCGCCGGCTGAGCGGGTGCGCACCCGGGAACTGGGCTGCCAGTTCTGGCAGATGGAGGCCTACTACGGCTTCACCGAGGATCCGGACGTGCCGGCGCTGCTCGAGGCGCCCGGCAGGGACACGCTGCAGTTCGACATGATGGACACGTCGTTCTTCGTCTCGCGCGAGACGCTGATCGCGACGGTGCGGCACGGGATGGCGCTGTGGCGCGAGCGGCTGTTCGTCGCGATGTCCAAGATGGCCGTCAAGGCCTCGGACTTCTTCCGCGTGCCGACCAACCGCGTGGTGGAACTGGGAACGCAGGTCGAGCTGTAGCCCCGCCGGCTCCGGAGCGACCCGGCGCCCCACAGGCATCGCGCGGGCTCCGGCCGCGTCGTTGCGGACTCGCAACGCCCTCGCCGCGGACCGGCGTCCCCTCCTCAGGCCAGCGCGCCCATCTGCGAGCGCATCGTCTTCATCGCCTTGACTTCCAGCTGCCGGATGCGCTCGGCGGAGACGCCGTACTCGGTGGCGAGGTCCTGCAGCGTGGCGGGATCGTCCTCGCGCAGCCAGCGCGCCTCGATGATCCGGCGACTGCGCTCGTCGAGCCTGGCGAGCGCGGTGGACAGGCCCTTGCTGCGGTTGGACGCGGTCTGCCGGCGCTCGAGGATCTGCATCGGCTCGTCCTCGGTGTCGGTGAGCCAGGCAATCGGGCCCATCGAGTCGCCGTTGTCGTCGGGCTGCGGGTCGAGCACGACGTCGCGCCCGGACAGCCGCGTCTCCATCTCGACCACTTCCTCGGGCTTGACACCCAGGTCCCTGGCGATCGCCCGCGCCTCGGTCGGCGTCAGTGCCGCCGTCGTGGCCTTCATCCCGCGCAGGTTGAAGAACAGCTTGCGCTGCGCCTTGGTGGTCGCGACCTTGACCAGGCGCCAGTTGCGCAGGATGTACTCGTGGATCTCGGCCTTGATCCAGTGCAGCGCGAACGACACCAGGCGCACCCCGCGCTCGGGGTCGAAGCGGCGGACGGCCTTCATCAGGCCGACGTTGCCTTCCTGGATCAGGTCGGCCTGCGGCAGGCCGTAGCCCAGGTAGTTGCGGCTGACCGCGACGACCAGGCGCAGGTGCGAAAGCACGAGTTCGCGCGCCGCGGACAGGTCGTCGTCGCGGACGAGGCGGCGGCCGAGGGCGGTTTCCTGCTCGGCGGTGAGCAGCGGAAAGCGATTCACCGCCTGGATGTAGTGATCGAGACTACCCAGCGACGCCGGCGTCGGGAAGGTGAGGGCGGTTCCGGTCATGGTCTCAAAGGCTCCTTGGGGTGGTGCCGACGGGCCTCCGGCAACGCTTGCCGGCAACCCATCCGATTCAATGTTAGCACTCGGAGCGTAGGAGTGCTAAGTCGATCCGAAGTTCCCGATCGAGTCGCTGGGGATTGGCGGACGAAACGCCCCGACCCCGCGGCTCCGGCCGTCAGCGGTGGGCCCGGCGGCCTGGTCCCAGGTGTTCCCAGACGGACAGCCAGGCGCCGAGCCAGCCAAGTCCCGCAGCGGCCAGCAACGCAGTAAGCGCTAACTCCCATGGCATCGCCAGCCCTCGTCCCGGCAGCGCGGCGACGGCCGTTTCCCCGGGCAGGCTTCGGGCCAGCAATGCGACGAAACCCGCTGCCAAGGCGATGGACAGCAGTCCCGCGGCGATGCCCTGGAAGGCGCCGAAGTAGAGGAACGGACGCCGCATCCACGCGCGGGTCGCGCCGAAAAGCGCCGCCACGTCGAGTTCGGCGGCGCGGGTCAGCACCTGCAGCCGGACGGTGTTGAACGTGACCGCGACCACCGCCACGCCCAGCATGGCGGCGACGGCGAGGACCACCGCGCGCACGGTGCCCAGAATTCCCTCCAGCCGCTCGACCCAGGCCGTGTCGACCTGCACCGAAGCCACGCCCGGCAGCTGCTCGAGCTCGGCCCGCAGCGCATGGACGGCCTCGCGCGCGGCATGGGCCGGCGTGATCACCAGCGTGTCGGGAAGCGGGTTGCCCGGGAGTCCCGACAACAGGTCGCGCACGCCTTCGGTGGACTGCAGTTCGGCGAGCGCCTGCTCCTTGGTGACGACGCGCAGCCGCTTGATTCCGGGGCGCGCCCGCAGGCTCCGCTCCAGCGCCTGCCGGTCCCTGGGCGTGGCCTCCAGCGGCAGGAACACCGACATCTGCGGATCGGTGTCGAATTGCGCGGTGATCCGGGCCAGCCCGGCGACCACGACGAATCCGACCAGCGGCAGCGCCAGCGCCAGCGCCAGCACCGCAACCGCGAACAGCGTGGCAAATGGAGCGCGTCGGGCGTGGGCCAGCGCGTCGCGCATCGCCCCGTCGTGGGCGTGCAGCCACGCGTTCATCGGACCACCCGTCCCTGCGCGAGCGCGATCGAGCGCGCCGGATAGCGCGCGATCAGCGCCGCGTCGTGCGTCGCCAGGACCACGGTGACGCCGACGTCGTGGAAGGCGCGGAACAGCTCCAGGATCACGCCCGCGTACTCGGCGTCGAGATTCGCCGTCGGCTCGTCGGCCAGCAGCAGCACCGGCCGGTTGACGACGGCCCGGGCGATGCACACGCGCTGCTGCTCGCCGCCCGACAGCGCGATCGGATTCGCCCGCTCGCGGCCGAGCAGCCCCACCTTGTCGAGCGCGGCCCGGGCCCGCTTGGCCGCGTCGCGCGGCGGCACGCCGGCCACCGCCAGCGGCAGCGACACGTTGTCGAACACCGTGCGGTCGAACAGCAGCCGCTGGTCCTGCAGGACGAGGCCGAGTTTGCGCCGCAGGAACGGGACGGCCGCCGGCGACAGCCGGCCGACGTTCTGCTGGTTGACGAGCACCGTGCCCGCGGTCGGCCGCTCGATCGCCGCCAGCAGCCGGAACACCGTGCTCTTGCCGGCACCGGAATGGCCGGTCAGGTAGACGAATTCGCCGGCCGCGATGTCGAAGCTCGCGTGGTCGAGCGCGGCCGCCGCGCCCGCGACGCCACCCGGATAGCGCTTGCTGACGTCGGCGAAACTGATGCTGGCGGCCACCGGGCGCTTCCTTGCGCCGTCCGGGTCAGTCGAGCAGGGCGTCGACGAATTCGGCGACGACGAAGGGCTTGAGATCGTCGACGGTTTCGCCGACGCCGATGAAGCGCAGCGGCACCGGGTGCTGCTTCGCGATGGCCGCGACCACGCCGCCCTTGGCGCTGCCGTCGAGCTTGGTCAGCACCAGTCCGGTGAGCGACAGCGCGTCGTCGAACGCCTTGACCTGCGCCAGCGCGTTCTGCCCGGTGTTGGCGTCGAGCACCAGCAGCGTCTCGTGCGGCGCCGTGGGGTCGGCCTTCTGGATCACCCGGCGCACCTTGCGGATCTCGTCCATCAGGTTGAGTTGCGTCGGCAGGCGGCCGGCGGTGTCGGCGAGCACGACGTCGATGCCGCGGGCGCGCGCCGCGGCGATGGCGTCGAACATCACCGCCGCGGGATCGCCGCCTTCCTGCGCTATCACGGCGACGCGGTTGCGCTCGCCCCAGACGGCGAGCTGTTCGCGCGCGGCGGCGCGAAACGTGTCGCCGGCCGCCAGCAGCACCGAAAGACCCTGGTCCTGGAAGTGCTTGGCGAGCTTGCCGATCGACGTGGTCTTGCCGGCGCCGTTGACGCCCGCGAGCATGATCACGAACGGCCGGGCGGCGGAGACCACCAGCGGCTTCTCGAGCGGGGCGAGAAGATCGCCGAGCGCCGCCTTCAGCATCGCCTTGGGATCGCCCTCCCCGCCGGCGGCCTTCCAGCGCCGGCGCAGGTCGCCGAGCAGGTGCGCGGTTCCGGGCACGCCGACGTCCGCGGTGATCAGCGCGGTCTCGAGCTCCTCCAGCGTCTCGTCGTCGAGCGTCCGGCGGCTGAACACGCCGACGAGTGCGCCCGAGAGCTTTTCGCGCGACTTGGACAGCCCCGAGCGCAGCCGCTCGGCCCAGGAGAGCTTCCCCTGCTCCGGCGCGGCCGGGACCTCGGCCACCGCCCCGGCGGGCGGGCCGGCGCGCCGGCGGGCGGGGTCGGCCCGGCGACGGGCTTGCGCTTGAAGAGATCGAACATCGGCAAGGGGGCGGCGTCGCGTTCGCGCGAAAGGCCACGCGGCGGCGAGGGACGGAAGAAACGCGAAGCTATAATTTTAACCTGCGGCGCCCGCCCGGTCGCCGCCATCGCGTCCGCCACTCCCTCCCGCCCGCGTCCCGTGACCCCGCACCGTGCCAACCGCGTCCGCATCATCGGCGGCCTGCACCGCGGCCGCGTGGTCCGCTTTCCGGACGTCGCCGGACTGCGGCCGACCCCCGACCGGGTGCGCGAGACGCTGTTCAACTGGCTGGGTCAGGATCTCACCGGCCGGCGCTGCCTCGAACCCTATGCCGGCACCGGGGTGCTGTCGCTCGAGGCGGCATCGCGCGGCGCCGCGGCGGTCGTGGCCGCCGATCGCAGCCCCGTGCTGGTCGAGACGCTGCGCGCCAACGCCGCGCTCATCGGCGCCAAGGTCGTCGAAGCGCGCGTTGCCGAGGCGAAGCGGCTGCTCGCCGACGAGCGACGGCAGTTCGACGTGATCTTCCTCGATCCGCCGTTCGGCGACGACCCCTGGGCGTGGCTGCTGCCCGCGTGCCTCGCGCGCCTCGCGCCCGACGGGCGGATCTTCGCCGAGGCCGGCCACCGGCTGCCGCCCCCGCCCGGGGCTGGCGACGCTGCGCAGCGACCGCGCCGGGCAGGTGCACTACCACCTCTTCGCCCGCGATCCGGACCCGGCCGCGTCGTGAGCGCGCCGGGCCGCCCCAAGCGCGAACACCGGAGTGCGCAGCACGAAGGTAATTCTTTAAGCCCGCCGCGCCGCGTCGCCCGGCAATATTGTCACTTCCGGCGCAAACCACGCCGGCGGCTGTGTACACTCCCGATTCGCGCGGCCACCCGGCGCGCAACCCGCCGTCAGCCCTGTCTGGACCACCCGCCCGCGAGCCGCGCCGATGCTCAAAGTCGTCTATCCCGGGACCTTCGATCCCTTCACCCGCGGTCACGAGGATCTCACGCGGCGCGCCGCCCGGCTGTTCGACCACGTCGTCGTCGGGGTCGCGCACAGCCGGTCAAAGCAGCCGTACTTCACGACCGACGAGCGGGTCGAGATGGCGCGCGAAGTCCTGTCGGCGTATCCCAACGTCGAAGTAAGCCGTTCTCGAGCCTGCTGATGGACTTCGTCCACGCGCAGGGCGCACGGGTGATCCTGCGCGGCCTGCGTGCGGTGTCCGACTTCGAGTACGAGTTCCAGATGGCCGGAATGAACCGGAACCTCTATCCCGAGGTCGAAACGCTGTTCCTGACGCCGGGCGAGCAGTACATGTTCGTCTCGGCGACCATCGTCCGCGAAATCGCCAAGTTCGGCGGCGACGTCTCGCCGTTCGTGCACCCGCTGGTGTACTCGCGGCTCAGGGCCAAGGTCGCCGAGGGGCCGGCCTGAACCCGGCGGACGACCGCCGAACTTCCGAATCCCAGTCTGCGAGGAGCGTCGCCGTGGCGCTGATGATCACCGACGAATGCATCAACTGCGACGTCTGCGAGCCGGAGTGCCCGAACGACGCGATCTCGCAGGGACCCGAAATCTACGTGATCGACCCCGACAAGTGCACCGAGTGCGTCGGCCACTTCGACACGCCGCAGTGCGTCGAGGTGTGCCCGGTCGACTGCATCCCGGTCAATCCCGAGCGCGTCGAGTCGAAGGGCGAACTGCAGAAGAAGTACGAGGGCCTGATGGCGCGCAAGAGCGGCGCGGCGAGCCCGGCCTGAGGGTTGCGACCCGCCGGTGCGCTCAGCCGTTCGCGGCGCGCGGCAGCACGTCGGCGTCGTAGATCGCGATCGCGATGCCCGCGAGCTCGCGGTCGAGCGCGGCGATGTCCGCGGCGAGGGTCTCGTCCTGCTGCTCGAGCTCGCCGACGCGCGCCTCGAGCTCGCCGCTGGCGCCGTGGATGCGCCGGATGCTGTCGAGCCGGCGGCGCAGCTGCAGGTGGTGCTCGCGCACCTGGGTCTCGAACGGTGCCATGACGAGGCGCAGCCAGCCTTCGGCGTCGCGGTTCGCGACGTCGTAGACGTGCCTGGCGCGCGACGCCACGGTCTCGAAGAAGCGCTTCATCAGCGCGAACTTGGCCTTGCTGACCATGTTCCACAGCGTGTTGAAGTGCGTGTTGTACGCGCGCTCGAGGCGGTCGATCTCCTTCAGGTACTTCAGCATCGCGAACGGCGGCGGCGAGTAGCGCTCCAGCCCTTGCTCCTCGGACCAGCGCGAGTACATCCCGCGCATCATGTCGTGGATCTCGGACGCCTGTCGCGACGCCAGCCCGAAGTCGTTGCGGATGGTGGCGAAGAAGTCGCCCATCGCCTGCCGCACGCCCTTGGTGAAGGGGCTCTGCTCGATCTCGCGTCGCGTCGCGCCGGCGTTGGCCCGCAGCGCCTCGAGGCCGAGGTGGTCGAGCAGCCGGTTCGACTGCTCGGCGAACACCGAGCGCAGCGCCGCCTGCCGGGCGAGGCCGCGCTCGAAGACGTCCTTTTCCTCGCGGACGCGGTCCATCATGTGCTGGATGACGTCCTGGTTCTTGCCGCGCAGCGCCCGCAGTTCCGCGAGCTGCTCGGCGACGCCGGCCTGGCGCGCGTCGAGCAGCGCCCGGGCGCGCGCCGCCAGCGCGGTGACCTCGGCGAGCGTCGCCGAGCCGACGATCTCGCGCTTGGCCGGGATGAGGCGCCCCGACAGCGCGCGCTCGAGCTCGGGCAGGCGGCTCCTGGCGAGCAGCAGGTCGTCGCCGTTGACCTTGGCCAGCAGCGCCTTCTGCGCCGAGACCGGGTACACCTGCGCGACGTCGACGTCGAGGATCCGGGCGGAGGTCCCGGCCTGGCGGGCGATCTCGTCGTCGATCGCCGTCGCGGACTTCATGTCGTCCCACAGCCCGTCGATCTTGTTGAGCACGACCAGCCGGCCGGCCTTCTGCGCGGCATCGTCGCCGGCGAGGTGCTGGTTCCAGACCTCGAGGTCGGTCCGCGTGACGCCGGCATCGGCGGCCAGGATGAACAGCACCGCGTGCGCGTTGGGCAGCAGCGACAGCGTGAGCTCGGGTTCGGTGCCCACGGCATTGAGGCCCGGCGTGTCGAGGATCACCAGCCCCTGCTGCAGCAGCGGGTGCGGGAAGTTGATCACCGCGTGCCGCCAGCAGGGGATCTCGACCGTTCGCTCGCCGCCCGGCGCCAGCGGCGCGAGGACGTCCTCGTCGTCGGCGAGGCCGTAGCGCCGCGCCTCGGCAATGGCCACCGGCTTGACCTGCGATACCTGCGCGAGCGCGATGCCCATGCGCTCGGGCGACGCGAGGTCGAGCGGGTAGCTCACCCACTCGTCGGGATAGGTCTTGAATTCGGCGACGGTGGCGTCGCGGGCGCGGGTCTCGATCGGCAGCAGGCGGATCGACGGCGGCTCGTTCGCGTCGTAGAGCAGCTCGGTCGGGCACATCGTGGTGCGCCCGGCGGCCGAGGGGATGAGGCGCTGGCCGAAATCGGCGAAGAAGATCGCGTTGATGAGCTCGGACTTGCCGCGCGAGAACTCGGCGACGAAGGCGACGACCAGCTTGTCCTGCTGCAGCCGCTCCTGGAGCTGCTGGACCTTGAGATCGACCTGCGGGTCGGCGAGCCCGGCGTCGCCGAGCCAGTCGTGCAGGCTGGCGATGCTGGCGCAGAGCCGTCGCCGCCAGTCGCTGTAGGCTTCGAAGCGCGCGGCGAGGTCGCGCGTCGGGGTGGTCCTGCTGCGGTCGCTGAGCGTCATGGGAGTGAGGTCGCGGTGACGGGCAAGGTGCAGCAAGCATTCCCCGTGCCAAGCGCCGCCGCCCCCGGCGAGGCCCCGTCAGCGCTGGCAGCGCGGGCAATAGAAACTCGCCCGTCCTCCCTGGCGGACCCCGCGGATCGGCGTCCCGCAGACGCGGCAGGGCTCGCCGTCGCGGCCGTAGACGAAGTACTCGAGCTGGAAATAGCCCGGCTCCCCCCGGCTGTCGACGTAGTCGCGCAGCGTCGAGCCGCCCTTGGCGATGGCCTCGGTCAGCGTCGCGCGGACTTCGTCGACCAGGCGCGCGAGCCGGATCCGCGAGATCCGCTGCGCGGCGATCGTCGGGCGGATGCCGGCTCGGAACAGCGACTCGTTGGCGTAGATGTTGCCCACGCCCACGACCAGGTGGTTGTCCATTAGCGCCAGCTTGATCGCCGCGCGGCGGCGCTTTGTGACGCCGGCAAGGTAGGCAGCGTCGAACGCCGGGTCGAAGGGCTCGGGCCCCAGCCGGGCGAGCAGCGGATGCCGGTCGGCCGGCGCCGGGGCCCAGAGCATCGCGCCGAACCGGCGCGGGTCGTGGTAGCGCAGCGTCGCGCCCGAGTCGAGGACGATGTCGACGTGATCGTGCGGCCGCAGCGGCGGCGCAGCGGTGAACACGCGCAGGCTGCCGGTCATGCCGAGGTGGACGATCAGCGTGTCGTCGCCGAGCCGGAAGAGCAGGTACTTGCTGCGGCGGTCGATGGCGTCGATGGTCCGCCGGGCGACCAGCCGCGGCAGCGTCGAGGGAACCGGCCAGCGCAATCGCCGGTCGTATACTCGCAGTTCGGCGATTCGATGCCCGACGGCGTGCGGCAGCAGTCCGCGGCGCGTGGTCTCGACTTCGGGCAGTTCGGGCATGGGTCCGGGATCCGCGCGCCACGCGCGAGGGCGCGTCCCGCGCGTTGGCGCGGCCGCGGCAACACGGGTTTGGCGTGCCCGCGAATATAACCTAACATCGGCGCCGGCCATGCGCCGCCCCGACGGCCTCTGCCGCCGGGCGACGACGCGGCGGACCGGAGCCGGCCGCCGCGCCTTCCACACCAGGACGATCACGATGTCCAAGCTTTGTCGCCGCAGCTTTCTCGCCGCCGTGTCGCTGGCGTTCGTCGCCGGGCAGGCTGCCGGGCAGTCCGGCGCCCCGTCCGGCGACGCGGCGCCGGACGCGGCCGCGCGTACCGCCGCGGCGCTGCACCCCGAGCTGACGCCGCAGGTCATGTACCGTCTGCTGGTCGGCGACGTCGCCTTGCAGCGCGGCGAACTGGTCGTCGCCGCCCGCGCGTACTACGAGGTCGCGCGCGAGACCGGCAGCGCGGCGCTCGCCCAGCGCGGCACCGAAATCGCCCTCGCCACCCGGCAGCGCGCGATCGCCCTCGAGGCGGCCCGGCAGTGGGCCGAGCTCGATCCCGACGCCGAGCGTCCGCGCCAGCTGGTGATCGCGCTCTCCGCCGGCAACCCGAACCGCGCGTTCGAGGCGCTCGCCGGCGGCAGCGCCACCAAGGCCGAGGTCGAGCGGGCGCTGGCGGCGGCCGCGGCATCGCCCGACGCGCTGGCCGCGGCGTTCCTGGAACTCAACCGCCTGTTCGCCCACGAAACCGACAAGGCCGCGGTGTTCCGCACCGTCGGCGAGCTCGCGGAGCCCTACCCGGCGCTCGCCGAGGCCCACTTCGCCGTCGCGCTGGCGGGGTATGCCACCGGACTCTCCGATCTCGGCATCGTCGCCGGCGCACGGCACGCGGTCGATCGCGCGCTGACGCTGAAGCCCGGCTGGGAACGGGCGGTGCTGCTAAAGGCCGAGATCCTCGGCACGGAGTCGCCGGACGTCGCGATCGCCTACCTGCAGACGTATCTGCAGGCGAACCCGGCGTCGCGGCCGGCCGCGGGCGCGCTGGCGCAGCTCTACGTGGGGCAGAAGCGCTACGCCGAGGCGCGCGCGGTGTTCGAGAAGCTCTGGGAGGTCGACCGCAGCAACCGGGACGTGCAGTTCGGCCTCGCGGCGCTCGCCATGCAGGCGAAGGACTGGGCGGCCGCGGAGGCGCTGTTCGACGACCTCAAGCGGGCGGACTACGGCGAGACCGGCGTCGTCCAGAGCTATCTGGCGCAGATCGCCGAGGAGACCGGACGCTTCCAGCTCGCCTACGAGCGTTATCTGGCCGTCCCCGACAGCGAGCGCGGCTGGATCGCGAAGCTGCGCGCGGCGGCCATGCTCGGCAAGCTGCAGCGTGTCGACGAGGCCCGGCGTTTCCTCGCCGACCTGCCGGCCGTGACGCAGGATCAGCGGGTTCAGGTGCGCCAGGCCGAAGCGCAGCTGCTGCGCGACGCCGGCGACGCCGCGGCGGCGCTGGCGGTCCTGGACAAGGCGCTGGCCGAGCATCCGGACGACCCGGACCTGCTCTACGACTCCGCGATGGTGGCCGAGAAGCTCGACCGGCTCGACGTCGCCGAGGCGCGGCTCGCGCGCCTCATCGAGCTGAAGCCCGACAACGCGCAGGCGCTCAATTCGCTGGGCTACACGCTGGTCGACCGGACGCCGCGCATCGCCGAGGGCTTCGCCCTGATCGAGCGCGCGCACAAGCTCGCGCCCAGGGACCCCTTCATCCTCGACAGCATGGGCTGGGCGCTCTATCGCCTGGGTCGCCTCGACGCCGCCGAGGATTACCTGCGGCGGGCGATGGCCGAACGGCCCGACGCGGAGATCGCCGCGCACCTGGGCGAGGTGCTGTGGACGAAAGGGGATCGCGAGCGGGCGCGCGAGGTGTGGCAGTCGCAGCTCCGGGCGACGCCCGACAGCACGCTGCTGCTCGACACGATGCGCCGTTTCGTGCCGGTGCCGGCGCCAAGATGACGTCGCCGCCGTGCTGCCCGACTGACGCCGGTCGCCGCGACGGCGGGCCCCGTCGGCCCGATGAACCTGGCCGCGTCGGCGCGCGCTGAGCGTCCGCGCGGCGCGTCGCTGCGGGCGGCGGGCTGCGCGCTGGCGGCGGCACTCGTCGCCGGTTGCGCGGCCATCGAGCCCGTCGCGCCCGCGCCCGCGGCGCCCGTGGTGCCGGTGGCCGACGCCGCGTTCGCGATCGACGGCCGCCTGTCCGCGCGGCGCGGTCCCGACGCCGTGGCGGCAGGATTTTCCTGGCGTCACGATCCGGCGCGCGACGCGCTGGTGGTGACTTCGCCGCTCGGCCAGACGCTGGCCGAGCTCGCCGGCGACACCGCCGAGGGTCGCGTGCGTCTCGTCCTCGCCGATGGCCGGGGCGACGCGGCGCGCGACTGGGCGGTGCTGACCGAGCGCGCGCTGGGCTTTCCGCTGCCGGTGGGCGCGCTCTCGTCCTGGGTGCGCGGCACGCCGCACGGCGCGAGCGCCTACACGGTGGAAGCCGACCGCGCGGGGCGTGCGATCGTGCTGCGCCAGGATGGCTGGGAGGTCGTCTACGACTACGCCGCCGCGGACGACCACCGGCCGTCCCGGCTGCGGCTCACCGATGCTGAGACCGAGGTGCGGATCGTGATCGAGCGCTGGCGCTGACGGGGGCGTTGCTTTGCGTTCGACAGGGCGCTCGCGGACAATCGCGGCATGCGTGCGCTCATCGTGCCGGCCCCGGCGAAGCTGAATCTCTTCCTGCACGTCACCGGGCGAAGGCCCGACGGCTACCACACGCTGGAATCGCTGTTCGTCGCGCTGGATTTCGGCGACACGCTGTCGCTTGCCGTCCGCGACGACGGGGTCGTCGCCCGCCTCGGCGAGCATCCGGGGCTGCCTGCGGCCGACGATCTCGCGGTGCGCGCCGCCCACGCGCTGCGGCAGGCGACCGGCACGACGATGGGTGTGGACATCGCCGTCGTCAAGCGAACGCCGGTCGGCGGCGGGCTCGGCGGCGGCAGCTCCGACGCCGCGTCGGTGCTGCTGGCGCTCAATCGACTCTGGGGCCTGCGGCTCTCCCGCGCGGCGCTGGCGCGCATCGGCCTGGGACTCGGTGCCGACGTGCCGTTCTTCCTGTGCGGCACGCCGGCGATCGCCCGCGGCGTCGGCGAGCAGCTGACCCCCGTCACGCTGCCGGCGCTGTGGGTGACGGTGTGGGTGCCGCCAGTCGCGGTGTCGACGCCGTCGATCTTCGCCGACCCGGAATTGACACGGGACACGGCGTCAGCGAAAATGGACGTCTTTTCCGAGGGTTATGGCCGGAATGATCTGCAGCCGATCGCGGCGGCACGCCATCCGGACATCGCCGTCGCGCTGGCAGCGCTGAAGACAGCACGCGCCGCTCGCGCGGATGACCGGGTCCGGCGCCTGCGTTTTCGCGCCGTTCGGCACCGCGCGGTTGGCACGTGCCGCGCTGGCGGCAAGGCCGCCGGGTTTCGCGGGCTTTGTCGCGCGCACGCTGGCGCGGCATCCGCTGGCGGATTTTGCATGACCTTCGGGACCGGGTTCCGGGGTGGAGCCCTTTCGCGCCAGCGTGCGCGCCGGTTTTTCCGCTGGGGAGTCGCCAAGTGGTAAGGCACCGGATTTTGATTCCGGCATTCGTAGGTTCGATCCCTACCTCCCCAGCCACTCATCGCGATGGGCAGCCCGCGCAACCGTGCCGGCTGCCCTCTTTCATTCCAGGACGTCATGGCCTTTGAACGGATGAGGGTCTTCACCGGCAACGCGAACCCGAAGCTCGCCGAGGCCGTGTGCCGCCATCTCAACCTCAGTCTCGGACGCGCGGTCGTCGGCCGCTTTTCCGACGGCGAGGTGATGGTCGAGCTGCTGGAGAACGTGCGCGGCCGGGACATCTTCCTGCTGCAGTCCACCTGCGCGCCGACCAACGACAACCTGATGGAGGTGCTGGTGATGGTCGACGCGCTGAAGCGCGCGTCCGCCGGCCGCATCACCGCCGCGCTGCCCTACTTCGGCTACGCGCGCCAGGACCGCCGCCCCCGCTCCGCGCGGGTGCCCATCACCGCCAAGGTGGTCGCCGACCTGCTCACCACCGTAGGCGTCGACCGGGTGATGGTGATGGACCTGCACGCCGACCAGATCCAGGGCTTCTTCAACATCCCGGTCGACAACATCTACGCGACGCCGATCCTGCTGGGCGACCTCTGGAAGCAGAACTACGACGACCTGCTGGTCGTGTCGCCGGACGTCGGGGGCGTCGTCCGTGCCCGCGCCATCGCCAAGCGTCTCGACGCCGAGCTCGCGATCATCGACAAGCGGCGCCCGCGCGCCAACGTGTCCGAGGTGATGAACATCATCGGCGACGTCGAAGGGCGCACCTGCGTGATCATGGACGACATCGTCGACACCGCGAACACGCTGTGCAAGGCGGCGACCGCGCTGAAGGAGCACGGCGCGCGCAAGGTGCTCGCCTACTGCACGCACCCGGTGCTCTCCGGCGGCGCCGTCGCGCGCATCGCGGCCTCGGAGATCGACGAGATGGTCGTCACCGACACGATTCCGCTGACCGACGAGGCGAAGGCCTGCCCGAGGATCCGCCAGCTGTCCTGCGCGCAGCTGCTGGCCGAGACCATGACGCGGGTGTCGAACGAGGAATCGGTCAGCTCGCTGTTCACCGAATGAACGGCGCGGCGCTCACCGGGTGTGCTGCCCGGCCCGCGCGGCGGCCATGACGGGGGTGCGACGCATGCGCGATCCGATCGTCCACGATCTCGCCGGCAAGGCGGTGCTCGTGACCGGCGCCTCGACCGGCATCGGGGCCGCGGCGGCCCGGGCGTTCGCCGAGGCGGGCGCGCGCGTCGCGATCCACTACAACGCGAGCCGCGACGCGGCCGAGGCGCTGGCGCAGGAGATACGCGGCGCCGGCGGCGAGGCGGTGACGCTCGGGGGCGACTTCTCCGTCGCCGAGGCGGTGCGCGCGGTCGTCGACGAGGCGGCGCTGAAGCTCGGCCGCCTCGACGTGCTGGTCAACAACGCCGGGAGCCTCGTCCGGCGCGTGCCGGTGGTCGAGATCACCGACGCGTTCTACGACGAGGTGATGAACCTCAACGTCCGCTCGGTGGTGACCGCCTGTGCCGCGGCCATCCCGCACATCCGGCGCTCCGGCGGCGGCGCGATCGTCAACGTCAGCAGCATCGCGGCGCGCAACGGCGGCGCCAACGGCGCGACCATGTACGCCGCGGCGAAGGGCTTCGTCAGCACCTTCACCCGCGGCCTCGCCAAGGAAGTGGCCCGGGACGGCATCCGCGTCAACGCGATCGCGCCCGGCGTCATCATGACGCCGTTTCACGAGCGCCACTCGACGCCGGCGATGCTCGAGGCGTTCAAGGGGGCGATCCCGATGGCGCGCCTCGGCACCGCCGACGAGTGCGCCGGCGCGCTGCTGTTCCTCGCGTCGCCCAGCCTCTCCGGCTACATGACCGGCCAGGTGCTCGAGGTCAACGGCGGCCAGTACATGCCCTGACGCCCGGGTCGGACGGGCGCCGCCGCCACCGGCCGCGGTTTGCGGCCGCGGCCCAAATCGGTTTACAATTCAAAGCTTTCCCCGCGCCGCACCCGGCATCTGCCGGCCGCCGCGCGGGATGTCGCCAACCGCGGACGACCGCGCAGGGCCCGCCACCCGGAAGTCCGGGGCCCGCCGCCGGAAGGCCGCAGACATCAGGAGTCCCGCCATGCAATTCGAATTCACCGCCTTCGCCCGCACCCAGGAAGGACGCGGCGCCTCGCGCCGCATGCGTCGCGCCGGCAAGGCCCCCGGCATCGTCTACGGCGGCGCCACCGCGCCGCAGCCGATCGAGCTCGACCACAACGCGCTCTTCCACGCGCTGCGCAACGAAGCCTTCCACGCGTCGATCCTGAAGATGACGCTCGACGGCAGCACGACCAAGGTGCTGCTGCGCGACGTGCAGATGCACCCGTTCAAGAACGAGATCCTGCACGTCGACTTCCAGCGCGTCGACGAGAACCGCAAGATCCACATGAAGGTGCCGATGCACTTCGTCAACGAGGACGTCTCCCCGGCCGTCAAGGTCTCGGGGGCGCTGGTGAGCCACGTGCTGAACGAGGTCGACGTCGCCTGCCTGCCGAGGGACCTGCCGGAGTTCATCGAGGTCGACCTGTCCACGCTCGCGGTCGGCCAGTCGCTGCACGCATCGGGACTCAAGCTTCCCGCCGGCGTGACCGTGGTGTCGCACGGCAAGCGCGACCCGGTGGTCGCGACCGCGGTGATGCCGCGCGCGCACGTCGAGGCCGAGGAAGCCGCGGCGACCGAGGCCGCAGCGGCCACGCCGGCACCGGCCGCCGAGGCGAAGCCGGCCGAGAAGAAGGAACCCGCCAAGGACGAGAAGAAGAAGTAAGCCTTCGCCGTCGTGCCGGTCCGAAGGCCCGCCGCACCCTGAGCCGGCGGGCCTTTTCGTTGCCCGGCCCGTGCCCCGGCGGCGGTCCCCGGCGCCGCCCGGGACCGCGCCGACGGCGGCGAGCGACGACCCCGACCCGTCGCGTCGGCCCTCCGCCAAGCCTCTCTCCCGTTTTCGTCCGATCCATGATTCGACTGCTGGTTGGCCTCGGCAATCCCGGTCGCGAGCACGGCGCGACGCGCCACAACGCCGGCTTCTGGTTCGCCGACGCGCTGGCGGCGCAGCTGGGGGCGTCGTTCGTCAGCGAGGGCAAGTTCCACGGCCAGGTGGCGAAGACGCTGGGCGACCTGCGCCTGCTGAAGCCGGGCACCTACATGAATCTCTCCGGGCGCTCGGTATCGGCGCTGGCCCGTTTTTTCGCGATCGCGCCCGACGAGATGCTGGTCGTCCACGACGAGCTCGACCTCAAGCCCGGCGAGGTGAAGCTCAAGTTCGGCGGCGGGCACGCCGGCCACAACGGCCTGCGCGACATCGGCGCCCAGCTGGGCACGCCGGAGTTCTGGCGCCTGCGGCTCGGCATCGGGCACCCGCGCGATTCGGAGATCCCGCAGCAGGAGGTCGTCGACTACGTGCTGAAGCCGCCGCGCGGCGACGAACGGCAGGCGATCCTGTCGGCGATCGACAAGGCGCTTGCCGCCTGGCCCGCGCTCGCGGCCGGGGATTTCGAGCGGGCCATGCTCTCGCTCCACACCAAGGAACCGAAATGAGCCTCAAGTGCGGCATCGTCGGCCTGCCCAACGTCGGCAAGTCGACCCTCTTCAATGCGCTGACCAAGGCGGGCATCGCGGCCGAGAACTACCCGTTCTGCACCATCGAGCCCAACGTGGGCATCGTCGAGGTGCCCGACCCGCGCCTCGCCACGCTCGCCGCCATCGCCAAGCCCGAGCGGGTGCTGCCGGCGGTCGTGGAGTTCGTCGACATCGCCGGCCTCGTCGCCGGGGCGTCGAAGGGCGAAGGGCTCGGCAACAAGTTCCTCGCCAACATCCGCGAGACCGACGCGATCGCGCACGTGGTCCGCTGCTTTCGCGACGACAACGTCGTCCACGTGACCGGCGGCGTCGACCCGGTCTCCGACATCGAGACGATCAACACCGAGCTGGCGCTGGCCGACCTCGCCGCCGTCGAGAAGCAGCTGGCGAAGGCCGAGAAGCCCGCCCGCGCCGGCGACAAGGAGGCGCAGCGCATCCTCGCCGTGCTGAAGAAGGTCGAGGCGGTGCTCGATGCCGGCCGGCCGGCGCGCTCCGCCGACCTCTACCCGGAGGAGAAGGAGCTGCTGATGCCGTTCTTCCTGCTGACGATGAAGCCGACGATGTACGTCGCCAACATCGCCGAGCACGGCTTCCACGACAACCCGCTGCTCGCCGCGGTCGAGGCGCACGCGGCGAAGGAGGGCGCGCCGGTGGTGTCGGTCTGCGCGTCGATGGAGGCCGAGATCGCCGATCTCTCCGGCGAGGACAAGCGCGTCTTCCTCGAGGACATGGGCGTCACCGAGCCCGGGCTCGACCGGGTGATCCACGCCGGCTACAAGCTGCTCGGCCTCGAGACCTACTTCACCGTCGGTCCGAAGGAAGTGCGCGCCTGGACGATCCACCACGGCGACACCGCGCCGCGCGCCGCCGGCGTCATCCACACCGACTTCGAGAAGGGCTTCATCCGCGCCGAGGTCATCGCCTACGACGACTTCGTCGCCTGCAAGGGCGAGCACGGCGCCAAGGAGCACGGCAAGATGCGCCTCGAAGGCAAGGAGTACGTGGTCAGGGACGGCGACGTGATGCACTTCCGGTTCAACGTCTGACGGCGATGGGGCTCCGCGGTCCTCCCCCCCCCTTGTGCGGGGTGGGTGTGCCGGTGTGGGCCTCCTGGCGGCTTTGCCGTGGCGAGGTCGGCCCGCCTGGGGGGGGGGGGGGGGGCCGGGCGCCCCCGCGGGGGGGGGGGGGGGGGGGGGGGGGGGCGGGGGGGGCCGCCGGCGCGGGCGCGCGCGGGCGGGCGGGGCGGCGGGCGGGGCGGCCCGCCCGCCGCCCCCCGCGTCGGCCCGCGGCCGCGCCCCCGCCGCCGGCGCCGCCGGCCGCGCCCCGGGGCCGGATCCCCCGGCGCGGACCCGAGCCGCGCCCGCGCCCCGGCCCCCCCCCCCGGGTGGGTGGCGGGCCGCGGCGGCGGTGCCGGCTGGGCCCCCTGGGGCCCCCCCCCCGCCCCCCGTGCCCGCCCGCCGGCGCCCGGCCTCCCCCCGCGGCGCGGCGCCGGGGCCGGTGGGCGATGGCTGCGGGGCGGCGGCGATGATCCTGAACTTCACCAAGATGCAGGGCCTCGGCAACGACTTCGTGGTCTTCGACGGCGTGCGGCAGGAGGTGCGGCTGTCCCGCGACGCGCTGCGGCTGCTCGCCGACCGCCGTTTCGGCGTCGGCTGCGACCAGGTGCTGGTGGTCGAGAAGGCCACGCGCCCCGACGCCGATTTCCGCTACCGGATCTACAACGCCGACGGCGGCGAGGTCGAGCAGTGCGGCAACGGCGCGCGCTGCTTCGTCAAGTTCGTCCGCGACCAGGGGCTCACCGAGCGGCGTTCGATCCGGGTGGAGACCGCCGGCGGCCTCATCGTCCCCGAGCTCCGCGACGACGGCCAGGTGACCGTGGACATGGGCGTGCCGCGTTTCGATCCCGCCGACGTCCCGTTCGTCGCGGCCGACGATGCGCCGGTGCAGGCGCTCGACGTCGACGGCGTGGCGGTCGAGATCACCGCGCTGTCGATGGGCAATCCCCACGCCGTCCAGGTCGTCGCCGACGTCGAGCGTGCGCCGGTGACGACGCAGGGGCCGCGGATCGAGCACCATCGGCGCTTTCCGCAGCGCGTGAACGCCGGCTACCTGCAGGTGGTCGATCGCGCTAACATTCGGCTGCGCGTGTGGGAGCGGGGCGCCGGCGAAACGCTCGCCTGCGGCACCGGCGCCTGCGCCGCGGTGGTCGCGGGCATCCGGCGCGGACTCCTCGACGCCACGGTGCGCGTGACGACCCGCGGCGGCGCGCTGCTGATCGCCTGGCGGGGCCCGGGCACTCCGGTGCGGATGACCGGCCCCGCGGTGACGGTGTTCGAAGGGCGCTGGGAGGTTCCGGTCGCGGCGACCGGAAGCGTCGCCGCCCCGTAGGCGCGCGACGCGAAGCGAACGACAAAAGACGAGAACAGGACCCCATCGATGGACGCCAAGGCCGTCGCCGAGTATCTGCAGCAGAATCCGCGGTTCTTCGAGGACTACGCCGACGTCGTCGCCGAGATCTTCGTCCCGCATCCGCACGGCGGGCACGCCATCCCGATCGCCGAGCGCCAGATCGTCACGCTGCGCGAGAAGAACGTCGAGCTCGAGCAGCGGCTGCGCGAGCTGATCCGCTACGGCAGCGAGAACGACGTCATCGGCGAGAAGCTCCACCGCTCGACGCTGGCGCTGTTCGCGGCGCCCGACCTCGAGACGACGCTGTCGGTGCTCTACCACAGCCTCAAGGAGGATTTCGCCGTGCCGCACGTCGCCTGCCGCCTCTGGGGACGCGTGCCCGAGCAGTCGTACCTGCCGGAGCTCGCGGCGACGAGCCTCGAGCTGCACGATTACGCCGACCGCCTGGGCGCGCCCTATTGCGGCACCGCCGCGCCGTTCGAGACGCGCGACTGGTTCGACGCGCCCGACGCCTGCAAGTCCTACGCCTTCCTTCCGCTGCGCACCGCGCACACCTTCGGCCTGCTCGGTCTCGCGAGCGAGGATCCGGAGCGCTTCTACACGGGGATGGGAACCACCTACCTGATGCGCCTCGCCGAGCTGACGAGCGTCGCCACCGCACGCTACCTGCCTTCGGTCTGAACCGGCCGCGATGAAACCGGTTGCGCCGTCGCTGCCGGTGTCCCCCGCCAACGCGGCCTGGCTCGAGGCCTTCGCATTGGCGCTTGCCGGGCGGCCCCGGCACACGCGCGAGGCGTACCGGCGCGACACCGCGGTGCTGGCGCAACTCGCCGGCGCGACCGACCTCGCGCGCCTCACCGCACCGGAGCTGCGCCGCTTTCTCGCCCTGCTGCACGGACGCGGGCTCGCGGGCCGGAGCCTCGCGCGGATGCTGTCGTCCTGGCGGGCGTTCTACCGCTTCGCGCAGGACCGCGACGCGGGGATCGCCGAGAATCCCTGCGCGGGGCTGCGGCCGCCGCGGTCGCCGAAAAAGCTCCCGTCCGCGCTCTCCCCCGACGAAGCGGTGCAGCTGGTCGCGATCGACGGGTCGGCCGACCCGCTGGCGCTGCGCGACCGCGCGCTGTTCGAGCTCGCGTATTCATCGGGGCTGCGGCTGTCCGAGCTCGCCGGCGTGGACGTCGATCGCCTCGATCTCGACAGCGGCGAGGTGCGCGTCTGGGGCAAGGGCGCGAAGGAGCGCATCGTCCCGGTCGGGGCCGCGGCGCTGGACGCGATCCGGGCATGGCTCGCGGTGCGCGCCGCGCTGCCCATCGTCGACCCCCAAGCGATGTTCGTCGGCAACGGCGGTCGCCGGATCGCGGTGCGGACGATCGAGCGCCGGCTGGCCGCGTGGGCGGTGAAGCAGGGGCTGTCGCGCCACGTGCATCCGCACATGCTGCGCCACTCGTTCGCCTCGCACGTCCTCCAGTCGTCGGGCGACCTGCGCGCCGTGCAGGAGATGCTCGGGCACGCATCGATCGCGAGCACGCAGGTCTACACGCACCTCGACTTCCAGGCGCTGGCGAAGGTCTACGACGCCGCGCATCCGCGGGCGCGCAAGAAGTAGCGATCCGTCCGGCGCTACGGCCGGCCGCGGTGGAAGACGAGCGGCGCGGCCGCCGGCACCGAGGACGGCGGCGGGCTTTCCCGGACGTGCTTCTTCATCCGTCCGACGACGTGCATCTCGCAGGGCTTGCAGTCGAAGCGCAGCGTCAGCCGCTCGTTGCCGTTGACCAGCGTCATCGGCTCGGCGCGCACCTGGCCCTGGACGCCGGTCACGCCCTTCGCCTGCTTCGGGCAGAGGCTGAACGCCCAGCGCAGGCAGTGCTTGGTGATCATCAGCGACACTTCGCCCGGCTCCTCGTGCGCTTCGAAGGCGGCGTCGATCAGGCGCACGCCGTGCCTGGCGTAGAACGCCCGCGCTGCCTGGTTGTAGACGTTGGCGAGGTAGGACAGCGTGTCCTGCGGATACGCGGCGGGAGGCGTGCGCGCGGGCCGGCGCCAGCGGCGGGGATGGGCGGCGAGCCGCGCGGCCGCGAGCTTCGCGACCGCATCGCGACGCCACCGGTTCGCGACCGATGCCGGGACGAACCGTGGCTGCGTCCACGCGAGCTCGAGCGCCTGCAGCGCGAAGTCGGTGTCGCCCAGCCGGGCAAGCTGCGCGCGCAGCGCCGCCTCCGCCGCCTCCGGGTCGCGCGGCGGCTGGTCGGCAACGGTGATCGCGGAGGTCGCGCGCACGCCGTCCTCGTCCTCGAGCGTCAGGGCGAGCCCGTCCGGTGTCTCGGCGAGCCGCGCGCGGACGTCGATGCGCCGCTCGGCCGATTTCCTGGACAGCGCCTGCTCCCAGTCGTGGTCGCGATTGCGGTGGAGCACGAGGCCGGGATGCAATCCCGGCAGCGAGGCGACCGCTTCGTTCGGCCGGATGCGCCAGTGCGATACGGTGGTCGCCGGCTGCCCGGCGGGGTCCGCCCGCTCGGCGACGTTGACCTGCAGGCCGACCACTTCGCGCCTGTGCAGGTAGGCGAGCCCGTCGCCGTTGGCGAGCGGCGCGTCGGCCGCCAGCTCGATCCAGTCGGACCCGACGCGCGTCACGGTGCCGACCGGCAGCCCGATGAACGACGGCGTGTCGAAGGCGCCGATGTCGGCCTGCCGGCCGCGGGCGAAATAGTCGGTCGACCCGCGATGGAAGCTGCGGTCCGGGTCCGGCGTGAACGACAGCTGCACGCGCCCCGACGACGCGCGGGCGAGCTCCGGCCGCCGGTCGAGAATCCCGTCGAGCAGGCGGCGGTAGTGGCCGGTGATGTTCTTGACGTAGCCGGCGTCCTTGTAGCGCCCCTCGATCTTGAAGCTGGTCACACCGGCGTCGATCAGCGCCGCGAGGTTGCCGCTCTGGTTGTTGTCCTTCATCGACAGCAGGTGCCGGTCGAAGGCGACGACGCGGCCCGCGCCGTCCTCCAGCGTGTAGGGCAGCCGGCAGGCCTGCGAGCAGTCGCCGCGATTGGCGCTGCGGCCGGTGTGCGCGTGGCTGATGTAGCACTGGCCGGAGTACGCGACGCAGAGCGCGCCGTGGACGAAGTACTCGACGACGGTGTCGGCGGGCAGCGCGTCGCGCACCGCCGCGATCTCGGCCAGCGAGAGCTCGCGGGCGAGGACGAGCTGCGAGAACCCGACGTCGGCGAGGAAGCGCGCCTTGTCCGGCGTGCGGATGTCGCACTGGGTCGACGCGTGCAGGTCGATCGGCGGCAGGTCGAGCTCCAGCAGGCCCAGGTCCTGGATGATCAGCGCGTCGACGCCGGCGTCGTGGCACTGCTGCACCAGCCGGCGCGCCGGCTCCAGCTCGTCGTCGTGGAGGATCGTGTTCAGCGTGACGAAGATGCGGGCGTGGAAGCGGTGCGCGAACGCCACCAGGTCGGCGATCTCGCCCATCGTGTTGCCGGCGTGGTGCCGCGCGCCGAACGCGGGTCCGCCGATGTAGACCGCGTCGGCGCCGTGCAGCACCGCCTCGCGGGCGATCGCGGCGGTCTTCGCCGGGGCGAGGAGCTCGAGGCGCGAGCGCGGTCCGGATTCCTGCAGCGGGCCGGTGCGGGCCGTGGTGAGACGGGGGACCATGGGCGATTGCCTTGCCGGGGGAGGCGCGATTGTAGCGGAACCCGGCGTCCGGGGCTCCCCGGACCGGCGCGGCCACGGCGCAGGAAAAAAAGACGGGGCACCGGGTGGGGCGCCCCGAAAAGCCACTGAGGAGAAACTGCGGTGTTGCCTCGGGGAGGAGGATCCCCGACTTACGCGCCACCCGCGCATTGCACGCGGAGGGCGCGTAACCGTTACGGCGCTGCCTACATACGGTAGGCCGATTCGCCGTGCGAGCTGATGTCCAGGCCTTCGCGCTCCTCTTCCTCGGAGACGCGCAGCCCGATCACCAGGTCGACGATCTTGTAGGCGACGAAGGCGACGACGGCGGACCAGAGGATCGTCGTCCCGACGGCCTTCGCCTGGGTGATGACCTGGGTCAGGATCGAATAGTCGCCGACCTTGCCTGCCACGTAGTCGAACACGCCCTGGCCGCCGAGGCTGGGAGCCGCGAACACGCCGGTCAGCAGCGCGCCCAGGATCCCGCCGACGCCGTGGACGCCGAACACGTCCAGCGCGTCGTCGGCGCCCAGCATCCGCTTCAGGCCGTTGACGCCCCACAGGCAGACGAAGCCGGAGAGCAGGCCGATGATCAGCGCGCCGCCGATGCCGACGAAGCCGCAGGCCGGGGTGATGGCGACCAGGCCGGACACGGCACCCGACGCCGCACCCAGCATCGACGGCTTGCCCTTGGCCATCCACTCGCCGAGCGTCCAGGTGAGCACCGCGCCGGCGGTGGCGATCAGCGTGTTGATGAAGGCGAGCATCGCGACGTCGCCGGCTTCGAGCGCCGAGCCGGCGTTGAAGCCGAACCAGCCCACCCACAGCAGCGACGCGCCGACCATCGTGAACGTCAGGTTGTGCGGCGCCATCGCTTCGCGGCCGTAGCCGATCCGCTTGCCGATCACGTAGGCGCCGACCAGGCCGGCGATGCCGGCATTGATGTGCACGACGGTGCCGCCGGCGAAGTCGAGCGCACCCATCTGGAACAGCCAGCCCGCCTTCGCGGTCGCGAGCTCCGCCGCCTTGGCGTCGGTGAACGCGTCGGGGCCGGGCCAGAACCAGACCATGTGCGCGATCGGCAGGTACGAGAACGTGAACCAGATGACGGCGAACAGCAGCACCGCCGAGAACTTGATCCGCTCGGCGAACGCGCCGACGATCAGGCACACGGTGATCGCGGCGAAGGTGGCCTGGAACGCGACGTAGATGAGCTCCGGTATGACCACGCCCTTGCTGAACGTCGCGGCGGTGGTGAACGAGCCGACCCCGTCGTTGATCGAGAAGATCCCGCCCAGCAGCATCCGGTCGAGGCCGCCGAAGAACGCGCCGCCCTCGGTGAAGGCGATGCTGTAGCCGTAGACCGCCCACAGGACGATGATCAGCGAGAACACGACGAACACCTGCATCAGCACCGACAGCATGTTCTTCGAGCGCACGAGGCCGCCGTAGAACAGGGCCAGGCCCGGGATCGACATCATGATCACGAGCAGCGTGGCGACGATCATCCACGCGTTGTCGCCCTTGTTCGGCGTCGGCGCGGCGGCCGTCGCGGCAGGTGCGGCCGCGGCGGCCGCCGCGACGGCGGCGGGAGCGGCCGCGGCGGATGCGGTGGCCTCCGCCTTCGCGGGCTCCGCGGCCTTGGCTTCGGCGGCCGGGGGTGTCGGGGCCTTGTCCTGCGCCGCGACCGGTGCGGCCAGGGCGAACGCGCCCAGCATTGCAAGCAGTACGAATAGCTTTTTCATGGCGCGCTCCCTCACAACGCTTCCGGACCGGTCTCGCCGGTGCGGATGCGCACGACCTGCTCGAGGTCGAAAACGAAGATCTTGCCGTCACCGATCTTGCCGGTATTGGCGGACTTCTCGATCGCCTCGATGACGCGGTCGAGCAGCTCGGACTTGATGGCGGCCTCGATCTTCACCTTGGGCAGGAAGTCGACGACGTACTCGGCACCCCGGTAGAGCTCGGTGTGGCCTTTCTGCCGGCCGAAGCCCTTCACTTCGGTGACGGTGATTCCCTGGACGCCGATCGCCGACAGGGCCTCGCGGACCTCGTCGAGCTTGAACGGCTTGATGATGGCGGTGACGAGTTTCATGTTTTCCTCGCAGTTGCGGTGGGCGTCGCGACGCGCGGGCCGGGGTCAGAACGTCTTCTTGACGTAGATGACGCCGCGGTCCTTGGCGGTGTCGTAGCCGGTCAGGTCGGTGTAGAAGCCGGATTCGGCGTTGTTGCCGCTGTAGTAGGCGCCGACCTCGAGGCCCTTCAGCACGCCTTCGGGCACCGTGTACGACGCACCGAGCTTCCAGTCCTCGTAGCTCGCCTTGGTGCTGCCGGAGCCGTCGTTGTCGACGTCCAGGATCCCGTAGTGCGCGATCAGCGACACGCCCGACTCGCCGAGGGGATAGGCCGCCGCGAGGTCGAGATACCAGGTGCCGTCGGTCTTGGCGCCGGTCGGACGCGCACCGAAGTAGTCCTTCAGGTTGTAGCTGAACTTGGCGGACGCCCACTTCCAGCCGATGCCGCCGTAGATTTCCCAGGTGTCGGCGTTGACCACGCCGGGATTCCTGCTGCCGGGGTAGTAGTAGTAGAGCGTGCCGACGTCGTAGGTGAAATCGGAGTCGCCGATGGTCGACTTGTAGCCGCCGTAGAAGTCCCACTCGAGGCTGGAGCGGTTGTACGCGCCGAAGTCCTCGAGCCAGCTGACGTTCGACGCCCAGGTGCCGAGGTAGAAGCCGCTGGCGTGTGCGTAGTCGAACCCGCCCTGCACCGCAGGCTTGCCGGCCGTCTGCGAGATGCCGCGGAAGATGTATTCGCTGAACACGCCGACGTTGGCGGTGACCGTGTGCTCGGGCGTCGCGGGCGCCGCAGGTGCGGCCGGCGTTTGCGCGAGCGCGGCGGTGGAGAGGAAGCGTGGCGGCTGCAACGAAAGCCATCGAGGGGCGGACGACGGACATGGCGGATTCCTCTGTGACGTTGAACAAGGCGGAGCGACCCGCGGGAAGGTTTCGGCATCAGCTGAGCATTTGCTGTGCCAATCACTAAAATGTTCTTTTAATCAATTTGTTGCGAATACTCTGCTGCGCTGCGGCAAAGGCCGGGCAGCGTCGGCGCACCCTCGCGGTGCATTTTTGCGAGACGATGTGCAGCAACGGTGCGCCAGCACCGGCCTGCCGGGGATCGCGGCCCGGCAGCGCTCGTCCAAGCGGTCGAATGCGGTGCCGCCGCGAACTTTGCTAGACTCGATTCGACTGCCATCGCGGTGCCAACCGCGGCCCGACGGCCCGGCGGCCCGGCGCGGCGCTTGCCGCCCGCAGCGTTCCTCGACCTGTGATCCCAAAGGAGCTGTCGCCCATGTTCGAAACCAAATCCCTCGACGAGCTCGCCGCCCGGCTCGGGGCGGCGATCGCCAACAGCCCCGCCAAGGACGTCGAAAAGAACGTCAAGGCGATGCTGGGCGCCGGCCTGGCGCGGCTCGATCTCGTTCCCCGGGCCGAGTTCGACCTGCAGGCGCAGGTGCTGCTGAAGACGCGGGAAAAGCTGGACGCGCTCGAACGGCGCCTGGCCGAGATCGAGGCGCGATTCCCGCCCCCGGACGGCACCGCCTGATACCGCCGCCCGGGCGCGCCTGCCGCGTTCGGCGAACGCTCCGCCCGGCGGCGAGCCCGTGGCTCGCCCTTGCACAGCCGGCGGCGCCGCCGTGCGTCCCGTGCCGGTGAAGTGCCGGTGTGCCGCCGTCGCCGCGCGGACGCCGATGGGCACCTGCAACGCCGGCGGCCGGGGGGAACATGGGCGTAGCCGTCGTCTATTCGCGCGGTCTTGCCGGGGCCGAGGCGCCGCTGGTCAGCGTCGAGGTGCACCTTGCCGGCGGGCTGCCGGCGTTCAACCTCGTCGGGCTTCCCGATGCCGAAGTGCGCGAGTCGAAGGATCGCGTGCGCGCCGCGCTGCAGAACGCGCAGTTCGACTTTCCGGCCCGCAAGATCACCGTCAACCTCGCCCCGGCCGACCTGCCGAAGAACTCGGGACGCTTCGATCTGCCGATCGCCATCGGCATCCTCGCGGCGACCGGCCAGATCCCGGCGCGCGAGCTTCACCGCTACGAATTCGCCGGCGAGCTCGCCCTCACCGGCGTGTTGCGGCCCGTCCGCGGCGCGCTGCCGATGGTGCTGGCCGCGAAGCGCGACGGCCGGGCCTTCGTGCTGCCGGCGGCGAGCACCGACGAGGCGGCGTGCGTCCGCGACGCCGTCGTGCTGCCGGCGTCGTCGCTGCTCGCCGTCTGTGCCCACCTGACCGGGCAGGCGCCGATCGCACCGGCCTGCCGCGACGCGCCGGTCGCGTCGAGCCCGGAGGTCGCCGCGGGCGCCGATCTCGCCGAGGTGCGCGGGCAGGCGTCGGCCAAGCGGGTGCTCGAAATCGCGGCGGCCGGTGCGCACAGCGTGCTGATGATCGGTCCGCCGGGCACCGGCAAGTCGATGCTGGCGCAACGGCTGCCGGGGCTGCTGCCGCCGCTGTCCGAGGACGAAGCGCTCGAGGTCGCCGCGCTGGCGTCGCTCGCCGGGCGGTTTTCCGCGCTAGCCTGGGGGCAGCGCCCCTTTCGCGCCCCGCACCACTCGGCGAGCCCCGCGGCGCTGGTCGGCGGCGGCAGCAATCCGCGGCCCGGCGAGATCTCGCTCGCGCATCACGGCGTGCTGTTCCTGGACGAGCTGCCGGAGTGGGATCGCCGCGTGCTCGAGGTGCTGCGCGAGCCGCTCGAAGCCGGCGTCATCCACATCTCGCGCGCCGCGCGGCAGAGCACGTTTCCCGCCGAGTTCCAGCTCGTCGCGGCGATGAACCCCTGTCCCTGCGGCTGGCTCGGCCACGAAAGCGGCCGCTGCCACTGTTCGTCCGACCAGGTCGGCCGTTACCGCGCGCGCATCTCCGGGCCGCTGCTCGATCGCATCGACCTCGGGATCGAGGTTCCGGCGGTGCCGGCCGAGGCGTTTGCGCGACGCCCGGCGGCCGCCGGCGGGTCGAGCGGGTCCTGCGAAGCGAGCCGCGACGTCCGCATCCGAACCTCGGCCGCCCGGTCCCGGCAGATCGAGCGCCAGCGCCGGCCGAACGCGCGGCTGCCGCCGCGCGACGTCGACGCGCACTGCGTTCCCGACGCCGAGGGCATGGCGCTGCTCGCGCAGGCGATGACGCGGCTGTCGCTGTCGGCGCGTGCGTTCCATCGGGTGCTCAAGGTCGCGCGCACCATCGCCGATCTCGCCGGCGACGAGGCGATCGGCGCCGCCCAGGTGGCCGAGGCCATCGGCTACCGCAGGTTCGAGCGCTTTTGAGTCCCCCAGGGCCGGGCTGCGCCCCGCCCGCCCCCACGGGGTCCAGGAAACTGGGCGGCCCGCCCCAGGCTCCCCCCGGTGCTACCATCCGGGCGCGTCCCACGCCCCCCTTCATGGAAACCCTCGGCCTCGCCGGCCTGTTCGCCAGCAGCTTCCTGTCCGCGACGCTGCTGCCCGGCAACTCGGAAATCGCGCTGCTGGCGCTGCTGCACCAGGCGCCGGGACTGCAATGGCCGGCGGTCCTCGTGGCGACCGTCGGCAATACGCTGGGCGGCTGCACCTCGTATGGGGTCGGGCGCGTGCTCCCGCGTCCGGAATCGGGGCGGGCGATCGCCTGGCTGCAGCGCTACGGCCCGCCGGCGCTGCTGCTGTCCTGGGTGCCGGTGGTCGGCGACGGGCTGTGCGTCGCGTCCGGCTGGCTGCGCCAGAACGCCGCACTGGCCGTCGCCTTCATGGCTGCCGGCAAGCTCGCGCGCTACGTCGCGCTGGTCGCCGGCTGGGCCTGGATTCGCGGCTGATGCGCCGAGCGCCGCGGCACGTTGCTGCGCTGCGGTAAACTTGGCCGGATCATGAACGCTCTGACCGACCCATTTCTCGCCGCCGCCAGCCCGCAGGCGGACGCACCGCGGCTGCGCGAGATCCCCTACAACTACACGTCGTTCTCCGATCGCGAGATCGTCATCCGCCTGCTCGGCGCGGACATGTGGGACGTGCTCGAGGAACTCCGCGGCGAGCGGCGGACCGGTCGCTCGGCGCGAATGCTGTTCGAGGTGCTGGGGGACATCTGGGTCGTCGACCGCAACCCCTATCTGCAGGACGATCTCCTCGACCACCCGAAGCGCCAGCAGATGCTGGTCGACGCGCTGCGCCACCGGCTGCACGAGATCGAGAAGCGGCGGGTCAGCAACGAGGGCGAGGATCCCGGCCGCGACGCCAAGGTCGCGCGCCTCAATGCCGCCGCGCACGCGGCGGTCGACCGCTTCGCGCAGTCGTTCCCCGAGACGGCGGCGTTGCGCAAGCGCGCGCTCCGGGTGCTCGCGCGGCACACCGCCCGGGACAACGTCGCCTTCGACGGCCTGGCGCGCGTCGCGCACGTCACCGACGCGACCGACTGGCGGGTCGAGTATCCGTTCGTGGTCGTCCACCCCGACTCCGAGGACGAGGTGCGCGGCGTCGTGCAGGGCTGCATCGAGCTCGGGCTGACCATCATCCCCCGCGGCGGCGGCACCGGCTACCACGGCGGGGCGATCCCGCTGACGCCGCGCGCCGCGGTGATCAACACCGAGAAGCTCGACCGCCTGTCGGCGATCGAGCCGCGCACGCTGCCGGGGCATCCGCAGCCGCTGCCCACGATCGAGTGCGGCGCGGGCGCGGTGACGCGCCGGGTGATGAACGCGGCCGAGGCGGCGGAACTGGTGTTCGCCGTCGACCCCACGTCGGCCGACGCCTCGTGCATCGGCGGCAACGTGGCGATGAACGCCGGCGGCAAGAAGGCGGTGCTCTGGGGCACGGCGCTCGACAACCTCGTGTCGTGGCGGATGGTGACGCCGGACGCCGAGTGGCTGGAGGTGACCCGCGTCGACCACAACCTCGGCAAGATCCACGACGCCGAGGTCGCGACCTTCGAGCTCGCCTGGTACGGCAACTCCGGCGCCACGGCCCGGCGCACCGAGCGGCTGGCGATTCCCGGCGGCAGCTTCCGCAAGGCCGGCCTCGGCAAGGACGTCACCGACAAGTATCTCTCCGGCCTGCCCGGCATCCAGAAGGAAGGCTGCGACGGCATCATCACCTCGGCGCGCTTCCTGCTGCACCGGATGCCGCCGGCGCAGCGCACCGTCTGCCTCGAGTTCTTCGGTCCGGTGCGCGACTCGACGCCGGCGATCGTCGAGGTCAAGAACTATCTCGACACCCGCCCGCACGGCGCGGTGCTGGCCGGCCTCGAGCACCTCGACGAGCGCTACGTGCGCGCGGTCGGCTACGCGACCAAGGCGAAGCACCACGGCCGGCCGACGATGGTGCTGCTCGGCGACATTGCCGGCGACAGCGAGGACGCGGTTGCCAGGGCGGCGTCGGAGGTGGTGCGCATCGCCAACGCGCGCGGCGCCGAGGGCTTCGTCGCGGTGTCGGCCGAGGCGCGCAGGAAGTTCTGGCTCGAACGGCACCGCACCGCGGCGATCGCCAAGCACACCAACGCGTTCAAGATCAACGAGGACGTCGTCATCCCGCTGCCGCGCCTCGGCGACTACACCGACGGCGTCGAGCGCATCAACATCGAATACTCGATCGGCAACAAGCTGAAGCTCTGCGATGCGCTGACGGCGTTCTTCGCGGGCCCGATGCCGGCGCCGGCCAACGACGAGGCGCGGCCGGACCCGGAGCTGCTCGCGGAGAAGGTCGAGGAGGCGAAAGAGCTGGTCGCGCAGACGCGCGCGCGCTGGCAGGACCTCCTCGACCGGCTGGGCGAGACCTTCGCCGCGCTGCAGGACCACTCGCTGCGGGTGTCGTGGAAGACCGAGCTGAAGGCGCCGCTGGAGGAGATCTTCGCCGGACGCGCGTTCACGCAGGTGCTCGCCCGCTGCAACGCGATCCACGCCGAGGTCAAGCGCAGCCGGGTGTTCGTCGCCATGCACATGCACGCCGGCGACGGCAACGTGCACACCAACATCCCGGTCAACTCCGACGACTACGAGATGCTGAAGGCGGCGAACGCGGCGGTGGCGCGGGTGATGGCGCTCGCGCGCCGGCTCGACGGCGTCATCTCCGGCGAGCACGGCATCGGCATCACCAAGTTCTCGTTCATGACCGACGCGGAGCTGGCGCCGTTCGCGGACTACAAGCGGCGGGTCGATCCGCAGGGCCGCTTCAACGCCGGCAAGCTGCTGCGCGACGCCGGGCTGCCGGCCGACCTCACCAACGCGTACACGCCCTCGTTCAGCCTGCTGGGCAGCGAGAGCCTGATCCTCGAGCAGTCGGAGATCGGCGAGATCTCCGACTCGATCAAGGACTGCCTGCGCTGCGGCAAGTGCAAGCCGGTCTGCGCCACGCACGTGCCGCGCGCGAACCTGCTCTACAGCCCGCGCAACAAGATCCTCGCCACCTCGCTGCTGATCGAGGCGTTCCTGTACGAGGAGCAGACGCGGCGCGGCGTCAGCCTGCGCCACTTCGACGAGTTCGCCGACGTCGCCGAGCACTGCACGGTCTGCCACAAGTGCGTGAACCCCTGCCCGGTGGACATCGACTTCGGCAACGTGTCGATCGCGATGCGCAACCTGCTGCGCAAGGAGGGCAAGAAACCCTTCAGCCCGGGCACCGCGCTGGCGATGTTCTTCCTCAACGCGACCGACCCGGCGACCATCAAGGTCACCCGGAAGCTGATGATCGACTGGGGCTACCGCGCGCAGCGCCTCGCCTACCGGTTCGCGCGCCGCTTCGGCCTGATCCAGGGCCAGACGCGGCGTCCGCCGGCCACCTTCGGCCGCGCGCCGGTGAAGGCGCAGATCGTCCACTTCGTCAACAAGCCGATGCCGGGCGGCCTGCCCAGGCGCACGTCGCGCGCGCTGCTCGACATCGAGGACGACACCGTGGTGCCCATCATCCGCGATCCGCGGCGGGTGACCGAGGAGTCCGACGCGGTGTTCTACTTCCCCGGCTGCGGCTCCGAGCGGCTGTTCTCCCAGGTCGGGCTCGCCACGCAGGCGATGCTCTACCACGTCGGCGCGCAGACGGTGCTGCCGCCCGGCTACCTCTGCTGCGGCTATCCGCAGACCGCCTCGGGAAACCACGACAAGGGGCAGCAGATCATCACCGACAACCGGGTGCTGTTCCATCGCGTCGCCAACACGCTCAACTACCTCGACATCCGGACGGTGATCGTCTCCTGCGGCACCTGCCTCGACCAGCTCGAGAAATACGAGTTCGGGAAGATCTTCCCCGGCAGCCGGCTGCTCGACATCCACGAGTACCTGCTCGAGAAGGGTGTCCTGGCCGAGGGGGCGACGGGCGCCCGCTACATGTACCACGACCCCTGCCACTCGCCGATGAAGGTCCACGCGCCGATGAAGGTCGTCAATGCGCTGATGGCGGCGCCGGTGGCGCTCTCCGAGCGCTGCTGCGGCGAGTCGGGGACGCTGGCGACGACGCGGCCCGACGTGTCGACGCAGGTCCGCTTCCGCAAGGAGGAGGAGATGCGCGCCGGCGCCGCGGCGCTCCGCGCCGACGGCTTCGGCGGCGAGGTGAAGATCCTCACCTCCTGCCCGTCGTGCCTGCAGGGACTGTCGCGCTACGACGACGACGCCGGCACCCGCGCCGACTACATCGTCGTCGAGCTCGCCCGGCGCCTGCTGGGCGACGACTGGATGGCCGACTACGTGGCCAAGGCCAACGCCGGCGGCATCGAGCGCGTGCTGGTGTAGCGCAGTTCCGGGCGGCCGGCGGCGCAGGTCGCGCGCCGCTGCGGCGCGGTCGCGGCGGCGGGATGCGTGCACGAGCGGTTGTGCTATAAATCCCTCTGGACCCCGGGTGGCGGCATCACGGCACCGGGCCGGCGAGGCTTCGACGGAGCAGCGGATGACCAGCGGATGCGTGTTCTGCCGGATCGAAGGCGGCCAGCGACTGTGGCGCGACGACCGCTGCCGCGTGGTCCTCGCCGACGAGCCGTTCGCTGGCTTTTGCCGCGTGATCTGGAACGCGCACGTGGCCGAGATGACCGACCTTCCCCCCGCCGAGCGCGCGCACCTGATGCAGGTCGTCTTTGCGGTCGAGGCCGCGCTGCGCGCCCGGCTCGCCCCCGCCAAGATCAACCTGGCGTCGCTGGGAAACCTGGTGCCGCACCTGCACTGGCACGTGGTGCCGCGCTTCGCCGACGACTCGCACTTCCCGCAGCCGGTCTGGGGCCCGCCGCAGCGGGCCGGCAGGGCGCGTCCGCTGCCGGACGACCTGACGGCGGCGCTCCGTGGTGACCTCGCTGCGGTGCTGGGACCGGCGGCAGCGGGCTGAGCCGCCGAGAGTCTTTCGACCATGCCCGATCCCTCTTCCCCGCCCGCCGGCGACGCCTCCGCTGCGGACGTGCCGGCACTTGCCTTCGCCAATGCGGAAGGCGCCAAGGCCTGGGCCAACGCGCTGCCCTTCGGCAACGTCGCGCAGTTGCACGACGCGGTCACGGGTCAGCTGCGGGCGCTGGCGACGGCGTCCTTCACCGCGCGCGAGCGGGCGACGATCGCCGAAGTCATGCGCGACCAGGTGGCGCACCTGCACACCGAGCTGGCACGACGCTATGCCGGCAAGCCTCAGCCCGCGGTCGACCGCGAGCTCGAAGCGGCCGAGCAGGCGATCGCGCTGTGGAATGCGCTCTGGGCGCAGTACTCGGCCTGCCTCAAGCCGCTGCTCGAAGGCGACCCGGAGCTCGCCGGCGTCAAGCCCAAGTTGCTGCAGCGCGGGCTCTACGTCGGCAAGCAGCTGATCGTCGCCCACGGACTCGCGCGCAGGGCGACGCCGCCCGCGCTTTGGCAGGAGCTGCACGCCTACTATCGGCTGGCGGAGATGCTCGAATGCGCCGTCACCGCGGTGTCGGACGACCTGCTCCCGAACGGCGTGGGCATATCGTGCTATTCGACCTACAGCCACGCGCTGCTGCTCGGCCTCGCCGACCCCTGCGCGATGACGGTGAAGCAGATCGAGCTCGCCGACCGCTGGCTGGCGATGTGGGCGCGCAAGATCTTCCCCTATGCGCAGCAGCGCGAATCCGAAGGGCCGGTGCTCATCGTCGACCTCGACTCGACGCAGGGCGCGGCGCTGGTCATGCAGACGCCGGCGGATCCGCCGGCAACATTGCGCTACGGCTACCCGACCAAGCTCGCGACCAGCGTGCGCGGGCGGTTGAAGCGCCTGCAGGGCGGGGCGAACCCGGCCGAGCTCCAGCTCGGGCACGATTGCAGCGCCGAGCAGTGCACGACGCTGCTGGGCTACCTGGACGCCAAGTGGTACCAGCCGCCGCGGCGCGTGCCGGCGGGTCCGCCGCTGCCGCTCGACCTGTGCGGCGGCGGCGTGGCGGCGGCTTACTTCCGCGTCAGCGGCCGCAGCTTCGGCCGCGCGGACCCGCTGGGGCGCGTCTATGCGCAGAAGTCGCAGCACCTGCAGACGCTCGGGGCCCTCACCGACTACGACCGCGGCCGCGAAGACGCCGAGCGCAGCTGGCCCTGGGAACGCTGGCTCGGAAGCTGCGAGTGGCGCGATGCGACGCTGCAGCGCGCCGGCGCGGCCGAGCATCGCTGGGTCCTGGAGCAACTGGCGATCGTCCGCGATGACGACCGCACGCGCCTGGGCTACGTCACCCGGGTGATGCAGCATCCCGACGGGGCGCTCGCGCTGTCGCTGCGGCTGTGGTCGGCGGTGCCGAATAGCGTCGCGGTGCGTCCGCTGTCGGCGGCGATGTCCGAGGATCCGCCGCTGCCGGCGCTGCTGCTCGCGGAAACGCCCGAGGACAAGGCCAGCCTGTGCCTGCCGCCGCGCAGCTTCAGTCCCGGTCGGGTGCTGCGCACCATCGATCCCGGGACCGAGCGCAAGTTCCGCCTGACGCGGCTGCTGCAGCGGGGCGCCGATTTCGAGCGCGTCGCCTTCGAGGAGTCCGCGTGATCGCGTCGCCGTGGGGGCGGCGGCCGCGGCGCGACCTCCGACGCCCGGCCGACGGTCGCCGCGGGGCGTGCCGATGACCAATCGCCTCGGGGAGGCGACCAGTCCCTACCTGCGGCAGCACGCCGACAACCCGGTGGCGTGGCAACCCTGGGACGAAGCCGCGCTCGCCCAGGCACGGCGGGAGCACAAGCCGATCCTGCTGTCGATCGGCTATTCGGCCTGCCACTGGTGCCACGTGATGGCGCACGAGTCGTTCGAGGACCCGGAAGTCGCCGCGGTGATGAACGCGCACTTCGTCAACGTCAAGGTCGATCGCGAGGAGCGGCCCGATCTCGACCAGGTCTACCAGGCGGCGCACGCGCTGCTGACGCGGCGTCCCGGCGGCTGGCCGCTGACGATGTTCCTCACTCCCGACGGCGTGCCCTATTTCGGCGGCACCTATTTTCCCAAGCACGGGCGGCACGGCCTGCCGGGCCTGCTCGAGCTCTTGCCCAGGGTCGCGGCGGCGTACCACGAGCAGCCCGAGGCGATTCGCCGGCAGAGCGCCGGGCTGCAGGACGCGCTGGCGAGCCTCGAGCCGCGCGCACCGGACGGCGACGCGCTGCCGCGCGCCGCGGCGGCCATCGCGCTGGACGAGCTCAAGCGCAGCTTCGACCCGGTGCACGGGGGCTTCGGTGCGGCGCCCAAGTTCCCGCACCCGGTCGAGCTCGAGTTCTGCCTGCGCGCCTGGGCCGACACCGGCGACGCCGCGGCGCTGGACATCGTCCGCACGACGCTGCTGGCGATGGCCGCGGGCGGCATCCACGATCAGCTGGGGGGCGGCTTCTGCCGCTACAGCGTCGACGGCCAGTGGGCGATCCCGCACTTCGAGAAGATGCTCTACGACAACGGGCCGCTGCTGGGGCTGTACGCCGACGCCGCGCGGAGCACCGGCGACCGCCGGTTCGCCGAGGCGGCACGCGGCATCGTCGGCTGGCTGGACCGCGAGATGCGGGCGCCGGACGGCGCGTTCCACTCCAGCCTCGATGCCGACAGCGAGGGCGAGGAAGGGAAGTTCTACGTCTGGACCCAGCCGGCGTTCCGCGCTGCGCTCTCCGCCGACGAGTACGCGGTGGCGGCCCCGGTCTACGGTCTCGACGGCCCGCCGAATTTCGAGGATCGCGCCTGGCACCTGCGGGTCGCGGTCCCGCCGGAGCAGGTCGCTGCGGCGCTCGGGATCTCGCTGCCCGACGCGCAGACCCGGCTCGTCGCCGCCCGCGGCGCGCTGTTCGCGGCCCGGGCGACGCGGGTTCGGCCGGGGCAGGACGACAAGGTGCTGACCGCCTGGAATGCGCTGGCGATCGCGGGGCTCGCGCGCGCGGCCCGTGCGCTCGACGAGCCGCGCTGGGCCGACCTCGCCCGCGCGGCGCTCGACACGCTCAAGCGCACGGCGTGGCGCGACGGCCGGCTCTGCGCCACCCGCCACGGCGATCGCGCCGCGGGCAACGGGTTTCTCGACGACTACGCGTTCCTGCTCGCCGCGCTGCTCGAAATGATGCAGACGCGGTTTGCCGCCGCCGATTTCGACTGGGCCTGCGCGCTCGCCGACGTGCTGCTGGCGCAGTTCGAGGACCCGGCGGGCGGGGGCTTCTTCTTCACCAGCCACGATCACGAGACGCTGATCCACCGCGGCAAGCCCGGGCACGACGCCGCGACGCCGTCCGGCAACGGCGTCGCGGCCCAGGCGCTGATCGCGCTCGGGCACCTCGCCGCCGTGCCCCGCTACGTCACCGCCGCGGAGCGTGCGCTGCGCTGCTTCTCAGCCGCGATCGCCGGCTCGCCGCGGGGTTTCGGCTCGCTGCAGATGGCGATCGACGATGCCGAGTCGCCGCCCGCGACGGTGCTGCTGGCCGGTGCCGACGGCGTCTGCGCGCAGTGGCAGGCGGCGCTGGAGCGCGACTGCCGGCCGCGCGTCCGCGTGTTCTCCTTGGGCACGCAGGCGGTCCCGCCGCCGCTGGTCAAGGGCCCCGTCCCGCCCGCCGGTGCGGCTGCGTGGATCTGCCGGGGAACGCACTGCCTGCCGCCGGTCGCCACGCTGGAAGAGATCGTCGCGGCTCTCGGCGGCTGACGAAGCCGGGCCGGTCAACGCGCGGGGGCGCCGGACGTTGTCATCGTGGCGGCGGCGCCTCGCTTCGGTTACCATGGGCGCCGCTTTCAGACCCACCCACCCCACGGAGATTCGATGAAGATTGCCGCCATTGCCGTTGCCGTGCTGGCGCTTGCCGCGACCGGGGTCGCCGGCGCCAGCGAGGACCTGCTCAAGAAGTCGGGCTGCACCGCCTGCCACCAGAACGACAAGAAGCTCGTCGGGCCCGCGTACAAGGACGTCGCGGCCAAGTACAAGGGCGACGCCGGCGCGGCCGCCAAGCTCGCCGGCAAGGTCAAGGCCGGAGGGTCGGGCGTCTGGGGTCCGGTGCCGATGCCGCCGCATCCGCAACTCAAGGACGACGACATCAAGACGATGATCGTCTACGTGCTCGCGATGAAGAAGTAAGCGAACACTTACGCCGCAATTCAGGGCCGGCCGAGGGCAACCTCGGGCCGGCTTTTTTCTATCCGGGGCCCGAAGCGGCCGCGGCGCGGCGGCCGGGCGGTGGCGCGGGCGCGCGCTTTGACACTGCCGGCGCGCGCCGGTAACCTTCGTCGGGTCCGTGCAGGAGAGAGCTTGCGGGGAATCGCCCCGCGGGCCGCCGAAGGCGTAACTCCCGCAACCGCTCAGGCAAAAGGACTGCCGGACTGCAGACCATCTGGAGAGCGGCCGCGCATCCCGACCACGATGCGACGGCCCACCGAAGGGGCACCCGGCGCGAGGCAGCAGCGCGCGCCGCAATCTCTCAGGTAAAAGGACAGACGGGGCGCAGCGCCGACCGCGCTGCGTCTTCCTATCGTCCTTCTGCCGGGAGTTCCCAGTGCTCAACACCACCCCCCTCAACGCCGTCCACCGCGCCCAGGGCGCCCGCATGGTCGACTTCGGCGGCTGGGACATGCCGGTCAACTACGGCTCGCAGATCGAGGAGCACCACGCGGTGCGCAACGCGGCCGGCATGTTCGACGTCTCGCACATGCGCGTCGTCGACCTCGCAGGCGCCGGCGCGCGCGATTTCCTGCGCCACGCGCTGGCCAACAACGTCGACAAGCTGAAGGAGCGCGGCAAGGCGCTCTATTCCTGCCTGCTGCGGCCCGACGGTGGCGTCATCGACGACCTCATCGTCTACTTCCTCGACGAGTCGTTCTTCCGCATCGTCGTCAACGCCGGCACCGCCGCCAAGGACATCGCGTGGTTCCGGGAGCTGATCGCGCGCCATGCGCCGGAATTGCAACTCACCCCGCGCACCGACCTGGCGATGATCGCCGTGCAGGGGCCGCAGGCGCGCGCCGCGGTGTGGCGCGTCGTGCCCGGCAGCGAAGCGGCGACGGCGGCGCTGAAGCCTTTCACCGCGGCGACGCTGGGGGAGCTCTTCGTCGCCCGCACCGGCTACACCGGCGAGGACGGGTTCGAGCTCGTCGGGCCCGCCGCGCGCATCGTCGCGCTGTGGTCGGAGCTCGCCGCCGCAGGCGTGCGCCCCTGCGGCCTCGGCGCGCGCGACACGCTGCGGCTGGAAGCCGGGATGAACCTCTACGGCCAGGACATGGACGAGACCGTGACGCCGCTGGAATCCGGTCTGGCCTGGACCGTCGACCTCGCGAGCCCCCGCGATTTCGTCGGCAAGGCGGCGCTGCTGGCGCAGGCCGCGCCGCGCCAGTTCCTCGGCCTGCTGCTGCTCGACCGCGGCGGCGTGCTGCGCGCGCACCAGGTCGTGCACACCGCCCGCGGCGACGGCGAGATCACCAGCGGCACCTTCAGCCCCACGCTCGGCCAGTCGATCGCGCTGGCGCGGCTGCCGGCCGGCGTGGCGATCGGCGACAGCGTCAAGGTCGCGGTGCGCGACAAGGAACTCGCCGCCCGCGTCGTCAAGCCGCCTTTCGTCCGCCACGGCAAGTCGCTGATCGCCTGAACCGCAGCGCGCCTTCCCTTTCCGCCCACGGAGTCCCGTCCATGAACATCCCCGCAGACCGCAAGTACACGCCCTCGCACGAATGGGTGCGCACCGAAGCCGACGGCAGCCTGACCGTCGGCATCACCGACCACGCGCAGGAGGCGCTCGGCGACCTCGTGTTCATCGAGCTGCCCAAGGTCGGGCGCAAGCTCGCCGCCGGCGACGCCTGCGCGGTCGTCGAGTCGGTCAAGGCTGCCTCCGACGTCTACGCCCCGGTGGCGGGCGTCGTCGTCGCCGTCAACGAGGCGCTGGCCGGGGCGCCCGAAGGCGTCAACCAGGACGCCTACGCGGCGTGGCTGTTCCGGCTCGCGCCCGAGTCGGCCGCCGCCACCGGTGCGCTGCTCGACGCCGACGGCTATCAAGCGGCGCTGGGCGACGCCTGACGCGTCGCGCCGCTGCCTGCCGCGCTCTCCCAACCCTGCCACTGCCGGTTGCCGCCATGAAGATGAACGAACCCCTGCCCTCCGAGAGCACCTCGGCCGGCGATCCGCTGACCACGCTCGAGCAGCACGACGCGTTCATCGCCCGGCACATCGGCACCACCCCGGCCGACCAGGCGGAGATGCTCGCGGTCCTGGGACAGCCGTCGCGCGCGGCGCTGATGGACGCGATCGTTCCCGCCGGCATCCGCCGGGCGAAGCCGCTGGCGCTACCGGCGGCGATGAGCGAGGCCGCGGCGCTGGCGAAGCTGAAGTCGATCGCGGCGCGCAACCGGGTGCTGAAGTCGTACATCGGCCAGGGCTACTACGGCACCTGGACGCCCGGCGTCATCCTGCGCAACATCCTCGAGAACCCGGCCTGGTACACCGCCTACACCCCCTACCAGCCGGAGATCTCGCAGGGCCGGCTCGAGGCGCTGGTGAATTTCCAGACGATGATCTGCGACCTCACCGGGATGGCCATCGCCAACGCGTCGATGCTCGACGAGGCGACCGCCGCCGCCGAGGCGATGACGCTCTGCCAGCGGATGGGCGCCGGGACGAGCCGGCGGTTCTACGTTGCCGACGACTGCTTTCCGCAGACGCTCGACGTCGTGCGCACGCGCGCCGAGCCGCTGGGCATCGAGGTCGTCGTCGGGCCCGCGGCCGACGCGGCCTCGGCCGGGGCGTTCGGCGTGCTCCTCCAGTATCCGGGGGCCGACGGCGAGGTCCGTGACGACGCGGCGCGGGTCGCCGCCGTGCACGCGGCCGGCGGTTTCGTCGTGGTCGCCGCCGACCTGCTCGCGCTGACGCTGCTGAAGCCGCCCGGCGAATGGGGCGCCGACGTCGTCGTCGGCTCGGCGCAGCGCTTCGGCGTGCCGATGGGCTACGGCGGCCCGCACGCCGGCTACCTCGCGACCCGCGACGAGTTCAAGCGCTCGATGCCGGGACGCCTCGTCGGCGTCACCGTCGACGCCGCGGGGAATCCGGCCTACCGGCTGGCGCTGCAGACGCGCGAGCAGCACATCCGCCGCGAGAAGGCGACGTCGAACATCTGCACCGCGCAGGTGCTGCTCGCCGTCATCGCCGGCATGTACGCGGTCTACCACGGCCCCGAGGGGCTGAAGACGATCGCGCGGCGCGTCCATCGGCTCACCGCGATCCTCAAGGCCGGCCTCGAGCGGCTGGGCTTCACCGTGCCCACGGCGGCGTTCTTCGACACGCTGACGGTGGCGACCGGGGCGCGCACGCGCGGGATCCTCGACCACGGCCTCGCCTTCGGCGTCAATTTCCGCCGCATCGACGACGCGACGCTGGGCATCTCGCTCGACGAGACGACCGACCGCGCCGACGTCGAGCGGATCTGGCAGATCTTCGCCGGCGACGACCCGCCGTTCGCCGTCGCCCACCTCGACGCCGCGGTGCCGTCGACGCTGCCCCCGGCGCTGCTGCGGACCACGGCGTTCCTCGGCCACCCGGTGTTCAACCGCTGCCACTCCGAGACCGAGATGCTGCGCTACCTGCGCCGGCTCGCCGACCGCGACATCGCGCTCGACCGGGCGATGATCCCGCTGGGCTCGTGCACGATGAAGCTCAACGCGACCGCCGAGATGATCCCGATCACCTGGCGCGAGTTCGCGCACCTGCACCCGTTCGCCCCGGCCGACCAGGCCGAGGGCTATCGCGAGCTGGTCGCCGACCTCGAGCGCATGCTCTGCGCCGCGACCGGATACGCGGCGGTGTCGCTGCAGCCCAACGCCGGCTCGCAGGGCGAGTACGCCGGGCTGCTGGTGATCCGCGCCTGGCACCGGAGTCGCGGGCCAGGGGCACCGCAACGTCTGCCTCATCCCGGCGTCGGCGCACGGCACCAACCCGGCGTCGGCGCACATGGCCGGCATGCAGGTGGTCGTCGTCGCCTGCGACCAGGACGGCAACGTCGACCTCGCCGACCTGGAAGCGAAGGCCCGCGCGCACAGCGCCGATCTGGCGGCGATCATGGTGACCTACCCGTCGACGCACGGCGTGTTCGAGGCCGGCATCCGCCGCGCCTGCGAGATCGTCCACGAGCACGGCGGCCAGGTCTACGTCGACGGCGCGAACCTCAACGCGCTGGTGGGCCTCGCGGCGCCGGGCGAGTTCGGCGCCGACGTCTCGCACCTCAACCTGCACAAGACGTTCTGCATCCCGCACGGCGGCGGCGGCCCGGGCGTCGGGCCGATCGGCGTCGCCGCGCACCTCGCGCGCTTCCTGCCCGGGCATCGGGCGCAGCCCCGTCGCGCCGAGGCGATCGGCCCGGTGGCGGCGGCGCCCTGCGGCAGCGCCAGCATCCTGCCGATCTCGTGGATGTACATCGCGATGATGGGCGGCGAAGGGCTCACCGCCGCGACCGAGAGCGCGATACTCGCCGCCAACTACGTGGCGCGGCGGCTGAACGAACACTACCCGGTGCTCTATTCGGGCCCCGGCGGCCTGGTCGCGCACGAGTGCATCCTCGACCTGCGGGCGCTGAAGGAGACCTCGGGCATCGCCGTCGACGACGTCGCCAAGCGGCTGATGGACTACGGCTTCCACGCGCCGACGATGAGCTTCCCGGTCGCCGGCACGCTGATGGTGGAGCCGACCGAGAGCGAACCCAAAGGCGAGCTCGATCGCTTCGTCGACGCGATGATCGCGATCCGCGAGGAGATCCGTGCGGTCGAGCAGGGTCGCGCCGATCGCGGCGACAATCCGCTGAAGCACGCGCCGCACACGGCGAGCGCCGTCTGCGCCGACGAGTGGCGGCACGCCTACGGGCGCGAGCAGGCGGCGTTTCCGATGCCGGGCCTGCGCGCGGCCAAGTACTGGCCGCCGGTGGGCCGCGTCGACAACGTTCACGGCGATCGCCACCTGTTCTGCAGCTGCATCCCGGTCGCGGAATATTGAGGCGTCGAAGAGACAATCTGGGCCGCCGGCCGCGCACGCGCGATTGCGGCTCCGCTCCCTACACCGGCCGTGGGCCGGGTCGATGACCGCGCACGGCGCCGTATAATTCCCGTTTGCCTCGCCCTCCTTCCCCGATGCTTCGCCTGCCTCTCCTCTTCGCCCTGCTGGTGGCGCTCGCCCTCGGCGGCGTCGCCGCCGCCCAGCCCGCCCAGCCCGCCCCGACGGTCGCCGCGGCATCGTGGCTGCTGGTCGACGTCACCAGCGGCCAGCCGCTGCTGGCGCACAACGCCGACGAGCGCCGCGACCCCGCCTCGCTCACCAAGCTGATGACCGCCTATCTCGCGTTCGCGGCGCTGCGCGACAAGACGCTGACGCCGTCGCAGCCGGTCACGGTCTCCGAGCGGGCGTGGCGCGCCGAGGGTTCGCGGATGTTCGTCGAGCCGCGGCGCGCGGTCTCGGTCGACGAGCTGCTGCGGGGGATGATCGTGCAGTCCGGCAACGACGCGTCGATCGCGCTCGCCGAGCTCGTCGCCGGCAGCGAGGCGGCGTTCGCCGAGCGGATGAACGGCGAGGCGAAGCGTCTCGGGATGACGAACACCCGCTTCGTCAACGCGACCGGCCTGTCGGATCCCCAGCATTATTCGACGGCGAACGACCTGGCGCGCCTCGCCGCCGCGCTGATCCGCGACTTCCCCGACCATTACGCGCTGTACGCGCTGAAGGAATACCGCTACAACAACATCACCCAGCCCAACCGCAACCGGCTGCTGTGGATCGACCCCAACGTCGACGGCGTGAAGACCGGGCACACCGAGGCGGCGGGCTGGTGCCTCGTCGCCTCGGCCAAGCGCGGCGAGCGCCGCCTGCTGTCGGTCGTGCTGGGCGCCGCCTCCGACGCGGTGCGCACCGGCGAGAGCCAGAAGCTCCTCAACTACGGCTTCCAGGCGTTCGACACCGTGCAGCTCTACGCGTCGGGCAAGCCGGTCTCGACGCTGCGGGTGTGGAAGGGCGCGACGCCCGAGGTGGCGGCCGGATTCCTCGCCGACCAGTACCTGACGCTGCCGAAGGGCAAGGCGGCGAAGCTCGAACTCACGATGACCGCGAACGAGCCGCTGCTGGCGCCGATCGGCCGCGGGCAGCGGGTGGGCACCGTCAAGGTGGCGCTGGAGGGCAAGGCGCTGGGCGAGTACCCGCTGCTGGCGCTCGCCGACGTGCCGCTGGCCAGCGTGTTCGGTCGCGCCTGGGACACGGTGCGGCTGTGGTTCAAGTGACCCTGCCCCTCTCGAAAGGCGCGCGATGATCGTCTATCTCAACGGCCAGTACCTTCCCCTGGAGGAAGCCCGGATCCCGGTGCTCGATCGCGGCTTCATCTACGGCGACGGCGTCTACGAGCTCGTCCCGGTCTACCGGCGCAGGCCGTTCCGGATGGCCGAGCACCTCGCCCGGCTGCAGCACAGCCTCGACGGCATCCGGCTCGCCAATCCGCACACGACGGCGGAGTGGGAGACGATCATCCGCACGCTGATCGACAAGCACGACTTCGACGACCAGGCGATCTACTTCCAGGTCACGCGCGGCGTGGCGAAGCGCGACCACGCGTTTCCGCAGGGCGTCGCGCCGACGGTGTTCATGATGAGCAACCCGCTGCCCACGCCGTCGGCGGCGCAGTTCGCCAACGGCGTCGCGGTGGTCACCGCCGAGGACAACCGCTGGCGCCGCTGCGACCTCAAGACCATCTCGCTGGTCGGCAACGTGCTGATGCGCCAGCTGGCCGCCGACGCCGGCGCGCTCGAGACGGTGATGTTCCGCGACGGCTTCCTGACCGAGGCCTCGGCGTCGAACGTGCTCACCGTGCAGGGCGGCCGGATCGTCGCGCCGCCGAAGGACCACCACATCCTGCCGGGGATCACCTACGGCGCCGCCGAGGAGTTCGCGCGCGACGCGGGGATCCCGTTCGACATCCGGCCGATCCCGCGCGCGGAGGCCTACGCCGCCGACGAGTGGTGGCTGTCGTCGTCGACCAAGGAGGTGCTGGCGATCACCACCGTCGACGGCCGGCCGTTCGCCGGCGGCAAGCCGGGGCCGGTGTTCCAGCGCATGCACGCGCTGTTCAAGGCCGGCACGGGGCGCGGTTGAGTCTAGGTCGAGCCGAAGCGGCCGCGATGGAAGGTCAGCATCGCGTCGCCGGCGTGCGTGCGCCCGAGATGCAGCACTTCGCCGATGAACAGCACGTGATCGCCGGCCGGCGTCACGCTGTGATGGCGGCACTCGAACCACGCGCTGCAGCCGTCGAGCAGCGGCGCCCCGCCCGGCCCCGGGCGGAAGGCGACGCCGGCGAAGCGGTTGCCGCGCGGTTCGGCGAAGCGCTCGGCGAGCGCCTGCTGCGCGTGGGTCAGCACGTTGATGCTGTAGCACGCGGTGCGCTCGAACGCCGTCAACTGCGAAGCGCGCCGGTTGAGGCTCCAGACGACGAGCGGCGGATCGAGCGAGACCGAGTTGAACGAGTTGGCGGTGAAGCCCGTGCAGCCGCCGTCGGGCGTGCGGGTGGCGATCACGGTGACGCCGGTGGCGAACTCGCCGAGCGCGTCGCGCAGTTCACGCTCGGAGAAGTCCGCGCGCAGGCGGTGGGTGGACGTCGGCACCGGGGTCTCAGGGGAAAGGCGCCATGGTAGCAGCGGCGCGGGACGATTCCCAGAACGCAAGACCCTGCCCGCCCCGCGGGTTGCGCCGCCGCCGGGCCGCCCCCATGTTCGGCTGTCTGGAGCCACGATGAACGCCGCGCCCCCGAAAACCGAATCGCTGCTGACGTTTCCCTGCGCGTTCCCGATCAAGACGATGGGCCGGCGGACCGAGGGCTTCGCGCAGGCCGTGGTCGACGTCGTGCTGCACCACGCGCCCGACTTCGACGGGGCGACGGTCGAGATGCGCGCGTCCTCGGCCGGCAACTACCTGTCGGTGACCTGCACGATCAACGCAACGTCGCGCGAGCAGCTCGACAACCTCTACCGCGACCTGTCCTCGCATCCGCTGGTGTCGATGGTGCTCTGATGGCGGACGAAGCCGCGTCCGCCGGCCCGCTGATCCGGGCGCTGGGCTGCACCGCCTACCTGCCGACCTGGCGCGCGATGCAGGCGTTCACCGACGCCCGCGCGGCCGGCACGCCCGACGAAATCTGGCTGACCGAGCACCTACCCGTCTACACGCTGGGCCTCGCCGGCCGCCGCGAGCACCTGCTGCGCGACAACGGCATCCCCGCGATCAAGGTCGACCGCGGCGGGCAGATCACCTACCATGGTCCGGGCCAGCTGGTCGCGTACCTGCTGTTCGACCTGCGGCGGCTGCAGCTGGGGGTGCGCGACATGGTCCGGGCGATCGAGGGGGCGGTGGTGGAGTGGCTGGATTCCCGCGGCGTTTCCGCCTACGGCAAGCCGGCGGCACCGGGGGTCTACGTGCGGCGCGGCGGGGTCGAGGCGAAGATCGCCGCGCTGGGTCTCAAGGTCCGCCGCGGCTGCACCTACCACGGCGTCAGCGTGAACGTCGCGATGGACCTGGCACCCTTCGCCGACATCGACCCCTGCGGCTATCCGGGACTCGCGGTGACGCAGCTCGCCGACTGCGGCGTGACGACCACGGTGGCCGCCGCCGGCGCCGAGCTCGCGCCGCTGCTCGCGGCGCGCGTGGCCAGGCGCCGGTCTGCCGGCACCGGACCCTCGCCCGCCGTCGCAACCAAGGACTCCCCGTGAACGACAAGACCGACACCCCCTCCGCCGCCAACGCCGCCGGCGTCAAGCACCGGGGCGAGGCGAAGACCGCGCGCATCCCGATCAAGGTCGTCGCCGCGCCGCGGCTGCCGAAGCCGGACTGGATCCGCGTCCGCGCCGCGTCGTCGCCGCGCTTCACCGAGATCAAGAAGATCCTGCGCGAGCACCGGCTGCACACCGTCTGCGAGGAAGCGTCCTGCCCCAACATCGGCGAGTGCTTCAGCAAGGGCACGGCGACGTTCATGATCATGGGCGACATCTGCACGCGGCGCTGCCCGTTCTGCGACGTCGGCCACGGCCGGCCGCTGCCGCTGGACGCCGAAGAGCCGCGCAACCTCGCCCGCACGATCGCCGCGATGAAGCTCGCCTACGTCGTCATCACCAGCGTCGACCGCGACGACCTGCGCGACGGCGGCGCGCAGCACTTCGTCGACTGCATCCGGGCGGTGCGCGAGCACTCGCCGGCCACGCAGATCGAGGTGCTGGTCCCCGACTTCCGCGGCCGGATGGAGCGCGCGCTCGACGCGCTCGCGGCCGCGCCGCCCGACGTGATGAACCACAACCTCGAGACGGTGCCGCGGCTCTATCGCGAAGCGCGGCCCGGCGCCGACTACGCGCACTCGCTGGCGTTTCTCCGGGCGTTCAAGCAGCGCTTCCCGGCGATCCCGACCAAGTCCGGGCTGATGGTCGGCTTGGGCGAGACCGACGACGAGATCCTGGCGGTGCTGCGCGACATGCGCGCGCACGCCATCGACATGCTGACCATCGGCCAGTACCTGCAGCCCACCGGCGGCCACCTGCCGGTCCGCCGCTACGTCCATCCGGACACCTTCGCGCGGTTCGAGCGCGAAGCGCTGGCGATGGGATTCCGCAACGCCGCCGTCGGGGCGATGGTGCGCTCGTCGTATCACGCCGACCGGCAGGCCGAGGAGGTGCTGGGCGAGGGTCGCGGCTGACGCGGGCGGCAGTCGGCCAGGAGTGGACCTGCAAGCGCGCCTTGTTCAAGGGGCCGAGTCAGATCGAGGGTGGTTAGCAATTTTGCGAACCACTCCCGCAACGCCCGTGGCGGCCATGACCTGACGGTCACCCATGGCGCCTCAGTGACCGCCGCAACTGGCGCCCTGGGGCCCGGCCCCCCCCGGTCGGTCGAGACCTGCTCTAGAGCGAGCCTACGCGTACGAACTCAACTCGTTCGAGCGCCGGCCTTGGGGGCGTTCGCCGCCTTGGCGCGTGGTTTCGCGCAGCTTCCCGTCCTGAGGCTGAAGGGCGGGGCGCTGGTCATGCGGAAGCCCTTGGAGCACCCGTTCGGTTGCCGTCAGGATGGCGTGGTCTCGCGCGCGGCCAACGGGCGTTTCGGTCAGTTCGAACAAACTGCGCGCCTCGTCGAATGTCGCCCAATGAATTCGGACGGTCTCGCCATCGAAAGGTGCAGGCGGGTGGGTGGCGTCCATGAGCCAGAACGCCGACCGGCCGACGGTGCCGGCAAACGTGCCCGGAATGGGCGCGATGATGCGCGCAGCGTAGCCGGTTTCCTCGCGCACTTCCCGCAGCGCCGTCGCGCGGGGCGTTTCCCCCGCCTCAGGCCGCCCCTTGGCGAAAGTCCAGACATAGCCGGCATTGTGTCGGGTCGGCTCGCGCAGCAGGACCAGCCCACCGCCGCTCACAAGCACCCCACCGTAGGAATTGGCCACCGGCTCGATCATGACCATCGCTGACTCCGGCGCGTCTCGCAACCGCTCGCGCGCAGGGCCAGCGATGCAAGCAGAGCCACGGTCGCGCCCGAGGCGGCACGCCACACGCGGCTCCAATCGCCGCTTTGCGGCACCGATTGACCGTCAAGGTACCGTCCTGTGAGGGCACTCGGTGGTAATAGCATCCAGTACATAGCCCATTTCCGTCATGAACGCGGGAGCCCGAGCGGAACGAGCCGCAGGGGCAAAGCGATCATGTGCAATGAATGTGCCAGTAGCAGTACGGGCAACCGGTGGCGCCGGCGGCGCGACGGCTCCACCCGCCAAAAAGAGGCCTTTCGGTGAGTGCTTTGGAACGGCAGCGCCGGCTGGCGGCGTGTCACTGCTCGGCGTATCTCCAGCACACCACCGACGTTCGAGTGGAAGTTGGCAGCTCGGCGGTCCTGGCCCGACATTCAGAGCCGACGATCGAGCACACGCCATCGGCCAACCTGTCCTCCACGTAGTGCGCAGAGAACTCCCGGAACCCGACATTCGAGGTCATGTTGCGCGGCCCACGGCGCCATCGATCACTGCCCCGGCCCGTGGTCCGCCACTTTGGGATACGCCCGACGCCAGGGCGGGCGCCACTTCCGGCAGATCCTGTCGGATGCGGCGAAGTTGAAAGCGGCGGGCCCGGAGCTCTTCCTCGAGGCTCTGGCGGCCGCGGAGCCGACCGTGATTGATTGCGCCTGACGGCGGAATCCGCGGGTATGGTATGAATGGCTCCCTTGGACTCGATCTCTGGAAGGCGGATGATCCGATGCGCCGACTTTTTCGCCTGGGCCTGTGCCTGCTGCTTGCGACCGCTCCTGCCCGTGCCGCCAATCTGCCGCCAGGGTTCACGGAGTCGCAGTTTGGGGGCGTCGGGGCCAATATCGCCAACGGGACGGCGATGGCCTTCGCACCCGACGGGCGACTCTTCGTCGGTCAGCAGAGCGGTGCATTGCGCGTGATCAGGAACGGGCTCCTGCTCACGACTCCCTTCGTCACGATTCCGGTGGATTCCACTGGCGAGCGCGGCGGTGCCCCCCAGTTCCTGGGGCCCCCCACGTCCGCGCCTGACGCGCGCCTGGCTCCCGCGGGCGTCGCCGGCCTCGCCAGTCAGACCACCTGAGCGGACATCGGCGCGGGGCGGCCCCCCCCGCCTGGCGCGCCCGATGCGCGCTCGCATCCTGCCCCGCCCCCCCCCTTCGCGTCCTCAACGCACCTTGCCGACGTACGCCGCGGCGGCGGGATTGCGCCCCGTTGGGCACGGCCATGCCGCACGAAATCGACCCGAGCCGCCCTTCGCGCGTCCGTGCCTGGCCCGGCGCCGAAACGCCGCGGAGGGCCGTCTTGGTCGCGGCATATACCTCGGCCGTTCCCGTGTCCAGCAGGGCAGCGCTTTCCGGCTGGGTCTTGACGCGGATGATGGTCGCGCTCTTCAGTGTCTGAGACAGAATCACGTCCGCGCCGCCTTTTTCCAGGACTACGACCCGGACCCCTGCCCTGTCCACCTCCGATGCCGTAGTGATGGGCACGCCGGCGCGGACGAGGTACCCCTGCTCGACTTCCATTAACGGCGCCGAGAAATCCATGTCAGCCGCACGCTCGGCGCTGATTCCAAAGAGCGCCACGTCCCACTGGCCGGACTTCGTGCCGCCCAGCAGCGGCGGGAGGGTTGGGGTAGATGACGGCTCGAACGGCACGCCGAGACGCTGCGCGAGCTGCCGCCCGAGGTCGGGCGCGATGCCCCTGAGGTCCCCGGTCGCGGGATCCTTGGCCGCATAGAGGGGTACCAGGAGGAATGCGACCCGGAGCTTCCCGGTCGGCGCTACAGCCGCCTTCGT
>JADKKQ010000001.1 GCA_016720425.1 Betaproteobacteria bacterium | reverse complement strand
CGACGCGGTCGACGAAGTGGCGTGTGTGGTACCGGTCAGCCACCTGCTGGGCGAATGCCGACTCGTCGAACTTGGGGTCGGCGAAGGCGATCGAGCAGGTGTTGACCGGGTCGGCGGAGACGCCGGCCATCATCGCGACCACGGCGCTGGAATCCACCCCACCGGAGAGGAACGCGCCTAGCGGAACCTCGGAGATCATTCGCAGCTTGATCGATTCCCTCAGGCGGGCTTCGAGCTCGGAACAGGCGTCGGGAAGGCTGATCCGGTTGTCCAGCGTGAAGCGGACGTCCCAGTACTCTTTCGGCTCCGGCAGCGGCTGGCCGCGGCGGATCAGCAGGGTGTGCGCGGGCGCAAGCTTCCTCGCGCCGCGAAAAATCGTCCGCGGCTCCGCCACGTAACCCAGCGCGAAGTACTCCTCGATCGCCAGCGGGTCGATGTCGCGCGCCAGGCCGCCGTTGGCCAGCAGCGACTTCAGTTCCGAACCGAACAGCAGCTGGCCGTCGGGCAGCAGGGCGTAGAACATCGGCTTCACGCCCAACCGGTCGCGGGCGAGGAACAGCGTCTGCTGATTGCGATCCCACAGCGCGAAGGCGAACATGCCGCGGAAGCGCTTCACGCAGTCCTCGCCCCAGGCTTCCCAGGCGTGGACGATGACCTCGGTGTCGCTGCGGGTGTGGAAGACGTGGCCGAGGGCTTCGAGCTCGGGGACGAGTTCCTGGAAGTTGTAGATCTCGCCGTTGAACACGACGCAGACGCTGCCGTCCTCGTTGAAGAGCGGCTGCTGGCCGGTGGCGACGTCGATGATCGACAGGCGGCGATGGCCGAAGCCGAGGCCGGGCTCGACGTGGACGCTGCCTTCGTCCGGGCCGCGGTGATGCTGCGATTCGTTCATCCGGTGCAGCGCGGCGCGGTCAATTTCGCGCTTGCCACGGGTGTCGAAGATGCCGGTGATGCCGCACATGGTGGTTTGGCGTCAGCCGCGGTTTGAAGGGGGAACCGAGATCGCGGCTGAAGCCGCTCCTACAGGGTTCTCGTGGTTCGATGCGGCTGTTGCTGTGGTTGTAGGAGCGCCTTTAGGCGCGATTGCGGAGGTGGCAGGCGAAGATCGCATCGCGGCTGACGCCGCTCCTACAGGGTTCTCGTGGTTCGATGCGGTTGTTGCTGTTGTAGGAGCGCCTTTAGGCGCGATTGCGGGGCAGCGGAGATCCGGGAGGCCTTCGACATGCGGCTGACCGCTCCTACAGGGTCCGCGTGAGTCGATGTGGCTGCCGCGTCCCGCACCGCCCGGCCTTCGGCGCATGGCGGAACGATGGGGCCAGCACGCGCGCTCCGGCACAAGTTCGCGCCTGCGTACGACGCCGACTTCGTCCCCGCCTCGGCCAGCAACGTGCTTCTCTCGGTCATGCCGCCAGCGGAACGACGAGTTTCGATATCTGCTTTCCGACGGCACGTTCGGCAACCTCCAGGTCGTACTGCGCCTGCAGGTTGACCCAGAACTCCGGCGTCGTGCCGAACAAGGAGCCAAGCCGAAGCGCCATTTCCGCCGACACCGCCGCGTCGCCGCGACAAATCAGGTCGATGCGCCGTTGCGCAACCCCGATGTTCTTGGCTACCCGATAGCGGGATACCCCCATCGGCTCGATGAAATCCCTGAGCAGCACGGCACCAGGATGAACCGGTGCGAGCCGCTTGCCGCTTGCGACATCGGAGAAATCAACCTTCCTGAGTTCGTCACGCCGGATGATCATCTGGATCTCGATCAGTGGTAGTCCGTGATTTCGACGAGCGCATCGCTATCGCGCCGCTGAAGCCCACCGCCGGGGGCCCCCCCTTCGTCCCTTCTCCCCGTGGTGGTTGCCCGGCGGGGCCTCTGTCTCTGCGCTGCCCGCCTTGTGCTTCCGCCGCGCCTCCTGCTGGCCGGGGCGTGCCGCTGCCTCGCGCCTGCGGTCTGCTTGTGCGGGGGCTGCGCTCTGCTTAGTGCGTTCCGTTGGGTCGCGTTCGCGGGGCAACGGCGCCGTTTGTGGCGCTTTCGCTGCGGATTCGAGTGCGGTAATGCCGCTTCACCTGGGTCTGGCGTAGCCCCGGTTTGACGCAGTTGTCGCGGGGTGAAGCCGCTCCTACAGGGCTGTCGCGACGGGTGTTGCTGTTGTAGGAGCGCCTTTAGGCGCGATTGCGGAGGTGGCAGACGAAGGCATCGCGGCTGACGCCGCTCCTACAGGGTCCCCGCGCTTCGATGCGGTTGTAGGAGCGCCTTCAGGCGCGATTGCGGAGGCGGCAGGCGAAGATCGCATCGCGGCTGACGCCGCTCCTACAGGCGGCGGGGCTGCGGCGAGCAGGCGCGTATAGAGAGCATCGTAGCGCGACACCATGCCCGCGAGAGAGAAGTTGCGCTCGACGCGCTCGCGCCCGGCGCGACCGGCGGCCCGCGCCGCGTCGGGTTTGCTTGCATAAGCGAGGATGCACTCGGCCAGCGCCTCGGGATCCGCCGGCGGCACCAACTCCCCGGTGCGGCCCGCCTCGACCAACTCGGGATTGCCGCCGACCGCAGTCGCGATCACGGGCAGGCCACTCGCCATCGCCTCCAGAATCGTATTCGAGATGCCCTCGGCCAGCGATGGCAGGACGAACATATCGAGCCCGCGCAGGATCGCGGGCACGTCGCGCCGCTCGCCCGGCAGCCATGCCAGCTTCAAGAGGCCCGCCGCTTCGAGAACCGTACGCGCATCTGAAAGCAGGGGGCCGTCGCCCACCAGGACCAAGCGCAAACGGTCGCGCTGGGCCGGGTCGATCTCGATGGCGCGAACGAACGCGCGCACCAGGTTGGCCTGGTCCTTGACCGGCTGCATGCGGCCCACGGTGCCCACCAGCCAAAGCGCGGGATCCTTGAACGGGCAGCCGGCGATCGGCTCACGTGCCGCGAGCCGTGAAAGCGCTCGGTATCGACGCCGTTGCAGATCTCGTCCACTTGCGCCGCCGGCACGCCCACGCGATCGACCAGATAGCGGTGAAGGTCGTTGGACAACGCCACGTAGTGGCTGACGAATGGACGATAGAGCCGGCGGACCCATTGATAGCGCCGGCTCGAGCCATCGAGATCACCGACATCGCGGCCGTGCTCGCCGTGGATTCGCACCGGCACATCTGCCATCCGTGCGGGCACCGTCATTTCGAGTGCCGCCAGGTTGCGCGTGTGCACGATGGCGGGACCGAGTTGCCGCAACAGTTTTGTCATCCTCGGGTAGAGCATCGCGCCATGACCGGGGCGTTTGTCCAGCGCGATGAATTGCACATCGTCACGCACGATGCGCTGGCGATAGTCGGTGATCGTCGTCAACGCAATGATGGCGTGCCGCCACGAGTCCTGCGGAAGCCGATTGATCAGATTGACCACGCCGTTCTCGAGTCCTCCGGTGTCGAACCGGTAGACGATGTGCGCGATCAACGGGCGGAGATCGACGGCAATGGCGTTCATCGCCGATCCCGGGTCTTCTGCAGCGCGGAGCCGAGCGGGCAGTCACCTGCGCGGCGAAAGCTCCAGCACCGCGTCGGCATCCCCTTGCGCGCTCGGGCCGGTCGCCAGCGGCGTAACGAGCATCACCACGGCCGAGTCGTCGCCGCGCCCGGACAACTGGGCAAGCGCGGTCAACGCCTTGGCGCGAATCGGACTGTCGGTCCAGCGGCCATCGACCCAGTACCACTGCCACACTCGCAGGCGGTCGCCGTTGCGGTTGTAGAGATCGGCGGTCCGAACGGCCGATGGGCCACTTCGGGTCGCCACACCGCGTGCGCCGCTCGACGTCTGCAGCCATCGCGGATCGTTGCTGGCCACCAACACATTCTCCGACGTGATCAGCTTGCGGGCTGCCGCCTGGTCGCGATAAAAGGCGACGTAGGTGCCTACCTGCTGTCCGTCCTTGGTGACGTCACGAAGCGCTCGGCCGGTGCCTGGTTGTACCGCGGGCGCCACGACGTCATTGGCGCCGGCGTCGGCTGCCACCCCTCGACGGTGCCGATCGGCGCAAGCTGCGGCGGCGACTTGGCCACCCCGTTGTCGATCAATCTGGTTGCCGGCGGCGGCGCGACCGCGACGGCGAGGAAGGCGATGACCGCGACGCCGAACAAGGCCGGCGGATGCCCCGGCGCTTGCCGCGGCCGATGCGGTGTCCTGCGGCGCTGCGCGCTTGGGGATGACTTCTTCCTCGCGCCACTTCGCACCGATCCAGAACATCAGCAGCATCACCACGCCGAAGAACACCCAACCGTAGATCAGGTGGTCGACGCCGACGGCAATCTGGTTGCCGGACAGATGGCCCAGCATGACGATCATGTAGGCACGGACCCAATTGGCGAGAACGGGCACCAGGAAGGAAACCGCAACGAACGCCAGCCGTCGCGAAAGTGACTGATAGGTGAGATAGGCGAACAGCGTGCCGACCATCACCGACGCGATCAGGTATCGCACGCCACTGCAGGCCTCGACGACCGACCAGCTGCCGGATGGGAATGACGAAGTGCAGGCCCTCGCGATAGACGGGGATTCCCGAAGCCTTCAGGGCCAGCACGGTGAACGTCGCCGTCCACTCCATGAGTCGCGGCAGCAGGAACTCGCCGAAAGGCACGGCAAAGAGCAGGAATGCGAGCGGGAATGCAAGCCTTCGCGCGCGACGTCGAGACCCGCGATCGCCGGCACGGCCAGGATCATCAGCACCACAAACGCGAACTGCCGCAGCGCGTTGACTTCGGCCAGTTCGCCCAGCAGCCAACCGAAGCCGGCGACGGCCACCAACGCCAGCACCCAGAATGCGGGCCGTGTGTTCACGCCGGCGAGGTTCGCCCGGTGCCGCCACACCAGCCAGAGGGATATCAACGGCACCACGAAGCCGTGCGCAAATGTGTCCGAACGTGCCCAAATGTCGACCATGCCGCGAACGGTCGTCCAGTAGGCACCCACCAGCAAAGCCAGCGCGATCAGGGTCGCAACCAGTGCCGCGCGACCGATTCCTGGCCGCGCCAGAGGCGCGGGTGTCGGTGTTGCCATCGGATTGGGTAGCGGGTCGCGGCGCATCGGATTCGGTTGCTTTCGGGACGACATTGCTCAGGCCAACTGCCCTGAGTTCAAAGGCTCAGCAAGCGTCGTGCCAACTGCTTCCGGACCGGGCGCCCTACCCTTTCCCGGATTGGCTGATTCGAGGTAGCGATCGATCCGCGCCAAGCGTGCATCCCAGCTGTAGCGCTGCTGGACCAGACGGCGCGCCGCGCGGCCCATCGCCTCCGCGCGGTCGGGATTCTGCAGCAATGCGCTGATTTGCGTGACAAAGGTCGCTGCATCGGTCGCGGTCTCGAACTCTTCCCCCGGTGTGGCATCGATCCCGCCGGCGCAGGAGGACGAGGCGATCACCGGTCGGCCCATGGCCATCGCTTCCAGCACCTTGTTCTGGATGCCCCGGGCGACGCGCAGCGGGGCGACCACCGCCCGTGCGTGCGCGAGGTACGGACGGACGTCGGGGACCGTGCCGGTGACGATGACGCGTTCACTTGCCAACGCTTGCACGGCTGGGGTCGGGCGCATGCCGACGACATAAAACCGGACGGAAGGCACGGACGCGCACAGCGACGGCAGGATGTCGGAGGCGAACCAGGTCACCGCGTCGACGTTCGGCCAGTAGTCCATCGCCCCGGTGAAGACGACCGGGATTTCGTCGGCGGCGAAGGGGGACGGCTGTCTGTGATGGGGCGAGAAGTATTCGGCGTCGACGCCGTTGCCGACCGCGTCGACACGTCCCGCGCACTCCGGTGCCAGCTTGAGAAAAAGCTCGACTTCGGCGTCCGTCACCAGAAACGAGTGCACCACGCGCTGCACCACGGCGCGCTCGAATTGGAGCAAGGTCCGGCCCTCGCGGCGGTAGAGCCACGACAGCGGCCAACGGTGCTGGTCCGCGTACTGGGTCCACTTGGCCGAGTCGACGTCGACCAGGTCGACGAGGGTTGGCAGGCCTGATCCGGCCGGTACGTACTGCGCCATTGCCGAGGAGAAGATCACCGCCGCGTCGGGATGGTGCTCGGCGATCGTGCGTTCGACCCAGGCAGCGAGGGCAGCGCTGCGGTAGTAGGGGAGCGTCAGCGCCTCGCCTGTGAGGAGGCCGGAGAGACTGCGGACGCGGGCGAAGCGAGGGTGCAGCGGCTCGACGTGCAGCCCCGCGCACATTGAACGCAGGGTGTCGATGTGCTGCGCGTCGTCGGGGTCGTCGATGAACGTGCCGAGGAAGACCCGGTGTTTGGCGGCGAGGTGCTTCAGCAGATGGTACGAGCGGACCTTGTCCCCCTTGTTCGGAGGGTATGGCAGGCGATGGACGAGGTAGAGAACGTCAGACACTATTGGGACTCAAAGTCGCAATTCTGCTTGCTATATCCGGTGTCGACTTGCGCTGTCACCACTATACGTATTACAATATTGAGCAACAAATGGAGATGCATTATGCGAGCCATCATGTTGGCCTTTCGTGCGGACCCGGCATTTGCTGCCAAGGTGGATCAATTCGCGCAGCAATCGGGCGTCTCCCGCTCGGACTACGTTCGCCGCGCGGTCGAGGAGAAGAACGCCCGAGCGCTGGAGGAACGGATTGCCTTTCTCTCGCAAGCACTCTCGACGGATCACCGGCAAGCCGGCGAGCAACTCGATGCAACGGCGGGAGATGGCCTTGCCGACCGTTAAGCGAGGCGAGATCTGGGAAGTGGACTTCGAGCCACAGACCCACAAGGAGGAACCCGGCAAACGTGGCCGACCTGCCCTGGTCCTCCAGACCAACACTCTGAACGGCGCTCGACATCCCACGACGATTGTCGTACCCGGGACGACCAAGATCTATCGCGATGCGCAGGGCGACGGTTTTCCTCTGCGCATCGCGATCGGCAAGCCCGGATCCATGATGGAAGAAACAGACCTCCTGATCGACCAGATTCGCACCATCTCCAATCATCGGATCCTCGGCTCGAAGCCGATCGCCGTCCTGGGCGCGAACCACCTGAAACGCGTGGTCGAGGCGCTGGCCATTCTCACCGCGTGAGCTGTAGGACCCGACCGAGGTCCACGCCGACGCCAAAACGAATCTCTTCGCAAACGACCTGCTCGCGCCTGACGGCGCTCCTACAGCACACCTGACGCGTCGTGGCTTTGTAGGAGCGGCTTTAGCCGCGAATCGTGCCGCGCGCGCAAAGGCAATCGCGCCTGACGGCGCTCCTACAGTTCGTGTGGCGCGGTGCGGCGATCCGGTAACGGCGGATCCGTTCGCGCCTGACGGCGCTCCTACAGCACACCTGACGCGTCGTGGCTTTGTAGGAGCGGCTTTAGCCGCGAATCGTGCCGCGCGCGCAAGGGCGTTCGCGCCTGACGGCGCTCCTACAGGGCTGCGGACGCATCGTGGTTTTGTAGGAGCGGCTTTAGCCGCGAATCGTGCCGTACGCGCAAGGGCGTTCGCGCCTGACGGCGCTCCTACAGGGCGGCGGACGTATCTTGGTTTTGTAGGAGCGGCTCTAGACGCGAATCGTGCAGTACGCGCAAGGGCGTTCGCGCCTGACGGCGCTCCTACAATTCGTGTGGCGCGCGGCAGCGATGCAGTAACGGCGGTTGCAGTCAATGCGCTATCTGTAGGAGCGGCGTCAGCCGCGAACATGTGCCTCAAAGCCACTCCGCATCCCACCAGGGATAGTCCCGAGGGTTGCCGACAATCCCGGCACGCACCGGATTGCCCACGATGTAGCGTGCAACCTCCCGCACGTCTTCATCACGCCGAAGCGCATGATCGTGAAATCCGCGCTGCCACACCGGCGTACCCTGCGTCGACCGCAAAGCGTTGATCTCCCGCGCGGATCGGCTTTTCGCGCGTGCCACCAGCCCGTCGAGCGAGCCGGCGGAAAGCGTGACCAGCCAATGAACATGGTCCGGCATGATGACGAAGGCGTGGGTCGTGCCTGCCCCTTCGTCGGACAGAGTCCGAAGTGCCCGCACGACGACGCGCGCAAGCCGCGGATCGCCGAACAGCGGTCGACGACCTTGGGTCACGGTCGTGAGCAAGTACATCTGCCCGACTATGGAGGTGCGACCGGAGCGGAGATTCCTGCCGTGAAACGGCTGGTTCGCGGCTGACGCCGCTCCTACATCGCCGATCCGTGGTGTTGTAGGAGCGCCGTCAGGCGCGATTGGTTCGGCAGCGGTCCTGTCGTTGATCGCGGCTGACGCCGCTCCTACATCGCCGATCCGTGGTGTTGCAGGAGCGCCGTCAGGCGCGATTGGTTCGGCAGCGGTCAGGTCGTTGATCGCGGCTGACGCCGCTCCTACATCGCGGGAACGTGATGTTGTTGTAGGAGCGCCGTCAGGCGCGATTGGCCCACGCATCGTCGAACTCATCCAAGGTACCGAACGATGTGCGGCCCCAGCGCGTTGGCCACGCCGAGCGGCAGCTTGCGCCACGCGGCGATGATCATCCGGTACTTGGGATTCAGCGGGTTGTTTTCCGGAATCCGGTCGCGCTTGTACAGGCAGTACTCGTAGTGCAGTTGCTGCGGCTCGAAGCCCCAGTTCTTCTTGAACGCGTAGGGACCGGTGTCCTTCTTGCTGCGGCCGTAGTCGAACACCTTGAGCCCGCGCTCGCAGGCGCGGCGCATCAGCTCCCAGTACTTGAAGTCGTTGGCGGCGAGGTCGCGGGCAGCCTCGTCGTCGCCGGCGTAGTACGGCAGCACCTCGTCGCGAAAATAGAAGCTCAGCACGCTGGACAGCGGCTTCCCGTCCTTGTCCTCGACGGTGAGCACCTCGCAATCGCGGCCGAACTCGCGCTGCAGGGCTTCGAAATAGCGCAGCGAGTACGGCGGCGTGCCGTGCCGGTGGACGTTGTCGGCGTAGAGCGCGAAAAACCGCTGCGGCGTGGCGTCGAGCACGCTCCGCAGCTCGTTCTTGATGCCCTTGCGCACCATCGCCCGCTGCTTGCGCGGGATGGCCAGCATGTTGGCTTCGACGTCGGGCAGGATCTCCTTGCGGAACGTGACGTAGAGATCCTGCGTCGGCCAGTCGGCGTGCCGCGGCGCGACGTTGCGGAACTCGAGATGATCGACGCCGAGTTCCACGGCCAATTGCCGGGCGCGATGCTCGAGCAGCGTCGCCGCTTCGTCGCTGCTCGCCGCCACGCCGCCGTAGACGCCGAAGGGCAGCGAGACCAGCGAGTGGCCGAACAGCGCGCTCTTCACCTGCGCCAGCGGCAGCACGCCTTCGATCACGCCGCCGCGTTCGGCGTAGAGGAACCAGGTGCGGTGGCGGAATGCGTCGCGAATGATCCGTTGCCAGCCTGCGCGATGAAAGAACGTCGCCTGCGGGCAGGCGAGCACGTAGGCATCCCAGCGTGCCGCAGCGGTCGGGTCGTCGTGCGCGAGGGTGTGCAAGGCGAGCGACGCATTGCCGCGTCCGCGATCCGCCGCGGGCCGTTCGAGCGTCTCCATCGCTGGCGCCGCGTGGTTCATGGCGGGCGGCCGCTCAGCGCCGGGCGCGAGGCGCGGAGAACGCAGCCCGCACCGGCTCGGCATCGGCCGCCAGGATCTCGCTCCGATCGAGCAGCGCGCCCGCGTCCGGCGCGCTGGCCAACGGCGGCCACTGCTCCACCACCGGCTCGCCGTCGATCGGAAACACCTCGTCGACGCGCCCCCAGACGAAGTCGGCCAACAGCTGCTGCAGACGGCGCTCGGTGCGATGCAGGTTGAGGTAGTGGCGAAAGCGCGTCTTGCCGTCGAGGCCCGAAATGCGGGGCTGCTCGACGTCGAGTTCCCAGGGGTGCAAGTAGAAGATCGCCGCCTGCCCATCGGTCTGGTTGATTCGGCGCAGCAACTGCCGGGTCACCGCATAGGGCAACAGCCGAAAGAACCCGCCGCCGCCCGCCGGCCAGTTGCGCTCGCCGAAGCGGACCGTGGACACGGGTATCTCGAGCAGCTCCGGGCGCACCAGATGCGCGAACCGGGGCGCATCCGGCATGCCGTAGTGGTCGTGGCGCACCGGATAGACGCTGGAGCTGTACTTGTATCCGGCGCGGCACAGGCAATCGAACGCCCAGGGGTTGTCGCCGTTGATCGAAAAGCTGGGCGCCCGGTAGCCGCGCACCTCGACACCGGCGATGTCCTCGAGCACCAGCTTGGCCAGATCGATGTCGGCGAAAAAGGCGTCCTCGGCCTGGTCGTGGGCGCGATGGTGGCCGAAGCCGTGGCTCGCGAGCTCGTGCCCGCCGTCGACGATGCGGCGGACCATCTGCGGATAGCGCTCGGCGATCCAGCCCAGCGTGAAGAAAGTCGCGCGCGCGCCCGACGTCTCCAGCAGCTCGAGGATGCGCTCCACGTTGCGCTCGACGCGGCACTCGTGCGTGTCCCAGTCGGCGCGGGGAATGAACGGGGCGAACGCCGACACCTGGAAGTAGTCTTCGACGTCGATCGACAGCGCGTTCATCGTCACGCCGCCCGGCTGGCGCTGGTGACGGGCCATCGTCAGGCCTCCACCGCTTCGCGGCGACCGATGAAGCGCCGCGCCAGATCGGCGACGATGCGCTCGGCGGCATGCCCGTCCCAGAACTCCGGCACGCGCCCGCGCTTGCCGCCACCGGCCAGGATCTCGTCGACCGCACGCAGGATCGCTGCCGGGTCGCGGCCCACCAGCGTGTTGGTCCCCTGCGCGATGGTGATCGGCCGCTCGGTGTTCTCGCGCGCCGTCAGGCAAGGCACGCCCAGTGCCGTCGTCTCTTCCTGGATGCCGCCGGAGTCGGTCAGCACCAGCGTCGCGCCGCTCATCAGGCCCAGCATCTCGAGATAGCCCTGCGGCGGCAACAGCGCGATCCCCGGCTGCGCCACCAGCGGCCCCAGCCCGAAGCGCTCGATGTTGGCCCGCGTGCGCGGATGCAGTGCGATGACCAGCGGCAGCCGTGCGGACACGTCGCGCAGCAGCGCCAGCAGAGGCTCCAGGACCTCGCGATGGTCGACGTTCGACGGCCGGTGCAGCGTCACCACGCCATAGCGCGGCGGCTCGCCCAGCCGTGCGGGGTCGAGCCCCGCGCGGCGCAGCGTCTCCCTCGGGTCGACAGCCAGCGCGCGATTGGCGAGCAGCGAATCGATCATCACGTTGCCGACGAACACCACGCGCTCGGCGGCGATCCCTTCGCGCTTCAGGTTGTCCAGCGCAGTCCGTTCGGTCGTATAGAGGACGTCGGCGATCTGGTCGGTGAGGACGCGGTTGACCTCCTCGGGCATCGCCCGGTCGAAACTGCGCAGCCCCGCCTCGACGTGCGCCACCGGCACGCCCTTCTTCACGGCCACCAGCGTGCACGCCAGCGTGGAGTTGACGTCGCCGACCACCACCACGCAGGACGGCGCGAGATCGTCGACGATCGGCTCGAACCGGCGCATCACTTCGGCGGTCTGCACCGCATGCGTTCCCGAGCCGACTTCCAGATTGATGTCCGGCTTCGGCAAGCGCAGGTCGGTGAACAGCTTGTCGCTCATGTCGGCGTCGTAGTGCTGGCCGGTGTGAACCAGCACGTGCGGCAACCCGCCCCCCTGCGCCTTGAGTGCGCGAAGGATCGGCGCCATCTTCATGAAGTTGGGCCGCGCGCCGACGATGCAGATCACCGGCCCGGAGCCCGCCCGCGTGTCGGCTGCGATCACGATTGATCCGCCTTGGGCGTCGGCCTGACGCGGACCGCGTCGACGACCTGGCGCAACAGCTTCAAGGTCGCACCGGCCTGGCGCTCGAGGCGCGCGAGCCGCTCTTCGACGTTGCTGGTCTGCATGTTGGCGATGATCCGCGACGCTTCCGCCGCCGCCTCGGGCTCCATGTGCACGCGCGAAGCGTCGACGCTGAATCCGGGCTGCGTCGTCGTGCGGGCCGGCACGATGCTGGCGAGGATTTCCTGCGCGGAGGGGACCGGCTGCGGCTCTGGAACTGCGGCGCGCCCCGGCGCCGACTCCGTCGCCGGCACCCCTTCGCCTTCGCCCCCTGACGGGCCCGCGAAGCTCTCCTCGCGGATCTCGCGGGCGACCTCGTCGACATCGGTCCGGCTGAACGTCGTCTTGCTGCCGATGAATCCCGACAGCAGCAGCCGGTCGCACAGCGCGTTGATGCGCCGGGGTATGCCCCCGGTGAACAGATGCACGGCCGGAAACACCTCCGGCTGGAACTGTGGCTTGTCCCGCCAGCCGACGTGCTTCAGCCGGTGCTCGATGTAGCCGCGCGTCTCTTCGGCGTCCAGCGGCCCGATGTGGCAGGCGGCAATCACGCGCTGCCGCAACTGCAGCATGTGGGGGCTTTGCATCGTGCGGCGGAACTCCGGCTGGCCGACGAGAAAGCTCTGCAGCAGCGCGTGCGTTTCCAGCTGGAAGTTGGAGAGCATGCGCAGCTCTTCCACGGCGCGCGGGGTGAGGTTCTGCGCCTCGTCGACGATCAGCAGCGCGCGCTTGCCTTGCGTGGTCACCGAGACCAGGAAGGCTTCCAGCCCCAGCAGCAGGTCGGACTTGGCGACGTCCTTGGTCTTGAGCCCGAACGCGGCGGCGACCAGGCGCAGCGTGTCCTCGGCGTCGAGCTGGGTGCTGACCAGTTGCGCGGCGACGACCTTGTGCGGATCGAGCTTGGCGAGCAGGCTGCGGACGATCGTCGTCTTGCCGGCACCGACCTCGCCGGTGACCACGATGAAGCCCTCGTTCTGGTGCAGCCCGTACTCCAGGTACGCCATCGCGCGCCGATGCTGCCGGCTGCCGAAGTAGAACGACGGATCCGGATTGAGCTGGAACGGCTTGTCGGTCAGGCCGTAGAACGCTTCGTACACGTCGGCCCCTAGAACTGGTGGTTGACGCCGGCGTAGACGTTGAACGTGTCGTAGCCGCGACCGTCGAGAACATCCGTCGGACGATAGGAGTAGTACGAGACGCCGGCGGTGCCGGTGGTCTTCGGCCCGAAGCGCGTGGCGAGTCCGACACTCGCATTGACGTTGTTGGACGCGGTGTCGCTCAGCGCCCCTTCGCTCACGTTCGACGTCGTGCGGTTGTAGCTCGCGTTGGCGACGAAGCTCGTCAGCCCGGTGAGCTGGTGGCTGAAGCCGACCCCGCCGCCGGTCTGCGTGTTGTCGTTCGGGCCGCCCTGCAGCGCCGGCGGCAGCACGTCGCCGGTGCCGCTGATCGGCCGCTGCTTGAGATAGAACAGCGAGAAGGTGAGCGCGTTGCGCACGCCCAGCAGCGCGAACGAGACGTTCGCCGCATCGGTGAGCAGGATCGACGCGCCGTAGTAGCTGACCGGCGAGGCGAGCGTGGGCGGCAGCCCGGTCTTGCTCAGGAACTGCTCGACCGCCTCCGCGCGCTGCGCCGGGTCGGGAATGCGCGTCGTGAACGCCGAATCGAGGAACTGGGTGACGTTGGCCCCCGCGGGGATCGAGAACGAGACCGGGGTCGTCGTGAGCCCGCGCGAGGCGTTGGCGTTGAACGCCGAGTTCGGACGGCGATGGCTGGCGATCAATTGATACGACGGGCCGAAGAAACGCTCCTCCCAGAACCCGCCGACCTGCGTGCGCTCGTTCGGGTTCCACTGGAAGCCCGCGCCGTAGATCGCCCCGCTGGAACTCGTCAGCAGGAACTGGTCGTCCTCGTAGCCAGCGCGCAGCGACACCTGCAGCGCGGGATCGTACTGGTAGCTCAGGATCCCGCGCGCGAGCTGGATCGTGTACTTGCCGTTGCCGTCGGTCCGCTCGCCGGAGACGATGTCCGGGACGTAGGCGTAGCGGTTGTACTCGACGCGCCAGCCGGCGCGGCCCTTTTGCGAGGCCAGGTAGGCGAGGAAGTTGTTGGCGTAGGTGTTCGGCAGGTTGTTGGCGAAGTCGCCGTATTGGCTCGCGATCGTCCAGTAGTTGTCGTCGCGCACCTCGTAGACGATGTCGGTCGCACCCAGCACACCCTTGACGTAGGGGCTGAGCGAGTACGTTTGGTCGGTGTAGCGGTTGGCCGTCGCGTTGACGTTGTTGCCGGGCTGCGGGCCGAACGCGCTCTGGTAGGTCTGCGAGACGTTGGCGGTGGCGTCGATGAAGAGAAATCTCTCGATCGCCTCGACGCTGCCGAAGAGGTTGACGGTCGGGTAGATCGTGTTGTTCTGGTTCTCGCGCGCGTAGAGATCCGTGGTGACCGCGATCGAGCCGTTGAGCTTGACCCGCCGGCCCTCGCCGGCCATGCCGACGGCGGCGGTGAGCGAGGTGATCCAGTCGCCGACCTCCTGGCCGCTGGGCGCGCTGTTGACGTTGTTGGTGTAGGTTTCGAGGATGCCGACCGACGGGGTGATCCGCCAGTTCTCCGCCTGCGCTCCGGCGACTGCGGTGCAGCAGGCGAGCGCCAGCGCGGTCCTGCGCAGCGGCAACGACGGGCGCACTGCGGCGGGACTGCGGCGAGCCGGCCGTACGTCGACGCATCCGGCGCCACGCCGGCGCACCGACCCGACGCGTCTAATGTCCGTACCCATAGCCGTAGCCGTAACCGTAGCCGTCGCCGCCGGAGGCGGCACGCCCCTTGTTCAGCATCATCATCTTGACCGGGCAGGCGTCGATCGCCGCCAGCGCCTGCTTGACGGCATTCTGCGGTGTGCGCTGCGCCTCGACCACCACCACGACCTGCCCCACGTGCGTCGCAAGCACCGGCGACTCGGTGGTCAGCAGCAGCGGCGGCGAATCGAAGATGATGATCCGGTCCGCGTACCGCTGCGCCATGTCGTCGAGCAGGCGGTTCATCGCGTCGCTGGCCAGCAGTTCGGTCGCGCGCGGGTGCTTCGTTCCCGCCTGAAGGATCGATAGCTTTTCGACGTTGGTCTTGAGCAGCACGCCGCGCAGATCGACGGAATCGTCGACCAGCACGTCAAGCAGCCCCTTGGTCGGCTCCAGGTCGAGCATGCGGGGAACCGACGGGCGCGCCACGTCGGCATCGACCAGCAACACGGTGTGATCGAGTTCCATCGCGATGCTCATCGCCAGGTTGATCGCGGAAAAGCTCTTGCCTTCGCCGGGCAGCGCGCTGGTGACCATGATCAGGTTGCCGTTCTTCACCCGCGCTGCGCCCTTGCCGCTGGCATTGGCCAGCAGCGGCCGCTTGACGATGCGGAACTCGTCGGCGATCTGCGATCGCGGCGCGTCCGGGGTGATGATCCCGGCGGCAGAAAGCCGCGCCAGGTCGAGCGTGACCGCGCGCGACTGCGTGGCCCCGATCGGGACCCCTGCCTGTCCGTCGCCCGACCGCGGGTGCGGCGGCGCTTCCCGCCCGCCCGAAGCGGGCGCGGGCGCGTCGGCCGGGACCGTCGCGCCGTGGGTACGCTCGGCGGACATCGCGCGCTCGAGGATGGAAGGTGTCGCTTGCGCGGCCGTCGCTACCGACGCGTCGTCGGGCACCTCGACGCCGGCGCGGCGCAATTCCTCGAGGCGTTTGGCGGCTTGTTCGATCAGGCTCATGGACGTGTGCTCACACAGTGCGCAGCGATAGCAGGAACAGCGCCAGCAAGCCCGCGCCGAACGACCCCAGCAACGCCACCGCTCCGGCAAGGAATCCGACCAGACCCCGGCGCTCCTTGCGCTTGCGGGCGTCGCTGACGATCATCGACACCGTGCCGAGCACCGGCACGCCGGTGGCGTCGCGCAGCGAGCGGGAATCGGCAAACGTCGGCCACACCTGGCTGGCGGCAAAACTGGCGAACAGGCCGGCACCGAGCGCCGCCAGCAGCGCCAGCGGCAACAGCACCAGGCGATTGGGCGCGACCGGCTGCGGCGACACTCGCGGCGGATCGATCAGGCGGAAATCGGCGCCGCCGCCCGATGCCTCCATTTCGCCGCCGATCTCCGCCGACTCGCGCCGAGCCACCAGCGCCTCGTAGTTCTTCTTGTTGATGTCGTAGTCGCGATTGAGCTGGGTGAATTCGGCTTCGATCTGGGGCACGAGCTTGGCGGATTCCCGGAGCCGGGCATAGCGCGATTCGTACTCGGCAACCCGGGTGCGCAGCGACGCCACGGTCGCCTCGGACTCGGCCAGCGACACCTTCAGCTGCTGATAGACGGGGTTGCTGTTGATCGACCCCGCGGCAGTGGGATTCGCCTTCGCGACTTTGGCCCGGGCGGCGAGCTGCTGGCGCTTCTGCTCCTCGAGATCCGCAATCACGCGCCGGATGCCCAGGACGTCGGGGTGCTGGTCGGTATAGCGCAGCAGGATCGTGTCGAGGTTGCGCTTCAGCGCCTCGATGCGGCCGTCGATCTCGGGCAGCGAAACGCCGGCGGCGGGCTCCGGGGCGGTCTCGGGCAGCAAGACGGGCTCTTCGCCCAGAATCTGCCGCTTCAACGCATCGCGGGAATTCTCGGCCTCGCGCAACTCCAGCCGCGCCTGGTTCAGCAGCGCGCTGATCTCGCCGACGCGGCCGTAGTAGTCCTTGCCTTCTCCACTCGCCAGCGTGATGTTGCGCAGCTTGAAGTCCTTGAGCCGCGCCTCGGCTTCCTCGAGCTTCTTCTCGTAGTTCTTGATCTGCTCGTCGATGAACTTCTTGGCGGCATCCGAATCCTTGCGCTTGCCGCCCAGGCTCGACTCGACGAAAATGGACACCAGCGACTGCACCACGCGCTTGGCCTTGTCGGGCTGGGTCGACCGGTAGGCGAGCGTGTACAGGTTGTCGCGCCCGGTCGTCTGAATGGTGAGCGTCTTCATCAACTCGTCGATCAGCGCTTCCTGCTCGCGCTTGGAATTGGCGCCGAGATCGAGGTCGGCCATGCGCACCAGCTTTTCGACGTTGGGTCGGCTGATCAGCGTGCGCGACAGGATCATCACCTGCTGGTCGATGTTCGGCTGGATGGCGATGCCGGACATCAGCGGCTTCAGCACCGACTGCGTGTCGACATAGATCCGCGCCGAGGCTTCGTACTTGTCGGGAATGCGCAGCACGGCGATCGTGCCACCGATGGCGACGATCCATGCGGCGGCAAGGCCGATCCAGCGCCGTTGCCACATGCCGCGCAACGCGACCAGCGCCTGTCGTATCAGGTCATCCATGATGCATCGTCTCGCAACCTGCCGGGCGGGTGACCGCAGTCACCGTTGCGCGGCACAGGGGATAAGTAAGTCTCAGAACCAGCTCTGCGGGATGATCAGCACGTCGCCCGGCTTCACCTCGACGTTGGCCGTGAAGTCGCCGCGCTTGACCAGGTCGCGCAGGCGGACGCTGTACTGCTTGTTGCCGTCGGAGGCGCGCAGCAGCACCGCCTTGTTGCCGTCGGCGAAGTCGGTGAGCCCGCCCACGGCGATCATCACGTCGAGCACGGTCATCTTCTGCTTGTAGGGCAACGCCTGCGGCTTGGACGCTTCGCCGACGACGCGGATCTGCTCGCTGTAGGGGCCGACGAACCCGCTGACGATCACGGTGACGATCGGCTCGCGGACGAACTTCGACAGCTGCTTCTCGATTTCCCGCGCCAGCGTCGTGGGATCCTTGCCCTGCGCGACCAGGTCGTCGATCAGCGGCGAGGCGAGCTTGCCGTCCGGCCGTACCGGGACGGACATGGAAAGCTCGGGATTGCGCCACACGACGATGTTGACGGTGTCGCCGGGGCCGATGATGTAGTTGTAGTCAGGCGAGGCGGCCGCGGCGGGCGCCGGCGGAAGTTCGGTCGTCGCGCAACCGGCCAGAACGGCCAGGGCCAGCGCGGGGACCAGGCCCCGAACCGCCCGGCGGATGCAAACACTCCAATGCTGCTCCATACGACCTCCCTCTCATCGCAATTCGATTGGCCATCCGACCCTGCGCCGGACCGGGCCGGCGCGCAGCGAGAAGGATAGCCTAAGTTGTCGTCATCGTGCGGCGGGGCACGCCAATCCGCTTCTCTCCGGTGAAACTCATCGGCAACACAGCTTGAACGGTCCAGGGTTGTCGTATGCAAACTGTCACGGGAATCGCCGGGATTACTGGGAAAAGTCCGGAAACTCGGTGAAAATACGGCCTGAACGCATGAAAACTGTGAAATTGCCACGCAATGTGCTGCCGGACGCCATTGTCCGGCCGGTGCTCGCTTGCGCTTTCGGCCGTTGGGCCTCGTTTCGGCCGCCACGATCGTCCGGAAACTCAGCACGATCCATGCCTGCGCGGTTCGGGGATGTCCTCCAGACCGGCCTGGAGTTCAACCGCCGAATTCAGGCTCACTAGTTTGCAGACTACAATTTGTAGACCAAATTTTGCGTGACTACAAACGGTTTTCGCGGCGAATCTTCACGTTCGTGATCCGACCCGCAGGCGCGCGAGCCTGGCGAGTTCGGGCGGAGCGAAGAACGCCGGCGTGGAGGAGCGCCTTCAGGCGCGAGGCTTTTGGAGCTTTTCGCGACGTGATGATTCGCGGCTGAAGCCGCTCCTACAGGGGCGGGTCGCATGGCTTTTGTAGGAGCGCCGTCAGGCGCGAAGGGATGTCGGTGAAGAGCGTTCGCGGCTGACGCCGCTCCTACAGGGGGCGGGTCGCATGGCTTTGTAGGAGCGCCTTCAGGCGCGAAGGGATTTTGCGATGCGACGATTCGCGGCTGAAGCCGCTCCTACAGGCTGCGAGCCGCATGGTTCTTGTAGGAGCGCCTTCAGGCGCGAAGGGATGTCGGCGAAGAGCGTTCGCGGCTGAAGCCGCTCCTACAGGGGGCGGGTCGCATGGCTTTTGTAGGAGCGCCGTCAGGCGCGAAGGGATGTCGGCGAAGAGCGTTCGCGGCTGAAGCCGCTCCTACACGGGCGGGCATGGCTTTGTAGGAGCGCCTTCAGGCGCAGGGAAGGTCGCGGCTGAGCGCAGGGGCGCCCCCCCCCCGGGCGAGCGTTCGCGGCTGAAGCCGCTCCTGCAGGGCGAAGCCCGGGTGGCCTGCAATGGCATCGAAGCGAGGGTCGATGATGCCGATTCGATGCCCCTCGGCTGACGGGAATGGCGCGGGAACTGCCGCGCAGCGTCATCCGGACCGCCCATGGATGCCGACGGCGGGTTCGCGCCGGTCGCGCGGATCGGCGAGCGACGGCGATGTAAGCTGTAGACCTCGGTCATCGTCCGCGCTCGTCCCGGTCCCCCATGCCCCTTGCCGCCCCTCTCCGCCCGTTTGCACTGCTGCTGTTCGCGATGCTCTGCCCCGGGCTTGCCCACGCCCTGAGCGAGACCTACGAAGGCGTGCTGCTGCCCGACAACCTCGAAGGGCCGATCCCGATCGTGGTCGAGCTGCGGGACGTGGGCAGCATCCTGACCGGCAACGTGAAGGCCGCGTTCCCGTTGAACGGCAGCGCGTCGATCGCTTCGGGCGAGAACAAGGACGGTCAGTGCAACATGAAGGTCGTGCTGAACAGCGCCGTCACGCTGCGGCTCTACGGCAGCTGCCAGCCGTCGATGTTCGCGGGCAAGTACACGATCTACTACACTCAGCGGAACACCGAGGCGCGCGGCAGCTTCCGCCTCGCGCGCAAGGCGCCGGGGCAGGTCAAGAAAAACACACCCGGTGCTCCGGTGTCGACGACCACGATCGTTGCCTGCCAGAAGGCCAACGTCCACTGCCTGACGGCGTGTCCGCGCGGCGACCCCGACGCCGAGTTCCTGTGCGCCAACCACTGTCGCAGCAAGCTGAACGCGTGCAAGCGCGGCGTGGCCAAGCAGCCGGCGGCACCTTGACGAGGCCGCAACCCAAAGCGCTGGTCCGCGATTGGCCACGTGCGCCATTTCGTGTACATTGCTCGACATGTCAAAATATTTAGACAGCGCGCTCGGGCAACAACTGCGCTCGGCCCGCGTTGCGCGCGGCTTGAGCCAGGAGGATGTCGCCAGGCTGGCGGAAGTGTCGCGCGCCACCGTGGTGGCCTTGGAGCGATCGCCGGGCGCGGCGCGCGTTCACTCGCTGCTCTCGGCGGCGCGTGCGTGCGGGCTGGCCGTGAATGCCCAGGAAACGAGCCCGCAACTCCTGGAGCGTCGGCTTGCTCGCGCGCAACAAGCCCAGCGTGAGGGAGAGCGATATGCTCTGCACATGCGGCTGGCGGCGAAGTTGCTCATGGGTCAGGCGTCTGAACCGCTGCGCATGGCACGACGCGCGGTCGCCCAATGGGCGCGCGGAAGGACGTGCAGCACGTTCTATATCGAGGCTTGGAGCCGCCTGCTCCGTGGGACGCAACCCGCCGTCGGCAAACGCCTGGCGGATCTTTCTCTGCAGGAAGGCGCTGCGCTGTTTCAGAACACGCCGTTTGGCGCAACGCTCGGCGCGTACCGCCCGAAAGATGCGGAGTCGGATGCGCGATGAAGAATGAAGACCTGCTTCACCTGGTCGAAGAGATCGCCAAGACGAGGAAGCTGGATTCGCTCATCATCGTCGGCAGCCTTTCGGTGCTCGGCATCATCACTGATCGCGAAGTGCCTGACACGATGTTGATCTCCAACGAAGTCGATGCGTATCCGGAGAACGATCCCCGCGCGGCCTTTGACATCGCGGAAGCGTTCGGCCAGGGATCCATCTTCGAGCAAGAGAACGGCTACTACTTCGACGCGATTTCGCCGGACGTGCCAACGCTTCCCGAAGGGTGGCAGCAACGACTCATCGTCCGCCAGCTCGACAACGGCGTGCGCTTGAAATTCATCGACCCAAACGACGCCGCCATTTCCAAATATGCGCGCGGCGAACCCAAAGATCTGCAATGGATCGACGAAGGGTTGCGCGCGTCGGTTCTTGCGATGGCAACGATCCGGTATCGATTTCGCGAGACGACGTTTTTGGACGACGACGAGCGCGAGCGAGTGCGTGCGCAGATCAACGCCGACGCGAAGCGACTGGGCTATCCCGCCGCGTGAGTGCTGCCCGCGGCTGGGGTGGCCGCGGCGACGCCTGATTGCGTCGTGCCGCTTTGGCGCCGAGATCCTGGCGCCCAGGATTGAAAACAGCGCCATCGCCGGGAAGATGGCCTGGGTCTTGTGCAACAGCTGGACAATGGCGCGCCCGACAGGAGTCGAACCTGTGACCTTTGGCTTCGGAAACCAACACTCTATCCAACTGAGCTACGGGCGCGCAGCCGAATATTCTACCGCGCCGGCGCCACCAGCGTCCAGCCGCGGTGACCGCCCTGCCGTCGGCACGGTATAATTCGCGATCCCCCAGAAAAACGCGCGCCACGCGCCCGCCATCGGACCAGGAACGCCCATGAGCGATCACCAGCACGAATCCCCGATCAGGAACTGGAAGCAACTCGTCGTCGTCGTCGTGGCTGCGTTCGCCATACCGATCGTGCTGATCATATTGCTGTCGCAGCTCGTGTCCAGCGGCAGCAAGGGCTCCGGTGACGACGATCACGGGGTGCTGGACCGCATCAAGCCGGTGGGCGAGATCAAGCTCGCGGTGGCCAGCGGCCCCAAGGGCGCGCTGACCGGCGACCAGGTCTACGAACAGGTGTGCAAGACCTGCCACGAGGGCGGGCTCGCGGGGGCGCACAAGATCGGCGACAAGGCCGCGTGGGCGAAGGTCGTCGCGCAGGGGCCGAAGGTCACCTACGAGAACGCGATCAAGGGCATCCGCGCGATGCCGGCCAAGGGCGGCAACCCGAACCTCGAGGACATCGAAGTCCAGCGCGCGGTCGCGTTCATGGTCAACAAGGCCGGCGCCGGGTGGATGGAGCCCGCCGGTCCCGCGGCCATCGCCCGCCCCGCGCCGCCGATGGAAGGCCGCAGCGGCCAGCAGGTCGTCGCCGCCGCCTGCGGCAAGTGCCACGAGACCGGCCAGGGCGGCGCGCCGAAGATCGGCGATCGCGCCGCGTGGACGGGGCGCCTCAAGCGGGGCCTGGATCCGGTGGTCAAGTCCGCGCTCAAGGGTCACGCCGGCATGCCCGCACGCGGCGGCCTGGCGGACCTTTCGGACGCCGAGGTGAAGCGTGCGGTCGAGTTCATGATGAATTCCGGCGCTGCCACGGCAGCGGTTGCCGCACCCGTCGCCGTGGCGGCCGCCGCGCCCGCCGCCGCCGACGGCAAGAAGGTCTACGACACCGCGTGCGTGGCCTGCCACGCCACCGGCGTCGCCGGCGCGCCCAAGTTCGCCGACAAGGCCGCGTGGGCGCCGCGGCTGAAGACCGGCGCCGACGCGCTGTACGCGAGCGCGCTGAAGGGCAAGGGCGCGATGCCCGCGAAGGGCGGCAACGCGGCGCTGTCCGATGCCGAGGTCAAGGCCAGCGTCGACTACATGACGGCGGCGGCGAAGTAGCGGTCAGCCGATTGGGCGGTCCGAGCCGGGGTGCAGCCTTGCCCCGGCGAAGGACGGCAAGTGTTGATGGCCCGCTGATGGACAAACGAAGCAAAGAGCCGAAAAATTTCGTTCTTTGCGTAGGCCCCCGCCCGATACTTGGTCGGCGCAAGCCGTCTGCTTCTTGCTGCCATCATGTTCATGACGGCGCCCAAGCCAGCCGAATATATGTGTTTGTGCTCTCCTCGTGCTAAAGGCGAAGCCGGTGCCTACTATCAGCATGTTCTATGGTGTGGTCATCTACCTGTATTTCTTCGAACCGCCACAAGCTCCCCCCCCCCCGGGCTCGTTTTCGATTCTCCCCCGACCCCAGACCAAGCTTGTCCAGCTGTAGGATTCATGGAGCTCGCCGCCAACTGGGACTGCGGCGCCCCCTTCCCCCCCCCACCCAATGGTAACCCCCAGGTCCCAGGACTTCCCTTCCCGGGAGACACGCCTCGCACGCCTCAAGGGTGTCTTTCAGCGACTGAAGGACCCGATTCTGTTCCGGCAAGCGTATGTGGCTTTCGATACCGTCTGTTGGCCGGGAAATCTCGACATTGCTCCGGAAACGCTTTACGACCGGTCGCGGGCAGTCGCAGCACACGCGCCGAAGTAGCGGTTGCCAACTCGGGCGATGGGATCGCGGACTGTCCGGAAAGGCGGCTAGGGCCCAGGTCTTGGTCTGGAAGTGCCCGCAGCGATCGGGCCAGAACCGGTGGCGCCAGCGCCCGTTCAGCGCAGCACGCGCAACGCGGCCACCCGCTGCTCGATCTCCTGCATCATCGCCCGATAGGCCGGCGCATCGACGCCTCCGAAGCGCTGCCTGAAGACCGGCTCCGGTAGCGACTCGGGCAGGTCGCGCCAGGGCGGCATCAGGTCGGTGTCCTGCACTCCCGCCGCGACCCGATGCTGCAGCTGCCCGGCGGGCGCGACGCCGGCCACGGCCTTCTCGCCGAACGTCGTGCCGGCGCGATCGGCGGCAAGGTCGTTGAACGAGAACCCGCTGCCGCTGCGCGCATCCTCGATCTCCTTGTACAGGCCGATCGCATCGGCCAACGCCGTGTCGGCGTAGGCGGCGATGGCGGCGGACAGCATGAAGTGCTTGGCCAGGTCGTCGCGGCCATCGAGCGTGACGCTGCGGCCGACGGGCCGCGGCCAGCCGGCGGCCTCGGGCAGCACTTGGTGCAACGGCACGCCGAGCACGTGCAGGGTCGTCACCAGGATCGCCGCCCGGTTCTCGGCGACCGCATCGCCCCCGGCCGAACGCTCGGCGGCGAGTTGCAGCTGCGGCTGCAGCACCCCGGAGAGCGTTGCCGGCGCCGGTCCGCCACGGCGGCTGTTCGTCGCCAGCAGCGTCTGCTGGTGCAGCAGCCGCTCCCGATCCGCGGCGGCGAACACCGAGGACCCGGCCCGGAACGGGCTGCCTCCCTGCCAGCGATAGACGATGGTCAGGCGGCTCGCCGACATGCGCACCTGCTGCAGCGCATCGAGCGCCATGCGGACTTCCGCGTCGCGTCCCAGCCAGCGCAGCAGCGTCGGGGCGAAGCGGTCGACGAGAGCCGTCGGCACGGGCAGACGGCCGACCCGCAGCGATTCGAGCCGCGGCAGCCCGAGGGTCTGGACCAGCGTGGCGCCGATGTTCAGAAAGGCGGCCGGCGGATGCCCGAGCACGGGGACGCTCAACTGCAGGTCGACCTTGCCCTCGCCCAGCGTGACGCCGGCGCTCCCCTGCGCGAACCGGCGCGCGAGGTAATTGGCCGCCGCATCCGCATCGTCCGGCAGCACGTTGACGACGCCGATCATGCCCGGGCGAACCCGGTAGCGATGGGTGTCGACGATGCGCTTCGCGCGCTCGACCTGATCGGGCGTGATCACCACCGGACGCTCGACCCGCGGCGCGCGCTCCAGCGCCAGCAGCAACGCCGCCAGCGGCGCCAGGGCGAGCAGTCCGATTGCAGCGAGAAACCAGCGTGTGCGCATTGCCTTGCTTCGCCCCGGAGACGGAGGGTCCTTGCCGTGACTATACCCAGTCGATCAGGCCCGGTACGCCCGACCGGTGGGTCGCGGGTCGCGAGCGGCCCGCGGTCCGATCGATACGTCTTTGACGTAGTCCGTCATTGCCGTATCATGGCGCGATGATCAGCTTTGTCGAAACCAAGCTGTTCACGCGACTGGTGCAGGAATATCTGTCCGACGAGGCCTACTCGGCGCTGCAGCAGGCACTGCTTGCCGATCCGGAGGCCGGAGCCGTCATCCCTGGTTCCGGCGGCGTACGCAAACTGCGCTGGGGTGTTGCCGGCCGCGGCAAACGTGGAGGCATCCGCGTGATCTACTTTCTTCGCGCCCGACAGGGGCAGGTCTGGATGCTTACCCTTTAGCCGAAGAACGTCGCTGAAAATATCCCGGCGCACATTCTGAAACAGATCAAGGACGAGATCGATGACTAAGGCAACGGCCAGGCGAAATGTCGGCCGCGAAATCCTCGAAGGACTGCGCGAACTCAAGCGTGGTGAAATCGGCCGCGTGAAGAGCGTTCCTTCGGTAGCGACAATCCGCGAGCGAATGGGTCTTTCCCAGGACAAGTTCGCCGCCCTGTTGAGGGTGTCGATCCGCCCCCCCCCCCCCCCCCCCCCCCCCCCCCCCCCCCCCCCCCCCCCCCCCCCCCCCCCCCCCCCCCCCCCCCCCCCCCCCCCCCCCCCCCCCCCCCCCCCCCCACGCTGCAGGAGTGGGAGCAAGGTCGCCGCGCGCCTTCCGGCGCGGCGCGCACGCTGTTGATGATTGCGGCGAGGAACCCGCAGGCACTGCTCGAAGTCGCCTGACGGAATCGCCGAAGCGGCCGCCGCGAGGAGCATCGCTCCACGCAACCCGCGCGACCCTCACTCGGTCGCCGCCACCTGCTCCCGTTCCTCGCGCGCGTCTTCTTCGCCGCGCAGCATGTCGCGGTTGTGCGCCAGCTGCGACAGGTAGTCGGCGGTCACGTCGCCGGTGATGTACTGGCCGTCGAAGCAGGACGCCTCGAATTCGGTCAGCCGGCTGCCGGCGGCGCGCACCGCCGTCTTCAGCGCGTCGAGCTCCTGGTAGATGAGGAGATCGGCGCCGATCTCGCGCGAGATCTCGGCCTCGCTGCGCCCGGTCGCCACCAGCTCGTTCTGGTTCGGCATGTCGATGCCGTAGACGTTCTGGAAGCGCACCGGGGGACTGGCCGAGGCGAAGTAGACCTTGCGCGCGCCGGCGTCGCGCGCCATCTGCACGATCTCGCGCGACGTGGTGCCGCGCACGATCGAGTCGTCGACCAGCAGCACCACCTTGTCCTTGAACTCGATGCCGCAGGGGTTGAGCTTCTGGCGCACGCTTTTGCGCCGCATCGCCTGGCCCGGCATGATGAACGTGCGGCCGATGTAGCGGTTCTTGACGAAGCCCTCGCGGTAAAGCAGGCCCAGCGTGTTGGCGAGCTCCAGCGCGGAGGGCCGGCTGGAATCGGGGATCGGGATGACGACGTCGATGTCCCGCGCTTCGGGGATGCCGCGGATCTTGTGCGCGAGCTGCTCGCCCATGCGCAGCCGGGTCTCGTAGACCGACGTGCCGTCGATCACCGAGTCGGGGCGCGCGAGGTAGACGTACTCGAAGATGCAGGGGTTGAGCGACGGGTGCTCGGCGCACTGCCGGCTGTGGAACTGGCCGGTCTGGTCGATGAACACCGCCTCGCCGGGTTCGACGTCGCGCAGCACCGCGAAGCCCAGCGCCTCGAGCGCCACCGACTCGCTGGCGACGACGTACTCGGTGCCCCCCATCGCCTCGTTGACGCCGATGATCAGCGGCCGGATGCCGAACGGGTCGCGGAACGCGAGCATGCCGTAGCCGGCGATCATCGACACGATCGCGTAGGCCCCGCGGCAGCGGCGGTGGACGCCGGCCACCGCGGTGAAGATGGCGTTGGCGTCGAGGCGCGCGTGGTGCGCGGCGCGCTCCAGCTCCAGCGCCAGCACGTTCAGCAGCACCTCGGAATCGGAATTGGTGTTGATGTGGCGGAAGTCGAGCTGGAACAGCTCGCGCTTCAGCGCCTCGCTGTTGGTGAGGTTGCCGTTGTGCGCCAGCGTGATGCCGAACGGCGAGTTGACGTAGAACGGCTGCGACTCGAGTTCCGACACCGCCGATCCCGCGGTGGGATAGCGGCAGTGGCCGATGCCCAGCGTGCCGGAGAGGTCGCGCATGTTGCGCGTGCGGAACACGTCGCGCACGTAGCCGCTGCCCTTGTGCATGTGGAACATCGGGCCTTCGCTGGTGACGATGCCGGCGGCGTCCTGGCCGCGGTGCTGCAGCAGCAGCAGACCGTCGTAGAGCAGCTGGTTGACAGGCGTGTGAGCCGCGACGCCGATGATTCCGCACATAGCTTCAGGTCCTCTGGCCGCGCGGGTCGACCGCGCTCCCCGGTGCCGCGGGCTTGCCGCCCGCCGCCGAATAGTCGAGCCGCGCCGCCCAGTCGGCGGGCAGGTACGGCCGCAGCGCCAGCGCCGCGTCGGCGAACCGCGGCGCGAGAATTGAATTCTGCCACCAATCCTGCCGCGGGATCGCCGTCAGTCCCGCGAGCAGCACGCCGGCCAGCACCAGCAGCAGTCCGCGGGCGAGGCCGAACAGCGCGCCCAGCATCCGATCGACGGCGCCGAGCCCGACCGCCTGCAAGAGCTTGGCCAGCACCGTGCCGATCAGCGCGCCGCCGATGACCACGGCGAGGAACACCAGTGCGAATCCCAGCACCTGCGGCGCCGGCGCGGGCAGCTGCATCGCCGTGAACGCCTCGGCGACGACGGAACCCAGCCGCAACGCCAGCACCAGCGCGATCACCCAGGCGCCGAGCGAAATGGCGGAGCGGACGAAGCCGCGCAGCACCGCGAACAGCACCGACAGCGCGAGGATCGCCGCCACCGCCAGGTCGAACGCCGCCATCGTCAGCTGCGGGGAGAAGGAAGGAGGAAGGGCGCCCGCCGGAACGGCGCTGCGACGGACGGAGACAGGAGCGGGCGGTCCGTGGAACCGGCTACTTCGCCGGCACCACGATGCCGTTCTGCCCCTCGGCCTTGAGTTTGGCGCGGGCAGCATCGGCGTCGGCCCGCGCGGCATAACCGCCGACGCGCACCCGCCACAGCGTGCCGCGGCTGGTCTGCACCGGCTCGACGTAGGCGGCGTAGCCGCTCTTTTTCAGCTTCCCGGCGAGCGCGTTGGCGCCCTTGTCGTCGGCGAACGCGGCCAGCTGGACGACGAAGCCCTCGCGTGCGGGCGCCGCGGGAGTGGCGGCCGCGGGGGCCGCGGGCGCGGCAGCGGGCGGGGTCGTCGCCTTGGCCACGGGCGGCGGGACAGCAGCCGCCGCGGGAGGCTCGGCCTTGGCCGGCGGGGGCGGTGCCGCGGCGGGGGTTTCCGCCTTCGCCGTCGATGGCGGCACCGCTGCGGGCGTTCCCGCGGTGGTCGCGGCGGGAACGGTCTTGGGCGTGGGCTCCGGCGCCGGCACGGCCTTGCCGGTCGGCGCCAGCAGCCGCTGCTCGGCTTCGGCGAGGGATTTCTTCGGCGCGGCTGGCGTCGGCGCCGCCGGCGCGGACTTCGGCTCGACGGCCGCGCCGGCGGACGGGCCTGCCTTGGCGGGGCCGGTGCGGTGCGGAAGCGGTTGCGGGCGTCGCATCGACCGGTGCCGACGGGGTGACCGGCGCCGCCTTCACGGCCGCGGAGGGCGCGTCGGCCTCCTTGCCGGGAAGCTTGCTGACCAGGCGGGTGTCGTCGATCGACGGGATCTTCACCGAGACGTCCTCGCCCAGCGGCTTGGGCTCCTTCTCCAGCAGCAGCGGCAGGACGACGGCGGCCGCCAGCGCCAGCACGACGGCGCCGACCAGGCGCCGGCGCGCCTTGCGCTTCAGCTGGTCGACGGCGAGTTCGGGGGTGTCGGGGGTGCGGTCGGCCATGCGCGGAGAAGATCCAACGTTGCAGCGGGCGGTTCAGTCGGGGATGCCGCGCCGCAGGGCGACGAGCGCCCCGGCGACGGTGAGGAACGATCCGAAGACGATGATTCTATCAGCTTCGTCGGCCTCGCCCTGCGCGGCGGCGAGCGCGGCAGCCACGTCGTCGAACTCGTGAATCGCCTGCGCGGCCACCCCGGCCGCAACCAGGGCGGCGTGCAGCGTGGCCGCGCTTGCCCCGCGCGGGCCTGGCAGCGTGGCGACGTGCCAGCGATCGATCCGCCGCTGCAGCGCGGCGACGACGCCGGCGATGTCCTTGTCGGCCAGCATGCCGAACACCGCCAGGCTGCGCGGGTGGTAGCCCATCGTGCCCAGCGCGGCGGCCAGCGCGCGCGCCGCCTGCGGGTTGTGGCCGACGTCGAGCACCAGCGTCGGCCGGCCGGGCAGCACCTGGAACCGGCCGGGCAGCTCGACCGCCAGCAGGCCGTCGCGCAGCGCCGCGGCGGGCAGCGGCAGCCGGTCGCCCAGCAGCCCCAGCGTCGCCAGCACCGTCGCCGCATTGGCGAGCTGATACGCCCCGCGCAGCGCCGGAAACGCGAGCCCGAAGCGGCGGCCGCCGGGACCGTGGTACTGCCACTGCGTGCCCTCGACCACGTAGCCGTAGTCGCGCCCGATCTGCAAGAGCGGCGCGCCGATCTCCCGCGCGTGCTCGACCAGCGTCGCGGGCGGCGCGGCGTCGCCGCAGACGGCGGGCCGCCCGGCACGGAAGACGCCGGCCTTCTCGCGGCCGATGGATTCGCGCGTCGGGCCGAGGTAATCGAGGTGATCGAGATCGACGGTGGTCACCACGGCGACGTCGGCGTCGACGATGTTGACGGCGTCGAGCCGGCCGCCGAGGCCGACCTCGAGGATCACCGCGTCGGGGGCGGCGCGGGCGAACAGCCAGAGTGCGGCCAGCGTGCCGAACTCGAACTGCGTCAGCGGTTGCACCGGATCGGTCCCGAGACGCGCGTCCTCGACCGCGTTGAAGGCCGCGACCAGCGCGTCGTCGTCGACCGCGCGCCCGTCGAGGCGCATCCGCTCGTTGTAGCGCAGAAGGTGCGGCGACGTGTAGAGCCCGACGCGGTAGCCGCCGCAGCGCAGCACCGACGCCAGCATCGCGCAGGTCGAGCCCTTGCCGTTGGTGCCGGCCACGGTGATCACCGGGCAATGGAGCTCTGACCCCAGACGCGCGGCGACCGCGCGCACGCGCTCCAGCCCCATGGCGATCGCCTTGGGGTGCAGCGTCTCGAGGTAGGCGAGCCAGCCGGAGAGCGTCGCCGGACGGCCCGCCGGAATGCCTTCGTGCGGCGCACTCCGGCATTCGCGCTCGGGGCGGCCCGTCGCGCTCATCGACGCGGCGAAGGGATCAGGACGCGGGCGCCGGCTGCCGCATCAGCAGCGCGAGCAGGCGCGCGAGCTCGTCGCGCAGCTGCCGCCGGTCGACGATCATGTCGATCGCGCCCTTGGTCAGCAGGAACTCGGCCCGCTGGAAACCCTCGGGCAGTTTTTCGCGCACCGTCTGCTCGATGACGCGCGGACCGGCGAAACCGATCAGCGCCCCGGGCTCGGCCAGCACGACGTCGGCGACGAAGGCGAACGACGCCGAGACGCCCCCCATCGTCGGGTCGGTGAGCACCGAGACGTACGGCAGCCGCGCGCGCGTCAACTCCTGCAGCACCGCCGTGGTCTTCGCCATCTGGAACAGCGAGTTGACGCCCTCCTGCATCCGGGCGCCGCCGGACGAGGCGATGCAGACGAAGGGCAGCCGGTTCTCGAACGCGACGCGCACGCCGCGGACGAAACGCTCGCCGACCACCGAGCCCATCGAGCCGCCCATGAACTCGAACTCGAACACCGCCAGCACCGCCGGCACGGTCTTGATGCTGCCCTGCATCACCACCAGCGCGTCGGTCTCGCCGGTGTCCTCCAGCGCCGCGGCCAGGCGATCGGTGTACTTCTTGGTGTCCTTGAACTTCAGCGGGTCGATCGGCACCACCTCGGAGCCGACCTCGAAGCGGCCCTCGGGGTCGAGCAGATGCTCGATCCGCTCGCGGGCCGACAGGCGCGTGTGGTGGCCGCACTTGGGGCAGACGCTGAGGTTGTTCTCGAGATCGGTGCGATAGAGCACCGCCTCGCACGACGGGCACTTGATCCACAGCCCTTCCGGCACCGCCGTCTTCTTGGCCCCGGGCGTGCTCTTGATGCGCGGCGGGAGGAGTTTCTGCAGCCAGGTGCTCATCGGATGTCCCCCTGAAGTCCGGCCGCGTCAGCGGCGCGGGGCGCCGTCACGCGGCGCGCTTGACCACGGCATCGACGGCTCGGCGGATGTCCGCGAGCCAGGCGCCGGCGCGCGCCGCCGCCGTCGCCGCGGGCCCGTTCTCGATTTCCTCGATGATGCGGCTGCCGATCACCACCGCGTCGGCCACCGCGGCGATCCGCGCTGCGCTGGCGGCGTCGCGAATGCCGAAACCCACGCCCACCGGCAGCGCGGTGTGGCGCCGGATCGCGGCGAGCTTGCGCGCCACCTCGTCGGTGTCGATGTGCCCGGCGCCGGTCACGCCCTTGAGCGAGACGTAATAGACGTAGCCGCGGGCCAGCGCGGCGACGCGCTCGACGCGCGCCTCGGGCGTGGTCGGCGACACCAGGAAGATGGGCGCCAGTGCCTTCGCGCCGAGCAGCGCGGCGAACTCCTCCGCTTCCTCGGGCGGATAGTCGACGATCAGCACGCCGTCGACTCCCGCGGTGCGCGCGCGCTCGGCGAACGTCGCCGCGCCCATCGCCTCGACCGGATTGGCGTAGCCCATCAGCACCACCGGCGTCGCCGCATCGGTGGTCCGGAACTCGGCCACCATCGCCAGCACCGCGCCGAGCCCCACGCCCAGCGCCAGCGCACGTTCGGACGCCCGCTGGATCACCGGCCCGTCGGCCATCGGGTCGGAGAACGGCACGCCCAGCTCGATCACGTCGGCGCCCGCGGCGACCAGTGCGTGCATGATCGGCACCGTCAGCGTCGGCGCCGGATCGCCGGAGGTGACGTAGGGGATGACCGCGGTGCGGCCGGCCGCGCGCAGCCGCGCGAAGGTGGCGTCGATCCGATTCATCGACGCATCCCCGGATCGCACTCCGGACGGCAGTAGAACTTGAGGCCCGAACGCTCGGCGACGGTGTTCATGTCCTTGTCGCCGCGGCCGGAGAGATTGACCAGCAGGATCGCGTCCTTCGGCATCGTCGGCGCGAGCTTGGTCGCGTAGGCCAGCGCGTGCGACGACTCGAGCGCGGGGATGATGCCCTCGGTGCGGCAGCACTGGTGGAACGCGGCGAGCGCCTCGTCGTCGGTGATCGACACGTACTCGGCGCGGCCGCTGTCCTTCAGCCACGCGTGCTCGGGGCCGACGCCGGGATAGTCGAGCCCGGCCGAGACCGAGTGCGTCTCGATGATCTGGCCGTCGGCGTTCTGCAGCAGGTAGGTGCGGTTGCCGTGCAGCACGCCGGGGCGGCCCGCGGTCAGCGACGCCGAATGGCGGCCGGTGGCGATGCCCTCGCCCGCCGCCTCGACGCCGATCAGGCGCACGTTCTCGTGCCCGAGGTAGGGATGGAAGATGCCCATGGCGTTGGAGCCGCCGCCGACGCAGGCGATGATCGCGTCGGGCTGGCGGCCGGCGGCCAGCGGCATCTGCGTCAGGCACTCCTTGCCGATGACGCTCTGGAAGTCGCGCACCATCATCGGATAGGGGTGCGGGCCGGCGACGGTGCCGATGATGTAGAACGTCGTCTCGACGTTGGTGACCCAGTCGCGCATCGCCTCGTTCAGCGCGTCCTTCAGCGTCTTCGAGCCCGACTCGACCGGCACGACCGTGGCGCCCAGCAGCTTCATCCGGAACACGTTCTGCGCCTGGCGCTTGACGTCCTCCGACCCCATGTAGACGACGCAGTCGAGGCCGTAGCGGGCGGCGATGGTCGCCGTCGCCACGCCGTGCTGGCCGGCGCCGGTCTCGGCGATCACCCGCGGCTTGCCGAGGCGCCGGGCGAGCAGCGCCTGGCCGATGCAGTTGTTGATCTTGTGCGCGCCGGTGTGGTTCAGGTCCTCGCGCTTCAGCCAGATCTGCGCGCCGCCGACCTCGCGCGACCAGCGCCTGGCGTGGTAGACGGGCGACGGCCGGCCGACGTAGTGCGCCAGCTCGTCCTCGAACTCGGCGATGAACTCGGGATCGTGCTGGTAGCGCGCGTACTGGTCGCGCAGCTCGTCGAGCGCCCGGATCAGCGTCTCGGCGACGAACACGCCGCCGTAGGGCCCGAAGTGGCCGCGTGAATCAGGGAGCTCCGCCATCTGCATTGCGCACTTCCTCGATGAATGCCTTGATCCGTGCCGGATCCTTGCGGCCCTTGACCGGAGCCCCGCTCGCGTCCCGCACTTCGACGCCGCTGGACACGTCGACGGCCCAGGGGCGCACCCGGCGCACCGCGGCGGCGACGTTGCCGGCGTGCAGGCCCCCGGACAGCACCAGCGGCTGCGGCAGCCCGCGCGGCAACGCGTCCCAGTCGAAGCTCTGCCCCGTCCCGCCCGGCAGCCCGCCGGCCGGCGGCGCGTCGAACAGCACCCCGGCGGCGTCGCCGTAGCGCGCCGCGTATTCTAGCAAACCGGCCCCGGTCGCCGCCCCGGACACCGGAATCGCCTTCAGGTACGGGCGCCCGAACGAGCGGCAGAGCTCCGCCGGCTCGTGCCCGTGGAACTGCAGCAGGTCGAGCGGCAGCGCGGCGAGCACCGCGCGCACTTCGTCGGGGGTCGGGTCGACGAACAGGCCGACGACCGAAACGAACGGCGGCAGCAGCGCGCGGATCGCCCGCGCGGCCGGCGGCGCGATCACCCGCGGCGTGCCCGCCCAGAACACGAAGCCGATGGCGTCGGCACCGGCGTGCGCAGCGGCCAGGCCGTCGTCCGGCCGGGTGATGCCACAGATCTTGATCCGCGTGCGCATCGACGCGTCAGCGGGGGAGCGGCAGCGCCAGTTCGCGCCGCGTCGGCGGCAACCCCCAGCGTGCGTCGTAGTCGGCGCCGGTGAGATAGAGGCCGTCGGGCATGAACGTCGCCGCGCCTTGGGTGCGGTCGCGCGCGGCGAGGAGTTCGGCCATCCACGCCACCGGCCGGCGGCCCGAACCCACGGCGACCGATGCACCGACGATGTTGCGGATCATGTGGTGGAGGAACGCGTTGGCGGAGAAGTCGAAGCGCAGAGTGTCGCCGTTGCGCCGCAGCGACGCAACCGCCAGCGTCCTGACGGCGGAGCGCGCCTGGCACTCGGCGGCGCGGAACGACGAGAAGTCGTGCGTGCCGACGAGGCACGCGAGGGCAGCCGCCATCGCGTCGGCATCCAGCGCCCGGTGGTGCCAGCCGACTTTGCCGGCGAGGATCGCCGGGCGCACCGGCGCGTTCACCAGCAGGTACGAGTAGTGCCGCGCGGTGGCGGCGAAGCGGGCGTGGAAGTCGGCGGCGACCGGCGCCGCCCACTGCACCGCGATTGGCCGCGGCAGGTGCGCGTTGACGCCGCGCACCCACGCCGTCAGCGGGCGCGTCGCCGCGGTGTCGAAGTGGACGACCTGCGCGGTCGCGTGGACGCCGGCGTCGGTGCGCCCGGCCGCGACGCAGCCGACGCGCTCGGCGGCGACCTGCGCCAGCGCCGCTTCGAGCACGTCCTGCGCGCCGCCGCCGCCGGGCTGCGTCTGCCAGCCCCGGAACGGCTCGCCCGCGTACTCGAGACCCAGCGCAATTCGCATCGTGGCGGAGGACATTGCAAGCGAAGCCCGTGAAGGGAACGGGGCCGCCAGAGCAACCGGGTCAGACGGCCCGAAGTCCGAGGTGCTCGACGAAGGGATCGAAATCCCGGTCGCTGTAGAGCAGCGGCAACCGGTTCTCGATGCAGTGGGTCGCGATCACCGTGTCGATCGTCTTGCGCACGCTGATCCCGAGCCGGCGCAGCGCGCGAAAATTCTCCGCCGCCTTGACCGCGATCGACGGCCCCGCGAGGTCGACGATCACCAGCGACGTCAGCAGCTTGCGGGCCCGGTTGAAATCGCGGTCGCCGGCAAAACCCTGCAGCACCTCGGTCAGCATCAGGTCGCCGGTCGCCACCGGCTCGACGCCCAGCAAGGCATCCAGCGTCTCGACCTGCGGCGTCGCGCGACCCCGGAAGTAGTCGATCCACACGCTGGAGTCGACCACGATCACCGGTCGCGCCTCATCGCATCGAGATCGCCCTCCCAGTGGAGCTTGCCGCGAAAGCGGCGGATCTCTTCCTGCTGCCGCAGTCGCAACAGCGTGCGCAGCCCCAACTCGACGACGTCGCGTTTGGTCTTCAGACCGGTCACTTTCAGCGAGTCCTGCATCAACTGGTCGTCGATGACGATGTTCGTGCGCATGATGTGTATGAATTTGTCAAGACATACACACCATACGCCGGCGCGCGCTGCGGCGCAATAGGCCCGTCGGCCGACCTGCCGGTTCGCCGCTTGCGGGCCAAGCAAAAAAAATCGGGCGGCGGAAGCGTCCGCCGCCCGAATCTCGGGGACCCCGGTTCAGCCGAGCCGGGCGATCAGCGACTGTGCCTCGGCCTTCTGCTGTTCGTCGCCCTCGTGCAGGACCTCCTGCAGGATCTCGCGCGCGCCTTCGACGTCGCCCATCTCCTGGTAGGCCTTGGCGAGGTCGAGCTTGGTCGCCGCGTCGTGCCATTGGCCGTCGAGCACCGACGGCGTCGGATCCTCGAACGTCGCCTTGTCGGGGTCGAACGAGAGGTCGAGCTTGTCGAGATCGATCGCGGCCTGCGGGCGCGCCGGCGATGGCGTCTTGTCCGCCACGGTCGCCGTCTCGGCCGGCGCGGCAGGCCGCATCGGAGCCGGCTTGTCGGCCTCGTCGAGATGGAAGTCGAGGTCGAACTTGGCTTCCGCCGCGTCGATCTTGTCGGCTACATGTTCGACCTTGTCGGCGCCCGACTTGCCCAGCGCCGCGGCGCCGGCAACCGCAGCGGCGGCGAGGCCGGCCGCGCCCGCCCCGGCGGTGCGGGCGGTCTTTTCGAGTTCGCTTTCCGCCCCGGCCAGGATGTCGGCAGGCGTCTTGGGCTCGGCGCCGGAGGCCGGCGACACCGTGAAATCGTCGTCCATGCGGAAATCGATGCCGCCGTCGCCTTCGCGGCCGCCGCCCATCCGGCCCGGCGTGGGCGCAGCCGGAGGCACGAAGTCGTGCGGTGCGGCCGGCTCGGCCCGCGGTGCGGCCGCGGCCGCGACCACGGCGGCACCCGCCGCGGCGGCCGTCGCGGCCCCCGCCCCGGTGTCGGCAAACATCGGATTGGTGGGGTCGAGCTGACGACCCAGCGCCACCGCCTTTTGCCAGGTCTCGCCCTGACCCTGCGAAACCGAGAACAGCTCGGCCGCCACGGTCTCGAACGCCGACGGCTTGTTGTGCTGGGCGTGGATCTCCAGCAGCTTGAGGTAGATCTCCTGCCGCTGCGAGTCCTTCTTCAGCGCTTCCTTGAGGATCTCCTCGGCCTGGGCGTCGCGGCCGTAGGCGAGGTAGACCTCGGCCTCGGCGATCGGGTCGACTTCGTCGGTGTCGATGTTGCCGAGACCTTCACGGCTGAAATCGGTGGCCAGCGAGTTCTCGCCGGTGTTCACCACGCCGCCGCCGGTCGAGCCGAACACCGTGTTGGTCTTGATGTCGGTGCCCGAGATGATGCTGTCCTCGAACTTGGTCGTCTTGCGCCGGCGGGCGGCGATGAACGCCGCGATGCCGCCCAGATATGGCCAGCGCGCCGCCACCGATCGCCCACGGTGAAACGTTGGCAAAGAGGTCGTCGAGGAACGAGGGTTCGGCGGTCTTGGGCGGCGGCACCGCGGCTTTCGGCGCTTCCACCTTGGGCGCTTCGACCTTGGGCGCTTCGACCTTCGGCGGCTCGGGAGCCTTCGGCGCCTCGACCTTCGGCGGTTCTGCCTTCGGGGGTTCAGCCTTTGGCGGCTCGGCCTTCGGTGGTTCCACCTTCGGCGGCTCGGCCTTGGCCGGCTCGGGTGCCTTGGCTGCCGGAGCCGGCGCCGGCGCCGGGGCGGGAGCGGGCGCCGGAGCGGCCTTGCCCTTGGCCACGTCGGCCTGCGCCTGCAGCTGCGCCAACGACTGATTCTTGAGTTCGACCGCCTGCTGCAGGCTCTTCAGCGTCTTTTCGAGATCCGCGATACGGGTCTGTGCGTCCCGCAACGCTTGCGCATTCGCTGCCGCCTGCTCGGCGGCCGCGGTCCGGCCCGGCGCGGCACCGGGCGAAACCTTGAGCTGATCGCGTCCGGCCGGAGCGGCGGGTGTCTTCTCCTCGACCGCGGTGCCGATCTTGCCGGCGGCCGCGCGGCCAGTGGCTTCCTGCACTTCGGGTGCACCGGCGGCGACCCGGTCGCGATAGCCACGCCAATCGGCCGCCTGCACGCGCACGATCTTGGCGGCTTCGCCGGCCGGCATGGCCCCTGCTTCGTCGGCGGCCGGTATCGTCAGGATCGTCCCCGAGCGCAGGCGATTCATGTTGCCGTCGAACGCGGCTTCGTTGGTCTTGAACAGCGCCACCAGCATCTGTTCCAGCGTGACGCTGGACGGCTTGACCTCGGCCGCGATCTTGGACAGCGTGTCGCCGCGCTGCACCGGATATTTGTCGCCCGCCGCCGCCTTGGGCTCGGCAGCGGCGCGCGGCGCCGGGGCCGCTGCAGCGGGCGCCGTCGTGGTCGCCGGGGCGGCGCGCGGCGGGGCTCGGCCCTGCCGGACCGGCGCGACGGGGTCGACCGCCGGCGCGGGAACGCCGGCACCGGGCGGATCGAGCAGGAACGTGTACTCGCGCACCACGCGGCCCGACGCCCAGTTGAGCTCGACCATCAGGTCGAGGTAGGGCTCGTTGACGCTGGTGGGTGTCGTCACCAGCAGATAGGTCTGCCCGCTGGCGCTGCGCTCGATCGCGACCCGGGCGCGCGCCAGCACCGGCGCGTAGGCGAGATTGTTCTGCTTGTAGAGCGAGGGATCGGCGACCTTCGCCGACAGCGTGTCGAGTTCTTCCTTCGACGCCGAGGTGAGCTCGATCTGCGCGGACAGCGGCTGTCCGAGCGACGATTGCACGGTCAGCCTGCCCAACCCCAGTGCCTGCACGGCACCGGCCAGCACCAGCGCGCTCGTCAAGACGCTCAAACGGAAGATCGATTTGGTTTGCATGCCCACCCCTTCCCGAGGTTCGGATTTTGCAAGAGAACATAACATCATGGGTTTAGCGGTGCAAGCTAAACCCCGGTATTAGCTTGGCCTTTGGCCGGCCGCCGCCGGGGGCGGCCCGCCCGCGCCGGCATGGACTCGCGCGGAGGCCGCAACCCGTAGCGTCACAGTTTGCCACCGCCACCAGATCTTGTAGCGCGTCCCGCGAACCGGGACCCGCGGCGCACCGGTCCGGCGCTGTTGCATCGGCGTCGCCCATCGCGGGAACAGCGGCCCCGCGCGACGCTTGCTCGACGCATAAAACATGCGCAAAACCTGCGTGGCCGGCGAGCCGCGCCGGAACCGCCGAAAAGAACCAGCCCGCGCCGGCGAAGCCGGCACGACGCGGGATTCGCGCGTCAGCGTTCGAGCAGGATGCGCAGCATCCGCCGCAACGGTTCGGCCGCGCCCCACAGCAGTTGATCGCCGACGGTGAAAGCGCCCAGGTACTCGGGACCCATCGCGAGCTTGCGCAGGCGGCCGACGGGGACATCGAGCGTGCCGGTGACCGCCGCGGGCGTCAGGCGGGTGATGCTGTCCTCGCGCTTGTTCGGTACAACCTTGGCCCACGCGTTGGCACTGCCCAGCATTCCCTCGATCTCGTCCAGCGGCACGTCGCGGGTGAGCTTGATGGTCAATGCCTGGCTGTGGCAGCGCATCGCGCCGATGCGCACGCAGATCGAGTCGACCGGAATCGGCCGGCTTTCGCGGCCGAGGATCTTGTTGGTCTCGGCGCCGCCCTTCCACTCCTCGCGGCTCATGCCGTTGCCGAGGTCCTTGTCGATCCAGGGAATGAGGCTGCCGGCCAGCGGCACGCCGAAATACTGCCTGGGGAACGCCGGGTCGCGCAGGATGCCGGCCACCTCGCGGTCGATGTCGAGGATCGCCGACGAAGGGTCGGCCAGGAGCCCGCGCGCGGCCATGTGCGCCTCGCCCATCTGCACCAGCAGCTCGCGCATGTTCTGCGCGCCGGCGCCGGACGCCGCCTGGTACGTCATGCAGGTCATCCACTCGATCAGGTCGCGCTGGAACAGCCCGGCCAGCGCCATCATCATCAGGCTGACCGTGCAGTTGCCGCCGATGTAGTTCTTCACGCCGCGGGCGAGCGCGGCGTCGATGACGTTGCGGTTCACCGGGTCGAGGACGATGACGGCGTCGTCCTTCATCCGCAGCGCCGACGCGGCGTCGATCCAGTAGCCGTTCCAGCCTTCGGCGCGCAGCTGCGGGAACACGTCGTTGCTGTAGTCGCCGCCCTGGCAGGTGACGATGGCGTCGAGCGTCTTCAGCGCGGCGATGTCGTTCGCGCTCTTGAGCGGCGGCGTGTCCTTGCCGATCGCCGGACCCTGCGCGCCGACCGCCGAGGTGGTGAAGAACACCGGCTCGAGGTGCTCGAAGTCCCGCTCCTCCTGCATCCGCTGCATGAGGACGGAACCCACCATGCCGCGCCAACCGACGAAACCGACTCGCATTGTCATCCCCTCTTTGCTTGCTGCATCCGGATGGGTTCAGGCCAGCGCCGCCACTACAGCGGCGCCCATCGCCTTCGTGCCCACGGTCGCTTCGCCCGGGAGCGCGATGTCGCCGGTGCGCAGGCCCGCGGCGAGCACGCGGCGCACCGCGGCCTCGATGCGGTCGGCGACGTCGGCGCGGGCGAAGGTGTGGCGGAACATCATCGCCAGCGACAGGATCGTCGCCAGCGGGTTGGCGAGGTCGCGGCCGGCGATGTCGGGCGCGGAGCCGTGGATCGGCTCGTAGAGGCCCTTGGCGGCGGCATCGAGCGACGCGGAGGGCAGCATCCCGATCGAGCCGGCGAGCATCGACGCCTCGTCGGACAGGATGTCGCCGAAGAGATTGCCGGTGACGATGACGTCGAACTGCTTCGGCCGCTTGACGAGCTGCATCGCCGCGTTGTCGACGTACATGTGCGAGAGTTCGACGTCCGGGTAGTCGCGGCCGAGCGCGGTGACGACCTCGCGCCACAGCATGCTGGTGTCGAGCACGTTGGCCTTGTCGACCGAGCAGAGCTTCTTGCCGCGCCGGCGCGCGGTCTCGAAGCCGACGCGGGCGATGCGCTCGATCTCGGAGACGCTGTAGTGCATGGTGTCGAAGCCCTCGTCCTCGCCGGCGGCGTTCTTGCGCCGTCCGCGCGGCTGGCCGAAGTAGATGTCGCCGGTCAGCTCGCGGACGATCATGAGGTCGAGCCCGGCGACGACCTCGGGCTTGAACGACGACGCCGCGGCGAGCTCGGGGTAGAGCAGCGCCGGGCGCAGATTGGCGAACAGGCCGAGCGCCTTGCGGATGCCGAGGATCCCCTGCTCGGGGCGCAGCGCGCGCGGCAGCGTGTCGTACTGCGGGCCGCCGACGGCGCCGAGCAGCACCGCGTCGGCGGCGCGCGCCAGCGCCAGCGTCGCGTCGGGCAGCGGCGCCTGCGCCGCGTCGTAGCCGGCGCCGCCGATCGGCGCCGACTCGGTCTCGATCGGCAGGCCCTCGCGGCGCAGGAATTCGAGGACCTTGACGGCTTCGCCGACGATCTCGCGGCCGATGCCGTCACCCGGGAGGATGGCGATCTTCAGCTTGGGGTCAGGCTCCCCCCCCCCCTTTGGGGGGGTGGAAACCCGGGGGGGGCCCTTGGGGGGGGCGGGCTGCAAACCCCCCCCTTTTGAGCCAGGGGTTGCTCGGCCAGCCGCCGGGCCTCGAACGCGCGGATGGCGTCGGCGTGCTGCAGCGTGAGGCCGATGTCGTCGAGGCCGTGCAGCAGGCAGTGCTTGCGGAAGGGCTCGACGTCGAAACCGAAGGTCAGGCTGCCGTCGGCCGAGGCGACCGTCTGCCGCTCGAGGTCGACGGTCAGCGTGAAGCCGGGGAACGCGCGCACCGCGTCGAACAGCCGGTCGACCGCCGACTCGGGCAGCACGATCGGCAGCAGCCCGTTCTTGAAGCAGTTGTTGAAGAAGATGTCGGCGTACGACGGCGCGATCAGCGCCCGGAAGCCGAAGTCGGTGAGCGCCCAGGGCGCGTGCTCGCGCGAGCTGCCGCAGCCGAAGTTGCGGCGCGCGAGCAGGATCTGCGCCCCCCGGTAGCGGGGCTCGTTGAGCACGAACCCCGGGTCGAGCGGCCGCTTCGCGTTGTCCATCCCGGGCTCGCCGCGATCGAGGTAGCGCCATGCGTCGAACAGGTTCGGACCGAAGCCCGAGCGCTGGATCGACTTCAGGAACTGCTTCGGAATGATCGCGTCGGTGTCGACGTTGGCGCGGTCGAGCGGCGCCACGATCCCGGTCAGGATGCGGAACGGCTCCATCGGATCAGTACTTCTTCGCCTGGTCGGCGGACTTCTCGATGGCGGCGCCGCCCGCCTTGATGTCCTTGCCGGCACCTTCGATGGTGTTGCAGCCGCCGACGACGACCGCGAGGCCGGCCAGTGCCAGCAGCGCAATGAGCTTGTTCAGCATGGATCCTCTCCTTGAGTTGCTACACGAGTCGACGGACGTCGACGAAGTGCCCGGCAATCGCAGCCGCTGCCGCCATCGCCGGACTGACCAGATGGGTGCGGCCGCCGTTGCCCTGCCGCCCCTCGAAATTGCGGTTCGACGTCGACGCGCAGCGCTCGCCGGGCTCGAGCCGGTCGTCGTTCATCGCCAGGCACATCGAGCAGCCCGGCTCGCGCCAGTCGAAGCCGGCGTCGCGGAAGATGCGGTCGAGCCCCTCGCGCTCGGCCTGCGCCTTGACCAGGCCCGAGCCCGGCACCACCAGCGCCAGCTTCACGTTCGCCGCCACCCGCCGGCCGCGCGCGACCGCGGCGGCGGCGCGCAGGTCCTCGATCCGCGAGTTGGTGCACGAGCCGATGAACACCTTGTCGAGGCGGATGTCGGCGATCGCCGTGTTGGGCGTGAGCGCCATGTAGGTGAGTGCGCGCTCGATGCCTTCGCGCCGCGTCGGGTCTTTCTCCTTGTCCGGGTCGGGCACGCGGCCGTCGATTCCGGTGACCATCTCCGGCGACGTCCCCCAGGTCACCTGCGGCGCGATCGCCGCGGCGTCGATGACCACGGTGCCGTCGAAGGCTGCACCGGCATCGGAATGCAGCGTGCGCCAGCGGGCGACGGCGCGATCCCAGAGCTCGCCGCTCGGCGCGAACGGCCGTCCCTTGAGATAGGCGAGCGTCGTCTCGTCGACCGCCACCATGCCGGCGCGCGCGCCCGCCTCGATCGCCATGTTGCAGACGGTCATCCGCCCTTCCATCGACAGCGCGCGGATGGCGCTGCCGCCGAACTCGATCGCGTGCCCGGTGCCGCCGGCGGTGCCGATGCGGCCGATGATCGCCAGCACCAGGTCTTTCGCCGTCACGCCGGCGGCAAGCGCATGGTCGGCGCGGATCAGCAGCGAGCGGGACTTCTTCATCAGCAGGCACTGGGTGGCGAGCACGTGCTCGACCTCCGAGGTGCCGATGCCGAAGGCCAGCGCGGCGAAGGCGCCGTGGGTGCTGGTGTGCGAATCGCCGCAGACGACGGTCATTCCCGGCAGCGTGGCGCCCTGCTCCGGGCCGATCACGTGGACGATGCCCTGGCGCGCATCGCGGAACGGGAAATAGGCCTTGGCGCCAGTGGCGCGGATGTTGGCGTCCAGCGTCTCGACCTGGGTGCGCGAGATCGGATCGCGGATCCCCTGGTCCCAGTCCCGGGTCGGCGTGTTGTGGTCGGCGGTGGCGACGATCGACGCCACCCGCCAGGGCTTGCGCCCGGCCAGCCGCAGGCCCTCGTAGGCCTGCGGACTCGTCACCTCGTGGACCAGGTGGCGATCGATGTACAGCAGCGCGGTGCCGTCGGACTCGGTGCGGACGACGTGGTCGTCCCAAAGCTTGTCGTAGAGTGTGCGGGCGACCATGAGTGCGCTGCGCGAGGGGCGCGCCGGTTGGAAACAAACGGTAATTATCGCACGCCCAATCGGAGCCGTACTGACACCGCCTTGACCGCCGGTGGCTCGGCGCTCGCTGGATCAACTGCGTGCTGCGCACTCCGGCATTCGCGCTCGGGGCGGCTCTTCTCGCTCATGGTGCGAGTTGCGCGTCGACGGCGGCCGCGACGGCAGCCACCAGGTCCGGCGCCTCGGGATCGAAGCGCGTCGCGGGCAGCGCGCGCAGCCAAGTGAACTGCCGCTTGGCGAGCTGGCGCGTGGCGGCGATGCCGGTGGCGCGCAACGCCGCACGGTCGATCGCCCCGTCGAGATACTGCCACGCCTGCCGGTAGCCGACGCAGCGCATCGCCGGCAACGCGGGATCGAGCCGGTGCGCCGCCCGCAGCGCCCGCAGTTCGTCGACCAACCCGGCCGCCAGCATGGCGTCGAAGCGCGCTGCGATGGCCGCGTGCAGGCGCGCGCGATCGGCCGGCAGCAGCGCCAGCGCCACGTGACCACCGAGCGTGCCGCGCGCCTCGCGCGCGCCCTGCAGCGCCGACAGCGGCGACCCGGTCAGCGCGTGCACCTCCAGCGCCCGCTGGATCCGTTGCGCGTCGTTCGGCGCCAGCCGGGCGGCGGTGACCGGATCGACGCGTGCGAGCTCGGCGTGCAATGCGGGCCAACCGGCGCTGGCAGCCCGCGCGTCCAGCGCCGCGCGCACCCCGGCGTCCGCCTGCGGCAGCGCCGACAATCCCTCGAGCAACGCCTTGAAATACAGCATCGTTCCGCCGACCAGCAGCGGCACGCGGCCGCGCGCGCGGATCGCCGCCACCGCGACCAGCGCCTCGGTGCAAAAGCGCGCCGCCGAGTAGGCGTCGGTCGGCTCGATCACGTCGACGAGGTGATGCGGAACGCGCGCCCGCGTCGCCGCGTCGGGCTTCGCCGTGCCGATGTCCATGCCGCGGTAGACCTGCGCCGAGTCGACGCTGACGATCTCGACCGGAAAACGCTCGGCCAGCGCCAGCGCCAGCGCGCTCTTGCCCGAGGCGGTCGGCCCCATCAGCAGGATCGCCGGCAGCCGCGCCGCTGCCTTCGTCACCGAATCGGGGTCGGTCACCGAATCGGGGTCAGAGCGGCAATTTACGCGCATTTTCGATCCAGAGCTTGCCAGAGTCTCGGCCCCGCATGCTGCGTATTACAGCTCTGACCTCCCACCCACCCCCCCCCCCCGCCGGAGACCCGGCCCCCCCCCCCCCCCCCCGCCCCCCCGGGCCCCGCCCCCCCCCCCCCCACCCCCCCCCCCACTACAGCTCTGACCCCGATTCTGCATTACGGCTCTGACCCCGATTCATCGATTGCTCTGACCCCGATTCATCGATTCACCGGCCGCGCATGAACAGCCGGTCCAGATCGGCGAGCGTCAGCTGGTACCAAGTGGGGCGACCGTGGTTGCACTGCCCGGCGCGCTCGGTGGCTTCCATCTCGCGCAGCAGCGCGTTCATCTCCGGCGGCGACAGTGCGCGGTTGGCACGCACCGCGCCATGACAGGCCATCGTCGACAACAGCTCGTCGCGATGGGCGTCGAGCACGTCGCTGCCGCCGTATTCGCGCAACTCGTGCAGCACCGAGCGCGCCAGCGTCACCGCGTCGGCGTCGGCCAGCGGCGCCGGCAGCCCGCGCACCGCCAGCGTCGCGGGCCCCAGCGCCGAGAGCGCAAACCCGAGGCGATCGAGCGCCGCCGCGTGCTCGTCGACCGCCGCCACTTCCAGCGGCGTCGCGGCGAAGGTCGCGGGCACCAGCAGCGGCTGCTGCGGCACGCGCACCGCCAGCATCGCCTTCATCCGCTCGTAGACGATGCGCTCGTGCGCCGCGTGCATGTCGACCAGCACCAGCCCGGCGCGGTTCTGCGCCAGCACGTACACGCCGTGCAGCTGCGCGAGGGCGAAACCCAGCGGATGGTCGTCGCCGGTGTCGGGCAACGCCGGCGCATCCCCGCCCGCGGGGCGCTCGCCGAAGAGCCGCGCGTAGAACGCCGCCGGCTCCGCGCTGCCCAGCGCCATCCCCTGCTGCCGCGGCGGCGCCGACGTCCACGCCGCTGCGGACGCCCCTCCCCCCGCGGGGCTGCCGGGGGGCGGCGTCCGCGCCGCGACCAGGCCGAGCTTTTCCGCCGCCGACACCGCCGGCTGCAGGGCGCCGGTGTCGGCGAGCGCGCGCAGCACGGCGCCGCGGACGAACTGGTGGACGGCGCCCGATTCGCGAAAGCGCACCTCGGTCTTCTGCGGGTGGACGTTGACGTCGACCAGCCGCGGATCGAGGTGCAGCCACAGCGCATAGGCGGGCTGGCGATCCTGATGCAGCACGTCGCGATAGGCCTCGCGCAGCGCGTGCGCGAGCACGCGGTCGCGGACGAAGCGGCCGTTGACGAACGCGTACTGTCCGCCCGCCGCTGCCGCGTACGCCGGCCGCACCGCGAAGCCCGCCAGCGACAGCGGGCCGGCGCGGGCATCGACGACGGCGGCGCCGTCGACGAAGGCGTCGCCCAGCAGCGCCTCGACGCGGGCGCGCCGCCCCTGCGGCAGCAGCCGGTGGACGACCCGGCCGTTGTGCTGCAGCGTGAAGCCGACGTCGGGGTGCGCGAGGGCGATGCGCCGGAACGCCTCGTCGCAGTGGCCCCACTCGGTCGCCTCGGTGCGCAGGAACTTGCGCCGCGCGGGGGTGTTGAAGTAGAGCTCCTGGATCGTCACCGTGGTTCCCGCCGCCAACGCTGCGGGGGCCGTGGGGCCGACGGTGCCGCCATCGACCTCGATCCGCCAGGCATGCGGCCGCTGCGCCGCCCGCGACGCCAGCGCCAGCCGCGACACCGCGGCGATCGACGCCAGCGCCTCGCCGCGGAACCCCAGGGTCGCGATGGCTTCCAGATCGTCGACGCTGGCGAGCTTGGAGGTCGCGTGCCGGGCCACCGCCAGCGGCAGGTCCTCGCGCTCGATCCCGGCGCCGTTGTCGGCGACGCGAATGCGCTGGATGCCGCCGCCGGCGAGGTCGACGTCGATCTGCGTCGCGCCGGCGTCGAGCGCGTTCTCGAGCAGTTCCTTCAGCGCGGCGGCCGGGCGTTCGACGACCTCGCCGGCGGCGATCTGGTTGATCAGGTGATCGGACAGCGCGTGAATCGCGCTCATGTCACGGCGCCAGCCCCTGCGTCCAGCGCGCGTAGACGTCGCCGGCGACGGCGTGCAGGCGCGCGAGGCGTTGCGGCAGGTCGCGCCGCACTTCGGCGGCGGATTGGCGCTCGGGCATCGACACTGCAGGCAATTCGCCGGCGCTGGAGGCCAGCCAGGACTTGAGCAGCTCGGCGGTCATCTCGAGGTGGCACTGCAGCCCGAGGTGGCGATCGTCGAGCAGAAAGCCCTGCTCGACGTTGTAGCTGTTGGTCAGCACGCGCTTGGCGCCCGGCGGCAGCGCGAAGGTCTCGTCGTGCCACTCGAACGTGGTGAACGTGTCGCGATCGCCGAACCACGCGCGGCGGGCACCGGCATCGTTCGTCGTCACGTCGATCCAGCCCAGTTCCGGCGTGACCGCGGGTCGGACCGACGCGCCCATCGCCTTGGCGAGCAGCTGCCCGCCGAGGCAGTGCCCGATCACCGGCACGCCCCGCGCCACCGCGGTGCGCAGCAGCCGGCACAGCGGCGCCACCCACGGCAGGTCGTCGTTGACGCTCATCGGCCCGCCCATCATGCCGATGCCCGACCAGCCGGCCACATCGGTCGGCACCGCTTCGCCCGCGTCCAGGGGGACGAGCTTCCAGGGCAGGCCACGCGCGGTGAGCCAGTCGGCGAAGCCGGCGGGGCCTTCGGTGGGCGAGAAACGGAAGATCGCGACGGGGCGCATCGGCAGAGAACCGGAGAGGTTCCAGGGTCATCGGGCGGAGGGCGATTCTAGCAGCCGCGTGGCACGGCCCGGCCGCCCGCGCGTCACATCTGCCGGAACCGGGGCAGGAACTGCCGCGACACCGGCAGCCGCTCGGTCCGGCCCTTGAGCTGGACGAACTGCCGCTCGGCGTCTTCGCGCAGCACGCCGCTGACGGCGTTCGCGTTGACGATGGTGCCGCGATGGATCTGCCAGAACTGCTCGGGGTCGAGTTCGGCGAGCAGGTCCTTGAGCGGGGTGCGGATCAGCGCCTCGGATTGCGCCAGCACCACCCGCGTGTACTTGGTGTCGGACTGGAAATAGACGACGTCCTCGACCGCGATCAGCTTCACCTGCTTGCCGACCGCGGCCTTGATCCAGCGCAGCCGGGACGCGGGCCGCGTCGCCTGCGTGCGCAGCGTGTCGAGCAACGCCGACAGGTCCGCCGGCGGCGCCGGCAATTGCCTCCGCAGTCGCTCGACCGTCGCGGCGAGGCGGTCGGTCTCGACCGGCTTCAGCAGGTAGTCGACCGCCCCGGCGTCGAACGCCTGCAGCGCGTGCCGATCGTAGGCGGTGATGAACACCACGTGGCACTCGCTGCCGATCAGCGCCGCGACGTCGAGGCCGCTGCGGCCGGGCATCCGGATGTCGAGGAAGGCGATCTGCGGCGCGTGCGCGTCGAAGGCCGCGAGCGCCGCGTCGCCGTCGCCGACCTCGGCGACGATCACGAGCTCGGGCCACGCCTCGGCCAGCTTTTCCTTCAACCGCTCGCGCATCAGCGGCTCGTCTTCGGCGATCAGGGCGGTGGCGGCGGTCATGGCTGGACGGGGCTTGATTGAGTGGGCGAGAGGGTGTCGCCGGGCAGGTCGAGACGGGCGACGAAGCCGCGTGGAACGTTCTGCTCGAGGCTCAACGCGGCGCGTCCCGGGTAGAGCAGCGCCAGTCGCTCGCGGATGTTGGCGAGGCCGATCCCCTGCCCCGGCGACTCCGTCAGGCCGCGCCCGGTGTCGGCGACGGTCAGGATCAGGCGCGGGCCATCGTCCGCGTCGTGGCGCTGCGCGGCCACGCGGATGCTGCCTCCGTCCGGCGACGGCTCGATGCCGTGCTTGATGGCGTTCTCGACCAGCGTGATCAGCATCCCGGGCGGCACGATCAGCTCACCCAGCGCCGCCGGGATCTCGACCGTGAACGCGAGGCGCGCGCCCAGCCGGCGCTGCATGATCGACAGGTAGGCGGCGACCAACGATCCTTCCTGCTGCAGCGTGGCGACGTCGTCGCGCATCGCCGGCGTGCTCGCGCGCAGGAACCGGATCAGGTCGGCGATCAGCCGGGCGGCCTCCGGCGCCGACTTCTCCGCCAGCTGCTGCGCGCTGCCCAGCGTGTTGAAGAGGAAGTGCGGCTCGATCTGCTGCTGCAACAGGCGGAGCTTCGACTCGGCGAGCTGGCGCGACAGCGCGCTCTGTCGCGCCTCGGCCTCGAGGTTCGCCGTCAGTGCCGCGTACTCGCGGTTGCGCAGGTGGGCGATGAGCGCCACGATCAGCGCGTAGAGAAAGCCGAACAGCAGGCCCGCCATCACCACGTGGCGGAGCTTCGCGCTGTCCTGCAGCCAGTCGAGCGGGGCGACGCCGGTGATCAGGCCGGCGATGCTGGCGCCCATCAGCGCGCCGGCCAGCGCCAGCAGCGGGCCGGTGACGACGACGCGAAAGAGCTTGCCGGCGAACTTGCGGTAGCCGAACCACGCCGTCAGTCCCGACCACACCAGCATCAGCACCACGCCGTTGAACAGGATCGCCGCCTCGGCGAACGACATGTTCCACGGCAGCTGGGCCGCGACCCAGGCCGCGGCGGTGGCGACGCCGACGATCACCAGGATCCACCGCCAGCCGCCCTGGTGGTAGAACCAGCCCTCGAACGCGCGGACGTCGCGCCGCTCGACCTCGGATAGCGAGCCGACGACGCGATCGGAGAGCGCGGAGTAGCGGGACTTGAGGGCGGCGATGGGCATCACGGGGCGCGGGAACGACGACCCCGCGATTCTAGACCGCTTGCCGGGACGCCGCGGTGGGACGAGGGCGAATGGCGCGAAGGTGGCCGCGAACGCCGCCGGCAGGCGACGAGCGACGACGCGAATGCACCATCGATCCGGCACCATGAAGTATCCAACGAGAGTCTTTGGCGCCGCTCGCCGCCAAACTGCCTTCCGTGAGGCGCTTTGGCTCGTGCCGCCCGGCGCTCGCGACCGGCGGCGGTCCGTCACCAGCCGGACACTCAGAGGCCGGGGCCGCGCGCGATCCGCGCGTAGGCCGAGTGGTTGTGGATCGACTCGAAGTTCTCGGCCTCGACGACGAAGCCGTCGAGGCGCGGGTCGTCGGCGAGCCGCGCGGCCACGCCGCGGACGAGATCCTCGACGAAGCGCGGGTTGTTGTACGCGCGCTCGGTGACGTACTTCTCGTCGGCGCGCTTCAGCAGGCCGTAGAGCTCGCAGGAGGCTTCCTCCTCGGCGACGCGGATGATCTCGGTCAGGAACAGCGGCGCCGACGGCCGCACCGAGATCGTCACCAGCGAGCGCTGGTTGTGCGCGCCGTAGTCGGAGATCTCCTTCGAGCACGGGCACAGCGAGGTGACCGGCGCGGCGATGGTCAGCACCTGCGCGTAATCGCCGGCCAGCAGCTCGCCGGCAATGCGCACCTGGTAATCGAGCAGGCTCGCCACGCCCGAGACCGGCGCCGTCTTGCGGATGAAGAACGGAAAGGCGATTTCCATCCGGCCGCCGGGGGCTTCGAGCCGCAGGATCAGCTCGTCCAGCAGCGTGCGGAAATTGGCGACCGTCAGCGGCGGCGCGCCGGGCGCGGTGCGCGCCTCGAGCAGCGCGACCAGGCGCGACATGTGCGTGCCCTTCTGGTCGCCCGGCAGCGCGACGGTGACGTCGCAGTCGGCGACCGTCGGCTGCGCGGCGCCGTCCTGGTCGGCGAACAGCAGCGGATACTTGAGGCCCTTGATGCCGACCTGGTCGATGGCGATCTGCCGCTCGTCGCGACCGGATTGCGTGTCGGGCATCGGGAACAGGCGCTGCACGGTGTCAGGGCGATTCATCGGGCATATCTTAGCGGAAGTCCGACCCGGATCACGCCCGTCGGCCTCCGCACCCTCGGTTCGAATCGAAATCGCCTCGCTGTCGGCCGCCCCGGCTCCACTCCCCCCCCCCCCCCCCCCCCCGGGCTCATGCCCGTCGGCCTCCGCACCCCGTCAACGAATCGAAATCGCCTCGTTGTCGGCCGCCCCGCGGCAATCGCCTGACCGTCGATCCCCACGCTGCGCCCGGGGCCCCTCGCCGGGTGGCTCATGCCGCCGGCTTCGCAACCACCTCGGGCCGCGGCGGGCCGAAGCGGGCGAGCACCGCCGCGACGATGCCGCGCGCGTCCAGGCCGCAGTCGGCGAGCAGCTGCTCGGGGTCGCCGTGGTCGAGGAAGCGGTCGGGCAAGCCCAGGTGCAGGATCGGGACGGCGATGCCGGCCGCGGCCAGCGCCTCGGCGACCGCGCTGCCGGCGCCGCCCATCACCACGTTTTCTTCGATCGTCACCAGCGCCTCGTGCTCGCGCGCGAGACGGACGATGAGCTCGGCGTCGATCGGCTTGACGAAGCGCATGTTGACCACCGTGGCGTCGAGCTCCTCGCCGGCCGCGAGCGCGTGCGGGACGACGCTGCCGAAGGCGAGCAGCGCCTGCCGCTGGCTGCGGCGCCGGGTCTCGCGGCGGACCTCGCCGCGGCCGACCGGCAGCGCGGTCATCGCCGCCTGCACCGGCACGCCGGGGCCGCCGCCGCGCGGATAGCGGACCGCCGACGGGGTGTCCAGCGTGTACGCGGTGTAGAGCATCTGCCGGCACTCGTTCTCGTCGGACGGCGCCATCACCGTGGTGTTGGGCAGGCAGCGCAGGTACGACAGGTCGAAGGCGCCGATGTGCGTGGCGCCGTCGGCGCCGACGATGCCGGCCCGGTCGATGGCGAACACCACCGGCAGGTTCTGCAGCGCCACGTCGTGGATCAGCTGGTCGTAGCCGCGCTGCAGGAACGTCGAGTAGATCGCGACCACCGGCTTCATGCCCTCGCAGGCGAGCCCGGCGGCGAAGGTCACCGCGTGCTGCTCGGCGATGCCGACGTCGAAGTAGCGCTCCGGGTAGGTTTGCGAAAAGCGGACCAGCCCCGAGCCCTCGCGCATCGCCGGCGTGATGCCGACCACGCGCGTGTCCCGAGCGGCCATGTCGCACAGCCAGTCGCCGAAGATCTGCGTGTAGGTCGGCTTCCCCGCCGCTTTGGCGACGATGCCGACGCCGGGATCGAAGCGCGGGACGCCGTGGTAGAGGATTGGATCGTCCTCGGCGCGGGCGTAGCCGCGCCCCTTGCGGGTGACGACGTGCAGCAGCTGCGGTCCCTTGAGCTCGCGCAGGTTGGCGAGCGTGGCCACCAGCACGTCGACGTCGTGGCCGTCGATCGGGCCGATGTAGTTGAAGCCGAACTCCTCGAACAGCGTGCCCGGCAGCACCATGCCCTTGAAGTGCTCCTCGGCGCGCTTGGCGAGCTCCTTCACCGGCGGCAGCTTGGCCAGCACTTCCTTGCCGCCGCTGCGCACCGAGTTGTAGAGGCGCGAGGTGAGGAGCTTGGCGAGGTAGCCGTTCAGCGCGCCGACCGGCTCGGAGATCGACATCTCGTTGTCGTTCAGGATCACCAGCAGATCGGCGCCGGCGGTGCCCGCGTTGTTGAGACCCTCGAACGCCATGCCGGCGCTCATCGCGCCGTCGCCGATCACGGCGATCACCTTGCGGTCCTCGCCCTGTCGCTTCGCCGCCACCGCCATGCCGAGCGCGGCGGAGATCGACGTCGACGAGTGCGCGGTGCCGAAGGTGTCGTAGACGCTCTCCGACCGCCGCGGGAACCCCGACGGCCCGCCCGCCATCCGCAGCCGCTGCATGTCGTTGCGGCGGCCGGTGAGGATCTTGTGCGCGTAGGTCTGGTGCCCGACGTCCCAGACGATGCGATCGCGGGGCGTGTCGTAGACGTAGTGCAGCGCGATGGTGAGCTCGATGGTGCCGAGGTTCGACGACAGGTGACCGCCGGTCTGCGCGACGGTGCCGAGGACGAAGGCGCGCAGCTCGCGTGCGAGCTGCGGCAGCGCGCTGCGCTCGAGCTTGCGCAACGCCGCCGGGTCGTCGATCTGTTCGAGCAGTGAACCCATCAATGCCTCCGCAGCACGATCCAGTCGGCGAGCTCGGCGAGGCGCCGCCCGCGACCGCCAAAACCCGCGAGCGCCGCGTGGGCTTCGACCCGCAGGCTCTCGGCGCGTTCCTTGGCCGCCGCGAGCCCGAGCAGCGACACGAACGTCGGCTTGCCCCGCGCCGCATCCTTGCCGGCGGTCTTGCCCAGCGTGGTCGCCGAGCCCTCGACGTCGAGGACGTCGTCGACGACCTGGAAGGCGAGTCCCGCCGCTGCGGCGTAGGCCTGCAGCGCCTGCTGCTCGCCCGCGGCCAGCGGCGCACCGCAGGCCGCGCCGAGGCTGACCGCGGCGCGGATCAGCGCCCCGGTCTTCATCCGGTGCATCGTCTCCAGCGCCGGCAGGTCGAGCGACGCGCCGACGGCGTCGAGATCGATCGCCTGCCCGCCGGCCATGCCCTCGGCGCCCGCGGCGGCGGCCAGCACCGCCACGGCGGCGCCGACGTCGCGCAGGGCGCCCCGGGCGAGGGTCTCGAACGCCAGCGCCTGCAGTGTGTCCCCGGCCAGCAGCGCGGTGGCTTCGCCGAATGCCACGTGGCAGGTCGGCTTGCCCCGGCGCAGCGAATCGTCGTCCATGCACGGCAGATCATCGTGCACCAGCGAGTAGGCGTGGATCAGCTCGACCGCGGCGGCGGCGGCGTCGACGACGTCCGGCGCGGCGCCGGCGAGTTCGCCGGCCGCGTAGGCGAGCAGCGGCCGCACCCGCTTGCCGCCGCCCAGCACCGCGTAGCGCATCGCCCGGTGCAGGGCCAGCGGCGGCGCGGTGTCCGGCGGCAGCGCGCGTTCGAGCACGCCCTCGATCCGGCGCTGGCGCTCGCCGGACCAGACCGCCCAGGCAAGGTCAGGGTTCATCGCCCTCGGCGGCCGCGTCGAAGGCCTTCAGCACGCCCTTTTCGAGCACCTCGACCTGCTGCCGCGCGTCCTTGAGCACGCCCTGGCAGTACTGCAGGAGTTCGGCGCCGCGCCGGTAGGCCGCGAGCGATTCCTTGAGCGGCAGCTCGCCGGACTCCATCGTCGCGACGATGCCCTCGAGCTCCGTCATCGCGGCTTCGAAACTTGCGGGAGCGGCGGCGGTCTTTACCATGGCGTGCGGTGGGAGCGGGGCGGGAGGACGATGGGCAGAAGCTGCGGCCGCGGCGCCGGGCGAGCATCAAGGGTAGCCGTATCGGCACCGCAGGGTCAAACCACGCGCCGACGTGCGGCGCAGGGCCGGCCGGGTCGCAACCTTGTGGCGTGCGATTTCGCCCTCAAGTTGACCCTGAATTTCGATGCCAGCTATAATAACACGTTTCAGCGACGCGGCCTTTCACGGAACCTTCGTGCGGCCGACTTAGCAAAGCGGTCCGGGGCGGCCCAAAACGCCGTAATCGTCCCGGGTTGTTGGGTTGGGTTGGTTGAATTTCACCGGAATCCGGACGAAAAGGAAGGTTCATGTCGAATCTCGCCGCGGCGGGACAACTGCGTCGCGCCTCCTCGCAACTCCCCGTCTCCTGGTATTGCGATCCCGCAGTGTACGAAGCCGAGCAGCGCCTGCTGTTCGCGCGCGCGCCCGGCTACGTCGGACACGAGCTGATGGTGCCGAACCCCGGCGACTACCACGTGCTCGAGTGGCGCGACAACGCGCAGGCGCTGATCCGCAACGCCGGGGGCGTCGAGCTCGTCTCCAACGTCTGCCGCCACCGGCAGGCGATCATGCTCAAGGGCCGCGGCAACGTGCCCAACGTCGTCTGCCCGATCCACCGCTGGACCTACGACCTAAAGGGACAGCTGCTCGGGGCGCCGCATTTCGACGACCGGCCCTGCCTCAACCTCGGCCGCTCGCCGCTGCAGAACTGGAACGGGCTGCTGTTCGACGGCCAGCGCGACGTGCGGGCCGACCTGGCGGCGCTCGGCGCACAGGACTTCGACTTCTCGAGCCACGTGCTCGACCGGGTCGAGATCCACGAGTGCAACTACAACTGGAAGACCTTCATCGAGGTCTACCTCGAGGACTACCACGTCGTCCCCTTCCATCCCGGGCTCGGCAACTTCGTCACCTGCGACGACCTGAAGTGGGAGTTCGCGCCCTGGGCGTCGCTGCAGACGGTGGGCATCACCAACCTTGCCAAGGCCGGCAGTCCTGCCTACGCGCGCTGGCAGCAGGCGGTGCGCGACTACTACCGCGGCGAGACGCCCCGGCAGGGCGCGATCTGGCTCACCTACTACCCGAACATCATGCTCGAGTGGTACCCGCACGTGCTGGTCATCAGCACGCTGGTGCCGCGCGGCGTCGATCGCACCACCAACGTCGTCGAGTTCTACTATCCCGAGGACATCGCGCTGTTCGAGCGCGAGTTCGTCGAGGCCGAGCAGGCCGCCTACATGGAAACCGCGATCGAGGACGACGAGATCGCCGAGCGCATGGACGCGGGCCGCCGCGCGCTCCACCGCCAGGGCCGCAGCGAGGAAGGGCCGTACCAGTCGCCGATGGAAGACGGCATGCAGCACTTCCACGAGTTCCTGCGCCGCGAGCTCGACGCCCACGTCGTGCCGCGCTGAGCGGGCGCACGCGGCGACAGCGCCGACGGACGTGGCGTAAACTCTTCCGCTTCGAATCGCCATTTTTCCGGGCCCGACCCCGTCCCGCCGCCGGGTGGGCGGCGAGCCTTGTGACTGCCTGCCTTCATGCACTCCCTCTGGATGGTCGCCGCCGGCCTGTCGTTCGCGCTGATGGGCGTGTTCGTCAAGTACGCTTCGGCGCAGTTCTCGGCTGCGGAGATGGTGTTCTACCGCTCGCTGCTGCAGATGGGCGTCGCCTGGTTCGTGCTCGGCCGCGCCGGCCTGTCGGTGAAGACCGCGCGCTTCGGCATGCACGTCCATCGCGGCGTCTCGGGCTTCGTCTCGCTGTTCATGTTCTTCTACGCGCTGACCACGCTGCCGGTGGCCACGGCGATGACGCTCAACTACACGTCGCCGCTGTTCCTCGCCCTGCTGCTCACCTGGATCGCGCGCGAGCGGCCGCGGCGCGTGCTGCTGGCGACCGTCGGCCTGGGCTTCGTCGGCGCGATCCTGCTGCTGCGCCCGACGCTGACCGCCGCGCAGGTCTGGCCGGCGGCGATCGGGCTCGCCTCCGGCGCGATCTCGGCCATCGCCTACTGGAACGTCCGCGAGCTGGTCCGCGCCGAGGAGCCCGAGGCGCGCGTGGTCTTCTATTTCGCGCTGTTCGCGTTCCTCGGCTCGTTCCTGTGGATGACGCCGCAGATCTGGAGCCCGGTCCGCCTCGACAACGTCGGCCTGCTGGTGGCGATCGGCGTCTTCGGCACCGCCGGCCAGCTGGCGATGACCCGCGCCTACGGCAAAGGACGCACGCTGGTCACCGCGGCGCTGTCCTACAGCGGCATCGTGTTCTCCAGCGCGCTGGGCATCGTCGTCTTCGCCGACGTGCTGCCGTGGCCGGCGTGGATCGGCATGGGCCTGATCGTGGCCGCGGGTATCATTGCCGTACAACTGCAGCCGGGCGCGCAGAAGGCCGCCGCGCCGCAGGTGACCAGCGACTGACGCCGCCATGCACACCACCCTCGCAAGCGCCGCCGAACTCGCCGCCCGCCTCGACGACCCCGCGTGGATCATTGTCGACGTGCGCCACGACCTCGCCCAGCCGGAGCGCTGGGGCGAAGCGCAGTACCGCGCGGCGCACCTGCCGGGCGCGCGGTTCGCGCACCTCGACGCCGACCTGTCGGCACCGAAGACCGGACGCAACGGCCGTCATCCGCTGCCCACACCCGAGCACTGCGTCGCGCTGTTCGGGCGCCTCGGCATCGAGGCCGGGCGCCAGGTCGTCGCCTACGACCAGGGCAGCGGGATGTTCGCCTCACGCCTGTGGTGGATGCTGCGCTGGCTGGGGCACGACGCCGTCGCCGTGCTCGACGGAGGCTTCGCGGCGTGGCAGCGCGCGGGATTGCCGACGACCGATGTCGTGCCGGACCCGCGGCCCGCGCGCTTCGTTCCCGTCCGCAGCGCCGCCGCCATCGCGGCCGCCACCGTCGACGCCGCCGCGATCGAAGCCGCGCTCGCCGCCGGCACGCTGACTCTCGTCGACGCCCGCGCCCCCGAGCGCTTTCGCGGCGAGGTCGAGCCGCTCGACCCCGTCGCCGGACACATCCCGGGCTCGCGCAACCGGCCGTTCGCCGCCAACGTCGGCGCCGACGGGATCTTCAAGCCGGCCGGAGCGCTGCGCGCCGAGTACGCCGCGCTGCTCGCCGGCCGTCCGCTGGACAGCGTCGTCCACCTGTGCGGCTCGGGCGTCACCGCCTGCCACAACCTGCTGGCGATGGAGATCGCCGGCATGTCCGGCTCGCGGCTGTACCCGGGCTCGTGGAGCGAGTGGTGCGCCGACCCCGCGCGGCCCGTCGCGCGGGGCAACTGACCCCCAGCCACGACGGCGCGTCGCATTTCGCCGGCCGGACGATCCATCCGGACGACGGCCGGTTGGCACTCGACTAAACGGTGCCGGTCGACGACCGGTCGCCGCCGGCGAGCGGCCAGCGCTCGACGACCGCGTAGCGCGGCCCGTCGACGCGCAATTCCGAGGTCACCAGCGTCAGCACGTCGATCGCCCAGCGAATCGGCGCCGGCAGTTCGCCGGCCAATGGCTGCGAACAGCGCCGGACGATGGTGACGTGCGGCCGGAACGCGCGGCGCTCGACGCGCAGGCCCGCCTCGCCCAGGCGCTCGCCGAGCGCGGACGCAAGTCCGACCAGCGCCGGAGGCGCCGTCGAAGCACCCAGCCACAGCGTGCCGGTGTCGCGAAACGTGCCGCTGTGGTCGAGGCAGAACGTGCATGGGGTCGTTGCGGCGGCAGCAGCGACACCGACCGTCCGCAGCGCGTCCATGCGCTCGGCCGGGACCGCGCCGACGAACGCCAGCGTCAGGTGGAGGTTGGCGGTGCGCGTCGGGCGCCCGCCGGTGCGTCGGGCGGCGTCCGCGGCCGCCGCGGCCAGCGCCGAGCGTGCCGTCGCATCGGGCCAGACCGCGTAGAAGAAGCGCAACTTTGCCGCAGCGTCGGCCCACTGCAGCCGCGGCGCGCCCGCAGACGAGAACTCAGGGTTCATCCGCGCATTCTATCGGCCCGGGCGATCGGCATGCTTGGGCCGCAACGGCGGGATCGCGAACTGTTCGATGCGGCAGCATGAGGTATCCAACGAGGATCCTTGTGGGAGGAAGCTTGTGGGAGCGGCTTCAGCCGCGAATCGCCGCCCTGAAACAGCATTCGCGGCTGAAGCCGCTCCTACAGGAGTTCGGCGTTGTTCGTGCCGACTCAACTGGAGGTCGACGCCAACTTGCCTGCGTCCAACAGGGGCTGCGGCGGCATCGCTGGGCGAGCACCGACGGGTCCACTACCGAGGCCGAATGAAACTTCCGCCGCCCGCTCAAGTCTGCCCACCCGGTGCCGTTATCCGGATCGTAGGGTCGAGCGCCGGGAAGTCTATGACGCAAGCCTATTTGTTGTGAAAATGCTGTAGTATTCAACGAAGTAGTTGACGTGGCCGAAAGGCGGTGCAAAAATGCCATTTGCATAGTCGCGCCAGCTGTCGCGATAAGCGCAAGGCGTGCAACTGCGGTACCAGGACCCAAGGGTCCGAAAAAGGCAAACCCGGCGAAAGCCGGGGACGCAAAGTCACCGGTCTACGGGACATCCGTCCTACGACAGCGGGACCGCCGGACAAGTCTCTCCGACAGTGGCGTGTTTGGTGCAGCGCCACTGAAGGAAACGTGGTGGACGCGCTGATGCGCCCGCCATCGAAGGCTGGTGGATCTGCTTCGAAGACAGTCGCCGGACTGGACACATTGGAGCAGATCGTGAAAATCTCGACTACCGCCCGTACCGACTGGTCGTTCGCCACCACCCTGCTGGCGATCGCCGCGGTGCTTCTGCTGTTGCCCTTCTCCGGTCGCGCAGCGACGCTCGCCACGGCGCCGATGCAGCTCGCCCAGGCAGCGGCACCCGAAGCGGTGCCGATGCTGCTGGCGCCGGCGCCGGTGACCGCTGCAGGCCGGGCGACCGCCAAGGCCCAGCCGGTCGAGCGCTCGGTCGCCCGCGCGCGCGGGGTCGCCGTCGACTTCACCCAGCTCGACCCGAGGTCGGGCCGCACCCCGTTCGCGATCGGCGTCGAGCTCTTCGACGGCGTGATCGTCACCCTCGACCTCGAGCGGATCGAGCAGCGCAGGGCGGGCAACTTCACCTGGAACGGGCGGGTGCGCGGCTACGACGGCAGCCAGGCGATCCTCACCGTGGTCGACGGCCGGATCGCCGGCACGATCACGCTGAGCGATCCCGCGGCACGCACCACCGCGACCTACCAGATCCAGTCGGGGGCCGATGGCGCGCACGCGCTGCGGCAGCTGAACCCGAGCGGCTTCCCGTCCGACCACCCCGCGGGCAGCGAAGGCCTGCACGCTCCCGCGCACAGCAACTCGCTGTCGCTCGGCACCAGCAGCCGCGACGTCGCGCTGAAGGCCGGCACCGCCTCACCGGACACCGGCACCACCATCGACGTCATGGTCGTCTACAGCCGGCAGACCGCCGCCGCGGCCGGAACGGCGATCGACGCGCAGATCCAGCAGGCGATCGACTCGGCGAACGCGGCTTACGCGAACAGCGGCATCGCCACCCGGCTCAACCTGGTCCACGTCGAGGCGATGGCCTACGACGAGAGCGGCGACTTCAACACCGACCTCGATCGCCTCACCTCGGGGAGCGACGGCTACATGGACAACGTCGCGACGCTGCGCAACACCCACGCCGCCGACCTCGTCAGCCTGTTCATCGAGAACGGCCAGTACTGCGGGCTCGCCTGGATCGGCCCCAGCGCCGGCTACGGCTTTTCGGTGATCAATCGCGGCTGCGCGTCCGGCAACCTGACCTTTGCGCACGAGCTCGGCCACAATTTCGGCGCGCTGCACGACCCGTACGTCGACCCGGGCACGTCGCCCTATGCGTTCGGCCACGGCTATGCCGTGCCGTCCGCCCAATGGCGCACCGTGATGGCGTACAACAACGCCTGTACGGCGGCCGGGACGAGCTGCACGCGAATCCCCTACTTCTCGAATCCGAACCTCGCCTACGGCAGCCCGGCGCAGCCGCTGGGATCCGCGTCGACGTCCGACAACGCGCGCGTGCACAACCAGAACGCGACCACGGTCGCCAACTTCCGCAGTTCCGGCACCAGCGGCTGCGGGGTCACGCTGTCTCCGAGCAGCGTCAGCGTCGGCGCAACGGCCGCCAGCGGCTCGGTCGGCGTGACCACCGGCGCCGGCTGCCCGTGGGGCACGACCAGCAGTGCGAGCTGGCTGACGGTCGCCTCCGGTTCCGGCACCAGCGGCCCCGGCACGCTGAACTACGCGGTCGCCGGCAACACCGGCCCCGCGCGCAGCGGCACGATCACCGTCGGCGGCGTCGCCTTCAGCGTCGCCCAGGCGAGCGGCTGCAGCTATGCGCTGAGCTCGACCAGCACCAGCTTCGCGTCGAACGGCGGCAGCGGCAGCGTCACGCTGACGACCGGCGCCGGCTGCGCGTGGACGGCGAGCAGCAGTGCATCGTGGCTGACCGTTTCGTCCGCGAAGAGCGGCAGCGGATCGACGACGGTGAGCTTCACCGCGACCGCGAACACGAGCACGTCGGTGCGCAGTGCAAACCTGTCGATCGGTGGCGCGACGTTCCTGGTGACTGAAGCTGCCGCCACGGCTTCGGCGCCGGTGCCGTCAGCGGCCATCGCCACGCTGAGCGCGACGTCGATCAACTTCGGCAATCAAAAGGTCGGCACCACCAGCGCGGCAAAGACGGTGACGCTGACCAACACCGGCGGCGGTACGCTGACCATCGGCTCGCTGACTCCGGGCGGGTCGAATCCGGGCGACTTCGCGCGCAGCGGGACGTGCGCCGCGACGACGGCGTTGACCGCGGGCCAGAGTTGCACGGTGCAGTACAGCTTCACTCCTGCGCGTAGCAGCAATCGATCGGCGACGCTGACGGTGGTCAGCAACGCGGCGAGTGTCAAACTGAGCCTCAGCGGGCGAGGCAGCCGGTATTGAGCGAAGCTGGGCCGTCGGTCGTTGTGATCGACGGCGGTCGACGCCGGAGGCGATGGCCGGGATCGCAACGCCGCCCCTCCGATGGCGATCTGCAATCCGTTTCCAGGCCACGCCGCTGGCAACGTCTGCACATCACCCCACAAAGAAACGCCGGCTCGCGCCGGCGTTTCTCGTTTCGGTTCAGCCCTGTCAGCCTTGCTGCCTCAGATCATGGCGCGCGTTCTGGCACTCAGCTGGACCTGCGCCGCGCGAACCCGAGCCCGGCGAGGCCGAGGCCGAGCAGCGCAAGCGTCGCCGGCTCGGGCAACCCTGTAAAGGAAACGGGGTCAGAGCCGCAATTGCCGCTCGACCGCACGAACCCGCCTTTACCGTGCATCTCCGGCCGAGCAATGGAATCGCTCTCTTGCGCGAAGTAATGGGGTCAGACCCGCAATGGGCAATTCACCTCCGGCGCCAGCGTCAGGCGGCAGTCGACAATTGATCGGTCGCCGTGCGGTCCGGACAATGCATATATGCACAAAAAGGGGTGCGGCCATGCACAAGCGAATGACCATCTCGATCGACGAAACGGTCTATGAAGGATTGATTCGGGTGATCGGTCGCCGCAAGATCAGCCAGTTCCTGGAGGATCTGGCGCGCCCGCACGTCGTCAACGACGACCTCCTCGCCGGATATCAGGCCATGGCTGCCGATACGGCACGGGAGCGTGAAGCTCTCGCGTGGAGCAATGCGCTGATCGGCGATGCAATCGATGAAGCGCGGCGATGTCCGGTGGGTGGATTTCGATCCCGCGCCGGGCGGTGAAAGCCAGAAGACTCGCCCGGCGGTGATCGTCAGCAACGACGCCGCCAATGCAGCCCGCAACCGTGTGCAGGTCGTGCCGCTGACCAGCAACTCCGGACGCCTGTACCCCAGCGAGGCCACCGTCGTCATCGACGGCAAGCCGAGCAAGGCGATGGCCGATCAGATCACCACGGCCGCCAAGGACCGCCTCAAAGCGAAGCTCGCGACGCTGTCCCGAGCCGACGTGCTCGCCGTGGAACGGGTGCTCAAGATACAACTTGGAATGTCGCTCTGACCCCTCGCCACCGGTCCCGCCCTACCGGCATCCGGCCCCTGAAAGACCGAAGCCCCGCCACCTCGACGAGGTGACGGGGCCCGTGGTTTGAAGCCAGGCGGTCGTCGCGTTACGCGGCGTTCTTGCCCTTGTCGAAGAACTGCTCGTCTTCGGTCGAATGCGACAGCGCCGTCGTCGACGCCTTGCTGCCCTGCACCGTGGTGGTGACCGCGTCGAAATAGCCGGTGCCGACCTCGCGCTGGTGCCGCACCGCGGTGAAGCCCTTCTCGGCCGCGGCGAACTCGGCTTCCTGCAGCTCGACGAACGCGCTCATCTGGCGCCGCGCGTAGCCGTGCGCCAGGTTGAACATCGAGTAGTTGAGGCTGTAAAGGAAACGGGGTCAGAGCCGCAATTGGCGCTCAACCGCATGAACCCACCTTTGCCGTGCATCTCCGGACGAGCCATGGAATCGCTCTCTTGCGCGAAGCAATGGGGTCAGACCCGCAAGGGGCAATTCACCTCCGGCGCCAGCGTCAGGCGGCAGTCGACAATTGATCGGTCGCCGTGCGGTCCGGACAATGCATATATGCACAAAAAGGGGTGCGGCCATGCACAAGCGAATGACCATCTCGATCGACGAAACGGTCTATGAAGGATTGATTCGGGTGATCGGTCGCCGCAAGATCAGCCAGTTCCTGGAGGCTCTGGCGCGCCGGACGTCGTCAACGACGACCTCCTCGCCGGATAGCAGGCCATGGCTGCCGATACGGCACGGGGAGCGTGAAGCTCTCGCGTGGAGCAATGCGCTGATCGGCGATGCAATCGATGAAGCGCGGCGAGGTCTGGTGGGTGGATTTCGATCCCGCGCCGGGCGGTGAATTACGGAAGACTCGCCCGGCGGTGATCGTCAGCAACGACGCCGCCAATGCAGCCCTCAACCGTGTGCAGGTCGTGCCGCTGACCAGCAACTCCGGACGCCTGTACCCCAGCGAGGCCACCGTCGTCATCGACGGCAAGCCGAGCAAGGCGATGGCCGATCAGATCACCACGTCCGCCAAGGAACGCCTCAAAGCGAAGCTCGCGACGCTGTCCCGAGCCGACGTGCTCGCCGTGGAACGGGTGCTCAAGATACAACTTGGAATGTCGCTCTGACCCCTCGCCACCGGTCCCGCCCTACCGGCATCCGGCCCCTGAAAGACCGAAGCCCCGCCACCTCGACGAGGTGACGGGGCCCGTGGTTTGAAGCCAGGCGGTCGTCGCGTTACGCGGCGTTCTTGCCCTTGTCGAAGAACTGCTCGTCTTCGGTCGAATGCGACAGCGCCGTCGTCGACGCCTTGCTGCCCTGCACCGTGGTGGTGACCGCGTCGAAGTAGCCGGTGCCGACTTCGCGCTGGTGCCGCACCGCGGTGAAGCCCTTCTCGGCCGCGGCGAACTCGGCTTCCTGCAGCTCGACGAACGCGCTCATCTGGCGCCGCGCGTAGCCGTGGGCGAGGTTGAACATCGAGTAGTTGAGGCTGTGGAAGCCGGCCAGCGTGATGAACTGGAACTTGTAGCCCATCGCGCCCAGTTCGCGCTGGAACTTGGCGATGGTCGCGTCGTCGAGGTTCTTCTTCCAGTTGAACGACGGCGAGCAGTTGTAGGCGAGCATCTTGCCGGGGAACTTCGCCTGGATCGCCTCGGCGAACTGCTTGGCGAACTTGAGATCGGGCTTGCCGGTCTCGCACCAGATCAGGTCCGCGTAGGGCGCGTAGGCGAGACCGCGGGAGATCGACTGCTCGAGGCCGTTGCGCGTCTTGTAGAAGCCCTCGACGGTGCGCTCGCCGGTGCAGAACGGCTTGTCGTTGGCGTCGACGTCGGAGGTGAGCAGGTCGGCCGCTTCGGCGTCGGTGCGCGCCAGCAGGATCGTCGGCACGCCCATGCAGTCGGCGGCGAGCCGCGCGGCGATGAGCTTCTCGACGGCTTCGCGCGTGGGGACGAGCACCTTGCCGCCCATGTGGCCGCACTTCTTCACCGACGCGAGCTGGTCCTCGAAGTGGACGCCCGCGGCGCCGGCCTCGATCATCGCCTTCATCAGCTCGAAGGCGTTCAGCACGCCGCCGAAGCCGGCCTCGGCGTCGGCGACGATCGGCGCGAAGTAGTCGACGTCGCCCTTGCCTTCCATGTGCTGGATCTGGTCGGCGCGGATCAGCGCGTTGTTGATGCGGCGCACCACGTTCGGCACCGAGTTCACCGGGTACAGCGACTGGTCCGGGTACATCTCGCCGGCGATGTTGGCGTCGGCGGCGACCTGCCAGCCGGAGAGGTAGATCGCCTTCAGGCCGGCCTTGACCTGCTGCATCGCCTGGTTGCCCGTCAATGCGCCCAGCGTGTTGACGAACGGCTCTTCGTTGATCAGCTTCCAGAGCTTCTCGGCGCCACGCTTGGCCAGCGTGTGCTCGATCTGCAGCGACCCGCGCAGCCGCACGACGTCTTCCGCGGTGTAGCCGCGTTGAATGCCCTTCCAGCGGGGTTCTCCGCCCAGTCTTTCTTGAGCCTTGCTGCTTCCAGATCGTAGTTCATTCACTGCTCCCATCGTCTCGCGTCATGGCCAAGCCGGCCGTGCCCTGCTTTCGCGGCCACGCACCGGCACCTTGGTCAGCGGTTCCGCGCGATGCTGATTGCGCGCGCAGGCTGCCGCAGCGTGAAGACGAAGGCGAACCCAGCCGCCCACGCTCCACAGCACGGACCGCACGAGGTTCGCCCGTCCGGTCTGGCGGGCATGGATGGGGTTCACTGATTACCCAAGCCCAGCTTGCGGCCGCCGCTCCGATTCACGCACGGCCACTCGTGACACTCGAACCTTAGCAAAATCGGCGTGGGGTGACAAGCCGAATACTGCAGCGCAATATCAAAAAACATAATAAAAATCATTGGGTTAAAAAAGATTTCCGCACCACGGAAATGAACGAAGGTTGATTTGGCTCAATGCTGCTGCATTGCGGAACATTTCCTCCACGACATGCCGAACGACTCGCGGCCGGACGGCGCTAGTGGCATGACGCAAAAGGATCTTTTCCCCACGGGCCGGCCGCCGGCGGGATCCCGCCGGGGCGATGAAAATGGAAATTGATTCCAGCGGCGCCGGATCGGCGCGCCGGCCGCTACAGCGGGGTTGCCGCCACCACGACGCCGTCTTCGTCGGCGTAGACCCAGGCGCCGGGCGCGAAGGAGACGCCGGCGAAGGCGACCGTCACGTCGCGCTCGCCGGCGCCGCGCTTGACGCTCTTCAGCGGGTGCGGCGCCAGCGCCAGCACGCCGAGGTCCATCGCACCGAGGGCCGCGGTGTCGCGCACGCAGCCGAACACGATGACGCCGCTCCAGCCGTTCTTCACGCCCAGCGCGCCCAGCTGGTCGCCGACCAGCGCGCAGTTGAGGCTGCCGCCGCCGTCGATCACCAGCACGCGGCCGTCGCCGGGCTCGCCCAGGCGTTCGCGCACCAGCGAGTTGTCCTCGAAGCAGCGCAGCGTCGCGATGGCGCCGTGGAAGCGCCGGCGACCGCCGAACGAGCGAAAGACGGGGGCGACGATGGCGACCCGCGGGGCGTGGGCCCGGACGAAGTAGCGAAGGATTGCGGCTGCCAACCGCGACCGATCGCCGCCGTTGACGCAGGAAGAGGCCAACGCCGCGGCGTGGAACGAAGGCCGCCGGCTGCTCGAGCGGGCCATCGACGAGAAGCTCGACTTCGCCTTCGAGACGACGCTCGGCGGCCGCACGATCGTCGAGCTCCTGGAGCGGGCCGCCGCGAACGGCAGCGCCGTCGATGTCTGGTTCGTCGGCCTCGCGACCGTCGACCTGCACCTCGATCGCGTCCGCCGGCGTGTCGCCAAGGGCGGGCACGACATCCCGGAAGCCAGGGTGCGCGAGCGCTTCCGGCGCGGACGCGAGAACCTGATCCGGCTGCTGCCGCGACTGAACGCGTTGCGGCTGTTCGACAACTCGGCCGAGGCCGATCCCGACCGCGGCGTTGCCCCGATGCCGACCTTGCTGCTGGACTGCCGGCGCGGGCGCATCGTCGCGCCAACCGACCTGCGCACGCTGCTGACGGCGACACCGGGCTGGGCCAGGCCGATCGTGGCGGCCGCATTGAAGCCCCGCCACCTCGACGAGGTGACGGGGCCCGTGGTTTGAAGCCAGGCGGCCGTCGCTCTAGGCGGCGTTCTTGCCTTTGTCGAAGAACTGCTCGTCCTCGGTCGAGTGCGACAGCGCCGTCGTCGACGCCTTGCTGCCCTGCACCGTGGTGGTGACCGCGTCGAAGTAGCCGGTGCCGACCTCGCGCTGGTGCCGCACCGCGGTGAAGCCCTTCTCGGCCGCGGCGAACTCGGCTTCCTGCAGCTCGACGAACGCGCTCATCTGGCGGCGCGCGTAGCCGTGCGCCAGGTTGAACATCGAGTAGTTGAGGCTGTGGAACCCGGCCAGCGTGATGAACTGGAACTTGTAGCCCATCGCGCCCAGCTCCTTCTGGAACTTGGCGATGGTCGCGTCGTCGAGGTTCTTCTTCCAGTTGAACGACGGCGAGCAGTTGTAGGCCAGCATCTTGCCGGGGAACTTGGCCCGGATCGCCTCGGCGAAGTCCTTGGCGAACTTGAGGTCGGGCTTGCCGGTCTCGCACCAGATGAGGTCGGCGTAGGGCGCGTAGGCGAGGCCGCGGGAGATCGACTGCTCGAGGCCGTTGCGCGTCTTGTAGAAGCCCTCGACGGTGCGCTCGCCGGTGCAGAACGGCTTGTCGTTGGCGTCGACGTCGGAGGTGAGCAGGTCGGCGGCTTCCGCGTCGGTGCGCGCCAGCAGGATCGTCGGCACGCCCATGCAGTCGGCAGCGAGCCGCGCGGCGATGAGCTTCTCGACGGCTTCGCGCGTGGGGACGAGCACCTTGCCGCCCATGTGGCCGCACTTCTTCACCGACGCCAGCTGGTCCTCGAAGTGGACGCCCGCGGCGCCGGCCTCGATCATCGCCTTCATCAGCTCGAAGGCGTTCAGCACGCCGCCGAAGCCGGCTTCGGCGTCGGCGACGATCGGCGCGAAGAAATCGATGTCGTCGTTCTTGCCTTCCATGTGGTGGATCTGGTCGGCGCGGATCAGCGCGTTGTTGATGCGGCGCACCACGTGCGGCACCGAGTTCGCCGGGTACAGCGACTGGTCGGGGTACATCTCGCCGGCGATGTTGGCGTCGGCGGCGACCTGCCAGCCGGAGAGGTAGATGGCCTTGAGGCCGGCCTTGACCTGCTGCATCGCCTGGTTGCCGGTCATCGCGCCCAGCGAATTCACGAACGGCTCTTCGTTGATCAGCTTCCAGAGCTTCTCGGCGCCGCGCTTGGCCAGCGTGTGCTCGATGGGCAGCGACCCGCGCAGCCGCACGACGTCTTCCGCGGTGTAGCCGCGTTGAATGCCCTTCCAGCGGGGGTTCTCCGCCCAGTCTTTCTTGAGCCTTGCTGCTTCCAGATCGTAGTTCATTCACTGCTCCCATCGTCTCGCGTCATGGCCAAGCCGGCCGTGCCCCGCCTTCGCGGCCACGCACCGGCACCTTGGTCAGCGGTTCCGCGCGATGCTGATTGCGCGCGCAGGCTGCCGCAGCGTGAAGACGAAGGCGAACCCAGCCGCCCACGCTCCACAGCACGGACCGCACGAGGTTCGCCCGTCCGGTCTGGCGGGCATGGATGGGGTTCACTGATTACCCAAGCCCAGCTTGCGGCCGCCGCTCCGATTCACGCACGGCCACTCGTGACACTCGAACCTTAACAAAATCGGCGTGGGGTGACAAGCCGAATACTGCAGCGCAATATCAAAAAAAACAATAAAAATCATTGGGTTAAAAAAGATTTCCGCACTGCGGAAATGAACAAAGGTTGATTTGGCTCAATGCTGCTGCATTGCGGAACATTTCCTCCACCCAATGCCGAGCAATGCGAGGCCAGCCGACGCTAGTGGCATGACGCAAAAGGATCTTTTTCCCACGGGCCGTCCGCCGGCGGGGATCCCGTTGTGGCGATGAAAATGGAAATTGATTCCAGCGGCGCCGGATCGGCGCGCCGGCTGCGGCGTCGGCCGCTACAGCGGGGTCGCCGCCACCACGACGCCGTCTTCGTCGGCGTAGACCCAGGCGCCGGGCGCGAAGGAGACGCCGGCGAAGGCGACCGTCACGTCGCGCTCGCCGGCGCCGCGCTTGACGCTCTTCAGCGGGTGCGGCGCCAGCGCCAGCACGCCGAGGTCCATCGCACCGAGGGCCGCGGTGTCGCGCACGCAGCCGAACACGATGACCCCGCTCCAGCCGTTCTTCACGCCCAGCGCACCCAGCTGGTCGCCGACCAGCGCGCACTTGAGGCTGCCGCCGCCGTCGATCACCAGCACGCGGCCGTCGCCGGGCTCGCCCAGGCGTTCGCGCACCAGCGAGTTGTCCTCGAAGCAGCGCAGCGTCGCGATGGCGCCGTGGAAGCGCCGGCGACCGCCGAACGAGCGAAAGACGGGCGCGGCGATGGCGACCCGGGGGGCGTGGGCGTCGCAGAGGTCGGCGGTTCCGGGGATCGTGGCGGTCATGGCGGCGGGCGGTGGCAGTCGTCGGGATGACCGCGATTATCGCGCGAACGACGCGCCCGCGGGGCGGCGCGCCGCGGGCGGCGCGGTGGTTCGGGATTCAGGCGAGTGGGATGCGATCGCCGCGGGTGGGGATTTCGACCGAAGGCCAGTGCAGGCGCTCGCGGATCAGCGCGCCGAATCCGAGCGCCGTGTCGCGCTCGCCGTGGACGACGAAGACGCGCGCCGGGGGCCGGCGAAAGCCGGCGAGCCAGCCCAGCAGCGCCGCCTGGTCGCCGTGCGCCGAGAGGCCGCCGATGGTGTGCACCGAGGCGCGGACGGCGACGTCCTGGCGAAACAGCCGGACGTGCGCCGCGCCGTCGACGATCTGGCGTCCCAGCGTGCCGCCGGCCTGGAACCCGGTGAACACGATCGCGCATTCGGGCCGCGGCAGGTTGAGGCGCAGGTGGTGCTTGACGCGGCCCGCGTCGCACATGCCGCTGGCGGCGACGATCACCGCGCCGCTCCTGATCTCGTTGATCGCCATCGAGTCCTGCGGCGACTCGGTGAAGACGACGCGCACGCGGTCGCGGTGCCGCGCCTGCCACGCGGCGAGGTCGCGGCTCTCGCGATCGAGTATCGGCGCGTAGCGGGCGGTGATCTCGGTGGCACGGGTCGCCAGCGGCGAGTCGACGAAGATGGTGAGCGCCGGCGCCCGTCCGAGGCGGACGAGGTCGGCCAGCACGTACAGCACTTCCTGCGTGCGGCCGACGGCGAACGCGGGGATCACGACGTTGCCGCGCGGCAGCGTCCGCGCGAGCACGCCGGCGAATTCGTCGTAGGTCGTCGCGAGGTCCTTGTGCAGGCGATCGCCGTAGGTCGACTCGACCACCAGCACGTCGGCGTCGGGCACCGGGGTCGGGTCGCCGAGCACCGGCCGCCCCGGCTGGCCGATGTCGCCGGAGAAGACGAGCTTGCGCCGCGCCCCGCCGTCGCCGATCCGGATCTCCGCAATCGCGGAACCGAGGATGTGGCCGGCATCGCGAAAACGCAGCGCGATGCCCGGCCGGGGGTCGGTCTCGACGTCGTAGGCCAGCGGCCGGAACTGGCGCAGGCAGCGCTCGGCGTCGGCCAGGGTGTACAACGGCAGCGCATCGGCCACGGGCTCGGGCGGCGCACGGTGGCCGGCGCGCCGCTCGCCCTGCGCTCGGCGCGGCGCGCTGCGGCGGTCGTGCTCGCGCTCGCGCGCCCACTCGCTCTCCTTTTCCTGGATGTGCGCGCTGTCGGGCAGCATCACGCCCGCCAGGTCGGCGGTCGCCGGGGTGGCGTAGATCGGTCCGCGGAAGCCGCGGGCGGTCAGCCGGGGCAGCAGTCCCGAGTGGTCGATGTGGGCGTGGGTGAGGACGACGAAATCGAGCGTCGCGGCGTCGAAGTCCAGCGCGCTCGCGTTTTTTTCGTCGGCGTCCCGCCCGCCCTGGAACATTCCGCAGTCGACCAGGAACCGCGCCTGCGCACAGTCGACGCGAAAGCACGACCCGGTCACCTCGCCGGCCGCACCGAGGAAGCTGATCGCGACTGCGCCGGCAGCGCTCGCGGGCCCGCGTTCGATCGTCGTCATCGTCGGCAATTGGTGGAGATCAAGCTATTCGCAGTTTACCGGACGCAATCGGGCCGCGCCTCTTGACAGCCATCGCAGGTCATGCAGACTCCGCCGTTGGGCGTGCACCGCGCCGCGTCGCCCGCCGTCCCGGGGGGCGAAGCAGAAGACGCGGGCTCGCTTCCACCGGCAGCGGTGCCGCCGTTCGCGGCATCCCGACAGCTCGAGGCGGTTTCCACGGCCGCCACACAGAGAGGAGTTCGACAGTGCGCTTACCCAGCCTTGCCCTCGCGGCGCTTGCCGCCCTGGGGTCCACCCTCGCCATCGCGCAGGGCAGCGACCCGAACCTCGCGCGCAACCTGGCTGCGACCTGCGCCAATTGCCACGGCACCGACGGCCGCAGCGCCGGCGGCATGACCAGTCTCGCCGGCATGGCCAGCGCCGACATCGTGCGCAAAATGCAGGACTTCAAGGCCGGCAAGACGCCCGCAACCATCATGCACCAGCTGTCCAAGGGCTACTCCGACGAGCAGATCACGCTCATCGCCGGCTGGTTCGCGGCACAGAAGCCGGCCCAATGAGGAGACCCACAATGAGCATGCAACGACGCGAGTTCCTCAAGCTGGCCGGCGGCACGTCGGCCCTGACCGCCGTCTCCGGCTGCGCGACCATGGGCGGCGGTCCCGCCGGCAGGGTGGTCGTGGTCGGCGGCGGCTACGGCGGCGCGACCGTCGCCAAGTACCTGCGCATGTGGAGCGGCGGCAGCGTCGACGTGACGCTGATCGAGCCCAATGCCGAGTTCATCTCCTGCCCGATGTCCAACCTGGTGCTGGGCGGCTCGAAGCGGATCGCCGACGTGACGGTCAGCTACGCCAACCTCGCCAAGCGCTGGGGGGTGACGATCGTCCGCGACACCGCCGTCGCGGTCGATGCCGACAAGCGCACGCTGCGCCTCGCCGGCGGCCAGACCCTCGCCTACGACCGGCTGATCCTCTCCCCCGGCGTGGAATTCCTCTACGACCAGCTGGCGTCGCTGCAGACTCCCGCCGGCACCAGCCGCGTGCTGCACTCGTGGAAGGCGGGGCCGCAGACGGTCGCGCTGCGCCAGCAGCTCGAAGCGATGAAGGACGGCGGCGTCTACGCGATCTCGATCCCGGTCGCCCCCTACCGCTGCCCGCCCGGCCCCTACGAGCGCGCCTGCCAGGTCGCCTGGTACTTCAAGCGCGCCAAGCCGAGGTCCAAGGTGCTGATCCTCGACGGCAACCCCGACGTCACCTCCAAGGCGGGGCTGTTCAAGAAGGCCTGGGCGGAGGAGTACAAGGGCATCGTCGAGTACCGCAACAACCACGTGCTCACCGGCGTCGACGTGGCGACGCTGACGGCGAAGTTCGAGACCGCCGACGACGTCAGGGCGGACGTGCTCAACGTCGTCCCGCCGCAGCGCGCCGGCAACATCGCCCGCGACGCGGGGGTGATCACCGCCAACAACCGCTGGTGCGAGGTCGACTTCCTGAGCTACGAATCGGTGAAGGTGAAGAACGTCCACGTGCTGGGCGACGCCATCCAGATCGCCCCGGGGATGCCGAAGTCCGGCCACATGGCGAACCAGCACGCCAAGGTCTGCGCCGCCGCCGTGCTGGCGCTGCTCGCCGGGCAGACGCCCAACCCGACGCCGATGCTCACCAACACCTGCTACAGCTTCATCACCGACCGCGACGTCGTCCACGTGGCGTCGGTGCACCAGTACGACCGGGAGAAGAAGACGATGGTGACGGTGGCCGGCTCGGGCGGCGTGTCGCCCGGGATGACCGCGCTCGAAGGCAGCTACGCCTTCGCCTGGGCGCAGAACATCTGGGCCGACACGCTCGCCTGACCGTTACCGCGGCCTGCCGCACGAAAAACGGCGCCGGAGACCCCGGCGCCGTTTTCGTCGAACCCGCGGCCGTCCGCGTCAGGCGACCGGCTCGGGCTCGGTCTTCTCGACGAACTGCAGCTGCACCTTGTCGCTGTCGTCGACGTCGATGGTGACGTTGCCGCCGTTGACCAGCCGGCCGAACAGCAGCTCCTCGGCCAGCGCCTTGCGGATGGTGTCCTGGATGAGGCGCGACATCGGCCGCGCGCCCATCTGCGGGTCGAAGCCCTTGCGCGCGAGGAAGGCCTTGATCCGCGGCGTGAACGTCGCCTCGACGCGCTTCTCGTGCAGCTGGTTCTCGAGCTCGAGCAGGAACTTGTCGACCACCTTGAGGATGATCTCGTGGTCGAGCGCGGCGAAGGAGATGGTCGCGTCGAGCCGGTTGCGGAACTCGGGCGTGAACATCCGCTTGATGGCCTCCATCTCGTCGCCCGCCTGCTTGGCATGGGTGAAGCCCATCGTGCCCCTGGCGAGCGTCTCGGCGCCGGCGTTGGTGGTCATGATGACGGTGACGTTGCGGAAGTCGGCCTTGCGCCCGTTGTTGTCGGTCAGCGTCCCGTGGTCCATCACCTGCAGCAGGATGTTGAAGATGTCCGGATGCGCCTTCTCGATCTCGTCCAGCAGCAGCACGCTGTACGGATGCTTGGTCACCGCCTCGGTGAGCTGGCCGCCCTGGTCGAAGCCGACGTAGCCCGGCGGCGCGCCGATCAGCCGCGACACCGCGTGCCGCTCCATGTACTCGGACATGTCGAAGCGGATCAGCTCGACGCCCAGGCAGTAGGCGAGCTGCCGCGCGACCTCGGTCTTGCCGACCCCGGTCGGGCCGGAGAACAGGAAGTTGCCGATCGGCTTGCGCGGATTGCCGAGCCCCGAGCGCGCCATGCGGATGGCCGAGACCAGCGCCTCGATGGCGACGTCCTGGCCGAACACGACGTTCTTCAGGTCGCGATCGAGGGTCTTCAGCGCGTTGCGGTCGTCGGAGGTGACGTTCTTCGCCGGGATGCGGGCGATCTTGGCGACGATCTCCTCGATCTCCGCCTTGCTGATCACCTTCTTCTGCCGCGACTTCGGCAGGATGCGCTGCGCCGCGCCGGCCTCGTCGATGACGTCGATCGCCTTGTCGGGCAGGTGGCGGTCGTTGATGAAGCGCGCCGACAGCTCGGCCGCGGTGGTCAGCGCCGCCGGCGCGTACTTGACGCCGTGGTGCTGCTCGAACCGCGACTTCAGCCCCTTGAGGATCTCGATCGTCTCGGCGATCGACGGCTCGGGCACGTCGACCTTCTGGAACCGCCGCGACAGCGCGTGGTCCTTTTCGAAGATCTGCCGGTACTCGGCGTAGGTGGTGGCGCCGATGCACTTCATCGCACCGGTGGACAGCGCCGGCTTCAGCAGGTTGGACGCATCGAGCGTGCCGCCCGACGCGGCCCCGGCGCCGATGATGGTGTGGATCTCGTCGATGAACAGGATCGACTTGGGATTGTCGGCGAGCTGCTTCAGCACCGCCTTCAGGCGCTGCTCGAAGTCGCCGCGGTACTTGGTGCCGGCGAGCAGCGCGCCCATGTCGAGCGAGTACACCTGGTATTCCTTCAGCAGCTCGGGAATCTCGCCGTCGTTGATGCGCCGCGCGAGGCCCTCGGCGATCGCGGTCTTGCCGACGCCGGCCTCGCCGACCAGCAGCGGGTTGTTCTTGCGCCGGCGGCACAGCACCTGGATCACGCGCTCGAGCTCGTGCGCGCGCCCGATCAGCGGGTCGGTCTTGCCGGCCTTGGCCATCTGGTTGAGGTTGATCGTGTAGGTCTCGAGCGCGCCCTTTTCCTGGTCGCCGGCCTCGGCCTCTTCCTTCGCCTCGGCCTTCTCGGGCTTCTGCGCCGGCGTCTTGCTGATGCCGTGGGAAATGAAGTTGACGACGTCGAGCCGCGTCACGCCCCGCTGGTTGAGGAAGTAGACGGCGTGCGATTCCTTCTCGCCGAAGATCGCCACCAGCACGTTGGCGCCGGTGACCTCCTTCTTGCCCGACGACTGGACGTGCAGGATGGCGCGCTGGATCACGCGCTGGAAGCCCTGCGTGGGCTGGGTGTCGGCATCCGAGTGCGGCGCCAGCCGCGGCGTGTGCTCGCCGATGAAGTCGACGAGCACCCCGCGCAATTCCTCGAGATCGACGCCGCAGGCCTTCAGCACCTCGGCCGCCGACGGGTTGTCGAGCATCGCGAGCAGCAGGTGCTCGACGGTGATGAACTCATGCTGCTTCTGCCGGGCCTCGACAAAAGCCATGTGGAGGGAAACCTCGAGTTCCTGCGCAATCATAGTGTCCTGCCCCTCGCGCCCGCCCGTCGGTGCCGCCCGGATCCCCAACGGATGCCGGCCCCACCCCCGGACTCAACGCTCAAGTTTCCTCCATCGTGCACTGCAAAGGATGCTGGTGCCTGCGCGCGATGTCGACCACCTGGTCGACCTTGGCCACCGCCACTTCGCGCGTGTAGGTGCCGCAGACCCCCATCCCCTGCCGGTGGACCTGCAGCATGACGTACGTCGCCTTCTCGCGGCTCATCGCGAAAACAGTCTGCAGCACGGTCACGACAAAGTCCATCGGCGTGTAGTCGTCGTTGAGCAGCAGCACCTTGTACATCGGCGGCGGCTGCAGCCGGGTCTTCTCGGCTTCGAGCAGGCTGCCGTGCTGTTGCTGGTTGGCCATTTTCCACGGTAGGGGCGACGGGGGCGAACAGTCCTATGTTTGATGATTGCAACAGATTTTTCAAGGGGACAGGGAAATCGCCGACGTACGGCTTGACGGCGACCGATCCTGCGCATACAAAAGCGGTGTTTGGCTCCCGAGTGTCTGCTACATCGGTACCGTTACGCGCCCCCAAGCCGCAGTTGCCGCAAGTGGTACTGGCTGCCCAAACGCCAACCATCCCGTTCATTCTTCAAGGAAGTAGCACTATGGCAACTGGTACCGTGAAGTGGTTCAACGATGCGAAGGGCTTCGGCTTCATCACCCCGGACGGCGGCGGCGAGGACCTGTTCGCACACTTTTCGGCAATCAACATGCAGGGTTTCAAGTCGTTGAAAGAGGGCCAGAAGGTCAGCTTCGAAGTGACCCAGGGACCCAAGGGAAAACAGGCATCCAATATCCAGGCCGCCTGAGAGGACTCTCACCTGCCGTCCCGCACCCGACCGGTGCGGGGTCGGGACAAAGCCCGCCGCGAGGCGGGCTTTTTGTCGGGTTGTCGCGCACAACTCCTGTGTCGCGGCAGCAACGCACGCCGTCCAAGAAAAGGCCCGCCGAGGCGGGCCTTGGGCAGCGCCGTGGCGACCGCGCCGCCTACATGCGCTCGATCATCGCCTGGCCGAAGCCGGAGCAGGACACCTGCGTGGCACCCGGCATCAGGCGCGCGAAGTCGTAGGTGACGACCTTGTCGGCGATCGCCTTCTCGAGGCTGCTGATGATGAGCGCCGCCGCCTCCTTCCAGCCCATGTGCACCAGCATCATCTCGGCGGACAGGATCTCCGAGCCCGGGTTGACGTAGTCCTTGCCGGCGTACTTGGGCGCGGTGCCGTGGGTCGCCTCGAACATCGCGACCGAGTCCGAGAGGTTCGCGCCCGGGGCGATGCCGATGCCGCCGACCTGCGCGGCCAGCGCGTCGCTGATGTAGTCGCCGTTGAGATTCAGCGTGGCGATCACGCTGTACTCGGCCGGCCGCAGCAGGATCTGCTGCAGGAACGCGTCGCAGATCACGTCCTTGATGATGATCTCCTTGCCGCTCGTCGGGTTCTTGAACGAGCACCACGGCCCGCCGTCGATCGGCTTGGCGCCGAACTCCTTCTGCGCGATCTCGTAGCCCCAGTCGCGGAACGCCCCTTCGGTGAACTTCTGGATGTTGCCCTTGTGCACCAGGGTGACCGACGAGCGGTCGTTGTCGATCGCGTACTGGATCGCCTTGCGCACCAGCCGGTAGGTGCCGTCGCGCGAAACGGGCTTGATGCCGATGCCCGAGGTCAGCGGGAAGCGGATCTTCTTGACGCCCATCTCGTTGATCAGGAAGTCGATCACCTTCTTGCACTGCTCGCTCTCGGCCGGCCACTCGATGCCGGCGTAGATGTCCTCGGCGTTCTCGCGGAAGATCACCATGTCGACCTTGTTCGGCTCCTTGACCGGCGAGGGCACGCCCTTGAACCAGCGCACCGGGCGCAGGCAGACGTAGAGGTCGAGTTCCTGCCGCAGCGCGACGTTGAGCGAGCGGATGCCGCCGCCGACCGGCGTCGTCAGCGGGCCCTTGATCGACACCACGTAGTCCTTGAGGATGGCCAGCGTTTCCTCGGGCAGCCAGACGTCGGGGCCGTAGACGTTGGTCGACTTCTCGCCGGCGTAGATCTCCATCCAGTGGATCTTGCGCTTGCCGCCGTAGGCCTTGGCCACCGCGGCGTCGACGACCTTGATCATCACCGGGGTGATGTCGAAGCCGGTGCCGTCGCCCTCGATGTAGGGAATGATCGGATTGACCGGAACGTTGAGGCTAAAATCGGCGTTGACGGTGATCTTCTCGCCACCGACGGGAATCTTGACGTGCTGAAAGCTCGACATGGGGTCTCCTTGATCGGCGGCCGCGGCGGCGCCTCTTTGCGGGCGGCCGGCCTCGGGCGCCGGGGGTGCGGGGTGCGGGCGGTGCCAACCGCCGATTATCCTTGATCTCGCCCGATCCTGCCATGCCGATGCCGGGCGGGCGCGGCGCGACGGCCGCCCCGCCGGCCACGGAGGTCGTCCTCTTCAACAAGCCTTGGGGCGTGCTGTGCCAGTTCTCGGACGACGGCAGCGGCAAGCCGACACTGCGCGATTTCCTGCCGCTGCCGGACATCTACCCGGCGGGACGCCTCGACGCCGACAGCGAAGGGCTGGTCGTCCTCACCGCCGACGGCGCGCTGCAGGCGCGCATCGCCGATCCGCGGCACAAGCTCGCCAAGGTCTATTGGGCGCAGGTCGAGGGCACGCCCCGACCGGAGGCGCTGGCGACACTGCGCCGCGGCGTCGCGCTGCCGGAATTCACCACGGCGCCGGCGCAGGTCGAGGCGATCGACGAGCCTCCGGAGCTCTGGCCGCGGACGCCGCCGATCCGCGTCCGCAAGGCGATTCCCACCGCCTGGCTCAGGATCACGCTGCGCGAAGGCAAGAACCGGCAGGTTCGCCGGATGACGGCGGCGGTCGGCCTGCCGACGCTGCGCCTGCTGCGCTACGCCGTCGGGCCGTGGACGCTGGCCGGCCTGGCGCCGGGCGCCTGGCGCCGGGAGCCTGCCGGCATCGACATGCTATGATGTTGATTCTTCTGTACCTTGCGTCATTCTCGCGCTCGCGCGATCCGACCCGCTGACACCGTTGTCCGCCGCCGCCGACCCCTCCCCGGCCACCGCCCGGGAAACCCGATGATCCGCCGCCTGCTCGCGCGCCTGATGCCCGGCGGGTCCCGCGTCGCCCGCGACCCGAAGATCTACGGGCCGGCCGACCACCCGGTGCGCCGCGACCAGCTCTCCGGCGGCGCCAACCAGGTGATCCGCCGCCTGCAGGACGCGGGCTTCAAGGCCTTCGTCGTCGGCGGCGCGGTCCGCGACCTGGTGCTGGGCATCGCCCCCAAGGACTTCGACATCGCGACCAATGCCGAGCCCGAGCAGGTGAAGCCGCTGTTCCGCCGCGCGTTCCTGATCGGGCGCCGCTTCCGCCTCGTCCACGTCCACGTCGGCGCGGAGACGCTCGAAGTCTCGACCTTCCGCGCGCCGCAGGGCGACGAGGCGGCCGACGAGCACGGCCGCCTGCTGTCCGACAACGTCTACGGCACGCAGGCCGAGGATGCCGCCCGGCGCGATTTCACCATCAACGCGCTGTATTTCGATCCCGCGACCGAGGAAATCTGGGACTACGTCGGCGGCGTCGCCGACATCCGCGCCCGCCGGCTGAAGCTCATCGGTCCGCCGACGACGCGCTACCGCGAGGACCCGGTGCGGATGCTGCGCGCGGTGCGGCTCGCCGCCAAGCTGGGCATCGCCATCGAGGCGAAGACCGCCGCGCCGATCGTCAAGCTCGCGCCGCTGGTCGGCAACGTTCCGCCGGCGCGCGTGTTCGACGAAATGCAGAAGCTGCTGCTTTCCGGGCACGCCGCCGAGTCGCTGAAGAGCCTGCGCGCCCACGGGCTGGCGCACGGCCTGCTGCCGCTGCTCGACGTCGCGCTGGAGCAGCCGCTGGGCCAGCGCTTCATCGATCTCGCGCTCGCCAACACCGACCAGCGCGTGCGCGAGGGCCGCGGCGTGTCCCCGGCGTTCCTGTTCGCGACGCTGCTCTGGCACGAGGTGCTGGCGACCTGGACAGCGTCCAAGGGGCGCGGCGAACGGTCGATCCCGGCGCTCTTCGCGGCGATGGACGCGGTGCTCGAGCGCCAGGCGAAGCAGATCGCCATCCCGCGCCGGTTCGAGGCGACGATCAAGGAGATCTGGTCGCTGCAGCCGCGATTCGAGCAGCGCTCCGGCCAGCGCCCGCACCGCCTGCTCGAGCACCCGCGCTTTCGCGCCGGATGGGACTTCCTCGAACTGCGCGGCCAGAGCGGAGAGCTCGAAGGCGAGTTCGCGGACCTGCCGGCGTGGTGGGACCGCTTCGCACACGCCGGCCCGGACGAGCGCGAAAGCCTGCTGCAGCCCGACGCGGGCGGCGCCAAGCGCCGCCGCCCGCGCGGCCGTGGCCGCAAGCGCAGCGGCGAACCCACGCCCCCCGGCGCCGACGACGTGACGGCCGTGTGACGGCCACCGTCGCCTTCATCGGCCTCGGGAGCAACCTTGCGCACCCACGGCGGCAGATCGCCCGCGCCATCGCCGCGCTGGCCCGACTGCCCGGCTGCCGGCTGCTGCGCCGGTCCCGCAACTACGTCAGCGCCCCGGTCGCCTGCACCATCGCGCAGCCCGACTTCGTCAATGCCGTCGTCGCCGTCGCGACGACGCGCCCGCCGCGGTCGCTGCTGGCCGCGCTGCTCGCCATCGAGCGCCGGCAGCGACGGCGCCGCGATCCCGGCGGCGCCCGGAACACGCCGCGGACGCTGGACCTCGATTTGCTACTATACGGCGGCCGTCGGCTGCGTTCCGCGCGACTGACGGTGCCGCATCCCCGGATGCACGGTCGCGCCTTCGTCCTGCGGCCGTTGGCCGACGTCGCCCCGGAGGCCGTGATTCCCGGCCGGGGGCTTGCCCGCCGGTTCCTGCGCCGCCTCGCCGACCAACGCATCGCATCGACCCGTACCCACGCGCTCCATTGATGGACCTGCCCGGTCATGGACCTCGAGAAATGCCGCTACATCGTCGTCGAGGGCCCGATCGGCGCCGGGAAGACCAGCCTCGCGCACCAGCTGGCGACCGCGGTCGACGGCGAGGAGCTGTTCGAGCGGCCGGAGGATAATCCGTTCCTCGCGCGGTTCTACGAGGACATGGCGCGCTACGCGCTGCCGACGCAGCTCACGTTCCTGTTCCAGCGCGCCGACCAGCTGCGCGGTGTCGGGCAGTTCGACATGTTCCGCCGGGCGACGGTCGGCGACTTCCTGCTCGACAAGGATCCGCTGTTCGCGCGCCTCAACCTCGGCGACGCGGAGTACCAGCTGTACGAGAAGGTCTACTCGCACCTGAAGCCGCAGACGCCGGTGCCGGACCTCGTGATCTACCTGCAGGCCCCCGTCGACGTGCTCATCGAGCGCGTGCTGCGCCGGGGCGTCGACTACGAACGGACGATCTCGCCGCAGTACCTCACCCGCCTCGCCGACGCCTACAGCCGCTACTTCTACCAGTACGAGGAGTCGCCGCTGCTGATCGTCAACAGCGAGAAGCTCAATTTCGTCGACGACCCCGAACACCTGTCGCTGCTGCTGTCGCGGATCGCGTCGATGCGCAGCCGCCGCGAGTTCTTCAACCTCGCCTCCTGAACGGTGCCGACGCCGTCGACCGCGTACAGCGCCCTCCCCTCCCGGAGCCCCGATGAAGATCGTCCACACCGCCGCGGAACTCTCCGAGCACCTGGCCGGCGCCGAGTGCGTCGCCTTCGTGCCGACGATGGGCAATCTCCACGCCGGCCACCTGTCGCTGTGCCGGATCGCGCGCCAGCACGGCGACGCGGTCGTCACCAGCATCTTCGTCAACCGGCTGCAGTTCGGGCCGAACGAGGACTTCGACCGCTACCCGCGCACGATGGAAGCCGATCGTGCCGGCCTCGAGCGCGAGGGCGTCGACGTGCTGTTCGCGCCGATGGAGCAGGAGATGTACCCGACGCCGCAGGTGTACCGGGTGCAGCCGGCGCCGCTGGCGAACGAGCTCGAAGGCGCGTTCCGGCCGGGATTCTTCGACGGCGTGTGCACCGTGGTGCTGAAGCTCTTCAACCTGGTGCAGCCCGACGTCGCCGTGTTCGGCAAGAAGGACCGCCAGCAGCTGAAGATCGTCCGCGGCATGGTCCAGCAGTTCAACATGCCGATCCGGATCGTGCCGGCGGAGACGATCCGCGCCGACGACGGGCTGGCGCTGTCGTCGCGCAACAACTACCTCACGCCGGAAGAGCGCGCCGAGGCGCCGCACCTGTACCGGGTGCTGCGCGGCATCGCCGACGAGATCGCCGCCGGCCGCACCGACTACGCCAACCTGCAGTCGGCCGGGCGGATGGAACTGGCGCAGCGCGGATGGAAGGTGGACTACGTCGCCGTGCGCCACGGCATCGGCCTGCGCATCCCCCACCCCGAGGGCTTCGACCACCCGAACCTGCTGGTCGTGCTGGGTGCCGCGACCCTCGGCGCCACCCGGCTCATTGACAACGTCGATGTCATCAAGAAAGATGGGGAAGACTGACCGTCGCTGACATCGACGTTGCGGCGCAGGCTAACTTCGAGCCCCGCGAGAAGTTGAGCTCGCGCAGCGAGCGGCCGAAGCCACAACGTCGATGTCATCAAGAAAGATGGGGAAGATTGACCGGAGGCTGACATCGACGTTGCGGCGCAGGCTAACTTCGAGTGCCCTGTAGGAGCGGCTTCAGCCGCGAATGCGGTGCGGCGCGAAAGGCATCGCGCCTGAAGGCGCTCCTACAAAACTGCAGGCCGCTTCGCCGCGAAGTGGGGGCTTCCCAATGGCTGCGCGACGATCGCGCCTGAAGGCGCTCCTCCCGGTTAGGAGCGGCTTCAGCCGCGATTGCGGTGCTGCGCGAAAGGCATCGCGCCTGAAGGCGCTCCTACAACGGCCGTACGATGCACGGGCTTGGCAGAGCGGAACGCACAACGTGGACGTGATCGGGAAGGACGGCGAGAATCGAGCCGGCCTTCGCCCCGGCGGGTCGCCACCCCCGGTCATCGTCCGGTCATAATTCCGCGCTAGAACCTTCCCTCCACCCTTCCGTCACGAGGTCGCCGTGCTCCTCCGTCCGTTCGCCGCGCTCGTCGCCGCGCTCAGCCTCTTCGCCGCGCCTGCGCTTGCGCAGACCGCAAGCTACCCGACCAAGCCGATCCGCCTCATCGTCCCCTTCCCCCGGGGGCCGGCACCGACACCGTCGCCCGCTTCGTGGCGCAGAAGCTCGGCGAAGCGCTGAAGACTTCGATCGTCGTCGACAATCGGACCGGCGCAGGCGGCGCGATCGGCACGGTCGAGGCGGCCCGCGCCGAACCGGACGGCTACACGCTGCTCTTCGTCGCCTCGCCGTTCACGACCGTCGCCGCCGCCTCGGCCACCGCCGGCTACGACCCGGTCCGGCAGTTCGTCCCGGTGGCACCCATCGCCTCCGGCCCCCTCGCCTTCGTCGTCGGCAACGCCGTGCCGGCCGCGACGATGAAGGAGTTCCTCGCCCTCGCGCGGCAGCGGCCCGGCGCCCTCAACTACGGCTCGGCCGGCCCCGGCAGCGTCAACCACCTGGCGCTGGAGCTGCTGAAGGCGCGCACCGGCACCGACATCGTGCACGTCCCGTACAAGGGCATCGCGCCGGCGACGCTGGACCTGCTCGCCGGCCAGATCCAGGCGATGACCGCGTCGATCCCCGCGACACTGCCCTACCTCGCGCAGAACAAGCTGCGCGTGCTCGCGGTGACCGGCAAGCGGCGCGCCCCGCTGCTGCCCGACGTGCCGTCGTGGCAGGAAGCGGGGGTGCAGGACGCGGACGTCGTCAACTACTGGGGCATCGTCGCGCCGGCCGGCACCGCGCGCGAGATCGTCGGGCGCCTCAACGCGGCCACGCAGGCGCTGCTCGCGCAAGCCGACGTGCGCGAGCGCCTGGAACGCGAGGGCGCCGAGCTCATCCCGGGCCCGCCGGAACGCCTGGGCGCGCTGATCGAGGCCGACCTCAACGGCTGGCGCAAGCTCATCGTCGACGCGAAGCTGGTGTTCGAATAGCGCCCGCGGCGCGCCCGCGCCGCCGCTCTTCCCCCCGGTCGCGGGGTGTAACATTGACGCGCGGCAAACCGCGGCGGGCCGCGTGCTGGCAGACTTCGTGCGCGTGCGTCCCCGCGGTCTTGCGGGCGCCGAACAAACCTCAGGGAGCCACAGATGGCAACAACCGATGACGCCCGCCTGGCGGCGTGGCGCGCGGCCGCGGAGAAGTCCTTGCGCGGCAAACCCGTCGACAGCCTGACCTGGCAGACGCCCGAAGGCATTCCGGTCAAGGCGCTCTACACCGCCGCCGACCTCGCCGGACTCGAGTACGCGGACACGCTCCCCGGCTTCGCGCCCTTCGTCCGCGGCCCGCAGCCGACGATGTACGCGCAGCGGCCGTGGACGATCCGGCAGTACGCCGGCTTCTCGACCGCCGAGGAATCGAACGCGTTCTACCGCCGCAACCTCGCCGCCGGCGGCCAGGGCGTGTCGGTGGCCTTCGACCTCGCCACGCACCGCGGCTACGACTCCGACCACCCGCGCGTGGTCGGCGACGTCGGCAAGGCCGGCGTGGCGATCGACTCGGTCGAGGACATGAAGATCCTGTTCGACGGCATCCCGCTGGACAAGGTGTCGGTGTCGATGACCATGAACGGCGCCGTGCTGCCGGTGCTCGCCGGCTACATCGTCGCCGCCGAGGAACAGGGCGTGCCGCAGGCGCAGCTGGCCGGGACCATCCAGAACGACATCCTCAAGGAGTTCATGGTCCGCAACACCTACATCTACCCGCCGACGCCGTCGATGCGCATCATCGCCGACATCATCGGGTACACGGCGCAGCACATGCCGAAGTTCAACTCGATCTCGATCTCCGGCTACCACATGCAGGAGGCCGGGGCGACGCAGGCGCTGGAGCTGGCGCTGACGCTCGCCGACGGCAAGGAGTACGTGCGCACGGCGCTGGCGACCGGCATGGACGTCGACGATTTCGCCGGCCGGCTGTCGTTCTTCTTCGCCATCGGCATGAACTTCTTCATGGAGGTCGCCAAGCTGCGCGCCGCGCGCCTGCTGTGGTGGCGGATCATGCAGGGCTTCGGGCCGAAGAACCCGAAGTCGACGATGCTGCGCACCCACTGCCAGACCTCCGGCTGGTCGCTGACCGAGCAGGACCCGTACAACAACGTCGTGCGCACCACGATCGAGGCGATGGCGGCGGTGTTCGGCGGCACCCAGTCGCTGCACACCAACGCCCTTCGACGAGGCGATCGCGCTGCCGACCGACTTCTCGGCCCGCATCGCGCGCAACACCCAGCTGATCATCCAGGAGGAAACGCACATCTGCAACGTGATCGACCCCTGGGCCGGCTCGTACCTGATGGAGAGGCTGACGCAGGACCTGGCCGACCAGGCGTGGGCGATCATCGAGGAGGTCGAGGCGATGGGCGGCATGACCAAGGCCGTCGAGAGCGGCTGGGCCAAGCTGCGGATCGAGCAGTGCGCCGCCGAGAAGCAGGCGCGGATCGACCGCGGCGACGACGTCATCGTCGGCGTCAACAAGTACCGGCTGGCGCACGAGGACCCGCTCGTCACCCGCGAGATCGACAACACCGCGGTGCGCGAGGCGCAGCTGAAGCGCCTCGCCGCCGTGCGCGCCGCGCGCGATGCGGGCGCCGTCACCGCCGCGCTCGCCGCGCTCACCGCGGCCGCACAGAGCGGCGCCGGCAACCTGCTCGCGTTGGCGGTGCAGGCGATGCGCGTGCGCGCGACCGTCGGCGAGATCTCCGACGCGCTGGAGAAGGTCTACGGCCGCTACCGCGCGCGCACCGAGAGCGTCTCCGGCGTCTACGGGGCGGCGTTCGCCGACGACGCCCCCTGGGCGAGCCTCAAGGGCGAGATCGACGCCTTCGCCGCCGACGAGGGCCGGCGGCCGCGGCTGATGGTGGCCAAGCTCGGCCAGGACGGTCACGACCGCGGCGCGAAGATCATCGCCACCGGCTTCGCCGACCTCGGCTTCGACGTCGACATCGGCCCGCTGTTCCAGACGCCGGAGGAGGCCGCCCGGCAGGCGATCGAGAACGACGTCCACGTGATCGGCATCTCGACGCTGGCGGCGGGTCACAAGACGCTGGTGCCGCAGCTCATCGCCGCGCTGCGCGCGCAGGGCGCGCACGACGTCGTCGTGGTCGTCGGCGGCGTGATCCCGGCGCAGGACTACGACTTCCTCAAGGCCTCCGGCGTCGCGGCGGTGTTCGGCCCCGGCACGGTGATCGCCGACGCCGCCCGCGAAGTCCTGGCGGCGGTGCGGACCGCGCGCGCCCGGCCCGCCGTCTGATGGCGGCGGGACCCGCCGCCGATCCGGCGCTGGTCGCCGGCGTGCTGCACGGCGACCGCCGGTCGCTGGCCAAGGCGATCACGCTGGTCGAGTCGACGCGGCGCGATCACCAGCAGCGCGGGCAGGCGGTGCTCGAGGCGCTGCTGCCGCACGCCGGCCGCTCGATCCGCATCGGCATCAGCGGCGCGCCCGGGGTCGGCAAGTCGACCTTCGTCGAGGCGCTGGGGCTGCACGTGATCGGCCTCGGCCACCGCCTGGCGGTGCTGGCGGTCGACCCCTCCAGCAGCGTCACCGGCGGGTCGATCCTCGCCGACAAGACGCGGATGGAGGAGCTCTCCCGCGCGCCGCAGGCGTTCATCCGGCCCTCGCCGGCCGGCCGCGCGCTGGGCGGGGTCGCGGCGCGCACGCGCGAGGCGCTGCTGGTCTGCGAAGCCGCGGGCTTCGACGTCATCGTCGTCGAGACGGTGGGCGTCGGCCAGTCGGAAACCGCGGTCGCGCGGATGACCGACCTGATGGTGCTGCTGCAGTTGCCCATCGCCGGCGACGACCTGCAGGCGATCAAGAAGGGCATCGTCGAGCTGGCCGACCTGATCGTCATCAACAAGGCCGATCTCGCTCCCGAGCGCGCGGCCGAGGCGCGGCAGACGCTGCGCAGCGCGCTGTCGATCCTGCGCCCGACCTCGCCGCACTGGCAGCCGCCGGTGCTGGCGCTGTCCGCGCTGGACGGCAAGGGCATCCCCGAGTTCTGGGGCCAGGTCGAGCGCTTCCGCGACACCATGCAGGCCGGCGGCGAGTTCGCGGCCCGCCGCCGCAGCCAGGCGCAGGACTGGATGTGGCACCTGATCGACGAGCGGCTGCGGGCGGACTTCCGCGCACATCCGGGCGTCGAAGCGCTGCTGCCGGCGATGCTGGCGGCGGTCGCCGCAGGCAGCCTGACGCCGGCGATGGCGGCGGAACGGCTGCTGGCGCGCGCGCGGCAAGGCTAGCAAACGCCGGCCAACGCCGCCGATCGCCGGCGGCGCGGCGCCCGGCGCGGCCGGCCGGCGGTGCATCGGGGCCCCGCGCCCTCCCCCGCGGTCGCGGAATCCCCTAGAATCGAACGCTGCGCCAGAACAACATCCGCGCACGCGCCGAATCGCCCTCCGGCGGACGCCGCGGCCCGCGCCCAAGCACGTCGATCCGGGGAACCAACGCATGCAGAACATCATCCGCGAACTCGAACAGAAGCGCGCGGCCGCGCGGCTCGGCGGCGGGCAGGCGCGCATCGACGCGCAGCACGCCAAGGGCAAGCTCGCCGCACGCGAGCGCATCGAGGTGCTGCTCGATCCCGGCAGCTTCGAGGAATGGGACATGTTCGTCGAGCACCGCTGCCACGACTTCGGCATGGCCGACCAGAAGATCCCCGGCGACGGCGTGGTCACCGGCTACGGCACGATCAACGGCCGGCTGGTGTTCGTCTACAGCCAGGACTTCACGGTGTTCGGCGGTGCGCTGTCGGAAGCGCACGCCGAGAAGATCTGCAAGATCATGGACCACGCGATCAAGGTCGGCGCGCCGGTGATCGGCCTCAACGACTCGGGCGGCGCGCGGATCCAGGAAGGCGTCGCCTCGCTCGGCGGCTACGCCGAGGTCTTCCAGCGCAACGTCATGGCCTCCGGGGTGATCCCGCAGGTGTCGGTGATCATGGGCCCGTGCGCCGGCGGCGCCGTCTACTCCCCGGCGATGACCGACTTCATCTTCATGGTCAAGGACAGCTCCTACATGTTCGTCACCGGCCCCGAGGTGGTGAAGACGGTGACGCACGAGGAGGTGACCGCCGAGGACCTCGGCGGCGCCGTCACCCACGCGACCAGGTCGGGCGTGGCCGACCTCGCGTTCGAGAACGACGTCGAGTCGATGCTGATGGTGCGCGCGCTGTTCTCCTACCTGCCGTCGTCGAACCAGGAGAAGCCGCCGCTCGTTCCCACCGACGACCCCGCCGACCGGCTCGACCATTCGCTCGACACGCTGGTGCCGGACAGCCCGAACCAGCCCTACGACATCAAGGAGCTGATCTACAAGGTCGTCGACGAGGGCGCGTTCTTCGAGCTCGCGCCGGACTTCGCCCGCAACATCGTCATCGGCTTCGCGCGGATGGACGGGAGCACCGTCGGCATCGTCGCCAACCAGCCGCTGGTGCTGGCGGGCTGCCTCGACATCAAGTCGTCGATCAAGGCGGCGCGCTTCGTGCGCTTCTGCGACGCCTTCAACATCCCGCTGGTGACCTTCGTCGACGTGCCCGGCTTCATGCCCGGCACCGCGCAGGAATACGGCGGCATCATCAAGCACGGCGCGAAGCTGCTCTACGCCTACGCCGAGTGCACGGTGCCGAAGGTCACCGTCATCACCCGCAAGGCCTACGGCGGCGCCTACGACGTCATGTCGTCGAAGCACCTGCGCGGCGACGTCAACTTCGCCTGGCCGTCGGCGGAGATCGCGGTGATGGGCCCGAAGGGCGCAGTCGAGATCATCTTCCGCCGGGACATCGGCGACCCGGCGAAGATCGCCGAGCGCACCGAGGAGTACCGGAAGAAGTTCGCCAATCCGTTCATCGCCGGCCACCGCGGCTACATCGACGACGTCATCATGCCGCACGAGACGCGCAAGCGGATCTGCCGGTCGCTCGCGATGCTGCGCGAGAAGAAAGTCGAGAATCCGTGGCGCAAGCACAGCAACATTCCGCTGTGAACCCCCACCGCGAACAGGACGCCCGCATGTTCAAGAAAATCCTCATCGCCAACCGCGGCGAAATCGCCTGCCGCGTGATCCGGACCGCGCGGCGGATGGGCATCGGCACCGTCGCCGTCTACTCGGAAGCGGACAAGGGCGCCCGCCACGTCGAACTCGCCGACGAGGCAGTCCTGATCGGGCCGCCGCCGTCGGCGCAGAGCTACCTCGTGATCGACCGCATCGTGCAGGCGTGCAGGGACACCGGCGCCGAGGCGGTGCACCCGGGCTACGGCTTCCTGTCGGAAAACGCGGCGTTCTGCGCGGCGCTGGAAAAGGAGGGCATCGCCTTCATCGGGCCGAAGACGCACGCGATCCAGGCGATGGGCGACAAGATCGCGTCCAAGAAGCTGGCGCTCGCCGCGAGGGTCAACACCATCCCCGGCCACAACAGCGCGATCGGCTCGCCCGACGAGGCGGTGGCGATCGCCCGCGGCATCGGCTACCCGGTGATGATCAAGGCCTCGGCCGGCGGCGGCGGCAAGGGGCTGCGCGTCGCCTGGAACGACACCGAGTGCCACGAAGGCTTCGCCTCCTGCCGCAACGAGGCCCGGAACGCGTTCGGCGACGACCGCGTGTTCATCGAGAAATTCGTCGAGGAGCCGCGCCACATCGAGATCCAGGTGCTGGGCGACGCTCACGGCAACGTCGTCTATCTCAACGAGCGCGAGTGCTCGATCCAGCGCCGCCACCAGAAGGTCATCGAGGAGGCGCCGTCGCCGTTCCTCGACGACGCGACGCGCCGGGCGATGGGCGAGCAGGCGGTGCAGCTCGCCCGCGCCGTCCAGTACCAGTCGGCGGGCACCGTCGAGTTCGTCGTCGGCAAGGACAAGTCGTTCTACTTCCTCGAGATGAACACGCGGCTGCAGGTCGAGCACCCGGTGACCGAGGCGATCACCGGCCTCGACCTGGTCGAGCTGATGATCCGCGTCGCCGCCGGCGAACGGCTGCCGCTGACGCAGGAGGACGTGCAGCGCAACGGCTGGGCGATCGAGTGCCGGATCAACGCCGAGGACCCGTTCCGCAACTTCCTGCCGTCGTCGGGCCGGCTGGTGAAGTTCATCCCGCCGCCCGAGGTCCCCGGGCAGGTGCGCGTCGACACCGGCGTCTACGAGGGCGGCGAGGTGTCGATGTACTACGACTCGATGATCGCCAAGCTCGTCTGCCACGGCGCCACGCGCGACCAGGCGATCGCCCGGATGCGCGCCGCGCTCAACGCCTTCGTCATCCGCGGCGTGGCCTCGAACATCGCCTTCCAGGCGGCGCTGATGCAGCACCCGCGCTTCGTCTCCGGCGACTTCAACACCGGATTCATCGCCGAGGAGTTCCCCAAGGGCTTCCACCCCTCCGCCCTGGTCCACGACGACCCGCTGCTGCTGGCCGCCGTCGCCGCGCTGGCGCGCCGGCGCTACATCGCGCGCGCCGTGCAGACCACCGGGCAGCTGCGCGGCCATCGGCGCCAGGTCGGCCACGACTGGGTGGTCACCGTGGGCCGGCAGAAATTCGCGCTGCGCCTCACGCCGGTCGAGGGCGGCTGCACCATCGACTACGAGGGGGAGTCCCACGCGCTGCGCTCGGACTGGAGGCTGGGGGAGCTCATCTTCCGCGGCACCTGGAACGGCGAGCCCGTCTGCCTGCAGATCCAGCGCGTCGGCTGGCGCTACCGGGTCATCCACTGGGGCACGCAGGCCGACGTCGAGGTGCTGACCGCGCGCGCCGCGCAGCTGTTGTCGCTGATGCCGGACAAGCCCAAGCCCGACCTGTCGCGTTTCCTGCTCTCGCCGATGCCGGGGCTGCTGGCCGAGCTCTGCGTCCAGGCCGGACAGGAAGTGAAGGCCGGCGAGAAGCTCGCGGTGATCGAGGCGATGAAGATGGAGAACGTGCTGCGCGCCGAGGCCGACGGCGTGGTCAAGGAAGTCCGTGCAGCGCAGGGCGACAGCCTGGCCGTCGACCAGGCGATCCTCGAGTTCAGGTAGCGGCGACCCGCGGCGCGTTTTGGGGTCAGAGCTGTAACGCAGTTTGGGGTCAGAGCTGTAATACTCCTCGACCGAGAAGACGCGCGAAGAGTGTTACAGCTCTGACCCCAGTATCCGTCACACGAAGAGTGTTACAGCTCTGACCCCAATATCACCAATATCCGTCAGCTGGCGAATGCGGCGATCACCTCGGACGGTGCCTGCACCAGCTCGATCAGCACACCCTCGCCGCACAGCGGCGTGGCTTCGTTGCCCTTGGGGTGGATGAAGCAGACGTCGTAGCCCGCGGCGCCCTTGCGGATGCCCCCGGGGGTGAAGCGCATCCCCTGCGCGGTCAGCCAGGCGACCGCGGCCGCGAGATCGTCGACCCACAGGCCGATGTGATTGAGCGCCGGGTCGTGCACCGCGGGTTTCTTCGCCGCATCGATGGGCTGCATGATGTCGACCTCGACCTTGAACGCGCCGCGCCCGAGGTCGAGGATGTCCTCGTCGACGTTCTCGCGCTCGCTGCGGTAGCTGCCGGTCGCCGCGAGACCGAGCGTGTCGACCCACAGTGCGCGCAGGCGCGCCTTGTCGGTGCCGCCCACCGCGATCTGCTGCAGTCCGAGAATCCTGAACGGCCGTGCTGCCATCGTCTCTCCTTCGCTGTCGTTGTCACGCGCCCGCGCGGCACGGGCGTCCCGGGGCGCATTATCGCGCACCGGCGCGACCGGCGGGCAGCCTCCGCCGCGGCGCGCAGCGCGTCGACGATCTTCATCCGCGCGGCGCGCGCGGCCGGGAGGAAGCCGCCGATGAAGCCCATCAGCAGCGCGAACAGCAGCGAGCCGACGACGATCGCCGGCGTCAGCGTGAAGCGGAACGCGAGCTCGGCGAAGGTCTGGAAGTTCACCGTCGAGATCGACACCGCCTGCATCGCCGACGCCGCGAGCAGCCCGACGACGCCGCCGAGGAAGCCCAGCAGCAGCGCCTCGACCAGGAAGGCGACGAGGATCGCGCCGCGGGGGAACCCGAGCGCCCGCAGCGTGCCGATCTCCGCGGTGCGCGAGGCGACGCTCGCGTACATGGTGATCATCGCGCCGATGATCGCGCCGATGGAAAAGATCACCGAGATGGTGGTGCCGAGATAGCTGATGAACTTGGCCAGCGCCTCGGACTGTTCGGCATAGAACTGCGTCTCGCGCTTTGCCTCGAGCGTCAGCCGCGGGTCGGATTCCAGGTCCGCCTTGACGGCGTCGTAGCGGCCGGGATCCGCCAGCCGGAAGATCACCGACGAGAAGGCCAGCCGCCGAAACGCCTGCAGCATCTGCTCGGAATCACCCCAGACCTCGGAATCGAAGCCGGTCCGGCCGGCATCGAAGACGCCGACGATGGTCCAGTCGCGCGACGCGAAGCGCAGCGTCTCGCCGACGCCGGCGCCCTGGAAGCCGCGGGTGACCGCCCGCCCGGCGACGATCTCCGACGACCCGGGAAGGAACATCCGGCCCTCTACGATGCGCACCTGCGGCCGCAGCGCGACCCCCGCCGGCATCACGCCGCGGACGATGACGTTCGAGGGCTTGCCGCTGTCGCGCTTGGGCACGCCGATGAGGACCACCGGCTCCTTGGAGACGAGCTTCCGGCCGTCCGCGCCGGTGGCGATCTCGGGCAGCGTCTCGACCACGGCGGCCTGGGCGCGGTCGACGCCGCTCTGCACTTCGGTCTGCGACGAGCGGCGGATGACGACGACGTTGTCGTCCTGGCCGGTCGCCACCAGCGTCTCCCGCAGGCCCGCGGCCAGCATCAGCACCGTCGCGAACACGTAGACGACCAGCGCCATCCCGCCCGCGGTCAGCACCGTGGTCAGCCTGCGCGCCGCGACGTTGCGCAGGATGTAGGTGAAGGGAATCTTCACGCCACCGCCCGCAGCCCGTCGACGATGGCGAGCCGCGACGTCCGCCACGCGGGCAGCGCCGCGGCGACGAGCCCGACGACGACGGCCGCCGCGAGCTGCATCAGCACCGTCTCCTCGCTGACGAAGAAGATCGGGAACAGCGAGCCCATCGCGTCGGCGAAGGCGGCGGCCAGCGGAAAGGTCAGCAGCACTCCGAGCACGCCGCCGACCAGCGCGATGCCCAGCGACTCGCCCAGTATCAGCAGCGCCACGAAGGCGTTGGAGAAACCCAGCGCCTTCAGCGTCGCGTACTCGGCGCCGCGCTCGCGCGCGGTCATCGCCATGGTGTTCGCCATCACCGCCATGATGATGACGACGACGACGAAGCTCACCGCCTGGATGGCGAGCAGGATCGTCTCGGTCATCGCCACGAACGACAGCTGGAATGCCTTCTCGGTCTCGGACAGGGTCTCGGCCAGCGAGTTCTTGAACGTGGCGTCGATCGCCGACGAAACCTCCGCCGCCTGCTGCGGATCCTTCAGGCGAACGACGAAGAGCCCGGTCTGGTCGGCACGGCGGGGGTAGATCTTGCGGATCCGCTCGTTGAGGAGATCCCAGTGGAAGAACATCTGCGACAGGTCGGTGCTCCGGTCGGCGCCGTCGTAGATGCCGCGCAGGTTGAAGGTCCAGGTACCCGGGTAGATCGTGCCGCGCAGGGGAATCGTGTCGCCGACCTTCCAGCCGTACTGGTCGGCGAGCTTGCGGCCGACGACCGCGCCCTGCCGATCGGTGAGGAAGGCCTTGCGCTCCCCCGGCGAGAGCGTGAATTCGGGGTAGAGGTCGAGGAAGCTCGCCGCGTCGACGGCGAACTGCGGAAAGAAATTGCGCTCGGTGATGTAGATGCCGCCGAACCAGTTCATCCACGACACCGCCTGCACGCCGTCGATCTGGCGGATCTTCTGCGCGTAGGTGAGGGGCAGCTGGAACACCAGCGACACCGAGCTGCGGGTCACGAGGCGCGCGCTGGAGCTCGCGTTGGCGCCGGCATACCAGGCGTCGACGACGGTGCGCAGCAGACCGAAGGCGGTGATCGCGACGACGATGCCGACGACGGTCAGCGCGGTGCGCAGCTTGTGCCGGAACGCGTTCTTGACGACGAGCAGGAGGACGAACACGGAAGGCGTCTCGGGGCGCGCGGAAGGGGCGGCTCCCTGGCCGGGAACCGCGGCGTGCCGGAAGTTTACTCCAGCCCCGGGATCACGCCGGAACGCGGCACGGAGTTTGCTGTACGATCGAGCATTTCCCATCTGCAGCCCGCCGCTCCGTGCCCGAAGCCCCGATGCGCCCCGCCCCTGCCGCCACGATCAATCTTCCCCGCCGTGCCGCCGGCGTCGCCCTGGTCTTTGCGCTGACCTCGGGATCGGCGCTGGCTCTGGGCCTGGGCGGCATCGTCCAGCAATCGTCGCTGGGCCAGCCGCTGCGGCTCGTCGTCGAGCTGATCGCCGATCCCGGCGAAGACCTGGCGGCGGATTGCTTCCGCCTGGCGACGAGCGCACGCGAGAGCGACGGCATTCCCCAGATCGGTCTGGCGCGCGTCGCGCTGGAGCGCAGCTCGACCGGCGCGCGGCTGGTCGTCGCCGGCTCGCGCCCCGTCAACGACCCGATCGTTCGCGTCGCCCTGCAGGCCGGTTGCGAGCTCACCGTGCGCCGCGACTACACGCTGCTGATGGACCCGCCGGCGATCGACACCCCGATCCCGGTGGCCGTCGAACCTCCGCCGCGCACCGAGCCGACTCCCGCCGCAGCGGTACCGACCGCCCCCGCCGCGGCGGTCGCGGCGCCGGCCAAGGCGCGAAGCGGCGCCGCCCGCGCCCGGTCGGCGCCACGCACCGCCGCCCCGGCGGACCGCGGCGCCAGCACACCGACGGCCAAGCCCGTGAAGCCCCGCGCCCCGAAATCGCGGGCAGCGGCCGCGGCGCCACGACTGAAGCTCTCCGGCGCGCCGGCGGCGGCCGGCGGGCCGGTCACCGGTGCGGCCGACAGCGTCGCCCGCGAACTGCAGGCGCAAAACGAGTTGGCGCTGGCGCTGGAAGCGGAAACCGTCGTGCTGCGACAGCGGGTCGCCGAGCTGTCGGGCATGGTCGACCGCATGCAGCAGGAGATCGCGGCGGAGGCCGCCGCGCGCCGCGCCGCCGAGGAGGCCGCCAAGTCCACGCCGCTGGTGGTGGCCACGCGATGGTGGGAGTCCAACTGGCCGATCTTCGCCGCCATCATCGGCCTCGCCTCGCTGGTCGCCGGCGGCCTGCTCTGGCGCCGGCGACGGGTGCCGATCGCCGGCGGCGAGTGGCCGATCACCGGCCTGCCGGCCGATCGTTTCGCCGCCAGTGCCCAGTTCGAGCCGGTCGAGGGCTCGTTCACGCAGGCCGGTGGCGAGCCGCCGGACGCGCGCCAGGCCGCGGGACGTCCGGATGCGGGGCAGGCCGTCGCCGTGTCCGAACTGTCGCAGGTCACCGAGGAGGCACGCGTCTATCTGGCGCTCGACCGCCCCGATCGCGCGATGCACGTGCTGCGCGAGCACATCACCGAGCAGCCGCGCTCGATGCCCGCGGCGTGGCTGATGCTGCTCGACCTGTACCGCAGGCACGGCAAGGAGAAGGAATTCCGCCAGCTGGCCGAGGAGTTCCACCTGCACTTCAACGCGCAGACGCCGCTGTGGGACCACTTCGCCGGAAACGACGACGCTGACGCGGGCCTCGAGGCGTTCCCGCACGTCGTCGCGCAGGTGGTCGAGCTCTGGGGGTCCGCGGATTGCCGCAGCTACCTCGAGCGCCTGCTCTACGACAACCGGCAGGGGCGACGGATGGGCTTTTCGCTGACCGCCTACGACGACATCCTGAGCCTGCGGCAGCTGCTCGAGGTGCGGCTCGCCGAGCCGGATCGCGACGGCGTCGAGGAAGCCAAGCTGCGCGCCGCGTGGTCCGCCGCGCAGCACGCGATCACCCCCGCGGCGGCGCCGAAGCCGGCGGCGCCCGCCGGCGGCGGCCGAATGCGTGCCTCCCCGCCCGCGCCGCCGATGACGCTCGATCTCGAACTCGATCTCGACGACGTCGTCGCTGCCGAGCCCCCGCGCTGCTGCCTCGAAACCGACTACCCCGCGCTGTTGCACGAACTCACGCTCGCATGGGGGCAGCCAGCGGCGGCGAAACTCCTGCGCGACCTGCTGGCCGGCGCTCGACGGCTCGAGACCCCGCTGTCGGCTGCGGCGGTGGCGGAGCTCCTGCTGCTGCAGGGTCTGGCCGAGGCGTCGCCAGCCGCAACCCCGCCGCGGCTGCGCTGACGCGCCTGCGGCGCCCCGGCCCTGCCGTCAGCCAGCGAGCACGCCCTTTTCGAGGTGGATGAGGCGGTGCGCCTTCTCCGCCGCCTTGGGGTCGTGGGTGACCATGACGATGGTCTTGCCGATGTCGTCGTTGAGCCGCTCGAGCAGGCCGAGGATCTCCTCGGCGGTCGTGCGGTCGAGGTCGCCGGTCGGTTCGTCGGCGACGATGATCGTCGGGTCGGTGATCAGCGCGCGCGCGATCGCGACCCGCTGCTGCTGCCCGCCGGACAACTCGTTCGGATAGTGTTCGCTGCGATCGCTGAGGCCGACCAGCTCGAGCGCCGTGGCGACGCGTTCGCGCCGCTCGCGCCGCGACATCGCGGTCAGCAGCAGCGGCAGCTCCACGTTGTCGAACGCCGACAGCACGGGCATCAGGTTGTAGAACTGGAAGATGAAACCGACGTGCGCCGCCCGCCACGCGGCGAGGTCGGCGTCGCCGAGCAGCGCGATGTCGACCCCCGCGACGTGGATCTGGCCGGACGAGGGCTTGTCGATGCCGGCGATGAGATTGAGCAGCGTCGACTTGCCGGAACCGGAGGGGCCCATCAGCGCGACGTATTCACCGGCGCGCACGTCGAGGTTGATGTCGACGAGCACCGGGATGATCTGGTCGCCGCGCACGTAGTACTTCGTCAGGCGGCGGATGCAGACCAGCGGTTCGTCGGCGGGCGCCGCTGCGGCGTGCTCGTTCGCCATGTGTCTCGCCATCTGTCTCGCCATGCGTCGCCCGCGCCGCGCTCGCGCCCGCCGCGCCCCGCCTACCGGGTCGCCGGTCGCGTGAGCGTGCCGGTCTTGAGATCGGCCGGCGGCTTGAGCACCACCTTGTCGCCCGAGCGAACGTCGCCGGTCACGGCCACCAGGTCGCCGATCCGGCTGCCGGCGACGACCGGCACCTCGGCCGCGCGGGCCCCGTCCCGCACCACCAGCAGCACGGTCCTGCCGTCGCGCTGGGCCAGCGCCTCGGGATTGACCGCCAGCAGCGCCTGCTGCTCCTGCGCGCCGACCTCCTGCGAGAGGAACGACACCTTGGCGCTCATCTCCGGCAGGATCCGCGGATCGATGGCCTCGAACTGCACCTTGGTCATCACCGTCGCCTTGGCCCGATCGACCGTCGGCACCATGCGGCTGATGCGCCCGCGGAACCGCGTGTCGGGCAGCGCGTCGAGCGTGATCTCCGCCGGCTGGCCGACCTTGATCTTCGACAGGCTGGACTCGGACACGTCGGCCTCGACCTCGAGCGTCGTCATGTCGGCCATGGTGACGACCGCCCCCTTGGAATCCGCCGCCGACGAGAACGGCGTCACCAGGTCGCCGACGTTGGCGCTCTTCGACAGGATCACGCCGTCGAAGGGCGCGCGGATCAGCGTGTAGTCGACGGAGACCTGCGCATTGCGCGCGGCCGCCTCGGCGGCGCCGATCGCCGCGAGCGCGCTGCCCACGCCGGCGGCGGCGCGATCCGCGCGCGCTTTCGCAGCGTCGACGGTCGCCGCCGAAACGAAGCCCTTGCCCAGCAGGTCCTCGTTCCGGCGCAGCACCTGCACCGCGTCGCGCTCCTCGGCCTGCGCCTGCGCGAGCCCCGCGCGAGCGGCGCGGACGTTGGCCTGCGCGCTGTCGGCCTGCGCGCGGACGTCGCGATTGTCGAGCCGCGCGATCACCTCGCCGGCCTTGACCCGCGAACCCTCGGCGACGCCGAGCCACTCGAGGCGACCGGTGGCCTTGGACGCGATCGCCGCCTTCCGCTGCGCGACGACGTAGCCGGTGGCGTTGAGCACCACGAACTGCTGCGACGCATGCGTCGTCACCACCGTGGCCGTCGTCACCGCCACGGTCCGCGGCTGCAGCGCGAACCAGGCGCCGCCGGCCCCCGCCAGCAGCAGCAACGCCAGGATCCAGATCCAGCGCCGGCGACGATGCCGCGTGACCGGCGCCAGCGAGCGGTCGATGCGGAGCTTGGAAACCTCGGCCTGCGAAGCTTGCGTCATGACCTCACCGTGCGATGCGCGGCCGTCCGCAGCGGAACCGCAGGCCGGCGAACGGGCAAACGCGCATTCTACCGTGCACGACAAGGCACCGCTTCGCGGGCGCGGCAAGCGTCCGCCGCGACCGCTGTAGGCGTCAGGGCGGCGACTCGGTCTCGATCGGCGGCGCGGCCCGCGCCGCGCGCCGTCCGAGCAGGCCCAGGAGCGCGAGGCCGCCGGCGATCAGCGCCATGCCCCACCACTCGCCGGCGGCGATGGTCTCGCCGAAGAACACGATCGAGATGCCGAGTGCCAGCACCGGGATCGCCAGCATGCTGAACCCCGCCGCACTCGCCGACAGCCGGTTGAGGATGCTCAACCACAGCAGCCAGGCGATGGCGATCGAGACGATGCCCGCGTAACCCACCAGCAGCAGGTACGACGGCGTCATCGGCTCCATCGGCACCACCGGCGCGCCGCGCAGCGCGACGATCGGGAAGAACGGCGTCAGCCCGAGCAGCAGTTGCCAGCCGACGAAGTTGACCGGGTCGAAGCGCCGCGCGCGCTGGAACACCTTGGTGGCGACGGTTGCCGCGGCCCAGCCGAACCCCCCCAGCACCGCATAGAGCTTCGGCGCCAGCGCGCCCTCCCAGTGCCAGGGCGCGACGATCAGCAGCAGGCCGGCGAACGCCAGGGCGATCGCCCACCACTGCGCCCCGCGCGGACGTTCGCCGAGCATCGGCCACGCCAGCAGCAGCGTCCAGAAGGGCATCGTGAACACCAGCACCGACGTGCGCCCGGCGCCCCCTTCGACCAGCGCCATCGCGGTGGCGAGGAAGTTGATCGAGACCTGGAACAGCCCGGTGACGACGATCGCCACCCACGACTCCGGCCACAGCGGGCCGCGCCGCACGACCTGCACGCCGAACAGCACGGCGCAGGCGAGCAGCGTGCGATGGATGTTGAAGGTGAACGGATCGGCCATCGCCAGCGCGGCCTTCATCACCGCCCAGTTGGCGGCCCAGATCAGCGTGATCGCCACCAGCGCGGCGCGCGCACCGGCGCCGGCGTCGCTCATCGGGCGCGTCTCGTGCCGGGCGGCGACCGCGGGCTAGCGCTCGGCGGCAAGGAAGGGCTCGATCGCCGCCGCGACGGCGGCCGGCTGATCGTGCTGGAGCATGTGCCCCGCGTCCGCAATCGTCACCAGCCGGCCGTGCGGGATGTGCGCGAGGCGACGGCGGATGCCGTCGAGCTTGTCGCCCCCGCCGCCGCCCGCGCCCTCCGGATGATCGCCGAGCCACTTCGGGATGCTCGAGTTCTCCGCCGCCAGCCACAGCACCGGCGCGCTGATCCGGCGCCAGACCGCGTACACCTCCTCCAGCCGATAGACGGTCGGGAACGGCAGCTTGTGCCGCGGGTCCGACAGCAACCGTGCCGAGCCGTCGGGCAGCTCCTCGGCCCAGTGCCGGGCGAGGAACAGCGCCTTGTCGGCCGGCAGGCGGGGGTTGTTCTTCTGCAGCCGCAGCGCGACCGCCTCGATGCCGGGATAGGGCGCGAAGCGGATCGGCCGGGCGAGCGCATCCAGCCACGCGGCGAACTTCTCCGGCGCGCCCAGCGCGTTCTCGGCCGGGATGCCGAAGCCTTCGAGCGAGACGACGCGGCGCACGCGCTCGGGCCGCACGCCCGCGTACTGCAGGACGATGTTGCCGCCGAGGCTGTGGCCGGCGAGCGCCACCGTCTCGTCGGGGGCGAAGGCATCGATCAGCGCTTCGAGATCGGCGACGTAATCGGGAAACCAGTAGCCCTGCGCCTGCCACGCGCTGCGTCCGTAGCCGCGCAGGTCCGGGGCGATCGCGTACCAGTCGCCGGCCAGCGCGTCGACCAGGAACTGGAACGATGCACCGACGTCCATCCAGCCGTGCAACAGGAAGAGCTTCGGTGCCGCCGGGTCACCCCAGGTGTGCACGTGGTGGTCGAATCCGCGCAGCGACAGGCGATGCGACTGCGAGGGCTTCATCGGGAGGATCCGGGCGTGGAGGCGAGCGGAGGAACTACTTCTTGCGGCAGAGCGCGAGCCCGTCCTGCCAACCGGTGCGATAGTTGCCGTCGCTGCCGTAGCGTGCGACGTCCTTGCGCTCGGCGCCGGTGGCGCTGGCGCAGCCGTCGGCGTAGCCCTGCCGGTAGGGTAGCGGAAAGCCCGACAGGTTGACCGCCGGCGCCGGCGGCTCGACGTTGGACGGCGTGCCCGGCCGCGGCACAGCGGGCGATGCGGCCGGCGGCAGCGCCGTCTCGTCGCGCATCGTGCCGGTCTGCGCGCAACCGGCGACGAAGGCGATGGCGAGCAGTGCCGCCGGCGCGCGCAGCGCGTGCGCGCACCCCGGAACAGCGTCGCCGGAAAGGCAGAACCGGAACCTCGCGGGAAGCTTCAACGGCGGACGGCCCGAGGTTGGAACGGGGTAAAATTCTAGCACCTCGAAGGCTTCCCGATGTCCGCCCCCGACTTCGTCCACCTGCGCCTGCACAGCGAGTTCTCGATCGCCGACGGCACCGTCCGCATCGACGACGCCGTGGCGACCGCGGTCGCCGACGCGATGCCGGCGCTGGCGCTCACCGATCTCGGCAACGCCTTCGGGCTGGTCAAGTTCTACAAGGCCGCGCGCGCCGCCGGGGTGAAGCCGCTGTTCGGCTGCGACGTGTTCGTCACCCACGACGCCGAACGCGACCAGCCGTGGCGGCTGCTGCTGCTCGTCCAGTCGCGTGCCGGCTATCTCAAGCTGACCGAGTGGCTGTCGCGCGCCTACCGCGGCAACCAGCATCGCGGGCGGGCGGAACTGCGCCGCGACTGGATGGCCGCCGGCACCGAGGGCCTGATCGCACTTTCCGGCGCGCGCGACGGCGAGGTCGGACAGGCGCTGCTGCAGGGCAATCGGGCGGGGGCGGAGCGCGCCGCACGCGACTGGGCCGCGCTCTTTCCCGACCGCTACTACCTCGAGATGCAGCGCGCCGGGCGCGCGGACGACGATGCGCTGGTCGCGGCCACGGTGGCGCTGGCCGCGGCGACCGATCTGCCGGTCGTCGCCACCCACCCGGTGCAGTTCCTGCGGCCCGACGACTTCCGCGCCCACGAGGCGCGGGTGTGCATCGCCGAAGGGCACATCCTGGCCGACCCGCGGCGACCGAAGCGCTTCACGCCCGACCAGTACTTCAAGTCGCGCGCCGAAATGCGCGCCGCTTTCGCCGACCTGCCGGAGGCGCTGGCCAACAGCGTCGCCATCGCCCAGCGCTGCAGCCTGGCCATCGCGCTGGGCAAGAATTACCTGCCGGACTTCCCGACGCCGCCGGGCATCACGCTGGACGAGCACCTGCGCGCGGAGGCCGGTGCCGGCCTCGAGCGGCGGCTCGCGCTGCTGTATCCGGACCCGGTCGAGCGCGCCGCGCGGCGGCCCGAGTACGCGGCGCGCCTCGAGTTCGAGACCCGCACCATCGTGCAGATGGGCTTTCCCGGTTACTTCCTGATCGTCGCCGACTTCATCAACTGGGCCAAGGACAACGGCGTGCCGGTGGGCCCGGGCCGCGGCTCCGGCGCCGGCTCGCTGGTCGCCTATTCGCTGGGCATCACCGACCTCGACCCGATCCGCTACGCGCTGCTGTTCGAGCGTTTCCTCAATCCGGAGCGGGTGTCGATGCCCGACTTCGACATCGACTTCTGCCAGAACGGGCGCGATCGCGTCATCGACTACGTGAAGCAGAAGTACGGCGCCGATTCGGTGTCGCAGATCGCCACCTTCGGCACCATGGCGGCCAAGGCCGCGGTGCGCGACGTCGGCCGCGTGCTCGACCTGCCCTACCCCTTCGTCGACGGGATCGCCAAGCTGATCCCCTTCCAGCCCGGCAAGCTGATCACGCTCAAGGACGCGCGGACGATGGAGCCGCTGCTCGCCGAGCGGGAGAAGAACGAGGAGGAGGTCAAGGAGCTGCTGGAGCTCGCCGAGGCGCTCGAAGGCCTCACCCGCAACGTCGGCATGCACGCCGGCGGGGTGCTGATCGCGCCCGGCAAGCTCACCGACTTCTGCCCGCTCTACGCGCAGCAGAATTCCGACGCCATCGTCTCGCAGTTCGACAAGGACGACATCGAGGCGGTGGGCCTGGTCAAGTTCGACTTCCTCGGCCTCACCACGCTGACGATCCTCGACTGGACGCTGCGCTACGTCCGCCGGCTCGACCCGGCCAGCGACCTGCACCTCGAGACGCTGCCGCTCGACGACCGGGCGGCCTACGAGGTCTTCCGCAAGGCGGACACGACGGCGGTGTTCCAGTTCGAGTCGCGCGGGATGCGCGACCTGATGCAGCAGGCGCCGCCGACGCGCTTCGAGGACGTCATCGCCCTGGTCGCGCTGTACCGGCCGGGGCCGATGGAGCTCATCCCCGAGTACACCGCGCGCAAGGCCGGGCGCGAGCGCGTCGAGTACGTCGACCCGCGCCTCGAGCCGATCCTGGGGCCGACCTACGGCGTGATGGTCTACCAGGAGCAGGTGATGCAGATCGCGCAGGTGATCGGCGGCTACACGCTGGGCGGCGCCGACCTGCTGCGCCGCGCGATGGGCAAGAAGAAGCCCGAGGAGATGGCGAAGCAGCGCGACACCTTCGTCGCCGGCGCCGAGCAGGGCGGGCTCGCGCGGGCGAAGGCCTCGCACCTGTTCGACCTGATGGAGAAGTTCGCCGGCTACGCGTTCAACAAGTCGCACGCCGCCGCCTATGCGCTGGTCGCCTATCAGACCGCGTGGTTCAAGGCCCACCACCCCGCCGCGTTCATGGCCGCGAACCTGACGCTGGTGATGGACGACACCGACAAGGTGCGCGACCTGTACAGCGACGCGGTGGCCCAGGGGCTCGCCGTGCTGCCCCCGGACGTCAACGCCTCGGACTACCGCTTCGTGCCGGTGGACACGCGGCAGATCCGCTACGGACTCGGCGGCATCAAGGGCACCGGCGAGCACGCGCTCGAAGCCATCGTCGCCGCGCGCGCCAAGGGCGGCCCCTTCCGCGACCTCTTCGACTTCTGCCGGCGCGTCGACAAGCGGCAGGTCAACCGCCGCGTCGTCGAGGCGCTGATCCGCGCCGGGGCCTTCGACGCGATCGACCGCCGCCGCGCGGCGCTGTTCGCCTCGGTCGGCATCGCGCTCGGCGAGGCGGAGCGCGCCGAGGCGTCGGCGGCGCAGGTCTCGCTGTTCGGCGACGCCGTGCAGGACGCGGGGCTCGCCCTCGTCGCGACGCGCGAGTGGACCGACGCCGAGCGCCTGCAGCACGAGAAGGCGGCGCTGGGTTTCTATCTCTCCGGGCATCCGTACGCCGCCTTTGCCGCCGAACTCGCCCCGCTGATCCGGCAGCGGCTGGCCGACCTGCAGCCGCGGCGCGAGCCCACGCTGATCGCCGGCATCGTCACGGCGCTGCGCATCCAGGCCAGCAAGCGCGGCAAGATGGCCTTCGTCACGCTCGACGACGGCGAAGGCACGGCCGAGATCACCGTCTACAGCGAGATCCTGGATGAAGCGCGCAGCCTGCTGCGCGAGGACCAGCTGCTGATCGTCGAGGCCAAGGTCTCGGCGCGCATCGGCGACGACGGGCAGTCGCAGGGACTGCGCATCATCGCCGACAAGGTGTTCGACCTGGCGGCGATCCGCCAGCGCCACGCCCGCGGTATCGTCATCGCGTGCAACGGCGGGGCCGACGCGGCGCGCCTGTTCGAGCTGCTGTCGCCGTTCCGTGCCGGCGCCTGCCCGATCGTCGTCGAGTACCGCAATCGCGGGCTGGGCGGCGTGATCGCGCTGCCCGAGTCGTGGCGGGTCGTCCCCGACAACACGCTGATCGCCCAGTTGCAGGAGTGGCTGACCCCCGAGAACGTGCGGGTCCTCTACTGATGCGCCGCCGCGTGCACGGCGCGGCGGCCGCGATGGCGGAGCGCTACCGCGCCTTTCTCCGCCTTCCCGACAACCCCGCGTTGCTGGCGGTGGCGCTGATCGCACGGATGCCGCTCGGCATGCTGTCGCTGGCGCTGCTGATGCACCTGCGCGACGTCGGCGGCACGTTCGCCACCGCGGGCGGCATCGTCGGCAGCTACCTGGTCGCGGCGGCGCTGGCGGCGCCGGTCCTGGGCCGCACCATCGACCGCCGGGGCCTGCGCGGCGTGCTGCGCGTCACCGGCACCGTCCAGCCCGCGGCGCTGCTGCTGATCCTGTTCGCGGGGCCGCTCGGGCTGCCGCTGCCGGCGATCGCCGCGCTGGCGATCGTGGCCGGTGCCTTCGCGCCGCCGATCGCGGTGCTGATGCGCACGCTGTGGCGGTACCGCTTCGACGAAGGCGACGACCGGCACACGGCGTTCGCCGTCGACGCCGTGCTGGTCGAGTTCAACTTCACGCTCGGCCCGGCGCTGATCGCGCTGCTGCTGGCGCTGTCGACGCCGGCCGCGGCCTTCGCTGCCGCCGTGTTCTTCGCGACCCTCGCCGCGCCGCTGTTCCTGCGCTCGCCCGCACCGCGCTACTGGCGCCGCGAGCCGGCCGGCGTGCGGCGGCACCTGCTCGGGCCGCTGACCACGCCGCAATTGCTGCACGTGTACGCGATCACGATGGCGCTGGCGTTCGCGCTGGGACTGCTCGAAGTGGGCTATCCCGGATTCGCCATCGGCGTCGGCGCCCCGGCGCTGGGGGGCGTGCTGATCGCGGTCAATTCCGCTGCCAGCGCCGTCGGCGGCCTCGCCTACGGCGGGATCGGCCGCGCTCTCCCGCTCGAACGGCAGCTGCCGCGGATGCTGGCGCTGCTGGCGCTGCCGGTGGCGCTGCACGCCGTCGTCGCCTCGCCGTGGCTGCTGGCCCTTCCCGCGATCGTCGCCGGCCTGCTGATCGCGCCGTCGATCGCCGTCATCTCGATGCTGGTCGCCAAGCACGCGCCGGAACGGTATGCGACCGAGGCCTTCACCTGGTCGATGACGTCGATCGTCACCGGCATCGGTGCGGGCATGGCCGCGGGCGGCTGGCTGGTCGACACCCGCGGTCCCGCCACCGTGTTCCTGCTCGCGGCCGCCAGCACGCTCGCCGGCGCGCTGCTCGCCGCCGGACTGCGCCCGCAGCGGCCGGCCCTGCGGGAGCCGCGACAGCCCGGTCCCGCGGCGGACGCCGACGCCCACGCCGCCGTAGCGGCACTCACCGAGCAGGAGAAACCATGAACCTCCCCGCCACGATGCGCTACATCGCCTGCCGCGAGCCCGGCACCCCCGAGGTCATGCACGTCGCCGAGGGTCGCGTCCCGGTGCCGCGCGCCGGCGAGGTGCTGATCCGGGTGCGCCACGCCGGCGTCAACCGTCCCGACTGCCTGCAGCGTGCCGGCGCCTACGCGCCGCCCGCCGAGGCGTCGCCGATCCTCGGCCTCGAAGTCGCCGGGGAGATCGTCGCCTGCGGTGACGGCGTCGCGCGCTGGCGCGTCGGCGACAGCGTCTGTGCGCTGACCCCGGGCGGCGGCTACGCCGAGTACTGCACGACCGCGGCCGACTGCTGCCTGCCGCTCCCCGACGGCTTGTCGTCCTGCGAGGCGGCGAGCCTGCCGGAGAACCATTTCACCGTGTGGAACAACGTCGTCGACCGCGGCCGGCTCGCGGCCGGCGAGACCGTGCTGGTGCACGGCGGCAGCAGCGGCATCGGCCTGTGTGCCATCCAGGTCGCGAAGCAACTCGGCGCCACGGTGCTGACCACCGTCGGCAGCGACGACAAGGCCGCGTTCTGCGTCGGCATCGGCGCCGACCACGCGTTCAACTATCGCCGCCAGGACTTCGTCGCCGAGGTGAAGGCCCGCACTGGCGATCGCGGCGTCGACCTCGTGCTCGACATCGTCGGCGGCGACTACATCGAGAAGAATCTCCGCTGCCTGGCACTGGAGGGACGGCTGCTGCTGATCGCCTTCCTGCACGGCGGGCGCGTCGAATGCGACTGGCGTCCGATCATGATGAAGCGGCTCACCGTCACCGGCTCGACGCTGCGCGCGAGCCCGCCGGCGCGGAAAGCCGAGCTCGCCCGTGCGCTGGAGGCCCGCGTGTGGCCGCTCGTCGCCCGGCGCACGATCCGGCCGGTCATCCACGCGACGTTCCCGCTGGCCGAGGCCGCCGCCGCGCACGCGCTGATGGAATCGTCGACGCACATCGGCAAGATCATGCTGGAGGTCGCGCACTGACTCAACCAGACGCAGACCTTCAGGCTCTGTAGGAGCGGCTTCAGCCGCGAACGCCCTTCGCGAACGTGGCTTCGCGCCTGAAGGCGCTCCTACAAGAGACCACGCGATCGCGACCTGCAGGAGCGGCTTCAGCCGCGAACGCCCTGCGCGAACGTGGCTTCGCGCCTGAAGGCGCTCCTACAAAAGACCACGCGATCGCGGCCTGCAGGAGCGGCTTCAGCCGCGAATGCGCCACATCGCAAAGAGCGTCGCAACTGAAGCCCCCCTGCCAGCAAAGAGGCAACACGCGCGCAGGCTCAATACGTCGCGCGCCCGCCCGACAGGTCGAACACCGCACCGGTCGAGAACGAGCACTCCTCGCTCGCCAGCCAGCACACCAGCGCCGCGATCTCGTCGACGGTGCCGAAGCGCCCGAGAGGTATCTTCGCCAGCATGAAGTCGATGTGCTGCTGGGTGATCTGGTCGAAGATCGCCGTGCGCACCGCCGCCGGCGTGATGCAGTTGACGCGGATGCCGGACCTGGCGAGCTCCTTGCCCAGCGACTTGGTGAGTCCGATCACCCCGGCCTTGGACGCGCTGTACGCCGCGGCGTTCGGGTTGCCCTCCTTGCCGGCGATCGAGGCGATGTTGACGATGCGCCCGTAATCGTTCTTCTGCATCGCCGGCACGACCGCGCGGTTGCAGTAGAAGACGCCGTTGAGGTTGACGTCGATCACCTGCCGCCAGGCGTCGAGCGGATACTCCCAGGTCGTGTGGTTGGGGCCGGCGATTCCCGCCGAGCAGACCAGCACGTCGATGCGGCCGAGCGCCGCGGCGGTAGCGGCCGCCGCACGCGCCACCGCCGCCGCGTCGGCGACGTCGAGCGCGAACGTGCAGGTGCCCCCGCCGATGGCCGCCCGGGCACGCTCGAGCGCCGCGGCATCGCGATCCCACAATGCGACCGTGGCGCCGCTGGCGGCGAGTCGCTCGGCGACGGCGAGGCCGATGCCGGCGGCGCCACCGGTCACCACCGCCCTGCGGTTGGCGAAGTCGAGCTGGTTCATTCGTTGCTCTCCTGATTCGTTGGTCGGCGCCCTCGCGCCTCGACAGTTTAGCGCAGCGCGCGTGCCGACCCACGCTCGCTGGCCACATCGGCGGAACACCCTCCGGGCACCAGGAATTCGGCCGATATAATGACCTTGACGTCATCCGCAGCGGACAAACAGGCCCCCAGCCATGGCCCGATCGACGAAGTTTCCCGTACTTCCACGGTGGCGTTGCGCCGGGCTTCTCGTTGCCGCGCTGGCCAGTGCCCTGGTCGCTGCACCGGCTGCCGCCACGCCGGAAAGGGCAGCGGGATTCTACGAGGATGCGCTGAAGCGTTATGAAGGGGCGGACACCGCCGGCGCGATCATCCAGCTCAAGAACGCGCTGCAGCAGGACAACCGGATGCTCGCCGCGCACCTCCTGCTCGGCAAGGCCTTGCTGAAGAACGGCGACCTGAAGGGTGCCGAGGCGGCGTTCGAGGAGGCGCTGAAGCAGGGCGTCAACCGCGGCGAGGTGGCATTGCCGCTGGGGCGGATCTACCTTGCGCTGGGACGCCCGGAACACGTGATCGAGCGCATTCCCGCTTCGGGCCTTCCGCCGGCGCTGCAGGTGGACGTGCTGACGATGCGCGGCACGGCGTACGCCGAGCTCGGCAAAGCCGAACTCGCCCGCAAGAGTTTCGAGGAGGCGCGCGCGATCGATCCCGGATCGGCCGTGCCGCTGATCGCCGAGGTTCCGGTGCTGCTGGCGAGCGGACAGATCGACAAGGCGCGAAGCGCGGCCCTCAAGTCCGTCGAGCTCGCCCCGCAGGACGCCTACGCCTGGAACATGCAGGCCTCGGTGCAGCACGCCGCCCTGGATGTCGGAGGAGCCCTTGCCGGCTATGACAAGGCGCTCTCGCTCGAGCCCCGCCACGTCGACGCGCGTGTCGCGCGCGCGGCGTTGCTGATCGACCTCAACCGCGACGATGCCGCGACGGCCGACCTCGACTACCTCAGGACTGCCGCCCCCGGGGAGCCCCGTGCCGCGTACCTGCGTGCCCTGCTCGCCAGCCGCGCCGGAGACACGAGAGCCGTCACCGACTCGCTGAACGAGGTCGTCAAGCTGATCGACGCGCTGCCCCCGGCCTGGCTCGCCGGCCGCGAGCAGCTGCTGATGGTCGGCGCGATGTCGCATCACGGCCTCGGCAACTGGGAAAAGGCGCGCGACTACCTCAACGTCATCCTCAACCGCAACCCGCGCAACCTCGCCGCGAAAAAGCTGCTGGCGTCGATCTACCTCGAGACCCGCGACTACTCGCGCGCGCAATCGCAACTGGAAGCGCTGCAGAAGGCGACGCCGGACGACCCGCAGGTGCTCTACCTGCTGGGCTCGGTGCATCTCGCCCAGCGACGTTACGCGCAGGCGTCGGAACTGCTCGAGAAAGCCGTCGCCCGCACGGGGTCGGCGGAGATGACGCGATCGCTCGGCTTCAGTCAGATCGGGCTGGGCCGCGGAGATCTCGGCGTCGCCAGTCTGGAGAAGGCGTTCACGGTCAATCCGGGGGACACCCGGGCCGGCATGACGCTGGCGATGATCTACCTGCGCCGCGGCCAGACGCAGAAGGCGCTGCAGGCCGCCGAGGCGATGGCCCGGCGCGATCCGGCGAACCTGTCGGCACTGAATTTCCTCGGCTCGATGAGGGCCGCAACCGGCGATCGGGCCGGTGCGCGTGCGGCGTACACCCAAGTACTGGCGAAGAACGCGGCGTTCCGCCCCGCCACAGTGAACCTTGCCCGTCTCGATGCTGCGGAGTCGCGTTACGACGATGCGCGCAGGCGGTTGAACGAACTTCTCGGCAAGCAGCGTGACGACCCGGACATCCTGTTCGAGTTGGGTCTGGTGGAGCAGCGGGCAGGAAGGCCCGACGATGCGGCCCGCCATCTGCAGAAGGCGATGGAGTTGCAGCGCAAGGATCCGCGTGCCGGCCTGGCCTTGGTCGATCTTCGCCTGTCGCAGCGTCAGGGCGACCAGGCACTGGCCGCGGCCAAGGAGCTCTCGGCGCGCTTTCCCGACAACCTCGCCGTTCAATTGGCGCTCGGCCGCACCCATTTGGCACTCGGCGACCATGCCAGCGCACGCAGCATCTTCCACAGCTCGACCCGGTTGGCTGAGTTCGATCCCGCGATGCAGGTGCGCATCGGTCACCTGCAGCTGGCCGCTGGCAACCCGGAGGGCGCGTCGTACAACGCGCAGAAGGCACTGCAGGGCCGCCCCGACGACCCCGCCGCCCTCGCACTGCTCGTCGAGGTGGAAGCCCGGCGGGGCGACAGCGCGAAGGCCGACGCCGCGTTGAAGACGCTGACGGCGAAGCACCCGAATCGCGTCGAGACGGCGCTGGCGTCGGCAAACCTCGCGCTGCAGCGCGGGCAGTACCCGGCCGCGATCGCCGCTTACCGGACGGCGCTGGCCCGGGAAGAGTCGACGGCCAATGCGTTGGCCTTGGTGCGAGCGCAGGTCGCGGCCGGCGAGACGGCCAAGGCGGCGGCGTTCCTCGAGGATTGGATGAGGCGGCATCCGAACGACCTCGCTGCGCTCAAGGCCCTCGCCGAAGCACAGTTCCGCGCGGGGCAGCTGGCAGCGGCGAGAGACAGTTACGCCAGGGTCGTGGCGATCGCGCCGGACGACGCGGTGACGCTCAACAACTACGCGAACCTGTTGCTGCAATTGAACGACCCGACAGCGCAGGCGACCGCCGAGAAGGCGGTCAGGCTCGGCCCGAGCAACCCGAACTATGCCGACACGCTGGGCTGGATCCTGGTCCGGACCGGGCAAGTGGACGCCGGATTGCGATACCTGCGCGAAGCGCGGCTGCGCAGTCCCGAGAACGGGGAAATCCGGTTTCATCTGGCATGGGCGCTCGCGAGGACCGGGCGGATGGCCGAGGCCAAGGAGGAGCTATCCGCCGCGCTGGCCGGCCCCGGCAAGGTTTCGTCCAGCTTGGAAGTAGGGCAACTCAGGAAGGAACTCGGACTCTAGACGAAGCAAAAAGGGTGTCGGCTGGCTTTACACCGCCAGCGGGACAAGGGAGCTGGAATAATTTAACTTATTGAATTGTATGAAATAACTACTCTGGCCCTGAAATTGCTGTGAGATTGGCAACCCGTCCAACTCTTTGCGGCAAATCATGAAAACCCCGTTTCGACTACTTTGCTGTGCGCTTCCAATGGTCATGGCCGGGGTCGCCCACGCCGACTCGACCTGGACGCTGACCGCCTCGGGGGCGGTCGCCGGGAAGAACGATCCGACGTCGGTGACGGTCAGCGCGCAGGGATGGGCCGACACCAGCAACGGCGCGCTGGAGGCGCAGGGTGTTGGCGCCAATGGCTCTGCCGGCGTCTACCTCTACAGCGGCGGCTTGGGGATGAAGAACAAGGATTACTGCGGCTCGTCCCCCTGCGATACGAGCGAAGGCACCAACCCCGAACATGCCGTCGACAATAACGAGCGCTACGAAATGCTGCTGCTCAGTTTCTCGAGTGCAGTCAACTTGAAGGCCGTCAATATCGGCTGGATGGGCAGCGATTCCGACATCAGCGTCCTTGCCTACACGCCGGGTGCCGCCAACCCGCAAGCGCCGAGCCTGAGCGGCAACACCTGGTCCGGCGTGACCGCTGCCGGATGGAGCGTCATCGGCAACTATTCGAATCCCGGAACGGGCAGCGAGAGCATCAATGCCACCGGCCGATTTTCGTCCTATTGGTTGATCGGCGCCTACAATCCGCTGGCCGCCGGATCGACCAGCGGCATGGCGGCGCAGAATGATGCGATCAAGCTCCTGTCGGTGACCGGCGTCACGCGCCCCCCGGGCGGTGACAACGGCGTCCCCGAACCCGGAACCCTCGCCCTCTTCGGCGCCGCGCTCCTCGGCATGTTCGGCCTGCGCCGGCGCGCCTACGCACACCTCTGATTGATTGCCAGGAAATCGCGGCGGATTCGGGACGGCACCTCGGGGTGCCGTTTCCTTTTCCAATCCGGTTCACTTCCAGCATCGCCCGGTCGTGGCCGCCTGTACCGACTCAAGGAATTCGGACAGGGTAGCGGCGTGCCGGACCGGCGCTAGAACAACGGATTGGCGGCAAAGCTGCCGGAAGTATCCGCGCCCGTTCCGGTCAGCGTGTTGTTGCCGGCGGTGCGCAGTACCGCCGACGAGCCCTGAAAGACGTCGTGGACGGTATTGAAGGCGAACGTCGAACGGGTGCCGATTGCCGTGGCGCCGGCACCGGACGCGGCGAGTCCGTAGCCATTGCGAAACGCGGTCGAATCCGAAACCAGCAGGATGGCGGTTCCGACACCGCCGACGCTGTAAGCGCCGAATCCATCGTTGGCGTTGCCGGTGCTGGTGGAGCGCACGATCGCCATCCGCGCGGTCGACCCTGCAATGCTGGTCTGCACGATCGCACCGGCATTGCTGTTGCCGGAAACGACGCTGTCCGAAAGCGTCACCCGCGCTTGTGCGCCCGCGGACGGATTGGCGAGGAAGACCCCGATGGCATTGTCATCGGCGGCAATGCGGTTCGCTTCGAGCGTACCGGCGATCACCTGAATGCCATTGTAGGTGTGGCGCGCGAACTGGGTGTCGGAAACCTGTACCGTGGCCGAGCTCGCGGCAACGACCAGACCGCTCCAGCCGTTGCCGCGGACAACGCTGGACCGCAGGTGAACGTGTCCGCCGCCGGTGATCTCGATACCGTTGAGTCCCATGTTCGCGACCGTGCAGTTCTCGATGTGCACCTCGCCGCCTGACGAGACCACGATGCCGCGATTCCCGCCCTGGCCGTTGATCGTCAGGCCGCGAAGCACAACCTTGTCGTTGGCCGCGGCGGCGACGGTCACCCCGTCCTCGCCGGGGAAAGGGCTCATCCCGGCGTAGACGCCCGGCGGGGCGATGATCGACACCGACTGGGTGATGGTCACCGGGCCGTACCCGGCCGAATCGAGCACCACCACCTCGCCACCCGGATTCGTTTTCGGGATGGCAAAGCGGAAGGCACGGCACGGCAACTGGAGCGTGCACGGATTGCCGTCGTCACCGTAGGAAGCGACGAAGGTCCGTTGCCCTGCTGCCAGCGCTTGTGTGGTTCCGGCAAGGGACAGGACCAATGCGACTACCGGCAGTGCGAAGCCGCGACCAAGCATTTCTCATCTCCTGTTGATGCCGCCGTGACCGGGCCGACCGGACCTCGGGCAACAGTCAGCATCCCGTGGCAAAGCAAGATGAGTGCCACACAGCGAGTTTCGGAGCAGGCTCTGACACAACGCTATGCCTGCTTGTGAGGCTCAGAACCCGCGCCAGCCGTGAAAATCTGCCGCCGCGGAGAGAAGTTCGCGCAGGCCCTCGAATCTCACCAACGGTGGTCATTGGTGCCGGCACCAGGGGTCGAACCCGGGACCTTCGGTTTACAAAACCGCTGCTCTGCCAACTGAGCTATGCCGGCGCAGGAAGGATTCTACCGCGCGCTGCGCGCCGCCCGGCACGCCGAAGGCGCCGACTACTTGATGATCGACAGGTGCGACGGCCGCGTCTTGGGCTTGTCGCCGTCCTTGGCCGCGTCCCGCGCGTCCTGCGTCAGCGCGGTGTCGATGTCGATGTCGGTCAGCGCCGGCTGCGTGGCGCGCTCGAGCGACGCCGCGGGATCCTCGACCGGCGTGAACGAGAAGCCGTAGCCGGTTTCCTTGGCGAAGATGCCGGCGATCGCGGCCATCGGCACCGACACCTCCTGCGAGGCGCCGCCGAAGCGGGCGTTGAAGTTCACCCGCTCGTTGTCGATGGTGAGCTTGCGGGTGGCGTTGGCGCTGATGTTGAGCACGATCTCGCCGTTGCGGACGTACGCCTGCGGCACCCGCGTCTGCGCATTCACCTTGACGGCGAGATACGGGGTCAGGCCGTTGTCGGCGCACCACTCGCAGAGCGCGCGGATCAGATAGGGCTTGGCGGACTGTTCGGACATCGGGGCGGTCGGGCGGGATGCCGGGGTCGGCTATCGATCGGGGGCGGCCGTCACTTGCGCATGCCGCGCTCGGCCGAGGTCAGCGCCTCGGAGAACGCGGGCCGGGCGAACAGCCGCTCGGCGTACTTCATCAACGGCGCGGCCTGCTTGGGCATGGTGACGCCGTAGTAGTCGAGGCGCCACAACAGCGGCGTGATCGCGACGTCGAGCATCGAGTACTCCTCGCCCAGCATGTGCTTGTGCTTGGCGAAGACCGGCGCGATCTGCAGCAGGCTGTCGCGAACCAGGTTGCGCGCCTTCTCGATCTGCTTCTGGTTGTTGCTCTCCAGCGCGTCGATGTGGATGAAGAGTTCCTTCTCGAAACGGTGCAGGAACAGCCGCGCGCGGGCGCGCATCACCGGATCGGCCGGCATCAGCTGCGGATGCGGAAACCGCTCGTCGATGTACTCGTTGATGATGTTCGACTCGTGCAGGACGAGGTCGCGCTCGACCAGCACCGGCACCTGGTTGTAGGGGTTCATCACCGCCAGGTCTTCCGGCTTGTGGTCGAGGTCGACGTCGATGATCTGGAAGTCCATGCCCTTCTCGTGCAGCACGATGCGGCAGCGCTGGCTGAAGGGGTCGGTCGTGCCGGAGTAGAGCGTCATCATGGTGGTGTTCTCCCTGCCGCGGCATGGCGGCGGACTCGAATGCTGCAGCGGCTGATCGATGCGTTTCCGAGAATCGGGAAAGCAAAGGGGCAGGAACGCAGCTCCTGCCCTGCAACGGCGTTCGGCGGCCCGACGCGTTCGCGGCTGAAGCCGCTCCTGCGGAAGACCACCGCGCCGGAATTCGCCGCGCCCGGCTAGTGGACGTCCTTCCAATACGTTTTCTTCAGCCAGTAGGCGAAGACGAACAGAATGCTGAGGTAGATCAGCACGATGAGACCGAGGCTGATCCGCTGGTTCTTGATCGGCTCGCCCATGTAGTCCATGTAGTTGACGAGGTCGGCGACCAGCGTGCGATATTCGGCGGCCGTCATCGTCCCCGGCGTCGCCACCGCGACGGTCTCGACCGCCGCCTTGCCGCCGGGCAGCGCCGCGACCTTGACCAGCCGCTTGGCGGCGATCGCCGCGCCGTGCGCCTCGTGGCCGTCCTTGTACTCGGTGGTGACGAGCCGGTTGGTGCCCGAGAGCTCCCACAGCACGTGCGGCATGCCGACGTTCGGGAACACGAGGTTGTTCCAGCCGGTCGCCGACTTCTCGTCCTGGTAGAAGCCGAGGAAATAGTTGTAGAGCCAGTCGACGCCGCGCACACGCGACTCGACCGACAGGTCGGGCGGCGGCGCGCCGAACCACGCCTTGGCGTCGGCGGCCGGCATCGCGACCGTCATCGGGTCGCGGATCTTGGCGCCGTTCAGGATCAGGTTGTCCTTGATCTGCTCTTCGGTGAGGCCGAGGTCGGTCAGCCGGTTGTAGCGCATGTACCGCGCGCTGTGGCAGTTGAGGCAGTAGTTGACGAAGGTGCGCGCGCCGCGCTGCAGCGACTCGTTGTCGAGGCGGTTGATCGGCGCCGGCTCGAGCAGGATGTCGTCGCCGCCGGACGCGGCCGCCGGTCCCGCGGACAGCACCAGCGCCGCGAGGAGGGTCGTGATCAGCTTGTTCATCATCCGGTCACCCTTTGCGGTTCGGGCTTCGTCTTGTCGCGCGCGGTGTACCACGGCATCAGCAGGAAGAACAGGAAGTAGACGACGGTCAGCACCCGCGAGACGACGGTCGCCTTGTCGGCGCCGCCCAGGAGCGGCATGCCCTCGGCGAACTGGCCCCAGACGGTGACCGGCACGACGCCGAGATAGCCCAGGACCAGGAAGCTGACCACGAACGCCGCCAGCCAGCCCTTGTACAGGTTGCCGCGGTAGCGGATCGAGCGCACCTTGCCGCGGTCGAGCCAGGGCAGCGCGAAGAAGATCATCACCGCCGCGCCCATCACCAGCACGCCCCAGACCTGGGTGCCGAAGTACGAGGGCACCGCGCGCAGCATCGCGTAGAACGGCGTGAAGTACCACACCGGCGCGATGTGCGCGGGGGTCTTCAGCGGGTCGGCGGGGATGAAGTTGTTGGCTTCGAGGAAGTAGCCGCCCATCTCCGGCACGAAGAACACGATCATCGAGAAGATCGCGAGGAAAACGACCACCCCCATGATGTCCTTGACCGTGTAGTACGGGTGGAACGGGATGCCGTCGAGCGGAATGCCGGTCTTCGGGTCCTTGTGGTTCTTGATCTCGACGCCGTCCGGGTTGTTCGACCCGGTCTCGTGCAGCGCGATCAGGTGCGCGGCGACGAGGCCGAGCAGCACCAGCGGCAGCGCGATGACGTGGAAGGCGAAGAAGCGGTTCAGCGTGATGTCGGAGATCGTGTAGTCGCCGCGGATCCAGACCGACAGGTCCTCGCCGATCACCGGGATCGCCGCGAACAGGTTGACGATCACCTGCGCGCCCCAGAACGACATCTGGCCCCAGGGCAGCAGGTAGCCGAAGAACGCCTCGCCCATCAGCGCCAGGTAGATCATGCAGCCGAGGATCCAGGTGAGCTCGCGCGGCTTGCGGTAGCTGCCGTACATCAGGCCGCGGAACATGTGCAGGTAGACGACGACGAAGAACATCGACGCGCCGGTCGAGTGCATGTAGCGGATCAGCCAGCCCCACGACACGTCGCGCATGATGTACTCGACCGACTCGAACGCCTTGGCGGCGTCGGGCTTGTAGTTCATCGTCAGGAAGATGCCGGTGACGATCTGCATCACCAGCACCATCAGCGCGAGCGAGCCGAAGTAGTACCAGAAGTTGAAGTTCTTCGGCGCGTAGTACTCGGAGACCTGAGACTTCCACAGCGCGGTCAGCGGGAAGCGATCGTCGATCCAGTTCAGAATTTTTTCCATGGTTCCGCTTTCCCCGGTCACGCCGACTTGCCGTCGTCGCCGATCACGACCTTGGTGTCCCCGACGAACCGATACGGCGGGATCACCAGGTTGGTCGGCGCGGGCACGCCGGCGTACACCCGCCCCGCGAGATCGAACTTCGACTGGTGGCAGGGACAGAAGAACCCGCCCAGCCAGTCGCCGCCGAGATCGGCCGGCGCAACCTCGGGACGGAAGGTCGGCGAGCAGCCGAGGTGCGTGCAGATGCCGACGGCGACGAACAGCTGCGGCTTGATCGCGCGGGCCGGGTTCTTCGCGTAGTCGGGCTGCTGCGGCTGGTTCGACGCCGGGTCGGCCAGCTTGGCATCGAGCTTGGCGAGGCTGTCGAGCATCGCCGGGGTGCGGTTGACGATCCACACCACCTTGCCCCGCCACTCGACGTCGATCTTCTGCCCCGGCTCGAGCTTGCTGATGTCGACCTCGACCGGCGCCCCGGCCGCCTTGGCGCGCTCGCTGGGAAACATCGACAGCACGAACGGCGCCGCCGCCGCCGCCACGCCGATCCCCCCGACGACGCTCGTCGCACCGATCACGAACCGGCGCTTGCCCTTGTCCAACGTACCTTCCGCCATGTCGCCCCGTCCCAAGTTTGACGATGCGGGCCCTGCGCCCCGGGCTGGCCCTGAGCGTGGATTCGCAAACCTGACGATTATAGAGGATTTCCGGCGCCCGCCGGAAGGGATCGTCGCGGACAGAGTCAAAAACACGCGTTCAATCATCGGCTTGCGCGTGCGCTGACGAAACGGGCCGGTGGCGGCGTGCTGGCCGCCGCGAACCCCGCGTCGCCGTCTCGGGCGGGGCGGTGGGGCGCTATAATGTACTGTTATCCAAAAGGAAACCGGTCGTGCTGCGGAAATTCTGGCTTATCTTCGCCCAAGCCTGCACGCTTTGCGTGGCGGCGCTGTTCGTCGTCTCGACGCTGCGTCCGGACCTGCTGCCCCGCTTCGGGCAACGCGGGGACGGCGGCGTCGTGCTGCTGCAGGAGACCAGCACCCCGCTCGCCGGGCAGAAGATCGCAACCTTCGCCGACGCCGCGAAAAAGGCGATGCCCGCGGTGGTGAACATCTACACCAGCAAGGAGATGCGCCAGCGCCACCCGCTGCTGGACGATTCGATGCTGCGCCGCTATTTCCCCGATCTCGCCGAGCGCCTGCCGCGCCAGCGCGCGACCAGCCTGGGCTCGGGCGTGATCGTGGCCAGCGAAGGCTACGTGCTCACCAACCACCACGTCATCGAGGGTGCCGACGACATCCAACTGGTCCTCGCCGACGGTCGCCGCATCCAGGCCCGCGTCCGCGGCACCGACCCGGACTCCGATCTCGCGGTGCTCCAGGCCGCCGACAAGGACCTGCCGGCGATCACCTTCGGCACGCTCGACGCCGTGCAGGTCGGCGACGTGGTGCTGGCGATCGGCAATCCCTTCGGCTTCGGCAACACGGTGACCATGGGCATCGTCAGCGCGACCGGGCGCAATGCCCTCGGCATCAACCGCTACGAGGACTTCATCCAGACCGACGCGGCCATCAATCCGGGCAACTCGGGCGGTGCGCTGGTCGACATCGCCGGCAACCTGATCGGCATCAACAGCACCATCTACTCGCAGTCGGGCGGCTCGCAGGGCATCGGCTTCGCGATCCCCGTGACGCTGGCGCGTTCGGTGCTGGAGCAGATCATCCGCGACGGCGAAGTCACCCGCGGCTGGCTGGGGATCGAGCCGCAGGATCTGACGCCGGAAATCGCCCAGGCGCTCGCCGTCGACAACGGCGGGGGCGTGCTCATCCGCGGCATCGTCCGCAACGGTCCGGCCGACCGCGCCGGCATCCTGCCGCGTGACGTGGTGCTCGAGATCGACGGCAAGCCGACCCGCGACACCGCGGTGCTGCTGAACCGGATCGCCAACCTCCCGCCCGGCGAGGCGGTGCAGGTGAAGGTCTGGCGCGAACGCAAGCCGGTCGACCTCGCGGTCACTGTCGGCCGGCGGCCCAAGGCACAGCCTTGGAACAAGGCCAGGACGCTGGGGTCGGACGCGGGCACGACGCGGCACGAGGTTGCATGCGGCCTGACCCCGATCTTACGCGCGACCGGGCTGGCCCCGATTTCCCCTGGAACGGCCTGACCCCGCTTCCCTCGGCCGGCTTCCGGCACCGGCGGCACGACGAAGCGTGCCAGCAGGATGCCGAGCTCGTAGAGCAGCCACAGCGGAATGGCCAGCAGCAGCTGCGAGATGACGTCCGGCGGCGTGAAGATCGCGCCGATGACGAACGCGCCGACGATCACGTAGGAGCGGATCGCCTTCAGCTGCGCCAGCGTGACCACGCGCAGGCGCACCAGCACGATGACGATCACCGGCGTCTCGAAGGTCACGCCGAAGGCGATGAACATCGTCAGCACGAACGACAGGTACTTGTCGATGTCGGTCATCATCTGCACGCCGGCGGGCGCGTAGCCGGCGAAGAAGCCGAAGGCCACCGGGAAGACGACGAAGTACGCGAACGACATCCCGATCAGGAAGAAGACGAAGCTCGACAGGATCACCGGCAGCGCGAGCTTCTTCTCGTGCTGGTAGAGCCCCGGTGCGATGAACGCCCACATCTGCCACAGCACGTACGGCAGCGCCACGACGAAGGCCGTCATCAGCGTGACCTTCAGCGGGACGAGAAAGGTGCCGGTGACGTCGGTGGCGATCATCGTCGCGCCCGCCGGCAGCACCCTGACCAGCGGCGCCGCGAGCAGCGCGTAGATGTCCTTGGCGAACGGGAACAGGCACAGCAGGATCACCAGCACGGCGATGATCGCGCGCAGCAGCCGGTCGCGCAGCTCGATGAGATGCGAGATGAACGTTTCCTGCGCGTTGCTTGCCGGCGGCGGCGTTTCGGTCATGAAGAAGGCGCGACGGCGCGTTCAGCCGCGATCGAAGCCCGGCAGCGACGCTTGCCGCGGCGGCTCGGCGGGGACGTCGGTCTTGCGTCGCGCCGCGGCGACGGGCGGCTCGACCTGCGGCGGCGGCGCGAAATCGGTCGGCGGCGGGGCGAAGTCCGCCGGCGGCGGGACGGCGACCGGGGCCGGCGTGAGTCCACGGCCCCGGCCGCGTTGAGCTCGGACTCGACGTTGCGGACGCCGGTCTCGACGTCGCGGGCGGCGGCGCTGACCGAGGTCTCGATGTCGCGCGCGGCCGACTGCACCTGCGTCTGCAGCTTGCGCAGTTCCTCGAGCTCCATCTCGCGGCTGATGTCGGCCTTGACGTCGCTGACGTAGCGCTGCAGGCGGCCGAAGAGATGGCCGAGCGTGCGCGCGGTCTTCGGCAGCTTCTCGGGACCGATGATGATCAGCGCCACGACGCCGATGATGACGAGTTCGCTGAAGGCGATGTCGAACATGACGGGAGGAAGAGTCGGGACCGGCCGCCCGCCGCCGGGAGGGGCGCCCGCGGCGGCAGACGAGGGCGGTACCGCGCGCGCCGCGCGAGCGCCGGCGGACGGTCGCCTAGGACTTGGCCGACGTCTCCTTCTTGACTTCGCCTTCGATGGTCGTCTTGCCGGCGATCTGCTGCGCCGCGCCGTCGCCGGCGGTCTTGCCCGCGTCGGCCTCGGCGTTGGCCGTGCCCATCCCTTCCTTGAAGCCCTTGACCGCACCGCCCAGGTCCTGGCCGATGTTGCGCAGCTTCTTGGTGCCGAAGATCAGCACCACGACGACCAGGACGATCAGCCAGTGCCAGATGCTCATTGAACCCATGTGAATCTCCTTGCGCTATGCGTGTGGGTGGTCAGTGCCGCGGCACCATCGGCCCCAGTGGATTCGTCCCGCCGAGGACGTGAACGTGGACGTGCATGACGTCCTGGCGCCCGATGCGCCCGGTGTTGACGATCGTGCGGTAGCCGTCCGGCGAGCCGTTCTCGCGTGCCAGGCGGCCGGTGAGCGCCATCATCCTGCCCAGCAACGGGGCGTCCGCCTCGCCCGCGTCGGCCAGCGACGCGATGTGCCGCTTGGGCACGACCAGCAGGTGCACCGGCGCCGCCGGCTGGATGTCGTGGAAGGCCAGCAACTCGTCGTCCTCGTAGGCCTTTTTGGAGGGGATCTCGCCCCGCACGATCTTGCAGAAAATGCAGTCCTGCACGTTGTCCGTCCCGTGTCAGCTCGCGGCGACGGGCAGCCGCCCCGCGCGTTCGGCGATCCGCGTGTCGATCGCCTCCTCGAGCATGCCGGCCTCGTCGCGACCGATCACCAGCGCGCGCCCGCGCCTCGATTCCAGCCGGACCGCGCCGCGCCCTGCGCCATTGTATCGCCATCCGGCCGGCGTCCAGTGCAAACCCGCCGCGTCCCCACGGCGATCCCCCAGCCGAACGGCACCTGCCGGCAGCCCGCCACGGCGCCGATCAGCGACGTGCCGCCTTCTCGGCGTGGCCCGACACGCCCTCGCGGCGCGCGAGCTCGCGGCGGATGTCGTCGGGGCCGAGGCCGTGCCGCGCGAGCAGCACCAGGCAATGGAACCACAGGTCGGCGACCTCGGCGACGATGCGCGCCCGGTCGCCGTCCTTCCCCGCCATGACCGTCTCGGTCGCCTCTTCCCCGATCTTCTTCAGGATCGCGTCGTCGCCCTTGGCGAACAGCGCGGCGACGTACGACGACGCGGGGTCCGCGTCGCGGCGCGCGGCGATGGTTGCGGCCACGCGGTCGAGCGCGTCGTCAGCGAGGGCTGCGGGCTTATTCATGACCGTAGATCGCGGCCGGGTCCTTGAGCACGGGATCGACGGCGACCCAGCGCCCGTCGTCGTAGCGGAGGAAGAAACAGCTCTCCCGTCCGGTGTGGCAGGCGATCCCGCCGACCTGGTCGACCGCCACCAGCACGGCATCGGCGTCGCAGTCGAGGCGCAGCTCGCGCACCTGCTGCACATGGCCGGAGGTCTCGCCCTTCGACCACAGCTGGCCGCGCGAGCGCGACCAGTAGTGGACCCGGCCGGAGTCGACGGTGAGGCGCAGCGCCTCGCGGTTCATCCACGCGAGCGTCAGCACCCGGCCCGTGGTCGCGTCCTGGGCGATGGCCGGCACCAGGCCGGTCGCGCCGTCCCAGCGCACCGCGTCGAGCCAGGCGTCGGCCGCATTCGTGTCTGTCGCGCGCGGGCGCCGTTCCATCCTAATCCCGGATCTCGATGCCGGCGGCGGCCAGCGCGGCCTTGGCCTGCCCGATCGTGAACTCGCCATAGTGGAAGATCGAGGCCGCGAGCACCGCGTCGGCGCCGCCCTCGAGAATGCCGTCGACGAGATCCTGCAGCGACCCGACGCCGCCCGAGGCGATCACCGGCACCTCGACCGCCTCGACGATCGCGCGCGTGAGCTCGAGATCGAAGCCGGTGCGGGCGCCGTCGCGATCCATGCTGGTGAGCAGGATCTCGCCCGCACCCCGGGCGACGACCTCGCGCGCCCATTCGATCGCGTCCATGCCGGTCGGCGTGCGCCCGCCGTGGGTGTAGACCTCCCAGGCCTCGGGCGCCGACTGCTTGGCGTCGATCGCGGCGACGATGCACTGCGAGCCGTAGCGGCCGGCGGCTTCCTCGAACAGCCCCGGGTGGCGGACGCCTGCGGTGTTGATGCTGACCTTGTCGGCCCCGGCGTTGAGCAGCGCGCGGATGTCGTCGACCGAGTTGACCCCACCGCCGACGGTCAGCGGAATGAAGACCTGGTCGGCGACCGCCTCGATCATGTGATAGAGCAGGCCGCGGGTCTCGATGCTGGCGCGGATGTCGAGGAATGCGAGCTCGTCGGCGCCCTGCTCGTCGTAGCGGCGGGCGACCTCGACGGGATCGCCGGCGTCGCGCAGGTTGACGAAGTTGATGCCCTTGACGACGCGGCCTTCGGCGACGTCGAGACAGGGGATGATGCGCTTGGCGAGGCCCATGGGTCGGTCGGCAGGCGGTCGGCGGCGGGCCCGGCCGCGCCGCGCCCTATTTGCCGCCGGCCGCGACCCGGGCCGCGGTGCGAAAGTCGAGCTTGCCTTCGTACAGCGCACGGCCGGCGATGGCGCCGATGATGCCGTCCTTCTCGTGCGGCAGCAGGTCCTCGATGTCCTTGATCGAGCCGACGCCGCCCGACGCGATCACCGGGATCGAGAGAGAGCGCGCGAGCTTGACCGTCGCCTCGACGTTGATGCCGGTGAGCATGCCGTCGCGCCCGATGTCGGTGTAGATGATCGCCTCGACGCCGTAGTCCTGGAATTTCCGGCCCAGGTCGATGACGTCGTGGCCGGTCATCTTCGACCAGCCGTCGGTCGCCACCTTGCCGTCGCGCGCGTCCAGCCCGACGATGATGTGCCCGGGAAATGCGTAGCAGGCATCGTGCAGGAACCCGGGGTTCTTCACCGCCGCGGTGCCGATGATGACGTAGGTGATGCCGTCGTCGAGGTAGCGCTCGATGGTGTCGAGGTCGCGGATGCCGCCACCGAGCTGCACCGGGATCTCCTCGCCGATCACGCTGACGATCTCGCGGATCGAGAGCTCGTTCCTGGGCACGCCGGCGACCGCGCCGTTGAGATCGACGATGTGCAGCCGCTTGGCACCTTGCTCGAGCCAGTGCTGCGCCATTGCGGCGGGGTCCTCGGAGAACACCGTCGCCGAGTGCATCTCGCCCTGCTTCAGACGTACGCAGTGACCATCTTTGATGTCTATCGCGGGAATGATCTGCATGGCGGCGGGTGGTTGGCGGAGGCAGCGGCGGAAGGCGTGGCGAAAGTGCGGGCGGTCGCGACGGGGTCGCCGCGCGCGGCCGCAGGAGGGTCAGTCGCAACCGTTCCAGGCGACGAAGTTGGCAAGCAGCCTGAGGCCGGCGCGGTGGCTCTTTTCCGGATGAAACTGGGTCGCGAAGATATTAGCCCGTGCGATGGCGCAAGTAAACGCCGTCGGGTAGTCGGCGGTTCCCGCGATGACCGCGCGATCTTTCGGAACCGGGTGATAGCTGTGCGCGAAATAGAACCGCGTTCCGTCGGCGATGCCGGCCCAGAGCGGATGGGGGCGGGCCTGGCGCACGGGGCTCCAGCCCATGTGCGGCACCTTGAGCCGGACACCCGAGGGCAGTTGCATCGCCGCGTCGCGGAAGCGGACCACGCGCCCCGGCAGCACGCCCAAGCCCGGCGTCGGACCTTCCTCGCTGGACTGGAACAGCATCTGCAGCCCCAGGCAGATGCCGAGGAAGGGGCGCGTCGCCGCGGCTTCCTGCACGACGTCGGCGAGGCCGCTGGCATCGAGGCAGCGCATGCAGTCGGGCATCGCGCTCTGCCCCGGCAGCACCACCCGGTCGGCGGCGCGGATCACCCGCGGATCGGCGGTGACGACGATGTGCTCGTCCGGCGCGACGTGGGCCAGCGCCTTCGCCACCGAGCGCAGGTTGCCCATTCCATAGTCGACGACGGCGATGGCAGGCATCAGAGGTCAGGGAACAGGGATCAGAAAAAAACAGCGTTGCCGCATTGGCTTCTCGGAAGTTCTTAGGGTAATTCTGATGCCTGATGCCTGATGCCTGATACCTGCCCTGACCTGACCCTGCCGCCTGACAAAGCGTTCCCTTGGTCGACGGAATCGCCGCGCCGGCGCGCGGATCGGGTGCCAGCGCCATCCGCAACGCGCGCGCGAAAGCCTTGAACACCGTCTCGGCCTGGTGGTGCGCGTTGTCGCCGCGCAGGTTGTCGACGTGCAGCGTCACCAGCGCGTGATTGACGAAGCCCTGGAAGAACTCGTGCGCAAGGTCGACGTCGAAGGCGCCGATCAGCGCGCGGGTGAAGGGCACGTGGAACTCGAGGCCGGGGCGACCGGACAGGTCGATGACCACCCGCGACAGCGCCTCGTCCAGCGGCACGTAGGCGTGGCCGTAGCGCGTCAGCCCCCTTTTGTCGCCTGCCGCCTCGGCCAGCGCCTGGCCCAGCGTGATGCCGATGTCCTCGACCGTGTGGTGGGCGTCGATGTGCAGGTCGCCGTCGGCCTTGACGACGAGGTCGATCATCCCGTGGCGCGCGACCTGGTCGAGCATGTGGTCGAGAAAGGGAACCCCGGTCGCGAACTCGGCGCGGCCGCTGCCGTCGAGGTCGATCTCGACCACGATCCGGGTTTCCGCCGTCCGGCGCTCGATGCGCGCGCGGCGGGGGGGAAAGTTGGCTTCGCTCATCGTTGCCCTTCCAGCACTGCCAGCAGTGCGTCGTTCTCCTGCGGCGTGCCGACGGTGATCCGCAGGCAGTGCTGGAGCAGCGGATGCCCGCCGTGAAGGCTCTTCACCAGGATGCCGGCATCCCGCAACGACGCGAACCATCGCGGCGCGTCCGGCACCCGCAGCAGCACGAAGTTGGTCTGCGTCGGGTACAGGCGCACGCCCGGAAGGACGGACAACCGCGCCGCCAGTCGCGCCCGCTCCGCCCTGATCAGCGCGGCCTGCTGCGCCAGCAGCTCGCCTTCGGCCAGCAACACCGGCGCGACCGCCTGCGTCAGCGCATTGAGATTATACGGCTGGCGCAGCTTGTTCAATTCGGCGATCCACTCGGGGGCGGCGACCGCGTAGCCCAGCCGCAGGCCCGCCATGCCGATCTTGGACACCGTGCGCAGCACCAGGAGATTGGGAAACTCCATCACCCGGCCGATGAAGCTCGCGTCGGCGAACGCGTAGTAGGCCTCGTCGATCACCACCAGGCCAGGGGCCGCGCGCAGCACGCGCTCGACGTCCTCGCGGGCGAACAGGTTGCCGGTCGGGTTGTTGGGGTACGCGAGGTAGACGAGCGCCGGCTTCTCCGCCTCGATCGCCCGCAGGAACGCCGCCGCGTCGAGTCCGAAGTCCGCGGTCAGCGGCACGCCGACGTAGCGCATGCCGGCATAGATGGCGTTCATCCGGTACATCACGAACGACGGCTCCGCCGCCAGCATCGACGCGCCCGGGCGGGCGAGCGTCGAGGTGATGATCTGGAGCAGTTCGTCGGAGCCGTTGCCGACGATGATCCCGGCGCCGGCGGGCAGCGCCAGCGTCGCGCGCAGCGCTGCCTTGACGCCCTCCGCCTCGCCGTCGGGATAGCGGTTCACCGCCACCCGCGCGGCCGCCGCTGCGACGCGCGAGCGCAGGTGCTCGGGGAGCGCGAACGGGTTCTCCATCGCGTCGAGCTTGATCATGCCCTCGGCCCTGGCGACGACGTAGGCGGTGAGCGCCCGCAGCTCGGGACGCACGTTCGCGTCGACGAAAGCGGCCGCGGAGCGCGCCGACGGGGCGACGCCGGCCGGCACCTCAGGCACCCACCGCCGAAACCTGCGTCGCAACCTCGGGGCGCATGCCGGCGTCGCTTCCCGGTCAGTCGCGCTCGACGCGGAACCGCGCGCTGCGCGCGTGCGCCGGCAACCCTTCGCCGTCGGCCAGCGTCGCCGCCACCGGGCCCAGCGTCTGCGCCGCGGCGCGCGAGACCTTCAGCACCGACGACCGCTTCTGGAAGTCGTAGACGCCGAGCGGCGAGGAGAAGCGCGCGGTGCGGCCGGTGGGCAGGACGTGATTGGGCCCCGCGCAGTAGTCGCCCAGCGCCTCCGACGCCTCGTGACCCATGAAAATCGCCCCTGCGTGGCGGATCCGGGGCAGCAGGGCGTCGGGATCGGCGACCGCGAGCTCCAGGTGCTCCGGGGCGATCCGGTTGGACACCGCGCAGGCCTCGCCGAGGTCGCGCACGCGGATGAACGCGCCGCGCCCGGCGAACGACGCGGCGATGATCGCCCGCCGGGGCATCGCCTCGATCAGCCGCGCGGCGCTGGCCGCGACGGCGTCGAGCAGCGCCGCGTCGGGAGACACCAGGATCGCCTGCGCGAGCTCGTCGTGCTCGGCCTGCGAGAAGAGGTCCATCGCCACCCAGTCCGGGCGCGCGCTGGCGTCGGCGATCACCAGGATCTCCGACACCCCGGCGACCATGTCGATGCCCACGGCGCCGAACACGCGCCGCTTGGCCGCGGCGACGTAGGCGTTGCCGGGACCGCAGATCTTGTCGACGGCGGGAATCGTCGCGGTGCCGTAGGCAAGCGCGGCGACCGCCTGCGCGCCGCCGATGGTGAACGCCCGCGAGACGCCCGCCAGGTGCGCGGCCGCCAGCACCAGCGGGTTGCGCGTCCCGTCCGGCGTCGGCACCACCATGACGATCTCGGCGACGCCGGCGACGTGGGCCGGAATCACGTTCATCAGCACCGACGACGGATACGCCGCCTTGCCGCCGGGCACGTACACGCCGACGCGGTCGAGCGGCGTCACCTGCTGGCCGTACTCGCTGCCGTCGGGGTCGCGGTACGACCACGAGGCGAGCTTCTGCCGCTCGTGGTAGGACCGCACGCGTGCCGCCGCGAGCTCGAGGGCGGCGCGCTGCGCCGGCGGCAGCCCCGCGAAGGCCGCGGCCATGTCGGCGGCCGTGATCTCCAGTGCCGCGACCGACGCCGCCTGCAGCCGATCGAAGCGCGCGGTGTACTCCAGCACGGCCGCGTCGCCGCGGGCGCGCACGTCGGCGACGATGCCCGCGACCGTGGCGTCGATCGCCGGGTCCTGGCCGGTCTCGAAGGCGACCAGCGCGGCGAGCTCGCGGTCGAACGTCGGCGCCGCGGCGTCGAGGCGGCGGATGACGAGCGCGGCCGACCCCGTGGCGTTCACTGGACCGCCTTCCTCCGGCCTTCCACCGCGCGGGCGATCGCCTCGAGCAATGGCTGCACCTCGGCGCGCTTCAGCTTCAGCGCGGCGGGATTGACGATCAACCGTGAGCTGATGGGCATGATGTCCTCGACCGCGACGAGATCGTTGGCCTTCAGCGTGTTGCCGGTGGAAACGAGGTCGACGATCACGTCGGCCAACCCCGCCAGCGGCGCCAGCTCCATCGAACCGTAGAGCTTGATCAGGTCGACGTGCATGCCCTTGGCGGCGAAGTGCTCGCGCGCGGTGCGGACGTACTTGGTGGCGACGCGGATGCGCGCGCCCCGCTGCACGGTGCCGGCCCAGTCGTAGCCGCGGCGGGTAGCCACCGCCATCCGGCACTTGCCGATTTCGAGGTCCAGTGGCTGGTAGAGCCCTTCGCTGCCGTGCTCGAGCAGCACGTCCTTGCCGGCGACCCCGACGTCGGCGGCGCCGTACTGCACGTAGGTCGGCACGTCGGACGCACGGACGATCACCACCGAGACGCCGGGCCGGTTGGTGCCGATGATGAGCTTGCGCGAGGATTCCGGGTCCTCGACCGGGACGATGCCGGCGGCCGCCAGCAGCGGCAGCGTCTCTTCGAAGATGCGCCCCTTCGACAGGGCGAGCGTCAGCGTGGTCACGGCAATCCGGGCGTGCGGGAAGCGGGAGCCCTTCATTCTACCGGACGGGGCGCGCCCGTCCGGTCCGCGGCTTTCAGCGCCGATGGACGAGCCGGCCGCCCGCGTAGGTGGCGGCGACCAGCCGGTCGTCGCCCAGCATCATCAGCACCGCCAGCACGTCCTCGATCGACTCGCAGAACGGAATGCGCCAGGACAGGAGCGGCGTGGCGGCGAGGTCGAGCACGACGAGGTCGGCGTCGTTGCCCGGCGCCAGCGCCACGCGCAGGCGAGGCCTCCGCGCGCCCCCCCCCCCCCCCCCCCCCCCCCCCCGGCCGCGCCGGCGTTCGAGCGCCCCGCCTGCCCGCTCGTCGCAGGCGGACTGCCGCGGTGTCGACGCCGGCCGCGCGCCGCGCCCGGTCGTGGAGCCGTCCAGCCGCCCGGCCCGTCCAAACCGGTTGCGCGGCCGGCGGCAGGTGCGCCGCCTGTGCGCCGCCCCAGGGAGTTATGTCGACGCCGCCGCGGCGGGTGAACCGCGCGTGCACCGCCAGCGACAGCGGTCGGCAGCGGCGCTGCCGGCGAGGTCGACGCAGATCCGCGCGATGCAGTGCTCGTGGCGTCCCAGGTGGCGGCGCGAACAGCGCCTGAGTCGTCGCAGGCGGCTGCGCGGTGCCCAGCGCCGGCACCGCGATAGCGGATCTGCAGGCTGGCGAAGTCCGGCTGACCGGTCACCGGGCAGACGGACGAAAAAGCCCGCGGGTGGGCGTGTCGCGGCGGACCGCGCCCGCGGCCCCGTCGCGGAAGGCTTCGCCGCCGGAACGGCGCGGCGAAGCGCTCCGCGACGAAGGTGCCGGGCAGTCGAGCGATCCGACTCGCCGTCGGCAGCTCGCGCGTGACCCAGCGAGAAGCCCGGCAGTCAGCCAGCGTCAGGTCACCGGCATCGCGGCGCGGCCGGTCGCCCGGCGAAGGCCCGATCCGTCGCGGATCGCCACCACGCGGCGACCGCCGCGGGATCGGCGAAGCGCGACTGGTTGAACGCCGTGAGGTAGAGCTTGACCGATTTCGACTCGACGATGGCCGGGGGACTCGGCCGGCACGACGAAGGTCGCGACCGCGACCTGCGGCTTGCCGGCGGGGTCGAGCCACGACAGCTCGTAGGCGGTCCAGACGTCTCGACCGCGGAACGGCAGCGCGGCGCCGAGGCCGAGCTCCTCGCGCTGCGGCGCCCGTTCGACCGGAAACAGCAGCGCCGGATCGTAGGCGTCGGCATAGGTCGTCGCGTGACCCAGCGGCGAGGAGGCGAGGTCGGTCATCGGGTCGATCCGCATCCCCTGCGAGCGGCGTCAGCCGCGATCGGGTCCTGCCGGACCGCGGCGATTGCCATCGCGCCTGAGGGCGCTGCTGCAGGAAAGGCGAACGCCTTGGTGCAGGAGCTCACTGGATGCGGCGAATCCGCGCGCCGAGCGCCGACAGCTTTTCCTCGATCTCCTCGTAGCCGCGATCGAGGTGGTAGATGCGGTCGATCGTCGTCTCGCCCTCGGCCATCAGCCCGGCGATGACCAGGCAGGCCGAGGCGCGCAGGTCGGTGGCCATGACGGTGGCCCCGGTGAGCTTGGCGACGCCCTTGACGATCGCGGCGTTGCCTTCGACGTCGATGACGGCGCCGAGGCGGACGAGTTCCTGGACGTGCATCATCCGGTTCTCGAAGATCGTCTCGGTGATCACCGTCGTGCCGTGCGCGCGTGTCGCCAGCGCCATCATCTGCGCCTGCATGTCGGTCGGGAACGCGGGATAGGGGGCGGTGCGGATGTGGATCGCGGCCAGTGCGCCGCGACGGCGGATGCGGATCGACGCCGGCGCCTCGTCGACGGTCGCCCCCGCTTCGCGCAGCTTGTCCAGCACCGCGTCGAGCGTTCCCGCCTGCGTCCCGGTGAGCAGCGCGTCGCCGCCGGTCGCGGCCACCGCCGCCAGGAAGGTCCCGGTCTCGATGCGATCGGGCATGATCGCGTGGGTGGCACCGTGCAGCGCGGCCACGCCGTCGATGGTGATGCGGTCGGTGCCCGCGCCGTCGATGCGCGCGCCCATCGCCGTGAGGCAGCGCGCGAGGTCGACGACCTCCGGCTCGCGGGCCGCGTTTTCCAGCACCGTGGTGCCGTCGGCGAGCGTCGCCGCCATCAGCAGGTTCTCGGTGCCGGTGACGGTGACCAGGTCGAAGCCGAAGCGCGTGCCCTTGAGCCGCGTCGCGCGGGCATTGATGTAGCCGTGCTCGAGGTCGATCTCGGCGCCCATCGCCTGCAGGCCCTTGACGTGCTGGTCGACCGGGCGCAGCCCGATCGCGCAGCCGCCGGGCAGCGACACCCGCGCCTCGCCGCAACGCGCCAGCAGCGGCCCCAGCGCCAGGATCGACGCGCGCATGGTCTTCACCAGCTCGTAGGGGGCGAGCGGCCAGTCGATGCTGCGCGCGTCGAGGGCGACCGTGCCGCGGGTGCCGGCGTCGAGACGCACGCCCATCTGCGCCAGCAGCGTCTGCATCGTCCGCACGTCGTTCAGGCGCGGCACGTTGGTGAGGGTCAGCGGCTCGGGCGAGAGCAGCGCCGCGCAAAGGATCGGCAGCGCCGCGTTCTTCGCCCCGGAGACGCGCAGCTCGCCGGCCAGCGGACGCCCGCCTTCGATCAGCAGCTTGTCCATCGCGTCGTCCCGCGCCCGCTCAGGACTGCGCCGCGGCCCACTGCGCGGGCGTGAGCGTGGTCATCGATAGCGCGTGGATCTCCTCGCGCATCCGTTCGCCCAGCGCCGCGTAGACGAGCTGGTGCTGGCGCACCTTGGACAGGTGCTCGAAGGCGGGGCTCACGATGAGCGCCTCCCAGTGGTGGCCGTCGCCGCGCACCTCGAGGTGCGCGCAGGCGAGGCCGGCGGCGATCGACTGTTCGATGGATTCTGCAGTGACCATGGGCAGCCTCGGGGCGATGAAGGAATGGGCGACGCGGCTTCAGGCGCGCAGCTTCCAGCCGCGCTGCAGCAACACGAGCGTGAGCGCCGACAGCGCCGCGCAGCACCCGGCGACAATGCCGAGCGAGAGCCACGGCGAGACGTCGGACAGGCCGAAGAAGCCGTAGCGGAAGCCGTCAATCATATAGAAGAAGGGGTTGAACCGCGACAGCGTCTGCCAGAACGCGGGCAGCGTGTGGATCGAATAGAAGACGCCGGACAGGAACGTCAGCGGGACGATGACGAAGTTCTGGAACGCCGCCAGCTGGTCGAACTTGTCGGCCCAGATTCCGGCGATGAGGCCCAGCGTGCCGAGGATGGCGCTGCCGAGCAGCGCGAAGGCGAGCGCCCACAGCGGGTGCGGGATCTGCAGCAGCCCGGGATCGAACCACAGCGTCACCGCGAACACGCCGAGGCCCACCGTCATCCCGCGGACCATCGCCCCCAGCACATAGGCGAAGTACAGCTCCGCCGGCGACAGCGGCGGCAGCAGCACGAAGATCAGGTTGCCGGTGATCTTCGACTGGATCAGCGACGACGAGGTGTTGGCGAAGGCGTTCTGCAGCACCGACATCATCACCAGGCCCGGAACCAGGAACGCCGTGTAGCGCACGCGGCCGTCGAACACCGCGACGTGCGACTCCAGCACGTGCGAGAAGATGAGCAGGTACAGGAGCGACGTCAGCACCGGCGCGGCGATGGTCTGGAAGCTCACCTTCCAGAAGCGCAGCATCTCCTTGTAGAGCAGCGTGACCCAGCCGGCGCCGGCGACCCGGATCATGGCGCGGCGGTCCCGGCGTCGCCGCTCATGATGCGCAGGAACACCTGTTCGAGGTCGGTCTCCTGCAGCGCGAGCTCGGCGATGGCGATGCCGTCCTGGCGCAGCGCCGCCAGCAGCGTCTCGAGCTCGGCGTAGTTCCCGAGGCCGAGAAAGAAGACGCCGCCTTCGCGACGCAGGATCCGCGGCTGCCAGGCGGCGGGGACGGCCGGCGCCACCAGGCGGACGGTGAGCCCGGCGAAGCGCGACAGCAGGTTGTGCGTGGTGTCGAGCGCGACCACCTTGCCGGCCTTGAGCATCGCGATGCGGCCGCAGAGCGCCTCGGCTTCCTCGAGGTAGTGGGTGGTGAGGATGATCGTGTGCCCGTCCCGGTTGAGCTTGCGGATGAACGCCCACAGGCTCTGGCGCAGTTCGACGTCGACGCCCGCGGTCGGCTCGTCGAGGACGATCACCGGGGGCTTGTGCACCAGCGCCTGGCCGACCAGCACGCGGCGCTTCATGCCGCCCGACAGCGAGCGCATGTTGGCGTCGGCCTTGGCGGTGAGCGCGAGGTGGTGGAGGATCTCGTCGATCCAGGCGTCGTTGCCGGTGATGCCGAAGTAGCCGGACTGCAGCTCCAGCGTTTCGCGCACCGAGAAGAACGGGTCGAACACCAGTTCCTGCGGCACGACCCCCAGCGCGCGGCGGGCGAGGCGATAGTCGGCGACGACGTCGTGTCCCTTGATGCGGGCGCTGCCCCGGTCCGGCCGCACCAGGCCGGCCAGGATGGAGATCAGCGTCGTCTTGCCGGCGCCGTTGGGGCCGAGCAGCCCGAAGAACTCGCCCTCCTCGACGGCGAGGCTCACGCCGTCGAGCGCCTGGACGCGGCCGAAGCGGCGGGCGATGTCGGTGACGGCGACGGCGGGGGTCATGGCGGAGCGGTCGGAGGGGAGCGTGCGGCGCGGACGCGGGGACCGGGCGGCCCCGTCTTGGGGACGGGTTCAGGCGATGCCGAGCAGGCCCTCGACATCGTAGACGTCGGCCAGCGCCCGCAGCGGCCCCGGGGCGTTGACGAAGCCGAGGTCGACGCCGTTCTCGGCGGCGCGGCGCTTCAGTGCCAGCAGCACGGTCACGGCGGCCGAGTCGACGGCGGTCAGCCCGGCGCAGTCGACGACGCCCGACGCCGGCAGCGCGAGCCCGGTCGCCGCCTCCAGCACCGCCGCCGCGTTGCCGAACGTCAATGCGCCGCCGAACGCCCAGCGCGCGCCGCCGTCGGCGGCGACGAAACGGGCGGCGAGCGCCGCCGCGTCGGTCTGCCGGCCGCAGCTGGCGATCACTTGCCCGCGACTCCCTTGTTCTTGTCGGCCAGCGTCTTCAGCAGGCCGTCGACGCCGCCCGACTGGACCTGCTGGTTGAACTCGTCGCGATAGTTGGTGACCAGCGACACGCCGGCGACGATGACGTCGTAGGCCTTCCAGCCGTCGGGCTTCTTGCCCATGCTGTAGTCGATCTGGATCGGCGAGCCGCCCGGCTTCAGCACCGCGGTGCGCACGATGACCTCGGTGTCGGCCGGATTCATCCGCAGCGGCTTGTAGTCGATGGTCTCGTTGCGGTACTGGTTGAGCGCGCCCGAGTAGGTGCGCACCAGCAGCGTGCGGAACTCGTCGACCAGCCGCTTCTGCTGTTCCGGCGACGCGGCGCGCCAGTTGCGGCCCATCGCCAGCGCCGTCATCCGGGCGAAGTCGAAGTTCGGCAGCAGCTTGACCTCGACCACCTCGCGGATTCGCGCCTCGTTGCCGGCCTGGACCAGCGGATCGGTCTTGACGATCTGCAGCACTTCCTGCGACACGCGCTTGACCAGCGCGTCGGGCGCCTCCTGCGCCGCGACGGGCGCGGCCGCGAGCAGCAGCGCCATCGCGGCGCCGGCGGCGATCGCGGCGAACCGCCGCAACAGGGGCGCGATACGCATCGTCTATTCGTCCTCGGGTTCCGCCGGCGGGCTGCCGTCGAAGACGAGGTAGCGCCGGCGCTGCACATAGGCATTGCGGGTGAAGAGGTAGCGGTCGAGCGCCGCGGTGTCGAGAATGTCGCCCGCCGCCAGCGCGCGGGCGCGCAGGTCGACGTAGCCGAGGCCGTACAGCGAATTGCGCAGCGGCACGTACGAAATTTCGCTGACCGGCCCCCAGAGCACGCGCACGACGGCGCCGGTGGCGTCGACCGCGGTCGTCGGCCCGAACAGCGGGACGAAGAAATAGGGCCCCGTCGGCAGCCCCCAGTGGACGAAGGTCTGGCCAAAGTCCTCGTTGCCGCGCTCGATGCCCAGGTCCGACGCCGGGTCCAGGATGCCGCCCAGACCGAACAGCGTGTTCACCAGCACCCGGCCGAAATCGTCGCCCGCCTTCTGCGGCTTGCCCTGCAGCAGGCCGTTGAAACCCGAGAACAGGTCGTCGATGTTGTTGTAGAAGTTGGAGACGCCGACCCGCAGCAGCTCCGGCACGTAGTCGACGTAGGCCTGCGCGATCGGCCGCACGACGTTGCCGTCGACGACCTCGTGGACGTCGAACAGCGCCCGGTTCATCGGCTCCAGCGGGTCGACCCGCGACGCCGTCGTGGCGCAACCGGCCAACAGTGCGGCAGCCGCGAGCGCCGCGGCGATGCGCAGCAGGTGCTTCACTTGGCCGGCTCCGCCGCCTTGTCGAACAGGAACTGGCCGATGAGCTTCTCCAGCACCACCGCCGACTGCGTCTTGCCGATCCTGCCGCCGTCGGCGATCAGCTGGGTGTCGCCGCCGACGTCGAGCCCGATGTACACCTCGCCCAGCAGCCCCGAGGTCAGGATCGACGCGATGGTGTCGGCGGTGAACTCGAAGCCGTGGTCGATCCTGATCGTCACCACCGCCTGGTAGGTGGCCGGATCGAGGCGAATCGCCTCCACGCGGCCGACGGCCACGCCCGCCGCCTTGACCGGGGCGCGCAGCTTCAGCCCGCCGATGTTGTCGAAGCGCGCCTCGACCCGGTAGCCGGGGGCGGTGTTGAACGAGGTCAGGTTGCCGACCTTGAGCGCGAGGAACACCACCGCACCGAGGCCGATGGTGACGAAGATGCCGACCCAGAGGTCGAGCGTGGCGCGACTCATGCAGTGATCTCCTGTTGCCGCCGCGGGCTCCCCTGCCGCAGGGTGCGGAATTGGCCGACCCGGCGGTCCGGGCGTCTCATGCCGCCCCCCGGAACATGAAGACGGTGAGCACGAAATCGAGCGCCAGTATGACCAGCGAGCTCGCCACCACGGTGCGCGTCGTCGCGCTCGACACGCCCTCGGCGGTCGGCTTGGCATCGAAACCCTCGAACACGGCGATCATGCTGACGGCGATGCCGAAGACGACGCTCTTGATGATGCCGTTGACGACGTCGGTGCGGAAGTCGACGGCCGCCTGCATGTTGCCCCAGAACGCACCGGCGTCGATGCCGATCAGCTTGACGCCGACGAGATAGGCACCGTAGATCCCCAGCATCGAGAACAGCGCCGCCAGCAGCGGCATCGAGATGACGCCGCCCCAGAAGCGGGGCGCGACCACCCTCGCCATCGGGTCGACGGCCATCATCTCCATCGCCGACAGCTGCTCGGTCGCCTTCATCAAGCCGATCTCCGCGGTGATCGCGCTGCCGGCGCGGCTGGCGAACAGCAGACCGGCGACCACCGGTCCGAGCTCCCGCACCAGCGACAGCGCCACCAGGATGCCCAGCGATTCGTCGGCGCCGTAGCGGTTGAGGACGTCGTAGCCCTGCAGCGCCAGCACCATGCCGATGAACATCCCCGAGACCAGGATGATGATCAGCGACAGGACGCCGGCGAAGTAGATCTCGCGCAGCGTCAGCGGCAGCCGGCGGAAGGCCTCCGGCGTCTGGACGACGACAGCCAGCGAGAACCGTGCCGAGTAGCCCAGTCGGGAAACGAAGGCGATGGCCCCGGCGCCTACCCGCCGCAGCAGTTCGACTGCGCCGGAAGCAAGCTCGCTAGGCACGGGCGAAGAGCTCCGAACGGTACGACGGCGCCGGATAGTGGAACGGCACCGGGCCGTCCGCAGCGCCGTCGACGAACTGACGGACGTAGGCCTCGTCCGACGCCCGGACCTCGGCCGGCGTGCCCTGGGCGACGATGCGGCCTTCGGAGACGAAGTAGATGTAGTCGACGATCTTGAGCGACTCGTAGATGTCGTGGGTGACGACCACCGAGGTCACGCCCAGCGCGTCGTTGAGGCGGCGGATCAGCTGGCCGACGACTCCCAGCGAAATCGGATCCAGCCCGGCAAACGGCTCGTCGTACATCACGAGCATCGGATCGAGCGCGATCGCCCGGGCCAAGGCGACGCGACGCGCCATGCCGCCCGACAGCTCGGCCGGCTTCAGCTGCGCTGCACCGCGCAGGCCCACGGCGTGGAGCTTCATCAGCACCAGGTCGCGAATGAGCTCCTCGGGCAGGTCGGTGTGCTCGCGCAGCACGAAGGCGACGTTCTCGTAGACGGTCATGTCGGTGAACAGCGCGCCGAACTGGAACAGCATGCCGATCCGGCGCCGCAGCTCGTAGAGGCCCTCGCGGTCGAGTTCGGGCACCGACTGGCCGTCCACCCGCACCTGTCCCGTGCGCGGTCGCAGCTGCCCGCCGATGAGCCGCAGGATCGTGGTCTTGCCGCAGCCGGAGCCGCCCATGATCGCGACCACCTTGCCGCGGGGAATGGTCATCGAGATGCCGTCCAGCACCGTCCGCGCGTCGTAGCCGAAGCGCACGTCGACGAGTTCGACGGCGTGGTCGGCGGCAACAGACGGAAGTCCGGAAACGTCCGGCGCGACGGCATTCATCAGGTTCGACCGAGCCTTGGGGGCAAGGGGGCGATTGTAGCCTGAGCGTCCCGGCGGTAACAATGACCGCGGGTCAGTTATGACGAACCCGCCCTGCCGCGCAGCCGCGGGGGCGACCGAGCGACCCGAGGGGGTGCGGTGGCGACCGTCGCCGCGGCCGGAACGTTCACCGGCAAGGGGCCGCCTACGCCTGCAGCAGCAGCCGCTCCGCCGACGCGAGATTCTCCGGCAGGCCGAGCAGCACCACGACGTCCCCGCCCTCGAAGCGCCAGTCGGCCCCGGGACGCTGCGAGCGCAGGCCGCGCCGGCGCACCCCGGTGACCTCGACCAGCGCGGCGACATCCAGTTCCGCCAGCGTGCGGCCCACCGCGTACGCCCGGTCGGGCAGCATCACCGAGTGCAGCCGGGGCTGCAGGTTGTCGGCGGCGTCGGCGGCGTCGGTCGCGCCGTGGAAGAACCCGCGGAACAGGCTGTAGCGCTCCTCGCGGATGGCGCGGATCCGCGACAGCACCCGATTCAGCGGCACGCCGAGCAGCAGCAGCGAGTGCGACGCGAGCATGAGGCTGCCTTCGAGCACCTCGGGCACCACCTCGGAGGCGCCCGCCGCCATCAGCCGGTCGAGCTCGCTGTCGTCGACGGTGCGCACGACCACCGGCAGCTCGGGACGCATCTGCTGGACGTGATGGAGGATTTTCAGCGCGATCGCGGTGTCGGCGAACGTGACGACCACCGCCCGGGCCTTGGCGAGCCCCGCGGCCACCAGCGTCTCGCGCCGGCCGGCGTCGCCGTAGACGACGCTGCTGCCGGCGCCGGCGGCCTCGCGCACCCGCTGCGGATCGGCGTCGAGGGCGATGAAGGGGATCTCCTCCGCGTCGAGCAGCCGCGCGAGGTTCTGCCCGCTGCGCCCGAAACCGCAGATCAGCACGTGCTCCTGCCGCGCCATCGTCGTGGCGGCGATCTGGGTGAGCTGCGCCGCGCGGGCCAGCCAGTCGTTGGCCGTCAGCCGACGCACGATCGGCTCGGAGAACTGGATGATGAGGGGCGCCGCCAGCATCGACAGCACCATCGCCGCCAGCACCAGCTGGGCCAGCGTCGGCTCGACCAGATCGTGCACCCGCATCAGCGCCAGCATCACCAGCGCGAACTCGCCCGCCTGCGCCAGATGGAACCCGGTCCGCCAGGCCGTCGCCGGCGCCGCGCCGAACAGGCGCGAGAGCAGCACGATCAGCACCAGCTTGACCAGCACCGGCACCACCAGCAGCAGCGCCACCCAGCCCCAGTTCGCGGCGACGATCGACAGGTCGAGCGCCATGCCCATGGTGATGAAGAACAGGCCCAGCAGCACGTCGCGGAACGGCTTGATGTCCTCCTCGACCTGGTAGCGGTACTCGGTCTCGGCGATCAGCATCCCGGCCAGGAACGCGCCCAGCGCCAGCGACAGCCCGGCGAGCTCGGTCATCGCCGCGAGCCCGAGCGTGATCAGCAGCAGGTTGAGCATGAAGAGCTCGGAGCTGCGCTGCCGCGCGACCAGGTGGAACCACGCGCGCATCGGCCGCTGCGCCGCGAACAGGATCAGCGCCAGCGCCGCCCCGGCCTTGACGAAGGCGAGCCCGATCGCCAGCGCCAGCTCGGGGCCGCTGCGGTTGAGCGAGGGCAGCAGGATCAGGAACAGCACGACGGCGAGGTCCTGGAACAGCAGGATCCCCATGACGTCGCGCCCGTGCGGCGCCGCGAGCTCCATCCGCTCCGCCAGCATCTTGGAAACGATCGCCGTGCTGCTCATCGCCAGCGCGCCGCCGAGCGCGAATCCGGCCTGCCAGCCGTAACCCAGGAACTGCAGGCCGATCATCGCGGCGATGGTCGTGATCGCGACCTGCGCGAGACCCAGGCCGAACACCGCGCGCCGCATCGCCCGCAACTGCGGGAGGCTGAACTCGAGCCCGATCGAGAACATCAGGAACACGAGGCCGAACTCGGCCAGCAGCCGGGTCTCGGCGGAATCCGGAACCCAGGCCAGCGCATGCGGACCCACGGCGATGCCGACGGCGAGATAGCCGAGGATCGGCGGCAGGCGGATCAGCCGGCAGAGGACCACGACGACGACCGCGGTACCCAGCAGCACGAGGATCAGTTGCAGCGTCTGCGGCATGATCGGCGGCGATCGGCGCGGCAGCGGCCGCGCAGGGACATGGCGTCGAATGTAGCACGCCTCTGCGCTGCCGCCGCGCAGGCCCGGCACCGGCGCCGAATCGTCGCCTTCCGCTGCGCGGCCCGGGTGGGGGGGTCGGTTATACTGGTCCCGATGACTGCCCTGGCCGCTCTCCCGCCGCGCACCGACCGCCTCGATGCGCCGCGGGCGCTCGCCCTGGCGCGCGACGTGCTCGCCACCGAGGCGGCGGCGATCGTCGCGCTGTCGCGCCGGCTCGCCGACCCGTTCATTGCCGCGGTGGCGCTGATCCTCGATTGCCGCGGGCGCGTGGTCGTCTCGGGCATCGGCAAATCCGGGCACATCGCGCACAAGCTGGCCGCGACGCTCGCCTCGACCGGTACCCCGGCTTTTTTCGTCCATCCCGCCGAGGCGTCGCACGGCGACCTGGGAATGATCACCGCCGACGACGTCGTGCTGATGCTGTCGAACTCCGGGGAGACCGACGAGCTGGTGCTGCTGGCGCCGCACATCCGGCGGCAGGGCGCGAAGATGATCGCGCTCACCGGCAACGAACAGTCGTCGCTCGCGCAGGCCGCCGACGTCCACCTCGACGCCGCCGTCGACACCGAGGCCTGCCCGCTCGGCCTCGCGCCGACCGCCAGCACGACGGCGGCGCTGGCGCTGGGCGACGCGCTGGCGCTCGCGCTGCTGGACGCCCGCGGCTTCTCGGTCGAGGATTTCGCGCGTTCGCACCCCGGCGGCGCACTCGGTCGCCGGCTGCTCACCCGCGTGCGCGACGTGATGGTCAGCGGCAGCGCGCTGCCGGTCGTCGGCAGCAGCGCCTCGCTCGGCGAAGCGGTGGTCGTGATGAGCGGCAAGGGCATGGGCATGACCGTCGTCTGCGATGCCGAGGGCCGCGTCACCGGCATCTTCACCGACGGCGACCTGCGCCGCTGCCTGACGCGCGCCGGCGACGTCACCCGCACGCCGGTGCAGGACGTGATGACGCGGACGCCGCGGACGATCGGGCCGGACCGGCTGGCGATCGACTGCGTCGAGCTGATGGAGACGCCGCCGAAGGTCACCCAGCTGCTGGTCGTCGACGACCAGCGGCGGCTGGTCGGCGCGCTGCACCTCCACGACCTCTTCCGGGCCCGGGTCGTATGAGCGGGAAGGGCCGCCCCGAGCGCGAATACCGGAGTGCGCAAGGTAGTCAATCCCCCCCCCGCCGGGCCGCCCAGGGAAGGCGGGTGCGCCAGGCGCCGGTGGCCGCCGCGACCGTCGTCGAGCGCGCGCGCCACATCCGGCTGCTGACGCTGGACGTCGACGGCGTGCTGACCGACGGCACGATCTACGTCGACGATCACGGCCGGGAGATGAAGGCCTTTTCGGCGCTCGACGGGCTGGGCATGAAGATGGCGATGCACGCCGGCGTCGCCGTCGCCTGGATCACCGGCAGCAATGCGCCGGTGGTGGCGCACCGCGCCCGTCAGCTCGGGATCCACCACGTGGTCATGGGCATCGAGCACAAGCTGCCCGCATGGGAGCGGCTGCGCGGCGAATTCGGCCTCGACCCGCAGGCCTGCGCGCATTTCGGCGACGATCTTCCGGACGTGCCGCTGTTCGCCCAATGCGGGCTCGCGCTCACCGTCCCGCAGGCCACCGCCGCAGTCGCGGCGCGGGCCCATCACGTCACCCGGGCCGCGGGCGGGCACGGCGCGGTGCGCGAAGCCTGCGAGCTGATCCTCGCCGCGCAGGGCACGCTCGCCGCCGCGCAGGCGGCCTTCGGCGCCTGAAGGCGAGCCCGGGCGATGGCGATCGACCGCACCAAGCTGCTGCTGGACCGGCTGGTCACCTGGTCGCCGGTCCTGCTGCTCGGCAGCCTCGCGGCGCTCACCTACTGGCTGGACGCGCAGATCCAGCCGCCGGCGCCGCGCGTCGACGGCAGTTCGCGCCACGACCCCGATCTGTTCGTCGAGAAATTCCGCGCGACCAGTTTCGACGTCGAGGGACGTCCGCGGCAGGCGCTGTCCGCGCAGCGTGCCGAGCACTTCCCCGACGACAAGACGATCGCGCTCAAGGGCCTCGCGCTGTCGATCACCGACCCCAACCGTGCGCCGCTGTCGGTCTTCGCCGACCGCGGCGTCGTCTCCGGCGACCGGGAAACCATGTCGCTCGAGGGCAGCGTCCGCGGCGTGCGCGAGGCGGAGCCGGCGAAGGCCGGGCAGCCGCGCGACGGCAGCGGGCGGGTGAAGCTCTCCACCGAGTACCTCCGCGTCGTGCCGAAGAAGGGCCTGGCCGAGACCGACCGACCGGTGACGATCGAGGAGCCCCGTGGAATAATCCACAGCGTGGGCATCCAGCTCGACAACGAAGCGAAGACGATCAAGCTCAAGTCGGGTGTGCGCGGAACCCTCCAGCCCAACACCATCGCCAAGTGACCCTCCCACCCCTTCCCCGTCTGGCCCGGATCGTCGTCCTGGGCCTGCCGTTCGCCCTCGCGCTGGTGCCGCCGCCGGCGCCGGCCCAGACCGCCGACCGCGAGCAGCCGATCAACTATTCGGCCGACACCGGCGACGTCAACTACCAGACCAAGGTCGGCGCGCTCTCCGGCAACGTGGTCATCACCCAGGGGACGCTGACGATTCGCGCCGACAAGATCGTGTTCCGGCAGAACGCCGACAACTCGATGTCCGCGACCGCCACCGGCAACCCCGTCAGCTTCCGCCAGAAGCGCGACGGCGTCGACGAGTACTACGAAGGCTACGCACAGCGGGCCGAGTACGACGGCGGCAGGCAGCTGCTGGAACTCTTCGACCGCGCGCTGCTGAAGCGCGGGCAGGACGAGATCCGCAGCAACTACATCTCCTACAACTCGGGCACCGAGGTCTTCAAGGCCGAGGGGCGCGCCGCCACCGCCGCGCCCGGTGCGGCTCCGGCCGACGCCGATACGCGCGTGCGCGGGGTGTTCCAGCCCAAGTCCGACTTGCCGCTGCCCGGCGCCAGGCCCAAGGAGCCGGCCGACCCCGCCAAGGCCGCCGAGCCGGAGGCGGCGGGCAAGGCGAAGGCCCCGGCCGCCGGCCGGGCGAAGACCGCGCCGCCGTCGCCGTCGCTGAAGCCCGCCGATGCCATGGCCCCGGCCGCCCGCTGATGCCGGCGGGCACCTCGCGCCATGAGTGAGCTTTCCGTCGCCCGGCTCGAGAAGCGCTACAAGTCGCGCACCGTCGTCCACGATGTCTCGCTGTCGGTCGCGAGCGGCGAGGTGGTCGGCCTGCTCGGCCCCAACGGCGCCGGGAAGACGACCTGCTTCTACATGATCGTGGGGCTGGTGTCGGCCGACGGCGGGCGGATCGAGCTCGACGGGCGGAACCTGTCGCGGATGCCCATCCACACCCGCGCGCGGATGGGACTGTCCTATCTGCCGCAGGAAGCGTCGATCTTCCGCAAGCTGACGGTGGCCGAGAACATCCGGGCCATTCTCGAGCTGCAGGATCTCGAGGACGACGCCCTCGCCAACCGGCTGGACGCGCTGCTCGAAGACCTGACGATCGCGCACCTGCGGGACGCCTCGGCAGTCAGCCTCTCCGGCGGCGAGCGGCGGCGGGTCGAGATCGCGCGGGCGCTGGCCACGCGGCCGCGCTTCATCCTTCTGGACGAGCCCTTCGCCGGCGTCGACCCGATCGCGGTCCTCGACATCCAGAAGATCATCGGCTTTCTCAAGCAGCGCGGGATCGGCGTCCTCATCACCGACCACAACGTCCGCGAGACGCTGGGCATTTGCGACCGCGCGTATATCATCAACGAAGGGCGGGTCCTGGCTTCGGGGACGCCCGGCGACATTGTCTATAATGAGGACGTGAGGAAGGTCTATCTCGGGGAGCACTTCCGGCTCTGACCGGGACCGCGACAAACCAGGCGATGAAACAGACCCTCCAACTCAAGCTCAGTCAGCACCTGACGCTGACGCCCCAGCTGCAGCAGTCGATCCGGCTGCTGCAGCTGTCGACGCTCGAGCTCAACGCCGAGGTCGACCGGCTGCTGCAGGAAAACCCGCTGCTGGAGAAGGCGGAGGTCGACGAAGACGCTCCGGTCGGCGAGCCGCCGGTCAACGGCAGCGCCACGCCGGCCGAGGCGCCGCCGCGCGACGAAGCCGCCGACATCGGCGAACGCGTCGCGGAGAGCGAAGGCCCGTTCGAGCCCAACGACACCGTCGACGACGTCGACCGCGCCGATTTCGAGGACTACTCGTCCGGCGAGTCGGACTGGGGCGGCGGCGCCAACCCCTCGGACGAGGACGACGACGCGTTCTATCCGCAGCAGGCCGCCGCCGGCACGCTGCGCGAACACCTGCTCGGCCAGCTCGCGGTGCTGAACCTCCCGCTGCGCGACCGGCAGATCGTCGCCGCGCTGATCGACGCCGTCAACGAGGACGGCTACCTCGGCACGTCGGTCGAGGAGCTCCTCGAGCTCTTCCCCGAGGAACTGGAGATCGACAGCGACGAGATCAACATCGCGCTGAAGTTCCTGCAGAGCTTCGAGCCGCCCGGCGTCGGCGCCCGCGACGCGGCCGAGTGCCTCGCCCTGCAGCTCAAGGCGCTGCCGGCGGCGACGCCGCTGCGCGACGAGGCGCTGACCGTGGTCGGCGCCCACCTCGACCTCCTCGCCGCGCGCGACTTCACCCGGCTGAAGCGCGTGCTGCACTGCGACGACACCACGATCCGCGCCGTGCGCGCGCTCATCACCAGCCTCAATCCGCGGCCGGGGGCGTCTTTCGCGCGCACCGAATCGAACTACGTCGTGCCCGACGTGCTGGTGCGCAAGCTGCGCAACCAGTGGGTCGCCTCGCTCAACGAGGCGGCGATGCCCAAGCTGCGGCTCAACCGCATCTACGCCGACATCCTGACGCGCAATCGCGACTCGTCCAACCAGCAGCTCGCGGCGCAGCTGCAGGAGGCCAAGTGGCTGATCCGCAACGTGCAGCAGCGTTTCGAGACCATCCTGCGGGTGTCGCAGGCGATCGTCGAGCGGCAGCGGCGCTTCTTCGACCACGGCGAGGTCGCGATGCGGCCGATGGTGCTGCGCGAGATCGCCGACATGCTCGACCTGCACGAGTCGACGATCTCGCGGGTGACCACGCAGAAGTACATGCTCACCCCGCGCGGCACCTACGAACTCAAGTACTTCTTCGGCAGCCACGTCGCCACCGACACCGGCGGCGCGGCGTCGGCGACCGCGATCCGGGCGCTGATCAAGCAGTTGATCGCGGCCGAAAGGACGGACGCGCCGCTGACCGACAGCAAGATCGCGGAACTGCTGGGCGAGCAGGGAATCATCGTCGCCCGGCGTACCATAGCCAAATACCGGGAGGCCCTGCAGATTCCTCCCGTCAACCTGCGGCGGATGCCCTAGGAGGCCACCGGGCGCCAGGACCGCGGACCACGCAGCAACCAGAGGAGTGCTTCATGAACCTGAATCTCACCGGACATCATCTGGAGATCACCCCCGCGATCCGCGACTACGTCATCGCCAAGCTCGACCGCGTGACCCGTCACTTCGATCACGTGATCGACGTCAACGTCGTGATGTCGGTGGACAAGCTGCGCCACAAGGTCGAGGTCAACCTGCACACGCGGGGCAAGGACATCCACGTCGAGGCCATCGAGGCCGACATGTACGCCTCGATCGACGCGCTGGCCGACAAGCTCGACCGGCAGGTCGTCAAGCACAAGGAGAAGCGCTCGCCCAACCGGCACGACGGGGCGACGATCAAGCGTGAAGTCGCCGCCGCCGAGGCCCGCCCGGCGACCCCGGGCGCCGCGCCGGTCAAGGAGGGCTGACTCCGCGCCCCGACGACTCCGGGCCGGACCGCGGCGCGGATCGCGTCGCGGTCGCGCCCCCCGCGGCCCGACGCCGGGTTCGACACCGCGCCGGGCGCGGCGCCGGGCGGCATTCCGGTGTCCACCGGACCGGCGTATGATTTGGCTTCGCGGCGGGCCGTCGGTCATTGGACTGCCCGTTTTCGTTCGCCGCCACGACCTCGCCGCTTCAGTCATCCGCCTAGCCGTCAATGAACCAGATTGCCGACCTCCTGCCGGCTGCCAACATCCTGCTCGACCTCGACGCCGGCACCAAGGCGCGGCTGTTCGACGCGGTGGGCACGCTGTTCGAGACCCAGCGCGGCCTGGTTCGCGCCAACGTCGTCGACAGCCTGGTCGCCCGCGAAAAGCTGGGTTCGACCGGTCTCGGTCAGGGCATCGCCATTCCGCATGGCCGGATCCGCGGCCTCAAGACCGCGCTGGGCGCTTTCGTGCGTCTCAAGGCGCCGATCGCCTTCGACGCCCCGGACGGCAAGCCCGTCGGCCAGGTCTTCATCCTGCTGGTGCCCGAGCACGCCACCGAGCAGCACCTGCAGCTTCTGTCCGAGCTGGCGCAGATGTTCAGCGAGCGGAGCTTCCGCGAGCGGCTGGCCAATGCCCCCGATCCCGCCCGACTGCACGCGCTGTTCGCCCAGTGGGTCCCCGCGGCCTAGGCCCCCGGGTAGCACCGGCGGGCGGCGTGTCGCGACTGCAATGACCGCCGACCGGCCATGAACGGCGACGGCATCACGCGGCAGGTCAGCGTCGAGCGCCTGTTCGCCGACAACCAGGCGCGCCTCGGCATGACCTGGCTGGCCGGGCGCCAGGGCGGCAACAAGGTGCTCACCGGCGAGGCGGACCTCAAACCGACCGTCGGCCAGGTCGGGCACATGAATTTCATCCATCCGTTCCGGATCCAGATCCTCGGGGCGGCCGAACTCGCCTTTCTGCGCGGGCAGGACGAAGCCGCGGCGCGCGCGTCGATCGACCGGCTGTTCAGCGCCGACCTCGTCGCCGTCACCGTGGCCAACGGGGAGACCGTCCCGCCCTATCTCGTCGAGCAGGCCAACGCGCACCACATCGCGTTGTTCTCGTCGGCCCAGCCTTCGCCACATCTCGTCGACGTGTTTCGCCTGTACCTGTCGCGGATGCTGGCGGAGGTCACGACGCTGCACGGCGTCTTCCTCGACGTGCTGGAAATGGGCGTGCTGATCACCGGCGCGTCGGCGATCGGCAAGAGCGAGCTGGCGCTGGAGCTGATTTCGCGCGGCAACGGCCTCATCGCCGACGACATCGTCGAGATCTACCGCATCTCGCCGGACACGCTCGAGGGCCGCTGCCCCGGCGTGCTGCGCGACTTCCTCGAGGTGCGCGGCATCGGCATCCTCAACATCCGGACGATCTTCGGCGAGACCGCGGTGCGCCCGCGCAAGCTGCTGAAGTTCATCGTCCACCTCGAGGACCACAGCCACGATTCGTTTTCCGAGCTCGATCGCCTGCAGGTCAACGCGACCTACCAGGAGATTCTCGGCGTCCCCATCCGCAAGGTGACGATCCCCGTGGCCGCAGGCCGCAACCTCGCCGTGCTGGTCGAGGCGGCGGTGCGGAACTTCGTGCTCAACCAGCGCGGGATCGACAGCACCAAGGAATTCATCGAGCGGCAGCAGAAGCTGATGGACGACGGCAACTGACGCCGGCGACGGTCGTGGGCGCGGCATCGCGCCCCCCGCGCCACCCGCCGCCAGCACGCCCTGCGTCGCCCCGCCCTGCCGCGGCCCCATCGGCTCAGCGCAGCCGCTGCGTACCGGCGTGGAGCGTCGCGAACGATTGCAGCGATTGGGCTGCGACACCGAATCCGGTCGCCGCGACGATCGCCTGTGCGGCGCCCATGCCGATGTCGGTCAGCGCATTGCGGTGGCCGTAGTCGTAGGCCAGGTCGCCGCCGATGGCCGCGGTGTCGCTGCCGGAAACGTAGAAATCCGCCAGCGCGCTGCCGACCGAGAAGCTGGTCAACAGCGGATCCGCGGCCCGTGCCGCATCGAAGCGGTCGACGATGCCGGAGAAGTTGAAGTTCACCACCCGCTTGTTGAGCTGCCGATCGCTGCCCGCCGCGTTGTACCCGGCCATTGCGTCGGCCACCGCCTGCAGATTGACCACGCTCTTCTGGTTGACCCCGGTCTGGTACCAGTTGCGGAAGGTGATCTGGTCGCCCGCACCGGCGTCCAGCACCAGATCGAGACCGGTCTTCCTGAGCTTGAGGTCGGCGTAGGCGATGCCCCCGCCGAGCGACAGCGTGTCGTCGGAACCGATGCTCGCGTTGACGACATCGGCGCCGCCGCCGCGATTGAAGGCGATGACGTCGGCGCCGCCGCCGGTGGTCAGCGAGTCCGCTCCGGCGCCGCCGGCGATGAACTCGCGCGCGGTGCTGCCACCCAGGGTGTCGTTGCCGACGCCGCCGTCCAGCAGGCCGTTGCCGGACGCGTCGGAGAGCAGGTCGTCGCCCGTGCCGCCCTGCAGCAGATCGACGCCGTTGCCTCCGGCCAGCGTGTCGTTGCCGCCGCCGCCCCAGAGCAGGTCATTGCCGTCGCCACCGCCCAGCGCGTTGGCGGCGTCGTTGCCGGCCAGCGCATTGGCCAGCACGTTGCCGGTGCCGTTGATCGCCGCCGCGCCGGTCAGCGTCAGGTGCTCGACGTTGGCCGCCAGAGCGTGGCTGACCGCCGACTGGACGGCGTCCTCGCCCGCGGCCGCCGCCTCGACGACGACGTCCCCGGACTGATCGACGAGGTAGACGTCGTTGCCGCCACCGCCCCGGAGGGTGTCGGCCCCGGCGCGTCCATTCAGCACGTTGTTGGCGGCGTTGCCGACCAGCACGTTGGCGAGCGCGTTGCCGGTGCCGTTGATCGCGGCGGAGCCGGTGAGCGTGAGGTTCTCGACGTTGGCCCCGAGCGTCCAGCCGACCGCCGACTTGACGACGTCGGTGCCCTCGCCGGCGTTCTCGACCACGGTGTCCCCGGTGACGTCGACAATGAAAGTGTCGTTGCCCGCGCCGCCCCGCAGCACGTCGCTTCCGGCGCCTCCCTTCAGCACGTTGTCGGCGGCGTTGCCGACGAGCACGTTGGCGAGCGCGTTGCCGGTGCCGTTGATCGCGGCCGCGCCCGCCAGCAGCAACTGCTCGACGTGGGCGGGCAGCACGAAGGACACCGAAGCGGTGATCGTGTCCGTGCCCGCGGCGGCCGCCTCGACGACGACGTCGCCGGCGTGATCGACCCGATAGGAATCGTCGCCGACCCCGCCGCTCATCGTGTCGGCACCGGCTCCTCCGTCGAGGGCGTTGGCGGCGCCGTTGCCGGTGAGCACGTTGGCCGCGGCGTTGCCGGTCGCGGCGATCGGCGCGGTTCCGATGAGTGTGAGCCGCTCGACATCGACGGGCAGGACGTAGCTGATCGACGACAGCACGGTATCGCTGCCAGCTCCGGGCTGCTCGAACACGCGATCGCCCGCGGCGTCGACGACGTAGGTGTCGTCGCCGGCCCCGCCGCGCAGGCTGTCGGCGCCCGGACCGCCATCGAGGCGATTGTCCAGTTCGTTGCCGGTCACCGTGTTGTCGAGGACGTTGCCGGTGCCGTCGCCGGCCGCTCCGGCGAGCACCAGATGCTCGACGGCGGCGGGCAGCGCGAAGCTCGCGCCGGCGATCACCGTGTCGACGCCTTCGCCGTCGCGCTCGATGACGACGTCGGCCGCCGAGTCGACGAGGTGCGTGTCGTCGCCGGCACCGCCTTCGGTCACGTCCTGTCCCCCGCCGCCGTCGAGCGTGTTGGCGGCCGCATTGCCGGTGAGCCGGTTGTCCTGCTCGTTGCCGGTGCCGTCGACGGCCTCCAGCCCCGTGAACACGAGACTCTCGACGCCGCTCGCCAGCACGTGGCTGGTCGCGGTCTCGACGGTGTCGATGCCCTCGTCGGCGTGCTCGATCACGTGGTCGTCGGCGGCGACCGCGAGATAGCGATCGTCGCCGCGACCGCCCTGCAGGGTGTCGGCTCCCGCCTCGCCGTCGAGCACGTCGTCGCCGTCGCCGCCGTCGAGCAGGTCGTCGCCGGCTGCCCCGCGCAGGACGTCGTCGCCGCCCAGGCCGAACATCCGATCGGCCCCGGGCCCTCCGGTGATCAAGTCGGCGGCCTCGGTGCCCCGCAGTTCGCCGATCTTCGCCTGCACCGTCGCAGAGTCCCACAGGCTGCCGTCGCCGAACCGCACGACCAGGTCATAGGGCACGGCGCCGAAGTCGACGAAGCGCAGCGCGTCGGCGCCGTCGTGCGCCGAGACCACGAGCGCCGAACGTCCGTCGACCTCCTCGCGGTCGATGCGGAGGTCGGCGGGCGCGAGACCGGCGTCCACGGCGACGACGGCCAGGTCGGCGTCCACCGGGATGTCGATCACCGTGTCGATGCCGCCTCCCGCGCGGAGCACGTAGGTGTCGGTGCCGATGCCGCCTTCGAGCGTGTCCGTGCCGCCGCCGCCGTCGAGGCGATCGTTGCCCGAGCCGCCGACGAGGCGGTTGTCCAGCGCGTTGCCGACCGCGGTGCCGCCCGCGCCCCCCAGCAACTGCAGGTTCTCGACGCCGTCGGCGAGGGACATCGACACCCACGATTGCACGCTGTCGCTGCCCTCGTCGGCCGCTTCGACGACGCTGTCGCCGGCCTCGTCGACGACGTAGAGATCGTCGCCGGCGCCGCCGATCAGCGTGTCCGCACCGGCACCGCCGTCCAGCGTGTCGTCGCCGCCGCGCCCCGACAGCGTGTTCGCGCCGTTGCCGCCGTGCAGGTCGTTGGCGAGCTCGTTCCCGGTGCCGTCCGCCGCCGCATCGGTCGACACCCACAGGTCCTCGACGTGGGCGGACAGTGCATGCGAAACGGTGGCGAACACGACGTCGCGACCCTGGCCCGCGACCTCGACGACCTGATCGCCGGCGTCGTCGACCGCATAGCTGTCGTCTCCCGCGCCGCCCGCCATCCGGTCGGCCCCGCGCTGGCCGTCGAGTCGGTTGCCGCCTGCGTTGCCGTTCAGGATGTCGTCGCCGGCCGAGCCCCAGGCCGTCAGCGGCTCGCTGCCGGTCATCGTCAGCCGTTCGACGAACATCGGCAAGATCATGCTGACCGAGGTCTGCACTTCGTCGCTGCCGCCGGCATCGCGGCCGAGGTCGTCGCTTTCGGCGACCGCATCGTTGCGGTCGTCGACGACGTAGACGTCGTTCCCGGCGCCGCCCTCCATGAAGTCCATGCCGGTCCCGCCGTCGAGGCGGTCGTCGCCGGCCATCCCCAGCAGCCGGTCGTTGCCGGCGAGGCCGGACAGGAAATCGTTGCCGGCCGTGCCCACCAGCGTGTCGTTGCCGCCGGTGCCCGAGCGCGGCTGCGCCAGCAGGTCGGCGACGCGGAGCACCTCGCCCGAGGCAAGCCGCAGCGTCTGCACCGCCGCGACGCCGTTGCGGATGCCGCCTTCGACCGTCAGTCGGTCGCTCGTCCCGGCGATCGACAGCGTGAAGTCCTCGGCCTGCAGGCCCGCGTTGAACTGCGTCGTGAACTCGATGTCGGCAGCGGCGACTCCCGGCCCGATGGCGATCTCGGCGTCGACACCGGCGGCCCAGCCTCCACCGGAACCGTCGACGCGGTCGCGGCCCGCCCCGCGGCCGAAGCGGACCGTCACCGTGCCGGCACCCGCGAGATCGATCCGATCGTCGCCGGTGCCGCCATCGATGTCGGCGCTGCCACCGAGAAAGTTGATGCGGTCGTCGCCGGCGCCGCCTTCGGCCGCGTTGGCTCCTGCCAGCATCACGATCAGGTCGTCGCCGTCGCCGCCGTGCAGCGCGTTGCTGCCGCCGGATGCGCGCAGCGTGTCCGCCCCGGCCCCGCCGTCGAGCCGGTTGGCGCCCGCGGCGTCCGCGAGGCTGTCCGCGCCCTCGCCGCCGGCGAGATCGTCGTCGCCGTAGCCGCCGATCAGCGTGTCGTCGCCGTCGTCCCCGGCCAGTCGATCGTCGCCGGAGCGCCCGATCAGCACGTCGTCGCCGTCCCCGCCGGCGAGCACGTCGTCGCCGGAGAGGCCGTCGAGACGATCGTCGCCGGCCATCCCCCGCAGCTGGTCGGCATTGCCCGCGCCGACGAGGTCGTCGTCGCCGGCGGTGCCGCTGCTCTCGACGGCGGCCGCCGCGATCGGCTGCGCCCTCGCGGCGAGCGCGTCGGCGGTGGGCGACGCCGGGTCGAGGTACGCGAAGCCCAAGTCGTCCTGCACCACCAGCAGCCCCTGCATGCCGGCGTGCTCGGCGCCCGCCGCGAAGAAGTCAGCGATCGTCATCCTGGCATCGCGGCCGCGCACGCCGAGGATCAGGTCGTCGCGATCGCGCCCGACCGTGAGATCGCGATAGTCGGCGGCGGACATGCGCACGGTGAAGGCATCGTGGCGGCCGCTGCCCAGGCTCGTGTCCTGCTGCGTGACGTAATCGGCGCCGCCGTCGCGCGCGAGCACCAACTGCTGCGGGCGACTGCCGGCGGGCAATGCCGCGAGGCTGCCGCCGGCGGCGGCCGCCGCGAACACGTCGTCGGCGGGCCCGTTGCCGATCACCAGGCGATTGCGGCCGCTGCCGCCGTCGAGCGTTGCCGACGATGCACCGTGCAGGACGTCGTCGCCGGAACCCCCGCTCAGCTGCGTGGCGGCGTAGTAGCCGCGCCCTGCGACCAGCACGTCGTTGCCGGCATCGCCGTACAGCCGCGACGTGTCGTCCGGCAGATGGGGATCGGCGGCGAGCGAATCGTCGCCGTCGCCGCCGTGGACGTCCTGCGCGCGCCCGACGAGCCGAAGCCGGTCGTCACCCTCGCCGCCGGCGCCGGCGTTGACCGCATCGTCGTCGCGGGTGCCGGTGGCATCGACCAGCGCGCCGATCGCCGCCCGGTCGAGGATGGTGCCATCGGCGAAGCGCAGGAAGGCGATTGACGAGGGATATTCGGACGATCCCAGCAGCGACTGGGCGGCCAGGAAGTGATCGCGCACGGTCAGCCGGTCCGCGCTGCCGCGCAGCGCGATCACCAGGTCGTCGCCGGCGCGCGAGAACGAAAGATCTTCGCGGACCATCCCCGGGGCGATCTCGACGGTCGGAGTGCCGGCGCTGCCGCCGCCCGGTGCCGGATCGATCGCGATCGTGTCCGCGCCGTCGCCGCGACCGAAGTGGAAGCGGCCGCTGCCGCGCAGCAGGTCGTCGCCGGCGTCGCCGAAGAGCTCGCCGCCGGTGAGCGTGTCGTCGCCGGCAGTGCCGAACACCGGGGCCGGACCGAGGTTCGCCAACGCTTCGCCGGGCAGGAGGCTCTGTGCGCGCGCACGCAGTTGCGCGTTGGTCAGGCTCGTCCCGTCGGCGAAAGCGAGACTCGATATCCGCTCGTCCACCCAGCCGCCGCGAATCCAGGTCTTGCTGCCGTCGCCCAGCGCGATCAGCAGGTCGCTGGCATCGTGCCGGATCGCGACGCTCTCTCCGTCGATGCCGGCGGCGAAGCGCAGCGTGTTGCGACCCCCACCGTCGTCGACGACGTCCTGTCCCGAGCCGGTGGCGAGCAGGTAGGCGTCGTCGCCCGCACCGCCGAACAACCGGTCGTCGCCGGCACCGCCGCTCAGGCTGTCGTCGCCTTCGCCGCCGCGGAGCAGATCGGCGCCGTCGCCGCCGGCGAGCAGGTCGTTGCCGTCGTCACCGCGCAGGTCGTCGGCGCCGCCGCCGCCGTTCAGCGTGTCGGCGCCCGCACCACCGTCGAGACGATCCGCTGCGGCACCGCCGTCGAGCGCATCGTCGCCGCGGTTGCCGATGAGTTGTGTGGTGGTGCCGCCGCGGCGCCGAGCACGTCGGCCCCGGCGCCACCGCTCAGCACGCGATCGGCGGCGGTCGCCGACAGCGTCAGCGGCGCCGACCAGTGCCGGTCGAGGAGCTCGGCCTGGGTCCACGCCCGCCCGTCGTCGAACCTGAATTGGGTGCCCGCGACGCGCAGGCCATCCGCGAGGGTCAGCGAATGGCCGGCGCCGAAATCGAGCACCAGCGCGTCCTGATCGGCGGTGCCCGAGGCGCCGCGGGTCAGCGTGAACGACGTGTCGGTGATCCCCGCGGCGAAGCGGACGACGTTCGCCCCCTCGCGGTCGCGCAGCGAATCGTGGCCCACGCCGTCGACGACGTAGGTGTCGTCGCCCGGGCCACCGCGCAGCAGGTCGTCGCCGGCACCTCCCGCCAGCGTGTCGTCGCCGCCGCCGCCCTCCAGCGTGTCGTCGCCGGCACCGCCGTCGAGGATGTCGTCGCCCTCGTCACCGGCGAGCGCGTCGACGCCGGCGCCCCCGGCCAGCTGGTCGTTGGCATCGCCGCCGGCGAGGAGATCGTCGCCGTCGCCGCCCTCCAGTCGGTCGCGGTTCGCCCCGCCGCGCAAGCTGTCGTCGCCGGGGCCCCCGGCCAGCGTATCCTCGTCGCCGTCGCCGTCGAGCACGTCGGCGCCCTCGCCGCCGTCGAGTCGATCGGCACCGGGCCCGCCAGCGAGCCGGTCGTCGCCGGCCCCGCCCTCGAGCAGGTCGGCGCCGCCGTTGCCGGTGAGCCGGTCGTCACCGGCATCGCCGCGCAACGTGTCGGCGGCGTAGCCCCCGGTGAGCTCGTCGTCACCGGCGCCGCCGGCAAGCGTCGCCGTCGCGCCCAGCGTCGCGAGGTGATCGGCGCCCGCTCCGCCGAGGAGCTGCGTCGACGGCAGTTCGACGGTGACGAAGCTCACCGGATGCTCGGCCTGGCTCGCCGCGAGGCGATGTTGCTCGTCGACATAGGACGCCGTTCCGGTGGGCGGCGCCATCGCAACCGGCTCGCCGTGGGTGGCCGGATCCGCGTGCCGGGCAAGGCGCGCCAGCATGTCCCAGCGCGAGACCGCCTGCCCGTCGGCCAGCACCAGGCCCGGGGCGCGCGTCGGGTCGTAACCCCCGAGCAGCACGGCGAGGGCGCGTCCGCCGTGCACCACCACCAGGTGGTTGGCGGCACCGGAAGGGTCGGATCCCATCCGCAGGTCGAGGTTGTCGAGCGTCACGCCGCTCGGCAACCGGTAGGTGTTGGCACCCTCGTGATCGAGGATGAGATCGGCGTCGCCGGCACCGTCGATCAGGTAGGTGTCGTTGCCGGCGCCGCCCTGCAGCAGGTCGCGCTCGGCACCGCCGTCGAGCGTGTCGTCGCCTTCGCCTCCCACCAGGCGATCGCCGCCGGCACCGCCGACGAGGAGGTCGTGGCCGATCCCGCCGTCGAGCAGGTCGTGGCCGGCACCACCGTCGAGAAGATCGTCCCCGGCGTCACCCCAGAGGCCGTCGTCGCCCGTGTCGCCCCACAGCGCGTCGTCGTCGTCGCCCCCCGCGATGGCGTCGTCGCCTCCGTCCCCCGCGAGGCCGTCGGCGCCGGCTTCGCCCCAAAGCACGTCGTCGCCGTCGCCGCCCGCGACCTGGTCGTTGCCGCTGCCCGCGGCGAGCCGATCGCGACCCGCGCCGCCGGTCAGCGTGTCGTCGCCCTCGCCGCCCCAGATGCCGTCGTCGTCGTCCTCGCCGTCGATGACGTCGGCACCGGCATCGCCGGTCAGCTGGTCGCGGCCGTCACCCCCGGCCAGCACGTCGTCGCCGTCGCCGCCCGCGATCTGGTCGTCATGGGCACCGCCGTCGAGGCGGTCGTTGCCGGCCTCGCCCAGCAGCGTGTCGGCGCCGTCGTCGCCGGTCACGGCGTCGTCGCCTTCGCCCGCCCGGATGACGTCATCGCCCGCGCCGCCGGCGATGCGGTCGTGGCCGCCGCCGCCGTCGAGATCGTCGCCGCCGTCCTCGCCGTCGATGTCGTCGTCGCCGTCACCGCCCTGGACGTTGTCGTCGCCGGCACCGCCGAACAGCAGGTCGTCACCGCCGTTGCCGCGCAGCACGTCGTTGCCGGCACCGCCGTCGATGATGTCGGCGGCGCCGACGGCATCGGCGACACCGAACCAGCCCGCCTCGTCGCCGGCGAGGACATCGTCGCCGTCGCCACCGGCCAGCTGGTCCGCGCCTTCGAAACCGGTGATGATGTCGGCGCCCGCTTCGCCGAACACGATGTCGTCGCCACGATCGCCATTGACGATGTCGTCGCCCCCGCCGGCACGGATGAAGTCGGCACCGCCCGCCGTCGGCAGCACGTAGGACGCCGGCAGCAGCATGTAGCTGCCGTCGGCATGGTCGACGCGGTGCCAGCCGAGATCGGTCGCCGCACCTTCGCCGTCGCCGAAGATGAAGTCGTTGCCGGCACCGGCGTGGATGCGGTCGTCACCCCGGCCGCCGAACAGCGCGTCGGCATCCACGCTGCCCACGAGCTCGTCGTTGCCGACGCCACCGTCCAGCCAATCGCCCTGCAGGCCGCTGCCCGGCAGGCTCGCCTGCAGGTCGGCGAACGCCTGCACGTCGAGCAGCGCGTCGGCGAACAGCCGGTCGTCGCCGTCGCCGCCGGACAGCACGTCGGCCTGCGTGCCGCCTTCGAGCAGGTCGTCGCCGGCGTGGCCGAGCAACTGGTCGCGCCCGCCCAGGCCCTGGATGCGGTCGGCGCCGACGGTGCCGGCAAGGGCCACATGCCCGCCGATGCCGTCGAGACTGTTGTCGTCGCTCGCGGTGCCGACGACGGCATGGAAGCTGCCGAGCGCCGGGGCCGCGTAGCTCGCGAGCGCGATGCCGAGGTCACCGGCGGCGCCGCTGGTGCCGGGCCGGAAATGGTGGACCACGATCCGGTTGCCGCTGCTGGTGATGGTCAGGTCGCCGCTGCCGTCCGCGTCGGGCGTGAACGCGTAGCCGACGTCCCCCTGGCGCCAGAGTCCGGGCGCGACCGCCGCGCCGCCGGCCAGCAGGTTGCCGCCGAGGTCGATCCGTCCGCGGCCGTCCGCATCCTCGATCCGGTCGTCGCCATCGCCGGCGACGAAGCGATAGCGATCCTCGCCGGCACCGCCGCGGAGGAGGTCGTCGCCGACGCCGCCGGCGAGCTGGTCGTCGCCGTCGCCTCCGTCGAGCGCATCGCGTCCGGCCCCGCCGGCCAACGTGTCGCCGCCGAGGCCGCCGGTCAGCGCATCGTTGCCGGTGCCGCCGTCGAGATCGTCGGTGCCGCGGCCGCCGTCGAGCCGATCGTCGTCGGCGCCACCGGCAAGACCGTCGTCGTCGGCGCCGCCGAACAGCGCATCGCGCCCCGCGCCGCCGTCGAGACGGTCGCTGCCGGCGTTGCCCTCGAGGCGATCGTCGCCGGCGTCGCCGGTGAGCGTATCGGCGCCGCCGCCGCCGTAGAGACGATCGGCGAGCGTGTCGCCGGCCAGCACGTCGCCGACGGCGTCGCTGCCGAAGACGATCTGCGACAGCCGCGGATAGGCGACGCCCGGCGCCGCGATGTCGAACGACGTGCCCGAGGCGCGATCGTCGAAGCGCCAGGCCCCGGCGATCTTCCGCGCTTCCGGCGGCGGGCCGTCGGCGGCGTGGCGGCGGAGGTTCCACTCGAGCATCGCGGCGCGGTCGGCGTACCAGGCGTCCGAATACTGGGTCGTCCCGTCGGGGTCGAGGTCGATGCGCGCCGAGGCGTCGGCCAGCCAGGCCGCGTATTCGGTGCCGCGAGCCGTCTGCCACACGCCGGCCAGTGCGGCCTCTGCGCCGGCCACGCCGGTCGCCGGCCGCAGCGCGAACGCCGACAGATCGCGCAGCGCCACGAAGCTGCCGAAGTCGGTGCGCGCGGCGGCTGCCATCGCCGACGCGCCCTGCGCCGCGACCGGCGCGATCTCGACCTTGCCGGCGAGCGCGCGGAAGGCCGCGCTCTCCTGCAGCGTGGCGAGGTTCTGGTGAAAGTCGATTCGCGCCTGCGGCATGATCGACTTCTTCCAGTCGCCGCCGTCGTCGGAGGCCGGCGTCGGCGCGACCGCCTGCCCCTGCAGCGCCCGCCGCAACGCGTCCAGCGTCGCCTCGAGCGACGCCGCCTGGACGACCGATCCGCGCTCGGCGATCCCGCCCAGCGTGTCGAGATCGACACCGGGTTCCAGTTGCTCGAACGCGCGGAACAGCGCCAGCGCATCGGTCAGCTTGTACTGGAAGTGGTTCTGGATCGGCGCCAGCGACAGTTCGGACGTGTACTCGTTGTAGACGGGGATGCGCTCGCCGCGCTGCACGAAGGTGAGGTCGTTGGTCGTGAAGTCGACGCCGTTCGCGGCGTGGAAATTGTCCTGCGTGTCCGCGCCCGGCAGCCGCGGCACCCGGCCGAGGAGCTGCGCCGCCTGCTGCAGCGGTGTGCCCAGCAGCATCTTCGCGAACGTCGCGGACAGCGTCGGCGTCGAGAACAGCCCCGCGCCGTTGAAGGTGCTGGAGTGCGACACCTGGTCGTGGAACAGGCTCGCGAACACCGTGGTGAGGTGACCGCCGAGCGAGTGGCCGACGACCCGCAGCTTGCCCGCGGCAGCCGCCGCCGCCACCTCGGCGGCAATCGACCCCTGCGCGGTCGCTGCACCGCCGTCGACGAACGTCCGCGGATCCGGCGAGCCGATCGAGACGCTGTCCACCCGCCGATAGCTGCTGCCGGCCGGCAGGGCGATGTCGTTCCACCAGTTGACCATGGCGGCGACCTGGTCGCGGGCGACACCGGAGACCAGCGCGAGGTCGATGTCGGCGACGATGTCGACGCTGCCCGCGGTGCCGCGATGCGCGAGGTAGAGCGTGCCGTCGGTCTTGTCCTTGAAGACGACGCCCTGGTAGTCGGTCAGGGGGCCGTCGTAGGCGGCGAGGACTGAGAAGCGGTCGCCTACTTCATGCTGCGAGCGGCTCGGACATGCGAAACTCTGACTTGCCCCTGCAAGTGCATCATCGGTCACGCCTGGCACGAACCCGTCGACATAGGTGATATCGGCCAATACCGCATCGAGAAATCCGTTGTTGATCTTGCTCATCGCGTACTCCCCGTGTGATGTGCCACATCAGCCTTAAAGACGATGGTGTCGTCGTCTTTCGGATAACGCCCTTGTGAACGGCATTGATAGCTACCAAGCATGCCGCCGCCGATGCTGCGATTGATCCAACCGCCACCCGAGCCACGGAAGTAGGATTCGATGACCAACCTACCGGTTTGCTCCTCGATTCGCAGGCGACGCCTGAAAGACAATCATTGGCCAGCTTGCGATTCGCGACCTCTTCAGTTCGGCTCTCCCACAACTGCTCCCATTCGTCCGTCGCGAGCCGGATCCGTGCGAACTCATCACTGGTCTTCCACCTCCGCTTCCCCTCCTCGTCGAAGAACGCGCCCGGACCCACGGCGATCGGGCCGTAGTAGCGGGTGGGCGGGATCTCGGCGCACAGGCGCCGGAACTGGTACGCGCCGAGGATTTCGTCGGCCACCGGCAATACCAGCCAGGCGACGGCGAAGGCGAGCCCCACCCACCGGCGGCGCCCGTCGGCGACTCGCGGCCGCAGGTAGCTTTTCCACGCCCACCGGCCGATCACCGTCCACAGCCCGACCACCACCAGCACCAGCACACCGCTCATCCCGTCACCTCGCCCGTCGATGTCCGTCGGAAGGACCGCGTCGCCGCTGCAGCCCGCCGGCCCCTGGCTGTGCCGCGTTGGTGGCACCTTGGGCCACGGCGCCGCGCACCGTCAATTCGTCCGGAAAGCCTAGGCCGCGGTCGCCGCGCCGCGCCGTCCGGCCAAGCCTCGGCGCACCCCAGTTTGCCGGCGGCCGCCCGCCGGCGCGCCTGTCAGATCCACCATGTCCGCCGCACCCGCCGCGGCCCGTGCCACCCCGCGGCCGCTCTGTTTTGCTATGCTCGCTTCCTCCGTCGACGCACCCGTCCGCCGCCCGCGCCCTGCGCTCTCCTTCCTCTATGGCCTGACATCGAACCATGGACCTGCTCCTCATCGGCGGCCTTTCCGGCTCCGGCAAGAACGTCGCCCTTGGCGCGCTCGAGGACTCGGGGTACTACGTCGTCAACAACCTGCCGCTGCCGCTGCTGGCCGAGACCGTCGACTACCTGATGGCGGCGGGCCGCACGCGCCTGGCCGTTGCGCTCGACGTCAAGATCGCACCGGGATTCCGCGACCTGCCGCAGGCGATTGCGACGCTGCAGCAGCGCGGCCTGACGGTCCGGTTCCTGTTCCTCGAAGCGCAGACCGAAACGCTGGTCAAGCGCTTTTCCGAGACCCGCCGTCGCCACCCGTTCGCCGGCGAAGAGCGCACGCTGACCGAGGCGATCGAGTTCGAGCGCTCGCTGGTCGCCGACGTCCGCACGCTGGGCTTCGTCTTCGACACCAGCAACCTGCCCGCGGCCTCGCTGCGCGCCTGGGTCAAGGACTTCATCAGCGTCGACCCGTCGAAGCTCACGCTGCTGTTCGAGTCGTTCGGCTTCAAGCACGGCGTGCCGCTCGACGCCGACCTCGTGTTCGACGTTCGCTGCCTGCCCAATCCGCACTACGAGGAAAAGCTGCGTCCGCTGACCGGTCGCGACGCGCCGGTGGTGGAGTTCCTCGAGCAGGTCCCGGAAGTCGAGCGGATGTACGGCGACATCTATCACTTCGTCGGCAGCTGGCTGCCCGACTACGCACGCGACAACCGCAACAACCTCACCGTCGCCATCGGTTGCACCGGCGGCCGCCACCGCTCGGTCTACTTCGTCGAGCGCCTGGCGCAGGCGTTCTCGCCGCGCTACACGGTATTGAAGCGCCACCGCGAGCTCGACTGACTTCCGCTTCCGCCCGGCCGGGCGCGGCGCTGCGCTAAAATCCATCGATGACCGCCCTGCGAACGATCACGCTCGCCTTCACCGGCGCCTCGGGCATGCCCTACGGACTGCGGCTGCTCGACTGCCTGCTGGCCGCGCAGTGCCGCGTCTACCTGCTCTACTCGCCCGCGGCGCAGATCGTCGCCCGCCAGGAGTGCGATCTCACGCTGCCGGCGCAGCCGCGCGAGGCCGCGCGGCTGCTCTCCGAGCGCTACCGGGCCGCTGCCGAGCAGTTGACGGTCTTCGGCCGCGAGGACTGGATGGCGCCCGTCGCCTCGGGCTCGAACCCCGCCGACGCGATGGCGGTCTGCCCCTGCAGCATGGGGACGCTGGGCGCGATCGCGCACGGGCTGGCCGACAATCTGATCGAGCGCGCCGCCGACGTGATGCTGAAGGAGCGGCGACCGCTGGTGCTGGTGCCGCGCGAAACGCCGCTGTCGACGATCCACCTCGACAACATGCTTCGGCTCGCGCACGCCGGTGCGGTGATCCTGCCGCCGGCACCGGGCTTCTACGATCGGCCGCAGGCGGTCGCCGACCTCGTCGACTTCGTCGTCGCCCGGGTGCTCGACCAGCTGCGCGTGCCGCACGCGCTCGGCCCCCGCTGGGGCGACCTGCGCCTGCGCCCCGCCCCGCCGACGGGCGCGCTGCCGGCGTGACGACGGCGCCGTCGGGCGACCGCGACACCGTGCGCGCGACGACGCTGCCGCTGTTTCCGCTGTCCACCGTGCTCTTTCCCGGCGGCGTGCTGCCGCTGCGGATCTTCGAGCAGCGCTACATCGAGCTGGCGAAGCGCTGCCTGCGCGACGAGCGCGCGTTCGGCGTGTGCCTGATCAGCGACGGCGCGGAAGTCATGGGACCCGACCGCTCCGTGCCCGCGTTCGCGCCGATCGGCACGTTGGCGCGCATCACCGACTTCGACATGCCCGAGCCGGGAATCCTGCACCTCCGGACGATCGGCGGCACGCGCTTTCGCGTCATTGCCCATCGCGTCGAGGCCAACGGCCTGGTGGTCGGCGACACGGTGCCGATCGCGGATGAATCCGCGCTGCCGCTGCCCGCCGACTGCCTGCCGCTGGCGCAACTCGTCGAGCTGATCGCCGCCCGTGTGGGGCCGGCGAACTTCCCCGCCGAACGTCGGCCCGGCGACGCGTCGTGGATCGGTTACCGGCTCGCCGAGGCGCTGCCGCTGCCGCCGCCCATCCGCCAGAGCATGCTGGAGATCAACGACGCCGGCGTGCGCCTGCAGGTGCTGCGCAGGTTCCTGCAGCAGCAGGGCCTCGTCGCCTGACCGGGTGCCCCCGTCCCGGTATAATTGTCGGTTCGGCAAATCGGAACGGACGGAATCACCATGGCGGGCCACAGCAAATGGGCGAACATCAAGCACAAGAAGGCCGCGACCGACGCCAAGCGCGGCAAGATCTTCACCCGCCTGATCAAGGAAATCACCGTCGCCGCACGGCTCGGCGGCGGTGACCCGTCGATGAATCCGCGCCTGCGGCTCGCCGTGGACAAGGCGTACGACAACAACATGCCGAAGGACACGATCGAGCGCGCCGCCAAGCGCGGTGCGGGCGAACTCGAAGGCGTGAATTACGAGGAAGTCCGCTACGAGGGCTACGGGATCGGCGGCGCGGCGGTGATCGTCGACTGCATGACCGACAACAAGACGCGCACCGTCGCCGACGTCCGCCACGCCTTCTCGAAATACGGCGGCAACCTCGGCACCGACGGCTCGGTGGCGTTCCTGTTCCGGCACTGCGGACAGATCGTGTTCGCCCCCGGCACCGACGAGGACAAGCTGCTGGAGGCCGCGCTCGATGCCGGCGCCGAGGACGTCGTCGCCAGCGACGACGGCAGCCTCGAGGTGATCACCGGGCCCTACGATTTCGTCGCCGTCAAGGACGCGCTGACCAAGGCCGGCTTCAAGCCCGAGTTCGCCGAGGTGTCGATGAAGCCCGCAACCGAGGTCGTGATGACCGGCGACGACGCCGTGCGGATGCAGAAGCTCCTCGACGCGCTCGAAGGCCTCGACGACGTGCAGGAGATCTACACCTCGGCCGTCATCGACGAGGGCTGACGGCCGACGCTCGCCGCGCCGCACCCATTGACCGGAGGAATGCGATGCTGTTCACCACCACGCCCACGCTCGAAGGCCGCCGCATCACGCAGTACGCCGGCATCGTCACCGGCGAGGCGATCGTCGGCGCCAACATCGTCCGCGATCTCTTCGCCTCGGTCCGCGACATCGTCGGCGGCCGCGCGGGCTCGTACGAAAACGTCCTCGCCAGCGCCCGCGAGACCGCGTTGCGCGAGATGGGCGAGGCCGCGGCCAAGCTCGGCGCCAACGCGGTGATCGGCGTCGACCTCGACTACGAGACGGTCGGCCAGGGCGGGTCGATGCTGATGGTCACGGCGGCCGGCACCGCCGTGGTCGTCGAGTAGCGCGGCGGCGCGCAGGGCGGGGACGATGCCCACGGCGGCCCCCGCGCGACGCATCCTCGGCATCGATCCGGGCCTGCGCGTGACCGGCTTCGGTGTCATCGAGTCGGCGGGCCGCAAGCTCAGCTACGTCACCTGCGGCTGCATCCGGAGCAACGACAAGGACGCGCTGCCCGACCGGCTGAAGGTCATCCTGCGCGATCTGGGGCTGATCATCGCGCGCGAGCGCCCGACCGAGGTCGCCGTCGAAAAGGTCTTCGTCAACGTGAATCCGCAGTCGACGCTGCTGCTGGGACAGGCCCGCGGCACCGCGATCGCCGCCGCGGTGCTCGCCGACCTGCCCGTCGCCGAGTACACGGCGCTGCAGGTGAAGCAGGCGGTCGTCGGCCACGGCAAGGCCGCCAAGGAGCAGGTGCAGGAGATGGTGCGCCGGCTGCTCGGCCTTCCCGGGGCGCCGTCGCCCGACGCCGCCGACGCGCTGGCCTGCGCGATCGCCCACGCGCACGGCGGCGAGGGCCTGGGCGGGCTGCGGCAGACCGGCTACCGCGTCCGCAACGGCCGGCTCGTCTGATGCGCCGCCACCTGCCCCGTCATCGCCCGGCGGCGGTGATCTTCGACATGGACGGACTGATGCTCGACACCGAGCCGCTGTCGGCGCGGGCGTGGTCGGATGCCGCGCAGTCGCTGGGCATCGCGTTCGACGGGTCGATCAACGCCCGCCTCATCGGCCGCAACTTTCCCGACTGCCGGACGATCATCCACGAGCACCACGGCGACGACTATCCGGTCGACGACCTGATGCGCGCCTGGCACGGCGCCTACGATGCCATCGTCGAGCGCGAAGGCCTCCGCTTCAAGCCCGGGCTGCTCGAACTGCTGGCCTGGCTCGAGGCCGAGGCGATTCCCAAGGCGGTCGCCACGTCGACCCGCCGTTCGCGCGCCCAGGCGAAGCTCGCGAAGGTCGGCGTCCTCGCGCGCTTCGCGGCGCTGGTCGGCGGCGACGAGATCGCCCGGGGCAAGCCCGCCCCCGACATCTTTCTCGAAGCCGCGGCGCGGCTGCGCATCGCCCCGACCGCGTGCATGGTGCTGGAGGATTCCGAGCCCGGGATGCGCGGGGCGCTGGCGGCGGGAATGACGCCGGTGATGGTGCCCGATCTTCTGCCGCCGTCCGCGGCGCTGCTGGCGATCGAGCCGCTGGTCGTGGCCACGCTGCACGACGTGCGGGCGCACCTCGCCGCGCTGGCGAAATAGCGGCCGCGCCGAGCGCCTGCCGCGCCGGCGGCGCGGGGCCGAATCGGGGCGTGCGATAATCGGCCGCCCTTCCCCCTCATCGCCCCCCATGATCGGCCGCCTCACCGGCATCCTCGTCGAGAAGAACCCGCCGCAGATCCTGCTCGACGTGCAGGGCGTGGCCTACGAGGTCGACGTGCCGATGAGCACGTTCTACAACCTGCCCGGCACCGGCGAGCGCGTCGCGCTGTACACGCACCTGCTGGTGCGCGAGGACGCCCAGCTGCTGTACGGTTTCGGCAGCGAATCCGAGCGCCGCGCCTTCCGGCAGCTGCTGAAGATCAGCGGGGTCGGCGCGCGCACCGCGCTGTCGGTGCTCTCCGGCCTGTCGGTGGCCGAGCTCGCGCAGGCGGTGACGCTGCAGGACACCGGCCGGCTGACCAAGATCCCGGGCATCGGCAAGAAGACCGCCGAGCGGCTGCTGCTGGAGCTCAAGGACAAGCTGGGGGCCGACCTGTCGACGGCCGTCGGCGTCAACCGTGCGCCCGCGGTCACTGCCGACGTCCTCCACGCGCTGCTCGCGCTGGGCTACAGCGACAAGGAGGCGGTGGCCGCGGTCAAGCAGCTGCCCGACGGGGTCGCGGTCGGCGACGGCATCCGTCAGGCGCTGAAACTCCTGGCGAAATCCTGACTCCAAACCCGATGTCTTCGCAGCACCAGGGTTACCTGCGCCATGCCGGCCTCGGCCCCGCGCTGCTGCGGCGCGCGATGAACCTGTGGCCGCCGTTCCTTGGCGCCGGCATCAAGGTCACGCGCCTCTCGGCCGACTACCGCGAGATCGACGTCAGGCTCGACCTCCGTCTCCTCAACCGCAATTACGTCGGCACGCAGTTCGGCGGCTCGCTGTACGCGATGACCGATCCGTTCTTCATGCTGATGATGCTGCACAACCTCGGGCCCGACTACGTCGTCTGGGACAAGGTGGGCAGCATCGAGTACCTCAAGCCCGGCCGCGGCGCCGTGCACGCGCGCTTCCACCTCCGGCCGGCGGAGTTGACCCGGGCGCGCCGCGCCACCACCCACGGTCGCAAGTACGAGCCCACGTTCCACGTCGACGTCGTCGACGACCGGGGCGAGGTGGTTGCCCGCGTCAGCAAGACGATCCACATCCGGCGCAAGCCCGCCGCGCGATCGGCAGGCACGCTGCAGCGCCAGACCCGCAAGCCGCCGGAAACCCCCTAGAATCGCGCATGGCCATCGAAAACGACGAACTCAACCGGCTGGTGACCGTCAAGGTCGCCGGCGCGCAGGAAGAGGTGGTCGAGCGCGCGCTGCGCCCGCGCCAGCTCGACGAGTACGTCGGCCAGGAGAAGATCCGCGACCAGCTGTCGATCTTCATCGAGGCCGCGCGCAAGCGCCGCGAGTCGCTCGACCACGTGCTGCTGTTCGGGCCGCCGGGTCTCGGCAAGACCACGCTGTCGCACATCATCGCCCACGAGCTCGGCGTCAACCTGCGCCAGACCTCGGGCCCGGTGCTCGAGCGCGCCGGCGACCTCGCCGCGCTGCTCACCAACCTCGAGCCCAACGACGTGCTGTTCATCGACGAGATCCATCGCCTCTCGCCGGTGGTCGAGGAGATCCTCTATCCGGCGCTCGAGGACTTCCAGATCGACATCATGATCGGCGAGGGCCCGGCCGCGCGCAGCGTCAAGCTCGACCTGCCGCCGTTCACGCTGGTCGGCGCGACGACCCGCGCCGGCATGCTGACCAACCCGCTGCGCGACCGCTTCGGCATCGTCGCCCGGCTCGAGTTCTACACGCCGCAGGAGCTGACGCGCATCGTCGCGCGCTCGGCGGGGCTGCTGAAGATCGCCATCGATCCCGAGGGTGCGCTGGAGATCGCCCGCCGCTCGCGCGGCACGCCGCGGATCGCCAACCGGCTGTTGCGGCGGGTGCGTGACTTCGCCGAAGTGCGTGCCGACGGCGCGGTGACCCGCGCGGTCGCCGACGGCGCGCTGTCGATGCTCGACGTCGACGCCTCCGGGCTCGACGTCATGGACCGCAAGCTGCTGCACGCCATCCTCGACAAGTTCGCCGGCGGCCCGGTCGGCGTCGACAACCTGGCGGCGGCGATCGGCGAGGAGCGCGACACCATCGAGGACGTGCTCGAGCCGTTCCTGATCCAGCAGGGGTTCCTGCAGCGCACCTCCCGCGGACGCATGGCCACCGCGCTTTCCTGGCGGCACTTCGGCCTGACGCCGCCGGGGGCGGCCGCCCTGGGCGAGCTCTTCCCCTCCGAATGACGGCGACCGACACCGGCGCGAACTTTCGCCTGCCCGTCCGCGTCTACTACGAGGACACCGACGCGGCCGGCGTCGTCTACTACGCCAACTATCTGCGGTTCCTGGAGCGGGCGCGCTCCGAGTGGCTGTCGGCGCGCGGCTTCGAGGTCGCCGCGCTGGAGCGAGGGCACGGCATCGCGTTCGCGGTGCGCCGGGTCGAGATCGACTTCCTCCGGCCGGCGCGCCTCGGCGACCGGCTGCAGGTGACGTTTGCGGTGACCGAGGGCCACCGCTCGCGGCTCGTCGCCCGGCAGGAGATCTTCCGCGGCGACGAACTGCTGACGGCCGCGCAGGTCACCGTCGTCTGCCTCGACCAGGCGAACTGGAAGCCGGTGCGCATCCCGGCCGAATTGCTGCCCCACATGGAGAATCCGGGTTGAACGTCCACACCGATCTATCGTTCCTGACGCTGATCACGCAGGCGTCGATCGTCGTCCAGGCGGTGATGCTGCTGCTGGTCGGACTGTCGCTGTGGTCGTGGTGGCAGATCTTCCTCAAGCGCTTCCAGCTCGCCCGCGCGGTGCGCGAGACCGCGGCCTTCGAGGACCAGTTCTGGAAAGGCGGCGACCTCAACGAGCTCTACCAGAGCGCCGGGCAGTCGCGCACCGGCAGCGGCCTCGAGCACATCTTCACCGCCGGCTTTCGCGAGTACTCCAAGCACCGCAAGCAGGGCAGCGTCGCAGCGGTGACCATGGACAGCGCGCGGCGGGCGATGCGCGCCGCGTACCAGCGCGAGATCGATTCGCTCGAGGCGCACCTGTCGGGGCTCGCGACCGTGGGCTCGGTGTCGCCTTACATCGGCCTCTTCGGCACCGTGTGGGGGATCATGAACGCGTTCCGCGGCCTGTCCAACGTCAGCCAGGCCACACTCGCCAGCGTCGCGCCGGGCATCGCCGAGGCGCTGGTCGCCACCGCCATCGGCCTCTTCGCGGCCATTCCCGCGGTCGTCGCCTACAACCGCTACACGCACGACGTCGACCGCCTCGCCGTGCGCTACGAGACCTTCATCGAGGAGTTCTCGAACATCCTGCAGCGGCAGGGCTGAGCGGACCCCCCATGCGACGCGCGCGCAAGTCGATCAACCAGATCAACGTCGTCCCCTACATCGACGTGATGCTGGTGTTGCTGGTGATCTTCATGGTCACCGCGCCGCTCGTCACGCCCGGCGAGATCGAACTGCCCTCGGTCGGATCGCGGCTGGTCGCGCCGGCACAGCCGCTCGAAGTCACGCTGCGCAGCGACCGTTCGATCTGGCTGCGCGACCAGCAGGCCGGCGGCCCGTCGGTCCAGCTGTCGCGCGACGACCTCATCGCCCGCATCCGCGACAAGCAGGCACGGCTGCCCGACCAGCCGGTCGTCATCGCCGCCGACAAGGCGTCGCGCTACGAGGACGTGCTGGCGATACTCGACCTGCTGCAGCGCAGTGGCGCGCGGAAAGTCGGGCTGCTCGCCCGCCCGCCGGGGCCGTGACCGGGAGATGAGGAGGGACCGCCCCCGCCCACCGGCCCGCACGCCCGGCAAGTGGCTTGCGCTGGCGCTGGCGGTCGCCGTGCACGCGGCCTTCATCGGCGTGCTGGTGTTCTCGTTGCGCTGGCAGAACCGGGTCGAGGCGCCGATCACCGCCGAACTCTACGCGCCGGCCGCCAAGGCCGTCGTCGCCGAGCCTCCGCCCGTCCCGGTGGTCGCACCCCCGGTGCCCGAGCCCCGGCCGGCGCCGAAGCCCGAGCCCAGACCCGAGCCGCCGCCCGAGCCGAAGCCGGCTCCGCCCAAGGCGCAGCCCAAGGCCGAACCGAAGGTCGACTCGCCGGACCCGCGCGCCGCCGACATCGCACTCAAGGCCCGGCAGGAGCAGGAGCGCAAGAAACGCGAGCAGGCCGAGCGGGAAAAGCTGGAGCGGGAAAAGAAGGACGCGGCCCGGCGCGAGGCGGAGAAGAAGGAAGCCGCGAAGCGCGAGGCCGAGAAGAAGGAGGCCGCGAAGCGCGAGGCCGAAAAGCGGAAGGCCGACGAGGAGAAGCGCCTGGCCGACGCGCGCGAGCGCCAGGCCCGCGAGGCCGATGCCCTCAGGGCGCAGGCGGCGCGCGAGCAGGCGGCGCTGGAAGCCCGGCGCCGCGCCGACGCCGAGACCGCGGCGCTGTCGCAGGCGAAGCTCGACTACGTCCGCCGCATCCAGTCCAAGGTCAAGGGCAACGTGACGCTGCCGCCGGAGCTGCCCGGCAATCCGGAGGCGATCTTCGAGGTCGTGCAGCTGCCGACCGGGGAGATCATCGAGGCCGTGCTGAAGAAGTCGAGCGGCGTGCGCGCCTACGACGACGCGGTGCAGCGCGCGATCGTCAAGTCGTCGCCGCTGCCGCGCCCGGAGCGGCCGGAGCTCTTCCAGCGCACGCTGACGCTGAAGTTCCGCCCCCGGGAGGATTAGGGCTTCGGGGCGGTCTCACGCCGGCCGCGAGTTCTTTTCGACGATCTGGATCGCCGCCCAGCTCCACTCGGCGCGCTGCTCGACGAGGTGGCGCAGCGCCACCGTGTAGACCGAGCGGCCGGTGGTCAGGATGAGCTTGCGTCCCTCCGAATACTCCGCGGTCGGCACGATCAGCGTCTTCACCGCCAGCGGCTTGTCGGGGCGCGACGGCGGCGGCAGGTAAAGGCCGTCGAAGCGTGCCCCGATGGTCGAGATGTCGAAGCCGTCGACGATGATGCCGGTGTCTTCGCGCGGCTCGCGCCGCGCCGCCAGCGACAGCGACACCACCCGCTCGGCGATGATGGAGACGCCGGCCTCGACCTCGTCGTTGGACAGCTTGTTGAGGCGCCGCACGACCCCCAGCACCCAGTCGGAGACGTCGGACTGGCGGACGGCGACCAGCGCGCCCAGCGTCAGGCTCTGGCCGATGCCGCCCGAGGCCGCGATCCGCAGGCCGGCGACGCTGCGGTCCTTCACCTGCCACAGCGGGTCGCCGAACATCGAGATCGACGCCGCGATCGTGTCCTGCTCGTTGGCGGGCCGCTTGACGCGGGGACCGTCGGAGACCGCGTAGACCTCGATCTGCTCGGTGCCTCCCGGCTCGACGGCGTCCGCGGCCTCCTTCGATCCCAGGTCGCGACAGATGCGCGCGAGGCCGACCCGCACCCGCGCGGGCACCGAGACCGGAACCCGGGGGTCGCGCCGCAAGTCGGTGCGCAGATTGGGCGCCACCGCCGGGCGGACCTTTTCGAGGATCGCGATCCGCTGCTGGTTGACCGACGCGAGGTTCGACCCGTCGGCCGTCTCGGCCTGGCGCAGCGACTGGATGGTGCGTTCGAGCTGCTCGGCCAACGTCGTCGTGTCCACATAGCGCAGCAGCGAACCGCTGTCGTGGCCGGTGCGGCGCGCGAGTCCCGAGCGCCCCGCGAGGTCGACGAAGAACCCCTCGGCCGAACGCGGCACGCTGTCCAGCGTCAGGCGCCGGCACCAGGCCCGCAGCTGCGCGCCGGCCCAGTCGAGTTCGGACGGCGACAGATTGCCGGTGTTGAGCTGGTGCACCAGCAGGACGAACAGGTACTCCTGCTCGACCGTCCACTGCGTCGAGCCCGGACCCGCGCTCGGGAGCGCGCAGGGCAGCTTGTCGACGCCCGCGTCGACGGCGCGCGCGTAGATGTCGTGCAGTTCGCGCCACTTGGCGGGAATCCACCGCTCGAAGCGGAAGACGCGCAACTTGGCGTCGGTGCCGTAGTAGTGGACGAGACGCGCGAACAGCAGCGGCAGCACCGGCTTCCAGCGGCTGTTCGGCCCCTGGGCGAGCGCGCAGTCGAGCAGCGTCTGATAGGCGTAGGCGAATGCCTGCGCCATTTCGTGCGTCGCCTGCCAGATGCGTTCGGACAGCCGCGCCGCGCCGTCGGCATTCTCGACGTACTGCTTGAGCAGCTGGCGGCGGTCGGCGCCGAGCGCCGCGTCGAGGTACTCGACCGCCGCGACGCGCTGCAGGTCGGCGTCCTTGCGCGACTGCCGCATGCCCTCGAACGCGCGCATCACGTGCTGCTGCCGGCCGATGACGTCCAGCGCCGGCAGCTGGCGCAACCAGACGGTCGCCGATTTCTGCGACTGCAGGGGATCGGCCTGATCCTTGGTCGACTGTGTCAGGAATCCGAACATGGGCCTGCTTTGGCTACCGCCGGCGTCGCGTCCTTCGCTCCCGCGGACGGCTCGGCGGGCGAGCACCGGCCGCCCTCCCCGCCGGACGGCGACCGTGCCACGCGCTGCTGCCGTTTATAGCCCAATCCGCCGCCCCGCGCAAAAGGCTGCCGCGCCTCGGCTACAATTCGGCCTCCGCTGCCCAAGGGCGTCGCCCCGCGCCGCGGGACCGGCCGCCTTTCGGCGCTTTTCCAAGCCATGCAAGGACCCCTCATGCCCGACCTTTCCCCCACCCGCTCGCGTGATCCCGGCGCGTGCGCGCGGGCGTTCTGCGCCGTCGTCGCGCTCGTGCTCGTCGGCGGCTCGACCGCTCTCGCCCAGACTTCGTCCGGCGCGAGCGCCGCCGGCTCCGTCAACCCTAGCAAGATAGGTGCCAAAGTGACCGAACTCCAGAAGACCGATGTCAAGCAAGGCACCGGCGCCGAAGCCGTCTCCGGCAAGGCCGTCGTCGTCCACTACACGGGCTGGCTGTACGATCCCGCCGCCGCCGACGGCAAGGGCGCCAAGTTCGACAGCTCGCTCGATCGCCGGGTGCCGTTCGGGTTCATCCTCGGCGCCGGTCGCGTGATCAAGGGCTGGGACGAGGGCGTCGCCGGCATGAAGGTGGGCGGACAGCGAACGCTGGTCATCCCGCCGCAGATGGGCTACGGCGACCGCGGCGCCGGCGGCGGCGTGATTCCGCCGAACGCGACGCTGCTGTTCGACGTCGAACTCCTCGAAGTCAGGGCCTGATGGCGGCGCGCGAAGCGACGCCGGTCGCGGTGCGCCGGCAGGACTACCGGCCGCCGGCGTTTCTCGTCGACGCCGTCGACCTCCGCTTCGATCTCGATCCCGAGCGCACGCGGGTCACGACCACGTTCGGGTTCCGGCGCAACCCGGCGCCCGGGGCCGATGCGCACGCCGCGCTCGTGCTCGACGGCGAGCAGCAGCAGGACGTCGCCGTCGCGCTCGACGGCTTGCCGCTGCCCCCCTCGCGCTACCGGGTGAGCGAGCACGACCTGGTCCTGCACGACCCGCCGGACAGCGGGCAACTGACCGTCAGCGCCACGATCCGCCCCGCGGCCAACGTGGCGCTGGAGGGCCTCTACGTGTCGTCCGGCGTCTTTTGCACGCAGTGCGAGGCCGAGGGCTTCCGCCGGATCACCTACTTCCCCGACCGGCCGGACGTCCTCGCCGTCTACACGGTGACGCTGGTCGCCGATCGTGCCCGCTATCCGGTGCTGCTGTCCAACGGCAACCGCGTCGGCAGCGGCGACGCCGGCAACGGGCGCCACTTCGTGCGCTGGCACGATCCCTTTCCGAAGCCCAGCTACCTGTTCGCCCTGGTGGCCGGCGACCTCGCGGCGCTGACCGACCGCTTCACCACCGTCTCCGGCCGCACGGTCGCGCTCGAGATCTGGTCGACCCCGGCCAACCTCGACCGCTGCCGGCACGCGATGGCGTCGCTGCAGCGGGCGATGCGCTGGGACGAGGAGCGCTTCGGCCGCGAGTACGACCTCGACACCTTCATGATCTTCTGCGCCGACGACTTCAACATGGGCGCGATGGAGAACAAGGGTCTCAACATCTTCAACAGCAAGCTCGTGCTGGCGCGTCCCGACACCGCCACCGACGACGACTACCAGGCGATCGAGCAGGTGATCGGCCACGAGTACTTCCACAACTGGAGCGGCAACCGCGTGACCTGCCGCGACTGGTTCCAGCTCTCGCTCAAGGAAGGCCTGACGGTCTTCCGCGACCAGGAGTTCTCCAGCGACCTCAATTCGCGCGCGGTCGAGCGCATCGCCGCCGTCACGTTCCTGCGCAGCGCGCAGTTTCCCGAGGACGCGGGGCCGATGGCGCATCCGGTGCGGCCCGACGAGTACATCGAGATCAACAACTTCTACACCACGACCGTCTACGAAAAGGGCGCCGAGGTGATCCGCATGCAGCATGCGCTGCTGGGGCCCGAGCGCTTCCGCCAGGGCGTCGACCTCTACTTCGCCCGCCACGACGGACAGGCGGTGACCTGCGACGATTTCGTGCAGGCGCTGCAGGATGCCTCCGGCGTCGACCTCGAGCGCTTCCGGCGCTGGTACTCGCAGGCGGGAACGCCGATCGTCCGCGCCCGCGGGACCTTCGACGCCGTGGCGGGCAGCTACACGCTCGAGCTCGAGCAGGAAACGCCGCCCACCCCCGGGCAGCCGGTGAAGCAGCCGTTCCACATTCCCGTGGCGGTCGGGCTGATCGACCCGGCGGGCCGCGATCTGCCGCTGACGCTGGCCGGCGAAACCGAGCCCGGCCCGACCACCCGCGTGCTGTCGCTGACCGAGCCCCGCGCGCGCTTCGTCTTCACCGGCATCGCGACGCGCCCCGTGCCCTCGCTCAACCGCGGCTTCTCGGCGCCGATCCGGCTGGAGTGCGACACCTCCGACGCCGACCTCGCCTTCCTCGCCGCCCACGACAGCGACGCGGTCAACCGCTGGGACGCGGCGCAGCGGATCTACTGCGCGGCGATCCTCGCCGCGGCGCGGGCCGCCGCCGCGGGGTCCGCGCTGCCCGACGACCCGACGCTGGCCGCGCTGATCGCGCGCCTGGTCGCCGACGACCGCGCCGATCCCGCGCTGCGCGCGCTGGCGGTGACGCCGCCGGACTTCGACTACCTCGCGGGGCTCGGCGCGGCGATCGACGTCGACGCGCTGGTCGCGGCGCGCGAGCACGTGATCCGCGGCGTGGCCCGCGCGAGCCGCGACGCGCTGGAGCACGGCCACGCGTCGCTGCGGGCGCAGGCGCCCTACGCCCCGACGCAGGCGCAGATCGGGCCGCGGCTGCTGCGCAATCGCTGCCTGCGCTACCTCTGCGCGCTGGACGATGCGCCGGCGCTCGCGCTGGCGACCGCGCAGTTCGACGCCGCCGACAACATGACCGACAGCATGGCGGCGCTGGTCGCCGTCAGCCACTCGACGGCCCCGGCGCGGGACGTGCTGTTCACGCGCTTCGAGGCCCGGTGGCGGGACGAACCGCTGGTGCTGGACAAGTGGTTCGCGCTGCAGGCGACCTCGATGCGCGCCGACACGCTGCCGCGGGTGCGCGCGCTGCTCGGCCACCCGCGGTTCAACGCCCGCAACCCGAACCGGATGCGCGCGCTGGTGGCGAGCTTCGCGCTGGCCAACTGGCCGGCGTTCCACGCCGCCGACGGCGCCGGCTATGCGTTCGTCGTCGAGCAGACCCGTGCCCTCGACAAGGTCAATCCGCAGATCGCGGCCCGCCTCGCCCGGGCGTTCAATCAGTGGCGCCGCCACACCGAACCGCGGCGCACGCTGCAGCGACGGGCGCTGGAGGCGATCGGCGACACGCCCGGACTCTCCCCCGACGTGGCCGAGGTCGTCGCGCGCAATCTGGCCGATTGACGGCGCGCCGCGCCGCTACCAGTAGCTCTCGGCGGTGATCTGCCCCGGTTCGCGGCGCCGGTGCCGGCGCAGCCCGCGCGCGACCAGGACCTTCTTCGCGTCGTCGACCATCGCCGGATTGCCGCAGAGCATCAGCTGCGAGTTCGCCGCGGTCAGCGGCACGCCGGCGGCGGCCTCGAGGCGCCCGTCCTCGATCGCCGCCGGAATGCGGCCCGCCAGCGCGCCGGGATGGGTTTCGCGGCTGACCATCGACACCGGCGTGAACGCGCCCGGATGCGCGGCGGCAATCTCGGCCAGCGTGTCGCGATAGGTGAGCTCGCAGGCGCGGCGCACCGCGTGCACGAGGACGACGCGCCCGAACCGCTGCCAGGGCTCCGGCGTGCGCAGGATCGACAGGAACGGCGCCAGCCCCGTGCCGGTCGCGAGGCACCACAGCACGTCGGCCGCCGGCACCTCGGCGACGCAGAAGAAGCCGTTGGCGGTGGAGAGCAGCCACAGCGGGTCGCCCGCGCGAAGCTGCGCCAGCCGCGGCGACAGCGGTCCCTCGGGCACGGTGACGATGTAGAACTCGTGCGGAGCGCGGTCGGGCGGATTGACGAACGAATAGGGGCGGCCGAGCATCGGCTCGGGCGCGCCCGGGGGTGCCGGCAGCGCCAGCCGCGCGAACTGCCCGGCAGCGAAGCCGACCTCAGGCGCGGCAACCTGCAGCGAATAGAGGTTGTCCGCCCAGTCGCGCCGGCCGACCACGGTGCCCTGCACCCACTTGCTCATCGCCGTCCTCCGTCGTGGCGCCGCCACCTGCCGGGCACCGACGCGGCCGGATCGGGCGCCCGCGGCGCGGCCGCCGGGCGCCGCCACAGCGTCGAAGGGTCCCGAACGCACGCATCTGCCGTGGATTTTACGCACCCGCGCCGGCGCCGGGTGGCGCGCCCGCTGGACAACCCGCCCGACGCGACTCGATGCGGACGCGGTTTTTCCCGACCGGTCCCCTTGTCCGGCCCTTGCTAGAATGGCGGCCGTGACCCGCCCGAGCGCGCCTTCATCGCCGTTTCTCCGCGGAGCGCAGGTCTATCTGCGCAGTCCGCAGCGCGCCGACGCGCCGGTTTTCGTCGCCGCGGCACTGGCCAGTCGCCGGTTGCACGGCCGCTGGGTCCAGGCGCCGTCGACCGTCGAGGCCTTCCACGCCTATGTCGCCCGGTTCGGCCGTCGCACCGTGGCCGTCGAGCGGCTGCAGCACGTCGGCCTGCTGGCGTTTCGCCACGACGACGACGCGCTGGTCGGCGCCTTCAATCTCGGCGACATCATCCGCGGCGCGTTCTGCAGCGCCTACCTCGGGTATTTCGCCTTCGCCCCGCACGCCGGCCAGGGCTACATGACCGAGGGCATCGAGCTCGCGCTGCGGCACGCCTTCTCCGGGCTCGGCCTGCACCGCGTCGAAGTCAACGTGCAGCCGGCCAACCTGCGTTCGCTGGCGCTGGCCGAGCGGGCCGGTTTCGTCCGCGAGGGCTACTCGCCGCGCTACCTGCGCATCGCGGGACGATGGCGCGACCACGTTCGTCACGCGCTGCTGGTCGAGGACTGGCGCGCGCGCCGGAAGGCACGCCGATGAGCGTGACGGGCCGCCGCGAGCGAACGCTGCTGGTCGATCTCGACGGCACGCTGACCGACAACTTCGACGGCATCTCGCGGTCGATCCGCCACGCGCTGGCGGCGCTGGGCGCGCCGATCCCCGACGCCGACGGACTGTTGTCCTGCGTCGGACCGCCGCTGCGCGTTTCCTTCGCCCGGCTGCTGGCCACCGCCGACCCGAACCGGATCGAGGAGGCGATCGCGCTGTACCGCGAGCGCTACAGCGTGATCGGCTGGTCCGAGAACGTCGTCTACGAAGGCATCGCCCCGCTGCTGGGCGCGCTGGTCGACCGCGGGCACCGCCTCTTTCTCTGCACGTCCAAGCCGCAGCCTTTCGCCGAGCGGATCGTCGCGCGCTTCGGCATCGCGCCGCACCTGGCCGGCGTCTACGGCGCCGATCTCGCGGGAACGCTGGACGACAAGGCCCGGCTGGTCGCCCATCTGCTCGCCCGCGAGGGCCTCGCCGCCGCCGACTGCGTGATGATCGGCGACCGCGAGCACGACGTGCGGGCCGCGAACCGCAACGGCGTGGCCGCGATCGGCGTCCTCTGGGGCTACGGCTCGCGCGCGGAACTCGAAGCGGCCGGCGCCGCGGCGATCGTCGAATCGCCCCCGCAGGTCGTCGGCGCGCTCGAGCGGCTGGCCGCACCAAGGGCGAACACCGGAGTGCGCAGCACGAAGGTCGTCCTGTGACTGCGCGCGGTGCGGCGCGCGTCAGAGGCTGAGAGTTTTTCGGGCGTGCCCGAGCAGCGCGGCAGAAGGTGTCCGATCGAGGCGCCAAGCGCAGCCATAGCTCGGGCTATGGCGAGCATTGGCAACGACCAGCGGGCGCCTTCTGGCGTGATGAGCGGGCATGAGCGAAAGACTCTCAGCCTCTCAGAGCTCGGTGTGGTCGTAGACGCGCCCGTGCTCGACCGGGCCCGCGATCAGCCGCTCCACGATGCGCCCGGCGACGGCCTCGGGGTCTTTCAGCGCCCCGCTGTCCTTGAACCCGCGAAACAGCGCTGCGCTGGGGAACGTCTCCGGATCCTGCGCGCGCAGCAGCGCCTGCATGCCGGTTTCGAAGATGCCGGGGCGCAGCGCGATGCAGCGGAAATGCGGCTCGCCGTGATCGGCGGCGATCGCCTTGGTGAGCATTTCCAGCGCCGCCTTGGACATGCAGTAGACCGCGCTGCCGGCGATGGCGGTCTGCGCGGCGCCGGAGGAGATGTTGAGCACGCGCCGTTCGAGCGAAGCATCGAAGCTGCGCAGGAAGAGATCGGTCAGCGCCAGCGGCGCGGTGACGTTGGTGGCGAAGGCCTCGTCCGCCGCCGCGATGTCGAGCTGCCCCGCGAGGCCCAGCGGCGTGGCGACCGCCGCGTTGTTGACCAGCGTGACGGCGGACAGCTGCAGCCCCGCCAGCTCGCGCAGCGCCGGCAGCACCGCCGCGGCGATCGCGGCCGGCCGGGCGAGATCGCACTCGACGAAGCGATAGCGCGGGCCGGCGAGCTTCGCGCTCGACCGCCGGCCGACGCCGAGCACGTAGGCGCTGCGCGCGAGCAGCGCGGCGGCGAGCGCCTCGCCCAGTCCCCGCGAGACGCCGGTCACGATTGCCGCGTGCATCCGTTCCCCTCCCTGGATCGCCGCCGCCGGCGAGTGTAGCGCAGCGCGATGCCGGCAACGATGGCGAGCAGCAGCAATCCGAGCTGCCAGATCGGCTTGACGGCGTAGATCAGCGCCGCAGTGGACGCCTTCGGCACCAGGAAGGTCACGTAGAACGCCACCGCCTCGAACCCGGCGGCGAGCAGCGCCCCGGGAAGCAGTCCCGGCGGGTCGCTCCGCCAGGCGATCACCAGCACGATGATCCACGCCAGCATCAGCCACAGTGCGAACAGGTGGGTGCCGAGGGTGAATTCCCCCGGCGCCTTGACCACGAACAGCCCGGCGTCGAAGGCGATGCCCAGCCCGGCGATCAGTCGCGCCAGCGTTCGGGACAACGTCGGGGGGCTCGCCTTCGTCATCCTATGACGTTAGCATGGGCACGCCGCGCGCGCCATCGCCGGGCGGCGACGCCCCCGGGGCCGGCCGGTCAGAGGCTGAGAGTTTTTCGGGCGTGTCCGAGCAGCGCGGCAGAAGGTGTCCGATCGAGGCGCCAAGCGCAGCCATAGCTCGGGCTATGGCGAGCATTGGCAACGACCAGCGGGCGCCTTCTGGCGGGATGAGCGGGCATGATCAAAGGACCCTCAGCCTCTTAGCGCGGGCGAAACACCGACCGGTCGTCGAACCGCCGGTCGCCCCGCTGCGCCGGATCCCACTCCGCCACCGCCGCCAGCGGCAGCGGCAGCAGGTCGGCCGGAGCGAGACCGCGCCCCCGGTCGGCGAGCCGCGCCGCGGCCGCCGCGTCCAGCGCCTGCCGGCGTGCGGCCGCCCCCTCCGGCAACGTCGCCGGGTCCAGCGCCAGCAGCAGCGCCTTCGCCGTCAATCCCGGAAACGGTCGCTCGAGCCGGGCCAGCAGTCCGTGGCCGACGACCGCGACGGCCAGCGTCTGCCGCAGCGCCTCGGCCGGGATGCCGAAGGCGGCGCGCCAGGCACGCGCCCGCCAGCGCGCGACGAACGTCGGATCGACGCAGGCGGCGATGACGCCGGACTCGTCGAGCAGCGTCGCCGCATCGCGCTCGCGGCCGCGCGCGTTCGCCGTCGCGGCGACGCCGGCGGCGGCGTGGATGGCGTTCAGTGCGGACTTGGTGCGCGGAAACGCGAGCCAGGCGCGCGCGTTCCACGCGTCGTGCGCATCGCCGGCGCGCAGCGGGATTTCGCCGCGCTCGGCGATCCGTCGTTCGTAGGCGATCGCCGGGCACGAGGGCAGGGCGGCGACGAACGACAGCCGGCGACCGTCGAGGTGGGCGAGCCGCGCAGCGGCTGCCGCTGCGTTGAACTCGGCCAGCGACGGGATGCCGTCGGGCAGGCCGAGGTCGGCGTACGCCGCCTGCGCGGGGTGAACGCGCACGCGGGGCGAGCCGCAGCGCAGCGGCGGCGCCGGGTCAGCGCCCGCCGGCAAGGGACAGGAAAATCAGCACGCCGACGAACAGCGCCAGCACCAGCAGCGCGATCTTCCACGGGCTCTTCGGATACTCGCCGGCGATCGCACCGGTCACGCCGTTCATCACGCACTGGTAGGCGTTGCGCCCGTAGGTGTACGACAGCAGCCACACCGGGGCGAGCACGTGCTTGAACGTCTGCCCGGCATAGTCGGCGCGCACGCCGAGATTGCGATAGGTGTCGCCGGGAATCTGCCGGACGCAGAGCGCCTCGACCTGGCGGTCCATCGCCTCGCGCGCCCGCTGCGCCGCGGCGACGAGGTCGATCTGGTAGCGCTCGACGACCCAGCCGGCCACGTAGCCGGCGTCGTAGGGTTTGAGTTCGCCGGTGGGGAACGGCTCGATGCCGCGCAGCAGCGCGGGGTGGATGCCGACCGACGCGCAGACGAGGTCGTCGTCGAAGAAGTGCTGCAGGCGCCCGGCCGCGGGCTCCCAGCGCACGTGCTTGACCTGGCGCGTGCGCGTCCGTCCGTTCTCGCTGTAGGTCTCGGTCGTGTAGTGGGTGTGCCCCGCCTCCGCCGTCCACGCCGCGTCGACCTGCGCGTCGAAGGTCCAGTAGGGAAGATAGACGCCGCGCACGGTGTCGGTCAGCGCCTTCTTCTTGAGCGCATTGGGCGCGAGCCAGCGCTGGCCGTACCAGCTGCGGATGCGCTCGCGCGCCTGCGGCTCGCCGACCTTGAACGGCAGCACGCTCTCGGGCCGGAACGCGGGCTTCGCTTCCTCGTAGGCGACGAGCTGCGCCGAGCCGCAGAACTCGCAGCTCTGCGCCTGGCGCCTGGGATCGAGCACCGAGATCGCCCGGCAGCTCTGGCACTTGACCTGGCGCTTGTCGGCCTGCCAGCCGCGCCGGTCGTCGCCGATGCCGCGCAACGCCTGCCCGAGGTCGTGCTCCCGCACCTCGCCCGCGGCGTCGAGCTGCGCCGGCGACTCGGTGCCGCAGAACGGGCAGACGAGCTTCTGCCTGCCGGGATTCCAGTGCGCCTCGCCGCCGCAGGCGGGGCAGGCGAACTTCGACAGCGCGACGGTTTCGGTCACGGTCGGCGCGCGCGCTGCGGGCGGGTCAGGGCGCGAGGAAGGCGTCGACGGCGGCGCGGGTGATCCGCCACTGCGTGCCGATGCGCTTGCCCTTGAGGTCGCCGGCTTCGAGGCTCGCCGTCACGTCGGTCTCGGCGACGCCGAGCAGCTGCGCCACCTGCGCCGGCGTGAACAGCTCCGGCGTGCCCGCCGCCGCGGCCGGCGCGGCCGGCGCCGCGATCCCCGGCGTGCCCTGCGCCATCAGGCCGCCGGACTGGTTCATCATCTGCTGCGCCATCGCCATGCCGACCGCCATCTCGGCCGCCATGCCGCCGGCCCCGGCACCGCCCTTCTCCATGCCCTGCGCCATCTGGAACTTGACGTAGTCGTTGAGGTTGCCGACCGCGGCCATGCTCGAGCGCTTGTCGATCGCCTGCTCGACCTCGGGCGGCACCGACACGTTCTCGACCACGAACGACGTCATCGTCAGGCCGTACTTGGCGGCGAGGATCGGATTGATGAGCGGCAGCAGCGCCTCGCCCAGCTCCGCGTAGCGCGCCGCCACGTCGAGCGCGGGGATCTTCGCCTCGGCCAGCGCGTCGGAGAACACGCTGACCAGGCGCGAGCGCATGGTGTCGGCGAATTCGTCGAGCCGGAAGTGGTGGTCGGTGCCGGCGACCTCCTTCAGGAACTTCTTCACGTCGGAGATGCGGAAGTCGTAGGTGCCGTAGGCGCGCAGGCGAACGATGCCGAAGTCCGCATCGCGCATCATCACCGGATTGGCGGTGCCCCACTTGTTGCCGGTGAACACGCGCGTGACGACGTAGTAGACGTCCGCCTTGAACGGGCTCTCGAGCGCGTATTTCCAGCTCTTGAGGTTGGTGAGGATCGGGATGTTGTCGGTGGTGAGCGTGTGCTTGCCGGGGCCGAAGCTGTCGCCGAACTCGCCCAGGTAGACGAACTGCGCGGCCTGCGACTCGCGGACGATCAGCTGCGCGCCGTTCTTGATCTCCTTGTCCTCGTCGGGAAAGCGGAACGACAGCGTGTCGCGCGAGTCGTCGGTCCACTCGATGATGTCGATGAACTGCTTCTTGAGGAAATCGATGATGGCCATGCTGGAGTCCTCCGCTGCGGGAAGGCGTGAAAGAGTGAATCCGCTATTTGCTCGCGCCGGCGAGCTTCTTCGCCTCGACCTCGGACTGGCGGATCTGCTGCTCGATCTGCGCCGCCGGCAGCGCGCCGGGGATGATCGAGCCGTCGGCGAACACCAGCGTCGGCGTGGCGGTGACCCGCAGCTTGGCGCCGAGCGCGGCCGTGGCCTCGATCGGCGTGGCGCAATCGCCGGCGTTGTCGGGCAGCTTGCCGGAGACGAAGAACTCGTCCCAGGCCTCACCTTGTCGGGCGCGCACCAGATCACCTTCGACTTGCGCGCCGCATCCGGGTGCAGCTGGTCGATCGGGTAGAGGAAGGTGTAGATGGTGACGTTGTCGACGTTCTTGAATTCGTTCTCCAGCCGCGCGCAGAACGGGCAGTCGGCGTCCGAGAACACCGCGATCCTGCGCTCGCCGTTGCCCTTGACCTTCTTGATCGCGAGGTCGAGGGGCAGGCTCGAGAAAGCGATCCGGTTGAGCTCGCGCTGCCGCGCCTCGGTGAGGTTGCGCTTGGTCTCGGTGTCGTACACCGCACCCACCACCACATAGGCGGCCTTGGCGTCGGTGTAGATCATCTGGTCGTCGATCTGGGCCTCGTACAGCCCGAAGTACGGCGTCCTGGCGACGTTGCGGATGCCGGCGCCGGGGAACTTCTGTTCCAGCGTCTTCTGCAGCGCCGCGACCCCGGCGTCCGCCGCCGCCGGCGCGCTCGCCGCCGCGGGTTTGGCCGGCTTCTTCGCCGCGGCCTGTGCGAACGCGGGAGGCGCAACGGCGAGGGCGGCGACGACGGCGAGAATGGCGCCGCCGCGAAGGAGAGCTGTCGATGGCATGGGAATCTCCGGTGAGTGCGGCGCGGGACTAGCGCAACGCGGATTGCGCCAGCAGTCGCTTGGCGAGGGGAAGTCGTTCGATGGCGGCCATCCCGAGGTTGCGCGCGGCCTTCTGCCACGGCGCGGGATTGCCGAACAGGCGTGCCAGCCGGTCGGTGACCGTCTGCATCGCGAGCACCGGTTCGCTGCGCCGTCGGGCGTAGCGCTCGAGCAGGATCGGCGCGCCGGCGTCGGCGACGGGACCGCGCTGGCGCAGCACGGCGGCCAGCGCCTCGGCGTCGCCGAAGCCCAGGTTGACGCCCTGCCCGGCCAGCGGATGCACGCCGTGCGCCGCGTCGCCGACCAGCGCCAGCCGGTGCGCGACCGTCGCCGGCGGGCGCATGAACTGCAGCGGGAAGCCGGCCGGCGCCGTCAGGCAGTCGAAGGCGCCGAGCGCGTGCCGTCCCGCCGCAGCCACGCGATCGGCGAGCGCCGCCGGCTCGTGCTGCAGCAGCTCGGCCGCCAGCGCGTCGGATGCCGACCAGACCATCGACACCCGGCGTCCCGGCAGCGGCAGCCAGGCGAGGATGCTGCCGTCCGGTCGAAACCACTGATGGGCACGGCCGTGATGCGCACGCTCGCAGGCGAAGTTGGCGACGACTCCGATCTGCCCGTAGGGCCGCGTCGGCGCGTCGATGCCGGCCGAGCGGCGCACGCCGGAGCGCAGGCCGTCGGCGCCGACGACGAGGCGGGCGGCGATCGTCGTGCCGTCCTCGCGCGCGAGGTGGCCGGCGTCCTCGCTCCAGGTCAGCGCGTCGAACGCACAGGGGGCCGCGATCTCGACGCCGGCCGCGTGCACCAGCGGCACCAGCGCCGCGCGCAGCGCGCGCTCCTCGACGATCCACGCCAACGCGCGCTCGCCGTTCTCGTACGCGGAAAAGTTGAGCAGCGCGCCGTCGTCGCCGGCGATGCGCATCGACTCGATCGCGGCGATGCGCTCGGCCGGCAGCGCCTGCCAGGCGCCGATCGAGTGCAGCCACGTCGCGCTGCCGGGACTGATCGCGTAGACGCGCACGTCCCAGCTGTCGGGCAGGGGCTCGGGCACCACCGGAACGGCCCGGTCGGCGAGCACGACGTCGAGACCGGCGCGAGCGAGCGCCGGCGCAAGCGCGAGCCCGACCAGCCCCGCGCCGGCGATCAGCACGTCGCAGCGGCGCTCGCGGACGCCGGCACTCACGCCCGCGGCCTCCGCACCGGTCGCTCCCATCGCACCCTCCGCGCCGTCGGCCGCCCCCGGCAATCGCCTTGCCGTCGATCCCCGCGCTGCGTGCGGGGCCCCTCGCCGGGTGGCCAACTGGACGACCTTCGTGCTGCGCACTCCGGTGTTCGCCCTTGGGCTCATGCCGGTGCCTCCAGCACTTCGATCACGTGGTTCTGGTTGGTGTAGATGCACAGGTCGCCGGCGATGGTCAGCGCCTGTTTGACGATGGCGGCGGCGCCGAGTTCGCTGTGTTCGAGCAACGCCCGGGCGGCGGCCTGCGCATAGGGACCGCCGGAGCCGATGGCGACGATGCCGAACTCCGGCTCGAGGACGTCGCCGTTGCCGGTGATGATCAGCGAGGCGCTGCGGTCGGCGACCGCGAGCATCGCCTCCAGCCGGCGGAGGATGCGGTCCGACCGCCAGTCCTTGGCGAGCTCGACGGCCGCGCGGGTCAGGTGCCCCTGGTGCTTGTCGAGCTTCGCCTCGAAGCGCTCGAACAGCGTGAAGGCGTCGGCGGTGGCGCCGGCGAACCCGGCCAGCACCCGCTCGTGATGCAGCCGGCGCACCTTGCGCGCGGTCGCCTTGACGACGATGTTGCCGAGCGTGACCTGCCCGTCGCCGCCCAGCGCCACGCTCTCGCCGCGTCGTACCGAAAGTATGGTGGTGCCGTGAAAGTTTTCCATGAGTCCGGGTCGTGGAGCACGATCGTCCCGCCGCGACGCGCCCTTCGGCACGCGCCCCGGGGGAAACGAGGGATCAGTCCGACTTCTTGACGAAATGCCGCGGGGAAACCCCGATCAGCAGCAGCAGCGCGCGGACGATCGGCGACACGCCGATGAGCTGCACCGACTTGCGCTGCTGCTCGACGTTGCCGATGCTGTTCAACAGCGCTCCGGCGCAGACGAAATCGACGCGATCGACGGCGGTCATGTCCACCGGCACGACGCTGCGCCCGCGGGCGAACTCGGGCAGCTTGGCGAGCTGCGGCGCGGTCGACCCGACCAGCTCCCCCGACCAGCGCAGCACGTCGGCCTCGCCTTCCGGCCCCGCTGCCGGTGCGGCTTCCGCCTCGGGAAGCGGTGCCGGCGCGGTCATTGCCGGCGGCGGTTCCCAGGACGGCGGCGACAGCTCGAACGCGACCGCGAACTCGATCGCCCGGTCCTCGAAGGCCGCACGGTCGTTCTGCCACTGCATCAGTTCCAGCGACAGCAGCCAGGTTCCCTCGCCGCCGTCGCGTCCCTGACGGACCGCCGCTTCGAGCGCCGGGCGCAGCGCTTCGGCATGCTGGATTTCCAGCCCGAACCGCGCGACCCGCGCCGCGCCGAGCGCCTCGGCGAGCAGCCGCGCACCGGCATCGTCGAATCCGGTCACCTTGCCGAGGTCCAGGCGTGCCCGGGCCACCTTTTTCGCGACCACGCGGCGCAGCGCCTCGATCTGGCCGGCGTTGTCCGGCGTCAGTTTGCCGGACACCAGGACGTAACCGGCGGGCGTCGCGCGCGGTCCGGCGACGGGCGGCGCACTGTGCGCCTCCCACGCCGGCGCCGAGCGCTCGAACTCGACGACATAGATCATTGCCATTCGATCGAACGTGGCCCGATCGCCCGCACGCTGCAGCAGGTCGAACAGCGCCAGCCAGGCCAGCAGCGACTGGCGCGCCTCCTGATCGGCCTGCACGCCATGCTCGAGCGTCGAACGCGCGAGGTCGATCTTGCCGCTGGCGTAGAACAGCGCGGCATTCTCGAGCACCTCGCACAATCCGGGGTTGGCGGCGACCACCTCGAATGCGGACTGCCCGGGGGCGGCCCACTCGATCATGCTCGCGCCGGCAACGGTGATGTCGTTCGCAACCGGGTCCTGCGGCCGCCGCTCGCCCGACCGCGCCACCCGTCCGACGGCCTGGGCCGCGACCTCGTGCGCGGACGCCGGTCGCGGCGCTGCCGCGGGACGCGCTTCCGGCTTCGGAGGTGCGGGCTTCTTGGCAGTCGGCTTGGAGAAAAAACCCATAGGGAGCAAGGCGCGCCGAGGCGCAGGATCAATGTCGGTCGGGGCGCCCGTCGCCCGCGGCCGGTTGCATCGGGATGACGATTATGTTCCCGTCATAGCGCCGCGACAAGCCGTGCGCGAGCGCCGCAAAGGACAACGGCCGGAGGGCATCCGGCCGCTGCAGGGGGCTCGGGCGACGCCCGGGGGCCGGGCGTGACGCAGCCGCGGTCAGGCCTTGGCCAGATTCTCGGCGGCGAAATCCCAGTTGAGCAGCTGGTCGATCAGCGCGTTGACGTAGTCGGCACGCTTGTTCTGGTAGTCGAGGTAATAGGCGTGCTCCCAGACGTCGATGGTCAGCAGAGGCTTCTGGCCCTTGGTGAACGGCACCTCGGCGTTGCCGGTCTTGACGACCTTGAGCTTGCCGCCCTCGACGACCAGCCAGCCCCAGCCGGAGCCGAACTGCGACACCGTGGTCGCGGCGAACTCCTTCCTGAAGTTGTCGTAGCCCCCGAGGTCGCTGTCGATCATCGCCGCGAGCTTGCCGGAGGGCTTGCCGCCGCCCTTGGGCTTGAGGCTGTTCCAGTAGAACGTGTGGTTCCAGATCTGCGCGGCGTTGTTGAACATGCCGGCCTGGTCGGCCTTGCCGGCGGAGTCGGCGACGATCTTCTCCAGCGTCGCGCCTTCGTGGGCCGTGCCCTTGACCAGGTTGTTCAGGTTGTCGACGTAGGTCTTGTGGTGCTTGCCGTAGTGGAAGCCGAGGGTGTTGGCGGAGATCACCGGCGCGAGGGCGCTGTCGGCATAGGGAAGGGGCGGAAGCGTGAACATGCGGGTCTGGCTCCTGGCGAGGTTGGGAAAGCCGACGACGGCGAGCGTCGCGGCGGCCGCTGCCGCCTTGAGGGCGGTGCGACGGGATGGATCGGACATGGGCGGTCTCGGTAGTGTTTCGGCGAACGGCACTGCAGCTGCGGCGGGAGCAGCGTGAGCGGTCAATCTCCGAACATCTTCTGCACCCGCTCGCGCCGCTCCTGCGCTTCGAGCGAGAGGGTCGCGGTCGGTCGCGCGAGCAGGCGCGGGATGCCGATGGGATCACCGGTCTCGTCGCAATAGCCGTAGCTTCCGTCCTCGATCTGCTTCAGCGACTTTTCGACCTTCTTCAGCAGCTTTCGTTCCCGGTCGCGCGTGCGCAGCTCGAGCGTGTACTCCTCCTCGAGCGTCGCCCGGTCGGACGGATCGGTCGTCACTTCGTTCTCGCGCAGGTGCTCGCCGGTGTTGTCGGCGTTGCGCAGGATCTGGTCGCGAATGTCGTTGAGCCGCTGGCGGAAGAACGCGAGCTGCGCTTCGTTCATGTAGTCGCGTTCCGGCGCCTTGAGCAGATCCTCCTCGGTGAGCACCTTGGGCTTCTTGGCGACGGTGGCTTGCTTGGCTGCGACGGTTGCTTGCTTGGCTGCCATACTGACCTCTGTGACCTCTGGTGGCTTCGAGTTGCCGCCGTTGACGGCTTGTTTTGTTCCTGCTGCGGCCGCATCCCGCCCGGCGGCCGTCCAAGTGAAGCGCGCGATTATAGCTCGCTCCGCGCCGCGGTGGGCGGCGATTCCGCCGATCGCCGGCACGCGGCGTACAATCCTGAAAAAACAAGGCCTTCAGACCATGACCGAACCCCTGCTCCTGACCCGGCCCGACGACTGGCACCTGCATCTCCGGGACGGTCCGCCGCTGCGCGACGTCGTGGCGGCGACGGCCCGCGTCTTTGCCAGAGCAATTGTCATGCCGAACCTCAAGCCGCCGGTGACGACGACGGCCCAGGCCGCGGCCTACCGCGAGCGCATCGTCGCGGCGACGCCGCCCGGGCTCGCGTTCGCGCCGCTGATGACGCTCTACCTCACCGACAACACCGACGCCGCGGAGATCGCGCGCGCGGCCGCTTCGGGCTTCGTCCACGCGGTCAAGTACTACCCGCTGGGTGCCACGACCAACTCCGACGCCGGTGTCACCGCGCTGGAGCGCGTCTACCCGGCGCTCACCGCGATGGAAAAGGCCGGCGTCGTGCTGTCGCTGCACGGCGAAGTCACCGATCCGGACGTCGACATGTTCGACCGCGAGCGCGTGTTCGTCGATCGGCTGCTGCAGCGGATCGTCCGCGACTTCCCGGCGCTACGCATCGTGCTCGAGCACATCACCACGCGCGAGGCGGCCGAGTTCGTCGCCGCCGCGCCCGCGCACGTGGCCGCGACGATCACGCCGCAGCACCTGCTCTGGTCGCGCAACGCGCTGTTCGCCGGCGGCCTGCGCCCGCACTACTACTGCCTGCCGATCCTGAAGCGCGAGACGCACCGCCAGGCGCTGCTGCGCGCCGCCACGTCGGGCAGCGCCAAATACTTCCTCGGCACCGACAGCGCGCCGCACGCGCGGCCGACCAAGGAGCACGGCTGCGGCTGCGCCGGCTGCTACTCGGCGCACGCCGCGATCGAGCTCTACGCCGAGGCCTTCGACGCCGCGGGCGCGCTCGATCGGCTGGAGGGATTCGCGAGCTTCTTCGGCGCCGACTTCTACCGCCTGCCGCGCAACCGCGACACGATCACCCTCGTCCGCGAGCCGTGGACGGTCCCGGCCAGCTATCCGTTCGGCGACGACACGGTGGTGCCGCTGCGTGCCGGCGAGCCCGTGCGCTGGCGCGTCGCCACGGCGCCCGCGCGCTGAAGCTTTCGGCCCACGGGTGCTATCCTAGACGGCGAAGCCAGCCAGACCGTCGCCGCCCTCGTTTCGAGGGGGGAGGAAAGTCCGGGCTCCACAGAGCAGGATGCCGGGTAACGCCCGGACGCTATAAGTCGCCGCTCGCGCGGATGACGAAGGCGAGGAACAGGGCCACAGAGACGAGTCGTCCCGGCGTCAAACCCGGGACGGGTGAAACGCGGCAACCTCCATCCGGAGCAACACCAAGTAGGCGGACATCGACGCTGCTCGCGTAAGTCCGCGGGTAGGTGGCTCGAGCCCGGCGGCAACGCCGGGCCTAGACGAATGACGGTCATAGCGCGCGCAGGCGCGCCGTAACAGAACCCGGCTTATCGGCTGACTTCGCTTTTTTGATCGGGGACGGACCGCGACAGAACAATCGTGGTCTGTCCCCCGCAACGGCGCCTATGCGCCTAATCGCGTGCATGCGCCTATGCGAATGCCGACTTCGCAAACGCGGCGCCCGCATTGACTCAAGTCAAGCAGACGATCCCTGCACCGCGGTAAGGTGAATCGGTGATCAACTCTGAACAGAGGCTCAGAAAATGCGCTATGTCACGAGACTGCTTGTCGCCGTCGTCCTCGTCCTCGGAAGCTTGGCCAGTCCAGCTCTTGCGGGCGACAAGGATCCCCTCTTCATCGGCCTTTCGAGCGACCAGAGCCAACGCGTCGGCCACGTTCTTCACTTCTCGGGTCTTCAGATGGCACGGGGGCATGCGCTGACCATCTGGCTGAACGAGAGCGGAATTTTCCTCGCGTCGAAGAAATATTCGAAGAAGCACTCGGCTCAGCAGAAGACGCTTGCTGAACTCATGAGCAAGGGCGCAACCGTTCTGATCTGCCAGTACTGCATGAAGCAACTCGACGTCAAGGAATCGGATCTGCTGCCAGGCTTTGTGATCGGCAATCCCGAGTTGCTCGGCGGCGCCATCTTCAAGGACAACACCAAGACCCTGAGTTGGTAAAGGCAAAATGGGGACAGACCACGATAAGTCATTCGTGGTCTGTCCCCTGCGCCCCGACCTCCTGCCGCGGCAGCGGGGCGTCCGGGGTCACCGTCGGGCGGCGATCAGTAATTGCCGTAGATCGACGCGATCCCGATGTTGAATCCGGGAACGAAGGCATGGGTGCCGAAAGCGGCGTTGAGCGCGGTCGCGGCCTCCTGGCTCAGCGTCACCTTGTTGCCTTCGATCAACAGGATTTCGGGACCCGGCGGCAGCGTCAGGGGCAGCGCGATCGCCGGCAGCGCCAGGTTGAACAGCGGGATACGGCCGACGATCGTACCGTTGGCGGTGACGATCCCGGTCAGCTTCGGTTGGCCGGAGGCGGTATCGATGATGAAATCGGACAGCACGACCTGCGTCGCGCCCTTGGTCAGCGTCAGGCCGCCCGCGTGCGGCACTTCGCCCCTGGCCGTGGCGGCGTCGATCCTGCCGCCGGTGATCGGGAAGTAGCCGATTCGCTGATACAGCGTCGCGGGAAGCGTTTTCGACGGCGCGATGCCTAGAGAAGTCAGCGCGTTGACGAAGTCGGGCAGGAACTCGACCAGCGTATAGCCGCCGTTGATCTGCGCCGTTGGTGCGGCGACGGCCGGCGGGACGGCGACCGCGCCAAAGGCAATACCCAGGACGGCGATGGCGTTGCGGATTCTGGATTTCATTGCGGGATTCTCCGATGACGAGTTTGTCGAATTTGCGCTCAGTCGAGAAGCGACTGGACACGAAGACAAAGACCCCTGCAATCCGCCGGAGTTCGCGATTTATCATGGACAAACCATGGACAAAATTGCCACCCAATCGGGGGGTGAGGCTGCTCTCTTGTCCTTTTCGGGCCCGCTCCGCCCGGCCGGCGCGCGCATCGAGGGAGGGCCGGTCGACCGCGCCTTGAGTCGCCTGGGAGCGTCACGGCAGCGCTGCCGCGCCGCCGTGGCAATTCGTGGTCCGTCCCCTATGCGCTGCGCGCGACCGCGATCGCCCGCCGATACGCGACCAGCGCGGCGAACCCGCCCGCCGCCAGCAGCCATGGCGCGACGGCGTGGCCCTGCTCCGGCGCCAGCACCAGCGCCACCGCGACCGGCGCGCCCGCCCGGGCGATGAACTGCGGCCGCGCCAGGCGGCCGAGCAGCGCGCCGTAGCCGCGCGCGCCGAAGATCACCTCCGGCACGGTGCCGCGCACGATGGTCACGACGCCGTGGCTCCAGCCATAGGGGACGGCGAAGGCCAGCGCCAGCCCGAGCACGCCGTGCACCTGCGTGAACAGCAGCAGCGCGATCGCCAGCACCGCGAACGCCAGCGTCCCCACCGCCAGCGGCGCGAGCCGGCGGAGGAAGAACAGTTCCATGATCCGGCCGGTGACCTGCATCGGCCCGACGACCGCGCCGACCAGCACCGCCTCGCGCATCGTCAGCCCCGACGCGGTCAGGAAGCCCATCAGGTGCGCCGACAGCGCGGAACCGAGGAAGCTCGCCAGCGCCAGCGCGGTCGCGAGCCAGGCGAACGCGCGCCCCCGGTCCGGCGCCATCGGCTCCACCGCTGCTGCCGCGCTCGCCTCCGCGCGCCGCAGCGGCCCGTTGCGCGGCACGACGAACAAGTGCAGCGGCAGGCAGACGACGAGGTGCAGCAGCGCGTAGACGGCGAACGCCAGCCGCCAGCCGCCCGTTTCCTGCAGCCACTGCGACAGCGGCCAGAACACCGTGCTGGCGAAGCCGCCGAACAGCGTCAGCGCGGTCACGCTGCGGCGGTAGGAGGCACCCGCCAATTGGTGCAGCGTCGCGAACGCCGGGTCGTAGAGCGCGGCGCTCATCGCCACCCCCGCCAGCGCCCAGCCGGCCAGCACCGACCACGGCCCCTGCGCCGCGGCCAGTGTCGCCAGCGCGAGCGCACCGAGCACCGAGCCCGCCGCCAGCACCTGGCGCCCTCCCCGCGCATCGATCGCCCGGCCGACCGCGGGCGACAGCAGCCCCGAGAGGCCGAGGCCGGCGGTGAAGCTGCCGAACAGCCACACGTCGCCGATGCCGAGTTCCGCGCCCATCGGCGGCCCGAGCACGGCGATGGTGTAGAACAGCGTGCCCCAGGAGACGATCTGCGCGCTGCCCAGCGCGGTCACGACGCGCGGCAGCGACGTTTCAGCGGTCACGCCGCCGGCGCAGGTCGCGCAGGATCTCGCGCGCCGCGTTGTGTCCGGGCACGCCGGTCACGCCGCCGCCGGGATGGGTGCCCGACCCGCACAGGTAGAGGCCGGGAATCGGTGCCCGATAGCGGCCGTGCCCGAGCACCGGGCGCGCCGCGAACAGCTGGTCGAGCGTCAGCGCGCCGTGGAAGATGTCGCCGCCGACGAGGCCGAATTCGCGCTCGAGGTCCTGCGGCGACAGCGCCCGCCGGCCGACGACGCTGGCGCGGAAGTTCGGCGCGTACCGGTCGACGGTGTCGATCATCAGGTCGGCGACCTCGTCGCGCGCGTCGTCCCAATCGCGGCCCGGCTGCACCGACCCGAGATCCGGGTGGACGTGCTGGCAGAAGAGGCTCGCGACGTGCGCGCCGGCCGGCGCCAGGCTGTCGTCGACGACCGACGGGATCAGCATCTCGACGATGGGCGCCGTCGACCAGCCGCGCGTCCTGGCGTCGAAGTACGCCTGTTCCATGTACGCGAGCGACGGCGCCAGCACGATGCCGCTGCCGTGGTGCGGCTGCGCCTGCCTGCCGGGCAGCACGGCGAAATCGGGCAGCTCGGACAGCGCCACGTTCATCCGGAAGGTGCCCGACCCGCACTTGTACGCGCGGATGCGGGCGAGGAAATCCGGATCGAGATGCTCGGCCGGCACGAGTTGCTCGAACAGCAGCCGCGGATTGACGTTGGCGACGATCCGCCGCCCCTCGACCACGTCGCCGTCTTCCAGCTCGACCGCGCAGGCGCGGCCGGCCTTGACGACGACGCGCGCGACCGCCGCCGCGGTGCGCAGCGTGACCCCGCGCCGCGCGCACTCGCGGGCCATCGCCTGCGTGATCGCGCCCATGCCCCCGCGCGCGTGACCCCACTGCCCGGCCTGGCCATTGACCTCGCCGAACACGTGGTGCAGCAGCACGTAGGCCGAGCCCGGCGTGTAGGGGCTCGCGAAGTTGCCGACGACCGAGTCGAAGCCGAACGCCGCCTTGATCGGCGCCGACTCGAACCAGCGGTCCAGCACGTCGCCCGCACTCTTGGTGAAGAGGTCCAGCACGTCGCGCTGGCCGGCGAGATCCAGGGCGCGAAAGCGGCGCGCGAGCTTCCACGCGTCGAGCAGTCCAGCGACGCCCGCCTCCGGGCCGACGATCGCCGGCGGCGTGGTCAGCAGCAGGTCGCGCAGCACGCCCGCCACCCGGTCGAGCATCGCGTAGTAGCCGGGCAGCGCGTCGGCGTCGCGCCGCGAGTGGCGCGCGACCTCGGCCTGCGTGGCGGCGAGGCCGCCCCCCACCTTGAGATAGCCGCCGCCGGCTTCGGTGGCCAGCGGCAGGAAATTCGCGAACGGGCGCAGCGTGACGGCGAGCCCGTGCGCCGCGAGGTCGAGATCGCGGATGACCTTGGGGTTGAGCAGGCTGACCGTGTAACTCGCGGTCGAGTTGCGGAAGCCGGGGTGGAACTCCTCGGTGACCGCCGCGCCGCCGAGCACGGCGCGCCGCTCCAGCACGCAGACGTCGAGCCCGGCGCCGGCCAGGTAGGCGGCGCAGACGAGACCGTTGTGGCCGCCGCCGACGACGACGGCGTCGAAGCGGCGCGAAGCCGACGCCATCAGTCGACCGGCGCCGCTGCCGTCCCGCTCAGCCGCTCAATCTTCGGCGGTCGACACCGCGACCGTCGAGTACCCGCAGTCCGCATAGATGATCTCGGCGGTGATCACGCTGGCGAGATCCGACAGCAGGAAGGCCGCGACGTTGCCGACCTCGTCGATGGTGACGTTGCGGCGCAGCGGTGCCGCGCCCTCGAAGCGCGACAGGAGCTTGCCGAAGTTGCCGATGCCCGCCGCGGCCAGCGTCTTGATCGGCCCGGCCGAGATGCCGTTGACGCGGATGCCCTCGGGGCCGAGGCAGGCGGCGAGGTAGCGGACGTTGGACTCGAGGCTGGCCTTGGCGAGGCCCATCACGTTGTAGTTGGGCACCGAGCGCGCGGCACCCAGGTAGGACAAGGTCACCAGCGACCCCGGCCGGCCCGCGAGCAGCGGGCGCGCCGCCTTGGCGAGCGCAGCGAAGCTGTAGGAGCTGATGTCGTGCGCGATCGCGAAGGCCTCGCGCGACAGCGTGTCGAGATAGTCGCCGCCCAGCGCCTCGCGCGGCGCGTAGGCGATCGAATGCAGCAGCCCGTCCAGCCCGCCCCACTCGCTCTTCAGCGCGGCGAACAGCGCGTCGATCTCGTCGTCCCGGCTGACGTCGCAGCGCAGCAGCGGGCAGGGGCCGAAGTCGGCGGCGAGCCGGGCGACGCGGTCCTTGAGCTCGTCGTTGACGTAGGTGAACGCGAGGGTCGCCCCTTCGCGCTGGCAGGCCTTGGCCACGCCGTAGGCGATCGAGCGGTTGGACAGCACGCCGGTGATCAGGATTTTTCGATCGGCCAGAAAACCCATCTTGGCTCCAGTCGGGAAACGGACGATGAACGGGTCAGAAGTAGCGCAGCACCGGGCCGAACACGCCACAGGCGACGCGATTGTTGGGTCGGTCGGGCACGGCTTCGAGCGTGCCGGTCCCGCCTTCGTGGATCACCGCCGAGCGGCCGGACACCCCGCTGGCACCGGTCAGCGTGAGTCCGGGGACGTTCTGCGACAAGGTGGCCGAGCCGCCCTGGTCGACGGCGAACTCGATGACCAGCGGCCCGTTGGCGCCGGGCGGCACCCACGGCGCGCCGGCCGAGAAGCCGTTGGGCGACGTGCAGTTGCCCTGGGCGTGGATCGCCACCCGGTAACGGCCGGGGTTGACGTTGACGAAATAGACCGACAGCGACGTGCCCTTCGCCGTCTGCGCCACCCGCACCGTTCCGGTGGCGGCGGTGCCGCCCAGCGAACGCAACGTGGCCTCGAGCGTATCCGACCGCGAACCGAAGGGCCCCGCGTCGCTGGGGCCTTCGCCCCCACCGGCACAGCCGCCCAGCAGCAGGGCGGCGACACCGACCCACAGCGCGCGCGGCGCAGAAACCCATCTTCGACCGTTCACTCGTTCTCCTGAACCTGCCGCCGGGGGCCGGCCCGCAATCACCTCGACCGCCACCGCAGCGCAGCAATCATAAGCGATGACGGGGTTCCCCACCAAAAGGCGCGCGGGCGCGCAGCCATGCTCGCGTCGACTCGCGTCACTTCGCCGCGACCAGCCAGCGCTTCATCTGCCGGTAGACCGCGGCGCTGCGCAGCAGGTCGAGGTGGCCGATACCCCACGCGATCCACTGCCGTTCGGGCGGCAGCCCGAGATCCATCCGCGGGTCCGGATGGCAGCCGAGTGCGCTGGCCACCGGCACCAGCCCGTCGCCGCGAGGCTTGCGCGCGGTGCCGCGACCCTCGGCGCTCAGGCTGGCGGCGATCGCGTAGCTGGGAACACCCGGCGGCAGGGGCAGCGGTTGACGCCGGTCGGCGGCGTGGTCGAAGCGGCCGTGCCCGTCCCAGTCGGCATCCTGCACCGACCCGTGCCGCAGGTCGGTGATGCCGGCGCTGCGGAGCTGGCCGAGGCGCGTGAAGGCGACCGTGTACGGACTCGCGGCGAGCAGCCGGTCGACGCCGTGACCGCCGCGCTCCAGCGGCGCACCGTGGTGCGGCGCGCCGAGAAAGACCTGCGCGCGGACGAGGCCCGTCCACGCCTGCCCTGTTGCCGCACCGACTGCGCAGGCGCTGCGGATCACCAGCCCTCCCATGCTGTGGCCCACGAGGACCAGTTCGCGCAGCGGCACCGGCCAGCAGGCCACCAGCGCATCGAGCAGGTCGGCGAACTCGGCGCCGTTGGTCGAGATGTGGCGCCCGCTGTTGTAGCGCAGGTAGACGGCGCTGGCGCCGAGGTCGCGCGCCAAGCACCGGCCGTGGTCGTGCGACCCGCGCTTCCACTGCAGATCGTTCATGCACAGCCCGTGCACCAGCACGACGACGCGATCGCGCGGCGACCCCAGCGCGGCGGCGATGCCCCCGGGCTCGAGCTCGAAGGCGACGCCGCCGACCCGCAGCTGCATCGGTATCGCCAGCGGGTTGCCGCTCGCGGCGAGGCGATCGCCGAGCACGCCGTTGAGCGCCGCGACCACGACGTCGCGGCCGGGCCAGTCGCCCTTGTCCGCCAGCAGCGGCACCAACGGCGCCAACGCGACGTCGATGGTCCCGCCGACCAGGCGGGTGATGCCGCGCACGCTGCGATAGACGAGGCCGGTGATCCCCTTGGTCGGCGCCAGCGTCGCCTGGCCCAGGGGGCCGGGACGCCGGGCGATGTTGTGGTGCATGGTCTCGACCAGGCCGGTGACCAGCAGGGTGAGGTCGATGACCAGCCGGCTGGCGCCGCGCACGTCGGCCAGCGGCGTCGGCGGCTTCGGGTGCTGCCGGTGCTTCGATACTGTTGGCACGTCGATCCTCGGTTTCACGTTCGCGTTGCGCGCTTGGGCCGTCGGGCCGAGCGCGCTCCACGCCTGCCGCGCGCATTCGACCGGCAACCCGCGCGGCCGATTTTCGTCGGCATCAGATGCCCGCCACGCTTCGATTATCGGTCACCGCCATGAACGAGGCGGCGAACGAACTCGGGTCCGGCCTGGGGTTGCCGGTAGTGCAGGTACGACTTCACCGCGAACCGCTCGGGATCGACGGCATAGTAGGTGTCGCTGATCTCGGCCTCGCTGCCCCAGGGAGCGACGTCGCCGAAACGCCCGACGAGGTCCGCCCGAAGGTCGGCGGGAAGGCTGCTGTACTGCGCGACCGCGGCGACGTACTCGTGCACCGCGCGGCGCGGACAGGTGCTGACGCAGGACAGGTGGATGGCCGCGTGTGCGAGTTCGTGGACGACATAGCTGCGCCAGACCGCCCGCCCGGCGGCGGCCGAATCCTCCGCCAGCCCCGGCGGCATCGCCCGCGCGGTCGTGGCGTATCCCCGCAGCACGATCGCATGGCTTCCGGTCTCGTAGCGAGCGCGCTCCCCGACACCGAGTCCGTCGTCCCCGGCGCGCTCGACCAGGCGGATGGCGACCCCCCAGGGCAACTCCAGACCGATCGCCTGCAGCACCCCGCGGGCCTCCGCGGCGGCGCGGCAGGCTTCCGCGACGTCGGTGTCGTCGGCGCCGGCGACGAAGACGTCGGTGCCGGAACAGCGCGTCGGTGCGGCGGCTGTCACTGTGCAGGCGAACGCGGTCATCAGCACCGCCACGAACGCGGAAAGTCGATCACTCATCTCCATGCCCGGCGGCGATGCGACCCCCGCGGGTGCCCGAACCCACTCGCGGGGTCGTCGCCGTTCGGCTCCATTGCAGTCTACGGCCGGCGGCGAACCCGGCGTTGACGGCGATCAACACCGGCGCCGCATCCGGCGTCAGCGGGCGACGAACGACAGCAGGTCGCGCTCGAAGCGCTCCCGCTGCCACTGGTGCGGCGAGTGGTCGGTGTCCTCGTAGACGTGAAGGGTCGAGCCCCGGATGTGCTCGTGCACGTACTGCGCGGTCGCCAGGCCGTAGAAGTTGCTGGCGCCGCCCCAGACGAGCAGCGTCGGCACGTCGATCCGCTCCAGCACGTCGCGATAGTCGGCCGCGGTCAGGCTCGACCAGATGTCGATCAGCGGCGCCGGGTCGAGCCGCTGCAGCGTCTCCCGCACCCGCTGCCAGCCCTTCGCGTTCTCGTCGTACTTGCTGCGGGCGCGGGCGTTGAGCCCGTGCGCCGCGAGGCGCAGCACCGACTCGGTGAAGTCGGCGCGCAGCTCGCCGGCGAAGGCCTCGGCGCGGCCGCGGTCGAAGTCGCCGTAGATGCCGAGCGCCCAGTCGTCGTCGGTGACGAGCCTCGGCGACTGGTCGATCAGGCAAAGCTTGCGCACGCCGGCCGTGCCGAAGGCGCGCAGGTACTCCCAGATCGTCAGCGCCCCCATCGAGTGACCGACCAGCACCACGTCGCGCAGCGCGTAGTGATCGAGCAGGTTGCGCAGGTCCTGCGCCATCCGTCGCACCGTGGGCCGCGTGGCCGCGGCGAGCGGGTGGCCGCCGTGCCCGCGGGCGTCCCAGCGGATCACCTGGTGGTGCCGGGCCAGCGCCGCCACCAGCGGCGACCACTCCTGGTGGCTCGCCGTCCAGCCGTGGAGCAGCACCAGCGGCGTGCCGGCACCGGCGATCTCGACGTGGATCGATTCTCCGTCGTCGGCGGCGAAGTGCTTCATCGGACAAGGGCGCGGTGACGCGGCGGCATGGGGTGCGGAGATCGAGGCTTGCGCGAGTGCGGAGGGTGGCGAGAAATCGCGCCGACGGCGCTTCGGCGGCACCGCAACTCTAACGCATCGCGAGCGTCCACCCGGAGCAGGCCGCGCGCGGACGCCGCGGGAGCCCCCGGCGCTCGGGTTAGAATCGATGCTCGCCGACGACCGCTGTGTGCGCCGTCCCGGTCACCGCGCGCGGCCCCGCGCCGCCCATGCCCATCCCCAGCGAGAGCCCCCATCCGATGTCCCAGATGACCCCTGCCGAGATCGTTTCCGAACTGGACAAGCACATCGTCGGCCAGGACGACGCCAAGCGTGCGGTCGCCATCGCGCTGCGCAACCGCTGGCGGCGGCAGCAGGTGCCCGAGCCGCTGCGGCAGGAGATCACGCCCAAGAACATCCTGATGATCGGGCCGACGGGGGTCGGCAAGACCGAGATCGCGCGGCGGCTGGCGCGCCTCGCCGACGCGCCGTTCATCAAGGTCGAGGCGACCAAGTTCACCGAGGTCGGCTACGTCGGCCGCGACGTCGACACCATCATCCGCGACCTCACCGAGGCGGCGATCAAGGAGACGCGCGAGAAGGAGTCGCGCAAGGTGCGCGATCGCGCCGCCGACGCCGCCGAGGAGCGCGTGCTCGACGTGCTGCTGCCCGCGGCGCGGGAGGTGAACTTCCACGACATGCAGCCCTCCGACTCGGCGACGCGGCAGAAATTCCGCAAGATGCTGCGCGAGGGCAAGCTCGACGACAAGGAGATCGAGGTCGAGATCTCGCTGCTGCCGCCGCAGATGGAGATCATGGCGCCGCCCGGGATGGAGGATCTCACCAGCCAGATCCAGGGGATGTTCCAGCAGATGGGCGGGGCGCGCCGCAAGCAGAAGAAGATGACGGTCGCCGAGGCGATGAAGGCGCTGACCGACGAGGAGGCGGCGAAGCTCTTGAACGAGGACGAGGTCAAGGCCAAGGCGCTGACCGCGGTCGAGCAGAACGGCATCGTGTTCCTCGACGAGATCGACAAGATCGCCAGCCGCCAGGAGATGCACGGCGCCGACGTGTCGCGCCAGGGCGTGCAGCGCGACCTGCTGCCGCTGGTCGAGGGCACCACCGTCAGCACCAAGTACGGGATGGTCCGCACCGACCACGTGCTGTTCATCGCTTCCGGCGCCTTCCACCTGTCCAAGCCCTCCGACCTCATTCCCGAGCTGCAGGGACGCTTCCCGATCCGGGTCGAGCTGTCGTCGCTGTCGGTGGCCGATTTCGAGCAGATCCTGACCGCGACCGACGCCTGCCTCGTCCGCCAGTACGAGGCGCTGCTCGGCACCGAGAACGTGCATCTCGACTTTCGCCCCGACGGCATCCGGCGCCTGGCCGAGATCGCGTTCGCCGTCAACGAGAGGCAGGAGAACATCGGCGCCCGACGGCTGTACACGGTGATGGAACGGCTGCTGGACGACGTCTCCTACACCGCGTCGAAGCGCACCGGCGACACCGTGACCATCGATGCCGGCTACGTCGACGAGCGGCTCGCCGGCATCGCCGGCGACGACAACCTGGCGAAGTACATCCTGTGACGCTGCCGCCGTCGAGGTGTTCGGTCGTGCCCGGCGGTTTCGCGCGCCGGTCGCGTCGCCCTTCTCCCTGCGCCCGGTCGTCCACCGGCGCCCCGCCTGCCCGACGACGTCGATGATCGAACGCATCCTCGGCATCATCGTGCCGGTGTTCTCGATCATCGCGCTGGGCTACTTCTACGGCCGGCGGGCGAAGCCCGACATGGGCTGGGTCAACCGCATCAGCATGAACGTGCTCGCCCCGGCGCTCATCTTCTCGGCGCTGTCGGCGAAGAGCTTCGACGTGATCGACAACCGGCTGCTGATCCTGGGCAGCATCGGCGTCGTCCTGGGCTCGGGCCTCCTCGCCTGGCCGTTCACGCGCCTGCTGCACCAGGACCATCGCACCTTCGTGCCGCCGATGATGTTCAACAACTGCGGCAACATGGGGCTGCCGCTCGCGGCGCTGGCGTTCGGGCAGACCGGCTTCTCGGCGATGGTCGCGCTGTTCACGATCTCCAATCTGCTGCACTTCACGCTCGGCTCGTGGATGATCGACCACCACGCGCGCTTCGGCAATCTGCTGAAGAACCCGATGGTGTGGTCGACGTTCGCCGGCTTTGCGTTCGCCCTCCTGCACCCGCCGCTGCCCGACATCGCCGCGATCACCTTCAAGATGGTCGGCGACGCGCTGATCCCGATGATGCTGCTCTCGCTGGGCGTGCGCCTGACGTCGATCCGCTGGGACGACGCGCGCATCGGCGTCATCGGCGGCCTCGTCTGTCCGCTGACCGGCATCGCGATGGCGGCGCTGCTGGCGCCGGTGCTCGGTCTCGACAAGGAGCAGCAGGGCCTGCTGATCCTGTTCGGCTGCCTGCCGCCGGCGGTGCTCAACTTCATGGTCGCCGAGCAGTTCAAGCAGGAGCCGGGCAAGGTCGCCTCGATCGTGCTCATCGGCAACGTGCTGTCGGTGATCTTCGTGCCCATCGGGCTGTCGCTGGCGCTGCACTGATGGAGCGCGCCGACGCGCCCTTCGACGCGATCCTGTTCGACCTGGGCGGGGTGCTGATCGAGCTCACCGGGGTCGAGCGGATGCTGTCGTGGTGTCCCGGCGTCGCGACGACCGAGGAGCTGTGGCGGCTCTGGCTGCACTCGCCGGCAGTGCGCCGCTACGAGACCGGCGCCTCGACCGGCGAGGAGTTCGCCGCCGAGATCGTGCGCGAGTTCGCGCTGCCGGTGACGCCCGGCGACTTCCTCGCCGCCTTCGCGCACTGGCCACGGTCGCTGTATCCGGGGGTGCCGGAGCTGCTGGCGGCACTGGCGCCGCGCTATCGCCTGGCGAGCGTGTCGAACACCAACGCGCTGCACTGGGACCGCTTCTGCGGCGAGTGGGCGCTCGACGCCTGCTTTCACGCCAACTTCCCGTCGCACGAGGTCGGCAAGCTGAAGCCCGACGCCGACTACTTCGCTCACGTCGTGGCGGCGCTGGGGTGCGCGCGCGAGCGCATCCTGTTCGTCGACGACAACCGGATCAACGTCGATGCGGCGGCGCGTTTCGGCCTGGTCGCGCACCACGTGCGGAGTTTTCCGGCGCTCGAAGCGACGTTGGCCGAGCTCGGCGTGACGGATTGACCACTCGCACACGCCGGTTGAGCCGCGAATCGTCGCACCGCAAACGCGTTCGCTCTTGTAGGAGCGGCTTCAGCCGCGAATCGTCGCTCCGCAAAGGCATCGCGGCTGAAGCCGCTCCTACAATACCGGCGCCGCGTGCACCCCTGTAGGAGCGCCTTCAGGCGCGAATCGTCGTTCTGAAACTGCATTCTCGGCTGAAGCCGCTCCTACGCGCCGGCACGAACGCAGAGACATTCGCGGTTGCGCCCGCTCCCACACGCGCGGCGGGCCCTTGCCGACGCTGCTTTATGCGGTTCTGCGCAGCGTCGCCAGCACCGCGCCGGCGGCGATGAACAGGCTGCCCCCCCCCCCCGCCCCCCCCCCCCCGGCCGCGGCCAAAGTTGACCACGGGGGGGGGGGCCCCTCCCCCCCCCCGGGGGCGCCCCCCGCCCCCCCGCCTGCACCAAATGGACCGGGGAGCGAGCCCGTCCGAAGCCGATCACCCGCGCGGAACACCCCCAGACGCGGCCCCCCCTGCACAGGTTCGCCGGAACGTCGCCAGCACGGCGCCGGCGGCAATGAACAGGCCGCCGAAGGTCCGGTTCATCCAGCGCACGTGGTGCGGTTCGCGCAGCAGGCGCAGGACCTTGGCGGCGAACCCCGTGTAGCCGCTCATCACCACGAGGTCGGTGAAGAAGAGCGTCGCGCCGCAGATCGCGTACTGGATCAACTGCGGCTTCGACGGATCGATGAACTGCGGCAGCACCGCCAGCATGAACACGATGCCTTTGGGATTGGTCGCGTTGACCAGGAATCCGGTGAGTATGAGCTTGCGCGGCGTGCCGCCGTCCGCCGTTGCGTCGGCACCGTCGGTGATCGGCGACGCGGGCGCCCGCCACTGCTGGACGCCGAGCCACACGAGGTAGGCCGCACCCAGCCACTTGATCGCGACGAACAGCGTCGTCGACGCGGCGATGATCGCGCCCAGCCCCACCGCGACGATCGCCAGCACCAGCAGGATGCCGAGCTGCAGGCCGACGATGTTCCACAACGCGCGCCGGTAGCCGTAGCGCAGGCCGGCCGCCATGCAGGAGATGGCGCCCGATCCCGGCGACAGGCTGATGAGCCACGAGGCGGCGAAGAAGGCGAGCCAGACGTCGAGCGACATGCGAATCCCTGAATCCGACGGGCAAAGGTAGCGAGTATACCGTCGCTCCTCCGCTTCAACGACGCGGGTGAAACAACCGGGCCGCGCCCTTCAGTCGAGCGTGTTGCGGAACGCGCCCAGGCCGACAAGACCGACGACCAGCATGAACGCGGCGATCGGCCAGGCTTCCGGCAGCATCTCGACGAAGCCGTTGCCCTTGAGCAGCAGCCCGCGGACGATGCGCAGGAAGTGGGTCAGCGGCAGCACCTCGCCGATCGCCTGCGCCCAGCCGGGCATCCCGCGGAACGGGAACATGAAGCCCGACAGCAGGATCGACGGCAGGAAGAAGAAGAACGTCATCTGCATCGACTGCAGCTGGTTCTTCGCCACCGTCGAGAACGTGAGCCCCAGCGTCAGGTTGGCCGCGATGAACAGCAGCACCGCCGCGTACAGCGCGACCAGGCTGCCCATCATCGGCACCGCGAAGATCACGCGCGCGAGCACCAGCACCAGCGTCACCTGGATCAGGCCGATCAGCACGTAAGGAACGATCTTGCCGGTGAGCACCTCCAGCCCGGTCGCCGGCGTGGACAGGAGATTCTCCATCGTGCCACGCTCGCGCTCGCGCGTCACCGCGAGCCCGGTGATCAGCACCATCGTCATCGTCAGGATGACGCCGATCAGTCCCGGCACGACGTTGTACTGCGAGATCGCCTCGGGGTTGTAGCGGGCGTGGGCGACGAACTCGAACGCGCCAGGCTTCGCCGCCAGCCCGGCCAGCGGGCCGGTCAGCTCGGCCCCGAGCGCCGACTGCGCCAGAGGCGCCAGCGCGGCGAGCGCGTTGGACGTGGCCATCGGGTCGGTGGCGTCGGCCTCGATCAGCACGGCCGGTCGCTCGCCGCGGACCAGCGCGCGGGCAAAGCCCGGGGCACCGTGACGACGAACTGCACCTCGCCGGTGGCGAGCATCCGCTCGGCGTCGCGCTCACTCGCCGCCTCGCCGACGAAGCGGAAGTAGTCGCTGTTCTTCAGCGCGACTTCGATCCCGCGCGAGAACTCGCTGCGGTCGAAGTCGAGCAGCGCCGTCGGCAGGTGCTTGGGATCGGAGTTGATCGCGAACCCGAACAGCACCAGCTGGACGACCGGGATGCCGATGATCATCGCGAAGGTGAGGCGATCGCGCGCGAGCTGGATGAACTCCTTGCCGACGATGCCGAGCCAGCGCGAGAACGAGAACCAGCGGTTCATCGCCGCACTGCCCCGGTCGCCGGGTCGCCATCGGGCACCGGCGGCTCGCCGTTGTTCATCAGGTGGATGAACACGTCCTCGAGGCCGGGGTCGACCCGCGACCAGCGCCGAGCGGAATCACTCTTGAACGGTGCGAGCGCGGCGTCGAGCCGCTCGGCGTCGGCGCCGGTGACGTGCAGCGCCGCGCCGAAGGCCGCCACCTGGTCGACGCCGGGCCGCCCGCGCAGCTCGTTGGCCAGCGCTGCGAGGTCGGCACCCTCGACCGACCACGTGCACAGCGACTGCGCCGCGACCACTTCGCGTGCGGTGCCCTGCACCAGCAGCCGGCCGCCGAGGATGTAGGCGAGCTTGTGGCAGCGCTCGGCCTCGTCCATGTAGTGGGTGCTGACCAGCACGGTGATGCCGTCCGCGGCGAGGCCGTGCAGCTCGTCCCAGAAGTCGCGCCGCGCCTTCGGGTCGACACCGGCGGTGGGCTCGTCGAGCAGCAGCAGCTTCGGCTCGTGCAGCAGGCAGGCGGCCAGCGCCAGGCGCTGCTTCCAGCCGCCGGAGAGCTCGCCGGCCAGCTGCCGCTCGCGACCCGAGAGACCGAGCCCGGCGATTGCCGCCTCGACCCTCGCCTTTACGCGGTCCATCCCGTACATCCGGGCGACGAAGCGCAGGTTCTCGCGAATGGTGAGGTCCTCCCAAAGCGAGAAGCGCTGGGTCATGTAGCCGACGTGGCGCTTGATCTCGCTCGTCTGCCGCAGGATGTCGAAGCCGAGGCAGGTGCCTTCGCCCGAGGTCGGCGTGAGCAGGCCGCAGAGCATGCGGATCGACGTCGTCTTGCCGCTGCCGTTGGGGCCGAGGAAGCCGAAGATCTCGCCCCGGCGGACCGACAGCGCGAGGTCCTTGACCGCGTGGTGCTTGCCGAAGGTCTTGTTCAGGCCGCGAACCTCGATCGCCAGGTCGCCGGAGGCAAAGGCCGCCATGATCAGCGCGCGGCGGGCAGCGTCACGTCCACCGGCTGGCCGGGGTGCAGCCTGGCCGCGGCGGCGGGCTCGGGTCTCGCCTCGACGCGGTAGACGAGCTTGGCGCGATTGTCGCGGGAGTAGAGCACCGGCGGCGTGAACTCGGCGCGATCGGCGATGAAGTCGATGGTCGCGGCGACCGGCGCCGGGCAGCCGTCGCAGACGACGCCGACCTTCTGGCCGCGCTGCAGCCGGCCCAGTGACGTTTCGGGCACGAAGAAGCGCAGCTTGACGCCGGCCGGCGGAAGCACGCTCGCCACCGGGCTGCCCGCCGGCACCCAGTCGCCGACGGCGTAGTAGGTGTCGTGGACGCGGCCCGCCGCCGGTGCGGGGATCGCGCGCTGCGCCAGCCGCCAGTCGGCCTGCGCCAGCACCTCGCGCGCGGCGCGCGCGTCCGCCTCCGCGGCGCGGATCTCGTCGGCACGCGCCGGCAGCCTTGCCGTCGCCACCGACGCCTGCAGGCTCGCGACCTGCGCCTCGTCGCGCTGCAGCTGCGTGCGCGCGTCGTCCAGCGCGGCGCTGCTGAGAAAGCCGCTCGCGTGGAGCTGCTGCACCCGCTTCAGGTTCGCCGCCGCCAGCTCGCGCGCCGCGAGCGCCTGCCGCAGCTGCTCGGCGACGGTCGCCACCTCGGTCGGCCGCCTGCCGGTCTTGAGGTTCTCCAGCCGCGCCTGCGCCGACTGCAGCTGCTGCTCGGCCTGCCGCCGCGCCGCGACCTCGTTGTCGCGCTCCAGCGCGAACACCGGCGCGCCGACCGCGACGTCGTCGCCGCGGCGCACCGTCAGCTGCTGCAGCGTACCGCCGAACGGCGCCGCGATGCGGACGTACTCGCCCTCGACGTAACCCTGCAACGGGCGCTCCGCCTCCGGCCCGCAGGCGGCCAGCAGCAGCGCGGCCGCGAGGGCGGCGGCGAACGGTAGCGCGGCACGCAGCGTTTCCACGATCGTCCGGGACGTGGGCACGGTGGATGGGTTCGAAGGCTCGCGTCGCATCGTTCAGCCCTTTCCGGGGAGACCCGCCACCGCCCGCTGCAGCACCCTGCGCGTTTCCCGCCGTGCCGGCGCGTCGTCGCGGGCGAGCTGCAGCACGGCGGTGCCGACGACGACGGTGTGCAGGAAGGCGACCTCGTCGGCGCCGGCCTCGATCCCGGCGGCACCCAGCGCGCCGGCGATGCCCGCGCGCAGCTCGCGGATCAGCTCGCGCAGCCGCGGCCTCAGCGCCGGATCGCGGTCCGCCGCGCTGACCAGCGCCAGCATCACCCGCACGCGCCGCTTGTCGGCGGTGACCGCGGCGACGTGCTCGACCAGCGCGCCCGCACGCCGCCCGCGCGGACGCTCGCTCACCTCCGCGACCAGCGCGTCGACGGTGTGGCGCGCGACCGCCTGCACCAGGTCGGCGATGGTCGGGAAATAGTAGGTGAGATGGCTCTGGCGCACACCCGCCGCCCGGCTGACGCGGGGCTGCGTCAATTCCTGCACGCCGCCTTCGGCAACCAGGCCGAGCGCCGCGTCGAGGATCCGCGTCCGCGTGTCCATTTGGTAATCATACCAACTTTTGTTGCAACGCAAGGGATGATCCCGAAGGTAGCGTAAGCTCCCCCTCCCCGCTGCGGCACTCCAACACCCCGTCTTTCGGCAAAGCGAACTCGAACCTCGCGCCCGTCGAACCGCGGCGGTATCCTGACGACCCGCAGCGCGAACTCACTCGCACCGTCTCACCCCGAATGGAGCCCCCCCATGGCCGAAATGCTCACCGTAGTTGCGAGAATCCGGGCGACGAAGGGCAACGGCGACGCGCTGGCGGCGCTGCTCGCCGAGCAGGCCGGCGTCGTGCGCAACGCGGAGCCCGGGTGCCTCGCCTATCGGGTTCACCGCTCGACCAGGGACCCGGAGCTCTTCCTGTTCTACGAGACGTACGTGGACGACGCGGCCTTCGAGCTGCACTGCAAGGCGCCGTATCTGGCCGCGTACCGGCAGCGTCGCGAGAGCGAAGGTTTGGCGGCAGGTCCCGCCGACGTGGAGGTATTTCGGCCGTTGACGGGTTGATTGGCCGACCGCCGTCATCGGCGCGCGAGGTTTTTGTAGGAGCGGCTTCAGCCGCGAATGCCGTTTGCGAAATGCCGATTCGCGGCTGAAGCCGCTCCTACAACCGCTCGGTGCGCGCGCTGCATTCGCGGCTGAAGCCGCTCCTACAACCGCTTGGTGCGCACGCTGCATTCGCGGCTGAAGCGCTGCATTCGCGGCTGAAGCCGCTCCTACAACCGCTTGGTGCGCGCGCTCCATTCGCGGCTGACGCCGCTCCTACAGGCGGTCGGCGTTCTTCGCGCCTACCTGCACAGCGCCTTGAACGCCTCCGGACTGGCGTAGGCCTGGTCGAGCCACGCCATCCGCTCGTTCAGGAACCGGCGGACGAACGCGACTTCCTCGGCGTGGGTCGAGAACGTGTAGTAGTTGCTGAGCTGCACGCCCAGGATCGGCCAGCGCGCGAAGTTGCGCTGCTGCGCGTCGGCGAGTCGCCGCGCGTAGGTGTCGATGCCGACGTTGACGAACGCCTCCAGCGCCGGCCGCTTCTGCTTCCAGCGCGCGATGGTCTGCGCCAGGAACTGCGGATGGTCGAGCATCCTGCCGATCCAGTTGGCTTCGGGGTACTTGCTGACCCAGCAGCCCTCGGTCTTCCAGTTGTCGTAGTAGTTGACGTTGCCGGCGCTGCGGTCGAAGTCCCACAGCGGGCCCATATTCAGCAGGCGATCCTGCGGATTGGCTGCGGCGGCGGTGTCCTTCCACATGAAGTCGCTGGAGACGAACACGGCGTCGTTGTTGCGGAAGAGTTCCTGCAGCAGGTACCAGTCGGCGAAGCTCGCGGGGTTGATCCGGTCCAGCCGGTTCCACGCATAGAGTTCCTCCTCGACCTGCAGCAGCAGGCTCTTGACGTAGGCCAGCTGATTGCGGGTGATCGCCTCCTCGTCCGGCGTGTCGATGCAGAACGGCACCCCCCTGGGCGTCACCAGCTGCAGGTTGAGGTCGCCGTCGTTGTAGCAGTCGAGCCGCACGTCGACCTCGACGATGTAGCCGCCATCGACGGCGTTGGCGGCCGGGTCGGAGCTCATCTTCCTGATGTCGAGCCGCGCCGGGTCGATGCGGATGTCCTCGGTCAGGAGATACACGCCGACGTAGTCGTCGTTGAGCCAGACCTCGACGTGCTGCCCCGACGGCGTCCACTTGAGGCCGTCGGCGAACACGCTGCTGCTGCCCAAGGACAGCGCCAGCTTGTTGCGCAGCAGCGAGCGGTCGAAGTAGTCGGCCAGCAGCGCCCAGTTGCGCTGCTTCTTCATCCCCAGCACGTCGGTGATCTTGGCGTAGCCGGCGTCGTTGCTGAACTGCAGCTTGTACGGATTCTTCGGCTGGCCCCAGGTCGAGTTGCCCCTCCCGCGGATCTTGCCGTTCAGCGCCACGTCGGGCACCGCGGCGGCGGGGTTGGTCAGCACGTAGGTCGCGTCGACGTACACTTCCTTGGACAGGATCGGCGCCCCGTGCTTGGTGGCGATCCGCAGTTGCGGCAGGTCGGTCAGCGCGGCGGGAAACGCAGCGACGACGCTCGCCAGCGCGCCCGGGGCCGACAGGTCCAGCGTCAGTCCTTTCGCCTTCAGCGCCGTCACGACCGACTTCGCCACCGCCTGCTGCAGCGACCCCGCCTTCGCGGCGCTCAGCCGAAGGTCGAATTTCGGCGGCAACCCGAGCAGGTCGCGCACCAGGTCCTCCGCCAGCCGCGTGTCGCTCTGCGCGGTCAGCTGCACCAGCGTCGAGAACGGCGTGATGTCGGTGCCGTAGCTGCGCGACGGCGACGACAGGCGGAACGAAACGTCGACCGTCGTCTGCGGCTGGTCGCCGTCGCGCGACCACCCGGCAATGACCTCGGCCACCAGCGGCGCCGTCGCGTCCCGCGGGATCGCCAGCTGATAGCGGCCCGCGGTGTCCGTAGTGGCCTGCGCCTCGGTGCCGTCGCAGCGACCGTTGCGGTTGCCGTCGAGACAGACCAGCGCGCCCGCGATGTAGCCGTCGATGACGTACCCGGTGATGATCTCCTGGTCGGCCGGCAGCGGCACGCAGCCGATCACGCCGAGGCCGGACCCCTCGGCGACCCAGCCCTGCGCCAGCATCTCGTTCCGGAGCGGCAGCCGCGTCGTGTAGCGGTGGTTCGGCGCGCCGGTCCGGCCGGCGTTGTACAGGCGGTGGAGCGGCATCGTGGCTCCGGCGCAGGCACCGGCCGCGTCGGGCAGCGCCAGCGCGAACACCTCGCCCTCGAACCGCCAGTCGGGGTTGCCCTTGACGGTCGCGCACTCCGCCGCGACCGGCGTGTAGAAGTGCGAGCTCTTCGGAGCGAACGCCTGCCCGCTCCAGAAGCGGCAGACGTTGGCCGCGCCCGCGGTGTCGCGTTCGAGCACGCCGAACGACTCCCCGGTGCGGCTCCAGCCGCGGATGCTGCCGGCATCGAGCGCGGCGATCTCCGGCGGCGACGCGGTCACGAAGTAGTGGCCGTAGCCGGCGTGAAAGTACTCGACCGCCGTCGGCGCGGCACCGACGGCGAGGCTGGTGGCCAGCCCGCAGGACGCGATGAACAGGAAACGCGACAAGTTGCGCATGGCCCCTCCTTGACTGCGTGGGCCCATGCGCCGCCGGGCGTCCAAAGGCCCGAGCTGCTGAGGTGTTGCTCATTTCATTAGCGCGCCGCGACGGCGCCGGGCATTGACGCAGGTCAACGGCCGGTTGCGGGCCGACGCCCGCGGCCGCTACGCGCGCAACGCAGGCGCCGCGGAGGCCGTCGCGGCCTGGAGCTCCCGCTGGTAGCGCCCCAGGCTGTTGATCGAGCCGCAGACCACGAGCGCATCGTCGGGCTGCACCAGGAAGTCGTCGTCGAAGGCGACCAGCACGTCCTGCCCCCGCTCGACGGCGATGACCTTGGCCCCTGTCCGTTCGACCGCCTCGCTGCGCCACGGGTGCGAGCCCGCCAGCGTGCCGGCGGTGAAGCGGCTGAACTTGATCCGGTTCTCGACGGTGGCGACCTGCTCGTCGAGCAGGTGATAGCCGAGGATCTGCCCGGCGACCTGCCCCACCGAAATGGCGAAGTCGGCGCCCGAACGATAGAGCCGCGCCGTGTTGGGCGAGCGCAGCACCCGCACGATCAGCGGCACCTCGGGCGCGTACTCGCGCACCGCGGCGGTGGCGAACACCGATTCGCTGTCGTCGCTCAACGCGAGGATCACCGCGCTCGCCTCGCGCACCCCGGCCCGGTCGAGGGTGGCGTGCTCGAGCACGTTGCCGACGACGTCGACGCCGGGGGCGTAGTCGCGATCGATCACGACGCAGCTCTCCCTGGCGTCGTGCAGCAGTTCGATCACCTTGTGCCCCACGGCGCCGCAGCCGGCGACGATGATCGGGCCCGTGCGGCGGATCGGCATCGCCATGCGCTCGACGACTTCCAATTTGGCGTGCGCGCCGACGACGACCAGGATCGCCCCCGGCTCGATGTGCGTGTCCGGCCCCTTGGTGGTGGTGAAGCTTCCGCCGCGCCATTGCCCGATGACGGATACGCCGTGCCGCTCGCGCAGGTGCAGGTCGCCCAGCCGCCGGCCGGCCAGCGAACTGCCCGCGCGCACCCGGAACTCGGCCATGCCCGCCATGGTTCCGAGCAGGTGCATCCCCTCGGCCGGCGGGCTGATGCGCACGCTGGCGCGCGAAGCCAGCGCCGCGCCGAGCACGTGGGCCGGCGTGAACACGTCGGTGGCGCCGATCCGGATCATCGGCGAACGGTAGAGCGGATCGTTGGCCAGCGCATACAGCGGGCCGGCGAAGCCCATTTCGCGGACCACCAGCGTGCAGGTGGCATTGGCGTGGTCGCCCGCGTTGGTGACGACCGCCCGCGCCTGCCGCACCCGGACCAGCGCGGCAGGGTCTTCAGCCAGCTTGCCGATGACCACGTTGTAGCCGCGATCGCGCAGGTTGCGCGCCAGCGTCATGTCCTCCTCGAAGACGACGAACGGGCTGCGGACGCGGTTGAATTCCTCGAGCAGCGACTCGAGGGCCGGCGTGTAGCGATAGAACAGCACCTTGCCGTCCATCGGCGGCAGCACGTGCTGCAGGCGGACCTCGAACCGCTCCTCGACGTAGGGCAGCACGAAGATGGGGAAGATCAGGAAGACGAGAAACTGGCCGAGGAACTGGCCGAGGATGACGAACAGCGCCACGCCCGGATGGTTCCAGCGGCTGTCGCCGCCGTAACCCGTGGTGGTGAGCGTCTCCGAGGCCCACTGCAGGCTCTGCAGGAAGGTGCGCGGCGCGCCTTCCAGGTGCTCCATGCCGAGCATGTAGAGCGTGCCCAGGACCAGCACCGCCGCCGGCAGCAGGGCGAGCAACAGCAGCAGGCGCCGGGTCGAACGCTTGAGTCGTGACAGCATGTGTGCGGGCTGGGCGGCGAGGATGGGGCGTGCTCGGTCACGCCGCCGCGAGTATCGAGGGTTCGGTCGCGGGGGTCAACGGTGCGGATGCTGCGATTCAGTTCCGACCGCCCGGGGCGACGGGGAGCGAATCCGCCGTCGGCGCGGCGCGATCCCGGATCGCGGCGCCAACGCTGCCGGGATCAGGCGCCGCGCCCCGGCGCGCCGGCGTAGAGCGCGAGACCGGCCTTCGTCGCCGTGCCGATCAGCCAGGCGTCGGTGCCGTAGAGCAGCACGTTGACGCCGGCGCGGGTGAGGCGCTCGACCTGCGCCGCGTCGGTCGCCGTGGTGCCGACCGCCTTGCCGGCCGCGCGACCGATCTGCGCCGCGCGCTCGACGAACGCCTGCACGCGCGGGTCGTCGACCTGCCCGGGGATGCCCAGCGCGACCGAGTAGTCGAAGACGCCGAGGTAGATGAGGTCGAGCCGCGGCAGCGCGGCGATGCGCTCGAGGTGCAGGGCGGCGTCCGGCGACTCGACCAGCACGCCGGTGAACGGGTAGCCGCGGGCGAGCTTCGGCTGCGGCGGCACGCCGTAGTGCCCGCCGCGCGTGAACGGGTTGTAGCCGCGCGTGCCGTCGGGCGCGTAGTGCGCCATCGCCACTGCGCGCTCGGCCGCGACGGCATCGGGAATCTGCGGGACCACGACGCCGTCGGCACCGAGGTCGAGCACGCGCTGCACGAAGAACGCATCGGGACCCGGCGCGCGCACGATCGGGCAGGCGCCGCCGTCCTCGCAGGCGAGGATCGCGCCTTCGAGCGACGCGAAGTCCCAGCTGCCGTGCTCGCAGTCGAGGAAGACGAAGTCCAGCCCGGCGACGGCGAGCGCGCCGGCCACCTGCGGTTGCGGTATGCCGCACCAGATGCCGGCAATCGTCCGGCCTTGCGCAAGCTTGCGGCGGAGGGGGTGGCTGGCGGCGTCCATGACGGCCCTTCGTACTCGCCCCCGGGACGATCCCGCGAGGCCCGGCTGCCACGCTACCACCCCGCCGCGGACGGCGGCTTGCTTGCGGTCAATACTTGACGCTGCAGCCGCAGGGCGACGTCGACGCGCGTCCATTCGCCGCGCCCGCGCCGCGCTCGTCGGCACCCGAACTACGAGCTCAACCGAGCTGCAGCCACACCACGCCGCCCTCGACCTTGACCGGGAAACTTCGCGCGCAGCCCTTGTCCGGCGCCACCGCCTCGCCGTCGGCCAGCCCCAGCTTGAGGCCGTGCAGCGGACAGGTGACCGTGTCGCCGTGCACGATGCCCTGCGACAGCGGCCCGCCCTTGTGCGGACAGCGGTCGAGCAGGCCGAACACGCGGTCGTCGGCGGTGCGGAAGATGGCGATCCCGCCCTGCGTCGACGCGACCACCCGGCTGCCCTGGCGCGCGATCTCGTCCAGCGCGCACACCTCGATCCATCGGCTCATCCCTTCGTCTCGACCAGTTGGATCACTTCGTATTCGCGGCGCACCGCCGGCTGCTGCACGGCCTGCGTCCAGGGATCCTCGTAATCCTGCAGCGCGTCCCTGAGGCGCGCGTAGAGCTCACCGCGCTGCGTCGCATCGTCGACCACCGCCGCCTTGACGTGATCCAGCCCGACCCGGGCGACGTAGTGGCAGGTGCGCTCCAGGTAGTAGCCCTCCTCGCGGTAGAGCTGCAGGAAGGCGCCCGAGTACTCCATCACCTCGTCGTCGGACTTCACCTTGCAGAGGAACTGGGCCACCTCGGTCTTGATGCCGCCGTTGCCGGCGACGTAGATCTCGTACCCGGAATCGACGCCGATGACGCCGACGTCCTTGATGCCCGCCTCGGCACAGTTGCGCGGGCAGCCGGAGACCGCCAGCTTGACCTTGTGCGGGCTCCACATCCCGAACAGCATCCGTTCGAGCTTCACCCCCATGCCCATCGACTTCTGCGTGCCGAAGCGGCAGTGCTCGGCCCCGACGCAGGTCTTCACGGTGCGGATGCTCTTGCCGTAGGCGTGGCCGGAGACCATCCCCGCCGCGCCCAGGTCGGCCCAGATCTTCGGCAGGTCCTCCTTGCGGATGCCGAGCAGGTCGACGCGCGCGCCGCCGGTCATCTTCACCGTGGGCACCCGGTATTTCTCGGCGACGTCCGCGATCACGCGCAACTCCTGCGGCGTGGTCAGGCCGCCCCACATCCGCGGCACCACGCTGAACGTGCCGTCCTTCTGGATGTTCGCGTGCGCCCGCTCGTTGACGAAGCGCGACTGCGGATCGTCCTTCGCCTCCCCCGGCCAGGTGGAGATCAGGTAGTAGTTGAGCGCCGGCCGGCACGACGCGCAGCCGTCCGGCGCCTTCCAGTCGAGCGCCCGCATCACCGCGGGGATGCTGACGAGGTGGAGGTCGCGGATCGCCTGGCGCACCGTGCCGTGCGAGTGGTCGGTGCAGGCGCACATCGCCTTGTCCTTCGACCGCGCCGGCGTGTAGGCGCCGCCGATCGTCGAAGCCAGGATCTGCTCCACCAGGCCGGTGCAGGACCCGCAGGAACTCGACGCCTTGGTGTGCTTGCGCACGTCGTCCAGCGTGAACAGGCCCTGCCCCTTGATCGCCTTGACGATGTCGCCCTTGCACACGCCGTTGCAGCCGCAGACCTCGGCGTCGTCGGGCAGCAGCGCGGCGTGCGCATTGCCGGCGTGGCCGGCGTCGCCGACCGACGCGTTCTGGCCGAACAGCAGCTGGTCGCGGATCGCGTGGATGTTCTGCTGATCCTTGACCATCTGGAAGTACCGGGCGCCGTCCGCCGTGTCGCCGTAGAGCACGGCCCCGACCAGCGTGTCGTTCCTCACCACCAGCTTCTTGTAGACGCCGCCGCCCGGATCGTGCAGCACGATGGCGTCGACGCCGCCCTTCTCGGCCATGAAGTCGCCGCAGGAGAAGAGGTCGATGCCGGTCACCTTCAGCTTGGTCGACGTCACCGACCCGGTGTAGCGCGCGATGCCGAAGTGGGCGAGGTGGTTGGCGCAGACCTTCGCCTGCTCGAACAGCGGCGCGACCAGGCCGTAGGCGATGCCCCGGTGCGCGACGCACTCGCCCACCGCGTAGATACGCGGGTCGTAGGTCTGCATCGTGTCGTTGACGACGATGCCGCGATTGCAGTGGAGCTTCGCCGACTCCGCCAGCGCGGTGTTGGGGCGGATCCCGGCCGCGACGACCACGAGATCGGCGGGGATCTCCAGGCCGTCCTTGAACCGCACCGCCACGACCCGGCCCGACTCCCCGCGCAGCAGCGCCTCGGTCTGGCGCTCCATCAGAAACTTGAGGCCGCGCGCCTCCAGCGACGCCTGCAGCAGGTCGGCAGCGGCGCGGTCGAGTTGCCGCTCCATCAGCCAGGGCATCAGGTGCACCACGGTGACGTCCATCCCGCGCTGGCGCAGGCCGTTGGCCGCTTCCAGCCCGAGCAGGCCGCCGCCGATCACCACGGCGTGGCGATAGCGGCCCGCCGCATCGATCATCTCGGTGGTGTCGCGGATGTCGCGGTAGCTGATGACCCCGGGCAGGTCCCGGCCCGGGATCGGCGGCATGAACGGCGTCGAGCCGGTGGCGAGCAGCAGGCGATCGTAGCCCACCTCGCTGCCGTCGTCGGCGACCACGGTGCGCCGCGCGCGGTTGATGCCGGCGACGGTCCGGCCAAGGCGCAGCGCGATGCCGTGCTCCGCGTACCAGGCGAGCGGGTTGAGGACGATGTCCTGGATGGTCATCTCCCCTGCCAGCACCGGCGAGAGCAGGATGCGGTTGTAGTTCGGGTGCGGCTCGGCGCCGAAGACGGTGATCCGGTACAGGTCGGGAGCGAGCTTCAGCAGCTCCTCGACGGCCCGCATGCCGGCCATCCCGTTGCCGACCACGACCAGGTTCTCTTTTCGCATCTCGATTCCTTGCCGACGAGTCGTGTCGAATCAGACTCGCGTAGCAAGCGGGATGCCACCGCGGCATCCGCCCGATTTGCCGGGCGTGCCGCGCGGCGTTCGGCAACGCGGCCCCGAACGCCGCACCAAATGTTGCCGCGCCGATGATGCAACGCACCATTGGTGTGCGGTCGAGGCGCGATCACGACGCCGTTGCCTGCGACGGACGCGCCCGATGCCCGTTGCGAGTGCAACGCGATCCCGATCCATCACGCGAAAGTCATCGTGCACAACAGCGCGTCCCCCGAGGCGGCCACGCACCGGCGCTGCTGGCGGCATTTCTCTACTTCAATCTCGCGTTCATGGACTGGGTCATTCTCGGTCCGCTGGGCGTGCAGACCGCCGACGACCTGCAGCTTACGCACGCGCAGAAGGGCGTCATGCCAGCCACGCCGGTGCTCGCCGGAGTGCTGCTCAGGTTCGCGATGGGATGACCTCGCTGGCGGTCAACGCGCTGCTGATCGTGCGCCTGCGGTCGCGCTGAAGCGCATCACCGCGGAAGCGTCGCCGCTGCGACTCCCATTCAGTACTTGACGCTGCAGCCGTAGGGCGAGGTCGCGGCGGTCGTCACCGGCTTGCCGGCCAGTGCCTCGGTCAGCGCGGCGCGCACGTAGTTGTTGGCGCCCTTGGCGTCGGCCGGATTGGCCGAGCGCTTGTCGTCGATCGCGCCGTTGTAGATCACCTTGCCGGTCGGGTCGATGACGAACATCTGCGGCGTGGTCTTGGCGCCGTACGCGCGGCCGGTGGCGCTGCTGCTGTCCAGCAGCGTCGCCTTCTGCGCCGCCCCCTGGGCGCGCATCCAGTTCGCCATCTGCGCGCCGGTCTTGAACTCGGAATGGTTGGCGTTGGTCGAGTTGATCGACAGCCAGACGACCCCCTGGTCGCCCCACTCCTTCTGCAGGCCCTGCATGTTCCTGCTGACGTAGTGCTTCTGCACGAACGGGCACTCGGGGTTGGTCCACTCCAGCACCACGTACTTGCCCTTGTAGTCGGCCAGCGCCACCGGCTTGCCCTCGGTGTCGTTGATCGTGAACCCCGGCGCCGGCGCGCCCGGCACCTGCGCCAGCGCCGCGCCCGCCGCCAGCGCCAGACCCAGTCCCGTCATCGTCGTGCGAATGCCCATCGCTGCCTCCTGTGCGTTGATCGCGCCGTTGCCGCCGGCACCGGCGCCCTGTTCCAGGGCCCTACAGCGGCGCCAATGCGTCCAGCACCGTCTGTCGTTGCAAGACCTCGGGCAGCAGCAAGGGTTCCCTGCCGGGACGGTACAAAACGTAGACCGGCACGCCGCTGCGCCCCAGCGCCGTCAGCGCCCGGGTGATGACGGTGTCGCGCCGGGTCCAGTCGGCGCGGACCAGCGCGACGTTCTTGCGGGCGAAGGCGCCGCGGATGTCGGCATCGTTGAGGACCAGCCGCTTGTTCACCTGGCAGGTCACGCACCAGGCGGCGGTGAAGTCGACGAACACCGCGCGCCCGGCGCCGGTCAGTTCGGCGACCCGGGCGGGGGCGAAGGGCAGCCATCCGTCCTCGGTCGCCGGCGCGGCGCCGCTGCCGGAGAGCGGCTGCGCCCGGGCCTCGGTGCCCGTCGTCAGCAACGGCCAGGCGACGATCGCGGCGGTCAGCGTCGCCGCGGCGATCGCCGCGCCCCAGAGTCGCGACCCGCCCTCGCGCACGATCCGCCACGCCCACAGCGCGAAGCCGACGCCCAGCAGCGCCAGCAGCAGCCGGACGACGCCGTCGTTGTCGGTCTGCGCGCCCAGCACCCAGGCGAGCCAGATCACCGTCGCGTACAGCGGGAAGGCGAGCAGCTGCTTGAACCGGCCGAGCCACGGTCCCGACCGCGGCAGCCGCCGGCGCCAGCCGGGGAACCACGCCAGCAGCACGTAGGGCAGCGCCATGCCGACGCCCAGCGCGGCGAAGATCAGCAGCGTGATCCAGGCGGACCCGGCGAGCGCGAAGCCCAGCGCCGCGCCCATGAACGGCGCCGTGCAGGGGGAGGCGACGACCACCGCCAGCACGCCCGAGGCGAAGGCGTCGAGCGTGCGGTTCTTCGCCGTCAGCCCGGCGAGGCTGGCCGGTGCGAACTGCCCGAACTCGAACACGCCGGAGAGATTGAGCGCGAGCACGAAAAACAGCGCCGCCAGCGCGGTCACCACCGCCGGCGATTGCAGCTGGAAGCCCCAGCCCAGCTGCTCGCCCGCGGCGCGCAGCGCGAACAGCGCGAGGCCGAGCGCGACGAACGTCAGCACGACGCCGGCGGCATAGGCGAAGGCCTCCCGGTGCAGCGTCGACGGCCGATCGTGGTGGGTCGCGAAACCCAGCACCTTGATCGACAGCACCGGGAAGACGCAGGGCATGAGATTCAGCAGCACCCCGCCCAGCAGCGCCGACAGCGCGGCCAGCCAGAGCGTCAGGTCCGGCGTTGGCGGCGGCGGGGCCAGGTTGAGCTTGGGCGCGGCCGCCAGCGCCGGCTTCGCCCCCGCGGCGACGCTGCCGGCGAGGGCGACGTCGACGGTCGCGGCCGTCACGCCACCGCCCAGCGAATTGGCGGCGGTGAGCACGCCGGTCAGCCGCGGCAGCGGCCCGGCAAGGTCGTTGGCGACCGGCAGGATCATCCGGTACGCGTTGCCGTCGCGGGTCATCGTCTGCGGCGCCGACGGCTCGATCTGCCGCTCGGCGAGCGGAAAGAAGCGCAGCTTGCCCGGGTCGCCCGCGCCGTCGGGTGCCACCAGCGTCAGCGCGATCGACGCCCCCCGGCCCTCGGCGCTGGCCTGCCATCCGGCGAGCGGCCGGGGCAGTGCGCGGCGGGTCGCGGCGATGGGCGCCGCCCAGGTCGGATCGGCACCCGCCGCCGCCGCGACCGGCAGCGTCAGCGCGAGCTCGACGGACTCGGGGATGCAGGTTTCCTTGCACACCAGCCAGTCGACCTGCGCCTTCAGCGTCTGCGTTGCGCCGGGGGGGAGCGCCGGCGGGACCTGGAGGTCGACCAGGTGCAGCACCTCGCCCTCGTAGCCGTAGTTGATCAGCGGCCCGGCGGGAAGCGCGTGCGGCGCGGGCCACTGGATCGGGCCGGCGGCGATGCCCCCGGGCAGCGCCCAGGCGATCGTCGTCGGGAGCCCCGAGTCCCCCGGGTTCAGCCAATAGACGTGCCAGCCGGGGATCATCTTCAGGCGCAACGCCACGGTGAGCGGCTCGCCCGGCACCAGCGCGGTCCGCTCGGCGATCAGCTCCGCCTCGACGCGCGGCGTGCGCACCGGTTCGGCCGCCGCGAGCGTCGGCCACGCGAGCGCGCAGGCGAGGACGACGCCGGTCAGCGCGCGGAGCGTTCGGGCCGTGAAGGCGCCGAGGCGCCGGGGAAACGAGCAAGGCATCGGGAGGCGAACGCGGTGGGCGGCGGTGGCAAGAGATGTCGTGAGGCGGGCGCGGGCGACGAACCGCCGGCGCAACGGGACGGGGCGCCGCGCCGGCCGCAACAACCCATCGCCGCGCAACCCCTGCATCCCTTGGTGACCCCGGAGCCCGGTTTGGTTCCCGGCGGCAAGACCCGGGGTGCGCCGGCATTCTACCGCGGCCGCGCCGGGCGCCTGCCGGCGTCTGGTATCCTTGCCGCTTCCCTTGGGGAGTAGCCGCCCTCGGTGACGAGGGGGATGCGTCAACATGCTTGGCCCGCGTTTCCGGCCATGGCGCATCCGGCACCGCGCGCGGCGCGGCTTCTGGCGAGACCATCGGCGACGCGCCCTTTGACCCGGGGTTGGATGGCGGCGCGTGCGCCGCTGGCCCGTCGGCATCCGACTCCCGAAAGTCCCCGTGGAAGCCTTCCTCGTCTCGACCGCCGTCGTCGCTCTGGGCGAAATCGGCGACAAGACCCAGTTGCTCGCGCTGGTGCTCGCCGCCCGTTTCCAGCGGCCGCTGCCGATCATCGCCGGCATCTTCGTCGCGACCATGGCGAACCACTCGCTGGCCGGCTACGTCGGCAACCTGATCCAGGGCGCCGTCCCGGCCGAGTACCTGCGCTGGGCGGTGGCGCTGTCGTTCTTCGCGGTGGCGCTGTGGGCGCTGAAACCGGACACGCTGGACGACGGCGATCGGCCCCCGCCGGCATCGCGCTGGGGCGTGTTCGGCATCACCGTCGTCGCCTTCTTCCTGGCGGAGATGGGCGACAAGACACAGGTCGCGACGGTCGTCCTGGCCGCCAAGTTCGCCTCGCTCGCCGCGGTCGTCGTCGGCACGACGCTCGGCATGCTGATCGCCAACGTGCCGGTGGTGCTGGTCGGCAAGGCGGCGTCGGCGCGCATCCCCTTCAAGGCGGTGCGCATCTGCGCCGCGCTGCTGTTCGCGGCGCTGGGCGCGTACGCACTGGTCGCCGGCGTCGGCACGGGCTGACCGTCCCTCCCGAGGCGTCCGGCCCGCGCCGGTATAATCGGCGGTTTGCGCCCTCCGGACCGGACGCCGCGGCCGCACCGTCGCCGTCCCCCCTCGCCATGAAGCCATTCAATCCCGCCGAAATCGAAGCCGCCGCCCGGGCGCACTGGAACGCCGTCGACGCGTACGGCGCCCGCGAGAACGACCCGCGCTTCCCCAAGGGCAAGTTCTACTGCGTCTCGATGCTGCCCTACCCGTCGGGCCGGCTGCACATGGGCCACGTGCGCAACTACACGATCAACGACGTGATGGTCCGGCAGCTGCGCATGCAGGGCTACAACGTGCTGATGCCGATGGGTTGGGACGCCTTCGGCCTGCCGGCCGAAAACGCCGCGATGAAGAACGGCGTGCCGCCGGCGCAGTGGACCTACGAGAACATCGCCTACATGAAGGGCCAGATGCAGGCGATGGGGCTCGCGATCGACTGGTCGCGCGAGGTCGCCGCCTGCGACCCGGCGTACTACAAGTGGAACCAGTGGCTGTTCCTGCGGATGCTGGAAAAGGGCATCGCCTACCGCAAGACACAGGTCGTCAACTGGGATCCGGTCGACCAGACGGTGCTCGCCAACGAGCAGGTGATCGACGGCCGCGGTTGGCGCACCGGCGCGGTGGTCGAGAAGCGCGAGATCCCCGGCTACTACCTCCGGATCACCGACTACGCGGAGGAGCTGCTCGCGACTCTCGACCGGATGCCCGGCTGGCCCGAGCGCGTGAAGACGATGCAGGCGAACTGGATCGGCAAGAGCCAGGGCGTGCGCTTCGCCTTCCTGCACGACATCCGCGACGAAGACGGCGCGCCGATCGGCGACGGCCGGATGTACGTGTTCACCACGCGTGCCGACACGATCATGGGCGTGACGTTCTGCGCCGTGGCCGCCGAGCACCCGCTCGCGCTCCACGCCGCGCGCAGCAATCCGGCGCTCTCGGCGTTCATCGACGAGTGCCGGCACGGCAGCGTCGCCGAGGCCGACCTCGCGACGATGGAAAAGAAGGGCATGCCCACGGGCCTTTTCGTCACCCACCCCCTGACCGGCGAGAAGGTCGCCGTGTGGGTCGGCAACTACGTGCTGCTGGGCTACGGCGACGGCGCGGTGATGGGCGTGCCCGCGCACGACGAGCGCGACTTCGCGTTCGCGCTGAAGTACGGCCTCGCGATCCGGCAGGTCGTCGCCGTCGACGGCGAGGCGTTCTCCGACACCGCGTGGGCGCCGTGGTACGAGGACAAGGCGCGCGGTCGCTGCATCAATTCCGGCAAGTACGACGGGCTCGCCTACGGCGCCGCCGTCGACGCCATCGCCGCCGACCTCGCCGCCAAGGGGCTGGGCGAGAAGCGGACGACCTACCGGCTGCGCGACTGGGGCATCTCGCGCCAGCGCTACTGGGGCACGCCGATCCCGATCGTCCACTGCGCCGACTGCGGCGAGGTCCCGGTGCCGGATCGCGACCTGCCGGTGGTGCTGCCCGAGGACTGCGTGCCCGACGGCAGCGGCAACCCGCTGGGCAAGCGCGAGGACTTCCTCGACGTCGCCTGCCCGCGCTGCGGCAAGCCGGCGCGGCGCGAGACCGACACGATGGACACCTTCGTCGACTCGTCGTGGTACTACATGCGCTACGCGTGCCCCGACGCGCCGACGATGGTGGATGCGCGCAACGACTACTGGATGCCGATGGACCAGTACATCGGCGGCATCGAGCACGCGATCCTGCACCTCCTCTACGCGCGGTTCTGGACCAAGGTGATGCGCGACATGGGCCTCGTCGCCTTCGACGAGCCGTTCACACGGCTGCTGACGCAGGGCATGGTGCTCAACCACACGTTCTTCCGGCGCAACGACCGGGGCGGCATCGACTACTTTCCGCCGTCCGAGGTGATGCCGATCGCCGACGCCAGCGGCCGCATCGGCGGCGGCCGGCTGCCGGACGGCACCAGCGTCGAGTACGGCGGCGTCACCAAGATGTCGAAATCGGAGCGCAACGGCGTCGACCCCGAGGACCTCATCGCGCGCTACGGCGCCGACACGGCGCGACTGTTCGTCATGTTCGCCTCGCCCCCGGAGGCCACGCTCGAGTGGTCGGACGCCGGCGTCGAAGGGAGCTTTCGCTTCCTGAAGCGGCTGTGGGCGTTCGCGCAGGCCACCGCCGCGACGATTCGCGGTGCCGGCGCAGTGGCCGCCGCCGGCGCGCTCGCCGGCCCGGTCAAGGCCGCGCGCCGCGAGCTCCACCTCACGCTGAAGCAGGCCAACTACGATTACGAGCGCATCCAGTACAACACCGTGGTCTCGGCCGGCTACAAGATGCTGAACGCGCTGGAGTCGATGCCGACCGATGCCGCCGGGGCGCCGGCCGTGCTGCGCGAGGGCATGTCGATCCTGCTGCGCGTGCTCTATCCGGTCGTCCCGCACGTGACCTGGAACCTGTGGCGCGACCTCTCCTTCGCGGACGAGGCGGGCGACCTCCTCGATGCGCGCTGGCCCGAGGTCGACGCGGCGGCGCTGGAACAGGACGAGATCGAGCTCGTGCTGCAGGTCAACGGCAAGATGCGCGGCAAGCTCGTCGTCGCGGCCGGCGCCGACCAGGCGGCGATCGAGGCCGCGGCGCGCGCCAGCGCCGAGGTGAGCAAACACGCCGCGGGCGCCACCGTCCGGAAGATCGTCGTCGTCCCCGGACGACTCGTCAACGTGGTCGTCGGCTGACCGGGCGCCGTGAAGCAGCCGACGAGAATCCATGCGGGCGCGGCGGCAGCCGCGAATGGCCGCCCTGAAACTGCGTTCGCGGCTGAAGCCGCTCCTGCAAAGGCCGGTGGTGTCGGCCGCGCGCTGGTCGTGCTGGCCGCGGTGCTGCTGGTCGGCGCCTGCGGCTTTGCGCTGCGCGGCGAGTTCAAGTACGCGTTCTCGACCATCTACCTCAACGTGCCCGCCGGGACTCCGATCGCACAGGAGCTGAAGCGCGCGATCGAGGCCTCCGGCGGCGCCCGCGTGGTCGACAGCGCGGCGGCGGCCGAGGTCATCCTCGACGTTCCGGCGCCGGTCGACGACAAGTCGGTGCTGTCGCTGTCCGGCGGCGGCAAGGTGCGCGAGTACGCGCTGACCAAGCGCGTGACCTACCACCTGCACGACGCGACCGGCCGCGACTGGCTGCCCCTGACGCAGATCGTCCTGCGCCGCGCCTACACCTACAGCGAATCCGAGGTGCTGGCGCGCGAGTACGAGGAAGTCCGGCTGCTGAAGGAAATGCAGGGCGACGCCGTCCAGCAGATCGCGCGCCGATTGCAGGTCGCGAAGCCGCCGACCTGACGCAGCCCGGGTCGCGGCCGGGCGTTCCGGCCTCGCGCTGCGCTGCACGGCGCCCGCCACGCCACCACGCCGTCATGGAAATCAACGTCCGCAAACTGCCCGAGCACCTCGAACGCACGCTGGCGCCGATCTACGTCGTCCACGGCGACGAGCCGCTGCTCGCGATCGAGGCCGGCGACGCGATCCGCGCGGCGGCCCGCCGCCACGGTTGCGACGAACGCGAAGTGCTGGTCGCGGAGCGCGACTTCCGCTGGGACACGTTCGTCGCGGCCGGTGCCAACATGGGGCTCTTCGGTGGACGCAAGCTCGTCGACCTGAGGATTCCGGGCGGCAAGCCGGGCACCGAAGGCGCGCGGGCGCTGCAGGCCTACGGCGAGCGTCCCAATCCCGATCAGGTGCTGCTGGTGACGCTGCCCCGCCTCGACCGTGCCGCGCAGGCCTCGGGCTGGTTCACGGCGCTCGCGGCGGCGGGCGTCGCCGTGGCCGTGTATCCGCTGGAGCGCGACGATCTGCCCGGCTGGATCGCGGGCCGCCTCGCGCGACAGCAGCAGCGCGCGGGGTCGGAGACGCTGTCGTTCCTCGCCGATCGCTGCGAAGGCAACCTCTTCGCCGCCCGGCAGGAGATCGAGAAGCTCGGCCTGCTGCTTCCCGCCGGCGAGGTCGCGCACGACGCGGTCCTGCAGGCGGTCGCCGACGTCGCGCGCTTCGACGTCTTCCAGCTGTCCGAAGCGTGGCTCACCGGCGATGCCGCCCGCGCGATCCGCATCATCGTCGCGCTCGAAGCGGAGGGCGAAGGCATCCAGCTGCTGCTGTGGCAACTCGGCGAGGACGTCCACGCGCTGGCGGCGATACACGCGGCGATGGCGGCGGGAACACCGGCCGCGACCGCGGTGCGCAACGCGCGCGTCTGGGGCAAGCGCCAGGCGGCGATGGAACGCGCCGCACGGCGGCTGCGTCCGGACGCCGTGCTGCCGCTGCTGCAGGGACTCGCCCGGCTCGACGCGCTGTCGAAGGGCATCGGTCGCGGCAACGCCTGGGACGACCTGCAGTCGCTGGCAATGGCGCTGTCCGGCAAGCCCGCGTTCACGGCGGGTGCGGCGTCCTGAATCGGCGGCGGGCGGCGCTCGCCACGGTCCTGTCCGCGCGGGACGACGAACGCTGAGCCCGTGCAGGAGCACCTTCAGGCGCGATGCCATGTTCGCGAAGGACGTTCGCGGCTGAAGCCGCTCCTACAGGCCGCGGATCGCCTGGTCTTTTGCAGGAGCGCCTTCAGGCGCGAATCGTCGCCCCGCAACGGCATCGCGGCTGAAGCCGCTCCCACACGAGTTGCCACAGGAATTCCGCCTTCTTCGCGCCGGGTCATCGGAAGTCCCCCCAGAGCACCTGCATCGCCGCGATCGCGGCCACGCCCGCGGTCTCGGCGCGCAGCACCCGCGGCCCCAGGCCGACGGCCTCCCAGCCCGCGGCCTGCGCCGCGGCGATCTCCTGCGGCGCGAAGCCGCCTTCGGGGCCAACCAGCAGCGCCACCGGCCCGTCGGGTGGCGGACGCACCGCCAGCGACTGCGCGGCGCTGGGCGCGAGCATCAGCCCGCGGCCCGTGCGGCCGGCGAGGACCGCGGCGAGCGGCGCCGCCGCCGCCACCGCGGGCACGCGATTGCGCCCGCACTGCTCGCAGGCGGCGACCGCCACCTGCTGCCAGTGCAGCCGCCGCCGCTCGCCCCGCTCGCCGGCGGGAAGCGGCGCGCTTCGCGCCGTCAGCACCGGCTGCACCGCGGTGACGCCGAGCTCGGTCGCCTTGCGCACGGCGTAGTCCATCATGTCGTTGGCGATGACCGCCTGCAGCAGCGTGATCGCCAGCGCCGACTCGCGCTCGACGGCGTCGAAGCGCTCGACGCGCACCGTGGCGCCCCGCTTGTCGACGTGCGCGAGCGTCGCCGTGCACTCGCCGCCGCGGCCGTCGAACAGCACCAGCGGCTGTCCCGCGGCGAGCCGCAGCACGCGCACCGCGTGGTGCGCCGCCGCGTCGGGCAATGGCAGGTCCCGTCCGACCGCCTCGGGCCCGAGCGCCAGCGCGACGTGGAATCGGGGAGCCTGCATCGAGAGCGCAGATCAGTCCGGCGCCGCGTCGGCGTCGGGTTCGGCGACGAAGTCGAAGTGTTCCTGCTCGGACACGAGCGCGAAGCCGACCCGGGCGTAGAGCGAATTCGCCGTGGGATTGGCGGCGTCGGCGGTCAGGAACAGCGCACGGTGGCCGCAGGCGAGCAGTTCGCGCGCGAGCGCGGCGACCAGCGCCGCGGCGTAGCCTCGGCCTCGCGCGTCGGGCGCGGTGTAGACGGGAGCGATGCGCGCGGCGGCCGCGTCGACGGCGATGCAGCCCGCATAGGCGACGACGTCGCCGTCTTCCCAGACCCGGATCTCGCCACCGGCGACCCGGCCCGGCACCACCGCGGCCACCTCGGAGGGGCGCTCGCTCATCCCGGCTTCGGCACGGAACGCGAGCTGCGCACCGATGATCCAGGGCACGTCGGCCGCTGCGGCCACGCGCATCGCGCCGGGGGGCACGGGCACCGCCGCGACGCTCGTCAGGCCGTGCTGGCGCAGGCGCATCCGCCAGCGGTGCGCGCAGCCGGTGTGCCGCCGCCAGCGTCGGGCGAAGGCGAGGCAGCCGGCCCGGCTGCCGATGACGCCCGGCACCGCGCGGCGATCGCGCGCGAGGTCATCGGCCAGCACGGCGGCCGCCGCCGGCGCACTGCGACCGATCAGCACCGGCGCGGCGGCGCGGTGCAGCGCGGCACCGCCGGTGCACGAGGCGAGGTAGATCGGCGGATCGACACGGGATTCGTTCTGCGCCAGCGCGTGTGCCCAGCTGGCGTAGACGCTCTCGGTCGCCGGATCGCCGCGGTACGCGCCGCGGGCAGCGCGCAGAAACACCAGCGGATTGCGATGGCGGGTGACGTGCCGGGGAACGTCTGGTCGATCGGACATCGACGAATTTTGGCACAATCATGGCTGGTGTCACCCTGAAGGAACTGCCATGGTCAGCCTCACCACGCCGCCCGGCCGCCTCGGCGCCGACGCCCCGGCCTTCGACCTCCCCGGCATCGACGGCAAGCGGCACACGCTCGACTCGTCCCGCGGGCCGAACGGACTGGTCGTCATGTTCATCTGCAACCACTGCCCCTACGTCAAGGCGATCGTCGACAAGATCGTCCGCGACGCTCGCGACCTCGCCGCCGCCGGCGTGGGCTGCATCGCGGTGATGAGCAACGACCCCGCCGAATACCCCGAGGACTCGTTCGCCAACATGCAGGCGGTCGCGGCGCGGCACGGCTTCGGCTTCCCGTACGTGGTCGACGCGACGCAGGAGGTCGCGCGCGCCTACGGGGCGGTCTGCACGCCGGACTTCTTCGGCTTCGACCGCGAACTCAGGCTCGTCTATCGTGGCCGCCTCGATGCGTCGGGGCGCTCGCCCGACCCCACCGCGGTGCGCGAACTCTGCCCGGCGATGCTGGCGGTCGCCCGCGGCGAGCCGGCGCCGGCGGTGCAGCACCCGTCGATCGGCTGCTCGATCAAGTGGAAGGCCGGGTAGCGGGCGCGAAGCCGCGCCGCGACGGCTGTGGCGCGGTCAGGCGACGAGGTCGCGGTACGCGTGCCAGGTCGCGTGGCCGATGACGGGCACGGCGACGACCAGCCCGACGAACCAGAGCGCGAAGCCCAGCCCGATCACCGCCGCGATGACGAGCCCCCAGAGGATCATCGCCGGCACGTTGTTGCCGAAGGCCTTGAGGCTGGTCAGCACGGCGACGATGCCGTCGGCATCGCGGTCCATCATCATCGGCACCGACACCACGCTGATCGCGAACACCAGCACCGCGAAGAACCCGCCGACGCAGAAATAGGCGACCAGGAATTCGAGGTTGTCGAGCGAGAGCACCTGCGCCAGGAAGCCCTCGAGGCTCGGCATCTCCTGCGTGTAGAAGAGCGCGAACACCACCAGCGACGCGCGCGCCCAGACCAGCAGCACGACGCCCAGCACCAGCGCGAACATGCCGATCGCAGCGACGTTCGGGCGCCAGGCGTCGAGCGTCGCGGCGAGCTGCGGCGGCTCCCCGCGCTGCCGCCGCCGGGAGAGGTCGTAGAGGCCGATGGCGAAGAACGGGCCGACCAGAAAGAACCCGGTGACCAGCGCCGAGACGTACGGATAGGCGTGACGGAACGTCAGCGCGATCAGCCAGCCCATGAGCGCGAAACAGATGCCGTAGAACGCGCTCTGCAGCGGCTGCGCGCGGAAATCCTCCGCGCCCCGGCGCAGCCACGTCAGCGGCGTTCCGAAGGCTATCGTGCGCACCTCGGGAAACGCGGCCCGCCGTGCATCGATCTCGTGTCCCAACGCTCCTCCTCCCTGCGGGCAGCGGCGCGTCAGCAGAACCGGGCCAGCGCCTCGCGCACCGCATCCGGCGCCTCGGCCATCAGCGCGTGCCCGCACCCCGCCAGCGTCACCGTCTGCTGCTGCGACAACGCCGCGATCAGCGCCTGTGCATTCCGCGGCGGCGCCATGATGTCCCGGCTGCCCAGAATCAGCAAGGCCGGGCAGCGCACGCGCGCCGCGGCGACGAGGCCGTCGGCACAGCGGTGGCAGGCGAGGAGGTCGGTGTGCAGCACCCCGGGCGACATCCGCTCCATCAGCCGCCGCGCCGTGCCGGTCATCCACATCCCCGGGACCGGGCTGCCGCCCAGCTGCGCCGCGGCGCTGTACGACCAGCCGGTGATCAGCGCCAGCGCGCGCGGATCGTCCGCCTGCGTCAGTTCGAGCAGCGAGTCGCTGACCGTCATCGGCATCGCCGGCCCGAGCAGCGCGATTCGCGTCACCCGCGCCGGATGCCACGCCGCGGCCCGCAACGCCACCAGCGCCCCCAGCGAGTGACCGACCAGCGTCGCGGCGTCGACGCCGGCCGCGTCGAGCAGCGCGGCAACCCAGTCCGCCAGCGCCTCGACCGTCGGCAGCGCCGCCCCGGTCGAGCGGCCGTGGCCGGGCAGGTCGACGGCGAGCACGTTGCGGCCGTGCCACGCGAGATGGCGCGACTGCAGCGCCCAGACGCTGTGGTCGTTGGCGGCACCGTGCACGAAGACGACCGTCGGCAGCGCCGGGTCGAAGGCCCGGCCGCCGGTGTAGGCGTAGCAGCGCTCGCCGGCGACCGGCAGCTCCATCAGGCCTTCCCGGCGGCGTACAGCGCGCGCCCCAGGTCGTCGATCAGGTCGTCGGCGCTCTCCAGTCCCACCGAAAGCCGGATCGTGCCTTCGCCGATGCCGGCGCGCCGCAGGTCGTCGGTCGACATCCGGAAGTGCGTGGTGCTCGCCGGATGGATGACCAGCGACTTCGCGTCGCCGACGTTGGCGAGGTGCGAGAACAGGCGCAGCGCGTCGACGAACTTCCGGCCCTGCGCGCGCGTGGCGCGCAGTTCGAAAGTGAACACCGCGCCGCAGCCGCGCGGCAGCAGGCGTGCGGCGAGGGCGCAATCCGGATGCGACGGCAGCTCCGGGTACGCGACCGCGGCCACCAGCGGTTGCTCGATGAGCCAGGCGACGACGCGGCGCGCGTTGTCGACGTGCCGGGCCATGCGCAGCGGCAGCGTCTCGATGCCCTGCAGGATCTGGAACGCCGACATCGGCGCCATGCAGGCACCGAAATCGCGCAGGCCCTCGCGCCGGGCGCGCAGCAGGAACGCGGCTGTCGTCGACTCCTCGGCGAACACCATGCCGTGGAAGCCGGCGTAGGGCTCGGTGAGCGTGGAAAAGCGGCCCTTCGCCGCCGGCGACGCCCAGTCGAAGGTGCCCGAATCGACCAGCAGGCCGCCGATCACCACGCCGTGCCCCGACAGGAACTTGGTCGCCGAGTGGACCACCAGGTCGGCGCCGTGCGCGAACGGCTGCATCAGCCACGGGGTGGTGAACGTCGAGTCGACCAGCAGCGGCAGCCCGTGGTCGTGCGCGAGCGCGGCGACCCGCGGGATGTCGAGCACGTCGAGCCCGGGATTGCCGAGCGTCTCGCCGAAGAGGAGCCGCGTGTTCGGGCGGATCGCGGCCCGCCAGGCGTCGAGGTCGCGCGGATCGACGAACGTCGTCTCGATGCCGAAGCGCGGCAGCGTGTAGTCGAGCAGGTTGTGCGAGCCGCCGTAGAGCGCCGCCGAGGCGACGATGTGCGCTCCCGCGCCCATCAGCGTCGCGATGGCGAGGTGCAGCGCCGCCTGGCCGCTGGCCGTCGCGATGGCGCCGACGCCGTCTTCGAGCGCGGCGATGCGCTCCTCCAGCACCGCGTTGGTCGGATTCGAGATCCGCGAATAGACGTGGCCGGCGCGCTCCATGTTGAACAGCGCCGCGGCGGCCTCGCTGTCCGGAAACACGAACGACGCCGTCTGGTGGATCGGCGTCGCGCGTGCACCCGTGGCAGGATCGGGTCTCGCCCCGGCGTGAACCGACAGGGTGTCGAAATGCGTCGGCTTGGGTTGCGACATGGGTCCGGCGAGCGATGGGCGGAGGGAGCGATCGATTCTATGCGGTTTGCCGCGCGCGGCCAACGCGCCGCCGGTCCCGGCCCGGGACAGCCGCGCGCTGCCGTCCTACAATGCCGCGATGCCCGTTCCGCCGCGCCGATCCGCCGCCGCACCGCCGCTGCCGGCCGCAGCGCCGACCCGGGGCCGCGGCGCCACCTTCAACCCCGGCAACCGCTTCGCCGACCGCACGCGCGAACCGGTGGACGACGGCTGGGCGGCTCCCGTCGACGAGGACTCGCCGCGCGACGCGGCGGAACCGCCGCCGAAGACCACGGTGCGCATCCAGGCGGCACGAACGATCATCAGCCGCAACACCTCGCCCGACATCCCGTTCACGCAGTCGATCAACCCCTACCAGGGCTGCGAGCACGGCTGCATCTACTGCTATGCGCGGCCCTCGCACGCGTACCTCGATCTCTCCCCGGGGCTGGACTTCGAGACCAAGCTCTTCGCCAAGACCCATGCCGCCGAACTGCTGCGCCGCGAGCTGGCCCATCCCGGCTACCGCTGCGAGCCGATCGCGCTGGGCGCCAACACCGATCCCTACCAGCCGATCGAGCGCGAATGGCGGATCACCCGGCAGGTGATCGAGGTGCTCGCCGAGTGCGCGCATCCGCTGACGATCACGACCAAGGGGGCGCTGATCGAGCGCGACCTCGACCTGCTGGCACCGCTGGCGGCGCGCAAGCTGGTCCGCGTCTTCTTCTCGATCGGCACGCTGGATCGCGAGCTGGCGCGCAGGCTGGACCCGCGCGCGCCCGCGCCGCAGCGCCGGCTCGAACTGGTCGCGCGGCTCGCAGCCGCCGGGATTCCGGTCGGCGTGATCGTCGCCCCGGTGATCCCGCAGCTCACCGACAAGGACCTCGAACGCATCCTGGAGGGCGCCGCGCTGGCCGGGGCCGGTCACGCCGGCTGGTCGATGCTGCGCCTGCCGCGCGAGGTCGCACCGCTGTTCCGCGCCTGGCTCGAGGCGCACACCCCGCAGCGCGCCGCGCACGTGATGAGCCTCGTCCGCGACGTCCGCGGCGGGCGCGACAACGATCCGCGCTTCGGCGCGCGGATGCGCGGCCGGGGCGAGTATGCCCACCTGATCCGCGACCGCTTCGCGATCGCCTGCAAGCGGCTGGGCCTCGACAGCGAGCGCGTGCCGCCCCTCGACACCACGCAGTTCCGGCCCCCGGGCGCGGCGCCGGGGCCGCAGCTCGCGCTCTTCTGACCGGACCGCGCGCCGGGACGGCGAACTACAGGCCGCGGGCCCAGGCCGGACGCAGGTGCGCGTCCTCGGGCGCGGCGATCGCCTGTCGGACCTCGCGCAGCAGTCGCGCCTTGTCGGCGCCGAGCGTGCCCTTGAGGATCAGCCAGTTCGACGCGTGATCGCTGCGGAACACCGTCCGCTCCAGCTCCAGGCCGGACAGGAAGCATTCCATTTCGACGAAGAGCTCGCGCTGCGCCAGCGGCTCCCAGCCGGCAAAGCCTTCGCGCAGCCGCCCCTCTCCTTTCGGGAAGCTGACCACCAGCGTCGACAGGAATTCCGGCTGCGTGGCATTCATCAAACGGGCGGAGTTCTCGGCGTGTTGCTGCGACAGCGCCCTGCCGCCGAGGCCATTGAGGATCATCACCGAGCGCTTGATGCCGGCGGCGCCGAGCTTGTCCAGCGCGGCGCGGGTGGACTCGAAGGTCTCGCCCTTGTCCACCGCCGCCAGCACCGCGTCGTCGCCCGATTCGGCGCCGACGTAGACCAGCGCGAGGCCGGCCGCGGCGAGCTCGTCGATCTCCGCCTGCGATTTCTTGCGCAGGTTGCGCGGCAGGCAGTAGCTGGAGATCCGCCGCACCGCCGGCAGGTGCGTGCGGATGGCGGCGAGGATGTTCAGCAGGCGCCGGGTGGGCAGCACCAGCGCGTCGCCATCGGCCAGGAACACCCGCTGCACCTGGCCGCCGTAGCGCTCCCCGGTCAGCCGGATGCCCTGCAGCACCTCGTCCTCGTCGCGCGCCCGGAATTTCTTCTGCGGCGCGGTGTACATCTCGCAGAACCGGCAGCGGTTCCACGAGCAGCCGTCGGTGACCGGCAGGATCAGCGACTCCGCCTCGCTGGGCGGGCGGAACACCGGCTCGACGTAGCGGATCGGGATCATCCCGCCCGCAGCTTCGCCACGAAGGCCGGCGGCACCGGTGCCGTCTTGCGCGCGGCGTAGTCGTAGAACACGATGCCGTGTTTGCCGCGCGCCACTTCGCGTCCGCTCGCCTTGTCGCTCATGCGCCAGACGAGGTCGCAGCCGTACTTGTTGAAGTGCTCGGCCGCCATCTCGACGACCATGGTCTCGCCGTGCCGGCCTTCCGAGCGGTACTCCGCCGCCACGTCGGCGACGACGATGCCGACGCCCTCGACGTCCAGTTCGGCGTAGCCCAGCGACTTGAAGAAGCGCACGCGCGCCTCGGACACCAGCGAGAAGAGCTGCGCGTTGTCGAGGTGATTGCCGTAGTTGATGTGCCCGATGCAGATCGGGACTTCGGTGGCAAAGGCGAAGCTCTCCGGCAGTTCGATTCGGATGCGCGGCATGGTGGGGACGAGGCGTAGGCCAAAGTGATATTTTAGACGCGCCCGCGAAGGGTATGATCACGGCCTCGATTTCCCCTTCCGCGCCGCCGATGAAACTCGCCATCCTGCCCGTCACCGCCTATCAGCAGAACTGCTCGCTCGTCGTCTGCGATAAGACGCAGCGCGCCGCGCTGGTCGACCCGGGGGGCGACGTCGATCGGCTGCTCGCCGCCGTCGCCGAGAGCGGCGCCACGCTGGAGAAGATCCTCGTCACTCACGGCCACATCGACCACTGCGGCGGCGCGGCGGAGATCGCCCTGCGCACCGGCGTGCCGATCGAGGGGCCGCAGCGCGAGGACGCGTTCTGGATCGATCAGCTCGGCGCGCAGGGCGCCGCGTTCGGCGTTCCCGGCGCCCGGCGGTTCGAACCCGACCGCTGGCTCGAGGACGGCGACACGGTCAGCGTCGGCGACATCGCGTTCGCGGTGCGGCATTGCCCCGGGCACACGCCCGGCCACGTGGTCTTCGTCAATCCGGACCTGCGGGTCGCCTTCGTCGGCGACGTGCTGTTCCAGGGATCGATCGGCCGCACCGACTTTCCGCGCGGCGACCTCGACACGCTGATCGCGTCGATCACCGGGCGTCTGTGGCCGTATGGCGACGACATCCGCTTCGTCCCCGGCCACGGGCCGATGTCCACGTTCGGCGACGAGCGGCGCGACAACCCCTATGTCGGCGACGAGGCGCTGGGCGCGCCCGCCGGGCGCTGAGAGGCTCTCTCCCGCGGAACCCCAGCCGCCGATGCTGTTCGCCTGCCTGCTGCCGCCCGCGCTGGCCGCCGTGGTCCTCGCCGCCCACTTCTACCGCGCCGGCAACCTCGCCCTCGCCGGGCTCGCTGCCGCGCTGCTCGCGCTGCTGTTCGTCCCGCGTGCCTGGGCAGCGCGCGTCGTCCAGCTGGGGCTCGCCGCCGGCGCGCTCGAATGGCTGCTGACGCTCGGTCGCCTGGTCCAGGCCCGGCAGGCGCTGGGGGAGCCCTATGCGCGGCTGGCCGCGATCGTCGGCGGCGTTGCACTCGCCACGGCGCTCGCGGCCCTGGTCTTCCGCATTCCGCGCCTGCGGCGCCGGTTCGGGCTGGGGCGACCGTCCACGGATTGATCGTCGCGATCGGCCGCAGCCCGGGCCCCCCACCGCAGGCGAACGCAGTTGCGGCGCGACAATTCGCGGCTGAAGCCGCTCCCACAGTGCGTGCGCTCCCGTTGGATGCTTCATGATGCCGGATCAAAGGGCGCCGCAGGAAATCGCGGGCCGGCGGCGCTGCCTATAATCGATGGTGACTCGCCGCCTGCGTTTTCCGTTCGGGGGCACGCCGATGGAGTGGATCGCTCTCCTTGCCGCCGTCCTGCTGGGCGTGCCCGCGCTCGCGTGGTTCGCGCAGGAGCGGCTGATCTTCCTTCCCCAGCCCGGCGTTGCGGCCGCCTACCTGCCGGCCGGGACGAAGCCGCTCGAGTTCGTCGCGAGCGACGGCACGCGGCTGCGCGGCTGGATGCGTGGCGCCGGCGCGGCGCCGGCGCCGCTCGTCCTGTATTTCGGCGGCAACGCGGAAGAGGTTTCGGGCACGCTCGCCGACCCGCGCTGGCCGCGCGACTGGGCGATCGTCGCCGTCAACTACCGCGGCTATGGCGCGAGTGAGGGGTCGCCGGGGGAGTCGGCGCTGGTCGCCGACGCGCAACTCATCTACGACGCGATGGCGGCACGACCCGACGTCGACCGCCGGCGGATCGTCGCCTTCGGCCGCAGCCTCGGCACCGGCGTGGCGGTGAAGCTCGGGGCCGCGCGACCGCTCGCCGGGCTGATCCTCGTCTCGCCCTTCGACAGCCTGGTCGCTCTGGGCCGCACCCACTATCCCTGGCTGCCCGTGTCGGCGCTGCTCCGGCACCGATTCGATGCCGCTGCCGAGGCGCCGCGCCTCGCGGCGCCGCTGCTCGCCATCGTCGCCGATCGCGATTCGATCGTCCCGAACGAGCGCTCGCAGGCGCTCTACGACGCGTGGGCGGGACCGAAGTCGTGGCTCGTCGTTCCCGCGACCGATCACAACACGTTGAGCGTGCCGGACGGGTTCTGGATCGGCGTGGCCGGCTTCCTCGCCGCCCGGACCTGACGCGGGCCGCAGCGAGCGGACGAATCCGGCGCCGCCCTTCGCCCGGGCGGGGGCTCCCGGCTTCGCTACGCGGCGGGCCCTACTTCGCCGGCGCCTGCTGCGTCGGGAATTTCTTCCGGCATTCGCCGATCGGCTCGGCATAGACCCTGGGCTTCCAGTCCGGGCCGGTCTTGAGCTCGTAACTGGCGACCACGCGGTAACGGGTGCAGGCTTCGAGGTCGAGCTCGATGTCCTGGAATTCGGGACGAAACTCGCCGCGCGCGCTCTCGACGTGAAGCGTGATGCGATGCTTGCCCGGCGGGATCGGATCGGTCTTGCGCGAGTTGCGGGTGCCCACGCCGTCCACCTTGGTGATGGCGAGCGTCGCCTCCTTGCGGGTTTCCGAGGCGGCGCCGCGCTCGACCAGCGCGTAGGGCTGGTCGTACATGCCGGCGTAGGCAGTCGTCGCGACGAGGGCTGCCGCGAGGATCAACAGCTGGTGCATGCGATCTCCTGTTCGAAGGACAAAGTCGGAAGCGACGGGGATGGCAGCTTCGCTCCCGGGAGCGATTCGCCTGCGCTGCCGCAGCTTATCACTGGCGCAGCCGCAGGATCCGGCGCGCCCCGTGCAGCACCAGCACGGCAATGACCGCCCCGATGACCAGATCGGGGGCGTTCGAGCCGGTCCAGCCGACCAGCACCCCGGCGACGATCACGCCCAGGTTGGCCAGCACGTCGTTGGTCGAGAAGATCCAGCTCGCTTTCATGTGGACGCCGCCGTCGCGGTGACGGGACAGCAGCCACAGGCAAGCGAGGTTGGCCGCCAAGGCCACCAGCGCCATCCCGATCATCAGCGCTGTCTTCGGCTCGCTGCCGAAGACCAGCCGGCGCGCGACCTCGAACATGGCGCCGAGCGCCAGCAGCAGTTGCAGCCCGCCGGACAGATGGGCGGCCCGCAACCGGTGGCCGGCGTCGCGACCCACGGCATAGAGCGCGAGCCCGTAGACCGCCGCGTCGGCAAACATGTCCAGCGAGTCGGCGATCAGCCCGGTGGACTGCGCCAGCCAGCCGGCGCCGATCTCCAGCACGAACATGACGGCATTGATCGCCAGCAGCCACCTGAGCACCTGCGCCTCGCCGGCAGCGGACGTCGCCGGTCGAGCGCCGCGAGCCGGATCCGGCGCATCGGTCGCCGTCGTCGAGATGAGCTGCGCCCCGAGGCCAAGGGGTTCCAGCCGCCGGGCGATGTCGTCGATGGGTCCGTCGTGGATCACCCGCAGTTCACGCCGGCCGAGGTCGAACTCCAGTGCGCTCAGGCCTCCTGCGCTCTCCAACGCCATGCGGATCAGCCGCTCCTCCGAAGGGCAATCCATTTTCGGGATGGAGAACAGACTGGCGGTGGCCACGGCGGTCCTTCAGCGCAACCCGGGCACGAGCAGCGTGACCGCCAGCCCGGCGGCCGCACAGGCACCGAGCAGCGGCAGCACGCCGACCTTGAAGCGGAACAGGGCCACGGTGGCGGCGACGGCGATGACGGCCGCGACGGCCTCGAAGCGACCGCCGAAGCCCTGCGGCCAGAGGACGTGGTAGGCGAAGAACAGCGCCAGGTTCAGGATCACGCCCACGACGGCGGCGGTGATGGCGGACAGCGGCGCGGTGAACCCCAGGCGGCCGTGCGTGGCCTCGACCAGCGGGCCGCCGGCGACGATGAACACGAACGACGGCAGGAAGGTGAAGAAGGTGACCACCGCGGCGGCGAGAGCGCCGCCGAGGAACAGCGCGTCGGGGCCGAGCACCTGCTGCAACCACCCGCCGACGAAGGCGACGAAGGCCACCACCATGATCAGCGGACCCGGCGTGGTCTCGCCGAGCGCCAGGCCGTCGATCATCTGCGCCGCCGAAAGCCACTGGTGCTGCTCGACCGCGCCCTGGTAGACGTAGGGCAGCACCGCGTAGGCGCCGCCGAAGGTGACGAGCGCGGCCTTGGTGAAGAACCAGCCCATCTGCGTCAGCGTGCCGTCAAGCCCCTGCATGGCGACCAGCACGGCCATCGCCAGCGCCCACAGCCCCACGCCTGCGCCCATCACCTTGGCCAGGTGACTGCGCGAGAAGCGCGCGTGCCCGGGCGTCGGCGTGTCGTCGTCGATCAGCGCCGGGCCGTAGCTCGCGCCGACGCCTCCATGCCCGCCACCGAGCGCGAACACCTGTGGCCACCGGCGCGCGCCGAAGTGACCGATCAGCCCGGCCGCGACGACGATCGCCGGGAACGGCGTGCCGAACGCGAAGATGGCGACGAACGCCGCCGCCGCGATCCCCCACATCCAGCCATTCCTCAGCGCCCGGGTGCCGATGCGGTACGCCGCATGCAGCACCAGCGCCGTGACGGCCGGCTTGAGGCCGAAGAAGATGCCGGCGACCGCGGGCACGTCGCCGAAACGCAGGTAGATCCACGACAGCGCGATCAGGATGAACAGCGACGGCAGCACGAACAGCCCGCCGGCGACGATGCCGCCCCAGCTGCGGTGCAGCAGCCAGCCGATGTAGGTGGCGAGCTGCTGCGCTTCGGGGCCGGGCAGCACCATGCAGTAGTTCAACGCGTGCAGGAAGCGCCGTTCGCTGATCCAGCGCCGGCGCTCGACCAGTTCGGCGTGCATGATCGCGATCTGCCCGGCCGGGCCGCCGAAGCTGATGCAGCCGAGCTTCAGCCAGAACGGGAGCGCCTGCGCGAGGGTGAGCGCGGACGGGCGCACCGGTGGCGCGGAAGATCCTGTCGTCGGTGCCGGGGTGGTGTCCACCTGCCCTCCGCGCTGGCGACGCGCCAGATGAAGGGCAGAACTTGGACGGATGGCGCCTTGGCCGGCGGGGAGTCTGCCTCGTGCCCCCGCCGCGCGCCGAGTCTAGGCGCTGCCGCGGCGAGCGGCAAGCCCCCCCCGAAACGCGCGGCGCAGGGTCGCCGCCCGACCCGCGATCCCCGGGAACCTCGATCACCCCTTCCCGCATGCAAGCCCGGCAGCCCGAGCGGAATTCCGCTTGCTCGGCTACGGTGGTACCCTCGACGCCATCGTGGCAAACGCGAGTCTGGATGATGCCCAACGAATCCAATGACCCGAACCAGGCGCAGCAGGCTGCGTTCCGCATCCTGACGGACATCGCTGCCGAGCTGTCCAAAGGCGACGTCACCTTCCCGACCTTCGCCAATGCGACGCTCAAGGTGCGCAACGCGCTCGACGACCCCAACATGGACGCGGAGCGGCTCGCGCGGGTCGTCTCGTCCGAGCCGCTGCTCTCGACCAAGCTCGTCCACATCGCCAACTCGGCCGCCGTCAACCCGGGCGGCAAGCAGGTGAGCGACGTCCGGACGGCGGTCACCCGCGTCGGCTTCGAGACGGTGCGGACCGTTGCCGCGGCGGTGGCGATGACGCAGTTGCGGGCGGCGGACGACCTGCGCCGGCACGCGCAGCGAGCCGCGGCGGCGTGGCACCACAGCGTGCACGTCGCCGCGATGTCGTTCGTCATCGCCGAGAAGATGACGCGGCAGCGGCCCGAGGAGGCGCTGTTCGCCGGCCTCATCCACGACATCGGCTACTTCTACCTGCTGTCGAAGTCGGGAGACTATCCCGAGCTCGAATCCGTTCCGGCCGCGCTCGACGACGTGCTCCGGGACTGGCATCCGCCGATCGGGCAGGCGGTGCTGCACGCGTTCAAGCTGTCCGACGCGACGCTGATGGCCGTCGTCGAGCACGAGAACGGCCACTACAACTCGCCGCCGCGCACGATCAGCGACGTCGTCACGCTGGCCAACATGGTCACCGCGCGCACGAACCCGATCTACCTCAACACCGGCACCGCGATCCCCGACCCGCCCAACGAGCCGGAACTGCTCGAGGTCCTGGCCCAGGCGAAAGGCGAGATCGAGTCGCTGGTGGCTGCGCTGCACCCGTAGCCGGCATCGGGCGCGCGGCCGATCGCGGTCGCGGCGCAGGCCGGCGCGCACGCTTCACCCGCCTCTCAAGGAAACGCCGGGCCGCCCCAAGTTTCCTTGCCCCCCCGCGGGGGCGGGCTGGGCGCAGCCCGGCCATGGGGGCGCTCGCTGCAGGCGGGTCCCGTGGCTCAGGTACCGCAGAACGTGCGGTAGCTCGCCGTCACGGCGGCCGGCGCCGGCTCGGCATACGAAGCCCGTTCGCCGGCCTCGTCGAAGGGCTGCGTGACCGCATCGAGCAATTTCTCGAAGGGCGCGAGGTCGCCCGCGTCCGATGCGGCGGCCAGCGCCTCCTCGACGCGGTGATTGCGGGGAATCACGACGGGATTGACGCTGCGCATCGCCCGGGCGCGCGCGATCCCGGCCGTTGTCGATGCTTGCCCCGCACCGTCGTCCTCGCTGGCGCAGCGTGCCCGCCAGCGCGCGAGCCACGCGTCGGGGGCGCCCGTCCCGGCGAACAGCGCGCGCAGCGGCGCCTCGTCGCCGGCCGCGGCCGCGGCCAGTCGCCGCCACCCGAGGGTGAAGTCCACCCGCTCGGCGTGGAGCAGGGTCAACCAGTCCTCCGCCAACGCGGCGTCGGCGGCGTCATCGTCGGGTTCGCCTCGACGCAGCCCCAGCTTGGCGCGTTGTCCGCGAAGGAGGTGCGCGCGGTACCGCGCCGGGAACGCGGCGACGACCTCGGTGGCCATCGTCAGCGCCTGCTCCGGATCGTCGGCCAGCAGCGGCAGCAGCGTTTCGGCCAGGCGCGTGAGGTTCCAGCCGGCGATGGCGGGCTGGTTGCCGAAGGCGTAGCGTCCCCGATGGTCGATGGAGCTGAACACGGCGGCGGGGTCGTAGGCTTCGACGAAGGCGCAGGGCCCGTAATCGATCGTCTCGCCCGATATCGCCATGTTGTCGGTGTTCATCACGCCGTGGATGAAACCCACGTTCATCCACTGCGCGACCAGCGCCGATTGCCGTTCGGACACGGACTGCAACAGCGCCAGGAAGGGCTGCGCCGCGGTCGCGAGCGGCGCCGGGTCGTGCCGCGCGATCGTGTACTCGGCCAGCTTCCGCAGCGATTCCAGGTCGCCGCGCGAGGCGAAGAACTCGAACGTCCCGACCCGGAGGTGACTCGCCGCCACGCGCGTCAGCACGGCGCCCGGCAAGGCCTGCTCGCGGTAGACCGGCTCGCCGGTCGCGACCACCGCGAGGGCGCGGGTGGTCGGGATCCCCAGCGCGTGCATCGCCTCGCCGAGCAGCACCTCGCGCAGCATGGGCCCGACGGCGGCCTTGCCGTCGCCCCCGCGGGCGAAGGGCGTGCGGCCCGAGCCCTTGAAGGCGATGTCGCGGCGGCGTCCCTGCCGGTCGATCACCTCGCCGAGCAGCAGCGCGCGGCCGTCGCCGAGCTGCGGCGAGAACCCGCCGAACTGGTGGCCGGCATAGGCCTGCGCCAGCGGCTCGGCGCCTTCGGGCAACACGTTCCCGGAGAAGGTCGCCGCGCCCGCGGGGCCGTCGAGCGACGCGACGTCGAGGCCGAGCTCCGCCGCCAGCGAGCGGTTGAGGTACAGCAGTCGCGGCGCGGACACCGCGGCCGGACGCCAGGGCACGTAGAGCCCCGGAAGCTCGCGCGCGAACGAATTGTCGAAACGGAAGGTGGCGTGGGAGGGCATGGGCTCAGACGTCTTCAGCCAGGTCGACGAGCTTCAGGCAGAGCGCGTGCAGCAGGATCTTCGATTCGCTGGGCGGCAGCAGCGGCGTGACCTGTCGCCAGGCCTCCTCGACCATCGTTATCGCGCGCCTGCGGCAGGGCTCCAGCACGGCCGCGGCCTCGATCAGGGCGATGCCTTCGGCGCAGCCGTCCGGCGCCTGGCGCAGTTCGGGCGAGCAGACGATCTCGGCCAGCCGGGAGCGCCGCTCCGGGTCGAGCGCGCGCAGGGCGGCGGCCATCGGGAACGTGACCTTTCCCGCCGCCAGGTCTTCGCCGCGCTGTTTCTGAATCGGCCCGCTAGCGAAGTTCTGGACGTCGTCGACGATCTGGAACGCCGTGCCCAGCGTGCGCGCAAACTCGGAGCAGGCCGCAGTGACGGCGGGGCCGGCCCGGGCCACCACGGCGGCGCACTCCGCCACGCCGGACGCGGCGGACGCGGTCTTCAGCGCGTACATCTGGAGCAGCTTGCCCTCGTAGTCTTCCGCCAGGCGCTGCTCGAGGTGCCGGCGCGTCAGTCGCCGCGACCAGTGGATGTCCGTCGCCTGCCCGCAGTGGCCTTCGATGAACATGCGCTCCTTGATGCGCAGCAGTTGCCAACGCTGGTCCGGATCGAGCAGCGGGTGCTCGAACAGCACGACGCTGGGCAGGAAGTAGAGTGCGTTGCCGGCATTGAGCGCGACGTCCACGCCGTAGCGCAGGTGCAGGCATTCGGCCCCGCGCCGCAGCAGCGAGTCGTCCTCGATGTCGTCGACGATCAGCGTCGCGGTGTGCACCATCTCGGTCATGCACGCGATCAGGCCGGCGTAGGGCGCGGAGGGAACGCCCAGCGACTCCAGCAGCAGCAGGCCGAACAACGGCCGCCAGCGCTTGCCGCTGCGGTCGATGAGATCCCACACCGGCACCGCCAGACCGGCGGTGTAGGCGTCGATCTCGTGCGTGCCCCGTGCCGGCCCGACGAAGCGCTCGACCGCGGCCTGGTCGAAGCGCCGCGGCAGCAGGTCTTCCAGGCTGCGATCGACGTTACGCGTCAGCCGACCGACGACCTCGCCGTGGTCCAGCACGAAAGCGTAGCCGTGGAACTCGCCGCGCGCCCGGCCGCGGACCGCTTGTCCGGCCAGCCGGCCGGTGACCGTTCCGGCGCCTTCCCAGACGGCGCGCGGCGTCCCGAAGCTCGGCACCTCCTGGTCGTCGGCCAGCGGCTCGAAGTCCAGCACCAGGTCGAACTCCGGCGCGTCGATTCGGCAGCCGACCGGATAGACTGCGTGGGTCGCGGGGCTCTCCCAGTGCCGGCGGGGATCGACGGTCACCGCCCCGGTGCTGCGCACCACCCCTGCGGCGTCGCGCCAATGGATCGTGGCACCCAGCGCCTGCCTGCTGCGCGCATGGAAATGGCGCAGGACGATCACGTCGGAGCCGTGGTCGAGATTGATGCCGAACCAGTCCCAGCCGAGGATCTGATCGCCGACGGGGTCGCGGAACCAGTCGAAATCGCCCCACTGGTGATCGAGCCACGCCTCGCCCGCCACCGGCCCGTCGGCGGTGCGGCCGAGGACCGGGAGGCGGGGATAGGTGCGATACGCCATGCCACCGGCGGGCGACGCCGTCGCGGGGTTGCTCACCACGTCGAGGCCGGGCCCGGCGCCTGCCACCAGGGCGATCGTCCCCTCGCCGTGCAGGTCGCGAAACTCCAGGTGCATGCCGTCGGCGCGCTGCGCCAGCCGGTATCCGTCCCACGCGACGTCGAGCGGGGCGGGGCGGAAACTCACCGCGGCCCGATTGACGACCACCGGTCGCGGCGGGCCGTGATCGACCAGCTCCTGCAGCAGCGCTCGCTGCACGAAGGGATCGATCCTGGCGTTGTGGGTATGGAGCTTCTCGATCGCCTGGCGCAGCACCGGCGGGCTGATCCAGGTCTGCGTGCGATGGGCGGGGCTGTGGCCGGGGTCGTAGAGTGCGAGCAGCACCTCGAAACCGTTCGCCTCGCCGGGGTCGTGATCCCGCAGGTTCAAGCGGAAGAAGCTGGTCATGAACTCGCGCCGCCGGCCCCCGGGCGGCGCGAACCAGCCCTGCAGGAACCACCACTCCACGGCCGCGGTGTCGTGCGCGTCTTCGGCCGGCAGGACGCTGAGGACGCGGGATTCGTCGGTGCTTGGGTCAGCGGGCATGGCCAAAGCCATTATCGGCTGAACGGCCCCGGCACGAAAGGCACCCGGCCCGCACGGAAGTGCACGGGTGCAACCTGCAGCCTTCCCAAACGCGCCGGGGGGTCGTGCGGCTTGCGCACGCCCCCCGGCATCGACCCCCCGGGGCGACGTGACGATGGGTCACGTCGCCTGATCGAAGGAACGGCTCAGGTCTACTTGCGACCCTTGGCCGTGGCGGCAACCTTGGTCGCGTTGGCGGCCGCGGCGCGCATGCTGGCGTCGGCCAGGTTCACCACCTGCTGCGACGACTGCTTGAACTGGTCGAACGCGGCCATCGACGCGGCCATCCCCTGCTTGAACGCGGCGACGGCGGTTTCCGAACCGGCCGGTGCCGACTTGCTCGCCTGGTCGACCCACGCGGCCGCGCCCTTGGTGTAGGCCGCCCAGGACTCTTCGATCAGCGCCGTGTACTTCGCCTGCGCTTCGGTGGCGAGTTCATACAGGTGCTTCGAGTAGTCCAGCGCTCCCTGCACGCTCGCTTCGGCCAGCGTGCTGTTCAAGGCGACGAGTTGCTGGACGTCCTTGACGGCGGCGACGGCCTGCGCGTTCTCGACGCCCTTCGCGAGCGCGCTCTTGGCAGTCTGCAGGTTGATCTTGGCCAGCTTGTCGGCGTTTTCCAGCGCCAGCGCGGACAGCTTGGTGGCTTGCGCGACATTGGCCTGGTTGAGTTCGGCGAATTGTTCGGTGACGTTGTACATGGCGATCCCTTTCCGGTGGAGGTGGCTGACCGAGCCGCGGCCAGGCTGTGTTCAGGGTGCCGCCGGGAGTTCGGACGTGGGCTGGCCACGACCGCGAACCCGAATTGCTGCACCGCACAATTCAAATGTTAGAGGACCGAATTTGGGAAGTCAAGAGAAATATGTTGCAGCGCACCACCGCTGGATCGCCAGCCAGGTTTGGCGTGGATTCAACCGCCGGCAAGCCGACGGCACATAATCGACCCAGCGGAATCCGGAGAACAGCCGTGAGCGCGACGCCCAGGATCATCAGGAAATACCCGAATCGACGGCTCTACGACGTTGCCAACGAGGGCTACATCACCTTGGCCGACGTCAAGCGGCTGGTGTTGCAGAACGTCGCCTTCCGGGTGATCGACGCGAAGTCCGGCGCCGACCTCACCCGCGCCATCCTGCTGCAGATCATTCTGGAGGAAGAGTCGGGTGCTGCGCCGATGTTCAGTTCGGAAATGCTGGCGCAGATCGTGCGCTTCCACGGCGCCGCGCAGCAGACGATGGTGGGCGCGTACATGGAGCAGAACCTCAACACGCTGCTGGGCATCCAGCAAAAGCTGCAGCACCCGGCGGCCGCGGGGCAGGACGATGCGATGGCGCTGACCCCCGATCTGTGGAAGCAGTTCATCGAGCTGCAGGGCCCCGACATGCAGGCGATGATCGGCATCTTCCTGGAGCAGAGCGCCCGGCGGTTCATGGCCAAACCGTAGCGCAGGCGATCCGGCGGTGCGGTGCCGGGGTGAGGGACACGCCCATCGGCGCCGCGAAGGCGGGCCCCGGCGCGTTTGGCTGTGCGGTCAGCCTTGCTCGCCGCCGTCGAGCAGTCGCCGCTCGCCGGAGAGCCGCTGGATCGCGGTGACGTCCTGCACCGTCTCGAGCGTGCCGAGATACCGGCCGTCGCCGCTGCGGACGGGGCAGTAGCGGATGTGCACCTTGCGCCCGCCCATGTCGATCCAGAACTCGGCCAGGTCGCGATTCCCGGACCGGAAGTCCGCGAGGATGCGGTTGACGAGGTGCACGCTCTTCTGGGGATGGCAATTCTGCACCGCGGTGCCGATCGCGCCCCGGGTCCGCCCGAATATCTTCTCGCCATGCTCGTGGCTGAAGTAGCGGACACGGTCTTCGTGGTCGATGAACGAGAGCTCGACCGGCAGCGTGTTGAGAATCGCCGCGAGCACGTCACGGTCGAGCCCGAACGCCAGATCGCGCAGCTCACCCTCGTCGACGATCTCCTGCGCCATTCGATAGTAACGCTCGCGGGTGCCGTCGCCGATCGCGGCCTCGAGGGCGTCGATGCCTTCGACGATGGCCGCCGCCTCCTCCCCGGAGAGCATCCGCTTGGCCGCCGGGTAGAGGACGTCGCTCTCCTTCCAGAAATGATCCTTGCAGAGACTGGCGTAGGCGGTGAACGCGTCGCGAAGGTCGGGCAGCGCCGCGGCGTCGCCCGCCGCGAACGCCCTTCCCAACGACCCGAGGCGCGCGAGAATCTGCCGGGCCCGTTCGTGCTCGTCGAGCATCACGGCCAGCGGGCCCGCGTCCCGAGGCATGCCGGCACGCACGAGGCGCGGAAACAGGTGCTGCTCCTCCTTCTGGTTGTGGCAGCGGTCGACGTAGTCGCCGAGATAGCGGACCAGCTTCATGACCTGCGCCCGGGACGGACCGGTCGCCGTCGCGAAGCGCGCCTCCATCGCGGCGAAGACCCGCTCGGTCATCTCGTGATCCTGCCTCAGCAGGTCGTCCCATTCCCGATTCATCGCGTTCCGTCCCCTTTGGCTTCGGCGGCAGCGCCCGCGGCGCCGCGGTCCGAATGGACGGCATTGTCCCGGTGGCGAGACCCGGTCGCCTTGATGTCACTCACCTTTCGCGCAGAGCGTTGCGGCGGGCGAAGGGTGTCGGGGGGCCGAGTGGGCGAGACTCAGCCCGCAGGACGCCGCGAGATCGCGCCCGACTCCCGGTACCGTTGCGTGCCTCGGCAGACTGCGGTCCTGACCGATCGCCACACCCGCGCTCGAATTCCGACTCTTTATGGAAGTGGTCCGGACGCGCATCATTGACTTCAGGACGAAAGAGCTTCGGTCTTCAGCCGGAGGAGGAGCCGACATGCACAAGCGAAAATTGGGAAACCGCGGCCCGGAAGTGTCCGCGCTCGGGCTCGGTTGCATGGGCATGAGCTTTGGCTACGGCCCGGCGGTCGACAAGAGGGACGGAATCGCGCTGATCCGGTCGGCCGTTGCCCGGGGTGTCACCTTTTTCGACACCGCCGAGGTCTACGGCCCGTTTTCCAATGAGGCACTCGTCGGCGAGGCGCTGGCCCCGATGCGCGATCAAGTGGTGATCGCCACCAAGTTCGGCTTCGACATCGACCCGAAGGACGGCTCGCAGCGCGGCCTCGACAGCCGGCCCGAGCACATCAAGCGGGTGGCCGACGCATCGCTCAAGCGGTTGAAGACTGGCGTCATTGATTTGTTCTATCAGCATCGCGTTGACCCGAACGTGCCGATCGAGGATGTCGCCGGTGCGGTCAAGGACCTGATCCGCGAAGGCAAGGTCAGGCACTTCGGCCTTTCCGAGCCGGGCGTGCAGACGATCCGGCGAGCCCACGCCGTTCAGCCGGTCACCGCGGTGCAGAGCGAATACTCCATGTGGTGGCGCGAACCCGAGCAGGAGCTTCTGCCGACGCTGGAGGAACTCGGCATCGGCTTCGTTCCCTTCAGCCCGCTGGGCAGGGGCTTCCTCACGGGCGCGATCGACGAGAGCACGACCTTCGACAGCACGGACCTCCGCAACGTCGTTCCGCGCTTCACGCCGGAGGCCCGCAAGGCGAACCACGCCCTGGTCGATCTGCTCGTCGCGATCGCCGCCCGGAAGTCAGTGACCCCCGCCCAGATCGCGCTCGCCTGGCTACTGGCCCAGAAGGCGTGGATCGTCCCGATACCCGGCACCACGAAGCTGCACCGCCTGGAAGAGAACATCGGCGCGGCTGCGATCGGGCTGACGCCCGAGGAACTTCGTGAGATCGACGGCGCGCTCGCGAAGATCGCCGTGCAGGGCGCCCGGTATCCGGAACACCTGCTTCGCCAGGTAGGTCGCTGAGCAGCCAGCTCTGTGCAGCGCAGGCGCGTTTCCCGGGGGGCCGCGTCATCTCCTCAATTCCGTGCAGTCACAGCGGAGTTCGTCGCCGTCGGCACAAGCGGTCATAATGGCTCGGGTCACCATGTGTCACCTGCCGAACAGTCGGTTGCGATCGCGAACAGACGGGTGCCCTTTCGCTGGCAAGGACGCATTTCCTTGCGGTGGGCACCGGCACCTGCGGCGAACGCTTGTGGAGGGCAGTTCATGAGGACGATTCGCTGGGGAATCATCGGCTGCGGCGACGTGACGGAGATCAAGAGCGGGCCGGGTTTCTACAAGGCAACCAACTCCGCGCTGGTCGCGGTGATGCGCCGCAACGGCGCGCTGGCCGCGGACTACGCGCGACGGCACGGGGTCGCGCGATTCCACGACGATGCCGAGGCCATCCTGCGCGCAGACGACATCGACGCCGTTTACGTCGCTACGACGCCCGAAACGCACCGCGATTACGTGTTGCGCTGCGCAGCGGCAGGCAAGCCGGTGCTGGTCGAGAAGCCGATGGCAATGAGCGGCACCGAGTGTGACGACATGATCGCCGCCTGCCGGCGGGCCGGGGTGCCGCTCTGGGTCGCCTACTACCGCCGCGCGCTGCCCCGGTTTCTCGCTGTGCGCGACTTGGTCGAGAGCGGCGCAGTCGGCCCGGTGCGCATGGTGCTCTGCCGGCAATTCCAGCCGTTGCGCACCACCACGGACGCCGCTCCGGGATCTGCACCCTGGCGCGTCGATGCATCGCGTTCCGGCGGCGGGCTATTCGTCGACTTGATGAGCCACACGCTGGACTTTCTCGATTTCGTGTTTGGGCCGATCGTGGACGTGCGCGGGTTTGCGGCCAACCAAGGCGGCGCCTACCGGGCGGAGGACGTCGTCACCGCGAGTTGGAGGTTCGCCACCGGCGTACAAGGGAGCGGCGCGTTCTGCTATGCGGCCGACCGTGACGAGGAGTGGAACGAGATCATAGGAGCCGCGGGACGCATCCGCTTCTCCACCACCCGGGCGGTGCCGATCCTCGTGGATCGCGGAAGCGCCGTGGAGGAGATCCCGGTTGGCGATCCACCCCATGTTCACCAGCCGCTGATCCAGACGATCGTGGACGAGCTGAATGGTCAAGGAAGCTGCCCAAGCACCGGCGAGTCCGCCGCTCGCACCACGCGCGTGATCGACCGGATCCTCGGCGACTACCGCCAACAGGTAGCCCAGAGCAGCGTCGACCAAGCGAGGGCGGCGTCGTGACCCGGCTTGCCGCCGTGACGGACACTCATGAAATTCGGTGATTACGCCAAGGCGGGCTCGCTCGCCGGAGTGGTCGGCTTCCGCAACCACATGACGACGCTCGGCCTCGACATGCCCTGCGACGACATCGTCGAGGCAGGGCCAGGTTCCCCCCTCGCCCGGCCGCTTGCCTTCGAGGACATGACGATCGGCAACCGCCTCGGCATCCATCCGATGGAAGGCTGGGACTGCGAAACCGACGGCCGCCCGAGCGAGTACACCATGCGCCGCTGGCAGCGCTTCGGCCAGAGCGGCGCCAAGCTGATCTGGGGCGGCGAGGCTTGCGCGGTGCGTCCCGACGGCCGCGCCAATCCCAGGCAACTCATGATCGCCGAGCCTACGTTGTCCGGCATCGCCGGGCTGCGCGAAAGCCTGGTCCGGGCGCACGTCGCGGCGACGGGCGACGACCGGGGCCTCGTCGTCGGCCTGCAACTCACCCATTCGGGCCGCTTCTGCAAGCCGCACGACAATCGCAAATTCGAATCGATCATCGCCTATCGCCATCCGGTGCTCGACCGAAAGTTCGGCTTGCCGGCCGATCGCGCCCCGATCAGCGACGACGAGATCAAGCGGCTGATCGAGGATTACGTGATTGCCGCCCGGCGCGCCCGGCAGTGCGGCTTCGACTTCGTCGACATCAAGCACTGCCACGGCTACCTCGGCCACGAGTTCCTCAGCGCCCATACGCGGCCCGGTCCCTATGGCGGCAGCCTGGAGAATCGCACACGCTTCCTGCGCGAGATCGTCGCCGGCATCCGCGCCGAGGCGCCCGGGCTCTTCATCGGCGTGCGCATCAGCGCCATCGACACCGTGCCGTTCAAGCCCGATCCGGCGCGCTCCGAGCCGGGCGCGCTCGGCCCCGGCATCCCGGAGGACCATCCGCTGCCGTACGACTACGGCTTCGGGGTCGATCCGCAGAACCCGCTGAAGCCGGATCTCGGCGAGCCGAAGGCGCTGTTCGGGATCCTGCGCGGTCTCGGCATCCGTCTGGTCAATGTCAGCCTCGCCAGCCCCTACTACAATCCGCACTACATCCGCCCGGCGCTCTATCCGCCGTCCGACGGCTATCATCCGCCGGAGGATCCGTTCATCGGCGTCATGCGCCACATCGAGGTGGTGCGCGCGCTCAAGCAGGCGTTCCCGGACTTCTGCCTGATGGGCTCGGGCTACACCTATCTGCAGGAGTTCTTCCCGAACGTCGCCCAGGCGGTCGTGCGGCAGGGCTTCGCCGACATCGTCGGCCTGGGCCGCATGGTCCTCGCCTATCCGGAACTGCCGCTCGACATCCTGAACGGTCGCGGCGTGCAGAAGAAGCGGCTGTGTCGGACCTTCAGCGACTGCACGACGGCGCCGCGCAACGGCATCGTGTCGGGCTGCTATCCGCTCGACGCGCACTACAAGAAGTCGCCCCAGTTCAAGCTGCTGGCCGCCGTCAAGAAGCCGGCCAAGAGTGCCTGATGCAGTGCGCGCAACCTTGCTCGCTCTGCGTGGACCCAAGAACACGGCGCTGCGGCCACCTGCCTGTCTCGACGACCGCTACGGAGCACCCTGGATGTCGGGTCAGGGTCGTCCGCGCCAACGCATCGAAGCAGCAGTGGCGGTAGATGCCCAGAGGCATTGGCCGGCGCGGGCCGGGCTTGGTGCGTTCGTGGAGTACTCGCCAGCAATCGAGTTCGCGCTGCCGGTGGAAAGCGCACGGTCGCCCGCCCGGCGGCGAAGCAGCCGCTGGCGCCGCGGGTGAATGCTGGCCTTCACCACGGCGAGAGCGTTGGCAAGCGGCTCATGTGGCTCGAACGGACGGCGTCCCGAGGCGCTTCGGGCGCCTGTCGATGGGAGCGTGCCGCCGCGCGTGCCCTTCAAACCGGCGCGGGCACTAGGGTGGGCGGTGCGCCCAGGTGCATGCCCGAGTCGAGCAGGACCAACTCGCCCGTCACCGTGCGCGCCGCATCCAGCAACCAGATCACCGCCTCGGCTACATCTTCGGCCGTGCACGCGCGCCGAAGAGGCGTCGAGCGCTCGTAGGCGGCCTTGAGCCCTTCGTATCCTTGCTCCCCGATACCTTCCTTGAACCAGCGCGTGGTGATCAGGCCGGGGCACACCGCGTTGACGCGGATGTCCGGGGCGAGCGCTCTTGCCATGTGCAAGGTCATCGCGTTCACCGCGCCCTTGGAGGCGACGTAAGGCAGCGAAGAACCGATGCCCAACGCACCGGCGATCGAGGACACGTTGACGATGGCGCCCTGGCGGGGCTTCAGGTGAACGACGCAAGCCCGAACCATCTGGAACGCGCCGATGACGTTGACACCCATGATGTTCTGGAAGACGTGGGCATCGAGTGCATCCCAGTTCGCCGAGCCAGCGAAGGTGGTGATGCCGGCGTTGTTGACCAGCCCGTCGAGTCGTCTCCAACGAGTGACTGCGGCCTCCACCATGGCGCGGCAGGCGGCGGCGTCGGCGACATCGCCTTGCACCACCAGTGTGTCGGCGCCCGCCTGGCGGCAGGCCGCCGCTGTCTCCTTCGCCTCTTGCTCGCTCTTGGAAAAATTGATCAGCACGTCGTAGCCGCGACGAGCCAACCCCAGTGCGGTTGCCGCACCCACACCGGTCGCCGAACCGGTCACGATGGCTGCCTTGCGCTCACTCATTCCGCCGCCTCTCCGCTTGTCGAAGGAAGTTCCGCCTGCCATGACAGGATAGCTGAGATCGGGCGCCGGTTCGCAGACCGGGAGACTTCGTTCCTCCTGATCAGACGGGACAGTGCCGCGCAACCCGCGAGCATCGGGTCCCCTTCGGCGTTGGGCGGCGATTCGGGAACGAATGGCAGCCGACGACGATCGGGCCGAGGTCGGCATGAACGCATCTGTGGCGAAGCCGGTCGAACCCGATGCGTTGTTTGCGGCGTTGTTGAAGCTGCTGGAGCGATACAGATCGGCGACACCCTGAAGCGCCGCACAAACCGACCGGGTTCCGTGGTTCGGTCGGCCCTGACGGTCGCACTGCGCCGAGATCCGACCGTTGGACGAGCCTGCCGTCGCATGGCGGCTCAGGGTCGAACTGCGACCGACGACGATCAAGCCGCTCGCGTTCGGATCCCACGGTCGGAGACCGGCCACAGCCGGACGCAAGGCCGCGCCCCTCGAAGCGGCCACTCACCGTGTGCCAACCCAAACCATTCCCGCCGGACGGTGCGCGGTCTCCTCTACTGAGACTGAACCCTGGGGCATCAAGCCCCGCCGTAGCGGGGCCCAAGGTGATGCGGGAGGAGTTGCAACTTGCCCGCTCCGGTGAGAGCTATGGCATCGACCCATTGTCCCCATGTTCGAAAGCGGAGTTATCCGCTGTTACCGTCGGCAACGTCGTCTGGCCGCCAGGGCTATCCGTCGACATCGCCGCATTGCTGCAATCCAGAATGTCGTAGGCACTGGCTTCAGCCAGAGCACGCTCAGCTAGAGCACGACTTTCATAAGCAAGGGCGGGAACACCGTCGGGTGTTGGCTTAAGGTCCACGACTATGCATCTGTTCGTCGCGGTGTCTTGAACGAGGAAATAGGAGTTCGACAGTACTTCGGCGTCAATCGTGTCGGCCGGTGCGTTTGTTGCCACGAGCGTACCGCCTACAATGGCGGCCGCGGTCAGGATCTTGCGGAGGTTTGTGCGCTTCATCAATCGGCCCCTTCAGGTCTGAATAGGTTCCTGGGCCAGCAATTGACACCGACTGGTTGCCAGGGCTTGCCATAGGCGCCGGACAACACATCGACGACGGCTTGCACTGCCGTGACCTCGGGTCGCCCGGCGGCTTAACCTACTTTCGACGATGGCCGGGAACGGCGCATCGCCAACCTCGGCGCGGCGCAATGCGTCCATTTGTCGGGGGAGAGCACCAAGCCACACGGCAACTTGGCACCTCGATTGCCGTATACACCGAATTTCCAATGAACGCAATACGAATCATTACCACACGCATTCCAGGGTCCGTCGGCAAAGCGAATTGGGGGTGATGCGAGCGGCTTCATCTCGGGGGTTGGCATACTCGCAGACAGAAATGCGATCAACGCAGTCCCGGTATCGTCGGTGCACCAAGATGTTGGCGCCCGCGGCGTGCTTCGATGCCGTGGCTGCCCGTCCGCGATTCGCGCCGCCTTCAGGTTCGCTCTGCGGCTCGCACTCTCGCCGGCACGCGGCGTCGACGACGCTTGCCGGGACACTGCCGGTCTGGCCGACACCGGGCTCGTCCGGCGATCGTACCCGTTCGGCCGGTGTGGTGTCATCTGGAAGCCTCTTCCAATGGCGTATGAGCCTGAACGGGGGTTCGTGTTTCCAACGGGGTATGAGCCTGAAGCGGGGCTTTCGGATCGATCATCAACCCATGGTGATCGACATGAACGATGCGAAACTCGTTACCCTCGAGCAGCTCCGGGGGTTCCTGGCCGGGGCCGCTGACCTCGCCCTCACGCCAACGGCTGACCCGACGGCCCGCTATGCCTTCATCAAGAAGGTGCTCAAGCGGTTCCAGTACCGCCGGCAGGGGAAAGCCCACCGCGGCCTGATCCGCCGCTACCTGCAACGGGTCACCGGCTACTCGCGGCCGCAGCTGACCCGGCTGATCGCCCAGTATCTGCACACCGGCCGCCTGGTGCAGCGCTACCGGGCCAGCAAGACCTCCTACCGCCGCAAGTTCACGGCCGAGGACATCCTGCTGCTGGCGCAGATCGACAGCCTGCACGATACCCTGTCCGGCCCGGCCACCCGAGTCCTGCTGCAGCGGGCCTTTCACCGCTTCGGGGAAGCCCGCTTTGCCCGACTGGCCACGATCTCGGTGGCCCATCTGTACAACCTGCGGGCCAAGCCGCTCTACCAGAAACACCGGCGTCACTACACCAAGACCCAGACCCGACCCAGCAGTATCGGCATTCGCCGCGCCCCGGCACCCGAAGGCCGCCCTGGCTTCATCCGCATCGATACCGTCCATCAAGGCGATCTCGATGGCGACAAGGGCCTCTATCACATCAATGCCGTCGACATCGTCACCCAGTGGGAGTTGGTCGCCTGTTGCGAGCGCATCAGCGAAGCCTACCTACTGCCCGTGATCGACCAACTGCTGGCCGGCTTCCCCTTCGACGTGCTCGGCTTCCACTCCGATGGCGGTAGCGAGTACGTCAATCACGACGTGGCCAAGCTGCTGGAGAAGTTGCGCGTCGAGTTCACCCGCTCGCGCCCGCGGCATACCAACGACAACGCCTTGGTCGAAAGCAAGAACGGCAGCGTCATCCGCAAGCAGTTCGGCTACGCCCACATCGCTCAGCACTTCGCCGCCGACCTCAATGCCTTCTGCCGCGACTTCCTCAATCCCTACGTCAACTTCCACCGCCCCTGCCACTTCGCCACCGAGGAGATCGATGCCAAGGGCAAGATCCGCAAGCGCTACCCGCACGACCTGATCATGACCCCGTTCGACAAGCTCAAGAGGCTGCCCCCCGCACTCGTCACCCTCCGCCCCGGCATCACCCTCGCCAGCCTCGAACAGCAGGCCCGGCAAGTGACCGATAATCAAGCCGCCAAGGCCTTGACCGACGCCCGGTCAAAGCTCTTCCGCTCCATCCACCGTCGATCCAAGGCCGCCGCCTGACTCCTCCTCCTTACCAACCACCTTCAGGCTCATACCGCTATTGGAAAATACTCTGGATCGTCCTGCAGCGGGGGCTCGAGATCGTGGAGCGAATGAGCCGGAGCGCCTGCGCCGCCGGGCAGTTCCGAATGAGTGGAACGCCCAATACAACAACCCCCGGAATGCTGTGTCGATTCGGAAGCAGCGGCGTGGGAGGCGCGCTGGCGGTGGCGTTGGTGCGCTCCAGCACGACCCGTAGGTCGGCCGCGATTACCTAAAGCAAGCTCTGCTTCAAAGCCGTGAATTCCGGCGATCGGATGCCCGGTTGGGGTCGAAGGGCGACCGACGAGGAGCAAGCCGCTGGTGTTCAGATCCCTCGGTCGGAGACCGGCCAACAGCGGTAGATCGAACACGCGAGCCAGTTTGCTCCGAAGCCGACATTCGTATCGGAAAACCGCTCTTCTTTCACGAGCGCCTTGCAAGTGAGTCCACCATCCAAGCGCTTCGCGCGTTGCTCAGAGGAAGGTCGTGCTAGCCTTGCTAATTTGGCGGCGGCCCATGACCAACTTCTACGACCAGCTCACGCCCTTCTTTCACCTAGTCTACAAGGACTGGAACGCGAGCGTTCATCGCCAAGGTGAGCAACTGTCGGCCCTTATCAAGACAGAGTGGTCATCCAGTAAGAAGATCTTGGATGTTTCCTGCGGCATCGGAACTCAAGCTATCGGACTTGCAATGCAAGGGTACTCCGTTACCGCTTCCGATCTTTCAGAGAAGGCGATCGAGCGGGCCAAACAGGAGGCCCACTGTCGAAATGTCGAGGTTTCGTTCTCGGTCTGTGACATGCGCAAGGCGCATGTCTATCACGGATCAGGTTTCGATGTCGTTGTTTCAGGCGACAACTCTCTACCTCACCTTTTAACCGACGAAGACATTCTTCTTGCGCTCAATCAGATGACAGCCTGCCTGGCAGAAGGTGGGGGTTGTGTCATCTCAGTTCGAGATTACGAGCGCGAAGAACGCGGGAGAAACCTACTCAAGCCTTACGGCATTCGCATGGCGAATGGGAATCGCTATCTTTTGTTTCAGGTGTGGGACTTCGAAGGCGAGCACTATGACTATACGTTCTTCGTTGTCGAAGAGAACCTGGCAACTCGAGAGGTCAGGACACATGCGATGCGATCAAAATACTACGCAATCTCTACGGGCAAGCTCTCCGAACTCATGCTAGAGGCTGGACTCCAGAACGTCCGGCGCCTGGATGGAATCTTCTTTCAGCCTGTGCTGATTGGGACAAGAGGTGCCTAACCTAACCAGGCGTTCAACTGGGCGCGGGCACCGGCGAGCGTTTGAGCGGCTGGTGCAGTGTCTTACGAGTGGCCGGTATGGAGCGGGGCCAACGACTGCAACGGGTCGATCTCGGTCCTGCGAACCTGCGATCGTGGCGGCCGGACCCGCACCCTAATCGAACAGACCGCGGAGCGGGCGCGACAACCTCCAGGAGCGCCCGTCGCCCGCCCTTGAATTCACGCTTTGCGACGCGGGCTCCACGCTCGGGCGACTTTGCCCCGGTCGAGCACTCGCGCGGCTTCCAGCGGCGAGTTGCCGCCGCCTGCAGCCGCCACCGCTCCGCTGTCCGGCCGATTGCCTCCGACGCACGCAAAGGGTCCCGGCGAATCGCTGTTCCGGGAGCGTGGCGTCGTCATGTGGACGACGGGCGGGGACAATGCGTCAGCGTGGTGGCCGAGACGCCAGGCGATTGAGACGACGGCGTTTTGGCTGCGAAGCCACATGACTGCGGATGGCGAATGAGGACGACGGCCCGGGTTCGGCCAACGGCCCACTTCTGCAGTTGGAAAGGCGCCTCACACGCACACCTCATCGACCATCACATCCGATGGCGGTCGTTCGCAGGAGTCGATACCATGTCCTCGCGCGGGATCCCTCTGTCGCACGCAAGCCCAGGGGATTCCCGACGATCGCAATTCGGATGACCCCACCATGTCGAATCATTGCATTGCCCGTCCCCTCGATCCCGCGGAAGCGTTCTTCTTCATGGCGGACCGTGTCTCGTGCATGAACTTCGTGTTCTTTGCGGAGCGATCGGGTCACCTCGATCCGAGACGAATCCGGGCGTCGCTTGCGGTCATTCAAGACGAGAATCCTCTCTTGCGCGCCAGGATCAGCTGGACTGCCGATCGCGGATTGTGTTTCGCGCCGGCAGCAGGTGCGCCCATCGATCTCGAGTGCCGCGACGTCGACGCCGACGATTGGCAACTCTGGATCGAGCACGAACTGGCGCAGCCGTTTGCCGAGGAGGCCGCTCCGCTGATCCGTTGTCGCTATCTGGAAATGTCGTCCCCGCAGCGATCGGTCCTGGCGCTGGTCTTTCATCATGCGATCGCAGACGGACGTTCCGGCAATGCGCTTCTGCACCGATTGCTCGACTGCATCGCATCGGATGCGACGTTGCGAGCGAATGCCGGTGCACCGCCACTGCCGCCCATGCACGCGGTGTTTCCGCAGCGGTTCCGTTGGGCAGAGCAACCGGACGCGGCGAAGCACGTCAAGGATGGATTGATTGCCGACTACAGGCGCCATGGCGCGTTGACCCCGCTGCCGTGGCTGTCGAGCAACACACCAACCCGGACGCCACGATTCATCCGGGTCGTTCTTCCGCCGGACGTCACCCAGCGGCTGGTCGCGCTTTCTCGCCGGCACGAAGCCAGCGTTCATGGCGCGATATGTGCCGCCCAACTGCTCACCCAATTCCGCTTGCGGATGGGCAACGATCCTGCGACGCTGTTTCTGTCCTGCCCGGTCGACATGCGGCCATTGCTCGACCCCATTCAGCCCAGCGCCCCCACGGCGCTATGCGTCAGCTTGATTTCCGCGGCGTTCGTGCTCGACGCGAACACCGACTTCTGGGCGTTGGCGCGACAAGTCGTCGCCCAGACCCGTCGGCAGTTGGACCGTGGTGAAGGCCATCTCTTCTTCACTATGTACGGATTGGACGGCGCGCCCGTTGCGCCGGATCGAATCGCACGCTTCACCAAGAGCATCCTTGCGACCTGGCAAAACACGATGGTCAGCAATGTCGGCAGGGTCGCGGCCATTGCCAGCGATCCCGCAGTCGACGCGATTTCCTTCGCCCTCTGCCCGATGCCCTACCAGACGCTCTTCAACGCGGTGAGCACTTACAAGGACAAGCTGATACTCAACGTCGGCTACGACGCCGGCAAGTTGTCGGAGGAGATCGCAATGGAGCTCGCCGCGGGATTGCGCGACGCGCTGCTGGAGGCGGCGGCTGCGTGATCGCCGGCAGGGCAATGACCGCTCGTGGCAACTCTGCGAGCGCCGGCCCGATGCACGGGGACCGCGCTGTCGCCATTCGGAATTGCGCGATCCCGCGCGAAGGCACCGAAGGCCCGCCCTCCCATCGGCCACTGCGAAGCCGGTCGCCCACGGACGTGAGCCGGCGCCCTGTCGCGAACCGGCAGCTTCCATCCCGGTCGGACGAAGTGGCAGGTGTACCCATTGGGGTTGCGCACCAGATAGTCCTGGTGCTCCGGCTCGGCTTCCCAGAAGGCACCTGCAGGCGCGATCTCGGTCACGACCCGCCCGGGCCACAGGCCCGACGCGTTGACGTCGGCGACGGTGTCCTCGGCGACCCGCCGCTGCTCGTCGCTGGTCGTGAAGATGGCGGAGCGGTAGCTGGTGCCCACGTCGTTGCCCTGCCGATTGCGCGTCGTCGGGTCGTGGACCTGAAAGAAGAACTCCAGCAGATTGCGGAAGCTCAAGCGATCAGCGTCGAAGACGACTTCGATGGCTTCGGCGTGGGTTCCATGGCGGCGATAGGTCGCGTTTGCGACATCGCCGCCGGAGTAGCCCACCCGCGTGGCGATGACCCCATCGAGCCGGCGAACCAGGTCCTGCATGCCCCAGAAGCAGCCGCCCGCGAGTATCGAACGTTCCTGTCTCATGCGATATCCTCGATCTGGTCCAGGTAGGCGCCGTAGCCTTCCGCCGCCATGTCATCGCGATGCACGAAGCGCAGCGACGCCGAGTTGATGCAATAGCGCAGCCCGCCCCGGTCGGCCGGACCATCCTCGAAGACATGCCCCAGATGGCTGTCGGCGGCGGCCGAGCGGACTTCGGTCCGGATCATGCCATGCGACGCATCTGCCTGCTCGTTGACGGCCCTGCTCGATATCGGGCGCGAGAAGCTCGGCCAACCGCAGCCCGAGTCGAACTTGGCCGACGACGCAAACAACGGCTCACCGGACACGATGTCCACGTAGATGCCGGGCTCGCGGTTGTCGAGCAACTCGCCGGTCCCCGGCGCCTCGGTGCCGCTTTGCTGTGTCACGCGATACTGCTCCGGCGAGAGTCGGGCAAGTGCCTCGGGCGTCTTTCGAAACGCGGGCATCGCTACCTCCTTCGGCAAAGTGTCGTGTTCGGGCTCGCCGGAACGGCGATCGGCTCAGCCATGCCGTCCCCGCTGCCGCCGACCTCGACAATGGGGGTTCGACCGCCACAAGCCGACCGAGTTGCAACGCGACGTTCAGGCGAGCCCTCGGTTCCAGGAACGCTTGCAGCGCGAAGTTCCGCTGGGACGCCTGGTGGGAGCAGCTTTCCCGGTCGCGTCGGTTCCGCTTCGGGTCGTCCACGGCCGAATGCCCTGCGGTGCCATGCGACGGGTCGCTTCCGCGATCGGCCTGACCCCAGCCGGTCGTCGCCTTCAGGCGCCGGCGTCACCCGCCAGGGCCGCTTCGCGGCCGCGCCGGACGTCGACGGTGAACAGCAACGCGAGCCCCACGACGAAGAACGCGCCGGTGATCAGGATCGCGAGACGGTGATCGCCGCGCGAGATCCAGGACACGAGGCCGTAGGTGACGGGGCCGATGATCGAGGACAGCTTCACCGCCAGTCCCCACAGGCCGAAGAACTCGCCGACGTGCCGCTCGGGCGACAGGTAGCCCACCAGCGCCCGCCCCGCCGACTGGCTCGCGCCGAGGCAGATGCCGACCAGATTGGCGCCGATCCAGAACACCACCGTCCCCTGCGCCGCCCACACCAGCAGGACGGTCCCGATCCACAGGGCGAGCGTCGTCGCGAGCGTCGCCCGGTGACCGATCCGATCCTGCACCTGGCCGAAGACCAGCGCCCCGACCGAGGCCGTGAGGTTGGTCACGATGAGCAGCAGCAGCGTCTGCGTGGTCGAAAAACCCATCGCCTGCTCGGCGTAGATCGCCGCCAGGGTGATCACCGTCTGGATGCCGGCCTGGTAGAACACGATGCACAGCAGGAAGCGCCAGAGGTCCGCGAAGCGCCGCGCGCGCCGGAGCGTCGTCCGCAACCGGTCGAGCGCGCCCTGGAAAGCGTGGCCCGGGCCCGTCTGCGGCTGCGCGCGTTCCTTCAGCAGCAGGAACGTGGGCAGGCTGGCGAGCGCAAACAGCCCGGCGGTGATCAGCATCGTGACCGGCACCGCGGCCTCCATCGCCACACCCCGGCCCGTGGCCCAGCTGACGTAGCCGAGGCACAGGCCCAGGCTCAGCAGGCCGCCGAGGTAGCCCAGGCTCCAGCCCCAGCCCGACACCTTGCCGATCGCTTCGCCGCTGGCGATCTCGGGCAGGAAGGCGGCGATCAGGTTCTCGCCCATGCCGAAGCAATAGTTCGACACCACGATCAGGGCGATCGCCAGCGCCAGGTCGGCGCGCCCCACCGTTGCCAGTGCGGCCGTGCCCAGCGCACAGCCGAGCGTGGTCACCATCAGCAGGCGCTTCTTCGCGGCGTGGACATCCGCATACGCGCCGACCAGCGGGCCGGTGAACATCACCAGCAGGTACGACACGGCGAGGCTCAGCGTCCACGCCAGCGTGCCCCACGCCGCGTCGGCCGCGACCACCGAGACGAAGTACGCGCCGAACACCGCGGTGACGACGACCGTCGTGTAGCCGGAGTTGGCGAAGTCGAACATCGCCCAGGCCCAGGCCTCGATGGGCCGCACGCCGGGTGCGAGAGTGGGTTGGACGGCAGGCATGGCCGGTGACGTTGGCATGGAGGCGCGCGAGCCGGCTGCCGATTCGCGCGGTGGACGGAGGCGGTCGAGCCGACCCGGATTATCGGGCATCCGGAGCGAATCGTGCGGGTTCGCAAGAACGACTGCCGCGCTGCCGACGGCATCCCGCTTGCGCCCGGCGCGGCGCGATCCTGTCTCCCCGCCCGCAGCTCAGCGATGGCAGGTCCCGGTACCGGCGTCGATCGCGGCGCCGCCACCGACGGGCAGGAACTGCCAGGCGTAGCTGCCCGTGCCCAGCGTCAGTCGCAGCACGCCCCAGGTCGAGTTGTCGCGGAACTCGCTGTTGGGCCGCGACGGCCCCAGCGGGTTGAGCTCGTGCCCGCCGGTGCCGATGACGAACTGCCGGACGCCGGCCGCGGGATCCGCCGTTCCATCGGCCCTCTGCGGTGCGAACCGCTCGTAGATGTGCTCGTGCCCCGACAGCACCATCTCCACGCCCGCGGCGTGCAGCGCGTCGAAGAACGGCTTCATCGCGTTGACGTCGCCGTAGACCGCGCCCGAGTTGAACGCAGGATAGTGCCAATAGGCGATCGTGCAGAGACTGGCGCTGGAGCTTGCGAGGTCCGCCTGCAGCCAGCGATACTGCTCCGACCGCACCGACGTGTCGACGACGCTGTTGAGCGCGATGAAGTGCCAGCCGGCATGGTCGAAGCTGTAGTAGCCGCGTCGATCCGGTCCCGCCTGCGCGCCGAAATAGGAGAAATAGCCTTCCGCGTCGGGCGTGTAGTAATCGTGGTTGCCGGGGGCCGGGCGGATCCGGCCCTTGACCGAACCCCAGGTGGGATCGAAGCAGCTCGCGAATTCGGCGGGCGTGCCGTTCTCGTACGCGTGGTCGCCCAGCGTGAGAACGAGAGCATCCTGGGGCCCGATGAGCCCCACGGTCCTGGCCGCCCCGCTCGCCGCCGCAGGCAGGTCGAGGCATTGGGCGATGTCCCCCGCCGCGACGATCGTGACCGGGGCCGCCCCCGGCACGCAGCCGATCACGCCGATGCCTGCGCCCTCGGCGACCCAACCCTGCGCCAGCATCTCCGACCGGGTCGCGAGGCTCGTCGTGTAGCGGTGGTTCGGAGCGCCCGTCCGGCCGTCGTTGTACAGGCGGTAGAGCGGCACCGTGTCTCCGGTGCAGGCCCCGGCCGCGTCGGGCAGCGTCAGCGCGAACACCTCGCCCTCGAACCGCCAGTCGGGGTTCCCCTTGACCGTCGCGCATTCCCAGTCGAAGGGGGTGTAGAAGTGCGAACTCTTCGGAGCGAACGTCTGCCCGGTCCAGAAGCGGCAGACGTTGGCCGCCCCCGGTGTGCCCGGTTCGAGCACGCCGAACGACTCCCCGGTGCGGCTCCAGCCGCGGATCGTGCCGGCGTCGAGCCCGGCGATCTCCTGCGGCGACGCGGTCACGAAGTAATGGCCGTAGCCGCCGTGAAAGTACTCGACCGCCGTCGATGTCGCGGCCAAAGCAAGGCCCGCGGGCAGGACCGTCCCGGCGAGTCCCGACAAGAGGCGCAACCAAGGCATCGTCAATTCCTCAATGGACGCGCCCACCGGGAGCCACTCTGCCGCCCGATCGGGAGCGCGCCCGCAATTCATTAGGCGCCCGCGGCCGGCGTCCGGTCTTGACGGCCGTCAACGACGCTGTCGATACCCCGGCCCGCCGCGGGATCCTCAGCCCGGCGCCGGCGGCTCGACGACCTCCACCTGCAGCGGCCGTGCCGTGTAGAGGTGCAGGTCGCGCTGCGGGTAGGCGATGCTGATGCCGGCTTCGGCGAACTGCTTCTCGATCATGAACCGCAGGTCGCTCGCCACCTGCGTGCCGGACACCTTCGGGCCGAGCTCGACCCAGAAGTGCAGGACCAGCAGCTGGGCGCTGTCGGCGAAATCCTCGAAGATCACGTAGGGTGCCGGGTCGCCGAGGACGTTGCCGTGCCGCCGCGCGCAGGCCTCGAGCAGCTCGGCCGCATCGCGCATCGGGGTGCCGTACGCGACACCGACCTTGACGGTCCGCCGCACCTTGCGGTCGGACAGCGTCCAGTTCGTGACCTTGTTCTCGAGCAGCATGGAATTGGGCACCATGGTCTCGAGTCCCTCGAAGCTGCGCACCGTCGTCGACCGCAGGTCCACGGTCGTCACCGTGCCGTTGATGCCGTCGACGTCGACGATGTCGCCGATCTGGATGCGCCGCTCGGCCAGCACGATCATGCCGCTGATGAGGTTCTTGATGATCGTCTGCATGCCGAAGCCGACGCCGATCGCCAGTGCGCCGCCCAGGAAGGCGAAGACGGTGAACGGTATCCGGGCCACGTTCAGCGTCAGCAGCGCCAGCGCCAGCGCGGAGATCGCCAGCGCCCAGCGCTTCACCGTGCGCACGCGCGCCGGATCGTGCCCCTTGGCGATGAGCCGCCCGGCGACGGCGCGCGCGATGGCGGCGACGAGACCGTAGCCCAGCACGAACAACAGCAGCGCGCCGATGCTCTTGCCGATGGTGACGCCGCGCGACGTGACCACCGTCTGGCCGTCGATGACCGCAGTGTCCTCGACAGCGAACAACTCGAAGTTCCAGACCGCGCGCAGCGACTCGCGCAGCGTGACCCAGCCGTCGGCGAGGCGCTCGCGCCAGTCCCGGGAGGACGCGGCCGCTCCGGCGTCGTTGACCCAGCGGTCCAGCTGCCGCCCGGCCTCGGCGAGGAACTCGCGCTGCTGGTCGTTCGCCATCACCAGGCGGCGCAGCGCTGCGGCCCTGTCGTCCGCATCCTCCCGCGCGGAGTCGCCGGTGCCCGCGGACGCGAGCTTCGTTTCCGCCTCCATGAGCCGCGCCCGCGCCTGATGCAGACTGGTCTCGGCGTAACGCCGCCAGCGGTCGACCGCGACCGCCGCATTCTTCAGCTTCTCGACCGCGTCGCGGCGGACGAGGACGTCCGCCGAGGTGGCGATCGCGTAACGGTCGGTCCAGTACTTCGCGGCCTCGCCGGCGAGCGAGGCGAAGCTTCCCCGGTACTCGTCCTCGGTCCGCAGGACTTCGAGCCAGAGGTCGGTACGATCGATCTTCGCACCGACGGCGGCGAGCTCGGCGGCCGGCGGCGCGGCCATCGCCGACAGCCGCTCGCGGGTCCGCAAGTCGTCGCTGCGCCGGCGCAGCCGCTCCTCGATCTCCTTGCGCACCGCCGCCTGCTGGCGCAGGAGTTCCGCCGCCTTGGCAGCGAGATCCTGCTGCGCCGCCTTGAGGTCGTCCGCGGTGAACTGCACGTGGTCGCGGACCGCGGCGAGCTGCCGCTCGACGAGGTCGAGCTCGGCCTGGCTGGCGTCGATGTCCAGGGCCTGGAGGTCGCCGGCCATCCGTGCCAGCGACGCCCGCACGATGGCGGCCTTGAGCTCGGTGGCGGCGAGCTCGCGGCGCCACCGCGCGGCCTCCCTGCCTTCCGCGCCGGCCTGCTCGACGGCCTCGTCGGCGCGCCGTTGCGCTTCCTCGGCCCGCTGCACCTCGTCCTGCAGCCGCTGCGTCTCCGGTTTCAGGTGACCGAGCGCCGCATGCTGTCCGGCGAGGCGCACGCGAACCGCGTCGCCCGCGTCGCGGAGCGCGTCGAGCTTGCGGATCGAATACGGCGGCGGCTCGGTAAAGCCTTTCCAGTTGCGGCCCGCATCGCGCACGGCACCGAGCCGTACGCGGGACTTCTCCAGCTGCGCGAGGGCACGCAGCTGCCCCTCCGTACCGTAGACGATGATGTCGAGCGCGTCGCGCTGCCGTGCGATCTCTGCGGGCCCGATGCCCGGCGGAGCAGGTGCAATCGCATCGCGGACCGCCCGTGCGTCGGCGAGCTGGCGCTGGATCCGTGCGCGTGCGGCCTCGGGCGCATCCGCCGCCGACGCCGCGGCCTGCGCGGCCTGCTGCGTCGCCGGCGCCTCGGCGGCCGGCGTGGCCTTCGGCGGCGACCTTCCCGGCACGATGCCGGGCGGCAGGCCCGGCACCTGCGCGGTCGCCGACACGGCCGCGAGGCAGGCGACGACCGTCAGCCAATGCCGCAGCATCACGTCATTCCGCGGCCGGCCGCCTCGGGCCGGGCCGGGCCCTCAGTGGCTCGGCTTCGCGACATCGGCGCCCGACTTGCCGACCAGGAAATCGAGATCGACCCCCTTGTCCGCCTGCATCACCGTGTCGCAGTAGAGCTTCACCCAGCCGCGGTCGGCGTGCGGCGGCAGCGGCTTCCAGGCGGCGCGCCGGCGCGCGAGCTCGTCGGCCGCGACGTGCAGGTGGATTCGGCGCTGCGGCACGTCGATCTCGATCACGTCGCCGTTCTTCACCAGCGCCAGCGGCCCGCCGGCCGCCGCCTCGGGCGCGGTGTGCAGCACCACGGTGCCGTAGGCGGTCCCCGACATCCGCGCATCGGAAATGCGGACCATGTCGGTGACGCCCTGCTTCAGGATCTTGGCCGGCAGCGCGAAGTTGCCGACCTCGGGAAAGCCCGGATAGCCCTTCGGGCCGCAGTTCTTCAGCACCAGCACGTCATCGGCCCGGACGTCGAGCTTCGGATCGTCGATCCGCGCGTGGAGGTCGGCGCTGTCCTCGAACACCACGGCCCGGCCCTTGTGCTGCATCAGCTTCGGCGTCGCCGCGGAGGGCTTCAGCACCGCGCCGTCGGGCGCGAGATTGCCGCGCAGCACCGCGATGCCGCCCTGCGGCTTGAACGGCTTCGCCAGCGGCGTGATCACCGCCTCGTTGTAGTTGACCGCGTCCTTGACGTTCTGCCAGACGGTCCGGCCGTTGACGGTCCGCGCCTTCTTGTGCAGCACGCCCGCGATCTCCTTCATCACCACCGGCAGGCCGCCGGCGTAGTAGAAGTCCTCCATCAGGTACCTGCCCGAGGGCATCAGGTTGACGAGGCAGGGCATCTCGCGGCCGAGCCGGTCCCAGTCGTCGAGCGTGAGCTTGACCCCCATCCGGCCGGCGATGGCGAGCAGGTGGACGACCGCGTTGGTCGACCCGCCGATCGCGCCGTTGACCATGATCGCGTTCTCGCAGGCCTTCCGGGTGAGGATCTTCGACATCCGCAGGTCTTCCTTCACCATCGCGACGATCCGCCGGCCGGTGAGGCGGGCGATCACCTTGCGCCGCGAGTCGACGGCGGGAATCGCGGCGTTGGTCGGCAGCGACATCCCCAGCGCCTCGACCATCGCCGCCATCGTCGACGCGGTGCCCATCGTCATGCAGTGACCCGCCGACCGCGCGTTGCAGGCCTCGGCCTCGGGCAGGTCCGCCATCTTCATGGTCCCGATCTTCAGCGCCTCGGTGAACTTCCAGACGTGCGTTCCCGAGCCGATGTCCTCGCCGCGGTACTTGCCGTTCAGCATCGGGCCGCCGGAGAGCCCGATCGTCGGCAGGTCGCAGGACGCCGCGCCCATCAGCAGCGCCGGCGTCGTCTTGTCGCAACCCATCATCAGCACGATGCCGTCGAAGGGATTGGCGCGGATCGACTCCTCGACGTCCATCGCCACCTGGTTGCGGAACAGCATCGTCGTCGGGCGCATCACCGTCTCGCCCAGGCTCATCACCGGGAACTCCAGCGGAAAGCCGCCGGCCTCGAGCACGCCGGCCTTCACGTGCTCGGCCAGCTCGCGGAAGTGCGCGTTGCAGGGCGTCACCTCCGACCAGGTGTTGCAGATGCCGATCACCGGTCGGCCGTCGAAGAGGTCGTGCGGGAAGCCCTGGTTCTTCATCCACGACCGGTGGACGAAGGCGTCGCGGTCGTTGCGGCCGAACCACTCGGCGGAACGGAGTTTGTGCTTCGAGGCTTTCTTGCTCATGGCGGTCGACTCGCTGTCTGGTCAGGGATCGCGCGGGATCGTCAGACTACCTTCGTGCCGCCCGCTCCGGTGTTCGCCCTCGGTGCCGGCTCACATCACCGCGCCCAATTGCCAGGGGACGAACTCGCTCTGCCCGTAGCCGTGGCGCTCGCTCTTGGACTTGGTCCCCGACGCGGTCTCCAGCATCAGGGCAAAGAGCCGTTCGCCGGTGTCGTCGATGGTCGCGCCGCCGTCGGCGATGTCGCCGCAGTTGAGGTCGATGTCCTCCTCCTGGCGCACCCACAGCGGCGTGTTGGTCGACAGCTTGAGCGACGGCGACGGCGCGCAGCCGTAGGCCGAGCCGCGCCCGGTGGTGAAGACGATCATGTTCGCCCCGCCGGCGACCTGGCCGGTCGCCGACACCGGGTCGTAGCCGGGCGTGTCCATGTAGACGAAGCCGCGCGCCGTCACGGCTTCCGCGTACTCGTAGACGTCGACGAGGTTGGTCGTGCCGCCCTTGGCGACCGCCCCCAGCGACTTCTCGAGGATCGTGGTGAGGCCGCCCGCCTTGTTGCCCGGCGACGGGTTGTTGTTCATCTCGCCGCGGTTGCGCGAGGTGTAGTCCTCCCACCACTTGATGCGCGCGACCAGCTTCTCGCCGACCGCCCGCGACACGGCGCGGCGCGTGAGCAGGTGCTCGGCGCCGTAGATCTCCGGCGTCTCCGAGAGGATGGCGGTGCCGCCGTGGCGCACCAGCCGATCGACCGCGGCGCCCAGCGCGGGATTCGCGGTGATGCCCGAGTAGCCGTCGGAACCGCCGCACTGCAGGCCGACGACCAGATTGGACGCCGGGACCGGCTCGCGCTGCACGTCGTTGGCGTGCGGCAGCATCTCCTCGATCAGCGCGATGCCGCGCTCCACCGTCTTGCGCGTCCCGCCGGTGTCCTGGATGTTGAAGGTGCGCAGCAGCGGCCCCTCGGCCAGGCGCTCGGCGCCCAGCAGCGAGCCGATCTGGTTGGCTTCGCAGCCCAGGCCGACGACCAGCACGCCCGCGAAGTTGGGGTGCCGGGCATAGCCCGCCAGCGTGCGCCGCAGCACCTTCAGGCCCTCTCCCTGCATGTCCATCCCGCAGCCGCTGCCGTGGGTCAGCGCGACCACGCCGTCGACGTTCGGAAACGCCCGCAGCACGTCGGCGTCGAAAGCCGCCGCGATCGCGCGGGCGACCGTGGCCGAGCAATTGACGGTGGACAGGATGCCGAGGTAGTTGCGCGTCGCCACCTTGCCGGCATTCGGGCCGTCGCGGCGCGCGATCCCCATGAACGACGCGGGGCTCGACACGTACTCGGTCGGCTTGGCGTCGACGCCGAACGCGTAGTCGCGGTCGAAGGCCCGCATCTCGAGGTTGTTGAGGTGGACGTGCTCGCCGGCCGCGACGTCGCGGCTGGCGAAGCCGATGATCTGGTTGTAGCGGCGCACCGGGTCGCCGGCGCGCAGCGCGCGGGTGGCGATCTTGTGGCCCGGCGGCACCAGGCCGGCGACCTTGACGTTCTCGCCGACGAGCACCGTGCCCCCGACGAGCTGCTGCCGGGCGATGACGACGTCGTCGTTGGGGTGCAGGCGAATGACCAGCGAAGCAGGGGTGAGCATCTTGACTCCGGTGAATCCGTAGGGGGAACGTTCAGGCCCCGACCTGCGCGCGCGTGACGGCGCGACGGCTACTTGTAGAGGATGCCCGGCAGCCACAGCACCACCTGCGGCACGTAGGTGATGATGGCCAGCGTGACGAGCAGCGGCCAAAGCCAGGGCACGACCGCCTTCACCGTCTGCTCGAAGGTCAGCGCCGACACCTTCTGCAGGATGAACAGCACCATGCCCACCGGTGGCGTCATCAGGCCGATCATCAGGTTCAGCACCATCACCAGCCCGAAGTGCACCGGGTCGATGCCGAGCTTGGCGATGATCGGCATGAACACCGGCACCAGGATGGTGATGGCGGCGATCGTCTCCATGAAGCAGCCGACGAACAGCAGGAAGACGTTGGCCAGCAGCAGGAAGACATAGGGCGAGTCGGAGATCGACAGCACCCAGGCGGCGATGGCGTCGGTGACCTGCGTGGTGGTGAGCACCCAGGCGAAGATCGACGCGCTGGCGACGATGAACAGCACCGCCGCCGTCGTCTCGATCGTGTCCATCGAGATCTTGATCAGCATCCGCCAGTTGAGCGTGCGGTACCAGACGAAGCCCAGGAACAACGCCCAGGCGGCGGCGGCCACCGCGGCCTCGGTCGGCGTGAACAGCCCGCTCGCCATGCCGCCGATGAGGATGATCGGCGTCAGCAACGCCATGAAGGCGTCGAACTTGAACAGCTTGTCGGCGACCATCACCACGATCAGCGGGATCCCGAAGCGGACGAAGCCGCCCAGCGTCTCGTCCGACCACAGGAAGTACAGCGCCAGCGAAACGGCGACGATGGCCGCGAGCTCGACAAACGCGTGGCCCATCCGCGGCCACGAGAACGCGACGTCGGCGCCGTACTTCCGGACGTGCGCGTAGTAGCTGACGAGGGCCATCATGAACAGCGCCATCAGCGCGCCGGGGATGAAGCCACCGGCGAACAGCTTGCCGATCGAGGTGTTCGCCTGCACGCCGTAGATGACCATCGGCAGCGACGGCGGGATGATCGGCCCGAGTGTGGCCGACGCGGCGGTGATGCCGACGGCGAACTCGGTGGGATAGCCGTGGTCGCGCATGGCCTTGATCTCGATGGTGCCGATGCCGCCGGCGTCGGCGATCGCCGTGCCCGACATGCCGGCGAAGATCACGCTGCCGACGACGTTGACGTGACCGAGGCCGCCCTTCAGCCAGCCGACCAGCGCCAGCGCGAAGTCGTAGATGCGGTTGGTGATCCCCGCCGAGTTCATCAGGTTGCCGGCCAGGATGAAGAACGGCACCGCCAGCAGCGGGAAGCTGTCGACGCCGCCGACCATCCGGTGGATGACGGTCAGCGGCGGGATGAGTCCGGTGGCCAGGATGTAGAGCAGCGACGCGATGCACATCGCGATGGCGATCGGGATGCCGCTCGCCATCACCGCCAGGAACCCGCCGAGCAGTAGGCTGTTCATCGCGTCAGGCCTCCATCTCGCCGGGCCGCTCGAGCACGCTCCAGCCCTGGCGCCAGTGCCGGATCGCGACCTGGATCGAGCGGAAGGTCATCATCGCGAAACCGAAGGCGACCAGGCCGTACATGTAGGAGAGCGGGAAGTCGACGACGACCATCTTCATGTGCGCGATCTTCGGGATCAGCTCGGCGGTCAGCCACACCGCGTAGGCGAAGAACGCGATGCGGACGACGTCGACGCAGGTCGACAGCGCACGCCCGACCTTCTGCGGCAGGTAGCGGTAGAGGAACTCGACCTGGATGTGCGTGTTGCGCCGGGTGGCCATCGACGCGCCGACGAAACAGACGACGACCAGCAGGTAGCGGGCGATCTCCTCGGTCCAGGCCGCCGAGTCGCCGAGCACGTAGCGGGTGAAGAACTGGTAGAAGACGTCCAGCGCCAGCAGCCAGAAGAACCCCAGCGTCAGCCAGTCCTCCCAGCCGTAGACCGACAGGTCGATCGACTCGTCGGCCGCGTGGAAGTGCCCGCTGGCGTCGAGGACGTGGTCGTTGGTCTTGCCGTCAGCCATGATGAAGCGCTCCGCCCAGGTCGATGGTCCTTGCGACGGCGAGGCCGGCACAGGCAGCGGCGTGCCTCCCGACTGCATCCGCACGCGGAGCCGCGCGACGCGGCGCCGTGCGCGCAAGCTTCGCCGGTCGCGCCGGAAGCGGGAACGCGCATCCCCGCTTCCGGCGTCCCGCGGTCACTTGATGGCGATGATCCGGTCGTAGTCCTTCTTGTCGTAGCCCATCGACTCGAGCGGCACGTTCTTCAGCACGGCGTCGGAGAAGCTCTTGCGGTCGACGGTGACGATCTGCAGGCCCTTCTTCTTGAACTCGTCGACCAGCTCGGCCTCGCGCTTCTTGATGTCGGCGGTGGCGCTGGCGGCGGCTTCGCGGGTCACGTCGGTGAAGATCTTCTTCTCGGCGTCGGACAGCTTGTTCCAGACGTGCGGCGCGATCTGGGTGACGATGCCGTCGACGATGTGCGACGTCATCATGATCGCCTTCTGCACCTCGTAGAACTTCTTCGCCTCGATCGTCGTCAGCGGGTTCTCCTGCGCCTCGACGGTGCCGTTCTGCAGCGCGAGGTAGACCTCGGCGAAGGCGATCGGCGCCGGGTTGGCGCCGCAGGACTTCGGCGTCGCCATGTAGGCCGGCGAATCGGGCACGCGGATCTTCAGGCCCTTCATCCCGGCGCAGTCGGTGAACGGCCGGTTCGACGACGTCTGCCGCGCGCCGTAGTAGGTCATCGCGGTGATCTGGATGCCGGTCTTGGCACGGTAGCCGTCGACCATCTCCTGGAACACCGGGCTCTTCGAGTACGCGAGCATGTGGTCGGCGTCGCGGAAGATGAACGGATAGTAGGCGATGCCGATCCGCGGGTAGCTGCGCATCGCGTACGACGTGCCGCTGATCAGCATGTCGATGGTGCCGAGCGTCAGGCCCTGGTTGAGATCGGCCTCCTTGCCCAGCGAACTGGCCGGAAACACGGTGATCTCGTACTTGCCGTTGGTGCGCTTCTTGATCTCGTCGCCGGCCCACACCGACCACTTGTGGTAAGGCTCGCCGGTTTCGTAGACGTGCCCCCATTTGAGCTTGGTCTGTGCCGCCACCGGGCCGGCGGCGATCAGTGCGGTGACGGCGATCGCCGCGGCCGAGAATGCGAGCTTGCTGAACGTGCGCATGGTTCCTCCTTCGGGTTGATCCGGTCAGGCGAAGACGACCTGAACCTTGGTGCTGCGATTCTTGTCCTTGGCGAGTTCGAACGCCTGGACGGCATCCTGCAACGGGAACTGGCCGGTGAGCAGCGGCCGGACGTCGACGCGCCGCGACTGCAGGTACTGGACCGCCCAGTCGAACTCGATCCCCCAGCGGAACGCCGGGCAGAAGTCGAGCTCCTTGACCATCAGCTCGTTGAGCACGAAGGGCAGCGGCTCGTGCGGCAGCGTGCCGACCTGGACGATGAACGCGCCGCGCTTGACGGCGGCCACGCAGGTCTTCAACGCCGCGAAGTTGCCGGAGACCTCGAACGCGGCGTCGAACTGCGGCTTGGCGAGCGCTTCGGCATCGCGGTCGGCGCGCAGCGCGACGTCGGCGCCCACTTCGATCGCCTTGGCGAGCGGCCGGTCGAGCACGTCGCTGACGGTGACCTTCGCGGCGCCGGCGAGCTTGGCCGCCATCACCATCAGGCAGCCGATCGTGCCCACGCCGGTGACCAGCACGGACTTGCCCAGCAGCGGCTTGCCGCGATTGAGCGCGTGCAGCGCCACGGCCAGCGGCTCGGCGAAGGCGAGCTCGCCCAGCGACACGTCGCCGGTGGCGGGATAGCACTGGCGCTCGCCCATGACGAAGTATTCCTGGAACATCCCCTGCACGTGCGGGAAGAGGCTCGCGCTGCCGAGGAAGCGCATGCTGGTGCACAGGTGCTCGCGGCCCTCGCGGCAGTAATCGCACTTGCCGCAGGCGTGCGACGGGCTGATCGCCGCCTTGTCGCCGACCTTGACGCGCGTGACGCCCGCGCCCACGGCGGCGATGACGCCCGAGGCCTCGTGACCGGGGATCAGCGGCTCGCGGACGACGAAGGACCCGTTGCGGCCCTCGAAATAGTAGTGCAGATCCGAGCCGCAGATGCCCCCGGCGCCGAGCTGCACCAGCACCTCGCCCGGCCCCGGCTCGGGGCTGGCGACGGGCTCGATCCGGAGATCTTCCTTTGCGTGAATTCGACAGGCCAGCATGTGCATGACTCCCAGATCGAAACAGTTGGTGAGATCCGATGCCGCGGCATCGGCGCCGTACTTCCGCCCATACTACTTCAGGTTGTCCCAACCGGTGTTGAACCGCTTGTAGGCGTGGTTGAGGTGGCGCTGCATCGCCGCCCTCGCCGCCGCCGAATCCCGCGCGGCGATCGCCTTCAGCACCGCCCGGTGCTCGGCCAGCGCCGCGTTCCACAGCGCCGGCGAATCGTAGTGCTCCTCGAGCTGCTGGTAAAGCGGTCCGGTGCGCTCCTCCCACAGCATCTTGACCACGGCCACCAGCGCCCCGTTGCCGGTCGCTTCGGCAATGCGCAGGTGGAACAGCCGATCGCCGCCCAGCGGCGGCTGCGCACCCTGCATTTCGCCCTGCATCTCGTCCAGCGCCGCCTCGATCGCCTGCACCTGCGGCTTCCTGGCCGTCTTCGCCGCCAGCGCCGCGCACTCGCTCTCGATCACGTAGCGCGCGCGCAGCAGTTCGAACGGTCCGGCCTCGGCCTCGACCGGCTCGACTGCCCCCGCGGTGGCCGCGACCGGCTTGCCCGCCTGCTCCAGCGCGTAGATGCCGGACCCGATGCGCACTTCGACCAGGCCCTCGACCTCGAGCGCGATCAGCGCCTCGCGCACCGACGGCCGGGAAACCCCCAGCTGCTTGGCGAGATCGCGCTCCGACGGCAGCCGCGAGCCCGCCGGGAACTCGCCGGAACCGATGAGGGTGCGAATCTGGTCGGCGATCTGGCGATACAGCCGGCGGGGCTCGATGCTTTGGAAAGGCATGACCGAAGGAATGGGAAGCGGGCGCCCTCGCCGCGATCCACCGGCGGCGCTCGCGCGCGCCGGCCCCGGTTCACAGGAACCCCGGGCCAGGACGGCGCATCGAGGGGCTATCGGCGAAGGCTAATCTGCCCTCGGCGATTGGTCAAGTGGTATTACCAGTTGGCCGGCGCCGGGCGTAGAATCCAATCACTTCGCGGCATCGGGAATGGCGCGGCAGGTCGCTTCGCCCCGGGACCCCGCTGCCGGGAATTCCGTCCGACCTGTCCGGGGTCGGCACGCACAGGGAGTGAACATCGATGACGGGAAGACTGGCAGGCAAGACCGCCCTGATCACCGCGGCAGGCCAGGGCATCGGCTACGCGTCCGCGGTCGCCATGGCCGACGAGGGCGCGCGGGTCTTCGCGACCGACATCAATCCGCAACTGCTCGGCAAGTTCGCCGGCCGGGCCAACGTCACGGCCCGGCAGCTCGACGTGCTTGACGACGACGCCGTCGCACGGCTGATCGACGAACTGCCGCCGCTCGACGTCCTGTTCAACTGCGCCGGCTACGTGCACCACGGCACGGTCCTCGACTGCAGCCCCGCCGACTGGGACCTGAGCTTCAACCTCAACGTCCGCGCGATGTACGTGGCCATCCGGCAGGCGCTGCCGAAGATGCTCGCCCACGGCGGCGGCAGCATCGTCAACATGTCGTCGATGGCGTCGTCGATCAAGGGCTTCCCCAACCGCTTCGCGTACGGGGCGTCGAAGGCCGCCGTCGTCGGGCTCACCAAGGCCGTCGCCGCCGATTTCGTCGCCCGGGGGATCCGCTGCAACGCGATCGCGCCCGGCACCATCGAGACGCCGTCGCTGCACGAGCGGGTCAACGCCGCACCCGATCCGGCCGCCGCGCTGAAGAACTTCATCGCCCGGCAGCCGATGGGCCGCCTCGGCCAGCCGGAGGAGATCGCGCCGCTGGTGGTGTTCCTCGCCTCGGACGAATCCCGGCTCTGCACCGGCTGCGTCTATTCGGCCGACGGCGGCATCTCGATCTAGCAGCGCCTTGCACCCCCCCCCCCCCCCCCCCCCAACCCGGCCCGCCGCGACCCATTCCCCCTTCTTTCCAACAGGAGATTCCATGAAACTCGTCCGCTTCGGCCCCGCCGGCAAGGAAAAGCCCGGTCTCATCGACGCCGACGGCAAGCTGCGCGACCTGTCGCGCAAGGTCGGGGACATCGGTCCCGACACGCTGGCGCCGGCGAAGCTCAGGGAGCTCGCGAAGCTCGACGTGAAGCGCCTGCCGCTGGTCAAGGGCAAGCCGCGCCTGGGTCCCTGCGTCACCGGCGTGTCCAAGTTCCTCGCCATCGGCCTCAACTACGCCGACCACGCGGCGGAATCGAACATGCCGATCCCCGAGCACCCGATCGTGTTCTACAAGTCGACGACCTGCATCATGGGTCCGAACGACACGGTGATGATTCCCAAGGACTCGAAGGAGACCGACTGGGAGGTCGAGCTCGGCGTGGTCATCGGCCGCACGGCCCGCCACGTCGCCGAGAAGGACGCGCTCCGCCACGTCGCCGGCTACTGCCTGATCAACGACCTGTCCGAGCGCGAATTCCAGCTGCGGCGGGGCGGCGCGCAGTGGAGCAAGGGCAAGGGTTGCGACACCTTCGGGCCGCTCGGCCCCTGGCTCGTCACCACCGACGAGATCAGGGACCCGCAGGACCTCGGCATGTGGCTGGACGTCAACGGCGTGCGCAAGCAGACCGGCAACACCCGGACGATGATCTTCGGCGTCGCCCGGCTGATCGCGGACCTGTCGCGCTACATGACGCTGCTGCCGGGCGACGTGATCACCACCGGCACGCCTCCCGGCGTCGGCATGGGGATGAAGCCGCAGCCGCAGTACCTGCAGCCCGGCGACGTCGTCACGCTGGGCATCGACGGCCTCGGCGTGCAGAAGCAGAAGGTGATCGCGTACAAGGCGCGGCGCTGATCGGCGTCGTTCGCGACCGGCGCCGCGACGGCAGCGCACCGGCGCGCCGGGTCTGCCCGCCGCGTCAGGGCGCGATGTAGGCGGTCTTCACCGTGGTGAAGAACTCCGCCGCGTAGCGACCCTGCTCGCGCGGGCCGTAGCTCGACCCCTTGCGGCCGCCGAAGGGCACGTGATAGTCGACGCCGGCGGTGGGCAGGTTCACCATCACCATCCCGGCCTGCGCCTGGCGCTTGAAGTGCGAGGCGTGCTTCAGCGACGTCGTCACGATGCCCGAGCAGAGGCCGAACTCGGTGTCGTTGGCGACGGCCAGCGCCTCGTCGTAGTCGGCCGCGCGGATGACCGCCGCCACCGGGCCGAAGATCTCCTCGCGTGCGATGCGCATCGCGTTCGTCGCCTCGGTGAACAGCGCCGGCGCGAGGTAGAACCCGTCCTTGGGCCGCTCCAGGCGCTCGCCGCCGAAGGCCAGCTGCGCGCCTTCGTCGCGGCCGATCGCGACGTAGCGCAGGTCGGTGTCGAGCTGGCTCTGATCGACCACCGGCCCGAGGTCGGTGCCCGGCGCCAGCGCATCGTCGACCTTCAGTGCCGCCAGCCGGTCGGTGAGCGCGGCGACGAAGCGGTCGTGAATCCCCCGGGTCACGATCAGCCGCGACGACGCCGTGCAGCGCTGGCCGGTCGAGAAATAGGCCCCCTGCAGCGCACAGTTGACGGCGGTGGGCAGGTCGGCATCGTCGAGCACGACCAGCGGGTTCTTGCCGCCCATCTCCAGCTGCAGCTTCGCCATCCGCGCCGCCATCTTGGCCGCGATCGCGCGCCCGGTCTCCACCGACCCGGTGAACGAGAGCGCGGCGACGTCGGGGTGGTTGACCAGCGTCTCGCCGACGACCGATCCGCGCCCCATGGCCAGGTTGAACACGCCGGCCGGCAGTCCCGCGCGCACGAGGATGTCGGCCAGCGCCCAGGCGCAGCCGGGCACGAGGTCGGCGGGCTTCATCACCACGGTGTTGCCGTAGGCGAGCGCCGGCGCGATCTTCCACGCGGGAATGGCGATCGGGAAGTTCCAGGGCGAGATCAGCCCCACGACGCCGATCGGCTCGCGCGTCATCTCGACGTCGACGCCCGGGCGCACCGACGGGAGCTTCTCGCCCGCCATCCGCAGCACCTCGCCGGCGAAGAACCGGAAGATGTAGCCGGCGCGCATCGCCTCGCCGATGCCCTCGGGCAGCGTCTTGCCTTCCTCGCGCGACAAGAGCCGCCCCAGCTCGTCCTTGCGGGCGAGAATCTCGGTCGCGGCCCGCTCGAGGATGTTCGCGCGCTCCTGCACCGGGCCGGTCGACCAGGCCGGAAACGCCGCCCTGGCGGCCGCCACCGCGGCGCGCGTCTGCGCCGCGTCGGCCTGCGCGTACTCGCCGATCACGTCGGAGCGGTCGGAGGGATTGCGATTGATCGTCGTGGTCGCCCCGGCCACCCACTCGCCGGCGATGTAGTTGCGAAACAGCGAAGCGGTCATGGATTCTGCGTCCTGGTGAGGTGAGGTTGCGCGCCTCCGGCCGCCCGCGTCCCGGCCGGCCGGGGCGCCGTCAATGCAGGAGCCCGCGGTGCGCGAGGTGGCGCATCAGCGCCGCCGCGCCGAAGGTCCACGGGGCGACCCGATCGCAGCGCTCGACGCGGTTGACCAGCGTGCCGAGGCGAGGCGTCGACACGCTGACGATGTCGCCGACGACGTGGGTGAAGCCCTGCCCGGCCGCGTGCCGATCCTTGGTCGGCGCGAACATCGTGCCGAGGAAGAGCACGAGCCCGTCCGGGTACTGGTGGTAGTCGCCGATCGCCTGCGCCACCAGGTCGAGCGGATCGCGGCTGATCTTCGCCATCGAGCTCGCTCCTTCGAGCACGAAGCCGTCGGGGCCGTCGACCCGCATCGACAGCTCGCAGGCGCGCACGTCGTCGATGCCGAAGTGCTCGTCGAACAGCCGGATGAACGGCCCGATCGCGCAGGACGCGTTGTTGTCCTTGGCCTTGCCCAGCAGCAGCAGAGCGCTGCGGCCCTCGAAGTCGCGCAGGTTGACGTCGTTGCCGAGCGTCGCGCCCACCGTTTCGCCGCTGCTGTTCACCGCCAGCACGATCTCGGGCTCGGGGTTGTTCCACTCCGACTTGGGATGGATGCCGACGTCGGCGCCGGTGCCCACCGCCGACAGCGGCTGCGCCTTGGTGAAGATCTCGGCGTCCGGCCCGATGCCGACCTCGAGGTACTGCGACCACGCGCCCTCGGCGATCAGCACCTGCTTCAGGCGCGCCGCCTCGGGCGAGCCCGGCCGGATCCTGGACAGGTTGGCGCCGATCACCGCGACGATCGACCGGCGCACCGCCTCGGCGCGCGCGGCGTCGCCGCGCGCCTGCTCCTCGATCACGCGCTCCAGCATGCTGGCGACGAAGGTGACGCCGGCGGCCTTGATCGCCTGCAGGTCGCAGGGGGCGATCAGCCACGCGTCGGGCGGGTCGCGGTCGTGCTCGGACGCGGCCCGCAGCACGTCGACCAGCGACGCGACGCGGGGCAACTCGCCGGCGCCGCGGATGGCCGCCACCGGATCGTCGTATTCGAACAGATCGCTCGCCGTCGGGGCCAGCCGCGAGAGGTCGTACACCGCGTCACCGCGGACGACGACCGGCACGGGGCCGCCTTCGCGTTCGGACCAGACGCGGCCGACGAGGGTCGCGCGAGCCAGGTCGGCGGGCAGGCAGGCAGCGGGAGCGAGGCGAGTTTTCATGGCGGATCGGGAAGGAATGGGAGCGCGGTCCCCACCGTGGGCCTGCCGGTGGGCGATCCTCTGCATTATAGAAGCAGCGCCCGACGTCTGCGCGGCGACAAGCCGTTCGAGCGGGAACGCCGGCTCCGGTTTTGCTGCATACTTTGCCCTTCGCCACGCCTCCCGCGCAAGCCTCGGACAGGAGTGCCGGACGGCAAGGCGCCGTCGGCTTCCATCGACCACCCAGACGCCGCTTCCGTGCCCTCCACTGCCCCCCACGACGCCCCGCTGTTTCCGGAAGTCGAGCCCGAAGCCGCCGGCCGGCTCGCGGTCGACATGCGGCACGCGCTCTACTGGGAGTCGAGCGGCAACCCCTATGGCGTGCCGGTGGTGTTCCTGCACGGCGGCCCCGGCGGCGGCTGCCTGCCCCACCACCGCCGGTTCTTCGACCCGGAATTCTGGCGCATCGTCCTCTTCGACCAGCGCGGCGCGGGACGCTCGACCCCCTACGCTGAACTCGTCGACAACACGACCTGGCACCTCATCGCCGACATGGAGCGCCTGCGCGCCCATCTCGGCGTCGACCGCTGGCTGCTGTTCGGCGGTTCGTGGGGGTCGACGCTCGCGCTTGCCTACGCGCAGGCCTACCCCGAGCGCTGCCTGGGACTGGTGCTGCGCGGCGTCTTCCTCGCCCGGCCGGCCGAGATCGACTGGTTCATGGAGGGCATGCGGGTCGTCTTTCCCGAGGCCTGGCGCGCGTTCGCCGAGTTCCTCCCCGAGCCGGAGCGCAGCGATCTCCTCGGCAGCTACTACCGCCGGCTGACCGATCCCGATCCCGCCGTCCACCTGCCCGCCGCCGCTGCCTGGGACCGCTACGAGGGCGCCTGCGTCGCCCTGCTGCCGGACAACGACCCGGCGCGGGCCGAGGGCGATCCCGCCGCCTCGCTCGCCATCGCGCGCATCGAGGCCCACTACTTCGTCAACCGCGCGTTTCTCGCCGACGACGAGTTGCTGCAGCAGATCGACCGCATCCGCCACCTGCCCTGCACCATCGTCCAGGGCCGCTACGACGTCGTCTGCCCGCCGGTCACCGCCGATGCGCTGGCGCGGGCGTGGCCGGAAGCCGAGTACGTCGTGGTCCCCGACGCCGGCCACTCGATCCGCGAGCCGGGCATCACGCGCGAGCTCGTCGCCGCGATGCTGCGGATGCGCGCACGGCTGACCGCGGAAGGCGGCGCGGCGCCGGCACGCAGCTGACCACGGCGCCGGGACGAGGGGATGACGACGATCGGCGACGCGGCCAATCGCGCCTGGGTGACCCGCAGCCGCCGGGCGGTCTGGCACCCGTGCACGCAGATGAAGGCGCACGAGACCTTGCCGATCGTTCCCATCGCACGCGGTGCGGGCGCCTGGCTGTTCGACTTCGAGGGCCGCCGCTATCTCGACGCCGTGAGTTCCTGGTGGGTCAACCTCTTCGGCCACGCCAACCCGCGCATCAACGCGGCGCTGGTCAACCAGCTCGCCACGCTCGAGCACGCGATGCTGGCGGGCTTCACCCATCGGCCGGTGGTCGAGCTGTCGGAGCGGCTCGCAGCGCTGGCGCCGGCGGGGCTGGGGCACGCGTTCTACGGTTCCGACGGCGCGTCGGCCACCGAGATCGCGCTCAAGATGGCGTTCCACTACTGGCACAATCGCGGCCGCCCGTCCAAGCGCCAGTTCGTCAGCCTCGAGGGCAGTTACCACGGGGAGACGCTGGGCGCACTGGCGGTGACCGACGTGGCGATCTTCCGCGACACCTACGCGCCGCTGCTCCACCGCAACGCGCTCGTTCCCAACCCCGACCTGCGCCAGGCGCGGCCCGGAGAGTCGGCGCGCGACGTCGCCGAGCGCGCCGCCGCGCGGCTCGAGGCCCACCTCGCCGCGCACCACGCGACGACCGCGGCGCTGATCGTCGAGCCGCTGGTGCAGGGCGCCTCGGGCATGGTGATGCACGACCCGCACTACCTGGCCTTGGCGCGCGCGCTCTGCACCCGCTACGAGGTGCTGCTGATCGCCGACGAGATCATGACCGGCTTCGGTCGGACGGGAACCTTCTTCGCCTGGGAACAGGCCGCCGCGCCGGCCCCGGACTTCCTCTGCCTGTCCAAGGGCATCACCGGCGGCTACCTGCCGCTGTCCGCCGTGCTGTGCACCGACGCGGTGTACGACGCGTTCTACGACGACGATCCCGGGCGCGGGTTCCTGCACTCGCATTCGTACACCGGCAACGCGCTCGCCTGCCGCGCCGCGCTGGCGGTGCTGGACATCTTCCGCGACGACGATGTCGTGGCCGCGAACCGCGCCACCGCGGAGCGCTGGCGGGCGCTCGCCGCCCCGCTGGCACGGCACCCGCGAGTGCGCCACTTCCGCCAGCGCGGGATGATCCTCGCCTTCGACGTCGAGACCGCGCGCCCCGACTTCGCGCGCTGGTTCTTCGCCGAGGCGCTCGCCCGCGAGCTGCTGCTGCGGCCGATCGGCCGCACCGTGTACCTGATGCCGCCTTACATCGTGACCGACGCCGAGTTCGAACTGCTGGCGACGCGGGTCGCCGGGATCCTGGATGCGGCATGAGATACCCGGTGTCCACCCGTGGCGGTTTGAAGCAGGCACTGAGCGCGCCGGCGACGGCGCTGGCGCTGCTGGTCGTCGCGCTGGCGGCCGGTGCGGTGCAGGCCGCGCTGCCCCGCCCGATCGTGCGCGGCTTCGTCCAGGCGCAGGTGCCGATGTCCGGCGTCGCGCTGGTCGTGCAGGAGATCGGCGCCGCGCGGCCGCTGTTCGCCCACCAGCCCGACCTGCCGCTCAACCCGGCGTCGGTGATGAAGCTGGTGACGAGCTTCGCCGCGCTGGAACTCCTCGGCGTCGACTACCGCTGGCGCACCGAGGCCTACCTCGACGGCACGCTCGACGGCGGCGTCCTGCACGGCGACCTGGTGCTCAAGGGCTACGGCGACCCCAAAGTCACCATCGAGCAGTGGCAGTCGTTCATGGCGCAGCTGAAGGCGCGCGGGCTGCACGAGATCGACGGCGACCTGGTCCTCGACCGCTCGCACTTCGCCGCCGGCAATCACGATCCGTCCGGCTTCGACAACGAGCCGCTGAAGCCCTACAACGTCGGCCCGGACGCGCTGCTGGTCAATTTCAAGTCGGTGCGCTTCGTCTTCGCCCCGAATGCCGCCGGCAATGCGATCGACCTCCGGGCCGAGCCCGCGCTGGGCCGCGTCGGCGTCGGCGCGGCACCCGGCGCCGCCCCGGGGTTGCGGCGACTGGCGCGGCAGCCTCGGCGCGAGCTTCGTCGATCTCGGCAGCTCGGCGCAGGCGAGCTTCGCCGGCAGCTACCCGGTCGCCTGCGGCGAGCGCGAGTGGTGGGTGGCGCTGCTCGACCACCCGACCTACGTGCACGGGATGTTCGAGACCTACTTTCGCGAAGCCGGCGGGCGGTTCGGCGGCCAGTGGCGCAACGGCACCGCCCCGGCCCGAACCGCGCCCTTCGCGGTCCTCGAATCCGCACCGCTGTACGACGTCATCCGCGACGTCAACAAGCTGTCCAACAACGTGATGGCGCGGCAGGTGTTCCTGACGCTCGCCACCACGCACGCGCCGCCTCCGGCCACGACCGCCAAGGCGACCGCCGCGGTGCACGCCTGGCTGGCGGGCCACAAGCTGCGCATGCCCGAACTGCGGCTCGACAACGGCTCGGGATTGTCGCGGCAGGAGCGGATCAGCGCGGGCAGCCTCGCGCGCCTGCTGCGTGCCGCCAACGCCAGCAAGGTGCGCGACGAGTTCGCGAGCTCGCTGGCGGTTGCCGCGACCGACGGCACGCTGCAGCGGCGGTTCCAGAACGGCAGCGTCGCCGGCCAGGGGCTGCTGAAGACCGGCACGCTCGAAGGCGTGCGCGCGATCGCCGGCTACGTGCTCGACGCGGCCGGCCGGCGCTGGATCGTCGTGGCGCTGGTGAACCACCCGAACGCCGGCCGCGCGCAGGCGGCGATCGACACGCTGGTGCAGTGGGTCCACGCCAACGCCGCGGGCTGGTCGCCCACGCAGCTGCGCTGACCGGCGGCGCGGCGGCGCACGAAGCGAGCCGCCGCCGCAGGGTCGGTGCGGGTCACATCCCGGGTATCGGCCGGCTGTCCTTGAACAGCAGGTAGCCGCGGATCACCCGGTAGATCACCCACAGCGAGGTCACGCCCCAGATGCCGAAGGCGAGCAGCGGCCCCAGCAGGAAGACGATGAACAGCAGCACGAAGATGACGCCGCCGACCACGCCCCAGAAGGTCGAGTACCAGAACGTGCGGATCAGCCAGCGCAGGTGCGAGGCGACCCAGGTGCCCTCGGCCTCGTCGCGCTTCACATAGGCGACGATGACCCCGATGATCCCGAACAGCCCCACCAGCGGGGCGGCAACGACGACACCGCCGGCCGAGACCAGCGCGGTGATCGCGCCCAGGCCGACCATGAGGTACGCGAGCAGCGCCCCCGACACCGGCGGATTGCCGGCAACCGCTGCGTTGGTTGCGTCGTAGTCGGCCATGTCTCCCTACTCCTTCACGGAACGAGGCGGCCCGGTTGGCCGCACCCCATAATATGCGGCCGCTGCCGCGACGATTCAATCCGCTGCACCGCTGTCCGTCGCAGCATAGCGCCGTCCGTCCTTGCGGGCCGCAAACACGCCGGCCTCGTCCTCGCACCACATGAGGTCGTCGTCCGGATACAGCGCGTTGTCGCCGTCGACCCGGTTGCCGATCTCCAGATAGCGGGCCGGCGCCGCGCTGCGGTTGACGAAGTGATGCGCATCGCGGTGGCCGGCCCGATAGCCGGCGCACATGCCCGCGGTCAGCCGCTGCTCGCCGGCATTGGAAACGAGCACCAGTTCGCCCTCCAGCACGTAGACGAACTCGTCCTCCAGCGTGTGCCAGTGCCGAAGCGCGGACTGGCCGCCGGGACCCAGCGTCACCAGATTGACGCCGAACCGGGTCAGCCCCGCCGCGTCGCCGAGCTTCTTTTTGGACCGGTCGCCCATGCGCGAGCGAAAGGGCTCGGGATAGCCGCAGCCGCGGACGTCGGCGACGGTGGCGGGGTCCAGCGCGGGCAGCTTCAGGCGATTCATCGCGTTCCTTTCGTCGAGCACGTCGGATCGCCGGGCCGCGCCGACAGGTCGGGGCATCGGACTGGCATCCACGGCATTCTGCCGCAACTTGCTCCGCCGGGGGGCGGGGCTATAATCGAAACGCGTCGCCGGCGCTGGTTCCGTGCGCGCCCTCTTCTTCCATTCAAGGAGTTTCGCCATGTCCGCACCTGCCGAACGCACCCGCGAAAAGGTCGTCGAGGAATTCTCGAACGTGCTCTACGAGGCCGAGGAGATGCTGAAGGACGCCGCCGGCGAGACCGGCGAGAAGGCCCGCAACCTGCGCGACCAGGTCGAATCCAAGCTGCTGCACGCCAAGCTCCGGCTGCAGGAACTCGAAGGCCAGGCGGTCGACCGGGCGAAGGTCGCCGCGCGCGCCACCGACGACTTCGTCCACGACCATCCCTGGCAGGCGATCGGCGCCGCCGCGGCGATCGGCTTCGTCGCCGGCCTGCTGCTGAACCGTCGTTGACCGGACCGCGGTCGTGAGCGGCGACGCGCCCGGCGGCGGGCGCCAACCCGGACTGCGCGGTGCCCTCGGACGGCTCGCCGAGTCGGGGCTCGCGCTGCTGCGCACGCGCGCCGAGCTGGCCGCGCTCGAGTTCGCCGAAAGCCGCGATCGCGCGCGCAATCAGCTGGTGCTGGGGGCGATCGTCGGCGGTGCGCTCGCGTTCGCGTGGGCCGGCCTCTGCGCGCTGGTCGTCGTGGCCTTCTGGGACACGCACCGGCTCGCCGCGCTGGCGGCGATCGTCGTCGTCCACCTCGTCGTCGCCGCGATCGCGTGGTCGCGGCTGCACGCCGCCCACGCCGACGGTCCGGCGCCGTTCGCGCAGACGCTGGCCGAACTCGAGCGCGACCGGCAGTGGCTGGCCGAACACTTCCGGAGCGAGCGGTGAGCGCCGCATCCCCGGTCGCCGTCGCCGAGCGCAAGGCGCTGCTGGCGACGCGCGCCGAGCTCGACCGCGTGCGCTTCACGGCGGCCGCGCGCGACGTGCAGGCGTTCGTCGCTCCCCCTCGCGGCGAGCGCGGCGCCGGGCGCGGCACGGCGTCGCTGCTGGTCGGCGTCGCCGCGCCGGTCCTCGGCCTGCCGCGTCTTGCGCGCTGGCTGCGCACGGCCACGATGGCGCTGACCGTCTATCGCATGGTCCGCCGCTGGCGGCGCGACTGAAAAGTCGTGAATAAATCTACTGCGCGTCCCGATGGCTGCGTTGCGCGGTGCTCGCTCCTCGCCTATCTCGATGATATGTCTCGTCGCTGCGCTCCGTGCGCCTTGCCCTCGGGCCGCTCGCGACGATTTCTTCACGACTTTTGAACCTGCAGCGGCGGCGCGTGCCGCCGGCATGCGGCGGCGCGCTCACAGACCCAGCGCACCCCACAGCGCGTCGACGCGCGCCTTGACCGCGGCGTCCATCGCGATCGGCCGCCCCCATTCGCGCTGCGTCTCGCCCGGCCACTTGTTGGTCGCGTCGATGCCCATCTTGCTGCCCAGCCCCGACACCGGCGAGGCGAAGTCCAGGTAGTCGATCGGCGTCGACTCGACCAGCAGCGTGTCGCGCGCCGGATCGACGCGCGTGGTCAGCGCCCAGATCACTTCCTTCCAGTCCCGGATGTCGACGTCGTCGTCGGTGACGACGATGAACTTGGTGTACATGAACTGGCGCAGGAAGCTCCAGACGCCGAACATCACCCGCTTGGCGTGGCCGGGATACTGCTTCTTCAGCGCCACGACGGCGAGCCGGTACGAACAGCCTTCGGGCGGCAGGTAGAAGTCGGCGATCTCCGGGAACTGCTTCTGCAGCAGCGGCACGAACACCTCGTTCAGCGCCACGCCCAGCACCGCGGGCTCGTCGGGCGGCTTGCCGGTGTAGGTGGAGTGGTAGATCGGATCCCGCCGCGTCGTGATGCGCTCGATGGTGAGCACCGGGAAGCGCTCGACCTCGTTGTAGTAGCCGGTGTGGTCGCCGAACGGCCCCTCGGCCGCGGTCTCGTAGCCGGTCGGGTCGGCGGCGTCGGGCTGCAGATGGCCCTCCAGGACGATCTCGGCCGCCGCCGGCACCTGCAACGCGTGGGTCAGGCACTTGACGATCTCGGTCCGCGAGCCGCGCAGCAGGCCGGCGAACTGGTATTCGGACAGCGCATCGGGAACCGGCGTCACCGCGCCCAGGATCGTCGCCGGGTCGGCACCCAGCGCCACCGCGACCGGGAACGGCGTGCCCGGGTGGGCGCGCGCGTGATCGCGGAAATCGAGCGCGCCGCCGCGATGGGCCAGCCAGCGCACGATCACCTTGTCGCGCGCGATCACCTGCTGCCGGTAGATGCCGAGGTTCTGCCGCGTCTTCAACGGTCCGCGCGTCACCGTGAGGCCCCAGGTGATCAGCGGCCCGGCGTCGCCCGGCCAGCAGGTCTGCACCGGCAGGCGCGCGAGGTCGACGTCGGCGCCCTCCCACACCACCTGCTGGCACGCCGCCGACGAGCGCTCCTTCGGCGCCATGTTCAGCACCTGCATGAACACCGGCCGCGTGTTCTGCCACGCGTCCTTCAGGCCCTTCGGCGGCTCGGGCTCCTTGAGGAACGCGAGCAGGCGGCCGATTTCGCGCAGCGCGGCGACGTCGTCCTCGCCCATGCCCATGGCGACGCGGCGCGGCGTGCCGAAGAGATTGCCCAGCACCGGCATCGAGTGCCCTTTCGGCTTCTCGAACAGCAGCGCCGGACCGCCGGCCTTCAGCACGCGGTCGCAGATCTCGGTCATCTCGAGCCGGGGGTCGACCTCGACGCCGATGCGCTTCAGCTCGCCGCGGGCTTCGAGTTGCGCGATGAAGTCGCGCAGGTCCGTGTATTTCATGGCGGGGTCCGGGGGCCGCGCGCGGGTGGCGGCGGATGGCGTCGATGGTACCAAACGCGCGCTGCCGGCCCGTACAATGGGCGATGGCCAACGCCGCGACCGTCGCCGACCCGCGCTTCGTCGCCGTCCGGCGCGTCGTCTTCGGCATCGTGCTGGCGAGCTTCGTGCTCTCGTTCTTCCACCGCACCGCGCCGGCGGCGATCGCCGGCGAGCTCGCCCACGCCTTCGCCATCAACAGCGCGGTGCTGGGCACGCTGGCGGCGACGTACTTCTACGTCTACACGGTGCTGCAGATACCGGTCGGCGTGCTCGCCGACACGCTGGGCCCGCGCGTCATCCTCGCCGGGGGATCGCTGGTGGCCGGCGCGGGCTCGCTCGCCTTCGCGCTCGCGCCGACCTGGGAGATCGCCGCCGCCGGCCGCACGCTGGTGGGCATCGGCGTGTCGACGGCGTTCATCGCGATCCTCAAGATCAGCGCCGTCTGGTTCCCGGCCAACCGCTTCGCCACGCTCAACGGGATCACGATGTTCGCCGGCAACTGCGGCGCCGTGATCGCCGGCGCGCCGCTCGCGTGGATGGTGACGCAGACCTCGTGGCGGGCGGTGTTCGTCGGCCTGGCGCTCGTCTCCACCGGGCTCGCCGCGGCGACCTGGCGCTTCGTCCGCGACCACCCCGCGGAACTCGGCTTCGCGGCCGTGCACGCGCCGCCCGCCCCGGCGCACCGCGTCCGCTGGACCCGCGCGCTGCGGCAGGTGCTGGCGAACCCGCGCACCTGGCCGGGATTCTTCGTCAACTTCGGCGTGGCCGGCAGCTTTCTCGCCTTCGCCGGGCTGTGGGCGGTGCCGTACCTGCAGGACGTCCACGGTCACTCGCGCGCGCTCGCCGCGCAGCACGCGAGCCTGCTGCTGTTCGGCGTGGCCGTGGGCGCGCTGATCGTCGGCGTCGTCTCCGACCGCCTCGGCAGCCGCCGCGGCGTCATGCGCGTCTATGCGTTGCTCTATGCGCTGTCCTGGCTGCCGTGGGTCCTCGACGTCGCGTGGCCGCTGCCGGCCACGCTGGCGTGGTTCTTCGCCATGGGCCTGCTGATCCCCGGCTTCACGCTGTCGTGGACGATCGCCAAGGAGGTCAACCGCCCCGAGCACTCGGGCATCGCCACGTCGGTCGTCAACGTCGGCATCTTCCTCGGCACCGGCATCCTGCAGCCGCTGGTGGGGTTCGTGCTCGACCGCGGCCGCGCCGCCGGCGACGTGGCCGCGGCGTGGGACCGCGGCGTCCTGATCCTCGCCGGCGCCGCGGCGTTTGGCGCGCTGTGCACGCTGCTCGTCCGCGAGACCGCAGGCCGCAGGGGCTGAAGCGCCGCGCTCAACCCTGCCGCCGGCCCGGTTCAGAACAACCCGACGATGCGTCCCGCCGCGTCGACGTCGATGCGGTTGGCCGCCGGTTCCTTCGGCAGCCCCGGCATCGTCATCACGTCGCCGCAGACCAGCACGACGAACTCGGCGCCGGCGGCGAGCCGGACCTCGCGGATGTTCATCACGTGTCCGCTGGGCGCACCGCGCAGCAAGGGATCGGTCGAGAACGAGTATTGCGTCTTGGCGACGCACACCGGGAAGCGGCCGTAGCCCTCGTCCTGCAGCCGGCGGATCTGCGCGCGGACCTTGGTGTCGGCGGTGACCGCCGATGCGCCGTAGACGGTCTTCGCGACCTTGTTGACCTTCTCCCACAGCGTGTCGGCATCGTCGTAGATCAGCCGGAAGTTGCCCGGCACGCCGTCGACGGTCGCGACGACGGCGCGCGCCAGCGCCTCGGCGCCGGCGCCGCCTTCGGCCCAGTGGTTCGCCTCGACGACCGGCGCGTTGTGGTGGGCCATCAGGCGCGCGAGGAGGTCGATCTCGGCCGCGGTGTCCGCCGCGAACCGGTTGACGGCGATGACGCAGGGCAGCCCGAAGTGATTGCGGACGTTGTTCACGTGCCGCTCGAGGTTGACGATGCCCTTCTCCAGCGCCGCGAGATTTTCGCGCCCGAGGTCGGCGACCTCGACGCCGCCGTGGTACTTCAGCGCCCGCAGCGTGGCCACCAGCACGACGGCGTCCGGCACGAGGCCCGCCTTGCGGCACTTGATGTCGAAGAACTTCTCGGCCCCGAGGTCGGCGCCGAAGCCGGCCTCGGTGACCACGTAGTCGGCGAGCTTCAGCGCCGCCTTGGTGGCGATGACCGAGTTGCAGCCGTGCGCGATGTTGCCGAACGGGCCGCCGTGGATGAACGCCGGGTTGTTCTCCAGCGTCTGCACGAGGTTCGGGGCCAGCGCATCGCGCAGCACCGCCGTCATCGCGCCGTGGGCGGCGAGGTCGCCGGCGCGCACCGGCTTCTGTTCGCGCGTGGCGCCGACGACGATCCGCGCGAGCCGCGTGCGCAGGTCGGGCAGCGACTCGGCGAGGCAGAAGATCGCCATCACCTCGGAGGCGACGACGATGTCGAAGCCGTCCTGCCGCGGGTAGCCGTTGGCCGGCCCGCCGAGGGCGACGGTGATGTCGCGCAGCGCCCGGTCGTTCATGTCGACGACGCGCTTCCAGGTGACGCGGCGCACGTCGATGCCCAGCGCGTTGCCGTGGTGGATGTGGTTGTCGACCAGCGCGGCCAGCAGGTTGTTGGCGACGCCGATGGCGTGAAAGTCGCCGGTGAAGTGGAGGTTGATGTCCTCCATCGGCACCACCTGCGCGTAGCCGCCGCCGGCGGCGCCGCCCTTCATCCCGAACACCGGCCCGAGCGAGGGCTCGCGCAGGCAGATCGTGGTGCGCTTCCCGATGCGGTTGAGCGCGTCGCCCAGGCCCACGACGGTGGTCGTCTTGCCCTCGCCGGCCGGCGTCGGGCTGATCGCCGAGACCAGGACGAGGCGGCCGTTCTTCCGCCCCTCGAGACCGGCGAGCCAGTCGAGCGAGACCTTCGCCTTGGTCCGCCCGTAGGGCTCGATGGCCTCCGGAGGGATGCCGAGGCGCGCGGCGATGTCGGCGATGGGGGCGAGCTTCGCGCGCTGCGCGATCTCCAGGTCGGTGAGCATGAGTCGGGCTTCCTTGTTGTTGTCGACGGGTTCGCGGCCTGCCGCCGCCGCGGTCAGACGATCGGGTTCGCGCCGCCGTCCATCGGCAGGATCGCGCCGGTGACGTAGCTCGCCGCGTCCGAGGCGAGGAACACGGCCACGCGCGCCACCTCCTCGGGCGTGCCGTAGCGGCGCAGCGGCAGCCGCTGCTGGCCGCGCGCGAGGAGTTCCTCGGGCGCGAGCCCGGTCAGGCGCGCCTCGACCGCCAGCCCTTCCTGCACCCGGCCCGTCAGCGTCGACCCGGGGTTGATGCCGTTGATGCGCACGCCCTTCGGGCCATAGGCGGTGGCGAGGCCGGCGGTGACCAGCATCAGCGCGGCGTTGGCCGCGCCGCCGGGCAGGTGCAGGGGATTCGCGACCTTGCCGCCCGCGCCGATGACGTTGACGATCGCGCCCTTCCCGCGCGCGGCCATGCGCTTGACGACGACGTCGAGCGGGTGGATGTAGGAGAAGAACTTCGCGTCCATCGCCGCGTGCCAGGCGTCGGCGTCGAGATCGTCGGGCGCGTACCGCCGCGCCGCGCCGGCGGAGTTGACGAGCACGTCGATCGGCCCCAGTGCCGCCTCGACCTCGTCGACCAGGCGCTTCGCCGCGTCGGCCCGGCAGAGGTCGGCCGCCACGGCCAGCGGCGCGACCGGATGCGGCCAGCGCGCGAGCGCCGCGTCGAGGTTGGCGCGACTGCGCGACGCGATCGCGACCCGCGCACCCTCGGCGGCGAACGCCTCGGCGCAGGCGTAGCCGATGCCCTTGCTGGCGCCGGTGACCAGGACGACGCGATCGGCGAGCCCCAGATTCATGGCGGTCCCTCCTGTGGTGACTTCAGCTCCGCGGCGCGGCCCGGCGACGCCTCGTCGGTCGGCGTGATCGCCGGGGCGAGACGCGTGCGCAAGAAGGTCTTGAGTTTCTCATAGGCGTCGTCGCGGGCCGCAGGGTCGGTCGCCACGGTCACCCCCCGGCCGGGGTTGACGCCGTTGGGAACGTCGAGTCGCAACCGCGGCTGCGACGACGGCCCGTCGAAGCCGTGATGGGCCCCGGGATAGACGGTGATCGCCGCCGGCTCGCCGGCAGCGGCCAGGCGCGCGGCGATATCGATGCAGGGTTCCGGCGCGGTCCAGTCGTCGCTGCCGGCGACGAACAGGGTGAGCGGCGCGGCCAGCGTGTAGCCGCGTCGCGCCTTGGCGAGCGCGCCGCACCCCGGGTAGAACGCGACGCCGGCGCGAAAGTAGGCGGGCTGCGGCGAGCGGTCGCGCCACGCGGCCACCGACGGCGCGCGGCCGTCGAGCGCCGCGAGCACCGCGCTGCCGCCGTGCGACCAGCCCAGCACCGCGATCCGGTCGGCGAGCACGTCGTCGCGCCGCTGCAGCCACGCCAGCGCGGCCTGCGCATCCTGCCGGCGGTGCGTGCCGGTGATCCTGCGCCGGCGGTTCTCGAGCGTGCATATCTCCTCGACGCCGCGCGAACGAAAGCTGTCGGGAAACAGCACGACGTAGCCTTCGGCGACCAGCAGCTCCGCCATCGCTTGGTGCCGGGCCGACAGCGCGTCGCGCCGGCTCTTCACCGCGCTGTACATGCCGCCGCAGCCGTGCAGGGCGACGACGGCCGGCCGGCGGCGCGGGTCCGGCGCCGCCGCCGCTGCGGGCCGGAACAGCAGGCCCTGGACGGTCACGGGTTTGCCGGTGGCCGGATCGGGCGCCGACGACTCGAAGCTGACGCGCTCGCCGGCCGGGGCCGCAGCCACCGGCAGCGCGCCGAGGATCGTCGCCGCGGCCAGCATCGCCATGCGCCAATCGCTCATCGGATCTGCCTGTCTGCCGCGCGCAAGGTGTCGGCCACGACGCGCCACGCCGCGAGCTTCTCGGCCAGCGGCCGCGTGTACGCCGGGCTGGTCGAAGGCAGCGCCACCGTCGCCAGCCCCGCGGCGCGCCACCGGGGCTGCGCACGCGCCGCCGTCTGCCCATTGAAACACACCAGCGCGATCGCCGGCGCCGCGGCGAGCGCGACCGCGGGATCGCCCCACTCCGGATCGCGAATCGCGCCGTCGAGGCTGCCGTCGCGCGCGCACGCGACGATCGTGTCCCACAGCCCGACACCGGCGTCGCCGAGGGCCCGCACGCGCCGCTCGTAAGGCCAGTTCGGCAGCGGCAGCCGGAGCAGCTCGCCGAGCAGCGGCCAGAAGTGGTTGCGCGGATGCGCGTAATACTGGCCGGCGGCGAGCGACGCCGCGCCGGGAAAGCTGCCCAGCACCAGCACCCTCGTGCCGGGGCCCCAGACCGGCGCCAGCCCGCGTTGCCTTGCTGCAACAGTCCGTCTCGACCTCATGGTCAGGAGTCCGCGTCTTGACGCAGGTCAACCGGCGCTGCCGGCACCCCAACTAGGCTGCAGTCGAGCCTTCGATCCTCGGCGCTGCTCGCGCCTTTCCGCTGGAGCCCTGACATGAACCCACCCGCCCTTCGCCCCCTCGCCGCCGCACTGCTGCTGGCGCTGCCGCTGGCCCTGCCCGCCACCGCCGACGCGCAGAACTGGATGGCGCGCGTGCGCGCGATCGATATCGAGCCGAACGTGAGCTCGTCGATCAACGGCCTCGACGTCGACAACGCCTGGGTGCCGGAACTCGACTTCACCTATTTCTACAGCAAGAACCTCGCCGCCGAGCTGGTTCTCGGCACGGCGCGTCACGAAGTCTCGCTCAACGGCCAGAGCATCGGCAAGGTCAGCATCCTGCCGCCGACGGTCACGCTGCAGTATCACTTCACCGACCTCGGCGCGTGGAAGCCCTACGTCGGCGGCGGCGTCAATTTCACCTACTTCTACAACGTCGGGCTCACCTCGCCGCTGGGTCTCTCCGACGACTGGAGCGTCGGCGGCGCGCTGCAGGCCGGCCTCGACTACGAGATCCAGAAGAACGTCTACCTCAACTTCGACGTCAAATACCTCTGGGTCGGCAACGACGTGACCGCCAACGGCGCGACCATCGGCGACCTCAAGATCGACCCCTGGGTCTTCGGCATCGGCGTGGGCTGGCGGTTCTGATCGCGGCGGCCGCCGGCAATCGCGAACGGGCGCCCGCGCGGCGCCCGTGCCGTTCTTGCCGCAGCGAGTCGTCACCAACCGCGCGGCCACGCACCCAGCCGCCACGCGAAGTCGGCCGCGACGCCGGCGAAGACCGCGAACCCCAGCCAGTGGTTGTGCAGGAACGCGGCGAAGCAGCGCATCCGGTCGCGCCCGCGGATGAGCCAGCCGTGCCACAGCGCGCAGCCCGCCGCGGCGACGAGGCCGGCGTAGTAGAGCGCACCGAGGTGGCGCGCCAGGCCGACGCCCACCATGGCGCCGAGGTAGACGGCATAGCAGAGCATCACCGCGGCCACGTCGAAGCGCCCGAAGGCGATCGCCGACGTCCGCAGGCCGAGCCTGACGTCGTCGTCGCGGTCGACCATCGCGTACTCGGTGTCGTAGGCGATCACCCAGAACAGGTTGGCGGCGAGCATCCACCAGGCGATGGCGGGCACCTCGTCGAACACCGCGGCGAAGGCCATCGGGATCCCGAACGAGAAGGCGATGCCCAGAAACGCCTGCGGCAGCGCGAAGAAGCGCTTGAAGAACGGATACACGCCGGCGATGACCACCGCCGGCAGCGACAGCAGGATCGTCGTCGGGTTGGTCGCCAGCACCATCAGGAAGGCGCAGAACGCGAGCACCGCGGCGACCAGCACCGCTTCCGCGGCGGTGACCTCGCCGGAGGCCAGCGGGCGCTGCGCGGTGCGCTGCACGTGCGGGTCGAAGGCCCGGTCGGCCCAGTCGTTGATCGCGCAGCCGGCCGAGCGCATCAGCACGGTGCCCATCGTGAACACCAGCACCTGCGTCCAGGTCGGCGCGCCGCGGGCGGCGATCCACAGCGCGGCGAGCGTCGGCCACAGCAGCAGCAGGATGCCGATCGGCTTGTCCAGACGGACGAGCCTCTCGTAGGCGTCGAGGCGGGCGAGGATCGCCTGTCCGCGGGACGACCGGAGCGGGCCCGCGCGGGGATCGGCGCCGGTCATCGTCGCCCCCGGTCAGAGCGGCAGCGCAAGCTGCTTCTTGAGGTCGCGCGGCGCCACCTCGCGCAGCAGGTCCTGCGGCAGCGGATAACGCAGGCGGACGCGGAGCTCGCCCTTCATCCGCCCGTTGGAAAGCCGACGCGATTCGCTCATGAACGACAGCAGCATCGGCGCGATCCGCTGTTCGGCCTCTTCCCAGGAGACCCGCGGCGGCCGCGGCAGGTGGAAGGCGTCGGCCACCATATCGAACCAGCCGCCCATCTTCATCTGGGCGTCGTCGGTGACGTTGTAGGCCCGGTTCGGCCTGCCGCGGAACAGCGCCGCCACCGTCGCCCGCGCGAGGTCGTCGGCGTGGATGTGGTTGGTGAAGACGTCGTCGTCCGGCTGCAGCACCGGCGTGCCCTGCCGGATCCGCTCGAGCGGCAGCCGGGTCGGGGCGTAGATGCCGGGAGCGCGCAGGATCGACAGCGCCACGCCGTAGCGCCGCGCCCAGTCGCGCAGCAGGTCCTCGGCCGCCACGCGGCGGCGCGCGCGCGGTGTCTGCGCGCGGCGCGGATGCCGCTCGTCGACGTGCGCCCCGGCGCAGTCGCCGTAGACGCCCGAGGTCGAGATGTAGACGAACCGGCGTGGTATGCTTCGCGCCCTCGCCAGCGCGGCGACGAGCTTGCGGGTGCGCGGATCGTCGCGCCCGTCGGAGGGCGGGGGCGCGAAGTGCAGGACCGCGAACGGCGCCGGACGCAGCCGCTGCAGCGTCGACAGCTGGTCGAGGTCGCCGACGATGGGAACGATGCCGTGCTGGCGCAGCTTCGTGGCGTCCTCGGGGCGGCGCGTCAGTCCGTACAGGCGCGCCCTCGGGCGCAGCAGGTCGGCGGTGCGCAGCGCCACGTCGCCGCAGCCAATCAACAAGACCCTGATCACGCCCTCACCCACATCCAGAACGCCGGTGCCGCCCGCCGCGCCGCGCGTCATCACTCCGTCCGACCCTGACTGCCGACGATGCCGCACCAGATTACCATAAAGCCCAGCGACCACAGCTACCCCTGCGCCGACGACGAGAGCGTGCTGACCGCGGCGATGGCCGCCGATCTCATGCTGCCCTACGGCTGCCGCAACGGCGCCTGCGGGACCTGCAAGGGCCGCATCCTGTCGGGCGAGGTCGATTACGGCGCGCACCAGGCTGCGACGCTGACCGACGACGAGAAGCGCAAGGGCCTCGCGCTGTTCTGCGTCGCCAGGCCGAAGACCGACCTGGTCATCGAGGTCAAGGAGGTGCGGCGCGCGGGCGACATCCAGGTTCGTCGCCTCCCGTGCCGCATCGAGAGCATCGAGCGTGCCGCCCCCGACGTCGCCATCGTCCGTCTCAAGCTGCCGGCGAACGAGCGCCTCCAGTATCTCGCCGGCCAGTACATTGACCTGCTGCTGAAGGACGGGCGCCGGCGCAGCTTCTCGCTGGCGACGCCGCCCCACGACGACACGCTGCTCGAGCTGCACGTCCGCCACATTCCGGGCGGCTTCTTCACCACGCAGCTCTTCACCGAGTACAAGGGCCGCGAGATCCTGCGCTTCGAAGGTCCGCTGGGGTCGTTCTACCTGCGCGAGGATTCGGACAAGCCGGTGATCCTGGTCGCCGGCGGCACCGGCTTCGCGCCGATCAAGGCGATCGTCGAGCACGCGCTGCACCACCGGCTCGATGCCCGGCGGCCGTTCGTGCTGTACTGGGGCGCGCGGGCGAAGCAGGATCTCTACCTGCCGGATCTTCCGGGCCGCTGGCAGCAGCAGAGCGGCAACTTCACCTTCATTCCCGTGCTGTCGGAGCCGGCCGCCGGCGACGACTGGCCGGGCCGGACGGGGCTCGTCCACCAGGCGGTGCTCGACGATTTCGGGAGCCTCGCCGGCTACCAGGTCTACGCCTGCGGCGCCCCGGCGATGATCGACGCGGCGCGCGCGAGCTTCACCGCCGAACGCGCGCTGCCGCCGGAAGAGTTCTTCGCCGACAGCTTCACCTTCGCCGCCGCATCCGAAACGAGCGCCTGAACCCGGGCGCCGGCCGCACCATGCCGGGCGCGGCGAAGGACGCCGGCCGTCAATCGCGGGCGTGGTCGAGTTCGGCGACGGCGAGCTTCAGCGCCGCGGCCAGGTGCGCGCTGGCCTCGGCATCGCGACCCAGCTGCCGGAAGAGCTCGCCCAGCGCGAGATGCGTGCGGTGCGACGGCTCGAGCGCCAGGCTCGCCTCGAGATAGGTCTGCGCCTTCCCCCAGAGCTGCTGCCTCTGGCACAGCGTGCCCAGCGCGTGCAGCAACGTCGCGTCCCGGTCGTGCGCCTGCAGCCAACGCTCGGCCTGCTCCAGCTGCCGCGTGGGCTCGGGCGGGCGGCAGGCCGCGTAGAGCTCGACCAGTCCCGGCTCCCAGTGCCGGTCGAGGCTGCGCGTCAGCAGCTCCGCCGCTTCGCGGTCGCCGCCGAGGGCGAGGAAGCTGCGGGCCCCGGCCCGCGCGATCCGCGGCTGCCGCTGCTCGGTGTCGGACAGTCGGTTCCAGTAGCTGCGCAGGCCGGTGAGATCGTGCGCCCGCGCGGCGAGCTCCTCGGCGTGCGCGGCGGCGCGCACGTGCGCGCCTTCCTCGGCGCCGTAGGCCTTGCGCTTGATCAGCTGGTCGACCAGCGGCGGGATTTCCGCGTAGCGGCCGGCGCCCTGCAGCGCGCGCAGCTCCAGCCGCAGCGCCGCGGTGTGCAGCCCGGCTTCCTTTTTCAGCGCCTGCAGCACGGCCAGCGCCTCCATCGGCTGCCGCTGCGCCAGCTTGATCTCGGCCTCGAGCATGAGGCGCGGCACCGCGAGTGCGGGCACCTGCGCATCGGCGCGCCGCAGCAGCGTCGCCGCCGCACCGAAGTCGCGCGTCTCCATCGCCGCGCGCGCGCCCACCAGCGCCGCCAGCCCGGACGACTGCGGAATCGCCAGCGCTTCCTCGGCCAGCTTACGCGATCGCCCGTAGCGACCCTCGAGCAGCGCGACCACGGCGGCGTCGTGCTTGGCCCGCGCGCGATCCTGCTGCGCGCGGCGGCGCGCGGCGCGAACCTCGTCGGGCAGGCCCATCGCCCGGCGGACGATGCGCAGCAGGACGTACGCGCCGACGAAGCCGGCCACCAGGGCGACCAGCAGCAGGTTGAGCGACACCTCGACGCGGTACGGCGGCGCCACGAACAGCGCGTAGCCGGTGCTGATCTTCATCGCCAGGGCGACGCCGACCGCAGCGGCCGCGAGCAGCAGGAACCAGAACAGGATGCGCACGGCGAGGGCGCTACTTCGCCGCGGCGCGGCCCGCCGCGCGTTCCTGCGCGAGCTTCAGCGCGCGCAGCGCCTCGAGGCTGCGCGAGAGATCCGGCACGCTGCCGGGCGTGGGCGCCGCGGCCGCCTGCTTCAGCGTCGCCTGCAGCGTCTGCACGGGCTTGGTCCGCAGGTCGAAGTACTGCCTGACCCACGAGTCCGCGGCGGCGAGGTCGGCGCGAAAGCTCGCCTCGTCGCGGTTCAGCAGCGCGATGCGCGCCGAGAGCAGCCTGAGCCGGAGGTTCTCGCGCAGGAAGTAGCTCTGCGTCGGGGGCACCAGCGGCGCCATCGGCCGATCGGCCACCTCGATCCGGACCAATTGCCGCAGGTCGGCCCAGGCGTCGCGCAGCAGTCGTCGCCACAGCGGCAGCTCGGCGTCGGCGCTCGGCTCCGGCACCGGCGGCGGGATGCGCTCGTCGCGCGCCAGCGTCAGCGTGTCCACCGACGCGATCGCCTGGTCGAGCTTCAGCGACAGGCCCGCGACGTCGACATAGGGCGTCGCCTTCAGCGCATCGATGTCGCGTCCGAGCGCGCGCCGCAGCGTGACCGACTGCGGCCGGTCGAGGCGCTGCAGCTTGGCGTCGGCGAGCTGCAGCGCCGCCAGCGCCGACGGCACGTTGCCGGCCAGCTGCAGCTGCTGGCTGGCCAGCAGCAGGACCTGCTCGATCTCGGACAGCGCGATCTCGTCGCGCGACGGCGCGAGGTCGCGGTAGAGCGCCTCCAGCGCCGCCTGCTGCGTCTGCGACTCGGCCAGGCGCTCCTCCAGCAGCGTGATCTTCGCCTGCGCGTCGCGCAGGTCGGTCACCTGCTCGCCCTGCACGCGGCCGAGGGCGATGCCGGCGGCCTCGACCGCGGCCAGCCGCTGCGCGACCTCGCCGCGCAGGCCGCTCTCGCGGCGCTGGCCGTCCATCCACACGGCGGCCACGGCCACGGCGATCGCGGCGACGACGATCGCGAGCAGCCCGCGCGACACCGGCCGCGCCGGCGGCTGGCGGTCGGGGGACCGCGGCCGCGCCGCGCCGGGTTGCGGATCCGGGCCCGCGGCGACGTCGGAAGGCGTCTCGGAATCGACCATGGCGACCATCAGGGAAGGGAACCGATGATTCTAGCAGCAGCGGAGTCCGGCACCGTTCGCGCGCGGGGCGAGCCCCACGACTGCGGCGCCCCCGCAGCGGCGCCGTTTGGCCGGTCGCGGGACGTCGACTACAATCACGACTGGTGCGGCGCGATCACCGGATCGATGCGCGTCGCGTGCCGCCGCCCTCGTTCCGCTTGCCGGTCCCCGCCCGTGAACCTGCTCCTCCTCCTGCTCGGTGCCGCCGCGCTGCTCGCGCTGGGCTGGGCGCTCGGCCGCCGGCAAACCCGCCCGCGGCCGCCGGCCCGAGCCTCCCGGCACCGGCCGCCGCCGCGCCGCCTCCCGACCGCTCCGCGCCCGGCGCCCCCCGGCCGTCCGGCGAAGCCAGTGCCGGCGAGGCGGTCGGTGCGCCGGCCTGCACCGAGCACGCCCGGCTCGTCCGCGGCTACGAGGGCGAGGCGGCAGCGCTGCGGCAGGCGGTGCGCGACCGCGACGCCGCGCTGGTGCAGCTCGCCGCCTTCGCGCAGGACCGGCGGCGCCTGTTCGACGCGCTCGCGCAGTCGCGTGCCGACACCGCGCGGTACCGGCAGCTGGTCGTCGACATCGAGAACAACGCCCCCCCGGTGCTGTTCGGCACGGCGGCGCCCGACGATCTCAAGCTCGTCGTCGGCGTCGGCCCGGTGCTCGAACGGCTGCTGCATCAGCTCGGCATCACCAGCTACCGCCAGATCGCGCGCTGGTCGGAGCGCGACATCGACGAGTTCGACGCCCGCCTCGCCGAATTCCCGGGGCGCATCCGGCGCGACGGGTGGGTGACGCAGGCGCGCGCGCTGCACCAGAGCAAGTACGGCGAGACGATCGAGGGCGGAGCGCGCTGGTGAGCGCGGTCCCCGGAGCGCCCGCGCAGGCGCTCACCGGCGGTGCGCTGCTGCCCGTCGCGGTCCTCGCGCTGGTCTGGGGCTGCAACTGGCCGGTGCTGAAGATCGGGGTGAGCGAGCTTCCCCCGCTCACCTTCCGCGCGCTGACCTTGCCGTTCGCCGCGCTCGGGTTGCTGCTGGTGGCCAAGCTCTCCGGCGAGGCGATCGGCATCCCGCGCGGACTGCGCCTGCGCGTCGCGCTGCTGGCGCTGTTCAACATCGGCGGCTGGAATGCGCTGGTGCTGTTCGGGGTCGAGCAGCTGCCCGCCGGACGCAGCGCGATCATCGCCTACACGATGCCGATCTGGAGCGTGCTGTTCTCGCTGGTGCTGCTGCACGAGCCGCTGGACCGGCGCAAGATCGCCGGGCTGGTGCTCGGCATGGTCGGCATGGCCGTGCTCCTCGGCGACGACGTGCGCCATCTGCAGCGCGCGCCGACCGCCACGCTGTTCATCCTCGGCGCGGCGCTGTGCTGGGCCTTCGGCGCCGTGCTGCTGCGCAAGTGGAAACTCGCGCTGCCGACGACCGCGCTGTCGGGCTGGATGATGCTGCTGGGCTGGATCCCCATCGCCGTGCTGGCCCCGGTGTTCGCCCCCGGTCCGCTGCCCGAGCTCTCGGCGCGGGCGTGGTTCGCGATCCTCTACAACATCTTCCTCGCCGGGACGCTGGCGCATTGGGCGTGGTTCACGCTGGTGCGCACGCTGCCGATCGCGGTGTCGTCGATGGCCTCGCTGCCGGTGCCCATCGTCGGCGTGTTCGCGGGCATGCTGACGCTGGGGGAGCGACCGGGTCCGGGCGAGTGGACGGCGCTGGTCCTGGTGCTGGCGGCGATGGCGGCCGTGCTGTGGCCGGGCAAGCCCGCGCCGCCGTTGCGCCGCTGATCGCCGCGCGCCGCGAGCGTCAGGCGAGCTCGGGAATCCGCGCCGGAACCGGCTGGCCGGCAAACCAGGCGTCGAGGTTGGCGCGGCACAGGTCGGCCATCGCCTGCCGCGTCTCCCGCGTGGCGCTGCCCACGTGCGGCAGCAGGACGACGTTGTCCATCGCCAGCAGCGGCGGCGGCACGTTCGGCTCGTCGGCGAAGACGTCGAGCCCGGCGCCGCGGATCACGCCCCGCTGCAGCGCGTCGACCAGCGCCGGCTCGTCGACGATCGTGCCGCGCGCGATGTTGATCAGCGTGCCCTTCGCGCCCAGCGCCGCCAGCACGCCGGCGTCGACGAGGTGGTGCGTGGCGGCCCCGCCCGGACAGGCAACGACCAGGAAGTCGGCGTCCGCGGCGAGCGCCGCGAGCGTGGGCACGTACCGCCACGCGACGTCCGCCTGCGGCTTGCGGCCCGTGTAGGCGACGCGCATCCCCAGCGCCTCGAGGCGGCGCCCGATCGCCTTGCCGATGCGGCCGAGACCGAGGATGCCCGCGGTCTTGCCGCCCAGCCGGTTCGTCAGCGGCGGCCCGCCGCGCGACCACTCGCCGCTGCGCACGAAGCGCTCGGCGGCGACCAGTCCGCGCGCGGTCATCAGCACCAGCGCGGTGGCGAGGTCGGCGACGTCGTCGGTGAGGACGTCGGGGGTGTGGGTGACCAGGATGCCGCGCGTCCGGCAGTAGTCGACCGGGACGCCGTCGTAGCCCACGCCGAAGACCGAGATGATCTCGAGCTGCGGCAGCTGGTCGAGCAGCACCGTCGGCGTCACCGTGCCGCCGCCCTGGACGAGCCCGCGGACGCGCGGCCCCGCCGTGGCGAGCAGCGCGGGCTGGTCGGTCGCCTGGAAATGGTCGTGGCAGGCATAGCGCGCGCGCAGCGGCTCGAAGAGAAACGGCGGCAGCCGCGCGGTGATCAGGAGTTCGGGGGTCATGCGTTCACTCCTTCGGCCCGCCGGCGCGCACCCAGTCCAGCAATCCGGCGATGATCCCGGCGTCGCCGCCGGCGGTTTCGACGACCTTCAGCCCGAGACTGCGCGCCTGCGTCGCGATCCGCGGATGGGGAACGAACGTGGGACAGCCGCGCCAGCTTGCGCGCGTGCCCTCGGCGATGCGCGACCACAGGTTGCCGAGCCCTTCGCTGGCGGTGACGGTGACCGCGGTGATCCGCCCTTCCTCGAACGCGGCGTCGAGACCGGCGACGTCCGCCGGCGGCGCGCGACGGTAGCAGGCGACGTGGTCGACTTCGCCGCCGCGCGCGCGCAGCGTGTCGGCGAGGTGCTCGCGGCCGCCGTCGCCGCGGAAGATCACGATGCGCTTGCCGCGCAGATCCGCCAACAGAGGCAGGGCCAGCAGCCCCTCGCTGTCGAACGTGGTCGCCGGGACCCGGGTGTCGGCGATGCCCAGCGCGGCCAGCGCCTCGGCCGTCCCGGGCCCGGGCGCGAGCGCGACGAGGTGCGCCGGCCAGGCGCCTGCCGGGGGGGCGCCGAACTCGGCCGCGTTGGCGGAGACGAACACCGCGAAGTCGTAGCGCTCGAGCGCCGCGTGCACGCGCGCCAGCGCGGCGGGATCGGCGGGCGGCAGGATCGCGATCGCCGGGAAGATCACCGGCGTGGCACCGAGCGCGGCGAGCTTCTGCGCGAACGGCCCGGCCTGGCGCGCGGGTCGCGTGACCAGGACGCCCTGTCCGGCCAGCACGCCCGCGGGAACCGGTGCCCGGTCGAGCGCGTGCACCATCGGCCGTTCAGAGCCCGCAGAGCCGGCCGGCGCCGCGGGCGAGGAACTCGTCCGCCAGCGCGAGGCCCAGCGCCTCGGCGGCATCGACGCCGGCGACCGGCGCGCTCCGGTCGCCGCGCATCACCTCCCTGCCGTCTCGGCTCGCCAGCAATCCGCGCAGCCACAGCTCGCCGTGCCGCGACACCGCGTGCGCGGCGAGCGGCGTGTGGCAGCTGCCGGCGAGGGCGCGCGAAAACGCGCGCTCGGCGGTGACCGCCCGCGTGGTCTCGACGTCGACCAGCGGAGCGAGGGCCGCGACCACGTCGGGGCGGTCGCTGCGGCACTCCAGCGCCAGCGCACCCTGCCCGACGGCGGGCAGGCTTTCCTCGGGGTCGAGCAGCGCCGCGATGCGCGCGCCGAAGCCCAGTCGCTTCAGGCCTGCGGCGGCGAGGACGATCGCGTCGTACTGCCCCTCGTCGAGCTTGCGCAGCCGGGTGTTGACGTTGCCGCGCAGCGGCTCGATCTGCAGCAGCGGATCGCGCTCGCGCAGCTGCGCCTCGCGCCGCAGGCTGGAGGTGCCGACGCGCGCGCCGCCCGGCAGTTGCGCCAGGTCGAGGTAATGGACGGAGACGAAGGCGTCGCGCGGATCCTCGCGCGCGGTGATCGCCGCCAGCGTGAACCCGGCGGGCAGGTCCATCGGCACGTCCTTCAGCGAGTGGACGGCGAGATCGGCCCGCCCCTCGGCCATCGCCGCCTCGAGCTCCTTGATGAACAGGCCCTTGCCGCCGATCGCGGCCAGCGGCTGATCGAGGATGCGGTCGCCCTGCGTGGTGAGCCCCAGCAGCGCGACCTCGCAGTCCGGATACAACGCCGCGAGGCGATCGCGAACGTGCCGCGCCTGCCACAGGGCCAGCGCCGATTCGCGCGTCGCGATGACCAGCCGCCGCGGCGTGAGGGCAGAAACCATGAAGGACGTCCCGGGAAGAGCGCAGGGCCCGCGGGTCGGCGAGCCGGATTTCGCCGCCGGCTGCCTTGCGGCGCTGCGCCGGATTTTGCGCATGGGGTCGCGGGCCCCCGCTCGCGGCTGGCCGGCGCGCCCCGGCTCGACCGGCCGGCGGCACGCCGATCGGGAGCCGCTATCATGGTGCCCTCATCCGCAATCACGGGAGTCGGCATGCGCATCGTCATCACCGGCGGCGCCGGTTTTCTGGGCCAGCGCCTCGCGCAGGCGATCCTCGCCCGCGGGCAGCTCACCGATGCCCGCGGCGCGGTGCGCGCGGTGCGCGAACTCGTCCTGCTCGACGTCGTGCCCGCCGCCGGCAGCGCGGATCCGCGCGTGCGCACGCTGGCCGGCGACCTCGCCGACCCGATGGTCGCGGCCGCCGCGATCACGCCGGACACCGCTTCGGTGTTCCACCTCGCCGCCGTCGTCAGCGGACAGGCGGAAGCCGACTTCGCGCTGGGCATGCGGGTCAATCTCGACGCGACGCGCCAGCTGCTCGACCGCTGCCGGGCGCTGCCCGCGCCGCCGAAGTTCGTGTTCGCGAGTTCGCTCGCGGTGTTCGGGGGCACGCTGCCCGACCCGGTGCCCGACGACGCGCCGCTGCTGCCGCAGTCGTCCTACGGCACGCAGAAGGCGATCGGCGAGTTGCTGGTCAGCGACCTCTCGCGCCGCGGGGCGATCGACGGCCGCAGCCTGCGGCTGCCCACGGTGACGGTCCGCCCCGGGAAACCGAACAAGGCGGCGTCCTCGTTCGCCAGCGGCATCATCCGCGAGCCGCTGGCCGGCGTCGAGGCGATCTGCCCGGTGGCGCCGACGACGCGGATGTGGCTGCAGTCCCCGCAGGCGGTGATCGCCAACCTGATCGTCGGCCACGAGGCTCCCGCCGCGGCCCTCGCCGGCCGCCGGTCGGTGAACGTGCCCGGCATCTCGGTCGCCGTCGGCGACATGGTCGCCGCGCTGCGCGCGGTCGCCGGCAGCGCGGTGGCCGACCGCATCGTCTGGCAATTCGATCCCGCCGTCGACCGGATCGTGTCGACCTGGCCGGCCGCCTTCGCCGCCCGGCACGGTCACGCGCTGGGCATGCGCGCCGACGACGACTTTGCCGCCATCGTTCGTGCGTACCTCGCCGAGCACGCCGCCGCCTGACGGTCGGGCCGCGTGACGAAGGGGCGGGCCGCCACCGTCGCGGTGGCCATTGCCGCGGCCATTTGACAGCCCGCTCCCGACGGCGTAGTTTATAAAACTGCCATACCAGTTTTTCCGGTCGCCGCGCTGGCGCCGACGGCTCGCTGCCGCCGCCGTCCGCCGCGCCCCGATCGACCGCAAGGCAGCGACCCCACCCCCGCAGGCGAAAGCGTGGACCGGAACCTACCGAGAGACCTGAAGCGAAAGTCGCGCGTCGTGCGCACGGCGCCCCCGCCGCAAGCCGACTCCCGGCCGAAGCCGCAGCACGTCGCGCGGATCGGCGGCCGCTCCGACGTCGCCGCCCTCGCCCGTGCCCTGGGGCCGCTCCAGCTCGACGACGAGCGCTCCTGCTCCGAGCAGGTGCTGGCCTTGCTGCGGCAGGCGATCATCCGCGCCCGGCTCACCCCCGGCACCCCGCTGTCCGAAGCTGCGCTCGCCCGGCTGCTCGGCGTCAGCCGCACGCCGGTCCGCGAGGCACTGCGCGCGCTCGCCCGGGAGCAGCTGGTCCTCGTCTACCCGCAGGCGGCGACCGTCGTCGCGCCGATCGACATCGAGGCGCTGCAGGAGGGCTGCTTCATCCGCCGCTCGCTCGAGTGCGCGAACGTCGAGGAGCTCGCCTCCCACGTCACGCCGCGCGAGCTCGCCGCGCTGCGCGGCCTGCTCGCGGCCCAGCGCGCCGCGATCGACGCCCGGCAACCCGACGAGTTCTTCCGTCTCGACGAGGCGATGCACCAGCGGCTGTTCGAACTCACGCGGCGACGGCGGACCTGGGCCCGGATCGAGGAGGTGAAGCAGCACCTCGATCGCGTGCGCTGGCTGCTGCAGGTCGATCCCGCGCACGCGAGCCGCGCGCTGGAGGAGCACACCGACATCGTCACGCTGCTGCACGACGGCGACGGGCCGGGTGCCGCCGCCGCCATGCGCCGGCACATCGATGCCGTCACCGGGGACCTGTCGCGGCTGCGCGAGCGGGCCCCCGCCGAGTTCTTCGCCGCCTGACGCGCCGCCCGGCCGATGCCCGCCGCGCTCCCGTCACCCGCCGCCACCCACGCACGGGCCGCCACGGCCCGCAGGAGACCCGCATGAAGATCGTCGACGCCAAGGTCATCGTCTGCTGCCCGGGACGCAATTTCGTCACCCTGAAGATCGTCACCGACGACGGCGTCACCGGCGTCGGCGACGCGACGCTCAACGGTCGCGAGCTCGCCGTCGCTTCCTACCTGCGCGATCACCTGTGCCCGCTGCTGATCGGCCGCGATCCGCGGCGCATCGAGGACCTGTGGCAGTACTTCTACAAGGGCGCGTACTGGCGGCGCGGGCCGGTGACGATGTCGGCGATCGCCGCGGTCGACATGGCGCTGTGGGACATCAAGGGCAAGCACGCGGGCATGCCGCTGTATCAGCTGCTGGGCGGCGCGTCGCGCGAGCACGTCATGGTCTACTGCCACGCCACGGGCCGCGACATCGCGGAGACGCTGGACACCTTCGAGCAGCACCGCGCCGAGGGATTCAAGGCGATCCGTGCGCAGTGCGGCGTGCCGGGAATGAAGTCGGTCTACGGCGTCGCCAAGGGCAATGCGGCGTACGAGCCCGCGACCAAGGACTGGCCGGAAGAGCAATCCTGGTCGACGGAGAAGTACCTCGACTTCGCGCCCAAGCTGTTCGCGGCAGTGCGCGCGAAGTTCGGCTTCGACATCCACCTGCTGCACGACGTCCACCATCGGCTGACGCCGATCGAGGCCGCGCGCCTCGGCAAATCGGTCGAGGACTGCCGGCTGTTCTGGATCGAGGACCCGACGCCGGCCGAGAACCAGGACGCGTTCCGCCTCATCCGGCAGCACACGGTGACCCCGATCGCCGTCGGCGAGGTGTTCAACACGCTCTGGGACTGCAAGCAGCTGATCGAGGAGCAGCTGATCGACTACATCCGCACCACCGTCACCCACGCCGGCGGGATCACCCACCTGCGGCGCATCGCCGACTTCGCCGCGATCTACCAGGTGCGGACCGGCTGCCACGGCCCCTCCGACCTCTCCCCGGTGTCGATGGGTGCCGCGCTGCACTTCGACCTGTGGGTGCCCAACTTCGGCCTCCAGGAGTACATGGGCTATCCGGCGCCGGCGCTGGAGGTGTTTCCCCACGCCTGGACGTTCCACGACGGGACGATGCATCCGGGCGAGGTGCCGGGCCACGGCGTCGACATCGACGAGGCGCTGGCCGCCCGCTACCCCTACGAGCGCGCCTATCTGCCGGTGGCGCGCCTGGAAGACGGCACGCTCTGGAACTGGTGACCGAGCCCGCTGCGCAAGCCTCCCCCCAACCCCGACCAGGACCTGTTGCCATGACCCGCATCGCCTTCGAGCACATGCACGACGTCGTCTTCGACGCCTTCCGCAAGGCCGGCATGAACGAGCCCGACGCGCGCACCTGCGCCCGCGTGCACACCGAGTCCAGCTGCGACGGCATCTATTCGCACGGCCTCAACCGGGTGCCCCGCTTCGTCGACTACATCCAACGCGGCTGGATCAACCTCGACGCCAAGCCGACGCTGGTGAAGCGCGTCGGTCCGATGGAGATCCACGACGGCGATTTCGGCGCCGGCATCCTCAACGCGCTGCGCGCGATCGACCGGGCGCAGGAGCTCGCGGCGACCGGGGCCGTCGGCATCGTCGCCCTGCGCAACACGACGCACTGGATGCGCGGCGGCACCTACGGCTGGCGGGCGGCGGAGCGGGGTTTCGTCGCCATCGCGTGGACCAACACCGAGGCCTGCATGCCCGCGTGGGGCGGGCGCAACACGCGCATCGGCAACAATCCCTTCGTCATGGCCGTGCCGCGCGCGAAGGGCCCCCTCGTGCTCGACATGGCGATGTCGCAATACTCGTACGGCAAGCTGCAGGTGACCCGGCTGAAGGGTGAAAAGCTGCCCTATCCCGGCGGCTTCGACGGCGAAGGCCGGCTGACGAGCGAGCCCGGTCCGATCGAGCAGTCGATGCGCATCCTGCCGATGGGCTACTGGAAGGGCTCGGGCTTTTCGGTCGTGCTCGACACGCTGGCCGCGGTTCTCTCCGAAGGGCTCGCCACGCACGAGATCGACACGCTGGGGCGCGGCAGCTGCGGCGGCTGCTCGCAGGTGTTCATCGCCATCGATCCGCGCCAGCTCGGCGGCCAGGCGTTCACCGACCGGGTCGCCGACGGCGTCGTCGACTACGTCACGTCGTCGACCCCGGCCGAGGACGCGCGCGAGGTGCGCTACCCGGGCGAGGCGCAGCTGCGCACCCGGGCCGACCACCGGGCGCAGGGCATCGTCGTCGACGACAGCGTCTGGGCCGACGTGCTGGCACTCGCCGGCCGGACCGCCTGACGCCGGCGACCGCGATCACCGGCCCGGCGCCGGGTCGTGGGACGCGGTCAGAAAGCGCGCGCGCACCGACTTCACGTGACCGAGGCGCCGGGAGATCACTTCGCCGGCGTGCTTGAGGGCGATGATCGTCGAGTCCCATTGCGCGAGCATCCGCTTCGACGGGCCCGAGACGCTGATCGCACCGACGACCGCGCCGGTGTAGTTGTAGAGCGGCACCGCGAGGCAGTACAGGCCGACCTCGATGCCCTCGTCGTCCACCGCGTAACCGTCGCTGCGCGCTCGCGCGAACTCCTCGTTCAGCTTCACCCGGTCGACGACGGTGCGTTCGGTGATCCGGACGAGCTTGTTCTCGAGCACGCGGTCCGCCTCCTCGACCGGCAGGTTGGCCAGGATCACCTTGCCCAGCGCGGTGCAGTAGGCCGGCCGCCGGCTGCCCAGGCGCGCGGTGGTCTGGATCGAGCCGGTGCCCTCGGCCTTGTACAGGTAGACGACGTCGCCGTTGTTGTAGACGCCCAGGAACGACGTCTCGCCGGTCGCCGTGGAGAGCTCCTGCAGGTAAGGAATCGCCACGTCGACGATGTCGATGCCGACCAGGCCGCTGACGCCGATCTCCAGCGCCTTCAGCCCCAGCGTGTACTTCTCGCTGTCCGGGTTCCACTCGACGTAGTCGCGCGCCGCCAGGATCTCCAGGATGCGATGCGCCGTCGTCTTGGGCATGCCCACGCCCTTGGCGATGTCGGCCAGCGACAGCCCCTTCGCCTGCTGCGCGACGAACTCCAGGATGTTCAGCGTCTTGTCGACGCCGGTGTTGATCTTCTCGCTCCGGGGTGCGTTCCCGCGGAGGGTGCCGAGGCTTTTCTTCACGATGGCCACGCGATGGTCGATGCGAATCCCCCGTCCGGCGCGGCCTCGCGGCGCGGCCTGCGTCGGCCCGCCGCGGCGATTGCCGACTGAAAGATCGTTGAACGACGTTCCATTTTTATCGTTATATGGTAACATTCCGGAACAGTGTTCGGAAAATATCGGTGGCGACACGCAGCCCACCGCAGTCCCCGAGGAGCGGTCGATGACCCAGGAAGCAGCGCCCCCGGCCGGTTCGCCCGGCACCCCCGTCACGAATTCCGACCGGGTCGTCATCGTCGCCGATTGCGACCACCCGTCGATCGCCATCGAGCAGGGCGTGCTCGCCGATGTCTGCAAAGAAATTCAATGGCTTGCGTGCAAGACCGAGGATGAGCTCATCGCCCGCTGCGGCGCCGCCGAGGGCCTGCTGATCCAGTACGCGCCGATGACCCGGCGCGTGTTCGAGCAGCTGCCCCGCTGCCGGATCGTGGCCCGCTACGGCGTCGGCGTCGACACCGTCGACCTGCAGGCCGCCGCCGACCGGGGCATCATCGTCTCCAACGTGCCCGACTACGGCACCCAGGAAGTCTCCGACCACGCGCTGGGGATGATGCTCTGCCTGACGCGCAAGATCGCGCGCGCCAACGACCTCGTCAAACAGGGCGCCTGGGACTTCCGGCTGCTGCAGCCGGTGCGGCGCCATCAGGTCCAGACCATCGGCATCATCGGGGTCGGGCGCATCGGCGGCGCGATGGCGCGCAAGACCCACGCGCTGGGGATGAAGGTCCTCGGCTGCGACCCCTATCTCACGCGCGAGCAGGTGCCCGACTGCGTGACCCTGGTCGGGCTCGAGCAGCTGATGGCCGAGGCCGACGTGGTGTCGGTGCACTGCCCGCTGACCGACGAGACCCGCAACATGATCGACGCGAAGCTCCTGCGCCTGATGAAGCCGACCGCGTACCTCGTCAACACCGCGCGCGGATCGATCGTCGACGAGACGGCGCTGGAGCGGCAATTGCGCGCCGGCCTGCTCGCCGGCGCCGCGATGGACGTGCTCGCCCGCGAACCGGGCCCGCCGGACCACCCGCTGTTCGCCCACGCCAACTTCCTGTGCACCCCGCACATGGCCTGGCACTCCGACGAGGCGGCGCAGGAGCTCAAGCGCAAGGCGGCCGAGGAAGTCCGCCGCGTGCTGCGCGGCGAAGCGCCGCTCTATCAAGTCAACAAGTTCTGATCCGTTTCGGGAGCGAGACCATGAAGAGCATCGTCTACAGGAACCCCCGCGAGGTCGTCGTCGAAGACAAGCCGATGCCGGAGATCGCCGCCGGCGAGGTCCTGGTCAAGGTCGCCTACGTCGGCGTCTGCGGCACCGACATGTTCATCTACCAGGGTGCACACCCGCGCGCCAAGGCGCCGCTGATCATGGGCCACGAGTTCTCGGGCACCATCGTCAAGGGGCACCCGACGCTGCCCGAGGGCACGCCGGTGACGGTCTACCCGCTGCTCTCCTGCGGTCACTGCGAGCCCTGCCTCAGCGGCCAAGCCCACGTGTGCAACACGCTGCGCCTGATCGGCATCGACCGCGACGGCGCGATGGCCGAGTACGTCAAGGTGCCGGCGGACAAGATCATGGAGATCCCGCGCGACCTGCCGCTGAAGCTCGGCGCGTTCATCGAGCCGCTGGCCGTGGGCGTCCACGCGGTCCGCCGCTCGGGCTACAGGCCGGGCGACCGCGCCGTCGTCTACGGCGCCGGTCCGATCGGCCTGTGCGTCGCCACCTGCCTCAGGTACTTCGGCGCGTCCGAGGTCATCGTCGTCGAGACCAACCCGCACCGGCTGGCCGTCGCGGCCAGGCTCGGCTGCACCGCGATCGACGGCGCCAACGAGGACCTGCGCGCGCGGGTGAAGGAGCTGACCGGCGGCACCAACGCCGACTTCGCATTCGACTGTGCCGCGCACCCCTCGGTGCAGGCGACGCTGCTCGACGTCATCCGCGTGCAGGGGACCGCCGTCGTCGTCGGTTCGTACAAGAAGCCCCCCGAAGTCGATCTCCTCAAGGTCGAGTTCAAGGAGTTGACGATCCTCGGCATCCGCGTCTACGAGCGCCGCGACTTCGAGATCGCGATCGAGATGCTGCGGAGCAAGCGCATCGATTTCGACCTGCTGCTCTCCGAGTCGGCGCCCGAGCAGGCGCCCGCGGTGTTCCAGGACCTGCTGCAGGGCGGCAACGTCATCAAGATGATCTTCCGGCTGTAGGGCCGGCAGCGGACTCGACCAAGGAAAGGACTGGCAATGCACGATCTCTTCAGCCTGCAGGGCAAGGTGGCGCTGGTGACCGGCGGCAGCCGCGGCCTCGGCCGCGCGATGGCCGTGGGCCTCGCCGCAGCCGGCGCCGACGTGGCGGTCGTCGGCCGCAAGCGCGAACAGGGCGTCGTCGACGAGATCGCCGCGACGGGCCGGCGCGGCGAATTCGTCGAATTCGACCTGGCGAACGTCGACGGCCTCGGCGGCCTGGTCGCCGAAGTCGAGCGCCGGCTCGGCCCGATCGACATCCTGCTCAACAACGCCGGCGTGCAGAGCCGGCACAAGGCGGTCGACTTCCCGCGCCGGGACTGGGACTTCGTCATCGGCGTCAACATGAGCGCCGTGTTCTTCCTCTGCCAGGCGGTCGGGCGCGGGATGGTGGCGCGCAAGGCCGGCAAGATCGTCAACATCGCCTCGCTGCTGTCGTTCCAGGGCGGGGTGACCGTGCCGGCCTACGCGGCGGCCAAGGGCGCGGTCGCGCAATTCACCAAGGCGCTGTCCAACGAGTGGGCCAGCCAGGGCGTGAACGTCAACTGCATCGCGCCGGGCTACATGGACACCGAGATGAACACCGCGCTGATGGCCGACCCGACCCGCAGCCGGCAGATCATGGAACGCATCCCCGCGGGGCGCTGGGGCAAGCCCGAGGACATGGTCGGTGCGGCCGTCTACCTCGCCTCCGGCGCGTCCGACTACGTCAACGGCACGACGCTGGTCGTCGACGGCGGCTGGCTGGGACGCTGACGATGGCCGGCAGGCCCCCCGGCGGCCTCCAGCGCGCGGCACGCTTCCCTCCAACCTTGTTCGAGATCAATATCCGGCTAGGTCGCTGTTGCGCGCCATGACCATAACTACCATACTAGTTTCGCCGCGTGCCCGTCGGCAGGCGACCGGGGCGGGCGGGCGCGCGGCGTTTGCGGTTCGCTGCCGCGGACGGCGGAAGGGGACCGCGCGGCGACGGCGCGACGGCCCGCCGGGGCGCTGACGCATTTCGGGGAGGTCGACGATGTTCACTCGCACACTGGTTCGCGTCATGGAATGGACGCTGATCTTCATGCTGGCCATGATGGTCGTGCTCGTGTTCTCCAACGTCGTGCTGCGCTACGGCTTCAACCTCGGGATCACGTTCTCCGAGGAAGTCTCGCGCTTCATGTTCATCTGGGTCGTGTTCCTGGGCGCGGTGCTGACGCTGCGCGACAACGCCCACCTCGGCGTCCACATGCTGACCAAGAAGCTGCCGCTGGGCGGCAAGAAGGCCTGCAAGCTCTTCAGCGACGTCGCCACGCTCGCCTGCTGCGGGCTCATCACCTACGGCGGCTGGCAGGTGGTGCGGCTCGAGATCACCAACATCGCGCCGATCTCCGGCATCCCGCTCGGTGCCGTGTTCACCGCCATCCTCGTCTGCAGCATCGGCATGGGCGTGCTGCTGCTGGGGTCGATCTGGCGCCTGCTCACCGGCCGGATGTCCAGCCAGGAGCTGTCCCCGAGCTTCGAAGATGTGCTCTGAGCGAAGCAACCACCGGATCGCGGGCCAGGGAGAAAACCGATGACTGTCACGATCTTCATGGTGTCGCTGTGCGGCGCCATGTTCGTGGGGATGCCGGTGGCGTTCGCGCTGCTGGTCTGCGCGGTGTCGCTGATGGTCTACCTCATCAGCATCGGCACGCTCGACACCTTCAACACCCAGATCATGGCGCAGTACCTGATCTCGGGCGCCGACAACTTCCCGCTGATGGCGATCCCGTTCTTCATGCTCGCCGGCGAGATCATGACCCGGGGCGGCATCTCGCAGCAGATCGTCAAGATCGCCAACACGCTGGTCGGCCACGTGCGCGGCGGCCTGGGCTACGTGGCGATCATGGCCGGCCTGGTGCTCGCCAGCATCTCGGGCTCCGCCGCCGCGGACACCGCGGCGCTGGCCGCCGTGGTGATCCCGCTGATGCGCGACGCCAAATACAACGTCCCGCGCTCGGCCGGCCTCATCGCCGGCGCCGGCTGCATCGCCCCGATCCTGCCGCCGGCGATGCCGCTGGTGCTGTTCGGCGTGGTGTCGCAGCTGTCGATCACCAAGCTGTTCTTCACCGGCATCTTCCCGGGCCTGCTGATGGCGACGTCGCTGGTGATCACCTGGCGCTTCGTCGCCCGCAAGGACTTCAAGGAAGCGCCCAAGCAGAAGTTCGCCTTCGGGCCGCTGCTGAAGGCGCTGCGCGAGGGCATCTGGGCGCTGTCGCTGCCGGTGATCATCCTCGGCGGGATGAAGACCGGCGCGTTCACGCCGACCGAAGCCGCGGTGGTCGCCGCGGTCACCGCGCTGCTGATCAGCCTGTTCGTCTACAAGGGCCTCAAGATCCGCGACCTGCCCAAGATCCTGCTCACCGCCGCCAAGACCTGCTCGGCGATCATGCTGATCGTCGCCGCGTCGATGGTCGTCGCCTGGCTCATCACCATCGCCGAGATTCCCGGCCAGGTGACGGCGATGATGCAGCCGTTCATGCACAACAAGCTGCTGCTGATGGCGGTGCTGATGCTGCTGGTGTTCGCCGTGGCGATCCCGCTCGACCTCGCCCCCACCGTGCTGATCCTCACCCCGGTGCTGATGCCCCTGGTCAAGGAAGCCGGCATCGATCCGTACTACTTCGGCATCATGTTCATGATGAACAACGCCATCGGCCTCATCACCCCGCCGGTCGGCACCGTGCTCAACGTCGTGTCGGGGGTGGCGCGGGTCAATCTCGACTCGGTGATCAAGGGCATGTGGCCGTTCCTGATCGCCGAGACGCTGGTGATGTTCCTGCTGGTGCTGTTCCCCGACCTCGTGATCGTGCCCGCACGGTGGTTCTACTGACGAGGTCTCTCGTTCCGGAGCAGGAGCGGACGGCTCGACGTTCCTGCCCTATCATTGCCCGCGCATCGGCGGCAATGCGCTCGCGAGCCGAGGCAGCAGGCAGTCCTGACAAACAGAGAAGGAGCAACGCAATGAAGAAGCAACACGGCATTTTCAAGTCGCTGGTCGTCGCGGGCGCGCTCGCGGGCGTCCTCGGCGTGGCGCAGGCGCAGACGCAGTCGTTCCGCTTCGCCTCCGAGGCGCCACGCGCCGACACGCAGTACCAGGCCGCGGTCAAGATGAACGACGTGCTGAAGGCGAAGACCAACGGCGCGCTCGACCTCAAGATCTTCACCGACAGCCAGCTGGGCACGTTCCAGGCGGCGATCGCCGGCGTGCGCGGCGGCACGATCGACATGGCGGTCTCCGGTTCCGGCAACTTCACCGGCCTCGAATCGCTGATCGGCGTGTTCGACATCCCGTACCTGTTCAAGGATTCGGAGCACGCGTACAAGGTGCTCGACGGCCCGACGGGGATGGCGATCCTCGCCAAGCTGGAGCCGCTCGGCCTCAAGGGCCTCGCCTTCTGGGACAACGGCTGGCGCCAGATGACCAACTCCAAGCACCCGATCAAGGTGCCGGCGGACGTCAAGGGCCTGAAGATGCGCACCACCGGCAGCCCGGCGCACATCGAGGCGTTCAAGGAACTGGGTGCCAACCCGGTGCCGATGCCCATCGCCGAGCTCTACACGGCGCTGGAGATGAAGACCGTCGATGCGCAGGAGCACCCGCTGGGCGTGTTCTATTCGTCGAAGTTCTACGAGGTGCAGAAGCACGTCAGCCTCACCTACCACGCGTACAGCGCGCTGGTGCTGGTGATGAACAAGGCGAAGTTCGACGCGCTCTCGCCGGCCCATCAGCAAGCCGTGAAGGAGGCCGCGCTCGAGGGCGCCAGGCACCAGCGCAAGCTCAACGCCGACAACATCGCCGGCATCGTCAAGGACCTGAAGAGCAAGGGCATCCAGGTCGTCGAGAAGGTCGAGAACGCGCCGTTCGAGGCCGCCACCAAGAACGTCCGCACGACCTTCGCCGCGAAGTTCGCCGGCAGCGCCGACGTCATGAAGGCGGTCGACGCGCAGCGCTAGGCTCCCCCGAACCGGGCGTGAGGGCCGGCCGCGCGCGTCGCGACCGGTCTTCACCCCGGTTTTTTCTTTTCCCCGTCCATCATTGGAGCCTTCCATGATTTCCGGCCACATCGGGCAACTGCAGGACCTCCTGCCCATGGTCCCGGCGCCGCTGCGCCTGGCCCTGCAGCACCTCAGGGACACCGACTTCACCGCCCTGCCCGCGGGCAATTACGACGTCCAGGGCAAGGACATCTACGTGCAGGTGATCGACATGAACACCAAGCCGGTCGCCGACTGCCGCCCGGAAGTGCACCGCCAGTACGCCGACGTGCAGTTCCTGGTCACCGGCCGCGAGCAGATCGGCGTCGCCGTCGACACCGGCAGGCACAAGGTCGGCGAGGACATGCTCGCCACGCGCGACCTGCTGTTCTACGCCGACGTGCAGGACGAGGCGACGCTGACGATGCGCCCCGGCAGTTTCGCCGTGTTCATGCCCAGCGACGTGCATCGCCCGGGCGGCGCCATCGACGGGCCGGAGCCGATCCGCAAGGTCGTGCTGAAGGTTCGCGTGGCGTTGCTCCAATAGCGGAAGGCGAACCGGTGAAGACCATACGCTGGGGGATGATCGGCTGCGGCGCCGTCTGCGAGGTGAAGAGCGGTCCCGGCTTCTACAAGGCCGACCACTCGGCGCTGCTGGCCGTGGCCAGCGCCGACCCGGCGCTGACGCGCTCCTACGCCTCCCGCCACGACGTGCCCCGTGTCTACGACTCGGCCGAGGCGCTGGTGCAGGACCCGGACCTCGACGCCGTCTACGTCGCGACGCCGCCCAGTTCGCACAAGGCGCTGTCGCTGCTGGCGGCGCGCGCCGGGAAGCACGTCTACGTCGAGAAGCCGATGGCGCTGCGCTTCGACGAGTGCGAGGCCATCATCGCCGAATGCCGGCGACTCGAGCGCCGGCTGTTCGTCGCCTTCTACCGGCGGGCGATGCCGCGTTTCCTCCAGGTCAAGTCCTGGATCGACGCCGGCGCGATCGGCGCGGTGCGCTGCATCCACGTGACCCAGCACCAGCCGCCGGCGCCGGAAGAGCGCTCGCGCGCGACGCTTCCCTGGCGTCTCAAGCCCGAGGTCGCCGGCGGCGGCAAGTTCCTGGACATGGGCGTGCACGTGCTCGACTTCCTCGATTTCGTCTTCGGCCCGATCGTCGAGGTCCACGGCGTCGCCGCCAACGGCGCCGGGCTCTACGACGTCGAGGACACGGTCACCGCCGCCTGGCGCCACGAGGGCGGCGCGCTGGGGTCGGGTTCGTGGTGCTACGCCGGCGCCGACGACGTCGACCGGGTGGAGATCGTCGGTGGCGCAGGCCGGATCGAGTTCGCGTTCTTCGCCGACACGCCGCTGCGCCTCGCGACGACCGGCGGCACGCAGGAGCTCGCGATCCCCAACCCGCCGCACGTGCAGCAGCCGTTCATCCAGTCGATCGTCGACGACCTCAACGGCGGCGCACCCTGCCCCGGCACGCCGGAGAGCGCGGCACGGTCGAGCTTCGTCGCCGACGAGATTCTGCGCGAATACCGCGCGCGGCACGGCTACTGACGACAACGGCGCGACCGCGACTGCAGCTGCGCCTGCGGCGGAGAGACCATCCGGCTTCGGCCCGACCGGAGCCTGCCCGTCAACCTTCAGGAAAGGCGTCATCATGCCCCGCATCGCATTTGCCGACCTGCAAGCCGAGTTCAAGCGCGTCCTGGTCAAGAAGGGATGCCGCGACGACATCGCCGAGATCTCGGCCCGGCTGATTGCCGAGACCAGCTGCGACGGCGTCTACTCGCACGGCGTCAACCGCTTCCCGCGGGTGGTCGAGTACATCGACAAGGGCTACATCCAGGTCAACGCCACGCCGACCAAGGTCGACGGCATCGGCGGCTTCGAACGCTGGGACGGCAATCTCGGGCTCGGCAACGTCAACGCCAAGCTGGCGATGGACCGCGCGGTCGGGCTCGCGCGCGGCCTCGGCTGCGTGGCGCTGCGCAACACCAACCACTGGCTGCGCGGCGGCACCTACGGCTGGCAGGCGGCCGACGCCGGGTGCATCGGCATCTGCTGGACCAACACCCAGCCGAACATGCCGGCCTGGGGCGCGCGCGACCGCCGCATCGGCAACAATCCGTTCATCATGGCGCTGCCGCGCGACGGCGGCCACGTCGTCGTCGACATGGCGATGGCGCAGTTTTCCTACGGCCAGATGGAGGCCGCCAAGAGCGCCGGCGGTGCCCGGCGCCAGCCGGCAACATTCCACCGATCCGGGCGAGTCCGAGGCTGCGCCTGCCGACTTGAAGGGCGGGCGATCCTGCTCGACCTGGTCGCCACCGCCGGCGGGCGCTGTTCCAGGTGGCAAGCTGGGCGACCCGGTGCGGCCGACAGGGGGGGCCCCCCCCCCCCCCCCCCCCGGGAAGGGGCCCAGACCCGGGGATCCCGGTCGACGACGGCGTGTGGGCGAAGATCCGGGCGCTGTGACCGGTCGCGGATCGCCGCCGCCGGACCGCGCGCCGCTGGCGCCGGAGGAACTGGCCCGCATCGCCGCGCGGACCGTCGCGCACTACGACGGGCGCGCCGAAGCGTTCTGGCAGGGCACGCGCGATCACGACGTGAGCCAGAACGTCGAGGCGCTGCTGCGGCACATCGCCGGCCGCCCGCCGTTCACGATCCTCGACCTCGGCTGCGGTCCCGGGCGCGACCTCGTCGCGTTCACCCGGCGCGGCCATCGCGCCGTGGGGCTGGAGGCGGCCGCCAACCTCGCCGCGATGGCACGCGCGCACAGCGGGTGCCCCGTGTGGCAGCAGGACCTGCTGGCGCTCGACCTGCCGCCGCGGCACTTCGACGGCGTGTTCGCCAACGCGGTCCTGTTCCACGTGCCGAGCCAGGAACTGCCGCGGGTGCTGCGCGACCTCCGCGCGACGCTGAAGCCGGACGGCGTCCTCTTCAGCTCGAATCCGCGCGGCGACAACGAGGAAGGCTGGCAGGGCGAGCGCTACGGCGCCTATCACGACCTCGCGACCTGGCGCCGCCACGTCGGCGCGGCCGGCTTCGTGGAACTGGAGCACTACTATCGGCCGCCCGGATTGCCGCGCGAACAGCAACCCTGGCTGGCGAGCGTGTGGCGTCGCATCGACGACGCCGGCGCTGCCCGGGCGGCGACGCCGGGATGACGCCGACCGCGCGAGCGTGACGCGCCGGGTGCTGCGGCCGGGTACGGGCAGCGTCGACCGGAGCCGACGTCCGCGGCGAGGGTCGCATCGCGGCGCGTGCTGCAGGCCGCCCCCGCCGGTCGCGCGTGCTATCGTCGTCGCCCCCATGGATCCCGCCCCGCCAGCGCTCGCCGGATGACCTCCTGGCAAGACCATCGTCGCTCGCCGAGCGAGTACGTGACCGTCCGCACGATCTGGGTGGCCGTCGCGCTGTCGCTGCTCGTTCACCTCGTCGCGCTGCTGGTCGGGCCGCCCGCGATGCGCGTCAAGCCGAAGGAGGCCCTCGGCGTCGACGGGGCCAAGGCGCCGCTGGCGGTCCGCCTGGCCGAAGGGCGTCCGCCGGCGCCCGCGCCGTCCCCCCCGCCGCAGCCCGCATCGCCGACCCTCCGCCCCCCGGAGCGGATCGCGCGACCGGCGATCCCGCGTGCCGCGCCGCCGCCACGCCTCGCCGCTCCGCGCTCGCCGCTGCCCGTGCCCGTGCCGGTGCCGGCCCCGCCCTTGCCGGCGCCGGCCGTCGCCACGCCGCCCGCGCTGGTCGCCGGCGACCTCGCCGCCTATGTGGCGTCGCGCCGCCAGGCGCGCGGCGCGACGGACTCCCCGGCGCCGGCAGCGACGGTCGACGACGAGAAGGCGCGCCGCGATCGGGCGCTGGCCGCGAACATCGCCACGATCAACGCGGCGCCACCGGGCGACGCGACCCGCAACAGCGGCGGCGTATTCCAGATCACGCGGCTGGGCTACGACGACGCCGAGTTCCTGTTCTTCGGCTGGCACAAGGAAGCCGGGCGCCGGCTGACGCAGAAGTACGAGGTCCGGCGCGACCGCGACGGGGACATCCGCACCGCCGTGGTCCGCCGGATGATCGCGATCATCCGCGAGTACGAGCAGGAGCAGTTCCTGTGGCGGTCGCAGAAGCTGGGCGACGTCACGCTGTCGGCGCGCCTCGCCGACAACGCGGAACTCGAACGCTTCTTCATGCAGGACTTCTTCGGCGAACCGGCGCAACGGCGGTGACGGCGCAACGGTGCGCGGCGGCGGGTCGCCGCCGGCCTTTCGGAACCATGACGTGTCCAGCGAGGATCTTCGTGGGAGCGGCCTTGGCCGCGAATCGCCGCCTCGAAACTGCGTTCGCGCCTGAAGGCCTCCCAGGAGATCGCTTCTGCCGACTCACAGGCGCGTTGATGACGGCCTCCACAGGCCGGCGCCGAGCGCGCGGTCGTAGAGGCCGTAGCCGGGCTTGCCGGTCTCGCCCCAGATCATCCGGCCGTGGTCGGGGCGCAGGTAGCCCTCGAAGCCGACTTCGTGGTACGCCTTCATGATCTCGGCCAGGTCGAGCGAGCCCTCGCAGGACAGGTGCGCCGACTCGTAGAACGTGCCGTCGGGCTGCACGGCCACGTTGCGCACGTGGCCGTAGTGGATCCGGCCCATGCCGCCGAACTTGCGCACCAGCGACGGGATGTCGTTGCAGAGATCGGCGCCCAGCGAGCCCGAGCACAGCGTGATGCCGTTGGCCGGCGAGTCGACGATGCCGGTCAGGCGCAAGAGGTCGTCGTGATTCTTGACGATGCGCGGCAGGCCGAAGATCGGCCGCGGCGGGTCGTCCGGGTGCATCGCCATCCTGACGCCGGCCGCTTCCGCCACCGGGATGATCCGCTTCAGGAAATATTCGAGGTTGCGCCACAGCGCCTCGTCGTCGATCGACTTGTACTCGGCCAGCAACTGCTTCAGCTGCTCCGGCTTGTAGCTCGCGTCCCAGCCGGGCAGCGAGATGCCCTGCTCCGGGTCGATCTTCGCGACGGCCTCCGCGTCGAAGGCCAGCGTGAACGAGCCGTCCGGCAGCTCCTTCGCCATCTCGGTGCGCGTCCAGTCGAACACCGGCATGAAGTTGTAGCAGATCACCTTGATGCCGACGGCCGCGCAGTGGCGGATGTTCTGCTCGAAATTGGCGATCAGCCGGTCGCGCGTCGGCTTGCCGAGCTTGATGTCCTCGTGCACCGGCACGCTCTCGACGACCTCGAACCTGAGCCCCGCCGCCTCGATGCGGTCGCGCAACGCCTGCAGTTTCTCGACCGGCCACACCTCGCCCACCGGCACGTCGTAGATCGCCGAGACGATCCCGTACATGCCCGGGATCTGGCGGATGTGCTCGAGCCTGACGGGGTCGGACTCCCCGTACCAACGGAACGTCATCTTCATGCGCCACACTCCTGCCTGGCCCCGGCGCGCGGAATGCGCACCGGAGGGCGGGGCGATTCGCCGCGCCGCCATCGGTTCAACGTGTCATTTTACGACGCTCAGCGAGGCGCAGGTTCGCTCGGCGCGCAATTCGGCGCGCCGATTCCCGCTACGCCGACGGGGTCGCTCCCGCTTCGCCGCCGACCATCGCCATCGCGTCGAGGAAGAGCTGCGGCGTCGCGTCCTGCAGCTGCCGCGGCTCCGACAGCAGGCGGCGGTAGCGGCGCCCGCCGGGGACGCCGTGATAGAGGCCGAGCGCGTGGCGAGCGATCGCGCGCATCGGCACGCCGCGCGCGGCCTCGCCCTCGGCATAGCGGACCAGCGCGCGCACCACGTCGGCCCGCGTGCCGGCCGGCGGCGGCGAGCCGGCGAGGCGCGGATCGGCGGCCGCCAGCAGCCACGGGTCGTGGTAGGCGGCGCGACCCAGCATCACGCCGTCGACCACCGCCCATTCGCGCTCGATCGCCGGCCAGTCTTTGATCCCGCCGTTGGTGACGATGGTCAGCGCGGGAAAATCGCGCTTCAGCCGATGGACGACGTCGTGGCGCAACGGCGGAACCTCGCGGTTCTCCTTCGGCGAGAGACCCTTCAGCACCGCGTTGCGCGCGTGGACGATGAACACCTCGCAGCCGGCTGCCGCGACCGTCCCGACGAAATCGCGGACCAGGCCGTAACCCTCGTCCCGGTCGAGCCCGATGCGGTGCTTGACGGTCACCGGCAGCGACACCGCGTCGCGCATCGCCCGCACGCAATCGGCGACCTGCGCCGGTTCGGCCATCAGGCAGGCACCGAAACTGCCGGTCTGCACCCGCTCGGACGGGCAGCCGCAGTTGAGGTTGATCTCGTCGTAGCCCCAGCGCTGCCCCAGCCGCGCGCAGCGCGCCAGTTCGCCGGGATCGCTGCCGCCGAGCTGCAGCGCGACCGGGTGCTCGGCCGGATCGAAGTCGAGGTGGCGCGGGACGTCGCCGTGGAGCAGCGCCCGGGCCGTCACCATCTCCGTGTAGAGGCGTGCGTGGCGCGAGATGAGCCGCAGGAAGCGCCGGCAATGGCGGTCGGTCCAATCCATCATCGGCGCCACGCAGAAGCGCCACGGGCCGGGTTGTCGAACGATGACGCTCTCCGTTGCGGTGGTGAAGGCAGACGCCGGGGCGCGCGACCGATCCGCCGCGTCGGCCGGCGAGGCGCCGCTGCGCAAAGTACCACGCCGGCACGGCGACGATCGGCCGGGCCGTCGCCGCGGCGTTCAGCCGTCCGCTTGACCGCCGGCCAGCCGGCACACCATCCAGCCGAAGCCCTGCGCCTGCGCGAGCGCCTGCGCTTCGGCACGGGCCGCCGTGGCGCCTGCCCCGGCGTCGAGGCGGGCCACCAGGCCCTGCGCCTCGCACAGCCACTCCAGCAGCCCGGCTTCCCGCGCGGTCGCCACGAGCCGCCTTGCCGCCGCAAGGGCCTCGGCCGCGTCGGCACGGTGTTCCGCCGCCGCCGCCTGCGCGCGCCAGTGTCGCGCGTGCACCAGCGGATGGCGGCTGCGCGCGCACAGCGACAGGAGCAGCAGCAGGTCCGCCGCGTCCGGTGCAGCCTGCACGTCGACCGCCGTCAGCACGTCCATCAGCGCGAGGCCGCTCGCCCGCAGCGGCTCGGTGACCTCGCCGATGCCGTCGCGTGCGGCGAGCAGGGCCTCGCGCGCTTCCACCGGCTGGCCGGCGCACCAGTGCAACCGGGCGCGACGCACCAGCGCCTCGCTGGCGAACAGGCAGGAACCCTGCCGGCGCCCGAGGTCGTGCGCACGGTCCAGGCATTCGACCGCTTCCGCGAAGCGGCCCAGGCTGGTGAGCGTCGAGCCGAGCACCAACGACGACAGCGCCTCGGTGTGCGCGACGCAGGCCCAGCTCTGCAGGCTGCGCCGGGCCATCGTTTCCGCGGTGGCCGGATCACCCAGCGCCAGGCACATGACGGCCAGGTCGTTCTCGATCGTCAGGCCGTGGCAGTACTCGGCGTGACGTTCGAGCAGCTGCTCGAACGCCCTTCTCGCCTCCCGGACGGCACCGCTGAACCAGTGGATCTGCGCCTCGAACGACAGCACGACCGGCGGTGCGACGCCCACGTCGCGCAAGCCCTGGAGCGACACCTGTGCCGCCTCGAAATCCCCCTGGCGCATCGTCGCCTCGATCAGGACCTGGTGGGCTTCCACCAGCACGTCGTTGGCGAGGCCCGGCAACCGCTCGCGCAACGCTCCGGACAGCGCGCTCGCGCGGACGAGATCGCCGCTGAAGACCGCGTTGTCCACCAGTCCGGCCAGCGCATGCGCCTCGATCGTCTGGCGGTTCGCGCCGCGGGGCAGGCAGCCGGCACGGACCAGCGTCGTTTCGAGCGCCGCGCGGCCGGCGACGAGGTCGTCGAACAGCCGCTCCTGTGCGAGCATGATCTCGGCCCGCAGGGCGAGCGCCGCGTCCCGGGTCGAGTCCCGCACCTCGCACATCGCCGCCACCGCCGCGTCGCGCTCGCCGCGCTGCTTCAACCGCTGGGCCGCCCGCAGCACCCAGGGCCAGGCGATCTCCCTGTCGGCCGCCTGCCGGCCATGGTGGGCGATGAGGTCGGGCTCCGCGCCGACCTCCGCCAGGTAGCGAGCGGCACGTCGATGCAGCTCGGCGGCACGGGCGCGACCGATGGCGCCTCGGATCGCCTCGCGCACCACGTCGTGCCGGCACACGGTGCCTTCCATCAGGCCGTGGGCCTCGGCCGCCTCGAGAGCCGCCAGCGTCGACGCGGTGTCGAGTCCGGCCATCGCCGCCAGCTGCGCCACCGGCGGCGACCCGACGGCCAGCGAGGACGCGTCGACGACGGCGCGCGCCGACGAGTCGAGCCGCTCCCGCCGGCCGCGAACCATGCACGCGACCCGCTCCGGCAGCGGCAGTCGCTGCAGGCGCTGCGGCTGGTCGCCTGCGGTCAAGGCGTCCATCACCTCGATCGCGCAGAACGGGTTGCCGCCGGTGTACTCCGCGAGCGCCGGGAGCCAGGGGTGCGTGCCCAGCACGCCGCCGTTCGCGGCCAGGTCGGGACGGCGTTCGAAGAGGAGTGCGTTGAGAGCCGCCCGGTCGAGACCCTGCAGCGCGAGCGACTGCAGCGTGCCAGCGCTCTCCAGCGCCAGCAGCGTCGAGTGCGTCGCTTCGGAAAGCTCGTCGGCACGGGCGGTCGCGACCCAGCGCACGCGGCCGCGGTGCGCCAGCATCACCAGCCATTCGACCGTCGCCGCGTCGGCCCATTGCAGGTCGTCCACCGCCAGCATCGCGCAGTGCCGCTCGAGCGTGCGTGCGAGCGCCTCGAACAGCCGGACGCGGGCGGTCAGCGCGTCCAGCGGCGGCAACGGCTCGTCCGGCGCCACCTCCGGCAGCAGGCGCGCGACGTCGAGGCGGTAGACGCCCAGGTCCTCGAGCCACTGCGGATGGGAAGCGATCAGATCCGCCACGGCGCCGAACGACCCCTGGCGCAGGCCCTCGCGACACCGCAGCCAGTGCCGCGGCTCGAAGGCGGCGGACACCAGGCAGCTCTTGCCCACGCCCGGTTCGCCGGTGACGACGATCGCGCGCGCGGTCGACGCGCGCAGTCGCGCGAGCTCGAGGCGCCGACCGTAGAAGCCGGGCAGCGAGGGGGCGACGGTCGGCGCCTCCCAATCCCCGAGCGACGCGGCTTCGGCCTCCGGCGCGCCCGGCGAGCGCACCGCGGCGGACTCCCGCCATTGGCGCAGCCAGCTCTCGAACCGCTCGAACCCGGGCAGTTCGTATCCCGCCGCCAACGTGTGGCCCGAGTCGCTGCCGGTGCCCGGGTCGACGGGCGCCGCCCAGCGCAGGCTCCGCCGATCGCTCTCGAGGGGCACGTCGATGCCCAGCTCGTCCAGCAACCGGCGGGCCTTGTGCAGATTCACCCGCAGGTTGAGCAGCGCGGCGTCGGCCGGACTCTCCGGCCAGAACAGCGCCGCGATTCTGGCGCGCGGCATCCATCGCCCGACGCGCGCGAGCACGAGCAGGATGGCGGCGGGCAGGACCGCGGGCAGCGCCCGGGACGGGCACGCGTCGGGCTCCCAGCGCAACTGCCCCAGCAGACGCAGCACCATGGCGAACGCCTCCTTGCCCGCGAGGGTGGACCTCCGGCGGATTGTCCGCCTGCCGGCGCGATTTGTTAACGGGCCGTTAACGGTACCGGGTTTACAAGGATTCCTGCATCCCCTGTTCCGGCCAAGAGCACCGCCCGGGGCCGAGGGATGCCAAGGTCCGCCCGCGCGCCGGCTGCGAGCGCCCGTTCACGTGAACCTGGGGAGCCATCATGAACCACTTCTGCAAGCTTGTTGCGATGACGCTGTTCCCGCTCGGCCTCGTCCTGGCGATCCCGTCCCATGCGCAGACCACCCTTCCCGCCGGAGAGGCCGGCGCCGCGGCGCGCGCAAGCCCGCTGCCCGATCTGGAGCGCCGTGCCGCGCTCGGGGACACGAGTGCCGCCGAGATGGCGGGAGAGTTCCTGTACGTCGGCCAGACGCCCGACGGCATCGCGGTCAGGCGCGACTGGCACCGCGCCCGGGGCTATCTCTCGCAGGCGGCCGCGGCGGGGCGTCCGCAGGCGCGACTGCTTCTCGAGCGCATCGATTCGTCGCCGCCGCCGTCGGCGCCCGACGAGGAGCTCTACGTCCCCGGTCCCTACGGCTGCTGACGTCCCGGCCCGGCAGAGGCGCGCCCCTGCCGCCGGCGGTGGAGCGGTCGCCGCGGCGACCGGCGGCTCGCCACCCGCCGCCGGTCAGATCGCCGACTCCCGGTCCTTCCAGAACGGCGCGCGGAGCTCGCGCTTCAGCGTCTTGCCGGCGGCGTTGCGCGGGAACTCGTCCATCACGATCACGCGCGCGAGGCGCTGGTACGTGGCGGCGACGCGCGCGTTGATCCACTCGCGCAGGTCCTCGGCGGCCACGCTGTCGCGCTCGCGCAGCACGATGGCGGCGACCGGCGTCTCGCCCCACTTCTCGTCGGGGATGCCGAAGACCGCGACCTCGCGCACGGCCGGGTGCGTGACGGCGATCTCCTCGATGTCCTTCGGATAGACCTTCACCCCGCCCGAGTCGATCATGTCCTTCACCCGGTCGACGAGGTAGAGGTAGCCGTCCTCGTCGAGATAGCCGACGTCGCCGGTGTGCAGCCAGCCGTCGCGCAGCGCCTGCGCGGTGGCTTCCGGCCGGTTGTAGTAGCCGGCCATGGTGATCGGTCCGCGCCCGACGATCTCGCCGATGGCGCCGCGCGGCGCGTCGTTGCCGTCCGCGTCGACGATGCGCATTTCGTAGAACGGCGGCGGGATGCCGACGCTGCCGGTCTTGCGCAGCGCGTCGGCCCGGTCGAGGATGGTGACGAAACCCTCGGTGAGGCCGTAGAGCTCGTGGAAGCGGTCGGGCAGCAGGCGGTTGAGCCGCTCCTTGTGCTCGCGATGCAGCGGCGCGCCGAGCGAGAGGATCATCTGCAGCGACGCCAGCCGGACGGGGTCGAAGCCCGCTGCGTCGAGGATGGCGATGACCTGCGAGGGCACCAGCATCGTGTGCGTCACGCGCTCGCTCTCCACGGCCGCGATGAAGGCCTCGGCGTCGAAGGCGCGGTGCAGGATGTAGGTGGCGCCGCAGAAGAACGCCGGGAACAAGGTCACCATCGCGCCGTTGAACACGATGGCCCCGGTGTGCAGCACGACCGACTCGGGCGTCATGCGCCAGGCGTTGGCCAGCAGCGTCGCGTACATCGCGCGGATGAAGTGCGTGTGCGGAATGCCCTTGGGCAGGCCGGTGGTCCCCGAGGTGTACATCAGCGTCAGGAGATCGTCGGCGTCGACCTCGACGTCCGGCGGGGCGTCGTCCGCGTTGGCCTGCAGCGGGCCGAATGCGTAGTAGCTGGCCGCCTCGTCGTCGGTGGCGGCGTCGACCAGCACCCAGAGGGGAAGCGGGTGCCAGGCGACGTCGTGGCGGACGTCCTCGATCGCCGCGAGCCGATCGCTCGACGCCAGCACCACCCGCGGCATCGCGTCGGCGAGCAGCGACTTCAGGCCGCTGGTCGTCAGCAGCGGCGACAGCGGTACCGCGGCTGCGCCGAGCTTGGCACAGGCCCAATAGGTCGCGAGCAGCTCCAGCGAGTTCGGCAGCACCGTCGCCACCCGGTCGCCGCGGCACACGCCCAGCGACGTCAGCGCATTGGCCCAGCGATTGACGTAGGCGTCGAACTCGCGCCAGTCGAGGCGCAGCTCGCGCTCGCGCGCCGAGCGCGGCGCCACGACGACGGCAGTGTGGTGCGGCCGGTAGCGCGCGTGACGGGCGGGCAGGTGGCCGAGACAGAGACTGCGGCTGGCGAGCGACGAGGCTGACATGGCATCGGGTCCGTTGGACGAAGGGAGCGTCAAAGGCGGTGACGGTGGTCGACGACGGCGAATCCCGGCCAGTCGATGCCCGCCGTGCGCGCGAGGGCCAGCACCTTGAAGAGCTCGCCCATTTCCGCCGGCGACAGCAGCTTCTGCACCGCCGATGCGGCCTGCAGGTAGGCCGGCGACTCCGGTGCGCCGATCGCCGCCAGCCGCTCCAGCACGCCGCAGCCGAGGAGGAACGGTGCCTGCGCGGCGAAGCCCGCGACCGCGAGGCCGGCGCGCTCGCCGGCCGCGGCGACGGCGCTGAAATCGACGTGGGCGGTGATGTCGGACAGCCCCGGCCAGCGGAACGGGTCGTGGTGAACCCGGTGCCGGTAGTGGCAGACGAGCGTCCCCTGGTCGCGCTGCGGATGGTAGTACTCGGCGGCGCCGAAGCCGTAGTCGACGAACAGCGCCGCGCCGTGGACGAGGATCCGGCCCAGCTCCTCGACCAGGCCTTCGGCCGCGGGATTGAGTTCGCTCTGGTAGTCGATCGCTTCCGGAAAGCGCGCCCGCGCGCAGGCGGCCAGCCAATCGGGCGCGGGGCGGTCGGCCCAGGCCAGCGTTCCGCGCCGCTCGTCCTCGGCGACACCGCGCTCGAAATAGCGGCCGCCCCGACGCGCGACGAGATGGACGGGAATCGCGTCCAGCACCTCGTTGGCGACGATGGCGCCGTCGATCGCCGCGGGCAGCGTCGACAGCCACTCGACGCGCGCGTGCAGGTGCCCGGGCAGCGCCTGCAGCGTCGCGCGCTGCCGCAGGGCGAGCTCCGGGCTCAACTCGAGGATCGCGTAGCGCGACGGCAGCGCGTCGCGCTCGGCCAGCGCCGCCAGGAGGTCGCGGGCGAGCCGTCCGCTGCCGGCGCCGAGCTCGACGATCTCGCGGCCCGGCGTCGCGCGCAGGATCGCGTCGACCTGCACCGCCAGCGCGGCGCCGAACAGCGGCGTCATCTCCGGCGCGGTCGTGAAGTCGCCGGCCGCACCCAGCTTGGTCGCGCCGGCGCTGTAGTAGCCCAGCCCGGGCGCATGCAGCGCGAGCTCCATGTAGCGCTCGAAGGGAATCCAGCCGTCGCTGTCGGCGATGGCCGCGCGAACGGCCAGGGCCACGCGCTCGCTGTGCTCCAGCGCTGGCGGAGCGGGCAGCGGCAGGTCGGCGGCAATGGGCATGCGTGGCGGAAACAGGCGTTGCAGGCGGCGGCGGTCGACGCGCTGCGAAGCTCGGCGCGCCTATGCTAGTGTTCTCTCGGGTGGCGCCGCCGCAGTGTAGTGCTTCGCAGGCCTTGGCGCATGCGCCGGCGACAACGACCGGTCACCGCCCGAATCGGGAGCGAGGGATGCAAGGAAAGACGGTGCTGATTACCGGCGGCGCAAAGCGCGTGGGGGCGGCGATCTGCCGCCGGCTGCACACGGCCGGCGCCAACCTGATGCTCCACTACCGCCGGTCGGCCGGCGAAGCGCGGCTGCTGCAGGTCGAGCTCAATCACCTGCGCCCGGGCTCGGTGGCGCTGATCCAGGCCGACCTCCTCGACATCGCCAAGCTGCCGTCGCTGGTCGAGCAGACGCTCGCGTCGTTCGGCCGCCTCGACGGGCTGGTCAACAACGCGTCGTCGTTCTTTCCGACGCCCGTCGGCGACATCACGCTCGAGCACTGGAACGACCTCGTCGGCACCAACCTCAAGTCGCCGCTGTTCCTGTCGCAGGCGGCCGCGCCCGCGCTGAAGAAGGCGCAGGGGGCGATCGTCAACATCACCGACATCCACGCCGAGCGGCCGCTGCGCAACTACGTCGTCTACTCGGTGGCCAAGGCCGGCCTCTCGGGGCTCACGCGCGCGCTGGCGCGCGACCTGGCGCCGGAAGTCCGCGTCAACGCCGTCGCGCCCGGCCCGATCCTGTGGCCCGAGGACGACGCCTTCGACGAGCTGTCGCGGCAGCGGATCATCTCGCACACGCCGTTGAAGCGCGAGGGCGCCCCGGACGACATCGCGAAAGCCGTCTACTACCTGATGGCCGAGGCCACCTACGTCACCGGCGAGACGCTCAACGTCGATGGCGGACGGCATGTCGCCATCTGAACAGGGCGCTGCGGCGATCGGCCGCCTGCCCGCGAGTCTGCTGTTGCGCCTGACGCGGTCGCGGCCCGACGAGCTCCGCGCGACGCTGTGGGCGTTCGTCTACTTCTTTGCGCTGCTGGCGGCCTACTACGTGCTGCGCCCGATCCGCGACGAGATGGCGATCCAGGTCGGCCAGGCCCGGCTGCACGAGGTGTTCACGCTGGTGTTCGTCACCATGCTGCTGGTGGCGCCGGTGTTCGGCTGGCTGACCGGCCGCTTTCCGCGCCGCCGGCTGCTGCCCTGGCTGTACGCGTTCTTCATCGCCAACCTGCTGGCGTTCTTCGTCGTGTTCGAGGCCGGCGGCACGCAGTCCGCCGCGGTCGCCCGCGCGTTCTTCGTCTGGGTCAGCGTCTTCAACCTGTTCGCCGTTTCGGTGTTCTGGAGCCTGATGGCCGACCTCTTCGTCACCGCGCAGGCGCAGCGGCTGTACGGCTTCATCGCCGCCGGCGGCACCGCCGGCGCGCTGGCCGGACCCGCGCTCACCGCCGGGCTGGTGTTGCTGATCGGCGCCAAGGGCATGGTGCTGGTGTCGGCGGCGTTCCTGCTGGTCGCCATCGTCGCGCTGCTGCGGTTGCGCGACTGGGCGCAGCGCACCGGCGCGACCGGCGACATCGATGCGCAGCGGCCGTTGACCGGGAGCGTCTGGTCGGGAATCACCGACCTCTTCCGCTCGCCCTACCTGCTCGGCATCTGCCTGTTCCTCTTCCTCTACTCGCTGCTGTCGACGTTCCTCTACTTCCAGCAGGCGGAACTGGTCCCCGCCGCGATCGGCGACAGCGCGCAGCGCACGCGGCTCTTGGCACTGGTCGACATGACCGTCAACGTGCTGACGCTGCTGATCCAGGTGCTCGCGTTCGGGACGCTGATCCGGCGCCTGGGCACGACGTTCATGCTGGCCGCGATGCCGGTGGTCGCCATCGTCGGCTTCGCGCTGCTGGCGCTGCATCCGGGCCTGGCCACGCTGGTCGCGTTCGGCGTCACCCGCCGCGCCGGCGAGTACGCGATCAGCAAGCCGGCGCGGGAGACGCTGTTCAACGTCCTGCCCCCGGAACAGAAGTACAAGGCCAAGAACGTCATCGACACGCTGGTCCACCGCTTCGGCGACACCTCGTCGTCGTGGATCTTCGCCGGCCTGAAGGGGCTCGGCCTGTCGCTGCCGACGATGTCCTGGATCGCCGTTCCGCTGGCCGGCGCGTGGCTCGGCGTGGCGCTGGCGATGGGGCGCGCCGCCACCGCCCGGCAACGGGAGGCCGCGTGACCGTCGCCGTCGGCGACCTCCTCGCCACGACCCTGCTGGTGCTGGTCGTCTATCTCGGCATCCTCGTGTTCCGCCTCGCGCGACTGCGGTCGGCCACCCCGCGCGCGGCCCCTGCCCCCGTTCCCGCCGGACCGGATTCCGCGGCAGCGGTGCCGCCGGCCGTCGCGCCCGCCCCGGCGCCCCCGCCCAGGCCGGCGCCGGCGCCGGCGCCATCCGCCACGACGCCGCGCCCGTCGACGGTGCACGAGGAAGCGACGGCGCTCGCCCGCCAGGGACTCGACGCAGCGGCCATTGCCCGGCGCTGCGGCATCAGTCTGGGCGAAGCCGAGCTTGTCTGCTGGCTCGCGAACAACAAGGAGCCACGATGAGCGCGCAGACGCCGATCGGCGGCAGTGCAACCGATGCGCTGGAGATGCGGCGGCAGAGCCTGCGCCGGCAGATCGGCGTCGTCGCCGCGCTGATCGTCATCGTTGCGGCGGCACTGGCGGCCGTGCACTTTCTTTCGCCCCCGTCGCCGGTGCAGGACAAGGGCTCGGACGTCGCCGCGCGCGACCCCGCGACCGGTGGAGGAACGCCACCGGCCGGTCCCGCCGTCGCCCTGCCCGCGCCGGTTGCGCCCGCGGACGCGACCCGCACGGAAGCCACCGCGACCGGCGCGAAGGCGGAGGACTCCGCTGCGACGGCGCCCCCGCCGCCGGTCGCGCCGCCGCAGCCCGCGGAGTCCGCGGTACCCCCGACCGCTTTGCCCGCGATCCCGACCCCCGCGCCGACCGCCGCCGCCGGCACGCCGCTGCGTTCGAGCATCCGGTTCGACGGCAACGGCGCCGACCGCCGTCACTTCGTCCAGCTGGGCAGCCTGCTGCCGCCGGCGGACGCCGAGACGCTGCGCGCCCGCCTGCAGGAGCAGGGCCTGCCGACGCTGCTCGAAACCCGGGTGCGCGTCGGCCCCTTCGTCACGCGCGACGAGGCGCTGGCCGCCGAGGCCCGGTTGCGGGAGCTGGGCTTCGCCGCCGACGCGCCGGCCGCACCCGGGCGCTGACCGGAGTCGACGTCAGCCGTTGCGCAGCTTCGCGACGCCCGCCGACAGGCGCTCGAGGTAGGTGTCGACGATGCCGTGCGCGACCAGCGCGACGCGCGTGCGCTCGAGATAGTCGAGCGACGAGCCGAAGGCGCCGACCGCGCGGGCAAGCACCTCGACCTCGCGCTCGACCGCCTGCTTGCCGGCGTACTGCGGGTGGTCGCGGCGCACGACGAAGGTGAGCGCCGTCAACGGCTTGCCGCCGGCGTCGACGCGCGCCCAGATCGGCCGGTACGATCCGACCACCATCTCGCGCCGCCAGAGCAGGTGCAGCTCGTCGAGGGCCAGCGGCGCGGGCAGCCGCAGCGCGACCCCGCGGCAGCAGCCCCCGGGCTCGAGCCCCAGCACCAGTCCGGGCGCCTCGGGCGTGCCGCGCGAGGCGAGCGACCACAGGCAGAAGCGCCGGTGCCAGCCGCGCACCCTGGCCACCCGCATCTCGGCCACCGGAAACAGCGGATTCCACAGCAGCGAGCCGTAGGCGAAGATCCACCACCCCGCGCCGGCGGGCCGCGCCGCGAGCGTGCGCTGCAGCGACGCGGCCAGCTGCTCGTCGTTCAACGCGCGCCCGGGCTCGGCGACCGCGGCATAGATCTCGCGCATCCGTCCGTCCTCGAGGTCGCTGCGGCAGAGCGTGCCGGGGTGGTGCGGCCAGCGCTTCACGGCACCGACTCCGGGTCGCGCTTGAGGCGCGCGAGCGCCATGTTCGCTTCGCGCCGCCGCGCCGCCGTGCTCTTGCCGTGCGCGCCGCCCTTGGCGAGCAGCGGCGAGCGGGCGACGGGATTGCGCGGCGCGAGCGTCGCGGGCGGCAGGTGCTTCTTGGCGCGCTTCATCGGCGGGTCACCGGTGTCGGTGCGCGCTTCACCACCGCGACGCGAACGAGAGCTGCACTTCGCACCACCGCGCCACCGCCAGCAGCCGGTCGTCGGCGCCGGCCGGGGCCGCGAGCTGCAGGCCGATCGGCAATCCCCCGCCGGCCCAGTCGACGGGCAGCGTCAGCGCCGGGAATCCCAGCAACGACCACAGCGTGCAGCAGCCCGGGTCGCCGGTGGAGTCGAGCCCGGCGGGGGCCGCCGAGGGCGCCGGCGGCGCGAGCACCGCGTCGAAACCGCGCATCCACTGCGCCAGCTCGCCGATCGCGCGCTCGCGCCCGCGCAGCGCGGCCTCGTAGCCGGCGGCGGCGATTGCGCGCCCCTCGTCCAGCGCGGCGTTGAGCTTCGGCGACAGGCGGGCGCGCTCGCGGTCCTGCAGCCCGGCCATGTTGCGCGCCGCCTCGAACAGCATGATCGTGCGGTGGATCCGGTCGGCGCCGCGCCACTCGCCGGTCAGCTCGACCGGCACCACTTCGGCGCGCCGGCGCAGCCGCGTCACCGCAGCCTCGACCCGATCGTCGTCGTGGCAGTCGAGCCGGGTCCAGGGAAACTGCGCGAGATAGGCGAGGCGCGGCGGTCGCGACACGATGGCGACTTCGCCGGCGACGGCGCCGGGCGCGGCCACCGCGTGCGCCAGCAGCGCCGCGTCGGCAACGCTGCGGGTGAAGGTTCCCGCCTGGTCGAGCGTCTCGCTGAAGACGTGGATGCCGTCCAGCGCAATCGAACCGCGCGTCGGCTTGAACCCGACGACGCCGCAGTAGGCCGCCGGACGGATCACCGAGCCGTTGGTCTGCGTCCCCAGCGCCCCCGGAACGTGACCTGCGGCGACCGCCGCCGCCGAGCCCGACGACGAGCCGCCGGGCGTGTGCCCGGGATGCCACGGGTTGCGGGTCTTGCCGGGGTCGAGGAACGCGTACGCGGTCGTCACCGTCTTGCCGAACACGTACCCGCCGGCGGCCTTGACGCGCGCGACGCAGGCCGCGTCGGCGGCAGGGCGATGCCCGGCGTGCACCGGCGATCCCATTTCGGTCGGCAGGTCGGCGGTGGCGATGATGTCCTTGACCCCGATGCCGATGCCGTGCAGCGGGCCCCGCTGCGCGGGCGGTGTCGCGTCGAGGCGATCGGCGGCGGCGCGCACCCGTGCCGGGTCGAGGTGCGCCCAGGCCTCGATGCGGGCGTCGGTCGCGGCGACGCGCGCGAGCCACGCGTCGGCGAGCCCGCGCGCGGTGAGGGCACCCGACGCGAGGCGCGCACGGGCTTCGACCAGCGACAGCGCGTGCCAGGACGACCGGTCGCTCATCGTCCGCCCCCGTCCGCCGCGGCGCCCGCGGGCGTGCGCTCGCGCAGGAACAGCGTCTGCAGGTCGTTGAGGAACCGCCTGCCCAGCGGCGTCGGCCGCAGCATCGCGGGATCGGGGTCCAGCAATCCGCGCGCCGTCGCCGCGGCGAGCTCGCGCGCGATCGACGCCAGCGGATACCCGGTGCGCTCGGCGAACAGCGCCGCCGGCACGCCGGCGTGGAGCCGCAGCGCGTTCAGCATGAACTCGAAGCCGACGTCGTCGCGCGACACCGCAAAGCTCTCCTGCAGCGGCGCGCCGGCAGCGACCTGCGCGAGATACCGGCGCGGCTGCTTGTGGCGCAGCTCGCGCCGGATCCGGTCCGGGAACGAGAGCTTCGAGTGCGCGCCGGCGCCGATGCCGAGATAGTCGCCGAACTGCCAGTAATTGAGGTTGTGCCGGCATTCGCGACCGGGACGCGCGTGCGCCGAGGTCTCGTAGTGGCCGTAGCCGGCGGCGGCGAGCGATTCCTCCACGGCGTCCTCGATGTCGGCGGCGGTGTCGTCGTCCGGCAGCGGCGGCGGATGGCGATGGAACAGCGTGTTCGGCTCCAGCGTCAGTCGATAGAAGGAGAGGTGCGGCGGACCGAAGGCGAGCGCCGCGGCGAGGTCGGCGCGCGCGGCGGCGACCGTCTGCCGCGGCAGCGCGTACATGAGGTCGAAATTGACGTTGCCGAAGATCGCCAGCGCGGCGTCCGCGGCGCGGCGCGCCTCGTCGCCGTCGTGCACGCGCCCCAGCGCCGCGAGTTGCGCGGCGTCGAAACTCTGGATGCCCAGCGACAGCCGGTTGACGCCGGCGGCGCGAAAGCCCGCGAACTTCGCGCGCTCGAAGGTCCCGGGATTGGCCTCCAGCGTCACCTCGGCGTCGGGCAGCAGCGGCACCCGCGCGCGGATGCCGGCCAGCAGCGCGTCGATCGCCGCCGCGGGAAACACGCTCGGGGTGCCGCCACCGATGAACACCGAGACGACCTTGCGTCCCCAGATCGACGGCAAGGCGAACTCGAGGTCGGCGAGCAGCGCGGCGACGTAGACGTCGGCCTGCGGATCGCCGGTGAGCTCGTGCGAATTGAAGTCGCAGTACGGGCACTTCTTCAGGCACCACGGAACGTGCACGTAGAGCGCCAGCGGCGGCAGCGCGGCGAAGCGGGGCTGCGAAGGCGTCGCGGGAACCACGGTTGCCGGAACGGCGGCGGCTCGTGCCCCGAGGCTCGCTTCCGCGGCCGTCGCACTCACTGGAGTACCTTCGTGCTGCGCACTCCGGCATTCGCCCTCGGGGCGGCCCGGCGCACTCATTCGTCGCGCAGGCGCTCGAGCAGCGCCTCCATCGCCTTGCCGCGGTGCGAGATGCGGTTCTTCTGTTCCAGCGGCAACTCGGCGCCGGTCTGCCCCGTCGCCTCGTCGAGGAAGTGCGGATCGTAGCCGAAGCCGCCGGCACCGCGCGGAACGTCGATGATGCGGCCGTGCCACGCCCCCTCGGCGATCAGCGGCTCGGGATCGGCCGCGTGCCGCACCAGCACCAGCACGCAGACGTAATGGGCGCGACGGTCGGCGACGCCCTGCAGATCGGCGATGAGCTTCGCGTTGTTGCGCCGGTCCGACCGCGGCTCGCCGGCATAGCGCGCACTCTGCACTCCGGGCGCGCCGCCCAGCGCCCGCACGCAGACGCCGGAATCGTCGGCCAGCGCCGGCAGCCCGGCGAGCGCGCTCGCGTGCCGCGCCTTCGCCAGCGCGTTCTCGACGAAAGTGACGTGCGGCTCCGGCGCCTCGGGAATGTCCAGTGCCGACTGGGCGATCACCTCAGTGCCGAGCGGGGCCAGCAGGCGGCGGAACTCGCGCAGCTTGCCCTCGTTGCCGGAGGCGAGGACGAGACGGGGAAAGGCGTTCATCGGCGACTGCCGCCGTCCGCTGCGCTGCCGACCCGCGCCGCGCTCACTTCGGCAATGCGCCCAGCGCCTGCATCTGCGCGGCGATCAGGCGCTCGATCCCCTTTTCGGCGAGCTTCACCATCGCCTCCATTTCGGCGTGCGAGAACGGCATGCCTTCGGCGGTGCCCTGGATCTCGACGAAGCGGCCGATCCCGGTCATCACCACGTTCATGTCGGTGTCGCAGCGCGCGTCCTCGGCGTAGTCGAGATCGAGCACGGGCACGCCGTCGACCATCCCCACCGACACCGCGGCGACGAAGTCCTTCAGCGGCTCGGCCGTCACCCCGCCCTGCGCCTTGCACCAGCGAATCGCGTCGGCCACGGCGACGCAGGCGCCGGTGATCGCCGCGCAGCGCGTGCCGCCGTCGGCCTGCAGCACGTCGCAGTCGATCCGCAGCGTGCGTTCGCCAAGCGCGCCGAGGTCGGTGACGGCGCGCAGCGAGCGCCCGATGAGGCGCTGGATTTCCTGCGTGCGGCCCGATTGCCGGCCCTCGGCGGCCTCGCGCCGCGAGCGCGTGTTCGTCGCCCGCGGCAGCATGCCGTATTCGGCGGTGAGCCAGCCCTGCCCCTGGCCCTTGAGGAACGAAGGCACGCCGTCCTCGACGCTGGCCGTGCACAGCACCGTCGTGTCGCCGGCCTCGATCAGCACCGAGCCTTCGGCGTGCTTGGTGAACTGGCGGGTGATGCGCAGCGGGCGCAGCTCGTCGGCGCGACGGCCGGAAGGGCGCGGTGTCATGGGGTTTTTCCGAGAGTGAATGACCGCGATTATAGCGGTGCGCTCTCGTTCGGCTGCCCCCGTTGCGCGAGCCCCGACCGCTGCCCGAAGCGCGCGGCGTCAGATCGAGTGCCGGCTGCGCCACCAGCGCGCGGTGGCCGCCAGTCCCTGTTCCAGCGTCGCCGACGGCGTCCAGCCGGTCGCCCGGCGAAACCCGCTGCCGTCCACTTCGAGCGCGGTGGTGAGGCGCTCGATCGCCGCCTCGCGCCCGGTGAGCCGGCCGGCAAGGCGCAGCAGCGACACCGGCACCGGCAGCAGTCGCGCCGGCACGTCCAGCGCGACGGCGAGCGCGCGCACGAGATCGGGCACCGCGACCGGCGGCGCATCGGCGACGCAGTGCACGCCCGCGGGCGCCGGCACCGCGTCGAGTGCCGCGTCGACGGCGGTGACCAGATTGCCGACGAAGAGCAGGCTGCGCCGCGCGCGCACGGCGCCCAGCGGCAGCAGGCGCCGGCCGGCCACGGCGTCCAGCAGCGCCAGGAAATTGGCGCCCACCCCGGGGCCGTAGACCAGCGGCAGGCGCAGCGCCACCGGCACCAGCGGCGTGCCGGCAGCGATGGCCGCGAGCTCCCGTTCGGCCTCCCATTTCGACGCCGCATAGGCATCGGCCGGCGCCGGCACGTCGGCCGGGCCGAACGGATGCCCGGGTGCGCTGGCCTCGCCGTTGACCTTGATGCTGCTCGCGAGGATGAAACGCTCGACCCCGGCGCGCACCGCGGCGCGCGCCAGCGCGGCGGTGGTCGCGACGTTCGCCGCCCGGTACGCGGCCGCGGGGTCGGTCGCGCTCTCCCGCATCACGTGCGCGCGTCCGGCGAGGTGGACGATCGCCGTCGCGTCGGCCACCAGCGCGTCGAGTTGCGCGTCGGCGGCAAGCGCCAGGTCGTCGATCGTCACGCATCCGGGCGGCAGCGCCGCGCTGGACCCGCGACGGCGGACCGCGGCGCGAAACGGCCGCCTGGTCGCCACCCAATGCGCGCGCAACGCGCGGCCGACGAAGCCGTCGGCCCCGGTGACGACCACGTTGCGTCGCCCGCCGTCCATCGGCTCAGAACCAGCGCCAGCCATGCTTGCGATAGAACCGGATGCCGCTCTGGACGAACCAGCGGATGTGCCGGAAGCCCTTGCGCGCGGCCCCGCCGCCGTGGTGCACGGCGCGAAACCCGGGCAGCCACGCGGTCTGCGTCACCTTGGACAGGCGCACGCTCCAGTCGAAGTCCTCGAAGTAGAGGAAGAACCGCGGATCGAAGCCGCCCGTCACGTCGATCGGTATCCGCTTCACCAGCAGGCAGGCGCCGGACATGATCGGCACGTCGAGGACCGGTGCGTCGCTGTCGGGATCGATGCGGTCGCGCAGCTCGTAGCGATCGAGCCGGCGCCGGAACAGCCGGCGGACGAATCCCGGCGCGAAGCCGCGCAGCAGCAGGTCGAACACCGCCGGGTAGCGCTTGCAGAGGTACTCGGGTTGGCCCTGCGCATTGGTCACCGCCGGCGCCAGCGCGCCGACGTCCGGATGCGCGTCGAGCCAGCGCACCGCCCGGGCCAGCGCGTCCGGCGCGAGCTCGACATCGGGGTTCAGCACCAGCTGGTAATCGGCGCCGGTGCCGTGCAGCGCGAGGTTGTGCGCGGTGCCGTAGCCGATGTTGGCGTGCCCGTGCAGGTAGTGGATCTGCATCCCCGAGTCGGCGAAGCGCGTCTGCCCGAGCTCGATCACCCGCGCCGCGATCGCCCGGTCCTCGCTGTTGTCGATCAACGCGATCGCCACGCTGCGGATCGACCCCTCCTCGCGCGCGGCCCCGATCGCCAGCGCGAGCTTGCGCAGGCAGCGCTCGAGGAGCACCACGTCCGGCCGGTAGGTGACCACACTGACCGTCAACGACGATGGCAACAAGGGATCGGGGAACGAGGATGAGGGAGGGCGCGAGGCCACCACCGGGAAACCACCGCGACGCGCCTGAGGTAGAATCGTCCGAGAATCACCGCCTGCCGTCAACCGGCGTTGCTGCAGCGCCCCGCCACCATGACCCGTCCCCGCCATTCCGCGCCCGAGCTCGTCGCCTTCGCCACCGCGCTGCTCGGTCGTGCCGGCGTTCGCGACGACATCGCGGCGGCCGTCGCCGACGTGCTCGTCACCGGCGACCTGCTCGGGCACACGACGCACGGCCTGGCGCTGCTCGCGCCGTATCTCGGCGAAATCGAAAAGGGGACGATGAAAGCCTCGGGCGCGCCGCGCGTGGTCAACGCGCGGCCGGCGGCCGAACTCTGGGACGGCGGGCGCCTGCCGGGTCCGTGGCTGGTGCTGCAGGCGATGGACACCGCGATGGCCATGGCCCGCGTCCAGGGAACCGGCACCGTGGTCATCCGCCGTTCGCACCACATCGCCTGCCTCGCCGCCTACCTGCTGCACGCCACCGAGCACGGCATGGTCGGCATCGTGCAGAGCTCCGACCCGATCCTGGCCGCCGTCGTGCCGCACGGCGGCCTGACGCCGATCGTCACGCCCAATCCGATCGCGGTCGGCATTCCCACGTCGACCGATCCGATCCTCGTCGACGTCTCGACCTCGATCACCAGCATGGGCTTCACGCGGCAATGCCGCGATGCCGGCCAAAAGCTGCCCGGCCCCTGGGTCATCGACGCCGAAGGCCGCGCCACCGACGATCCCAACGCGCTGTTCGCCGAGCCCAAGGGTGCGCTGCTGCCGCTGGGCGGCCTCGACGCCGGCTACAAGGGCTTCGGCCTGGCGCTGATGATCGAGGCGCTGACGGCGGGACTGGCGGGATTCGGTCGCGCCGATCCGTCCGAGGGCTGGGGCGGCACGGTTTTCGTCCAGGCGATCGACCCCGGCGCGTTCGGCGGCCACACCGACTTCCATCGCCAGATGGATCACATGGTCGACGCCAGCCACGCGTCGAAGCCGCGACCGGGCGTCGATCGGGTGCGCGTTCCCGGCGAGGCCGGCATGCGCCGCCTGCGCGAACAGCGCGCAAACGGCGTCGCGCTCTATCCGACGATCCTGCCGGCGCTGCTGCCCTGGAGCGCCAAGCTCGGCGTCACCCCGCCGGCGCCGCTGCCCGGCTGACCCCGGCGCCCCGCCGGGGATGGGTGCCGGCCGTTGCGGCATTTGACGCACGTCATGGCCGGTCCCGCGGCGATCGGGCATCCTTCGCTGCTGGCGACCCCGCACCACCGACCCCGCCGATGACCGCCAAAGTCACCCCCTTCGTCACCGACCCGCGCTTCGCCCGCCGCGCGCGCGAGCTGAAGACGATCCGCGTGATGGTGCAGATGTACTGCCGCGACCACCACGGCAGTGCCGATCCGCAGTGCCCGCGCTGCGCCGAGCTGATGGCGTACGCGGCGCGGCGCCTGGAGCGCTGCGTGTTCGGCGATGCCAAGCCGACCTGCACCAACTGCACCGTCCACTGCTACACCCCGAACGGCGCGAAGAGGTGCGCGTGGTGATGCGCTACGCCGGCCCGCGAATGCTGCTGCGGCACCCGTGGCTCGGAATCACCCACCTGATCGACGGTCGGCGCCCGGCACCGCTCTTGCCTCCCAAACCGGCAGGGAAACCCCGCGGCGAGGCGTAGCGCGCGGGGTCAGCGGCCGCGCACGCCGGCGGTGACGCGCACGATGCCGGCGAGATCGCGCACCGCCGCCACGTCGGTGTAGCCGGCGGCGGCGAACATCGCCGCCACCGCCCCCGCCTGGTCGTGGCCGTGCTCGACGGCCAGCGTCGCCCCGGCGGCGAGGTGGCGCGGCGCCGCGGTGACGATGCAGCGCAGCGCGCCGAGCCCGTCGCCGCCCGGCGTCAGCGCGCTCCGCGGCTCGAAGCGCAGGTCCCCCTGCCCGAGATGCGCGTCCGCCGCGGCAATGTACGGCGGGTTGCCGACGACGACGTCGAAGCGCCCCGCGGCGATGCCGTCGAACCAGTCGGCAGCGACGAATTCGACGTTGCGCAGACCCAGTCGCCGCGCGTTGGCGCGCGCGACCGCCAGCGCCTCCGCCGAGCGGTCCGCGCCGACGACCTGCGCGCGGGGCCGGGCGTGGGCGATGGCCAGCGCGATGGCGCCCGAGCCGGTACCTAGGTCGAGCACCCGCGCCGCGGCGTCGACGGGGAGGCGCTCCAGCGCGAACTCGACCAGCGTCTCGGTTTCCGGCCGCGGAATCAGCACCGCCGGCGTGACCGCGAGCGTCAGGCCGAAGAATTCGCGCGTGCCGGTGAGGTAGGCGACCGGCTCGCCGCCGCGGCGGCGGTCGGCGAGGGCCGCAAAGGCCGCCGCCGTGTCCGGCGCCAGCGCTTCGTCGGCGTGAGCGACCAGCCAGGTGCGCGGGACGCCCAGCGCGTGCGCGAGCAACACCTGCGCGTCGATCGCCGCGAGGCCCGACTGCGCGATCGCCTGCGCGACGGTCGTCATCGGCGCAGGCGATTGCGGCAGCAGCCGCTCCTGCAAGCAGAGCCAGCGCGCCGGTCGTGTAGGAGCGGCTTCAGCCGCGAAGACTTTCCATTACCCAGCATCGAGGCCGCCGAAATCGAACCGCCGCGCCGCGAACAGGCGCAGGCGCCGGCCGTAGTAGCGCCCCCATCCGGCGTCCGCCAGTCCGGCCTTCATCAGCACGCGCTGCGACGCGGTGTTGTCGGGGTGCGTGACGCCGATGATGCGGTCGAGCTCGAGCGTGTCGAAACCGTAACGGACCAGCGCGGTCGCGCCCTCGGTGGCGAATCCCTGCCCCCAGGCTTCCGGCAGCAGGCGATAGCCGACCTCGACGTCGCAGGACTTGCCGCAGTACTTGAGGATGAACCAGCCGACGTACGCACCGGTGTCGCGGCGCGTCGCATGCCAGCAGCCGAGCCCGGGGTGGGCGGCGGGATAGCGGCAGATCCGGGGCAATGCGGCGACCACGTCGGCGCGCGACACGGCCCGGGCGTGGCCGGCCTGGCGCATCACCCGCGCATCGGTGTCCAGCCGGACGAGGTCCTCGAGATCGCCGCGACGGAAGGCCCGCAGTGCCAGCCGCCGGGTGCGCAGCCGCGGCAACGGCTCCGGCGCGGCCGCCATCAGGCCTCCTCGCCGGACAGCGCCGCGAGCTGCTCGGCCTGGTGCTCCTGCATCAGCGCCCCGATCAGCTCGTCCATGTCGCCGTCCATGATCGCGTCGATCCGGTACAGCGTCAGGTTGATCCGGTGGTCGGTGACGCGTCCCTGCGGGAAGTTGTAGGTGCGGATACGCTCGCTGCGATCGCCGCTGCCGACCAGCGACTTGCGCATCGACGCCTCCTTCTGCGCTCGCTCGCGCTGCTCGCGGTCGAGGAGGCGCGAGGCGAGCACCGCCAGCGCCTGCGCCTTGTTGCGGTGCTGCGACCGGTCGTCCTGGCACTCGACGACGAGCCCGGTGGGCAGGTGCGTGATGCGCACCGCCGAGTCGGTCTTGTTGATGTGCTGGCCGCCGGCGCCGGACGCGCGGAAGGTGTCGATGCGCAGATCCGCGGGGTTGATCTCCTGCGCGGCCACCGGGTCGGCCTCGGGCATCACCGCGACCGTGCAGGCCGAGGTGTGGATGCGCCCCTGCGCCTCGGTCTCCGGCACGCGCTGGACGCGGTGGCCGCCGGACTCGAACTTGAGCTTCGAGTAGGCGCCGGCGCCGGCGATGCGCAGGATCACCTCCTTGTAGCCGCCGAGCTCGCTCGGCGACGCCGAGACCATTTCGGTCTGCCAGCGCTGGCGCTCGGCGTAGCGCAGGTACATCCGGCAGAGGTTGCCGGCGAACAGCGCCGACTCGTCGCCGCCGGTGCCGGCGCGGATCTCGACGAACACGTTGCGCTCGTCGTTGGGGTCCCGGGGCAGCAGCATCCGCTGCAGGTCGGCCTCGATGGCCGCCATCGCGGCGAGCGCCGCTTCGCGCTCCTCGTCGGCGAAGGCCTTCATCTCCGGGTCGCGCGCCATCTCCTCGGCCTCGGCCACCGTCCGCTGCGCGAGACCGTGGTCGCGGTAGCGCGCGACCACCGGCCCGATCTCCGCGTGCTCGCGGGTCAGCGCGCGATAACGGTCCAGGTCGCGCGTCGCCTCCTCGGACGACAGCACCGCATTGAGCTCGTCGAGGCGAAGCGCGAGCTGGTCGAGCTTGAGTTGCAGCGAAGGTTTCATCGAGGCGTGGGGTGGAGCGCGGGCTGCCGAGGCCGGCGGCCGCGGGGCGCCGCTCGCTCCCCGCGGCCGCCCCGGTGCGCGCCAGGCGCCGGCGAGGCACCGCTAGGGATGGTCGGGGATCTGGTAGATCCGCTGGAACAGCGCCACCAGCTCGGCGCGCTCGGCGTCGCCGGCCTGGTTCAGCGCCTGCGTCGGCGCGTGCAGGAACTTGTTGGTCAGCCCGCGCGCCAGCAGCTCGAGCACCTGCTCGGGCGGAGTCCCGCCCTGCAGCAGCCGCTTCGCCCGGTCGAGCTCCGCCGTGCGCAACTGTTCGTGGTGGCCGTGGATCGCCGTGATCGTCGGCACCACCGCGCGACCCTCGAGCCAGCGCAGGAAGCTCTCGGTCTGCACGGCGATCATCTCCTCGGCCTGGACGATCGCCTCCTTGCGCACCTGCAGGTTGTCGCGGACGATGTTCGACAGGTCGTCGACGGTGTAGAGGAACACGTCGTCGAGCTCGGCGGCCTCGCGTTCGACGTCGCGCGGCACCGCGAGGTCGACGATGAAGACCGGTGCGTGGCGCCGCACCTTGATGACCCGCTCGAGCAGCCCCTTGCCGAGGATCGGCAGCGTGCTGGCAGTGCAGGTGACGATGATGTCGAAGCGCGGCAGCGTGTCGGCCATCTCGTTCAGCGTGATCGCCTCGGCGTGGAAGCGATCGGCGAGCTGCCGGCCCTTCTCCAGCGTGCGGTTGGCGATGGTGATCGACTTCGGGTTCCGCGCGGCGAAGTGCGTCGCCGTCAGCTCGATCATCTCGCCCGCGCCGATGAACAGCAGCCGCTGGTCGCCGATCGACGGAAAGATCCGCTCGGCGAGCTTCACCGCCGCCGCCGCCATCGAGATCGACGCGCTGCCGATGTCGGTCTGCGACCGCACGTCCTTGGCGACCGCGAAGGTCCGCTGGAACAGGCGGTTCAGCACCAGCCCGAGCGAGCCCGCCGACTCCGCGTGGCGGACCGCCTGCTTCATCTGCCCCAGGATCTGCGGCTCGCCCAGCACCATCGAATCGAGGCCGCTCGCCACCCGGAACGCGTGGCTGACCGCGCGCTCCCGCGGCAGCGTGTACACGTAGGGGGCCAGCGCGTCCCGCGGCACGTGGTGGAATTCTTCCAGCCACTGCACGACCGGCTGCGGCTCGGCACCGTGGACGTAGACTTCGGTCCGGTTGCACGTCGACAGGATCGCCGCTTCCTTGATCCTGGGCCGGGCCAGCAGGTCGCGCAGCGCGTGCCCGATCGCGTCCGGCGCGAACGCGACGCGCTCCCGCACGTCGAGCGGTGCGGTCTGGTGGTTGAGGCCGAGAGTGTAGAGCGCCATGGGTCGCCGCCTGCCTGGACCCGCATTTTAGCCCAGATGCCCGCGCGGCATCGGCAAGGCTTTGATTTCGGTCGCGAAAGCCGGTCGTCCGCGCCGCGCCGCGAGCGCCGCCTGCGCGCCTCCCGAACGCCCCCGGCCGCACCGGGCACGAGCCGCCGTGCGCCGCACCCGGCACCAACTGTACCGGTGCGGCGACCGGGTATACGATGACATGGCGCCGGCCGGACGACATCGCGTTTCCCGGCGGCACGGCGCAATCCCTATCACCAGACCCGGAGGAGCGGCGAACATGGCGAACGGCGCAACGCGTTCGGGGAGCGGGGGCACGGACCGGCCCGCCGCGACGCCCACCCGCTACGTGGTGGTCGGCGCGGGTGCCGCCGGCGTGATCGCGGCGGAGACACTGCGCCGGGCCGATCCCGCCGGCGACGTCGTTCTCGTCAACGGCGAGGGCGAGCAACCCTATGCCCGGATGGCGATTCCCTACGTGCTGACGGGCAGGATTCCGACCGAAGGCACCCACCTGCGGCAGGCGGCCGGTCACTACGACGGGCTCGGCATCCGCCTCGTCGGCTCGCCGGCCGCGGCGCTCGACACGCGGGTCCGGTCGCTGCGGCTGCAGGACGGGACCGCGCTGCCTTTCGATCGCCTGCTGATCGCGACCGGATCGCGGCCGACGAAGGAGGCCATTCCCGGCATCGACCTTCCCGGCGTGCACACCTGCTGGACGCTCGCCGACGCCCGCGCCATCCTGGCGACGATCAGGCCGGGGACCCGGGTGGTGCAGATGGGCGCCGGCTTCATCGGCTGCATCATCATGGAGGGGCTGGTCAAGCGCGGCGCGGCGCTGACGGTGCTGGTCCGCAGCGGCCTCATGGTCTCGCGGATGATCAACCCCACCGCCGGCGACATGATCCGGCGCTGGTGCGAAGCGAAGGGCGTGCGCATCCTGCCGAAGACGCAGACGGCGCGCATCGACGCGGCGGACGGCGCCCTGGCGGTCACGCTGACGACCGGTGAGCGCTTGCCCGCCGACCTCTATCTCAGCGCGGTGGGCGTCAAGCCCGACATCGGCTGGCTGGCCGGCAGCGATGTGGCGATCGGCAACGGCGTGGTGGTCGACGAGCACCTCGAAACCAGCGTCCCGGGAATCTTCGCGGCGGGTGACGTCGCCGACGCCGTCGACTGCGTCACCGGACGACGCCAGGTCAACGCCATCCAGCCCAACGCCGTCGAGCAGGGCCGCATCGCCGCGCTCAACATGGCCGGCACGCGCGCGTCGTCGCGGGGCAGCTTCGCGTTCAACGTCCTCGACACGCTCGGCCTGGTGTCGTCGTCGTTCGGCGCCTGGCACGGCGTCCCCGGCGGCGACGCGACCGAGTTCGTCGATGCCGCCCACTGGCGCTACATCCGCCTGGAGTTCGACGGCGACCGCCTCGTCGGCGCCAACGTCGTCGGCTTCACCGACCACCTGGGCGCGCTGCGCGGCCTGATCGAGCGCCGCGTGCGGCTGGGCAAGTGGAAGGCGCGGCTGGTCGAGAACCCCACCCAGATCATGGCCGCGTATCTCGCCACCGTTCAGGCGGCCGCCTGATCGGGACCCTTGTCAGCGCCCGACGACGCGGGCGTGACGGAACGACGCGGGCGCGTGCGAGACCAGCGCCGACCCGACGACGATCGCCCAGAACAGGGCGAGGGCGTGCTGGGGCACGATCGCCATCGCGGCGACCAGCGCCAGCTTGACCAGCATGGCGGCCCCGGCCGTCTCCCGCAGGTGGCCCGGGTGGTGCCAGAGATCGACGGCGAACATCGCGACGCCGCTCGCGAACACCCAGGTGTGGGCCGCCCGGACCGAGTCGGCGAAGGGCGCGCCCATCAGGCAGGCGCCCAGCCAGATCACCACCACCAGGTGCACGCAGCGCAGCACGACGGTCAGCCAGCGCCGGCCGTGGAACTCGCGCTGTCGCTCGTCGGGGGGCATAGGCTGGACTCGTTGGCGCGGGAGATCGGACCGCGGGGGAGCGAAATACCCGGCCACCCGTGGTCAAGCGGCCGACGCAGGAATAGTATAACCAGACCCGACATCGTGTCCGGACACGGCAGACGCGGCGGCGCGGGCGGTGGTTCGCTGCACGCGCCGGCAACGGGCGACGGAACGCATCGGCGGCGAGGCCGCCGCGCCGAAGAACGAAGCGACGGAGGTAGCTCCCATGATGAAATCGCTGTATCTCGACCCGCAGAAGTGCACGGGGTGCCTGCAATGCGAAATGGCCTGCGCGTACGAGCACACGGGCGCGTTCAATCCCGCGCAGTCGCGGATCAAGATCTTCAACTTCGAGCACGAAGGGCGCATGGTGCCCTACACCTGCACGCAGTGTGCCGAGGCCTGGTGCCTGCTCGCCTGCCCGGTCGAGGCGATCACGATGGACGCGGCCACCGGCGCCAAGGTCGTGCACGACGGCACCTGCGTCGGCTGCAAGGTCTGCACGATCGCCTGCCCCTTCGGCACCGTCAACTACGTCGCCGAGACCGGCAAGGTGCAGAAGTGCGACCTCTGCGGCGGCGACCCTGAATGCGTGAAGGCCTGCCCGACCGGCGCGATCACCTACGTCGACGCCGACTGGACCGGCCTCGACCGGATGCGTGCCTGGGCCGGACGCGCCAATTCGGCAGTGCTCTGAGGAGGATGACCATGGGCTGGACGAGAAAGGTATTGCGCGTCAACCTCACCACCGGAACCTGCGTCGCCGAGCCGCTGAACATGGAGTGGGCGCAGGACTACCTGGGCTGCCGCGGGCTCGCGACCAAGTATTTCACCACCGAGGTCGACCCCAAGGTCGACCCGCTGTCGCCCGCGAACAAGATGCTGATGGTCACCGGCCCGCTGACCGGGACGATGGCGTCCACCGGCGGCCGCTACTCGGTGGTCACCAAGGGCCCGCTGACCGGCGCCATCGCGTGCTCGAACTCCGGCGGGTACTTCGGCGCCGAGATGAAGTTCGCCGGCTGGGACATGATCATCTTCGAGGGCAAGTCGCCGAAGCCGGTCTATCTCTACGTCGAGAACGACCGCGCCGAGCTCCTCGACGCGGCGGGCCTCTGGGGCAAGTCGTGCTGGGACACCGAGGAGACGATCAAGGCGTCGCACCAGGATCCGCAGATCCGCGTGTGCTCGATCGGCCTGGCCGGCGAGAACCAGGTGCTGTTCGCGTGCATCATCAACGACCTGCACCGTGCGGCCGGGCGCTCCGGCGTCGGCGCGGTGATGGGCTCGAAGAACCTCAAGGCGGTCGCCATCCGCGGCACCAAGGGCTTCGGCGGCATCCGCGATTTCCCGGCGTTCCTCGAAGTCACCAACCAGAAGAAGAAGATCCTCGCCGACAACGCGGTGACCGGCCAGGGCCTGCCCAAGTACGGCACGCAGGTGCTGATGAACGTGATCAACGAGATGGGCGCGCTGCCCACCCGCAACCACCGCGACGTGCAGTTCGATCAGGCGTCGAAGATCGGCGGCGAGGCGATGCACGAGAAGCGGCCCACCGACGGCAAGGCGCAGCTGGTGACCAACGCCGCGTGCTTCGCCTGCACGATCGCCTGCGGGCGCATCTCGAAGATCGACCAGACGCACTTCACGGTCACCAACAACCCGAAGTACTGGGGCGCGACGGGCGGCCTCGAATACGAGGCGGCGTGGGCGCTCGGCGCGGCCAACGGCGTGGGCGATCTCGAGGCGCTGCACTACGCCAACATGCTCTGCAACGAGCAGGGCATGGATCCGATCACCTTCGGCACGACGGTCGGCGCGGCGATGGAGCTCTACGAACTGGGGCTGCTGACCAAGGAGCAGATCGGCGAGGAAGCGCCCTTCGGTTCGACCAAGGCGATGGCGCACTTCGCCGAAATCACCGCCCGCGGCGAAGGTTTCGGCAAGGAGCTCGCGCTGGGGTCGAAGCGGCTCTGCGCCAAGTACGGCCGGCCCGATCTGTCGATGAGCGTGAAGGGCCAGGAGTTCCCGGCCTACGACGGGCGTGCGATCCAGGGCATGGGCCTCGCCTACGCGACGTCGAACCGCGGCGCCTGCCACCTGCGCGGCTACACCGTGGCCTCCGAGGTGCTGGGCATTCCGGTCAAGACCGACCCGCACGTCACCGAGGGCAAGGCCGAGCTGGTCAAGGCGTTCCAGGATGCCACCGGCGTGTTCGATTCGGCGGGCATCTGCATCTTCACCAGCTTCGCCTGGGGGCTCGCCGACGTGCAGCCGCAGATCGCGGCCGCCTGCGAAGGCGACTGGTCGATGGAAAAGCTGGCGCTGATGGGCGAGCGCATCTGGAACATGGAAAAGCAGTTCAACCTCGCCGCCGGGCTGGGCAAGAAGGACGACGACCTGCCGCCGCGCCTCAAGACCGAAGCCTGCAAGACGGGGCCGGCGAAGGGCCTGGTGAGCGGCCTCGACAAGATGCTGCCCGAGTACTACCAGATCCGCGGCTGGAACGAGGACGGCGTGCCGAAGCGCGAAACGCTGGAGCGCCTCGGGCTCTGATCCGTTCCCGCCGTCGTTTCCCTGTTCAGGGCCGCGGTTCGCCGCGGCCCGTTTTCGAGCGGCGGCCGCGAACCGGGTCGCGAGCTCGCGCTGGCGGACGACCGATGAAGATCACGCTCAAGCTGCACGCCAACCTGATGGACCGGCTTCCACCGGGGACCAAGGGGCACGCCGTCGTCCTGGACGTCGACGACGGCACCTGCGTCGGCGACGTGCTCGCGCAGTACGACCTGCCGCCGAAAATTGCCAAGCTGGTGCTCGTCAACGGCCACTACGTCGCACCGGAAGCGCGCGCGGCCGCGCCGCTGCACGACGGCGATCACCTCGCCGTCTGGCCGCCGGTCGCCGGCGGATGAGAACCGGGGGGGGAGCCGCCGGGGGGGGGGGGGGGAAGGGGGGACGAAGGCGACCACCGACCCCCCCGGGGGGGGGGGGGGGGGGGGCGAGGGAACAACGCGGCAACCCCCCCCCCTTTAGATTCATTCTGATGGCGGTCGCCGGCAATGCACCGCCGCGCGTCGTGGTGCGCCAGGTGACCGCCTCCCCGGAAGAGTTCGCGCACGGACTGCGCTGCGCGTTTCCCGAAGCGGTCGAGGGCGGTCCCGAGCGCTTCCGCGCGACCTATCGCGGCACGGTGATGGAAGTCGACTTGGCGCGCTCGGCGCCACTGGTCATCGGGCGCCTTGCGCTGCCGGTGCTCGCGGTGACGCTGCGCTTCCCCTCGGCCGGCGTCGACGAACGCGCCGCGATGCTGGCGCGGCTGGACCTCGCCACGCACCGCGGCGGCGGCTAGCGAAGACCTTCGCCGGAGGCGTCCGGCGCCCACTCGAGGCTCGCCGTCCGACCGGGTCGACGACCCGCCGCCGGCCGGCTGTCCAGTCGTTGCAGCAGCGCCGAAGACGCTACACTTGCAGCTTGCCTTTTGGCGCGCCTCCCCTCGGAGACCGCTGTTTCCTTTCGCATGGAGAAGCAGATGCTCAGATGGATCCTGGTTTTCGCGCTGCTCGTCGATGTCGGCCTGGCGCGGGCTGCGGACAAGCCCGTGCCGGCGGCGAGCGCATCGGCATCGGTCAGCGGCAAGGTCCTCGAAGTGAAGGACGTCGACAACTACACCTACCTGCGGCTGAAGACCCGGGACGGCGAGGTCTGGGCCGCGGTGAGCCGGGCGCCGGTCAAGACCGGTGCCGACGTCACCATCGTCGACGCCAACGTCATGCAGAATTTCGAGAGCCGGACGCTGAACCGGAAGTTTGACCGCATCGTCTTCGGCTCGCTCGCCGGATCGGGCGCGACCGCCGCGACCGCCGGCGGCGACCTCGGCGCGCTGCACGCCGGCGCCGCCCGGCCCGCGGACACCGGCGACATCAAGGTGGCCAAGGCCACCGGACCCGATGCGCGCACCGTCGCCGAAGTCGTCACCCGGCGGTCCGAGCTCAAGGACAAGCCGGCGCTGGTCCGCGGCAAGGTGGTCAAGTTCACGCCGGCGGTCATGGGCAAGAACTGGATCCACCTGCGCGACGGAACGGGCTCGGCCGCGGACGGCAGCAACGACGTGGTCGTCACCACCCGGGACGAGACCAAGGTCGGCGACGTCGTCCTGGTCAAGGGCGTCGTCCGCACCGACCGCGATCTCGGGTCCGGCTACTCGTACAAGGTGCTGATCGAGGAAGCGTCGCTGCAGAAGTGACGGGCAGGGCGAGCCCGCCGGCGGCCTGACGCTTTTGCCGCCGACCGGCATTCCCATTCAGGCGCGAAAGAACTCGGCCTTGCCGCCCAGCCAGCGCGCGACGTGCGCGGCCGCCGCGGCCGGTTCGCGCAGCAGCAGATCGTCGGCAGCGTCGCGTGCCTGCTCGATCAGCGCGGCGTCGCGCTCGAGATCCGCGAAGCGCAGCATCGGCACGCCCGACTGACGTGCACCGAGGAACTCGCCCGGACCGCGGATCTGGAGGTCGGCGCGGGCGATCTCGAAGCCGTCGTTGCTGCCGAAGATGACCTTGAGCCGGGCCTTGGCGGTGTCGCCCAGCGGCTCCTCGAACAGCAGGTAGCAGACGCTCTCGGCCGCGCCGCGCCCGACCCGGCCGCGCAGCTGGTGCAGCTGGGCGAGACCGAAGCGCTCCGCGTGCTCGATCACCATCAGAGAAGCGTTGGGCACGTCGACGCCCACCTCGATCACCGTGGTCGCGACCAGCACCTGCGTGCCGCCGCCGGCGAAGGCCGCCATCGCCGCGGCCTTGTCGTCGGCCTTCATCCGTCCGTGCAGCAGGCCGACGCTGAGCTCGGGCAGCGCCTGCGTCAGCTCCTGATGCAACGCGACCGCGGTCTGCAACTCCAGCTTCTCCGACTCCTCGATCAGCGGGCAGACCCAGTACGCCTGCCGCCCCTCGGCGCAGCCGCGCCGCACGCGCTCGACGATCTCGGGCCGTCGCTTGTTGTTGACCAGGCGCGTCGCCACCGGCGTTCGTCCCGGTGGCAGCTCGTCCAGCACCGAGACGTCGAGGTCGGCGTAGAAGGTCATCGCCAGCGTCCGCGGAATCGGCGTCGCGCTCATCATCAGCTGGTGCGCCTCGCCCAGCGCCTTGCCGCGCAGCCGCAGCCGCTGCGCGACGCCGAAGCGGTGCTGCTCGTCGACGATGGCGAGCCCCAGCCGCGGCAACTCGACGTCTTCCTCGAACAGCGCGTGGGTGCCCACGGCGAACGCGGCCTCGCCGCTGGCGATCGCGGCCATCGACGCGCGGCGCGCCTTCGCCCCCATGCCGCCCGCGAGCCACGCGACCCGCACGCCGCTGCCGTCGAGCCACTGCGCGAGCTTGCGATAGTGCTGCTCGGCGAGGATTTCGGTCGGTGCCATCAGCGCCACCTGCCGCCCGCTCTCGATCGCCTGCAGCGCGGCCAGCGCGGCGACGATCGTCTTGCCGCTGCCGACGTCGCCCTGCAGCAGCCGCTGCATCGGCATCGCGCGCTTCAGGTCGTGGCTGATTTCGCGCCACACGCGCTGCTGCGCCCGGGTGAGCTGGAACGGAATGCGCGCCAGCAGCGCACCGGTGAGCTCGCCGTTCCCGGTGAGCACCGGCGCGTGGCGTGCCGCGCGCGCGCGGCGGTGCGCCTTCAGCGAGAGCTGCTGCGCCACCAGCTCGTCGAACTTCAGCCGCTGCCAGGCCGGGTGCGTGCGCTGGTCGAGGGCGTGCTGCGTCAGCCGGTTCAGGCGCGGAGGCGGCGCGTGCAGGAAGCGCACGGCATCGCCGAACTTCCACAGGTGCCGCCGGCGGACGACGTCCTCGGGGAGCGACTCGGCGGTGAGCGCCGGATCGCTCGCCAGCGCGCGCGCGATCACCTTGCGCAGGGTCTCCTGGCCCAGCCCCGCGGTCGTCGGGTAGACGGGGGTCAGCGCCTCGGCCAGCGGCGTGCCCGGCGTCACCACCCGGAACTGCGGATGCACGATCTCGCGGCCGAAGTGGCCTTCGCGCACCTCGCCGAAGACGCGCACGCGCGCGCCGGGCTGCAGCGCCTTCTGCTGGCTGGGATAGAAGTGGAAGAAGCGCAGCACCAGCTGCGCACGCCCCGCCTGCGCGTCGGCGCCGTCCTCGAGCAGGCAGACCAGCTGCCGCCGCGGCCGGAACTGCACGTCGGTGTGCAGCACCGTGCCCTCGGCCTGCGCGGTCATGCCGGCGCCGAGCGCCGCCAGCGGCACGAGCTGCGTGTGGTCCTCGTAGCGCAGCGGCAGGTGCAGGACGAGGTCCTGGTCGCACCCGATGCCCAGCTTCGCGAGCTGATCGGCAAGTCCGCGTCCGGGTTTGTCCGCCTTGCCGGCGGCCGCCGCGGCTTGTCTCCTGGCCACCGCGGCGACTACGGTTCCCTGCCCGGGCGTGCGTCCTGGCCGACGCGACGCCCGGCGTCGCGCACCAGCACCGCCTCGACCTCGATCCGCGCGCCTTTCGGCAGCGCCGCGACCTGATAGGTGGCGCGCGCCGGAAACGGCGCGCTGAAAAAGCCGGCCATGATCTCGTTGACCAGGACGAAGTCGCCGAGGTCGGCGAGCAGCAGCGTGAGCTTCACCACGTCGTCGAGCTCGCCGCCCGCCGCCTGCGCCACCGCCCGCAGGTTCTTGAACACCTGCCGGGCCTGGGCGTCGATGCCGTCGACGAGGGCGCCGGTCGCCGGGTCGAGGCCGATCTGACCCGACAGGTACACGGTGTCGCCGGCCCGGATGCCCTGCGAATACGGGCCGAGCGCCGCCGGCGCGTGCTTGCTGTGGATCGCTTCCTTGCCCATGTTGAAACCGCTCCTCGACCTGACAGCGGCGAATTTAGCACGAAGCGAACGGCGCAGCTCTTCGCGCCGGGGGTTCCGCGCACCCGCGGCGGACGGCCCTTCAATCGCCGCGCAAGAGCGCGATGAGCTCGTCGGTGGTCGGCACCGTGCCGCCCTCGCCGCCGTCGGCCAGCACGCCTTCGGCCAGCGCGCGCTTGTCGAGGTGAAGGTCGATGATGCGTTCCTCCAGCGTGCCCTTGGCCACCAGCCGGTAGACGGTGACCGGCCGCAGCTGGCCGATGCGATGCGCGCGGCCCATCGCCTGGTCCTCGGCAGCGGGATTCCACCAGGGATCGGTGATGACGACGTAGTCGGCGGCCGTCAGGTTCAGCCCGTAGCCTCCGGCCTTGAGGCTGATGAGGAAGAGGTTGCCCTCCCCGGCCTGGAACGCGGCGACGCGACGCGTCCGCTCGGCCGCCGGCGTCGAGCCGTCGAGATACTGGTAGCGGATGCCCGCCTCGTCCAGCGGCGTCCGCAGCAGAGTGAGGAAGTCGACGAACTGGCTGAACACCAGCGCCTTGTGCCCATTGGCGACGATCTCGGTCGCGAGCTCCGCGAACACGCGCAGCTTGGCGCCGGCGATGCCGAGTTCCGGGCTCACCAATCGGGGGTCGCAGGCCGCGCGGCGCAGGCGGGTGAGCTGCGCCAGGATGTTGAGCTGCGCCTGGCCTCCGCGCTCGCCGGCGGCCGATTCGGCGACCGCCACGGCCTGGCGGCGCAGGGCCTCGTAGTGCGCCGCCTCGGCCGGATCGGGGGCCACGGACAGCGTCAGTTCCGTGCGCTGCGGCAGTTCCTGCAGCACCTCCGCCTTGGTCCGCCGCAGCACGAACGGCGCGATCAGCCGGCGCAGCAGGCGCTGCGCTTCGCGATCGCGATCGCGCTCGATCGGCGCGGCAAAGCGCTCGTTGAACCGCGACGGCGTCCCCAGCAGGCCCGGGTTGCAGTAGCGCATGATCGACCACAGCTCGGCGAGGCGATTCTCGACCGGCGTGCCGGACAGGGCCATGCGGAAATCGGTTTGCAGCTCGAACAGCGCGAGCGAACGCTTCGCCGCGGCATTCTTGACCGCCTGCGCCTCGTCGGCGACCACCGTGTGCCACCGCCGCGCGACGAAGCTCTCCTGCGCCTGCTGCAGCAGCGTCCAGGAAACGATCAGGACGTCCCGGGGCCCGGCGGCGGCGATCGATCCGGCGCGATCGCCCTCGCCGTAGATCGTCGGGTTCAACGTCGGCGCGAACCGTCGTGTCTCGGCCAGCCAGTTGCCGCACACCGACGTCGGCGCGATGACCAGCGCGGGCCCGTCGCCGCTGCGGGCCACCAGCACGGCCAGCGCCTGGATGGTCTTGCCCAGTCCCATGTCGTCGGCGAGGCAGGCGCCGAATCCCGCCTGCGCCAGCCGCATGGCCCAGACGTAGCCGTCTTCCTGGTACGGCCGCAGCTCGACCTGCAAACCGGGCGGCAGCGCCGGTTGCGTGTCCTGCGCCGCGCGCAGCCGCGCGACGCGCGCGCGAAAGGCGGCGTCGGTCTCCGCCGGCACTCCCGCCAGCACGTCGTTGAGCCACGCACCGGCGAGCTGCGGGACCCGCAACTCGCCCCGCCCGGGCTCGGCGACCGCCGCCAGTTCGGCCAGCCGCTGCCGCAGGTCGCGGGTCAGCGTCGCGTAGACCCCCTTGCCCATCGGCACGAAGCGACGGCCGGTCGCCGCCTCCAGGAGCTCGGCCAGCTCCATGACGCGGCCCTCGTCGAGATCGGCGCGACCCTGCAGCCGGAACCAGTCGCGCTCGGTCCTGACCTGCACCGACAGCCGCGCCGCATCGACGGTCACCACGCGCACCGCCTGTCCGCGCGGCCAGTCGACGGCAGCGACCGCCGCCAGGGTCGGCAGCAGCTCGACCATGCCGAGCGCATCTTCGGGATCCTCGACCACCCACTCGCAGACGAGGTCGCGCTTGCCCGGGGGGTCGAGAAACGGCAGCGCGGCGAGCACCGCGTCGAGGTGCGCCTGCTCGACCACGAGGTCGCGCGTGGCGCCGACCGACTCGCCCTTCACCGCCGCCATCACCCGCGCCCGGCCGGAGGCGGGACGCAGGCGCGGACCGTCGGGCCCCAGCGGGGCAACGACCAGCCGGAGCAACAGCCGCTCACCGACGGGGGCGAGCTCCGCGCGCAGGCGGGCTTCGGCGGAGACTTCGCGCGCAGCCTCGGCGTGGTCGGACTGCACGTGAAAGTGCCCGGCGAGCGTCTGCAGCGCCTGCTGCAGCTCGGCCGCGCCCGACGCGGGGACGGCGAAGTCTCCGGACACGAGCTGGGCCGCCCGCCGCTGCGCCGGGGTCAGCCGGATCACCCGGATGCGCTGCGGCGAATCGCGCAGCACCGTGATCTCGCGCACCGCTTCGTGTTCGCGCTGCTCTTCGGCGTCGATGAAATACGCGGGCGTGTCCGCCTCGGCCTTCGGGCGCACCGCGGGCGTGACGCGCATGACGAAGCGCTCGCCCTCGCGCACGACCTCGAGTTCCGGCGTGCCCTCGATCACGTCGACGGCGATCTCCGGCGCGTCCGCCAGCACCACCGCGGGATGCCCGATCAGCGCGCTGATCGCCGCCGCGCGATCGAGCGTGTAGCGGCGGGCGTAGCGGCGATCCTGCCGCACCGCCTGCATCACCTTGGCGTCCCAGGGGTCGAGCTTCGCGTTGCCGGCGAGCCGGGCGAGCGGCACTTCCTTCGCCTTGCTCCAGCCACGGACGCCGCGTTTCTGCTCCATCGGCAGGATGGCCTCGATGCGACCCTGCCGGTCGAGTTCGATCGACCAGACGAGACGCGTCGCGCGCTCGTCCTTCGTACCCTTCCCCTCGTCGCCCAGCGCCTGCAGCAGCGACAGCACCTCGCGCCACGCCTCCTGCCGACCGCCGACGAAGAAATTCGGCGGCGAGTCGCCACCGGCCAGCACCGCCTCGGCCGCCACGAGCTGCCCGTCGAGCCAGGCGAAGCGACAGGCCTGCAGCCGTCGGCGCAGATCGGCGACGATGCGGGCGCGATCCGCCGGCAGCGGGTCGCTCCCCGGCGGGCCCGAGGCTTCGCCGCCCAGCCAGGCCCGCAGCAGGCAGCGCCAGAGATCGGCCCGGTCCAGGTACGCGGCAGTGTACGACTGCAGCTTCAGTGCGCCATGCTCGATCGCGACGTCGCCCAGCCGGACCGAGATCGCGTGCACCCACGCGCCCCAGGGATCCCTCGCCGACGGCTTGCGCGAGCCGGACTCGCCGAGGCAGAACTTGCGCGCCAATTCCAGGTGCTTCGAGCTGTGCTGCGCCAGCAACGCCAGCGGGTACATCCACGCCACGGTGTCGGGCAACACCCGCTTGCGTGCGCCGACCTCGATCTGCCGCCGCTTGATCGCGGCTTCGAACGCCGCCTGCGCCTCGGCCCAGCGTCCCGCCTGAACCAGCACCGCGGCCCGCAAGGCGTCCGCGGCACCGCTGTGCTCGCCCGCCAGCAGCGCCTCGACGCGCGCCGTTTCGCCGCGATGCAGCAGCACCTCGGCCAGTTGCAGCCGCAGGTAGGCCGGCATCGCGGCGCGTTCGGCCGCCGCCTCGGCCTTCGCCAGCGCCCAGTCGCAAGCCGGCAACCCGTCCACGCGCCACTGCGCACAGACGGCGTTCGCGGCGGCGTGGGCCAGGTCCCAGCGCAGTGGCGGCGGAAGGCGCTCGAACACCGCGGGGTCGAAGGCGTCCAGGAACGCCGCAGCCATCAGCTCGGGCCACGGATGCACGCCGGCGATCCGCCGGTGGAGGTCGGTCACCGCCGCGGTCTCGATTCCGGTCAGCAGCTCCAACCGCAGAAACGCCACCGTCGCCGCGGAATCCCACAGCGGCCAGCCGTACGACCGCGCCTGCAGGTCGAGGCCCAGCGTCCGGTGCAGCGCGTCGCGCAGCCGGGCGATCGGCGTGCCGTCCAGCCACTCGCGATAGAGCTCGGTGCGCGCGTCGTCGCGCAGCCGCGTGTAGCCTTGCCGCCGACCCTCGTCGACCAGGTACCCGGCGTGCCGCAACTCCTGATGGGCGGTCTTGAGCTCGTCCTGCGTGAACGCCCGGCCCGACGACGAAGGAAGCTCGAGCAGGCGCAGCAGCTGGTGGATGGACGTGCGCGTCTGCCAGGTCCAGAGCAGGGCCATGGCGCGGGCAACGGCGCGCGCGTTGGGAGAGAGTTGCGCCAACGCGGTGGCAGGCGGGGGTGAGGCGGTCACGGGAGGCGTGCCATCCGTTCGGCGGCGGAGGACGAAACCCTGACGATACAACATCGGCGGCCGGCCCCCGTGCCGGGTGTTCCGGAGGCGGCCGCACCCGACGGCGAGTTCTGCGGACGACATCGGCGGACGAATGGCGCCGTTTGCTGCGGACCGCGCCGCTGCGCTATAATCCGCTCCCCATGGGGACGTAGCTCAGCTGGGAGAGCGCCGCGTTCGCAATGCGGAGGTCGGGAGTTCGATCCTCCTCGTCTCCACCATAACAATCAACGGCTTGCCTTCGGGCAGGCCGTTTTCGTTTCGGGCCGGGGTAGCGCCAAGATCGGTTTCGACGCCCCAAACGCAGTTCCTCAAGTCACCCAAGGCGCGTGGATTCCCGCGTGACCCAGCTACTGCCGGCGCTCCTTGCCAGTCAGCAACGCGACGATCGCATCCAGCAGCGCGGTCACGGCCTGCCCTTCCGCCGCCAGGGAAGCCCGCAGCAGCAGGGCGGCATCGATGCTGGCGGCATCCTCGCTGGGCTCGATCGCGTCCTCGGGTGGGCGCAGGGGAAAGTCCAGACCCTCCCGCCGGTTCTGTTCCCAATCGCAGACGTGCTCGATCCAAGCGAAGAGGCTGGGCGCGATCTGCGGGCCGTCGTCCACCGTCGCGACCAGCGCGTCGAGTTCGGCGCCGGCGAGGTCCGCGAGCGCGGCCTTGGCCTGATGATGTTCGATGCAACTCTCACAAATGCTTCGATCCCGGTGTCGGAATCGCTTACACACCGTCGCGAGGAATCAAGCCCCCACCGTGCTGCTCGCGCTTACGTGATCAGTTAACCCATTGTTTAATTGTGGTCTATTTCACTGCGTCTTGGCATCGGCATGAATGCTGCTTCTGGCTGAGGACCCGTATGCAGCGTTTCTCGGTGACGTCCGACCAGCCAACACGCCAGCAATCAAACCCGTAGAGTACTTGGGAGTGCGACGATGAAGAAGATTGGTTTGGCACTGGCCGGGGCGTACCTTTTGGGTGCAACAACAATCCCGGCGATGGCATCACCGATCACCTACGAATTCACCGTCGTGGGGACCACTGGCTCGATGACCGGAGTGACATCGACGGGAACATTCACCTACGACACCGCTAGCGTTCCTGTGTCGTTGCCGGGTGTCGTCGACGGGACTGCCCTACTCACCGATTTGGACTTCACATGGGATGGGGTCGCTTACGACGAAACGACGGCAAACACCGGTCGCCTTGGGTTCGACGTAGCCGGAAATCTCACCCTTGCGGCTTTTGGAAACTCTTGTTGGGCGGGGGGGTGCAGTGTGTACGCTAGCGGGGGCCCGGAGTGGGCTGTTGGATGGGATCTGACACTGCCCGGCTTCGCATATAGCTCGAAAGGTATCACTGGGATCGGCAACGGGACGGTTAGCACAAACGGCCCCTTGGCGGTTCCCGAACCCGCCACCCTCGCGCTACTCGGTCTCGGCCTTGCCGGACTCGGCTTCTGCCGCCGCAAGCAATAACAGTAGGTCCAGCCCGAACACAGACCCCACTGCGCGCGGGGGCCTGTTGATTCCGGCCGCACCTTCATGGTTGCACGGCTTCTCAAGTTCTTTTGGCGGCCCGGCGTAGGTTGACCCGGCGGCAAATCGAACAAGAGCGAGTGCCACGGAAGTCCGCGCCCGAATCATCGGCGCAAGTAGCGCGCCAGCAAGACGCGCTGGGCGCGCCCAGTGACTACCGAGTGCGGGATCAGCGCGCCACCCCATAATGACGCCCACGACAACCTGGGCAACGGGGGGGCGCATGGACTGGTTTCTGTTGGTGTTGGCGGGTCTGTTCGAAGTCGGCTGGGCCATCGGCCTGAAGTACACCGACGGCTTTACGCGGCCGTGGCCCACCGTGGGCACGGTGCTGGCGATGATCGTCAGCCTGGGCCTGCTCGGCCTGGCGATGAAGTCGCTGCCGGTGGGCACGTCCTACGCGGTGTGGGTCGGCGTCGGCGCGGTCGGCACCGCCATCCTCGGTATCGTGCTGCTGGGCGAGCCCGCCAACACCGGGCGACTGGTGAGCCTGGGGCTGATCGTCGCCGGCATCGTCGGGCTGAAGCTGTCCTCGCCGGTATGAGGCGCCGGGCCGCGCTCAGCGGGTGCCGCGGCCCTCGCATATGCGCAGCACGGTAAAAGGCGCCGACTAGCAACGCGGCCTGTCGTGTAGGGGTCATCCACCCGATTTTCGTATATACGCAACTTGCGTATAATTGGTCGACGAGGGCAATTTTCCTCGAGCTGCCCGCCTTTGGCCGCCATCGCGCCGAGTATCTCGACGACAACACTTTCCGGGCTTTGCAGGATCTTCTGATGAAGCACCCGGAAGCGGGCGATCCGATTCCGGAGACTGGCGGACTGCGCAAGCTACGCTTCGCCGATGTCCGGCGCGGGAAGGGTAAACGCGGTGGTCTGCGGGTGATCTACTACTGGTGGGATTCCGGATTGCATTTCTGGCTCTTCACCCTGTACGACATGGACGAGATGGCGGACCTGACCGCGCAGCAGCGCAAGGCGTTGAAGGCGCTGATCAAGGCGGAACTGGAAGCAGGGAGACCGACATGACGGCGACTACCAATCCGAAGCCGGCTCGCGCCGCAAAGCGCGACCTCTTCGCCGAGCTCTCCGAGGGCATGGCGGCGCTGACCGAGCAGCGTGAGGGCAAGCGCACGCTGCGCGCGCACGCCGTCGTCTACAAGCCGGCACCCAAAGTCACGCCGCGCGATTTGGTGCGGATGCGGGAGAAGCTCAATCTCTCCCGCGCGCTGTTCGCCGTCTATCTGCGCACCAACGTGCGCACCCTGGAGAACTGGGAACAAGGGCGGGCGAAGCCCAATGCGCAGGCCGCGTTGCTGATCAACCTGGTAAAGCAGTATCCCGACACGGTGCAGCGCCTCGCGACCATTTGACCTGACGCAGGTTGACGAGCGTTACCAGCTCGGCCAGGAATAGCTGCTGCGCTCAATGAGCGCGGCCCCCAACGCACGACCGGCCATTTACGCGGTAACGCGCAATACTGTGAAAGCGCCGTTGGACACAACAGCGCACTCCACGACCACCATTCAGCGCCCAACCTCTATCGGTTGGGCGTCTTCATTTCCGGGTTCCGCGACACCACGCGGGTTCGGCGCCGATCTGCATGTGCCACGGGCTAGTGGCCGGACGCCCGGAAGTCGCCGGGTTCGACTCTCTTTCGCTCTCCGCTCTCTCACAACCGGCGCCAACTTCTTCGCCGGAGCGCACGCAGGCTCGCTTGTTCTTCAATGGGTCGAGCGTGTGTCGGCCAGGCGGGTTCCCTCCGTCGCCTGATCCAGCGCTTCACCACGAAAACTTCGCCGCCAGTCGATCGGAGCGATGTGGAAGGCCCTGCGAAAGTGATGCCGTAATGCCTCGGCGGACCCGAACCCCGCCAGTTCGGCGATTCGCTCGATGGACTGATCGGTCCGCTCCAGGAGTTGCTGGACGAGATGCAGGCGTTCCGTGAGAAGCCAAGTCAGGACGGTGGAGCCCGTCAGCGCCTTGAACTGGCGGGTGAAGGTGCGCCGACTCATCCGCGCTTCTGCAGCCAGGCTGTCAAGGCTGTGGGTCTCGTGCAAGCGCGTGCGCACCGATTCAATCAGCTGCGACAGACGATGGCCGCCCGTGGTCAGCGGAAGCGGATGCTCGATGAACTGCGCCTGCCCACCCGCTCGATGGGGTGGAATCACCAGCCGCCGGGCCACCTGGCTGGCGCGCGCGGCACCCACTCGCTGCCGCACAAGTTCAAGGCAGGCGTCCAACCCCGCGGCCGTGCCGGCTGAAGTCATCACGCCTCCGTCGTCGACGTAGAGCACGTCCGGCTCGACCTGAATCGCGGGAAACCGCTTCGCCATTTGCTCGGCATATTCCCAATGGGTGGTCGCCCGGCGGTTGTCAAGCAACCCGGCCTCGGCCAGCACATAGGCGCCAAGGCACAAGCCGACGATTTGCGCGCCGGCCGCTCTGGCGGAACGCAGCGCGCGCAGCAGGGCTTCAGGGGGGCGCTCGTTCACGTTGCGCCAGCTCGGCACCACGACGACGTCGGCACGATGCAGCGCCCGCAAGCCAGCGATTCCGGAGATTCGATAGCCCGCGCTGGTGGTGAGTGGTTGAGGCTCTGCAGCGCAGAAGACAAGCTCGAACGGATTGGGCGTGGGCGGCGCCTCGCCGAAGACCACGCCGGGAATGGCCAGATGAAAAGGGCTGATCCCGTCAAAGGCGACCACCGCGACACGGACACGCTGGCGGGCTTCAGTCGAACGAGCGGTCATCAAGGCGAACGATGAAGAAATGGATGGGATATTGGCCCAATCTTAACGCGAATTGAGAATCAGGCCAATGGCGTCGATCGGCCCAAACCCGAAAAATGGAGGGGTCGTCACCGTTGCGTGACCACCTCCCGGAGAACCAGGACCATGAGCAAACCCGCGCTGATCGTCATCGATCTGCAAAACGACTACTTCCCCGGCGGCGCCTTCCCGCTCGCCAATACCGACGCGACACTGCTCGCCATCGAGCGCGCCATCGCAAACGCACGCGCCAAAGGCATCCCGGTGGTGCATGTGCAGCATGTTGCCGACCCGCAACGGGGAATCGCACCGTTCTTCAACGCCGGCACCCCTGGCGTCGAGATTCACCCCCGCATCCGCGATGCCGCACCGGACGCGCCGGTCGTGGTCAAACACTTCGCCGACAGTTTCGAGCGCACCAACCTGCACGAGACGTTGCAGCAGTTGGGCGTCGACGAGCTGATCGTGTGCGGGATGATGACCCAGAACTGCGTGACGCACACTGCGCTGTCGCGTCAGGCCGATCGCTACAAGAAGGTCACCGTCTTGACCGATGCCTGCACCACGGTGAGTGACATGCTGCACGCCATCGCCCTGCACGCCTTGTCGACGCGAGTGAATCTGGCCCCGACCGAACAGGCTCTTTGAGGGCACCGCAGCCGTGACAAGGAGCACTCCGAGTCGATCAAATTCCCATCGCAGCCATCGGCTGTCCATCGCGTTTGGATGACCAGGGCATCAGCCCGGCGCAAGGCTCGGCGCCGCAGCGCAGGGCAGCGAGCGCATGCCCTGGCGCCGCTATGTGACCACAAGGGTCCGGCAGGCGGCCAGCGGGCCTTCGGCTTCCGGCCCTCACGCGTGCGACGCTGTGAACAGGCGGTGAGCCAGTTCGTCGATCGAGCGCTTCAGCTCGTCCCAGCCCTCGTCGCTGCGCAGGTCGACACCACCGAAGATGCGGATCTTGCGGCTGCGCAGCGCCAGGTGCTGCACGCCGGCGACGAGCAGCAGCGTCACGCCGCGCATGTGCGGTCGAGCTGCGAAGTCCTCGCCGCCGAGCACGCGCGTGGCCTCGTCGCCCCAGGCCTCGCGCTCGGCTTCGAGGATTGCCGTCAGCTCGTTGCGTTCGACGACTTCGGCGGCCAGCACTTCGAGCGTGAGCGGGCGCACGCGCAGCTCGTCGATGAAGTGGCGGAAGAAGCGTGCGTAGCGCTCGGCCGGCGGCAGCGCGAGCAGCGCCGGCGGGTCGCCGCTGAGCAAGTCCGAGACGCGCGGCCAGAAGCGGCCGCTGGCGCCCCAGGTGCGCAGCAACTCGGGCAGGCCACCGAAATAGCGATAGATCAGCACCTTGTCGACGCCGGCCTGCTTTGCAATCGCATTGACGCCGATCGCGGCGAATCCGTCGCGCGCGAGCACTTCGCCGACGGCGGTCAGGATGCGCTCTTCGGTGGCCGCGCGGTCGCGCCTACGCGGCGGCGGTGGTGCGAGCGTGTCGGGAATCATCATTGGCCATCAGTCCAACGGGATCTCCTGACGCCTTCAGGCCCGCAACTGCCGCAGCAGCGCGGGTTCGATCGCCGCGGCGGCCATCAGGCCGCTCATGCTTGAGGCCTCGACCCCGGCGCCGCTCACGTCCTGGCCGGCAAGCAGCAGACCCGGCACTGGCGTGCGCACATTCAGCGCGGGCGAGGCAAGGCGCTCTGCGCTCATCTCGATGCCGTAGGTAGCGCCATCGGGTGTGCGCACGAAGCTCGCCTGCGTCAGCGGCGTCGATAGTTCGTGAAAGCGCACCATCGGCGCCAGCGCGGGGAAATTGCGCTCGAACTGGGCGAGCAGCCGCTGCTCGATCCACGCCTTGAGTGCCAGGTACTCCTCGGGCCTAGGTTCGCCCGGCGCCGCGTGCAGCCATGGCTCGAAGGCGCGCGCGTCGCACACGGCCAGCACTTCTGCGGTGGGCGGTCCTTCGTGCGCCGGGTCCTTCAACGACGGGAACGAGACGAACAGGCCGGGCGCGTCGTCGTCGGCCGGCGCACTCCAGACGGCACCGATGTCGTCGCTCTCGTAGAGCCAGACGTTGGCGGCCGACGCGCCGGCGCCGGCGATGTCGCCTTCAAAGCCCAGATAGAGCACCACCATTGCGAGGCCGGGGCGCAGCCGTGCCGCGGCAGCGCGCCAGTCGGCGGCGAGCGCGGCGTCGAGCCGGGCGAGCGTGTTGCCGACGCCGATCGTCGAAATCACGTGTCCGGCGCGCTCGACCTGCTCGCGGCCGTCATGCAGGATGCGAACGCCGCGCGCGCGGCCGCCGTGGACGACGATCTCTCGCACGTCGGCGCCGAGCCGAAGCTCGCCGCCGGCGCGCTCGACCGGCGCTCGCAGCGCCTCGGCGAAACGCGCCGGCCCGCCGATCGGGTAGTACGCGCCGTGGTCGTACGCTCCGGTGACGAGTGCGTGTTCGACGAAGGGCGCGACCTCGGGCGGTGCACCGTAGTTGCCCCAGCGCGCGCCCAGAACGGCGCGCAGCCGCGCATCGTCGACTTCGGCCAGACGCTGCGCCAGCGTGCGCCCGGTCCACTGCTGCAGTTCGGCGCCGCGCCACCACCGCAACCCTCGGGCGAGCCACTCGGGCATGCCGCGCGCGGCCAACAGCGTGAACGCTGCGTGGCGCGCGGCGGCCACGTCCGCAAACCAGCGCTCGATTGCCGCATGCTGATCAGGAAAGCGCGCCAGCAATGCCGCGCGGTAGGCCGACTGCGGATGCTGGATGCCGAACTCGAGTCCCGGCTGGCGCACGATGTCGTACGGATTGCCGCACGAGGCGAACTGCAGTGCGCCGTCGGTCATCCACGACAACAGGCGACCGAAGCCGCCGGCCGGCCCCGGCTCGTCACCAACGTCGGTGACGTAGTGCACGCCGGTGGCGAACACCCAGTCCTGGCGGCGAAACGTCTGGGTCAGGCCGCCGGGAATCGTGTGCTGCTCGAGCACGAGCACGCGTCTGCCGCGGCGCGCGAGTGCCGCGGCGGCCGTGAGACCGCTGATGCCGGAGCCGACGACGATGACGTCCCACATAGTCACCCCCCTTTGCCGTCAGCCCGTGACGATGTGCGCATCGACCCCGCGGCGCGGCGCCGGGCCGACCGGTTCGGCGAAGCCGACGCGGGCCCACATCTGCACCGTCTGCGCCGGGCGGTCGGCACCGACGAGCGCGTGGATTTCGGCGTATGGCTTCGCCTGCTCCGGGTACTCCTGCAGCGCCTGCTGCAACGGCTGCATCACGACACCGTGGGCGGTGGCGGCGAGCTGCACGCGTGCGTACGCGCGGCCTGCGGCGATCTGCGTGGCTCGCTCGTTGCCATCGCTGGTCATCCACAGAAAGCCGATGGTGGTCGCGATCTTCGAGTCGAAGTCCTTCAATTGCGACGTCGTCGCGGTCGCATCGGGGCCCGGCGCCTTCGTCCGGTCAAATAGCCCCAGGCGGTCCATCGCGACCAGCATCGGGTTGGTGATCGACAGGCCGTCGCGGTGGGCCGCGATCTCGGAGGCGCCGATGCGCAGCCACCGGTAGGACTCGAGGATGGTGCGCGGCGTCACGAGCTCGATGCGCCAAGCCTCGCTCGCGATGCGGCGGTGGCGCGCGATCGCTTCGGCATTGTCGACGCCGACGAAGCCGAAGCGCAGCGGATGCGGCTGCACCGCCGCCGCCATCGCCTGCCAGGCGGCCGCCGGCACCGCGCGCTTCGGGTCGTAGGCGTTGCGGTTGGTGTGGCGGCTCATGATCTGCGCGAACAGTGGGTCCTTTGCCACCGCGGCGTCCGGCACGAGGCGGATGCGCGCGACCGGCCGGTGGTCGACCCCCTCGGGACCGAACACACCTTCGGGGAACAGCGTGATTTCGGCACGGTGGCCGCGCTCGCGCGCCGCGAGGTCGAGCAGTTCGAGGAAGGTACCCTGGCTCATCACGATTTGGCGCGCGAATGGGTCGGTCTCGGGCAGCAGGCGCTGGCGGTCGCAGCGCAGCACGATCTCGCCCGGCGTGCGCAAGTCGACCCGCCACGACTGCAGGTTGTGCGAATGCGGCGCGAGGATCGCGTGCCCGAGCACCCAGCGGCGCAGGTCGGGCTCGGCACCGGGTCCGCTCCACGCGGCCACCGCCCGGCGACCCCGCCGCCGCCGAGCAGCACGACGTCCATGGCCTCCGGGAGACGGAGGCGACGCATCATCCCACGCCGCCGCCGAAGGAACGGACCCTCCGAAGGCACGACCGGTCCATTTGCGCCTTTTGTCACTCCGCGACGGTGATTTGGTCACCCACAGCCGGCCGGCGGCCGCCCCCCCCCCCCCCCCCCCCCCCCCCCCCCCATGGTGACCCAGCAAAGGCCACCCGTTCCCCCGGGGGGGGGTGTCGTCCTTGTTCTCGCCCGCGATTCAGCCCGACGGGACAAGTTGCGGCGCAAACGCAGGCGACGCGCCGTCACGTACTACCTGCAGTCCGAAGCAACGCCGGGAACGCCTCTCGACGCGGGGACGTACGGCCCCGAGATCCGATCGAGACACTCGCGCTGCTCTCGCCGCGCCGTGGTGGCAGCGTCCCGGCGATGACGGCCGGTCAATGCGGGTGCCGGTGGTGGGCGTCCGGGTAGTGCGGGTGCGCGTGGTCCAGCGGCTCGTGCGCGTGCCTGTGGGTGTGCGGGTCCGAGCCGTCCCAGGCGGCGTCGTGTCGATGCTGGTGGTGCGCGTCGTGCGTGTGCAGGTGCGCGTGCTCGACGGGCAGGTGGTGATGCAGGTGTTCGTGCCGCTCGGTCAGGTGCAGCCATACCCCCGCCGCCATCAGCAACCCGGCGACAACCAGCGTCGCGGTCAACGGCGCGCCAAGAACCACGGCGAGCGCCGCGCCGACGAAGGGCGCCAGCGAGAAGTAGGCTCCCGTGCGTGCCGTCCCCAGGCGGCGCAGCGCCACCACGAACAACGCCAGGCTGAGCCCGTAGCTGACGAAGCCCAGCAATCCTGCCTGCAGCGTGGCGGTGACCGCGGGCATCCTGGCGCCGTAGGCCAAGGCCAGTGCGATGCTGGCGAACCCGGCAACCAGGCCCTTGACGCAGGCGATGAACATGGCGTCGTGCAGCGACACCTTGCGGGTGAGGTTGTTGTCTATCGCCCAGGCGAGGCACGCACCGGCAATGGCCAGCGGCCCCGCCCATCCTTCGGCTCGCAGTGCCGGCGCCGCCGACAGCGCCACGCCGCCGGCGACGATGAACGCCATCCCCAGGGCAATCCGGCGGTCGAAGTTCTCCTTGAAGGCAAACCAGGCCAGCAGCGCCGTGAACACGCCTTCGAGGTTGAGGATCAGCGAGGCCGACGCCGCGTCGGTCGCCTGCAGGCCGACCATCAGCAGGTAGGGACCGACGGCCCCGCCGGCGGCGATGGCGCCGGCGAGCCACCCGACGTCCGCGCCCCGCGGCCAGGTGATGGCACCGCGCCCCCCCGTGGCGACACGGATGCCGAGGAGCACGGACAGCCCGATCCCGGAGCCCGCGTAGAGCAGGCCCGCCAGCAGGAGCGGAGGCACGTCGCCCAGCAGCGGCTTGGCCAGCGGCGTGCTCACGCCGAACAGCACCGCCGCGCCCATTGCGGCCGGAATGCCACGGTCGAGCTTCACGGTGTGCTTGGCCTGTGCGACATTGAAGTGCGGAACCGACACGAAAGAGCATACCCGAGCGACCGCGCACCGGCGCGGAGCGAGAGGCACGGATGAGCGAACTCGATTTCCTCGTTGGCCATGCCCCGCTGCTGCAGTGGCTGGTGGTGGCGGTGGTGGCGTTCGCGGCGTCGATCCTCGGCGGCCTGGCCGGCTACGGCACGGGCTTGGTGTTGCCGGTGGTCCTGGCGCCGGTGGTCGGCGTGGCCAACGTCGTGCCGGTCATGGCGCTGGCGATGATCTTCAACAACGGCAGCCGCGTCGTGGCGTTCTGGCGCGACATGCGGTGGGAGCACGTGCGCCGGATGTTGCTGCTCGGCCTGCCGGCCTGCGTGGTCGGCGCGTACGGCTACACCTTGCTCGACGCGCGCTGGGTTGCGGGTCTGATCGGTCTGTTTCTGCTGGCCAGCATACCGCTGCGCCGCGTGCTGAAGCGCATCGACTATCACCTCGATGCACCCGGCGAGGTCGCTGCCGGTGCGGGCTTCGGCTTCATCAACGGCGCCATGACCGGCACCGGCGTGATCCTGATTTCGCTCCTGATGGCCAGCGGCGTGCACGGCGCCGGCCTCATCGCCACCGACGCGATCATCTCGGCGATCATGGGGTTGTTCAAGGTCGCCATCTTCGGCAGCTTCGACCGGCTCGATGCGTCGCTCACGGTGGCGGGACTCCTGATCGGCGCGTGCACGATGCCGGGCGCTTTCGTCGCGCGTCGGTTGTTGACGCTGATCCCTGCGCACGTCCACGTCGGGGTCATGGAAGTTGTGGTTATGACCGGCGGCGTGGGGTTCCTCTGGCGCGCCTGGCGCTGAGCGTCGGCGTTGCAGCTGCGGGTCGGGCAGCGAATCACGCTCGCAAGAAGCCGTGGGATACACGAGTCAGTCACCGCAAGCCGTGGCCTGCGCTCCGGCGTTCGGCGAAGGACACTGCCGGCCGGCGTGGCGCGGCAGTTCAGTGCCCGCCCTCGACCCGCAGTCCGGCGTCGGCGAGGGCAAGGGCGAGATCGCGTTCGATGCGCACCGCGTCGGCCTGCGCGATGTGCTGCAGGTGCAGCACCGGCCCGAGCAGCAGTTCCTGGCCGCGCTTCAGGACGCTGCCCGACGCGCGTATGCCGGCCCGGTGCTGGTCGAAGCGCTGCGCCGGGGGGTAGGCGGTCATGCCCACGTAGAGGCCCTGCAGGCCAGGCTCCCGGTCGCCGTAGTCGAGCCGCACCAGATAGATGTTCCGCCGCCCCCGCTTCGCCGCCTGAAACCTCGCCGCGACTGCGTAGACGAGCGGCAGCCACGGCACATGGTGCATCGGCAGCCAATCGGGAATCGACTTCGCAGCGTGCCGCCACAACGCCGCCAGCGCCGCTTCGACCTCGCCGGGGGATGCGTTGCGCATCCACCGCTCGTGAATGCAATGCGCACCCGTGATACCGTCGCCGACCGCTAGCGCGGCGTGAAACAGCGCCTGCAGTTCGAGCGGACGAGCGCCCCGCAAAGGACGTACGGCCGGCGACGACTTCCTGAGCGATGAGGTGGTTGCCACGCTGCGGTGCCGGCGATCGTCGGGTCGATGGTGCGGCGGGGGCCGCGCCACCAAGCGGACTATGCCCCGAGGTCATCGGGGATGCAAAGTCAGGCCGCACCGCCGCGCCGCGCGATGCGACAAGCGGTCCTGCGCCGGGCGTGGTGTAATGGGGGTGACTCGACCCTGAACGAGGGGTGGCAATGATTTCGGGATCGGGTCGGGCTGGCGAAGCGCGGCGGCGGGAACGATTGGGTTGCCGGCGGGTCGATATGAGCATGCGTTGCAAGGCTTGGGCGGGGGTGTTGCGGGTCGCGGCCGGCTTGCTGGCGGCGCTCGCGCTTGCGCTGCCGGCGGGGGGCGCAAGGCGGTGAGCGGCCGGTGGTCGTGCTGCGCATCGACGGCGCCATCGGGCCGGCCGGCGCCGACTTCGTCCGCCGCGGCCTGGACAAGGCGGCGGAGCGCGGCGCGCGGCTGGTCGTCCTGCAGATGGACACGCCGGGCGGACTGGACACCTCGATGCGGACGATCATCAAGGACGTCCTCGCGTCGCCGATCCCGGTGGCCGGCTTCGTCGCCCCCGAAGGCGCGCGCGCGGCCAGCGCGGGAACCTACCTGCTCTACGCGAGCCACATCGCCGCGATGGCGCCGGCCACCAACCTCGGCGCCGCGACGCCGGTGGCCATCGGCCTGCCCGGCGGCGGCGGCCCGGAAAAGCCCGACGCGACGCCAAAGACCGAACCTGCGAAGGAAGGCACGGCGAAGCAGGCGCCGGACAGCGCGCCCCCGGCGGTCGACGGCGAGAACGGCCCGGCCGACGCGATGAAGGCCAAGGCCGTCAACGATGCCGCCGCCTACATCCGCAGCCTCGCCCAGTTGCGCGGCCGCAACGCCGACTTCGCCGAGCAGGCGGTGCGCCGGGCGAGCAGCCTCTCGGCAGCGGAGGCCCTCGCAGGCGGCGTGATCGACGTCGTCGCGGTCGACGTGCCCGACCTGCTGCAGAAGATCGACGGCCGGGAAATCGAACTGGTGAACGCCCGCACGAAGCTCGACCTCGGCGGTGCGGCGATCGAGACCTTCGATCCGGACTGGCGCAGCAAGCTGCTGGCGCTGCTTTCCAATCCGCTGCTGGCGGTCGTGCTGCTGATGATCGGCATCTACGGCCTGTTCTTCGAGTTCACCACGCCCGGGTTCGGCGTACCCGGCGTCGCCGGCGCCATCGCGCTGCTGCTGGGGCTCTACGCGCTGCAGTTGCTGCCGGTCAACTGGGTCGGCGTCGGCCTGCTGCTGCTGGGCGTGGCGCTGATGATCGCCGAGGTCTTCGCGCCGAGCTTCGGCGCGCTCGGCGTGGGCGGAATCGTCGCGTTCATTTTCGGCGGCCTGATGCTGATCGACACCGAGGCGCCCGGCTTCGGCCTGCCGCCGGGCATCGTCATCGGCATGGCGCTGGTCAGTGCCGCCGCCATCCTGGGCCTCGGCAGCTTCGCGGTGCGCGCCCGCCGGCGCCCGATCGTCAGCGGCCGGGAGGAACTGGTCGGCGCCACCGGCACCGTGGAGTCGATCGACGCAGCCGTGGCCTGGGTCCGGGTGCATGGCGAAGCCTGGCAGGCGCGCCCGGCGACGGCGAACAACGAACTGGCGGTCGGCGACCGCGTGCGCGTCAGCGGCCTCGATGGACTGACGCTGATCGTCCGGCCCCTCGGCCAGCAGGACCTGCGCAACAACGGGAGATGACCATGTTCTTCGACTATCCATTCGGCGTCGGCGCCGCGCTGCTGCTCGTCGCCATCGTGCTTTTGGTGTCGTCGTTCCGCATCCTGCGGGAATACGAACGCGGCGTCGTGTTCCTCCTCGGCCGCTTCTGGAAGGTGAAGGGACCGGGGCTGGTGCTGATCCTTCCGGGCCTGATGCAGATGGTGCGCGTCGACCTGCGGGTGGTGACGATGGACGTGCCGCCGCAGGACGTGATCTCGCGCGACAACGTGTCGGTGAAGGTCAACGCCGTGGTGTTCTTCCGCGTCGTCGACGCGCAGCGCGCGATCATCCAGGTCGAGAACTACCTGATGGCCACCAGCCAGCTGGCGCAGACCACGCTGCGCGTGGTGCTCGGCAAGCACGAACTCGACGAGATGCTGGCCGAGCGCGAGCGCCTGAACCTGGACGTGCAGCGGATCCTCGATGCCCAGACCGACGCGTGGGGCATCAAGGTGACCAACGTGGAGATCAAGCACATCGACCTCAACGAATCGATGGTGCGCGCCATCGCCCGCCAGGCTGAGGCCGAGCGCGAGCGGCGGGCCAAGGTCATTCACGCCGACGGCGAGAAGCAGGCCGCCGTCGCGCTGCTCGAAGCGGCGCGGATGCTGTCGCAGCAGCCCGAGGCGATGCAGCTGCGCTACCTGCAGACGATGACGCAGGTCGCGGGAGATCGCGGCTCGACGATCGTGTTCCCGCTGCCGTTCGACCTGTTCAAGAGCCTGCTCGGCGCGCCGCGCTCGGAAGGAGGTTGAGCGGCACGGCCTCCGACTGCCGTGTGGCGGCCCAGGAAAGACCATATCGGTCGCCGGCCGGAGAAGCGGCGACCCGGCTGGCGTGCGATGCTCGTTCCCGGAAGAGGACACGCAGCGGAGCGGAGGCGGTGCAATACCCAGCGGGGTAGCCCATGAAGACCGTATTGGTCGTCTACGGAACGACCGAGGGTCAGACCCGAAAGGTCGCGGAGTTCATCGCGAACGCCTTGCAGGAGCGTGGCGCCAAGGTCGAACTCCTGGACAGCGCGTCGGCGAGTGCCGCGCAGGTCCAGCCCTTTTTCGCCGCCGCCGTCGTGTGCGGCTCGCTGCACCGGCACCGCTACCAGGCCTCGCTGCTGCGCTTCGTGAAGGACAACGCCGCGTGGCTCGCGGGCATTCCGTCGGCGTTCATCGCCGTCAGTCTCACGGCGGTGCTCGCGGACGACGAGAGCCGCGAAGAGTTGCGGGAGGCGGCGGATGCGTTCTTCCGGAAAACGGGCTGGACGCCGGCCATCACCCGCCATGTCGCCGGCGCGTTGCGGTACACGCAGTACGACTATTTCAAGCGGCTGCTCATGAAGCTGATCGCCAGGCAGCGAGGTGGCGCCACTGACACCACGCAGGATCGCGAATACACCGACTGGGACGACCTCGCGCATTTCGTCGACGAGTTCCTGGCGGCGGCGCCGCTGCAGGAACGCGGTCATTGAGGTGCCGGGCGCCGTGCGCGTGGGCCGCCGGGCTGCGGATTCTCGCGGCCACGTACCGCAGCGAACTGCAGTCATGTCTCGACCGTGGGGCAGTCCGCCAGCCCGGTGAGCGCACACTCTGAGCGACGCCCGCGATCCAGCCGGCACCGGGAACGCAAGCACCCGGCAACCCGCCGATCGCGTCACCGGGCCATCGGGCGCCGATCCAGCTCGCGCGCCGCGAAGCGGCCGCTCTACTTGCCCGCCGTGACCTTTTCCCAGCTCGAGTCCGGGTTGTAGGCCGAGATCGCACGGGCGATCGCAGCGCCGTTGGGGCCGAGATTCTTCTGGTGGACGACGCCGTCGCGGCTGACGATGAACGACATCACCCCGGTGTCGCCGTAGCGTTCCGGATGCGCGATCAGCGCATACCCCTCGGTCATCAGGCCGTTCCGGACGTAGCTCCTGGCACCGCCGGGTGCGTCCTTGCCCTGCGCGGTCAGGATCCGGAAGACGTACCCATGGTAGGCCTGCCCCTGCCGGGCATCGGCGAACTGCGCGCCGAGCGGGCTCTCCGGCTCGTCGGGCAGCGACGCCCAGTACAGCCCGTCGCGCTTGCCCGGACTCGACAGCGCGCGCATCGCAAAGTGCTTCACTGCCCGGCCATCGGGATTGCTGGCGTAGAACTCCTCCTGCGCGTCGGTGTAGGCGAGCATGACCTGGATCGTGGCCAGTTCGTTGCGGCCGATCCGCCGCGCGCGCATTTCCGCCGGCGCGGCCCTGGCATCGAACTGCCATCCGGACGCCGTCTTCTGCAACGGGATCGGCACCGTCCAACCGTTGCTGCCGACCTCGACCATCGCGCGCTCGTTGCCCGAAGGCACGATTCGGTGTCCGCGCGACCACGCTTCGAGGAAACTCGTCCGGTCGTCGGCCGAAGCGGTCTCCGCCGGGATGTAGCGGCGGAAATCCGGCCCGAGCACGGTCTTGACCTGCGCGTCGTCGTTGCGGGCGATGCCGTCGACGAGCGCTTCGGCAGCGGCCTCCGGCGTCTTGAACGCCTGCTGCGCCTGGGCCGCGGAAGCGATCGCGAGGCTGCCGGCAAACGTCGCGGCGACGAACGCCGCGGCGAGGGTGCGAAGAGTCATTGGCTTGGTCTTCATTTTCGTCGTCTCCGCTTATCGTCCGCGACCGCCACCGCCGCCACCACCACCGCCCCGGGCACCCCCCCCACCCCCCCCACCCCCGCCACCCCCGCCACGCGCGCCGCCACCACCGCCGCCAGGTGCACGCGCGCCACCGCCGCCACCGGCTGCTCGGGCGCCACCACCACCGCCGGTCGGCACCGACCGGGCGCCGCCGCCGGAGCGGGCGGCCGCCTTCTGACTGGCGGCACCGCGATCGATCTGCTGCCTGGCTTGCCGGTCGCCCGCACCCTTGAGCGCGCTGTCCCGCGAGGTCTGCTGCGCGCGCTGCCGGGCCGCGTCGCGATCGGCGCCCTGTACCTTCTGCCGCGCCGCATCGCGGTCCATGCCCTGCGCCCTCTGTGTGACGGCGTCGCGATCGACGTTCTGCGCCCGGTCGCGGGCCGAGCCGGAGCCGGTGTCGACGCCGCGCGCCTGCAGCGACTGCTGCGCGCGCTGACGGCTCGCGTCGCGGCTCGCGTCCTTGCCGCGGTACTGCTCGCGCCCGCCGGCTTCCCGCTTGCGGTCGAGGTTCTGCCGCTGCGCGCTACCGCCGCGGTAATCCGACTTGCGGTGGCTGCTGTCGTGGTTCCAGTTCGTCCGGTTGCCGTTGACGTCGAGCCGCTTGTTGACGTTGATGTTGTTGTAGCGGTTGACGTTGATGTTCACGTCGCCGCGGCCCCAGTTGAAGCCGCCCCACAGCGCGTTGGAAACGCCGATGCCCACGCCCCATGCGATCCCCGTCGCGATCGTGCGCGAGAACCAGTAGCCGGGCGGCGGCGGATAGTAGTAGGGCGGATACGACGGATACCACCACGGCCCGTAGACGACGGTCGGGTTGTACGCCGGAACGTAGACGACCGAAGGCTGCGCCGGCTCGATGACGATCGTCTGCGTCACCGGCGGCGCCTGCACCACCGTCGTCGTCGGCGCCGCGGGAGCCGGTGCCGCTGCGGCCGGCGGAGCCGCCTCGGTCGAGACCTTGATCTGCTCGTTCGACTTGAGGTTCCCGGCCTTCTGCGCCCCGGCACGCAGCCGCTGCACCGAATTCATCACGTCCTCGGGCTGGGCGAGGAACGCGTCGCCGAGGTTCTTCACGTAGTCGGGCTTCTCGGACAGCGTGATCAGCACCTCGGGAAAGGCGACCAGCGAGGCGACCGACGGATCCCAGTCGTTGCCCTCGACCGCTTTGACGGCGTCGTCGCCCTTGGCGTCCGGGTGCGCCTTCGACCACTTGGCGGCCTCCTGGAACTCCTCCGGATAGGTCGCGGCCATCATGACCTGCGACAGCAGCGAGTCCGGATAGAGCGCGATCTGGGCGAGCATCTGGTCGAGTTGCTCGTTGTTGAACGGCCTGTCGGCCGACTGCGCCGAGGCCAGCACCGGCACCGCCAGCATGATTGCCGCCAGCAGCCGGCAGAGCCGGGTTAGGAACGACATGAGCTTGCTTCTCCCCTGGATGGTCGACGTCCGGTGCCCCTGCCCGCGCGGTCACGTCGAAGACCGGCGGCCTGTGGCGCAGTTGCAAAGCAGCGGATTGTGGCCAGTTCGACCGCCGCCGTCCAATGCATACGGGGTTTGGATACAATGCGCTGCGCGCATGGATCGGCACCGCCGATCCGGACGGGCAGTCGATCCCGGCGCCCGGCCGGCGTCGCATGACGGAAGAGCGGTCACATGACGTCGATGGCGGTCGCAGTGCCGGATTCGTGGGCGCCGACGGCTTCGCCGGGCGCGGCTCGCCCAGCCGGGCTGCGGGCAGGAGCGACGAGCCGATGAGCGCACCCGGCGGGCCCACGGAACGGGCCGCCGCCCGGACGGCTGCCGGCGTCACCGGATACCAGCGCCGCCTGCTGGCCGCCGTCACGGCGTCCACGTTCTTCGAGGGCTTCGATCAGGCGATCCTGGCGCTTGCCGCGCCCTACGTCGCCCGCGACTTCGGCCTCGGCCCCGACGGGCTCGGCGTGCTGCTGTCGCTGATCGGCGTGGGTGCCGTGCTCGCGCTGCTGATCACCGCCCAGGCCGACCGCTACGGGCGGCGACGCCTGTTGCTGATCACCGTCGCCGGCTACGGCATCTGCACCGGGCTCACCGCACTGGCGCAGCGGCCCCCCGACTTCGTGTTGTGGCAGCTCCTCGCCCGGATGTTCCTGTTCGCGGAACTGGCGCTCGCCATCGTCGTCGTCGCCGAGGAGGCTCCGCCCGCGCGCCGCGGCTTCGCTGTCTCGCTGCTGATGGCGGCCCACGTCGCCGGCGGGGTCGTGGCGGCGTTCACGCTGGGGCCGCTGTCGGATGCCGGCTACGGTTGGCGTGCGATGTACGCACTCGGCCTCGTCCCGCTGCCGCTGGTCTTCGTCCTTCGGCTCGGCCTCCGGGAGACGACGCACTTCGCGGCGCTCGACCGCGCGATCCCTGCTGCGCGCGTCGTGTGGGCACCGCTCGCCATCTGGCGCGAGCCGCATCGCCGGTCGCTGGTGCTGTGCGTACTGCTGTTCGGCCTCATCGGCGCCCTCGTCTCGACGTTTCCGTCGTTCTACGCCTACTTCCTCGTCAACGAGCGCGCGTTCGCACCGGCGCTGGTATCGACGACGTTCGGTCTCGCGTTGCTGATGGGCATTCCGGCCATACCGCTGTCCGGCTGGCTGCTCGACCGCTGGGGACGGCGCGTCGTCGGTGTCATCGGGCCGCTGCTCGGCGCCGCCGGAATCCTGATCGCGTTCAACGCCGGTGGCTCCACGGCAGCGATCACGCTGGGCGGAATGGTCGGTGTGTTCATCGGGACGTCGATCCTGCCGGTCCAGCTGGTCTACATTCCCGAGCTCTTCCCGACGGCGATCCGCGCGATCGCCGCCGGCTGGATCAGCAACGGTGCCGGCCGGGTGCTCGTGATCGCCGCGCCGGCCGCCACCGGGGCGCTCGCTGCCGGCCTCGGTTCGGTCGGACTCGCCGCCTCGGCGATGGCGCTGTGCGGCGTCGCGGCGGCGGTGCTCGTCTACGTGGCGATGCCGGAAACCAGGGGCCGCGCGCTCGATTGAACGTGCGCGCCGCGGCCGCCCATCCGGTGCCGGGAGGAAAGGGTCAGCGCGGCGCGTGGATCGCGCGCCAGTCGTCTTTCATGCTGACGACGACCCAGCCCCGTGCCGCCGCCTCGTCGAGCCCGCGAGCGAGCCTGCCGAACGGCGACTTGCGGTCGTAGGCGTATTCGCGGGCAGCATCGTCGTGGTGGACGATGACGCCCAGGCGCGCGCCGGACGTGCTGGTGGTCCACTCGAGCATCTGGAAGTCGCCGTCCGAGTTGCCGAAGGCGGCAATCGGGCGCTTGCCGATCGCCTTCTGGATGCCCACCGGCTTGCCTGCCTTGTCGTCGATGAACGCGACCTTCGGCTGCTGCACGAGCACTGGCTTGCCGCCGCGCAACTCGTACTTCAACTCGAGGCTGGAGCCGACCACCTGCTGCGGTGGTATCCCGTAGGCTCCGGCCGCGAAAGCGCGCAGGAACTCGACCCCGCCGCCGGACACGATCCAGGTCTCGAAGCCGTTCGCACGCAGGTAGGCCAGGAGCTCGACCATCGGCGCGAACGTGAGCTCGGTGTACGGACGCCCGAACCGCGCGTGGCGCGCGGTCGCGAGCCAGTCCTTGACCACGGCCGCAAACTCGTCGGTGGTGAGGCCCGCGTGCGACGCCGCGACGATTTCCAGCAGGCCATGCTCGCCCGCCGCGGCGAGCGTCTTCATGTCGCCTTCGAGCGCAGCTTTGAACGGTTGCTTCGACTTCCACTCAGGGTGCTTCGGCGCGAGCGCCTTGACGCGGTCGAGCGCGAAGGCGAGCTGAAAGTACATCGGCTGCTCGGACCACAGCGTGCCGTCGTTGTCGAACACCGCGACGCGGTCGACCGGGGCGACGAAGTCGCGGCCGCCGACGGTGGTGACCGCCTCGACGAAGGCCACGACGCGGTCCTTGCTCGCGCCGGCGTTCCAGGATGGCAGCGGGTCGGCACGCTGCCCGAACGACAGGCCCAGCGACAACCAGGCGATCGCGGTCCCGAACGCAACGCGCGCCACCGTGCGACTGGTCATCGAGCGTGCCCGATCAATGAACCGTCATCCACATCGCGCCGGCGCGGATGAACGAGCGGTCAGCCGGCTCCCGCGCCCCGGCGCAACTGCTCTTCGATCTTCTGCAGGTTGAACGAGCCCGGTGCCTGGCTCGGCGGGTAGTCCTTCATCGACTTCAGGAACTCCGCCGCCATCGCCTGCAGCGGGACGATCACGAACGCGCGGTCGAGGAACCAGTCGTTGTAGGTGTTCGAGTTGTGCTGCGCCTTCTCGAACGGGTCGCGGCGCAGGTTGAACAGCAACGGCACGCGCAATTCGGTGAACGGCTCGCGCCAGACGCCGAAGGCCTGGCCACGATTCTCGAGGAAGACCACCTTCCAGTCGTCGTAGCGGATCGCGACCACCTGCCCGTCATCGTTGACGTACATGAACTCCCGGCGCGGCGACTGCCTGGCCTGGCCCGAAAGGTAGGCCGACTGATCGTAGCCGTCGATGTGGTTGCGGTAGGCGCGTCCGTTGAGCGTGGCGCCGTCACGAATCCGCTGCTTCATGTCCGGCGCGCCGCCGATCGCGGCGAACGTCGGCAGCCAGTCTTCGTGTGCGACGATGCCGTTGAGCGTGGTGCCGGCCGGGAACTTGCCGGGCCAGCGCACGAAGGCCGGCACGCGGTAGGCGCCCTCCCAGTTCGAGTTCTTCTCGCTGCGGAAGGGCGTCGTGCCGGCGTCGGGCCAGGTGTTGTAGTGCGGGCCGTTGTCGGTCGAGTAGAACACGACCGTGTTGTTGGCGATGCCGAGGTCGTCGACGAGTTTCAGCAGTTCGCCGACGTGCCGGTCGTGCTCGACCATGCCGTCGCTGTACTCGTCCTGGCCGGAAATGCCGCGGTTCTCGGCCTTCACGTGCGTGCGGAAGTGCATGCGCGTGGCGTTCCACCAGAGGAAGAAAGGCTTGCCGTCCTTGACCTGCCGGCGCAGGAAGTCCTTGGCGGCGCCGAGCGTCTCGTCGTCGACGGTTTCCATCCGCTTGCGCGTGAGCGGCCCGGTGTTTTCGCACGACTGCCCGCCGCGGCCGTCGGCCTTGCACTTCATGACGCCGCGCGGGCCGAAGCGCTTGCGGAAGTCCGGGCTCTTCGGGTAGTCGAGGTTCTCCGGCTCCTCCTCGGCGTTGAGGTGATAGAGGTTGCCGAAGAACTCGTCGAAGCCGTGCATCGTCGGCAGGTGCTCGTCGCGGTCGCCCTGGTGGTTCTTGCCGAACTGGCCGGTGGCATAGCCCTGACTCTTGAGCACGGTGGCGACCGTGACGTCGGTCTTCTGCCAGCCTTCCTTGGCGCCGGGCAGCCCGACCTTGGTCATGCCGCTGCGAACCGGCACGCTGCCCGAGAGGAACGCCGCGCGACCGGCAGTGCAGCTCTGCTGCCCGTAGTAGTCCGTGAAGGCGACGCCTTCGCGCGCGATCCGGTCGATGTTGGGCGTCGTGTAGCCCATCATCCCGCGGCTGTTGTGGCTGATGTTCCAGGTGCCGATGTCGTCCCCCCAGATCACCAAAATGTTCGGCTTGCCCTGCGCGAGCGCGCTGCCCCACCCCGCGAGCGCGAACGCCACCGCGGCGATGGTACGCACCACTTCCTTCGACCTGCCCGTCTTCGTCATCGCCTCTCCCTGTGTGGTGCCGCGCGTGCTCCCCTGCCACCGCCGCAGCGTGATTGCGGCAACGCAGCGCGCCATGGTCTCGCAGCAGTTTCGGAGGGCGTCATTGTCGGAACCCTGGTGCGCCCTCGTCCAATCAGTTTCAGTCATGCATTTGATAACATGCGCGCATGGATTTCGACCTTCGGCTGCTCCGGCACGCGCGCGCCCTGGCCGAAGAAGGCAGCTTCGCCCGCGCCGCGCGCGCCCAGCACCTCACCCAGCCGGCGCTCACGCGCAGCATCCAGGAGCTCGAACGACGAACCGGCATCAAGCTCTTCGACCGAAGCAAGGGTCGCGTCGTGCCGACCGACCTCGGCAGCGTGTTCCTGGCGCAAGCCCGCGAGCTTCTCGGGCACGCCGAGGCGCTCGACCGCGAAGTCGCGACGCTGCGCGGATCGGGCACCGGCAACCTGGTCCTGGGGTCGGGGACGTTCCCTACGGCGATCTTCGTGGCCGACGCCGTCGCCGCGTTCCTGCGCGAGAATCCCGACGTCGCGGTGCGCGTCGTCAACGACAACTGGGTCACGCTGGTCGCAGCGCTGCGCCGCCGGGAGCTCGACCTGGTCGTCGCCGCGCCCCCGCCGCCCGAGGAAGGCACCGATCTCGCGGTTCAGACGCTGTCGTTCCGGCAGGGTCGGTTCCTGGTGCGCCCGGGTCATCCGCTGCTCGACAAGCCCGATCTGACGCTGGCCGACGTCGTGGGCTGGCCGCTGATCTGCACGGGGCGATTGTCCGCATCGATCGCCGATAGACTGCTCAAGGCCCGCAGCGGAGCACGAAAGCGCCACTCGCTGCCGGACGTCGCCTGCGAGTCGCACGAAATGATGCGCCACATCGCCCGAGCGACCGATCACGTGCTGCTGTCGACCCTGTCGGCAAATGCCGCAGCCGTGGCGCGTGGCGAGGTCATCGCGCTGCCGGTCGTCGATCCCGCGATCGGCGCGACGTTCGCGATCCTGCGCCTCGAGTCGCGGACCCTGCCGCCGATCGCCGACGCACTTGCGCGCGCAATCGACGGCGCCGACCGCGCCGCGCTCGGAATCGAGCGCGATCTCGCGGCAAACCCTCCCGCCCGCGCAGTCAAGCGCCTTCGGACGGCGAGTCCGTGCGGTCGCGCCTGCGCCAGCGGCGCGCTGAAACCGTCGCCGGCGACTGGAAACCCGATCCGCAGGCCGGGATCCCGGTGCGGTCAGAAGGTGTGAATGAATCCCGCGTGGCCGAGCGGGCCGTCCCAACGGCTCCAATCAAGGCGCAAAGCGCAGCCGTAGCCCCAGCTACGGCGAGCATTGGCAACGCCGAGTGGGGCCGTTGGGACGGGATGAGCGGTCATGTGGGATTCGTTCACACCTTCTCAGCCCAGTCGCGCGTGCAGCGCCCGGATCTCCGCCTCCAGGCGCTCGATCCGCTCAAGGTAGCTCAGCACGACGCTGACGCCGTAGGGATCGAGCTCGAAATCGCGGCGAATCCGCGACGCCGCCTTCGCCACCACCAGCCAGCGGGCTTCGAACGTCCAGGTCGGAGCCTCCGGATCGCGCGGCACCAGCGCACCGTAGCGCACCAGTTCGCGCAACTCGTCCTCGGGCAGACCCGCCGCGGCGACGAGCTCGGTCCAGCTCACCTCGGCGATCGCGTCGAGGCACACCGCGTCGGCAACGGGAGCGATCATCGGGTCACCTCCGGATCCAGGTGGGCGCGCGGGTTGAAGTTCGAGCTCTCGGCCAGCTGGCGGTAGAGGGCGCCTTGCCGGTCGTCGACGACCGTCGGCACCTCGATGCGCACCAGCGCGTACATGTGGCCGGCCGTGCCGCCGCCGCGCGCCAGCCCGCGGCCGGCGAGGCGGAACTGCTGGCCGGCCCGCGTGCCGGGCGGCACCTTGAGCCGCACCGGTCCGCCCGGGGTGGGCAGGGTCACGCTGGTGCCCAGGATCGCCTCCCACGGCGCGAGCGGCAGGTCGACGTAGAGATCCATGCCGGACACGCGATACAGCGGGTGCTCGGCCACTTCGATGTTGAGGTAGAGGTCGCCGTCCGGGCCCCCGCGCGTCCCCTTGCCCCCCTTGCCCGGGACGCGCAGCTTCTCGCCGTCGGTGACGCCGCGCGGGATGCGCGTCTTGACCCGATGGGGCACCCGCCGCATGCCGCCTTCCGCATCCCATTCGAGCACCGACAGCTCGAGGTCGATTTCCGCGCCGTGGAACGCCTGCTCGAACGAAAGGCGGACGACCGCCTCGTAGTCGCTGCCGGCCGACGGCCGCTCCGCACGGTGCGCGCCGGCCCGGCCCCGGCCTCCGGCCAGGCCCGCGAACAGGCTGGAAAGATCGAAGTCCTCGAAGCCGCCCTCCGCCTGCCCGTCGTGCCCGCGCGAGTAGTGCCGGCTCCAATCGGGCGACGGACGGAATTCCTGACCCGGCGCATAGCTGCCGAGCTGGTCGTACGCGGCGCGCTTCTCCGGATCCTTCAGCGTCTCGTAGGCCTCGGCCATCTCCTTGAACTTCTCCTCGGCGTCCTTTTCCTTGGACACGTCGGGGTGGTACTTGCGCGCGAGCCGGCGATAGGCGGCCTTGATCTCGTCGGCGGACGCCCCGCGTTTCAAGCCGAGGGTCGCGTAGTAGTCCTTGTACCTCATCCGTGCTCCTCTGCCGACCTCGATGGCACCATTATGACGGCGCGCGGGCGCAGCGCGCACCGGTCCCCGAGGCTGCCGCGGGAACCGAACGCAAACCTGCCGCCGGACCTATAATCGCGGCAGACCTCTGAGAGACCCTTCGGTGCCCACCCTCGCAGGCCGGCGACGGACGTCGCCGCCATCGCCGAACGCACCCGTCCGCCGGCATGCCGCGGCGGCCCGCGGCAGGCGCCGACATCGCAGCCGATGACGCCCCTTTCCGGACTCGACGCCGCGTTCCTGTACCTCGAGTCGGAAGCCATGCCGATGCACGTCGGCTCGCTGCAGGTCTACGAACTGCCACGCGGCCGGCGCGGAGATTTCTTCGCCCGCGCGCGGCGCCACCTGGCGGGCCGGCTGCACCTGACGCCCGTGTTCCGGCGCCGACTCGCGACGCTGCCCCTCGATCTGGCAAGCCCGATGTGGGTCGAGGACCGGCCCGTCGACCTCGACTATCACCTGCAGCGCGTCGTCCTGCCGCCGCCCGGCACGCTGGCCGCACTGGAGGCCCGGGTGGCCGAGCTGCACGGCGAGCTGCTCGACCGGAAGCGTCCGCTGTGGCGGTTCTACCTGTTCGAGGGGCTCGCCTCCGGACAGGTGGCCTGGTACCTGAAAGTCCATCACGCGTCGCTCGACGGCGCCGCCGGGATGCAGATGGCCGAAGCGCTGCTCGATCCCTCGCCGGAGCCGCGGGCTCCGCCTCGCCCCCGTCGGCGCCCCCTCGAATCGACGCCCGGCGCCGGCGCGCTGGTCGGTGCGGCGCTGCGCCACGCGGCCGGCCAGTACGCCAGGCTGCTCGGTCAGCTGCCCGAGCTCGGGCGGGTCGTGCGGGACCTGGTCGGCGCCGCCGGGGGAGTCCGGCCGGAGGGCGCACGCCGCCGCACGCTCAGCCCGCGGACGGTGCTCAACGTGGCCATCACGGCGGAACGCCGCTTCGCGACCGCCTCGATCCCGCTCACGGAGGTGAAGGCGATCGCGACCCGCCACGGGACCACCGTCAACGACGTGGTGCTGGCGCTTGCAAGCGGGGCGCTGCGGCGCTATCTCGGCCGTCACGGCGGGCTGCCGGCGCGCCCGCTGGTCGCGGCGATGCCGGTGTCGCTGCGCGCCGCGGGCGACGCCGCCTGCACGACGCGGGCGACGATGGTGCTGGCCAGCCTCGCGACCGACGTCGCCGATCCGCGCGCGCGGCTGGCGGCGATTCGCGCGTCCGCCGGCGCCGGCAAGGCGCTCACCACGCGGGCGCGGTCGGTCATCCCCACGGACTTCCCGACGCTCGGCGCGCCCTGGCTGCTCGCCGCGGCCGCGGGCGCGTACGGGCGCGCGCAGCACCTGGCGGCATTCCCGCCGCTCGCCAACCTGGTGATCTCGAACGTCTGGGGCGCGCGATCCCCGCTCTACCTCGCCGGCGCCCGGATGCTCACGTCCTGGCCGGTGTCGATCGTCACCCACGGCCTGGGGCTCAACATCACCGTGCAGAGCTACTGCGGCTCGCTGGACTTCGGTATCATCGCCGCCCGCACCGCGGTGCCGGACCTCGCGCCGCTGGTCCGCGCGCTGCACGCGGCGCACGATGAACTGCTGGGATGCGGACGCGGTTCCGGCGCGCGCGCGGGAACCTGAAGCGAAACCATCGGAATGACGGACATGCACAACGCGCAGCACTGGTACGAACACGGGCTCATGCGTGCCCCGGGCCTGGTGCGCCTGGCGCTCGAGTGGCGCGCACCCTGGGAGTACGGGGCGGCGGTGGCGCTGGGCCCGCTGCTCAATCTCGCGCCGATGGGCGACGGCCACCCGGTGCTGGTGTTCCCCGGCATGATGGCCTCCGACGCGACCACGGTGCCGCTGCGTCGCTTTCTCGAGAGCCGCGGCTACGTCGCGTACGGCTGGGGTCACCGGCGGAACCTGGGGCCGCGGCCCGGGGTGCTGGAGGCGTGTCGCGGGCGCATCGCCGAGATCCGCAAGCGGCACAAGCGCCGCGTGTCGCTGATCGGCTGGAGCCTCGGCGGCATCTACGCCCGCGAGTTCGCCAAGGAATCCCCGCGCCAGGTGCGGCTGGTGATCACGCTGGGCACGCCGTTCACCGGCCATCCCAAGGCCACCAACGCCTGGCGCCTCTACGAGCTCGTCACCGGGCAGAAGATCGGCGCGCCCGAGATCCACGCGTCGCTGCGCATCCCGCCGCCGGTGCCGGTGACGTCGATCTACAGCCGCAGCGACGGCGTCGTCGCCTGGCAGTGCTGCGTCGAGAAGTCGGGGCCGCTGCACGAGAACATCGAGGTCGAGGCCAGCCACCTCGGGCTCGGCTTCAATCCGCTCTCCTGGTACGCGATCGCCGACCGGCTGGCGCAGCCCGAGGGCAAGTGGCAGCGGTTCGACCGCAGCGGCGGACGGGCGTGGCTGTACCGCGACCCCCAACGTCGCGGCTGGTTCTAGTCTCGCATTCGTCGCGATGCCGACCGCCGGCGCCAACGGCCTGACGCTGGCCTACGAGCTGCACGGCCACCCCGCCGCTTCGCCGCTGGTGCTGGTGATGGGCCTGGGGATGCCGCTGGTCTTCTGGCCGGACGCGTTTGTCGCCGGCCTGGCCGCGAAGGGCTTCCGCGTCGTGTGCTTCGACAATCGCGACTGCGGCCACTCGGAAAAGCTCGCCGGGGGGCCGCGCCCGAACCTCGCGCTCGCCATCGGCCGGTCGCTGCTGCGGCTCAAGGTGCGCGCGCCCTACTCGCTCGACGACATGGCGCGCGACGTCACGGGCCTGCTCGACGCCCTGGGCATCGCGCGTGCGCACGTCGTCGGCGTGTCGATGGGCGGGATGATCGGGCAGGTGATGGCCGCGCGCTTTCCGGATCGCGTCACCAGCCTCACCTCGATCATGGCGTCGAGCGGCAACCCGCGCGTGTCGCGCGGCAGGCCCGCCGCGATGCGCACGCTGCTGTCGCGGCCGGACCCGAACGACATCGACGCCGTCGTCGATCACTTCGTGGCCGTGTTCGGGGTGATCGGCAGCCCGGGCTATGCGAGCGATCCGCTGCAGCTGCGCAGCCTGTGCGAGCGGGTGGCGCGCCGCGGCTACTACCCGGCGGGCACGGCGCGGCAGCTGCTGGCCATTCTCGCCGCCGGCGACCGCCGGGCGGAGCTCGCGCGGGTGCGCGCGCCGACGCTGGTGATCCACGGCACGCAGGACCCGCTGCTGCCCGTCGCCGCCGGCCGCGACACTGCCCGGCACATTCCGGGCGCCCGCCTGCTCGAACTCGAAGGCATGGGCCACGACCTGCCCACGGCACTGCTGCCCGCGGTCGTCGATGCGATTGCGCAGCACTGCCGCGCGGCCGAAGCCTGAATCCGCGTCGGTCTCGACGCGACGTCGTTCCGGGCCCGCGTCGCTTCCGCGGCCCATCCGGCGCGACCATGGTGCCGGCTCGACCTGTTGCCGGCCTGCCGTCGCACGCCACTCGCCTGTCGCCATCGCTGCCGCGACAGGAACCGCGGTCGTCGCCACCCGGTCAGCCGGCGGAGGTGCCCGGCGAACTTCGCCGTTCGCGATCGAGCCGCAGAACGTACTCGCTGCACTCCTCGGGACGGATGTGCGGTTCGGGATTCAGCACCCAGTCGTCCGGATAGTCGTAGCGTTCCATGTATCCGGACAGCAAGGGACGATAGTGTTCCACGTCCTCGGGACAGAACCAGTCTCGCCAGTTTCCGGCACGGCGGGAACGCACGACGCGACGAAGCGAATCGGGGACCTGCGGATTCATCGCCTCGGCGGGCAACGACAGATATTGCGCAACTGGCTCGAAGCGGGCCGCGACCATGGACTCGTACTTGTAGACCAGGCATTCCGGGAACGCCCGGTGGAAAGCGACGACGCCGTTCATCAACCGCACCAATGCATCGTCCGTTCGGAATGCGAGCCCGGCGAGGCTTTCGAACAGAGCGTTGATCCGTGTGATCGGCACCGACCCGGGATCCGCTTCCTTGGCGCGCAGCAACTCGACAAACCGATCCACCTTCGCCGGATCGCCATGCATGCCCCTGGCCCCGTAGATCCGATACAACGCCTTGCTGATCAGCAGATCGCGCGGATCACGCACCAACAGGACGACCCTGTCGAATTGACGAAAGAACGCATCGTCCATCGGAAAGTTCGGATGGAGCAGGACCTTGGCTGCCACATGGGGCGACTCCAGAGCCACGTAGGCGTGGGGCTCGAACAGCACCTGGGCGTCGACAGGCATGGCGCCGCGGATCGCATAGAGCAAAGCCGTTGTCCCCGACTTACCCAGGCCGACGATGACCACTCTCACGACGTCTCTCCGCAAACACGTTCATGATGGCCGCGATCGGCAGGAGCCGGGCGACGGGGAATGCCGCGAGCAGCCCGAGGCATCCCGCGGCCGAGCACGGACAGTCCTCGACACCGATCGCATCGCCCGACGGCAAGGCGTCGCCGCAGGCCAGCGTGAACGCAGCGCGGCGGAATCGCGCGCCCATCAGCGGCGCGGCTTGCGGGCGACGATCACGAATTGCCTCCCAAGAACGCGCCAGACAGGCCGGCAGGCAAGGTACAGGCGCACCAGCAAGGGATGTTGCGGCAACCGACTCGCGGTCGAGAAGGGAATGAAGCGGTCGATCAATTCGCACACCTCGTACCCGGCCTTGGCGTAGGCCTCCCGGCACGACAGGTGCGTCAGCGGCAGAACGTGGTCGTAGTAGTCCCAGTACTCGCCCGGCGCATAGCGAAGGTTGGGCTGCATGGCAACGTACAGGCCACCCGGCTTGAGCACCCTCAGCGCTTCGGTCAGCACCCGGTCCAGCACGGTCTTCGAGGGCAGGTGCTCGAAGAAGTTGCTGCTGAAGCAGACGTCGACGCTGCCGGTCTCCAGGCACGAAAGGTCGTCGGCGCTGCGCAGATGAAACTCGGCCCCGTCGGGCAGGAACTCCCTCGCTTCCGGATTCAGGTCGATGGCGATCTTGCGATCCGCCCGGATGTGCCGCACGAACTCGCCATAACCGCTGGCGAGGTCGAGAACCGTCGAGCCCGGCGGCACGTACCGCTGGAAGAAATTTTCGCAGAGAACCTTCCAGATCGCGTCCTTGCGCGCACGGTCGGCCTCGGAGAATCTCGCCCGATAGAGCGCCGCGAGATCATCCATTGCCGCGTCCCTTGTCGCGCATCCGCCCCTGCGGCAGGTGATAGCTGTCCGAGAAGATCTCCTTTCGCACCCGCAGCATGTCGCGGATCGTCAGGACGATGTTCCTCATGCTGGTCGCGGAGCCCCTGCCGAATGAGCGTGGAAACGTCTGGATGCCCACCTCCCCGACGGGATAGCCGCGAAGCATGGTCTTGATCGCCAACTCGGCGCCGATGAACGGGCTGTCGCTGCTGAGCTCGATCTCCTCGAGGATCGAGCGGTGAAATGCCCTGATGCCGGTGGAGACGTCGCGAAAGGGCGTGCGGAAGAGACGGCGAAGCACCACGTTGTACACGAAGGAGATGAATATCCGTTGCGTCGAATAGAGCTTCTTGTAGCGGAAGGCGATGATCAGGCGATAGAAGGAACGGACATCCAGCATCTTCCGGAGATCGGCGACGGCGTACTCGTTGTCGCCGTCCACCATGCAGATCCAATCGTAGCGCGACGCCGCGACGCCGGTTCTGAGGGCGGCGCCATAGCCGCGATTTTCACCATGATGGACGACGCGCACGATCCCGGGATGCTCGCGCGCCAGTTCATCGGCGATCTCGCCCGAACGGTCGGGAGAGCCGTCGTCGACGATGATGATCTCGAAGTTGGTCGCGTACCCTTGCAGCAGCAGGAGACCCTGTTCGGCCACGACCCGCACCGTCGCCTCGTCGTTGAAGACCGGGAAGAAAAGGCTCACGTCGAGGTCGGGCATGCCGCGGTTCCGTCAGAATGAGAGTCGGCGAAAAACCGTCCAGGGCAGCTGTCGCAGCAGTGCGCACACGGGGTACCAGAAACGGGGATAGTAGGACACTCCGAAATCGCTGTCCTTCCGGCGGTAGACGGCATCCGCGAGCCGCTGCGGCGACGCCCGGGGCAGCAACGTCCGCTGCCCGAAGGCGAGGTTCGTGTCGAGATACCCGAGGACATAGAACTGGACCTTGACGCCGGACCCCGCCAGGAAGTGGCGGAGGCTCTCGAAATAGCTCTGCAGTGCCCGCTTCGCCGCGCTGTACGCCGCGTTGCGCGTGCGGCCGCGGGTCGCCGCGACACTGCCGAAGCCGACAATCCACGACCTCGGCTCCCGCCGCAGCCGGGGGAGAAAGTGGTCGACCAGGTGGCACAGGTTCGTGTAGTTGGCGCAGGTCAGCGCCGCGAACGAAGCGGGCGCCTGGCCCGGCTCGTCGCCTTCCCGATTCATCCCTGCGGCGAGCAAGAGGCCGGTCAGCGGAGGCATCGCGGCCAGCGCCGCATCGAGCGCCGCCAACGGGAGCGGGGACTGCGCGAGGTCCAGAGCCATCGGCACCGCCTGCACGCCCCAGCGCAGGGCGAGATCCGCAGCAAGGGCCTGCGTGTCGCGCAGGTCGGAAGACACCAGCACCAGCGAATGCCCCGCGCGGGCCAACCGCTCGGCGAGCGCCCGGCCGAGACCGGATGATCCGCCGATCACCATGACGGTGCTCGCGCTCGTCCGGGACTCGCGAGGGTCTTTCATCACAGCTCGAGCCGCCGGGAGAGCTCGGATCGGTACAAGTGCTCCGGATCGCACTCCGCGAGGCGCCGACGAAAGGACTCGTAATGCGGCAGGGCCATCGCCGCGATCCGTGCCGGCAATCGGGAGTCCTTGGCCACGTTCGGCTGCGCTCCGGTGTCGAGCACCAGGGCGTCGAATTCCGACAGGAAGCGTGCCGTGGCGCCGGTGCGCGCGAGATCCAGCGCGAACAGGCTCCCCGATCCCGACATGGCCAGGGAGCGCTGCCGCCCGAGGAACCGCTTCACCGACATCATCACCAGCAGCGGATCGACACGGTCGACGAGCGCCGCCAGCTCCCCGACGAAGCGCTCGAGACTGGCGTCGGGCACGAGCACCTGGACCTCGGCGAGGCCCGGCCTGCCGAAGAAGCGGTGGTACAGCGTCTGCGCTGCGAACGGAAACGCCGCGTCGAACGAGCTCTTCGTTTCCGTTCCGCGGTGGATCTTGAGCCGACGAAACGCGCCATTGGCCATGGCCACCGTCGCGCGATTCCAGAGCGACAGCGGGAAGCGGGCACGCAGCGCGGAGGTCATCGGCCGGTAGCTTCGTCCCGTGCCGGCGCAAGGCTCGTCGGTCCAGGTGCCGAAAAACATGATCCCGCGACCGAAGCGCGAGCCCCTGGCCGCACCGTCGTGCCAGCTGTACCCGAAATCGACCTCCGGATTGCGGCGCAGCGCCTCGACGGACTCCAGCAACGATTCCACCGGCTCCTGGCGCACGCTCACGTTGCTCGCGGGCAGGGGCAGCAGTCGCAGCGTGGCGTCGACGATCAGGCCCGTCAATCCGAACCCTCCGCAGGTGGCGGCAAAGAGTTCCGGGTCACTCGCTCGGTCGATCGATCGAAAACCCTGCGCCGGATGAAACACCGTCATGGACCCGACCCAATCGCTGAACGTCCCGTCGCGCAGCGGGTTCTTGCCGTGGACGTCCGCCGCGATGCAGCCGCCAACGGTGATCAGGGGATAGCCCGGCAATACCGGAAAGGAAAGGCCGTTGCGTCCCGCCCAGACGAGCAGGTCCCCGACGGTGAGCCCGGCTTCAACGCGCACCGTGCGCTGGTCGCGGTCGAATGCGAGCACCCGATTGAACGAGGACATCTCCTGGACGACGACCCCTTCCCCGAAACTCGCCGCGGAATACGACAGGCCGGCGCCGCGGGCGATGCGTTTCCCGCCTCCGAGATCCGCCTCGAGATGCCGGTACCGATCCGGACGCTGGTGCAGGCTCGACAAGGCCACGGCGCCGTCAAAGGAGATGAAGCGGGACGTTCGCAATGCAGTTGCGTCCCCGCTAGCCCGACCCATGCGCGCTCCAGCTCTCGGATCGCAACGACCAGGCCCCGTACAGCACGGCGCCGACGATCGTGACGCTGCCGAGGAAGAATACCTGGACCAGCGACGCGGCGGCGAAGCTGACCGCTGCCGAGTGGCCGACTGTCGCCAGGACCGTGATGAACGCGAACTGCAGCGTTCCGAGGTTTGCCGGCGCGGACGGTATCGCTGCGGCGAGCCCCGACATCCCGACGAGCAGCACGAGGGTGGCCGGCGGCGGCGAGATGCCGACCGCATTGAGCATCGCCCACGTCGCCAGGGCGTTGCAGGACCAGGCGGCTGCCGAGAGCGCAACCAGCGCCAGTATCCTCCGCGGCTGCCGAAGGGAGAGCAGCCCGACCTTGACGGCGTCGATGGCGACCCGCAGCCGGGGAAACCGCCGCGCGAGCCAGCGCGGCGAGTACGCGGTCATCACGACGGCGAACGCCGAGGCGAGACCGACCAACAAGCTCCCGGCCAGCAGACCGGCGATCAGCATCCGGCGGACGTCCGGCGACGAGGGGCTCGCTTGCTGATTCATCGTCCAGAGCACTCCTGCCGCGGCACAGGCAACGACTACCGCCATGTCCAGCAGGCGCTCGATGAAAATCGTCCCGATGGCGGACAGCCGGGATATCCCGTATCGGCGTCCGATGAAATCCGCCCGGAAGAGCTCGCCGAGCCTGGCGGGGAGCACGTTGTTCGCCGAATACCCGACCAGCAGCGACGAAGCCACCGGGGCAAAGGAAAACTCGTGCACGGGCTGCAGGATGGTCCGCCACCGCTGGGCGCGCAGCGCAAGCTCCACCCAGTAGATGGCAAGCGCCATGGCGACCCAGTTCAGTGACGCCGACCCGAGCGTCCGCAGCAGCTCGTCGGAATCGATCGAACGCAGCATGAGCCACAGCAGCACGCCGCTGATGGCCAGACCGACCGTGGCGCGAACGCCATGGTGCCGCAGCGCGTTGCCGGTGAATCGCTGTGCAATCGGTCGGGTGGATCGGGGCATCACTTCCGGAATTTCAAGGGTGCGCATCGCCACTCGCCGGAGTCCGCGGGCCCTGAAGCTCGAAAGGCGCCCGCTCCTCCCGGGCCGACGATTCGTGACCGCTCCGGGAGCTCTGGGCCGCTGACGGATCGGGCTTCCGAAACCTGCCTTGCAACCCGGTTCGATCGGGCGCGCCATGACGCACGCCTTCGTCGTGCTCCTGGCTCGTTCCGTGGCGGGAAGACCCCGTGCATGGCGGCGGTGAACGCAACTGCACGCCACGTCATCGGCAAATTGGGGAATGATGGATTATGCCGCATCCCAGGCGGCCCCAGCGAGCCGACGTGCCGATCGCCTCGGGGTCCGGCGCCTGGCCGCCGCGTCGGTCACAAGACCTCCATCGTTGGAGAATTCCGGCGACGACGTGCAGTGGTCACCGCATGCGACCGGAAGGTCAGGGACGGTCAACGCGGCCAGTTCGCGATCGGGGGGAGCGAGCACAAGAGTCCCGGCCATGTCGATAATCCTTACAGTTGAACGCCGTGGCCATGAAAGTCGACGCCGACCGAAACAATTTATTTATATGAATCAATGTATTTTTGACAGAATCGCGGGGTCGGTACGGAATTTGCATATCTCGTGGCGAGCCTGACCGGGCTTGTCGGAGTGGGGGGGTGCTCAGCCAACGACCTTCGGATGCGCTTGGACGGCGGGTTTCCCTGCACCCGCGGCGGACGTTTCGTGCGCCGTCGGTGCGTGGGCTTGGAGTTGCCGGTGGCGCACTCATCTCTTGGCTTCACGCCACGCGTTGTTAATAGTCCTTTCGCTTTTCCATGGGAGCAGGCAATGAAGAGGAAGACACTAGGTATCGCGGTAGCAGTTGCGGTTGGCATGCTGGGCACGTCGGCGTTCGCGATGACGCCGATGGGAAACGTCAGCAACAAGGGTAGCCTGCTGATCTATCCGCGGATCGACGTGGAAGATGCCAACGACACCCTGATCACGCTGACCAACGACAGCACGGGTGCGGTGCACCTGAAGTGCTACTACGCGTCCAGCGACGATCTGGGGATCTCGTACAGCGGATCGGCCTCGTCGGCGAAGAGCAAGAAGCATTTCCTCGACTTCACGATCGATCTCACCCACAACCAGCCGATCGCCTTCTGGGCGAAGTCGGGTTGGGCTGTGCAGCCGAGCGGGAAGCTTCCGCTGCAGGTCGCTCCGCCCTTCGGCATCTTCCCGGACGGCGCAAAGCGTACTGCCGGTGAACTGAAGTGCTGGGCGATCACCGACGATGGCTCGACCGAACTGCATTACAACCACCTGTTCGGCACGGCTTCGATCATGAACTTCCGGTTTGGTCAGGCCTCCGAATACACGGCGGTTGCGTTCCAGGCTCTCGGGCCGTCGACGCTGACCGGCACTCCGCTGGGCAGCCCGGGCGAACTGAACCTGGACCAGGTCGAGTACGATGGCGGCCCGAACATCCTGCTCGGCAACTTCCAGCCCGTGTATGCTCAGGAGCCCGAGAACCTTCCGGCGGTAGCGGACACCGAGTCGCTGGTCCGCTTCGGAGCCAGCACCCGGGTGACGCTGGCCTCGCTGAACCAGGACCTGCGTCAGGACTACACGCCGACCATCACCAAGCTGACCTGGACCTTCTGGAACCAGGACGAGATGGCGCGGACCGGAACCCACTGGTGTGCCAACAGCTGGTTCGAGTCGTGGCTGCCGTACTTCCAGGCGTCGTATGCTTCGCTCGGCACGGCGGCGGCGTACTTCCGCATCGAGACCACGGCCGACACGTCGGTCTGTGGCCCCAGCGCGGTGACCAGCTCGTACGTCGGCAACATCGAGCAGTGGAACGGCGGCATGTATCGCGCCACGAACCTGACTGGCCGCGGCCAGGCCAAGGGCGTGATCAAGTACGACGTGTCGCCGCCGGACAGCTACAAGAAGTGATGATGTAAGCCCCGCCGTCCTGCCGCCGCAGCGCAGGTTCTGCAGTTGGAGACTGCGACGGCCGGAGGGGTGCAGTGGTAGGTAGCGTTCGAAGTGCGGGGGGCGAAGAGGCCGCGTGGCTTCTTCGCCCCTTTCTTTGCAGCGCCGGCAGGTGCCGTGCGCGAGCGAGAGCGCAGCCCCAGACCTTCGTTGGATCGCTCCGCCGAAAAGTGCCCTCGGCCGCTACACGCGCCGCTCCGCCGCCACGCGATCGTTGAACGCCTCGATGCGACGGTTCACGTTGGGGTACGGCGAGCCTTGCAGGCGCCCCTGGTCGTCCACCAGCCAGTGGTAATGGATGATCGTCGGGTCTGTCTGCCCGAGGGGCGAGGTGACCGGGCGATCCTGAAAGTGCGCCGGAAAATTCAACCGGTTGTCCAACGCGGTAAACGGCGTCCCCGTGACCGCAACGGCCACGCTCAGGCTTGCCTGCTCGCAGAAGCCCTGGCGCTCCTCCAACATGTCGATCCGCTCGATCAGCATCCTGTTGCAGCGAATCCACTCGGGCACCAGTTCCTTCACCGCACGGGACGAAAAGCTCAACACGCCGGCATTGAAATAGGGGATCGTGGGTTCGTCGCTCACCGTGCACCTGCAACTCGCGGGCGGAGGCGGGACCCCGAACTCGGCAAATATCCGGTGCAGCACGGCTGTCGGCACCGTCGCGACATCCGCCATCTTGGCGATCAACGGCTCACCCTGAAACAACTCCTCCGGTTCCTGCACGACGATCGTGTCGCAGTCGAGAAGCACGACCCGCTCCGCATCGCGTGCCTCCGCCAACTCCAGGAACCGCAGCTTGTTGGATGCGGCGTGGCGAGCGCTGAATCGCGACACGCCACGGACATGGGCGCCATACTTCTCGTAGCGCGCCCGATCGCGCACCGCGACGTCCCCGACGACGCAAACGTGGAAGTCCGCGTTCGCATAGCGTCCGGCGAACCAGCGCCACGACTGCAGCAATCGTTCCGCCTGGTCGAGGTACTTGGCGGTGGGCTCGGCCACGCAACCGATGGCCAGCGTCATCGCCGGGGCTCGCTATCGCACATCGTCCCAGGCGATCCCGAACCGGTGCGCGAGATAGCGCTCGCTCTCGGCGGAAATCGCCAATACCTTTCTTCGCACCTCGTCCGACGGCCTGACCGGCTCGCTCGTCGCGCCCAGGATTCGGTCGAGATCGATGATCGCCGTCGCCACGGGTTCCCTCGCTTCCCAAGGGATGCGCAAGCGGTTCAGCCGCCACATCAACTCCAGTCCCAGCACGCTCAGCGCCCTGTTCTTGTCCCCGGCGCTGCCAAGGATGGTCGCATCCACGTCCAGAAACCTGCGCGCCTGGTCGAGGATGTCTCCCGATTCATATCGCATCGGGTAGACCGAGCCTTCCCCGAACAGGCTTTCCGCGTCCTCGACGAATCGCGCGTACTGCAACCGCGTCGCGAAATATTCGTGCTCGATCACGCTCTCCGGAGGCTCGGTCGTCGAGTATGGAGGCGCGAGCGGAAAGGGCGGGTTCTTCACCGCCTGGACGTACATCGACATCGCCCAGGCGACCGGCTCCCGGAAGACGACCCAGACGGTCACCTCGAAACTCTCCTTCAACGCCGCCAATGCGGCCCTGCCCGCCGCGGAAAAGTCGAACCAGTGGTTGAAGAGGCCTTCGGTGGACAGCACGATTCGCGACGCACCGGTCGCCTTCGCCTGATCCGCGACCTGCCGGACATTGCTGCCGAACCGACCCCAATCCTCCGCGAGCAGGAGGTTCGTCAGCCACTGGTGTTTCGGCGACGGCCCCGGATTGAGGTCGACATCCGGGTACAGGATGCCCCGCGTCAGCAGCGTTGCGCGCGACGCGTCACAGGCGTGCTGCAACGTCGTCGTTCCGGTCTTGGTCGTACCGACATGGAGAAGCAGTTTCGGCTTGCACGTTTCCATACTCTTCCCGCACGCACGGCGCGGCCCCCGCCGCGGCCGCCCGTCCTGCGGCGCGACTGCCGGCCCCGGGCGGCTGCGCCTGGCGAACGCCGCGCGATCAGTTCAGCGTGACGATGAGCCGCGGCCGACGACCCGCCGCATCGTAGGGGTCCACGGCCAGCGCCCCTTCCCGGGAATAGAAGTCCACGCGCCCGGGCTTGTCTTCGAAGGTCTTCTTCACCACCCAGCGGCTGAGCCCAGCCTTGACGTCGGCAGTGACGGTCCAGCGCGACCGACCGTTCACCATGACGCTCGTCTGCACTGCCGGCGGCGTCGGCGTACCGAGCGGAAACGGCGTACCCGGCGCGCTTCCACCATCCCACAGAGATACGCACTCCGTCTGGCTGTTGGAGATGACCGCATCGTTCGGACACTGCCAAGTGGCGCCCGATCCGGTTCCCAGTGTCATCAGCGATGGGTCCGCACCGATCTGTATGCCATTGCCCTCGTCGAAGTCGGCCACCAGAGCATGGGCCTCGATCGTGCGGCCGAAAACATCCCATTGCTGGTCAGTGCCTGCAATCGTCATCTCGAGGATCGCCGATTTGACGTCGCCCAGGTTGATCCCGGAAAGATCGAAGCCGAGCACGAGTCGCGTCGTGGTCCCGACGCCGCCCTTCAGCCGCAACCACGGGCTCTGCCCCTCGTTTCGGGTCGGGTTGGATTGGCGAACCAACGTGTCCTTGGTTGCAGGCAGGAGGGTCGTCGTGTTGGTCGGCAGCACGCAGTCGGCCCCGGCCAGGATGCCTCGGGCACAGAAGGCCTGGCGCAAGCGAATCTCGTTGAAGCCGCCGAACAGATCGGCGTCGACGGCGACCATTTCCAGCGCGGCCTGCGGCATGGTCGCACCCTTCGGGAGCGAGTATTGGTGCTCGAGAACGATCTGCGTCGCAACGTTGCCGCCGATCGCGTTCCGGATATCCCACAACGCGCCCGACCAGATCTGGCCGTCGTCGTATATCCCGCCGACCAGGTCGGTCGGATAGACCTTGCTGCCGTCCACTCGCCGCAGACAGGGTGGATAGGTGAACGGCGGAGTCTGGTTGGTGTAGGCGGTGCTGTCCCACTCCCCGATGCACGCGGCGTGGACGTCCTGGTAGCCGGGGTTGCCACGACTTGCGTGGACGACGGCGGCGAGATAGTCGGAGAACCCCTCGCCCATCGCCCGCATCTCGCACTGCGTGCCGCTGAGGCAGCCCCAGGCGGGATTCTGGAAGAACTGTATCGCGTGCCCGTACTCGTGCACCACGATGTCGGCATCCTCCGCGTCCGGGACTCCGCCCTCGCCGAAGTAGAGGGTATCCGCGGAGGGCGAAAACCTGGAGTTGTCCGTGCTGTCCCACTGCGGATAGGCCCTGGTCGGAAAGTCGCGGATGCCGTTGGGCACCGTGCGTTCGCCGGCGAAGCCGAGCGACCTCAGGTACCGCTGCGCCGAGTCGATGGCGTAATAGGCATTCACCTGCGCGAAGCGCGGATCCGTCACGTCGTAGGCGTACTGCCGGCCGGGTTCGTCGGCGATCGGGTAGCCGGACTGCGGCAGGTAGATGGACGGCAAGCTCACGTCCACGAACCTGCCCTGGAGTTTTCCCGTGCCCTCCGCCAGGCCCGGCAGGTCCCCGTTTTCGGTCAGGCTGTTGATGTAGCCGGCGTCGCTGGCCTCGGTCAGGTACGGATCGCCCGACGCCTGGATCGGATTCGGCCGGAACACCTTGCCGCGTCCGATCACCCAGCCCACCAATCGATCCTCGCGCAACAGGACCTCGCCGCTGGCGCGATCGACGATGAAGCGATAATCGAGCAGCGGTCGCTCGGCGGTGATCAGGATTTCCCACGCAAGCACCAGCTCGCCATCGGTCAGCGCGTACCAGACCTGCCGCGCCACCCTGACGGCAACCCCGGCCGGGGCGTCGGCGCCCGGCTCGCGGATCGCCGCGCGGGCGATCGCCTCGGCCCCGTCACGCGTGATCTTCATCTCGCCCGCAACCGCCTTGGCGACGCTTCGAATGTCGCTGCCGTGCATTCGACTGACGCGGCCGTTCAGGTCCTCGTGGACCGAAACCTGCGCGTCATACACGGGGTAGCCGAACAGGAATTGCTGAAACCGCAGGTGTCGGCTCGCCAAGCCTGGGGTTGTGCCCACGTGCACGAGATCGATGCCGGCGGCGGGCATCTTCAGCTGGCCGCGATTGGCGTCGATGAAATTCCGGGCCCGCGTGACCGGGTCCGAAGCATCGTCCCGGAAATCGCAGCCGCTGAAGCTGGTGGTATTTGCCCACGAGCGCACCCGCTCGCAAGCGGGCGCCGCCGAGCCGGCCCGCCCCGCGGTCGACGTCACCAGCAGCAGTGCGGCCAGCACCGTGGGCGCAACGAGCCCGAAAACCCGCGGGGTGATCACGTCCGGAATCTGCAGCCGGGCTTGCGGGAAAGGTGCCAACGCACGCTCCTGCGCGGTTCGGTCACGCCGCTACGGACGCGCCGCCGCTTCGTTGAGCCACACCTGGACATTCGGCGCGGGGTATGCCTGCTGGGCCACGGCCTTGCTGCCGGGTGACTGGCCAGGCGGTCGGACGGATATCCGGCCCGACGCGCCCCCGGCGCTGACCACAAGATCCGGGCGCCCGTCGCCATTCACGTCGGTGGCATTGATACCCCAGATCACCTCGAGCCCGATCGATGGCAGGTCGGTCCCCGGGCGGGCGCTGAATTCCCCCTTGCCATTGCCCCAGCGAACGTACAGGCCGTAGGGAATCCACTCGTAGTTCGGCTCCGGCGACATGGCGCCGCCGATCACCACGTCGGGATTGCCGTCGCCGTCGAAGTCGGCCACGGCGACCGACTGGGCACCACCCTTGAGCTCGGGCATCACGTCGATCGGGCCCTGCCAGGATCCGTCCGGCCGCTGGAGATACGCTTCCGCACCGTTGTAGTTGTTGGCGACCACGATGTCCGGGCGACCATCGCGATCGAGGTCTCCGGTGGCGATCCGGCCATAGATCCCGCCCAGTCGGGTCTTGATCAACCCCTGTGAACTGTCCCGAAAGCGGCCCTTGCCATCACCGTGCCAGACCCGCGGACCGGTGAAATAGCTGGCGACGACGTCGAGAATTCCGTCGCCATTCATGTCCTTGAGCCACAGGTCAAAGGCCCAGCCGCCATTATAGATGTCGCCCGGATCGGGCTGCTCGCCGTTGGGCAACCCGGACAGCTTCAGCTCCTTCCAGGACCGGCCCGTCCCGTCACCGAGGAAGACCGTCAACCCTCCCTGGTCGGAACCGCTGATGACCAGGTCCAGGTGACCATCGCCATCGACATCGCCGACGGCAACCGCTTCGGCGCCCTTGAAACCCTGCGGATCGCGCTCTTTCACCTTGGCGCTTTGCCCGAACTCGGTGGCCATCCCTTTGACGACGTTTCGCCACTTGCCCTGGCCGTCGCCCAGAAACACGAACACACCGTCGCAGTGATCGGCAACGACGAGATCCAGCTTGCCATCGCGGTCGAGATCCGCGAGCTGGAGCCCTCCGCCGCACGAGAGGTTCATGCCGAGACCCTCGGACGAATCGAGCCACTTCCCCTGGCCGTTGCCGAGAAACGCCTTGGGGCCCTTTGCCAGCCGCGGATGAACCACCAGATCGCGGAAGCCATCACCATTGACGTCGGTGATCACGGCCGTGCTCTTCCAGAAGCCGTCCGAAGGCAAGCCGTCAGCCGCCAGGCGGAAATGGAACGGCTCCCCCGACGCCTTCGAGGCTTCGGCCGCGACCGGCGAAACGTCTTGAACCGGCACGCTGCCGCATCCGACCAACAGGACAGCGGCCGCCGTCCACACGAGAACACCGTTCACTCGATTCATCGCCGCGCTCCAGTGCTCACTTGACGCCTTCCTTTACGGGTTCTGCAGTCTCCTCGGGGGGCGGGACTTTCAGGTACCAGGTTCCGTCCACCTTGATCCAGGACTCGACGAACCGGTCGGGCTGCGGCTTCATTTTCGTGGCGGCCGGATCATTGTGCCGCGTGGCGACGGTGACTTTCGCCCGCCCCTGATCGCCCTTCGCCTCCACCCATTCGACCTGCGGCGACAGGTAGACGTAGAGCGCCTTGTTGCCGAGAAATTTCTCCAGCGAAACGCGGTCGCGAAACCAGGGCGGCATGTAGACATAGACGCCTTTCCAGTCCTCGCTGGTCTTGGCCCGCCACAGCCCCACGACACGGTCCCTGAGGACGGCCTCGTCGGCGGCAGACCGAAGCTTCGGGGGGTACAACGGCCACTGGTCCCGCTCCATCGGAGGAATGGGGTGCCATCCATCGGCGTACCGCCAGAGCTGCCAGGCATACCCGGGCCTCGAACCGGCATTCGGATGATGGGAGAACATCCAGTCGAACGTCACGTAGACCCACGCGAGATCGCCATCATGGGCGAACTCCCCAATCTGGGCGGTCAGGTAGCGCGGCGGACCGCCGTCCTTCCTCATCGTGACGTATTCCACGCGCGAGATCGTGGCCTGCTCGCTTGCCGACAGCATTCCGTACACCGCTTCGTAGTCCATCGCAACTTCCGCCGCCCAGTACCGCTTGGCCAACGGCTCGAGATCCGGCCGATCCGCCGCGGCAAACGCGGGCATCGAGCCCATGCCCCAGGCCATCGCCATGAAGCCGAAACCCAACCACTGCACTGCCCGACGCTGCCATTTCAACATCACTGCTCCGGTGGAAAGAGTCCTGCCACGGCACCCGTCATCGAGCGCCGGCGAGATTATAGCTGCCCGACTGCGTTCCCTCCTCGACCCCACCGACGCAAGTATCGATTCGCCCGACGGCCAGCGCCGGCGACGCCGGACGCAAAAGGAAGGGCGAAGAAGCCGATCGGCTTCTTCGCCCCCCCGCACTTCGAACTCTACCGACTACTGCACCCCTCCGGCCGTCGCAGTCTCCAACTGCAGAACCTGCGCTGCGGCGGCAGGACGGCGGGGCTTACATCATCACTTCTTGTAGCTGTCCGGCGGCGACACGTCGTACTTGATCACGCCCTTGGCCTGGCCGCGGCCGGTCAGGTTCGTGGCGCGATACATGCCGAAGTTCCACTGCTCGATGTTGCCGACGTACGAGCTGGTCACCGCGCTGGGGCCGCAGACCGACTTGTCGGCCGTGGTCTCGATGCGGAAGTACGCCGCCGCCGTGCCGAGCGAAGCATAGGACGCCTGGAAGTACGGCAGCCACGACTCGAACCAGCTGTTCGCGCACCAGTGGGTCCCGGTCCGCGCCATCTCGTCCTGGTTCCAGAAGGTCCAGGTCAGCTTGGTGATGGTCGGCGTGTAGTCCTGACGCAGGTCCTGGTTCAGCGAGGCCAGCGTCACCCTGCTGCGGGCGCCGTCATATCCGACGGGCTGGAAGTTCCCGAGCAGGATGTTCGGGCCGCCATCGTACTCGACCTGGTCCAGGTTCAGTTCGCCCGGGCTGCCCAGCGCCGTGCCGGTCAGCGTCGACGGCCCGAGAGCCTGGAACGCCACCGCCGTGTATTCGGAGGCCTGATTGAATACGAAATTCATGATCGAAGCCGTGCCGAACAGGTGGTTGTAATGCAGTTCGGTCGAGCCGTCGTTGGTGACCGCCCAGCACTTCAGCTCACCGGCAGTACGCTTCGCGCCGTCCGGGAAGATGCCGAAGGGCGGAGCGACCTGCAGCGGAAGCTTCCCGCTCGGCATCACGGCCCAACCCGACTTCGCCCAGAACGCGATCGGCTGGTTGTGGGTGAGATCGATCGTGAAGTCGAGGAAATGCTTCTTGCTCTTCGCCGACGAGGCCGATCCGCTGTACGAAATCCCCAGATCGTCGCTGGACGCGTAGTAACACTTCAGCCGGACCGCACCCGTGCTGTCGTTGGTCAGCGTGATCAGCGTGTCGTTCCCGTCTTCGACGTCGATCCGCGGATAGATCAGCAGGCTACCCTTGTTGCTGACGTTTCCCATCGGCGTCATCGCGAACGCCGACGTGCCCAGCATGCCAACCGCAACTGCAACCGCGATGCCCAGTGTCTTCCTTTTCATTCCTGACTCCTAAAAATTGTAAACCGAAGGACTACGTCAAACATCTGACCCCGGCCATTGCGCCCGCCCCTCACCGACAGACGCCGAAGCCATTACCGACCCACCCCACTCACGCCTGCGCCACCCGCTTGCGCCAAGAGTGACTGAGAGAAATCGGTCTCGCTTCATCGGCCAACCAAGCCCCCAACACAGAAGATCTACGAGGCTTCGCCGATTCATAAGCAAACGCGATGCCAGCGAAATAATAGGCATTAACTTTTTGATTATAAACAGATAAAGATGCAGGCTACAGTCGCCGCAACTGGGCCCGCGCGCCGACTGTAAAGAATGCCGACAAGCTCGCCTGCAGGTGTCCACTACAGGCGGCATCAAAACGCCGCCAAAAATCAACTTCTTGTCGCTGAACATCCGAATAACTGTCATATTTGTCTGGCAAATGCATGATTATTAGTCACAATATGGAAGTTGGCGGACAGATCTTTACCCTAATCCGAAAGGACGATTGAAATCGACACGCGTGTAAAGAACGCCGACAGAATCCGATCGCGCTTCATCCGGTCGGGCCAGGCTGCCCCGGGGCACCTCCTGGCTTGCCACGGGCGACGAGCCGCCCTCCGCCTCGGGGCCGCATGCCCATCCCGATGCGCAGCGACGGGTGCGGGCTTGCGATTCGCGGCGGCCTCGCGCCTCGCCGGGCGCTAGTACAATCAAGCCTTTTCGCAAGCGAAATTCCGTGTCGACGCGGTTTTCCAGACGGTTGGAGGGGCGATGCACCCAGGTGCGCAAGGTCGGCGCCGTCCATCCTGCTCCTGCGGCGCACACTGCAACCCTGGAAAGCCCCATCGCGATGGTCCGGATCCGCTCCCGCGCGGCCGCTGCACCTGCAGGATCGCCGCGTGGATGCGTCGCCCGGTCGGACGACCACCGGAAATTCCGCTGACCAAGGCAACCCGCGAGGTCGCGAGATCCCGACGCTTGCGCAGCGCAGGTCGATGAGTCCCGCGAATGCCGGATCCGACCGTGGCCGGATCAGGTGCACAGACGCACGGCGGGTGTGCGAGGCACGCCCGGGAACAACCGAGGAAACATGCCAGCAATCGCAATTACCGGAATGCATCGCAGCGGCACTTCGCTGGTGGCCGAGATCCTTGTCCGCGCAGGGGTCCACTTCGGCGCCTCCGGGAACTGGCTCCCGGCCGACGCGGCGAATCCGCACGGCTATTTCGAGGACCGCCGGATCGTCGACATCGACGAGCGCCTGCTGCATCTGTGGAAGGGAACCTGGGACGAGCCGCCGGCGCTGCCGCCCGACTGGCTCGACAACGCCCTTCAGCACCCGCTCGCGAGCGAAGCCTCGGCCTGGAGGGATGCGACCGCCACCCGGGGGGCCTGGGGCTGGAAGGACCCGCGGGCATCGCTTCTCCTGCCTTTCTGGCGCAGTCTCGTGCCCGGACTGCGGTGCGTGTTGTGCGTTCGCGATCCGGTGGAAGTGGCCGGCTCCCTGGCCAGGCGAAACCGCATGTCCCCGCGCAAGGCGGCATTTCTCTGGTTGCACTACCTGACCGAGAATCTGCAGGGCATCGGCGACGCTCGATGCGCCATCGTCTTTTACGGCGACCTGCTGCAGAACCCCGCCGCACAGGTGCAACGCCTGCTGGATTTCAGCGGCGTGAACACCGAGGGAGCGCTGGAAGAAGGCATCGCGGTTGTGGACCCGGGATTGCGCAGCCAGCGTGGCGATGGAGCCGCGACGGCCGTTGCGGCGCCACTGGCCCTTTGCCGGTCGATCTACGCCCATCTGCGGGCGCTGCTGGCCGACGGCGACACGCCCCCGGGGGCGGCGGTGGATGAAGCCATCCGCGCGGGTCGCGCGGCGCTCGAACTCCTGGTGCCTTCTCCGGAGGAGCGCCGCCACGCGCTGGAAGTCCGCTTCGCAGAATTGGAACTGGCACAGGAAACCGTCCGCGATCTGCGGATCGCGCACGATCGCGCCGCCGCGCTGGCCGCGGAGAAGGAGCAGGAAATCACCGTCGCACGGGAAGCGATCGTGGCCCGGGACCACCAGCTGCAGCACTCGGCGCGCACCCTGGCCGAGCGCACCGCCGCCTGTGCCACCCTCGGCGCCGAATTGCAGCTGGCGCAGGCCACCGCACGCGACCTTCGCGTCGCCCACGATCGCGCGGCCGCGCTGGCCGCAGAGAAGGAGCAGGAAGTCACCGTCGCGCGCGAGGCGATCGTGGCCCGGGACCACCAGCTGCAGGACTCGGTTCGCACGCTGGCCGCGCGCACCGCCGCCTGCGCCACGCTGGACGCCGAATTGGAACTGGCACAGGAAACCGTCCGCAATCTGCGGATCGCGCACGATCGCGCCGCCGCGCTGGCCGCGGAGAAGGAACAGGAAATCACCGTCGCGCGCGAAGCGATCGTGGCCCGGGACCACCAGCTGCAGGAGTCGGCGCGCACGCTGGCCGAGCGCACCGCCGCCTGCGCCACCCTGGGCGCCGAATTGCAGCTGGCGCAGGCCACCGCGCGCGACCTCCGCGTCGCGCACGACCGCGCCGCCGCGCTGGCGGCGGAGAAGGAACGGGATTCGGCACGGGCGCTGGCCGAGCGCACCGCCGCCTGCGTGGCGCTGGACCAACTCAAGTGCCGCAGCGATGCGGAATTGACAGCGGCCAGGCAACAGCTGGCCGCGCAGGAAGTCGAACTGAAGGCGAGTCGCTCCCAGGCCGCGGAAGTCGCGGCCAGGGTGACGGAGTTGGAGCAGCGCCTGGCGCGCGACGAAGACACCGTCAGGGAACTGCGCACCGATCTGGCGTCCTGGCAGGGACGAAGGCAGCGTGTCCTTGGACTCGTCGCGACGCGACTCGGCAGTGGACAGGACTCATGGCGCAGCCTGTTCGCAGCGAGCCGAATGAACCGCGCCGAGGCGTCGCTGGCGGGCAGCCTGATCGGGGAGAGCCGCCTCGCGGCCCATTTCGACCAGCCGATCTTCGGCGAGGTGGAAGAGGGCGAGGTTCGTTTCACGGGCTGGTGCCTGCACCCGGCCCGCGAGTTGGTCAATCTCAGCCTGCGTCTCAACGACGTGCCCTTCCCGACGCGCTTCGGCCTGGACCGGCCCGACGTGGGCGCCGCCTTTCCGCACGCGCCGGGCAGCGCGCACAGCGGTTTCCTCATCTCGGCGCCGATCAAGCCCGGACGCTACCTGGTCACGCTGGAGGCCGATTGCCGGGACCTGGGCCCGGAAGTGTTCGTGGCACCCGATCTGCTCGTCGTCAAGCGGCGGCCCGCCTGGAGACGAATGGCCACCCGGCTGGAACGCAGCGCCGGCTTCTGGAGCTATGCCGCGTCCAAGCTGCGCCGCCGCCTGGCGCACGGCCGGGGGTTGCCGTCCTGGCAGGATGTTCCGGCCCAGATGCGTCGGGCGCGGCAGGAATTCATGCGCCGAGGGACTTCCGATTCGGGCCTGCGGCCGCCCGACGGCTTCGCGCCACCCGCGCCCATCGACCCCTACGAGGCCTGGCTGGCCGACAATCGCTGGGGGCCCTCGCAGGAAGCGGACCTGCGCCATCGTCTGCAGCTCGCCGGCAATCTGCCGATGATTTCCGTGGTCACTCCCGTGTACCGCCCCGATCTCAAGTACTTCCAGCAGACGGCCGACAGCGTGTGCGGGCAGGTCTACGAGAACTGGGAATGGTGCCTGGCCGACGACTGCAGCAACGACGAGGGCCTGACCGCCAGGCTCGGCGAGCTGGCCGCTCGCGATGCCCGGGTCCGAGTCGTCACCCGTCCCGAGAACGGGCACATCAGCATCGCCACCAATTCCGCGGCCGAACTGGCCCATGGCGAATACATCGCCCTGATGGATCACGACGATTTGCTCAGTCCCGACTGCCTGGCCGAGGTCGCACTGCACCTTGCCGCGCATCCGGACGTGGACATCCTCTACACCGATGACGACAAGGTGGACGTCGAGGGCCGGCGTTACGGTCCGCAGTTCAAGCCCGACTGGTCGCCGGAATCGCTGCTGAGCCAGATGTATTTCTCGCACCTCCTCGTGATCCGTCGATCACTCTACGAGCAAGTGGGCGGGATGCGTGCGGGCTTCGAGGGTTCGCAGGACCACGACCTTGCGCTCCGTGCAGTGGAGAAGGCGCGCGCCGTCGCCCATCTGCCGCTGGTCCTTTACCACTGGCGTGCCGTGCCCGGGTCCACCGCCTTGTCCGGCGAAGCCAAGATGTACAGCTTTGACGCCGGGATCCGGGCGGTATCGGAAGCGTTGGCGCGGCGCGGCGTGCCGGCGGAGGTGGATCGGCCGGACTGGGCCGTGCAGGCGCGCGCCAGCCTCCTGCGCCATGGCTTTCCGGACGACGGGCCGCGCGTCGCAATCCTCATCGCGACGCGGAATCAGCTGGCAATGCTGGAGCGCTGCGTCGAATCCCTGTCCAAGACCCGCTATCGCAACTTCGAGACCGTCATCCTGGACGACCACAGCGACGAGCCGGAGACGGTTGCCTGGCTGGCTTCCTTTCCGGGTACGGTCCTGCGGGTGCCGGGCCCGCGCGAGGGCTTCAACTTCTCGGCATTGCACAACCATGCGGCCCGCGTGGTCGACGCCGAGTATCTGCTGTTTCTGAACAACGACACCGAGGTCCTGAGTCCTGCGTGGTTGAGCCAGATGGTGGGCTTCGCCCGCCTGCAAGGTGTGGGTGCGGTCGGTGCCCGGCTGCTGTTCCCGAACGATACGGTCCAGCATGCCGGCATCCTCCATGGCTTCAACCAGGGTTCGCTGGCTCTCGCATTCCGTGGCCTGCCCCGGGAGCACCCCGGCTACCTGGCGGCGGCGCGCGTGTGTCGCAACTACGGAGCCGTGACCGCGGCCTGCATGCTGACCCCGCGTCGCCTGTTCCTCGAGATGGGCGGATTCGACGAAAAGGACTTCGCGGTTTCGTTCAACGACGTCGATTACTGCTACCGCCTTCTCGACCGCGGATACCGCTGCGTCTATGCGGCTGAAGCCGAGCTGTATCACCACGAAGGCGCCACGCGCGGCATCGGCAGCCGGGTCGAGGAGGTCGCGCGCTTTCGGCAACGGCATGGCCGCCGGGGCGAGCCGTATTACAACCCCAACCTGTCGACCGCCAGCGAGCACTTCGAGGTGCGGCCTCGACGCCTGGCCCGCCGGACAGACCGGCCCGTCAAGGCGTTGATGGCAAGCCACACGCTGGATCTGACGGGCGCGCCATTCTGCCAATTCGAGATGGCAGCGGCGCTGCACGCGAGAGGCCGCCTCGACCCCATCGTGTTCAGTCCCGAGGACGGCCCGCTCCGCAGCCTGTACGAAGCGTGCGGCATTCCGGTGCGCATCGTGCCGAACGGCATGGACAAGGTCGCATCGCTGATCGACTACGAGCGCGAGCTGGCCGAGTTCGCCCGGCAGGTTCTCGACGCCGACGTCGACGTGGTCTACGGCAACACGCTCAAGACCTTTTTCGCGATCGACGCCGCCCGGCGCCTGAACCTGCCCAGCCTCTGGAACATTCGCGAAAGCGAGCCCTGGCAGACCTATTACAGCTATCTGCCCGACGCCGTCGCCTGTCGCGCCCTCGAGTGCTTCGGCTTTCCCTATCGCGTGCTGTTCGTGTCCAACGCGTCGCGCACCGTGTTCGAGCCGCTCAACAGTCGGCACAACTTCCAGGTGATCCACGACGGGCTGGACCTCGAGAAGTGGGAAGCACGCCTCACGGGATGGGACCGCCTCACATCCCGCCACGAGCTGGGCGTCGGCGCCGATGAAGTCGTCGTGGTTCTGCTGGGCACCGTGTGTGAGCGCAAGGGCCAGCACGACCTGGTCACGGCACTGGCGCAGCTTCCACCAGAGATCGCCGGCCGTTTGCGCTGTTTCATCGTCGGCGACCGGCCGGGAGACTACAGTCGCAGGCTGGCTGCCCTGGTCCACCAATTGCCTCCCGCGCTGAGACACCGCGTCCACGTCATCGGCGAGACCCGCGACGTTGCGCGCTACTACCAGGCGGCCGACCTGTTCGTCTGCACCTCACGCGTGGAAAGCTATCCGCGGGTGACCCTGGAAGCCATGGCCTGCGGCCTTCCCATCATCTCCACCCCCGTCTTCGGCTTGTCCGAGCAGTTGGTCGACGAAGTCAACGCGTTGCTGTATCAACCAGGCGACACCGCAGCCCTGGCCGCCGCGCTTGCCCGTCTGGCCGGGGACGCGGCACTGCGGGAGACCATGGGATCCCGGTCGCGAGCGGTTCTCGCGGGCCTCAAGAGCTTCGACGAGATGGCCGAGGACTACGGCGTCCAGTTCATGGAAGCGCGGGAAGCGCGCTGAGAATCGAGGGTTGCCACCGCGCCTCCTGCGGTGTGCAGCAGAAGACCCCGGGGCTGCGATGGCAGATGCAGATTTCAACGAGCAGGATTACCTGGCGGCCAACCCCGACGTCGCGTCGGCGGTGGGCAAGGGTCAATTCAGGAGCGGGTGGGAACACTTCGAAACGTTCGGCAGGAAGGAGGGGCGCCCGTTGAACCGCTTCGGCAGGATGTCGCGCGAAGACAAGGCACTCTACGCCGTGGACCGGAAGGGGCTCGGACTCGAAATCGGCCCCAGCCACAACCCCATCGCGCCCAAGAGACGCGGCTTCAACGTCCACACACTCGACCACGCAACGGCTGCAGACCTCCGCAGCAAGTACCACGGACACGGCGTCAACCTGGACAACATCGAGGAGGTCGACTTTGTCTGGACCGGGCAGCCGCTTTCCGAACTCATTGGCCGGACGCAATGCTACGCCTGGATCATTGCCAGTCACGTCATCGAGCACATCCCGGATCTGATCTCGTTCCTGCAGCAATGCGAGGTGCTGCTCAAGGCCGACGGCGTGCTCTCCCTGGTCATCCCGGACAAGCGCTACTGCTTCGACCACTTCCTGCCGCCCACGTCGACGGGCCATCTGCTCGACGCGTGGACAGAAAGACGCACGCGGCCGAGCCACGGGCAAGTCTTCGACCACTTCGCCAACGCCTCCAAGCGCGATGGAAACATCGCGTGGAGTCCCGGAGGCGGCGGGGCGGACGCGCTCGCGCACACCCTTCGGGAGGCCAGGGAGCTCTGGGCGCACTCCCGCTCGGCGACCGAGTATGTCGACGTTCACTGCTGGCGCTTCACACCCGCGTCGTTTCGCCTCGTCCTTTCCGATCTGCAGGCCCTTGGACTGACCGAGTTGGGCATCAGGGCGGAGTTCGACACGACGGGCTGCGAGTTCCACGTTGCCCTGGCCAAGGGGTGCGATCCCGTGAATCTCGACAGATTCCGGGAACTGAAACGCCTGAAGATTGAAGATGCCTGACGCCGCGTCAGGCAAGGCTCGCAATCGTCTGATGACCCGGGAGCCTCTGCACAGGCCAAACCGCGTAGGCCATTGCCTCCACGGCTGCCTTGATGTGCGGCGCTTGCCGGGTGCTGTGAAATAATGCGCGCCATGGGGGGGGGGGGGGGGGGGGGCCCGGCCGGGGGCGGCCCGCGCGGGGGGGGCGGGGGGGGCGCTGGGGGGGGGGGCCCCGGGCGGGGGCGGGGGGGCCGCGGGGGGGGGGGGGGGGGGGGGCGGGGCCGGGGGGGGGGGGGCGGGGGCGGGGGGGGGGGGGCGGGGGGGCCGCCGCCCCGCCCCCGGGGGTGGGGGGGGGGCGGGGGGCCGCGGGGGGGGGGGCCGGCCGGGGGGGGGGCCGGGCCGGCGGCGGCGGGGGCGGGGGGGCCCGGGCCGGGGGGGCGGGGGGGGGGGGGGGGGGGGGGGCCCGGGGCCCCGGCCGGGCCCCCCGCGGGCGGGGCGGAGGACCGGGGGGGTGGTGCGGGTGTTGGGGGAGGGGGGCGGGGGGGGGGGGGGCAGGGGGGGGGGTTGGAATGTGTGGGGAGTTGGGGGGGGCTGAAAAGGTATCCGAGAAGCGGGGGACGCATGTTGAAGCGATTGATTGCCAGAACTCCGCGCGAGGAGAGCGTGTTCGATCCGCTCAATGAACCAGATCCAAATCCAGAAATCGGTCCCGGCCTGCATCCGACCTCATCCAGAGTAGATCTGCACGGGTACTTCAAGACGATTCTCGCGAACAGGCATTACGTCATTGCAGCGAGTCTGTTGGTCGCGGCCTGCGTCATTGCGGTCGACAATGTGGCAACGGTCATGACTTGGCACGTGCCGGTCCCGTTTTCGGATGAGTGGATCCAACTGCCGGGGATGATCGGTCTGCACGATGCGGGTTTCCCCGCGGGGCGTGTGCTTTCGTATTTGTGGGCTCAGCACAACGAACATCGGATTGTCGTGCCCAGAATTATCTATTTGATGGACATGACGTTGTTTGGATACCGGGGGTATTTCCCAATCGTCTGCATTTTCGTCTTTCAACTCCTGTTGGCAGGCATGCTGGCCTGGCTGTTCGTCGGAAAGCGGCGCTATTCGTGGGAAACCTTCCTTCTTGTTTCGTTGGCCCTGGTCGCAGCCTTCAACCTTGTTCAATGGGAGAACTTCGCCTCGACATTTCAAACGTCTTTTGTCGGCTGCTTCGCGTTTTCAGTAGCCGCGTTGGTGCTGTACGCGAAACATGCGCTGACGGGGCGAGCACTCTACTTGTGGTGCACCATTCTGTTCGCAATGCTCGCAAGCTTGTCATTGGCTTCAGGGCTCTTCGTGTGGATTGTTCTGGCACTGCTTGCATTTCTGGTCCATTCAAAACGCTACAGGCACTCGCTCTTTTTCGTCGGTGTGTTTCTGGCATTCATGTCGCTCTACGTTCATGGGTACACAAGCCCCCCCTACCACGCAAATCCGGTGGACAGCCTGATACATCATCCGCTGAAGGTCTTCGATTATTTGACCGTTTGGCTGGGGAATGTTGCCGGAACGGTCTTCGCTGCCAGGTTGCTAGGTTTGATGGCGCTGCTGGCGCTACTCGTCGTCATGGCGTACCTCACCCTTGACAAGGACCGGAGTCGTCGGGTCGAAATCTACACCCTGCTCGCGATTTGCCTGTTGGTTGTGCTGTCCGGCCTTGTGACTTCTTTGGCGCGGATAAACTTTGGCCTCGATCAAGCCATGGCAAGCCGGTATGCGACCCCCGCGTTGATCTTGTGGGTGAGCCTGCTGGGTTGCCTGCTCTTGCTGGCATTGGATTCCGGACCGCCCCTGGATGTAGGCATCATCGTAGGATTCATTTTGGTTGCCTTTGTCGGGCTGTTGTTTCGCAGCGACTATGCGACAACGGCGCTTGTTTCATTTCAGAACCGACAGTTCCAGACGTACTTGGCGATGGTCACAGGCCTGTACAAGGTGCGGCCGGAGTTGTTGGCCTCTCCATTCCCGCCCCCGCTGCAGATTCTCGACAAGGTCGATTTGTTGAAGAGTCATAACATCTCTTCGTTCAGTGCAGCAGAAACCAGCCCACTCAAGATTGGCGGCACATTTCCACCGCGCTCGATGCAAAGAACCGATAGCTGCAAGGGGCATGTCGATGCGGTGAGCCCGACCGGCCAGGATACATATCAGGTAACGGGGTGGGCATGGGATGAGGGTTCGTCGACCTACCCGGAATGGGTTGTTCTTGTAAAGGATGGAAACATCGTTGGTTTAGGAAAACCAGGCATCCAGCGCCCGGATGTGTATGCGGTTGTTCCATCCGTCAAGAAGAGGAGAGTCGGATGGCAGGGTATCGCAGGAGGTTCAAGCGGAATGGGGGCGCAGAATATTGAGGCTTATGTTTCAACCAGGAGCGGCCACTATTGTCGCTTTTGACTTTCCGCCTGCCGGGGTTCGTTGAATCAATAATTCGGCGCGAGCGGCTCTTCGTTGGACGGCGCTGAGCAAATTCCGACGCGAGCTCAGCGCGTCACGGAAGGAAGTCAGACTTGTCGCAACGGCCTCGACGAGGCGTTACGGCATCGAGGCCTCGGAGCACTGCATGCCCAGGTCGACGGTGCCGAGGAAGTCCCTGCGCTGCCGCAGCACTTCGAACGAGATCAATCCCGCCTGCTTGTCCAGCGGAAAGAAGACTTCTTCCGATTTTCTGTCCTCGAGCCTGAGCGTCACGAAATATCGCCCTTGGGCAAGCCTCGCGGGAAACGCACACTGGACGCGGGCGCGGATCACTCCATCCGCCCCACGCGTTCCGACCAAGCGGAAACATCGCCCGCCAAGCTGGACCAGTCTCCGATCTTGCACGATCAGGCTCAAATGCGGGCTTTCCACCGCCGAACTGAATTCGGCGTCCACGACAATCGTGATCTGCTCCCCGGCGATGAACCCGCAGAACTGCCCGCCCCCCCCGGCGAATTCGGCGCTGACGATTCGCCCGTCATCGCTTCCGAACGCCGCCTGACCCGAGCTGTACAGCGGCTCCTTCCATTTCACGGCCGATCCGGTGCCCCGCGAGCGCTGCTGCTCGGCTCGCAGGTCGAAGAGGTATTTCTCCGCCATTTCCTCGGGCGGCCCGCGTCCTTCGACACGGCCCTCCCGCAGGTAGACGACGCGATTGCAGAACGTCTTGACCATGTCCATGCTGTGCGACACGAAGAGCAGCGTGGTGCCGCCCTTCGTCAGCGACTCCAGACGCTCCAGGCACTTGAACTGGAACGCCATGTCGCCGACCGCCAACGCCTCGTCGACGATCAGGATGTCCGGATCGACGTTGATGGAGACGGAAAAGCCGAGCCGGACGATCATCCCGCTCGAGTAGGTCTTGATCGGCTGATCGATGAAGTCGCCGATGTCGGCGAAGCGCGCGATGTCGTCGAATCGGCGTTCGATTTCCGGGCGCGAAATGCCAAGTATCGCGCCGTTCATGTACACGTTCTCGCGTCCGGTGAAATCCGGGTTGAATCCGGCGCCCAGTTCCAGCAATGCGGCAACACGGCCATTGATGCGCATGTCACCGGTAGTGGCGGCAAGCGTACCGGCGAGCAGTTGTAGCAGCGTCGACTTGCCGGACCCGTTGCGGCCGATGATCCCGACCGTCTCCCCTTTCATTACCTCGAGCGAAACATCCTGCAGCGCCCAGAACTCGCGGTAGAACTGCTTTCGTCCGCGAAAGATGGTCTGTTTCAGGCGATCCTGCGGCCTGTCGTAGATCTGGTAACACTTGCCGAGTCCATCCGCCCGGATGGCCACTTCAGAGGACATCGGCGAATCCTCTGCGGGTCTTCTGGAACCAGAACAGCCCGAGCCAGGCAACGATCAGACTGAACAGAAAATAGACGGCCAGTCCTTGCCAATCAGGCAGACGCCCCCAAACAAGGACCGCGCGTGCCTGCTCGATCATGAAGGTCAGCGGGTTCACCTGGAGCAGGGCCCGATACTCCTCGGGAAGCGCGGAAACCGGAAAGAACACCGGCGACAGGAACAGCATGATCGTGGTGACGATGCCTGTGGTCTGTCCCACGTCGCGCAGGAAGACGCCCACCGATGCCACGAACCAGGTGATTCCCATGGTCAGCAGCACCAGCGGAACGAGCAGCAGCGGAAGGAAGACGACCGTCCAGTTGACATAGGCGTGCGTCAGAACAAAGGCCGCCAGGAGGACGAGCACGCTGATCAGCGTGTGAAAGAGCGCCGAGCCCATCGTCACCCAGGGAAGGACCTCCAGAGGGAACACGACCTTCTTCACGTAATTCACGTTGGCCAATATGAGCGTCGGCGCCTTGTTCACGCACTCGGCGAACAGCGCATGGATGATCATGCCGACGAACAGAACGATCGCGAACTCGATCCTGCTGCTGCCCTCGCTTCCCCAGCGCGCCTGGAACACCACGTTGAACACGAACGTGTAGACGGTCAGCATCAGAATGGGGTTGAGAAACGACCAGAGGATTCCCATCGCCGAACCGCGGTAGCGTCCGACGACGTCGCGCTTGGTCATCTCCCAGATCAGGCTTCGCTGGTTCCAGAAGCTGCCGAACACGAAGAGCGGGGAAACGGGGTTGACTGGTCGATGCATAGGGTTCTATGGGCCGGACGGCCCGGTCGCGAATGCCCGCGGCGCAACCGCCAACCCTTCATTCGGGCACGGCTGGGAACAACGAAGCTGGCGCCGCCGCGTCACCCGCGCCCGCATGATTGCCGTCACCGCGCCGTAGCTGGCACGGTTCGACGCCGGCGCACCCAAATACTGCGAGGGAGAGTGAAAGATATCATGAAGGCGTTGCCTCAGGAACCGCATCTCAGAGGCCGAGAGCCTTTCGGGCGTGTCCGAGCAGCGCGGCAGAAGGTGTCCGATCGAGGCGCCAAGCGCAGCCATAGCTCGGGCTATGGCGAGCATTGGCAACGACGAGCGGGCGCCTTGTGGCGTGATGAGCGGGCATGATCGAAAGACTCTCAGCCTCTCAGGCGCGCGGTCGCTCGGCGAGATCGACCGTCGTGGCATGCGCGATCGCCTGGGCCAGACGTCTTCGGTCGCACCTCCGTCGTAGGCAAACGAGCAGCTGGTCGCTGCGATGACCCGGACGGCCCGACGTCCGGAGATGTCCGGGTTCACTGCACCGCGGAAAACGGCGGCCATCCGTCCTGCAGGAGGTTCCCCTAATAATCGTCCGGAACGTCCGGAACCGTCGGACCGGCCGGGGCGCTGCCGGGCGCCGTGCGTTGCGACTCGCCACGCGGCGGATTGCCGGCGGGAGCCCTGCCAGGTTGAGCCGGGCCGGACACCGGAGCCGCTGCGGACGTCTTGCCGGGTTGACCCGCTGCCGGGGCCGGCGGGGTGCCGGAACTGTCGTCACGTTTCGCCTCGCCCAACCCCGGACCGCCCGGCGGTGTCGCGGGCACCGGGAACCCAGGCGAGCCGGCATCGGGCGCACTCAATGGGGGAACCGCGGCGCTCCGCTCGCCCACGACCTCCACGCGTTCCGGAGGCGACAGCGATTTCAACTTGGCCCCCAATTCGAAAATCTCCCCCGGACCGGGCTGGATCTTCGTCGTGGGGGAGCGCGGCGCGGCCTGCTCGAAGAGATTCGACTCCTCGAGCAGCGAAATGAGGCGGCCGGCATTTCCGCTTTCGCCGCGCAGGACGAGTTCGCGGCGAGCGTCCTTGCCCCTCGCCGTGGTTTTCATTTCGAACTGCGTCAGCCAGGTGTCGTCGGGAAGGAGCTTGGTGACGTCCTCGACCACCTGCACCGTCGCCGGGAACGCGTACTTCCGCTGCAGGGCGAGATTGTAATCGCCGATGGCCTCGTCGAACTGCCGACGAAGCGCATCGGACGCATCGGCCTGTGCTCGCGCCTCGTCGACGATCTGCATCAAGGCGATGGCGGTCTCGCGCTTCGCCAGATGGGGAGCGCCGGGCGACGAGCGCAGCCACGACGACGAGCGCAAGCGGCATCCAGAGCCTCCGCCGGCGCGACTTTGCGGTGTCCGGTCGCATTGCTGCCGGAAGCAGGTTCAGCGTCGAGCCCGAGGTTGCCGCAAGCCGCGCAGGGACTCGGGCGTGACGCGACGACCGTCGCGCCCCGGCTCTCGGCCTGTCGGCAAGCCTGGTCCACGACGGTCCTTCGCGCCGCCCAGTCGACGCGGATTTCATTTGTCTGCGAACTGCGGCCGACGATAACGGCATTGAAATACATCTCGTCCGCCTTGGAAGGGCGTGAGGCGATCGAGATCGTAGGCGAGGGTCGACGGGAGGTCTTCCTCGACCGCCGCAGGATAGGCGAGGGTCTTCCGCAATACCTGGGCCGCGGGCAGCGCGACGAGAACCCTGGCTCCCGCCACTGCGCCACCATAGGCGACTTGGGGCAGCGCATCGATCATTGCGCGCCCCGCCTGGGCGACGGCCGCAGCATCGCCCGACAGCGAGATGCGGGCGACCTCAGTGAAGCTGAGTGTCCCGTGGGTCATGCCGGGCACCCACAGAGTGGATGGCGTCCGCCCCCGGCATTGGATCGCCGCAGGCGCTGCCGCCCGATCGTGTTGCGAGCCCGGGCCGGCACCAGCGGCCGGAGTTGGCTCAGCCACCACTGCCAGAGCGGGCGAAGGCCGAGACGCTGTGCTGCACTGCCCAGCGCCGGCCAAGAACCACGATTTGCTCGTTCCATCCTGTTCGTTTGCGATTTCGTTTCGCGACCACGGGTCCGGAACTCACTCCGTGGCGTGCCCCGGTGTCGCCAAAGCAAGGCCCACGGCCGCCGGGTATAGCCCACCACCGACGGGAAATTCGACGCGGAACCACAACCCCACAGCCGGCATCAACGGCAGCCGGCACCGCAACCGCCGTCCCGCCAACCTACGCTACCGCCTCACTTGGCTGCCGGAGCGGGCGCTGCCACGATCTCGATCCTGGCCTTGGCCTTGAGATCGTCCAGATGCTTCTTCAGGGCCTGCTGCTGCACCTGCGGGGCAAGATTGGGCTTCACCTCGTCGAACGGCGGCGCCTCGATCGGCTTGGAATCCTCCAGCTGGATGACGTGGTAGCCGAACTGGGTCTTCACAGGCTCGTCGGTGATCTTGCCCTTCTCCAGCTTGCTGACGGCCGCGCCGAATTCCGGGACCATCCCGGCGAGATCGAACCAGCCCAGATCGCCGCCGTTGCCCTTTTTTGAGCCGTCGTCCTTCGATCGCTCCCGGCCAGTTTCGAAGGCGCCCGGGTCCTTCTTCAGTCGGGCGATGATGTCGTGGTTTCGGCTTCCTTCTCGACCAGGATGTGGCGCGCCTTGTACTCGCTGCCGGTGAGCGTGGCCTTGATGCGCCTCGTATTCGGCTCTCAGGGCTTCGTCGGGACCGGGTTGTTCTTGATGTAGTCCTGCACGTAGGCGTTGGCTGTGATGGACTGCCTGACCGCGTAGATCTGCTCGGCGATCCCCTCCGACTTGTCCAGCCCCTTGCCGACGGCCGCGTCGGCGACCACGGCCTGCATGGTCAATTGATCGACGATCGCCTGGCGGGTCTCCGGCGTGTCCGGGCGACCGGAGCCGCCCCCTGCCTGACGACGAGGTCGATCGGGGCTCTGCTGGACCGCCTTTGCCGTTCACGGTGGCGACCGCCGGACGGAAACCGATGGAAGGAAGTCACGCTGCGCCGGCGGCGGAACCATGAGCCCGACGGGCCGTCCCGAGGGCGAATACCGGGGCGCGCAGCGCGAAGGCAGTCCAGTGACCGCGCTATGTTAGACGGTAGCGGCCCTCGCAGGCGCGGGCGCCGCCGAAATATTCCCGGTCTTGCAGTTCCGCGTTGCCGCCTGGCCCCGTCGACAGACACCATCGCCGCGGACCGCGTCACCACCGCGGTCGCGGCGCAGCGGGTGCCGCACGCAACTGCGCCGCCAGCTTCTCGGCAGCGGGCACCGCGTGCGCAAAGAAGCGCTTGAGCCCGGGGCAGAGATAGTTGAGCCCCGGTTCGCCCTCGGGCGTGCGCAGCAGCCGGTTCTTCGGGCACTCGCCCCAGCAGTCGGTCAGGTAGGCGCACCGCCTGCAATGCGCGGGCAGCGTCTCGGACTTCGCGTAGGCGAACTTCACCTGCGTGGGCGAGAACACCATGTCGCCGAGCGAGCGCTCGCCGACGTTGCCCAGCCGGAATTCGGGGTAGACGTAGTGGTCGCAGGCATAGACGCTGCCGTCGTGCTCGATCGCGACCCCCTTGCCGCAGTTCTCGGCGTGGACGCAAACCTGCGCCGGCATCCCCAGGTGCTGGACGACCAGCGTTTCGCAGAAGCCGACCAGCACCTTGCCGTAGTCGCGGGCGAGCCACTCGTCCCAGACCTTGCACAGGAAGCGGCCGTAGTCGTCGGCATCGACCGACCAGTCGGTGACCACCGAATCCGGGTGGCCCGGGTGCGACTGCGGGCTGCCCACGATCGGCAGCCGCGCCGCGTCCCAGGTGTGCGGCGCGGTCGTCTCGAAGCCCTTGATCTCGACGGTCGGGATGAACTGCAGGTAGGTCGACCCCAGCTCGCGGCGCAGAAAGCGGTAGACGTCGAGCGGTCGCGAGGCGTTGAAGCGGTGGACGCAGGTCAGCGTGTTGAACGCGACGCCGAACCGCCGCAGCATCTTCGCCGCCGCGTAGACGGCGTCGAAGGTCGGCGCGCCGCGCTTGGTGAGCCGGCAGCGGTCGTGGACGTCGCGCGGCCCGTCGATGCTCAGCCCGCCAGAAAGCGGTGCTGCTTCAGGAATCGCGCCCACCTCGTCGAGTAGCGTGCCGTTGGTCTGCAGGTCGTTCTCGATCCGCTGCCCGGCCTTGGCGTGCTTGCGCTGCAGCGCCACGACCTTGTGGAAGAACTCGAGGCCGAGCAGCGTGGGTTCGCCGCCCTGCCACGAGAAGACGACCTCGTCGACGGTCACGCTGGCGATGTAGTCGCGGATGAAGCGCTCGAGCACCTCGTCGTCCATGTGCCCGCCGCCGGGCCCTCCCGGCAGCGTCTGCTTGGAAAGGTAGAAGCAGTAGCTGCAGTCGAGATTGCAGGCCGAGCCGGCGGGCTTGACCATCACGTGGAACCGCCGCTTCGCCCGCGCGCCGAGCCATTGCGGCGCGTGGTACTTGTCGATCGCGACGTGCGGATCGATCGTGGGCTCGGTCATCGTCACTCCCTGGGCAGCGGCCGGTCCGCAGCCCCGGGACCATTCTGCCGCGCCGGCCCGGATCCCGCCTTGCCCGGGATCAACCGCGGTCCCGGATCGCTCGCGCCGACGTCGGGGTGAGCGTCGGTGAGGCCGGAATTCGACCCGACGCGGCGAGCGTGCCGGCGCGCGCTCCGACGCAGTAGGTGCGCACTCCGCAACTGCGCGGGCAGACTCCGGACTCTGCCCGGACCGATCGACATGAACGCCACCCTCGACGCCGTCGACACCCTCTGGACCTTGCCTGAAAGCGAGCTCGAGCTCGGCGCGGGCGTGCTGGTCGCGGCGAAGCTGCAGGCCGCCGCTGCACTGGCGGCGTCGATCGTCTGTCCGGTGCCGGGCACGCTGCCGCGCCGCACACCGGTCCGGCACATCGACTGCAGCGCGGTGATCCGCTGCACCAACGGAACGGTCTGGGGGCTGCGCGCGCGGGGCAATCCGTGGACGGACGCGCAGCTCGCCGTTGCCGCCGAGGTGCTGGCGGCGGTCGCGATCGGCACGCCGACCGACGAACTCGCGTTGCGGGTCGGGCACGCGCTCGACCTCCGGCTGTCGCTCGACGACCCGCTCGGCGAATCACTCGACGCCTTCTGGGCGCCGCGGCGCATCGCCGGCATGGTGCTGTTGGGACTGGACCGGCCCGCGGGAATCTCCGATGCGGTGCACGGTCGGGCGCTCGCCCGGCAGCAGCAGCTGCTCGAACGCGGGATCCGGGCCGCGATCGTCCGCGAATGGCAGTGCTTCTGCCTCGGACTCGATGCGCAGGCGCTCGCACGGGTCGGTGCCGGCGGCGGCGCGACCTACAACTTCCTGGTCGCCGGAAGCACGGCGCAGCGGCGGGCGCGCCGGGATCTGGCACACACGTTTCCGCTGCTGCTGCCCTGCGCGGTCGCCGACGCGGCGCCGGCGCCGGGCGCGACGGTGCGGCGGGTGGCGGAGTCCGGTGCGCCCTTCGTCCGCACGCTGGCGCGCGCTTTGCACATCCGTCCCGTCGTCATTCGCAGCCTCGTCGGCGTGACGCCGGAACTGGCCGGTCCCGCGTGGTCGCATCGGCCCCGCGCGCTGCTCACGCTGCTGGACGCGCTGCGTGCCGAAGACCTTCCGCGGCGCGACGAGCACCGCGCCTGGGCCGGCTTCAATCGCGCCGTGGCATTGGCCGAACGGCTGTTCCGCCGCGCCCCGTGGACGTCGACGCTGGCGTTGAGCTGGCTGCGCGATGCGGCGCGCGGACAGTGGCGGCGGCTGGAGGTCACGGCGGCGGAGTCGGCGCAGTTACAGGACCGGGGGGCGGCGATCGACGCCTTCCGCGATGCCGCCGCGGTCGCGCTGCAGGGCTTGATCGAGGACCGCGGCGCGCCGGCGGACCGCTCGCCGGCGGCGACGCAGGCGGTGCTGGATCGACACCTCGCCGCCCTCCCACCCGCCGCGCTGCTGCGCCTCGCCGACCGCTTCGAGCGCGCGCTGGCGGAGGCGCGGGTCGAGCTGGCGGACGCGGCCGGCAGGCTCGCCGGGGACGTGTTCGCGTCGCTGCTGCCGAGCGACCACGTCTCCCGCAGTGGCCGGCGTCGCGTCGCCGCGCTGGTCACGCGCCACGCGCTGCAGGCGCACGGTCGCGCGCTCGACATCTGCCTCGCCGACTCGCACGTGGCGCATTACGCCGCGCAATGTGCCGAGGGCCGGACGTTCGTGCTCGCGTTCTACGACACCGGCACCGGCGCCCCTGCGCGACGGCGGAGTTGCGGGCGCGCCGCGACCGCGCCAGCGCCTGCCATCGCATCGAGGTGCGCCAGTTCACCGGGCGCGGCAATGCCCGCGCGTCGGCACACTGCCGGGCGGCGCTGGAGGAAGTGCTGGTCGCGACGCAGACCCCGGCGATGCAGGAGCACCTCGACCGCACGCTGCTCGCGGCCCTGCAGCGGCGGCGGCTGGGCAAGGACGCCGCCGCGCGGCAGGCGCGGCTGCTGCCGTTGGCGCAGGCGCTGCGCCGCACCGTGGGCGAACCGCAGGTCGGCCGCCTGGTGACCGAGGCGCTGGACGCCACGGCCGAGCCCGCGGTCGCGCCGAGCCGTTGACCGCACCGCGACGGGAGCACAGGCTGCGGGCGCGGCAAGGAAGGGCAAGCTGTGCCATGATGCCGGCGACTGAACGAATGGGGTGATGGATGAAGCTGCAGATGGCCAAGGATTCGCTGTTCGCGGTGCTGCTGCGCTCGCCGTGGTGGATCAGCGTCGCCGTGGCCGCGGGCATCGTGGCGCTCGCCCGACTCGCGCTGCCCGAGGAGTACCGGCTGGTCGGCATGCTGACCGCGCTCCCGTTCCTGGGCATCGCCGCGATGGCCGGATGGAAACAGTTGCGCTCGCCCAGCGCCGCCCGCGTTGCGTCGACGCTGGAGGCGACCGCGGCGCTGTCGTGGCGCGAGTTCAACGACGCGCTGGAGGAAGCGTTCCGCCACGACGGCTATGCGGTGACCCGGCTGGGCAAACCCGCGGCCGACTTCGAGATGGTCAAGTCGGGACGCACGTCGCTGGTGAGCTGCAAGCGCTGGAAGGCGGCGAGCACGGGGGTCGAGCCGCTGCGCGAACTGCACGCCGCCGGCGAGGCCCGCGCGTCGGACGAGAACGTCTACGTCACGCTCGGCGCCGTCACCGACAACGCGCGCCGGTTCGCGACCGAGAAACGGATCCGCCTCATCCAGGGCGCGGAACTGGCGTCGCTGCTGCGCGGGCGGGTCGGCACCGGCAAGCGCGCGGCGTGACGTCTGCTACGCCAGCAGGCTGATCGCTCAGGCGACCGGCTTGACCGCCTCGATGGTCGCCCGAGGCGAGGCAGTCGGCGATCGCCCTGCCCGGCGCCCAGTCGCGAATGAACGACCGGCTTTGCTCGTTCGGCGTCACGCGCACCTCCACGAACCCCGCCGTCCGCAGCATCGCCTCGACGTCGGCCACCGGCGAAGCCCCGGCCATGCAGCCGGTGTACAGCGCCAGGTCGCGGCGCGCGTCCTCCGGCAGTTCGGCCAGCGCGACGACGTCCGGAGACGGCGACCCGCCCGCCCGGCCGCAGCACGAAACGCCTCGGCGAACACGCGCGCCTTGTCGGGCGACAGGTTGATCACGCAGTTGGACATCACGACGTCGACGCTGGCGTCGGCCAGCGGCAGGTGCTCGATCTCGCCGAGGCGGAACTCGACGTTGCGGTAGCCGCCCGCGACGGCGTTCGCGCGCCTTGGACAGCATCTCCGGCGTCATGTCGACGCCGATCACCCGCCCGCCGTCGCCGACCTGCCGCGCCGCGAGAAAGCAGTCGAATCCGCCGCCGCTGCCGAGGTCGAGCACGGTTTCTCCGGCCTGCAGTCTGGCGATGGCCTGCGGATTGCCGCAGCCGAGTCCCATGTCGGCGCCGGAGGGCACCGCGGCGATCTCGGCGGCCGAATAGCCGAGCGCCTGCGACAGCGTGTCGACGCCGGCGGCCGCGGGTGTGCAGCACGCGGGGGCGCAGCCCCCGTCGTCGCCGGCCGCGGCGCGCGCGTCGGCGCCCGGAGGCGTGCAGCACGCGGTGTCGACGGCGGCGCGGACCGCGATGCGCCCGTACTGCAGTCGCACGGCCTGGCGCAGTGCATCGTGTTTCAAGTCGTTCATCGGGTGGCTCCACTTTCGGTTAGGTCGCGGACCGGCTCCGCGATCAGCAGCGCGGTGATCGACCACGGCTGGAATCTTGGCAGTGCGGCGTCGAAGGCCTTCGGGCCGTGCGCTCGCAGGCACTTGCGGACGATATTTCGACATCCGTCGAAATATTAGACCACAGATCGCGGCGATCGTCGACGCCGCCCGGAGCGCGCAGACCGGCCGGCCGTGTCAGCCGCGGACCAGCGCCGTCGAGGCGAGCATCTCGCGCTCGTCCAGCTCCGCTTCGATGACGCGCAAGGTCTCGTCGTTGATCCGGTTGCTGGCACGCAGCTCGTGCAGCCGGGTGCGCTCGGCGTCGATCGCCGCCAGCCGCAACTGCCGCCGCATCGCGGTTCGCAGCAGGTGCACCGAGGCGCTGTCCGGCTTGCCGGCGTGGATCTCGATCTGGCCCTCGTACTCGCGCAGCTGCTGCTCGGCGAACAGCCGGTCCTCGGTGTTGGTCAGCGAATCCCGCGCGACCGCCAGCACCGCCAGCCCGGCGCGGGCGATCTCGGCGCGCGCCGCGTGCTCCTCGGGATTGCCGTAGGCCTCGCTCTTGGCGTCGAGCTTGCGGATGATCCAGGGCAGCGGCACGCCGTTGAACGCCAGCGTCAGGATGATCGTCGCGGCCGCGAGGAACACGACGAGGTCGCGTTCCGGGAACGGCAGGCCGGCGCTGGTGAACGCCGGCACCGACAGCGCGGTCGCCAGCGTGATCGAACCCCGCACCGCCGCCCAGCTGACCAGGAACATCCGCCGCGGGTCGGGGCCGGTGCGCGCGCCGGCCCAGCCCCAGTGCAGCCGGAAGCGGACGTGCGCCGACGCCCAGACCCAGGCGATGCGCAGCGCCATCAGCAGCACCCACAACGCCAACGCGTAGAGCGTGAGGTCGACGGGGTGGTAGTCGGCGACGCCGGCCAGCATCTCGCGCAGCTGCAGGCCGAGCAGCACGAACACCAGGCCGTTGAAGACGTAGGCCAGCATTCGCCAGACTTCGCGCGAATGCCGTCGCGTCTCGGCCGACAGTCCCTTGATCTCCTGCCCGCTCGCCCACAACCCGGCGGCGACGACGGCGAGGATGCCCGAAACGTGCATCGCCTCGGCGGCGATGTAGGCGGCGTAGGGCGTGAGGATCGTCAGCAGCGTCTGCAGCACGGGATCGGTCGCACCGATCCCCAGCAGCCGCTGCCGCAGCTGCCGCTCGCCCCACCAGAAGACCATGCCGGTCGCCACGCCGCCGCCGGAGAGCAGCACGAACTTCCAGGCAACCTCCGACGAATCGAACAGCCCGGTGGCCGCGGCGGCGACCGCGAGCTTGAAGGCGACCAGGCCCGTCGCGTCGTTCAGCAGGCTTTCGGCGCTGACGATGTGCAGCACGCGCTGGGGCAGCGGCAGGTTTTCCGTCGTCGCGACGGTCGCGACCGCGTCGGTCGGCGTGACGATCGCGCCCAGCGTGAAGGCCACCGCCAGCGGCATCGACGGAATCAGCCAGTGCATGAAATAGCCGACGGCGACGACGGTCAGCACCACCAGCCCCAGCGCCAGCAGCAGCACCGGCCGCAGCACGCGCATGAAGTCGCGGTGCGGCAATGCCCACGCATCCGCGAACAGCAGCGGCGGAATGAACAGCAGCAGGAAGAGCTCGGGGTCGACTTCGATCGCGCTCAACCCCGGCAGGAACGACGCCGCCCAACCGACGACGACGAGAAAGATGGGCAGGGGCAGGCGCGACCAGCGCACCGACGCACCGGCCAGCACCACGGCGACCAGCAGAAGCAGCGTGAGTTCTACGACGTGCATGGCGGTTTCGTCGGGTTGGAGGGCCGCGGAGGTCGCGCTGCCGCCGCGGCCGACCCGCGGCGCCGGACGTCGAGCCCCGAGGGGGTCGCCGCCGGCGGGCGGCAGTCAGCCGGCGGCAGTATCCGGGCGGGCGACAGCGGGGATCCCGCCGCCGGCGTGTTCAGCGGGTGCCACCGGCGCCGGCGGACAGCCGCGATTTCAGCGCAGCATAGCCCAATTGCGCGCCCGGTTGCGACAACAGATAGTCGCGCATCGACGCGAAGCCCTCGCGCGGCGCCAGCGGACCGCTGACGAAGGTGGCGCGCTCGACCTCGGTCTGCGCGAGATCGATGACCAGGCCGTCGACGACGTTGGCAAAGTGGCTGAGGCTGCGGCCATCGGCCAGCGTGATCGTCGATTCGACGATGTCGCCGCCGAGGGCGTCCTGCACCGCACAGGCGGTTGCCGCGCTCTGCCCCAGCGCGGGGCGTTGCGCCGACCAGAGTTCCGGGACCACCGAGGTATCCGCCGACCACGCGCGGCGCAGCCGCGGGGCGAGTTCGTAGAGACGGTCGAACGACGACGTCGCCGCGGCAGGATCGACCGACGGTTCCACCGCTGCCATCGCCGGCGGGGGGGTCGCCAGCGCGGGCGCCCGGCCGGACGGTCGTGCGCCGAAGCGCAACACCCGGCCCAGTTCGCTGAACCACCGCGGCGTGCGGACGAGAGATTTGCGGCTGGGCGCCGCTTCGCCCCTGCTTGCAGTAGAAGATTCGGCCCGTGGGGGCGTCCTGAAGGCGGCGGAATTGCGCATGGTTCTCGTCGAACGGTCGAGGCTTTCCGCCAGTCTAGCACCGCCGTGCCGCAGCGCAGCATTCCTGACCCCAGATAGCAGCCAAAACTCCGCTCTTGCGTTGCAGCAATGCCGCACGACGCCGCGGCGCGTTCCGGCGCGGCTGCCGCCGTCCCGCAGGCGGCCGATCGACCACGGTGTTCGGGCACCGGCGGCGGGGTAGACTCTCAAGGAAACGCCGGGCCGCCCCAAGTTTCCTTGCCCCCCGCGGGGGGTGGGTTGGGCGCAGCCCGGCCCTGGGGGGCGCTCAGAAGATCCGCAGCGCAGGAGATTCGCGATGTTCAAGATCGAAGTCGCCGACGACCACGACCGCTGGACCGACATCCGCGGCAGCGACGGTGCGCTGCTCGTGTTCGACGACGAGGACGTGGCGCGGGCGAAGCTGGCCGAGCTCTATCCGGTGCTGGTGCAGATGGAGAAGTACGGCGACCCCAGGCGCACGCGGGTCATCCGCATCCTCGGCGACGACGAGGACGACTGGCCGGCGAGGCAGCCGGCGCCCTGACCCCGTGCGGCCGATGACGCGCGTGTCCCTGTCCTACCGCCGCCGGCTGCTTGGCGCGGCCGCCGCCGGCGCCGCGCTGTGGCTGGGCCCGTCCTCGGGATGGGCGCAAGCGTCAACGCCGATCACCCGCCCGATCCCGTCGTCCGGCGAAGCGCTGCCGGTCGTCGGCCTGGGCAGCTGGATCACCTTCAACGTCGGCAACGACCCGGTGGCGCGCGACCGGTGCACCGGCGTGATGCGCGAGTTCTTCGCGGCCGGCGGCACGCTGATCGACTCGTCGCCGATGTACGGCTCGTCGCAGGAGGTCATCGGCGAAGGGCTGGCCCGGCTCGGGGCGACGGGACGGGTGTTCGCCGCCGACAAGGTCTGGATCTCCTCCGGCGCGGGAGGCCGCCCGCAGATCGAGGAGTCGCGCCGCCGCTGGGGCGTGCCGCGATTCGCGCTGCTGCAGGTGCACAACCTGCTGGCGTGGCAGGAACACCTGCCGACGCTGTTCGCGCTGAAGGCCGCGGGCGAACTGCGCTACGTCGGCATCACCACCTCGGAGGGCCGGCGTCACCGCGAGTTCATCGACGTCATGGCGCGCCACCCGATCGATTTCGTCCAGCTGAGCTACAGCCTGCAGGAGCGCGAGGTCGAGGAGCGCATCCTGCCGCTGGCGCGTGATCGCGGCATCGCCGTGCTCGCCAACCGACCGTTCCAGGAGGGCGCGCTGTTGCGGCGCCTGGGCCGCCATCCGCTCCCGGCGTGGGCGGCCGAGATCGACTGCACCAGCTGGGCCCAGGTCGCGCTCAAGTTCATCGTCTCGCATCCGGCGATCACCTGCGCGATACCGGCGACCTCGCGCGTCGACCACGTGCGCGAGAACATGGCCGCGGCGCGCGGCCGCCTGCCCGACCCGGCGCTGCGCCGGCGGATGATCGCCGCCGTGGAGAAGCTCTGATGTCCGAGTGGTGGACCTACACGCTGTCGGACTTCCTGCTGTTCTCGCCGCGCACCTATTACCGCCTGTTCGAGCTGCACCACCGTGCACACTGGCCGCTGCAGCTCGCCGCGCTGGCCGCCGGCGCGCTGATGCTGGCGGCCGCAATGCGGGGTGGCCGCACGTCGGGCCGCGCCGCCGTGGCCATCGCCGCGGCCGCGTGGCTCTGGGTCGGCGGGTCGTGGTACGTCGAGCGCTACGCGACGATCAACTGGGCCGCCGGCTGGATCGGCGCCGGCTTCGCCGTCCAGGGCCTGCTGCTCGTCGCCTCCGGCGTCGCGACGACCCGGCTCGGCTTCGCGTCGGCCGTCGCCTTGCGCCGGCGCCTCGGTGTCGGCATCGTGCTGTTCGCGCTGGCCCTGCAGCCGGTCACCGGGCTGCTCGCGGGCCGCTCGTGGACCGAGGCCGAGGTCTTCGGCATCACGCCCGGCCCCACGGCGGCGGCGACGCTCGGCCTGCTGCTGCTCGCCGAGCGGACACGCTGGGAACTGGCGCTGATTCCGCTGCTCGGGTGCCTGCTCGACGGCGCGACGCTGTGGGCGCTGGACGCCGCGGACGCCTGGATTCCGCCCGCGCTGGCCGTGGTCGCGATCGGCGGCCTGGCCGCGACCCGCGGGCCGGGCCGGGTCGCGCGCGCGACGCCGCAGCGTTGAGAGGCTGAGCTTGTTTCGCTCCCGCCAGTCACCGGAGCGCGGGGGCGCGACCTGCTAGAATCGCGACCCACGATGCGACACCTTTTTCCTCTGCCGATGAGCGCTGCGCACGGCCGCGCCGCGTGGCGCGCCGCCGGCCGGCTGGCCGGCGCGGCGCTGCTGGCGGCGCTCGCGCTGCTGCCCGGCGCGGCCGCCGCGCAATACCCGGACAAGTCGATCCGGCTGGTGGTCCCGTTCCCGGCCGGCGGCGGTGCCGACAACCTGGCCCGGATCATCATGCCGCGCGTCGCGCAGGCGCTGGGCAAGCCGATCGTCATCGACAACCGGCCGGGAGCGGGCGGCAACGTCGGCGCCGAGCTCGTCGCCCGCGCCGCGCCGGACGGATACACGCTGCTCTACGGCACCAACGGCACGCACTCGATCAACCAGACGCTGTACGGGAGCCTCCGCTTCGATCCGGTGAAGGACTTCGCGCCGGTGTCGCGGATGACGCTGATCGCCGCGTTGCTGATCGTGCACCCGGAGTTCCCGGTACAGTCGGTGGCGGACCTCATCCGCTACGCCAGGACGAATCCCGGCAAAGTGAACTTCGCCTCGGCCGGCAACGGCACGACGTCGCACCTCGCCGGCGAGCTGTTCAAGACGATGGCCGGCGTCGACATCGTCCACGTTCCCTATCGCGGCGGGGCGCTGGCGGCGGCGGACGTGATGAGCGGGCAGGTGTCGATGATGATCGACGTCATGCCCAATGCCTATCCGCTGGCCAGGGGCGGGCGAGTACGCGGCATCGCCGTCACCACGGCGCGGCGCGCGGCGACCGCGCCCGAGTTCCCGACGTTCGCCGAATCCGGGCTGCCCGGCTACGAAGTCAGCGCCTGGGACGGCATCCTCGCCCCGGCCGGCACGCCGGCACCGATCGTCGACCGCCTCAACGCCGCGATCCGCGAGGCCCTCGACGATCCGCAGGTGAAGGAGACGCTGCGCGCGAACGGCGCGCAGCCGATCGCCGGCTCGCCGGAAGACTTCGCCCGTCACATCGTCGACAGCACCGAGCGCTGGGCGAAGGTCGTCCGCCAGTCGGGCGCCAAGATCGACTGAAGCAGCGCGGGAGCGGCGCGGCCGATTCCCCCGCCATCCCCCCTTCCGCAACGACTCCCCGACCGCCGTGACCGCACAACCGCTTCCCGCGTGGACCTCCGTCCCCGGCTACACCGACATCGTCTATTCCAAGGCCGCCGAAGGCATCGCCAGGATCGTCATCAACCGGCCGGAGGTCCGCAACGCCTTCCGGCCGGAGACGGTGCGCGAGATGCAGGCGGCCTTCGCCGACGCCCGCGACGACGCCGCCATCGGCGTGATCATCCTGACCGGGCAGGGCAAGGAGGCGTTCTGCTCCGGCGGCGACCAGCGCGTGCGCGGCAAGGGCGGCTACGTCGGGAGCGACGGCGTCCCCCGGCTCAACGTGCTCGACCTGCAGCGCCAGATCCGCACGCTGCCGAAGCCGGTGGTCGCGATGGTGGCCGGCTACGCCATCGGCGGCGGCCACGTGCTGCACCTCGTGTGCGACCTCACCATCGCCGCCGACAACGCCCGCTTCGGGCAGACCGGCCCGCGCGTGGGCAGCTTCGACGGCGGCTACGGCGCCGCCTACATGGCGCGCATCGTCGGGCAGAAGAAGGCGCGCGAGATCTGGTTCCTCTGCCGCCAGTACGACGCGCAGCAGGCGCTGGCCATGGGCCTCGTCAACTGCGTGGTCCCCTACGAGCGGCTCGAGGCCGAGACCGTGCAGTGGTGCCGCGAGATGCTCGCCAACAGCCCGATCGCGCTGCGCTGCCTCAAGGCCGCGCTCAACGCCGACTGCGACGGACAGGCCGGCCTGCAGGAGCTCGCCGGCAACGCGACGCTGCTCTACTACCTGTCCGAGGAAGGGCAGGAAGGCAAGAATGCCTATCTCGAGAAGCGCAAGCCGGATTTTCGCAAGTTCCCGCGTTTCCCCTGACCGGCCACCGGCTGCGGAAACGCACGCGCGACCCCGCACCGAATCCCGTCCGAACCGCTTCCGACGCATGCGACCGCCCGGCGACGATGCGTGACGCCCTCTCGATCTTCGCCGCCGCGCGGGACGCGGCCGCGCGCAGCGGACTGACGGTCGCCGGGCGGAGCTACCGCTTCGGCGAGCTCGCCGAGCTGACGCGGGAGCGGCTGCGCATCCTCGAACCCGCGGTCGCGCCCGGCGTACCGTTCGTCGTCATCGGCAGCAACACGCTGGCGACCGTGATCACGCTCTACGCGCTGCTGGAGCTGGACATCCCGGCGCTGGTGCTGCACCCGCGCCTCACCGACGTCGAACGCGCCGCGCAGGCACGCACGCCGGGGCCATCCGATCTGCCCGTCCATGCCACCGCGATCATGCACACCTCGGGGACCACCGGCGCGCCGCGCGCCGCCGTGCTCACCCGCAGCGCGTTGCTCGCCTCGGCTGCGGCCAGCGCCGCCAACCTCGGCTGGGAGGACGGCGACTGCTGGCTGCTCTGCATGCCGCTGGCCCGGATCGGCGGGCTGTCGATCCTCACCCGCTGCCTCGCCGCGCGCCGCTGCGTGGCATTGGCCGAGGGATTCGATCCCGACCGACTTCCCGAGCGGATCGCGGCCGACGGCGTCACGCTCGCCTCGCTGGTGCCGACGATGCTGCACCGGCTGCTCGACCGCCATCCGGAGTGGCGTGCGCCGCCGCAGCTGCGCGCCGTTCTCGTCGGCGGCGCGGCGGCGCCGGACGCGCTGCTGCAGCGCGCGCAGCAGCGCGGGCTGCCGATCATCCTGACCTACGGACTGACCGAGACCTGTTCGCAGGTCGTGGCCACCCCCTACGCGGCGCGCCACGCGCCGGCGGCCCTGGGCGTCGGCCGCGCGCTGCCCGGCGCCCGGATCCGGATCCGCGACGGGCACGTCGAAGTCGGGGGGCCGATGCTGATGGCGGGCTACCTCGGCGAGCCGGCGCTGCCCCCGGACGCCTGGTTCGACACCGGCGATCTCGGCGCCATCGACGCGCAGGGCTGCCTGCGGGTGCACGCGCGACGGACCGACCTGATCGTCACCGGCGGCGAGAACGTCTATCCCGCGGAGGTGGAGCGCGTGCTGGAGAGCTGTCCCGGCATCGTCGCCGCCGGCGTGTTCGGCGTGCCCGACCCGGTCTGGGGGCAGACGGTCGCGGCGGCGGTCGTCGGCGGCGAGGTTCCGCCGGAGGAGGCCGCGCTCGCCGCCCACCTCGCCGTCCGGCTCGCGCCGTACAAGCGGCCGCGCCAGGTGTGTTACGTGCCAGAGCTGCCGCTGACATCCGCCGGCAAGCCCGACCGCGCTGCGCTGGCGAGCTTCGCTGCCCGATTGCGCCCGCTCGGTTATCCGCGTGGCGACGGCTGACGATTCCCGGCGGCGGCCGATGCCCACGCAGCGCGCCGCCAGCCCCGGCCGCGACGCCGCGCCCCGCCCCAGCCGGCACCGTGGCAGAATCGACGCGGCCGCCTTCGCCTCCGCCTCGGGGGCCGCAGGCAACGCCCGACAGGGAAAGAGATGCCGCATGATGTGACGCTGATCGCCACGTTCGCGCTGGGCTTCGCCCTCGCCTTCGTGTTCGGCTACTTCGCCAACCGCCTGCGCCTGCCGCCGCTGGTCGGCTACCTGCTGGCCGGCGTCGTCATCGGCACCTTCACGCCGGATTTCGTCGCCAGCAGCGCCATCGCCGGGCAACTCGCCGAGATCGGCGTGATCCTGCTGATGTTCGGGGTCGGCCTACACTTCTCGGTGGACGACCTGATGGCCGTCCGACGGATCGTCTTCCCGGGCGCGTTCGCCCAGATCGTCATCGCCACGGCGATCGGCACCGGCATGGCGATGCTGTGGGGATGGAGCCTCGGCGGCGGACTGGTGCTCGGGCTGTGCCTGTCCGTCGCCAGCACCGTCGTGCTGCTGAAGGCGCTGGAGGAGCGCAACGCGGTCGCCACCCTCAACGGCCGCATCGCCGTCGGCTGGCTGATCGTCGAGGACCTGGCGATGGTGCTGGTGCTCGTCCTGCTGCCCGCGCTGGCGGGCATGCTGGGCGGCAACGTGCCCGGCGGCGGACACGGCGCACCGGAACACGGGCTGCTGCTGACGCTGGCGATCACGCTGGCCAAGGTCGCGGCCTTCGGGGCGATCGTCCTGCTCGTCGGGCCGCGGGTGCTGCCCTGGATCCTGCGCCAGGTGGCGCGCACCGGCTCGCGCGAGCTGTTCACGCTGGCGATACTCTCGCTGTCGGTGGGCATCGCGTTCGGCGCCGCCGAGCTGTTCGGCGTCTCGTTCGCGCTGGGCGCGTTCTTCGCCGGCGTGGTGCTGAACGAGTCCGACCTGAGCCACAAGGCCGCGACCAATTCGCTGCCGCTGCAGGACGCCTTCGCGGTGCTGTTCTTCGTCTCGGTCGGGATGCTGTTCGACCCGTCGATCGTCATCCGCGAGCCGCTGATGCTCGCCGCCGTGCTGCTGCTGATCCTGGTCGGCAAGTCGCTGATCGCGCTCGCCGTGGTGTTGCTGCTGGGCTATCCGCTCAGCACCGCGCTGATGGTCTCGGCCGCGCTGGCGCAGATCGGCGAGTTCTCGTTCATCCTCGCCGGCCTCGGCATCGGCTACGGCCTCCTGCCGCCGGAGGGCCTGAGCCTGATCCTCGCCGGGGCGATCCTGTCGATCACCTTCAACAAGTTCGCGTTCCTCGGCGCCGACTGGCTGAACGGCTGGGTGCAGGCCGGTCCGGAGCGCAAGCGCATCTGCGAGGATTCGCGCGGCGCCAAGCTCGGCCTGCTGCACGCCGAGCTCGATGCGGCACACGAGCGCGCGGAGGCGAAGGCCGCGGCCCGGAAGACGCTGTCCCCGGACGAGCTGGTCCAGCGCTTCCCGGTGTTTGCGCAGCTGACGCCCGAGCAGCGCGAGGTCGTGATCCTGCACTTCCTGCCGCAGTCGGCCCAGCCGGGCGAGCGGATCATCCGCATGGGCGACAAGGCGGACGCCGCCTATTTCATCTCCTCCGGCGAAGTCGAGGTATCGGTCTCGGGCCGGCGCATCCACCTCGGCCCCGGCAACTTTTTCGGCGAGATGGCGCTGATCAGCGGCCAGCCCCGCTCGGCCCACGTCACGGCGCTCGACTACTGCAGCCTGCTCAAGCTGACCACCCGCGACTTCAAGGAGATCATGGACCGCTATCCGGAGATCCGCGAGCAGGTCCGGGAGCTCGCTGCGCAGCGCGGAGAGATGAATCGCCAGCCGTCGGCCGAGCCGGCGCCGGGCGACAGCAGGACCGGCTAGCAGCCTGTCGGACTTAGGTCATCGTAGCGAGCCGGGTGGGAAAACAAGGACAGATTTTCCCGATTTCGAGGCGCATGGCGGGACCATGTAACGAGAAATCGGGGAAATATGGACCGGTTTCCCACCGGCGCAGTAGATGAATCCTAAGTCCGACAGGCTGCTAGGCCGGCAGCGTCACCTCGAACCGCGCTCCGTCGGCGCGGGGCCGCGCCTCGATGCGGCCGCCGTGCGCCACGACGATCGAGCGGGCGATGGCGAGACCCAGTCCGGCGTTCTCGCTGCTGCGCTGGCGCGACGGATCGACGCGGAAGAAGCGGTCGAAGATCCGCGTCAGGTGCTCGGCCGGAATCGGCGGCCCGGGATTCTCGACCGCCACCCGCACCGCGTCGTCGCCGACGCGATCGATCTCGATCGTCACCAGGCCGGCGTCGGGCGTGTGCCGCAGCGCATTGGCGATCAGGTTGCCGAGCGCCCGCCGCAGCATCAGCCGATCGCCGCTCACCGTCCCTTCCCCCTGGCGCCGAAGCGCGACGCCGCGCTCGGTGGCGAGCGGCTCGTAGAACTCGCTTAACGCGTCGACCTCCTGCGCGAGGTCGAGCGGCTCGCGGTTCGGGACCAGCTGCCCGTTGTCGGCCTTGGCCAGGAACAGCATGTCGGAGATCATCCGCGACAGCCGGTCGTACTCCTCGAGCGCCGAGTAGAGGACCTCCCGGTAATCGTCGGGCGCGCGGGCGCGCGACAGCGCCACCTGCGTCTGCATCATCAGGTTGCTGACCGGCGTGCGCAGCTCGTGGGCGATGTCGGCCGAGAAGTCCTGCAGACGCCGAAACGAGTCCTCGAGCCGGCCCAGCATGCCGTTGAACGAGGTGGCGAGGTCGACGAGCTCCTTCGGCACCGTGTCGACGGCGAGCCGCTGGTCGAGGCGGCTGGCCGAGATGCCGCGGGCCACGCCGGCCATCTCGCGCAGCGGCGCCAGCCCCTGCCGCGTGGCAACCCAGGTCAGGAGCCCCGCCAGCGCGAGGCAGGCGGCGAGCGCCGGCAGCAGCGCCTCGCCCAGCGCCTGCATGAACTGCTGGTGGTGCTCGATGTCCAGCGCCACGCCGACGCGCAGCTCGCGCACCGCGGCGAGCCCGGTCGGCATGACCTCGACCAGGCCGCGGTAGCTGGCGCCATCGCGATCCCAGCGCAGGAACGGGGCGCCGGTCGCCGCCGGTGGCGCGACGGCGGCGGCCGCCCAGCCCTCGGGAAAGACGAACCCCGGCGCCGCCAGCAGCAGCGCGCCGTCCCCGTCGGCGACGGCGATGCTCGCCCCGTGCTGGCCCGCCAGCAGCTCGTCGAGCCGTGCCGGCAGCGCCTGCAGGTCCTCGGCCGTGCGCAGGCCGGCGACGAGACGCCGCAGCGGCGCGAGCTTGCCGGCGATCTCCATCCGGTCCTGCTCCTGGAAGTGGCCCTCGATCGCCGCGGTCAGCCAGGCACCGCCCGCCACCAGCACGATCGCGAGAATGGCGAGGAACAGCCCGTTGAGGCGCAGCGCGATCGACAGCGGGCGCCTCATCCGCCCTCCGGCAGCTCGATCACGTAGCCCATTCCGCGCACCGTGCGGATCAGCTTGACGGTGAACTCGTCGTCGATCTTGGCCCGCAACCGGCGGACCGCGACGTCGATGACGTTGGTGTCGCTGTCGAAATTCACGTCCCAGACCTGCGAGGCGATCAGCGACCGCGGCAGCACCTCGCCCTGCCGCCGGAGCAGCAGTTCGAGCAGCGCGAACTCCTTCGCCGTGAGGTCGATCCGCCGCCCCGAACGCGTCACCCGGCGCCGCAGTGCGTCGAGCTCGAGGTCGGCGACGCGCAACACCTCGGGTTCGCGCGCCTTGCCTCGACGCAGCAGACTGCGCACGCGCGCCAGCAGTTCCGAGAACGCGAACGGCTTGGCGAGGTAGTCGTCGGCGCCCGCCTCGAGGCCCCGCACCCGGTCGGCGACGTCGTCGCGCGCGGTCAGGAACAGCACCGGCAGGTCCTTGCCCGCACCGCGCAACCGGCGCAGCACCTCCCAGCCGTCGGTTCCGGGCAGCATGACGTCGAGCACCACGAGGTCGTAGTTCCCGTGCAGCGCGAGATGGAGGCCGTCGCGGCCGTCGCCGGCGAGATCGGTGACGAAGCCGGCCTCGGCGAGCCCCTGCTTCAGGTAGACGCCGGTCTTGGGTTCGTCTTCGACGATGAGGATCTTCATCTGGGGGCTGCCGCCGGGACGGTGTCGCGCCGCGCGCACTCGCCGGTCGACGCGTGCGAGCCGAAGGGTACCGCGTTGCCCCGCGCCCGTCAGCCTCGCGCCCCGGCCGGCGCGAACACATTACAGAAACGTCATCTTCCCGCCATCTTCGCGTGGGCCGCTCCCCCGCACAATCTCCAACGGAGTAAGAGCCCTTTGCCTCGACGCCGCCGCGGCTGCGCGCCGTCCACCGATCCTTCCCGGGAGAACGCCATGCACATCCTGTCCACGCTGGTCCTTGCCGCCCTCCTGGCGGTCGCGGCGAGCGCGCCGTCGTCCGCCGCCGCCGCGACCGACCACTCGCAGCACATGACGGCGACCAGGGCCGCACCCTCCATTGCGATGACCGCAGGCGTGATCAGGAAGGTCGACGCCGGGCAGGGCATGGTGACCATCGCCCACGACGAGATCAGGAACCTCGACATGCCGAAGATGACGATGGCCTTCCGGGTCAAGGACGCCGCCTGGCTGAAGAAGATGAAGGACGGCGACCGGATCCGCTTCGCCGCCGACATGGTCGGTGGCGAACTGACGGTCGTCGGCTACGAGATCGTCCGCTAGCGGCCGCCGAGCGCGCGCAGTGAGCACGATGGGCCGCCCCGAGGGCGAACACCGGAGCGCGCAGCGCGAAGGCGATCCAGTGAGCACGATGGGCCGCCCCGAGGGCGAACACCGGAGCGCGCAGCGCGAAGGCAGTCCAATGAGCCTCGCCATGCCCGCACTTCGCCGGACGCTCGTCCGCGCCATCGCCGCAGCGACGTTGCTCGCGACCGCGCCGTCCTTCGCGCAGGAGGTCGCGCCGGGCGACAGCCTGGAGAGCCTGCTCGCCTACGCGCGCGAGCGCCATCCGGAATTGCGCGCCATGCGCCACGAGGCGGACGCCGCGGCCCAGCGGGTCGACCCGGCCGGCGCGCTGCCCGATCCGATGTTCAGGGCCGGAATTGCAGAACATCACCAACTACGGCAACGACGGATCGTTCAGCCTGTCGCCGGCCAACGTCGGCGCGACCAAGTACACGATCTCGCAGAGCATCCCGTTCTGGGGCAAGCGCGACCTCCGGCAAGGGGTGGCGCAGGCCGACGCCGTGCAGGCCGACCGCCGCGTGGACGCGACCTGGGCCGAGCTCGCCGCGAAGATCAAGATCGCCTACGCCCAGTACCAGCTCGCGGCGCGCAGCGAGGAGCTCGCGCGCGAAGTGCTCACGCTGATGGGCAGCCTGGAGAGCCTGGCGCAGGCTCGCTACGCGAGCGGCCTCGTCCCGCAGCAGGACGCGATCCGCGCCCAGGTCGAACAGACCGGGATGCGCACCGACCTGGTGATGCTGGACAGCGAAAAGCGGCAGTGGCAGGTGAAGCTCAACAGCCTGCTCACCCGTCCGGCCACCGCGCCTCTGGCGGAGCCCAGGCGCGCCCGGGCATTGCCGCCGCCGGCGCGGCTCGACCCCGAGGCGTTGGCCGACCGACTGCAATCCGGCAATCCGCTGCTCGCGGTGGAGGCGGCCCGCATCCAGGCGGCCGAGCGCGGACGCGAGCTCACCTACCGCAACCGCTATCCGGACTTCAATCTCGGCGTGTCGCCGATCCAGATGGGCAGCAGGATCAACGAATGGGAGCTGATGCTCGAAGTCAACATTCCCCTGCAGCAGGGTTCGCGCCGCGCCCAGGAGTCCGAGGCGGAGTCGATGCTCGCGGCGGCCCGCTCGCGCAGGGAGGCCACGTTGCTGCAGGCGCGCGCGGAGCTCGACGAGCACCTCGCCGCCCTCGATGCGGCACGCCGGATCGACGACCTGATCGGCACCCACCTGCTGCCGCAGGCGAGCCTGACGCTGCAATCGGCGCTGGCCGCCTATGAGAACGGACGCGTCGATTTCGCGACGCTGCTCGAGGCGCAGCGGCAGATCCGCAAGGCCAAGCAGGAACGCGAGAAGGCGAATGCCGAGGCACAGATCCGGCTCGCCGAGATCGAGCGGCTGGTGGGAGACGACTTGTGAAGACGGGTACCGCCGCGCTGGCCGCGGCAGCCATGCTCGCGCTGGGTGTCGCGGGGGGCCACTGGTGGGCGCAGCGCGGTCCGGCCGGAGCGCCGGGTGCACCCCCCGCTGCCGACGCCGCCGCCGGCGCCGCGACCGCGGGCGACGCCGCGACACCGGCGCGCAGGATCCGCTTCTACCGGAATCCGATGGGCCTGCCGGACACGTCGCCGACGCCGAAGAAGGATCCGATGGGGATGGACTACATCCCCGTCTACGAAGGCGAGGACGCAGCGGCCGACGACGGCAAGTCGGTGAAGATCAGCGTCGATCGGGTGCAGAAGCTCGGCGTGCGCACCGAACCCGCGGCGCTGCGCGTGCTCGAGCGCAACGTGCGCGCGCTGGGTCGGGTCGAGATCGACGAGCGCCGCGTCGTCGCGGTCGCGCCCAGGTTCGAAGGCTGGGTGGAGAAGCTTCACGTCAACGCGACCGGCCAACCGGTCGCCAGGGGCCAGCCGCTGTTCGAGGTCTACGCCCCCGAACTCGTGTCGGCGCAGCGCGAGTACCTGATCGCGGTCAAGGGCGTCGAGGCGCTGAAGGAGGCAGGCGGCGACGCCCAGGCGGGGATGAGCCGCCTCGCCGAATCGAGCCTCGCGCGCTTGCGCAACTGGGACATTCCGGACGAGCAGGTGAAGGCACTGGTGGGCTCCGGCGAGATCCGCCGCACGTTGACCTTCCGGTCGCCGGCGGGCGGGATCGTGCTCGAGAAGAAGGCGCTGCAGGGCATGCGCTTCATGCCCGGCGAGGCGCTCTACCAGATCGCCGACCTGTCTGCCGTGTGGGTGATCGCCGACGTGTTCGAGCAGGACCTGGGACAGGTGCGCATCGGCAGCACGGCGCAGCTTCGCCTCAACGCCTATCCCGGCAAGACCTTCGCCGGCCGGATCACCTACATCTACCCGACGCTCAAGCCGGAAACGCGCACCGTCCCGATCCGCATCGAACTCGCCAATCCGGGACAGCAGCTGAAGCCCGCGATGTTCGCCGAGGTCGAGCTGCCGGTCGGCGCCAGGGCCAAGGTCGTCACGGTACCGGCGTCGGCCGTCATCGACAGCGGTACGCGCCGCGTCGTCTTCGTGCAACTGGCCGAAGGGCGCTTCGAGCCCCGGGAGGTGAAGGTCGGCGCCCGCAGCGACACCCACGTCGAGGTCCTCGACGGCGTCAGGGAAGGCGAGCCGGTCGTCACCGCCGCCAACTTCCTGATCGACGCCGAGAGCAACCTCAAGGCTGCATTCAGCAGCTTCGGCACCGCCACGGGCACGTCGGATGCCGCCAAGGTTGGCCACAAGGCGCACGGCAGTGTCGTCGCCATCGACGCCAAAGCGGGAACGCTGTCGGTCCGGCACGAACCCGTGCCCAGCCTCAAGTGGCCGGCGATGACGATGGAGTTCGTGCCGGCGAATCCGTCGCTGCTCGACGGGCTGAAGCCGGGATCGGCGTTCGATTTCGAGTTCGTCGAAAGGAAGCCCGGCGAATGGGTGATCACGTCGATCGCGCCGGCGGCGACGGACAAGCCAAGAGGCAAGAGGCGTTGCGGAGCGGTTTAGCCGCGAACGGCATTCGCGCCTGAAGGCGCTCCTACAGCGAAGCGCCGGAAGGGAACAACACGGTGCTGGGAAGGCTCATCGAGTGGTCGGCGCGCAACGCTTTTCTGGTGCTGCTCGCCACACTGTTCGTCACGCTGGCGGGCATCTATGCGGTCATCAAGACGCCGCTCGACGCGCTGCCCGACCTCTCCGACGTGCAGGTGATCGTCTACACCGAGTTCCCGGGCCAGGCGCCGCAGGTGGTCGAGGACCAGGTCACCTATCCGCTGACCACGGCGATGCTGTCGGTGCCGAAATCCAAGGTCGTCCGCGGCTTCTCGTTCTTCGGCGCGTCGTTCGTCTACGTGATCTTCGAGGACGGCACCGACATCTACTGGGCGCGCTCGCGCGTGCTCGAGTACCTCAACTTCGCCGCCGGCCGCCTGCCGCGCGGCGTGACCCCGCAGCTGGGGCCCGACGCCACCGGCGTGGGCTGGGTCTACCAGTACGCGGTGATCGGGGCGCAGCACACGCTGGCCGAGCTGCGGACCATCCAGGACTGGTACCTGCGCTACCAGCTGGCCAAGGCCCCCGGCGTCGCCGAGGTCGCGAGCGTCGGCGGCTTCGTCCAGCAGTACCAGGTCACCGTCGACCCCACCCGGCTCCGCGCCTACGGCATACCGCTGGCCAGGGTCGGGCAGGTGATCCGCGACTCGAACCGCGACGTCGGCGGGCGCGTCATCGAGATGGCCGAGGCCGAGTACATGGTGCGCGGCCGCGGCTACCTGCGCGGCCGCGCCGACATCGAGGCGCTGGTGGTGAAGAGCGACCGGGGCACGCCAGTGCTGATCCGCGACGTCGCGCGCGTCGAGCTCGGCCCCGACGAGCGCCGCGGCGTGACCGAACTGAACGGCGAAGGCGAGGTCGTCTCCGGCATCGCGATGGCCCGCTACGGCCAGAACGCGCTGGAGGTGATCGGGAACATCAAGGACAAGATCGCCGAAGTCGCCAGCGGCCTGCCGGCGGGGGTCGAGATCGTCGCCGTCTACGATCGCTCCGAGCTCATCCACCGCGCCATCGACACGCTGCAGCGCACGCTGATCGAGGAGAGCCTGATCGTCGCCGCGGTGTGCATCGTGTTCCTGCTGCACGTCCGCAGCGCGCTGGTGGCGATCCTGATGCTGCCGGTCGGCATACTCATCGCCTTCATCGCCATGCGCCTCCTGGGCATGAACTCCAACATCATGAGCCTCGGCGGCATCGCGATCGCCATCGGGGCGATGATCGACGCCGCGATCGTGATGATCGAGAACGCGCACAAGCACCTGGAGCGCCTCGCGCCGGGGGAGTCGCGGACCCGGGCGATCGTCGACGCCTGCCGGGAGGTGGGCCCGGCGCTGTTCTTCTCGCTGCTGATCATCACCGTGTCGTTCCTGCCGGTGTTCACGCTGGAGGCGCAGGAGGGCCGGCTGTTCGCGCCGCTGGCCTGGACCAAGACCTTCGCCATGGCCGGCGCGGCGCTGCTGTCGGTGACGCTGGTGCCGGTGCTGATGCTGCTGTTCATCCGCGGCCGCGTGCTGCCCGAGGCGAAGAACCCGGTCAACCGCTTCCTGATCTGGATCTACCGTCCCGTCATCGCCGCGGTGATGCGCTTCAAGCTGGTCACGATCCTGCTCGCCGCGGTCGTCCTCGGCGCCACCGCCTGGCCGGCGACGAAGCTCGGCAGCGAGTTCATGCCGACGCTGAACGAGGGCACGCTGTTCTACATGCCCACGTCGCTGCCGGCGATGTCGATCACCAAGGCCGCCGAGCTGGTGCAGACGCAGAACAAGATCATCAAGAGCTTTCCGGAGGTCGCCTCGGTGTACGGCAAGGCCGGGCGGGCGCAGACCGCCACCGACCCGGCCCCGGTGGAGATGTTCGAGACGGTGATCAACCTGAAGCCCGAGGACCAGTGGCGTGCCGGCATGACCCTCGACAAGCTCACCGCCGAGCTCGACCGTGCGCTGCAGATTCCCGGGGTGTCGAATGCCTGGACGATGCCGATCAAGGCCCGGATCGACATGCTGTCGACCGGCATCCGGACGCCGATCGGCATCAAGGTGTTCGGCAAGGACCTCAACGAGATGGAGCGCCTGGCCAAGGAGATCGAGGCCGTGGTCAAGGCCGTGCCGGGCACGACCAGCGCCTTCGCCGAGCGGATCACCGGCGGCTATTACCTCGACATCGAGCCCGACCGGGCGGCGCTGGCGCGCTACGGGCTGATGGTGGGCGATGTGCAGGACGTGATCGCCACGGCGCTCGGCGGGGAGATGGTGACCACGACCGTCGAGGGCCGCGAGCGCTTCGGCGTCAGCGTCCGCTATCCGCGCGAATTGCGCTCCGACCCGCAGCAGATCGCGGCCAGCGTGCTGGTGCCGACGATGGACGGGGCGATGCTGCCGCTCGGCCAGCTGGCGTCGATCCGCATCACCAAGGGCGCACCGGCGATCCGCACCGAGAACGCGCTGCTGTCGGCCTACATCTACGTCGACATCCGCGACCGCGACATCGGCGGCTTTGTGGCCGACGCGCGCAAGGCGGTCAACGACCAGGTCAGGTTTCCTCCCGGCTACTACATCGCCTGGAGCGGCCAGTTCGAGTACATGGAGCGCGCGCTGGAGAAGCTGAAGGTCGTCGTGCCGCTGACGCTGCTGCTCATCTTCCTGCTGCTCTATCTCAATTTCCGGCGGCTGACCGAGACCGTGATCGTCATGCTGTCGGTGCCGTTCGCGCTGGTCGGCGGCGTCTGGCTGATGTGGTGGCTCGGCTACAACCTGTCGGTGGCGGTGGCCGTCGGCTTCATCGCGCTGGCCGGCGTCGCCGCCGAGACCGGCGTGGTGATGCTGATCTACCTCGACCACGCCTGGCAGAGGATCCGCGACCGGCGCGCAGCGGAAGGCGTCGCCCCCACGGCCGGCGACCTCTATGCCGCGGTGATGGAGGGCGCAGTCGAGCGCGTGCGGCCGAAGATGATGACGGTGGTCGCGATCATGGCCGGCCTGCTGCCGATCATGTGGGGGACGGGCACCGGGTCCGAGGTGATGAGCCGGATCGCCGCGCCGATGGTCGGCGGGATGATCTCGTCGACGGTGCTGACGCTGGCGGTGATCCCGGCGATCTACGCGCTGGTGAAGGGGTGGCGGCTGCCGCGGTAACGGTACTGCGGTTGTGCAGCCGCGCCGGTCACCAATGGCAGTGCCTTTGTAGGAGCGCCTTCAGGCGCGAAGGCGGTGCAGGCAGGCGGAGAATTCGCGGCCGAAGCCGTTCCTGCAGAGTGCGGCGAGGAGAGTCGATTTGGAGCGCAGGGCAAATACGCCATCGTCGGAGACCGCCTGGACGCTCGTCTTCGGCTGCTGGCTGGTCGCCTGCGTGGCCACGCTGGGCGCGCTGTTCTTCAGCGAGGTCATGCAGCTGCCGCCCTGCACGCTGTGCTGGTACCAGCGCATCTTCATTTTTCCGCTGGTGCTGCTGCTGCCGATGGGGCTCTTTCCCTTCGATCCCCGGGTCGTCCGCTACGCGCTGCCGCTGCTCGTCGTCGGCGGAGTCGTCTCGCTGTTCCAGCTGCTGCTCGTCTGGGGCGTGATCCCGGAGAGCGTCCAGCCCTGCCGGCAGGGCGTGTCGTGCCGCGAGGTGCAGATCGAGTGGCTGGGCTTCCTGTCGATCCCGTTGCTGTCCTTCGTCGCTTTCGTCGGTCATGGGCGCGCTGCTGGTTGCCGCGCACTTCAGGAGTTCGAGATGAACCGCAAGACGCTGTTCGCCGCTTCGGCGGTGGTCCTGCTGCTGGCCTTCGCCGGCGGGAGCCTGCTGTACAAGAGCGAGCGCATCCAGCGCTGGGCCAAGGTGATCGGCCAGAACGAGGCGGCGCTCGCCAGCGCGCACTCGCCGTCGCTCGGCAGCGCGGACGCCAAGGTGCACATCGTCGAGTTCCTCGACCCCGCCTGCGAAACCTGCGCCGAGTTCTATCCGCAGGTCAAGAGGATGATGGCCGCCCATCCGGACCGCATCCGGCTCTCGGTGCGCCACCTGCCGCTGCACAACGGCTCGCTCGACGTGGTGCGGATGCTGGAAGCCAGCCGCAAGCAGGGCAAGTACTGGCCGACGCTCGAGGCCGTGCTCGCCCACCAGTCGCAGTGGGTCGCCAATCACGTCGCGCGTCCGGAACGGGTCTGGGACCTGCTCGGCGGCACCGGCCTCGATCTCGCGCAGCTGCGGGCCGACATGAATTCGCCCGACGTGGCCCGCAACCTCGAGCGCGACCGCAGCGATGCCAAGGCGCTCGACGTCACGATGACGCCGGAGTACTTCGTCAACGGCCGCCCGCTGCCGGACTTCGGCCTGGCGCAGCTGCAGCGGCTGGTCGGCGACGCGGTGCAGACCGCCTACCGCTGAACACCGTCAGCGCCCGGCGATGACGGTCGCGAAGCGCTTGACGGTCGCCCCCGGTGCGTCGAACGTGTCGTGGCGGGATTCGAGGATGCGCCATCCGGCGCAACGCGCCGCGACTTCGTCCTCGCCGAACAGCGTGTAGCGCCCCGGCTCGAACATGTCGAGATAGGTCGTCCCCTCGATCAGCACGTTGACGATCAGCGTGCCATTCGGCGCCACGTGCGCGAGTGCGTCGTCGAGCAGCGCCACCGACCGCGGTCGCGGAAAGAACATGAACAGCCCGATCGCCACGACGGTGTCGTAGTCCGCCACGATGCGGTAGCGGTCGAAGTCCGCCTCCGCCGCGACCAGTGCCAGCGCCTCGCGCCGCGCGACCGCCTGCAGCCGGGCGATCGCCGCCGGGCTGGCGTCCAGCGCGGTGACCTCGCAGCCGCGCCGGGCCGCAGCCAGGGCGAGATTCCCCAGTCCGCAGCCGAGGTCGAGCACGCGGCCGCGCAGATGCGGCAAGGCCCTCGCCTCGAAGGGGTTGAGCGCGAATTCCCCCGCGTCGATCTGGCGGCGGAACTGCCGGTCGAAGAAGTCGACGGTGCGGGGGGTGTTCATCGGCGACAGGCGATCGGCGCGGTTGCGGTCGGGCGGCGCAATGGCCCTCGACGCGGCCCGCGGCCGCGAGCGGAGGAGAACCCATTCTACCTGCGCGGTCGGGCAGCCGCCGGCAGACGAGCCGGCACATCGCGGCCGCCACCCGACCGGCGCTCGTTGCAACGCTTCCAGAATCATCGAATCGATTGACTTGCGTCAAAAAGCCCTATCACGATTGGGTGAACACTGCGCCATCGCCTGCGCCGCTCGCCGGGAGCGGAAGGTGAAATAGTGTGCCGCAGCACGGATCGCGGGTTCACCCCACCGAGCCGCAATCCTCGGGGATGGACCGTCAGGGTGCGATGTCACGCCGCGCGGCGCTCAGAGGCTGAGAGTATTTCGGGCGTGCCCGCGCGCAGAAGGGGTCCGACGGGCTTGCGCGCCAGCTCGGGCTGGCGAGCACGCAACGCGAGCGCGCCTCGGCGCGGGACTCCGCCTCTCAGGATCTCGACCTCGAACGTGGTGAAGGAGACTGGACGATGAAGTTGACGAGACGGGCGTTCATCCAGGCGTCGATGGCGACCACCGGCCTGCTGGCCGCCGGCTGTGCCACCCAGCCGGGGGCACCGGTGACCAGCGCGATGACCGTGCGCCCGGCGAAGGCGGCGGGGCCGGCCAAGGGCGACTGGGTGGCCAGCACCTGCCAGGGCTGCACGCAGTGGTGCGCGATCCAGATCTTCGTCGAGGAGGGCCGCGCGGTGCGCGTGCGCGGCAACCCGCTGTCGAAGACCAACCACGGCTACGTGTGCCCGCGCGGCCACCTGATCCCGCAGCAGGTCTACGACCCCGACCGGATCAAGGTGCCGATGAAGCGGACCAACCCGCAGAAGGGCCGCGGCGTCGATCCGAAGTGGGTGCCGATCAGCTGGGACGAGGCGCTCGACACCGTCGCCGACCGGATGATCGAACTGCGCAGGAACAACGAGGCGCACAAGCTCGTCTACATGCGCGGCCGATACTCGCCGACGTCGACCGAGCTCCTCTACGGCGCGCTGCCCAAGATCTACGGCACCACCAACTATTTCTCGCACAGCGCGATCTGCGCCGAAGCCGAGAAGATGGGGTCGGGCCTCACCCAGGGCTTCTTCGGCTATCGCGACTACGACCTCGAGAAGACCAATTGCCTGGTGATCTGGGGTTGCGATCCGCTGGCCTCCAACCGGATGGTGCCGAACACCATTCACCGCTTCCACGAGATCCTGGCGCGCGGGACGGTCGTCGCCGTCGACCCGCGGCTGTCCAACTCGGCGGCCAAGGCGCAGGAGTGGCTGCCGATCAAGCCCGGCACCGACGGCGCGCTCGCCGGCGCCCTCGCCCACGTGCTGCTGACCGAAGGGCTGTGGAACAAGGAGTTCGTCGGCGACTTCAAGGACGGCAGGAACCAGTTCGTCGCCGGCAAGCCGGTCGACGAAGCCGCCTTCGCCGAGAAGGAGACGCACGGCCTCGTCAAGTGGTGGAACCTGGAACTCAAGGACAAGACCCCTGCCTGGGCCGAGACGGAAACGCTGATCCCGGCCGCGCAGACGCTCCGCGTGGCCCGCGCCATGGGCAAGGCGGCGCCGAAGTCGATCGTCTGGATGGGGCCCGGCGTGGCGATGAACCCGCGCGGCACCTACACCGCGATGGCGGTGTACGCGCTCAACGGCCTGTTGGGCTCGATCGACGCCGAGGGCGGCGTGTGGCAGAGCAGCAGCGTGCCCGTCGGCGCGTTCCCGAAGTCCGACGCGTATCTGGACGACATCGCCAAGGGTGCCGGCAAGTTCAAGAAGCTCGACGGCCGCGGCGCCAAGGACATGCCGGCGATGATGAACGCGCGGCCCGGCAGCGGCGTGGTCACCAACAACGTGGCCAACGGCATGCTGAAGGATCCCGGGGCGGTCAAGGTGTTCATCGCCTCGTGGTCGAACTTCAACTTCTCCTGCACCGGCGCCGACCGCTGGGACAAGGCGATGGCCAAGGTGCCGTTCTTCGTCCACCTGGTCACCAACCCGTCGGAGATGACGCAGTTCGCCGACATCGTGCTGCCCGCCACTTTCAATTCGGCGGAAGGCTGGTCGATCGTCACCAACATGGGCAACGGGGTCGGTTACGCCTCGATCCAGCAGGGCGCCGTCAAACGGCTGTGGGACGTCAAGCAGGAAGAGACCGAAGTCGTCTGGCTGCTGGCCGAGAAGCTCAAGGCCAAGGGCTTCCCGAACCTCTTCGACTACTACTCGAAGGAGGTCAAGGACCCTGGGACCGGCAAAGCGCCGACCAGCGCGCTCGAGTTCTCCGAGATCGCCGCGAAGATCACCAGTGCTGCGATCTGGATGCCGAAGGACCGCTGAAGGCGACGCCGCTATCCGGAAGGCTGGGCCGATTCCGTGAAGGTATCTTCAGCGGCGCGAAGTACGCGCTGAAGAAGGGCTGGGCGGAAAGTCTGATCGACGGCCACCAAGAAGATTGAGTTCTACAGCGCCAGACGCCGAAGTTGCTGCTCGAGCATGCCAAGAAATACGAGACGACGCCCGACGACATCCTGACCGTGACCGGCTACGTCGCCCGCGGCGATCGGGCCTTCGTCCCGCACTACGAACCCCCGAAACGCCACGGCAGCCTCGCCGACTACCCGTTCGATTTCATCGACTACAAGTCGCGCCTGAACCGCGAAGGTCGTTCGGCCAACCTCCCCTGGTACCAGGAGTTCAAGAAGGTCGACCCGGGCGACGTCTCGTGGGACGACGTGCTGAAGATGAACCCCGCCGATGGCGCCAGGCTGGGGATGAAGACCGGCGACCTGGTCAAGGTCACGTCCTCCGCCGGATCGATGGTGGTGAAGCTCGCTTGTGGAAGGGGTGCGTCCCGGCACCGTCGCCAAGTGCTACGGTCAGGGCCACTGGGCCTACGGCCGTGTTGCCGCCAAGGACTACGCCAAGGCGATCCCGAACGGCGGCAGCAACAACGACGTCCTGGTCGACGACTACGACCGGCTGAGCGGATCGACCGCCCGCAACGGCGGCTTCACCGGCGTCCGGGTCCAGAAGGCCTGACCCCCAACCCAGCTCGAGGAGATTGAAGATGGCACGACTTGGAATGGTCATCGACCTGCAGCGCTGCGTGGGTTGCGGAGCCTGCGCGTTCGCCTGCAAGGCCGAGAACAACACCCGCTCCCGCGCCGACGACCAGAGCTTCAACTGGGCCGACTTCGTGATGAAGACCGAGGGGACGTTCCCCAACACGACGCACTGGGTGATGCCGGTGCTGTGCAACCACTGCACCGACGCGCCCTGCGTCAAGGTCTGCCCGGTGACGCCGAAGGCGATGTTCAAGACGCCGGACGGCATCACGATGCACAACGACGACTATTGCATCGGCTGCCGGGCGTGCCAGTACGCCTGCCCGTACAGCGTGGCGAATCTCACCGACGCCAGCCACAACGGCGAAGCGTACAGCGTGATCAGCTACAACCCGAAGGGCGGCAGCAGCCAGCCGCAGTGGGTCGACGCGACGGCGATCATCCCCGGCTGCACGTCCAGCGGCGCGGAGACCGCCAAGGCAGCGGGGGCGACCACGCCGATGATGAACCAGTTCGCCGCCGGCGACGTCGAGCCGATCCGCGAAGCCGGGGTCGTCGAGAAGTGCACGTTCTGCCATCACCGCACCAGCCAGGGGCTGCAGCCGGCCTGCGTCGAGGTCTGCCCGTCCCAGGCGCGGATCTTCGGCGACCAGGACGATGCGAACTCGGCCATCGCCAAGGTGCTGAAGGCGCAGAAGTCGTTCCGGATCAAGGAGGAGGCAGGCACCAAGCCGAACGTCCACTACGTCGGCAAGTACGCGACCCGAGCCTGACGGGGCCCATGCAAGGCCAGACTTCGGGGGCGGGCGACCGCCCCCATTTCGTTCCAGGAGCCCGGATGTCCGATCACGATCCCGAGCAGGCTGCCGCGCGCGCGAACCTCTGTCGTTTCCTCGCTGCGTGTCACTACGAGCCCGGCCCCGAGTTCGCCGAGGAGAAGTTGTTCGACTCCATGCACGATGCCGCACGGCGGCTCGATCCCGACTTCGCCGACCGCACGAGGCGGCTGGGCGAGGCGTTCGCGAGCACCGACCCCGAAACGCTGCTGGTCGACTACACGCGGCTCTTCCTCGGCCCGGTCAACGCGCTGGCGAAGCCCTACGGCTCGGTTTGGATGAGTGGCGAAGCCACGCTGATGCAGGACTCGACGATGGACGTGCTGAGCCTGTACCGCGAAGGCGGCTTCGACCTCGACGAGGGCTTTCGCGAGCTGCCCGATCACGTCGCCGCCGAGCTCGAGTTCCTGTATCTGCTGCTGTATCGCGAGAACGAGGCGCACCGCGACGGCGACGTCGACGCGCTGATGGCGACGACCACGCTGCGCCAGCGCTTTCTCGCCGCGCACCTCGGGGCCTGGATCGCGCCGTTCACCGCCGCGGCCGAGCGCGGTGCCGGGACGGGCTTCTATCGCGAGCTCGCGGCGCTCACCCGGGCGTTCGTCGCCGCCGAAGCGCGGCGAGCGCGGGATAGCTGAACGGCGTCGCGCCCGGCGGCCTGCGCCTGTGTATGATGGATTCTTCCACTGTGACCGGTGACGGCATGCAGAGCTCCGAAACGAAACAGGCGCTGGACGCGCTGTCCGCGCTGGCGCAGGAAAGCCGGCTCGCGGTGTTTCGCCTGCTGGTCGAGTACAGCCCCGAGGGATTGACTGCCGGCACCGTGGCGGAAAAGCTCGCCATCGCCGCGCCGACGCTGTCGTTCCACCTCAAGGAACTGGCGCGGGCCGGGCTCGTCGCCTCGCGCCAGGACGGCCGCTTCATCTGGTACCGCGCCGACATCCAGGCGATGAACACGCTGATCGCCTACCTCACCCGGAACTGCTGCGCGGGCAGCGCCGTCTGCGACCCCGCCTGCGCGCCGGCGGGGGCCACCGCGCCCACCGTGCTCGCCACGGTGGCGCCGGAAGCGATCGGGCGCACCGCGCCCAAGCCCCCGACCTGACCGTCCCCCGCTGCCGGGAAGCCGGCGCCCGGCCTCGGGCAGCGGGTCCGCGACATTCTGCCCACCGGCGGACCCCCGCATCGCCGTTTCTCTGACCCAGGTCAAATATATCCACTATTCTTTATATATCGCTTTGCGTATATTCTTCCCATGCCACCCGACCTCGACGTCATCGCCGATCCGACGCGCCGCCTGATGCTGGCGCTGCTCGCGGTCGAGCCCGAGATCTGCGTCTGCGAGTTCGTCGCCGCGCTGCGCGAAGTGCAGCCCAAAGTGTCGCGCCACCTCGCGCTGCTGCGCGACGCGGGCTGGCTCACCTCGCGGCGCGAAGGCACGTGGATGCACTACCGCCTGCGCGAGCTTCCCGACTGGGCGCGCACGCTGGTCGACGCGCTGGTCGCGGGAGGCGTTCCCGCGGCCGAACTGCGCGGCGCGCAGGCGCGGCTGCAGTCGTACGCCGGGCGCCCGGCGCGCACGTCGGGCGCCGTCGCATGCCAGGGGTGAAGGAGCGTCGACGATGGCATCGACCGAAGCAATGAAAGCACCGGAATCGCTCGCGAGTCGGGTATGGCACGGCATGCGCGACAACCCGACCGAGTTCAAGTGGCTGGCGGGTATCCTCGCCGCCTTCCTGCTGGCGTTCTTCCTGCCGGTCGGCACCGCGCGCTTCGACAACGCCGTGCTCGAAGGCCTCGCGCTGCTGACCTGGTATGCGCGCGAGCACGTGATGCTCTGCCTGGTGCCGGCGTTCTTCATCGCCGGCGGCATCGCCGTATTCGTCAGCCAGGACGCGGTGATGAAGTACCTGGGCCCGGCCGCGCACAAGGTCGCCGCCTACGGCGTGGCCTCGGTGTCGGGCTCGATTCTCGCGGTCTGTTCCTGCACGGTGCTGCCGCTGTTCGGCGGCATCTACCGGCGCGGCGCCGGGCTGGGGCCGGCGATCGCCTTCCTCTACTCCGGCCCGGCGATCAACGTGCTGGCGATCATCCTGACGGCGAAGATCCTGGGCTTCGAGCTGGGGGTGGCGCGCGCGGTCGGCGCAGTCGGCTTCGCGCTGGTGATCGGCGTCATCATGCAGCTGATCTACCGGCGCGAGGAAGCGGCGCGCGCGCTGTCGCAGAAAGGCTTCGAGGGCGGTGCCGACCGTGGCCGACCGTTGGCCGACACGGCCGCGTTCTTCGCGCTGCAGGTGGCGGTGCTGGTGTTCGCCAACTGGGCGCCCGCCAGCGCGGATGACAGCGCGGTCTGGCACGCGGTGTTCGCCTGGAAGTGGCCGCTGACGGCGGTGGCCGGGCTGGGCCTCGCGCTGCTCCTGGTCTGGCGCTGGCGCTGGCATTGGCAGCCGCTGGCGATCACCGCGGCCGCGGTCGCCCTGTTGGCCTGGTTCCTGCCGCAGGCCCCGGTGCTGGCGTTCAGCGCCGGCCTCCTCGGCCTGACGCTGGCCGCCGCCGCGCAGCCGGGCGACGGCGACGAATGGCTCGGCCAGACCTGGAACTTCGCCAAGCTGATCCTGCCGCTGCTGCTGGGCGGGGTGCTGCTGGCCGGATTCCTCCTCGGTCGTCCCGGGCACGAAGGCATCGTGCCCTCCGCGTGGGTCGGGGCTGCGGTCGGCGGCAATTCACTGGGGTCCAATTTCTTCGCCGCGCTGGCCGGCGCGTTCATGTACTTCGCCACGCTGACCGAAATCCCCATCGTCCAGGGCCTGATGGGCTCGGGCATGGGCAAGGGCCCGGCGCTCGCACTGCTGCTGGCCGGCCCGGCCCTGTCGCTGCCCAGCATGCTGGTCATCCGCAGCATCCTCGGCACGCAAAAGACGGCCGTCTACTGCGCGCTGGTGGTCGTCATGGCGACTTTCAGCGGGCTCGTGTACGGCGCCCTCTTTCCCTAAGGAGCGATTCGATGATCAAGCTGCAGGTACTCGGTTCCGGCTGCGCCAAGTGTGCCACGCTGGGTGAGCATGCGACCGCGGCGGCGGAAGCCCTCGGACTCGACTACGAGCTGGAGAAGGTGACGGACATCAACCGGATCATCGATGCCGGCGTCACCCGCACACCGGCGCTGATGGTGAACGGCGAGGTCAGGAGCAGCGGACAGGTGTTGTCGGTCGACGACATCAAGAAGCTGCTCGCTGCCTGAGCAACGTGTTCTTCGTTGGCACCGGTCTTCGCCGGGTCGACGCTGGCCGCTGCGGCAAGCGCTTCTTCCTGCGGTTGCGGCGACGGGAAGTGCTGCCAGACGGTCGACCGGAACCGCGCAATGCGGGTCTCCGGCGTCGCAGCGGTTGCCGAGCAATGCAGCGGATTGGCGGTTTCTCTCGCAGCGTGTGTCGTCGCGGGCGGCAGCCATGCGACCCCCGCTTTCGGGGCAAGTGGTGACCGCCATCGCGCCCCACGCTGCCCCACCGGCGGCGGCTCGGCGCCGAAGGGCCGCATGGCTGGCCGTGACCGCGCTCGCGCTGGGGCTCGGCACCGGTCTCGCCCTGCGCACGTCGGATGCGCCGTCCCCTGCGACACCGCTGCCGGTCGCCGGACGTCCCGCGCTGGTCGAACTGGGATCGACCAAGTGCGCGAGCTGCGCGGCGATGCAGCCGGTGCTGGCCGTGCTGCGGACCGCAGGCGACGGTCGCCTCGACGTCAGGGTGATCGACGTCTTCCAGCAGCGCGAGGCCATCCGGCAATGGAACGTGCGCGCCATTCCGACGCAGGTATTGCGCGACGGGCGGGGACGCGAACTCGAGCGTCACGTCGGCTTCATCTCGGGCGACGACATCCACCGCACCTTCGCCCGCCACGGCATCGCGTTCGATCGACCCGGTGCCAGCCTCGGACAGTGACCCCATGCTCGGCGATCTACTCGGCTTTGCCCAGCAGGCAGTGACGCAGAACCAGCCCTGGGCGGCAGCCGCGGCGTTGCTGCTCGGCATCCTCGCCGTCTGGCTCAGTCCCTGCCATCTGGTCGGCGTCTCGCTCGCCGCGGCCTATCTGCAACGGGATGCGTGCGCGCCCGGCGATCGCATCCTGCGCATGGCGCTGTTCGTGGGGACGGTGCTGCTGGCGACGGCCGGTGTGGCCGGGCTGACTCTGGCGCTGGGCCGGTTGGCGGGCGACACCGGACTGCTGGGCATCGGCATCGCCGCAACCGCTCTGCTGGTCGCCGGCCTGATGCTGCTCGACGCCTTTCCGCTGCCGTCGCTGCCTGCGCCGGACACCGTCGGTCGCGCGCCCGGCGGCCTCACCGCCGTGGTCCTCGGCGTCGCCTTTGCGCTCGCGACCGGACCCTGCAGCCTCGCCTTCATCGCACCGCTGGCCGTGTTGCCCACGGACAGCGTGGACAGTGGCAGCGGCACGGTGGTCGCCCGATCCCTTCTGTTCGTCGTCGGGCACGCGCTGGGACTCCTCGCCGTGTTGGCTGGCGGTCGTGCGGTGGAGCGCCTGCTCTCCCGACAGCGTCGATCCGCGCTGATCGACAGGCTGCGCCGGGCAGGCGGTGCGGTCCTGGTGTTCACCGCAGGTTACGTTGCCACCGGGGCGATCGCGTGACCGCCATGATCCCGACCGCAACCCGTCCGTGCGTCCTGCGATCCGCGGGCGCGGACGCAAGCTGGCCGACGCTGTCAGTCCACTGCGAATCCCGCCTGACCGCCCGACCCGGCCCGTCGACTGGCGACAACCCGATGACGGCCTGGCCCGCCCGAAGGAACCGAACCATGCGCACCCCCAAGCTTCGCGCCGTGCTTCTGACCATCGCACTGGGCAGCGTGCCGCCGGCGTTCGCTGCCGACGAAGCGACGATGATCGCCGATGCGGCCGATCGCCTCGCCGCCAGCGGCAAGTCCCTGGTCATCGCCAACGACAAGCTCCACGCGCTGCTCAACGACGCCGACCCGGCCAACGACCCGGTGCTGATCAGCGTCTGTGCACCGGACGACTACGCGAAGGCCCACCTCAAGGGCTCGATCAACATCCCCCGCGGCGCATTCTGGAAGCCTGTCAACGTCGCGAAACTGCCCGCCAAGGACAAGCTGGTCGTCACCTATTGCTACACCGGCACCGGCGCCATCGGCCCCGCCGTCGTGCTCAACCTGATGGGTTACAACGCGATGCAACTCGAGTGGGGCACCATGGGCTGGTCGAAGAACGATGCTGCGCTCGGGCCGGCGACGCGCTTTCCCGAGTCGCAGCAGGACTACCCTGTCGACACCGTGCCGACGGCGACGGCGGTGACCTACGCGCGCCCCCTCGTCGCCACCGGCAAGGCGAACCTCGCCGAAGTCCTGATCGCCCGCGGCGATGCCGTCGAAATGGCGGATCGCGCAGTGTCGATGACCGCCGAGCAGGTGCAGGCTGCGCTCACCGACAGCAACCCCGCGAACGATCCCTTCATCGTCGACACCCGGTTGCCGGCGGACTACGCGAAGGGTCACATCAAGGGCGCGGTGAGCATTCCTGCCGCGACGCTCTACCAGGCGGGAAACCTCGCCAAGCTGCCGCTGGGCCGCCGCATCGTCACCGTCGACTACAACGGGCAGACCGCGATCGGCGCCAGCTACCTGCTGTCGATCCTGGGCTACAACGCGCGCGGGCTGCAATTCGGGATGATGGGCTGGAGCAAGGACGACAAGCTGATCGGTGCGGCCAGGCGCTTCCCTGCCGACCAGCGCGACTACCCGATCGCCGCATTGCGCTGATCCCGACGGGACGCAAATTCACCGGCGCTCGTTCGTGCCGCGCGCGCCGTAGTCCGGCCGCCGCGGGTCCCGCTTGATACAATGCGATCTTGGATCGATCCCGCGGGCGCCGCGCCGAAGCCGGCCGGCGCCCCGCTGCGAATGAAAGCCATCCCGCCCCGCCTGCTGTGGTCGCTGCTCGCCCTGTGCTGCGCGAGCCTCGTCGTGGCCAGCCTCGTCCTGACGGCGTGGCTCGGCCTGCACCCCTGCCACCTGTGCATCTTCCAGCGCGTGCTGTTCATGACGCTGGCGGTGCTCGGCGGCCTTGCCGCGTGGCGCTGGCGCCATCACCTCGGGCTCTGGGCCGCGCTGTTCACGCTGCCGGTGTCGGCGAGCGGCATCGCCGCTGCCGGCTACCAGAGCTGGCTGCAGGAGCAACCCGCCGGCAGCACGTCCTGCGTGGCCGGCGAGCCGACGCTGGTCGAGCAGTTCGTCGAGTGGCTGGGCCGACTGCAGCCCGACCTCTTCCTCGCCACCGGCTTCTGCGAAAACGCCGAACTCTCGATCTTCGGCCTGTCGCTCGCCAACTGGGCGCTGGTTGCGCACTCGGCGTTCCTCGTGTTCGCGCTGCTCGCCCTGCAGTCCCGGCGTCGCCCCGCCTGACGGCGACGGCGGGCGATCGCGACCAGGCGCCCCGGACGCGTCAAGCCGCACCCCGGCCTCTTGCGCCACGCCCGCCTCGACGAAATGCGCGCTGCCGCCCCGTGCATGCGTCCGGCGGTGCGCAGCCGCCGGGGACTGCGCGCGACGCTGGCGCACGGGATCGTCTTTGCGCTGATCCTCCTGTTTTCCGCCGGCGCGGCGATCGCGCAGGGCGCGCGCGCGACCGCCGCCCCCGGCCCGCTGGTGGCCGCCGCGTCCGACCTGCGTTTTGCGCTGGACGAGCTCGCCGCCGCCTTTCGCCGCGACAGCGGCACGGCGGTGCGCATCGTCTACGGCTCGTCCGGCAACTTCCGTCGCCAGATCGCGGAAGGGGCGCCCTTCGAGCTGTTCCTGTCGGCCGACGAGGACTACGTCGTCGCGCTGGCGCGCGAAGGCAGGCTCGTCGACGCCGGAACGCTCTACGGCATCGGCCGGCTCGCGCTGGTGATTCCCCCGGGGTCGCCGCTGCGCGCCGACGGCACGCTGGCGGACCTGGCCGCCGCCGGGCGCAGCCAGCGGATCGGGAAGTTCTCGATCGCCAATCCCGAGCACGCGCCCTACGGACGGGCGGCGCAGCAGGCGTTGACCGCGGTCGGTGCGTGGGAGACACTGCGGCCCCGGTTGGTGCTGGGAGAGAACGTGGCGCAGGCGATGCAGTTCGCGGTTTCGGGGTCCACCGACGGCGGCCTCGTCGCGCTGTCGCTGGCGATGGCCCCCGGCGCGCTCGGCAAGGCGGCGTATGCCGTCGTCCCCGCAGCGCTGCACTCGCCGCTGCGCCAGCGGATGGCGCTGACCCGGCGCGCCACGCCGGCGGCGCGCGCCTTTTTCGAGTTCCTGCAGCGACCTGCGTCGCGCCAGGTGCTGCAGCGCTACGGATTCGCGCTTCCCGGCGAGTAGCCCCGGCCTGCCCGGCACCCTCATCCGGCCCGCTTTGGACACCGCCGCCCTCCTGCTGTCGCTGCAGCTCGCCGCCGCCACGGTCGCCATCCTGCTGCCGGCCGGGGTGCTGATCGCGCGCTTCCTCGCCACCCGCGAATTCGCGTTCAAGCCCTTCGTCGAAGCGGTGTTCGCGCTGCCGCTGGTGCTGCCGCCGACGGTGCTGGGCTACTACCTGCTGGTCGCGCTCGGCGCCGACTCGCTGCCCGGCCGCGGGTACGAGTGGCTGACCGGCCACACGCTGGTGTTCACCTTCGACGGCCTGCTGGTCGCGTCGGTGATCTTCAACCTGCCCTTCGCCATCCAGCCGCTGCAGCGCGCATTCGAGGCGATCCCCGAGGACGTGCTGCACGCGGCTTCCTGCTGCGGCCTCACCAGCGTACAGAGCCTGTGGCGGATCGAGCTGCCGCTGATCGGCGCGGGCTTGCTCACCGCCGGCGTGCTCACCTTCGCCCACACGCTGGGCGAGTTCGGCGTCGTGCTGATGGTGGGCGGCAGCATCCCCGGCGAGACCAAGACGCTGGCGATCTCCATCTACGACCGCGTGCAGGGCTTCGACATGGCGGGCGCGGGCCTGATGTCGCTGCTGCTGCTGGTGTTCTCGATCGTCGCCATCGGCGTCACCTTCGTCGCTTCCGCCCGGCACCGGCGCCGTCATGGATCGGCCGACTGAGGGCCTGCGCGCACGGCTGCGGCAGCAGCGGCCGATCCCGCTGGCCGCCGAGCTCGCCTGCGCCGGCGGGGAGTTGCTGGCGCTGGTCGGCCCATCCGGCAGCGGCAAGTCGACGATCCTGCGCACGCTGGCCGGCATCTACCGGCCGCACGAGGGAACGATCGCCGTGGGCGGCGAGACCTGGCTCGATTCGGCGCGAGGCATCGAGGTCGCGCCGCGCGAACGCTCGGTCGGCTTCGTGTTCCAGCACTACGCGCTCTTTCCGCACCTCACCGCGCAGGAGAACGTCATGCAGGCGATGGGCCACGTGCCCGGCGGCGAGCGCCGCGAGCGCGCACTGCGGCTGCTCGAGCGCACGAACCTGGCGGGGCTCGAGGATCGGCGGCCGGCGCGGCTCTCCGGCGGCCAGCAGCAGCGGGTGGCGGTCGCGCGCGCGCTGGCCCGCGACCCCAAGGTGCTGCTGCTCGACGAGCCGTTCTCGGCCGTCGACCAGATCACGCGCGAGAAGCTGCACGAGGAGCTGGCGACGCTGCGCCGCGAGCTCAACATCCCGATCGTGCTGGTCACCCACGCGCTCGACGAGGCGGTGGCGCTGGCCGACCGGATGTCGATCCTGCATCGCGGCACGACGCTGCAGGCCGGCGAGCCGGCGCAGCTGATCGCGCGCCCGGCGTCGCCGCTGGTCGCCCGGCTGATCGGCCTCAAGAACATCTTCGACGCCGAGGTCGTCGGCCACGACGCGGTTCGCAGGCTGACGGTGATCCGTTGGGCGGGCCAGCCGCTGGAGGCCGCGCACGCGCCGCAGTTCGCCGTCGGCTCGCGCGTCGGCTGGAGCATTCCGCCGGCACGCATCCTGCTGCACCGGCGCGACCGGCCCTCGCGCGGCGACCACGAGAACCCGGTTTCAGGCACCGTCGTCCGCTGCCTGCGGCTGGGCGACATGACCTCGATCGCGCTGTCGGTGGTCGCCGGCGAGCGCAGCGACATCTTCTTCAACGTGCCGACGCACGTCGCGCAGCGCAACGGCATCGCGCCCGGCGCCGCGGCGAGCGTCTCGCTGCTGGCCGAGGGCATCCACCTGATGCCGACGGCGGCCGCACCCACCCCAGGAGTCGAACCATGAAGTGCTTCGCCCTCGCCGGAGTCACGGCCTTGCGCAAGGGCCGGCTGATCGAGGACCTGATCGGCGCGCTGCGCATCGACGGTTTCACGGTGTCGGCGGTCAAGCGCGCGCCCGACGGCTTCGACATCGACCAGCCGGGCAAGTGGTCGCACCTGCGGCGCGAGGCCGGCTGCGGCGAGGTGATGCTGGTCGGCGATCGGCGCTTCGCGCTGCTGCACGAGTTCGGCCACGCGCCGGCCCCGCCCCTCGACCAGTTGCTTGCGCGGCTCGCCCCGGTGGACATCGTGTTGCTCGAGGGCTTCCGCGATGCGCGGGTGCCGACGATCGAGGTGCTGCTCGGCGACGGCGATCGCCCGCCACGCTGGCCCGAGGATCCGACGATCGTGGCGCTGGTCTGCGACCGGCGCATCGCGTCGGCGCTGCCGCAGTTCGCCCCCGACGACGCCGCGGGCCTGGCCGCTTTCATCGGCAGCAGCTAGCGGCTGAAGCCGGCCCTGCGCCGGCGCCACGGCGATCGGCGATAATGGCAGGTTTTCCGCCTCCGAAATCGCCCTGCATGGCCACGTCCAAACCCGGCACCTACGACGAATCGTCGATCCGCGTCCTCAAGGGACTCGAGCCCGTGCGGCTGCGGCCCGGGCAGTTCACCCGCACCGACACGCCGCTGCACATCGTCCAGGAGGCGATCGACAACGCGGTCGACGAGGCGATCGCCGGCCACGCGAAGCTGCTCGCAGTCACCGTGCACGCCGACCAGTCGGTGAGCGTCGTCGACGACGGCCGCGGCATCCCGGTGGGACCGCACCCGGTGGAGAGGACGCCGGTGGTCGAGGCGATCTTCACCGTGCTCTACAGCGGCGGCAAGTTCGACAAGACCTCGGGCGCCGCCGCCTACACCTATGCCGGCGGGCTGCACGGCGTCGGCGTCTCGGTCACCAACGCGCTGTCGCAGCGGCTCGAGTGCGAGGTCAGGCGCGACGGCAGGACGCACCGGATCGTCTTCGCCGGCGGCGACGTGGCCGAGCAGCTCGCCGTCACCGGCAAGGCGACGGGCACCGGCACCGCGGTGCGGATCTGGCCGGACCCGAAGTATTTCGACTCGCCCACGATTCCCCGGGACGAGCTCGCGCAACTGCTGCGCACCAAGGCCGTGCTGCTGCCCGGCCTCCGGGTGACGCTCACCGTCGAGACCCCGGCCGGCGCCGAGACGCAGCAGTGGCAGTACCGCGAGGGACTCACCGGCTACCTGGTCGAGATCGCGCAGGGCGAGGTGCCGCTGGTGCCGATCTTCGCCGGCCACAACCACGCCACCGAGACCGACGAGACCTTCGCCGAGGGCGAGGGCGTCGAGTGGGCGTTCAGCTGGTACGAGACCGCCAAGGGCGACGGCGAGGCCTTCGTCAACCTCATCCCCACGCCGCTGGGCGGCACGCACGTCTCGGGACTGCGCAGCGCGGTGTTCGGCGCGGTCACCGCGTTCATCGACCACCACAGCCTGCTGCCCAAGGGCCTGAAGCTGCAGCCCGACGACGTCTGCCGCAACCTGCGCTACGTCGCCTCGGTGCGGATGCTCGATCCGCAGTTCGCCGCGCAGACCAAGGACAAGCTGACCAGCCGCGAGGGCGTGCGCCTGGTCGAGCGGATGATCCGCGATCCGCTGGAGATCTGGCTCAACCAGCACGTCGCCGAAGGCAAGGCGATCGCCGAGCTGGCGATCCGGCAGGCTCTCGCCCGCACCCGCGCGGCGAAGACCGTCGAGCGCAAGCGATCGTCCAGCGTGGTGATGCTGCCCGGCAAGCTCGCCGACTGCGAGTCGAGCGACCCCGCCGCGTCGGAGATCTTCCTGGTCGAGGGCGACAGCGCCGGCGGCAGCGCCAAGATGGCGCGTGACAAGGAGACGCAGGCGATCCTGCCGCTGCGCGGCAAGGGGATGAACGTCTGGGAGAAGGACGCGCAGCAGGCGCTGGAGAACGAGGAGATCCGCGACCTCACCACCGCGCTGGGCGTGTCGCCGCACACGCTGGACGACGCCATCGACTGGACCCGGCTGCGCTACGGCACCGTGGCGATCATGTCCGACGCCGACGTCGACGGCCAGCACATCCAGACGCTGCTGCTCACGCTCTTCTTCCGCCACTTCCCGCAGCTGATCGCGCGCGGCCACGTCTTCGTCGCTTGCCCGCCGCTGTACCGGATCGACGTCGACAGCGCCGGCAAGAAGCGCAGCGCGAAGAAGCTGTACGCGATGGACCGCGCCGAGCTCCTCTCCTGGGAAGACCGGCTGAAGAAGGAAGGCTACGCCAGCTGGAAGGTCGGCCGCTTCAAGGGGCTGGGCGAGATGGACCCGCCGGAGTTGTGGGAGACCACGTTGAACCCCGACACGCGGCGACTGCTGCGCGTCACGCTGGACGAGGGCGACCGCCCCGCGGCGATCGAGCGCTTCAACCTGCTGATGGCCAAGGCCCGCTCGGGCGCCCGCCGCGAGTGGATGGAATTGCGCGGCAACGAAGTGGAGAGCGACTGAGATGGGCGCGACCAACCCGCCGCCTGCGAAGCCGCTGCCCAGTCCCTTCGGGCGGCCGGGGTACTGGATTGAACGGCCCCACCTGCTCCCTGCTTGCTCCCCGCGGGCGCGCCCGCTGGGCGCCACCATCCGCCGAACGCGAAGAACTGGTCCTGCACGACTACGCCGAGAACGCGTACCTGCAGTACGCGATGGCCGTGGTGCGCGACCGCGCGCTGCCGCAGGTCGAGGACGGGCAGAAGCCGGTGCAGCGGCGCATCCTGTACACGATGCGGCAGCTGGGCCTCGGCGGCAACGCCAAGCCGGTCAAGTGCGCACGCATCGTCGGCGAGGTGCTGGGCAAGGTGCACCCGCACGGCGACACGTCGGTCTACGACACGCTGGTGCGCATGGCGCAGGACTTCACGCTGCGCTATCCGCTGATCCGCGGCCAGGGCAACTTCGGCTCGCGCGACGGCGACCCGGCGGCGGCCTACCGCTACACCGAGGCGCGGCTCGCCCCGATCGCCGAGCTCTTGCTCTCCGAGCTCGACCTCGGCACCGTCGACTCGATCCCCAACTACGACAACACGACCACCGAGCCCGCGCGGCTGCCGGCGCGGCTGCCGTTCGTGCTGCTCAACGGCTCGATGGGCATCGCCGTCGGCATGGCCTGCGATATCCCGCCGCACAACCTCGCCGAGGTCGCCGCGGCCGCGGCGCTCGCCGTCAGCGATCCGGGGGCGAGCTTCGAGGCGCTGCACGCGGCGATGCCGGGTCCGGACTTCCCGGATGGCGGGCAGGTGATCTCGGCGCCGGAAGAGATCGCCGAGGCCTATCGGACGGGGCGCGGCATCCTGCGCGCGCGGGCCCGCTGGCGCATCGAGGAACTCGCCCGCGGCCAGTGGCAGGTCGTCGTCTACGAGTTGCCCTATCAGGTGTCGACCAAGCGCGTGCTCGAGGAGCTCGACGCGCTGTCGAACCCGCAGCCGCCCTCCGGCAAGAAGATGCCCTCGCAGCAGCAGCTGAACCTGAAGCAGGTGGTGCTGAACGTGCTGGAACGGGCGAGCGACGAATCCGGGCAAAAGGAAAAGGTCCGGCTGGTGCTGGAACCGCGCACCAGCAAGGTCGACGCCGACGCGATGATGGCGCTGCTGTTCGCGCACACCAGCCTCGAGTCCGGCTTCTCGGTCAACTGCACGCTGCTCGGCCTCGACGGCCGGCCGCAGCAGAAGGGGCTGCAGCAGATCCTCGCCGAGTGGGCGGCCTTCCGCGTCGACACCGTCACCCGCCGCACCCGCCACCAGCTCGAGCGCACCGAGGCGCGGATCCACATCCTCGAAGGGCGGCAGATCGCGTTCCTCAACATCGACCGGGTGATCAAGGTGATCCGCGAGGCCGACGATCCCAGGGCCGACCTGATGGCGTCGTTCCGCCTGACGGCGATCCAGGCCGAGGACATCCTCGAAATCCGGCTGCGCCAGCTGGCCCGGCTGGAGGGGATACGGATCGAGCAGGAGCTGGCCGAGCTCGTCGGCGAGCGCGGGCGACTCGTCACGCTGCTCGGCAGCGACAAGGCGCTGCGCCGGCTGATCGTCAAGGAGATCGACGCCGACGCCGCCAGGTTCGGCGATGCGCGCCGCACGCTGCTGGAACCGGTCGCGCGCGCGACGGCGGTGCGGACCGCGATCTCGGTGCCCGACGAGCCGGTGACGATCATCATCTCCCGGAACGGCTGGATCCGCGCCCGGCCCGGCCACGACGTCGACGTCGCGGCGCTGACCTTCAAGGCCGGCGACAGCCTGGGGGCGGTGGTGCAGACGCGCACGACGCGGCCGGTGGCCATCCTGGACAGCAAGGGGCGCGCCTACGCGGTCGACGCCGCCGACGTGCCGGCCGGGCGCGGCGACGGCGTGCCGATCACGTCGCTCCTCGACCTGCAGGACGGCGCCAAGGCGCGCTGCATGCTGTCGGCCACCAACGATGCGCGCTATCTCTTCGCCAACACCGGCGGCGTCGGCTACATCGCGCCGTTCGCGTCGCTGGTCGGCCGCAATCGCGCCGGCAAGGCGTTCATGACGCTGGAGGAAGGCGAGACGGTGCTGGCGCCGGTGCCGCTCGACGGTCCCGGCGACGACCTGTTCGATCCCACGGGCTTCGTCGCCTGCGCGGCGACCAACGGCAAGCTGCTGTGCTTCCCGCTGGCCGAGGTCAAGGCGCTGGACCGCGGCCGCGGCGTGATCCTGATGCAGCTCGACCCCGGAGAGAAACTCGCGTGGACCGGCGTCTATCGCGGCGAGCTGACGCTGCCGGTGGTCGTGCGCGGCAAGCCGCAGCGCATGACGCTGAAGGGCGAGGATCTCGCCCGGCACGTGCTGCATCGCGCCCGCAAGGGAACGCTGCTGCCGAAGAAGGCGGTGCCGGCGCGCTAGCAGCCGGTCGACCGCCGGCGACGGGCTGCGCGTCGGCTTCGCCGCCCGCGGGACCCCTGCCTCACGGCAGCGATTGGCGCGATAATGGCGGACGGGCCGCCTGCGGGGGCCCGCGCGCGGCGGGCGTTGCGTCGCGCCGATCACCGCCCGAGTCCGACCATGAGCCACAAACACGAAAACCTGCTCAACACGATCTTCCACGACCCGATCAGCGGCAACATCCCCTGGCGCGAAGTCGAATCGCTGCTCCATCACCTCGGCGCGACGGTCGAATCGCTGTCGGGCACGCGCATCCACATCAAGCTCAACGGCCACGAGGGCACGCTGCACCGCCCGCACCACGGCAACACGCTGGGACGCGAGGACGTCAAGCACGTGCGCGAGTTCCTCGCGCACTCGCGGATCACGCCCTCGCTCTATGCGGCGGCGAAGAAGGACTGATCGCGGCGGGCGCGGCGCAGCGGATGCCTGGACGGCGGGCGCCGCTTCAGACGTCGTGTTCCGGGTCGATGTCGTGCTCGCGCTTGCCGTAGTGGTCGGTCAGGGTCGCCCCGTGCGCGATCTCGTCGTGGCTGTGACCGCAAGCGGAAAAGGCACCTCGCCGGCGGATGCGCTCAGCATACACCCGCGGGCGCCGGCCCGGGGACCCGTACCGGCCCGGATCGACGCCGACGGCCGACGATCGGCCCACCGCCGACAGGCCGCTCGCCGGTCACGAGGCAGGCCATGATTCGGACGTTCGTTGCGGCCGGCTTCGCGCTGTCGCTGCTGCCGGCGGCGCAGACCGTCACCACGATCGAGTACTACCACGCGGAATTTGATCACTTCTTCGTCAGCAGCCTGGGCCCGACATCGACGCCTCGATTCGGGCCGCATCCCCGGCTGGGTGACCGGCCAGGTCTCGCGGCGGCCAGCGCGGCGGCGAACCTCGATCCCGTGTGCCGCTTCTACATCCCGCCGGCCAAGGGCGACTCGCACTTCTTCTCGGCGTCGGTCGACGAGTGCGCGACGGTGCTGGGCAGGATCGGCGTCGATCCCAACTACGCCGGCTATGTCTACGAAAGCCCGGCCGCCTGGTTCACCGCGCTGCCGGACACCGCGTCCGGCGCCTGTCCGGTCGGCATGGTGCCGGTGTGGCGGCTGTGGAACCGGCGCGTCGACTCGAACCACCGCTACACCGCGCAGCCCGGGGTGCGCGGCCAGATGCTCGGGCGGGGCTATGTCGCCGAGGCTACGGACCGATGCGGGTCGGCATGTGCGGCGCACTGCTCCCCTGCCGGCCGCAGTCCGCAGCGTCCGGCGCAACGCCCTACGCCGCGGACTGCGACGGCGTCCCTGCAAGAGCCCCCTCTATGCCGGCGCCGAAGTCGAGCCGATGGTCGCCGGACACGACTCCCCAGAACCTCGTCGGCGTCTGGCAGCAGGACCGCTCGTCGAGCGGCGGCGCTCGCGTGGACCGGCGTCGATCGCGGCGAGCTGACGCTCGGCCCCCGTGATCCGGTGCCGGCGGCAACGGCCGGCAGCGCATGACGCTGAGGGGCGAGGACCCTCGCCCGGCACGTCGACGCATCGCCGCCGCGCGAGGGGACGCTGGCGCTGGCCGAAGCAGGTCGGTCCACGGCGCGCTGGCAGCCGCTCGACCGCCGGCGACGGGCCGCCCCGTCGACGCTGACCCGCCGCGGACCGTCCCTGCCTCATCACCCCGCCCGATTCGCGCGCCGATGCGCGGGGTTGGCGGACGAGCCGCCTGCGGGCGCCCGCGCGCGGCGATGCGGTGCGTCGCGCCGATCCACCGCCCGAGTCCAGACGATCAGCCACCAGCTGGACCTGCTCACCGCGGCACGCGATCTTCCCCGACCCGATCGAGCAACAGGCACCCCCTGGCGCCGAAGTCGATGGTCATGCGCCTCGACCTCGGCGCGACGGTCGCCGATGGTCGCTGTCGGGCAGGCGCGCGTCACCATCAAGCTCCACGGCCGCGAGGGCACCTGCGCCGCCCCGCGCCCCACGGCAACACGCTGGGACGCCCGCTGGGGATTCAAGGGCACGCGTCGCGCCAGTTCCCTCGGCCCCGGGCGCGGCCCCCGGCGCGGGCCTTCGTGCCGGCGGGCCCCGCGCCGCGGTCTGTCGGCGTGTCCCCGCTGCGCACATCGCGCGATGCACAGACCCGCCCTCGCTCTGCAGGCGCGCGGGGCAGGAGACGACGTGGGCCTCGCCCGGCGGGCGCGGCGCAGCGGATGCCTGGACGGCGGGCGCCGCTTCAGACGTCGTGTTCCGGGTCGATGTCGTGCTCGCGCTTGCCGTAGTGGTCGGTCAGGGTCGCCCCGTGCGCGATCTCGTCGTGGCTCCGGCGTTCGCGCGTCGGCGCGCCCAGATGGCCCATCTGCATTTCGAACATCCGGGCCCAGAATTCGAAGACCTGCGCGAAGGCGACGGTCATCGCTTGCAGCGCCGCCTGTTGCAGGTCGAAGATGCTCTTGATCGGAGCGTTCATCACAGCCTCCTCGCAGTGACCGCAAGCCCCAAACCGCGCCGCCTGCGGATGCGATCAGCATACACCCGCGGGCATCGGACCGGGAGCCCGCACCCGCCCGACGACGCGGCCTCCGCCCGCTGCCGCGCCCGGACCCGGGCGAACCCGCCGCCGCAGTGACGACCGGCGCGCAACCGCAAGGAATCCCCATGGCACTCGACGACGCGCGCGGCGTATTCCCGATCGCCCCGACCCCGTTCCTCGACGACGGCCGCGTCGACGCCGGCTCGATCGACCGGCTGGTCGACTTCTACCTGGGCTGCGGCGCCACCGGCGTCACCGTGCTCGGCCAGCTCGGCGAGGCGCCGAAGCTGGAGCACGCCGAATCCACCGCGATCGCCGGCCAGGTGATCCGCCGCGCGCGCGGGCTGCCGGTGATCGTCGGCGTGTCCGCCCCGGGGTTCGCGGCGATGCGGGCGCTGACCCGCGAGGTGATGGAACAGGGCGCCGCCGGGGTGATGATCGCGCCGCCCAACACGCTGCGCACCGACGACCAGATCGTCGGCTACTACCGGCAGGCGGCGGAGGCCATCGGCAACGACGTGCCGTTCGTGGTCCAGGACTATCCGCTGACCTTCTCGGTGCAGATGACCGCCGGCGTGATCCGCCGCATCGTCACCGAGATCCCGTCCTGCGCGATGCTGAAGCACGAGGACTGGCCGGGGCTCGACAAGATCTCGACGCTGCGCGGCTTCGAGCGCGACGGGTCGATGCGCCACATCTCGATTCTCTGCGGCAACGGCGGGCTCTTTCTCGACTACGAAATGGAGCGCGGCGCCGACGGCGCCAACACCGGCTACTGCTTTCCCGACATGCTCTGCGATGTGGTGCGCCTGTCCGCCGAAGGGCGCCGCGAGGAGGCGCACGACCTGTTCGACGCGCACCTGCCGCTGCTGCGCTACGAGCAGCAGCCCGGCGCCGGCCTGGCGGTGCGCAAGTACGTGCTGATGCGGCGCGGCATCCTCGCCACGGCGACGCAGCGCAGGCCGGCGGCCCCGATGTCGGCCGCCACGCGGGCCGAGGTCGATCACCTGCTCGAACGCCTCGCGCGCCACGATCCGCGCGCGCGACTCGAACCGGCCTGACGGCGGATACCGGAGCGCGCGGCACGCCGGCGCTGCGTTGAACGCCTCCGCCGTCAGCGCCCAGGCCGGTGCGGTTTGTCAGCCAAGACCTCCGCCGTCAGCGACCATTCGGGCGTTCCGGCAAAGCGCCGGGCCAGGAAATCGACGAACGCGCGCACCTTGGCCGACAGGTGACGCCGGCTCGGATACGCCGCGTGGATGTCCGACGCCGGCGGCGTGAAGCCGGGCAGTATCGGCAGCAGCCGACCGGCGCGGATCTCGGGGGCCACGATGAAGTCGGGCTCCAGCGCGATGCCGACGCCGGCCACCGCCAGGGCGGCGAGAAACTGGCCGCTGTTGGCGTGCGCGCGGCCGCCGATCTTCACCGTGTGCTCGCGCCGGGCCGAATCGCGAAACCGCCACTGGTTCTTCGCCGCCAGGTATTCGTAGGTGAGGCAGACGTGGCCGGCGAGATCCTCGGGCACCGCCGGCCGGCCGTGACGCTCGAGATACGCCGGGGCGGCGCAGAGGACGAGCTGCGTCGACGCGAGCTTGCGCGCGATCAGCGTCTGGCTGCCGATGCCGCCGATGCGCACCGCGAGATCGAGGCCTTCGTCGACGATGTCGACGACGCGGTCCGAGAGCTCGACGTCGAATTCGACCTGCGGGTGCAGCACCGCGAAGTCGGCGATGGCCGGCGCGAGGTGGCGGTCGCCGAAGGTGACCGACGAGGTGAGCCGCAGCGTGCCGCGCGGAACCAGCGTCGCCGCCGTCACCGCCTCCTCCGCCTCGGCGAGATCGGCGAGCAGCTGGACGCAGCGCTCGTGGAACGCCTGCCCGGTCTCGGTCAGCGACAGCCGGCGCGTCGTCCGGTGCAGCAGGCGCGTGGCGAGATGCGCCTCGAGCTCGGAGACGTGCCGCGACACCGCCGACGTCGACATGCCGAGCTTGTCCGCCGCGCGGGCGAAATTCCCCTGCTCGACGACCCGTGCGAATGTGGTCAACGCCAGAAAGCGATCCACGGCTTGACTCCTATTATCCCAAATCTTGCAACAATATAACCCACCCTCGGGCCTTTATCGCCGATTCTCGCAGGTTCATGCTTCGTTCCGTCGCGCCACGTGGCGCCTTACCACCGATGGAGTCGCTGATGAACCCAGTCAACCAACCTGCCCTCGCCGCCTTGTTGCTGCGCGTTTCGCTGGGCACGATGTTCGTGGCGCACGCGCTGCTCAAGTACTTCGCCTTCACACTGCCGGGCACCGCGCAGTTCTTCGCGTCGCTGGGCCTGCCCGGCTTCCTGGGCTACGTGGTCTTCGGCGCCGAGCTCGTCGGCGGTGTGCTGCTGATCCTCGGCGTGCAGGTGCGCAACGTCGCGTTGGCACTGGTGCCGATCATGCTGGGCGCGACCTGGGTGCATCTGGGCAACGGCTGGCTGTTCTCGGCCAAGGGCGGCGGCTGGGAGTACCCCGCGTTCTGGACGGTGGCGCTGATCGTCCAGGCGCTGCTCGGGGCCGGCGCCTACGCGCTGGCGCCCGCCCGGTCCGCGACCGCGCTGCGGACGGCGTGAACTCCACCGCTGCCGGACACCACCCCGCCATGGCCCGCCTCCCCACGCTGTTCGTCTCCCACGGTTCGCCGCTGCACGCCCTCGCGGGCAGCGACGCGAGCCGTGCCTGGGCCGCGATCGCACGCGACCTGCCGCGGCCAAGGGCGGTGCTGATGGTGTCGGCGCACTGGGAAACCTCGCTGCCGATGCTGACCGGCGCGCGGCAACTGCAAACCCTCCACGACTTCGGCGGCTTTCCCGACGCCCTCTACGCGCTGCGCTACGACGCCCCCGGCGACCCCGAGCTCGCGCAGGCCGCGTCGGCACTGCTCAAGGCCGCCGGCCAGACCGCGGGCATCGACGGCTGCCGCGGCATCGACCACGGCGCCTGGGTGCCATTGCGCTGGATGTATCCGGAGGCCGACGTCCCGATCGTCCAGCTGTCGGTGCAGCCGCAGCGCGGCATCGCCCACCACTGCCACGTCGGCGCGGCGCTGTCCGGCCTCCGCGACGACGGCGTCCTCATCGTCGGTTCGGGCCACGTCACGCACAACCTGCGCGACTGGATGGCGACGATGCGGCAGTCGCAGCCGCTGGCCTACGTCGACGCCTTCGCCGACTGGATCGCCGAGCGGCTCGACGCGCACGACGTCGAGGCGATCGTCGACTACCGCGACCGCGCTCCCGCGGCGGCGCGCGCGCACCCGACCGAGGAGCACTTCGTCCCCCTGCCGGTGGCCTGGGCCGCCGCCGGCAACGCGCCGCGCGTCGAGCGCGTCCACCGCGGCAGGGAAGGCGCCGCGCTGGCGATGGACGCGTACCTGTTTCACTGAACAGCAGCCTCCGTGCGCCGCCGCCGCGGCCGCCACTGCGCCGCCGGCGGACGCGCTCCGCTGCCGGCCACCGGCATCCGCATCCACGCTAGAATCGCGGCTGTTCCCATCGTCCTCGAAAGACTTCCATGGCCACTCCCCCTTCCGGCCGCGCCGGCGAGCCGACGCTCGACCCGCAGGCCCTGTATCGCGAAGAGACCTACACCGACCGCCAGGTCGGCACGCTGCGCGTGCTGGTCCCGGTCACCGCCAGCGGTGCCGCCGACGCCACGCGACCGACGATCTACACCGGCGAGGCGCAGCTGCTCACCAACATGGGCCCGGTCCCGATCGGCTTCGACATCGAGGCCAAGAGCCTCGCCGAGGCGGTGGCGAACTACGCCGAGGCGGCCAAGGAAGGCATCGAGCGGACGATGCGCGAACTGCAGGAGATGCGGCGCCAGCAGCAGTCGTCGATCGTCATCCCGCAGGCCGGCGCCGGCGCGCTGGGCGGCGGACTCGGCGGCGGCGGCAAGATCCAGCTGCCCTGATTCCCGCTGCCGGCGGGCGCCGCCCGCCCCGGCCCGCCCGCCCACGCCGCACCGCGCACGATGTCCAACAACGCGATCCTCGCCGTCTCGGGGCTGCTGCTGTTCGCCTACCTGCTCGACGTCGTCGGGCGGCGCCTGCGGCTGCCGTCGGTCGTGCTGCTGATCGTCACCGGCATCGGTCTGCGCCTGTTGCTGGACCGGACCGGCCTGCACTTGAGCTGGGTCGACCCCGTCGTGCCGGTGATCGGCACCGTCGGCCTGATCCTGATCGTGCTCGAGGGCGCGCTGGACCTCGAAGTGACGCGCTCGCGGGCTTCGCTCATCGTCGCCTCGGCGCTGTCGTCGGCGCTGGGCTTCCTGGCCGCGCTCGCCGGCATCGCGGTGCTGTTGGTCGCCGGGCTCGATTTTTCGCCGGCGCAGGCGACGCTGGCCGCGCTGCCGTTCGCGGTGATCAGCAGCGCCGTGGCCATCCCCAGCGCCAAGGGCCTCGCGCCGCACCCGCGCGAGTTCGTCGTCTACGAGAGCTCGTTCTCCGACATCCTCGGCGTGCTGGTCTTCTACGCCTGGCTCGCGGCCGGAGGCTCGCTGACGCAGTTCTCGGCCGATCTCGTGGGCGGCGGCGCGGTGTCGCTGGTTGCCGCGCTGCTCGCGGCGATCGGCCTCTACGTGCTCATCAACCGGATCGAGGGGCACGTCCGCTTCCTTCCGATGCTGGCGGGCATCGTCCTGCTCTACGCCATCGGCAAGGCGCTGCACCTGTCGCCGCTGGTGCTGGTGCTGATCTGCGGGCTGCTGCTCAACAACACGCACCTGCTCCGGCGCCTGCCGCGGATGCACACGATCAGGCACCCCGAGTACGAGCAGACGCTGAAGGAGTTCAAGGGGCTGGTCGCCGAGCTCACCTTCGCGACCAAGAGCTTCTTCTTCCTGCTGCTGGGCTACTGGACCGACCTCGGGCAGATGGCCGTCGGCCGGGCCTGGGCGCTGGCGGCGGGGATGGTCGTCGTCATCTACGCCACGCGCTGGCTGCTGCTCAAGCTGTTGCGCCAGGCCGACGCCGCGCGCCTCGTCTGGATCGCGCCGCGCGGCCTCATCACCGTGCTGCTGTTCCTCACCGCCGTCGAGACCGGCAGCCTCGATCGCTTTCCGTTCGGCGCGGTGATGCTGGTCGTGCTGGCGACCAGCGCACTGACCGCGCTCGCCCAGCGCGACGTCGACAGCGCCGCGCCGGAAACACCGCTGCCGTCGGCAGCGCCGGTCGCCGCCGGCGACCCCGCCACCGCCCCCAGGAGTTCCTGATGACCGCCATCGACGTCACCCACCACGCCGCCGCCAGCCGCTTCGAATGCACCGTCGACGGCCTCCTCTGTCGCGCCGACTATCAGCGGGTCGACGGCGTCATGCGCATGACGCACACCGAAGTGCCCGCCGCGCTGGGCGGCCGCGGCATCGCGGCGGCGCTGGTCGCCGCGGCCTTCGCGCACGCCGAAGCGCAAGGGTGGCAGGTCGAGCCGTGGTGCTCGTACGTGCGCACCTACATGCAGCGCCATCCCGAGACGCAGAAGCTGCTGCCGCCCGGCTTCAAGCGTGCTCTAGCGGCCTTTCGGCGGCACGCTCGGATCACGCGCGCTCGGATCACGCGGTCGGTCGCGACGCCACCGCGGCACTCGTCCGTCCGTCCGATGGCGGCACGCGACGCCGACGGCGATCATCCGACCGGGTTTCCCGGATCGCTGCGCGCCGGCTGCCCGGCAGCGAAGCCCTTCGCTCGCCCCCTTGCTCCATCACGCGCAGCTCCCTCACTCAGGAGATTGCGATGGCCCACCTGCTCGATCCCGGCGCACTGCAAAGCGAAGCCGCCTACCTTGCCGCACTCGACGAACTCGACAGCCTGCTCGCCGCCGACCCCGACACGCCCGCCGGCCACCGCTTCGACGAACTCGTGAACCTGATCGAAGCCTGGGAGGCACGCCCGCCTTCGTCGCGCGGGCCCGTGCGCTGGCCGCTGCGCTGACCGCCACGGTGCCGGCGCATGCGCGTCGGCGCATCTCGGCCCCGTTTTCTTGACGCCGGTCAAATTGCCGTGCGATCGAAGGCCTCCGATGTAACGGTTCGTTTCAGCGGTGAATCAACGCCGGCCACGTGGGTTCCAATGTGCAGGACCGAAACGAAATCGGTTCGGCCGGCAGTCTTCGACGATTCACCGAGCGCCGGCATCGATCGCCAACCACGCAGGAGCACACGATGAAAAAGATTGCACTCACCCTCGGACTCGCCGCCGCGACGATCGCGGCCTCGCTCGCCTTCGCCGGCCCCGGCAACGGCCCCGGCTACGGCTACGGTCCGGGCGCGGGCCCCGGCTGCACGAACGGCACCACGACCGGCTGCCAAGGCGGCAAGGGCATGGGCATGGGCGGCCAGGGTCGCGGACAAGGCGCCGGCCTCAACCTGATGACCCCGGAAGAGCGCGATGCGCACCGCGCGCAGATGCGCAGCCTGACCAGTGTCGAGCAGTGCAACGCCTACCTGGCCGAGCACCGCGCCGCGATGGCGGCAAAGGCCGCGGAGAAGGGCGTCACGCTGCCCGAACCGCGCGGCAACGCCTGCGAACGGATGCAGGCCCGCGGCCGCTTCGGCTGATCGCATCGCCGGGCCACCTCCTCCTTAGTCCGGCCCTGCGCCGGGGCGCGTCGCGATGGCGGCGCGTCCCGGCTTTTGTGCTGGGCGCCGGCCCGCCCCCCGGGCCCGCCCTGCGGGGGGCTGGGCGCAGCCCGGCCCTGGGGGGCGCTCAAGGAAACGCCGGGCCGCCCCAAGTTTCCTTGGCCCCCGCGCGGGGGCGGGCTGGGCGCAGCCCGGCCCTGGGGGGATCAGTACCGCGCGCTGCCCGGGGTGCGCGGGAACGGGATGACGTCGCGGACGTTGGCGAGCCCGGTGACGTAGGCGACGGTGCGCTCGAAACCGAGACCGAAGCCCGCGTGCGGGACGGTGCCGTAGCGGCGCAGGTCGCGGTACCAGCCGTAGTGCTCGCGATCGAGCCCCGCGCCGGCCATCCGCGCATCGAGCACGTCGAGCCGCTCCTCGCGCTGGCTGCCGCCGATGATCTCGCCGATGCCGGGTGCCAGCACGTCCATCGCCGCCACCGTCCTGCCGTCGTCGTTGAGGCGCATGTAGAACGCCTTGATCTCCTTCGGGTAGTTCATCAGCACCACCGGCCGGGCCGCGTGCGTCTCGGCGAGGTAGCGCTCGTGCTCGGATTGAAGGTCCATCCCCCAGCTCACCGGATAGTCGAACTTCCGCTTCGCGCCCTGCAGCACGCGAATCGCCTCGGTGTAGTCCATGCGGACGAACTCGGAGTCGACGATGCCCTGCAGCTTGGCGAGCAGGCCCTTCTCGATGCGCTCCTCGAAGAACGCCATGTCGTCGGGGCGCTCGGCGAGCACGGTGCGAAAGATGTGCTTCAGCATCGCCTCGGCGAGATCCGCATCGTCGGAGAGGTCGGCGAAGGCGATCTCGGGCTCGACCATCCAGAACTCGGCGAGATGCCGGCTGGTGTTCGAGTTCTCGGCCCGGAACGTCGGCCCGAAGGTGTAGACCTTGGACAGCGCCATGCAGTAGGTCTCGACGTTCAACTGCCCCGAGACGGTGAGGAAGGTCTCGCGGCCGAAGAAGTCCTGCGCGTAGTCGATTCTGCCGTCGGGCGTGCGCGGCAGGTTGGCGAGGTCCAGCGTCGACACGCGAAAGAGCTCGCCGGCGCCCTCGGCGTCGGCCGCGGTGATGATCGGGGTGTTGACCCAGACGAAACCGCGCTGGTCGAAAAAGCGGTGGATCGCCTGCGCGATCGTGTGCCGGACGCGCGTCGCCGCGCCGATGACGTTGGTGCGCGGCCGCAGGTGGACGACCTCGCGCAGGTATTCGAGCGTGTGCGGCTTGGGCTGGATCGGATAGGTGTCCGGGTCGTCGACCCAGCCGACGACGGCGATCGCGTCGGCCTGCATCTCGAACGGCTGTCCCTTCGCCGGCGACGGCACGATCCTCCCGGTCGCCTCGACCGCGCAGCCGGCGGTGAGGTGGACCACCTCGGTCGCGTAGTTGGGCAGCGTATTGGGCGCCACCACCTGCACCGGATGGAAACCCGAGCCGTCGGAGACGCTGACGAAGGAGATGCCGGCCTTGGAGTCGCGGCGGGTGCGCACCCAGCCCTTGACGGTGACCGGGCCGTCGCCGGTGGCGCGGCCGGCGAGGATGTCGGCGCAGGAGAGAGAAGTCATCGCAGAGGAACCTTGTGTCTGTTCATGAACCATGCCCGCGCGCGTGCAGCGGGAGGCGAAAGGGCGAGGCCGGAACCCCGGTCTGGCGCGCCACGCCCGGCGCCCGTCGCAATTCTAACTGCGCGCGTGCGGGCCGCTCCGTCCGCCCGGCAAAAGAAGCCGGTCGCGACCGCGCCTGCGGATGCGCCGGTCAGCGCGCGGCCAGCAGCAGCGGCGCGATGACGAGGTAGGTGATGCCGGTGATCAGCAGGATGCCCGTCAGGTTGAGCCACAACCCGGCCTTCATCATCTGCGGCATCCGCACCAGCCCGGTGCCGAACACGATCGCATTGGGCGGCGTCCCCACCGGCATCATGAACGCGCAGCTGGCGGCGATCGTCGCCGGCAGCAGCAGCAGCGCCGGCGGAACGTCCAGCACCGGCGCCAGCGCGGCGAGGATCGGCAGCATCGTCGCCACTTGCGCGGTGTTGGACGTGAGCTCGGACATGAACACCATCAGCGCGATCACGACGACGACGACGGCGGCGACCGGCCAGCCCGAAAAACCGCGGGCGAGGCTGCCGATGTACTGCGCGACGCCGTTCGCTTCGGTCGCCGCCGCCAACGCGAGGCCGCCGCCGAACAGGATCAGCACGCCCCACGGGAGCTTGACGGCGGTTGGCCAGTCGATGACGTGGACGCCCTTGGCGCGATCGACGGGGATCAGGAACAGGGCCATCGCCGCCATCACCGCGATGCCGGCATCGCTGAACTTCGCGAACGGCGCCACCCCGGCGAGCGTCAGTCCGGAGAGGGCCGGCCGAAAGATCCAGAAGAACACGGCGAACGCGAACACCGCCAGCGTCGCCCGCTCGCCGCGGTTGAGGGGCCCCAGCTTTGCCCGCTCGCTGCGGATCCACGCCCGCCCGCCCTCGATCTCGCGCAGCCTGGTCGGGAAGAGCACGCGCGTGTTGAGCAGCCATGCGAGCGGCAGGAACAGCAGCATCGTCGGCAAGCCGACCAGCATCCACTTCGCGAACGACACCTCCACGCCGTAGGTCTGCTCGTAGAAGCGCACGAAGATGCCGTTCGGCGGCGAGCCGATGATCGTCCCCAGCCCGCCGATCGACGACGCGTAGGCGACGCCGAGCAGCAGCGACAGCGCGAGGTTGCGCACGTCGACGTCCTCCTGCGGGATGCCGCCGTGCTCCTGCAGCGTCCCGCCCGTGCGGCGGACCAGCGCCAGGTCGATGACCGACAGCGCGATCGGCACCATCATCGCCGCGGTCGCCGTGTTCGACACCCACATGCTGAGGAACGCCGTCGCCCCCATGATCCCGGCGACGATCGCCGACGTCCGCGCGCCGACCAGGTGCAGCGTCAGGAACGCAATCCGCCGGTCGAGGCCCCAGCGCTGGATCGCCATCGCCAGCACGAATCCGCCGAGGAAAAGGTAGATGACGTCGGCGCCGTAGCTCGCCGTCGTCACCCCCAGAGGCATCACCCCCAGCACCGGGAACGCGGCGATCGGCAGCAGCGAAGTGACTTCGATCTCGACCGCCTCGGTCATCCACCACGTCGCCATCCACACCATCATCGCCAGCGTCGCCCGCATCGCGTGACCGACCGCCACGCTCTTGCCCGCGGCGTCGAGATACGCGGCGGGCAGCGCCAGGTAGAGCAGCAACGCCAACAACGGCCCGGCGACGAGGCCCGCCCGGGCAACCTTCTGCGGCAGCGTCATCGCACTCTCCTGTCGACAGGGCGCCCGCCGGGATTCGCGAAGATCGGGGCGGGCGCGATGCGGCCGGCGGCCGCAGCCGCCGGTGCGGACGTCTCGGTCAGCCGACGATCGACAGCCAGGGCAGCCCGATCACCAGGAACACGACGATGAAGATCACGCCGAAGATCGCGCCCAGCCGCCAGTAGTCCGCGGCGGGCAGGTAACCCGAACCATAGTAGACCGGCGACGGGCCCGTCGCATAGGGTGTCAGCACGCCCATGATCCCCAGCGTGAGGCACAGCAGCAGCGCGAACTGCGGCATGTTCATCCCGGGAATCGTCGAGCCGACGACCAGGATCACCGGCAGCAGCGCGGTGACGTGGGCGGTGATGCTGGCGAAGAGGTAGTGGGTGAAATAGAACACCAGCACCAGCACGACCATGGCCGTGAACGGCGAGAAACCAGCCATGTGCGCGGCGACGGTGTCGGCGAACCACTTGACGAAGCCGACCTTGTTGAGGCCGTCGGCCAGCGCGACCAGCGTCGCGAACCACGCCAGCGTGTTCCACGCCGCCGAGTTCCTGACGATGTCGTCCCAAGTGACGACGTTGGTGATGAGCATCAGCGCGATCACGACCAGCGCGACGGTGGTGGCGTTGACGTAGCTGCCGCCGAAGATCCACAGCAGCAGGGCGATGATGACGAAGACGGCGAGCAGCACCTCCCGGCCGGTCAGGCCGCCCATCTTCGCGAGCTCGCCGGCCGCCCAGGCCGGGACTTCGCTGCCCTCCTTCACCTCGGGCGGATACAGCCAGTAGGTGATCAGCGGCACCAGCAGCAGCAGCGCGATGCCGGCGGGTGCGAACGCCGTGAACCACTGCGTCCAGGTCAGGGTCACCTTCGCCGTCTTGTTGACCAGCTCGACCGCCAGCAGGTTGGGCGCGAGGCCGGTGAGGAACATCGAGCTCGTCACGCAGGTCGTCGCCAGCGCCACCCACATGATGTACGACCCGATGCGGCGCGCCGAGGGGTCGTTGGGCTTCGAGTCGTACAGGCCCGGCAGGTTGCGGATCACCGGGAAGATCGTGCCGCCGCTGCGGGCGGTGTTCGACGGGGTGAACGGCGCCAGGATCGTGTCGGCGACCATCACCGCATAGCCGAGAGCCAGCGTCCGCCGGCCCATGGCCTTCACCAGCACCAATGCGATCCGCCGACCGAGGCCGGTCTTGTCGTAGCCCAGCGCGAACATGAACGCGCCGAAAATCAGCCACACGGTGCTGTTCGAGAACCCGGACAGCGCCCAGGTCAGCGCGGCGTTGGCCGGCTTGAACCCGGGCTTCGCCAGCTCGGCGGGTGCGTACATCACCCACGGCGCGAGCACCGTGACGACCGAGACCCCGATGAGCCCGATGGCCCCGCCGGGAAGCGGCTCCAGCATCAGGCCGACGATGACGCCGGCGAAGATCGCGAAGAAATACCACGCGTGCGGCGCGAGACCGGCCGGGGCCGGAATCAGAGCAATCGCCATCGCCACCGCGACCGGAACCACCGCTTTCCATAGCATCTTCATCGCCGAACCCTTTGTCGTGACGTAGAAAGGGAAGGCTGCCCGGCACCGATCGCAGGCAAACCGCACGCTGATCGGGAGGGCCGGCACAGCAGCAAACAAACAATTGTTTCACTCCGTGCCGGACGACACCTTGATCCAGCACAACGGGCCCGTCCCGTCGGCGGGCGACGACGACGAGCGCGCGGCACGACCGCGGCAATCGAGCGCAGGGGAGCGCCAGCGGCGACCCGCGCATACCAGAATGAAACGACCCCCACGCGCACTACGATCGCTGCCCCCCAGGGGGCACAGTCAGTCCCCTTCGGGCGGCCGGGCGGAAACTGAATGGAAAACGCCCGTCGGCATCCTTCGATGCGTCCGGGCGTCGGGGTCGGGTCGGGGGCGGATCAGACCAGGCCGCGCGCAGCCGCCAGGAAGTACCCGATCACGCAGGACGTGAAGACGCCGATCAGCCCCGGCAGGATGAAGCTGTGGTTGATCACGTACTTGCCGATCCGGGTGGTGCCCGAGCGGTCGAACTGGATCGTCGCGAGGTCGCTGGGATAGGTCGGAAGGATGTAGTAGCCGTAGCACGCGGCGGCGAAGGCGACCACGTAACCCGGCGACACGCCGATCGACAGCGCAACGGGCACCAGCGCGCTGATGGCCGCGGCCTGCGAGTTGACGAGCTTGGACACGATCAGCAGCGCGACCGCGTAGGTCCAGGGCTGCGTCTTCACGAGGTTGGCGAGCCCGTCCTTGATGACGGGAAGGTTGGCCTCGAACACCGTGTCGGCCATCCACGCCACGCCGAACACCGCCACCACGGCGATCATGCCGGCGCGAAACACCTCGTTCTTGCCGATCGCGGCCGGGTTGGTCTTGGTGAAGATGATGATGAACGCGCCGGCCATCAGCATGAACATCTGGATCGTCAGCACCATCGACAGCGGCTTGCCGCCGAATTTCGGCCGCAGGACCTCGAACGCGCCCAGGAGCGCCACGACCGCGATCGCGGCGACGAAGATCCACATCGCCGTCCATTGGCTGGAACTCAGCTTCTTGCCCAGCAGCGTCGCGGTCTCGCCGTAGACGTACTTGCGGCTCTCCGGGTCGGCGATCAGCGCCTGGAAGTCCTCGTCCTTGTCGAGGTCCTTGCCGCGGAACCAGCTGAAGATGCCGATCATCAGCACGCCGGCCAGCGTCGACGGGATCGTGATCGAGAGCAGCGTGATGAAGTCGATCACCGGCGCGCCCCCCGGGGCCTTGGCCAGGAACGCGGCCAGCGACACGACGGCGACCGACACCGGGCTCGCGATGATCCCCATCTGGGCGCCGATCGACGAGCCGGCCATCGGGCGCTCGGGCCGGATGTTGTTCTTGATCGCGACGTCGTAGATGATCGGCAGCATCGTGTAGACGACGTGCCCGGTGCCGCAGAGCATGGTGAGGAAGCAGGTGGTGAACGGCGCCAGGATCGACACGTACCTGGGATTGCGCCGCAGTACCTTCTCCGCCAGCTGGAGCAAGACCTCCAGCCCGCCGGAGGCCTGCAGCGTCGCCGACGCCGCCACCACCGCGACGATGGTCAGCATCACGTCCACCGGCGGCTTGCCCGGCGGCAGGTTGAACGCGAACACCATCAGGACGACGCCGATCCCGCCGAGCAGGCCGAGCGCCACGCCGCCCTTGCGCGCGCCGTAGAACAGGCACGCGAGAATGATCAGCAACTGCAGGGTCATCATCATGTCGGAGTCTCTCTTTCTTCAGTCGTAGAATTCGTCGGCGTGGCCGTCGGGCATGGCGAAGCTCGCCGCGCGCGTCGCGGGCACTGCGCCGGATCACCGCTGGGGAATGGCGCCATTGTCCGCCGGTCGGCGTTCCTGCACGTTGACCCATCGCAAGGGTCGCCATCGCAGTGCGCCGCGCGGCGACGGAAGCCGCGGCGTTATGCCGCGGTGCGGGCGCACCGCCGGCTACGAACCCACGCGACACGCGCGCAAGCGTGTCCTCGACGCGGCGACGCCACGCGGCCGCGGCATCGCACGGCGCCGGCGTGCGACAACGAGAACGACGACGACGGTGCGGCTACTTCTTCCAGCCGATGGCGACCATCTTGCGGCGCATGAACGCGATCTGGGTCGCGAGCGGCAGGTTCTTCGGGCAGACGTCGTGGCAGGCGAGCATCGACATGCAGCCGAACACGCCGTCGTCGTCGCCGATCACCTCGTAGTAGTCCTCGTCGCTGCGCCGGTCGCGCGGGTCGATCTTGAACCGCGCCACGCGATTGAGACCGACGGCGCCGACGAAGTCCTCGCGCATCCGCGCGGTGCCGCAGCCCGCCACGCAGCAGCCGCACTCGATGCAGCGGTCGAGCTCGTAGACCTGGTCGGCCACGGCCGGGTCCATCCGCTCTTCCAGCCTCCGGAGATCGGGCTCGGGCCCCTTGGCGTGCAGCCAGCCTTCGAGCCGTTCGCTCATTCCGCGCATCCACTTGCCGGTGTCGACCGACAGGTCGCCGATCAGCTCGAAGAACGGCAGCGGCGCCAGCGTGATCTCGGCGTCGAGGTTCTTGGTCAGCGTGCGGCAGGCGAGCGTGGGCCGGCCGTTGATCAGCATTCCGCAGCTGCCGCAGATGCCGGCGCGGCAGACGAAGTCGTACTGCAGCGACGGATCCTGCTTTTCCTTGATCTCGTTCAGCGCGATGAACAGCGTCATGCCGTCGGCTTCCTCGAGCTCGTAGGTCTGCATCCGCGGGACGCTGCCGGTGTCCTGCGGGTTGTAGCGCAGGATGTTGAACCTGAGCCGGCGATGAGCGACGGGTGCGGCGTCGGCGGTGTGCGCGGCTTGCACGGCGGTGTCGGTCATTTCGCGGCCTCGTTCGTGAACATTTCGTCGATCCGCTCGTTGCGGCCCTGCAGCGACTTCGGCAGCTTGGCGGCGTAGGGCAGCAGCGCCTCCTGGACGGCGAACCGCGATTGCCCGGCCAGCTGCTGCTTCAGCGCCTCGACCTCGGCGGCGCGCTTGGGCGTGTCGGGGTGGTCGATGTAGTCCTTGGCCCCGTAGCCACGCCAGCCGGGGGGCAGCTCCATCCTGCCGATGTCGAGCGGCTCGTAGGCGAGCGTCGGCAGCGTGTCGTCGCCCTTCCACGTGGCGAGCGTCCGCTTCAGCCACTCGGCGTCGTTGCGGCGCGGGAAGTCCTGACGGAAGTGCGCGCCGCGGCTCTCGGTCCGGGTGTGCGCGCCGTAGGCGACGCAGAGCGCCAGCTTCAGCATCTTCTGCACGCGGTAGGCGGTGACGAGCTCGGGATTGGCGCCGCGGACCTTGTAGCGCAGGCCGATGTTGCGGCTCTTCACCAGCAGCTGCTGCAGCTCCTCGACCGCCGACGCGAGATCCTCGCCGCGGCGGAAGATGCCGACCTTGGAGGTCATGATCTCCTGCATCCGCTGCCTGATCGCGTCACCGCTCTCGCTGCCGCGGCCGTTGATCAGCGCGTCGATCTTCGCCTGCTCGGTGCGCAGGAACCCGTGCACCAGCCCCATCGGCACGTCGACTTCGTTCTCGGGCCGGTCGCAGTAGTCGGCGATGAACTCGCCGACGATCATCCCGGCGACGACGGTCTCGGCCACCGAATTGCCGCCCAGCCGGTTGAAGCCGTGCATGTCCCAGCACGCGGCCTCGCCGGCGGCGAACAGGCCCTTCAGCGTCGCGCTCTCGCCGGTGTGGTCGGTGCGCACGCCGCCCATCGTGTAGTGCTGGGCCGGCCGCACGGGGATCCAGTCCTTCACCGGGTCGACGCCCATGAAGTGCTGGCAGATCTCGTAGACCTCGCGCAGGTTGTGCTTGATGTGCCTCTCGCCCAGCAGCGTGATGTCGAGCCAGAGGTGCTCGCCGAAGCGGCTCTGCACGCCCTTGCCCTTGCCGATGTGCTCCTCCATCCGCCGCGACACCACGTCGCGGGACGCGAGCTCCTTCTTCTCGGGCTCGTAGTCGGGCATGAAGCGGTGCCCGTCGACGTCGCGCAGCAGTCCGCCGTCGCCGCGGCAGCCCTCGGTGACGAGGATCCCGGCCGGGAAGATGCCGGTCGGGTGGAACTGCACCGCCTCCATGTTGCCCAGCGTCGCCACCCCGGTCTCGAGCGCGATCGCGGTGCCGATGCCTTCGCAGATCACCGCGTTGGTCGTCACCCGGTAGATCCGCCCGGCACCGCCGGTGGCGATCGCCGTCGCCTTGGCGACGTAGGCGACCAGTTCGCCGGTGATGAGGTTGCGGACGATGGCGCCGTAGCAGCGGCTCCCGTCGTGAATCAGCGCGATCGCCTCGGTCCGCTCGTGGACGGGGATCGACGCGCCGATCGCCTGGTCGCTGACCGTCTGCAGCATCGCGTGCCCGGTGCCGTCGGAGACGTAGCAGGTGCGCCACTTCTTGGTGCCGCCGAAGTCGCGCTGCGCGACCAGCCCCTGCGCCTCGGCGCGCTCGGTGATCGTCACCTTCTGGCTGTTGATGATGACCTCGCGGTCGCCCTGCTGGATGCGGCTCCAGGGCACGCCCCAGGCCGCCAGCTCGCGCACGGCCTTGGGCAGCGGTGTTGACGAACATCCGGACGACGTCCTGGTCGGCGCCCCAGTCGCTGCCGCGCACCGTGTCCTCGAAGTGTACGTCCTCGTTGTCGCCCTGGCCCTTGACGACGTTGCCGAGCGACGCCTGCATGCCGCCCTGCGCCGCGGCGGAGTGCGAGCGCTTCGGCGGCACCAGCGACAGGATGATGACGTCGTGGCCGCGACGCTTGGCGCCGATGCCCATGCGCAGGCCGGCGAGTCCGCCGCCGATGACGAGTACGTCGGTGTAGAGAGTCTTCATTTGACGGCTCCCGGGGCGTTCTGCAGCCACGTCGGAACGTAGTGCTGCCCGTAGTTGGGGGCGTGCTCGATGCCGATCTTGATGTAGGCGGCCAGGGTCGCGAAGCCCAGCACCAGGAAGAACACGGTGATCGCCCACTTGAGCGTCTTCAGGTTCTTGCGCGAGGCGTTGGCGTCGCTGCCCGCGAACCAGCCCCACTTGACCGCCAGGCGATAGAGGCCGATGCCGCCGTGCATCTCGACGGCGAGCAGCAGCAGGATGTACAGCGGCCACATGTTCTCGGTCCAGACGCGATCGGCCGATTCGTAGGGTCCGATGAGGTGCGGCCGGGTCAGCATCAGGTACAGGTGGACCGAGGCGAGGAAGAACAGTGCGAAGCCGGTGAACACCTGCCAGAACCACAGCGTGGTGTCGCCGTGCCGGAGGAGCTTCTGGTGGCCGCGGAAGAGCTTGTACTGCGTGTAGTTGATCGGGAACTTGCGCAGCGCGAGGAACGCGTGCCCGACGAACAGCACGATGACGCAGGCGACCACCACGGAGACGATCCACGGGTGGGCGGTGCCGAAGAAGAAGTAGCCTTCGAACATCTTGGTGATCGTCCACATCGCGTCCTTGCTGATGAGGATCGACGACACGAAGAACATGTGGCCCCACATGAAGAGCGCGAGCAGCAGGCCGGACGCGCTCTGCAGCCAGTCGAGCCGCGCGGGCCAGAGGCTCTTCCGTGCCTGGTCGGCGAGACCGACGCCGGCGATGACTTCGGTGCTGGTGTTCATCGATTTCCCCCGGGAAGCGGCGGCCGCCGCAGGCTGCGGCGGGTATCCGCGGATTCTCCCGGAAAAGGCGCGCGGGGGCGTTGACGTGCGTCAATGCATGCGGCGAAGCGCATATCCGCACATGCCGCCACGGACGCAGGGATCGCCCGCCGACGGCAGCGCCGGGCGCGGCTCCGGCCGGCGACGCGCGTGCGCGGGCCGGGGCGACGGCGCGCAGCCGCCGCCCCGGCGGTCGACCGGCCGGTCGCCGCGGGTCAGCCGGCGACGACCGGGATCTTGCCGATCCTGGCGCGCCACTCCGCCGGACCGGTCTTGTGCACCGCGTTGCCGGTGGAATCGACGGCGACGGTCACCGGCATGTCCTTGACCTCGAACTCGTAGACCGCCTCCATCCCCAGTTCGGGGAACGCAAGCACCTTCGACGACTTGATCGACTTCGACACCAGGTACGCCGCCCCGCCGACGGCGATGCAGTAGACGGCGCGGTGGTTCTTGATCGACTGGGTCGCGACCGGTCCGCGCTCGGACTTGCCGACCATGCCGAGGAGGCCCGTCTTCGCGAGCATCGGCTCGGTGAACTTGTCCATCCGGGACGACGTCGTCGGTCCGGCCGGACCCACGGCCTCGTCGCGCACCGGATCGACCGGGCCGACGTAGTAGATGAAACGATTGGTGAAGTCGACCGGGAGCTTCTCGCCGCGGTCCATCATCTCGACCAGCCGCTTGTGCGCGGCGTCGCGACCGGTCAGCAGCCTGCCGTTCAGCAGCAGCCGGTCGCCCGACTTCCAGGTCGCCACTTCGTCGCGGGTCACGGTGTCGAGATCGACGCGGCGGCTGGTCGAGAAATCGAGTGCGAGTTTGGGCCAGTCGTCGAGGCTGGGCGGCTCGAGCCGAGCCGGCCCGCTGCCGTCGAGGACGAAGTGCGCGTGCCGGGTGGCCGCGCAGTTGGGCAGCAGCGCCACGGGCTTCGACGCCGCGTGCGTCGGGTAGTCGTTGACCTTGACGTCGAGCACCGTCGACAGCCCGCCCAGCCCCTGCGCGCCGATGCCCAGCGCGTTGACCTTGTCGTAGAGCTCGAGCCGCAACTCCTCGGCGCGGCTCTTCGGGCCGCGGGCGATCAGTTCCTGGATGTCGAGCGGGTCCATCATCCCCCACTTCGCCAGCAGCATCGCCTTCTCCGGCGTGCCGCCGATCCCCAGCGACAGGATCCCCGGCGGGCACCAGTCGGCGCCCATCGTCGGCACCACCGAGAGCACCCAGTCGACGATGCTGTCGTTGGGCAGCAGCATCGCGAACTTGGACTTGTTCTCGGACCCGCCTCCCTTGGCGGCGACGATCACGTCGACCCTGGCACCCGGAACCATCTCCACGTGGACGACCGCGGGCGTGTTGTCGCGGGTCGACGCGCGCTTGCCGTCGGGATCGGCCAGCACCGACGCCCGCAGCGGGTTGTCCTTGTCGGTGTACGCACGGCGCACCCCTTCGTCGACCATCTGCTGCAGCGTCAGCGTCGCGTCCCAGCGGGCGTCCATGCCGAGGCGGACGAACGCGATCGCGATGCCCGTGTCCTGGCACATCGGCCGGTGCCCTTCGGCGCTCATCCGCGAGTTGATCAGGATCTGCGCCATCGCGTCCTTGGCCGCCGGCGATTCCTCGCGCTGCCACGCGGCGTGCAGCGCCCGGATGTAGTCGACCGGATGGTAGTAGCTGATGAACTGGAAGGCGTCGGCGACGCTGCTGATGAAGTCTTCCTGCTTGATCGGGGCCATGGCGTTCTTTCGAGGAGGAGGAAACGGGACCTGCCCGTCATCCGCGGGCGGTTCGATGTTGCGCTGCAATGGAACCGCCGCGCCAGCGAAGCGGGCGTGGTTCGGGGAAGCGCGCCACCGCGACCACGACGTGAGTGCGGTCATCGACGCCTCCGGCGGTCCGGCGTCGAGGTGACACAAGTTTATGCCGCTCGCCGTGCGCGACTCTTGATTTCGATCAATGGCTTCGGCGCGTTAGCGCGCAGGATTGCGCATGTCCCCGTTCGGGGCCGGCTCCGGGGCACCGGAACGGGAATTCACAGGAGGAGAGGATGTTTCAAGTCCGCATTCATGGACGCGGAGGGCAGGGCGTTGTATCCGGCGCCGAATTGCTTTCCGTGGCCGCATTCGACGAGGGTCGTTTCGCGCAGGCCTTCCCCAGTTTCGGTTCCGAGCGCATGGGCGCGCCGGTGATGGCGTTCTGCCGCATCGACGACAAGGAGATCCGGCTGCGCGAGCCGGTGATGGAGCCCGACGCGCTGATCATCCAGGACCCGACGCTGCTCTACCAGGTCGACCTGTTCAAGGGCCTGCGCAAGGACGGCTACATCATCATCAACTCGACGCGCAACTTCGCCGACCTGGGCCTGGGCGATTTCGCGCGCGGCTTCGACGAATCCCGCCTGTGCACGGTGCCGGCGACCGAGATCGCCGTCAAGCACGTCGGCCGCCCGGTGCCCAACGTGCCGCTGCTCGCCGCCTTCGCCGCGATCAGCGGGCAGATCAAGCTGGATTCGGTCCTCCTCGCCGTGCGCGAGAAGTTCCCCGGCCGGATCGCCGAGACGAACGTCCTCGCCGCCACCGAAGCCTACGAGTTCGCGAAGAAGGCACAGGAGGCCCTCCATGCTTAAGCAAGTCGAAGGTTCGCACGCCGTCGCGGAAGCCATCGCGCTGTCGCGGCCGCAGATCATCTGCGCCTATCCGATCACCCCGCAGACGCACATCGTCGAGGGTGTCGGCGAGATGGTGAAGGACGGCACGCTCAAGAACTGCGAGTTCATCAACGTCGAGTCCGAGTTCGCCGCGCTGTCGGTGGCCATCGGCGCCTCGGCCGCGGGCGCCCGCACCTACACGGCGACGTCGAGCCAGGGCCTGCTGTTCATGGCCGAGGCGGTCTACAACGCCGCCGGCCTCGGGCTGCCGATCGTGATGACCATCGGCAACCGCGCCATCGGCGCGCCGATCAACATCTGGAACGACCACTCCGACAGCATGTCGATGCGCGACGCCGGCTGGATCCAGCTCTTCGCCGAGACCAACCAGGAGGCGCTCGACCTGCACATCCAGGCGTTCCGGCTGGCCGAGGAGCTGTCCTGCCCGGTGATGGTGTGCATGGACGGCTTCATCCTCACCCACGCCTACGACCGCGTCGACGTGCCGTCGCAGGAAGAGGTCGACGCCTTCCTGCCGCCGTTCGAGCCGCGGCAGATCCTCGACCCCTCGGCGCCGGTGACGATCGGCGCGATGGTCGGCCCCGAGGCGTTCACCGAGGTCCGTTACCTCGCGCACCACAAGCAGCTGCGCGCGCTGACGCTGATCCCGCAGCTTTCGGCCGAGTTCGAGCAGCGCTTCGGACGCGCCTCCGGCGGCCTGATCCGCGAGTACTGCACCGAAGGCGCCGAGACCATCGTGGTCTCGCTGGGCTCGATCAACGGCACCGTGCAGGAAGTCGTCGACGACATGCGCGCCGACGGCGCGAAGATCGGCTCGGTCTCCATCTGCTCGTTCCGGCCCTTCCCGCTCACCGCGCTGCGCGACGCGCTGCAGAACGCCAAGCGCGTGGTCGTGCTCGAGAAGTGCCTCGCCGTGGGCCTCGGCGGCATCGTGTCCGACGGCGTGCGCAAGTCGCTGTCCGGCATCCAGCTCAAGGGCTACACGGTGATCGCGGGCCTCGGCGGCCGCGCGATCACGCGTGGCTCGCTGCGCCAGCTGTTCGAGGACGCGGCAGCCGACGAGCTCGAGCAGGTCACCTTCCTCGATCTCAATGCCGACGTCGTCGCGTACGAGCTGGAGCGCGAGAGCCAGGCTCGCCGCACCGGTCCCACCGCCGAAGCCATCCTGAAGCGGCTCGGTACCGTCAGCTCGAAAATCGGCTAGGGGTTCGTCATGGAAATGCAAACCGTCAAGTTCTACCAAACCGGGACCTTCACCGTCGGCAACCGGCTGCTCGACGAGAACGAGCGCTCGGTCCAGGCCAACATGGAGCGCACCAACTCGCTCAACTCCGGGCACCGCGCGTGCCAGGGCTGCGGCGAGGCGCTGGGCGCGCGCTACGCCATCGACGCCGCGATGCGCGTCACCGGCGACAAGCTGATCGCCGTCAACGCGACCGGCTGCCTCGAAGTGTTCTCGACGCCCTACCCCGAGACCTCGTGGCAGATTCCGTGGATCCACTCGCTGTTCGGCAACGCCGCGGCGGTCGCCTCCGGCGTCGCCGCCGCGATGCGCGTCACCGGGCGCAGCGACGTCCGCGTCGTCGCGCAGGGCGGCGACGGCGGCACCACCGACATCGGCTTCGGCTGCCTGTCCGGCATGTTCGAGCGCAACGACGACGTGCTCTACATCTGCTACGACAACGAGGCGTACATGAACACCGGCGTCCAGCGCTCGAGCGCGACGCCGCCCGCCGCCCGGACGGCGACGACGATGGCCGTGGGCAAGGAGCCCGGCAACGTGTTCGGCACCGGCAAGAACGTGCCGCTGATCGCCATGGCCCACCACATTCCCTACGTGGCCACCGCGAGCGTCGCCAACCTGCGCGACCTCGAGTTCAAGGTCACCCGGGCGATGAACGTCCACGGCGCCCGCTACGTGCACATCCACGTGCCCTGCCCGCTGGGCTGGGGCTCGGCGCCCGCCGACACGATCAAGGTCGCCCGGATGGCCGTCGAATCGGGGCTCTTCCCGCTGTTCGAGGCCGAGCACGGCGAGGTCACGGGGCGCACCCGGATCCGCCACAAGGTGCCGGTGACCGAGTACCTCAAGCTGCAGAAGCGCTTTGCCCACCTCTTCGGCAAGACGCCCGACCAGGAACGGCTCGACCAGATCCAGGCGATCGCCGACAAGAACATCCGCACCTTCGGCCTCATCGACACGGAGCTGGCCCATGGATAAGCCCTTTGCCATCACGCTCGACGTCGGCTCGAGCCTCGCCAACAAGACGGGCTCGTGGCGCACGTCGCGCCCGGTCTACCTCGACCGGCTGCCGCCCTGCAACAACGCCTGCCCCGCCGGAGAGAACATCCAGGCGTGGCTGTTCCACGCCGAAGGCGGGGACTACGAGGCTGCCTGGCGCGAGCTCACGCAGAACAACCCGCTGCCCGCCGTGATGGGGCGCGTCTGCTACCACCCCTGCGAGGACGCCTGCAACCGCGGCAAGCTCGACGCGGCCGTCGGCATCAACTCGGTCGAACGCTTCCTCGGCGACGAGGCGATCAAGCGCGGCTGGAAGTTCCCGGCGCCGCCGAAGGAGTCCGGCAAGCGCGTGCTGGTCGTCGGTGCCGGCCCGTCCGGCCTGTCGGCGGCGTACCACCTGCGCCGCCTCGGCCACGCCGTCAAGGTCGTCGATGCCGGGCCGATGGCCGGCGGCATGATGCGCTTCGGCATCCCCAAGTACCGGCTGCCGCGCGACGTCCTCGACGCCGAGGTGAAGCGCATCGCCGACCTGGGCGTCGAGTTCGAGTACAACCGCAAGGTCGAGAACATCCGCGACACGATGACCGAAGGCAAGTTCGACGCCGTGTTCCTCGCCGTCGGCGCCCACATCGCCAAACGCGCCTACATCCCCGCCGGCGAGGCGGCGAAGATGCTCGACGCCGTGTCGGTGCTGCGCGACATGGAGGGCGAGGAGAAGCCGATGCTGGGCCGCCGCGTCGTCGTCTACGGCGGCGGCAACACGGCGCTCGACGTCGCCCGCACGGCCAAGCGGCTGGGCGCCTCCGAGGCGATCATCGTCTACCGGCGCAACCGCGAGAAGATGCCCGCGCACGACTTCGAGGTCGAGGAGGCGCTGCAGGAAGGCGTGATGATCAAGTGGCTGTCGACCATCAAGAACATGGCCAACGAGGGCACGCTGACCGTCGAGAAGATGAAGCTCGACGAGAAGGGCTTCCCGCAGCCGACCGGCGAGTTCGAGACGCTCGAGGCCGACTCGCTGGTGCTGGCGCTGGGCCAGGACGTCGACCTGTCGCTGCTCGAGGGCGTGCCAGGGCTGGCGATCAAGGACGGCACCGTGCAGGTCGCGCCGAACATGATGACCGGCTACCCCGGCATCTTCGCCGGCGGCGACATGGTGCCCTCGGAGCGGACCGTCACCGTCGCCGTCGGCCACGGCAAGAAAGCGGCCCGCAACATCGACGCCTGGCTCGCGGGCGGCACGTACGAGCCGGCGCCGAAGCACGAGCTCGCCGACTTCGAGAAGCTCAACGCCTGGTACTACACCGATGCGTCGAAGACGGTGCGGCCGATGCTCGACATCGTGCGCCGGACCTCGACCTTCGACGAGGTGGTCAGCGGCCTGGACGAGACCAACGCGCTGTTCGAGGCGCGCCGCTGCCTCTCCTGCGGCAACTGCTTCGAGTGCGACAACTGCTACGGCGTGTGCCCGGACAACTCGGTGATCAAGCTGGGCCCCGGCAAGCGCTTCGAGTTCAACTACGACTACTGCAAGGGCTGCGGCATCTGCGTGTCCGAGTGCCCCTGCGGCGCGATCAAGATGGTCCCCGAGACCATCTGAGCACCCCCGTCCCATCCCGCCGGCGCGCCAGACGCGCCGGCGGCGTTTTCATCCCGCTTCCCCTTTCCCCAGGAGTCGCCCCATGTTCACCAAGAAAGTCGGCGGCATCACCGCGATCCCGTCGTGGTTCCCCAAGGGTGCCGCACTGCTGCGCGACCCGTCGCTGAACAAGGGCACGGCGTTCACCGCGGCCGAGCGCGATGCGCTGGGCCTGCGCGGCCTCCTGCCCCACCACCCGAACACGCAGGCTGAGCAGGTCGAACGGGTGCTGGAAAACTTCCGCCGCAAGACCTCCAACCTCGACAAGTACGTCAATCTCGCGGCGCTGCACGACCGCAACGAGACGCTGTTCTTCCGCATCATCACCGACCACCCCGACGAGATGATGCCGATCATCTACACGCCGACCGTCGGCCTCGCCTGCCAGCAGTACGGGCACATCTTCCAGCGCGCGCGCGGCCTGTTCGTCAGCGCGACCGACCGCCACCAGGTCGAGAGCGTGCTGCGCAACTGGCCCGAGCGCAACGTCAAGATGATCGTGGTGACCGACGGCGAGCGCATCCTCGGCCTCGGCGACCTCGGCGCCAACGGGATGGGCATCCCCATCGGCAAGCTGGCGCTGTACACGGCGGCCGCCGGGGTCGACCCGACGCAGTGCCTGCCGGTCGTGCTCGACGTCGGCACCAACAACGCGAGCCTGCTCGACGATCCGCTGTACATCGGCCTGCACCAGAAGCGGCTCACCGGGGCGCCCTACGACGAGCTGGTCGACGAGTTCATCCACGCGGCCCGGCACGTGTTTCCCGGCGTCATCATCCAGTTCGAGGATTTCGCCAACCACAACGCCTTCCGGCTGCTCAAAAAGTACCGGAACAGCATCTGCACCTTCAACGACGACATCCAGGGCACCGCCGCGGTCGCCCTCGCCGGCCTCCTCTCGGCGCTGCGCGTCACCGGCGGCAAGCTCGCGGACCAGCGCGTGCTCTTCCTCGGCGCAGGCGAGGCGGCCACCGGCATCGCGGAGCTCACCGCGGCCGCGATCAAGGCCGAGGGACAGGACCTCGCCGATGCCCGCGCGCGCTGCTGGCTGATGGACTCGCAGGGACTCGTGGTCAGGAGCCGCGCGAACCTCGCCGAGCACAAGCTGCCCTTCGCCCACGATCACGCGCCGATCGCCGACTTCATCACCGCGATCCGCACGCTCAAGCCCACGGCCATCATCGGCGTCGCCGCGGTCGGCGGGACGTTCACGCAGGAGGTGGTCGAGGAGATGACCCGGCTGAACGCGCGGCCGGTCGTCTTCGCGCTGTCCAACCCGACGTCGAAATCCGAGTGCACCGCGGAGCAGGCGTACCAGTGGAGCGGCGGGCGGGCGCTGTTCGCGTCCGGAAGCCCGTTCGACCCGGTCAACTACGGCGGCCAGACCTACGTGCCGCGGCAGGGCAACAACTCCTACATCTTCCCGGGCGTGGGCCTCGGCGCGATCGCCGTCGGCGCCCAGCGCGTCACCGACGAGATGTTCATGGCGGCCGCACGCGCGCTGGCGGCCCAGGTGTCGCAGGCGGACCTCGACCAGGGCAGCCTCTTTCCCCCGCTGGCCAAGGTGCGCGGGGTCTCGGCGCACATCGCCCGGGCCGTCGCCGAGGTCGCCTTCGCCCAGGGCCACGCCAGCGTCCCGCAACCGGAGGATCTGCTCGCCTACGTGACCGAGCAGATGTACGATCCGACCTATCCGGTGTTCGCCACCGACTGACACCTACGATCCACCCGCACCGGGCGTTGACCGAGGTCAACGCCCGGTGCGGCGCAAACGGCTAACCTTCGTCCTGTCCTGGAACGGAAGACGTGGACGGCGCTGCCCGATTGCGGCCGCCGGCAGGAAAGTTGGTTGCTTTCGCAAGGAGTGCGTGCTGTGGCCGTTCACCGCATCAGCAAGGGTCTGGACCTGCCGCTCGCCGGCGATCCGGTGCAGGCGATCGACGAGGCGCGGCCGGTCGGTCGCGTGGCCCTGCTCGGCGCCGATTATCACGGGATGCGCCCGACGCTGCTGGTGAAGGAGGGCGACCGCGTCCTGCGCGGACAGCCGCTGTTCGAGGACAAGAAGACGCCCGGCGTACTCCACACCGCGCCGGCCGCGGGCACCGTCGCCGCGATCAACCGCGGCGAGATGCGGGTCTTCCAGTCGCTGGTCGTCGACGTCGCCGACGACGACGGTGCGGACGCGCAGGTGGCGTTCGCGCAGCACCGGGCGCAGCCGGTCGCCGGCCTCGACGCCGGCGCGATCCGGGCGCTGCTGCAGGAATCGGGCTTGTGGACTGCGTTGCGCACCCGGCCATTCAGCCGGGTCCCGGCGCCCGCTGCGACGCCGCACTCGATCTTCGTCACCGCGATCGACACCCGCCCCCATGCGCCGCAGGTCGCCGTGGTGCTGGCCGGGCGCGAAGCCGATTTCGAGGCCGGCTTGGCGGCGCTGACGAAACTCGCCCCGAAGGTCTTCCTCTGCCGCGCGCCGGGAACGGCGCTCCCCGGCGAGTCCACGGCCGGAGTCCGCGTCGAGCAATTCTCCGGCCCGCATCCTGCCGGGACCGCCGGTCTGCACATCCACCTGCTCGACCCCGTGCACGAGCACAAGGCCGTCTGGCACGTCGGCTACCAGGACGTCGCCGCAATCGGGCGCCTGCTGCTGACCGGCAAGCTCGACGTCGAGCGCGTGGTCGCCCTCGCCGGCCCCGGCGTGCTGCGTCCGCGGCTGCTGCGCACGCGCCTCGGCGCCGCGCTGGACGAGCTCACGCGCGGCGAACTGAAGCCCGGCGACCTGCGCGTGATCTCCGGCTCGGTGCTCGAAGGCCGCAGCGCCGCCGGCCCCGTCCACGGCTTCCTCGGCCGCCACGACCAGCAGGTGAGCGTGCTGGCCGAGGGCCGCGAGCGCGAGCTGTTCGGCTGGATCACCCCGGGCTTCGAGAAGTTCTCGGTCTGGCGCGTGGTCGCCGGCGCGCTGGCCAGGAACCGCAGGCTCGCCCTCACCACGACGGCCAACGGCTCGTCGCGGCCGATGGTGCCCACCGGCGCGTACGAGCGCGTGATGCCGATGGACGTGCTGCCGACCTTCCTGCTGCGCGCGCTGATCACCGACGACGTCGAGCGGGCCGAGGCGCTGGGCGTGCTCGAGCTCGACGAAGAGGACCTCGCGCTGTGCACCTACGTCTGCGCCGGCAAGTTCGAGTACGGCCCGCTGTTGCGCAAGATGCTGACGCACATCGAAAAGGAGCACGCGTGAACCGCCTGCCGGAGAGCCGCGCATGAAGGCGCTGCGCAACCTGCTCGACCACGTCGGGCACCACTTCGAGAAGGGCGGCAAGCTCGCCCGGTTCTTCCCGCTGTTCGAGGCGGTCGACACGTTCTTCTACACGCCGCCGGACATCACCCGGACCGGCGCGCACGTCCGCGACGCGCTCGACCTCAAGCGGATGATGATCCTCGTCGTCATCGCCGCGCTGCCCTGCGTGTTCATGGCGATGTACAACACCGGGCTGCAGGCCAACCTCGCGATCGACCCGGCGAAGGCCGCGGAACTCGTCGGCTGGCGCCACGACGTGCTGCGCCTCTTCGGCGTCGGCTACTCGTCCGCGAGCATCGGCGCCAACGTCGTCCATGGCGCGCTGTATTTCCTGCCGCTGTACGTCGTGACCATGGTCGTCGGCCTGTCGTGGGAGGCGGCGTTCTCGATCATCCGCGGCCATGGCGGCATCAACGAGGGGTTCTTCGTCACCGGCATCCTGTTCCCGCTGATCCTGCCGCCGACCACGCCGCTGTGGCAGGCCGCGCTGGGCATCAGCTTCGGCGTCGTGCTGGCCAAGGAGGTCTTCGGCGGCACCGGCATGAACTTCGTCAACGTCGCGCTCGCGGCACGCGCCTTCCTGTTCTTCGCCTACCCGGCCGAGATCTCCGGCGACCAGGTGTGGACCGCCGTGCCCCCGGGCTTCGCCGTCGACGGCTTCTCGGGCGCGACGGTGCTGGCACAGATCCGGCAGGCGACCGGGCCCTTCGCCGACCTCAACCTGTCGTGGTGGCAGGCGTTCGCCGGGCTGGAAAAGGGATCGATGGGCGAGACTTCGGCGCTGGCCTGCCTGATCGGTGCGGCGATCCTGATCGGGACTGGCGTCGGCTCGTGGCGGCTGATGGCCGGCGTCACGCTGGGCACGATCGCGATGGCCAGCCTCTTCAACTTCATCGGGTCCGCCACCAATCCCTATTTCGCCGTGCCGTTCTGGTGGCACATGGTCGCCGGCGGCTGGGCGTTCGGCACCGTGTTCATGGTCACCGATCCGGTCACCGCCCCGTTCACCGAAACCGGCAAGTGGATCTACGGCGCCCTGATCGGCGCGTTCGTGGTGCTGATCCGCGTCGTCAATCCCGCCTATCCCGAGTGCATGATGCTGGTGATCCTGTTCATGAACGTGATGGCGCCCGTGATCGATTACGGGATGATCAAGGCGAACATCACCCGCCGGATGAAACGCCGTGCCGAAAACTGATTCCACGCGCTACACGTTCCTGTTCGCGGCGGCGGTCTGCGTCGTCTGCGCGCTGCTGGTCGCCGCCTCGGCGGTGGGCCTGCGCGAGCGGCAGGAGAACAACCAGGTCATCTACCGGCAGAAGAACGTCCTGCTGGCCGCCGGGCTCGTCAAGCCCGAGCAGAAGGTCTCCGACCGCGAGCTGCAGGCCATCTTCGACCAGAACATCGTCGTCCGGCTGATCGACCTCAAGACCGGCGCTCTGGTCCCCGAAGGCAAGATCGACGCCAAGTCCTACGACCAGAAGAAGGCGCGCAACGACCCCGCGCAGAGCCGTGTCGCGCCGCCCAACCCGGCGCTGGTCGCGCGGCTGCCGAACTACGGCGCCGTCTACCTGGTCACCCGCGGGGTCAAGGACACGCCGCCCGAGCTCGTCGTGCTGCCGATCGAGGGCATGGCGATGTGGGGCACCGTCTACGGCTTCATCGCCCTCGACCGCGACGGCAACACCGTCCGCGGGCTGACCTTCTACGACCAGAAGGAGACGCCGGGGCTGGGCGGCGAGATCGGCAACCCGAAGTGGCAGGCGCTGTGGCAGGGACGCAAGGCCTACGACGCCAGCTGGGAGCCCAAGCTGACGGTGATCAAGGGCCAGGCCGGCCCGCCCGACAAGGACCCGCACCGGATCGACGGCCTCTCCGGCGCCACCATCACCAGCAACGGCATCTCGCGGGTGATCGCGTTCTGGTTCTCCAGGGACGGCTACGCGCCGTACCTCAAACAACTGCGCGAGGGAGCGAAATCTTGACCGCCTCGACATCCGTCTTCGGCAAGCACGAGCGGGCCGCGCTGATCACGCCGGTCATCGCCAACAACCCCATCGGCGTCCAGGTGCTGGGCATCTGCTCGGCGCTGGCGGTGACCACCCGCGTCGACAAGGCGCTGGTGATGGCGATCGGCGTGACGCTGGTCACGGCGTTCGCCAACCTCGCGGTCAGCCTGGTGCGCAACTACACGCCCAGCAGCATCCGCATCATCGTCCAGCTGGCGATCATCGCGTCGCTGGTGATCATGGTCGACCAGGTGCTGAAGGCGTTCCTGTTCGAGATCTCGCTCGAGCTGTCGGTGTTCGTCGGGCTGATCATCACCAACTGCATCGTCATGGGCCGGGCCGAGGGCTACGCGATGCAGAACCCGCCCTGGGCGTCTTTCCTCGACGGCATCGGCAACGGGCTGGGCTACGGCCTGGTGCTGATCCTGGTCGCCGTGGTGCGCGAGCTGCTGGGCGCCGGCAAGCTGTTCGGGGTCACGATCCTGACGACGCAATCCGACGGCGGCTGGTACGAGCCGAACGGGCTGATGCTGCTGGCGCCCTCGGCGCTGTTCACCATCGCCCTGCTGATCTGGCTGCTGCGCACCTGGAAGCCCGAGCTGCAGGAAAAGTCCTAGGCGGAGGGCACGACGATGGAGCTCTACCTCAACCTGTTCATCAAGTCCGTGTTCCTCGAGAACATGGCGCTGGCGTTCTTCCTCGGCATGTGCAGCTTCCTCGCCTGCTCGAAGAGGGTCGAGACGGCGCTGGGCCTGGGCGTGGCAGTCGTCTTCGTCCAGGTGCTGACGGTGCCCATCAACCAGCTGATCCTGCATCACCTGCTGGCCGAGGGCGCGCTGTCGTGGATCTCGCCGTCGCTCGCCCGGGTGGACCTCGGCTTCCTGGCCTTCATCCTGTTCATCGGCACCATCGCCGCCGCCGTCCAGATCGTCGAGATGGTGGTCGAGCGCTTCGCCCCGGCGCTGTACACGACGCTGGGCGTGTTCCTGCCGCTGATCGCCGTCAACTGCGTGATCCTCGGCGGCTCGCTGTTCATGCAGGAACGCGACTACCGCTTCGGCGAGAGCGTCGTCTACGGCTTCGGCTCGGGACTGGGCTTCATGATCGCCATCGTCGCGCTCGCCGCGATCCGCGAGAAGCTGGTCTACTCCGACGTCCCGCACGGCCTGCGCGGGCTCGGCATCACCTTCATCACGACGGGACTGATGTCCGTCGCCTTCATGATGTTCTCGGGCATCCAGCTCTGACCGGGCGACTGCGACCCAAGCCATGAACGAAATCCTCACCGGCGTCGTCATGTTCACCGCAGTGATCCTGCTGCTGGTGGCGATCCTGCTCGCCGCCAAGCGCAAGCTGGTCGCGCACGGCGACGTGTCCATCCTCATCAACGACGACCCCGCGAAGGCGCTGAAGACGCCCGCCGGCGGCACGCTGCTGGAGACGCTGTCGAACAACCACATCTTCATTCCGTCGGCCTGCGGCGGCAAGGGCGCCTGCGGCGTCTGCGAGGTGATCGTCAAGGAAGGCGGCGGCGACCTGCTGCCCACCGAGACCGGCTTCATCAGCCGCGGCGAGGCGAAGCGCGGCTGCCGGCTCGCCTGCCAGGTCAAGGTCAAGAACGACATGAAGATCGAGATCGCGCCCGAGATCTTCGACGTCCGCAAGTGGAAGTGCAAGGTCGTCTCCAACCGCAACGTCGCCACCTTCATCAAGGAGCTGAAGCTCGTGCTGCCCGAAGGCGAGGAAGTCCCGTTCCGCGCCGGCGGCTACGTGCAGCTCGAGTGCCCGGCGCACAGCATCGACTTCAAGACCTTCGACATCGAGCCCGAGTACCGCGACACCTGGGACAAGTTCGACCTCTGGCGCTTCAAGTCGGTGCTGGCCGAGCCGATCGAGCGCGCGTACTCGATGGCCAACTATCCGCTGGAGAAGGGCCAGCTGCTGTTCACCATCCGGATCGCCTTCCCGCCCGAATACCGCACCGACATCCCGCCGGGCATCATGTCGTCGTACGTGTTCAACCTGAAGCCCGGCGACGAGCTCACGGTGTCCGGGCCGTTCGGCGAGTTCTTCGCCCGCGACACCGACAAGGAGATGTGCTTCGTCGGCGGCGGCGCCGGCATGGCGCCGATGCGCTCGCACATCTTCGACCAGCTGAAGCGGCTGCACTCGAAGCGCAAGATGACGTTCTGGTACGGCGCGCGCAGCATGCGCGAGGCGTTCTACGTCGAGGAGTTCGAGCAGCTGCAGAAGGAGAACCCGAACTTCGAGTGGCACCTCGCGCTGTCCGAGCCGCTGCCCGAGGACAACTGGACCGGCGCCACCGGCTTCATCCACAACGTGCTGCTGGAGCAGTACCTGAAGAACCACCCCGCCCCCGAGGACATCGAGTACTACATGTGCGGCCCGGGGGTCATGAACAAGGCGGTGATCAACATGCTGCTGTCGCTGGGCGTGGACCGCGAGAACATCATGCTGGACGATTTCGGTTGACCGGAACACGGATCCTAGCGAAGGAAGAGACCATGCAAACGACCCTCGACGTCGTCGTCCGCGACAAGGGCAGCGACGAACTCATCACGGTCCCGGCCTCGGCCATGGTGGCCGAAGCGGTCGCGGCGATGACCGAGCGCGAGGTCGGCGCCGTGCTGATCATGAACGAGGACGGCCTGGTGTCGGGCATCTTCACCGAGCGCGACGTGGTCGTCCGCGTGGTGAAGACCGGCCGCGACCCCAGGACCACGCCGGTGTCGATGGTGATGACCCGCGACGTCACGTTCGTGACGCCCGGAACCACGATCGAGGCGGCGCTGTCGCTGATGTACGTCAAGCGCTTTCGCCACCTGCTGGTCATCGACGGCCCGAAGGTGCACGGCCTCCTGTCGCTGCGCGACCTCGCCTACCAGCTGATCCGGCGCGACGGCGGCCGCTTCGAGGATGCGGTGCGCCGGACGGGCGGAGGCGGGGCGGCGGGCTGACGAGGGCCTGCGGAGCGCCTGCCTCGAACAACGTATGCGGAGATTGCCGATGGATGCCCTGATTTCCCCCAAGCGACGGACCCTGCTGCAGGCTCTGGGCGCAGCGGCGATGGTCGCCGGCTGCGGCGAGCACCGCGTGCCGACCGCGACGACCCGGCCGCTGGTGCACTTCGCCGGCGCGACCATGGGCAGCAGCTTCAACGTGAAGATCGCCGGCGCCGCGCTGTCGGGCGAGCGCGAAGCCGCGGCGCGGGCCGCCGTGCAGGCGGCGTTCGACGACGTGGTCGCCAGGATGTCGACGCACGACGCGGCGTCCGAGCTGTCCCGCTTCAACCGGCACGCGTCCACGGCGCCCTACGCGCTGTCGCAGGACACGCTGCAGGTGTTCGCGCTGGCGCGGCAGGTGAGCGAGGAGACCGCCGGCGCCTTCGACATCACCGTCGCGCCGCTGGTCGATGCCTGGGGCTTCGGGCCGTCGCGGCACGCGACGATTCCCGCGACCGAGCGGATCCGGGCGCTGCAGCCCGGCGTCGGCTACCGGCTGCTCGCCGTCGACCGTGCCGCCGGCGCGGCCGCCAAGGCGCAGCCGGGGATCGCCGCCGACCTCTCCGGCATCGCCAAGGGCTACGGCGTCGACCTCGCCGCCCGGGCGCTGGAGCGGCTCGGCCACACCGACTTCATGGTCGAGGCCGGCGGCGAGGTCCGCACCCGCGGCAGCAACGCGGCGGGCCGGCCGTGGCAGATCGCGATCGAGCGCCCGGACGCCGTGCCCCAGCGCGCGCATTTCATCGCCCCGCTGTCGGGGCATTCGCTGGCGACTTCCGGCGACTACCGCATCTTCTTCGAGCGGGACGGGCGGCGCTATTCGCACGAGATCGACCCCGCCACCGGCGCGCCGGCCGATCACCGGCTGGCCTCGGTGTCGGTCGTGGCCGCGGACTGCGCGTACGCCGACGCGATGGCGACGGCGCTGTTCGTGCTCGGCCCGGACCGGGGGCCCGCGCTCGCCGCCGCGCGCGGGCTCGCCGCCTACTTCATCGTCCGCGAAGCCGACGGCTCGTTCAGCGACCGGGCGACCGCGGCGTTCCAGGCACTCGGCGGCACGCTCGCCTGAGAAGCCGTGAATGGATCTACTGCGCGGAACCAACGGGTCGGTTGACGGCTCCAATGCGCAAATGACCGACTTTCTCGCCCAGTTCCTGCCGGTCGCGGCCGCGGTGATCGGCCTGTTCGCCGTCGCGTTGGCGGCGATGGGGATCGGTCAGCGCCTGACCGGCCGCTGCCTCCGCGGATCCTGCGGCGGCCCGAAGGCCGTGGGGCCGGACGGCAAGCCGATATCCTGCGTCGGCTGCCCCAACGCCGACAAGCACGCGCACTGATCGCCCCTGCGCCGGCGCGACGAAGCGGCGCCAGGCGTCGGCAGGTCAGAAGGTGTGAATGAATCCCGCGTGGCCGAGCGGGCCGTCCCAACGGCTCCAATCAGCCCAAGCGCCGCCGTGCGCCCGCAGGCAGCTGGCGCCCCCCCCAGGGCCCGTTGTGGCGGGGGGGCGGGAGGGGGGGTGGGGTTCCCTCCACCCCTTCTCAGTGCAGCCGTTGCCGCGACTTGCGCGCCGCTTCGCTGGCTGTGCCGCGGCGCGCGCCGCGGCCTTCGCCGGCCCGCCCGCGCTCCAGCCAGAAGCGGTAGATGAGCACCGCCGCGACCGGCAGCTCCTCGACCAGCGCCTGCCGCTTCTCCTCGCTGTCGACCCACTCGGTGAACTCCTCCTCGCGATCGCCGAAGGCCAGCGCTTCGATCGGGAAGATCCAGTCGCGCGCGTCCGGCGCGTCGTAGAGCGGCTGCCACTCGTCGTCGCGCAGCTTGACGCCGGACATGTAGCCCTCGCACCACGCGCTCGCTTCCGGCGGCGTGCGCTCGACCTTGGCGCCCTTGCGCTCGGCCTTGCGCTCGGCCTTCCGCTCCGTCTTGCGCTCGATCTCCTCGGGGAGATAGAGCAGCGGACGAAAGCGGGTCGGGGATTCCGCCAGCGTCCGCTGGATGCCCACCATGTGCCGCAGCACCAGCGCCATGATGCGCTGGGCCTGGTCGTTGTCCGAGTAGGCGGGGGTCGCGCTCTTCCCGCCCTCGCTCCACAATTGCGGCAGCCACTCCGACGGCTGGATCTGCTCCGGGCCGGAGACGACCGCCGTCAGGTAGCCGTCGAGCATCTCCAGGTCCATGCAGTCGGGGGGCACGGCGTCGGACGCGAGAAAGGACTCGAGTTCGTCCATCTCTGCGTCGCTGAGGGGTTCGTCGAGGGCACGGGGGTCGGTCATGGCGAGGCTTTCGGAAGAACTGCGGTAGCGGAACTGACTATAATGGCTCCCCGCGGGCGTTGGCGCAACTGCGCGGCCTCGCCGCCCTGGCACCCGCCCGGTGTCGGCGCCGACCCTGCCCCGCGCGCCGACCCCCGAATCACCGGACGACCATGCCGCCGAAGATCAAGATCCAGGCGTTCCTCGCCAACCTGCCGCTGTTCAAGGAGCTCGCCCCGGCGGAAATCGACCGGCTCGCCGCGGGAACCACCGAACTGCACGTGCCGCGCGGCGAGATCGTGTTCCAGAAGGGGGACCCCTGCCTCGGGTTCCACGTGGTCGTCTACGGCCAGATCAAGCTGGCGCTGGTCACGCCGCAGGGGAACGAGAAGGTCGTCGAGATCGTCGGCCCGGGATTTTCCTTCGGCGAGGCGCTGATGTTCATGGACAAGGCGTACATCGTGATGGCGCAGGCGCTCGCGGACACGCTGCTGCTGCACGTGTCGAAGGACGTCGTCTTCCAGGGCATCGAGAACGACCCCGGCTTCGCCCGCCGGATGCTCGCCGGCCTGTCGCGGCGCGTGCACGGGCTGATGGCCGACGTCGAGAGCTACTCGATGCAATCGGGCTCGCAGCGCGTGATCGGCTACCTGCTGCGCCAGGACGCCGACGGCAACGAGGGCGAGTCGGCGTACACGGTGCTGCTGCCCACGTCCAAGTCGATCGTCGCCTCGCGGCTCAACCTCACGCCGGAGCACTTCTCCCGCATCCTGCACGAGCTCGTCGACGGCGGACTCGTCGCCGTCGAGGGCCGCGAGGTGCGCATCCTGGACGCGCAGAAGCTGCGCTCGCACACCGGCTGACGCCGGCGCAGGTCAGAAGGAAGGGCGGCGGGGGCGGCCGGCGCCCCCCCCCCCGCCCCCCCCCCGGGGGCCCCCGGGCCCCCGGGGGGCCCGCCGGGGCGGGGGGGGGGGGGCCGCGGCCCCCCCCCGGGGGGGGGGGGCCCCGGCGCCCGCCCCCCCCCCCCGCCCCCCCCCCCCCCGGGGCCCCGGGCCCCCCCCGGGGCGCCCCGCGCCGCCGCCCGGGCGCCCAGGGGGCCCCCCCCCGGGGCCCCCCCCCCCCCCCCCCCGGCCGGGCCCCCGCCCCCCCGCCACTTGCCGCGCGGCGCCGAACACCGCCACCACGACGACGGCGACCAGCAGGTAGACGAGCCAGCCGACGCGGCAGCGCCAGCGCGAGCGACAGGCGGGCGGCGGCGAGGCGCCAGGATCGGAGCCCGGCGGCATGGCGTCCCGGTCGCGCGCTACGCGGACGCCGACGCCGCGTCCCGCGGCCAGATCGTGACCTCGAAGCCGGAGACGGCACCCGGCTCGGTGCGGTGACCGAGATCGTTGCGGTCGAGCATCGAGTACAGTGGCCGCGGCTCGGCATCGATCAGCAGTTTGAGCCGATCACCGGGCATCAGGTTGGACAGCGCGGCGAGCACGCGCTCCAGGGGTTCCGGCGAAGGCAGCCCGCGGACGTCGAGGATGGTTTCGTTCATGATGGCAGCACGCGTTCGGCGAAGGTCGCCGCAGGCCACCACGTTGCCCGAGACCGGGATCGGCGCACCTTGATGCGCATCAAGCCCGGGCCGACCGACCGCCCGCTGCCGCGCTACCGCAGCGCATGGGCGACGTTGAGCGCGGCGGCGAACACCAGCACGGCCCCCGCCTGGTGCGTCGCGGCGAGCGGCAGCGGCACGACCAGCAGCAACGTGGCGATGCCGAGGGCGACCTGCAGCGCCAGCAGGAGGCCCAGCAGGAGCACGGCGCGACGCGCGCGCGGCGGCGCGTCGTCGACGCGGCCGATCCGCCACCACAGCAGGCCCACCGCGGCGACCAGCGCGTACGCGACCAGACGGTGATCGAACTGCACCGTCGCCATGTTCCAGAAGAAGTTCTTCCACCACGGTTCGAGCATGAACAGCTCGGGCGGGACGAAGGCGCCGTTCATCAGCGGGAAGGTGTTGTAGGCGAAACCGGCCCGGATGCCGGCGACCATCCCGCCGGTCAGCACCATGAACAGCACCAGCGCGGCGACGGCGACAGCGAAGCGGAACACCGACCGCCGCGCCGGCGAGCGGCGCTCGACGCTGCGCCGCTCGAGCAGCGACAGCGCGACCCAGAACATCGCGCCGAAGATGACGAACGCCAGCCCGAGGTGCGCGGTCAGCCGGAACTGCGAGACGCGTGGATCGTCGACCAGGCCGCTCTGCACCATGTACCATCCCATCGCCCCCTGCAGCCCGCCGAGGACGAAGATGCCGAGGAGCTTCGCCGCGTAGCCCTCGGGGATCTTCCTCCGCACCGCGAACCAGACGAAGGGCAGCAGGAAAGCGACGCCGATCAGGCGCCCGAGCAGGCGATGGAAGTACTCCCACCAGAAGATGCCCTTGAACGCCGCGAGCGTCATCCCCCGGTTCACGTCGCGGTACTCGGGAGTGAGCTTGTACTTGTCGAACGCCGCCTGCCAGTCGGCGTCGGACAACGGCGGCAGCGTGCCGACGATCGGCTGCCACTCGGTGATCGACAGGCCGGAGTGGGTGAGCCGCGTGACGCCGCCGACGACGACCATGCAGAACACCAGCGCGCAGCAGAGCAGCAGCCACGCGGCGACCGCGCCCGACGGCTTGGCCGTCGCCACCAGCGATGAACCCGTCATGGGCGAAATTCTGCCACAGACGTGTGCCCCGCATTGACTTTTCCGTCCAATCCGGGTGCACTTCGAAGTTCCGCCATCCCCTTTCCCCCAAGGACCGTTCGATGAACGACACCGTCAAGTACCTCCTCGACGAATCGAGGATTCCGAAGCACTGGTACAACCTCCAGGCCGACCTGCCGCGCCCGGCGCCGGCGGTGCTGCATCCCGGAACGCACCAGCCGGTCGGCCCCGGCGACCTGGCGCCGCTGTTCCCCATGGCGCTGATCCTGCAGGAGGTCTCGACCGAGCGCGAGATCGAGATCCCCGAACCGGTCCGCGACGTCTACCGGCAATGGCGGACGACACCGCTCTACCGCGCGCGCAGGCTCGAGCGCGAACTGCAGACGCCGGCCCGGATCTACTACAAGTACGAAGGCGTTTCCCCCGCCGGCAGCCACAAGCCGAACACCGCGGTGCCGCAGGCGTTCTACAACAAGGAGGCGGGTGTTGCGAAGCTCGTCACCGAGACCGGCGCCGGGCAGTGGGGCAGCTCGCTCGCCTTCGCCGGATCGCTGTTCGGCATCGAGGTCCAGGTGTTCATGGTCCGCGTCTCCTACGACCAGAAGCCCTACCGCCGCGCGCTGATGGAGACCTACGGCGCGCGCTGCGTGGCGTCGCCGTCGAACGAGACGCAGTCGGGGCGGGCGATCCTCGCCCAGCGTGCCGACCACCCCGGCAGCCTCGGCATCGCGATCTCCGAGGCGGTGGAGATCGCCGCCCAGCGCGACGACACCAACTACGCGCTCGGCAGCGTGCTGAACCACGTGCTGCTGCACCAGACGGTGATCGGCATCGAGGCGATGGCGCAGATGGAAATGGCGGACGACTATCCCGACGTCATCGTCGGCTGCACCGGCGGCGGCTCCAACTTCGCCGGCATCGCCTTCCCGTTCATCGGCGCACAGCTGCGTGGCGGCCGCAAGGTCGACGTCCTCGCCATCGAGCCGGCGGCCTGCCCCAGCCTCACCCGCGGCAAGTACGCCTACGACTTCGGCGACACCGCGCACCTGACGCCGCTGACCAAGATGCACACGCTGGGCTCGACCTTCACCCCGCCCGGCTTCCATGCCGGCGGCCTGCGCTACCACGGCATGGCGCCGCTGGTGTCGCACCTGCAGGAGCTGGGGCTGATCCGGGCGCGCGCCTACCACCAGACGAAGTGCTTCGACGCCGGCGTGCAGTTCGCGCGCGCCGAGGGCATCGTGCCGGCGCCGGAAGCCAACCACGCGGTCAGGGGCGCGATCGACGAGGCGATCCGCTGCCGCGAGGAAGGGGTATCGCGGTCGATCCTGTTCAACCTCTGCGGCCACGGCCACTTCGACATGCAGGCGTACATCGATTATTTCGGCGGCAAGCTGCAGGACCTCGAGTACGACGAGTCCGAGCTCGCGATGGCGCTCGCCGGGTTGCCGTCGGTGGCCGAGCCGGCCTGAGAGGCTGAGAGGCGTTCGAGACGGACGCGGCGTGGCGGGGCTGCCCGCCGCGCCGCGCGGTCCGGACGGAGGCGCCGGAATCAGCCCGGCGGAGACAGTCCGTCGAGGTACTTCACTGCCGCGCGCGCAAGGCGCGAGTCGAACGTCGCCAGCGGCGCGCGGACCTCGCCGGCGAGCCAGAGATAGGCGGCATCGTAGGCAGTCAGCCCGAAGCGATCGGCCAGGAGCGGCAAGGCGCCGGCATCGATTTCCGCCCGCTCGATCGGCAGGTCGAGAAAATCCTGCATCGCCGCTGCGGCATCGTCGGCGCCGATCGCCCGCCGTCGCAGCCGCGTCGTCACGGCATTGGCGATCTCGAAGTCGAGCAGCGCCGGCGCGATCGGTGTGAACCCGCGCAACCGTGCGTGCGCAAGGTCGAAAGCGGGTTCCGCGAACAGGATGGCGGCGATCAGGCTCGCATCGACGACGAGCGGCGGCCGCGCGGCATACGCCGATCGCGGTTCCGCGAAATAGAGCTCAGCGGCCACGGCGCGCCGGCTTCTTCGCCGCCGAGGTGTCCTTGCGCGCGGCAAGCCAGGCGTCGCCGTAGCGATCGTCGCGCATCTGCCGAATGACGTCGACCGACGAAGGGCCGCGCGCGCGCGGTGCCGGGCTGCGTGCCTTGATGCGGGCAACGACCTCGTCGATCGTCGACGGCCGCCCCCCGTGCGCAGCGGCGGCAGGTCGAAACCGCTGCCGCCAGTCCGCCGTAGCCGCCGGTTGCCGACTTGTCGCCTCGTGCAGGATCGCCATCAGTTCGCCCTGCAGCGATCGATGGTTGGCGGCGGCACGCTCGCGCAGCCGCGCGGCCAGTTCGTCCGGGACGCCCTTCACCGAGAAGTTGACGGGCATGCTGACCTCCTGATGGTTGCGTACGGTTCCATTGTGGATTCGTATTGGCACCAGGTCAATTCCGGCCCCGCCCGGGGCGTCAGGCGGGGTCGCGCCGGGCGTAGGTGCGCACCACCTTGGACGCGACCCAGCCCGCCACCTGGGTGTCGAAAGTCCTGAAGTGCGCCGACGCGAGGTGCGCGTCGAACGCCGCCCGGTCGGCGTAGCGCTCGTAGAGAAACACCCGCAGCGGATCGTCCGGGTCGACGCAGACGTCGAACTGGCGGCAGCCCGGTTCGACCTCGCGGGAGGTGCGCGCATTGGCGACCATCGCCTGCAGAAAGTCCTGGCCGCGGCCGGCGATGACCACGAACTCGACGGTGACGACGTACATCGCGATCTCCTGGGGTGGCGCCCCCGCGACTCGCCCCGCACCCGCGGGCCGGGTCCTACCGCGGGTGGCGGCGGTGCAAATCGGCGACCTGGTCGGCGGTCAGCGTGCGCACGCGTTCCCCGCGCAGCAGCAGCCACAGTCTGGCGGTGGCCTCCAGTTCCTCGATCGCGTCGGCGGCTGCCGCCAGCGACGTGCCGCTGACCACGGGGCCGTGGTTGGCCAGCAGCACCGCGTGATGCCGGCCGGCGACGGCGCCGACCGCGGCGGCGAGCGCGGTGTCGCCGGGCGCGAAGTAGGGCAGCAGCGGCAGTGTCCCGATCCGCATCGCGTAGTAGGCGGTGAGCGGCGGCAGCACGTTGGCCGGATCGACGTCGGCGAGCACCGACACCGCGACCGAATGCGTCGCGTGCAGGTGCACGACCGCGGCGTCCCGTGCCCGTTCGCGGTACATCGCCAGGTGCAGCAGCGCTTCCTTGGTCGGCGCATCGCCGCCCACGTGCCGGCCCGAGGCGTCGAGCAGCGCCAGGCGCGCCGGGTCGAGCGCCCCCAGCGACGAGCCGGTGGGCGTCATCAGAAAGCCGTCGTCGGTGCGCAGCGAGAGGTTGCCGGTGCTGCCGTGGGTGAGCCCGCGGTCGTACATCGACCGGGCGAGCACGCAGAGCGCCTCGCGCCGCGCCGCGCCGGTCATTGCAGCATCTCCGTCGCCTTGGCGAAGAAATCGCGCGCGCCGAAGTTGCCGGACTTGAGCGCCAGCCGGTAGGGCTCGCCGCCGACGGCCAGCGTCCACGGCACCCCGGGATCGATCTCCGGGCCGATCGCCAGCGCCCGCACCCGGAGCGCGTCGACGACGGCGCCGGAAGTCTCGCCGCCGGCGACGACGAAGGCGCGGACGCCCGCGGCTGCGAGCGCCTGCGCGACGCCGCGGAATGCGTCTTCGACCACGCGGGCGGCACGCTCGGTGCCGAGCAGGCGCTGCGCTGCCGCGACCTCGGCCGGCGCGGCGGTCGCGTAGACGAGCACCGGCTGCCGCCCCAGCGCCGCCGCCGCCTTGGCCGCGATCGCCGCGGCGAGGCGCGGATCGGCCGCGAGCGCCGTCGGGTCGAGCTGGAACGCGGTCGCCGCGGACTGCGCGGCCGCGACCTGCGCGCGCGTCGCCTCCGAGCAGCTGCCCGACAGCCACGCCACCGCGGCGCCCGGCGCCGGCCGGGTCCAGCCGCCCGCCCCGGACCGCGCGCGGCCGGCGAGCGCGCGCGCCAGCCCCAGCGCCAGCCCCGAGCCTCCGGTGCTGAGCGGGAGGTCGACACAGGCGGCACCGGCGGCGACCAGATGCTCGTCGCGGGTCGCGTCGACGATCGCGTGGCGGTGGCCTTCCGCCGCCAGCGCCGCCAGCCGCGCGCGCACCGCGGCGGCGCCCGACTCGACGTCGGCATACGCGACGAGCCCCACCGTGCCCCGGGTCTGCGCCGCCAGCACGCGGACGAGGTTCGCATCGGTCATCGGCGTCAGCGGATGTTCGCGCATGCCCGATTCGGACAGCAGCCGGTCGCCGACGAAGAGGTGCCCGAGGTAGACGGTCCGCCCGTTGCGCGGATACGCCGGCGTCGCCGGCGTGAGCCTGGCGCCCGGCGCCGAGCGCCGCCTGCAGCGCCTCGGTCACCGGCCCGATGTTGCCGTGCGGCGTCGAATCGAAGGTCGAGCAGTACTTGAAGTAGATCCGTTCGGCGCCGCGCGCGCGCAACCAGTCGAGCGCGGCGAGCGATTGCGCGACCGCATCGGCGGCCGGAACGGTCCGCGACTTGAGGGCGACCACCACCGCGTCGACGGCGGGCAGCGCGAAGCCTTCGTCGGGCACGCCGTTGACCTGGACCACCGACAGGCCTTCGCGCGTCAGCGTGACGCCGAGGTCGGTGGCGCCGGTCAGGTCGTCGGCGATGCAACCCAGCAGGATGGCCACGGCGACTCCCTAGACAACGAGCTTCCACACCACGCTGGTCATCGACGGCACGTAGGTGATGATCAGCAGCACGACGACGGCAGCCAGCAGCAGAGGGTACAGCGCCCGGGTGATCTCGCCGATCCCTGCCCCGGCCAGCTTCGCCGCCACGAACAGCGTCCCTCCGACCGGCGGCGTGTACAGCGCGATCGCGAGATTGGCGGTGATGATCACGCCGAGGTGCACGAGGTCGATGCCGAAGCTCTGGGCGATCGGCAGCAGCAGCGGCGCGGTCAGCAGCATCGCCGGCAGCGGCTCGATGAAGATCCCCAGCAGCAGCAGCGCGACGTTGACCATCAGCAGGAACGTCCACTGCTGCGCCGCGACCACCTTGATCCAGGCCGCCAGTTGCACCGCCACCTGCTCGGCGGTGATCAGCCACGCCAGCGCGCCGGTCGCGCCGATCACCAGCATCACCGTCGCGCTGGTCTGGAAGGCGTTGACCAGCAGCCGCGGCAGGTCGCGCACCGTGATGTCGCGGTACAGGAACAGCGACACCAGCGTGCCGTAGACCACGGCCACCGCCGCCGACTCGGTCGGCGTGAACACCCCCGACCAGATGCCCCCGACGATGATCAGCGGCATCATCAGCGCCGGCCCGGCGTCCCGGGTCGCCGCCCAGATCTCGGCCCGCGTGGCCCGCACGTCGCCGCTGTCGCAGCCGCTCTTCCGGCCGTACCAGACGCAGACCCCGATCAGCGCGATCGCCATCACCAGCCCCGGCACCAGCCCCGCCATCGACAGCTGCCGCATCGACGCCCCGGAGATGAACGCATACACCAGGAACGGAATCGACAGCGGCATCAGCAGCGCCAGCGTCCCGGCCACCGACAAGAGCGCCGCCGCAAAGCCCCGCGAGTAGCCGCGCTTCAGCATCGACGGGATCACCAGCGACCCGATCGCCGCGGTGTCGGCAATGGCCGAGCCCGACACGCCGCCGAACATCAGGCACGACGTCACCGTCACCACGCCCAGCCCGCCGGGCAGGAAGCCCAGCAGCGCCCGGGCGAAGTTGACGATCCGCTGGCCGATCCCGCCCGACGACAGGATCTCGCCGGCGAAGATGAACAGCGGCACCGCGATCAGGATGAAGGGCTCCACCCCGCCGATGAACGACAGGAAGATCGTCTCCAGCGGGTGACCGAGGTTGCCGATGACGATGGCGCCGACGGTGGCCACCAGCAGCGAGTACATCAGCGGCACGCCGACCAGCGCGAGCACGAAGAAACCCAGAAACAGCAGTCCGGCCAGCATCGCCCTACCCCTTCGCCCAGCGTTGCGCCCGGGTCTTCCCCTGCCCGATCTGCCACAGGTCGTAGACCGTCCACACCAGGATCGCCGCCACCCCCACCGGCATCCCCAGGTACTGGAACGACATCGGGATCTGCAGCACGGTGAGCTCGTTGCCCCAGCCCACGATCACCAGGTTGATCCCGTACCAGAACAGCAGCAGCAGCATCCCGCTCGCCAGCACGTCGATGGCCGCATCGGCCCGCTCCCGCCCCTTGCCCCCCAGCTTGTCGATGAACTCGGTGATCGTCATCTGCGCGCCCCGCCGCGCCGCCGAGGCCCCCGACAGGAACGTCACCCACACCATCAACAGCTCCGCCAGCTCGGTCACCGCCGCCAGGTCGCGGCCCACGATGTGCAGCAGCACGTTCACGAACACCAGCACGATCATCACCGCGCCGATCGCCACCACCGCCCAGTCGACCGCCGCACCGAAACCCGCCAGCCAGCGCGGCGCCGCGGGCGCCGCCGGCAACAAATCTCCACCCAGCGGCAAACGAGCCGGCGGCCGGCCGGCCGCAGTGGACAGTGGGGAACCCGTCATCATCGATGCCTCTGCGCTGTGCGTGGGAGCCGCCGGGCCAACGGCGACGACCATGATCCAACTCACTCGCCGCAACCACCGGCGAAGCCGCGGCGACGCGCCCGAAGGCGCGTCCCGAGGGGGCCTGCCGCGACGGCGACTACTTGACCGGAATGGCCTTGCGAACCGCTTCGGCGTCGGCGAGGATCGCGTCGACGTCGGCGCCGTACTTCTCCTTGGCTTTGGCGTACGCGGGCTTCACCGACTCGCGGAACGGCGCCAGCGCCGGCCGCGCGACCTTCGCGCCCTTGGCGGTCATCTCGGCGAGTTGCCGCTCGTCGTTGGACTTGATTTCGTTGCGGCTCCACGCCGCCGCTTCCTGCGCCGCCTTGGTCACCGCGGCCCGATCGGCGGCGGAGAGCTTCTGCCAGGTCTTCTCGGAAATCGTCAGCGGGATCGGGCTGTAGACGTGCTTGGTCAGCGTCACGTTCGGCGCCACCTCGTAGAACTTGTTCGAGAAGATCGTGTCGATCGGGTTCTCCTGGCCGCCGACGGCACCTTGCTGGATCGCGAGGTAGACCTCGGGCAGCGGCATGATCTGCACGCTGAACCCCATCGACTCCAGCGTCCAGCGCATCATCTCGTTGGGGAAGGTGCGCAGCTTCACGCCCTTGGCCGCGGCCGGCGACGCCAGCGCCTCCTTGGTCGTCATGTCGCGAAAGCCGGCTTCCCAGGTGGCGAGGAAGCGGAAGCCCTTGGCCGGCGCCTTGGCGAACTCGCCCTGCAGCCACTTCGACTCGTCGTAGAGCTTCCAACCCTGCTCGTAATTCTCGACCAGGTAGGGCAGCATCGTCAGGTTGAGGCCGGCGAGGTGCGTCGCGTACGAGCCGGTCGACGAGACGGTGAAGTCGATGCCGCCGAGCTGCAGCTGCTCGATCGCCTTGGGGTCGTTGGCGAGCTGGCCGGCCGGGTACACCTGCAGCTTGTAGCGCCCCTGCGTGTACTGCTCGATCTTCTGGCCGAAGAGCTCGGCCGCCTTGTGGCGCGCGCCGCCGGGCTGGTCGGTGTGGCTGAACTTGAGCACGGTCTGCGCCTGGGCGGCGGCCGCGAAGCCGAGCGCGGCGGCGACGGCGGTGACGATGGAGAGTTGCCTGAAAAGCGTTCTGCGTTGCATGGTGTTTCCTCCGTTACGGTGGTCAAACAGGGGCTGCGGCGGCCGGGTTCGGCCCCACCCGCAGCGGATCAAAACCGGACATCTCGATGCGGCACCCCTCCTGCGCCGAGCGATAGACCGCCTCCTGCACCCGCAAGGCGGCCAGGTACTCGCGCGCGGTGTTCTCGAGGGGCGCGCCGGTGATGAGGTGGGCGACGACGTGGCGCTGCAGCCATTCGCAGGCGCCGCCGCCGAAGGTGTCCGCGGGACCGCGGTCGTAGACGTGCTCTTCCTCGGGCTGCTGGTGCGGCTTCCACCACAGCCGCGCCTCGCCGTCCAGGCGCAGCACGCCGCTCGAGCCTTCGATCCAGCCCTCGCCCATGGTGCGCCGCGGATTGCTCGCCACGTGGTCGTTCAGCCGGTTGCCGTCGAAGAGTCCGGTGGCGCCGCTCGCGAACTCGAACACGACATAGCCGGCGTCCTCGCCGGCGATCACCGGATTGATCCGGCGCAGGCGCGCATAGACGGCGGCGATGTCGCCGAACAGGTAGCGGTAGGTGTCGATCCAGTGGATCGCCGTCTCGTTCACCAGGAAGCGCGGCATGCTCTGGAAACCGGGCTGCCGGTCGAGATAGGCGCGCGGGCCCTGCCCGTCGCCGGGGCGCAGCCGGAACGAGACGCTGTGCAGGTGGCCGAGCGTCCCGGCGGCGACCAGGCGCTTCGCCTCGCGCCAGGCCGGATCCCAGCGATAGTTCTCGTGAATGATCAGCGGCACGCCCGCGCGCTCCGCGACCTCGGTGATGGCGACCGCCTCGGCGTAGCTCTGGCCGAACGGCTTCTGGCAGATGACCGGGATGCCGTGCGCGACGATCCTGGCGATGAAGGCACGGTGCGTCGGCGGCGGGGTGATCAGGTCGACGAGGTCGGGCCGGGTTTCCTCGAGCGCGATGTCGAGGTCGCCGAAGAATCGGGCAATGCCGAAGCGCGCCGCCAGCGCCTGTGCCTTCGCCGTGTCGCGATTGACGATGCCGACGCACTCGACCTCCGGGATGTTGCGCCAGCCGGCAACCTGGAACTGGCTGAAGTAGCCCGCTCCGACACCCAGCACGCGCAGCTTGACCATCGCAGTCGCGCTACAGGTTGGACGCCACGGCGTCCGCGATCGCTCGCGTGCCGTCGCGTCCGCCCAGTTCGTAGGGCCTGAGCGTGCCGCCGGCAAACGCCGCGTCGACCGCGCGCTCGAGGCGCAGCGCCGCCTGGGCCAGCGCTTCGACGCCGCTCCGGTCCGCCAGCCAGTCCAGCATCATCGCCGCCGACAGGATCGTCGCCGTCGGGTTGGCCTTCCCCTGGCCGGCGATGTCGGGCGCGGAGCCGTGACAGGGCTGGAACAGGCCGTGGTCGTCGCCGATGTCGCCCGACGGCGCCATGCCCATGCCGCCGACCAGCGCCGCCGCCTGGTCCGACAGGATGTCGCCGAACATGTTCTCGGTCACCAGCACATCGAAGATCCAGGGCTTGCGGATGAGGTCGAGCGCCGTCGCATCGACGTAGTGGTGATCGGCCTCGATCTCCGGAAACCGCGCCGCGCGCTCGTCGAAGACCTTGCGGAAGAACGCCATCGACCGGAACACGTTCGCCTTGTCGACGCAGGTGACCCGTCCGGCGTGGCCGCGACGCTTGCGCCGCTGCGCGAGCCGGAACGCGAAGTCGTGCAGCCGCTCGGACCCGGCGCGCGTGATCACCATGGTGTCGCGCGCCTCGCGGTCGTCGATGATCTCGCCCTTGCGCCGCGACGCGAACAGCCCCTCGGTGGACTCGCGCACGACGACGAGGTCGATGTCGCGCGCCCGCGGGTCCGCGAGCGGCAGCGGCACGCCGGGCAGTGCCCGCGCCGGCCGCACCCCGGCATAGAGGTCGAGCCGCTCGCGCAGGTCGAGTTGCGGCGCGATCTCGGTGCCGTCGGCGTAGCGGATCTCCGGCCAGCCCATCGCGCCGAAGAGGATCGCGTCGGCCTTCCCGGCCGCGGCGAAGGTCGCCTCCGGCAGCGCGTCGCCGGTGGCCTTGTAGTGCAGCGCTCCGCCCGGGTGCGCCGAGAAGTCCAGGCTGAACGGCGCCCCGTGCGCCAGCCGTTCGAGCAGCGGCACCGTCGCGTCGATCACTTCGGGGCCGATCCCGTCGCCGGGCAGCACGGCGATGCCGAAGCTGCGGCTTGCAGTCATGGGGGATTCCTAGAGGTTGGGGGGAAGGTAGCGGGCCAGGATGTCGGTCAGCTCGATGCGGGCGCGCTCGCGGTGCGCGAGGTGGATCTCGCGCGCCGCCTGCTTGTCGCCGCGCCTCAACGCGCGCACCAGCTCCAGGTGCTCGCGGGTCGAGTGCGTCGGCTTGGCGCGCAGCCGCTGCGTGAACATCCGGGCGCGGTGCGCGCGATCCCAGAAGTTGTAGACGATGGCCGCGAGCAGCCGGTTGCCGGCCAGCTCGACCAGCGTGCGGTGGAAGCGCTCGTCGGCCAGCGCCCAGGCCTGGAGGTCATCGGCCTTGAGCGCCGCGTCCATCGCGCGCGTGGCGTCCTCCAGCGGTTTCAGCTCGGCGGTCTTGGGCTTGCGCTCGGCGATGATCTCGGCCGCGGTCGCCTCGAGGCTGCCGATGACCCGGTAGATCTCGTCCATGTCGGCGGCCGACACCGGCAGCACGCGCACCCCGTGGCGCGGCACCACCTCGACCAGTCCTTCGTTCGACAGCCGGATCAGCGCCTCGCGGACCGGGGTGCGGCTCATCCCCAGCTCGAGGGCGAGTTCCTGCTCCAGCGCGCGTGCGCCCGGCGGCCACTCGTTGTCGAGGATGCGCTGGCGCAGTTTCAGGTAGGCGAGATCGACCAGCGAATCGGTGGTCGGGGTCGCCGCTGCCCTGCGGGACACGGGCTTCATCGGTGTGGGCTCCAGTTCCAGTGCGGGGGGGGATGTCCGGCGACGGGCGCGGCGAAGCTCGCGATCGCGTCGCCCAGCAGGCAGCCGAGGAACGCGGTGCGCAGGCCCGGACCGCCGAATGCCAGGCTCGAGACGTTGGCCAGGACGCGCCCGGCCGCCTGGTCGAGGTGTGCCCGGCCCATCGTGCCGGAGACGAAAGCCTGCTCCACCCAGGCGAGATGCGCCGGATCGGCGTCCTCGAGCACCAGCGTCTGCGCGCCGCCGGGCGCGACGCGAATGACCCGGTTGCTGACGATGCTGGTGATCCAGACGCCGCCTTCGGCGTCGAAGCAAAGGCCGTCGGGAAACGTGCCCGCGCCGTAGGTCGCAACCGTTTCCCGGCCGCTCAACTCGGCGTCGGGGCCGATGCGGTAGCGCGACGTGCGCCGGCCGAAAGTCTCGTTGACGTACAGCCAGCGGCCGTCGGGCGAAACCAGCGCCTCGTTGGTGTAGCCGAGGCCGTCGGCGACGATCCGCGCACCGCGCGCGTCGACGACGACGATGAAGCCGTCGGCGACGTCGCCGCGATACGCCGCCGCCCGCGGCTGCCGGCGCGTGCTCACGGTGACCCAGACGCGACCTGCGGTGTCCTCGGCGACGAAGTTGGTCGGCGGCAGGTCGACGCCGTCGACGCGTTCCAGAAACGGCGCGAGCGCTCCGGCGCGCGTCAGCGCGAACACGCCGCCCGCGGTCTCGCCCAGGTCGGCGAGCAGGAAGGAGCCGTCGTGCCGCAGCGCGATGCCGTTGGGACGCAACGCCCGCCCTTCCGGCAGCCTGCCCGCGTACAGCGTCTGCGTACCGTCGGCGTGCGTCTGCGCCACGCCGCCGCGCCAGTCCGCCGTGTACAGCGAGCCGTCGGCGGTCGCCAGCACGCACTCCGGACGCACCAGCGCGCACCCGTGAAACTGCAGGGTCGCGAGGTCGAGTTGCGGGGCGGGGCGGTCGGCCACGGACGTTCTCCGAACGGGCCGTCGGCGCCGCGACGACCCCTTCATGTGTACTTTGACGTATACGTTACGGCATTCATTGTGCCCCTGTCAAGGGGTGTGGCGCCCGTGCCGGCGCTTGCCGGCCAACGTCCGGAGCGATAATCCGGTGTCGCGTCCGACTCGAGGTGAAAACGATGACCGCCCCCGCTCCCGGCCTTGGTGCCGGCGTCTTTCCCGTCGCCCCGACGCCGTTCACCGACGGCGGCGATCTGGACCTCGACGGCCAGCGGCGGGTCATCGACTGCATCGTCGACCAGGGGGTCGACGGCCTGTGCATCCTCGCCAACTACTCGGAGCAGTTCGCGCTCACCGACGCCGAGCGCGACACCCTGCTCGACGTCTGCCTGCGCCAGGTGGCGGGGCGGGTGCCGGTGATCGTCACCTGCAGCCACTTCAGCACCCGGATCGCCGCGCAGCGGGCGCGCCGCGCCGCCGCGGCCGGCGCGGCGATGGCGATGCTGATGCCGCCCTACCACGGCGCCGGACTGCGCGCCGACGAGGCGGGGATGTTCGAGCACTTCGCCCGCGTCGGCGAAGCGGCGGGCATTCCGCTGATGGTGCAGGACGCGCCGCTCAGCGGCGTGACGCTCGGCGCCGGCTTCCTCGCCCGGCTCGCGCGCGAACTGCCGGCGGTCCGCCACTTCAAGATCGAGGTCCCGGGTGCCGCGGCGAAGCTGCGCAGCCTGATCGCGGCCGGCGGCGCGGCGATCGAGGGCCCCTTCGACGGCGAGGAGGGGATCACGCTGCTCGCCGACCTCGATGCCGGCGCCACCGGCACGATGTGCTCGGCGCTGCTGCCCGACCTGATCCGGCCGGTGCTGTCGCTGCACCGTGCAGGCCGTCGCCCCGAGGCCGCGGCCGCCTACGCGCGCATCCTGCCGCTGATCAACTACGAGAACCGGCAGTGCGGGCTGCGCGCCGCCAAGGTGGTGCTGCGCGAGGGCGGCGTGATCCGCAGCGAGCACGTCCGCCATCCGCTGGAGCCGCTGCACCCGGCGACGCGCGCCGGCCTGCTCGAGCTCGCGCAGGCGGTCGCGCCGCTGGCGCTGCGCTGGGGACGCTGAGACGCGACGTCAGCGCAGCGCGATTTCCGGCACGACGGCCGCGAGTTCCGCCAGCAGCGCCTCGTCGAGGCGCGCGCCCGCGGGCGCCGACGCGTTCAATTCGTCGTTCGCACAGCCGATCGGACGGAACGTCTGCAGCACCCACGACCGCACGCCGCACTCGGCGAGTTCGCGGGCGAGCGCCCGCAGATCGGCGGGCGGGGTCAGCACCGGGTGGACCGTGGTGCGGATTTCCAACGGCACGCCGGCCCTCTGCAGCAGGTCGAGGCTGGCGAACGCGGCGAGGCCGCTGCTCGCCACGCCGGTCACCTGCACGTAGGCGGCGATCGGCGCCTTGACGTCGAGGCCGACCCAGTCGACGAGGCCGACGACCTCGGCCAGGCGCCGCGGGTAGATGCCTCCGGTGTGCAGGCCGACGGCGAAGCCCTTGGCGCGGACCGCGCGCATCGCGTCGGCGAGGCCCGACTGGGCCGTGGGCTCGCCGCCGGAGAACACCACGGCGTCGAGCAGCCCGCGCCGGCCGTCGAGCCAGGCCAGCACGTCGCTCCACGCCACCTCGTCGGTGCCGCGCGGCGGGAGCAGGTGCGGGTTGTGGCAGTAGCCGCAGCGCCAGGGGCAGCCCTGGGCGAAGACCACGGCGGCGAGCTTGCCCGGATAGTCGGTGGTGGTGAACGGAACCAGCCCGCCGACGTGGAATCCCGCCGGCGGTGTCGCCGCAGCGTCCTGCGGCGCCCGGGCGTCGGCCATCGCGAGCGCGCCGTGCTGCCGTTCAGGCGCAGTTCGAGGAGGATTCCTGGAAGAACCGGCGCTCGGCGTGCTCGCCCTTCTTGCCGATGTTGAACGAGGCGACGGGTCGGTGGTAGCCCATCACGCGGGTCCACACTTCGCAGGGCTGGCGCTCGGCATCGCAGAGCGTGAGCGCCGAGTGGAGGTGGCAGGTTTCGGTCATCGAATTCATCGTGGGCTCCTGTGGACGTCGTTGTTGTTGTCAGGCCGCCAGCCGGCGGCGCTTTTCGGCGAGCTTTTCCTCGTCGCATTTCGGGCAGTACGGGTGTTCGCCTTCGAGATAGCCGTGCTTCGGGCAGATCGAGAACGTCGGCGTGACGGTGATGTAGGGCAGGCCGAAGCGCTCGAGCGAGCGGCGCACGAGCTCCTTGCACGACTGCGCCGACGACAGCCGCTCGCTCATGTAGAGATGGAGCACGGTGCCGCCGGTGTACTTCTTCTGCAGCTCTTCCTGCCGTTCCAGCGCCTCGAAGGGGTCGTCGGTGAAGCCCACGGGCAGCTGTGACGAGTTCGTGTAGTAGGGCGTGCCCGCGCCGCCCGCCTGCAGGATGTCGGGCCAGCGCTTCCGGTCCTCCTTGGCGAAGCGGTAGGTCGTCCCTTCGGCCGGCGTCGCCTCCAGGTTGTACATGTGGCCGGTCTCCTCCTGGAACGAGATCATCCGTGCGCGCAGGTGATCGAGCAGGCGCAAGGCGAACGCATGCCCTTCCGGCGAGGTGATGTCGTGGGCGTCGCGCGTGAAGTTGCGGATCATCTCGTTGATGCCGTTCACGCCGATGGTCGAGAAGTGGTTGCGCAGCGTGCCGAGGTAGCGCTTGGTGTAGGGGAAGAGGCCCTGGTCGATCAGGCGCTGGATCACCTTGCGCTTCACTTCCAGGCTGTCCTTGGCGTAGCCGAGGAGCTCGTCCAGCCGCTCGAACAGGCCGATCTCGTCGCCGGCGTGGACATAGCCCAGCCGCGCGCAGTTGATCGTCACCACGCCCAGCGAACCCGTCTGCTCGGCCGAGCCGAACAGGCCGTTGCCGCGCTTCAGGAGCTCGCGCAGGTCGAGCTGCAGCCGGCAGCACATCGAGCGGATCATGTTCGGCTTCAGCTCCGAGTTCACGAAGTTCTGGAAGTACGGCAGCCCGTACTTCGCGGTCATCGTGAACAGTGCGTCGCAGTTCGGGTGGTCCCAGTCGAAGTCCGGCGTGATGTTGTAGGTCGGGATCGGGAACGTGAACACGCGGCCCTTGGCATCGCCGGTGATCATCACCTCGATGTAGGCGCGGTTGATCATGTCCATCTCGGCCTGCAGGTCGCCGTAGGCGAAGGGCATCTCCTCGCCGGCGATCACCGGGATCTGCTCGCGCAGGTCCTCGGGGCACATCCAGTCGAAGGTGAGGTTGGTGAACGGCGTCTGCGTGCCCCAGCGCGACGGCACGTTGAGGTTGTAGATCAGCTCCTGGATGCACTGCTTCACCGCGTCGTAGGACATGCCGTCGCGGCGGATGAACGGCGCCATGTAGGTGTCGAACGACGAGAACGCCTGCGCGCCCGCCCACTCGTTCTGCAGGGTGCCGAGGAAATTGACGATCTGCCCGACCGCGCTGGACATGTGTTTCGGCGGGCCGGCCTCGACCTTGCCGGGCACGCCGTTCAGGCCCTCGTGCAGCAGCACGCGCAGCGACCACCCGGCGCAATAGCCGGCGAGCATGTCGAGATCGTGGATGTGCACGTCGCCGTCGCGGTGCGCGCGCCCGATCTCCGGCGCGTAGACGTGCGACAGCCAGTAGTTGGCGACGACCTTGCCGGAGACGTTGAGGATGAGCCCGCCCAGCGAATAGCCCTGGTTGGCGTTGGCGTTGACGCGCCAGTCCTTCTGCTCGAGGTATTCGTCGACCGAGGCGGCGACGTCGACCAGCGTCTTGCGGTCGGCGCGCAGTCGGGCGTGGCGGTCGCGGTAGACGATGTAGGCGCGCGCGGTGTGGAACCAGCCGCCGGCCGCGAGCGACTGCTCGACGGTGTCCTGGATGGTCTCGATGTCGGGGGCGCCTCCGGCGAAGCGATGCGAGAGCACGCGACCGACGGCGTCGGCGAGGCGCTCGGCCTCCGCCGCGTCGAACTCGCCGGTTGCGGCACCCGCGCGGGCGATGGCCGAGGCGATCCGCGCGAGGTCGAAGGGCGCGCGAGTGCCGTCGCGGCGCGCGACCTGGGCGGGCAATGCGGGGACGGCGGATCGGGGAATGCCGTGCACGGGCACGGTGGCTTGCAGCGACATGGATCTCCCTTTGCAGCGGTCGGCGGGGACAGACTCCCCTCCCGGCGGAACCAACGCCGACCACAAGATGTTGTTGGGTGGCCTGCACGGTAGCCCAAGGGATGGGGGTGGGCAATCGCTTCGCGAGGGTGTCTGCGATTTCCTTGATGCAGGTCAAAAAAGTGTCGGATTCCGCTGCGGTTTGTCGCATTGCAACGATTGCTTGCCGCGCATTGTTAAAGTCTTTTCGAGGTCCCGGCGGGGCCGTTTTGCCGGGGTTCCGCGTCCCGGCACAGGTATCATCGAGCGTGGTCCGGAACCCCGTTTTCAGCGCCCCGGCGGCCGTCGGATCGGCGGCGCGACCGGGTCGTCCGGGCCGCGCGCGAACGCAACGCCCGTCCCCTGACTTTCACCCTTTGGACCACCCATGACACCCCGCAACGCCACGCTTCGCTTCACCGTCGCCATCGCCCTGGCTCTGGGCGCCACCGTCGCCGGCGCCGAGGTCACCGTCGCCGACGCCTGGGTCCGCGGCACCGTCGCCGGCCAGAAGGCCACCGGCGCCTTCATGCAGCTGAAGTCGTCCGCCGACACCGCCCTGGTGAGCGCCGCGTCGCCGGTCGCCGCCGTGGTCGAGATCCACGAAATGAAGATGGACGCCGGCGTGATGAAGATGAGCGCCGTCAAGAGCCTCGCCGTGCCCGCCGGCAAGACGACCGAGCTGAAGCCCGGCGGCTATCACGTGATGCTGATGGAGCTGCGGCAGCCGCTGAAGGAAGGCGAGACCGTTCCGGTCACGCTCAACTTCGAGGACAAGGCCGGCCGGAAGCAGTCGGTCGAGGTGAAGGCCGCGGTGAAGGCGTTGACCGCGGCCCCGCCGGCCAAGGACCCGCACAAGCACTGAGAACCGGTGAGGCCGACCCGGCGCCCGGGTCGGGCACCTGCTTCAGGACCGCGGCACCAGGTGCATGTGCCCGTGGTGGTGGTGCGCGCCGGGCATCCGGTGCGCGTCGCCCGCTTCGACGGAGATGAGATTGAGACGCGCGTGGCGGACGCCCCGCTCGGCCTCGATCGAGTCGGCGAAGGCGCGCACCCGCGCCGCCGTGCCCCTCAGGATCGCCGTCTCCAGGCAGTGCTCGTGATCGAGGTGGACGTGCATCGTCGAGACGACCAGGTCGTGCTGGGCGTGCTGCGCCGCGTTGATCCGGTCGGCGAGGTCGCGGACGTGGTGATCGTAGACGTAGGAGAAGTTCGCGACGCACAGCGACTTCGGGCCCTCCTCGGACTGGCGCCGCGCCTCGATCTCGCGCCGCAGCAGGTCGCGCATCGCCTCCGACCGGCTGGCATAGCCGCGCGCGGCGATCAGCTCATCGAAGGCCCGCGCGAGATCTTCCGCGATCGACATGGTGATCCGTTCCATCGCCTTCCTCCTGCTTGCGGCGGACGGCGCTGCACAGCGGGCAGGACTGCATCGCCAGCGGCCGTTCCAGCCGGCATTCTCGCAGCAAAGCGTCGTCGGTGAACACCTCGCGCGTCGGGCCGTCGGCCATCACCCGGCCGCGCGCGAGCACGATGGTCCGCGGGCACAGCTCCAGCACCATGTCGAGGTCGTGGCTGGTGAAGATCCGCGTGTGGGTGAATTCCGCCAGCAGCCGCAGCAGCTGGCGACGCGCGTGCGGGTCGAGGCCGCCGGTGGGCTCGTCGATCACCAGCACGTCCGGCGCCATCGCCAGCACGCCGGCGATCGCCACCCGCTTCTTCTCGCCGCCCGACAGCCGATACGGCGGCTTGTCGCGCAGCGCCGCCATCCCGACCCGCAGCAGCGCCCCGTCGACCCGGCGTGCGACCTCGTCGGCGGGCAGGCCCTGATTGGCGGGACCGAAAGCGACGTCGTCGAACACCGTCGGCATGAACAGCTGGTCGTCGGCATCCTGGAACACGAGGCCCACGCGGCGCCGGATCGCCGGCAGCGTATCGCGGGTGATCGGCACGTCGCCGATGCGTACCTCGCCGCGCGTGGCCGAGAGGTGCCCGTTGAGGTGATGGATCAGCGTCGACTTGCCCGCGCCGTTGGCGCCGACGATCGCGACCGCCTCGCCGTGGGCGATCCGGAACGAGATGCCGCCGAGGGCGCGCGTGCCGTCGGGATAGTCGTAGGCGAGATCGCGCGCCTCGACCAGATGACGACTCATCGCCAGCCCCCGAGCGCGAGCTCGCCGAGGCGCCCGGCAACGTCGCCGACGCGCAGCGCAACGAGCAACGCACAGCAGCCGGCGGCAGCGACCACGTCGTGCGCGATGAGCCGCACCGGGGTCGCGCCGTGGAACTCGCCGTCGAAGCCGCGCGCGCGCATCGCCCGGTAGATCCGCTGGGCACGATCGAAGCTGCGCAGCAGCAACTGGCCGGCGAGCACCCCGAAGCCGGCGAGCGACAGCCGCCGGCCGCACGCGCGCTGCTCCCGCGCCGCCATCATCCGCGCCGCCTCCTCGCCCAGCACCGTGAGGTAGCGATAGAGGAACATCAGCTGGACGACGAACGGCCGCGGCACGCCGAGCCGCGCCAGCGCGCCGCAGAGGCTTGGGAAGCCGGTCACCGCGACCAGCACCACGGCGGCAGCACCGGCGAGCAGCGAGCGAAGCACGATCGAGGCGAGCGACAGCCACCCCGCCGAGAACTCGAAGCCGGCAAGGCGGGCGATCTCGTGCCGTTCGAACCACGGACTGGCGATGCCGACGGCGAGCGCGAACGGCAGCACCAGCGCCGCCTTGCGGGCGACGAGTCCGGCGGGCAGGCCGGCCCACGCCGCGACGACGATCGGGAAGGCGAAGTACGGCAGCAACGGCGCGAGCGCGTGTCGCTCGAACGACGTCACGCAGATCAGGAACACGAGCGCGACGAGGACCTTCGCGCGCGCGTCGATGCGGTGGACCGCCGAGACGCCGCCGGCGAGCAGGTCGAGCTCGCGAAAATCGAGCAGCCGCTGTGCCAGCGCCATCATCGCCCCGCCTCGGCGCAGCGATGGGCGCGCGCCGCGCCGCCGGTCACCGCCGCGGTCCGCGGCGCCGGACGACCCACGCCAGGCCCAGCGCCACGACCAGCGTCAGCGCGCCACCGACGAGGCCGGCGACCGACGTGCCGCGCGCGTCCGGAGGGGCATCGGCCGCGCGCGCAAAACCGTAGTCGGGCAGCAGCGCGGTCGACGCCTGCAGCGCCGCCAGCGCCGCGTGCGTCGCCGTCGCCGGCACCGCGGCTTCGGCGTGCCCGGCGACGCGCGCGATCGACCACTCGAGCCCGTCCGGGGCGTCGGAAGCGAACTGCGACAGCACCCCGGCGGCCAGCAACGCGAGCACCAGCGCGGCGGCCACGCCACGCCGCCGCCACCCGGGGCCGCGACCCGCCGGCGGCAGGACCTCCGGCCGTGCGTCGCGCAGGAACGACACGATCAGCGCCGTGACGATGCCCTCGACCACGCCGATGGCCAGGTGGATCGGCAGCATGAACGCGGCAAAGGTCGGCCACGGCAGCGCCGCGACCCCGGACGCCACGGTCTGCGCGACGACGGCGACTGCGCCCAGTTGCAGGCCGACGACCGCGGCGACGACCGCGGCGAGCGTCCGTCGGGACGATCCGGCATGCGCCGGTGCCAGCGGTCGATAGACCAGCGGATAGGCGACGAACGCCGGGAGGAAGCCGAGGTTGAAGATGTTGCAGCCGAGCGCCAGCAGCCCGCCGTCGGCGAAGAACAGCGCCTGGACGACGAGCACCGAGGCGACGACGAGCAGGGCCGCAGCCGGCCCCAGCAGGATCGCGAGCAGCAGCCCGCCCCCGAGGTGCCCGCTCGACCCGGTGCCGGGAATCGCGAAATTGATCATCTGCACGGCGAACAGGAACGCGCCCAGCACGCCCATCAACGGCACCTTGCCGTCGTCGCCTTCCGCGCGTACGCGGCGTGCGCTCCACGCGAGCGACGCCGCGGACGCGGCCCACAGCGCGCCGCCGACCGCAGGAGACAGCAGCGCGTCGGCCATGTGCATCGGAGAACCCTCCGGAGCGACTCCCCCGTTTCGGGACGCCGGCGCGATCGGGGGTCCGCGCGGCGTGGGAACTTTCGACGACATATTCTTACACAGGCCGGTCTTGCCTGCAGCGTCCTCCGGCCCCGCCCGGCGGCGGGCAATCGCCGCCCGTTGATCTGGGTCAACGTCGAAGCCGGCGCGAGGATCCCGTAGGGCGACACCCGCGTGCTGGCTGCCGATGCGCCGCGCCAGGGTCAGCCGCCGGCGCCGATGCGCTGGCACTCGTGGGGCACCTCCTCGATGCGGCCGGCTTGCAGCGAGATGCTGACCGCGCCGGCACCGTCCGCCCAGCTGAAAGTGCGGGCGCGAACCTCGTCCTCGTAGAGCACCGCGGCATGGTCGTCGATGGCCACCGAGGCGGGAACGGTGCCGGCTTCCACGGCGGCCAGGAGCCGCTCCCGGCGACCGGGCTCCGAGCGATGGTGGACGCCGCAGCCGCCGGGCAGGAGGCCGAGGCAGCGCAGCGGCTGGTAGCCCGCACCCCAGTAGGAGTCGGTGAGCCCCGCCTCGAACCAGCACATCGCGCCGGCGCTCATGCCCGCGAGCAGGACGCCGGCGCGATAGGCCCGCCGCAACGCCGTGTCTGCACCCCACTCGCGCCAGACGGCGAGGGCGCTCCGCGTGTTGCCGCCGCCGACGTAGATCGCGTCCTGCGCCGCGAGGTGCTGCGCGAACCCCGCGAGGGCGACCGAGCCGGCGCCCGGTCGGCGAAAGAAGGCGAGGTGGGACAACTCGCAGGACCGCGGGCCGAAAGCCCGGTAGAAGGCTTCGATGTGCTCGAGAAGATCGCCGCTGGGCGTGGGCAGGAAGCACACCCGCGGCCGGCCTCTGCCCGCGAGCTCGAGCAGCAGCGCGTCGACCGGCGAGGGCGCGCTCTCCATGAGGAAGCCGCCGCCACCGATCGCCAGCACCCGGCGCACCGGCCGGGCTGCACGCGAACCTCGGGTGGACGGCGGCCTGGGCTCAGGGCCGGTGGCATGCATAGACGAACTCCGTGCACAGCTCATCTTTGAACGGCGCCTGCCGCACGGCGAGCCGCGTGAAACCGGCGCGCTCGAGGACCCGCACGGAGCCCCGGTTGCGGGCATCGGTCAGCGCAGGCACCTGCCCGGCGGCGGAGCAGGCGAACACGAACCATCGCGCGGGAGGGAACGCGTCGAGGCTGCGCATGCAGGCGTCCTTGCCGTCGCTATCCCGACGCCAGCAGCCAGCGGGCCAGGGCAAAGGCACCGCCGGCGACGTAGAGCGTGCCGAAGATCGCCTGGTTGTGGCGGGCCAGCCACTCGGGCAGGCAGATGTCGAAATTGGCGCGCCGGTCGTCGGTGTAGCGCGCCGCCAGCGCAGTGAGCGGACAGCGAAACCCGTTGCCGACGAGCACGATCACCTCGCCGGCAACGATCGCGGCCAGCACGGCGGCGACGGCGTGCCGGCCCAGCGCGGAGGCGATGGGGATCGCGACGATGCAGCCGGCGAACAACGCCCAGACGAGCGTGTGCAGCACCCTGACCGCCGTCAGCGCGCGCGCCGCCCAATCGGGCGGCACCGCTGCCGCGTCTCGCGCGCCGATGCCGTTTCCGCTCATCGCTCGCCGGAGCGAGGCCCGTACGTTCACCGGCGCTTGCCCCCAGGAACGGCGAAATCGACCTCGCCGGCCGCGGCGATGCCGTTGCGGCGCCCCGGGTAGCTCAACCAGGTCATCGCGATGTTGAGCTCGTCGACCATTCGCGCGGCGTCGATCTGCGCGCCGTCGCCAAGCTCCATGGTCTCGGTGGTGTGCGCATCCTCGATCAGCGTCAGGTCGTAGCCGCGTTCGAGTGCGCCGTACGCGGTGGCGCGGATGCACCAGTTGGTCGCCGCCCCGGCCAGCACGACGTGCGTTGCGCCGAGGCGCCCGAGCTCGACTTCGAGCAGCGTGTCCTCGAACGACGAATTGAACCGCTTGCGGAGGCACGGCTCGCCCTCGGCCGGCGTGAGCTCCGGCACCCACTGCCACTGCGCACTGCCCTCCGGCAGATCGTCGTCGGTGTGCTGGACCCAGACCACGGGCACGCGGCGCTCCCGCGCGCGCTCGACCGCTCGCGCCACGTTGCCGACGACCCGCGCCGCGTCCCACGCTTCGCGCATCACGCCCACCTGGGCGTCGACGATCAGCAGGACACCCCGGTTTCCTTCACGCACGGTGGCCATTGCCGTTGCCTCCCTGTCGATGACGATGCCCCGCGGCCGCCACGGCCCGGGTGCCGCCCGAACGCCGGATCCCGGTGTTCAGCGCTGCACCCAACCCCCGCAGACCGGGAACACCTGGCCGACGAAGCAGTTGGCGGCGTCACTGCACAGATACGCAGCGAACTCGGCGTCCTCGTCGGCGGCGACCAGCCTTCCCAGCGGAACCTCGCGCGCAAGGCGCTCCCTGAACCGGGGGTCGGCCTGCACTTCGGGCGGGAAGTACGTCGGATTGTCGACGAAATTCTGCGCGATCGCGTTGACCTGAACCCCCTTGCCGGCCACCTCGACGCCGACCGCTTGCACGTAGGCGAGCTGGGCCCCGCGCGCGGCGCTGTACGTGGACGCCCGGCGGATGCCGCGCAGCGCCGATGCGCTGCCCATGACCAGGATCTTGCCAGCGCCCCGCTCGATCATCGCCGGCAACAGGGCGCGGAACAATCGCGGCAGCGGATCGACCAGTGCGGCGAAGACGTCGCGCCACTCCTGGTCGTCGGCATCGACGGCGGTGCTCGTGGGCGCCCGAATCGCCAGGTTCGCGACCAGCACGTCCACCCGGCCCGCAGCCGCGACGACGGCGGCAGGCGCCTGCGGACTCGCCAGCGGGTCGGTGTCGGCGATCACCGTCGCACCGTGCCGGGCGAGCGCTTCGCACAGCACCGGCCCCATGAATACGTCCGCGTGGGTGACGAGCACCCGCTTGCCATCGAGCATCGTGCCGTTCATTGGATCCATCCTCTCGTCTGGGCGCCCTGCCAGTTGCCGCCGGGCAGGACAGCTCAGTGGCGTAGCTTCGCTCGGGAGCGATCACCGACGGCTTCGCATCGCGTGGAGTCGCTTGACCATGTGGAGCTTGACGATGCCGTGCGGATACAGGTCGTTCTCGTAGGCGACCCGGAAGCCGAGCGAGCGATAGAGCCCCGGCGCCTGGAAGCTGAACGTCTCCAGGAACACGGCCTTGCAGCCGCGCGCCCGTGCCAGCGACAGGAACTCGCGGACCAGTGCGCCACCGACGCCGCGACGACGGGACTGCTCCTGCACCCAGAGCTGCTGCAGCTCGGCACGCTCGCCCCATCGCCGGCCGACGGCGCCACCGATCACGTGGCCGTCGCCGTCGCTGGCGATGCAGGCAAGCGGTGCCACTTCGTGCAGCGGCGCCGCCGCCGCATTCGCCTCGCCGAGGCCGCGGTCGACGGCGGCAACCGCTTCCGGCGGAGGGGAGTCGTAGCCGAGGACGGTGAAGGTGGACATCGTCCGTCTATGCAAACGCCGATTCGGGGCGCCGGTGCCGGTGCGGCGGATTGGCGCGGAGCGCCTCGAAGGGTTGCTGGTTCGAGGTCATCCGGAATCCAGGTTGCACGACGCGGGAGCGCCGACGAAACCCGCACCGGGCGGCAGCACACATTGCGTCGCTCAAGGAAACCGCTCGTAGGCCTTGAGCGCGGCGAGTTGCGGAACCCAGGATTGCCGTTCGGCGGTCTGGATCTGCACGGTCGGAGGCAGCGCCTCGGGGTTGTCCAACGTGGAAGACCGCACCTCGACCACGCCCGGCAGGATTTCCGCGTTGCGATAGAAGAGGCCGCTGCCGCACTCCGGGCAGAACGAGCGCATCGCCGCCCCCGACGAGTTGATCGTCTTCGGCGTTCCCTTGGTGACCCTGACTGCCGACTCGGGAAACTCGGCCCAGACGATCATCGGGGCGCCCGAGCTTCGCTGGCAATCGGTGCAATGGCAGACGGACACCGAATTCGGATTGCCCGCAAGTTCGTAGTGTATGGCGCCGCAGAGGCACCTGCCGGTGTGGCTCATGGATTCATCCTCGTCAACGGTTCGACCCGAAAGATCCGATCCCGCGCCACGCGCCCACGCCGAGTTCGAACTCGGCGGCGAAATGCTGCCGGCTTCGCGACGGACGGTGGCACGCGGCATCCAGGGACGGGATGCGAGCGGCGTAGGCTACGACACCAGTTCGGACGACGTCAACGCGCCGTCGGTGCTCCGGTCGAGCCCGGCACCAGGCAGCGCGCCGCCTAGCGCAACAGCCGGCCGCCGAAGGCCATTCGACCGCGGCCGGCAGGCGCGTACTCGACGTGCACCCATTGCGACGGCCGCGCAACGCACGCGGCAACCGCTTTCGAGATGGCCTGCGCCTGCGTCGACAGCGCGTCGTCCGGCGGCAAATCGGCGTGCAGGACGCGGACGAAGACCGGCAAGGCGTCCGGGGCCCGGACGCCGTTCTCGGCGTATTGCGTCGAGGGCAGGAGCGACAGCCGGACCCAGACGCGGCCCGTCGGTGACGAGAACACGCCGGCAAGGGACTCCGCCAGGCGCGCGGCAAGGCCCGAAGGCACGTTGGGACCTTCGGCGACGAGTTGGACGTCAACGATGGGCATCAGCGGTCCGACAGCGCGGGTCGTGCAGTCAAGAGTTCAGGCCTCGTGGATGCGGGCGGGATGGCGATCGGACACCGGGACGGCCGACTGCGACGGGCGCATCGTCAGCGCGAGGCGCCTGGATGTTCGGCTACCAGCCTCGCCAGTTCCGCAGCGACGGATCCACCCGCCTCGATGAGGCCATTGACCACACCTGCCCGATTGGCGTCGGATTGGTTCTGGCTGACCTTCCATTTCCCGGTGAGGCGCTCCACGAGCACCTCGACGCCGACGACGTTGGCGACCAGCTTGTCGATGTACTCGGCCGGCGCGTCCGCGATGGCCCAAGGGCGCTCCCGGCCCGCTTCCATATGATGGGTGAGCCAATCCATCTGGCGTCTCGTCCAGCGCGGATCGTCGTGGAACGCGATCGTGCCCTGGGCGTGAACCGCTGCATAGTTCCACGTCGGCACCACCCTTCCATGCTCCTGCTTCGACGGGTACCAACCCGGGCTGACGTACCCCGCAGGTCCCTGGAAGACGACCAGCGCCGCACTGGAGGCGCCGGCGGTGCGCCAGACCGGGTTGGTCCGCGCCACGTGGCCAAGCAACGTCGCCTGTCCTCCGTCGGACACCCGCAGGAAGAAGGGGATGTGATTTGCCTCGAGGCCGCCGGCCCCGGCGACGACGAGCACGCCGAGCGGGCACGCGCGGATGAGCGCGTGCATGACTTCATCGCTCGGTTCGCTGAAGTGGACTGGTACGTACACTTGCGTGCTTGCTAAAGTTTGCGCCGGAATGCGGGCCCCGGGATGGCGCGTCGCCCGCGAGGCGAATGATGACGGCGGACGCCTCGCGGGCCAAGCACCCTGCCGATGCGAGTCGGCTCCGGCAACGAGTTGGGCCTCGTTGCCCCGGCCACGGACCGGGGCCGGAGGGCGGCCAGAGCGCACCGGGGCCCGCCGTTGGCGCTTCGCCCGCGCGGGGGCTCAGGCAACACTGGGAGGTTTGCGCACTTCAGCGGACAGCCGATCGAGCACCTGCTCGCTTGCGTGGGCAACGAAGTCCGCCACCTGTTGGTATTGCGCCGCCGTGGCAAAGGTCTGCCGCCACGATACGCGGGTCGATTCGCCGTGTCGCGCGAGTTCGATGGCAAGCACGAAGTGGTGATCCTCCGACGGACGCTCGATCTCCACCATGCGTTCCGGCAGAACACGCAGGAGCCGATACTCATTCGGGTAATTCTTTCCATCGGGCCCGTGCAAAGTGAGGACCCATTTCCCGCCCGGATAGAACTCGAACCGATGGACCGTGCTGCTGAAGCCGCTGGGGCCCCACCATCGGGCGACCCTGAGCGGATCACGGATCGCGGCATAGACTTGTGCAGGTGTTGCCGCGATGTCCCTGGTCCTCGCGTCAGTGCGTGCTTCAATGGGTTTCATCTGCAAACCTCGGGAACAAGGGGGCTTGTGCAGCCCGCCGATGGAGTCACCTCGCGCCCGGATACGGCGAGGCAACCGGGGCGGCATGCTTCCTCCTGGATGTCCGCCCAGTCACCGGACCTCGCTCCCGGTGGACGGCGACTGATCTCGTTGTCGGGCAATGAGTACGTGGGTGGCGAGCGGCGAAGCCTCGTGCCTGGTGCAGACGTAGCCCAATGCAGGAAGATTTATCCCTTCGAAGAGTCGCTCTCCGGCGCCAAGAAGGACCGGCGCAATGGCGAAGTGCATTTCGTCGATCAGGCGCTGACGAAGACACTGCTGTACGACATTGACTCCGCCACCAACACGGACGTCTTTTCCTTCGGCGGCATCGCGGGCTCGAGCCACTGCGGCGACAAGCCCTTCCGTCACGAAGTGAAAGGTGGTTCCGCCTTCCATGACCAGCGGTGCACGTGCATGGTTGGTCAGCACGAAGACGGGGCAGTGATACACAGGGTTCTCGCCCCACCAACCCCGCCAGCTCTCATCGGGCCAGGGTCCGCGAACGGGGCCGAACATGTTCCTGCCGAGAACCCATGCGCCGATGTTCCTGAAGCCTCGGGCAGCGTAGTCTTCGTCCATACCCTCCGTCGATCCGCCGTCGCTACCCAGCACCGCCTTCTGAAACGTCCGCGTGGAAAGGGCCCAACCGTGAAGCGACCCGCCGCCCACCCCTAGCGGATTGTCGATGTCCTGGTTCGGACCCGCGCCGAAGCCGTCCAGTGAAATCGTGAAGCTTTCTATGCGAAGCCTGGACATGGTGTTTCCTGGGTGCGAGTGACTACGGGTGCTGCTTGTGACGCCTGACGGCGAAGGTAACCGGTGCGCCACGCAGAGGCTGCGCGGCATAGTGACATAAAGCCGCGCCGCCGGTGGCGCGTGCGGCTGACCGAAATGTCAGGCCCCGGCATTTGGCCGACACAACTCAACAAGCATGCCTTCGTCGTCAGCCCAGCCACGAAGCGCTGACTCGGTCTCCGCCCGTTCGAACTTGAACCAAGCGTCCAGCAGACGGACGCGCTCCAGCAAGGCTTTGAACTTCCCGTACGCGCCTCGGTGGCGAAAGATTTCATGAACCTCCCGTCGATGCTCGGGTAGGCGTTCGTCAGCGAATCGGTATGCGAGACGGCTGCCAAGATCGAGATCGTTCTTGTGCGGTACCGTCCAATACAGGGCGGCATCTTCAACATCGTCCGGTAGTTCGTCGTCGATGTCTCTATCGCTGGACGAATAGAACACCTTTCCAGTGGCCTTGGAGATGTAAGCGGCGTTCTCGAACGGTGCAGCAGCGGAGACCCAGTGAAGGGCAGCCTCGAGGTCGTCGTAGGTGATGGTCGGCACGATCGCTCTGTCCTGGAGCCCAACAGAAGTGGCGCTAGCCGGCCGTGCCTGCGGGCGCCGCAGGACGCCCGCCAGACACGGTCCGGCTGAGCGATGGGTTAGGTTGCAGACCGCTAGCGTACCTTGGTAAGGCGCTCGGCAATGCGCGTTTGCCAACCAGGACCGGTAGCCCTCCAGCGCTCAATGACGTCAACGGGGAGGCGAATGGAAATCAGCTTGCGCGGATTTGCTGAGCGAGGACGGCCACCCTTGTTCACGACCGCGCGAGACAGGGCTTCATCCGTGAGTTCAGGCAGTTCTTTGTACTCGTGCGGACGAATGGAGTGGGCGTCGACCTTGCCAAGATCAGACTGCAAAGTACGGCGCGAGGCGAGCTTGCTCACGATGGTTGGCCTTTCGCATGCTGAAAACGTGGCGGGTGGCGCCCCTCGGGGTGTAGCCAACGACTACGAGACGTCCGGATAGCAGCCCGTAGCGGATGATCCGGGGCTCACCGTAGTTCCTGCGCGTATCGACAACCTCGACAGTCGTCCCTTCAAACACCAACGACGCGTCCTCAAAGTCCAGACCGCGCTCAAGTAGTGTCTTCACGCGCTTCCCGGGGTCGAGGGTGACGCGCATAGGTTACTGTATCTACAAAAACGACCGGGCGCAAGGAATGGTACGGCGCGCCTTTCGGTCTTGCGCGGCCCGCAACCTGGCCTTCGAGCCAACCCCGACCGTGGAGGCAGGGGGCGTGGGCCCGGGCTGCGATGATGTGACGACGCCGTCATCGGCGGACGCGGCGCACAGACCTTGCTCGATCACTGCGCTGCGCCGGAAGGTCCTCGCAGCGCCTCAGCGCCCCGCCAGCAGCGCGTCGATCATCGTCCGGGCCTGCGCGTGGTACCCGCCGCCGAAGAGGTTCGCGTGGTTGAGCACGTGATAGAGGTTGTACAGGCGGCGCCGGCGGGGATAGCCGGGTGGCAGCGGCCAGGCGGCCTCGTACGCCGCATAGAACGGGCGCCCGAAGCCGCCGAAGAGCTCGGTCATCGCGAGGTCGGCCTCGCGGTCGCCGTAGTAGACGGCCGGGTCGAAGAGCACCGGCTCGCCGGTCGCGAGCGCGCCGGCATTGCCGCTCCACAGGTCCCCGTGCAGCAGCGACGGCGACGGCGCGTGGCCGGCGAGGAGCGCCGGCAGTGCCGCGATCACGCGCCGCCCGGCGGCCGCGAGGTCGGCATCCCCGCCCGCGGCGACGCGTGCGAGCTGCGGAGCGAGGCGGCGCTCGCCGAAGAACGCGCACCAGTCGTCGCACCAGCCGTTCTCCTGGGGCGTGGTGCCGATCGTGCTGTCGCGGTGCCAGCCGAAGCGCGGCGCGGTGTGCCGGTGCAGCACCGCGAGCGCGCGGCCGAGCGCGGCATCGTGCCCGCCGCCGTGCACGTCGAGCCATTCCAGGACCAGGAACGCGTGCGCGCCCTCGCGGCCGGTGGCGAGCGGTTGCGGCACGCGCACCGCGTTGCTGGCGGCGAGCTCGGCAAGCCCGGCCGCCTCGGCCTCGAACATCGGCAGCCGGTCGGCGCCGTTGACCTTGACGAACCAGCGCACCCCGGAGGAATCGGCGCACCACGTCGCGTTGAGCGCGCTGCCGCCCTGCTCCCGCCAGGTGAGACGAACGGCGTCCACGTCGAGCCGCCGCGCGACCGCCGCCTGCCACGCGAGGGTTTCCGCCACCAACGTCAGTGCCGCAGCGCGTCGATCCCCTCGGCGATCCCGTCGAGGGTGAGAGGGAACATGTGCGGGCCGATCGCCTGCAGGACGATCTGCGTCGAGCGCGTGTACTCCCAGGCCCGCGGCGGCTCGGGATTCCACCAGATCACGCGGCGAAAGTGGTCGGCGATCCGGCGCAGCCAGACGACGCCCGGCTCGTCGTTCATGTACTCGACGCTGCCGCCGGCCTGCAGGAGCTCGTACGGGCTCATCGCCGCGTCGCCGACGAAGATCGCCTTCCAGTCGGGCCCGTACTTGTGCAGCAGGTCGAAGGTCGGCACGCGGTCGGTCCGGCGCCGGTGATTGTCGCGCCACACGTGGTCGTAGACGCAGTTGTGGAAGTAGAACGACTCCAGGTGGCGGAACTCGGTGCGCGCGGCCGAGAACAGCTCCTCGCAGTCGCGGACGTGCGGGTCCATCGAGCCGCCGACGTCGAGGAACAGCAGCACCTTGACCCGGTTGCGACGCTCCGGCACGAGCTGCAGGTCGAGCCAGCCGGCGTTCCTCGCCGTGCCTTCGATCGTGCCTTCGAGGTCGAGCTCCTCGGGCACCCCTTCGCGGGCGAAGCGGCGCAGCCGCCGCAGCGCCACCTTGATGTTGCGGGTGTTGAGCTCGACGTCGCCGTCGAGATTGCGGAAGCTGCGCTCGTCCCAGACCTTGACCGCACGGCGCTGGCCGCTGCCCTCCTGCCCGATGCGGATGCCCTCGGGGTTGTAGCCGTAGGCGCCGAACGGGCTGGTGCCGCCGGTGCCGATCCACTTCGAGCCGCCGGCGTGGCGCTCCTTCTGCTCCGCGAGGCGTTGCCGGAACGTCTGCATCAGCCGGTCCCAGCCGCCCAGCGCCTCGACCTGCCGCCGGTCCTCGTCGGACAGGAGGCGCGTGAACTCGCGGCGCAACCACTCCTCGGGGATCCCGGTGCGGACGTCGAACAGCGCGGCGGCGCCCTTGAAGTAGCTGCCGAACGCCTGGTCGTAGCGATCGTAGTGGGTCTCGTCCTTGACCAGGCTCGCCCGGGCGAGGTGGTAGAAGTCCTCCAGCGAAAGGGCGACGATCCGCTGCTCCAGCGCCGCGAGCAGCGTCAGGAACTCGCGTGTCGACACCGGCAGCCTGGCCGCCTTCAGGTGCAGGAAGAAGCCGATCAGCACCGCGGACGCTCGAGCTCGAAGCGGAGATGCCTCTTCACCGCCGGCCACTCGGGCGCGATGATGCTGAACACGACGGTGTCGCGCAGCGTGCCGTCGGCCAGGATCTGGTGGCTGCGCAGGATCCCGTCCTGCTTCGCCCCGAGCCGCGCGATCGCCGCGCGCGAGGCGAAGTTGAAGAAGCTGGTGCGGAACTCGACCGCGATGCAGCCGAGCGTCTCGAAGGCGTGGGTCAGCAGCAGCAGCTTGCACTCGGTGTTGACCGCCGTGCGCTGCACGCGCCTGGCATACCAGGTGTGGCCGATCTCCAGCCGGCGGTGCGCGGCCTCGACGTGGAAGTAGCGCGTGCTGCCGACGATCGCGCCGCTCGCCAGGTCGCGAACGGCGAACGGCAGCGCGCCGCAGCGCTCGCGCATCTCCAGCGCCGCATCGACCCACGCCGCGGTCGCCTCCGGCGCCGGAACGCCAGTGAACCAGAGCCGCGAGAGCTCCCCGTCGGCCGCCGCCGCGGCGAGCGCGTCGACGTGCTCGCGCCCCAGCGGCTCCAGCCGGACGTGCCGGCCGGCGAGGGCCAGCGGCGCGACGAAGGCCACGGCCGCGACCGCCGCTCAGCGCCCCGCGCGCGCCATGAAGGCGACGCGCTCGAACAGGTGGACGTCCTGCTCGTTCTTGAGCAGCGCGCCGTGCAACGGCGGGATCAGCGCCTTCCTGTCGGCGCTCTTCAGCGCCTCGGGCGGGATGTCCTCGGCCAGCAGCAGCTTCAGCCAGTCGAGGAGCTCGGAGGTCGACGGCTTCTTCTTCAGGCCCGGCACCTCGCGCAGGTTGAAGAAGACCTCCAGCGCCTCGGCCAGCAGCGCCTTCTTCAGGCCCGGGAAGTGGACGTCGACGATCCGGACCATCGTCTCGCGGTCGGGGAAGCGGATGTAGTGGAAGAAGCAGCGCCGCAGGAACGCGTCGGGCAGCTCCTTTTCGTTGTTCGACGTGATGACGACCAGCGGCCGGTGCCGCGCGACCACGGTGCGCTGGATCTCGTAGACGTAGAATTCCATCCGGTCGAGCTCGCGCAACAGGTCGTTCGGAAACTCGATGTCGGCCTTGTCGATTTCGTCGATCAGCACCACCGCCGGCACGGCGGACTCGAAGGCGTCCCACAGCACGCCGCGCTTCAGGTAGTTGGCGATGTCGGCGACCTTGTCGTCACCGAGCTGCGAGTCGCGCAGCCGCGACACGGCGTCGTATTCGTACAGCCCCTGCTGCGCCTTGGTCGTCGACTTGACGTGCCACTGCAGCAGCGGGCGCGAGAGCGCGCGGGCCACCTCCTCGGCCAGCATCGTCTTGCCGGTGCCGGGTTCGCCCTTGATGAGCAGCGGCCGCTCGAGCGCGATCGCCGCGTTGACGGCGAGCATCAGGTCGGGGGTGGCGACGTAGCTGTCGGTGCCTTCGAAACGCATGGCCTTGCCCTGTGAGTGGTGGACCAGGGGGAATGGTAGCGGATTCAGATCACCCAGGTTCGCAGCGCCCACTGCGCGAGCCAGAGCGCCACCATCCCCGCCGCCATCGTCGCGGTGACGCTGCGCCAGCGCCAGGCGACCGCCGCCGCCGCCAGCGCCGCCACGACCTTCGGGTTCGTCCACCCGGCGTCGAGCATCCCCGGCGCACGGAACACGACGGCCGGCACGACGATCGCCGTCAGCATCGCGGCCGGGACGAAGCGCAGCGCGCGCGCCACCAGCGGCGGCATCTCCAGCCGCGCGAACAGCGCGATGAACGACAGGCGGGACAGGTAGTTGAGCGCGCCGACGGCGACGATCGTCGCCCACAGCGCCGCGGTCCCGCTCATCCGCCGCCCCGCTGCGACGAACCGCCCCGGCGCCCGGCCGCGAGTCCGGCGACGATGCCGACGACACCGGCGCAGACCAGCGACAGGCGCATCGGCAGCGGATCGAGCACGACCACCGCGACCGCGGCGGCCAGCGCGGCGACCCGCGTCGGGCCGTCGTCGAGCGCCGGCACCAGCAGCGCCAGGAAGCACAGCGGCACGATGAACTCCAGCGACCAGGCGGCCGGGATCACGTTGCCGACGAAGTAGCCGGCGAGATTCGACGCCAGCCACGCGGCCCAGAGCACCGCGCCGGTGCCGAGGAAGTACGAGGCGCCTTCGCCCGGCTGCGCCGCGGTCCGGAAGCGCCGGATCGCCGCTGCGAACGCCTGGTCGGTGAGCACGAAGGCGAGCACGTGGCGCCACCGCGCCGGCAGCGGCTTCAGGTGCGGCGCCATCGCGGCGCTGTACATCAGGAAGCGCAGCCCGACGACGAAGCAGGTCAGCACGATCACCGCGACCGGGGCCTGCGCGGCGATCAGCTGGGTGGCGACGATCTGCGCCGCACCGGAAAAGACGATCATCGCCATGCCGACCGCCTCGACCGCCGACAGCCCGACCGACTGCGCCGCCACGCCGCAGACGACGCCGAACGGGAAGATCCCGATCAGCGGCGGGGTCATGTCGCGAATGCCCGCGACGAAGTCCGGGCGGGAGAAGTGGCGGGGCAAGGGGCGGCGGCGGACGGCGACGGCAGCCGCCATGGTAGCGCGCCCCGCCGCCTGTCGGCCAAGAGGCCGCGCCGCCTTAGCCCTTGACGCCGCCGGCCGTGAGGCCGCCGACCACGCGCTCCTGGAACACCGCGATGATGATGCAGATCGGGACCAGCGCGATGATCAGCGCCGCCGAGATGAGCGGCCACGGAAACGCGAACTCGCCCTGGTACAGCGTGATGCCGACCGAGAGCGTGCGCATGTTGACGCGGTTCATCATCGTCAGCGCCAGCAGGAATTCGTCCCAGGCGTTGACGAAGGCGAGGATGCCGGCGGTGAACACGCCGGGAGCGGCCAGCGGCACCACCACCTTGAACAGCGCGCCGACGCGCGAGCAGCCGTCGACCATCGCCGCGGCCTCGAGGTCGGGCGGGATGTCCTGGAAGAAGCTCGCCATCACCAGCGTGCACACCGGCAGCGACAGCACCGCGTAGGGCAGGATCAGCGCGAGGTAGGTGTTGAGCAGCCCGAGCTCGCGCATCACCTTGAACAGCGGCACCATCAGCGAGATCAGCGGGAACATGCTGATCGCGAGCAGCAGCGACATGATCAGGTTCCGGTGCGGCATGCGCAGCCGCGTCAGCGCGTACGCCGCCAGCGCGCTTATCAGCACGCACAGCGCCGTCGACAGCCCGGCGACGACCACGCTGTTGAGCAGGAAGCGGCCGATCGGCTGCGCGGTGAACGCCGTCATGTAGTTCTCGAGCGTCGCCGCCTCGGGCAGGTAGGTGATCGGGCTCCTGATCAGCTCGGTCTCGGTCTTGAGCGAGGTGAGCAGGATCCAGACGGCCGGGAAGAAGCCGTTGACCATGACGATGATCGCGGCCAGCCAGACGGTCGTGCGACGGCTGAAGTTGAAGTTCATGCCCGTACCCCCCCTTGCGCCGCGGCGGGCGCGGCCTCCGGATCGACCAAACGCGGCTCGCGGGTCATTCCTCGGCCCCCCGGCCGGAGCTGCGGCGCGTGTAGCGCAGGTAGCCCGAGGTCGCGACCATCGAGAACAGGAACATCAGCGCGGCGAGCGCCGAGCCGTAGCCGAAGTCGAGAAAATCGAGCGTCGACTTGTGGATGTACATCGCCAGCGTCTCGGTGGCGTCGCCGGGGCCGCCGCCGGTCATCGCGTACGGTATGTCGAAGGTCTGGATCGCGGTGATGGTGCGGAAGATCAGCGCGACGAAGATCGACGGCCGCAGCATCGGCAGCGTGATCTCGACGAACTGCTGCCACTTCGACGCTCCGTCGACCTCGGCCGCCTCGTAGAGCGACTTCGGTATCGTCTGCAGCCCGGCCAGCAGCATCAGCGCCATGAACGACGACGCCTTCCAGATGATCGCGATGCAGATGGCGATGGTCGCCAGCGTCGGATCCGACAGCCAGCCCAGCGGCTCGACGCCGATGCGGGCGAGGAGGTCGTTGACGATGCCCGTCTGGTACTCGAAGAACCAGCGGAAGATGAGGCCCGCGAACACCAGCGGCAGCGCCCAGGGCAGCAGCAGCGAGAGCCGCACCGGCCACTGGATCCTGAACGGCTGGTTGGCCAGCAGCGCCAGCCCCAGGCCCACGACCAGCGCGCCGGGCACGGTGACGACGATGTAGATCACGGTCTGCAGCGTCGCGTGCCAGAACCGGTCGTCGTCGAAGGCGCGCAGGTAGTTCGCGATGCCGACCCACTGCTCGCCGGCCTGCGGGTTGGCGTTGTCGACCGAGTGCAGGCTGGTCCAGAACAGCGTGCCGATCGGGTAGACCACCACGAGCAGCAGCAGCAGCACGGCGGGGAGCAGCAGCAGCGCTCCCAGCATCGGCTCGGACATGTCCTTCTGCTTGGGTACGGCGGCGTCGCTCATCATCGGCTCCGGGCAGCTGCGGGGGCCGGGCTGCGGTGACCGCGAGCCCGGCGGGGAGAGCGCCCGGCGCGCCTCGCGGCGGCGCCGGGCGATGCAGGTCGACCGCGAACTACTTGTAGATCGGCGCCAGCTTGTTCTTCATGTCGGCCAGCGCCGCGTCGGTGGTCTTGGTGCCGGCGAGATAGGCGTTCATGCTGCCGCGCACGGCGTCCGAGACCTGCGGGTACTGCGGCGACACCGGCCGCGACTTGGCGCTCTCGACCACCGGCAGCGCGTCGGCGAACCAGGGGTTGGCCTTCAGCACCTCGGGGTCCTTGTAGACGCTCGGGAAGACCGGGATGTGCGAGGCCATGATCGCCTGCATCTTCGACACTTCGGGGCTCGAGAGATAGCGCGCGAACTTGACGGCCTCCTGCTTGTTCTTCGAGAACGCCGAGACGGCGACCTGCCAGCCGCCGATGCAGGTCGCGCTGCTGCCGCCGACGTCGTGCGGCAGCTTGGCGACGCCGACCTTGCCCTTGACCTTGGAGTCGGCGTCGTTCTCGGCCCGGTTCCACACATAGCCCCAGGTCATCGCGAAGATCACGTTGCCGGCCTGGAAATCGATGCGGATGCGGTCGGTCGCGATCTCGGCGATGTTCCGCGGCAGCACGCCGGCCTGCTTCATCCGGCCGTAGAGCTGGAACGGCTGGCGCGCCTGCGGCGTGTCGAGATTCAGCTTGCCGTCCTTGGTCATCTCTCCGCCCGCGCCCCACAGCGGCACGAGGTAGGTGCAGACGGTGCCCTCGATCGGCGCGCCGGCGGTCGAGAAGCCCTGCAGCTGCGGGCTCTTCTCGCCGTCCATGATGAGCTTGGCCGTCTCCATCATCTCGTCCCAGGTCTTGGGCACCGGCCGCTTGTACTTCTCGAGCAGGTCCTTGCGGTAGTACAGGAACTGCGAGTCGGCGAAGTACGGCAGCGCCATCAGCTTGCCGTTCACCTGGTTGGCGTCGGCATAGGCCTTGAGGTAGGTCGGCAGCAGCTTCGCCTTGTCGGCGCCGAGGTAGGCGTCGAGCGGCTCGGCCCAGCCCTGCGCGGCCCACTGCGCCGGGCGGATGACGTCGATCAGGACCAGGTCGAGCGCCGAGTCCTTCGACGACAGCACCGTCGACAGGTACTGCTGCTGCGCTTCGGACGTCGCACCGCCGACTTCGATCTCGACCTTCACGGCCGGGTTGCGCTTGCTGTACTCGTCGGCGATCTTGCGCATCACGTCGGGCCGCTGCTGGCCACCGGTGAAGATGCGCAGCGTGGTCTGCTGCGCCCAGGCACTGCCTGCGAATGCCACGGCGAGCGTTGCGGTGAGCAGCCATTTCGAAAGCTTCATGCGTTCCTCCGTCGTTGGAAAGTGCGGTCGGGGCGGTCGTCGGTCCGGGACACGGCGCTACCAGCCGTTGCCCCGGATGGCGAGACCGGTCTTGCAGTCGAACAGGTGAAAGTGGTTGAGGTCGAGGGCGATGGGAAGGTTCTGCCCGACCTGCAGGCGGGCGTCGGGCTCGAAGCGCCCGGTCACTTCGGCGGCCTTGTCGTGCTTTCCGAGCTTGATGAGCCCGAGCGTCTCCGCGCCCAGCGGCTCGACCAGCAGCACGCTGCCGTCGATGCGCTCGATGCCGGGCGCGTCGACGGTCGGGACGCCGATGTGCTCGGGCCGCAGGCCGAAGATCACCTCGCGGCCGATGTGCCGCGCGCACTCGTCGACGCAGCGCGCCGGCACCGGCAGGTCGACGCCGCCGGCGACGTGCAGCACGCGCCCGCCCTCGCCGATCCGGCAGGGGGCGAAGTTCATCGGCGGCGAGCCGGTGAATCCGGCGACGAACTTGGCGGCGGGCCGGTTGTAGATGCCGTCCGGCGTGTCGTACTGGACGAGGTTTCCCTCCTGCAGCACGACGATGCGGTCGGCGAGCGTCATCGCCTCGACCTGGTCGTGGGTGACGTAGATGATGGTGTTGCCGAGCCGGTGGTGCAGCTTCTTGATCTCGACCCGCATCTCCGAGCGGAGCAGCGCGTCGAGGTTGGACAGCGGCTCGTCGAACAGGAAGGCCTTGGGCTGGCGGACGATCGCCCGGCCCATCGCGACCCGCTGGCGCTGGCCGCCGGAGAGCTCGCGCGGCTTGCGCTCGAACAGGTGGTTGATCTGCAGGATGCCGGCCGCGTTGTTGACGCGGGTCTGGATCTCGTGCTCCGGCAGCTTGCGCAGCCGCAGGCCGAACGCCATGTTCTCGAACACCGACTTGTGCGGGTACAGCGCGTAGTCCTGGAACACCATCGCGATGTCGCGCAGCCGCGGCGGCAGGTCGTTGACGATCGTGCCGCCGATCGAGATCTTGCCGCTGGTGATGCTCTCGAGTCCCGCGATCATCCGCAGCAGCGTCGACTTGCCGCAGCCCGACGGGCCGACGAACACGACGAACTCCCCCGATTTGATCTGCAGGTCGATCCCCTTGATCACGTTGACGGGACCGAACGACTTCGCGACGTGGTTGAGCGTGACTTCAGACATGGTCTCACCCGCATCGGCGATTCCGCCGGGAGCGGGTCCTCCTTGGTTGGGATCGATCAGGTTCTGCGCGAAGCTTTCCTCGAAAGTGACGGTCGCCGGGGCACCCGCAACGGGTCGGGGAGCCGTTCGTCCGGCGCGCGATCGGGGCGCCGCGATCTTCGGACCTACGCCGCCCCACCCCGACCACTCATCTATATCATCTATATCACATAGATGACCAGAATGTCCAGTCGGCGTAGAATCCGTTCGTCGGCTGCCCCCCCTTTCGCGCCGGTGGCCGACCTCGGGGCGACCGGCCCGGCGAGCGCGCACTGGCGCCCCGGCGGGGCGCCAGGACGCCGCAGTGGCGCGAGGAGGACGTCGATGCACTTGGGCGACAAGCCGTTCGAGCACCCCCTCCGGTCCCCCGCGGCAACCGGCGTCACCGGCCGCGGCCGCGGATCGTCCGCGGCCGGCCCCCGGGCTGCCGGCTGAGAGGCGGCGCATGGCCCCGTCGCTGCTCCTCACCGCCGGGGACGCGCGGGCGGTCGTGCTGCCGGGCGTCGGCGGCAGCGTCGCCTCGTTCACGCACCGCGGCGTCGACGTGCTGCGCCGCGCCGCGGCGGCCGCGATCGACGCCGCCGACGTGCTCGGCATGGCGTGCTATCCGCTGGTGCCGTATTCGAACCGGATCGCCCTCGCCCGGCTGCGCTTCGGCGCTGCCGAGCACCCGCTGGCGCGCAATTTCGGCGACCACCCGCATTCGATCCACGGCTTCGGCTGGCAGCGCCCCTGGCAGGTGCAGGACCAGGCGGCGGACCGCGTCGCGCTCGTCCTCGACCACGCGGCGACCGGCGACGACGCGCGGCACTGGCCCTGGCCGTTGCGCAGCGAACAGCAGCTCACCCTGGTCGACGAGGGCGACGGCGAGGCGGCGCTCGTCTGCTCGCTCGCCGTCGTGAACACCGGCAGCGCGACCTTTCCCTGCGGCCTGGGCTGGCATCCGTTCTTCCCGCGCACGCCCGCCACCCGGCTCGCCTTCGCCGCGCAGGGCTTCTGGCAGACCGACGGCACCGGGCTGCCCACCCACTGCACGCGCCCCGAACCCTGGGGCTTCGCCGCCGGCCGCGACCTCGACGGCGTCGCGCTGGACAACGTCTTCGCCGGCTGGGAAGGCAGCGCGCGACTGTCCGACCCGGCGCGCGGCATCGTCACCGTGCTCGGCGCCACGGCGCCCTGCCGGCACCTCGTCGTCTACGCGCCGGCCGCCGGGGACTTCATCGCCGTCGAGCCAGTGTCCCACGTCACCGACGCCTTCAACCGGGCCGCGCGCGGCGACGCCGACACCGGTATGCTGTTGCTCGACCCGGGCCACCGGATTTCGTGCACGATGCGCATCAGCGCCCAGCTTCCGCCATGACCTCGCCTCCGTCGCCGTTTGCCTGCGTCCTCGACGCCCGTGCCCTGCTGGGCGAGTGCCCGGTCTGGTCGGACGGCGAGCAGGTGCTCTACTGGGTGGACATCGACGCGCCCGCCCTCAACCGTTTCGATCCGGCGAGCGGCCGGAACACGGCGATGCCGATGCCCGAGGCGATCGGCTGCTTCGCGCTGCGCGCCGGCGGCGGCTTCGTCGTCGCGCTGCGCGACGGCTTCTGGTTCGCGGCGGCCGACGGGCGCCTGGAGCGCAAGGTCGCCGACGCGCCCTACGACCCGGCCCACCACCGCTTCAACGACGGGCGCTGCGACCCGCAGGGCCGGTTCCTCGCCGGGACCATGAACGAGCGGCGCGACGCCAATTCGGCGGCGCTGGTCCGCCTCGATCCTGACCTGACCGTCACCCGCATCCTCGGCGACATGATGGTCAGCAACGGCCTCGCCTTCAGCCCCGACGGCCGGACGATGTACCACGCCGATACGCCGACGCACGTCGTCCGCGCCTACGACTACGACGCGGCGACCGGCCTGCCGAGCCACCCGCGCGTCCTGGCGCGCTGGTCCGGCGAGACCGAGCGCCCCGACGGCGCCGCCGTCGACGTCGAGGGCTGCTACTGGACCGCGTTCTACCGCGGCGGAAGGGTGCTGCGCATCGCGCCCTCCGGCGAAACGCTGCAGGACCTCCGCGTCCCGGCGCTGTGCCCGACGATGTGCGCGCTCGGCGGACCGGGGCGCAAGACCCTGTACGTGACCAGCGCCAGGAAGGGTCGCGACCCGGACGAGCTCGCCCGCTATCCGCATTCCGGCGGCATCTTCGCCCTGCCGGTCGACGTTCCCGGACTGCCTTCGATTCCCTTTGCCGGCTGACCTCCCCATGCTCTTCGATTTCCAGTCCTTCCTCCGTCTCGACTCGCCGCAGAGCCTCGGCGCCTCGGCGTCCGGGGCCGCGTTCGCGACCTCGACCGGCGACATCCTGGAAGTCTCGTGCTACGGACCGGGCGTGTTCCGCGTGCGCGCCGGCCCCAATGCGTTGCCCGACTACGGGCTGGTCGTCGGCCGCACCAAGGCCTGCGAAAGCCGGCGCGGCGCCGACGGCGCGTGGTCGTTCACCGCCGGCGACACGACGCTGGAGCTGGCCGGCTCGCCGCTGCGCCTGCGCCTGCTGCACAAGGGCGCGCCCGTGTTCTCGTCGATCACCGACGAGCACTTCCGCGGCTGGACGCGATTGCCTGCGCTGGCCCGGATGCGACAGGGCGGACAGTGGATCGCGGCGTTCGCGCTGGCGTCGGGCGAGCCCGTGTACGGCCTCGGCGAGAAGTTCGGGCCGCTGAACAAGCGCGGACAGCTGATCCACTCGCAGGTGGTCGACGCGCTCGGCGTCAACACGGGCCTGTCCTACAAGAACGCGCCGTTCGCCTGGGGACCGGGGACCGGCAGCGGTGCCTGGGGCGTCTTCGTCAACACGCCGGGCATGGTGTCGCACGGTGTCGGCCACCCCGACTGGTCGCACCGCTCCTACGCGCTGCTGGTCGACGACGAGGCGATCGACCTCTTCCTGTTCGCCGCCGACACGCCCGCGGGCATCCTCGATCTCTACACGCAGCTCACCGGCCGCGCGCCCGCGGTGCCCGACTGGAGCCTCGGCCTCTGGGTCTCGCGGGCGTACTACCGGACCCCCGAGGAAGCCGCCGAGGTCGCCGCCAAGCTGCGGGCACGCAGGATCCCCTGCGACGTGCTGACGCTGGACGGCCGCGCCGCGTGGAAGGTCGAGACCCGGTTCAACTTCCAGTGGGACCCCGACCGCTTTCCCGATCCGAAGTCGGCGCTGGCCGCGATCAAGGCGCACCACCTGCGGGTCTGCGTCTGGGAGTACCCCTGCGTCTCCGTCCACGACCCGCTGTTCACCGAGCTCGCGGCGCGCGGCTACCTGCTGACCGACGCCCACGGCGATCCCTACGTGTTCCAGTGGGACACCGCGCCGGGCAGCTCGCCGTTCGGCGACGTGCTGACGCCGCTGCCCGAATCCGGGCTGGTCGACTTCACCCATCCGGGCGCCTACGAGTGGTGGCGCGATGCGCACGCCGACCTCTTCGCCGACGGCGTCGACGTCATCAAGAGCGATTTCGGCGAGCAGGTGCCCGACGACGCCGTGGCCTTCAACGGCGATCGCGGCACCCGGCTGCACAACGTCTACCCGCTGCTGTACAACCGCTGCGTCTTCGACGCGACCGCGATGCACCAGCCGCGCGCCGACGCCCCGCCGATGGTCTGGGCCCGCGCCGGATGGACGGGCAGCCAGCGCTATCCGATCCAGTGGGGCGGCGATCCGCAGAGCGACTGGGAAGGCCTGGCGGCGTCGATCCGCGGCGGCCTGTCCTGGGGCATGAGTGGCGCCCCCTACCACTCGTCGGACATCGGCGGCTTCTACGGGTCGGTGCAGCCCTCGGCCGAGCTCTACCTGCGCTGGCTGCAGGCGACGGTCTTCAGCTCGCACATCCGCGTGCACGGCATCGGCGAACGCGAACCCTGGGCCTTCGGTCCGGAAGCCGAGGCGATCGCCCGCAAGTGGCTCGCCTTCCGCTACCGCCTCATTCCCTACCTGAAGACGGTGATCGACGAGGCGGTGCGCACCGGGCTGCCGGTGATGCGCGCGATGCCGCTGGCGTTTCCGGGGCAGCCGCTGCTGCGCAACTACGAGACGCAGTTCCTGTGCGGCGAGACGCTGCTGGTCGCCCCGGTGCTGCAGCCCGGCGGCGAAGTGGAGATCGCGCTGCCCCCCGGCGCCTGGTACGACCTGAACTCGCGCCAGCGGCTGCCGGGCGGGCGCATCGTCCGCTACCGGGCGGGCCTCGACCAGTTCCCGGTGTTCGGGCGCGAGGGCCACGCGCTGCCGCTGGGCCCGGCGGTCCAGCACACCGGCGAGATCGATCCGGCCCGCCCGCTGCTGCAGCTGTGGCTGTTCGGCAAGCCGACGCGTGCGCTGGCGGGTTTCGCCCAGGCGCGCATCGACGCGCAGGCCGACGGCGGCTTCGGCGTCCGCGCCCGCGAGGGCGTGCAGGTCGAGGGCTTCGGCGACGCGGCAGGGATCGTCGTCGGCCACCTCGACTGAGAGTCTGAGAGTCTTTCGCTGATGCGCGATCACCCGGTCATCGCGATCACCGTCGGCGAACCCGCCGGCATCGGGCCCGAGCTCGTCGCGCTGCTCGGCGAGCGCCATCGGCGCGAGCCCTTTGCGGCGCGCCTCATCGTCGTCGGCGACGCGAAACTGCTCGCCAAGCGCGCGGCACTCGCCGGCCTCGCCCCGCGCTACCGCGACTACACGCCGGCGGCGCTGCCGCCGACCGACGGCAGCCTGGAGATCTGGCACCAGCCGGTCGGCGTCCCGGTCACCCCGGGCCATCCCGACCCCAGCAACGCGCCGAGCGTATTGGAAATGCTCTCCCGCGCCGCCGACGGCTGTGCGACCGGCGCCTTTGCCGCGCTGGTGACGGCACCGGTGCAGAAGAGCGTGCTGCAGGATGCCGGGATCCCGTTCTCGGGGCACACCGAGTTCTTCGCCCAGCGCACGCGCACGCCGCGGGTGGTGATGATGCTGACCGGCGCGGGAACCGCATCGCCGCTGCGCGTCGCGCTGGTCACCACGCATCTCGCTTTGCGCGACGTGCCCGCGGCGATCACCCGGGCGGCGGTGGAGGAGACGCTGCGCATCGTCGCGCGCGAGCTGGCGGCCAAGTTCGGCCTCGCCGCCCCGCGCATCGCGGTCTGCGGCCTCAACCCGCACGCCGGCGAAGGCGGCCACCTGGGACGCGAGGAGATCGACGTCATCGCCCCGGCCATCGCCGCCGCCGTCGCCGGCGGCCACGCGGTCAGCGGCCCGTTCCCGGCCGACACGGTGTTCGTTCCCGCCGTCGCGCAGCACTTCGACGCCATCGTCGCGATGTACCACGACCAGGGGCTGCCGGTGCTCAAGGCCGCGACCTTCGGCCACGGCATCAACGTGACGCTGGGCCTGCCGTTCATCCGCACCTCGGTCGATCACGGCACCGCGCTCGACCTCGCCGCCGATCCGGTCAAGGCGCGTCAGGCGGACCCGGGCAGCCTGATCGCGGCCACCCGCCTCGCCATCGAGCTGGCGCGGCGCAGCGCCGGCGGTTGAGAACCGGGGAAACCGCCGCGGGGGGGGGGGGGGGGGGGGGGCGGGGGGCCCCGCCTCCGGGGGGGGGGGGGGGGCCCGGTTCTGAGCCGGGATGCAGGGGCACCAGGCGCGAAGGCGTTTCGGCCAGAACTTCCTCGCCGATCCGCACTACGTCGCGCGCATCGTCGACGCGATCGACCCGCAGCCCGGGCAGAACCTGGTCGAGATCGGTCCCGGGCTGGGCGCCCTGACGCGGCCGCTGATCGCGCGCTGCGGGCACGTGCACGGGGTGGAAATCGACCGCGATCTCGCGGCCCGGCTGGCCGGGGAGTTCACGCCCGCGCAGTTGTCGCTGCACGTTGCCGATGCGCTGACCTTCGATTTCGCGACGCTGGGCGAGCGCCTGCGCGTCGTCGGCAACCTGCCCTACAACATCAGCTCGCCGCTGCTGTTCCACCTCGCGCAGTACGACCGGCAGATCGTCGACCTGCACGTGATGCTGCAGAAGGAGGTCGTGGCCCGGATGACGGCGGACCCCGGCACCGCCGACTACGGCCGGCTGACGGTGATGCTGCAGGTGAAATTCGCCGTGCGCCGGCTCATGGTCGTGCCGCCCGGCGCGTTTTCGCCGGCGCCGAAGATCGACTCCGCCGTCGCCCGGCTGACCCCGCTCGGCGCCGCCCGCCCGGCGATCGCCGATGCCGCGCTGTTCGCACGCCTCGTCGCCGCGGCGTTCGGGCAGCGGCGCAAGACGCTGCGCAACGCGCTGCGCGAGCTCTGCGCCGCGCCGACGCTGCACGCCGCCGGGATCGACCCGTCGGCGCGCGGCGAGACGCTGGCGACCGCCGACTTCGTGCGCCTGGCCAACCTGCTCGCGGGCGCGGGCGCGGATCCCGGCTGAGGCCCCCGGTCAGCCGCCCTTGAACGGGCTGGGCTTGTGCCGCTCCAGCCAGTCGCTGGCCGGCTTGGGCAGGTTGCCGCCGAGGAACCACGCCGCCTCGAACGCCACCAGCGAGAACCTGTCGCCGCGAATCCGGCCGAACTGGGCCGTCATGTTCGCCTCGGGCTCGTTCGACACGAACGCGATCGCGCTGGTGTGCTCGCCGAACCCCATCAGGATGAAGTCGTTCTTCGACAGCGCGGCGACCGCGCTCTTGGCTTCGGCCACCAGCGGAGCGCTCTCCTTCAGCGTGGCGTAGAACATCTGCACGACGTACAGCGGCACGATTAACTCCTCACGGCGGCAATGCCGATCGCAAGGGCACAGTGTATTCCAGAGCCGGCGCGCACGACGGTCGCCGGTGCGACCGGGCAAGAATTGCCGGCCGCTCTCGTCGGCACCCGGTGCAATGCGCCGGCCATCGGCGCTGCAGTCCCCGCTCCGTCACTGGCTCCCCAGCATGTAGAGCTGCCACATCTCCTTGCGGCTCATGCGCAGCAGCGGACGGACCGCGAGCAGGCCGGTCTTGCCCATGCTCTTCTCGAGGTAGCGCACTTCGTCGAACTTGGCCCGGGTCTGGTCGTCGAGCGGGCTGTCGAAGCCGCTCTCGCGCATCATCAGGATGCCCTTGGCGCGCAGCGCGAGCTCGGTGTGGAGCCGGAGGTAGCACAGGAGATCGGCCACGATCGGTCCCTTGAAGCGGCGTTTCAGCGACTGGAGATAGCGGCCGGCCGGCGAGTCCGCGAAACTCCCGGAGTTGAGCGTTTCCAGCATCGCGGCGTCGGCGTCGAAGCCCTGGCCGAGCCAGTCCGCCGTGCTCCGCTCGCTGCGCCGGAAGACCCAGAACAGCAGCGCCGGCAGCACCAGCAGCACGGCGAGAGTCGCGGCCCGCGGCGAGGCCACGAGCTGGTTGTACGCGGCGTGCAGCACGACGGCGAGGAGGTAGCCGGGAAGGAGGGCGGCCGCATCGCTGCGCTCGCGCTGCTCCAGCAGCGCGAGCCCCGTCACCGCGAGGATCGCGGTCGTCCCGCCGTGCATGATCGCGGTGCCGAAGCCGCGCACGATCCACAGGCCGAGGCCCGCATCCGGCACCACGAACTGGTACCAGACGTTCTCGAGGACCGCGAAGCCCGCGCCGACGGCGAAGCCGTAGATCGCGGCGTCGACCAGGAACCCGATCCGGTGCGTTCGGATCAGGGCCACGACGACGAGCGCCTTGCCGAGCTCCTCGACCACCGGTCCGGCGTAGCGCGCGTAGTCGCCGAGCTCGACCCCCGACCAACCCAGCAGCAGGCCATTCACGAAGTAGCAGCCGCCCGCAACCGCCAGACCGCAGGCGACGACGGCGACGACCGAGCGCATCGACACCAGCTTGTAGCTGTCGAGATAGAGCAGCGCCGCGAGAAAGCACAGCACCGGCGCGAGTCCGACGACAGTGTGGATGAGGATGCCGGCCGCCATGCGATCGCGCCACCGGCTACATGATCTTGAGCGAGACCATCCACTCGGACCCGCTGCGCTGCGTTCCCGAGTATCCGACCGCGTAGCCGACCGACAGCGTCATGTCGTAGCGGTGCAGGATGCTGAAGTGGAGGTCGGCCTGCCCGCCGAAGCTGGCGTAGCCGCTGCGCAGCGCCTGGTTGCCGGGATCCGACCACAGCCCGGCGGCGAACAGCGAGGGGCGCAGCCAACGGAGGTGGAGGCCCGGCGTGCCCGCGGACTCGAACACATGGGGCGGCGCGTTGAACTCCACCAGCTCGCGCACGAACTTCTGCGCGCTGATCTCGTCGATGGCGAACCCCGGGAACGATCCGAACTCGCGATAGCGCTTGATCGCCTTGTCGTCGACGTAGTTGTTGCCGAAGCCGCCGAAATAGAAGTTGGCGACCGTGCTGCTGCGCTCGCCGTTGGCGATGCCGCCGGCGGTTCGCAGCCAGATCGAAGCATGCTCGAGCGGCAGCGCGAAGCCGAGGTCGAGCTGGCCGTGGAACTGCGGCGTCAGCGCGCCGTTGACATGGTTGCCGTTGTAGACGAGCGACCAGTTCGTCCCCTTCTCGTCGTCGACCGCGCCGAGCGAGCGCCGGAGGTCGGTGTAGTGGAGCCCCACCTCGCTGGTGATGAGGCGGGTGAAGCCGGTGCTGACGTTCTGCGCGTTCGGCAGCGTGTCGATCTGGTCGTAGAAGGCGAAGTCGACGTTGAGGTCCAGCCGCCGCGGCTTGTCGTAGATCAGCGGCAAATCGTAGCCCAGCTTGGCCGCGTACCCCTTGCGGCCGCGCTTGGTGGGGCCGAACAGGTCGTAGAAGTCCGCCCGGTTCCACGACAGCGCAGCACGCCAGAACTCGTAGCGGCCGGCGATCTCGACGTGACCGCGCTCGTTGCCGGGCAGATCGGTCCACGGGGAATAGGCCGTCGTGACCGCGAGGCTCGTGAACTGCAGCGGGTCCTCGAAGTTGAAGCGGTAGCCGATCGCGGCGGAGCTCTTGTAGCCCTGCACCACCGGAAAGGCATTGACGAGCTCGAGGCTCGCGAGCGGCCGGTAGGGCCCCTTCTTCGTGACCAGCTTCTCGTCGTCGACCGTGGCCGGGCCGGGCACCTGCCACGACTTCACCTCCGGGTACTTCTCGGCCACTGCGGCCCCGAGGAATCGGATCGCGCTGACGTCCTTGATCGGGCGTGCCTCGATGATCGCCGGCACGAAACCCTCGCCGGTGTAGGCGAGGACGGCGAGCCGCCCGTCGGGCAGCGGCACCGGCCGGAAGAAGCCCGACTCGGCGTTGGAGACCGCCTCGATCTCGCCGGTGGCGATCTCGTAACGAAAGATGTTGGACACGCCGGTGTAGTAGCTGCTGCCGTAGAGGTAACGGCCGTCGGGAGAGAACACGAAGCTCTCCGGCACCGATTGGCCGAAGCCGTATTCGCGCAGCGGCGTCACGTCACCGGCCAGGAGCGCTTCGAGGCGCCACACGCGCAGGAACTGGTCGCCCTTGTCGTCGCTGATCGACGCCGAAAGGAGCCGCCCGTCGCGCGAGATGTCGAGGTCGGAAGGCACGTGTTCCCAGGGAAAGGTGTGGATCTCCTTCCACTCCGTGTACGGGTAGGGGATGCGCACCAGCGTGGCCAGGCCGTACAGATGCCGCACCCCCAGCAGCGATCGATCCGCCGGGTTGAAGACGATTTCGCCGATGCTCGCCTGCTCGAGCAGCGTGCGAACCTCGCCGGTCTTCACGTCGACGGCCTTGAGATCGCGCAGCGCCGTGTTGTTCTCCGTGTAGAACGCGGTGCCGGAGCCCGGGTCGTACGCGAACGACGCGACCATGTAGTGCATCGCACCCTTGATGTCGGCCAGCTGGCGGACGGTCCCGTCACGGGTGTCGAGCGCCCCCACGTGCTCGACGACTCCCGGATAGCGGAAGGCGCCATACAGCGTCCGGGTCGCTTCGTCGTAGTGGAGCCGCGACACCGACCCCAGCGCCCGGTTGGCGAGCTTCGTCTGCGTGGTGGTCGGAAACTTGCGCACCTCGGCGAGGTTCCGGCGCTGGAACTCGCGCTCGAACGCGATCCAGTCCTGCCAGGCGCGATCGAGCGGCATCCCGAAGACCTGCTCGAACTGGTCGGCGTAATAGCGCGCGCTCCCCTCGTCCCGCCTGATCCAGGCGACGACCTTCTGGGGAGAGTGGGCCCAGGCAAGCCAGGTGAAGAAGCGGCCGCCGTAAAGGTAGGCGTTCGCTCCGGTCTGGAAGTCGACCTTGGTGCCGCGCGAGGCGAGGCCCAGCGGGTCGTAGAAGTGCGCGTCGTCGCGCACCATCGTCCGGAAGACCATTTCGTCGTAGCCTCCCTGCGCGCGGCCCAGCCCGCCGGCCATCCAGGTCTCGAGGAAGACGGCGCCGCCCTCGGAGTACCAGCGCGGCGTGGTGAAGCGCGGGATCGTGAGGTAGCTGTAGAGCAGCGTCTCGGGATTCTTCGAATTCGCCGGCACCTTGCCGGAAAAGAACTTGCGCCAGCGCCGGTCTTCGTCGTTCGCGATGTCGCTCTGCACGACGTGGACGAGCTCGTGGTTCATCGTCGAGTACATGCGCTCGCTGGCGGGACTCGTCTCGAACGCGCGCGACAGCGGCGCGACGTCGATGATCAGCGTGCCACGCGGTGCGGCGTACGCCAGTGCGTTGCCGTAGTCCGCGAAGTCCTGCAGCAGCACCGTCGTCGGCTCCGAAGGCGACCAGCCGAACACCCGGCGCTGCCATTCGCGCGCATTGGTGAAGGTGCGGATCGCCAGCGGCGCGATGTTGCCGAGGTAGTCGTAGTAGTAGAGCTTGACGTCGGGGGTCTCGACGCCGGAGATGCCGACCGGGCTCTCGTCGGCAGCCGACGCGGCCGAGAACAACGCCAGCAGCGAGCAGACGATCCGGCCACGCATGCAGATCCCCCGGGGACGACCGACCGGCGATTATAGGCGACCACCCTGGAAAAAAGGCCGCCGGCGACGATGCCGGCGGCCTGGTTGGAACGGGTGCGTGCGGCAGGTTACGGAGTGCGGGTGCTGCGACCGTCGGCGGCGGTCGCGCCACGGGCGTCGGTCGCGCCACGGGCATCGGTCGCGCCACGGGCATCGGTCGCGCCACGGGCGTCGGTCGCGCCACGGGCGTCGGTCGCGCCACGGGCATCGGTCGCGCCGCGGGCATCGGTCGCGCCACGGGCGTCGGTCGCGCCACGGGCGTCGGTCGCGCCACGGGCATCGGTCGCGCCACGGGCATCGGTCGCGCCACGGGCATCGGTCGCGCCACGCGCATCGGTCGCGCCCACGCGCGTCGGTCGCGCCACGGGCATCGGTCGCGCCACGCGCATCGGTCGCGCCACGCGCATCGGTCGCGCCACGCGCATCGGTCGCGCCACGCGCATCGGTCGCGCCACGGGCATCGGTCGCGCCACGCGCGTCGGTCGCGCCACGGGCGTCGGTCGCACTGCGACCATCGCTCGCGGTAGCCGCCGGCGCGATCGGGGCCGACGCCGTGCCCGTTGCGCTGCCGCCCTGGACGCCGGTCGTCGCCGGCTGCTCGGCGCGGAACCGCTGCGCCGGGACGATCGTCCCGACCGCGTCCTTGCCGCCCGATCCGAAGTCGACGAACTGCGACGCGACGACGACGGCCGCCACGGCGACGCCGACGCCAATCCAGACCTTGCGCTTCGAACCGACTTGTTGCTCGCTCATGCTCTCACCCCTGAAAAATGGACCGGTCGGTGAAGCCCGACGGTCCGTCGTCGTTGTCCCCGGGTTGACGCCCGGCCTTGCGTTGGAAGCTTGCCCAATTACACGCGGCGCCACGAAAGGTTGGTCGGATCCGCCGCGCGGGCGGGCCCGCGCCGGCAGGTTTGCCATGACCGAGGCAACCAGCCCCTCGGGCGGAAACTCCTCGGGAATCGCTGCCAGCCCTTCGAACAGGCACCGCCACTGCTCGAACTCGGCGCGGGCCGCCGGGTCCGCGCCGAGGCGGCGCTCGAGTTCCCGGGCTTCCTCGGGCGTGGCTTCGCCGTCGAGGACCGCGTGCATCAGGGCCTGGCGTTCGGAGGTTTTCATGTCAGTACCCGCCCGGCCGCCCGAAGGGTACGGACCGCCCCCCACACGGGGGGCAGCGAGCAAAGCGAGCGTGGGGGTCGTTCCATCCAGTACCCGCCCGGCCGCCCGAAGGGTACTGACCGCCCCCCACGGGGGGCAGCGAGCAAAGCGAGCGTGGAGGTCGTTCATGCTAGTGGGGCCGCAGGTCCTCGAGCATCGCCCGCAGCCGCTGCCTCGCTTCGTAGAGGCGCGACTTCACGGTCTTCTGGTCGATCTCCAGGACCTCTCCCATTTCCTCGTAACTCAGTTCGGCAAAATGCCGCAGCGTGATCACCATGCGATCCCCGGGCGACAGGCGGAGGACCGCGCCGCGGACGCGCGCCGCGGATTCGGCGTCGCCCGCCCGCGACTCCGGGTCGTCGCGCTCGGCCCCCGGGAGGTCGCCTTCGTCATCGAGCACCTCCTCCCTGCCGCCGCGGCGAAGCAGGTTGAGCGACTCGTTGACCGCGATGCGGTAGATCCAGCTGAAGAAACGGTACCGGTCATCGTATTCGTCCAGTCGCTCCGCCACCCGAAGGAACACCGTCTGCGCAACGTCGCTCGCGTCCTCGGGCTTGCGCAGGATCCAGAAGGCCGCGTTGTAGATCGGTCGCTGGTAGCGGATCACGAGCTCGGCGAACGCTTCGCGGTCACCGTTGCGCAAGCGCTCGAGCAACGCCTGATCGGTCGCATCGTCCACAATTACACGCGACGGCGCAAAAGGTTGGTGCGGACCGGCGGAGGGCGCGTTCAAGCGGCTGCCTGCCCGTCGCCCGACCGCGCTAACGCGCCGGCTCGATCTCGAACAGCTGGTCGAACCCGGAATACCCGAACACGTCCTGCAGGTGCCGGTTGACGCCGGTGAGCCGAAGCTTCCCGCCCGAGGCAAGCAGGCGCTTCTGGGTCTTGAGCAGCACCCCCAGGCCCGCGCTGGAGATGTATTCGAGCGCGCTGCAGTCGAGCGTGACCGTTCCCTCGACCCGGTCCAGGAACGCCTGCGCGACGGGTGATTGGGCGGCGTCCAGCCGACCCACGACAACCACGGACCCCGCGGGGCCAAAATCAATCGCCAGCACCCTCTCCCCCTGTCGTTGCTGTCGCTCCGGAAGCGGGCCGTTCCGCCAGCGTCTTCCGAAACGTGATCCGGCTCCGCCGGCCTTCCTCGGCGTAATCGTACTCGATGGCGTCCAGCATGCGTCGAACGAGGTGCAGCCCAAGTCCCCCGGGGCGGCGCTGCTCGATCGGCAGCGTCACGTCCACGTCGGGCGCGCGGGTGACGTCGAACGCGGCAACGTCATGGTCGGTCAACGTCACCTCGACGCCCTGGCGGATGGCGGTCAGCGCGATGTCCACGTCGGCACCGCTCGCGCGGCTGTACTTGACCATGTTGGTGAACAGTTCCTCCAGCGCCAGATCGACGACCGGACGCAGGCTGGCATCGATCCCCGCGCGCGCGAAGAACTCCGCCGTGAAGGCGACGATCCCGGCCAGCGAGTCGAAGCTGCGTTCGAACGCCCGCGATTCGGTCATGCGAGCGCCGCCCGCCTGACCAGCACGGCCGTCATGTCGTCCTCCTGCGACGCGCCACCGGCGAACGCGTCGAGCCCCTGCAGAACGAAGTCGAGCAATGCGGTCGCGGTCCGGCCGTGATGCGCCTCGACGATGGCGCGTACGCGCTCCTCGCCGAACTGCTCGCCGCCGGCATTGCCGTATTCGAAGAAGCCGTCCGAGAGCAGGATCAGGGCATCCCCGGGCAGCAGGTCCACGGTCACGGCAGGCTTCACTCGAACGATCGGCATCGCGCCCAGCGGGAAGCTGGTGGGCTTGTAGCTCCGGCAGGATCGACTCGCCGCCTGGTAGTGGAGGATCGGCGCCTGGCCGCCGCTGTGGAACTGCAGTCGATGCGTTTGCGGATCGAGGAGTCCGATGAACGCGGTGACGAACCGGTCGGGAGGCAGCGTCTCGGCCAGCCGATTGTTGACCTGCAGGAAAGCCGAATCGAGGTCGGCGCCCAGACGGAAAGCGATGCGGAGCATCGCCTGCATCTGCGTCACCGACAGCGCCGGCGCGATGCCGTGGCCGGTGGCGTCGCCGAGGACGATCAGCAGCCCCTGCTCGAGTTCGGCCAGGTCGAAGGTGTCGCCTCCGGTGATCTCGGCCGGCCGGAACGTGCCGCACAGGTCGTATCCGGGAAGCTCGGGCAGCGCGGCCGGCAGCGTGCTCATCTGCACGTCGCGAGCCATTTCCAGCTCCCGCCGCATCCGCTCGCCTTCGATCACCGCCTCGGTCATCCGCACCCGTTGGAGCGCGACGGCACATTGCGCGGCGAGCGCGGTGGCGACACGCTCGTCGTCGGCATCGAAGACGCCCCCGGTCTTGTTCAGGATCTGCATGACACCCACGAGGACGTCCTTGTGGTCGATCAAGGGCAGCGTCAGCATGCAGCGCGTGCGGTAACCCGAAGCCTTGTCCACCGCCGGATCGAAGCGCGGGTCGGCGTAGCAGTCCTGCACGTTGATGAGGCGCCGGTCGCGGGCGCAGGCGCCGACCAGGCCCGCTCCCGAGGGCACGCGGATCGGCTGGATGCCGGTGGCAACCTCGAGCACCAGTTCGTCGGTCGCGCGGTCGTGCAGCCAGACCGAGCCCCGATCGGCACCGAGCACCTGCTTGGATGCCGCGACCACCGCTCCCAGCATCGTCATGAGGTCGAACGGAGCCGCCAGCGCGCTCGTGACGGCGAGGATCGCGTTGAGGTCCCGCGTCGACAGCTGGCGTTGGCGTTTCATTGCACTCCTGTCGGCGCAATGTAGCAGAGTCGGGTTGGTAGGCAGCCCCGATCGGCGGGGCCTCGGGGCGGAACGCGTAGCATGACGGAATCCCGGACGGCGCACCAACCCGTCTCCGGACCGGCAGCTCCCGTCGAACCGAAGGGAGCCCCGCGCAGCGCCACCGGGCGGCAACGACATGCGCTTCGATATCGTGATCGTCGGAGGAGGCGCCGCGGGAATGATGTGCGCGGCGGAAGCGGGGCGGCGCGGCCGCCGCGTCCTGCTGATCGAGCACGCGGCGAAGATCGGCGAGCGCATCCGCATCTCGGGCGGTGGCCGCTGCAACTTCACCAATCGCGACGCGGGCCCGGCGAACTACCTGTCGCGGAATCCGGACTTCTGCCGCTCGGCGCTGGCGCGGTTCGGCGCCCGCGACTTCATCGCGCGGATCGAGGCGCGCGGCATCGGCTATCACGAAAAGACGCTCGGCCAGCTCTTCTGCGACGGGTCGTCGCAGCAGGTGATCGACCTGCTCGTCGATGCCGTCGCCGAGGCGGGCGTGCAGTGGGCGCAGCCCTGCGCGGTGCACCGCGTAACGCGGCTGCCGGACGGGAGTCGGACCGCCGGCGCCCCGCCGGCGATCGACGACGGGGCCGACCGCTTCGAGCTCTTCACCGACCCCGGCCGCATCCGCTGCCGCTCGCTGGTGATCGCCACCGGCGGCCTCGCGGTGCCCAAGCTGGGCGCCACGCCCTTCGGCTATCGCCTCGCCGAGCAGTTCGGCCTGCGCATCGTCGCACCGCGGCCCGGGCTCGTGCCGCTGGCGCTCGCCCCCGAGACGCTGGTCACGCTGGCGCCGATCTCGGGGGTCTCGTTCGCGGCCGAGACGTCGCTGGCGCCATCGCGCGACCCGCGCCGCGCGGCGGGCGCGATGCCCACACTTGCCGGCGACGCGCGGTTCCGGGAAAAGGTGCTGGTCACCCACCGGGGGCTCTCGGGGCCTGCGATCCTGCAGATCTCGAGCTACTGGCAGCTGCAGGAGGCCGGCCGCAGCGGGGATTCACGACGCGACGTCGTCATCGATCTGCTGCCGGGGGGCGATGCGGCCGCCTGGCTCGCGCAGCAGTCGCGGTCGCGGGCGCTGCTGTCGACGTTGCTCGCCCAGCGCCTGCCGCGCAGCTTCGCGCAGGGCTGGTGCGCGCTGCACGGCGGCGACCGGCCGCTCGCGGAGCTGACCGGCACGGAGCGCGAACGCATCGCCGCGGCGCTGCACGCCTGGGCGATCGCCCCGTCGGGAACCCTCGGCTTCGCCAAGGCCGAGGTCACCCTCGGCGGCGTCGACACCGACGAACTGTCGTCCAAGACGATGGAATCGCGGCGGGTGCCCGGCCTCTTCTTCGTCGGCGAGGTCGTCGACGTCACCGGCTGGCTGGGGGGTTACAACTTCCAGTGGGCGTGGTCGTCGGGGTGGGTGGCCGGGCAATGCGCGTGAACGCGGCGGCGGGGCTAAAGACTCTCAGCCTCTCAGCGCCCGCCCGCTCCGCGCAGCCGGCGCGCGGCGTCGATGTCGAGGTACTTCCAGTAGGTGCCGAACGGCGACCGGTGATAGCCCATCACCCAGGGCTGGACGAACGCGTTCTCGACGTCGACCAGCAGCGGGATGATCGGGACGTGGACCTGCGTGAGCGCGGTCATCGTCCGCGCGTGCGCGAGACGGGTCTTTTCGTCGGCGGCGCGCAGGAAGCCCTCGAAGGCACGGTCGTACTGCGCGTTGCGAAAGCGCGTCTCGTTCCCCTCGGGCGGCGTCGGGCCGTAGAGGGTCGAGAACAGCAGGCCCACCGGCCCGCCGCCGCGGCCGTGGATGTTCATCTGGAACTGGCCCTGCGCCGCCTCCTTGAACAGGTCCTGCGTCGGCACCACCTTGAATTCGACGCGGACGCCGATCGCATCCAGGTTCCGCTTGAACAGCGTCTGGATCTCGCGCCACACGGTCCCCGGAAAGATCGTGAACGACAGCGTCAGCGGCCGCCCGTCGGGCTGCAGCCGGAAGTTCTGCGCATCGCGCCTGCCGTAGCCGACGCGGTCGAGCAGCGCGTTGGCGGTGACGGGGTCGTGCGGCGGCCGGCGCGACTGCGGATCGAAGCCGGACACGCCCGGCGGCACGATCTGGCTCGACGGCAGGCCCTGGCCGTTGTAGACGACCCGGATCAGCGCCTCGACGTCCAGCGCCAGCGCAATCGCCCGCCGCAGCGCCACCTGCGCGATGCCCGTGCCGCCCAGCACCGGATCCTCCATGTTCATGTAGATCGAGCGCACGCTGTTGGTCGAATAGGTCTGGCGGCGGATGCCACGCGCGGCGAGCGCCGGATCGAGCTCGCCGCGGACCAGAAAGCGCTGCGCGGCCTCGCCGCGCAGTTCCACGTAGTCGAGGTTGCCGCTCTCGAACTCCAGCAGCCGGGTCTGCTGCTCGTCGATGACCGAGAGCTCGATCCGGCCGACCTGCGGCAGCCGCTTGCCCTGCATCGCGGCGATCAGGTCCGCGTGCCGCGGGTCGGTGCTGGCCGGGAAGGCGACGCCGCGATAGCGCGGATTGGCCTCCAGCACGACGCGCGTCCCGCGCCGCCACTCGACGAGCCGATAGGGGCCGGTGCCGACCGGGCGCGCCTGGATGTCGCCGCGCGCGGCGTCGACCACTTCGCGGGCGACGGCGCGCACGCCGACGAGGATGTCGGCGACGAGCGGGTAGTTGACGTCGGTCAGGCGCAGCTGGAGGGTGTGGCGGTCGAGCGCGCGCAGTCCCTCGACCCGGGCGTCGTAGTCGAGCCTGGCCCCCGGCCGGCGGGCGGCGTCGACCACCGCGCGCATGCCGACGATGAGGTCGGTCAGCAGCGGGTCGCCGCCGCCGCGCAGGTTGGGATCGAGGTAGCGCTTGATCGAGTAGACGTAGTCGTCGGCGGTCAGCTCGCGCGGCTTCCCCTTGAACGCCGGGTCGTCGGTGAACAGGATCCCCGGCTGCAGCCGAACCGTCACCGTCTTCCGGTCCGCGGAGAACTCCGGTGCGGCCGCCGCGGTGTCGGGCACCGGCTCGGGCGGGCGGCCGAAGTAGTCCCACTGGTACATCGCCTCGAAGATCGACGAGCCGACGATGTTCGAGTAGGTGTCCTGCCACTGCTGCGGATCGAGCGTGTCGATGTCGCTGGTGGCGAGGCGCAGGACCTTGGCCGGATCGGCGGCGAGCGCCACGCAGCTGGCGCAGAGCAGCAGCGCGCCGACGACGCGGGCACAGACGCTCAATGGACGACCTTCGTGCTGCGCACTCCGGTATTCGCCCTTGGGGCGGCCCGGCGGGCTCATCGCGCCCGCGCCTCGAAGTGGACCGGCGCCGGCGCGATCGCACGCGCGCGGAGCTGGCCGCAGCCGGCGTCGACGTCCTGGCCCGCCGACTGGCGCAGCTTGGCGAGGACCCCGCGCGCGCAGAGCCTTCGCGCCATGTCCGCGGCCCGCTCCCAGGCCGGGCGCCGGAAGCCGAGCCCGGCGACCGTGTTGTAGGGAATCAGGTTCATCACCGCGTACTTGCCGGCGAGCAGCAGGACGATCCGCTCGAGCTCGTCGTCGCCGTCGTTGACGCCTTCGAGCAACGTCCACTGGTACTGGATCGGATAGCCGGTGGCGCGCGCATAGCGCTCGCCCTGTTCGACCAGCTCGGCGGGATCGATGCGCGCGGCGCGCGGCAGCAACGCGGCGCGCCGCGGCGCGAAGGTCGAGTGCAGCGACAGCGCCAGCGCCGGCTTCACCGGCCCCTGCGGCAGGCGCTCGAACACCCGGCGGTCGCCGACCGTCGAGAAGACGAGATTCTTGTGGCCGACGGCGCCCTCGGTGCCGAGCAGCTCGATCGCCTCCATCACGCTGTCGAGGTTGTGCGCCGGTTCGCCCATCCCCATGAACACGACCTTGCCGACGGCGCGCCGGGTGCGGGCACGGACCACCTGGGCGACGATCTCGGCGCTGCCGAGCTGGCGCAGCAGGCCGTCGCGGCCGGTCATGCAGAACACGCAGCCCACCGCGCAGCCGACCTGCGTCGAGACGCACAGGCCGGCGCGGGGCAGCAGCACGCTCTCGACCGTCAGGCCGTCGGCGAGCTCGACCAACAGGCGCGCCGAGCCGTCGCTGCCGGCGTGCTCGGCGTGCACGCGCACCAGCCCGTCCAGTTCGGCGGCGAGCCCGGGCAGCGCGTCGCGGACGCCCCGCGGCAGGAAGTCCTCGGCCGGCCGCGCGCCGGCGGCCAGCGGCTGCCCCTGCATCCACGCGCGGAGCACCGCCTGCTCGTGGCAGGGCTTGGCGCCGGCGTCGCGCAGCCGCTGCCGAATCGCGGCGACATGCCGCGGCGCCGTCGACGCCGCGCGCGCCGGCGGCGGGCGCGCGCCCGCGGTTGCGGGGACGGCCTGGGGCGGAATTGGGCGAGGATCCATGGACGGGGCGGCGCGATGCAGGGCGGGCTGCGCCCCGGTCACCGGCGCGGGCGCCCCGCCGGCGCGCCCATTCTGCCCGACGCCGGGGGCAGCGGGGGAGTCGAAGCCCTAGGCCGGGTCGGCGTGCAGCAGCCCGAGCCGACCCGCCAGCCACTTGGTGGTCGTGGCCTGGATCAGGATCGTCATCAGGATGGCGATGAAGGTGACCGACGCGATCATCTCGGCGCCGGGCGCCTTCATCCCCACCAGCATCCCCGCCAGCGCCGCGGGGATCACCCCGGTCTCCCGGGTCCAGCACATGAACAGCATTTCCCGGAACGACCAGCGGGCGCGACGGTCGACGAGGGTGCAGGCGAAGACCGTGACCGGGCGCGCCACCAGCATCAGCACCGTGACCACCAGCGCGCCCCCGATCGCGTACTTGCCCATCAGGGCGAAGTCGACCTGCGAGCCCAGCATCACGAAGATGAACATCCGCATGATGAGCCCGGTGGTGGAGATGAAATCCTCCATCTCCTCCTGCTCCCGCTCGCCGACGACGAAGCCCAGCGACTCCATGTTGCCCAGCATCATCCCGAACACGAACACCGCCATGAACCCGCTCGCCTGCAGGCCGTCGGCGCCGATGTACGCGGCGATCACTGCCATCAACGTGACCAGCCGCGAATAGTCGGCCAGAAAGCCGTACTTCTCGTGCGCGATGACCGCGGCACCGACGAAGCCGAGGACGGCGCCGGCCGCGATGCCGACGCCGGTCTGCCAGCCCAGGTGGAGCAGCGAGCTGCCGACCGAGAAGTCCGCCTGTCCCATGGCGACGGCGAGCACCGCGAAAGTCACGATGGCGCCCATGGCGTCGTTGAACGCCGACTCGCTCATGATCGTCTGCGCCACCCGGTCCTTGATGCGCACCTGCTTGAAGATCGGCACCAAGGTCGCCGGGTCGGTCGAGGCGAGCGTCGCGCCCAGCAGCAGCGCGACGATCAGCGGCACGCCCAGGATGTGCCGCGCCGCCCAGCCGGTGATCGCGGCGGTGACGAGGATGCCCACCGTCGAGATGACCGCGACGGTGATCCAGACCTCCTTCATCACCTTGAACCGGAGGCTGGCCCCGCCGTCGAACAGGATGTACGACGAGCCGAAGATCAGGATCAGCTGGTTCAATTCGGAGTTGGCGGGAATGTCGACCCAGTCGAAGCCCGTCGGCCCGACGGCCATTCCCGCCAGCAGGAAGATGACCACGTCCGGGATCTTGGTCGCCCGCGACAGGAGGCCGCTGACGGTCCCCAGCATCAGGATGAGGCCGAAGACCATCAGCGCGTGCTTGGCGTGTTCGATGGAGAGGGCGGATTCCATGGGTCTTTTCCCGGGAGGCGGCGGTCGCGTCGGAGGCCGAGAAGCGTCCGCAGCGGCGGTGTGGAGTGGAGTGGAGCGGGCGTGGGGCCGGCGACCTGCTGCGGGGCAAGGGAACCGCGGACCCCGGGTCCCGGCCGGCAATCGGCAGGGATTGAATAGGCAGCGATTTTATCACCGGCCGCATTTCCATGTTGCATTGCACAACGCGATGCGGGCAGGACGGCGGCGATGAGGACGGGCCGGGCGCACCTCGACGGTGCGCCGCCCTTCGATCCGAGAGCGAAAGGCGGCGGGTCGAGCGGGTGTCGCATCGACGCAACATCCACCGCCGGACGGCATTTGCTGCAACGCAGCATCGTGCTACGCTGTAGCTGCCGCGCCCCACGCCGGAGCCGATGTTCCGGGGGTGCGGCGACACGCCCACCGATCGAGACGAACCCCGATGACCCAGGCCGAACTCGCGAACCTGCTGCTGGCGAAAGTGCCGCTGTTCCAGGGCTTCGACGGCGAGACCGTGGCCAGGATCGCCGCCGAGTCCGAGCTTTGCACTTACGAAGGCAACGAGGCGATCGTCGAGTGCGGCGACCCGGGGCTGTTCCTGGGGATCCTCGTCAGCGGCCACGCCGAAGTCTCGGTGCCGGACAATACCGGCGGCCGGGTGACCGTGGGACGACTGCACGACGGCGACGTCTTCGGCGAGGCGCCGATGCTGACCGGCGACCCCCACGCCGCCAACGTGGTCGCCGGCAACCGGTGCTTCGTGCTGCAGATCGGTCAGGATGCGTTCGCGACCCACCTGCTGAGCAACCCCAGGGCGATCGCGCGGCTGACCAAGCTCCTGGCCGAGCGCGCCCGCGCGCAGCCGGTCGACGCGGCAGCCGCCGGCGCGGCGCCCGGTCCCGAGGACCCGTACCTGCTGAGCGTCAGGACCGACGAGCCCGGCAAGATCCTGGCCGTCAACTTCGGCATCACCCAGATCCGCTTCGGCGTCCACGACACGCAGGACGAGAGCCTCAACGTCCGGGGGGTCGTCGAGCACGGCGACGGCAGCGGAGCGCGCATCCGGCTGACCGCGGGCGGCGTGGTCACGACGCTCGCGCACCCGGCCGCTCCGCCGGCCCGGTTCTTCGACGCGATGTTCGAGGCGCTGCGGACGCTCGACGCGCGCTACCAGTTCTCGCCGCAGGACGTCATCGCCGTCGGCCACCGGGTGGCGCACGGCGGCAGCAAGTTCTCCAGCGCGGCCGTGATCACGCCGGCGGTGATCGCCGACATCGAGGCGCTGGCGGTGTTCGCGCCGCAGCACAGCCCGGTCAATCTGGACGGCATCCGCGAGGCGATGAAGGCGTTCCCGGCGATCCCGCACGTGGCGGTCTTCGACACGGCGTTCCACCAGACGCTGCCGACCTACGCCTACCTCTACGGCCTGCCCTACGACTACTACAAGAAGGAGGGCATCCGGCGCTACGGCTTCCACGGCACGTCGCACCGCTACGTGTCGCTCAAGGCCGCCGAGATCGTTCGCCGCCCGCTGGGCGAACTGGAGATCATCTCCTGCCACCTCGGCGTCGGCGCCTCGCTGTGCGCGATCGACCACGGCCGCAGCGTCGACACATCGATGGGCATGACGCCGTCGGACGGACTCATCATGGCCAGCCGCGCCGGCAGCCTCGATCCGGCGGTGATGATCCACCTGATGCAGCACTACAAGCTCGGTCCGGACGAACTCTCGCACCTCATCAACTCGGAAAGCGGCCTCAAGGGCATCTCCGGGATTTCCACCGACATCGGCGAGATCGAGGCCGCCGCCGACGAGGGGCATCACCGGGCGCTGCTCGCGCACAAGGCGTTCTGCTACCAGATCCGCAAGAACATCGGCGCCTACGTGGCCGCGATGGGCGGCGTCGACGTGCTGGCCTTCACCGGCAACATCGGCGAGACCAGCCCCACGGTGCGCAGCCTCGCCTGCCAGGGCCTCGGCTGGATGGGCATCAAGCTCGACGAGGAACGGAACCGCAGCCTGGGGCCGCTGGAATCGCACGCGGTGGTCTCCACCGACGACTCGCCGGTGAAGATCGTCGTCATCGCCAACAACGACGAGCGCCTGCTGGCGTGGGAGACGCTGCGGGCGATCGAGCGCGACCAGATCAGCGTCGCGATCAAGGGCGCGGAAAGGGAGGCGCCGATCCCGATCGAGGTGTCCGCCCACCACGTGCACCTGTCGCAGGCGGACGTCGAGCGCCTGTTCGGCGCCGGGCACCTGCTCACGCCGGAAGCCGAGCTCTCGCAGCCGGGCCAGTTCGCCTGTGCCGAGAAGGTGGACCTGATCGGCCCCAAGGGCAGGATCGCCAACGTGCGGGTGCTGGGTCCCACGCGCAAGGAGACGCAGGTCGAGATCGCGATGACCGAGCAGTTCAAGGTCGGCATCAACCCGCCGATCCGCGAGTCCGGCGATCTCGTCAACACGCCCGGCATCACGCTGCAGGGGCCGAAGGGGACGACCACGCTGGATCGCGGCGTGATCTGCGCCCAGCGGCACATCCACATGACGCCGGACGATGCACGGCGCTTTCGCCTGCGCGACAAGTACGTGGTCCGTGTCCGGATCGAGGGCGACCGGGGGCTGGTGTTCGGCGACGTCGTCGTGCGCGTCAATCCCGGCTACCAGCTGGCGATGCACATCGACACCGACGAAGGCAACGCCGCCAGCATCCAGACGGGGATGATCGGCTACATCGAGGAGATCCAGAGCCGCTGTTGACGGGGGATCGCCCCGTCATTGCGGCCGCCGGCTTCCCGGCGTCCGCTCGGCCCGGAGCGGAACGGCGCGTCGATGCCGGCGACCATGGCGCCGCCGCCCGGTTGACCCGCGCCACCGAACCCACAATACTCCTGCTCGCGCCGCTGCCGCCGCTCCGGCGGGCAGGGCGGCCGACCCCAAGGGCGACGATGGACCTCTGGAAGCTCGAGCCGGGCAAGCACGTCGCGCCGATCGCGCCCGACGAGCGGCTGCCCGACGAAGGCTTCGCCTGGCTCGACCTGACCCACGAGGAAGCGGACCGGGTGCAGGCCGAGGTCGAGCGGCTCACCGGCGTGCGCATCGTCGACGTCCACGTCGTCGACGCCGGGAACCTTCTGCACCCGTCGTCCTTCGACAGCACCGATGCGTACGAGATCGTCGTGTTCCGCGGCCTGTCGCCGGCGTCGACCGTCGATGCGATCGTCACCCGGCCGACGACGTTCTTCAACTTCGACCGGCTGCTGGTGACCGTGCGCGCGGCGGACAGCCGCTCGGTCGCGCAGGTGAAGTCCCGGTTCGCCAACCTCCCCGCCAAGGCGCCGCAGAGCCCGGACGACCTGATGCAGCGGCTGCTCTCGGCGATGGTCGACCACTATCTCGCGCTGCGGCAGCCTCTGGCGAAGCGGCTCGAAGACTGGCAGCGCCAGCTGCTCGACCCGCGCAAGCCGTTCCGCGACTGGGTGAAGCTCCTCGCGAGCCGGCAGCAGATCCGCGAGCTGCAGGACCTTTCGGAAGAGCAGCGCGACGCGATGCAGGAGTGGCGCGACTATCGGATCGCCGACCTGTCGCCGGCGATGAACGCGCGCTTCGCCGACATCGTCGAGCACATCGAGCGGGTGCGCAACCACGCCCGCACGATCGAGGACCAGGCGGAGTCGGCGGTGCAGCTCTACTTCGCCGCGATGAGCCACCGGACGACCGAGATCATGCGCCTCCTCACGCTGATCACGGCGATCTTCATGCCGCTGACGCTCATCACCGGCATTTTCGGGATGAACTTCGACTTCATCCCGGGGCTGCACAAGAGCTACGGCTTCTGGCTGTCGGTGATCGCGATGCTCGGCGTCGTCGTCGCCATGCTCGTGTACTTCCGCCACAAGCGCTGGCTCTGAGGGCCCCCAGGGCCGGGCTGCGCCCAGCCCGCCCCCCGGGGGGGCAAGGAAACTTGGGGCGGCCCGGCGTTTCCTTGAAAGGGCTCCGCAGACTCCGCGCCGGGTCGATGCCGGCGCCGGCGCCGGGAAGCGTGCCGCCCGGGAGGCTCCGCCTTACAATGGAGGCTGCAAAGGAGACTCCCATGAGCAGCCAGGTGATGGTCGCCGGCGTGGGCATGATCCCGTTCGCCAAGCCGGGCGCATCGGAACCCTACAACGTGATGGCGGCCCGGGCGGTTCGCGCCGCGCTCGCCGACGCCGGCCTCGACTACACCGCCCTCCAGCAGGCCTACGCCGGCTACGTCTACGGCGACTCCACCTGCGGCCAGCGCGCGCTCTACGAGGTCGGCATGACCGGCCTGCCGGTCGTCAACGTCAACAACAACTGCTCCACCGGTTCGACGGCGCTGTTCCTCGCCCGGCAGGCGGTGGAGACCGGTGCGGTCGACTGCGCGCTGGCGGTCGGCTTCGAGCAGATGGAGGCCGGCGCGCTGACCACCAAGTACGTCGACCGCCCCTCGCCCTTCGATCGCTTCGACGAGGAGTCCGCGGCGCTGGTGGGCATGCCGGACGTGGCGCTGGCGCTGCGCTACTTCGGCGGCGCCGGGATCTCGCACATGAAGAAGTACGGCACGCGGCTCGAGACCTTCGCCCGGATCCGCGCCAAGGCAAGCCGCCACGCCGTGCACAACCCGCTGGCGCTGTTCCGCAAGGAGGTCTCGGTCGACGAGGTGCTGGCGTCGCCGGTGCTGATTCCGGGCGTGATGACCCGGCTGATGGCCTGCCCGCCGACCTGCGGCGCGGCCGCGGCGATCCTCGTCTCGGACGCCTTCGCGCGCCGGCACGGGCTGTCCCCCGCGGTGCGCATCGCCGCGCAGGCGATGACGACCGACACCGCCAGCACCTTCGAAGCACACGACATGATGCAGCTGGTCGGCTACGACATGGCCAAGGCGGCCGCCGCCCAGGTCTACGCCGCGGCCGGCATCGGCCCCGACGAGGTCGACGTCGTCGAACTGCACGACTGCTTCGCGCACAACGAGCTCATCAGCTACGAGGCGCTGGGCCTGTGCCCGGAGGGCGGCGCCGAGCGGTTCGTCGCCGACGGCGACAACACCTACGGCGGCCGTTACGTCACCAATCCGTCCGGCGGCCTGCTCTCCAAGGGCCATCCGCTGGGCGCGACCGGCCTCGCGCAGTGCTTCGAGCTCACGCAGCAGCTGCGCGGCAACGCCGGCCCGCGGCAGGTCGACGGCGCGCGCATCGCCCTGCAGCACAATCTGGGCCTGGGCGGCGCGGCGGTGGTGACGCTGTACCGCAGGAGCTGAGAGGCTGAGCCTCGCGCCGGCCATGGAGCGCCGATGATCGACCGCCGGCACATCGGGATGGCGCTGCGCCCCGCCGTGCTCGCCATCGAGCGGGGACGGCTGCGGTTCTTCGCCCAGGCGATCGGGGAGACCGACCCGGTCTACCTCGACGAGACGGCCGCGCGCGCCGCCGGCTACCCGGATCTCCCCGCGCCGCCGACGTTTCTCTTCGCCGCCGAGCTCGATGCCGGCTCCATCGTCGCGATGCTCGACGAACTCGGCATTCCGCTCGACCGCATCCTGCACGGCGAACAGGGGTTCACCTATCGTGCGCCGGTCTGCGCCGGCGACACCGTCACCGTCACCGCGCGGATCAGCGACATCTACGCCCGCAAGGGCGGGGCGCTGGAGTTCATCGTCAAGGATGCGACGGTGACCAACCAGCACGGCACCGAGGTGGCCGCGATGCGCTCGGTCATCGTGGTGCGGAACTGAGAGACGGAGACCCCCCATGCCGTCGCCCGACCGCAGCGCGCTCGACGTCGGCGACCGGCTGCCCGAACTGCGGCTGCCGCCGATCGACCGGACGACGCTGGCGCTCTTCGCCGGCGCGTCGGGCGACCACAATCCGATCCACATCGACCTCGATTTCGCGCGCCGCGCCGGCATGCCCGACGTCTTCGCCCACGGCATGCTGTCGATGGCCTGGCTCGGGCGGCTGCTGACCGGCTGGGTGCCGCAGGCGGCGCTGCGCAGCTTCGACGCGCGCTTCGTCGGCATCGCGCACCTGGGCAACGCCATCCGCTGCAGCGGCCGCGTCGTCGAGCGGCTGGAGCGCGACGGCGAATTGCTGCTGCGCGTCGAGCTGGAAGCCGTCAACCAGTACGGCGAGCGCAAGGTCCTGGGCGAGGCGCTGATCGCGCGCGGCGCAGGGCGACCACGAACCAGGGAACCCGACTCATGAGCAAGCTCGAAGGCAAGGTGGCGCTGGTCTCCGGCTCCGGCCGCGGCATCGGACGCTGCATCGCGCTGAAACTTGCCGCCGAAGGCGCGCGCGTCGTCGTCAACGACATGGACGAGGCCCCGGCCTCCGAAACCGTCGCCGCGATCCGCGCGGCCGGCGGCGAGGCCGTCGCCTGCGTCGGCAGCGTGACGGCGACCGACTTCGCCGAGCGCTTCGTCGGCACGGCGATCGGCCAGTACAAGGGCCTCGACATCATCGTCAACAACGCCGGCTACACCTGGGACAACGTGATCCAGAAGATGACCGACGAGCAGTGGTACGCGATGCTCGACGTGCACCTGACGGCGCCGTTCCGCATCCTGCGCGCCGCCGCCGGCTTCATCCGCCAGGCCAGCAGGAAGGAGGCCGAGGCCGGCAGCGACGTCTACCGCAAGGTCGTGAACATCTCCTCGCTGGCGGGCATCGGCGGCAACGCCGGCCAGGCCAACTACGCGGCCGCGAAAGCCGGCGTCATCGGCCTCACCGCGGCGCTGGCCAAGGAGTGGGGCCGCTACAAGGTCAACGTCAACTGCGTGGCTTTCGGCCTGATCCGGACGCGGCTCACGCAGGCCACCGCCGCGCAGGGCGCGGCGATCGACGTCGCCGGCCGGCGGATCGAGGTGGGCGTCAACCCGGACCTGCTGCAGGCGGTCGAGCGGATGGTCCCGCTCGGACGCGGCGGCACGCCCGAGGAGGCGGCCGGCGCCGTGTACCTCTTCTGCACGCCGGAATCGGACTACATCAGCGGCCAGACGATCGTCTGCGGCGGCGGCTTCATGATGTGATTGCGGCGCCCGCCGCAACGGACCCCGAGGACCATGCGATGAACACCACCGAAGCGACCGCGACCGCCGCCGAGCTCGCGCTGTTCCGCGATGCCGTGCGCCGGTTCGTCGAGACCGAGCTCGCGCCGCACGAGGCGCGCTGGCGCGCGCAGCAGCACGTCGACCGCGCCGCCTGGCGCAAGGCCGGCGACATGGGCCTGCTGCTCTGCGCGGTGCCGGCGGCGCTGGGCGGCGTCGGCGCCGACATGCGCCACGAGGCCGTGGTCTACGAGGAGCTCGCCCGCGGCGGGGCCATGGGCTTCGGCAAGCACGTCCACGAGATCGTCGCCCACTACCTGGTCGGCTACGGCACCGCCGAGCAGCAGGGCCGCTGGCTGCCGCGGATGGCGAGCGGCGAGGCGATCGCGGCGATCGCCATGTCGGAACCGGGCGCGGGCTCCGACCTGCAGGGCATCCGGACGCGCGCGATCAGGGATGGCGGCGACTACGTCATCAGCGGCTCGAAGACCTTCATCTCCAACGGCCACATCGCCGACCTGGTGCTGCTGGTCTGCAAGACCGACCCGCAGGCCGGCGCCAAGGGCACCTCGCTGATCATGATCGAGACCCCGGAGCTGCCCGGCTTCCGGCGCGGGCGGATCCTGGACAAGATCGGGCAGAAGGCGCAGGACACGGCGGAGCTCTTCTTCGACGACGTGCGCGTGCCCGTCGCCAACCTGCTGGGCGGCGACGAGGGCCGCGGCTTCGCGCAGCTGATGCAGCAGCTGCCGTTCGAGCGGACGATCATCGCGCTCACCGCGGTCGCCGTCATCGAGCGCGCGGTCGAACTGACCGCCGCCTACGTCAAGGAGCGGCGCGCTTTCGGCAAGGCGCTGATCGAGATGCAGAACACGCGGTTCAAGCTCGCCGAGTGCCAGACCGTCGCGCGCGTGGCGCGGGTGTTCGTCGACGACTGCGTCCGCCGCCTGATGGACGGGACGATGGACGCGACGACCGCGTCGATGGCCAAGTGGTGGACGACCGAGATGCAGTGCCAGGTGGTCGACGAGTGCCTGCAGCTGCACGGCGGCTACGGCTACATGCTCGACTACCCGATCGCGCAGATGTACGCCGACAGCCGGGTGCAGAAGATCTACGGCGGCACCAACGAGATCATGAAGGAGCTGATCGCCCGGTCGCTGTGAGCGCGAACAACGCAGCGCCGCTGCAGGAGCGCCTTCAGGCGCGAACGCCTTTGCACGGTCACGATTCGCGGCTGAAGCCGCTCCTACAAGGCCGTGATGCGTCGGCAGCATGTTGGGCGCGCCTTCATGCGCGAACGCCGCAGTGCGCCGCTGTAGGAGCGCCTTCAGGCGCGAACGCCTTTGCACGGTCACGATTCGCGGCTGAAGCCGCTCCTGCAAAGCCGTGATGCTTCGGCAGCACGGTGGGCGCGACTTCAGGCGCGCACGCGGTTTCAGCCGGCGTCCCGCGTCACCGTCACGGTGATCCCGTCGAGGCAGTCGCGGATCGCCTCGCGCCAGGCGACGACGTGCGGCGCGACGAGGTGCGCGCGGAAGTTCTCGATCGACTCCCAGCGCTCGGTCACGGTGATCCGGTTCGGATCGAGCCGCTGCGTCGGCAGCCCGAGGTCGACGTCGACGGTCGGCCGGTACTGGAGGCAGCCTTGCTCCGCCTCGACCTCGCGCGCGAACGGCCGGTAGATCGCCAGCGCCTCGGCCATTCTCCCCGGCTTGACCAGCACCGTGGCCACCACGTGAATCATGTCGTCTCTCCTTCGCTCTGCCGCCCCCAGCCGAGGTCGGGGCGCAGCGCCGGCCGCACCACGCGCACCGTCTTCTGCCGCGAGGTCTCGCCGCGCAGCAGCGTGACGTTGCGCTGCGGCACGCCGAACGCCGCGGCGAGGTAGCGCGTGAGCTCGGCGTTCGCCTTGCCGTCGACCGGCGGCGCGGCGAGGCGCAGCTTCAGGCGCTGGCCCTCGCCGTCGCCGTGCGTGCCCGCGATGCCGGTGCGCTTCGCCCCCGGCTGCACGTGCAGCGCGAGCACGAGGTCGGCTCCGTCCTCGCGCCGCCAGGGATCCGCGCCGGCCACGCCCGGCTCAGAACCTGTGAATAAATCTGCTGCGCGGGCGGATTGCCGCGTTGCTCACTCGCTCCCTCCTCGCCTATCCACCCGATAGGTCTCGTCGGTCGCATCGTTCGCGCCTTGCACTCCGCCCGCTCGCGACGATTTCTTCACCGGTTCTCAGCGGAAGACCTGCAGCACCGCGAGCTCGAGCCAGCGCACCGGCAGCATCAGCAGCAGCTGCACCGCGACGATCAGGATCAGCGGCGAGAGGTCGAGCGTGCCGCCGAGCGGCGGGATCGCGCGCCGGATGGGCGCGAGGAAGCGGAACGTCAGCGCGTTGAGCACGCCGGCCAGCGGCCCGTCGGGCGCCGTCCACGACAGGATCGCCTGCGCGATGACCACGATGATCAGCAGCCACAGCATCGCCTTCAGCAGCTCGACCAGCGACAGCAGCGCCAGCACCGGCAGCGCCGGCCCGCCCCAGCTGCCGCCCGAGACGGCGTGCAGCGCCAGCAGCCACAGAAGCTGCGCCAGCCAGGCGAGCAGCAGCGTCGACGCGTCGAAGGCGCCGATGCCGCGGATCACCCGGCGCACCGGCTTCACCGCCCAGTCGGTCAGCGCGACGACGGCATGGCCGACCGGATTGCGGAACGGCGCGCGCAGCCACTGCATCGCGAAGCGGAACAGGAACGCGTAGGTCAGCAGGCCGAACGCGGTGTCGAGCAGGAACTTGAGGGCTTGGTCGATCATCGTGGGCCTCGTGCGGCGAGTCAGTCGTCGCGGCCGAAGGTGTCGCCGAGCTCGCGGGCGCGCGCGGCGGCAGCGGCCACCGCGGCGACGATCGCCGCCTTGACCCCGGCGGCCTGCATCGCCGCCAGCGCGGCCTCGGTGGTGCCGCCCTTGGACGTCACCTGCGCCCGCAGCGTCGCCGGGTCGTGCTCGCTGCGCTGGGCGAGCGCGACCGCGCCGGCGAAGGTCGCGTAGGCCAGCCGCCGGGCGTCGGCCGCGGCGAAGCCCTGCGCCCGCGCCGCCTCCTCCAGTGCCTCGAGAAAGTGGAAGACGTAGGCCGGGCCGCTCCCCGACACCGCGGTGATCGCGTCGAGGCGCTCCTCGGCGTCGACCCAGAGCACCTCGCCGGCCGCCTGCAGCACGGCCGTCGCCGCATCGCGCCCGGCCGCGTCGACCGCCGCGGTGGCGTACACGCCGCTGATCCCCTTGCCGATCAGCGCCGGCGTGTTGGGCATCGCGCGCACGATCCGCGCGTGGCCGCCGAGCCAGCGCGAGAGGTCGGCGATGCGGATGCCGGCGGCGATGGTCAGCACCACCGGCGCCGCGTCGAGCTGCGCGGCCAGGGCGGTCGCGGCGGCGCGCATCTGCTGCGGCTTGACCGCGAGCACGACCATCGTCGCGCCGGCGAGCGCGTCGCGGTCGCAGCTGGCGAACAGCGCGATGCCGGGAAACGCGCCGGCGAGCCGCAGGCGGGCGTCGGCACCCGGTTCGACGACCCGGAACGCCGTCGCGGGATGGCCGTGCGCGACCAGGCTGCCGATGAGGGCGGTGGCCATGTTGCCGCCGCCGATGAATGTGGTGGTCATGGTTCGCAGGTTCCCTGGAGGCGAAGTGGGGGCGGGGCGGGATCGCGGCGTCAGAACGCAGGCACGCCGGTCGCGCGCTCCCCGAACAGCGCGGTGCCGAGGCGCACCAGCGTCGCGCCCTCGGCGACCGCGGCTTCGAGATCGGCGGACATGCCCATCGACAGCGTGTCGACGGCCAGCCCCGCCGCGCGGCACGCGGCGGCGCACTCGCCCAGCACGCGGAACTGCGCGCGCTGCCGCGCCCGATCGGCGGTGGCCTCGGCGATGCCCATGAAGCCGCGCAGGCGCAACCGCGGCAACGCGGCGACCTGCTGCGCCAGCGCCAGCGCGTCGCCCGGCACCACCCCGCTCTTGCCGGGCTCGGCGCTGATGTTCACCTGCACGCAGACCTCGAGCGGCGGCAGCGCCGGCGGCCGGGCCGCGGACAGGCGCCGCGCCACCTTCTCCCGGTCGACCGTGTGCACCCAGGAGAAGCGCGCCGCCACCGCCGCCGTCTTGTTGCTCTGCAGCGGCCCGATGAGGTGCCACTCCACGTCACGAAGGTCCGCAAGCGCGTCCATCTTGGCCAGCGCCTCCTGCACGTAGTTCTCGCCGAACGCGCGCTGGCCGAGCGCGTGCAGCGCGCGCACCGCCTCCGCCGGATGGGCCTTGCTGACCGCGAGCAGCCGGATCGCGGCGGGGTCGCGCGCGCAGGCGCGCGCCGCGGCGGCGATGCGCGCGCGGGCGTCTTGCCACGCCTTCTCGTACTGGAACATAATCGTTCGACGTCTGGCGACAGTGCCGCCGGGGGTGGGCTGGTACGGGTCTTGCGTGCGCTCTGGTGTTGCGGAGCGTGATCGCGCCGCCCTTTTGGTGCAGTAGCCCCGGGATTATAAATGGACATCACCGAACTGCTCGCTTTCGCCGTCAAGAACAAGGCTTCCGACCTCCACCTCTCGTCGGGCCTGCCGCCGATGATCCGCGTCCACGGCGACATCCGCCGGATCAACCTGCCGCCGATGGAGCACGAGGACGTGCACGCCATGGTGTACGACATCATGAGCGACGCCCAGCGCAAGAACTACGAGGAGAATCTCGAGTGCGACTTCTCCTTCGCGGTGCCGAACCTCGCCCGTTTCCGCGTCAACGCGTTCGTCCAGGCGCGCGGCGCGGCGGCGGCCTTCCGGACGATTCCGTCCAAGGTGCTCTCGCTCGAGGAGCTCAACGCGCCGAAGGTCTTCGCCGACCTGACCAACCGGCCGCGGGGGCTGATCCTCGTCACCGGGCCGACCGGCTCCGGCAAGTCGACGACGCTGGCGGCGATGGTCAACCACGTCAATGAGAACGAGTACGGGCACATCCTGACCATCGAGGACCCGATCGAGTTCATGCACGAGTCCAAGAAGTGCCTGATCAACCAGCGCGAGCTGGGGCCGCACACGCTGTCGTTCCCCAACGCGCTGCGCAGCGCGCTGCGCGAGGACCCCGACTACATCCTGGTCGGCGAGATGCGCGACCTCGAGACCATCCGCCTCGCGCTCACCGCGGCGGAGACCGGCCACCTCGTGTTCGCGACGCTGCACACGAGCTCCGCCGCCAAGACCATCGACCGGATCATCGACGTGTTTCCCGCGGCCGAGAAGGAGATGGTCCGCGCGATGCTGTCCGAGTCGCTGGTGGCGGTGATCTCGCAGACGCTGATGAAGACCAAGGACGGGCAGGGCCGGCTCGCCGCGCACGAGATCATGATCGGCACGCCGGCGATCCGCAACCTGATCCGCGAAGGCAAGGTCGCGCAGATGTACTCGTCGATCCAGACCAGCCAGGCGATGGGGATGCAGACGCTGGACCAGAACCTGCAGGACCTCGTCCGCCGCAACCAGGTGAACATCGCCGAGGCGCGGAACCGCGCGGTGAACAAGGACCTCTTCATGGGTTGACCGGCAGCGCCGGCCGGCGCCGCGGCGCCAACCCTCCACCCGCCCGGCCGCAGCCGCACCGCGACCGGAAGGAGCCCGCACGATGGAACGCGAACGCGCCACCAAATTCATCCACGAGCTGCTCGAGCTGCTGGTCAAGCAGAAGGGCTCGGACCTGTTCGTCACCGCCGGCTTCCCGCCGGCGATCAAGGTCGACGGCAAGATCCAGCCGGTGTCCAAGACCGCGCTGTCGCCGCAGCACACGATCGAGCTCGTGCGCAGCGTGATGAACGACAAGCAGGCAGCCGAGTTCGAGTCGACGAAGGAGTGCAACTTCGCCATCAGCCCCCCCGGCATCAGCCGGTTCCGGGTCAACGCCTTCGTCCAGCAGGGCCGCACCGGGATGGTGTTCCGGACCATCACCACCGACATCCCGACCTTCGAGAGCCTGGGCCTGCCGCCGGTGCTGAAGGACGTGATCATGTCCAAGCGCGGGATCATGCTGTTCATCGGCGCCACCGGCTGCGGCAAGTCGACGTCGATGGCGTCGCTGCTCGGCTACCGCAACGAGAACAGCTACGGCCACATCATCACCATCGAGGACCCGATCGAGTTCGTCCACGACCACCGCAACTGCATCGTCACGCAGCGCGAGGTCGGCGTCGACACCGACAGCTGGCAGGTCGCGCTCAAGAACACGCTGCGGCAGGCGCCGGACGTGATCCTGATCGGCGAGGTGCGCGAGCGCGAGACGATGGACTACGCGGTGTCGTTCGCCGAGACCGGCCACCTCTGCCTCGCCACGCTGCACGCCAACAGCACCAACCAGGCGCTCGACCGCATCATCAACTTCTTCCCGGAGGAGCGCCGCGCGCAGCTGCTGATGGACCTCTCGCTCAACGTCCGCGCGTTCGTCGCGCAGCGGCTGATCCCGCGCCGCGACGGCAAGGGCCGGGTGCCGGCGGTCGAGGTGATGCTGAACTCGCCGCTGGTCTCCGACCTGATCTTCAAGGGCGACGTCGGCGGCATCAAGGACATCATGAAGCGCTCGCGCGAGATCGGCATGCAGACCTTCGACCAGTCGCTGTTCGACCTGTACGAGGCGGGGCTCATCAGCTACGAGGACGCGCTGCGCAACGCCGACTCGCTCAACGACCTGCGGCTGCAGATCAAGCTGCACGGCAAGGAGGCCGTGGGCCGCAACGTGTTCGCCGGCATCGGCGGCCTCGACATGGTGCCCGAGGCGTCGTCGCCGAAGACGCTGTAGCGCGCCGCCGGCACTTCGGCCAAGCCCCTGACGACGGCGTGGTCATTGTGGCCGCCGGACGGCCCGCGCGCTGTGCTAACCTGACAGGCTGTCCATTCCGATCGCGTGCGCCCGTCGCACGACCCTGAACATGGCCGGCCTCGACGCCACGACCCCCACCCCTTCCGAGGTCAAGCTGCACCAGATCTCGCGCCTGCTCGAGATCGCCTACAGCGACGGGCGGCGCTTCAGCCTGCCCTGCGAGTTCCTGCGCGTCTACTCGCCGTCGGCCGAGGTTCGCGGTCACGGCCCGGGCCAGGAGACGCTGCAGGTCGGCAAGCGCGAGGTGTCGATCACCGAAATGGAGGCCGTCGGGCACTACGCGATCCGCCCCACGTTCTCCGACGGCCACGACACCGGCATCTATTCCTGGGATTACCTGTACGAGCTTGGCCTGCACCAGGACGAGATGTGGCAGCGCTACCTCGAGCGCCTGGCCGCAGCCGGCGCGACCCGCGACCCGCGATGAGCGAGCGCACGCACTTCGGCTTCGAGGAAGTCGCCCCCGACGACAAGGCGCGCCGCGTGCGCGGCGTGTTCGATTCGGTCGCCTCGCGCTACGACGTGATGAACGACCTCATGTCGGCGGGGCTGCACCGGCTGTGGAAGCGCTTCGCCGTCAGCGCCACCCGCGTGCGCGCCGGGATGCGGGTGCTGGACCTGGCCGGCGGCACCGGCGACCTCGTCCGGCTGTTCGCCGACCGCGTCGGCCCCGCCGGCCAGGTCGTCCTCACCGACATCAACGGCGAGATGCTCGCCGTCGGCCGCGACAAGCTGCTGAACCTCGGGCTCGCGCTCCCGGTCGTCCAGTGCGATGCCGAGCGGCTGCCGTTTGCGAGCGCTTACTTCGATTGCGTCAGCATCGCCTTCGGCCTGCGCAACGTGACGCACAAGGAAACCGCGCTCGCCGAGATGCGGCGGGTGCTGAAGCCCGGGGGCGTCGCCGCCGTGCTGGAGTTCTCGAAGGTATGGCAGCCGCTGGCGCCCGCCTACGACTGGTACAGCTTCAACGTGATCCCGCGCATCGGCCGGCTCGTCGCCGGCGACGACGCGAGCTACCGCTACCTCGCCGAATCGATCCGGATGCACCCCGACCAGGCGACGCTGCAGCGAATGATGGAACAAGCGGGCTTCGACCGGGTCGAAGTCCACAACCTGGCGGCGGGGGTCGTGGCCCTGCACTTGGGCTATGCCCTCTGACGCCGGCCCGATCCCCCGTACGACCACGACCGGAGAACGACCGTGAAACTTGCAGCGACACTCGCCGCCTTCCTCGCCATCGTCTGCCTCGTCGGCAGCGACCTCGCCGATGCCAAGCGCCTCGGCGGAGGCAGGAGCCTGGGCGCCCAGCGGCAGAGCACCGCGCCGGCGCCGGCCACGCCGCCGTCCGCCGCACCGTCGACACCTGCCGGCGCGGCTTCGCAGCCGGTGATGCCGGCGCAGCCCGGCGCCGCCGCGGCCAAGGCCGCCGCCCCTGCCGCCGCCCCGTCGGGCATGTCGCGCTGGATGGGTCCGCTGGCCGGCCTCGCCGCCGGGCTGGGCCTCGCCGCGCTGCTGTCGCACTTCGGGCTGTCCGAGGGTTTCGCCAGCCTGCTGCTGATGGGCCTGCTGGTGGTCGGCGTCGTGATCGTCGTGCGGATGTTCCTTGCCCGGCGCACGCCGGCGAAGCCCGCGATGCAGTACGCGGGACCGAGCGGGCTCGACACCAAACCCGGCGGCTACGAGACGCAGCCGGCACCGGTCCTCGCCCGCGAAGCGCGGGTCGAACCGGTGATGGCCGCGACGCCGGTGCCGTCGGCGGCGTTCGCGCGCCGGCTGCCGGAAGGGTTCGACGCCGCGGCGTTCGTCGCCCAGGCGAAGCTGCAGTTCAACCGCCTGCAGGCGGCGTTCGACCGCGACGACCGCAAGATGCTGGCCGACGTGATGACGCCGGCGATGCTGGCCGAGGTGACGCGCGATCTCGAAGCGCGCGGCGAGCAGCGCCCGACCGAGGTGGTCACGCTCAACGCCGAAGTGCTCGAGGTGAAGACCGAGGGCCGCGACCACTGGGCCAGCGTCCGCTTCACCGGCACGCTGCGCGAGGACGGCGCGGACCTGACGACGTCGATCGACGAGATCTGGAACCTGACCAAGCCGGTCGACGGCTCGGCCGGGTGGCTGCTGGCCGGCATCGAGCAGGTCGAGGCCGCCTGAGACCGGCGGCGCCCCGGCCCCGTCGACCACGAGCGCAGCCATGCAGCCGGCCGCCGCGTTCGCCAACCGCGTGCTCGAGCGCGAAGCCTGGGCGCGCGAGCGCCTGGCGGTCCACGCCGGGCAGATGTTCGTGCTCGCCGTGGGACCGGTCGCCACCGGGTTTCGCGTCGCCTCGTCCGGCCTCATCGAGACGACGCCGCTGGGCGGCGGCAGCGCCGACCTCACGCTGCGGATCTCGCCGCTCGCGATTCCCTCCTTCCTTGCCGATCCGTCGCGCTGGGATAGCCTGGTCGCGGCGGAAGGCGCGCCGGCGCTGGCGGCGACGCTGCGCGACCTCGCGCTGACGCTGCCCTGGTTCGTCGAGCAGGCGTTCGCCGACGCGCTGGGGCCGATCGTCGGCCAGCGGGTCGCCGACACCGGACGGCGCCTGCTCGCCTTTCCCGAATACGCGGTCGAGCGAGTCGGCGAAACCGTGGGCAGCTACGCGCGCGACGAGGCGGGCCTGCTCGCGCGCGGCGACGAAGCGCGCGTCCTGGCGCAGGAAAGCGCCGCGCTCGCCGCGCGCGTCGACGCGTTCGCCGCCCGGCTCGACGCCCTGGCCGCGCGCCTGCCGGCCTCGCCGGCGGACTAGGTTCGGCCGGCCCCCGCCGATCCGGCCGGCGCGCGCAGCGCCTGCAATTCCGGATCGTCGTCGGGCACCACCGGGAACGCCGCTTCGACGTCGACCGGAATCCGCACCGGCCGGCCGGTCGCGAAATCGACGAACACCCAGAGCGTCTCGGCCCTGGCGATCGGCACTTGGTCGGCATCGCGCACGAACAGGTAACGGCGCGGCGAGCTGCGCGGCTTGAATCCCGAAACCCAGGTGTGCACGGCGAGCGCGTCGCCGAGGAAGGCGGGGCGCAGGTACTCGATGTAATGCGAGCGGACGAACCACCCCGCGCCGGCGGCGAGGTAGCGCTCGAAGGTCCACCCCTGCGCCGCCGAATGCGCGGTGGCCACGTCCTGCATCCAGCGCACGTAGGCGAGGTTGTTGACGTGGCGGTTGACGTCGATGGCGTCGTCGGCGACGGTGAAGCGGTGGGTGTAGATGCGCGGCATCCACGCATTATCGCGCGACCGCCGGCGGGGCCGCCCGCGCGGGTCGGCCGGGTCGCCGCGATCCCGTACAATCGGCGGTCATGCGTCTGCTGCGCCTCGCCACGATCGTCATCGTCGCCCTCAGGTACGGGCTCGACGAGTTCCTCACCGGCCACGAGCGCTTTCGCGCGGTGCGGCCGCTGGCGCGCGCCCTGACCTTCTGGCGCGACACCTCGGCCCCGCGCGCGGAGCGCCTGCGCCTCGCGCTGCAGGACCTGGGCCCCATCTTCGTCAAGTTCGGCCAGATGCTGTCGACCCGCCGCGACCTGCTGCCGCCCGACCTCGCCGACGAGCTGGCGCGCCTGCAGGACCGCGTGCCGCCGTTCCCCTCCGAGCAGTTCGTCGCCACGCTGGAGCGCGCGTACGGCAAGCCGGTCGACGAGGTGTTCCGTTCGTTCGAGCGCGAACCCGTCGCCAGCGCGTCGGTCGCGCAGGTGCACTTCGCCGAGCTCCCCGACGGCCGGAAGGTGGCGATCAAGGTGCTGCGTCCGAACATCGCCGACGTCATCCAGCACGACATCGCGCTGATGCAGACCGCGGCGATGCTGGTGGAGAAGCTGTGGTCCGACGGCAAGCGGCTGCGGCCGCGCGCGGTGGTCGCCGAGTTCGAGAAGACGCTGCGCGACGAACTCGACCTGTCGCGCGAAGCCGCCAACTGCTCGCAGCTGCGGCGCAACTTCCTGCGTTCGCCGCTGCTCTGCGTGCCCGAGGTCCACTGGGACTGGTGCACCAGCGACGTGATGGTGATGGAGCGGATGACCGGCATCCCGATCGCCCAGACCGAGCGGCTGGTCGAGGCCGGCGTCGACCTGAAGAAGCTGTCCCGCTACGGCGTCGAGCTCTTCTTCACGCAGGTGTTCCGGGACGGCTTCTTCCACGCCGACATGCACCCCGGCAACATCTTCGTCGCCGTCGACCCCGAGCACTTCGGCAAGTACATCGCGCTCGACTTCGGCATCGTCGGCACGCTGTCGGAAACGGACCAGGGCTACCTGGCGCAGAACTTCCTCGCCTTCTTCCGCCGCGACTACCACCGGGTCGCCACCGCGCACATCGAGTCCGGCTGGGTGCCCCCGGACACCCGCGTCGACGAGCTGGAGACGGAGATCCGCGTCGTCTGCGAGCCCATCTTCGACCGACCGCTGAAGGAGATTTCGCTGGGCAAGGTGCTGCTGCAGCTGTTCCGCGCGTCGCGCCGCTTCAACGTCGAGATCCAGCCCCAGCTCGTGCTGCTGCAGAAGACGCTGCTCAACATCGAGGGCCTGGGCCGGCAGCTCGACCCCGACCTCGACCTGTGGGTGACGGCCAAGCCCTTCCTCGAGCGGTGGATGCAGAACCAGATCGGCCTGCCGGCGCTGAAGCGGCGGCTGCTGGCGGAGGCGCCCTACATCGTCGCCGCGCTGCCGGAGATCCCGCGTCTGCTGCACCGCAAGCTGCTGGCGCCGCCGTCGGCCTCGGACGAGGCGATCAAGGAACTCGCCGCCGCGCAGAACCGCCGCAACCGCCTGCTGGGGCTGATCGCGGTGCTGCTGGTCGCTGCCGTCGGGCTGCTGCTCGGACGGCCCGGCTGAGCGCGAGCGCTCCCACCGCCGGTCTGCGCACCGCGCCGCTACCGGGCCACGGCCCCGACCGGGGCGATCGTCGACGCCGGCGACGACCGCGGCTCCGGCCGCCGCGCCCCGACGCCGACCAGCGGCGCGCGCCGCAGGAAGGTGCTGGCCTCGCCCATGACGAAGCGGAAGAGGTCCTCGAGCACGGTCTCGTCGATGGCCTCGGCCCCGAACTCGAGCGCGACCGCCTCGAACCGGTCGACGTTGCGCAGCGTCACCTCGACCACCTGCCGGCGGTAGTCGGGCGCGAACCGGATCGACGAGGCGATCTCCGGCGTCACCCGGAACACGCCGTGGCGGACGACGCGGTTCTGGTCGGTCTCGGTCTGGTAGTGGTAATGCAGATGTGCCGCCCGCAGGCGCTCCTCGACGCCCAGCGCCGCCCCGGGGGGCACCTTGAGCATGATCTCGCCGTCCTTCGCCAGCCGGTAGAAGACCTCGACGTGCTCGAGCAGCTCGAGCCCGGCGAGCGCGCGCCGGCGATAGGAGACGAACCCCCGGTCGTAGTGCGGGGACTCGATGGCGAGGATCGGGTCCAGCCGGAACGCGTGCGCGACGCCGGGCTTGATCACCTCGAGGTGGTGCAGCGCCTCGTCGAACCAGCGGAAGACGCGCCACAGCCGGCGGTCGAGGTCCTGCAGCGCTTCCTCGACCGGCCGCCGCTTGGCCCCCTCCTGCGCCTGCAGCGCCACCGATTGGCGGCGCAGTTGGTCGAGGAGCGTCGGCTTGTCGGGGGCGGGGCTCATGGGCGGTGGCTCTATTAGGCGTTTACGGACCGGCGGCGGATTTCTGAACCCCCACCGGCGGCAAAAAGCAAAAGGAGTGCCGGACGCGAGCCGCTGCGGCCGGGCCCGCTGACCGCCATCGGACACCCGCGCGCGGCGGTGCGCCATCGGCCCTTCAGCCGAGCCGGCGGCGGGCCGTCGTCATCCCGGCACCAACGCTCGCTCGCGCCCCCCCCGCGGGGACACCCGCGCCCCCCGTCCCGGGACCGGCGGCGCCGCGTCGCCGGAAAAATGATTTGCTATACAATTGAACGGTTTCGCCGCCCACCATTCCACCTCGCCCGCGAGGCCCGGCCCGATGGCACTCCTCGAGATCAAGAACGTCAGCCGCCGCTTCGGCGACTTCACCGCCGTCGACGACGTCAGCTTCACCGTCGAATCCGGGGAGTTCTTCACGCTGCTCGGCCCCTCCGGCTGCGGCAAGACGACGTTGCTGCGGATGATCGCCGGCTTCGACCTGCCCGACAGCGGGGCGATCGTCCTCGACGGGGTCGACCTCAGGGACACGCCGGCGGAGCAGCGGCCGATCCACACGGTGTTCCAGAGCTACGCGCTGTTTCCGCACATGACGGTGGCGCAGAACATCGCCTTCCCGCTGCGCATGGCGGGCAAGGCCGACGACGAGGTCCGCACCCGGGTCCGCGAGGCGGTCGCCCAGGTCAAGCTCGACAAGCTGGAGCAGCGCTACCCGCACGAGCTGTCCGGCGGGCAGAAGCAGCGGGTCGCGCTCGCCCGCGGGCTGGTCAACCGGCCGCGCCTGCTGCTGCTCGACGAGCCGCTGGGCGCGCTCGACGCCAAGCTCCGCGAGCAGATGCAGATCGAGCTGATCCGGCTGCAGCGGGGCGTCGGCGTCACCTTCGTCTTCGTCACCCACTCGCAGGCCGAGGCGCTGGCGCTGTCGCACCGGATCGCGGTGATGAACCACGGCGTGATCGAGCAGATGGACGAGCCGGACAAGCTCTACGGCTTCCCGAAGAACCGCTTCGTCGCCGACTTCATCGGCAACGTCAACATGCACGAAGCCACGGTCGCGGCGACCGGCGGCACGCTGACGCTCGAGCTCGGCACGCTCGGCCGGATCGCGGCGCCGTCTCGCGAGGGCGTGAAGGCCGGGACCGGGGGGGTCTTCGTCATCCGCCCCGAGCAGGTGTCGATCCGGGCGGCCGCCGAAGCCTCGCCCGACCCCAACCAGTTCGAGGGCGTCGTCAACGACTTCCTCTACATCGGCGACGTCACCACCTACATCGTCGACCTGCCGGACGGCAAGCGCTTCGAGGCGCTGCTGCCCAACTCGGCGCCCGGCCGCGCCAAGTTCTTCGAGGTCGGCGATCACGTGCGCCTGTCGTGGAAGGCCGAGGCCGGCGCCTTCCTCGACGCCTGAACCTGCCCGCGGCGCCCGAACCCGATGCACGCCGACACCTCGACCCGGACCCGCTCGGGACGGCTGACCCAGTGGCTGGTCAGCGGGCCGCCGTTCGTCTTCCTCTGCATCTTCTTCCTCGTGCCGGCCGCGATCATGGTCGTGGCCAGCGTCCGCTATCCGGGCGAGTTCGGCGCGCTGGCGCCGCTGTTCGGGGGCCGGCCCGGCGAGGACAGCGGCATCACCTTCGAGAACTACGGCGTCTTCTTCGGCGACTGGATCTACGCCCAGATCTTCGCCAAGAGCTTCGGCGTGGCGCTCGCGACGACGCTCATCTGCCTGGTCATGGCCTACCCGGTGGCGCTGCTGATCGCGCGCAGCCCCCGGAAGTACCGCGACCTGATGGTGCTGCTCTGCGTGCTGCCCTTCGCCAGCAATTTCCTGGTCCGCGTCTACGCGTGGATGATCATCCTCGGCCCCTTCGACCTCCTGTTCTCGCGCTTCGCCGTCATCGTCGGCATGGTCTACGTGCACCTGCCGTTCATGATCCTGCCGCTCTACACCAACCTCGAGAAGCACGACCCGGCGCTGCTCGACGCGGCGCAGGACCTCGGCGCGAACGCCTGGAACCGGTTCTGGCGCGTCACCTTCCCGCTGTCGCTGCCGGGGATCTTCTCGGGCTCGGCGCTGGTCTTCATCCCGGTGCTGGGGATGTTCGCGATTCCCGAGATCCTGGGCGGCAAGGACGACTGGCTGGTCGGCAATCTCATCAAGGAAAGCTTCCTCGGCACCCGCGACTGGCCGTTCGGCTCGATGCTGTCGCTGATGCTGACCGCGGCGGTGCTCGCCATCGCCGCCGGAGCCGCCTGGCTCGCCAAGCGGGGGGTCGCCCGTGCGTAGGTCGCCGCTGCTCTGGGCCGCGTCGCTCGCGGTCTACGCCTTCCTCTACGTCCCGCTGGTGGTCGTGGTCGTGTTCTCGTTCAACGACTCGAAGCTCAATGCCGAGTGGGTGGGGTTCACGCTCGACTGGTACCACAAGCTGTTCGCCAACGCGGAGATGCTGCACGCCGCGGCCAACTCGCTGCTGATCGCCGTGGTCGCGTCGGCGCTCGCCACCGTGCTGGGCACGATGGCCGGGATCGCGATGCACCGCTTCAAGTCCCGGCTGCTGCCGTTCATGACGCTGACCCCGGTGGCGATGCCCGAGATCCTGCTCGGCGTGTCGCTGCTGATCTTCTTCATCTCGGTGTTCGGCGAGGAGTCGCTGTCGCTCCTCACCGTCATCATCGCCCACACGACCTTCTGCATCGGCTTCGTCGCGATCATCGTGCGCTCCCGGCTGGCCGGGATGGACGAGTCGATCTTCGAGGCCGCGCGCGACCTGGGCGCGACGCCGTGGCAGACGTTCCGGCTGGTGACGCTGCCGCTGATCATGCCGGGCGTCGTCGCCGGGGCGCTGATGGCGTTCACGCTGTCGATCGACGACTTCGTCATCACCTTCTTCACCGCCGGCGCCGGCGTGCCCACGCTGCCGCTGCAGATCTACACGATGATCAAGATCGCGGTGACGCCGGAAGTGAACGCCGTCTCCACGCTGCTGATGCTGCTCACGCTGACGATGATCGTGCTGGCCGGCAAGATCGCGCCCGACGTGCTGCGCGGCAAGGGCTGACGGCCGCGCCGATGCTTCCGCCCGCCCGCCGTCGACTGCTGCTCGCGCTCGCCGCCACGGCCGCGCTGGCGCTGGCCGGCTGCGCACCCAAGGGCGACGACGGCAAGCAGGCCGAGGGCGAGACCCGCGCGACCGGGACGGCCGGCGCCGAACTCCACCTCTACAACTGGAACAACTACCTCGCCGAGGAAACGGCGAAGAAGTTCGAGGAGGCCTGCAAGTGCCGGCTGGTGCAGGACTACTACTCGGACAACGAGGAGATGCTGGCCAAGCTCGCCGCCGGGGCGACCGGCTACGACCTCATCGTTCCCACCGGCAACGCGGTGCAGACGCTGGTCGCGCAGGGCGCGCTGCGCGAGATCGACCACGCCAGGCTCCCCCGCCTCGCCGACATCAAGCCCGAGTTCCTGAACCAGTTCTTCGATCCGGGCAACCGCCATTCGGTCCCCTACGCGTACTCGGTCACGCTGCTGGGCTACAACGCCGAGAAGCTGAAGGAGCTGGGCCTGCCCACCGACAGCTGGGCCGTGATCTTCGAGCCGCGGCACCTCGAAAAGCTGCAGGGCAAGGTGACGGTGCTCGACTCCCAGCGCGAGCTCTTCGCCGCCGCGCTCAAGTACCTCGGCCACTCGGCGAACGAGACCGACGAGGCGAAGCTCAAGGAGGCGCGCGACCTCATCCTGCGCGCGAAGCCCTACTGGGCGGCGTTCAACGCCTCGTCGTACATCAAGGAACTGACCATCGGCAACATCTGGCTCGCGCACGGCTACTCGAACGACATGTTCCAGGCGGCGCAGGACGCGGCCAAGGCGAAGCGCCCGTTCTCGATCGCCTATTCGACGCCGAAGGAAGGCGCGGTGCTGGCGCTGGACAGCATGGTGCTGCACAAGTCCGGGCCGCGGCCGGACCTCGCCTACCAGTTCATGAACTTCATGCTCGAGGGCCGGAACTCGGCGGAGCTGTCGAACATGATCGGCTCCGGCAACGCCAATGCGGCGGCGATGGAGCACATCGACCCGGCGGTCAAGGACAACCCGGCGGTGTTTCCCGACGCCGAAGGGCGGAAGCAGCTGGAGATGCTGAAGGACCTGCCGCGCAGGGAGCGGCGGCTGATGAACCGCTTCTGGACCGAGATCAAGGTCCGCTGATTGGACTGTGGCCCGGACCGGGTCACGCCGCCGGCCCCGCGCCCGCAACCGTTCCCGTGCCCACCGCCCCGCCCCCCGCGAGGGACCCCGCACCGATCCGGGTCGAGCGCCTGGCGCCCGCCCGCCGCGACGACTTCCTGCGCTTCTTCGACCACGAGCACGGCCCGGCCTTCGCCGACAACCCGCAGTGGTCGCGCTGCTATTGCCACTACTACCAGGTGCCGCAGGTCCTGGACTGGAGCGGGTTCACCGCGGCGCAGAACCGCACCGCGATGGCGGCGCGCATCGAGGTCGGCGAGCAGGAGGGGTTCCTCGCCTATGCCGGCGACGAGGTCGTCGGCTGGCTCAATGCGCAGCCCTGGCACAAGCTGCCGCAGGCCGGCGCCCGCCTCGGCGTCGCCCCGCCTGCGCTCGACGTGCCGGCGTTCCAGGCGGCGGCGATCCTCTGCTTCGTCATCGCCCCGGCGTGGCGGCGGCGCGGCGTCGCCCGCGCGCTGCTCGACGGCGCGCTCGCGTCGTTCGCCGCGCGCGGCATCCGCAGCGTCGACGCGTTCCCGTTCAAAGCCGGCGACAGCACCGCGCCGCAGCACCACTACCACGGCCCGGCGGCGCTGTTCACGGCGGCCGGCTTCGAGGTGTTGGGCGAGACCGACGAGCTGACGGTGATGCGGCGGCGGCTCACGGGCCCGCGCGCCTGACCGCGGCCGCCGGGCGCGGCGCCGGATGCGGCGCCTATAATCGCGCACCCGGACCCGGCGCCGCCTTCTCTCCGGAGAACGGGTCGGGAGTCGGCCCTCACGATGCCACGCCACGATCGCCGCTCGCTGCTGCCGCATTTCCTCGCCGCGCTGTACGGGCTGTCGATCGTCTACGCCAGCCTGCAGCCCTTCGGGCAGTGGATCGCCCCCGAGCCGGCGACGCCTTTCTTCCTGTTCGGCCGCTGGCCGGCGCGGTGGCTCCGCTTCGACACGCTGGCCAACATGCTCGCCTACGTGCCGTTCGGGTTCTTCGTCGCGCTGATGCCGCGGCAGCGCTCCGCCTGGTCGCGGGTTTCGGTGGCCGTCGCCGCCGGCGCGACGCTGTCGTTCGTGCTCGAAGCGCTGCAGATGTACCTGCCGCCGCGCGATGCCAACGCCGTCGACCTCTTCGCCAACACCGCCGGCAGCGCGGCCGGAGCACTCCTCGCGCTGCTGTTGCTGCGGTCGACACGCGTCCGGGACGCCATCCGCCGCCGGCGCGAGCGCTGGTTCCTGCCGGGCCGGGCCGGCGATCTCGGCCTCGCGCTGCTGACGGTCTGGCTCGCCGTCCAGATCAATCCGGGGATCCCGCTGTTCGCCACCGTGTTCGACCCGACCCCGCAGCTGGGGCCGCTGACGCCCGGGCTCGCCGTCGTCCCCGACCTCGCCGCCACGCTGGTCGAGGCGGCGCACAGCGCGCTGCAGGTGCTGGGCGTCGGGTTGTTCGTCGCGCTGCTGATGCGGGAGCGCCGGCAGGTCGGCGTGGCCGTCGTGGCCACGGTCGTCGTCGCGCTGCTGGCCAAGGGCATCGCCGCGGCGACGCTGCTGAAGCCGGCGGCGTGGGAGCACTGGCTCTCTCCCGGCGTCTCCACCGGGGTCGCCGCCGGCGCGCTCGCGCTGCCGATGTTCCTCTACCTGCCGCGCCCGGTGCAGGTCGCCACCTGCGCCATCGCGCTGCTGTCGTCGCTGCTGTCGACGCTGCTGGCGCCGGACCTGCTGCACGCGCGCGCACCGCTGTCGCTGTTCAACTGGAGCTACGGTCACCTGCTCAACTTCAACGGCCTGACGCACACCGTGCTGATGCTGTGGCCGCTCGCGGCCAGCGCCTTCCTGTTCGCGCTCGCCGGCCGACCGGGCTGGGGCGAGCCGGAGTGATGCCGCCGATGGGCGCAGGTTCGCCGTTCTGCTATCGTTGCCTCCATGCTCGCCCCGGCCGTCGCTGACGCGATCGATCTCTCGCGCGTCCGCCGCGTGCTCGTGATCAAGCTGCGCCATCACGGCGACGTGCTGCTGGCGTCGCCGGTGTGCACGGTGCTGCAGCGCGCCGCGCCGCAGGCCGAGATCGACGCGCTGGTCTACCGCGAGACGCTGCCGATGCTGGCCGGACACCCGGCGATCCGCGTGCTGCACGCGATCGACCGCGCGGCGAAGCAACGCGGCCTGCGGGCGCAGCTGGCGGCCGAGTGGCGCCTGCTGCGGGCGCTGCGCGCGCGTCGCTACGACCTCGTCGTCCACCTCACCGAGCACCCGCGCGGCGCCTGGCTCAAGCTGCTGCTCGGGGCCGGGGCCGGTGTCGCGCCGGAACGCGCACGCGGAGGGTTCTGGTGGCGCCGCGCGTTCGCCCACCGCTACCCGCTGCCGCGCGCCACGCCGCGCCACACCGTCGAGACCAACCTCGACGCGCTGCGCCGCATCGGCATCTGGCCCGAGCCGCGCGACAAGGCGCTCGTCCTCGTCCCCGGGGAGGCGGCGCAGGCACGCGTCGCCGCGCTGCTGGCCGAGCATCGGCTGGAGCGGCGGCGTTTCGTCGTCGTGCACCCGGGCTCGCGCTGGCTGTTCAAGTGCTGGCCCGCCGCGGCGACGGCGGCGATCGTCGATCGCCTTGCCGCCGACGGCTGGGCGATCGTGCTCACCGGCGCCCCGGACCCCGCCGAGCGCGCGCTGGTCGCGGCGGTGCGGGCCGCCACCCGCGCCTCTGTCGTCGACCTCGTCGGCGAACTCACGCTGCCCGAGCTCGCGGCGCTGATCGGCGCCGCGCGGCTCTTCTTCGGCGTCGACTCGGCGCCGATGCACATGGCGGCGGCGATGGGCACCCCGACGGTGGCGCTGTTCGGGCCCAGCGGCGACGCCGAGTGGGGGCCGTGGCGCGTCCCGCACCGCGTCGTCGCCTCGACCGCGCACTGCTGCCGACCCTGCGGCAACAACGGCTGCGGCGGCAGCAACCACTCCGACTGCCTGCTGACGCTGCCCGACGTGCGCGTGGCCGCCGCCATCGAGGACCTGCTCGCGGAGACCGGGAGCACGTCGCCGCAATGAAACTCGGCATCGTCCGCCAGCGCTACACGCCGTTCGGCGGCGCGGAACGCTTCGTCGCGCGGGCGATGGATGCGCTCGCCGCCCGCGGCGTCGGGCTCTCCGTCTACACGCGGCAGTGGCCGGCGTCCGCGGCGGGGACGGCGATCGAGCCGGTGCTCTGCAATCCGTTCTACGTCGGCAACCGCTGGCGCGACGCGAGCTTCGCGCGGGCGGTCAAGGCGGCGCTGGCGCGGGAGCGACCCGACCTGGTCCAGACGCACGAGCGCATCGACGGCTGCGACATCTTCCGCGCGGGCGACGGCGTCCACCGCGTCTGGCTCGAGGAGCGGCGCCGGGCCGGAGGCGCGTTCGAGCGCCTGCGCATCGCCGCCAACGGCTATCACCGCTACATCCTCGACGCCGAGGCGCGGGTGTTCGCCGATCCCGGGCTGAAGGCCGTCATCTGCATCTCGCAGATGGTGAAGGAGGACGTGCAGGCGCACTTCCCGATCGCCGCCGACAAGCTGCACGTCGTCTACAACGCCGTCGATCCGGCGGAGTTCGGTCCGCAGGTGCGCGAAGGGCGCGCTGGCGTGCGGCGCCGGCTCGGCTTCGACGACGATCGGGTCGTCTTCCTGCTGCTGGGCTCGGGCTACGCGCGCAAGGGCGTGCCGGCCGCGCTGCGTGCGTTGGCGCGGCTGCCCGCGGCGGCGCGGCTGGTCGTCGTCGGCCGCGACAAGCACCCGGCACGCTACCGGCGACTGGCGCAGCGCGCGGGCGTCGTCGACCGCGTGCTGTTCGCCGGACCGCAGGCCGATCCGCGCCCCTGGTACGGTGCCGCCGACGCCTTCGTGCTGCCGACGATGTACGACCCGCTGTCGAATGCCGTGCTCGAAGCGCTGGCCTGCGGCCTCCCGGTCGTCACCAGCGACCGCTGCGGCGCGGGCGAGCGGGTGCGCGCATTCGGCGCCGGCACGACCTGCGCCGCCGGCGACGTCGACGCCATCGCGGCCGGGATGCGCGAACTGATGGACGCGGCGACCCGCGCCGACCGCGCGCTGCGCGCCGCGGCCGCGGTCGCCGAGCTCACACCGGACGCGATGAGCGAGCGCCTGCTGGCGCTCTACGGCTCGCTGCTGCCGGGCGCCGCCGGCGCACCGGCTATAATCGCGCCCTCTCCTGCGGCCTGCCGCTGACGTCCACGCGGCGCCGATCCTCTTCATGTGCGGCATCACCGGTTTTCTCTCCCATCGTCCGGACGCGCGCGCGGCGCTGCCGGCGATGACCGCGTCGCTCGCGCACCGCGGGCCCGATGCCGACGGCTTCCACTACGACGGCCCGGTGGGCCTCGGCCACCGCCGGCTGTCGGTGATCGACCTCGCCGGCAGCCGCCAGCCGCTGGTCGGCGCGGACGGCGCCACGGCGCTGGTGTTCAACGGCGAGATCTACAATTTCCGCGCGCTGCGCGCCGAGCTCGTCGCCGCCGGCCACCGCTTCGCGACGCAGGGCGACGGCGAGGTGATCCTCGCCGGCTGGCGCGAGTGGGGACGCGGCGTCCTCGAGCGCCTCCGCGGCATGTTCGCCTTCGCGCTCTGGGACCGCACGCGGCAGGAGCTCTTCCTCGCCCGCGACCACCTCGGCGTGAAGCCGCTCTACCACGCCTGGCACGACGGGTCGCTCGTCTTCGGCTCGGAGATGAAGGCGCTGCTGCCGTTCCCGGGGCTGCCGCGGCGGGTCGATCCGGACGCGCTGATGCTCTATCTCGAATGCCAGTACATCCCGGCGCCGCGCAGCGTCTACCGCGACGTGCACAAGCTGCCGCCGGGCCACTGGCTGGCGGTGCGCGACGGCGCGCTGTCCACCGGCTGCTACTGGCGGCCGAGCTACGTGCCCAAGCACCCGTTCGCGCTGCGCGAAGCGGTCGACGGACTCGACCGCGAGCTCGCGCGCTCGGTCGAGTCGATGCTGGTCGCCGACGTGCCGCTCGGCGCGTTCGTCAGCGGCGGGGTCGACTCGGGCGTGATCGCGGCGCTGGCGACGCGCATCGCGGGCCGCCCGATCGACACCTTCAACCTTGGCTTCACCGGCACCGACGTCGGCAGCGAGCACGTCGAGGCGGCGACGGTCGCCCGTCACATCGGCGCGCGCCACCACTGCCTGATGCTGGGTCCCGACGACGTGCTGCCGGCGCTCGACCGCTGGGTCGACGTCTTCGACGAGCCCTTCGGCGACCAGGCCGCGCTGCCGACGATGCTGCTCGCCGAATACGCGCGGCGCGACGTCACCGTGGTGCTGACCGGCGAGGGTGCCGACGAAGTCTTCGGCGGCTACCGCAACTACGTCAAGCGGGTGCGCGGCGAGAGGTTCACCCGCGTGCTCGGCGCGCCGGGATCGCCGCTGCCCTGGCTGGTGCGCCGCCTGCCGCCGCGGATCGCGCGCGACCGGCTGCTGAAGGCCGCCTCCGAGCCGCGCGAACGCCGCTACGCGACGATCCCCAACATCTACGAGTCGCTGCGGCGGCGCGAGTACTTCACCGACCGCTTCAACGAGCTCGCCACCGCGCGTATCGCCGACAGCGCCGAGGCGCTGTACCGGCAATGCGATTCGCCGTCGTACCTCGATCACCTGCTCGACATCGACGCGCGGCTGTGGCTGCCCGACGACCTGCTCGCCAAGGTCGACCGGGCGACGATGGCGTACTCGCTGGAGGCACGGGTCCCTTTCCTCGACCACGAGTTCTACGGCTGGTGCGCGCGGCTCACGCCGGAGCTGAAGATCGACGGCAGCGCGCGCAAGGTGGTGCTGAAGGCGCTCGCCGAGCGTTACCTGCCGAAGGAGATCGTCCATCGCCCCAAGCAGGGCTTCATGATGCCGCTGGACCGCTGGCTCGCGCGGGAGCTGAAGGACGACATCACGGCGGCGCTGGGGCCGCGCGGCATCGGCCGCCGCGGCCTGCTGCGCCCGGCGACGATCGCGCGCCTGCTGGCCGAGCACACGTCGGGGCGCAAGAACCACGCGATGCGGCTGTGGGTGCTGCTGATCCTCGAGCGCTGGTTCGCGCGCTACGAGCCGGACTTCGCCCTCGGTTGATCCGGCGCCGTGAAGCATCCAACGAAGATCTTTGCAGGAGCGGCTTCAGCCGCGAATCGCCGCCCTGAAACGGCATTCGCGGCTGAAGCCGCTCCTACAGGAACTGCGCGCTCCTGGTTCCCGGTTGACGGGTCAGTCAGTACCCTTCGGGCGGCCGGGCGGGTACTGACGTGGCGCAGCCGCTGTCGATCGTCCACACCGAGAACTCCTGCGGCTGGGGCGGCCAGGAGATCCGCATCCTCACCGAGGCGCGCGGCTTTCTCGATCGCGGCCATCGCGTGACGCTGATCGCACCGGCCGAGGCGCCGATCGCGCCGGCCGCGGAGCGGATGGGCATCCCGGTCGAGCGCCTGCCGATCGCCCGGAAGCGACTGCCCGCGCTGCTCGCGCTGCGGCGCTGGCTGGTCGCGAACCGGGGGCAGATCGACGTCGTCAACACCCACAGCTCGACCGACAGCTGGCTCAGCGCCGCGGCCTGCGCGACGCTGGCCGGCGCGCCGCCGCTGGTGCGCACCCGCCACGTCTCGACGACGGTTCGCAACCGCCCGACGACGCGCTGGCTGTATCGCCGGGCGACCGCGCACATCGTCACCACCGGCGAGGCGCTGCGCACGCAGCTGGCGCGCGACAACGGCGTGCCGCTCGAGCACATGACGTCGATCCCCACCGGCATCGACCTCACCCGCTTCGTTCCCGGCGACGCCGCCGCCGCGCGCGCCCGGCTGGGCCTGCCGGACCAGCCTGCGCTGGGGATCGTCGCGACGCTGCGCGACTGGAAGGGCCACGACTACCTGTTCGAGGCGCTCGCGCAGGACCGTGCCGGCTGGGCGGACTGGCAGGTGATCGTCGTCGGCGACGGGCCGTACCGCGACCGGCTGGAGGCCGGCCTCGCGCGGCTCGGGCTCGCCGCCGACGTGCGCTTCGTCGGCCAGCAGCAGGACGTCGTCCCCTGGCTGCAGGCGCTCGACCTGTTCACGCTGCCCTCGTACGGCGAGGAAGGCGTGCCGCAGGCGATCATGCAGGCGATGGCCTGCGGCCTGCCCGTGGTCTCGACGCCGGTCGGCGCGATCACCGAGGCGGTCGCCGCCGAGGTCACCGGCCTCGTCGTCGCGCCGCGCGACGCCGCGGCGCTGGGCGCCGGCCTTGCCCGCTTGCGCGGCGACGCGGCGCTGCGCCGGCGCTTCGGCAGCGCGGGACGCGAACGCGCGGTGGCGCGCTTCGGGCTCGCCGCCATGCTGGACCGGATGGAGCAGGTGTTCCGGATGGTGCTGGAGACGCGCTGAGATGAAACGGCCCCCACGCTCACGCCGTTCGCTGCCCCCCGCCGGGGGGCGGTCAGTACCCTTCGGGCGGCCGGGCGGGTACTGGGATGAACGGCCCCCACGCTCACTCCGTTCGCTGCCCCCCGCCGGGGGGCGGTCCGTACCCTTCGGGCGGCCGGGCGGGTACTGACATGTGCGGCATCGCCGGCTTCTTCGGCACGCGCGACATCGCGCCGGCGACGGTCGAGCGGATGCAGGCGGCGCTGCGCCGCCGCGGCCCCGACGCCGAGCACGCGGTGTGCTGGGACGCGGCGCTGGCGCGCACCGATGGCGCGGCGCCCAACGCGCTGCTGCACACGCGACTGTCGATCATCGATCCGCGCCCGGTGGCCGACCAGCCGATGGGCAACGACGCCGGCGACGTGTGGATCGCGTACAACGGCGAGGTCTACGACTGGGCGGACGCCGCCCGGGAGCTCGAAGCGGCCGGCTACGTCTTCCGCACCCGCTCCGACACCGAGTTCATCCTCCACGCCTACGAGCACTGGGGAATCGGCTGCGTCGAGCGCCTGCGCGGGATGTTCGCCATCGCCCTCCTCGACCTCCGGCAGCGCGCGCTGTTCCTGATCCGCGACCGCCTGGGCCTCAAGCCCATCGTCTACGCCGCCCGCGACGAGGGGCTCGCCTTCGGCTCGACGGTGCGCTCGCTGCTGCCGTGGCTGCCGCCCGCCGCGCGCCGGCCGTCGGCCGAGGGCATCGACGCCTATCTCGCGCATCGCACCATCCCGGCACCGCGGACGATCATCGACGGCGTGCAGCGCCTGCCCCCCGCCCACTACCTGCGCTACGACCTCGGCGCGCGCAGCTCGACGCTGCACGAGTACTGGCGCCCGGTGCCGTCCGCGGAGCCCTGGCTCGCGACCTTCGACGCGGCGATCCTGATGCGCACCGTCGCCGACCGCCCGCTCGGGCTCTTTCTGTCCTCCGGCATCGATTCCTCGGCGATCGCCTGCCGGCTGGCGGCGATGGGCTGCAACCGCCTGCAGTCGTTCACCGCGGCGTTTCCGGGCACGGCGTTCGACGAGAGCGCGCTGGCCGGCGCGGCGGCCGCACGGCTGGGCTTTCCGCACCTCGACGTGCCGATTCCGCAGCGCATCGAGGCCGACTTCGCCGCCATCGTCGCCGATCTCGACGAGCCCTTCGCCGACCCCTCCAGCGTGCCGACCTGGTACCTGGCGCGCGAGACGACGCGCCACGTCAAGGTGGTGCTGGGGGGCGACGGCGGCGACGAGATGTTCGGCGGCTACAAGCGCTACGCCAAGCACCTGCGCACCCGCTGGCGCCGCGGGCTGGTGCTGCCCTCGCTGCCGCCCCCCGCCGGCATCGGCGGCGGCTGGCAGCGGCTGCGCGAGGAGCTGCGGCTCGACTGGCGCAGCGCCTACGTGCTGCGCTTCTCGGGCCTCACGCCGGGCGAGCGTGCGTGGCTGGCGCCGGAAGCTTCGCCGCAGCCGCACTACTGGCGGATGCCCGCGCCGGGGGGCGGCGCCGATCTCGCCGCGCTGCTCGAGATCGATCGCCTCAACTACCTGCCCGACTACATCCTGCGCAAGGCCGACCTGATGACCATGGCGCACGGGCTCGAGATGCGGGCGCCGTTTCTCGATCACCGCTTCGTCGGCGCGCTGGCCGGACTGCCGCCGGCGCAGCGGTTCACCCGGCCGGCGAAGCAACTGTTGGCCCCGGCGATGGCGGCGCTGGGCGAGCTCGACCCCTTCGCCCAGAAGAAGCGCGGCTTCAACCCGCCGATCGCCGGCTGGCTCGAGGGCGACTTGGCGCCGCGCCTGCCCGGGCTGGGCCAGCGGCTTCACGGTTCGACCGGCGGCCTGCTCGACGCCGGTCGCGTCGACGGCTTCGTCGCCGCCTGGCGCGCTCGCCCGGGCCTGGGCGAGCAGCTGCTGCAGCTGCTGATCCTCGACGAGTCGCTGGCGCAGCTGGCGGCGCTCGCCCGGAGCCCGTGATGCGCCGTTCGCGCGCGTTCGCCCGGCCGCTGGTGGTGGGGCTCGCGCTGGCCCGGATGGCAGCCGACCTCGTCCGCGGGCGGCGCCGCGCGCGGCCGCCGATGCCGCAGCGGATCCTGGTCGCCCACCACCTGCTGCTCGGCGACACGCTGATGCTGACGCCGTTGCTCGCCAAGTGCCGCGCGCTGTGGCCGAGCGCCGAGATCGTGATGACCTGCCCGGTCGCCTGCGTCGGCCTCTACGCGACCGCGCCCTACGGCGTGCGCGTGCTGCCCTACGACCCGGCCGACGTGACGACGCTGCCGCCGCTGCTGCGCGAACCGCGTTTCGACCTCGCGCTCATTCCCGGCGACAACCGCCTGCAGTGGCTCGCCCGCGCGCTCGACGCCGGCTGGATCGTCGCCTTTGCCGGCGACAGCCCCGCCTGGAAGGACTGGCCGGGCGACGAGCTGCGCGCCTACCCGGACGTGCCGATGGCTTGGGGCGACCTGTGTGCCCACCTCGTCGACGGCATGGCGCCGGCGCCGTATCTGCGCAGCGACTGGCCGCAGCCGCCGGTGGCCAACTTCCGTCGCCCGCCCCGACCCTACGTCGTGCTGCACGTGGGGGCGAGCTCGCCCCTCAAGCACTGGCCCAGCCGCCGCTGGCGCCAGCTGGGCAAGCGCCTGCGCGACGCCGGCTACTCGGTCGCGCTGTCCACCGGGCCCGGCGAGGCGGCGCTGCTGGACCCGATCGACCCGTCCGGCAACTGGACGCGCTACGCGGGCACGCTCTCGCTCGCCGAACTCTGGCACCTCTTCGCCGACGCCGAGCTGCTGGTCTGCCCCGACACCGGGGTCGCGCACCTCGCGCGCATCGTCGGCGTGCCCGCGGTCGTGCTCTACGGGCCGGGCTCGGCGCTGCTGTCGGGCGCGGGCGATTTCTGGCGCAAGAGCGCGTACACGGCACTGACGGTCCCCGATTTTCCGTGTCGCGACCAGAACGTCACCATGAAGCGCGAGGTCGCCTGGGTCCGCCGCTGCGAGCGCCTGCCCGGCACGGAGCCCGGCCGCTGCGCCGAGGCGAAGTGCATGCTCGCGCTGGGCGACGACGTGGTGTGGGACGCGGTGCGGCTGCGGCTCGGCCTGCCGGTGCCGCCGGCGCCGCCGGCGCCCTGACACGGCCGGGGCTTTTCTTTCCGGGCCCGGTGGCAGCGGCTATAATCGACCGCGAGTGCGGCGCGCCGACAGCGGGCCGCCGAAACGGGAGGGGGTGCGCGCGCAACCGCGGCGGCCGCTCCAAACTGCCGGCGGGAGGCCATGGCGGATCTACCTCTCGGTATCTTGACGGCAACGGTCTGGACCTATTGGTTCTGCGTGGGTTTCATGATCGTTCGCATCCGGCGCAAGTCGCGCAAGCTGGTCGGAATCGTTCCCGAGCAAGCGCTGGAACGGCGGATGTGGCTGGTCTGGGTGCCGCTGGTCGTGCTGTGGGCGACGCTGCCGTGGCTGGCCCAGCGCCACGCGACCGGCCTCCTCGCACTGCCCGAGTTCGCGCGCGGCAGCGCGGTCTACGGCGGCGTGCGGCTGGGGGCCGCGCTGGTCGCGGTCGTCTGCCTGGTGCAGACCATCCGCTGCTGGATCCGCATGGGCTCCGACTGGCGGATGGAAGCCTCGCGCGACAACACCAAGCTCATCACCGACGGCCTCTTCAGCCACGTCCGCCACCCGATCTACGCCTTTTCGGTGCTGCTGATGCTGTGCTCGGCGCTGATCCTGCCGTCGCTGCCGATGCTGGCCGTCGCCGCCGTCCACGTGCTGCTGATGAACCTCAAGGCGCGCAACGAAGAGCGCCACCTGCTGCAAACCCATGGCGAAGACTACGCCCGGTACCTGGCCCGCACCGGCCGCTTCTTCCCGCGTCTCGGGCGGTAGCGTCCGCAGCCCGGCGGGATCCGGCGACCCCCGGCCGCGCGCGGCCGGTCCCGACCCGGCGCGCCGCGGTGCCTGCGCGGCGCTGGCGGCGGCCGTCGTCGGCAGTGTTTGCGGTATCGGCTGGGCTGCGACCCCGGCGGGCGAGCGCCGGGCGCCGGTCCCCGCCGCCACCGCCCGGCGCCTGGCGCAGCTCGATCCCGAGCGCATCGGCCCCGACGACGTCCGCGACGTGCTCGCCCGCGTGCCGGCGCCCCGGATCATCGCGCTGCAGGGCAGCGTTGCGCTGGTGACGATGGAGCCCTTCGCCGAGTTCCTGGTGGCGATGGGCTACCCGGCGCGCCAGCTCGAACATCCGCGCGACGGCACGTTCTCCCACGACAGCTTCGGCAGCAGCGAAGCGCTGGCCGGGACGCTCGCCTGGCACTACGAGCGCGAAGGCATCGTCCCGCTGCTGATCGGGCACAGCCAAGGCGGGATGCTGGCGATCCGGACGCTGCACGAGCTGGCCGGCGCGTTCAATGCGCATCTTGCGGTCTGGGATCCGCTGCGCGACGCACCGGAGCCGCGCACGACCATCGTCGATCCGCGCAGCGGCCGCGAGCGCCCGGTGCTGGGGCTGCAGGTGCCGTGGGCGAGCGCCATCGCGACCGGCAAGCTGCCGCGGCTGCTGCTGGGGCAGTGGTCGATGCTGGAGCGCCTGACGCAGATCCCGGACACCGTCGGCGAGTTCACCGGCTTCGCGATGGAGTGGGATCCGATCGCCGGCAACTTCGGCAGCATCGAGCCCTACGTCGCGACCGGCAGCGCCGCGGTGCGCAACGTCGTGCTGCCGTCGGACTACCGGCACGTGCTGCTGCCGCTGGCCGCCGGGCTCGCCCGCGAGCCGGCCACGCGGTCGTGGATCGACACTTACGTGCCCGGCGCCGGCGGCTCGCCGCCCGCCGGGGTCGACACGACCAACCTGATTCACGCCGCCGACATCTGGCACAGCCTCAAGAAGCACTGGTGCCGCGAAGCGCAGCGGCTGCTGGCCGCGACGGCGCCGTCATGAAGGGGCGCCTCAACCTCTTCCAGCGGACGATGCTGCGCTGGCGCGCGCTGCATCCCTACAACGCCGTCCACGTGCTGCGCATCGACGCGCCGCTCGACGTCGCGCGGCTGCGCGCGGCGATCGCCCGCACGCTCGAAGGCGAGGGCCTGACCGGCTTGCGCCTCGACGCGGCGCGCGGACGCTACGACTACGCCGGCGGTCCCGCGCCGGTGTCGCTCGCCGTGCTGCCGGCCGGTGCCGACGCGCAGCGCGCGGCCGAGGAGGTGATCGAGCGCGAGCTCAACGCCGCGTTCCCGGCCGACGGCGCCTTCGACCCGTTCCGCTTCTTCGCGCTCGACGGCGGCGACCGCTTCCACCTCGGCCTCGCCTACGACCACTTCATCGCCGGCGGCGACTCGATCGTGGTGCTGATGAAGGACCTGCACGACGCCTACGTGGAGGGCGAGCGCTTCACGCCGCGGCGTCTCGACCGCTACCCGGCCGCGTACGGCCGCCTGCTCGCCCGCCACGCCGGACGGCTGGTCGCGGGACTGCCGGGGCTGGTGGAGATGATCCGCAGCTGCCGCCACACCGCGCGTCCGCACTACCGCGAGGGCGTGCCGCCGACCAACGCCTTCCTGCTGCGGACCGTCGACGCGGCGACGCTGGCGCAGGCGCGCCGGGTCGCCCGGTCCTGGGGGGTGACGCTGAACGACCTGCTGCTCGCGCTGCTGCTGCAGGCGATGGCGCCGCTGGCCGGCGAGCGCCGCGGCGGGCGGCGGCGGATGATGGCGGCGGCGTCGATCGTCAACATCCGCGGCGACTTCCAGCCCCCGGCCAGCTCGGTCTTCGGCCAGTTCCTGAGCTCGTTCCGGGTGACGCACCCGATGCCGGCGGGGCAGGAACTCCCCGCGCTCGCGCGCGACCTGCAGGTGCAGACGCGGCGCACCAAGCAGCGCAAGTACTACCTGCAGACGCTGACCGGCATCGCGGCCAGCGGCCTCGCGTGGCGCTTCATGGCGCCGGAGGTGCGGGCCGTCTTCCACGCCAAGAACTACCCGGTCTGGGGCGGCGTGACGCTGCTCAACGTCGAGGCGCTGTGGCGCGAAGCGGGCGGGCAGGCGCCGGCCGACTACTTCCGCGGCGTGCCCACCGGGCCGATGGCGCCGCTGGTGGTTGCGGCGAGCACGGTCAACGGCCGGCTGCACCTGGGCTATTCGTGGCGGGTGGCTGCTTTCGACCGCGAGACCGTGGATAATGTTGCGGCCCGCGTTCTTGCGGGCATTCGATCATTGGCCCCATGAAATCCCGATTGCACCCCACCCGGGCGCTGGCGCTGGTCGCCTTCGCCGTCGCCCTGTCCGGCTGCGCCTCGACGCCGGCGCCGGACGTCGCGCGCGCGGCCGCGACACGGCCGCCGGTCGCGCTCTCCGCCGCCGACGCCCGCGCGCTCGACGACCGGATCCTGGCGCTCGACCCCGAGAAGGTCGGCGACCGCGACGTGCGCGAGACGCTCGCGCGCGGCCCGGTGCCGCGGATCATGCTGCTGCACGGCGGCGTCTACGGGGTCCACCTGCTGATGGAGTCGTTCGCCGAGTTCCTCGCCGCGATGGGCTATCCGATCGAGCGCATCCGCAACGTCGGCGGCGGCGACCTGTCGTACAGTCCCTACGATAGCGCGGAGCGGCAGGCCGGCATGCTCGCGTGGTACTACGAGCAGGAGGGCGTGCGCGCGATGCTGGTCGGGCACAGCCAGGGCGGCATCCAGGCGCTGAAGATCCTGCACGAACTGGCCGGCTCGTACGGTGGCGAGCTCTCCGTCGTCGACCCGACGACCGGCGAGCAGCAGTCGCGGACGACGATCGTCGATCCCCTGACCGGTGCGGCGCGGCCGGTGGTCGGCCTCTCGGTCGCCTACGCCTCGGTCGTCGGCACCGGCGGCTGGTCGCTGGCGCTGCCGATCCACTGGAGCGTATTGCCGCACGCGCGGACGATTCCCGACAGCGTCGACGAGTTCACGAGCTACCGGATCGGCCTCGATTTCTTCGCCTGGGACGTCCCGGGACTCGAGAGCTGGAAGACCTTCCACGCCAACGGCAAGGCAAACATCCGCAACATCACGCTGCCGGCGAGCTATTCGCACGTGTTCGTGCCGGGGACCGCGCACCTGGCCGAAGAGCCCGCGATGCGCGACTGGATCAACGCCTTCGACCCGCGGGTCGAGGCGAACTGGACCCCGCCCCCCGAACTCGACCGCGCCAGCGTGCTGTGGGCGGCCGACGTCTGGCACAGCATCAAGAAGCACTGGGCGCTGGAGGCCCAGCGTCTGGTGACCGCGCGCCGCGCCCACCGGGCGAAGCCCGGGCGCCCCGCCCGGCCTCCCAGGGCAAGGCCTGAGAGGGCTCCATCGACCCCGCCGGGCCGTCCCAAGGGCGAAGGCCGGAGTGCGCAGCACGAAGGGGCTCCATCGACCCCGCCGGGCCGTCCCAAGGGCGAAGGCCGGGAGGCGCAGCACAAGGGCGAAAGGCCGGAGTGCGCAGCACGCAGGTCATCCCCTGACCGGACAGGGTAAAATAGCCGTTTGACCGGCCGGGACGCGGGGCCTTCCCCCGCCCGGCCCCTTTTCCCCCGAGAGCCGCGGAGCGCAACCCCATCATGTCGGGCGCATTGGCTGGCAAAGTCGCCCTGGTGACGGGCGCAGCACGCGGCATCGGCCGCGCGATCGCGCAAAAGCTCGCGGCCGAGGGCTGCGACGTCGCCGTCAACTACTACAACAGCGCCGGCGAGGCGGACGCGCTGGTGGCCGAGATCCGGGGGCTGGGCCGCCGTGCGGTGGCGATCCAGGGCAGCGTCGGCATCCCCGACAGCGTCGACGAGATCTTCGCCGAGTTCGGCCGGCACTTCGACCGCCTCGACATCGTCGTCAGCAACGCCGCCTCCGGCGTGTTGAAGCCGACCATCGAGATGGGCCTCAAGCACTGGCGCTGGTGCATGGAGACCAACGCGCTGGCGCTGAATCTCCTCGCGCAGCGGGCGCTGCCGCTGATGCCCGAAGGCGGCCGGATGATCGCCATGTCGAGCCTGGGCTCCGAGCGGGCGATGCCCGGCTACGGCTTCGTCGGCGCGTCGAAGGCGGCGCTCGAGGCGCTGGCCCGCGCGCTGGCGCAGGAGCTCGGCCCGCGCGGCATCCGCGTCAACGTCGTTTCCGCCGGCGTCGTCGACACCGACGCGCTGGCCTATTTTCCCAACCGCGACGAGCTGCTGGCGGATTTCGCCCGCCGCACGCCGGCCGGGCCGGTGCTGACGCCGCAGGACGTCGCCGGCGCCGTCTACCTCCTCTGCCTGCCGGAGGCGCGGATGATCAACGGGCACACGCTGGTCGTCGACGGCGGCTTCGCCATTTCCGGATGAGCGTCGCGCTGCCCGACGCCGGCATCGCCGGCAAGACCGCGCTGGTCACCGGCGGCAGCCGCGGGATCGGGCGCGCGATCGTCGAACTGCTGGCCGCACAGGGCGCCGACGTCACGTTCTTCTACCAGCACAACGCGGCGGCCGCCGCCGAGGTCGTCGCCGCGGGGACGGCGGCGGGACTCGCCGTCGCCGCCGAACAGGTCGACATCCGCGACGCGGCGGCGTGCGCCGCGGCGGTCGAGCGCATCGTCGAACGCCGCGGGCGCGTCGACATCCTGGTGAACAACGCCGGGACGATCCGCGACAACCCGCTGCTGGCCTTCGAGGACAGCGACGTCGACGCCGTCATCGACACCAACGTCAAGGGCGTGTTCAACGTCACCCGCGCGGTGGCGCCGCACATGGTGTCGAAGCGCTCGGGGCGCATCGTCAACCTCTCGTCGGTCTCGGCCGCCAAGGGTGGCCGCGGCCAGACCAACTACGCGGCGAGCAAGGGCGCGATCGAGGCCTTCACCCGCTCGCTGGCGGTCGAGCTCGCGCCGCGGCGCATCACCGTCAATGCGGTCGCGCCCGGCGTGATCGAGACCGAGATGTCGAAGGACGTCCGCGAGCTCGCCGGCGACGAGATCACGGCGAAGATCCTGTTGCGACGCTACGGCAAGCCGGAGGAGATTGCCTACGCGGTGTGGTTCCTGGTGTCCGCCTACGCCAACTACGTGACGGGCCAGGTGTTCAGTATCGATGGCGGCTTCAAAATGGAGTAACGCGCATGACGACGGCAATCACCCAAGACGAAATCAACGCAGTGTTCCCTACCGTCGCCGACATGGTGGCGGACGCGCTGGGATGCGACCTGGCCGAGGTCAAGCCCGACGTGTCGCTGATCGAGGATCTCGGCGCCGAGTCGATCGACTTCCTCGACATGGTGTTCCGGCTCGAGCGCTCGTTCAAGGTCAAGATCCCGCGCGGCAAGATCGTCGAGAACGCGCGCGGCACGCTGACCGAGGCCGAGTTCGAGCAGAACGGCGTGATCACCGACGCCGGCATGGCGCAGCTGCGCGCCTACCTGGCCGAGGTTCCCGCGGAACGCTTCAAGACGCCGATGAAGGTCAAGGAGATCCCGCGGCTGTTCACGCCCGAGACCTTCTGCAAGCTCGTCATCAGCGCGCAGCGCGAAGCCAAGGCTGCGGGTTGACGCCGTCACCGCGGCACGCGCCGATGGGGTCCGCCCATGGGGTCTGACCCCGATTTCCACTTCGCGGCGTTCTCGTTCGTCGACCGGATCACCGAGTTCGTTCCCGGACAGCGGGCCCGCGGCCGCTACGCGGTGCCGGCGGGCATCGCGGCGTTCCCGGCCTGCCTGGTCGCCGAGGCCGTGGGCCAGCTGGCGGCGTGGGTGTCGATGGACGCGGTCGGATTTCGCGGCCGCCCGGTCGCCGCGCTGGCCGGCGAGACGCGCTTCCTGGCGCCGGTCGCCCCCGGCAGCACGCTCGAACTCGCCGCCGACATCGAGAGCTGCGACGACGAGGCGGTGTCCTACGCCGGCTGGGCGGAGGTCGACGGCCGGCGCGTGATCGAGCTCGTCGACTGCTTCGGGCCGCTGCTGCCGGTCGCCGAGTTCGACGCCCCCGAGGCGCTCGCCGCCCGGCTCGCGCTGATTCGCGGCGCGGGCGCCGTGCCGGGGCGCTTCGGCGGCATCCCGCCCTGGGTTGCGACGCCCGGCGCGTGCGTCGCGGCGAGCTCCCGCAGCGCCGTCCTCGACGTGCCGGCGACGGCGCCGTTCTTCGCCGATCACTTTCCGCGCCGCCCGGTGTTCCCGGCGACGCTGCTGCTCGACGCGCAGATCGCGCTGGCGCAAGAACTCGCCGCCGAGCTGCCCGACTGGCCGCCGGGCGCACCGCCGCGCGTGCTGCGGATGACACGGGTCAAGGTGCGCTCGTTCACGCCGCCGGGCGCGCGCCTCGAACTCGCCGCCGAGCTGCAGGGCCGCGACGACGATTCCGCCATCATCGCGCTCGCCGCCCGTGCCGAGGGCAGGAGCGTCGCCACCGCGCGCGTCGAGATCGCCGCCGGAGACAGACCATGATGACCTTCCCCACGACTGGCCGGCGTCGCGTCGCGATCACCGGCATCGGCCTGGTGACGCCCGTCGGCAACGACGTCGCGTCGACCTGGAGCGCGCTGCTCGCCGGCCGCAGCGGCGGCGCGGCGATCACCAACTTCGACGCGTCGGGCTTCCCGGTCCGCATCGCCGCCGAGGTCAAGGGCTTCGACGATGCCGCCGCCGGCGACCGCAAGCTGCTGAAGCTCACCACCCGCCCGCATCGCTTCGCGCTGGCCGCCGCCGAGCAGGCGCTCATCGACGCGGGGCTGCGCCCGACGCCGGCGACCGCCACGCGCTGGGGCTGCGCGGTGGGTGCGGGGATGATGACCTCCGAGTACGTCGACCTCGCGGTCACGCACGCCCACGCCGGCGCCGACGGCGAGCTGCACCCCGACCTGCTGCTCGCCGACCCGGCGGCCAACGACCCGATGGTGTTCTGCCGCAGCCAGGCGACCGCCGGCATCGCGCTGCTCACCCGCCGCTACGGCATCCGCGGCTACGCGACCTCGGTCCACACCGCCTGCGCTTCCGGCGGCCAGGCGTTGGGCACCGCGCTGAAGCTCATCCGCCGCGGCGCCGTCGACTGCGTGCTGGCGGGCGGCTTCGACTCGATGATCAGCCCGGTCGGGCTGGCCGGGTTCTGCCTGCTGTCCGCCGTCTCGCCGGACAACGACGCGCCGGAGCGCGCGAGCCGCCCCTTCGACGCGACGCGCAACGGCTTCCTGCTCGGCGAAGGCGCAGGCTTCCTGGTGCTGGAGGAGTGGACGGCGGCGCGCCGCCGCGGCGCCCGCATCTACGCCGAGCTCGCCGGCGACGGCAACTCGCTGTCGTCGTACCGGATCACCGACTCGCCGCCCGACGGCGACGGCCCGATCCAGGCGATGCGCGCGGCGCTCGCCGACGCCGGCGCCACCCCCGCCGACATCGACTACCTGAACGCGCACGGCACGTCGACGCCGATGAACGACAAGAGCGAGAGCGCGGCGACGCACGCGGTGTTCGGCGGCGACGTCGGCCGCGTCGGCGTGAGCTCGACCAAGAGCACGATGGGGCACCTGATCGCGGCCGCCGGCGCGGTCGAGGTCGCCGCCTGCGCGCTGGCGATAGCGCACAGCGAGATGCCCGTCAACGCCAACTACCGCACGCCCGATCCGGACTGCGCGCTCAACCTCGTCATCGGCGCCCCGCGCCGCCAGCGGGTGCGCATGGCGATGTCGAATTCCTTCGGTTTCGGCGGCTCCAACAGCTGCGTCGTGCTGCGCCATCCCGAAGAGGTCGACGGCGGATCCGCGGCCGTCCCCGCCTGACACCGACCTGCGAGGATCCCGTGGCCCATCCCAAGATCGTCGTCACCGGCACCGGCGCCGTCTGCGCCTCCGGCATGCAGCCGGCCGCCATCTACGAGCACCTCCTTCGCGGCGAGACCGCGATCGGCCCGATCGGCCAGTGGGACACCACCGGCTGGCCGGTGACCGTCGCCGGCGAGATCGCCGACTTCAACCCCCGCGCTCTGGTCGACGACCGCAAGCTGCACAAGCTCATCCGGCGCACCGACCTGCTGGGGCTCTACGCCGCCGCGCGCGCGATCGAGACCTCGGGACTGATCGCGCACCGGACGACCCTCGACGAGGCGGCGGCTGCCGTCTACAGCGACCGCTGCGGCGTCTACGTCGGTTCGGGCGGCGGCAACTACCAGAACCAGTACGACTTCTTCCCGCTGATGACCGAGGCGCAGGGCACGCTGCCGGCGTTCGGGCGCGAGCTCGGCAACGCCGTCAATCCGATGTGGCTGCTGCGCACGCTGCCCAACAACGTGCTCGGCCACATCGGCATCCAGCACGGCCTCAAGGGCCCCAACGCCTGCGTCACCAACCACAGCGCCGGCGGCGTGCTGGCGATCATCGAGGCGATGGAGGGGCTGCGCCACGGCGAGGCGGATCGCGCCGTCGCGGTCGGCCACGACGCGCCGATCGAGCCGCAGATGCAGCTCTACTACCAGCGCGTCGGCCTGCTGGCCGCCGAGGCGCTGCGGCCCTTCGACGTCCGCCACGACGGCAGCCTGTTCGGCGAAGGTGCCGCGGCGCTGGTGCTCGAAACCGCCGCCGCCGCCGCCGCGCGCGGCGCGCCGGTGCTGGGCGAGATCCTCGGCGGCGGCGTCGCCGGCGAAGCCCTCGGCCTGCTCGGCATCCGCGACGACGGCGACGGCGTCGCCCGAGCGATCGAACTGGCGCTGGCCGACGCGGGCATCGCCGCGGCCGACGTCGGCATGATCGTCGCCCACGGCAACGGCACGCGGCTGTCCGACAGCTCGGAAGCGGCGGCGCTGCGGCGCGTCTTCGGCGCGGCGATGCCGCCGGTGACCGCGTTCAAGTGGGCGTTCGGCCACCTGATCGCCGCCGCCGGAACGATCGACACGGTGCTGGCGCTCGAGGCGCTCGCCCGCGGCGAGGTGCCGGGACTGGCGACGCTGGCGGCGCTCGATCCGGACTGCGCCCCGCTGCCGGTGTCGCGCGCCACCGTGCCGGCGCGCAGCAACGTCGCGCTGATCGTCAATCGCGGATTCGCCGCGACCGACGCCGCGCTGGTCGTGCGCGCCGGCTGACCGCCGATGACGCCGACCGCCGCGGGATCCCGACGCTGCGGCATCGACAACGTCGAGATCGCGCGCATCGAGCGCCTGCTCGACGCGACGCCGGCCGACGACCTGACCAGGCTCTTCTCGGCGCAGGAACTCGCCGACGCCGGTGCCGGGCCCGGCCGGGCCGCGAGCCTCGCCGCGCGCTTCGCCGCCAAGGAAGCCTGCCTCAAGCTGTTTCCGCGCGAGACCGCGCTGGGCAGCCTCGAGGCCGCCGATTTCTCGGTCGTCCGCGACAACTACGGCGCGCCGCGGCTGGCGTACAACGCCGCGGCCAGGAAGGCGCTGGACCGGCACCGGATCGCCGACATCGCGCTGTCGCTGACCCACGACCGGCACACGGCGTCGGCGATGACGGTGCCGGAAGACGCCGTCATCGCGGTGCCGCTCGCCGGGCGCCTGCTCTACCGCCTGCTGCCACTGCGCCGCGACGTGATCGTCGCCAACCTGCAGCGGGTCTTCGGCGACGTGCTCGACGCCGCGTCGATCAAGGCGCTCGCGCAGGCGCATTACGCCCACCTGTGGCGCCTGCTCGGCGAGTTCATCCGCTTCCGCTGGCTGTCGGCCGCCGCCAAGCGGGCGCTGGTGCGGGTCGAGAACATCGACGCCTTCGTCGCCGCGCAGGCGCAGGGCAAGGGCATCCTGATCCTCACCGGTCACTTCGGCAACTGGGAAGTCGCGACCATCGCCGGCATCGGCAACTACCCCGAAGTGCAGGGCCGCTTCCACTTCGTGCGCCGCGAAATCAAGCCGCAGTGGCTCGATCGCCTCGTGACCCGGCGCTTCAACCAGGCCGGCTTCGGCGTCTTCACCAAGCGCGGCTCGCTCGACGCCGTGCTGGACCGGCTCGCGCAGGGCGACGCCATCGTGTTCCCGTTCGACCAGCACGCACACCCCCCGGACGGCATCGAGAGCGAGTTCTTCGGGCACCCGGCGTGGACGTTCCGGAGCCTGGCCATCATCGCGCTCGCCACCGGCGCGCCGGTGCTGCCGGCGACGAGCTGGCGCGAGCCCGACGGCCGGCACGTGCTGCGCTTCGAGGACGCGCTGCCGCCGGTCGAGCACGAGAACACCGGCGAGGCGATCCGCATCGCCACCCGCGCCTACAACGCCCAGCTCGAGGCACTGGTGCTGCGCCATCCCGAGCAGTGGTACTGGGTGCATCGGCGGTGGAAGACCGTGCAGCGCCGGCGCCCGAAGGCGAAGTGACGGCAGCGGCCGCCGCGTTCACGCGCCCGGCCGACCCGCGCGCTAGGTACCCCGGTTCGCAAATACGCACACTGAACCCCCCCCCCCGCCCGCGGCGCGCCGTTGCAAACCCGATACCAGGGGGCTGGGTGCGCCCCGCCTGACCCGCAACGCATCGATTTCATCACGTGCGCGTACTTGCGAATCGGTGTACTAAGCACCCGCGGCGGCGAGCCGCGGCAGCAGCGCCGCGAACACCGCATCGTCGTCCAGCTCCGCGACGGCCCGCGGCGCGACCAGCACGCCGGCGCGCGGGCCGACCGGCCCCCAGCGCTCCGGCGCGGCGAGCGGTCCCGGACGCGCGAACAGGCCGACGACGCCCCCCGCCGCGACCGCGGCGAGGTGCATCAGGCCGCCGTCGGGCAGCACGCTGGTGCGCGCGGCGGCGATCACCCCGACGACCACCGGCAGCTCGGTCGGCAGCAGCCTGATCCACGCCGGCGCGGCGGCGGCGAGCGAGCGCGCCTGCGCCTCGCTCCCCGGGTACTCGGGGTTCGCCGCGCCGCCGGGCGTGTACTGCAGCGCGGTGGCGAGCCCCCAGTCGCGGTGCAGGCGCTCGGCCCAGCGCAGGACCTGCGCGTTCGACGGCCGCTTCTCCTCTTCGCGCGCGCCGAGGCCGATCACCACGAAGCGCGCGGGCAGGAAGCCCGCGCCGCCGAGCCAGGTCGCGGCCGCCGCACGCCAGGCGGCGGGCACCGCGAAGCGCGGCAGCGGCCAATCGGCGGGGACGTCCACGCCCAGCGGCGCCAGTTGCGCCAGCACCCGCCCGACTTCGTGGCCGGTGGCCGGCGGCACCTGGGCATCGGTGAGCCCGCGACCGTAGCGCGCCGGGTCGGCGGCATAGGCGATGGTCCGCGCCGCGCGCGCCGCCAGCGCACGCCGAACCGCGCGCGGCGACTCCTCGCCGCCGGCCGCGATGGCGACGTCGAAGCGCTCCCGCCGCAGCGCGAACAGCTGCGCCGCCTGCGCCAGCGCCGCGCCGACGCGCAGCCGCCCGGCGTGCCGGGTCCGCGGATAGGTCCAGACCCGCTCGACGTCGGGATTGCCGGCCACCACCCAGGCGTTGTAGTCGTTGGCGAGCACGTGGACGCGGGCGTCCGGTAGCGCGCGCCGCAGCTGCGCGAACAGCGGCGTGGCGAGCAGCAGGTCGCCGATCTTGTCGCGCTTGACGACCAGCAGCTTCATCGCCGGCGCGTCTGCTTGCTGCTCACGCGGCGGCGGTCGACAGGTCGGCGAGGTGCCGCGAGTGCAGACGCGCGTAGATCCCCTCGCGCGCCAGCAGCTCGGCGTGGGTGCCGGTTTCGGCGATTCTCCCGTCCTCGAGCACGACGATGCGGTCGCAGTGCTCGACCGTGGACAGCCGGTGGGCGATGACGATCGTCGTCCGGTTGCGCATCAGCAGATCGAGCGCCGCCTGGATCAGCCGCTCGCTCTCGGTGTCGAGCGCCGAGGTCGCCTCGTCGAGGATCAGGATCGGCGCGTCCTTGAGGATCGCCCGGGCGATGGCGATGCGCTGGCGCTGCCCGCCGGACAGGCGCACGCCGCGTTCGCCGACGACGGTCTCGAAGCCCTCGGGCTGCTGATGGATGAATTCCAGCGCATTGGCCGCCGCGGCCGCCCGCTCGACCGCCTCGCGCGACGCGCCGACCATCGTGCCGTAGGCGATGTTGGCGGCGATGGTGTCGTTGAACAGGACGATGTCCTGGCTCACCAGCGCGATCTGCCGGCGCAGGTCGGCCAGCCGCAGCGACTGCAGGTCCTGCCCGTCGAGCAGCACCCGGCCCGCATTCGGCGAATAGAAGCGGGGAATGAGGTTGACCAGCGAGGTCTTGCCGCCGCCGGAGGGCCCGACCAGCGCGACCGACTCGCCCGGCGCGATCGCGAGCTCGATCCGGTCCAGCGCGGGACGCCCTTCGGCCCCGTAGCGCAGCGTCACCTGCTCGAAGGCGAGACCGCCGCGCGCCCGGTCGAGCGTCACCGTGCCGGTGTCGACCTCGGGCGGGGCATCGATCAGCGCGAACACGCTCTCGGCCGCCGTCACGCCGCGCTGGATCACGCCGCTGACGTTGGACAGCGTCTTCAGCTGGCCCATGAGCTGCAGCAGGGCGAAGATGTAGGCGACGAAGTCGCCGGCGCCGTACTGCCCGCCGGCGCTCTGCCGGATCGCCACCCAGAGGATGCCCCCGACGGCGATCGAGTAGATCATCTGGTTGATCGGCGTGCCCAGCGCCGAAGCCGCCGCCTGCTTGGCGCTGGCGTGCCGCAGCTTGTCGGCGGCGTCGCGCATCCGATCGCTCTCGTAGCGCTCGCCGCCGAACACCTTGACCACGCGATGGGCGCCGATCGCCTCCTCGAGCGTGTGCGTCAGCGTGCCCATCCGCTGCTGGACGAGGACGCTGACGCGCTTCAGCCGCTTGTTGATCTTGCGTATGGTGAGCCCGACCAGCGGAAACGCGGCGAAGGCGATCAGCGTCAGCTGCCAGTTCATGTACATCAGGTAGGCGAGCATGAAGGTGATCGTCAGCGTGCTGCGGATGCTGGCCGTCACCGCCTCGGACGCGGCGGCGGCCACCTGCTGCGCGTCGAACGTCACCTTCGACAGCAGGTGGCCGGCCGAGCTCGCGTCGTAGAAGGGCGTGGGCATCCGCAGCAGGTGATCGGAGGCCTCGCAGCGCAGGTCGAACACCACGCGCGAACCGATCCAGGCCAGGCCGTACTCGCTGACGTACGACCCGATGCCGCGCAGGAAGAACACGCCGACGATCATCAGCGGCAGCCAGCGGGTGTTGTCGACGTCGACCTGGCCGATGTTGTTCAGCAGCGGCTGGATGATGCGCAGCATCAGCACGTCGGTCGAGGCGACCAGCAGCATGCCGACCACCGCGACCGCGAACACGCCCCGGTACGGACGGACGTAGCGCAGCAGCCGGCGGTAGAGGATCAAGCGCGAGGGAGTCCGGAAGGAGGGGCGGCGACGGACCGGTCGCAGGCTGCCGATTATAGCGGAGCGACCGCGCCGCCCCGGGGGCCGGCCGGAGGGGTCCGCTATAATCGTCGTTCCGCTCGCCCGCGACCGTAGCGCGGCCGTCGCCGCGCCCGCCCGAACCGTTCCCGATGAGCCACTACCAGCGCCACGTCTTCTTCTGCTGCAACCAGCGCGAAGCGCCCGAGAACTGCTGCGCGAACCACGCGGCCACCGAGCTCCACGCCTACGCCAAGGACCGCGTCAAGGCGCTCGGCCTCGCGGGCAAGGGCAAGGTGCGGGTCAACCGGGCCGGCTGCCTCGACCGCTGCGAGGAAGGCCCGGTGCTGGTGATCTATCCCGAGGCGGTCTGGTACACCTTCGTCGACCGCTCCGACATCGACGAGATCGTCGACCGCCACGTCGTCGGCGGCGAGATCGTCGAGAGGCTCAGGATTTGACGCCGAGGACCACCGAGCGCTTCACCATCGCGGGGCCTGCCGGGGCGCTCGAGCTCGCAATCAATCCGCCGGCGCAGACGCCCTGCGGCATCGCCCTGGTCGCCCACCCCAACCCGGTCCAGGGCGGCACGCTCGACAACAAGGTCGCGCAGACGCTGGCCCGCAGCTTTCACGCGCTGGGCTACGCCAGCGTCCGCTTCAACTTCCGCGGCGTGGGCGCGAGCGAAGGCGCCTTCGACGAAGGCATCGGCGAGACCGACGACGCGCACGCCGCGCTCGATCATGCGCGGGCGCGATTCGGGCAGGCGCTGCCCATCGTGCTGGCCGGGTTTTCCTTCGGCTGCTTCGTCCAGTGTCGCCTCGCGCAGCGCCTCGCGGTGCAGCGGCTGGTGCTGGTCGGGCCGGCGGTCGGGCGCTTCGCCGTCGGCGCCGTTCCGGCCGACACCATCGTCATCCACGGCGAGGAGGACGAGGTCGTGCCGCTGGCCGACGTGTTCGCCTGGGCACGGCCGCAGGCGCTGCCGGTCGTCGTCTTTCCGGGTTGCGGTCACTTCTTCCACGGCCGGCTGCCCGGAATCACCGCCACGATCACCGGCATGTGGCACGGCCGTCCGCCGGTCGTGCCGGGCGCGTGAACAGCCGCGTCCGCGCGCAACGCGCTTCGCCGGACAGGCCGTTCGACACCGCCGCGAGAGCTCTCCGTTGACCGCGACCATCGACCGCTTCTTCGCCCCCTGCCCGCGCGGCCTCGAAGCCGCGCTCGCCGACGAGCTCGGTGCGCTGGGAGCGCAGTTCGTCGCCGCGGCCGAAGGCGGCGTCTCCTTCTCGGGTCCGCGCGAGCTGGCGCTGCACGCCAACCTCGAGTCGCGGCTGGCGAGCCGGATCCTCTGGCAGGTGGCGCACGGCCGCTATCGCAACGAAGACGACCTCTACCGGCTGGTGAAGGGCGTCGACTGGCCCGCCCACTTCGGCGTCGAGCGCACGCTGCGCGTCGACCTCGCCGCCACGCGCTCGCCGCTGGCGAGCCTCGAGTTCGCGACGCTGAAGGTGAAGGACGCCGTCTGCGACCGTTTCCGCGACGCCGGCGGCACGCGGCCCTCGGTCGACAAGGAGCGTCCCGACGTCCGCGTCCACGCCTACCTCACCGACCGCGAGGCGACGCTCTATCTCGACACCTCGGGCGAGCCGCTGTTCAAGCGCGGCTACCGGCGCGATGCCGACGCGGCGCCGCTGCGCGAGAACCTCGCCGCCGGCCTGCTCGCGCTGTCCGGCTGGACGCCGGGCACGCCGCTGCTCGACCCCATGTGCGGCAGCGGCACGATCGTCATCGAGGCCGCGCTGCGCGCCGCGGACCGTGCACCGGGCCTCGGGCGTACCTTCGGTTTCCAGAAGCTCGCCTGGTTCGACGGTCCGGCGTGGCAGCGGATCCGCCAGCGCGCCCGCGACCGCGTGCGTCCGGCGCCGGCGGCGCCTTCGCTGTTCGGCAGCGACGTCGACGCGCAGGCGCTGGCGCATTGCCGCGGCAATCTCGCCGCCGCCGGCGTCGCCGAGTGGGTCGCGCTCGCCGAAGCCGACGTGCTCGCGCGCAGCGCGCCCGCGCCGGCGGGGATCGTGCTGACCAACCCGCCCTACGGCGTGCGCCTCGACAGCGAGGCGGCGCTGGCCGCCTTCTATCCGCGGCTCGGCGACGCGCTGAAACAGCGCTTCGCCGGCTGGACCGCCTGCATCTTCACCGGCGACCTGCGCCTCGCGAAGCTGATCGGCCTCAAGCCCTCGCGCAAGACGCCGCTCTACAACGGCAGCATCGAATGCCGGCTGTTCCGCTTCGAAGTCGTCGCCGGGCGCCCGGGGCGCGCGGCGCGCGCCGGGGACGGGTGATAAAATGGGGCCTGTCCCCTTCCCGGATTCGACGTCATGATGCTCCCGGCCCGCCACTACGTATCCGATCACACGCGGTTCATCCGCGAGTTGCTGGAGAAGAAGCCGGAGCTCGCGCAGGAGCAGCGGAAGGGCCGCGCGATCTGGTGGGACAAGGAACCGCGCGACCTGGCGCTGGGCCGGGAGATGGACGCCGGCCGGGTGCCGCAGGCGGCCTACGTCTACTGGAACGAATAGCGTCGATCGCCGCCTCCGGGACGACGCCCGACGGCCCGCAACGAGAGCCCGCGATGATCGACGCCCCCCCTCCTGCCGACCTGCGGCTGCGTGCCGCGACCGACGCCGACGCGCGCGCGATCTGGACGGTGCACACGCGCGCCATCCGGATCTCCGCCGCCAGCCACTACACCGAGGACGAGCTCGACGCCTGGGTCAACCGGATGCAGCCGGAAAGCTACCTCGGCCCGCTGCACACGCGGCGGCTGATCGTCGCCGAAATGCCGGGTCCCGAGGGCCCGCGCATCGTCGGCTTCGGTCAACTGCACCCCGACGAAGCGGTGATCGAGGCGATCTACGTCGACCCCGACTGGGAGCGGCAGGGGATCGGGACCGCGCTGGTCAAGGCGCTGGAGGACGACGTTCGCGCGCGCGCGCTGCCCTGGGTGGTCAGCGACGCGTCGCTCAACGCCGTGCCGTTCTACCTGGCCCAGGGGTTCCGGCAGGTCGCCCTCGACCACCATGAGCTCGCGCCGGGGGTCCACATCGCCTGCGCGGTGATGGAAAAGCACCTGCCCGCGCCGCCTTCCGCCGAGCCGCCGCCGCGCTGATGGCTTCGCCGCCGGCGCCCCCGCACCCCCACCGCCGGGCCGGGGCGATCGTCGTCGCGATCCTGGCCGCGATCGCCGTGCTGGTCGCACTCGAGCACCGCGCCGTCACGCGCCAGCCCGCGCCGCCGCCCGTGGTGGCCCCGGCCGCCGGACCGGCGCTGCCGACGATCGGCTTCGTCGACGTGCCGGAAGCCGAGGCGATCGTCGGGCCCCGGGTGCGCATCTCCGGCTGGGCACTGGCGGCGACCGGCATCCGCGGCGTCGAGATCCGCCTGGGCGCAGAGCGGTTCGCCGCGCGCATCGGGATCCCGCGCGACGACATCGCGCAGGCGCGACCCGGTTACCCCGATTCGCGGATGGCCGGGTTCGAGTTCGAGGGCGACCTGGCTGCGCACCCGGCGCCGATGGGTGCCGATCGCCGGCCGCTGACGGTGGTTGCGATCGCCCGCGACGGCACCGAGACGACACTCGGCCGGCGCGACCTGGTGGAATCGGCGGCCCTCGGCCGGTGGCGAGAACTCGCCGCCGGGAGCGGCCCCGGCGCCGCGTTCCACCTGCTGCCGGCGACCTCCGAAGTGGCGAAGGGCGGCGCCGCGGGACTCGAGAGCGTCTACGCGCCCTATCTCTCGTCGACGATGCGCGTCGGGGTACGCGTGCCGGTGCTCTACCTGCGGACGACGCGCGGCGCCGCCGCCGATTTCGAGTTCGATCCCGACTGGGACGTCGATCGCCGCTGCGGAACGCGCCGCATCACCGACGACGCGCTGGGCGCCACGCTGGCGCTCGCGGTCCGGAACCGGTTGCCGGTCCTGCTCACGCTCAATGGCGGCATCTGGGCCGACGCGTCCTGCGACGTCCCCGAGTGGGACGTCAACGACCGGCTGGAGCGCGATCCCGCCAACTGCCAGTGGAACGAGCGCGACGAGGTGATGGCCGACGATCACCTCAAGCACCTGCCGGGCTCGCAGGACGCGCCGGAGCTCGGGCGCTCGCTGACGTTCAACGTCTACGCCGCGGAGGTCCGGCACTACAAGCGGCGCAACCTGCAGGCTGCCGGGCGCGTCATCGCCCGCTTCGCCCGCGAGCACCCGGATCTCTTCGTCGGCGCGAGCCTCGATCCGGACACCTATCTGAACCCGTTCTTCGACCAGCAGCAGTGGTACGACTTCAATCCCGGCACGCTGCGGCAGTTCCGGCACTGGCTCGCGGGCACCGGTCCCTACGCCGGCAAGCCCGATGCCCCCGGGGTTCCCGACCTGTCCCGCTACCGGCGGGCCAGGCCGCTGTCGCTGGCGGAGGCCGGTCGGCTCGCCGGACGCCGGTTCGCCCGGTGGGCCGACGTCGACCCGCCGCGCAGCTTTCCCGCGACGCCGACCGCCGGTCGTCCCGCCTTCTGGGACGACCCCTGGACGCGCGAATGGGAGCGCTTCCGGCGCCACCTCGTCGACCTGCACTACGACGAGCTGTCGGCCTGGCTCGCCGAGGCGGGCATCGCGAGCACGGCCATCTGGTCGGCGCAGGGCTTCATGGCCCCGCACGGCGAAGCGCGGCCGTTCGCCGTCACCCCGGACAGCCCGATGCAGAACTACGACACCGGCGGCATGAGCGTCGCCGGCGCGGTTCCCCGTCACGGCCATCTCGGCGCCATCCTCTACGGCGGGGCCGCCGTCAACGCCATCCGGATGGAGGGCCCGCTGTCGCTGTTCGCGCAGTTCCGCGCGCAGGATTCCGGCTGGGCGGTGATCGAGTACAACACCGCCGACTTGAGGACGCCCAGGGTCCAGCCCGCCTACGCCGCCGGCTACCGCGGGCTGCGCGACCTGTTCAACTACGGCGCACGGTTCGTCTCACCCATGGCCTGGAACGGCAGCAACGGCTTGTTCGCCAGCGATCCGGCCTACGTCACGTTCACGGCGTGGCGGAACACGCCGCTCGAGGAAGCCGCGCGCGACTTCCTGCTCTCGCACGCCAACGTTCCGCTGGGTGCGCGGCTGTGGACCTTCGGCACGCCGGCGCACGCCGACGACGACGGCTGGGAGTCGACCGCCGGCAGCCGGCAAGCGCAGCCGGGCCTGCTCGCACTGGCGCCGGACGCGGGGCGCATCGCGCTGGTCTCGCCGCCGGAACTCGCCGTGGTGCCCGAGCGCTTCGACCGCCTGGTGCTGGGTCTCGAGCCGGCCGCGAGCCCGCGCTCGCTGCGCCTCTTCGGACGCCGCGCCCGCGCAGCGGCGTGGGAGGAGATCGCGCTGGCCGGACCGGAGGAGTGGCAGCAGGGCGCGGCGGGGGTCGCCGTGCCGCTCGCGCCGAGCCGGGCCGCCGGCAGCCGCAGCTTCGATCAGCTACGGATCGAGCTGTCGTACCCGCCGACGCAGCGCGCCGTCGCGCTCGACCACGTCGCGCTGTGGCCGGCCGGCGAACGCCGACCCGCCGCGGAAGTCAACGCTCGTCGCTGAGGAATTCGACGTACGCGCGGTCGCGCAACTGGCGAACCCAGTCCTGGAACCCTTCGTCGGACTTGCGCTGGCGGATCGCCATCCGCGCCTGTTCGCGCTGACGGTCGGCCGTGATGTCCTGGGTGCGCCGCTGCTTCACCTGGATGAGGTGCCACCCGAACGGCGAGCGCACGGGCGCGGAGATCTCGTCGACCTGCAGCTTGTTCATCGCCGCCTCGAACTCGGGCACCGTGTCGCCCGGCGAGATCCAGCCGAGATCGCCCCCTTTGGGCGCCGAGCCATCCTCGGAATTGAGCTTCGCCTGGTCCTCGAAGCGGCTGCCGGTGTCGATCCGCTCCTTGATCCGGTCGATCCTGATCCGCCCCTCGGATTCGGAGGTGATCTCGTTGACCTTGACCAGGATGTGCTGCACGCGGGTCTGCTCGACCACCGTCGGCGCGCTGCGGCCGCGCGTCTCCTCCAGCTTGACGATGTGGAATCCGGCCGCCGAGCGCAGCACTTCCGACGCTTCGCCGGGCTTCAGCGTGCGGACCGACTCGACGAACACCGTCGGCAGCCGCGCCGCCGTGCGCCAGCCCAGACTCCCGCCCTGCAGCGCGTCGGAGGCGTCGGAGAATCCGGCGGCGATCTGCGCGAAGTCGCCGCCGTCGCGCACCCGCTTCAGCGCTTCCTCGGCGCGCTGCTTGCGGGCCTCGATCTGCCCCGGCGTCGCCCGCTCGGGCACGCCCACCAAAATGTGCGACACCCGGAACTCCGTGTCGCCGCCTGCCTGCGACGCCAGCGTGGCGAGCAGGTTGTCGATCTCCGCGTCGCTGACCGCGATGCGCGCATCGACCTCGCGGTCGCGCAGCCGCTGGATGACGATCTCGTTGCGCAGGTTCTCGCGGTACTTGGCGTAGGTCATGCCCTCGCGCTCGACCGCCTGGCGAAAGGCCTCGGCGGAGAGCTTGTTGTCCTGCGCGATGCGCTGGATCGTGCGTTCGACCTGCACGTCGTCGACCCGCACGCCGGTTTCCTTGGCGTGCTGCAGCAGGACCCGTTCGGTGATGATCCGGTCGAGGACCTGCTTCTCGAGCACATCGGGCGCCGGCGGGGCGACTTTCTGTGCCGCCATCTGTCCGCGGACGATCCGCTTCTGCTCGCTGATCTCCCAATCGGTGATGGCTTCGTCGTTGACGACGGCGACCACGCGGTCGAGCTGCACGGCGCGCTCGAGCGCGCCGGCGGGCCGCGCGGCAGCAGGTGCGGCGGCGGGTCGCGCAGCCGCGGGCGACGCGCCCGGTCGCGCCGCCGGCGGCGGGGTGGCCGTCCGCGGTGCCTGCGCCGCCGCCGTCGCGGCGACGAGGCCGATCAGCGGCAGGGCCAGCGCCAGGGCGCGCCACCGAGAGGTCGAGGATGCGGTCATTGCGAGCCTCAGAAATCGTTGAAGTCGCCGCCGCGCTCTTGCACCGAGCCGGCGGATTCGTTGAGCTTCTGGTAGCCGGGAACGGTGCGCCGCAGGAGTTCGAGCGGGTTGGTCCCGAAGCGGGCAAGGCCGTTGAGTTCGATCTGCGCGTAGACCGACGTCGAGGTGGTCTCCGTCGAGGTCGTGAGTCGCTGCCCCACGAGCCGCAACGCCCAGCAATCGCCATTGTACTCGACGCCCGCGACCGCCTCCAGCGTCTTGCTGTCGGCCAGCGAGTAGTTCCAGCGCGCGAGCACCGACCAGCTGCCGGCGATCGGCCACTGCGTCGACAGGTCGAACTGCTTCAGGATCGACGAGCCTCCGGCGGGATCCACCAGGTCGCGCGTATAGCTGTACGTGGCGTTGACGACGCGACCGGGCGCCGGCGTGTAGCGCCCGCCGAAGTTGAACCGCTCGGTGTTGCCGGAGTCGAGGTTGTACTGCATCAGGCCGACGACCGACCACACGTCGGACAGCCGGCCCTCGGCGCCGACCAGGAGGTCGGACGACGACGCGGAGCGCGGGGTCTCATTCAGCGTCACCTGCTGGTCGGAAAAATAGAACCGCTGCCCGACGGCGATGCGCAGGTGCTCGGCGCCGGTCGAGGCGTTGAGGAACCGCGAGGTGGCGGCCAGCGTCAGTTGATTGGCGTCGCCGATCCGGTCGTAGCCGAGATACCGGTTCTCGGTGAACAGCTGGGCGAAGTTGTAGTCGTCCAGCGCGCTGTCGAAGTTCGGCAGCGCGCGCTGGTCGCGATAGGGAATGTAGGCGTAGTAGGCGCGGGGCTCGAGCGTCTGCACGAAGGCCTGCCCGAAGAAGCTGTCCTCGCGCTCGAAGAAGAGCCCGGCGTCGAGACTGGCGATGGGCAGCGTCACCGACGGGTGGGTCGCCTCCGTTGCCCGACTGCTCGAGCGAGTAGTAGCGCAGGTTCACGCCGCCGCGCGCCTTGAAGAACCACCAGGGCCCGCTGCGCGACCAGGCGACCGTCGGATAGGCATAGACCCGATCGCCCTCGACCCGCGTCGGCTGGCGGAAGCTCGCGAATTCCGCGGCGAGCCCGAAGTCGAAGCCGCCCCACGGCGCGTCGTTGACGTTGACCAGCAACTGCGGCAGGCGATCGTAGGGCAGCGTCGCCGGCGGGGAGCCCGGAACCTGCAGCGTCTGGAACGCCTGCACCCGGGCGAGCAGCGAGTACGGCCCCTGCGCCCAGGTGAGCCCCGCCTCGCGCGGCAGCGACACCTGCGAGGTGTAGGCGACGCTGTCGGAAAGGTCGGTGAAGTAGGTGTCGTCGGAAACCTTGTTGAGGTTCCAGTACCCGGCCAGCCCGGTCACCTGCGGGAAGCTCTGGTTGTGCTTCCAGGAGAGCGAATAGCGGTTGGTTCCGGTCTCGCGGTCGTCGTACAGCAACGCGCCGTTGATCTCGCCGGTCGACTCCGGCCGCAGATAGCGGAACTGTCCGCCGAGCTGCAGCCCGCGCTTGGTCATGTAGCGCGGCACCAGCGTGGCGTCGAAGTCGGGCGCGAGGTTGAGATAGTAGGGCGAGGCGAACTCGAAGCCGCGGCTCACCGAGGAGCCCAGTATCGGCGTCAGGAACCCGCTCTTGCGCTCGCCGGACAGCGGGAACTCGAGCCAGGGCGTGTAGACCACCGGCGTGCCGAGGAAGTGCAGCGTCGCGTGATGGCCGGTGCCGACCTTGCGCAGCTGGTCGACCTCGAGCTCCTCCATGCGGATGTACCAGTCCTCGCGCGGGGCCGCGCAGGTCGTGTAGCGTGCGTCGGTGACCTCGTAGCGATCCGGCCCGACGAACCGCAGGTCCGCCGCCGAACCGCGCCCGCCGTTCTCGCCGATGTAGAAGCGCGCGTCGCGGAAAAACCCGACTTCGGTGTCGCGCTTGAAGCGCAGCTCGGGACCGGTGACCCAGTCGATCCCGTGGCGCAGCGTGACCGCGCCCTTGCCCCAGATCTCGTCGGCGAGGATGTCGTAGCGCAGCCAGTCGGCGCGCACGGTTTCCGTGCGCGTGCGCAGCTCGACGCCGCCCTCCGCCTCGAAGTACTTCTCGGCGACGCCCTCGATCCGGTCGGCGCGGATGAACACCGGGCTGTCCTCGTCGCCGCCCGGCGCGCGTTGCCTGGCCGCGCCGTCGGCCGGCGCCCCCGGCAGCGTGCCGGGGCGCACGCGCAGGCCCGGCGCAGTGAGCTTCAGCGCCGGCACCAGCGCCGGCGCCGGCAGCGGCAGCGCGGCATCCTCGGGCGATTGTGCCCGCACCGCGCCGGCCGCGAGTGCCAGCAGCAGCGCGAACAACAGCGGTGGGAAGCGTCGGGTCATGCGCAGGAACGTTGCGGGACGAGGCGTCCGCCGGGCTGCTAGAATTCGGCATTCTAGCGCGCCGGCGCAACCCGGGCCGACCGCCGCTGCGGCGCAGCGCTTCCTGTCGCGGCGGCCTCCGGCCCGCGCCCCTTCCTGCCGACGATGGATCCCGCCGCCAACGCCTCGCCGACCGACGCCCGGCTCGACCTCCTGACCGCCTGGACGAGCGACCGGCTCGGCACCCGGTCGTTCGCGATCGCCCCCGCGTCGGCGGACGCGAGCTTTCGCCGCTATTTCCGCGTCGTCACCGACGGCGCGCACGCGCTGGCCCCGCGCCGCACGCTGATCGTCATGGATGCGCCGCCGCCGATGGAGGACTGCAGGCCGTTCGTCCACATCGCCGGACTGCTCGACGGCGCCGGCGTCCACGCGCCGCGGGTGTTCGCCGCTGATCTCGAGCGCGGCTTCCTGCTGCTCTCGGACCTGGGCGAGCGCACCTATCTGGGGGCGCTCGACGAGGCCTCGGCGCCCGCGCTCTACGCCGATGCCATCGACGCGCTGATCCTCTGGCAGCGGGCGACGCGCGACGGCGAGCTGCCGCCCTACGACGAGGCGCTGCTGGCGCGCGAGCTGGCGCTGTTTCCCGACTGGTACGTCGCGCGCCACCTCGGTCGTCCGCTCGCGCCGGCGCAGGCGGCGACGCTGCGCGCGGTCTTCCGCCTGGTGCTGGACAACAACCTGGCGCAGCCGCGGGTGTTCGTCCACCGCGACTACCACTCGCGCAACCTGATGGTCTGCGAGCGCAACCCCGGCGTGCTCGACTTCCAGGACGCGGTGACGGGGCCGCTCACCTACGATCTCGTCTCGCTGCTGCGCGACGCCTACGTCGGCTGGGACGAGGAGCGGCAGATCGACTGGGCGGTCCGCTACTGGGAGCGCGCGCGCAGAGCCGGCCTGCCGGTGAACGCGGACTTCGGCGACTTCTGGCGCGACTTCGAGTGGATGGGCGTGCAGCGCCAGCTCAAGGTGCTGGGGATCTTCGCGCGCCTTTGCCACCGCGACGGCAAGCGCGGCTACGTCGACGACATGCCGCGCGTCATGGCCTACCTGCGGCGTGCCTGCGAACGTTACCGCGCGCTGGCGCCGCTCGCGCGGCTGCTGGACGAACTGGAAGACCGCGCGCCCGCGGTCGGCGTCGCGTCCTGAACGCCCCGCAGCGCATGGCCTTCGGCGCGATGATCCTGGCGGCCGGCCGCGGCGAGCGCATGCGGCCGCTGTCCGACGCCTGCCCCAAGCCCCTGCTGCCGGTGGGGAACAAGCCGCTGATCGTCTGGCAGATCGAGGCGCTGCGCGCCGCGGGCTTCGACGACATCGTGATCAACGCCTCGCACCGCGCCGAGCGCCTGGTCGACGCCCTCGGCGATGGCGGGCCGCTGGGAGTGCGCATCGCCTGGTCGATCGAGCCCGAGCCGCTCGACACCGCCGGCGGCATCGCCACCGCCTCGCCGCTGCTGCCGGCGGGACCGGCGCTGATCGTCAGCGGCGACCTGTGGAGCCGTTTCGACTACGCGTCGCTGCTGCCGCGGATGCGCGCGATGGCGTCCGCCGCGGCGCCGCCGCGCGTGCACCTCGTGCTGGTGCCCAATCCGCCGTACCACGCCGCCGGCGACTTCGCGCTGCGCGACGGACGACTGGCGGGCGACGGCGGGCCGCGCCTCACCTATGGCAGTATCGGCATCCACGACACCGCGCTGTTTCGCGAACTTCCGCGCGGGGTCACGCTCAAATTGCTGCCGCTGTACCGGCAGTGGATCGCCGCCGGAATCGTCTCCGGCGAACTCTACGCCGGACCGTGGGCCAATGTCGGCACCCCGGACGACCTCGCCCGCCTCGACGCCGCGCTGCACGCGGAAGCGGCGCCACCCAAGGAATCCCGATGAACGCGAACGCCCCCGCCAACCCGCTGCTCGACTTCTCCGGCCTGCCGCGTTTCGACGCCATCCGCGCCGAGCACGTCACGCCCGCCGTCGAAACCCTGCTGCAGCGCGCCCGCGCGACCGTCGACGCGGTCGTCGCCGATGCGCGCCCGCCGACCTGGGCGACGCTGGTCGAGCCGATCGCCGAGGTCCTCGACGGGCTGGAGCGCGCCTGGGGGGCGACCTCCCATCTCAACGCCGTCGTCAACACGCCGGAGCTGCGCGACGCCTACAACGGCAACCTGCCGGCCGTGACCGCGTTCTACACCGACCTCGGCCAGAACCAGCGGCTGTACGAGCGCTACAAGGCGCTGCGCGCGGCGCCGGAGTACGCGACGCTCGAGCCGGCCCGCCGCCGGCTGATCGACAACGAGCTGCGCGACTTCCGGCTCGGCGGCGCCGAGCTGGCGACCGCCGACAAACTGCGCTTCAAGGCGCTGCAGGAAGAGAGCGCGAGCCTCTCGGCGCAGTTCGACGACCACGTGCTCGACGCGACCAACGACTGGGCGCTGTTCGTCGACGACGAAGGCGAGCTCGCCGGGGTGCCGGCCGACGTCGTCGCCGAAGCCCGTGCCGCCGCGGAAGCCGACGGCCGCGCCGGCTGGAAGCTGACGCTGCGGATGCCCTGCTACCTGCCGGTGATGCAGTACGCCGACAGCGCGACGCTGCGCGCGACACTGCACCGCGCCTACAGCACCCGCGCCTCGGAGCTCGGCGCGCGCGCCGAGTGGGACAACACCGCGCTGCTCGATCGCATCCTCGCGTTGCGCGCCGAAGAGGCCCGGCTGCTGGGGTTCGCCAACTTCGCCGAGCTGTCCCTCTGCCGCAAGATGGCGAACGACCCGGCCGAAGTGCTCGCCTTCCTGCGCGACCTCGCCGCGAAGGCGCGGCCCTACGCGCGGCGCGACATCGACCTGCTCGCGGCGTTCGCGCGCGACGAGCTCGGGCTGGCCGCCCTCGCGCCCTGGGACCTCGCCTGGGCGTCCGAGAAGCTCAAGGCCCACCGCTACGCCTTCTCCGAGCAGGAGGTGCGGCAGTACTTCCCCGAGCCGACGGTGCTGGCCGGGCTGTTCCGCGTCGTCGAGACCATCTACGGCGTGCGCATTCGCGAGTCGCAGGCGCCGACCTGGCATCCGTCGGTCCGCTTCTTCGCCATCGAAAGTGCCGACGGCGCGCCGGTCGGCCAGTTCTACCTCGACCTCCACGCGCGCCCCCACAAGCAGGGCGGCGCGTGGATGGACGACGCGATCAACCGCCGTCGCTTCGGCGACCGGCTGCAGCACCCGGTCGCCTACCTGACCTGCAACCTGTCGGCGCCCGTCGGCGGCAAGCCCGCCACCTTCACCCACGACGAGGTGATCACGCTGTTCCACGAGTTCGGCCACGGCCTGCACCAGCTGCTGACGCGCGTCGACGTCGCGGGCGTGTCGGGGATCCAGGGCGTCGAGTGGGACGCGGTCGAGCTGCCCAGCCAGATCATGGAGAACTGGTGCTGGGAGTGGGACGTGGTCGCGCCGATGACCGCGCACGTCGACACCGGCGCCCCGCTGCCGCGGGCGCTGTTCGACCGCATGCTCGCGGCGAAGAACTTCCAGAGCGGGCTCGCGACGATGCGCCAGCTCGAGTTCGCGCTGTTCGACATGCTGCTGCACGCGGCCTACGCGCCGGGCGGCGGCGGCGCCTGGTCGTCGCCGCAGCAGCTGGTCGACGAGGTGCGCCGCGAGGTCGCCGTCGTCCCCCGCGCCGACTACGACCGCAGCCTGCAGGCGTTCAGCCACATCTTCGCCGGCGGCTACGCGGCGGGCTACTACAGCTACAAGTGGGCCGAGGTGCTGTCGGCCGACGCCTACGCGCGCTTCGAGGAGGAAGGCGTGCTCTCGCCGGCGGTCGGCGAGAGCTTCCGCGACGAGGTGCTCGCACGCGGCGGCAGCCGGCCGGCGATGGAGTCCTTCATCGCCTTCCGCGGACGACCACCCCAACTCGACGCGCTTCTGCGGCATAATGGAATGACGAGTCCCGCCTGACCGGGCCGTTGGAGGAGCGACGATGATCCCTGTCTTCCGCACGTTGGCCGGTGTCTGCGGCGCGCTGGCGTTGTCGATGGCGACCGGCGCGGCGGCGCAGGAAAAGCAGGTCTATCGCTACACCGACAAGGACGGCAACGTCGTCTACACCGACCGCGTGCCGCCCGGCGACTCGAAGGACGTGCAGGCGAAGCGCCTCGGTGCCAACTACATCGAGACCAACGAGCTGCCGCTGGCCGCGCAGCAGGCGATGGCGCGCTATCCGGTCACGCTCTACACCTTCGCCTGCGGCGAGCTCTGCCTCAACGCCGAGGGCCTGCTCAACCGCCGCGGGGTCCCGTTCTCCACCGTCAACGTCGAGGAGCCCAAGAACGCCGAGCGGCTGAAGGCGCTGACCGGAGACAACCAGGCGCCGGTGCTGCAGGTGGGCGACAAGCTTCACGTCAAGGGTTTCAACGAAGCCCGCTGGCAGGCGATGCTCGACGAGGCCGGCTATCCGAAGGCCCCACCGTCGCGCCGCGCGCAACCGCTGCGCCCGCCGCCCGCACCGGCGGCGCCGCGCGCCGACGCACCCACGACGATCGCCCCCACCACCGGCGGCGGCTACCCCAAGCCGTAAGCCCTGCGTTGCGCCGGTGCGCACGGCCCCGGCGCCGCTTCCTTCGCCCGTGCAACGCCCGCCGCGATGCGCATCGCCACCTGGAACGTCAACTCGCTGAACGTGCGCCTGCCGCGGCTGCTCCTGTGGCTGCCGCAGGCGCGGCCGGACGTGCTCTGCCTGCAGGAGACCAAGCTCGAGGACGCCCGCTTCCCGCGCCAGGAGATCGAGGACGCGGGCTACGCGGTGCACTTCGTCGGCCAGAAGACCTACAACGGCGTGGCGATGCTGGTTCGCGCGGACCTCGGACCCGCGGTCGACGTCGTGACCGCGCTGCCCGGGTTCGCCGACGAGCAGAAGCGGGTGATCGCCGGCACCGTCGGCACGACCCGCGTGGTCGGGCTCTACGTGCCCAACGGACAGGCCGTCGACAGCGACAAGTACGCGTACAAGCTGCGCTGGTGCGCGGCGGCCACGGCGTTCCTGCGCGCCGAGCGCACGCGCCATCCCGCATTGGCGGTGGTCGGCGACTTCAACATCGCGCCCGAGGATCGCGACGTCCACGACCCCGCGGCGTGGGCGGGCCAGGTGCTCTGCACCGACGCCGAGCGCGCGGTGTTCCGCGACTGGCTGGCGCTGGGCCTCGCCGACGGCTTTCGGCTGTTCGAGCAGCCGCCGGCCACGTTCAGCTGGTGGGACTACCGCCAGCTCGCATTCCCGAAGAACCGCGGCCTGCGCATCGACCACATCCTGCTCTCGCCGCCGCTGGCCGCGCGCTGCCGCGAGTGCCGGATCGATCGCCAGGCGCGCAAGGGCGACAAGCCCTCCGACCACGCCCCGGTGATCGCCGACATCGCCGACGCATGAGCGCGAAGGGCCGCCCCGAGCGCGAATACCGGAGTGCGCAGCACGAAGGTACTCCAGTGAGTGCGACGGGCCGCCCCGGGGGCGAAGGCCGGAGCGCGCAGCGCGCAGGCGGCCCCGTGAACCGCGCGCCGCGCCGGCGCGGTCGCTAGCCCCTGCACCGCAGCCGCCCGTTCGTGGTCTTCGCCGCACCGGTCTTCCTGTTCGCGTTCCTGCCGCTGATGCTCGCCGCGTACTTCGCGGTGCCGCAGCGCGCGAGGAACGCGGTGCTGCTGGCCGGCAGCGTCGTGTTCTACGTCTGGGGCGAGGGCGCGGGCATCGTCCTGGTGGCGGCGTCGGTGCTCGCCAACTGGGGCTTCGGGCTCGCGATCGGCCGCAGCGAGGACCGCGCACGGCGGCGCTGGCTGGGGATCGCGGTCGCCGCCAACCTCGGCCTGCTGGCGGCCTTCAAGTACACGAACTTCCTGGTCGCCAACCTCGACGCGCTCGCCCGGGCGCTCGGCCTGGCCGGCGTCGCGGCGACGGCGATCCCGCTGCCGCTCGGCATCTCGTTCTTCACCTTCCACGCGATCTCCTACGTCGTCGACGTGTACAAGCGCAACGCGCAGGCCGAGCGGCGGCTGCGCGACTTCGCGCTGTACATCCTCCTCTTCCCGCAGCTGATCGCCGGCCCGATCATCCGCTGGCGGGACATCGCGACGCAGTTCGGCGCGCGCCCGCAGCGCCTGGCCGACGTCGCCTGGGGGGTCCGCCGCTTCGTGCTGGGGCTGGGCAAGAAGGTGCTGATCGCCAACACGCTGGGACAGGTCGCCGACCGGGTGTTCGCGCTGCCCGGCGCCGAGCTCACCACCCCGCTCGCCTGGCTGGGCCTCGCCTGCTACACGCTGCAGATCTACTTCGACTTCTCCGGCTACTCGGACATGGCGATCGGGCTGATGCGCATGTTCGGCTTCCGCATTCTCGAGAACTTCAACCTGCCCTACGTCGCGCAGTCGGTCCGCGAGTTCTGGCGGCGCTGGCACATCTCGCTGTCCAACTGGTTCCGCGACTACCTGTACGTCCCGCTGGGCGGCAACCGGCGCGGCGCGGCGCGGGGGTGGGCGAACCTCGTCGTGGTCTTCCTGCTCTGCGGGCTCTGGCACGGCGCCTCGTGGCCGTTCGTGCTCTGGGGCGCGTGGCACGGCCTGTTCCTGGTCGCCGAACGCGCCGGCCTGGATCGCGCGCTGCTGCGCCTGGGCCGGCTGCGTCACGTCTACGCGCTGGCCGCGGTCATCGGCGGCTGGGTGCTGTTCCGCTGCGAGACGCTGGCGCAGGCGCTCGTCTACTACGGCGCGCTGGCCGGCGCCGCCGCGGGCGACCCCGACCGCCAGCCGTTGCTCCGCCACCTCGACCCGCTGGTGCTGGCCACGCTCGCCGCGGGCGTCTTCGGCGCGACCGCGTGGCCGCGCCGGATCGGCGCGCTGCGCGACGCCCTGGCAGCACGGGGCGGCAGCGTCGGCACGCTGGTGCTGGGCGCGGACGTGGCGTGGCTCGTCGGCGTCGGCATCGCCGCTGCGGCCTGGCTGGCCGCGGGCACCTACAACCCGTTCATCTACTTCCGCTTCTGACCGTGCCCGCCGGCGGCGCCCCCACCGATCCGCTCGCGCTGCCGCCGGTGCCGCCGCCGGCCGCGGCCGATCACCCGCGGCGCGACCGCGTGCTGGTGCTGCTGTTCGCGCTGGCGCTCGTCCTGCCTCTCGCCGGCGCCTTCGCCAAGCGCGACCTCGCGCGCACCGCCTTCGAGAATCGCCCGACCGCGCCGTGGCCCGCGGCGCCGGCCGACGCGCCGGCGCTGCGCGGCTGGCCGGCGGCGGTGGAGGCGGCGTTCGCCGACCGCTTCGGCGGACGCGACCGCCTGATCGCGCTGCACCACGCGGCCAAGGCGGGAGTCTTCGGCGTCTCGCCGGTCGACAAGGTGCTGATCGGCCGCGACGGCTGGCTGTACTTCCTCGGCGAGGACGGCCGCGCGATCGATCGCGACTGGCGCGGCGTCCACGCCTACGACGTCGACGAGCCGCGGCGGGTCGCCGCCGAGTTCAGGCGGCGGCACGACTGGCTCGCGCAGCGCGGCATCGGCTACGTCGTGGTGGTCGTGCCGGACAAGGCGACGATCTATCCCGAGCACCTTCCGTCGTGGGTGCGCCAGGTCGATCCGGTGACGCGGCTCGACCGGCTGTACGCGGCGCTGTCGGCGCATCCGGAGATCGCCGTGCTCGACCTGCGCCCGGCCCTGCGCGCCGCCAAGGCGCAGCAGCGCGTCTACTTCAAGACCGATTCGCACTGGAACTACGCCGGCGCCGCCGTCGGCTACGGCGTGCTGATGCAGGCGCTGCGCGCCCGGCGCCCGGAGCTGCCCTTCGTGCCGCCCGAGCGGCCGCCGTACGTCCCGGGCGAGGACGTCTACAGCGGCGACCTCGCCCAGATGCTGGGACTGCCGCGGCGCTTCGCGGAGGACGACGTCGCGCCGCTCGGCAAGGTGCTCGCCAACGCGCCGGCGCGCTGCGCGCAACGGCTGGACGCGCCGCCGCCCGACGCTCCGGAGACCGGCCGCGAGACCTACGCGTGCGCGCGGCCGGGGTTGCGCGCGCTGGTGCTCCGCGATTCGATGGGCATCGCGCTGGTGCCGCCGCTGGTCGAGAACTTCGCCCGCACGCTGGTGCTGTCGACGCGGCGGCTCGATCCGGCGCTGGTCGCCGACGAGCGGCCCGACGTCGTCATCGAGGAACTGGTCGAGCGCGCGCTGCACGCGCCGCTCGCGTTCCCGCTGTAGTCCGCTCAGCCGGGGCCGCCCTTGCGCAGCTGGGCCTCGAGCCCCAGCTCCTGGATCTTGCGCGTCAGCGTGTTGCGTCCCCAGCCCAGCCACTGCGCGGCTTCCATCCGATGGCCGCCGGTGTGGCTCAACGCGCGCAGGATCAGCGTGCGCTCGAACTCCTTCTCCAGCCGGTCGCCGACGGCACGCTCGCCGCGCGCCAGCGCCGCCGCCAGCTCGCGGTCGAGCGCCTGCTGCCAGCCGCCTTCGTCCCCGCCCCCGGCCTCGCCGGCGGGACCGGCGCGGATCTCGGGCGGCAGGTCGGGCACCTCGATCCGCTGCCCGGGCGCCATCACCGTGAGCCAGTGGCACATGTTCTCCAGCTGGCGCACGTTGCCGGGGAACGGAAACGACGCGATCACCTTGATCGCCTCGTCGGACAGGAGTTTGGGCTCGACGGCGAGCTCGCGCGCGCTCTTCTGCAGGAAGTGGCGGACCAGCGGGCCGATGTCCTCCTGTCGCTCGCGCAGCGGCGGCAGCCGCAGGCGGACGACGTTGAGGCGGTGCAGCAGGTCCTCGCGGAACAGGCCCTGGCGCACGCGCTCCTCGAGATTCTGGTGCGTCGCCGCGATCACGCGCACGCTCGCCTTCATCGGCGCGTGGCCGCCGACGCGGTAGTACTCGCCGTCGGCGAGCACGCGCAGCAGCCGCACCTGCAGGTCCGCCGGCATGTCGCCGATCTCGTCCAGGAACAGCGTGCCGCCCTCGGCCTGCTCGAAGCGGCCGCGGCGCGACGCCTGCGCGCCGGTGAACGCGCCGCGCTCGTGGCCGAACAGCTCGGACTCGAGCAGGTCCTTGGGGATCGCCGCGGTGTTGATGGCGACGAACGGGCCGGCGGCACGCGGCGAGTGGCGGTGCAGCGCCCGCGCGACCAGCTCCTTGCCGGTGCCGGATTCGCCGGTGATGAGCACGGTGACGTTCGACTGCGACAGCCGGCCGATGGCGCGGAAGACCTCCTGCATCGCCGGCGCCTGGCCCAGCATCTCCGGCGTCTCGGCGGTGCCGACGGCGGGCGCGGCGGCCGCGACCGGCATCTCGGCGATCGCGCGGCGAATCAGCGCCAGCGCGTGGTCGACGTCGAAGGGCTTGGGCAGGTACTCGAAGGCGCCTCCCTGGAACGCGGCGACCGCGCTGTCGAGGTCCGAGTACGCGGTCATGATGATCACCGGGATCTGCGGGTAGCTCTCCTTGACCTTGTTGAGCAGGACCAGCCCGGATTCCCCCGGCATGCGGATGTCGGACACCAGCACCTGCGGCTGGCTGACCGCCAGCGCCTGCAGGACCTCGTACGCGGACGAGAAGGCCTTGAACGGGATGCCCTCGCGCGCCAGCGCCTTCTCCAGCACCCAGCGGATCGAGCGGTCGTCGTCGACGATCCAGACGGGCTTCACGGGCACACTCCGGGGCGGTTGATGGTCGTAGGCGTACATGCGCGTTCCATGGTTTACGCTCCGCCGCGTCCGAGCTGGAGCGGCAGGAGGATCGTGAAGACGGTCCGGCCCGGCACGCTCTCGCATTCGATGGTGCCGTTGTGCTGGGCGACGAACGTCTGGGCGATGGTGAGGCCGAGCCCGCTGCCGCCCTCGCGCCCGGACACCAGCGGATAGAAGATCCGCTCGCGCAGCGCCTCGGGAACCCCCGGGCCGTTGTCGGCGATCCCCACCGCCAGCGCCAGGCGATAGCGCTTCTTCGCCAGCGTGACGTAGCGGGCCACGCGCGTGGTGAGCCGGATCTGCGGGCCGGCGGTGGTGCCCACCAGCGCCTGCGCGGCATTGCGGACGATGTTGAGCACCGCCTGCGTCAGCTGCTCGGGGTCGGCGTCGAACTCGGGCAGGCTGATGTCGAAGTCGGGGACGATGGCGACCTGCGGGAACTCCGCCTGGACCACGCCCTTGACGCGGACCAGGATCTCGTGAATGTTGGTGCGGCGGTAGGTCGGCAGCCGATGCGGCGTCAGCAGCCGGTTGACCAGCGACTGCAGCCGGTCGGCCTCGCCGATGATCACCTGCGTGTACTCGATCAGCTGCGGGCGGTCGAGCTCGCGTTCGAGCAGCTGCGCCGCGCCGCGGATGCCGCCCAGCGGATTCTTGATCTCGTGCGCCAGGCTGCGGATCAGGTCGCGATTGGCCTGCTGCTGCTCGAGCAGCCGCTCCTCGCGGGCGATCTTCAGCTGCTGGTCGATGTGGCGGAACTCGAGCATCAGCGACGCGTCGTTCACGTCGACCGGCGACACCGTGCAGGTGAGGTGCAGCTTCGGCTTGCCGTTGATCGCGAGCTCGAGCTCCTGCTCGGTGTACGACGTGCCGCTGCCCACTGCCTTGTCGATCGCGCCGACGAGGCCCGCCGGATCGGCGAACAGCGCCGCGATGGCCTGCCCGACCAGCTGCTTCTTCGACAGCTCGAACAGGTTCTCGGCCGCCGGGTTGGCGTAGACCACGCGCAGCGCCGGGTCGAGCAGCAGCACCGCGGTCGCGAGCAGCTCGAGGCCCGGATAGGCGCCCTTGGCGTCGCCGGCGCCGAACGAGGGCAGGAAGCCGAGCTTCACCATGCGGCGGGCCAGCGTCGGCTGGCCGATCGTGACGGGATCATGCGCAATCCTTAGCAAGTTCCGCGCCGAAGCCGGCGATCGCGGAGGTGAACGAACGGCGGTGCGGGCCGCGCCTGCGCGGCGTCACCGGATGGACGCGATTTCCTTCTTCAGCGCCTCGACGTTCTTCTCGTGCAGGCCCACCGCCTGGCGCAGCCGGGCGATGCGCTGCCGGTACTTCTCCGCGTCGGCGCGCTCCTCCGGCAGCGGCGACGGCGCGCCGTCGGCGTAGGCCGCGCGCGCCTCGACCAGGAGCTTCTCCTCGGAGGCGAGCTCGTCGCCGAGCACCTTGCGGCGAACGTCGTCGCGCCCCTTCTGCGTCGCGGTGTCGACGCGCGGAAAACCCGCCGGCGTCGGCGTGCTCGCCGCCGCCTTGCCGTTCGAGCGCGTGCTCGGCGCAACGGGCACCGTGCCGGGCACGTTGAAGAACGCCGTCCCGGACTTGGTCTGGCAGCGATACATCCCGTTCGACACTTCGGGCTTTCCGATGCAACCCGACTCGCGCGCCTTGTCGTCGAGCGCGGCCGCGAGCGCCGGCGCGGCGCCGGCGATCGCCAGCAGCGCCGCGAGGGCGACGCGGGCGCACCAGTCGCGTGCGGCCGCGCACCGTTTGCGGCCCGTGCCGGCGAGTCGATGATTCATACGCGCCGAGTGTAGGTGAATGGAGGGGCTAACAGAAGGGGCGCGCTTGCGGCCCGCCCCTCGCGTCGCGTACGGGAACGCGCGTGGCGCGCGTGCGACTCAGAGGCTGTAGTACATGTCGTATTCGACCGGGTGCGTGGTCATGCGGAAGCGCGTGACCTCCTCCATCTTGAGGTCGATGTAGGCGTCGATCATGTCGTTGGTGAACACGCCGCCGCGGGTCAGGAACTCGCGGTCGCGATCGAGGTAGTCGAGCGCCATGTCCAGCGACGAGCAGACGGTCGGGATCTTCTTGTCCTCTTCCGGCGGCAGGTCGTACAGGTTCTTGTCGGCCGGGTCGCCCGGGTGGATCTTGTTGGCGACGCCGTCGAGTCCCGCCATCAGCATCGCCGCGAACGCGAGGTAGGGGTTCGCCGTCGGGTCCGGGAAGCGCACCTCGATCCGGCGTCCTTTCGGGTTCGCGACGTAGGGGATGCGGATCGACGCCGAGCGGTTGCGCGCCGAGTACGCGAGCTTGACCGGGGCCTCGAAGCCGGGGACCAGGCGCTTGTACGAGTTGGTGCCCGGATTGGTGATCGCGTTCAGCGCCCGCGCGTGCTTGATGATGCCGCCGATGTAGTACAGCGCGAACTCCGACAGCCCGGAGTAGCCGTCGCCGGCGAACAGGTTCTTGCCGTCCTTCCAGACCGACTGGTGGACGTGCATGCCGGAGCCGTTGTCGCCGACGATGGGCTTCGGCATGAAGGTCGCGGTCTTGCCGTAGGCGTGGGCGGTGTTGTGGATCGCGTACTTCATCATCTGCAGCCAGTCGGCGCGCTTGACCAGCGTCTCGAACTTGGTGCCGATCTCGCACTGGCCGGCGTTGGCCACCTCGTGGTGGTGCACTTCGACCTCGACGCCCATCTGCTCGAGCGCCAGGCACATCGCCGAGCGCACGTCCTGCAGCTGGTCGACCGGCGGCACCGGGAAGTAGCCGCCCTTGACGGAGGGCCGGTGACCCATGTTGCCGCCTTCGAACTTGTCGGCGGTCGACCACGCCGCCTCCTGCGAGAACACCTTGCAGTAGCTGCCGGACATGTCGACCGACCACTCGACGGCGTCGAAGATGAAGAACTCGGGCTCGGGCCCGAAGTAGGCGGTGTCGCCCAGGCCCGTCGACTTGAGATAGGCCTCGGCGCGGCGCGCGAGCGACCGCGGGTCGCGCTCGTAGCCCTTGCCGTCGGTGGGCTCGACGACGTCGCAGGTCAGGATCAGCGTGGTCTCGTCCATGAACGGGTCGATGTAGGCGGTGTCCGCATCGGGCATCAGCAGCATGTCGGACGCCTGGATGCCCTTCCACCCGGCGATCGAAGACCCGTCGAAGGCGTGGCCCTGCTCGAACTTGTCGGCCGTGAACTGCCTGGTCGGCACCGTGACGTGCTGCTCCTTGCCGCGGGTGTCGGTGAAGCGGAAGTCGACGAACTTGACCTCGTTTTCCGTGACCAGCTTGAGGACGTCGGCGGGGGTCTTCATTGCTTTCTCCTGAGGGAATTGGACCGAAGGGGGATGCTGCAAGGCAAAATGACGGAAAGGCTTTAGCGAGAACTATGCCATAGAACCGGCGGGACGAAGCCGCTGTTTGGGAAGGGCTTTGGCAAGATTGCGGCCCTCGCCTCGCCGTGTACGCGTCGACTTGGTGCACTGCGGAGCGACCGTGCACCGTCGTCGTGCGGATGACCGCGGCGCGGGTCGAAACGTCCTGCTGCGGCGCATCAACCCAGGCGAGCTCGCTGGGAAAAAAAGTCGCGACCGCGCGGGACCTGGCGATAACACGTTGAAAAATAAGGGGCGATGTCTTTCCCTCGTCGTCCGCGAGCGCACCATCGCGGTGCGCTGGTCCCTGTCAGGGATAGAAGGCGTAGAGCCGGTAACCGGCCTGCGTGGTCGCGCTGGCGTCGATGAACAGCTTCACGGGAACCTCGGCGTTGGCGGCGATCCCGGCGGTCAGGTCGGCGCCGGCACCGACGTATTCGGCCGGCGCGAGGGCGCGCCGGACGACCACCTGGTCCTGGGCGTCGGTGAGCGTGAGTTCGAGGTGCGGATAGGCGAGCGGCCATCCGGCGCGGTTGCGCAGCGTTGCCGTCAGCGTCAGCAGCCCGCGATGCGCGGGGTCCGCCTGCAGGTCCGACGCGTCGATCGACAGCCCGCTGCTCTCCTGCAGCGGGCCGACCGAGCACCCGAGCAGCGCGCAGGCCCGGACCAGCAGCGGCTTGGCCGCCGGGACGTGGGCGGCGAGCGCGTCGCGAAAGTGAAACGCCGCCTGCGCGATCAGCGCCAGCAGCAGCAGGGGCAGCGCAAACACCGCCCACCGGTCCAGTGCGCCGGGCAGGCGGCCTCCGCGCGGCCGCGCGAACCGGTTTGCGTAGTCGAGCGCCGGCAGCGCGTCGGCCGCCGCCGGCAGCGCCTCGTCGCTCTCGCGCTCGGCGGGCCCGGGCGGCGCCGCGGCGGTGTCCGGCGGCTCGGGCAGCAATTCGTCGGCACGGGCCGGCGGCGACGGCGACACGTCCGCCGCGGCAACGGCTGCATCGGCTGCATCGGCTGCATCGGCTGCATCGGCGGCGCCCGGCAGCGGTTCGAGCGCCCGCGCATCGCGCAGCGTCACCGTGGGCGGTCCGAGCAGCGCCTCGTCGTGAAACGGTTGGTCCGGCACCGCCTTCGGCGCGAGCGAGATGCGCTCGGCATGGCCGTCGAAGACGTTCTTGCAGTGACCGCAGCGCACCTGCCCGCCGCGGACGGCGAGCTGCTGGTCGGTCACCCTGAAGATCGTCTTGCAGCCGGGGCAGCGGGTGTACTTGTCTTCGGGCATCGCCGGTGGCGGTGGGGATCCTGCTGCAGGGCGCCGCGCGGCGCTTCAGCCGGTCGCGGCATCGGAACGCGTGCCGGCCAGCGCGACCCAGCCGTCGTCCGCCTTCCAGACCGAGATGGTAAACCAATCGCCATAGGCGGCGATGACGTCGTCGGCCTGCGGTGCGAGGATGCCGGACAGCACGATGCGCCCGCCGGGGCGCACGCGACGGGCGAGTGCCGGCGCGAGCAGCCGCAGCGGATTGGTCAGGATGTTGGCGACGACGACGTCGAAGGCGCCGAGCCCGCTCGCCGCCAACGCCTCGGGCAGCACGAACCGGGCGGACGCGCGGTTGCCGGCGGCGTTCGCCTCGCTCGCCGCGATGGCCTGCGGGTCGACGTCGACGCCGACGACCGTGCCGGCGCCCAGCCGCGCGGCGGCCACGGCGAGAATGCCGGAGCCGCAACCGTAGTCGAGCACCGATTCGCCGGCGACGAGCTCGCCGGCAAGCCACTGCAGGCACAGCCGGGTCGTCGGGTGCGAACCGGTCCCGAACGCGAGCCCGGGATCGACGACGAGGTTCAGCGCGGCGGGGTCGACCGGCTCGCACCACGACGGCACGATCCACAGCCGGTCCGCGATCCGCAGCGGCACGAACTGCGCCTGGGTGAGGCGCACCCAGTCCTGCTCGGCGACCTCACGCACCGCGCAGGGCGGCGATGGCCTCCCCACCGCCGCCGCCGCGGCGGCGAGCGCCGCGGTCACGTCCGCGCCGCCGGCGAAGAGCGCGGTCAGCGTGCACACCGGCCAGCGCGTTTCCGCCGGCTCCCCCGGTTCGCCGTAGAGCGGGCTCTCGGTCGTCGTGTCCGCGTGCGGATCGGCCAGGTCGACCGACAGCGCGCCGGCGTCGAGCAGCGCGTCGCCCCAGGCGTCCGCGTGCGCCGCGTCGGCGTCGAAGGCGAGGGCGAGATAGGGCACGCGGGCAGGCTCGGTGGGTCCGGGCGCGAACCCGGGACGGCAGCGTCAGAGGCTGAGGGTCTTTCGGGCGTGTTCGAGCAGCACGTCAGAAGGTGTCCGATCGAGGCGCAGCCAGCCATCCCGCTGTGAGGGGCATGGTCGAGAGACTCTCAGCCTCTCAGGCCGCCGTCTTGCGCTTGGCCAGGCGCTCTTCGAGGTAGTGGATCGACGTGCCGCCGCGCAGGAACTTCTCGTCCTGCAGCAGCTCCTGGTGCAGCGGGATGTTGGTCTTGATCCCCTCGACCACCATCTCGGACAGCGCGATGCGCATCCGGGCGATCGCCTGGTCGCGGGTGTCGCCGTAGGCGATCAGCTTGCCGATCATCGAGTCGTAGTGCGGCGGCACGAAGTAGTTGGCGTAGACGTGCGAGTCGACGCGGATGCCGGGCCCGCCGGGCGGGTGCCACGAGGTGATGCGTCCCGGCGAGGGCACGAAGGTGAACGGGTCCTCGGCGTTGATCCGGCACTCGATCGCGTGCCCGCGCCGGGCGAGGTCGCGCTGGCGAAAGCGGAGCTTCTGCCCCGCGGCGACGCGAATCTGCTCCTGGACGATGTCGATGCCGGTGATGAGCTCGGTCACCGGGTGCTCCACCTGGACACGGGTGTTCATCTCGATGAAGAAAAACTCGTCGTCCTGGTACAGGAACTCGAAGGTGCCGGCACCGCGATAGGAGATCTTGCGGCAGGCGTCGGCACAGCGCTCGCCGATGCGCATCAGGGCGCGCGCCGAAATGCCGGGGGCCGGCGCCTCCTCGATGATCTTCTGGTGGCGGCGCTGCATCGAGCAGTCGCGCTCGAACAGGTAGACGGCGTTCTTGTGCTCGTCGGCGAGCACCTGGATCTCGATGTGCCGCGGACGGTCGAGGAACTTCTCCATGTAGACGGTCGGATTGCCGAACGCCGCCCCCGCCTCGGCGCGGGTGAGGGCGACCGCGGAGATCAGCGCCGCCTCGGTGTGGACGACGCGCATGCCGCGCCCGCCCCCGCCCCCGGCCGCCTTGATGATCACCGGATAGCCGACCGCGCGGGCGATGCGCACGATCTCCTTCGCGTCCTCGGGCAGCGAGCCCTCGGAACCGGGAACGCAGGGCACCCCCGCCTTCAGCATCGCCGCCTTGGCGCTCACCTTGTCGCCCATCAGGCGGATGGTGTCCGGCCGCGGCCCGATGAACACGAACCCCGAGCGCTCGACCTTTTCGGCGAAGTCGGCGTTCTCGGACAGGAAGCCGTAGCCCGGATGGATCGCCTGGGCATCGGTGACTTCGGCCGCCGCGATGATCGCCGGGATGTTGAGATAGCTGCCCGCCGAAGCTGCCGGCCCGATGCACACCGACTCGTCGGCCAGGCGGATGTACTTCGCGTCGCGGTCGGCCTCGGAGTGGACCATGACGGTCTTGATCCCGAGCTCGCGGCAGGCGCGCTGGATGCGCAGCGCGATCTCGCCGCGATTGGCGATCAGCACCTTGCCGAACAGCTGGTTCGGGTTCTTGGCGACGATTGCCGACGAAGGGGCGCGCAGGGCCAACGCAGTGCCTCGACGATGCGCGCTAGCCGAGGCGGACCAGCGGCTGACCGAACTCCACCGGCTGGCCGTTCTCGACCAGGATCTCCTTGACGACGCCGGCCTGGTCGGACTCGATCTCGTTCATGAGCTTCATCGCCTCGATGATGCACAGCGGATCGCCGACCTGCACGGTGTCGCCGACCTCGACGAACGCCTTGGCCCCCGGGGACGCCGCGCGATAGAACGTCCCCACCATCGGGCTTTTCACCAGATGGCCCTCGGGCTCGGGCGGAACCGCCACGGGCAACGGGGCCGCCGGCGCCGCGGCCGGCGCCGCCACCGCCATCTGCAAGGGCGCCGGCACCGGTGCCGGCACCATCACCGGGTGGGCGGCGGCCGCGACGGCGCGGGTGATGCGCACGCGCTCCTCGCCCTCCTCGATCTCCAGCTCGGCGATGCCGGAGTTCTCGACCAGTTCGATCAGCGTCTTCAGCTTGCGCAGGTCCATGCGGTTACCTCGTCGACCGGGAGGTCTGCCGCAAAGCGCAGCCGCGCATCACGCCGCGGGACCGCGCCGGCAGGCCTGCCGGTGGGGCCGCCGGGATCGGGAGATGGGGTGCCATCGCTCGCGGGGCCTCCTTGATTGATCGCTGCAAGGGCGGGAGTTTGCCGCAGATCGATGCAGATTGTCCAGCTTTGGCTTCTTTTGGCGTCGACTGGACCGCCAGCCTGGGCTTGGGCGCCGGCACTGCCGCCGACTGGCCGGCCGCGTCCGGCATGGGTTCGATCCGGTCAGGCACGACGCGCCGCGATGATCGCCGCGCGCTCGGAGCTCACCGATCCTGGGACGAAATCACAGCAATTGCCCCACGATCGACCGCAGCTGGGCATCGCGCAGCGGGCCGAGCTGCGTATGCGCGACCGTTCCGTCGCGACCGATGATGACCGTGAAGGGCAAGGCCATCAGCTGGTTGCCCAGCGACTTCGACAGCTCCATCGCGCCGTAGCCGCCGATGAGGGCGGGGTAATTGAGGCCGATCTCGCCGGCGAATTGGCGGACCTTGTCGGCCTGGTCGACCGCGATGCCGACGAATTGCAGGCCCCGGCCGCCCCATTCGCCCTGGGCGCGGATGAACTCCGGCATCTCCTCGCGGCAGGGCGCGCACCAGGTGGCCCAGAAGTTCACCACCAGCACTTTCCCCTTCCACTGGCCCAGCGCCTGTTCGCGCCCGTCGGCGTCGGGCAGGGCGATCGCCAGCAGCGCCGAGGCGTCCCGGCCGGTGCCGGGGGCGCCGCCGAGGCCGAGTTGCCGCTGCCCGAAATAGGCGCCGAGGCCGAGCGCCAGCGCCCCGACCAGGACCAGCGTCACCGTGCGCCACCACCGCCGCCGCCTGCCGCCGTCCTCCATCAGTAAGCGCTTGCTATGGTCAAGCCCCCCCCCCCCCCCCCCCCCCCCCCCCCCCCCCCCCCCCCCCCTGGTTGAACCACGATTTCTTCCTGGGCGCCGCCTCGACCGCGGGTCCGGGGCGAGCGCCGGGCTGAGGCAGCGACACGGCGACGACCTGCCGCTGCGGCGGATAGCAGACGCCGACATCGGCGCAACCCTGCGACTCGACGACCAGGCGGACGGTTTCGCCGGCCCGCTCGCGGTCGAGCTTGACGTCGACGGCGACGGCGCCACGATAGATGTCCACCTTGCCGAAGAACGGGTCGTCCGTGGCTTTGCCGGGCGGCAGGTCGGGCGGTGCCGCCAGCGTCCCGTCGGCCAGCGCGAACCGGAGCTTGCCGCGATAGAGGTAGTAGCCGTCGGCGATGGCGAAGCGCGCGACCACGCGGCCGCCGTCGCGCGCCTCGACGCTCAACTCGAACGCGCGTTCCGCCGCCAGCAGGTTCGCCGGGTCGAGCGCCCGCGCCGCCGGCGGCAGCGCCAGGACGAGCGCGAAGGCCGCGGCCTGCCGCAGCCGGTCAAGCCGGCGGCGCGGCGGCGGTCGTCTCGTCGACGATCCAGCGAAAGTAGGGAGTGAAGCCAATGGACAGAGGGACCGCGAGGATCTCGGGAAGTTCGTAGGGGTGCCGGGCCCGGATCGCCGCCTGGACGCCGGCGTAGCACGCCGCGCGGGTCTTGATGGCCACCGGTATTTCGGTCGCTGTTTCGATTTGCCCGCGCCAGTGATAGAGTGAATCCACCGGGGCGCCGATGCTGACGCAAGCCGCCAGCCGGGTTTCGATCAGGTCGCGGGCGAGCGCCTGCGCCCCGGACCGGTCCGGCCACTGCGTCAGCACGAGGATGGCCTCGTCAGGCAAGGAGTCTCCATGCGTTTCGTGTTCCTCGCGATTGTACTGGCTTTCCCGATCCTGGATCTCCTGCTCACGGTGCGGTTCGCCCGCTGGAGCGGGGTGCCGGTCTGGGCGTGGCTGGGGATGTCGGTGCTCGGCGGCTTCCTGCTGTTGCGCAACGAGCGCGTGGCCTTTCGCGACAACATCGTCGCCAGCATGCACGGCGATCAGCCGCTGCTCCGCGGCCTGGTCGACAGCGGGCGCAAGGTGCTGGCGGGCTTCCTGCTGCTGCTGCCGGGCGTGATCAGCGACCTGCTGGCGCTGGTGCTGCTGGCGTTGCCGATCAACACCGGTCGCGGCCTGGGCGCCGCGGCCGCCGGGCCCGCGGTGCGGCGCAGCAGCATCGACGGCGAGTACCGGCGCCTCGATTGAGAAGGTGTCATCCGGTCCATCAGCGTCGGCTGCGCCTTGCCGGCACGGCGGTACGCCCACACCATCATCGCCACGCCGGCGAGGATCATCGGCAGCGACAGCCACTGTCCCATCGTCAGGTTCCCCGCGAGCAGGCCGAGGAACGCATCGGGTTCGCGCGCGTACTCGGCGACGAAGCGGCAGACGCCGTAGCCGACCAGGAACAGCCCCGACGCCGCGCCCATCGGCCGCCGCCGGCTGGTGAAGATCCACAGCACCGCGAACAGCAGCAGGCCCTCGAGCGCGAACTGGTAGAGCTGCGACGGATGCCGCGGCTCGGGACCCGCCGGGGGAAACACCATCCCCCAGCCGGCGCCGGTCACGCGCCCCCACAGCTCGCCGTTGATGAAGTTGCCCAGCCGTCCGGCCGCCAGTCCCAGCGGCACCAGCGGGGCGATGAAATCGGTGACGTCCAGCCAGCGCTTGTGGCGACTGCGCGCGAACAGCCACATCGCGACCAGCACGCCGAGAAAGCCGCCGTGGAAACTCATCCCGCCCTGCCACACGGAGAGCATCTCCAGCGGGTGCTCGAGGTAGTGCAGCGGCTTGTAGAAGACGATGTAGCCAAGGCGCCCGCCGAGGATCACGCCGAACACGCCGTAGAAGAGCATGTCGTCGACGTCGCGCGGATGCCACCCGGTGAGCAGGTTCTGCCGCGCGCGGATCTTCCCCAGCACCATGAACAGCACGAACGCGACCAGGTACATGAGCCCGTACCAGCGGACGGCCAGCGGACCGAGCTGGAACGCGACGGGGTCGAACTGCGGATGGACGAGCATGCGGAAGGGGCGGCCGGTGGCTGCGCTAGAATGGCAGCGCGATTATACGCAGCCAGCCCGCAGGCTCCGCGGCGCGAACCGCGGCGCCGCCGATCGAGGAGTTCACCGCATGTCGTACAACCGTCGTTCCCGGCTCATCACCCAGGGCATCGCCCGCTCACCCAACCGCGCGATGCTGCGTGCCGTCGGCTTCGGCGACGGCGATTTCGACAAGCCGATCGTCGGCGTGGCCAACGGTCACAGCACGATGAATCCCTGCAACGCCGGGATCCAGCCGCTGGTCGACCGGGCGATGGCGGCGCTGAAGGACGCCGGGGCGATGCCGCAGGTCTTCGGCATCCCGACGGTGACCGACGGCATCGGCATGGGCACCGAGGGGATGAAGTACTCGCTGGTCTCCCGCGAGGTGATCGCCGACGCGATCGAGACCTCGGTCAACGGCCAGTGCATGGACGGCGTGCTGGTCGCCGGCGGCTGCGACAAGAACATGCCGGCCGGGGTGATCGCGATGGCGCGGATGAACGTCCCCGGGATCTTCGTCTACGCGGGCACGATCAAGCCCGGCCAGTGGAAGGGCCAGGCGCTGACCATCGTCTCCCCGTTCGAGGCGGTCGGCGCGTTCACCGCCGGCAGGATGTCGCAGGAGGACTACGACGGCATCGAGCGCAACGCCTGCCCGTCGGTCGGCGCCTGCGGCGGCATGTACACGGCCAACACCATGTCGTCGTCGTTCGAGGCGCTGGGCGTGAGCCTGATGGGCAGCTCGCAGATGGCCTCGCCCGACCCCGAGAAGGCCGACTCCGCCGCCGCGTCGGCGCGCGTGCTGGTCGAGGCGATCAAGCAGGATCTCAAGCCGCGCGACATCATCACCCGCAAGTCGATCGAGAACGCGATTTCGCTGGTGATGGCCACGGGAGGCTCGACCAACGCGGTGCTGCATTATCTGGCCATCGCCGCGGCCGCCGAGGTCGAGTGGACCATCGACGACTTCGAGCGCATCCGCCGGCGCGTGCCCGTGCTCTGCGACCTCAAGCCCTCCGGCCGCTTCGTGGCCGTGGACTTCCACCGCGCCGGCGGCGTGCCGCAGGTGCTGAAGATGCTGCTGGTGCACGGCCTGCTGCACGGCGACTGCATGACCATCACCGGCCGCAGCATCGCCGAGGAGCTCGCGGGCGTGCCCGAGGAGCCGCGCGCCGACCAGGAGGTGATCCGGCCGTGGTCGAACCCGATGTACGCCGAGGGCCACCTCGCGATCCTCCGGGGCAACCTCGCGCCCGAAGGCTGCGTCGCCAAGATCACCGGCCTCAAGAACCCGTCGATCACCGGCCCCGCGCGGGTGTTCGACTCCGAGCCGGCGGTGATGGAGGCGATCCTGGCCAAGAAGATCGACCACGGCGACGTCGTCGTCATCCGCTACGAGGGGCCGAAGGGCGGCCCGGGAATGCAGGAGATGCTGGCGCCGACGTCGGCGATCATCGGCCAGGGGCTGGGCGAAACCGTCGGCCTGATCACCGACGGGCGCTTCTCCGGCGGCACCTGGGGCATGGTCGTCGGCCACGTCGCGCCGGAAGCCTACGTCGGCGGGACGATCGCGCTGGTGCGGGAAGGCGACTCGATCACCATCGACGCCCACCGGCTGCTGATCCAGCTCAACGTCGACGACGCCGAGCTCGCGCGCCGCCGCGCCGCGTGGCAGCCGCCCAAGCCCCGCTACACCCGCGGCCTGCTCGCCAAGTACATGCGCCTCGTGTCGACGGCGAGCAAGGGCGCGATCACCGACGGCGGCGAGTGAGAAGCCGCGCGTGCCCGGCCGGCCCGCCGCGGGGGAGTGACGATGCTGCACTGGCTCTGCCTCGCCGGCGCGATCCTGCTCGAGGTCGCCGGCACCACGTCGATGAAGCTGTCGCAGGGCTTCAGCCGGCCGCTGCCGTCGGTGCTGCTGTTCGTCTTCTACGCGGCGTCGTTCGCGCTGATGACGATCGCGGTCAAGCGGATCGACATGAGCGTGTCGTACGCGATCTGGTCGGGCGTCGGCACCGCGCTGATCGCGCTGATCGGCTTCGGCTGGTTCCGGGAACCTGTGACCGCGCTCAAGGTCGCAAGCATGCTGCTGATCGTGCTCGGGGTGATCGGACTCAACCTCGACAGCTGGCGCGGCACGCCCTGATCCCCCCATTTCTTCGCTTCGAGGAGGTCCGTCATGCTGAAGTTCGCCCGTGGCTTCGCGTTCATCGCGGTGGTGGTGGGACTGCCGTTCCTGGCCGGCTGCGCGACCGGCCCCGCCGTCAGCCGTGAAGGTCCCGCGGCCGAGGCGCCGACCTACCGGGTGGGCGACCGCTGGACGTACAAGGCCCGCGACGGATTTGGCCTTCCGGTCATCTGGGACGAGGTGCACGAAGTCACGGCGATCGGCCCCGACGGCATCACGATGCGCGTCACGCAGCGCGGTCCCAGCGTGGACAACGCGCGCATCGAGAAACTCGCGGCGCCCGGACTCGTGCGCGAGGGCGCGGTCTTCGACGCGGAGACGCGCGTCTTCCCGCAGCCGCTGCCTCGCTACCAGTTCCCGCTCAAACCCGGTGAATCCTGGCGCGGCCTGGTCGCGAACACCCGCCAGCCGCCCGAGCCGCCGGGAGCCTACAGCCGCTCGATCAGCCACTGGGTGAGCGTCGACGGCTGGGGCAAGGTGACGACCCCGGCGGGCACGTTCGACGCGTTGCGACTGAAGATCATCATGCAGCTCGACGACGAGACGCCGTGGCGCTGGCCGACGCAGTGCTCGTACTACGCGTGGTACGCGCCGGCGGTGCGCGGCATCGTGATGGAAGAGAAGGAAGCCTGGTACCTCGAGAAGAGCAATGACCGGGGAGCCAACCGGATCCGCAGCCAGAGCGCGGTCGTCGAACTGGTGTCGTTCACCCCGGGGGGCGGCGCGAAATAGCCGGCAGCGGGCACCGGCGAGGCGCGTGCGTGCCCGCCGGCCTGCGACATCTGCGCGCCCTTCGGATCGGCCGCGCAACAGTCCGCGCTGACCGAGGGTCGCGGCGCGTGCATCCTGCGCACGGCGACCCCGACCTACGGGATAATGAACGCTGCGGGCGCGAGCTCGCGCCCGCTTCCGTCCGCTTCCCTGTCCACGTCCCGGAGAACCCCGATGTTCCCGCAATTCCCGCTGTCCACCGCGCTCGCCGCCGTCGGCCTGGCCCTCGCCTTCTCGGCGCACGCGCAAACCCCCGCCGCCCCGGCCAAGACCGAACCCTCCGCCGCGACCACGGCCGCACCGGCCCCGGCACCCGCCCCGGCTGCTGCGCCCGCCCCGGCTGCCGCGCCTGCCGTCGCACCGGCGACCGCCGCCGGCATGGAGGGGCTCGCCGCCTATTACTCGAATCGCCTGCACGGACGCCGGACCGCGAGCGGCCAGGTTTTCGACCAGCAGAAGCTCACCGCCGCGCATCCGACGCTGCCCTTCGGCACGATGGTCAAGGTCACCGACACCAGGAACAACCGCAGCGTCGTCGTGCGCATCAACGACCGCGGCCCGACGCAGGCCGGACGCGTGATCGACCTGTCGCGCGCGGCCGCCGCGAAGCTGGGGATGATCCGCGCCGGCCTCGTGCCGGTGAAGCTCGAAGTCGTCAAGGAAGCGCCGGCGAAGGCGCCGAAGAAGTAGTCGCCCCGGGCGCGCTCGCCGGCCTCGCCCCTGCGGCCGGCGGCGCGACGCCTAACCCTGCGTCGCGGCCGGCGCCGACAGGCCGAGCCGGCGCCAGATCGCCTCGGTCAGCGGCGCCTGGTTCATCGAATAGAAGTGCAGCCCCGGCGCGCCGCGCGCGAGCAGCCCCGCGCACATCTCGGTGACGACGTCGAGGCCGAAGGCGCGGATCGACTCGCGGTCGTCGCCGAAACCCTTCAGCCGTTCCTCGATCCACCGCGGCATGTCGATCCGCGACTTTTCGCAGAAGCCGCGGAGCTGCGAATAGTTGGAGATCGGCATGATGCCGGGAACGATGGGGACGCGGCAGCCCAGCGCCGCGGCGTCGGCGACGAAGCGGTGGTAGGCGTCGGCGTTGTAGAAGAACTGGGTGATCGCCGAGTTCGCGCCGGCGGCGACCTTGCGCGCGAACGCCGCCAGGTCGTCCCGCGCCGAGCGCGCCTGCGGGTGGAACTCGGGGTAGGCGGCGACCTCGATGTGGAACCAGTCGCCGGTCTCGGCGCGGATGAACTCGACCAGCTCGTTGGCGTAGCGGAACTCGCCGGAGCTGCCGCCGGCGCCGGAAGGCAGGTCGCCGCGCAGCGCCACCAGCCGCCGGATGCCGGCGTCGCGATAGGTGCCCAGCAGGTCGCGCAGGCTCTCGCGCGACGAGCCCATGCAGGAGATGTGCGGCGCCACCGCGTGCCCTTCGGCGTGGATCTCCAGCACCGTCGCCAGCGTGCCTTCGCGGGTCGACCCGCCGGCGCCGAAGGTCACCGAGAAGAACGCCGGGGCGAGCGGCGCGAGCTGGGCGCGGACCGCGCGCAGCCTGGCGGCGCCCTCGTCGGTCTTGGGCGGGAAGAATTCGACGCTGAAGGTGCGCTGCGGGATGGGGTTCATCGCGTTTCCACTCGACGGCGGGATCAGTCGCTGGCCTTTGCCACCAGGGCGGAGAGCGCCCAGGAGATGAGGCTGTAGACGATGGCGCCGAACACGCCGGCCCAGAAGCCGTCGACGCGGAAGCCCTCGAGCCACGAGCCGACCGCCCAGAACAGCAGGCCGTTGACGACGAAGATGAACAGGCCCAGCGTCAGCACGGTGACCGGCAGCGTGAGCAGCAGCAGCACCGGGCGGATCAGCGTGTTGATGAGGCCCAGCACCAGCGCCGCGACCAGCGCGGTGCCGAAGGAGCTCACCTGGATGGAGGTGAAGATGTACGGCAGCGCGAACAGCGCCGCCGCGTTGACGAGCCAGACGAGCAGCAGGCGGATCATGCGGTCTCCTTCGTTCGGGTGACGGCACGGCCGTCGCAGTAGGGTTGCAGCGCAGCCTGGATCGCGTTGTTGATCGGCGTGGCGACCCGCGCTTCCTTCGCCATCCGGCCCACGGCCCCGCAGAGCCAGGGCGCTTCGAGGCGGTTGCCGGCGGCGAGGTCGTCCAGCAGCGACGAGCGCATCGCGCAGGGCAGCGTGTCGGCGAAGCGCAGCTGCTCGGCGACGAAATCGTCGGCGAGCGCGACGCCGCGCGCGCGCGCCAGCGACCAGACCTCGAACATCGCCGCCTCGAACTGGGCCCGCAGCTCCGGATCCTCGCGCACGACCCCCAGCGGCTGGCCGGAGATCGCCGTCAGTCCGGACAGCGCGACCACGAACGCGAACTTCTCCCACAGCGCACGGCGGATGTCGGGAACGAGCTCGGCGTCGATGCCGGCACTCCTGCAGGCCGCGAGCATCGCCGCGGCCGCCGCCGTCTGGCCGGGCAGCACCGGCCCGAAGCGCAGGCGCGCCACCGTCCCGGTGTGGACGATCACGCCCGGGGCGCCGACGGTCGCGGCGAGGTGGGCGGCACCGCCCAGCACCGGCGCCGCGCCGACGACGGCACCGATGCGCTCGATGCTGTCGACGCCGTTCTGCAGCGGAACGACCGCGCCGCCGTGCGCCAGCAGCGGGCGCAGGCGCAGTGCGGCCGCCTCGGTGTCCCAGAGCTTGACGGCGAAGAGCACCAGGTCAGCGGGCGGCAGCGTCGCCGGATCGTCGGTCGCCCGGGGCGAAGGCAGGAAGACGTCGCCGACGGCGCTCTTCACTTCGAGCCCGCGCTCGCGCAAGGCGGCCAGCTGCCGGCCGCGTCCGATGAACGAGACGGCGTGGCCGGCCGCGGCGAGGCGGGCGCCGAAGTAGCCGCCGACCGCCCCCGCTCCCATCACCGCTATGTGCATCGGCTGTCCCTCGCTTCGCGCCCCGCGCGCGACGGCCGTCAGCGCGATGCGCCGGCGGCAGCCTGCGCGGTCCCCGGATCAGTAGCGATACGTGTCCGGCTTGTACGGGCCCTCGGGCGCCACGCCGATGTAGCGCGCCTGCTTGTCGGACAGCGGCGTCAGCATCGCGCCCAGCTTCGTGAGCTGCAGCCGCGCAACCTTCTCGTCGAGGTGCTTGGGCAGCACGTAGACGCCCACGGGGTAGCGCTTGCCGCCGGTCCGCGCGTCGGTGAAGAGCTCGATCTGCGCCATCACCTGGTTGGCGAACGACGAGCTCATCACGTACGACGGGTGACCGGTGCCGCAGCCCAGGTTCACCAGGCGCCCCTCGGCGAGCAGGATGATCCGCTTGCCGTCGGGGAAGATCACGTGGTCGACCTGCGGCTTGATGTTCTCCCACCGGCAGGCCTTGAGCGCCGCGACCTCGATCTCGTTGTCGAAGTGCCCGATGTTGCACACGATGGCGTTGTTCTTCATCCGCTTCATGTGCTCGAAGGTGATGATGTCGATGTTGCCGGTCGCGGTGACGAAGATGTCGGCCTTGTCGGCGGCGTAGTCCATCGTCACCACGCGGTAACCCTCCATCGCCGCCTGCAGCGCGCAGATCGGGTCGATCTCGGTGATCCAGACCTGCGCCGACAGCGCGCGCAGCGCCTGCGCCGAGCCCTTGCCGACGTCGCCGTAGCCGGCCACCAGCGCCACCTTGCCGGCGACCATCACGTCGGTCGCGCGCTTGATGCCGTCGACCAGCGATTCGCGGCAGCCGTAGAGGTTGTCGAACTTCGACTTGGTCACCGAGTCGTTGACGTTGATCGCCGGGAAAGCGAGCCGGCCCTCCTTGTGCATCTGGTAGAGGCGCTTCACTCCGGTGGTCGTCTCCTCGGTGACGCCCCTGACCGCCGCCTTGGCCCGCGAGTAGAACGTCGGGTCCTTGGCGAGCCGCGCCTTGATCGACTTGAACAGCGCGGTCTCCTCCTCGTTCGCCGGGTGCGCGATGCAGCCGGGATCCTTCTCCGCCTGCGCGCCCAGGTGGACGAGGATCGTCGCGTCGCCGCCGTCGTCGAGGATCATGTTCGGCGCGCCGCCGTCGTGCCACTCGAAGATCCGGTGCGTGTAGTCCCAGTACTCGTCCAGCGTCTCGCCCTTGTGGGCGAACACCGGCGTCCCGCGGACCGCGATCGCCGCGGCCGCGTGGTCCTGCGTCGAGTAGATGTTGCACGACGCCCAGCGGACCTCGGCGCCCAGCGCCTGCAGCGTCTCGATCAGCACCGCGGTCTGGATCGTCATGTGCAGCGAGCCCGCGATCCGGGCGCCGCGCAGCGGCTGCTCGGGCGAGAACTCGTCGCGGATCGCCATCAGGCCGGGCATCTCGGTCTCGGCGATGGCGATTTCCTTGCGCCCCCACTCGGCGAGCGAGAGGTCGGCGACCTTGCAGTCGGCCAGGGTCTTGGTGTCGGTCACGGCGTTCATCGATCACTCCATCGTTGGTGTGACCGCGCATGGCCGGGGGAACGGGTCTCGCGGACGCGCCCTCGTCACCCCGTGCGCGGTGCACGGTTCAACGAGCGCGGTTGCGGTTGGGTTACCTCCGAGCCTGGCAGCCCGCGCAGGGCGGGCTGTTGCAACGCTCCTCGGAGAGGCCGCGATTGTACCCGAAGACGCCGGCTTGGGGAACGGCCGGCGGCCCGCAAGGGGCCAGGACCGCGTACTCGGGAAATGGGGTCGGATGGGGGGGTCAGGCGCAATTGGGAAATGGGGTCAGGGAGATTGGGGTCAGGCGGCAAGGAGATTGGGGTCAGGAGTCTGGGGTCAGAGCCGCAACTCGCGGAGATTGGGGTCGGAGATTGGAGATTGGGGTCAGAGCGGCAACTTGGACGACGATCCACCTTCGTCGGTGCTGGAGATCGGCGAGTTGCGGCTCTGACCCCAATTTCCCAAAAGTTGCGGCTCTGACCCCAATTCCCCAATTCCACCGGGCACGGCAAACGCTCTAGAATGACTGCGAGGAACGCGCTTCTGCCGAGCGGGGATCCCGGTTCACGCGGGAGCGGTTTCCGAGCGGCGGGGCCGTCAGCATCTCTTTGGGAGCACGATCGATCATGGCTGAAATCAGACCGCGGTGGGAGTGGCGGTCGTTCGGACAGCGCTTCGGCAACGCGGAGGCACGGCTCGCGAAGCTCACTCCCGGCGGCGTCCAGGAGAGCGACGAGGTCTATCTCCTGTCCGGCGCGGGCGACAACGTCAAGGTCCGCGACGCGCTGATGGACATCAAGGTGCTGCGCGAGGTCGATGCCGACGGGCTGGAGCAGTGGACGCCGGTGATGAAGGCGGAGTTTCCGCTGTCCGCGGCCACCGCGGCCGAGGTTCTCGCGGCGCTGCGCCTGCCGGCCCCTGCGCTCTCCCGCACGCAGTACACGCAGGATGAGTTCACCTCGGCGTTCGCGGCGCCGGGCAGCCCGATTCGCGTGGCAAAGGTCCACAAGCGCCGAGTCCGCTACACGGTCGAGGGCTGCATGGGCGAGCTCTCCGACGTGATCGCCAACGGCAGGGCCACGCGCACGATCGCCGTCGAGTCCGAGGATGCCGCCGCGGTCGTGCGTGCCGTCAGGGAACTCGGCCTCGAAGGCTACGCGAACACGAGCTATCCGCGCGGCCTGATCGCGCTCCTCGACGGCGAGCCGGAGCGCTACGCGGTGATCGACGCCGGCACCAATTCGATCAAGTTCCACATCGGCGAGCGCGATGCGGGCGGTCGCTGGCGCGCGGTCGCCGACCGCGCCGAGATGACCCGCCTCGGCGAGGGGCTCGCGGAGAACGGCGTGATCATCGACGCGGCGCTCGAACGAACCGCGACGGCGATCGCGGGCATGGTCGACGAGGCCCGGCGTCATGGCGTGCGGGCGATCGCCGCGGTGGGCACCGCCGGGCTGCGCATCGCGTCCAACGGCAGCGAAGTCGTCGCCACAATCCGACAGCGCACCGGCGTGCGCATCGAAGTGATCGCTGGCGAGGAGGAAGGCCGGCTGGCCTACGTCGCCGCCAAGTCCGGACTCGGGTTGAAGACGGGCTCGCTGGTCGTGTTCGACACCGGCGGCGGCAGCTCGCAGTTCACGTTCGGGCACGATTCGGTCGTCGACGATCGTTTCAGCGTCGACGTCGGCGCCGTGCGCTACACCGAACGATTCGGTCTCGACCGCGCGGTGTCGCCCGCGGTGCTGCGCGAGGCGATGGCCGCGATCGCCGCCGACCTCGTGCGCATCGACGGCCGGCCGGTTCCCGACGCGCTGGTCGGCATGGGCGGCGCGGTGACCAACGTCACGGCCGTCAGCCACGGCCTCGCCACCTACGACCCGGCGATCGTCCAGGGCAGCGTCCTCGACCGCGCCGAGATCGATCGCCAGATCGAGCTCTACCGGTCGCGCGACGCCGACGCGCGGCGCACGATCGTCGGCCTGCAGCCCAAGCGTGCGGAAGTGATCCTCGCCGGCGCCTGCATCGTGCGCACGATCATGGACAAGCTCGGCAAGGAGCGCTTCACCGTCAGCGATCGCGGCCTGCGCCACGGCGTTCTGGCCGAGCGCTTCGGCGCCTGACGGCGAAGCCGTTGCGACGGTCCGGACACCGCAGCGCACCGATCGACACCTGAGAGGACGGCCCTACCATGGAATCCGCGAACGGGACGACCCGCCGCCCCGCGACGAAGAGCACCGTCGTTCGCAAGCGCAGCACCCGGACCGCGAGCGCGCCGAAGCCCTTCACCAGTGCGCAGATCCTGGAGATCCTCGAGCTCGCGAGGGGGTCGGGCAGCATGGAGCTCAAGCTGTCGGTCCCCGACGAGAGCCACAGCGCCGCGATCAAGGGCCTCGGGCTCGATCCGGTCGAGGCCCAGCCGCGACAGGCGTTCTTCTTCGACACGCCCGATCTGGCGCTGAACGGGGCGGGCGTCGTCGTCAGGGCCCGGCGCATCCAGGGCGGGGGAGCCGACACGGTCGTCAAGCTGCGCCCCGTGGATCCGCACACGGTCGACGTCGAACTCAGGCGCTCGGCGAGCTTCAAGATCGAGGTGGACGCGATGCCGGGCGGATACGTGTGCTCGGCCTCGTACAAGGGCGTATGCACGGGCGAGGAAGTGCTGAACGTCGCTGCGGGCACACTTCCGCTCGCCTCGCTCTTTGCCAAGGAGCAGCGCGCGTTCTACGACGCGCACGCGCCGGCGGGCGTCAGCCTGGACGCGCTGCAGACGATGGGGCCGCTGTTCCTGTTGCGCGCCAAGCACCAGCCGAAGACCTTCGGCCGCCGGGTCGTCGTCGAGATGTGGCTCTACCCGGACGGTTCGCGGATTCTCGAGATCTCGACCAAGTGCCAGCCGCAGGAGGCCTTCCAGGCTGCGGCCGAGTTCAAGGCCTACATCCAGAGCTGCGGCATCCCCGTCACCGCGGAGCAGCAGGCCAAGACCAGGACGGCGCTGGAGTTCTTTGCGCGGCGCGCCGCGGCGCCGGCGCGCAAGCGCTGATCGGGGCGAGCTTCGCGCTGCCGGGGAGCCGCGCTCAAGCGCTCGCGAGAGCCCGTTGCGGACCGCTGCCCCACCGACGCAGCAGGCGAACCCTGGGTCCGACAGACTGCCGGAGGCGGAGAGTTCTTCGGGCGCGTCGGGTTCGGCGGCACAGTTTCGTCGCGCCGCCCGCAAAACCAGACGGGCCGCCCGCAGGCGACCCGTCGTCATTGCGGCCAGCCTCGTGGCGGCCGGAGGAAGGCGTCACGCCTTCTTGATTTTCTCGAGCATCTTGAAGACGCCCTTCGGCGCGCCGACGAAGAGTCGCTTGAAGGCCTTGCCGAGGCAGCGGCGCTCGAGGGTGTTGCGGCGGGTGCGGGATCGTTCGGCCATGGGGATTCCTTTGCAGTCGTTGTCGTGTCCGGTGATCGGGGGAAGGCAGGGCCCCGAGGAATCCGCGAGTCTAGCCGAAATCCCTGTCGGATGAAAGGCTTGCCGGTCGGCGGGCGCTAGCGCTGGCCGAGCTTCAGGTCGCCGAACACCGCCGCCGCGCCCTTCGGCAAGCCGCGCGCGTACTGCACCGGCCCGGCAACCGCGCCGCCCAGCGCGGCCGCGGCGTGCCACGGCCAACGCGGATTCCAGAGGAACGCGCGGGCCATGGCGACGAGATCGGCATCGCCGCCGGCGACGATCGCCTCCGCCTGCTGCGGCTCGGTGATCGCGCCGACCGCGATGGTGGCGAGGCCGGTGGCCGCGCGGACCGCGCGTGCGAACGGCACCTGGTAGCCCGGCCCGGCGACGATGCGCTGCAGCGGCGAGACGCCGCCGGAAGACACGTCGATCCAGTCGCAGCCCTGTGCCTGCAGCCGGCGTGCGAGCTCGATCGTCTCGTCCAGCGTCCATCCGCCGTCGACCCAGTCGGTCGCCGAGACGCGCACCCCCAGCGGCCGCGCCGCCGGCCAGGCCGCGCGCACCGCCGCGAACACCTCCAGCGGGAAACGCAGCCGGCCCTCGAGACCGCCGCCGTACGCGTCGTCGCGCCGATTGGCGAGCGGCGACAGGAACTGGTGCAGCAGGTAGCCGTGCGCCATGTGCACTTCCGCGGCGTCGATGCCGATCGCCGCGGCGCGCCGCGCGGCGGCCGCGAACTGGTCGCGCACGCGCTCGAGCCCGACGCGATCGAGCGCCCGCGGCGCGGCCTCGCCCGGGGCGTGCGGCAGCGCGGTAGGCGCCTCGGGCACCCAGCCGCCTTGCGCCGGCTCGATCAGGCTGCCGCCGTCCCAGGGCCGCCGCGACGATCCCTTGCGTCCGGCGTGCGCGAGCTGGATGCCGACCGGCATCGACGGCGCCAGCGCCCGCGCCCGACCCAGGCGATCGGCGAGCGCGCGTTCGGTCGCCGCGTCCCAGAGCCCGAGGCAGCCCGGCGTGATCCGCCCGACGGCGCTGACCGCCGTGGCCTCGATCAGCAGGAGCCCGGCGCCGGACTGCAGCAGCTGGCCCCAGTGGACCAGATGCCAGTCGGTCGCGCAGCCGTCGCTGGCCGAGTACTGGCACATCGGCGAGATCACGATCCGGTTGGGCAGCGCGAGCTCGCGCAGCGCCTGGGGCGCGAAGAGCTTCATCGGCAGGGCGGGCCGAACCGGGAGTGGGCGGCGCCGCGGATCATCGGCCGCTGCGTTGCCCGCCGAAGAACTGCGCCCGGAAACGCTCGAACGCGGGATCGAGGTCGGTGTAGGTCCGTGCCAGCGCGCGCTGGCTGCGCTCGCGCTCCGCGGCGACGAAGGCGGCGATGCCGACGCGCTGATAGGCCTCGAGGTTGCGGTCGGCGGCGAGCAGGATCTCGGCGGCCAGCGCGGCGTCGAGCTGATCGGTGTCGCCGAGCCAGAGCCGCGCGTCGGCCGGCAGTTGCAGCGCCAGTTCGGCCAGCGCGCGCTCCGAGGTCGGCGAGCCGATCACCACGGCCTCGGGCCAGCGCGAGGGCACCGCGGTCCCGGGCAGCCACGCCGCCGCCAGATAGTGCGCCGGCGTGCGCACCGGCGTGCCGCCGTGGTCGTCGGTCGCCTCGGCCACCACCCGGACGCAGACGATGCGCCAGGCCTCGGCCGAGTAATCGGCGACCAGCCGGCGCGCCCAGAGGGTGCGGTTCATGCGGATCGCATGGCTAAAGTCCGGCCGCCGCGCGCAGCGCCGCGACCCGATCGGTCGCTTCCCAGGTGAACTCGGGCTCGTCGCGACCGAAGTGGCCGTAGGCCGCGGTCTTGAGGTAGATCGGGCGCAAGAGGTTCAGCATCTGGACGATGCCCTTCGGCCGCAGGTCGAAGTGCGCGTTGACCAGCGCGACGATGTCCTCGTCGCTGATCCGGCCGGTGCCCTCGGTGTAGACGGTGACGTTGATCGGGTGCGCGACGCCGATGGCGTAGGACAGCTGCACCTGGCACTGCCGGGCGATGCCGGCGGCCACGATGTTCTTGGCGACGTAGCGCGCCGCGTAGGCGGCCGAGCGATCGACCTTCGACGGATCCTTGCCGGAGAACGCGCCGCCGCCGTGCGGTGCCGCGCCGCCGTAGGTGTCGACGATGATCTTGCGCCCGGTGAGCCCCGCGTCGCCGTGCGGGCCGCCGATCTCGAACCGTCCGGTCGGATTGACCAGGAACTTGGTGCCCTTCAGCATCTCGGCCGGCAGCACCGGCTTGATGATCTCGTCGATCACCGCCTCGGCCAGCGCCGCCTGGCGCTCGTTCATGCTGGGATGGTGCTGCGTCGACAGCACGACGGTGTCGATGGCGACCGGCTTGCCGTCCTCGTAGCGGACGGTGACCTGCGACTTGGCGTCGGGCCGCAGCCACGGCAGCCGGCCGTCCTTGCGCACCTCGCTCTGCCGCTGGACGAGACGGTGCGCGTAGTAGATCGGGAACGGCATCAGCGACGGCGTCTCGTCGCAGGCGTAGCCGAACATCATGCCCTGGTCGCCGGCACCCTGGTTCAGGTACTCGTCCGACGCGTGGTCGACGCCGCGCGCGATGTCGGGCGACTGGTGGCCGTAGCACACCATCACCGCGCAGCCGTCGGCGTCGAAGCGCAGCTCGGGATCGTTGTAGCCGATGCGGCGCACCGTGTCGCGGGCGATCTGGGCGAAGTCGTGCCGGTGGCTGGTGGTGATCTCGCCGGTCATGACGACGAGGCCGGTGGAGACCAGCGTTTCCGCGGCCACCCGGGCCGTCGGCTCCGCGGTTAGAATCGCATCCAGCACGGCATCGGAAATCTGATCGGCCACCTTGTCGGGATGGCCTTCCGAAACCGATTCCGACGTGAAGAGAAAGTCGCTCATTGCCCAGGGCTCCCTTGGGCCGGGGAATCCCGGCGCGTTCGGCAAAAAACGATGATTTTAGCAGGTTGCCCCGTCCTCCCCAGCCGCCGCCCGACTGCCGGCGGCCGGCGATCGCCCCGGCCGTGAACCTGCACGCGCCGACGCCGGAGTCGATCGAGCGTGCGGCCGACCTGCTGCGGCGCGGCGAACTGGTGGCCTTTCCCACCGAGACCGTCTACGGGCTCGGCGCCGACGCGACGAATCGCGACGCCGTGGCGCGGATCTTCGCCGCCAAGGGCCGCCCCGCCGACCACCCGGTGATCGTCCACCTCGCTGCGGCCGACGCGCTGCCGCAATGGGCGCGCGCGGTCCCCGACGCCGCCCGCCGGCTCGCCGCGGCATTCTGGCCCGGGCCGCTGACGCTGATTCTGCCGCGCGGGCCGGCGGTCGAAGGCATCGTCACCGGCGGCCAGGATTCGGTCGGCCTGCGCGTGCCCGCGCACCCGGTGGCGCAGGCGCTGCTCGCGGCGTTCGCGCGGCGCGGCGGCGCCGGCATCGCCGCCCCGTCGGCCAACCGTTTCGGCCGCATCTCGCCGACGACGGCGGCGCACGTGGCGACCGACCTCGGGGACGCGGTGGCGATGATCCTCGACGGCGGCGCCTGCGCGCTGGGGATCGAGTCGACGATCGTCGCGTTCGACGACGATGGACCCATGCTGCTGCGTCCCGGCAGCCTCGGGATCGACGCGCTCACCCGCGTGCTGGGCCGGGCGCCGCGCAGCGCCGACGCGTCGGCGCCGCGCGCGTCGGGCACGCTGACCGCCCACTACGCGCCGCACACGCGCACGCAGCTGATCGCAGCCGCGTCGCTGCTCTCCGAGGTGCGCCAGCGCCTCGAACGCGACGAGGACCCCGCGGTGCTGGCGCGCGGCGTGGCCCGGCCGGGCGACTTCGCCGGCACGTGGATCGGCGCCCCCTCCGACCCGCCGGGCTACGCGCACGAGCTCTACGCCAACCTGCGCCGGCTCGATGCCGCGCGCGCCGACGAGATCCTGATCGAGGCGCTGCCCAACGACGACGCCTGGCTGGCGTTGCGCGACCGCCTGGCACGTGCCGCCGCGGGCAGCGACGACGATCGCGATTAGCGCCGGAAGCCGCCCATGACCGCACCCGTCGTCGTCCTCGCCCCCGACTCGTTCAAGGGCTCGCTGGACGCGCCCGCCGTCTGCGCGGCGCTGGCGGCCGGACTGCGCCGGGTCTGGCCCGACGCGGTTCCGCGCCATTGCCCGATGGCCGACGGCGGCGAAGGCACGCTCGACGCGGTGCTCGCGGCCGCGGCCGGCGCGGGGGTGCGCCGGCAGCGGGTGGTGCGCGGCGCGAGCGGCCAGCCGGTCGCCGCCGGCTACGGCGTCCTCGGCACCGGGCACGACGCCGTGGCGGTGATCGAGGTCGCGCAGGTGGTGGCCATCACCGACCCGGTGGCGATGCAGGCCGGCGTCCGCGACCGCGACACCCGCGGCATCGGCGAACTGCTGCGGCAGCTGCTCGACGAAGGCCTGCGGCGGTTCATGATCGGGCTGGGCGGCAGCAGCACCAACGACGGCGGCGCGGGGCTGCTCGCGGCGCTCGGTCTCGACCTCTTCGACGCGCAGCGCCGGCCCGTCGCCGCCTCGCCCGCCGGCCTGGCCGCGCTCGCCGCCGTCGACGCGGGTCGCCTCGATCCGCGCCTCGCGCAGAGTTCCATCACGCTGATGTCCGACGTCAACAACCCGCTGTGCGGCGCGCTGGGCGCGACCGCCGTCTTCGGGCCGCAGAAGGGCGTCACGGCCGCCGAGGTCGCGATGCTCGACGCCATCCTCGGACGCTTCGCCGCGCTGACCGAGGAGGCGCTGGGGGTGAGCGCGGCGACCCGTCCCGGCGCCGGCGCCGCCGGCGGGCTGGGCTTCGCACTGCAGCTGATCGGGGGCACGTTCCGCTCGGGCGCCGCCGTGGTCGCCGACCTCAACGGCCTCGACCGCGCGCTCGCCGGCGCCGACTGGGTGCTGACCGGCGAAGGCCGCAGCGACGCGCAGACGCTGCTGGCCAAGGCGCCGTTCGTGGTCGCGCAGCGCGCGCGCGCCGCCGGCGTGCCGGCGACGCTCGTTTCCGGCGCCGTCGACCCGGCGGCCCTGACGGCGCTGGGCGCGCACTTCGCCGGCGCGTTCGCGCTGGCTCCGGGGCCGATCACGCTGGCCGACTGCATCGCGCGGACCGACGCGCTGCTTGCCGACCGCGCCGCCGAACTGGCGCGGCTGTTCGCCGCCATCCGCCGCTCGCCCTGACCGGGCGCTGCCGGCCGTCCGCGGTCGCGCCGGCGCGCTGCGCGGTCAACCGCCGCCGCTGGCCCAGGCCTTCCACAGCATGTACGCGGCCAGCACGTACAGCAGCAGCGCGAACGCGCGCTTCAGCTTCTTCACCGGCCACCGGTGCGCGGTGCGCGCGCCGATCGGCGCCGTCAGCATGCTCGCCGCGACGATCGAGACCAGCGCCGGCAGGTAGATGTAGCCGAGGCTGTAGCGCGGCATGTCCTGCGCGCCCAGCCCGGCGATCACGAAGCCGACGGTGCCGGCGATCGCGATCGGCAGGCCGAGCGCCGCCGAGGTGGCGACGGCGTTGTGGATCCTGACGTTGCACCAGGCCATGAACGGCACCGACATGAAGCCGCCGCCGGCGCCGACCATGCTGGAGACGAGGCCGATCGCGCCACCGACGCCGAACATGCCGAGCTTGCCCGGCAGCTCCCGCGACGGCTTGGGCTTCTTGTCGAGCAGCATCTGGGTCGCCGAGAAGGCGACGAACACGCCGAAGAACAGCGCCAGCGCCGACGTCGACATGCCGCGGACGACCTGCGGCCCGAACAGCGACCCGGCGATGATCCCGGGAGCCAATCCCGCCACCACCGGCCACAGCACGGCGCCGTGGCGGTGATGCTCGCGCGCCGACGAGATCGCCGTGAAGATGATCGTCGCCGTCGACGTCGCCACCGCCATGTGCACGACGTGCGCGGCGGGAAACGCGATGCGGGTGAAGATGATGGTGAGGATCGGCACCATCGTCATGCCGCCGCCGATGCCGAGGAGGCCGGCGAGAAAGCCGACGACGCAGCCCAGCGCGACGAAGCCGACGATCAGCAGCGGATCGATGCCGGTCATCGCGCGCGGCTCCCGGCCAGGCGGCAGATGCGCGACCACTCCGCCGGCTCGACCGGCGTGATCGACAGGCGGTTGCCGCGCTGCAGGATCCGCAGCGTCGCGAGCGCGGGATCGGCGCGCAGCTCGGCGAGCGGGACCAGGCGCGTCTTCTCGACCAGGCGGACCTCGACGTTGAACCACCGCGGCGCCGCGCGCGTGGCCTTGGGGTCGTGGTACTTGCTCGCGGCGTCGAACTGCGTCGCGTCGGGAAACGCGGCCTTCGAGACTTCGACGATGCCGGCGATGCCCGGCTCCGGGCAGCTCGAGTGGTAGAAGAACGCGGGATCGCCGACCTGCATTTCGTCGCGCATGTAGTTGCGCGCCTGGTAATTGCGCACGCCGAACCACGCGACCTTGCGGCCCTTTGCCGCGGCGAGGTCGTCGATCGAGAATTCGTCCGGCTCGGACTTCAGCAGCCAGTGGCGCATCGGACAGGCGTGAGAATGGTGGGAAAGGAACTGCGGCGCCGTGCCGGTGCTGCGGAGTCCGTGGGCGGTGCGCGGAGACGAGCGGCCTTCGCCAACGCCGCGCCCCCGCCGAAAAGGGTGTCCCCCGCCTGTGCCGTGCCGCCCATCATCCTGAACCTGGGGTTCAAGAGGGTCGCCTGCCGGGGCCATCAGGCGCTTCCGCGTGGGAGCGCACACCGGCCCGCAAATGGCTTGGCAACCGCGCTAGCTTAGCATTGGTCCAAAGAGTATTTGAGCGGCTCGAACACCGCAGGGAACGTCGAAAAGTCGCAGGCCCGTCAGCGCCGGAAGGGCGCGCAGCGGTCAGAACAGCTTGTCCTGTCCGCCGAGCACTTCCTCGATGCTGGCCCGCATGACTGCGATTCTACGCCGCGCACCGGCATCGTCAATCGCGAACGCGGAAGGCTCGTCGCGCGACGCGTCGGCCGCGGTCGCGTCGGCGCGGTCGCGACGGGCGCGCAGGAGGTCGTGCGCGAGGTTGAGCGCCGCCATGACGGCGATGCGCTCGGCGCCGCCGGTCTTGCCGGCAGCGCGAATCTCGCGCATCCGGCGGTCGAGCATCGCCACGGCCTCGTCGAGTTCGGCCCGCTCGGATTCGTCGCAGGCGATCTTGTAGTCGCGGCCCTGCAGCGACACGTCGAGCGTCACCTGGCGCGCGCCGCCGCGCGTGCTGCGCGCACTCATTCGGCCACCTCCGGCAGTCGCGACAGCAGCGCATCGAGGCGCTGCGCGGCCTCGGCGGCCCGCGCGGCCAGCACCTTGTTGCGGGAGTTCGCTTCGGCCAGCTCGGCGCGCAGCGACTGGTTGGCGGCGCGCAGCGCGCGGGTGTGGGCGATCAGCGACGCCTGCCGCTGCTCGAGCGCGGAGAGCTCCTGCTCGAGAGCGGGCACCGGCAGGGCAGCGGCGTCGGGCGCGGGGTTCATCGTCGGCACTCTAGCCGCTTGCCGCGATGGGCGTCAACCGGCGGCCGTGGCGTGCGTCGCGAGCATCTCGTAGCGCACGTCGACGACCTCGATCTCCTCGGTGCCCGCGGGGGTGCGCAGCAGCACGGTGTCGCCGATGCGCGCCTTCAGCAGCGCGCGCGCCATCGGCGCCACCCAGCTGATGTAGCCGCGCGCCGGGTCGATCTCGTCGACGCCGACGATCGCCACCGTGCGCTCGGCGCCGCGCGCATCCGCGACGGTGACGGTGGCGCCGAAGTAGACCTGGTCGCCGTCCGCGTCGTCGCGCCGCGCCAGCGGGTCGACGACTTCGGCGAGGTCGAGCCGCTTGATCAGGAAGCGGATGCGGCGATCGATCTCGCGCAACCGCTTCTTGCCGTAGATGTAGTCGCCGTTCTCCGACCGGTCGCCGTTCGACGCCGCCCAGGCGACGACGGCGACGAGTTCGGGGCGGTCCTTCTTCACCAGCCGATCGAGCTCCGCCGACAGGCGGGCGAAGCCCCCGGGCGTCATGTAATTGCGCGTGCCGACCGGCAACGGCGGCGCGAGCGTCGGCTCGTCGTCGTCGTCGGTGGCGTCGCTTTCCCGGGTGAAGGCCTTGTTCATGGCGGCAGTGCCCGCGCTGCGCGGTGTGCGGCCATTATAGGCCGCGCTCCCGCCGCAGCCCGGGTGCGGCGCGTGCCGCAGGCGGGACGGCGCACCTCACCTATAATGCCGGCTCCCGCGCTGCCCTGCCGGAACCGTGTCGCCGCGCGCCGCCTTGCCGATGCCGACTCCCTCCACCGCCACCGCCGCCGGCCGCCGCCGGGCCGCATGGGTGCTCGGCGCGCTCGCGCTCGCGGCCGTCGCCGCCGTGCTCGCGGCGCTCTTCATCGGCAGCGTGCGCATCGATGCCGCGCGCCTGCCCGAGATGCTCGACGGAACCGCCACCGGGCCGGACGCCGCGATCGTGCTGGAGTTGCGGCTGCCGCGCGCCGTCGCCGCGTTCGCCACCGGCGGCCTGCTGGCGCTCGCCGGCACGCTGATGCAGGTGCTGATGCGCAACCCGCTGGCCGATCCCTACGTGCTCGGCATTTCGGGTGGCGCGGCCGTCGCGGCTCTCGCGGCGATGCTCGCCGGCCTCGCCGCCTGGACCGGTTTCGCGGCGCTCGGCGGCGCGTTGCTCTCGACCGTGCTGGTGTTCGGGCTCGCCCGCGCCGGCCCCGGTCGCGCGCCCTGGGCGGCGACGCGGCTGCTGCTGACCGGAGTGGTCGTCGCCGCGGGCTGGGGGGCGCTGATCGCGCTGCTGCTGACGCTCGCCCCCGACGCGGCCGTCCGCGGCATGCTGTTCTGGCTGCTGGGCGACCTGTCGGCCGCGACCGCGGGCGCGCCCGCGCTGGCGCTGCTGGCCGCGACGCTGGCCGCGGCGATGCTGATCGCGCGCGACCTCAACGTCGTCACCCGCGGCGAGGACGCCGCGCTGGCGCTGGGGGTCGCCGTGCCGCGCGTCGCGCTGGTCGCGCACGTGCTGGCGGCGACCGCCACCGCGGTGGCCGTGGCGATCGCCGGCAGCATCGGCTTCGTCGGCCTGCTGGCGCCGCACGCGCTGCGCCTGGTCGTCGGCAACGACCAGCGCGTGCTGCTGCCGGCCGCGACGCTCGCCGGCGGCACGCTGCTGGTGGTCGCCGACACGCTGGCCCGCTCGCTGGTGGCGCCGTTGCAGCTGCCCGTCGGCGTCATCACCGCGCTGGTCGGCGTGCCGGTGTTCCTGTGGCTGCTGGCGCGCGGCGGTACACGATGAGCGACGCGCGGACCCTGCTGTCGTGCCGTTCGCTCGCGCTTGGCGATCGACGGCCGGGCGCTCTGCGCCGGGCTCGACGTCGCCGTGCGGGCGGGCGAGTGCTGGGCGATCGTCGGCCCCAACGGCGCCGGCAAGACGACGCTGCTGCGCACGCTCGCCGGGTTGCGCCGGCCCGAGGCGGGCAGCGTCCGCTATGGCGACCGCGACGTCGCCGCGCTCACGCGGCGCGAGCAGGCCGGCCTCCGCTGCTACCTGGCCGAGAACACGACCGACTACTTTCCGGCGACCGCGCTCGACATCGCGCTGTCGGGACGCCACCCGCATCTGTCGCGCTGGCAGTGGGAGGGAACGGACGACGTCGCGCGGGCGCGCAGCGCACTGGCCGCCTTCGGCGTCGAGACCTGTGCCGAGCGCGACGTCGCCACGCTCTCCGGCGGCGAGCGGCGCCGGGTCGCGCTGGCGGCGATGCTCGCCCAGGATGCGCCGCTGCTGCTGCTCGACGAGCCCTCGTCGCACCTCGACCTCGGGCAGCAGATCGCGGCCTTCGACGTGCTGACCGGGCACGCGCGCGCCCGCGGGGCGGCGATCGTCATGGTCGTCCACGACCTGCACCTCGCGCTGCGCTACGCCGACCACGCGATCGCCATCGGCGGCGGGAGCGCGCGCGCCGGCGCCGCGGCCGAGACGCTGACCGCGCAGACGCTGAGCGCGCTGTTCGGGCGCCGGCTGGTCGCCGTCGGCGAAGGATCGGCCCGCACGCTGGTGCCGGCTTAGTGGCGGGATTTCAGCGCGGCGCTGGCGGCGGCCGTGCGCGATCGCACGCCGTCGATCACGGCGCAGAGCGATTCCACCCCGTCGATGAAGCGCGGACCGGACCGGTGCAGCAGGTCGGCGTCGACCGCGTGCAGCTCCCCGCCGGCCACCGCGGGCAGCGTCGGCCAGCGCCGCCACTCGTCGAGCCACGCCGGTCGCCCGCCGCCGTCGCTCCCGGCGATGATCGCCTGCGGCCGTGCCGCGAGCACCGCCTCGACGCTGACCAGCGGCGCCGGCACCGTCTCGGCGGCGAACGCGTTCGCCCCCCCGCACAGCGCGATCGCCTGCGAGATGAGGTGCCCGCCGCCGACGGTGTAGAGCGGCGCGTGCCAGACCTCGTAGAACACGACGACGCGCGGCGCGCCGCGGTAGCGCGCGCGCAGCGCCTCGAGCTGCGCGGCCCGCGCCGCCGCCAGCGCTTCGGCCCGGCCGGCGTCCCCCAGCAGCCGGCCGAGACGCGCGATCTGCGACGGCAGCACGTCGAGCGACCGCGCGTCGAGCACGAACACCGGCACGCCGCGCGCGCGCAGCCGCGCGACCTGCGCCGGCGCCGTGTACGGCCAGGTCACGACGAGGTCGGGCGCCAGCGCGACGATGCGCTCGAGGTCGATCGCGCGGGCGTCGCCGACGCGCGGCAGCGACCGGGCCTCGGGCGGCCAGTCCGAGGCCGCGCTGGCGCCGACCACCCGCGCGCCGGCATCGAGCGCGAACAGGAGCTCGGTCGCGTGCGGCGCCAGGCTCACGATCCGTCGTGCCGGCGCCGCCAGCGTCACCACCCGGCCGTCGTCGTCGACCACGCTGACCGCCGCCACCGCGATGGCCGCGGTGCCGGCGCAGGCCAGCGCGAAGAGGGCACGAGCCAGCCGGCGCATCACAGCCGCCACCGCAATCCGGCGCTGACCGTCGCGCCGCCGGTCGCGTAGTCGGCCGCGAGCTGGTAATCGACGTCGAAGACGTTGTCGGCACGGGCGAACACGGTGAGCGACGGCAGCAGGCTCCACTCGGCGGTCAGGTTGACGATGGCGTAGCCGGGCAGCCGCACGGTGTTCGCGGCATCGTCGAAGCGGTGCGACGACGCCACCAGTTCGACGCCGATGCGCGCCGGGCCCAGTGCATCCGAAACGGCGACCGCGCCGTGCTGGCGCGCGCGGCGCGGCAGCAGCTTGCCGGTCTGGTCGTCGCGCGGGTTGCCGAGATCCAGCGAAGCGACCGCGGAGAAGCTGCCGACGTCGACGTCGAGCCCGAGCGTGACCCCGGTCAGCGTGGCACGGTCGACGTTCTGCGGCGTGCAGTTGAAGCTCGGGTCGCAGCGGAACACGATCAGCTGCTCGATCCGGTTGCGGTAGGCGATCGCCCGGGCGTTGACCGTGCCATCGGCCAGCGGCGCGCCCCAGTGCAGTCCGGCCTCGACGTTGCGCGCGGTCTCGGGCTCGAGGTCGGGCGTGCTGAAGCCGGGGTAATAGAGATCGTTGAACGACGGCGCCTTGAAGCCGGTCGCCGCGCCGGCGGTGAAGCGCCACGCGGGCGCGAGACGGTAGCCGTAGGCGACGGCGCCGGTCGTCTGGCCGCCGTACTGCGACGACTCGTCGTGGCGCAGGTTGGCCTGCACCGCCTGCACCGCGTCGCGCCACTGGTAGATCGCGAACAGCGAGTCGGTGTCGCGCCGGGTGACGGCGAACGCCGCGTCGGTGTCGACGCGCTCCTGGCGCCACTCGTAGCCCGCGGTCAGCGTCCCCGCCGGCAGCGCGAACTCGTTCTGCCAGGTGAGCTGCCGCTGGCGGGTGGCGAACGGGAACTCGCCGAAGCCCGTCTGCGAGACGCTGTCGTCGCTGCTCTGGCCCGCGGTCAGCCGCGACGTCCAGAACGGGGCCAGCCGGTTGCGGCTCGTCAGCTGCCAGGATTCGAGGGTCGTGAGCGTGCGGTCGTCGTAGCCGGGCCCGCCGTCGTACTGCGCGTCCTGCCGGTTGTGGAGGTACTTGGCGCCGAGCTCATGGCCGTCGGCCAGCGGCAGCGCCAGGTCGAAGGTCGCGTTGCGGCTGGCGTAGCCGTCGCGGTCCGGGTTGTAGCCGTAGGCCTCGGCATTGGACACCGCGTTGAAGCCCTCGCTGTCCACCGCCGCCGCCTGCAGCGCGAGGCGCAGCGGTCCCGCGCTGCCCGCGACCGCGGCGTTGATCGCGCGCGTCGCGTGCGACCCGTAGCTCGCGCTCAGGCTCGCCTGCGGCGTCGGCGTGGCGCCGCGGGTGAAGATCTGGATCACGCCGCCGATGGCGTCGGCGCCGTAGAGGCTGGACGCCGGGCCGCGCAGGATCTCGATGCGCTCGATGGCCTCCAGCGGAATCGCCTCCAGCGTCGTCGCGCCGGTCGAGGCGGAGCCGACGCGCTGGCCGTCCACCAGCACCAGCGTCTGGCCCCGGTTGGCGCCGCGGATGAAGACGCCCGAGACCGACGCCGGTCCGCCGTTGCGCGCGATCTCGACGCCGGCCTGCCGCTGCAACAGCTCGGCGAGGCCGTGGACACCGGCGCGCGCGATCTCGGCGGCGTCGATCACCGTGAGGTCGGCGAGCAGGTCGGCGATCGGTTGCGCGCTGCGGGTGGCAGTCACCGCCACCGGCGCGAGCCTTTCGGCGCGAGCCTCGGCGCCCTCGTCGGCGGCCGCCGCGCTGCCGGCGATCGACAGCGACAGCGTGAACAGGATGGCCGGCGACGACCGGCTGCTCGCCATCGATCCGGCAGCGCGCAGCCGTGAATGCCGGTCCGGGCAAGCGAGTTCTCGTAGGAGCGGCTTCAGCCGCGAAGGCGGTGTCGCCCAAACGGCCTTCGCACCTGAAGGCACAGAAGTCGCGCGCCCCTGGCGCCGCATCATTGGGGCCGCTGCCGGGTTGCACATGAGACGAGGCTCCGCGTACGCCGCGTCGACCCCGCACGGCGTTGGCACGCGAGGCGCACGGCGACGGGGGCGGCTACCGCGCCGCCGTCGCTGCGTCTTGCGACCGGCACCGGAGCGCCTGCGCGCGCCCGTGCCCTGCAGGCCGGTCTCCGGGCTTGCCATGCGGGCCGGTCCGCCTTCCCGCCGCGTTGCGGCAGTGGCGTCGTGGACGGCCCTCGAGGGCTTACCGTTGCGGGGGCAGCCGCGGCCTGGGTGTGTGCACACCGCACCGCGTTCCCGTTTCACCCGCCGCGAGGAATTCGCGGCGGACACCTGCAGCGCGCATTTTACTCCGCTTGGCCGGTCGCCGGCGCGGACGCGTGCGGCGCCCCCCCCTGCTACAATGCGCGCCTCTCCGCTCCCGCCCCCACCGGCTCAAACCGGCCCCGGGGCCGCCTGCCGTGACGCAAAAGCTCTACATCCGCACGTTCGGCTGCCAGATGAACGAGTACGACTCGGACAAGATGGCCGACGTCCTCGATGCCGCCGAAGACCTCGTGCGGACCGATCGGCCCGACGACGCCGACATCATCCTGTTCAACACCTGCTCGGTGCGCGAGAAGGCGCAGGAGCGCGTGTTCCACGACCTCGGCCGCGTCCGCGAACTGAAGCTCGCGCGGCCGGAGCTCATCATCGGCGTCGGCGGCTGCGTCGCCAGCCAGGAAGGTGCGGCGATCGTCCGGCGCGCGCCCTACGTCGACGTCGTCTTCGGCCCGCAGACGCTGCACCGGCTGCCGGCGCTGATCGCCGCCCGGCGCGCCTCCGGCCAGCCCCAGGTCGACATCTCGTTCCCGGAGATCGAGAAGTTCGACCACCTGCCGCCGCCGCGGGTCGAGGCCGCGTCGGCGTTCGTCTCCATCATGGAAGGCTGCAGCAAGTACTGCAGCTTCTGCGTCGTCCCCTACACGCGCGGCGAGGAAGTGTCGCGCCCCTTCGACGACGTGCTGACCGAGGTGGCCGACCTCGCCGACCAGGGGGTGCGCGAGGTCACGCTGCTGGGGCAGAACGTCAACGCCTATCGCGGCGCGACCGGCGAAGGCGGCGAGCTCGCCGATTTCGCGACGCTGCTCGAGTACGTGGCCGAGATTCCCGGCATCGAGCGCATCCGCTACACGACCTCGCATCCCAAGGAGATGACGGCGCGCCTGATCGCCGCCTACGGCAAGCTCGACCAGCTGGTCTCGCACCTGCACCTGCCGGTGCAGTCGGGCTCCGACCGCGTGCTGGCGGCGATGAAGCGCGGCTACACGGTGCTCGAGTACAAGTCGATCGTGCGCGGCCTGCGCGCCGCGCGTCCCGACCTGTCGCTCACGTCCGACTTCATCGTCGGCTTCCCCGGCGAGACCGATGCGGACTTCGAGCGGACGCTGAAGCTCGCCGCGGACGTGAACTTCGACGGCGCCTTCACCTTCGTCTACAGCCCGCGTCCCGGCACGCCGGCGGTCGAGCTCGACGATCCGGTGCCCGCCGCGGTCAAGCAAGAGCGACTGCTGCGCCTCAACGCCGTGCTCGACGCCCAGTACCGCCGCCACAGCGACGCCATGGTCGGCAGCCGCCAGCGCGTGCTGGCGACCGGCCGCGCGGTCAAGGACGCGGCCGAGCTGCAGGCGCGCACCGCCAACAACCGGGTCGTCAACTTCGCCGGCGACGCGGGCCTGATCGGCCGCTACGTCGACGTGACGATCACCACCGCGCTGCCGCACTCGTTGCGCGGCGAGCTCGCCCCCGCCTGAGAGGCTGAGTCCCGGCGGCGCCCCGAACCGGCACCGCGTTCCGCTGTCGTAATGCCGCCCGTCACCGTTCCGTCGAGAGCCGCCCCATGATCGCTGTCACGCCCGTCCGTCCCCGCCATTCGCTCCTGCTCGCGCTGGCCGCCGCTGCGCTCGCCTCCGGCGGCTGCGCAACGCTGCCCGAATCCGGAGCCGCGACGCAACTGCCGCAGCGCCCGGCGCGCGCGCGGCCGGCGCGACGGCCCCGGCGACACCGGCGGCGGCGCCCGTGCCCGGCCAGCCGCGCGCGTTCGCCGACGTCGTCAAGGACGCGAAGGAGACGGCGGGCCTGTTCCGGGTCTGGCAGAAGGACGACAAGGTGTGGCTGGAGATCGGCCCCGACCAGTTCGACGTCCCGTTTCACTTCCAGATGAACCACGCACGCGGCGTCGGCGAGCAGCGCGTCTACGGCGGCATGATGGGCCCGGGCCACGTCGCCCAGTTCCGCAAGCTGGGCAACAACGTGCAGTTCATCGCCCGCAACATGCAGTTCGGCGCCAGGCCGGCTCGCCGATCGCCGCCGCCGTCGGCGAAGCGTTCTCCGACAGCCTGCTCGGCAGCGCGGCGGTCGCGAGCCAGCCGCATCCGGAACGCAAGTCGGTGCTGGTCGAGCTCAACGCGCTGCTGCTCACCGACCTGCCGGCCGCCTCCTACTTCGCCTACGGCGTCCACCAGCGCGGCTACGTGTTCGACGCGCGCAACTCGTCGATCGAGCGCGTCTACGCCACCGACGACAGCGTGTCGGCGCGGGTGCAGGCGCACTACGCCAATCCCAAGGCGTCGCTGCCGCCCGCGCCGACCGCCGGGCCGACGCCACCCAGCCCGTACCCGGCGTTCGACACGCTGCCGGATCGGCGCAGCTTGTTTCTCGGCCTGCAGTACAGCTTCACCAGGCTGCCCGAGCCGATGCCCCCGCGCGTGGCCGATCCGCGGGTCGGCCACTTCGTCGACGAGGTCTGGGACTTCACCGACGACCGCAACCGCACCCCGCGCCAGTACCTGGTCCAGCGCTGGCGGCTGGAGAAGAAGGACCCGACGGCCGCGCTTTCCGAGCCGGTGAAGCCCATCGTCTACTGGATCGACCGCAACGTTCCCGAGAAATACCGCGGCGCCGTGCGCGACGGCATCCTCGAGTGGAACAAGGCGTTCGAGAAGATCGGCTTCAAGGACGCGATCCGGGTCGAGATCCAGCCCGAGAGCGCCGACTGGTCGACCGCCGACGCGCGCCACGCGGCGGTGCGCTGGTTCGCCGGCACCGACACACCGTTCGCGATCGGCCCCGTCAGCACCGACCCCCGGACCGGCGAGATCCTCGACGCCGCAGTCGCCATTCCCGACAGCTGGGCGCGCGGCGACCGCCGGCTGGTCCGCGAGGACCTCAACACCGCCAGCCTCTGGCCCGCGTTCGACGCCTACAAGACGGCGCTGGGCTACGACCCGCGGGCCTGCACGCTGGCCACCGACGCCCTCGCCGAGGCGCAGTTCGGGCTCGACCTGCTGCAGGAGCGCGGCGACATCGCCCCCGACAGCCCCGAGGCCGACGCCTTCGTGCTGGCGAGCCTCAAGGAAGTGACGATGCACGAGATCGGCCACACGCTGGGGCTGCGTCACAACTTCCGCGCCTCGACCGTGTATCCGCTGGACAAGCTCTCCGATGCGGAGTTCACCCGCGCCAACGGCCTCGCCGGGTCGGTGATGGACTACCAGCCGGTCAACCTGGCGCTAAGCGGCGAGGCGCAGGGGGAGTATCACCAGTCGACGCTGGGGCCCTACGACTACTGGGCGATCGAGTACGCGTACAAGCCGCTCGATCCGGCCGGCGAGAAGCAGGAACTCGCCCGCATCGCCGCGCGCGGCGCGACCGATCCGCTGCTGGCGTTCTCGTCGGACCAGGAATCGATGGCGGGGCTCGACCCGGCCGCCAGCCAGTTCGACTTCGGCGACGATCCGCTGGCCTACCTCGACCGGCGCTTCCGGCTGTCACGCGAGCTGTGGGCGCGGCTGGAAGCGAAGCAACTCGAGCCCGGGCAGCCCTACGACGTGCTGCGCCGCAGCTTCGATTCGGGCCTGCGCCAGACCGCGCGGGCGACGCAGCTCGTCACCAAGCACGTGGCCGGCATCAGCTACGTGCGCGACTTCGCCGGCACCGGCCGCAACCCGCTCACCCCGGTGTCGCCGGACAAGCAGCGCGCGGCGCTGAAGCTGCTTTCGGACGCGGTGTTCTCCGCCGACAGCTTCCGCTTCTCGCCGGAGTTCCTGCAGCGGATGGGCATCGACTACCTGCAGGTCGACTGGCCCAACGTCAACCCGGACTTCAGCCTCACCGCCCGCGTGCAGTCGCTGCAGGCGGGCGCGCTCGGCCTGCTGCTGAGCGACACGGTGGCGGCGCGGCTGCTGGAGTCCGAGGGCAAGGTGAACGGCAACGCCCAGGCCTTCCGCCTGGAGGAGCTCCACGCCGCGCTGCACGCGGCGATCTGGAGCGAGCTCAGGACCGGGCAGGACATCCCGCTCATCCGCCGCAACCTGCAGCGCGAGCACGCGAACCGCGTCGCGACGGCGCTGCTGCGTCCGTCGGCGACGATGCCCGCCGATGCCCGCGCTCTGCTGCGCGTCGAGGCGACGGCGCTGCGCGCCGAACTCGTCGCCGCCCAGCGCAAGCCCGGCTATTCGAAGGTGGCGCAGGCGCATCTCGCGCAGGCGCTGGCGACGCTCGACGAGGCGCTGAAGGCGCCGGTGGTGCGGCAGGCGATCTGAGAGGGCGACTACGTCGGGAAACGCCGCAGTTTGCGGAGCACATTCATCGCCAGGTGCCGACAGGGGCCCTGGACGATCGGGCCGAGTACGGCCATGGGCGGGGTTCGACCACTGCCCGGAGCCGCTCGCAGGGTGAGGGGGCGGCGCCAGGCGCATTGGCCGTGCAACTCGACGCCTGATCCGAGTGTCGCTCCGCAATGACGCGAATGTGCAAACGCATGCGGTTGACGGCGACCGATTGTTTGGCCTAGCGTAGCCGGATGCTTCGGTACGACCAACGTCTCGTTGGGTCCCACGGATACAACTACGCCGCTCACCTCCGCCGTGCACGGACGCCAAGCCGCCCGTTGCGCCACTTCGTCCAGGGCGCCCTGGCATGGCTCTGAATGCCGCGTCGCGCGCCGGCGTCGTCTACGCGACTGCGCGCAGTCCGGAGCCGAGCAAGGGCCAGGGCCGCAGTGTCGGCCCCCCCGTTTACCATTGCTTGACGGTGCGCGCGGACCGCTCGGGTGGGCGGGACTGCCAGTGGTTGGCCCCGGCAGGACCCTGTTTGGCGCCAGGCCGGGGATCGATGACGACTTCGCTGCGCGGGGCTCAGAATGTGGCGCCTGGCTCGGACATGGCCGGCCTGGCCCGCATGAGCTGGAAGGCTGGTGGGGCAACCCACCCTACCGCGCCCTTCGGCCCTGTGGCTGCGTCCTCGCCGGTCCTGCTGGCGGACGCTGAGGATGACGTGCGCGCGCTGGGATACGAATGCGTTCGGTTCGTCGCATCGGAGAAAGCCACCCACGTTGTGCTCCGGCGCCAAGGGCTCAATGACGCCTGACCACCGGTTGCAGCGGACGGCGCTGCAGCGCCGCCGCTGAATCGGAACGTCAACGGCCGCGAAGCGCCGCTTTGCGACCTTGCGCTTGACCGCTTGGGGAACTGCGCCCACGACGATGCCGCTCGCGTCGAACCGGAACCCAGGCCGCGCCCTGCCCGCTACCGTTGCCAACGATCATTCCCGCCGGCCGGGGACCCGACATCGCCCGCCGCTGCGGGGTTCCTGCCCCTCGGGGGCTGCATCGACCCATTCCCCTGTTGACTGCTCTGTCACGTCGCGTCCTCCGCCAAGGCCGGAGACACCCCCGCTCCACACCGCCCCGGTCAAGATCTTGCGGAAGTTTGCGTTCATGTGCCCTTATGGCCTGGGCCAGCAATTGACACCTGCTGGTTGCCAGGCCTGCCGTAAGCGCCGGGCAACACATCGACGGCGGCTTGCGCTGCCGTGATGGGTCGCCCAGCGGCTTAACGGTGGGGGGGGGCTGTGAGCAGTCATTACCCCTTCCCCCAGTAGCGAGCGGCTTCTTCCCGGGGGTTGGCATATTTGCAGACAGAAATGCGATCACCGCAGTCCCAGCATCGTCGGTGCATACGAGTTCCACCGTGCATGCGCAAGGTCGCTTCGGCGAACCCTGCTTCGCCGGCCGGGCGGCACTCGCGTGAGCCGAGCCCTGCAAGCGGCGCGGGACGGAACATGCCGCTGGGTCAACCGCACCCCCCCCCTCCCCGCCCGCGCACCCCGGCCCCCGGCCGGGGCCCCCCCCCGCCCCCCCCCCCCCCCCCCCCCCCCCCCCCCCCCCCCCGGGGCCCCCCCCCGGCCCCGGCCCCCCCCCCCCCCCCGCCCCGCCGGGCCGGCCACGCCTTCGAGCTTTCCGCCGGCAAGCGGGCGGGCGCGGCCGCCATGTCGCCAATCTCGCGGTGGAGGTGGCTGCAGGCCGGTGGCAAGGTGTCCGGCGACGAGAAGTCGCGCTGGGTCGGTGGGAGGCACCCGGGGGGCGGCCAGGGGGGTGGGTGCATGGGGCGACAGTTCGTGCCCGGTCCCGGGGGCCGATACGATCCTGTATGCAGTCCGATCGGCACGAGACCACCGCACCACTTCGCGGGGTGGGTCCCGTGGGCAGGCGCTCCGGCAACCACGCGATGAACAGGTTCCTGATGTTGCCGCGATCGCCGGGCTTCGCGTCCAGCCGGTAAGCCGTTTCCTGGGCGCCCGCGGCTCGCCCCGCGAAGGGCGCCGTCATGGGGGGCAACTTGATCGTCCATTTCGCATCGCGTGCTCCTTTCGCAGGTGTCGCGTCATCCCGAAAGTCATCCTGATCACGGAGCCCGCCAGGCGGGGTCAGATGATCCGCAATCGCGCTCCATGCCGCAAGCTTGTCCGCCAACGATGGCGTGTACGCAGGGCTGGAGGACGGCAACGCGATCGTTGCGTACCCGGCCGCCTGCCATTCCGGCGCGCCGCCCCCCCCCTCGAGTTCCGTTCCGCGTCGAACGGCTGCGCTGCTGCGGATCGAATGGCCGGGTCGGGTCGAACCGGGACCGTCGCCATCGAGCGCGGGGTACGCTCGAGATCGCTCGACCCTTGCGGGTCTCCCTGCCACGCTGCCGAGGTGGCCCGCCTGCGTCGAGGCCGATGCCGACACGCCGTCCTCTCGAAATTGACTCCCGCGACGGCGGGTCTGCAACCGCGTCGTTCGCGCCCGGGCGAGCCGGCGGCGGACTCGCGACAGACTGCAGCACGCTCGCTTGCGGCTCCCGGCCCTTTGCCGCAGACTATCTCTCCTGCCACGAACACCGCGACCGCCTTGGCCCACCGACCCGTCGAGATCACGCTCGCCCCGCTCGACAACCGCGCGCTCGCCAACCTGTGCGGCCCGCTCGACGCCAACCTGCGGCAAATCGAGGCCGCGCTCGACGTCACCATCACCCATCGCGGCGAGCGCTTCGCCGTCGCCGGCGCGGCCGAGGCGGCACGGCATGCCGCGTCGGCGCTGACGCGGCTCTACGCCAAGGCCGGCGACCCGCTGTCGGTCGACGACGTCCAGCTCGGCATCATCGAGATCACGCAGCAGCCGCAGACGCCGGCGGCGGACGCCGCGGCGCTGCCGGCGCTGCGCACCCGGCGCGCCGACCTGCACGGCCGCACGCCCAACCAGACGCTCTACCTCAAGGACATCGCCGAGCACGACATCACCTTCGGCATCGGTCCGGCGGGCACCGGCAAGACCTACCTCGCCGTCGCCTGCGCGGTCGACGCGCTGGAGCGGGACCTGGTCAAGCGGCTGGTGCTGGTCCGGCCGGCGGTCGAGGCGGGCGAGCGGCTGGGCTTCCTGCCCGGCGACCTCGCGCAGAAGGTCGATCCCTACCTGCGCCCGCTCTACGACGCGCTGTACGACCTGATGGGTTTCGACAAGACCGGCAAGCTCTTCGAGCGCGGGACGATCGAGATCGCGCCGCTCGCCTACATGCGCGGACGCACGCTCAACCACTCGTTCATCATCCTCGACGAGGCGCAGAACACCACGCCCGAGCAGATGAAGATGTTCCTCACCCGCATCGGCTTCGGCACCCGCGCGGTGATCACCGGCGACGTGACGCAGATCGACCTCGCGCGCGGCCAGAAGAGCGGGCTGGTCGAGGCCGACCGGATCCTCGCCGGCGTCCGCGGCATCGCCTTCACGCGCTTCACCAGCGCCGACGTCGTCCGCCATCCGCTGGTGCAGAAGATCATCAACGCCTACGAGCGCGAGGCCGAGGCGAAGAAGGCGATCGACGGCGCCGCCGAGCGGGCGCCGGGACGACATGAGCGCTGAGCCGGGTCGAACGCCGCCCGCGTCCGACCCGACCGACGCGCTGCGCCGGCAGTGCACGATCCACGTGTCCGGGCATCCCCTGCAGGCACCGGGCGAGGAGCTGCTGCGCGTCGGCGCGTGGTGTCGCGAGCACGGCCACCACGCGGACAGCTACGGCCGGGGCGATCTCGTCGCCGGCTTCGAGTCGCGGGTCGCGTCGCTGCTCGGCCTGCCGGCCGCCGTCTTCATGCCCAGCGGCACGATGGCCCAGCTCGTTGCGCTGCGCATCGCCGTCGTCCGGGCGGGCGTCGCCCACGTCGGCATGCACCCGACGTCGCACCTCGAGCTGCACGAGGAGCGCGCCTACGCCCACCTGCACGAGCTCCGCGTCTCGCTGCTGGGCCCGCGCCATCGACCGCTGCTGGCGGACGACCTCGCCGCCTGCCCGGAACGCCTCGCGGCGCTGCTGACCGAATTGCCGGCGCGCGAGATCGGCGGCCGCCTGCCCGCCTGGGACGAGCTGGTCGAGCTGTCGGCGCTGGCGCGCTCACGCGGCATCCACCTGCACCTCGACGGCGCGCGGCTGTGGGAGGCGCGCGAAGCCTACGCGCCGCGGACCCATGCCGAGATCGCCGCGCTGTTCGACTCGGTCTACGTATCGTTCTACAAGGGCGTCGGGGCGCTGGCCGGCGCGATGCTGCTGGGTCGCGAGGACTTCATCGCCGAGGCGCGGCTGTGGCGCCGCCGGCAGGGGGGCACGCTGGTGCAGCTGCACCCCTTCGTCGCCTCGGCGGCGATGCGCTTCGACGACCAGCTCGCCCGCATTCCGGCGTGGCGGATGCGCGCCCGGTCGTTCGCCGCGGCGCTGGCGGCGATCGACGGCCTCGTCGTCGCGCCCTCGCCGCCCGAGGTCAACCTGTTCCACGTCCACGTCCCGGCCGCGGTCGGCGCGCTCGTCTCGGCGCGCGATCGCGTCGCCGCCGAAGACCGGGCCTGGCTGGCGCAGAACATCGCCGCGGCCGACGTCCCCGGCTGGTCCCGCGTCGAGATCTACGTCGGCGACAGCCTGATGCGCCACGACGATGCCGAGATCGTGCCGCTGTTCCGGAAGCTCGTCGCGCTGGCGCAGGGGAGTTCATGAGCGTTTCGGCCGCCCCGAGGGCGAACACCGGAGTGCGCAGCACGAAGGTCCGGCCGCGGCGCCGCGCCGGTCGGTGCGCCTCCGGTTCGCCGTCCAGTACGCGGTCTCGGCGCGAACGTTGCCGACGCCGGCCGCGCTGCGGCGCTGGGCCCGCGCCGCCCTCGCCGGCGAGGCCGCCGTCACGCTGCGCTTCGTCGGCACCCGCGAAGGGGAGCGGCTGAACGCGCGGTTCCGGGGCGGCGACCACGCGACCAACGTGCTGACCTTCGTGTACGATGACGCCTCCCCGCTCGGCGGAGACCTCGTGCTCTGCGCGCCGGTGCTGCGCCGCGAGGCACGCCTGCAGGGCAAGGAACTCGCCGACCACTGCGCCCACCTCGTCGTCCACGGCATGCTGCACCTGCAAGGCTACGATCACGGCAACGCCCGCGCCGCCCGCGTGATGGAGGCCCGCGAGACCGCGATCCTGGCCGGCCTCGGCATCCCCGACCCCTACGCCTGCCCGTATGCCGGCCGGCCGGCACCGCGGCGCGCACGGCGGACCGCAGGCTCCCGCGCGGCCTGACCGCCCGCGCCGCTGCCCGATCCCGCCCCCGTCACCGCCCGCCACGCCCGTGTCCGACGCCGACGACAAGCAAGACCGGCCCTCGCTGCTCGAGCGCCTGTCCGCATTCCTCACCCGCGAGCCCGAAGACCGCGACGAGCTGCTCGCGCTGCTGCACGGCGCGTTCGAGCGCAAGCTGCTCGACGCCGACGCGCTGTCGATGATCGAGGGCGTGCTGCAGGTCTCGGAGATGACGGTGCGCGACATCATGATCCCGCGTGCCCAGATGGACGTGGTGTCGCAGGACGACGAGCCGGCCGAGTTCATCCCGCTGGTGCTGGAGACGCGGCACTCGCGCTTTCCGGTCACCGGCGAGAACAAGGACGACATCGTCGGCATCCTGCTGGCCAAGGAACTCCTCAACTACTACACCGACCCGACCGGGTTCAAGCTCCGCGACACGCTGCGCCCCGCGGTCTTCGTCCCCGAGTCGAAGCGGCTCAACGTGCTGCTGCGCGAGTTCCGCGCCAACCGCAATCACATCGCGATCGTGGTCGACGAGTACGGCGGCGTCTCGGGCCTGGTCACGATCGAGGACGTGCTGGAGCAGATCGTCGGCGACATCGAGGACGAATACGACTTCGACGAGGCCGAGGACAACATCATCGCCGAGACCGGCGGCCGGCACCGCGTGAAGGCGCGCACCGAGATCGCCGACTTCAACGCCCGTTTCGGCACCGATTTCGCCGACGACGAGTTCGACACCGTCGGCGGGCTCGTGCTCCAGGCCTTCGGCCGGCTGCCCAAGCGGGGCGAAACCGCCGACATCGGCGGCCTGCGCTTCCGCGTGATCCGCGCCGACAGCCGCCGCCTGCACACGCTCCAGGTCGAGTCGATGACGCCGCCGCGCGACGGCGATACGACCGGCGCGGCGTGAGCCCGCCGGGCCGTCCCAAGGGCGAACACCGGAGTGCGCAGCACGAAGGCAGTCCGTTGAGCGTCGTCGCCGCGTTCCTGCTCGGTGCGGCCACGGTGTTCGGCTTCGCGCCCTTCGAATTCAGCGGCGTGCCGCTGCTCGCGCTGGCGCTGCTGCTGCTGCTCTGGCAGGACGCCCGGCCGCGGCGCGCGGCGCAGCTCGGATTCGCCTTCGGGCTGGGGCTCTTCGGTGCGGGCGTGTCCTGGGTCTACGTCGCGCTCAACACCTTCGGCGGCATGCCGCTGCCGCTGGCGGCCGTGGCGACGGCGGGGTTCTGCGCCTACCTCGCGCTCTTTCCCGCGCTCGCCGGCTGGCTGGCGACGCGCTGGACCCCCGCCCACTCGTGGTCGCGGGCGCTGGCGGGGGCGGCCGCCTGGACGCTGGCCGAGTGGGCGCGCAGCGTCGTCTTCACCGGGTTCCCCTGGCTGTCGCTGGGCTACGCGCAGATCGTGCGCGACGGGGCGACGCCGCTGGCCGGCATCGCGCCGGTCGGCGGCGTCTTCGCCGTCACGCTGGCGGGCGCGCTGGTCTCGGCCGCGCTCGCGCTCGCGATTCCCGCCATCGCCGGCGGCGCGTGGCGGCGCGCCGGCCTCTGCGTCGCCGGTGCGCTGGCGATCCCGCTCACCGGCGCCCTGATCGACCGCGCCGAGTGGACGCGCCCGCTGCAATCGGTCAGCGTTTCGCTGCTGCAGGGCAACGTGACGCAGGACCGCAAGTTCGACCCGCAGTTTCGCCAGAACACCTTCGATCTCTACTCCGAGCTCGTCACCATCAGCCGCGGGCGATTGATCGTGCTGCCCGAGAGCGCGTTTCCGGTGTTCGCCGACGAGGTGCCCGACGCGGTGCTGCTGCACCTCCTGCGCACCGCCGCCGCGCGCGACGGCGATGTGCTGCTGGGGCTCTTCACCGTCGAGCCGCCGCTGCCCGGCGGCGGGCTGCGCTACTACAACAGCGTGCTGTCGCTGGGCGCCGGCGAGCTGCAGCTCTACCGCAAGCGGCACCTCGTGCCCTTCGGCGAGACGATTCCCGCCGATGCCGTGCTGGGGTGGTTCATCCGCAACGTGCTGTCGATCCCGCTCGCCAACCAGTCCGCCGGCGCGCCCGACCAGCCGCCGCTCAAGGTCGCCGGCCAGGCGGTGGCCGTCAACATCTGCTACGAGGACGCGTTCGGCGCCGACATCCGCACCCAGGCCGGCGCCGCGACGCTGCTGGTCAACGTGACCAACGATGCCTGGTACGGCCGTTCGCTCGCCGCCCTGCAGCACAACCAGATCGCCGCGATGCGGGCGAAGGAGACCGGTCGGACGCTGCTGCGCGCCACCAACACCGGCATCACCTCGGCGATCGGCCACGACGGCCGCGAGCTCGCGCGGCTGCCCTGGTTCACCGGCGGCATCCTCGAAATCGACGTCGTCGGCCGGGAAGGCCTCACCCCCTACGTGCGCGCCGGCGACGCGCCGGCGGCGGCGCTCGCGGCCCTGTTGCTGATCGTCGCGGCGTTCGCCGCCCGGCCTCCCGATCGGGGAGCGCGCGGTCGCATGCGGTAATATTTCACCTTTCGCCGCCGCCCCGACTCCCCGGGCGCCGCCGCCACCGCCCCCCGATGAACACCTTTCAACAACTGATCCTCAAGCTGCAGGACTACTGGGACCGCCAGGGCTGCGCGCTGCTGCAGCCCTACGACATGGAAGTCGGCGCGGGAACCTCGCACACCGCCACGTTCCTGCGCGCCCTCGGCCCGGAGCCGTGGCGCGCCGCCTACGTGCAGCCGTCGCGCCGCCCGAAGGACGGCCGCTACGGCGAGAACCCCAACCGGATGCAGCACTACTACCAGTACCAGGTGGTGCTGAAGCCCTCGCCGCCCGACATCCTCGACCTCTACCTCGGCTCGCTCGAGGCGCTGGGCTTCGACCTGCGCAAGAACGACGTGCGCTTCGTCGAGGACGACTGGGAGAACCCGACGCTGGGGGCCTGGGGATTGGGCTGGGAGGTCTGGCTGAACGGCATGGAGGTGACGCAGTTCACCTATTTCCAGCAGGTCGGCGGCCTCGACTGCGCGCCGATCACCGGCGAGATCACCTACGGGCTCGAGCGGCTGGCGATGTACCTGCAGGGCAAGGAGAACGTCTTCGACCTCGTCTGGACCGAGTGGCACGAACACGGCGTCCGCCGCCAGCTCACCTACGGCGACGTCTATCACCAGAACGAGGTCGAGCAGTCGACGTACAACTTCGAGCACTCCAACGCGCCGAAGCTGTTCGAGCTGTTCGCCTTCTTCGAGAGCGAGGCGAAGCGCCTGCTCGAAGCCCGGCTGGCGCTGCCCGGCTACGAGATGATCCTCAAGGCCGCCCACACGTTCAACCTGCTCGACGCCCGCGGCGCGATCTCGGTCACCGAGCGCGCCGCCTACATCGGCCGCATCCGCACGCTTTCGCGGCTGGTCGCGCAGGCGTATCACGATTCGCGCGAGGCGCTGGGTTTCCCGATGCTGCACGCGCCCTCCGCCCGGGCGGCCGCGGCATGACGGCCGCCACCCTCACCGTCGAGCTCTTCACCGAGGAACTGCCCCCGAAGGCATTGAAGCGCCTCGGCGAGTCCTTCGCCGCCGGCATCGCCGACGGCCTGCGGCAGCGCGGCTTCGTCGGCGCGCACAGCGTCGTCACGTCCTTCGCCACGCCGCGGCGGCTCGCCGTGTCGCTGACGCAGGTCCTGGCGCGTTCGCCGGACAAGGCGCAGCGCGTCAAGCTGCTGCCGGCCGCGGTCGGCTTCGCGGCCACCGGCGCGCCGACGCCCGCGCTGCTGAAGAAGCTCGCCTCGCTGGGGCTGGACGACTCCGCGATCGCCGGCCTCGAGCGCGCGCCGGACGGCAAGGCCGAGGCGCTGTTCGTCCACCGGACGCTGGCCGGCGAGCCGCTGGCCGGCGGCCTCGAGGCCGTCGTCAACGAAGCGATCGCCGCGCTGCCGATTCCGAAGGTGATGACCTATCAGCGCGCCGACGGCACGACGGTGAAGTTCGTCCGCCCCGCGCACCGGCTGCTGGCGCTGTTCGGCGCCGACGTCGTGCCGATCACGGCGCTCGGCCTCGCTGCCGATCGCGTCACCGACGGTCATCGTTTCCTCGGCCGCGGCGGCATCGCGATCGCCACCGCCGCCGCCTACGACGAAACGCTGCGCGCCGAGGGCAAGGTCATCGCCGGCTTCGCCGAGCGCCGCGCGGCGATCGTCGCCGGCCTCGAGCGCGAGGCGGGCAGCGCCCGCGTGATCATGCCCGACGCGCTGCTGGACGAGGTCGCCGCGCTGGTCGAGTGGCCAGTGGTGTACGCCGGCAGCTTCGACCCCGCGTTCCTGCAGGTGCCGCAGGAGTGCCTGATCCTGACCATGCAGCAGAACCAGAAGTACTTCGCGCTGGCCGACGCCGGCGGCCGGCTGCAGAGCCGCTTCCTGCTGGTCAGCAACCTCGCGACGTCCGACCCCGCCGCCATCATCGGCGGCAACGAGCGCGTGCTGCGCGCGCGCCTCGCCGACGCCAAGTTCTTCTTCGACCAGGACCGCCGCGCGCGCCTCGAGTCGCGGCTGCCGAAGCTCGACGCCGTCGTCTATCACAACCGCATCGGGACGCAGCGGCAGCGCGTCGACCGGGTGCTGGCGCTCGCCGGCCGGATCGCGGCGATGATCGGCGCCGACCTGGCAATGGCCGAGCGCGCCGCGCTGCTCGCCAAGGCCGATCTGGTCACCGACATGGTCGGCGAGTTTCCGGAGCTGCAGGGACTGATGGGCCGCTACTACGCCGAGCACGACGGCGAAGCCCCGGCGGTCGCGGCCGCGATCGAGCAGCACTACTGGCCGCGCTTCGCCGGCGACGCGCTGCCGACGGGCCCCGTCGCGCAGGCGCTGGCCCTCGCCGACAAGCTCGAGACGCTGGCGGGGATGTTCGGCATCGGCAACGAGCCGACCGGCGACAAGGATCCGTTCGGACTGCGCCGCGCCGCGCTGGGCATACTGCGCATCGTCATCGAAGGCCGCCTGCCGCTGCTGCTGCCCGACCTGGTCGAAGCGGCGTTCGCGGCCTTCGAGGGCGTGTCCGCGGTCAAGCCGGCCGCCGCCGCGCTCGAGGATTTCGTCTACGACCGGCTGCGCGGGTCGCTGCGCGAACACGGATTCACCGCCAACCAGATCGCCGCCGTCGTCGACGCGCGCCCGGCGGAGCTGCGCGAGGTCCCGGTCCGGCTCGACGCGGTGCGCGCCTTCGAGCTGCTGCCCGAGGCGGCCGCCCTCGCGGCGGCCAACAAGCGCATCGTCAACATCCTGCGCAAGTCGGGCGCCGAGGCCGCCGCCGCGGTCGACCACGCGCTGCTAGGCGACGGCCCCGAGCGCGACCTCCATCTCGCGTTCCAGACGCTCGGGCCGCAGGTCGACGCCTTCTGCGCCGCCGGCGACTATGCGCCCGCGCTGCAGGCACTCGCCACGGCGAAGCCCGCGGTGGACCGGTTCTTCGACGCCGTGATGGTGATGGCCGACGACCCGGCGATCCGCGGCAACCGGCTGGCGCTGCTGTCCGGCGTCGCGCGCACGATGAACCGGGTCGCCGACATTTCGCGGCTGGCGGCGTAACCCCGGGGACGGCCGATGGTCCAGTTCGCGACCGAGACGGTGTCCACGACGCGCACGCAGAAGCTGATCGTGCTCGACCGCGACGGCGTCATCAACCGCGACAGCGACCAGTTCATCAAGTCGCCCGACGAGTGGCGACCGATCCCCGGCAGCCTCGAGGCCATCGCCCGGCTGAACCACGCCGGCTACCGCGTGGTCGTCGCCACCAACCAGTCGGGCATCGGCCGCGGCCTGTTCGACATGGCGACGCTCAACGCCATCCACGAGAAGATGCATCGGGCGCTGGCGCTGGCCGGCGGCCGGCTGGATGCGGTGTTCTACTGCCCGCACTCGGGCGATTCGGAGTGTGACTGCCGCAAGCCCAAGCCGGGGATGCTGCGCGAGATCGGCCAGCGCTTTTCCCTCGACATGGCCGGCGTGCCCTGCGTCGGCGACAGCCTGCGCGACCTGCAGGCGGCGGAAACGGTCGGTGCGAAGCCCATGCTGGTCCTGACCGGCAAGGGAGAGAAGACGCTGCGCGAGGGCAACTTCCCCAAGAACACGGTGATCTTCCCCGACCTCGCCTTCGCGGTGTCGGCGCTGCTCGCCAGCGAGTGAGGGGACCCCGTTGCAGGCGCTGCGCGCAGTCGTCTTCCTCGCCTTCCAGCTGATCGTCACGCCGATCTACGCGGCGGTGATGCTGCTGCTGTTCTGGATTCCGCGGGTGCCGATGTACCGGATCGCCGCCTCGTGGTGCCAGACCAACCTCCGCGGCGCGCGCTGGATCTGCGGCATCCGGCACCAGGCGATCGGCGTCGAGAACATCCCGACCGGCGCCGGCGTCGGCGGGCACGTGGTGATGTCCAAGCACAGCTCGACCTGGGAGACGCTGGCGCTGACGCTCTACTTCCCCCCGCTCGCCTACGTCGCCAAGAAGGAGTTGCTGGCGCTGCCGTTCTTCGGCTGGGGGTTCGCGCTGGCCTCGCCGATCACCATCGACCGCAAGGCCGGCACCGACGCGATGCAGCAGATCGCCACCCAGGGCCGGGCACGTTTCGAGCAGGGCTTCTGGATCGTCATCTATCCCGAGGGTACGCGCATCCGGGCCGGCACCCGCGCCAAGTACAAGACCGGCGGCGCACGCCTCGCGCTGCAGTTGGGGGTGCCCATCGTTCCCGTCGCGCACAACGCCGGGTGGATCTGGCCCAAGGGCGTCTTCGGCAAGCGGCCGGGCACCGTAACCATCTCCTTCGGGCCTCCGATCAGCACCGTCGGCAAGGACGCGCAGAAGCTCACCGCCGAAGTCGAGCGGTGGATCGAGGACGAAGTCGCGCGACTGGGCGTGCCGAGTTGATCGGGCTGTCGCCGACCCGCGACGAAGGCGGCGAGCGCCGCCGGATCGCGCTGCAGGGCCAGTGGATCGACTACCGGCTGACCCGCACCCGTCGCCGCTCGATCGGCATGGAAATCGGCCTCGCCGGGCTCACCGTGCGGGCGCCGCGCTGGGTTCCGCTGCGCGAGGTCGACGCCACGCTCGCCGCCCGGGCAGCGTGGATCCTGCGCGCGCTGGAACACTGGCGCCGCCGCCGACGCGACGTGCTGCCGCGCGAATGGGTGCCCGGCGCGCCGATTCTCTATCGCGGCGAAACGCTGGCGCTGGACCTCCACCCCGCGCGCGAAAAGGCGATCGCGACCGACCTCTTCCACTTTCGCGTCCGCCATCCGGCCCCCGCCGACGGCCCCGCGATCGCCGGCTTCGTCGGCGGCTGGCTCAAGGACGAGGCGCTGCGCAGCTTCGCGCCGGAGGTCGGCGCGCTGGCCACCCGCCTCGGCGTGCCGCCGCCTCCGGTGAAGATCTCCTGCGCGCGGACCGAGTGGGGAAGCTGCACGCGCGCCGGCGTGGTCCGGCTCAACCGGCGCCTGGTCCACCTGCCGCCGCCGCTGGCGCGCTATGTCGTCGCCCACGAAGTCGCGCATCTCGCCGAGATGAACCACTCGCCCCGGTTCTGGGCCCGCGTCGAGACGCTCTACCCGGGACACGCTGCGGCGCGCCGTGCGCTCGACGACTGGACGGCGGTGCTCGAAGCCTGAAGCGGCGGCCGTCGCCGCAGCGTCAGTCGTCCGCGGCGACCAGAGCCAGGTCCGTCAGCGCGACGCCCGCCTGCGCCTGCAGCAGCGCGGTCAGCGCGGCGCCCAGTTCTTCCCCCGAACGCGTGTCCCGCCACCGCCCGCCGCCGGCCCGGAAGTGGAAGCCGCCGCTGCGGGCGGCCACCCAGATCTCGCGATTCGGCACATGGCGGTTGACGATGAGCTTGCTGCCGTCTTCGCACTCGATCTCGAGGATGCCGTCGTTCAGCATCCAGTCGACGTCGACGTCGGAGGTCTCGAGCGCCCGGTCGAGCGCCTCGCCGATCGCCGTCAGTGCGGCGTCGGCGACGGCGATGAATCCGGTGTCGGTGGTCATGTTCGCAACGTCTCCCACGGTGAGCGCGGCGCGCTTCGCGCGTGCTGCGTGATAGCATTTCGGCTCGATGTTACGCGAATTCCCCTTGCCCGCTTCGGGCGCGCTGCGCAGCTGTCTGACGATCGTCGCCGCTGCCGCCGCGCTCGCGCTGCCGGGCTGCGGCATCAAGGGACCGCTGCGGCTGCCGCCGGCGACACCGGCGACCGCGACGACTCCTGCGCCCGCCCCCGCACCCGGCGCCGCGTCGCCGCCGGACGCGACCTCCGACGCCGCGCGCAGCCCCCGCCCATGAGCGGAGGCTAGTCCGATGACCCCCTTCCGCCCGGTCGACGGCACCCTGCACGCCGAAGACGTCGCGCTGACCGCGATCGCCGCGCGCTTCGGCACTCCCTGCTACGTGTACTCGCGCGCCGCGCTCGAAGCCCGCTACCGGCAGTATGCGGACGCGTTCGCCGGCACGCCGCACCTCGTCTGCTATGCGATGAAGGCGAACTCGAACCTCGCGGTGCTCGACGTGTTCGCGCGGCTGGGCTGCGGCTTCGACATCGTGTCGGGCGGCGAGCTCGCCCGCGTGCTGGCCGCGGGCGGCGACCCGGCCAAGGTCGTGTTCTCCGGCGTCGGCAAGACCGAGTCCGAGATGGAGGCCGCGCTGGCGGCCCGGATCCTCTGCTTCAACGTCGAGTCCGCGGCCGAGCTCGCGGTGCTGAACGCCGTCGCCGGGCGGCTGGGCACCACGGCGCCGGTGTCGTTCCGCGTCAACCCGGACGTCGACCCGCGCACCCACCCGTACATCGCCACCGGACTGAAGGAGAGCAAGTTCGGCGTCGCCTTCGACGACGCGCCGGCCCTCTACCGACACGCGGCGACGCTGCCGCACGTCGCGGTGCGCGGCATCGACTGCCACATCGGCTCGCAGATCACCGACTTGCCGGCCTACGCCGAGGCGACGGCCAGGATGCTCGAGCTCGTCGATGGCCTCGAGGCCGACGGCATCCGCCTCGATCACGTCGACCTGGGGGGAGGGATCGGCATTCGCTACCGCGACGAGGTGACGATCGATCCCCGGGACTACGCGCGCGTGGTTCGCGGCCAGTTCCGCGACCGTCCGCACAAGCTGCTGTTCGAGCCCGGCCGGTTCCTGGTCGGCGACGCCGGAGTCCTGCTCACCCGCGTGCTCTATCTCAAGCCCGGCGACGGCCATCACTTCGCGATCGTCGACGCGGCGATGAACGACCTCATCCGCCCGGCGCTCTACGACGCGTGGCACGCCGTCGACGCGGTCCGTCCCCGCGCCGGCGCCGCGCGGCACTGGCAGATCGTCGGCCCGATCTGCGAGAGCGGCGACTTCCTCGCGCGGGACCGCGAACTCGTTCTCGCGCCCGGCGACCTGCTCGCCGTGCGCGGCGCCGGCGCGTACGGCTTCGCGATGAGCTCCAACTACAATTCGCGACCCCGCGCCTGCGAGGTGATGGTCGACGGTGCCCGCGCGCATCTCATCCGGCCGCGCGAGACGCTCGCCGATCTGTTCGCGCACGAGACGCGGTTGCCGTGATCGCGCGCGCGTCGGCGATGCGCGCGGTGCAAGTCGAGAATCGGGTGTGCGAAAGCGCAACAGCCGCATTTGCCGCGCGATTAATCGACGAAGAAATCTTGCAATTCAAAAAAATGTGGCTAGAATTCAGGCAGCAGGTAGCAAAGGGTTTGTCAAGAGTTTGCAGATGCTCTGGATCAAATCTCAAGCGGCCTGCGGCGAAACAGAAACACCAAAACACTTACAGCAACTCAGACAGGAGAACCAAAGAATGGCAGATATCCTTTCCACGCTGACGCCGGCCGCCCCGGCCCCGGCGCCCAAGAAGGCGACCAAGAAGCGCGCCGCGGTGAAGAAAGTCGCGAAGAAGGCCGCCGCCAAGAAGGCCGTGAAGAAAGTCGCGAAGAAGGCCGCCGCCAAGAAGGCCGTCAAGAAGGTCGCGAAGAAGAAGGCCGTCAAGAAGGTCGCCAAGAAGGCCGTCAAGAAGGTCGCCAAGAAGGCCGTCAAGAAGGTCGCGAAGAAGAAGGCGGCGAAGAAGGTCGTCAAGAAGGCCGCCAAGAAGGCGACCACCAAGCGCAAGGCCGCACCGAAGAAGGCCGCCAAGAAGGCGACCACCAAGCGCAAGGCCGCGCCGAAGAAGAAGGCCGCCAAGAAGTAATTCCTTCCCGCGGCAGCAGGTTCGCCCGATCACCGAGGCGGACAGAAAAACAGGCGGCGCAGCATGCGTCGCCTGTTTTCATTGGGGGGTCCGCCCCGCGCCGCCCCGGCCCGCAGGGCCTGACCGCGGCACCGGGTCCCGATGCCGCCCGCTAGCGCCCCGTGGTCTTCGCCCTGCGGCTGGCGGTCGCCTTGCCGTTCTTCAGCGCCGCCTTCGCCCCGGGCGCCGACTTGACGCGCGTCGTCAGCACCGGCTTGCCCGACGCCCGCTTGGCCCGCGCCGCGTTCGGTCCGAAGTCGCTGGTGATCCGCAACTGCTGCCCGACGCGGACGCTGGCGTGCACCATGCCGTTCCAGCCGCGGATATCCTGCGTGGTCACGCCGTAGCGCGTCGCGATCGCCGCCAGCGACTCGCCCCGCTGGACGCGGTAGTAGAAGGTCCGCCCCTGAGGCACCGTCGTGAACACCGCCTGCCCGAGCGCCGCCTCGGACTGCGCGGTCGGGCGCTGCGACGGGACCAGCAGGGTGTGGCCCTCGTGCAGCCGCGCCTTCGGCCCGATGCCGTTGACGGCGCGCAGCGATTCCACCGGCAGCGCGAACTTCGCCGCGACCTGCGGCAGCGTCTCGCCCCGGTGCATCCGGTACGCCTGCCAGGACACCAGCGGCTGGTCGGCGAGCTCGAGCTTGGCGGCGAAGAGCTCCGCCTTGTCGATCGGCAGCAGAATGGCGTGCTCGTCGGCGCCGGCGATCACCGGGCGGTTGTGATGCGGGTTGAGGTACTGGAATTCGTCCTGCGACATCTCGGCGAGCTCGGCGGCGCGCTTGACGTCGATCGTCCGCGTGGTCCGGACGATCGCGAAGTACGGCGCGTCGGGCACGTCGGCGAGTTCCAGCCCGTACTTCTCGGGGTCGCGGATGATGTTCTTCACCGCCTGCAGCTTGGGCAGGTAGTTGCGGGTCTCGTCGGGCATCGCGAGGCTCGCGTAGTCGGTCGGCAGCCCGGCCTTCTGGTTCCGGGCGATCGCGCGCGCGACGTTGCCCTCGCCCCAGTTGTAGGCGGCCAGGGCGAGCTGCCAGTCGCCGAACTGTTCGTGCAGCTTCTTCAGGTAGTTGAGCGCGCCGTCGGTCGCGGCGACGACGTCGCGCCGCGCGTCGAACCAGAAATTCTGCTTGAGTCCGTAGTGCTTGCCGGTCGACGGCATGAACTGCCAGATGCCCGCCGCCCGCGCCGACGAGATCGCCACCGGGTTGTAGGCGCTCTCGACCATCGGCAGCAGCGCGAGCTCCAGCGGCATCCCCCGCTGCTCGACCTCGAGCACGATGTAGTAGAGGTAGCGCCGGCTGCGGTCGATCATCCGCGCGACGTAGTCGGGCCGCGACGCGTACCACTCCTCCCACTTGGCGACGTAGCCGTCGTCGAGGTCGGGCAGATTCGTGCCCTTGCGGATCCGCGTCCACAGGTCCTCGGCCGGCGCCGGCAAGGTCTCGAGCTCGGCCGCCGCGAGCGGGGAAAAGGGAGCGGGGACGGTGGGCGCGGGCAGCGCCGTGCCGATCGCCAGCGGCAGCGGTGCCATCGGCGTCGCGATGATCGCGAGCTCGTCGGGCGCGGGAGGGCGCTCGGGGGCCGTCGTCGCGCAGCCGGCGAGCAGCGCCATCAGGGCAAGCAGCGGGAGTCGCGATCGCATGGGCAGGGGAGTCACGCGCAGCGGCGCGAAAGGAGCGCCGATGGTAGGCGGGCGGGGGGCGCAGGTCAACCGGCGCGCCGCGCGGAACGGCGCCGTCAACGGAAGCCGTTCTTCCACTCGCGCAGGGCCGCGAACACCGCCACGTCGTCGGGCAGCGGCCGGCCAGCCCACGCCGTCGCCGCGGCGGCCACCGCCGGGACCGCGGCGCGCAGGAACGGATTGGTCGCGCGCTCGTCGTCGAGCGTCATCGGCACCGTCGGCTGGCCGCGGTCGCGGCGCTGCTGCTCGCGTGCCTGGCGCGCGGCGAGGGCGTCGTTGCCGGGCTCGACGACACGCGCGAAGCGCAGATTGGACAGCGTGTATTCATGCGCACAGTAGACCCGCGTGTTGCCCGGCAGTTCCGCCAGCCGCGCCAGCGAGTGCGCCATCTGCGCCGGCGTGCCCTCGAACAGCCGTCCGCAACCGCCGCCGAACAGCGTGTCGCCGACGAACGCGACCGGCGCGCCGGCGACGACGCCGGCGTACGCGATGTGCCCGGCCGTGTGCCCCGGCACGTCGATGACGTCGAGCGCCAGCTCCAGCGCCGGCACGCGCGCGACGTCGCCGTCGGCCAGCGCCTGCGTGCGTCCGCCGATCCGCTCCCGCGCCGGCCCGAGCACCGGCACGGGGAATCGCGCCAGCAGCGCCGCGATGCCGCCGGTGTGGTCGCCGTGGTGATGGGTGACGAGAATCGCCGCCAGCCGGAGACCCTCGCGATCGAGGTGCAGCAGCACCGGATCGGCGTCGCCGGGGTCGACGACGGCCGCGTGGCCGCCCGCGCGCAACAGCCAGATGTAGTTGTCGCTGAACGCGGGGATCGGGATAATCGCCGGCATGGACGCATCGTCGCAACCTCCCGAGGCAGTGTCAACGACGCTCGCCGACTGGTTCGCCACGCCGCTCGGAAGCTACCTGCTCACGCGCGAGCTGGCCTGGTTCGACCGGACGGTCGCCGACATCTTCGGCTATCGCGCGATCCAGGTCGGCCTGTCCGAGTACGGCTTCCTGACGCAGAGCCGGATCGCGGCGCGCTGGACCGTCGACTACGACGCCCCGGCGCAGCTGCGCGCCGACCCGCACTGGCTGCCGTTTTCCGAGAACGCGCTCGACCTCATCGTGCTGCCGCACGCGCTCGAGTTCACCAGCGAGCCGCACCAGCTGCTGCGCGAGGCGCACCGTGCGCTGCGCCCGGAGGGCCAGATCGTCATCGCCGGCTTCAACCCGTTCAGCCTGTTCGGCGCCAAGCGCTACTTCGGTCGCGAGACCACGCCGCCGTGGAACGGCAATTTCATCGCCCTCTACCGCCTCAAGGACTGGCTGGCGCTGCTCGGGTTCGAGGTCACCGGCGGCGGCCTCGACGCCTACGTGCCGCCCTGCCGCAATCCGGCGTGGCGCGCACGCTGCGGCTTCTTCGAAGCGGCCGGCGACCGCTGGTGGCCGATCGCCGGGGGCGTCTACTACCTCCGCGCCACCAAGCGGGTGACCGGCATGCGGGTGATCACGCCCGCATGGCAGCGGCCCAAGCGCGCGCTGGCGGCCGCGCCGCGACAGGCCCGCGAGTGCATCGAGCGCCGGCCGGTCGCTGGCTCATGAACTCGCGCGACCGCCACGCCGGCGACCCGGCGAGCGACGCGGTGACCATCCACACCGACGGCGCCTGCAAGGGCAATCCGGGTCCCGGCGGCTGGGGTGCGCTGCTGAGCTGGGGCGATCACGAGCGCGAGCTCTTCGGCGGCGAGGCCGCGACCACCAACAACCGGATGGAACTGACCGCGGTCATCCGCGCGCTGGAGAGCCTGAAGCGCGGCTGCGAGGTCGAGCTCTACACCGATTCGCAGTACGTGAAGAACGGCATCGAGACCTGGATTCACGGCTGGAAGAAGAACGGCTGGAAGACCTCCGACCGCAAGCCGGTGAAGAACGCCGAACTGTGGCGCGAGCTCGACGCCGCGGCCGGGCGCCACCGCATCCGTTGGCACTGGGTGCGCGGCCACAACGACGACCCGGGCAACGAACGCGCCGACCTGCTCGCCAACCGCGGCGTCGCCGCCGTGCTGCGCTGAGAGGTTCGCCGCGGGGCGCCGGCGCGGTGCCGGCAGCGCGTCCTCGAACGCCGACCGCGGCGGGAGCGGCGCCTACTTCTCGATGTTCTCGCCGGTCTCGCAATCGACCCGGCGCATCGGGTAGATGACCTTCTGCTCGGCGCCGTTCACCTTGCCCTCGACGTGCGCGTAGAGCCAACCCTTGGTGCCGCGGCGGTAGATGATCGTCTGCGGAAACGCGTCGACCGGGTTGGCGAAATTGAAGATCTCGTCGTCCCCGTCGCGCGTCTGCGCCGCGAGCCGGAACGCGGTCTCGTCCCTGCCGGAGGGCGCGGCGACGTAGTGGACCCCGTCGGCGCGCGATTCGAGCCGCAGGTACTCGAAGTTCTGCGTCCGGTCCCCGTTCAGCGTGTGGCTCACGCCGACCATCAGGCCGCCGCGCAGCGGCATCCACTGCTCGCGAAACTCGCGCTGGTTGACGGTGCCGCGCCAGCATCCGGCCAGCCACGCCAGCGGCGCCAGCGGCCCCGCGCTCGCGCCGGCGCCAGGCGTCGCGGCGGCGGCCGGCTGCGCCTGCGCCGGGACGGCCGCGATCGACAGGCCCGCCAGCACGCAGCCGATCAGGAAGCGGGGGGAGATTCGAAGCAAACGTGGGAGGGTCATTGCGGTCGGGAAAGAGGCAGGTTGAGCAGCAGGTTCTGCGGCTTCAGCTTCAGCCGCTGGTCGCGGTCCATCGCCATCGCCAGGTAGACCGGACGGCCGGCGATCGCGGGGCGCATGTCGGCGGGATTCGCGAACTCGAGCTCGAACAGGCACAGCAGCCGACCCATTCTATCGTCATCGACGTCGACCCGGTTGTACAGGTCGTTCAGCAGCGCCGAAGCCTCGGCGTCGAGACCGACGTGCCACACCCAGCGCCGGTCGTCGATCTCGCGTTGCGGCCTGATGGTGACGGCAGCGCCGGTGAAGTGGTCGACCCAGCGCTCGAGCACCCGGCACAGCGCGTCCAGCGCCGGGCGGCCGCGATTGAGGCTCACCGCGAGGTCGTGCCGCTCGTCGCGGTCCCAGTAGGACTCGGCGTTGTCGCCGTCGAGGACGTCGAGATCCACGGTTCGCAGCGGCGTCCGGTTCTGCTGCAGCAGCTCGCCCAGGCTGCCGAAGCCACCGGTGGTCGCGTACAGCTCGACCGCGTGTTCGTCGGCGGCCATCACCGCGCCGTCCTCGGTGACGGCGATCTTCTGCGGCCGGAACAGCATCTCGGCGGCCCGCGCCTGCAGCGGCGGCGGCGCGTCCCCCAGGATGTGGCGCAGCAGGATCTGCGTCAGCTGCTGGACGAACAGCGGCGGAACGTCGACGCCCTCGTGGAACAACCCGGCATAGGCCGCCTCGATCGACGGCGCGGCGGCGAGTCGCGACCGGAAGCGCAGCCAGATCGCGTAGTTGTCGCGCGCGTCGGCGTCGGCCAGCGCGGCCAGCTCCGCCGCGGAGACGGCGGCGCGGGGCGCGGCGACGAGCCGGTCGTGCAGCGCCAGTTCGGCGGCGCAGGACTCGGGCACCGGCGCGAGCTCGGGGCGCAGCAGCGACGCGCGCAGGAAATCGTCGGTCAGCGTCAGGCGCCCGTCGGCGCCGCGGGCCAGCAGCCGATAGCCGCAGGACGTCCAGTAGTCGCGCACGGGAGGATCCTTCGCCGGAAAATGACGCGGCCCTCGCTGCGCACCCGCACCCGGCCGGCGCGCAGCGAGCGCCTTACGGGCAGCGCGTCAGCCGCCCAGCAGCGCCTTCTTGAGGTCGGTCTGGATCGGCTTGTCGCCGATCCAGATCTTCGTCAGTGCCTTGTTGAACGCCTCGCCGGCCAGCGTGCCCTTCGCCGACCCGTTGAGACCGATCTGCGTCGCGCCGTCGACGAAATCGAGGGTGACGAAGCTGCCTTCCTTGACCTCGCCGAAGCCCTTCATGATCGTCGTCATCTGGTCGACCTGCGCCTTGACGGCGGCCAGCTCGGCCTCGCTGTTGTTCTCCTTGAGCCCGTCGATCAGCGCACCGACGAACTGCTCGCCGGACAGGTCGCGCAGCAGGTTGAGCTGGATGCGGCGCGGCCCCTTGGCGAGGATCGCCGCCGGGTCGGCCGACTTGGCCGGGACGTAGAGGCCGGCGACGTAGACCTTGAAGAAGGCGCGGGTGCGGATGCCGGCACCGTTCAGCACCAGGTCCTGTCCCCCGACCGACGCCTTGTCGACGAGCTTGACGCCGCCGACGTCGGCGGCGAGGGCGGACACCGAGAGCGCCAGCGCCCCGGTCAGCAGTACGAGTCTACGCAGCATCGCAGTTCCTCCTCAGGATTCGGCGCCGTCGCGCCGGTGTTGGGACAACAAAACCGCCCTCCCGGTTTCGAGGCGGGAAGGCTAGCAGATCGGCGCGAGGCGAGGCGCCCCGCAGCGAGCGACCGGAATGTACCTCAGGGTACATGAGGATCGCGAGCGAGGAGCAACGAAGCATCGCGTCGATGCGCGCCGCCCGCACCGCCGAGTTTCGAGGCGGGAAGGCAAGCAGATCGGCGCGAGGCGAGGCGCCCCGCAGCGAGCGACCGGAATGTACCTCAGGGTACATGAGGATCGCGAGCGAGGAGCAACGAAGCATCGCGTCGATCGGCGCCGCCTACACCGCCTCGAAAATGCCGGCGGCGCCCATGCCGGTGCCTATGCACATAGTGACCATCCCGTACTTCTGCTTGCGCCGGCGCATGCCGTGGACGATCGTCGCGGTGCGGATCGCACCGGTCGCGCCCAGCGGATGCCCGAGCGCAATCGCCCCGCCCAGCGGGTTGACCTTCGCGGGATCGAGGTCGAGGTCGCGCATCACCGCCAGGCTCTGCGCGGCGAAGGCCTCGTTGAGCTCGATCCAGTCGAGCTGATCCTGCCGGATGCCGGTGCGGTGCAGCGCCTTGGGAATCGCCGCGATCGGCCCGACCCCCATGATCTCGGGCGCCACGCCACCGACGGCGAACCCGACCCAGCGGGCCAGCGGCGCGAGATCGAGCTCCTTCAGCACTCTCTCGCTGACGAGGATCGACGCACCGGCGCCGTCGGACATCTGCGAGCTGTTGCCGGCGGTCACCGAGCCTCGGGCGGCGAACACGGGCTTCAGCTTGCCGAGGCCCTCGACGGTGGTTTCGGGGCGCGGGCCTTCGTCGCGCTCGACCTTGCGGCTGCGGGTGACGATCTTGCCGGCGGCGAGGTCGGGGTGATGCTCCCGGATCGGGAACGGCGTGACCTCGGCGTCGAACTCCCCGGCCGCCTGCGCGGCCAGCGCCTTCTGGTGCGACGCGGCGGCGAAGGCGTCCTGGTCGCCGCGCGAGACCTTCCAGCGCTCGGCGACCTTTTCCGCGGTGAGGCCCATGCCGTAGGCGATGCCGAGGTTCTCGTTCTTGACGAAGACCTCGGCGTTCAGCGACAGCCGGCCCAGCATCGGGATCATGCTCATGCTCTCGGTCCCCGCGGCGATCATGATGTCCGCCTCGCCGGTCCGGATGCGGTCGGCGGCGATCGACACGGCGTTGAGGCCGGACGAGCAGAAGCGGTTGATGGTCATCCCGGCCACCGTGTCGGGCAGGCCCGCGAGCAGCAGCCCGATCCGGGCGACGTTCATCCCCTGCTCGTACTCGGGCATCGCGCAGCCGACGATCACGTCCTCGATGCGCGACGGGTCGATCTGCGGCGCCTGCAGCAGCACGCTCTGCAGCACGTGCGCGAGCAGCGAATCGGGGCGCGTGTGGCGGAACATGCCGCGGGGCGCCTTGCCGACCGGCGTGCGGGTGGCGGCGACGATGTAGGCTTCCTGCAATTGCTTGGTCATCTCGAATGCTCCTGAAAAGCGTGACCCGGGGGCGGGTTGCGGCCGCAGCCGCGCGCCGCGGCGCGCAGCCGGCGGCCACCTGCGGGGTCGTCGTTCATCCTGATCGGCGCCGGCTCAATTGCGCAGCGGCTTGCCGGTCTTCAGCGTGTGGGCGATCCGCTCCTGGGTCTTGGCGTTGCGCAGCAGCGCCATGAATTCGGCGCGCTCGAGGTCGAGGAACCACTTCTCGTCCACCAGCGTCCCGGACTCGATCTCGCCGCCGCAGAGAACGCGCGCGACCTTGAGCCCGATCTCGAAATCGTAGGGCGAGATGAAGCCGCCGTCGCGCATGTTGATCAGCATCATCTCCAGCGTGGCGATCCCGGTCCTGCCGGCGACCGGCACGCCGCGCGCCGGCAGCGGCGGACGGTAGCCGGACTCGGCCAGCCCGCGCGCGGTCGCCCGCGCGACGTACAGCAGCTCGTGCGGGTTGAAGAGCACGATGTCGGCGTCGCGCAGATAGCCGATCTCCTTCGCTTCGCTGGCACTCTTGGCGACCCGCGCCATGGCGATGGTCTGGAAGTAGCTGCGCAGGAACGGGAACTGGTCGAGCTGGCTGCCCACCGCGCCGCGCGCCACCTCGCGCGTGGCGCGCACGGCGAACTCCTTGCAGCCGCCCCCCGCCGGCAGCAATCCGACGCCCACCTCGACCAGGCCGATGTAGGACTCGAGCGCCGCCACCGTGCGGTCGCAGTGCAGGATGAACTCGCAGGACCCGCCGAGCGCCATGCCGCGCACCGCCGCGACGGTCGGGATCAGGCTGTACTTCAGCGCCAGCGCCGCCTGCTGGAACTTGGCGACGACGTTCTCGACGTCGCTCCAGCGCCCGGCCTGCACCGCCGGCGTGACCGACGACAGGTTGGCGCCGAGCGAGAACGGCTCCCGGGTCTGCCACAGCACCAGCGACGAGCACTCGCGCTCGGCACGCTGGACGGCGGCCAGGACGCCGTCGAGGACGTCCTCGCCGATGGTGTTCTGCTTGCTCTTGAACGACAGCAGCGCGACGTCGTCACCCAGGTGCCAAAGCCGCACCGCCGGCGTCTCCATGATCGTCGTGCCGGCGGGCCACTGCTCGCCCAGCACCGGGTCGGGGAAGTGCTGCCGCGCGTAGACGGGCAGCGTCGACCGCGGCCGGAAGCTGCCCTCGGCCGCGCTGAACGCGCCGGCGGGCGTGTGCACGCCGGCGGCCGCCGGGCCTTGGCCGACCCACGCCGGCAGCGGCGCGCTGGCCAGCGTCTTGCCGGCGGCGATGTCCTCGGCGAGCCATCCGGCCACGTCCTTCCAGCCCGCGGCCTGCCAGGTCTCGAACGGACCCGCGGCCCAGCCGAAGCCCCAGCGCAGCGCCAGATCGACGTCGCGCGCGTTGTCGGCGATGGCCGCCAGGTGCACCGCGCAGTAGTGGAACAGGTCGCGGAAGATCGCCCACAGGAACTGCGCCTGCGGGTGGGCGTGCGCGCGCAGCCGGGCGAGCTTCTCGCCGGGGTGCTTGAGGGCGAGGATTTCGGCGACGGCGGGGTCCACGGTGCCGGTCGACGGCCGGTAGTCGCGGGCGCCGGGATCCAGCACGTGGACTTCCTTGCCGGTCTTGCGGAAGAAACCGGCCCGGGTCTTCTGCCCCAGCGCCCCCTGCGCGACCAGCCCGGCCAGCACCGGCGGCGTCCGGTAGAGGAGGTGCCACGGGTCGTCGGGCAGCGTGTCGTGCATCGTCTTGATGACGTGCGCCATGGTGTCGAGGCCGACGACGTCGCAGGTGCGGTAGGTGGCGCTCTTGGCGCGGCCGATCGCCGGACCGGTCAGCGCGTCGACGACCTCGAAGCCGAGGCCGTAGGTTTCGGTGTGCGCCATCGTCGCCAGCACCGAGAAGACGCCGACGCGGTTGGCGACGAAGTTCGGCGTGTCCTTGGCCCGGACCACGCCCTTGCCGAGCGTCGTCACGACGAAGGTCTCGAGCGCGTCGAGCAGCGCCGGGTCGGTGTCCTTCTGCGCGATCAGCTCGACCAGGTGCATGTAGCGCGGCGGGTTGAAGAAGTGGATGCCGCAGAAGCGCGCGCGCACCGGGGCGGGCAGCGCCCCGGCCAGCTCGTTGATCGACAGCCCGGAGGTGTTGGTGGCGAAGATCGCGTGCGGGGCGAGGTGCGGGCCCACCTTCGCGTAGAGGTCGTGCTTCCAGTCCATGCGCTCGGCGATCGCCTCGATCAGGAGGTCGCACTCGGCGAGGCGCGCCAGGTCGGTGCCGTAGTTCGCCGCGTCGATGTAGGCGACGCGATCCTTGGTGGCGAGCGGCGAGGGCTCGAGCTTCCGGAGACCCTCGAGCGCCTTGTTGACGATGCCGTTGGGGTCGCCCTCCTTGGCGGGCAGGTCGAAGAGGATGACCGGGACACTGGCGTTGGCGAGGTGGGCGGCGATCTGCGCGCCCATCACGCCGGCGCCGAGGACGGCTACCTTGCGGATGGGGAACTTGGAAGAGGACATGATGTGATGGAGTGCGATGAGCGCCGGCGGTCAGTGCGAAAGTGCACGGGCGGCGCCGGCAAAAAAACACGGCCGGGAATGGCTCCCCGGCCGTGCAGGACTTGCTGGTGACGGAAGGGTCGAGACCCGTGCCGTCAGAACGAGTAGGTCACCTGGCCGGAAAGAATCGTCACGCTGGCATCGTAATCGCCCTTGACCTTGCCGTACGCCCCGATGCTGGCGGCGGTGGCGTTCGCGTACTGATCGATCGACGCCGACTGGCCGATGATGTAGGTGAAGCCGACGTCGAACACCCAGTTCTTGTCCCACTTGTACTGCGCGCCCGCCGACAGCCAGACGCGGTCGCTGTCCGGCAGTCGGACGCTGCGCTCGAGGTCGTTGGTCGGCGTCTGGTCGTAGGCGATGCCGCCGCGGAACATCCACTGGTTGTTGTAGTGGTAGTTGGCGCCCCCGGAGAAGCGCCACGAGTCGTCGTAGTTCCAGTGCTGGTCGGTGAGCACCGTGCCGTTGTTGCGCACGACCTTGAACTCGGGAATCGTGCTCCAGCCGGTCCACTGCGCGTCGGCCATCAGATCCCAGCGGTCGTCCAGCGCGCCGAAGTAGGAGAGGTTGAACTTCGGCGGCAGCTCGATCGAGAGGTTGACGCCGCCGTTGGCGAACGTCGGGCTGGCGTTGACCTGGGCGGCGATCGCGCCGACGGCCGGCGCCAGCGCCGCCGGTACGCTCGCGGGAACCGGCGGGATCGGCGTGGTGAAGTTGACGCTGCCGACCACGTCGTACTTGATCGACGAGCGGTAGTGTGCGCCGATGCGCTGCTTGCTGTTGATGTTGTACAGCACGCCGACGTTCCAGCCCCAGGCGCTGTCGTCGCCGTCGATCTGGCCGGTGCCGTCGAGACCCGCCGTGGCGCCGATGATCTGCGGCACCAGCGAAGCGGGGATCGCGCCGGCCGCTGCCGCCGCCTGCGCGCCCTGCGCCATCCCGGCGGAGTAGTTGGTCGCCTGCGTCAGCGTGGCCTCGATCTTCTGGTAGTTGATCCCGGCGCCCACCGACCACTCGTTGTTGATCTTCCAGGCCAGCGCCGGCTCGACGTTGATCACCTTCAGGTCCGACTTGATCCCCTGGTAGCGCCCCGCCCAGCCCTCGCCGTACCAGGTGACGAGCCCGAACGGCGCGTTGACGCCCAGGCCGAAGAAGAGCTCCTTGGTGACCGGCACGGTGAAGTACATGTTGGGCACGTAGTTGTGCGTGCCGGCGTCGCCGCCCTCGTGGCCCAGCGGCTGGTTGAACGCGGCGATCGAGCCGTTGTTGTTGAACTGGATCGACGGCGTGATGACGTGCAACGCGGCAGCGGCCTGCATCGTCGGCAGGCGGACCATCCCCGCCGGATTCGACCACACGGTGCTGGCGTCCTCGGCCACGGCGGCGCCGCCGGCATAGGCGTTGCCGAGGCCGCTGCCCGAGATCTCATTGAGCTGGAACGCAGCGCCCTGCGCTTGTCCGGCGGCAAATGCCAGCGCACAGCCGGCGACGGCAACGGCGATTCGGGAATGACGGAACGGCGTGTTCATAGCGATGCTCTCCTCACGGCGGGTTGTGTGGGCGCGCACCCGAACGCGGCGGCGCCCCGTTGATCTTGCTGCTGCAACGCTTGCCTCTTGGTGTCCGGACAATCACCTCCGGACCGATGGTCCAATATACCCCGGCCCCTCGCCGAAGGCACGGCATTTCCCGTGTCGAAACAGGCGCCGAAGCCGGGTTGTTGCAAGTTGGCACCATCTCACTCCGGCGGCAGCTCGCGCGGCCGCCGGTCCTTGCCCACGGCGACGTAGGTGAGGGAGGCCTCGGTGACCTTGACGGTGATCTCGTCGGTGGGATTGCGCTGCGCGTAGACCTCGACGTCGACGGTGATCGACGTGCGCCCGGTCCGGGAGATTTCCGCGAAAAAGCTGACCAGGTCGCCGATTTCCACCGGCTGCTTGAACACGAACGAATTGACGGCGATGGTCGCGACCCGGCCGCGGGCGCGCCGCGACGCGGGGATCGACCCGGCGATGTCGACCTGCGACATGATCCAGCCGCCGAAGATGTCGCCGTGGTAGTTGGCGTCGGCCGGCATCGGCACCACGCGCAGCGCGGGCTCGCGGTCGGGCAGCTGGACGGGAACGTCGGACATCGGTCGCAAGCCCCCGCTGCCGGCGCCGGACGGGAGCGCCGACGCCGGCGGGGGGCCAAGGTGGCGCTAGGCGGCCTTCTTGGCCTCGTCGCGCAGCTCGCGGCGCAGGATCTTGCCGACGTTGGTCTTCGGCAGCTCCTTGCGGAACTCGACGTCGCGCGGGCACTTGTAGCCGGTCAGGTGCTCGCGGCAGTGCTTGATCAGCGCGTCCGCCGTCAGCGCCTCGTCCTTCTTGACGACGTAGAGCCGCACCGCCTCGCCGGACTTCTTGTCGGGCACGCCGACGGCCGCGCACTCGAGCACGCCGGGGTGCATCGCCACCACCGCCTCGATCTCGTTCGGGTAGACGTTGAAGCCCGACACCAGGATCATGTCCTTCTTGCGGTCGACGATCTTGACGAAGCCGCGCTCGTCCATGACGCCGATGTCGCCGGTGGCGAACCAGCCGTCCTTGTCCATCACCTTGGCGGTCTCGTCGGGCCGCTGCCAGTAGCCGGCCATCACCTGCGGGCCGCGGATGCAGATCTCGCCCGGCTGGCCCAGCGGCACGTTCTTGCCGTCGTCGTCGCGCAGGACGAGCTCGGTGGACGAGATCGGCAGCCCGATCGAGCCGTTGTACTCGGGGATGTCGACCGGGTTGATGGTCGCCGCCGGCGAGGTCTCGGTCAGCCCGTAGGCCTCGATCAGCGTGCAGCCGGTCACCTTCTTCCACTTGACGGCGACGGCCTCCTGCACCGCCATGCCGCCGCCCAGCGTCACCCGGAAGGTGGAGAAGTCGAGCTTGGCGAACTCGGGATTGTTGACCAGCGCGTTGAACAGCGTGTTGACGCCGGTCATCACCGTGAACTTGTGCTTGCGCATCTCCTTGACGAAGCCGGGGATGTCGCGCGGATTGGGGATCAGCACGTTCTCGGCGCCCAGCGTCATGAACGTCAGGCAGTTCGCCGTCAGCGAGAAGATGTGGTACAGCGGCAGCGGCGTCAGGATGACCTCGACGCTGTCGTGGCCCAGGAACGGCAGGATCCAGGCCCGCGCCTGCAGCAGGTTGGCGACGATGTTGCGGTGGAGCAGGATCGCGCCCTTGGACACGCCGGTGGTGCCGCCGGTGTACTGCAGGAACGCGATGTCGTCGTGGCCGAGCGGCACCGGCTTCAGCTTGAGCTTGCGGCCCTCGGCGAGCGCGTCGGACAGGCGCAGCGATCCCGGGACGTTCCACGCCGGGATCATCTTCTTCACCTTGCGCAGCACCAGGTCGACGATCAGGCCCTTGAAGCCCAGGAGCTCGCCGATGCTGGTGACGATCACCTTGCGCACCTTGGTCTTGGCCGCGATTTCCTCGTAGGTGTGGGCGAAGTTCTCGACCACGATCAGCACCTCGGCGCCGGAGTCGTTGAGCTGGTGCTCGAGCTCGCGCGCCGTGTACAGCGGGTTGACGTTGACGATCGTGCAGCCGGCGCGCAGCGCACCGAACAGGCACACCGGGTACTGCAGGACGTTGGGCATCATCAGCGCGACGCGCGAGCCCTTCTTGCAGCCCTGCCCCTGCAGCCAGGCGCCGAACGCCAGCGTCAGCGTGTCGAGCTCGCTGAAGGTGATCGACTTGCCCATGCAGGTGTAGGCCTTGCGCGGGCCGTACTTGGTGCAGCTCTCCTCGAACACGTCGCGCAGCGACGCGTAGGTGTTGACGTCGATCTCCGCGGGCACGCCCTTGGGATAGTGCTTCAGCCAGATTTTTTCCACGACTTTCCTCCTTGCCGCGCCGGGTTTGGCGGGCCCTCCGAATGGGTCGACGATGGGACTTGCATGCGCCTCGGGCCCCCCGCCTCTGCTCGACCGGGCCGGTGGGGTCGCGGGATCCAGATTGTCGAGAGCCATCCTACACCCGGATCGGGCCTAGCGCGAGGCGGCCGCGTAGTGCAGCGGGCCCCCGGTGAAGGGCGCGAATCCGGTGCCGAAAATGGCCCCGGCGTCGACCAGGTCGGCGTCGGCCACGATGCCCTCGGCCAGCGCCGACCGGGCCTCGCCCACCAGCGGGTCGATCAGCCGCTGCGCCAGTCCGGCGGGCACGGCGCCGGGCGGCTGCTTCGCCGCCTTGCCCGACGCGTAGCTGTAGAAGCCGCGCTTGGTCTTGCGCCCCAGGTGCCCGGCGTCGATCAGCGCCATCAGCTTGCGCGGCGGCGCGGCGTCCGGGGACAGCATCCGGCCGACGGCGACGCAGATGTCGAGGCCGACGGTGTCGGCGAGCTCGATCGGCCCCATCGGCATGCCGAACGCCAGCGCCGCCTCGTCGACGGTCTCCGGCGCCAGCCCCTCGTCGACGCAGCGCATCGCCGCCATCAGATAGGGCGCGAGCACGCGGTTGACCAGGAAGCCCGGCGCGCTCTTCACCGGCAGCGGCAGCTTGTCGATCTGGCGGACGAACGCCGCGGCCGGGCCGACCAGCTCGGGGCGCGTCGACTTCCCGACCACGATCTCGACCAGCATCATCCGGGCGACCGGATTGAAGAAGTGGATGCCGACGAGGCGCGAGCCGTCCTGCATCGCGCCGGCGATCTCCTCCAGCGGAATGCTCGAGGTGTTGGTGGCGAGGATCGCGCCCGGCTTGGCCTTGGCCTCGACCGCGGCGAACAGCGCCCGCTTGGCCTCCAGGTTCTCGAAGATCGCCTCGATGACGACGTCGGCGCGCGCCACGCCGGCGCCGGCCACGTCGGGGATGAGACGATCGGTCGCATCGCGGACGCGCCGGGCGTCCTTCAGCCGCTGCGCGAAGAGCTTGGCCGCGCGCGCCATCGCCGGCGCGAGCCGTTCGGCGTTCTGGTCCTGCAGCGTGACCGTCAGCCCGCGCAGCGCGCACCAGGCGGCGATGTCGCCGCCCATCGTTCCCGCCCCGACGACGTGGACGTGCGCCGCCTTGAAATCGCCGTCCTTGCCCAGCGACTTCAGCCGCTCCTGCAGCCGGAACACCCGGATCAGGTTGCCGGCCGTCGGCGTCTTCAGCAGCGCCGTGATCGACGCCGGACCGGACGCCGGCGCCGCCAGCGCGTTGCCGTCGTACCTGGCGAACAGCTCGAGGATCGCGTAGGGCGCCGGATAGTGCTCGCGCCGCGCCCGCTTGGCGACCTGCTTCGCCGCCTGCGCGGCGACGAACTTGCGCACCAGCGGATTCAGCGTCAGCGACTGCGCCATCTTGAGCGCGCGCGGCGCCGGCTTCGCCTTCAGCACCCCGCGGGCGGTGTTCTCCATGATCCGGGCGGGCACGCACTCGTCGGCGATGCCCAGCCGCTTCGCCCGGCGCGCGTCGACCGTCTTGCCGGTCAGCAGCAGGTCGAGCGCCGCCGGCGCGCCGGTGAGCCGCGGCAACCGGGTGATGCCGCCCCAGCCGGGGACGATGCCGAGCATCACCTCCGGCAGGCCCAGCCGGGTCGAAGGCTCGTCGACGACGACCCGGTAGCGGCAGGCGAGCGCCAGCTCCATCCCGCCGCCGAGGCAGAAGCCGCGGACCAGCGCCAGCGTCGGGTAGCGGACGGCGGCGAGGCGGTTGAACGTGTCCCAGCCGCGCTTCACCAGCGCGATCGCGTCGGCGTCGTTCCGGACCTCGCCGAACTCGTCGATGTCGGCGCCGGCGATGAAGCCGTTGGCCTTGCCGGAGGCGATGACGAGGCCGGCGGGCGGGTCGCGGTCGAGTTCGTCCAGCGCCGCGTCGAGCTCGACCAGCGCGGCCGCCGACAGCGTGTTGGTCGTGGCCCCGGCCTTGTCGAAGGTGAGGCGCGCCAGGCCGTCGGCCTCGCGGGTGATCTTCCAGTGTTGCATCGTGGCTTCCGATCGCGGATGGGCGGGGTGGTTCTTCCGGGCGGGCACGGCGGTCCCGGCGGCCGGCGACACGGTGGTGGCGGCAGTGCTCACGACACGGCCTCCACCAGCATCGCGCCGCCGAGGCCGCCGCCGATGCAGATCGAGGCGATGCCGCGCTTGCCGCCGGTGCGGCGCAGCGTGTGCAGCACGTGCAGGACGATGCGCGCGCCGGAGGCGCCGACCGGGTGGCCGAGCGCGACCGCGCCGCCGTCGACGTTGAGCCGCGCCGGATCGATCGACCCCAGCGCGTCGGGAAGGCCCAGCTCGCGGCGACAGTAATCGGTGTCTTCCCAGGCCCGCTGGCAGGCGATCACCTGCGCGGCGAAGGCCTCGTTGATCTCCCAGGCGTCGAGGTCGTTGAGGCGGAGGCCGTGGCGTTGCAGGATCGGCGTCACGGCGTGCACCGGCCCCAGCCCCATCTCTGCCGGGTCGAGCCCCGCCCACTCGGAGTCGGCGATCCTGCCCAGCGGCTGCAGCTGGTGCTTCTCGACCGCGCGCTCGGACGCGAGCACCAGCCACGCGGCGCCGTCGGTCACCTGCGAGCTGTTGCCGGCGGTGACGTTGCCGTACTTCTTGTCGAAGAACGGGCGCAGCTTGGCGAGGTTCTCGGCCGTCGAGTCCTCGCGCACGCCGTCGTCGGCCGCATAGACCTTGCCGGCCTTGTCGAACAGCGCGACGACCTCGGCGTCGTAGTGGCCGGCCTTCTGCCCGGCCAGCACCTTGCGGTGGCTCGCCGCGGCGAACGCGTCCATCTCGGCGCGGGTGATGCCGAAGCGAAAGGCCAGGTTCTCGGCGGTCTGGCCCATCAGCAGCCCCACCATCGGGTCGGTGAGCCCCTTCATCAGGCCGATCACCGGCGCGAGGTAGGCGAGCTTGAGCTTCGCCGCCAGCGCGGCGCGCTGCCCCAGCGTCTTCGCCGCGTACCAACTCGACAGCCAGTGCACCATCGCCTCGGAGAACAGCAGCGGCGCGTGCGACAGCGCGTCGACGCCGCCGGCGAGCACGAGATTCGAGCGCCCGGCGCGGATGTTGTTGATCGCCGAGTCGAGCGCCTGCATCCCCGACGCGCAGTTGCGCATCACCGTCCAGCCCGGCACCTTGTGGCCGCAGCCCATGCGCAGCGCGACGACGCGCCCGATGTTCACCTCGTCCGGCGACGGCGCGGCGCAGCCCAGGATCACCTCGTCGAGGTCGGTCGGCGCGAACCGCTGCCGCAGCAGCAGCGCGCTGCCGGCAGCCGTCGCGAGATCGGACGCCGCGAACGGCCCCGGGCGATTGCGCGCCTTGAGGAACGGCGTGCGGGCGCCGTCGATGATGTAGATCGGTTCTTTCATGGGCTTGTCCTGGCGTGGAGAGACCGTCCGCGAGAGCGGCAGGCTTTCTGGAATGCCGTCGCGCTGCGCACCGGTCCCCGGGGCGGGGCCGCAGCCCGGCGGAAGAACCTGGCCTTGTGCACGATCGGGGTCGCGCTGTTCGCGGCGCCGGTCCGGCTGTAGTCGAGCGGCCGCTGGTCCGAGCTGCCGAGGTCCTGCGGGAAATCGTCGACCCGGATCACCTGCGCGGTGAGATCGCGGGCCGCGATGACCGCGTGCGCCTCGGCCGCGTTGATGACGCCCTGGCTCTGCGCCCGCGCCACCAGCGCGTCGAGCCCGGCGCCCGGGGGCAGCTTGGCGTCGAGGCGCCGATCCTTCACCGCCGCCCTGATCTTGGCCTCGACCGGCTCGGAGGCCAGCGTCGCCACCAGTGCGCGCTCGATCAGCGCGACCGGGTCGGTGGCGGCGGTGGACACGAACGAGCCCGCGACCAGGCGGTCGCGCGTCGCCGAAGGCTGCAGCAGCAGCTTGGCGACGTCGTGGCCGAGCTTGTCCGACGGCACCTCGTAGGGCCGGCCGAGCGGGAACACGAAGCGGCGCATCAGCACGGCGACGAAGCGGTTGGGGAAGTTCGACAGCACGCCCTCGAACGCGTTCTGCGCCTTGAACATCGCGTCCCAGATCGCCCAGTGCATCAGCGGGGCGTCGGCGTGCTGGCGACCCTCGTCCTCGTAGCGCTTCAGCGTCGCCGAGCTGAGGTAGAGCAGCGACAGGATGTCGCCCAGCCGCGCCGAGAGCTTCTCCTTGCGCTTCAGCGCGCCGCCCAGCACCCCCATCGAGACGTCGGAGAGGAAGGCGAGCGCCGCCGAGAACCGCGTCAGCTGCTGGTAGTAGCGGCGTGTCTCCGGCGCGACGCCCGCGGGCACGGCGACGAAGTGCGAGCCGGTGAGGCCCATCACCAGCGTGCGCGCCATATTGGTCACGGTGAAGCGGATGTGGCCGAACAGCGCCGCGTCGAAGTCGACCGACGCCTTGGCGCGATCCTTCTCGCGCGTCGCCATCATTTCCTTCAGCACGTACGGATGGCAGCGGATCGCGCCCTGGCCGTAGACGATGAGGCTGCGGGTGAGGATGTTCGCGCCCTCGACGGTGATCGCCACCGGCAATTGCATGTACGCGGCGCCGAGGAAGTTCGACGGCCCCATGCAGATGCCCTTGCCGCCGACGATGTCCATCGCGTCGTTGACGACCTGGCGCCCGCGCTCGGTGAGGTGCAGCTTGGCGATGCCGGAGACCACCGCCGGCTTTTCGCCGAGATCGACGGCGGTGGCGGTCAGCGCCCGCGCGGCGTCCATCATGTAGAGGTTGCCGCCCATCCGCGTCAGCGCTTCCTCGATGCCCTCGAACTTGCCGATCGGCGTCTTGAACTGCGTGCGCACGCGGGCGTAGCCGCCGGTGGTGCGGACCGCGAGCTTGGCCATCCCGGTCGCCGACGACGGCAGCGAGATGCCGCGCCCCGCGGCGAGGCACTCCATCAGCATCCGCCAGCCGCGGCCCAGCATCGGCTGGCCGCCGATGATCCAGTCCATCGGGATGAACACGTCCTTGCCCCAGTTCGGGCCGTTCTGGAACACCGCGGAGAGCGGAATGTGCCGGCGGCCGATCTCCACGCCCGGGTGCGAGGTCGGGATCAGCGCGCAGGTGATGCCGATGTCGTCCTTGTCGCCGACGAGGTGGTCGGGGTCGTAGGCGCGGAAGGCGAGGCCCAGCAGCGTCGCGATCGGGCCCAGCGTGATGTAGCGCTTGTCCCAGGTGACGCGCAGCCCCAGCACCTTCCTGCCCTCGTGCTGGCCCCAGCAGACGACGCCGAAGTCGGGGATCGACGCCGCGTCGGAGCCCGCGGTCGGGTTGGTCAGCGCGAAGCAGGGGATCTCGAGGCCCTTGGCGAGCCGCGGCAGGTAGTAGCGCTTCTGCTCGTCGGTGCCGTAGTGGGCGAGGAGCTCGGCCGGCCCGAGCGAGTTGGGGACCATCACGCTGACCGCGACGGTGCCCGAGCGCGTCGACAGCTTGGTCATCACCTGCGAGTGCGCGTAGCCGGAGAAGCCCAGCCCGCCGTATTCCTTGGCGATGCTCATGCCGAGGAAGCCCTTGTCCTTGATGTACTGCCACACCTCGGGCGGCAGGTCGCGGTGGACGTGGGTCGTCTCCCAGTCGGTGATGAGTTCGCACAGCTCCTGCGTCTCGACGTCGAGGAAGCGCTGCTCCTCGGCGGTGAGCGTCGGGCGCCGGACGGCGAGCAGCTTCTTCCAGTCCGGCTTGCCGGAGAAGAGGTCGCCGTCCCACCAGACGGTGCCGGCCTCGATCGCCTCGCGCTCGGTCTGCGACATCGGCGGCAGGATCTTGCGGAACGCGCTCAGCACGCCGTCGCTGATCAGCTTGCGGCGCAGCGCGGGGACGTTGAGCGGGATCGCCAGCAGCACGAACACGACGGTGAGCGCGAGCGCGAGCCACGCGGGCAGCAGCTGCGCGCCCCAGGCCACGCCGAGGGCGACGGCGAGCGCGACGGTCCAGACGGTGCCGGCGGCGTTGGCGTAAGCCAGCGCAACCGCACCGATGAAGAGAGCGACCAACCAGGCAAGTGTGAGCATCGAGGGCTCCAGGGTTCGGGAGTGGTGGGAGGGTGGGAAGCGTGTTTCGTCGGGGGCGGTCGCCTGGTTCTTCCGGGTCGCGGGATCACCGCGCCAGGCGCGTGTCGCCTTCGGAGGGCGAGGCGTCGTCGCCGGAGTCGGTCGGCGGCGACTGCAGTCCGGCCAGCAGGAATGGCGCCAGCCGGTGCAGCAGGGTTTCGTCGTCGCGGTGCTTGGCCGGCGTGATCTCGGCGATCAGCTTCAGCGCGTCGGTGCCGGCCAGCGTGTAGGAGAGCGCGCCCATGATGAAGTGCAGCCGCCACGACAGCTCGCGGCGGGAGAGTTGCGGCAGCGCGCGGCCGAACGCGGTCTTGAAGCGTCCGATCATCACCGCGTAGTGCTCGGACAGGAAGTGGCGGAGGAACGGCGCCGGATCGGCATAGGCGCGACCGAGCAGGCGCAGGAAGTTCGAGCCCCCGCGGGCCGGATCGCGGGCGAGGTGCAGTGCCGGGATGATCATCGCCGCGAGGATCCGCTCGCAGTCGACCGGGGCGTTCCCCGCTTCCTGCTCGAGGGTGTCGAGGAGGGCGACGCGCTCCTGGTTCATCGGGTCGAGACGGCGGGTGAGGATCGCCTGGAACAACTCTTCCTTGCTGCCGAAGTGGTAGTTGACGGCGGCGAGGTTCGCGTCGGCGGCCGAGGTGATCGCGCGCAGGCTGGTCGCCTCGTAGCCGTGCTCCATGAACAAGGCCTCGGCCGCATCGAGGATGCGATCCTTGGTTGCCGCGGGTCCGCGGACGGCGCCGATTGCAATGACCTCACCCACCATGGCTCCCACCTCCTCCGGTCCGTCGTCTGAACGTCTTCTCGAGCGAGGGACATACACTCTCCCCCTCCTCCGGCCCTGTTTGGATGGCCGCTGGATCAAACGAATGTTTTAATCCTACGTTTGCTCCGTTTTGAAAGTCAAGCTGCACTGCAGCAACTTCGCCTGCCCCGGTCCCTCGCCGGGGTCCCGCGAGACCAGGCGTCGCGTCGCGTCGACGGACGGCTCTCCGATGACCCGAGGGTCCCGGCGCAGCCGCGCCGGGAAGCCCGTCGGCATGAACGTGTGACCGTCGCGCTGGCGTCGCCGCGTGCGGCACGCGTAGGGCATTCGTCGGTCCCGTTCCGGCTTTGCACCGATTGCGAGTGAGCGCTCGCTCATCAAGGGTGCTGCGGAGCGCCGCGTAGGATGGGCGGATGCCCGATCTGCCGCCCGCCCTCCGGCCGCCCGCGTCGGTTTCCGCCGCCGACCGCCGCCGCGGCCTGCTGTTCGGGTTGCTGGGCGTCGCCTGTTTCAGCCTGACGCTGCCGGCCACGCGCCTCGCCGTGGCGGGCCTCGATCCGGTATTCGTCGGGCTCGGACGCGCCGTGGTCGCCGCGCTGCTCGCCGCCGTCGTGCTGCTGGCAAAGCGTTCGCCCTGGCCGGGGCGCGCGCTGCTGCCGCGGATCGCCGTCGTCACCGCCGGCGTCGTCGTCGGCTTTCCGCTGTTCACGGCCTGGGCGATGCGCCACGTCCCGGCCTCGCACGGCGCGATCGTCATCGGCCTGCTGCCGCTCGCCACCGCGCTGGCGGGCGCGTGGCTGGCGCACGAGCGGCCGACGCCGGTGTTCTGGCTGTGCTCGCTCGTCGGCAGCGCCGTCGTCGTCGGCTTCGCGCTGTGGCAGGGCGGCGGCGCGCCGCATCCCGCCGACTTCCTGCTGCTGGCGGCGGTCGCGGCCGCCGCGATCGGCTATGCCGAGGGCGGCCGGCTCGCGCGGACGCTCGGCGGCTGGCAGGTGATCTCGTGGGCGCTGCTGCTCGCGGCGCCGGCGGTGCTGGTGCCCACGCTGTGGGTCGTCGACGCGCAGATGCTCGCCGCGCCGCCGCTCGCCTGGGCAGGCTTCGCCTACGTCGGCGTGTTCAGCATGTTCCTCGGGTTCTTCGCCTGGTATCGGGGGCTCGCGCTGGGCGGCATCGCCGTCGTCGGCCAGACGCAGTTGCTGCAGCCGTTCCTGACGCTGTTCGCCTCGGCCCTGCTGCTGGGGGAGGCGCTCGATCCCGCGACCTTCGTCGCCGCCGGCCTGGTCATCCTGTCGATCGCGATCGGCCGCCGCTTCGGGACGCGCTGATCGTCGGAGAAACGTCATTCGCGCCTGGAGGCGCTCCCATGAACGCCGCAGCGGCGCGTCCCCGCGGGTAGAATCGACGGTCCGCCCACGGAGAGCGGGAACCATCGGAGGAGCACCATGGACGAGTCGCTACGCCAAGCGGCACTCGAATACCACCGCCTGCCGACGGCCGGCAAGATCTCGGTCACGCCGACCAAGGCGCTCGTCAACCAGCGCGATCTCGCGCTCGCCTACTCGCCGGGCGTCGCCGCGGCCTGCGACGCCATCGTCGCCGACCCGGGCGAGGCCCGGACGCTGACCTCGCGCGGCAACCTCGTCGCCGTCGTCACCAACGGCACCGCGGTGCTGGGCCTCGGCAACATCGGCCCGCTCGCCGGCAAGCCGGTGATGGAGGGCAAGGCCTGCCTGTTCAAGAAGTTCGCCGGCATCGACGTGTTCGACATCGAGCTCGACGAGAACGACCCCGACGAGCTGGTGAAGACCATCGCGCGGCTGGAGCCGACCTTCGGCGGCATCAACCTCGAGGACATCAAGGCGCCCGAGTGCTTCTACGTCGAGAAGAAGCTGCGCGAGCGGATGAAGATCCCGGTCTTCCACGACGACCAGCACGGCACGGCGATCGTCGTCGGCGCGGCGATCCTCAACGGCCTCAAGGTCGTCGACAAGGACATCGCCGCGGTCAAGCTCGTCTGCTCGGGCGCCGGCGCCGCCGCGATCGCCTGCCTCGACCTGCTGGTCGGCCTCGGGCTCCGGCGCGAGAACGTCGTCGTCTGCGACAGCAAGGGCGTGATCTACGCCGGCCGCGAGTCGCCGATGGAGGAGAACAAGGCGCGTTACGCGCGCGCCACGAACGCCCGCACGCTCGCCGACGCGATTGAGGGCGCCGACATCTTCCTCGGCCTGTCCGGGCCGGGCGTGCTGAAGCAGGAGATGGTCCGGGCGATGGCGCGCGATCCGCTGATCCTCGCCCTCGCCAATCCCGAGCCCGGAGATCCTGCCCGACGTCGCCAAGGCGGTGCGCCCCGACGCGATCATCGCCACCGGCCGCTCCGACTACCCGAACCAGGTCAACAACGTCCTCTGCTTCCCGTTCATGTTCCGCGGCGCGCTCGACGTCGGGGCGACGACGATCACCGAGGCGATGAAGCTCGCCTGCGTGCGCGCCATCGCCGAGCTCGCGCACGCCGAGCTGTCCGACATCGTCGCGCAGGCCTACGCCGGCGAGGCGTTGAGTTTCGGGCCCGAATACCTGATCCCCAAGCCCTTCGATCCGCGGCTGATGGTGATCGTCCCGCCGGCGGTCGCCAGGGCGGCGATGGACGACGGCGTCGCGACCCGCCCGATCGCCGACTTCGACGCCTATCGCGAGCGGCTGTCGCAGTTCGTCTACCACTCGGGGCTGATCATGAAGCCCGTGTTCGCACACGCCAAGGCGGCGCCCAAGCGGGTGCTCTACGCCGAGGGCGAGGACGAGCGCGTGCTGCGCGCCGTGCAGGTCGTGATCGACGAGGGGCTCGCGCGGCCGATCCTGGTCGGGCGCCCGGAAGTGATCGCCGCGCGCATCGAGAAATTCGGGCTCCGCCTCGCCGCCGGCCGCGACTTCGAGCTCGTCAACATCAACAGCGACCCCCGCTATCGCGCCTGCTGGCAGCTCTACTACCAGCTGATGAGCCGCAACGGCATCGCGCCGGAGGAGGCGAAGGAGGCGGTGCTGCGCAAGCCCTCGCTGATCGGCATGCTGCTGCTGCGGATGGGCGAGTGCGACGCGGTGCTCTGCGGTCCCGTCGGCAAGTACCAGGCGCACCTGCGCCACGTCGCCGACGTCATCGGCCAGCGCGCCGACGCGCCGGTGTTCGCCGCGATGAACGGCCTGCTGCTGCCGGACCGGACGCTGTTCATCAGCGACACGCACGTCAACCGCAACCCGTCGGCCGAGCGCCTGGTCGCGATCACGCAGCTGGCCGCCGACGCGGTGCGCCGTTTCGGCCTCGTGCCCAAGGTCGCGCTGATGTCGCACTCGAACTTCGGCAGCGACGACTCCAAGTCGGCACGCAAGATGCGCAAGCTCCGCCGCCTGCTGGAGGAGCGCGCGCCCGGCCTCGAAGTCGACGGCGAGATGCACGGCGACGCGGCGCTCTCCGAGGCGATCCGCAGCCGCGTGCACCCGGATTCGACGCTGAAGGGCGAGGCCAACCTGCTGATCATGCCGAACCTCGACGCGGCGAACATCTCGTTCAACCTGCTGAAGATCACCAGCGGCGAAGGCGTCAACGTCGGCCCGATCCTGCTGGGCGCGGACCGGCCGGTGCTGATCGCGACCGCGTCGGCGACGGTGCGGCGCCTGGTCAACCTGACCGCGCTGGCGATCGTCGACGCGGGCAGCACGCGCACCGCGTGAAGTCCGCGTGAGCGCGAAGGGCCGCCCCGAGCGCGAACACCGGAGTGCGCAGCACGAAGGTATTCCATTACGCGCGAAGGGCCGCCCCGAGCGCGAACACCGGAGTGCGCAGCACGAAGGCAGTCCATTGAGCGAGAAGGGCCGCCCCAAGGGCGAACACCGGAGCGCGCGCGGCGGCGGGCGGGCGATCGCCGTCGTCGCGCTGCTGGCGCTGCACGCGCTGTCGACCGGTTGCGGCATGGGCCGGGAGCCGACCTCGCGCACGCTGACGCTGACCGAATGCAGGCTGCCCAAGCTCTCGGTCACCGCGCAATGCGGCGAACTCCCCGTGCCGGAGAACCGTGACCGTCCGGATGGGCGCAGGATCGGCATCTTCGTCGCGGTGTTGCCGGCCAACACGGTGGCGCCCAAGGCCGACCCGCTGATCATCCTGGCCGGAGGACCGGGGCAGGCGGCGAGCCGGCTCGCCCCGTTGGCGTCGCGCCTCAACGAAGTCCGCCGCACCCGTGACGTCGTGCTGATCGACCAGCGCGGCACCGGCCGGTCGGCGCCGCTCGACTGCGCGGCGTTCCAACCCGAAGACGATCTCGAAGCGGCGTTCGACCGGGACCCGGTGGGCAAGGCGCGGGAATGCCTGCGCGAGCTCGCGGCGACCGGCGTCGACCTGGCGCATTACACGACCGAGGCCTGGGTCGCCGACGTCGACGCGGTGCGCGCTGCGCTCGGCTATCCGCAGGTCAACCTCTGGGGCGGCAGCTACGGCACGCGCGTCGCGCTCGCCTACCTGCGCCGCCACCCCGACCGGGTGCGCAGCATGGTGCTGGACGGCGTCGCCCCGCCGGAGATGGCGGTGCCGCGCGACGTCTGGCACTCGCGCGAGCAGGCGCTGGACGACGTGCTCGCGGCCTGCGGGGCGAGCGACGCCTGCCGCCGGCAGCATCCCGACCTGCGGCAACGGCTCGACCGGCTGGAACGCGACTTCGCCGCACCCGGGCGCCGGATCGAATACGCGGACCCGCGCAGCGGCGGGCCCCGCACCGGAACCTTCACCTTCGATCTCGTGCTCGGGGGCCTGCACGCGCTGACCTACGCGCCGGAACGCGCCGCGCTGCTGCCGGAGGTCATCGATCGCGCCGCCGCCGGCGACTTCGGTCCGCTGCTCGCGCTGGCGCAAAGCGCGATCGGCGACCTGTCCGGGCAGATGACCCCGGCGCTGCACTACGCGGTCATCTGCAGCGAGGATGCGCCGCGGGTGACGCCCGAGGAGCGGCGCGGCCTCGAGCGATTGCGCAGCCGCGCGCTGGCGGCGAGCCTGTTCGACGTCTGCGCGATCTGGCCGAAGGGCACCCCGGCGGCGGACGCCGCGACGCCGGTGCGAAGCGACGTGCCGGCGCTGCTGCTGTCCGGCGGGCTCGACCCGGTGACGCCTCCGGCCGCCGCCGCGATCGTCGCGGCGACCTTGCCCCGCAGCCGGCAGGTCGTGGCGCAGGGTTCCGGGCACATCGTGTCGCCCTACGCCTGCGTGCCGCGGCTGATCGCCGCGTTCGTCGACGACGCGGACGCGGCGGCGCTCCCCGCGTCGTGCATCGACTTCCTCGCCGTGACCCGGCGCAGCCCGCTGTGGCCGGACCGGCTGGGACCGCAGCCGTGATCGCCGTCGACGCGCTCGTCAAGGGCTTCGGCAAGCGCGGCCGGGTGCACGCCGTCGACCACGTGTCGTTCACCGCGCCCGACGGCGAGATCACCGGGCTGCTCGGGCCCAACGGCGCCGGCAAGACGACGCTGCTGCGCCTGATCGCGACGCTGATCGTCCCCGATGCGGGCAGCGCGCGGGTGGCCGGGCACGACGTCGTGCGCGACCGGCACGAAGTGCGGCGGCGGATCGGCGTGCTCTCCGACGCCCGGGGCCTCTATCCGCGGCTGACCGCGCGCGAGAACATCCGCTACTACGGCGCGCTGCACGGCCTCGCCGGCCCGGCGCTGGAGTCCCGCGTCGACGCGCTGATCGCCGCGCTGGGCATCGCCGACCTGGCGGATCGGCACACCCAAGGGTTCTCGCAGGGGGAGCGGATGAAGGTCGCGATCGCCCGGGCGCTGGTCCACGATCCCGAAGCGATCCTGCTCGACGAGCCGACCAACGGGCTCGACATCATGAGCACGCGCGCATTGCGCGACCTGCTGCGCGGGCTGCGCGACCAGGGCAAGTGCCTGCTGTTCTCGTCGCACGTGATGCAGGAAGTCACGGCGCTGTGCGACCGGATCGTGGTTCTCGACCACGGCCGCGTGGTCGCCATCGGCACGGCGGCCGAACTGCTCGCGCAGACCGGCGAGACGTCGATGGAGGAGGCGTTCGTCCGCCTGCTCGGAACCCCCGCGGGGCGGGCGGCGTGAGTCACGGCGGCGGCACGCGCCGGGAGCACGCGCGGTGAGCAGCGCCCGCGCCGCACTCGCCCGCGTCGGCATCGTGGCCCGCAAGGAGCTGGTCGACAGCTTTCGCGACCGCCGCTCGATGCTGGTGATCCTGGTCACGGCGGTCGCCGCGGGGCCGCTGCTGCTGCTGCTGGTGCTGAACCTCGTCGCCAGCCAGATCGACAGGGACCGGGAGCTGAAGCTGCCGGTGGCGGGCATCGAGCACGCACCCGCGCTGGCGGCCTTTCTCGAACGCCAGCAGGTGACGATCGTGCCGGCGCCCGCGGACTTCGAGCGGAAGATCCGCGACGGCGAGCTCGACGTCGTCGTCGACGTCGACGAGGACTTCGCCGCCGACGTGGCCGCCGGCCGCAGCGGCAAGCTGCGCCTGAACTTCGACCGCTCGCGCGACCGCGCCCGCAACGCCATCGAGCAGACGCAAGGTCTGCTGCGCGCATTCGCCGCGGAGTGGGGCCAGGGGCGGCTGCTGCTGCGCGGGGTCGCGCCCGAGGTCGTCAGCCCCCTGGAGATCGAGGTGCGCGACTTCGCCACGCCGCAGAGTTCCGGGGCGCTGGTGCTGGGGCTGCTCGCGTACTACGCGCTCTTCGCGGCGCTGATCGGGGCGATGGCCGCCGCGCTGGACACGACGGCGGGCGAGCGCGAGCGCGGCTCGCTGGAGCCGCTGCTGACCACGCCGGTCGCACCGCTCGAGCTCGCGGCCGGGAAGTGGCTGGCGCTGTGCGTGCTCGACGCACTGGTGGTCGCCGTCACCCTCGGCGGGTTTTACCTGACGTTGCGCTTCGCCCCGCTGCCTTCGGTCGGAATACCGTTCCTGTTCGGGTTCCGGCAATACGCGGCGTTCATCGCCATCCTGGCGCCGCTGATCCTGCTCGCCACCGCCGTACTGCTCTACGTCGGCCTGCGCGGGCGCAGCGTCAAGGAAGCGCAGGCCAACGTCTCGGTGCTGATGTTCGCGGCGTCGATCCTGCCGGTGGTGCAGATGTTCATGCGCCGGAAGGATCCGGAGTGGCTGCTGTCGGTCCCGGTTGCGGGCCAGTACGCGCTGCTCTCGCGGGTGCTGCGCGGCGACGCGCTCGTTTTCCAGGAGTGGCTCCAGGCCTTCGGCGCCCCGACGCTGCTGGCGCTGGCCGCGTTGCTGCTGACGGCGCGGCTGCTGGCGAAGGAGTCGGTGCTGGCCGGCCGCTGAACGTTCGTCGCTCCGCCCCGTCCGGGCCCGAAGGCGCTGCCGCGACAGACGCTGCGACGGTGACCGCGCCTACTCGCCGGTCGTTCCCGCGTACGCGGCGTCGATGCGCTCGCGGAACTGTGCCAGCACCTGCGGCCGCCGGAGCTTCAGCGTCGGCGTGAGGAGCCCGGTGTCGACGCTCCACGGTGCGGTGGTGGCGAGCACGCGGCGCACGCGTATCCAGCGCGGGAAGCCCTTCAGCTGCTCGTTCGCGCGCCTGACCAGCAGCCTCTCGTCCTTCTCCCGCGACACCGCGAGCAGCACGACGAACGGACGGCCCTCGCCGACCAGCATCACCTGCTCGAACACGGAGTCGTGGAGGATCGCCAGCTCGACGTCCTGCGGCGGCAGTTTCTCGCCGTTGGACAGCACCAGCACGTCCTTGGCGCGACCGAGGATGTGGATCCTGCCGTCCCTGATCTCGGCCAGGTCGCCGCTGTGCAGCCAGCCGTCGGCGTCGAGCGCGGCCTGTGTCGCCGGCTCGTTGCGCCAGTAGCCCAGCATCACGTTCGCGCCGCGGACGAGCAGCTCGCCGCTCGGCAGTGTCCCGACCTCGATCCCGGGCAGCGCGGCGCCGACCGACGCCGGATCGTTGTCGTCGACCCGGTTGACCGAGATCACCGGCGACGCCTCGGTCATGCCGTAGCCCTGCAGCATCGCGAGCCCCAGGCCGATGAAGACGCGGGAGAGCGCGGGATCGAGCGCCGCGCCGCCGACCACGGCGAGGCGCAGCCGGCCGCCGAGCCGGTCGAGGATCGGCGCGGCGACCAGCGCGCGCAGCGCCGGCACCAGCAGGTGATCGAGCAGCGACGCGCGCCGCTGCGCGACGCGAAATCCGCGCTCGACGCACTGGTCGAACAGCAGCCGCTTCGCCGTCGACCGGGCGAGCGTCTGGTCGATGCGCGCCTTGAAGCGCTCGAAGATCCGCGGCACGGCGAACACCACCGTCGGCGCCTGCGTCGCCAGGTCCTCGGCCAGCTGGGCGATGCCGCGCGCGAACGCCACCTCGGCGCCCAGCGACAACGGCAGGTAGTAGCCGCCGGTGCGCTCGAACATGTGCGACAGCGGCAGCATCGACAGGAAGCGGTCGTCCGGACGCGCGAGCCCGGTCGCCGCGCAGGAAGCGACGTTGGCGACGATGTTCGCGTGCGAGAGCATCACGCCCTTCGGCCGCCCGCCGGTGCCGGAGGTGTAGCAGATCGTCGCCAGCGTCGGCGGCGGCAGCGGCCGCACGACGACCTCGCCGCCGCGCTCGGGAAGGAAGCGCTCGACCGGGGTCGCGCCCCCGCGCCCGGCTTCGTCGTCGCCGGCACGCAGCACGACCAGCGGCGGCAGCGGCGGCGCGTCCTGCGCCACCCCCTTGGCCAGTCCGTTGGCCAGCCGCAGGCTATCGACGACGACGAGCTTCGCCTCGACGTCGGCGATGCACCACGCGATGTTCTCGACGTTGTCGTCAACGTAGAGCGGCACGACGACGAGACCGAGACCGAGCGCGGCGAGGTCGACCGCGACCCAGTGCAGGCCGTTGCGCGCGCACAGCGCGACCCGGTCGCCCTGGACCAGCCCCGCCGCCGCGAAGGCCGCCTGCCACCGCCCGACCAGCGCGGCGAGATCGGCGACCGTGGCGTCGCGCCACCCGCCGGCGGCAAAGTGGCGGTAGAGAACCCGCCCCGGCGTCGCCAGGTGCTGCGCGAAATAATCGGCGATGTTGCCGGACATGGCTTCCCCGCGCGTCACGCGGTCACGGTTCGTTGCCGGGCGTGCGGGTGCGCAACCCGCGTGGCCGTCGGTTTGCGCTCCCGGGGTCGATTCTGCCGATTTCGCGCCGACCGGACAACGTCGGCGCCGGCACGCCGGGGTTTCCCGTCGCTGCGCCGGGGAGGCTGCGCGCGACCGTGATTTGGCTATACTGCGCGGCTCCACCGGAGGAACGCCCATGGCCAGCATCGCCATCGCCAAGAAGCACGCCCTGTCGCACAAGAAGGCCAAGGAGGCCGCGCAGAAGGTCGCCGAGGACCTCAACCAGCGCTTCGACCTCGACTACACGTGGAACGGCGACTGCATCGATTTCACGCGCCCGGGGCTCACCGGGCAGCTGCACATCCTCAAGGACGAAGTGCGCCTCGACTGCAAGCTGGGCTTCCTGCTGGGGACGATCAAGCCGGCGATCGAGCGCGAGGTGCACAAGGAGTTCGACAAGCGCTTCGGCAGGCACGCGGAACACAAGGAGCCCCAGGGGCCGAAGGGTCACAAGGCGTAGGCTGCGCTGCCGCGCCGACGGCGGGTTCGCGCCGCTCAGCCGGCCGCCGCCGCTTCCTCCGGCGCCGACGGGTCGGCGAACGGCGCGTCGTCGCCGTCCATGATCCGGTCGATCAACGCGCGCTCGCGCCGGTCGATGGTGGCCAGGAAATGGTCCGCGCCGCGCATCTTGTGAAAGGCGTCGAATCCGCGCTCCAGGAAATCGTGCAGCACCGCGAGTCCGGCCAGACGCGCGGGCTGGCGCATCATCACCAGCGCGGCATGGATGAAGGGCTTGCGGACGACACCGTCGAGGCCGCTGCCGATGTCGCCGATCAGCTGCACCTGCCGCATCCGTTCGGCGCGATGCCCCATCGCCCGAAACGCCCGGCAATACTGGGCGACGGTGAAGACGCCGTCGGCGCGCGGCAGCCGCGTGAGCAGCAGGCGGTCGAGCTCCTGCGACAGCGTGTTCAATTCCATCGCCATCGCCACCGTCGCGATCACCCGCTCGGGCAGCATGCGCACCATCAACGGCACGACGCGCGCGAGGTCGGCGTCGCGTTGCGCGAAGTCGCCCCCGTACAGGTCGGACTGGAAGAACGCGATGGCGTCGGCGTAGCGCGGCTGCGCGGCGAGATCGTCGTAGGTGCCGCGCAGGCGCCGCGATTGCCAGCTGCCCAGCCGATCCAGCGCGACTGCCAGCGACGCGTCGCGCTGGCGGTCGGCGTGCAGCCGCTGGACGCGTTCCAGTTCGTGGATCAGCGCGTCGGGCGGGGGGAGGTCGGGCGCGGTCGGGATGGAGACGGGCATGGTCGACGAGCGGGCCCCGGCGCCGGGCCGGACCCGTCTTCAGTCTAGCCGATGCCCCGGCGCATCGCACGCGACACATTAGGTTGTTCCGTCTAGACACCCGCGCTAGATGTGCGGAGGCGGATGCCTTGGATCCGGCAGCGGTGATGGTGCGCGTTTCCGCACGACGACCGACCGCCGACGACCTCGCGGCGACGCCGAAGCGCGCCTCGCCTGGACCCCGGCGATTAGTGTGTTTGCTCTAACCCCCGCCGCTATAGTCAATCCAATCGCAGATCCTGCGCGAGATCGTTCACCCGTCGAAAGGAAACACCATGCAAAGGCAATCGATCCACTTCCAGCCGAATCAACTCAGCGACGCCGCGCTTGCCGCATCGCGTCAGATGTGGCTCGCCAGCCTCGGCGCCGCCGTCGTCACCCGTGACTGGGTGCAGAACGAAGCGGGCACCGTGCTGAAGACGCTGGTCAAGGAAGGCACCGCCGTCGAGTCGCGCGCCATCCGCTTCGTCGGCGACCGGCTCGAAGGCTCCGTCGAGCGCGCGAACACGCTGTGGCGGCGCACGCGGCACACCGTCGAAACGACGGTCCGCGCCTATGCCGACACCGCGGTGACCATCGTCCGCGAAACCCTGCCCAAGGCGCTGCCGAAGATCGACCTGCCGATCATCAAGCGGGCCGAGGCGCGGGCCAAGCGGGCCGCCACCGTCAAGCGCGCACGCAAGGTCGCCAAGGCCGCGAAGACACGCACCACCAAGGTCGCCGGCAAGGCCAAGCGGGCGGTGAAGAAGGCCGCCGCCGCGCGCGCCTGATTGCGGTAAACTCCGCTCGCGACGGAGGCCGTTCCGCGGCACCGAGTCATCGGTGCCGCGGCGCGGATGGTGGCAGAAGAACCGTGCCCTGAAGGAGGTCCATGCCGGCTCAGGTGACCCGCGGACGTGTGGCGCGGGTACGAAAGCAGCTGCGTGCACGCCCGAGCGTGGGACTTGCGCTGGCGGGCGGCGGGCCTCTGGGCGGCATCTACGAGGTCGGCGCGCTGCTGGCGCTGGCCGACTCCCTGGACGGCATCGACTTCACCGACCTCGACGTCTACGTCGGCGTCTCGTCGGGAGGCTTCGTCGCCGCCGCGCTGGCCAACGGCCTGTCGCCGGCGCAGATGTATCGGATCTTCATCGAGGACGGCGCCGACGCGGCGCTGACACCCGAGATCTTCCTGCGCCCGGCGCTGGGAGAATTCGCCCGGCGCGCGCTGTCGCTTCCCGGCATCCTCACCCACGCGACGCTGCAGTACCTGCGCGACCCGTTCCATCGCGGCGTGATGGAGTCGTTCGCGACGCTGTCGCACGCGATGCCGACCGGCGTGTTCGACAACAGCGTGATCGACGCCTTCCTGACCGGGCTGTTTTCCGCGCCGGGGCGGACCAACGACTTTCGCCGGCTGCCGCGCAAGCTGTTCCTGGTGGCGACCAACCTCGACACCGGCGCCTCGGTGACCTTCGGTGCGCACGGTCGCGACCACGTGCCGATCTCGCGCGCCATCGAGGCCTCGGCCGCGCTGCCGGGGCTGTTCCCCCCGGTGCTGATCGACGGCGAGCACTACGTCGACGGCGCGCTCAACAAGACGCTGCACGCGTCGGTCGCGCTGGATCAGGGCGTCGACCTGCTGCTGTGCGTGAATCCGCTGGTGCCCTTCGACGCCAGCCGGGCGCGGCCGCGCCACGGCCGCCTGTCCGTCGACAGCCTGAACCAGGGCGGGCTGCCGCTGGTGCTGTCGCAGACCTTCCGCGCCATCATCCACTCGCGGATGCGGGTGGGGATGGAGAAGTACCGGCGCCAGTATCCCGACGCCGACGTCGTGCTGTTCGAGCCCGACCGCGAGGATGCGGACATGTTCTTCGCCAACATCTTCAGCTACAAGCAGCGCAAGCACCTCTGCGCTTCGGCCTACCGGAAGACGCGCCACAACCTGATCGCCCGGGCCCAGGAAATGTCGCCGCAGCTCGCGCAGCACGGCATTTCGCTGCGCCACGACCGGCTGGACGACCCGCACCGCCACGTGCTGCACGCGCTGGACGACCCGCGGCCGCTGCACACGCGACCCGGCGTCAGCGACGTCCGCCAGGCGACCCGCGACCTCTCGCACACGCTCGACCAGCTCGAGCGCTGGCTCGCCCGCGCGCACTGACGCGCGGTTCCTCCGCCCGGGTCGCGGCGGTGCGCTCGTTTGCCACCGCCCCTCCGTCGCACTACACTGCCTGCCGCGCCCCCTGTCGGGCTCGATTGCCATGGCGGAAAGAAAACGACCGCGCCGCACCCGCGAGCGCATCCTCGAGACGAGCCTCGACCTGTTCAATCGTTTCGGCGAGCCGAACATCACGACGGCCGACATCGCCGACGAGATGAACATCTCGCCGGGCAACCTGTACTACCACTTCCGCAACAAGGACGAGATCATCGGCGAGCTCTACGCCGCCTTCGAGGCGCGGGTGCTGCCGCTGCTGATCGCGCCCGAAGGCCGGCCGGCCCACGTCGAGGACCTGTGGCTGCTGCTGCACCTGGTGCAGGAGGAGATGTGGGCGGCGCGCTTCCTCTACCGCGACCTCGACGAGCTCGCCTCGCGCAACCGCCGCATCGGCGCCCGTTTCGGTGAGCTGCTGCGCCGGGGCGTCGACACCGTGGTGGCGCTGTCCCGCGGCATGATCGCCGCCGGGAGGATGCGCGCGTCCGAGCGCGAGGTCGCCGCGCTGGCGCAGAACGTCGTGCTGGTCGCGACCTACTGGCAGTCGTTTCAGCGCCTGGGCCGGGCCAACCGGACGAAGGACGACGAGGTCGACTTCGGCCGCGGCGCCTATCAGGTGCTGTCGATGATCGCCCCCTATCTCGTCGGCAGCGACCGGAAGCTTCTCGACCGGTTGGGCGCCGACTATCTCTGACGGAGGAGAGTTCGCCATGGCCAGAAAATGGATCAGGTTCCCGCATCCCGGGAAGGCCTTCGCCCACGACGCCGCGGGGCTGAAGAAGCACTGGGCCCGGTTGCACAAGGGCGACTGCGAGCCGCTGCCGAAGGATGCCGCGGTGCTCGAGGCGTGGCGCCACTACCACGCCGGCGAGTTCGGGCCGGCGGTCGAGGCGGGGATCGCCGCCGGCGGCGCCGGCCTCAACGCGGCCGCCAAGGCGCAGGCGATCTACGCGACCTATCTCGAGAAATCCGACAAGGCGAAGCTCGCGCTGTTCGAGGAGGCCGCGGCCTGGGCCGACGAGCGCCGCAGCGCGGCGCCCAAGGACGCCAACGCGCACTACCTGCACGCCTACGCGCTCGGCCGCTACAGCCAGGGCATCTCGGTCGCCAAGGCGCTGGCGCAGGGTTACGGCGGCAGGATCAAGGAGGCGCTGCTCACCGCGCTGAAACTCGAGCCCAGGCACGCCGAGGCGCAGACGGCCTACGGCGCCTACCAGGCCGAAGTGATCGACAAGGTCGGCGCCCTCGTCGGCGGGATGACCTACGGCGCCAAGAAGGACTCGGCGCTCGAGCACTTCCAGCGTTCGCTGAAGATCCACCCCGACGCGGCGATCGCGCGGATCGAATACGCGAACGGCCTGATCATGCTGTTCGGCAAGAGCCGGATGGCCGAGGCGGAGAAGCTCTACCAGGAGGCCGCCGCCTGCAAGCCCGTCGACGCGATGGAGTGGCTGGACGTCGAGCACGCGAAGGCGGAACTGGCGTAAGCGCCGGCCCGCGCCGGCGGCCGTTGCGCATCAGGCGTTGCAGGCCGTTTTCGAGTCGGCACGAAGAGAGCCGAATTCCTGTGGGAGCGGCGATTCGCGGCTGAAGCCGCTCCCACCAGGGCCTTCGCAGCGGCGATTCGCGGCTGAAGCCGCTCCCACAAAGGTCCTCGAAGCTGCATTGGCGGCGGAGGCCGCTCCGACGAAGATCCTCGCCGGAGGCTCGATGGCGCTGGGTCAACCGCCGGCAACGCCGGCCGCCCGCGCCGCCACTTCCGGATCGAGATCGCCCTCCCAGTCCGGCGCCAGCAGTGCGGTCAGCATCAGCTTCTCGAACTCGGGGGCGAAGCGCCGGATGACGTGCTCGGGGTCGGGCACCAGGCCGCGGTCGGTGATCAGGCTGAACTGCACCGCGCCGTCATACGACAGGATCGACACGCCCATGCCGATGTCGCCGGACTGCGGCACCCAGAACATCAGCGCGCCGATCTTCGCGCCCGCGAGGTACAGCGGCACCTGCGGACCGGGCACGTTGGTCATGACCGCCGAGGCGTTGCGCGAGAGCGCCTGCAGCAACTGGTCCTGGAGGAGCTTGGGCCCGACCCCGACGGCGGCGAGCAGGCCCAGCGTCAGCACCGGCTGGTAGCTGCCCTTGAGCGCGCGCATGTTCGCGCGCACCGCGTAGAGGCGCTCGACCGGATTGGCGATGCCTATCGGCAGGTCGAGGAACACCAGGCCGAACTGGTTGCCGAGCTTGTACGCCTTCTCCAGCGGCCGCAGATTGACGGGGACCAGCGCGCGCAGCGAGAGGCCCTCCACCGGGTCGCCCTTCTCGACCAGGTACTCGCGCAGCGCGCCGGCGACGCAGGACAGCAGCACGTCGTTGACCGACGCCCCCAGCGCCTTGCCGATCGCCTTCACCTCGGGCAGCGGCAGCGGGTCGGCCCAGGCCGCGCGCTTGGCGATCCCGGGCGTGCCCTTGAAGCGGGTCGGCGAATCCTGGCCCATCAGCGCGAGCTTGGCGAGCTCGCTGGTCAGCGCGCCGCCCTGCTCGGCGAGCGCCACCGCCTTGGCCGGGTCCTGCCAGATCTCCACGCCCTTCTCGATCAGCGTCGAGCCGATCTTCAGCGCCGTCTTCATCGCGCCGGCGAACGGCTGCATCAGCACCGACGCGACGTCGCCCTTGCGCGCGCGCGCCGGACGCCGCGACGGTGCCGGCAGCGCCGGCGGGCCGCTCGGCGCCGCGTCGGTCATCGACAGCATCACCTGGACCAGCGCGATGCCGTCGGCGTAGCAGTGGTGGATGCGCGCGACGAGCGCGCTGCCGCCGGCGTAGTTGTCGACGAGGTGGAACTGCCACAGCGGCCGCGCCGGGTTGAGCGGCGTGCTCGCGAGCCGGCTGACCATCGTCTGCAGTTCGCGCCGGCCGCCCCGGCCCGGCAGCGCGACGTGCACCACGTGGTGGTCGAGGTCGAATCTCGCATCGGCCTCCCAGAACGAGACGCCGGGCTGGGACACCGGGATGTCGAGGAACCGCTTGAAGCAGAGGAAGCGCTTTTCGATGACCTTGCGCAGGCGCTGCAGCTCGACGCGCCCGTCGAAGGTGAGCACGCCGCAGATCATCATCAGGTTGCCGGGCTGATCCATCCGCAACCACGCGGTGTCGACCGCGGAGATCTTTTCGCGACGGGCCATGGGAGTCCTGGGGTCGAAAGTTCGGTGGGTCCCGCCTGCCGTCGCGAGCCGGCGGCGGGGCCGCGGCGATTGCGCGGGTTTTCGGAGTCGCGTTAAAGTAGCACAAACCCCCGCGGCGGGGTCAATCTCTCCCGGAGGACGGTTCCATGGCGGCAGCCCCGAAAAAGGACGACCTGAAGGCCAGCTTCGAAGCCGCGGCGGCAGCGGCGAAGAAGACCAAGAAGAAGCCCGACAACGCCACGCTGCTCAAGCTCTACGCGTTCTACAAGCAGGCGACCGACGGCGACGTCAAGGGCGAGCGCCCGGGCGGCTTCGATTTCGTCGGCGGCGCCAAATACGACGCCTGGGCGAAGCTCAAGGGAACCACCCGCGACGAGGCGATGACCCAGTACATCAAGCAGGTCGACAAGCTCAATCGCGACTGACGGCGGCGTGACGACCCGCTCCGCCGCGGGCGCGGCGGAGCATCCGGCAATCCACCCCCTTGGTGACCGCTACTTGGCAGCAGCCTTGCGCGGGGCCTTGCGCGTCGCCTTGGCGGCAGCGGCCTTGGCGCCGCGGACCGTCTTCCTGGCCGGTTTCTCGGCGGCGGCAGCGGTCCGGGGCTGGACGCCCGTGGCCTTCAGCAGCCGGTTGACGGCGTCGGAGAGTTCGTCGACGCGCTGGGCGAGCCGCTGGACGTCGTTCTGCGTGTAGACACCGAGCTTCGACAGCGCGCGCTCGACGCGCGCCTCGAACACCTGCTCCAGCTTGTCCCAGGTTCCACCGGCCATCTCCTGCATCTCCTTTGCCTTCGCTCGCGCGGCGCCGCGTGCCGCAGCCGCGGTGTCCGACGCCGCGCGCCGGGTCTTTTCCTCGAGCCGCTCGCCCTGCTTGACCAGTGTCTCGAACACTTTCATTCCCTCGGCCTGGGCGCGCGAGAAGGCACCTAACCCGGCCAGCCAGATCTGATGCGACGAGTTCAGCACCGACTGCGACACGTCCTTCGCCGACTCGGTCGAATCCCCGGCCATTTCCGCCTTCGCTTTCTTCAGCATCGCGCGCTCCCCCCGATGACCGCCCGCCGCATTTGCACGGGCCCGGATAGTATTCTAGGGTCTGCGCTCTAGAGCAAGCACTCTAAACCGCGGCGGCGGCGGTCGGTGCCGGGTTCCGCCGGTATAATCGCCGCCGAGGCGAAAGCGGACGCTGCCATCCCGCGCACGGCCTTCGGCGGCAACACAACAACAGTCAGCGCCGGCCGTCCGCCGGCACGAGGAGGAGTCACCATGGCGTACTTCGTCACCGGCGCGACCGGATTCATCGGCCGTTTTCTCGTCGCCAACCTGCTCCAGCGCGGCGAGCCCGTCCACGTGCTGGTGCGCAGGAGCTCGCTGAAGAAGCTTGCGGCGCAGCGCGAGGAATGGGGCGTCGACGACAAGCAGGTGATCGCCGTCATCGGCGACCTCGGCAAGAAGAACCTCGGGCTCGCCGACACCGACCTGCGCCGGCTGAAGGGCAAGGTCCGGCACTTCTTCCACCTCGCCGCCGTCTACGACCTCGACGCCAGCGCCGAGGAGCAGCGGGTCGCCAACGTCGACGGCACGCGCCATGCGGTGCAGCTGGCGGAGGCCATCGGTGCCGGCTGCTTCCACCACGTGAGCTCGATCGCCGCCGCGGGCCTCTACGACGGCGTGTTCCGCGAGGACATGTTCGAGGAGGCCGAGGACCTCGACCACCCGTACTTCAGCACCAAGCACGAGTCCGAGGGCGTCGTCCGGCACGAGTGCAAGCGCCCGTTCCGGATCTACCGGCCGGGCTTCGTCGTCGGCCACTCCAAGACCGGCTACATCGACAAGATCGACGGGCCCTACTATTTCTTCAAGTTCCTGCAGCGGATGCGCAAGGCGCTCCCGCCGTGGATGCCCACGATCGGCGTCGAGGGCGGCCGCATCAACATCGTGCCCGTCGATTTCGTCGCCGACGCGATGGACCACCTCGCGCACAAGAAGGGGCTGGACGGCAAGTGCTTCCACCTGACCGATCCCGACCCGCGCCGGATCGGCGAGGTGCTGAACATCTTCGCCGCGGCGGGGCACGCGCCGCAGATGACGATGCGCCTCAATGCGCGGATGTTCGGCTTCATCCCGGCGCCGATCCTCTACGGCATCGGCTCGCTGGCGCCGATCAAGCGGATGGTGCGCGCGGTGCTGGTCGACCTCGGCATTCCGCGCGACGTGTTCCAGTTCATCAACTGGCCGACGCGCTACGACAACCGCGAGGCCGCCAAGGCGCTGAAGGGCTCGGGCATCGCCGTGCCGCCGCTGGAGAGCTACGCCGCCAGGCTGTGGGACTACTGGGAACGCAATCTCGACCCCGACCTCTTCATCGACCGCACGCTGTCGGGCCGGGTCAAGGACAAGGTGATCGTCGTCACCGGCGGCTCGTCGGGAATCGGCAAGGCCACGGCGATCAAGATGGCCGGCGCCGGGGCCAGGGTGATCCTGGTCGCGCGCGGCGAGGAGAAGCTGATCGAGACCAAGAAGGAGATCGAGGCCGCCGGCGGGCGCTGCTGGATGGTCACCGCCGACGTCTCCGACATGGCGTCCTGCGACGCGCTGGTCGCGCGGGTGCTGAAGGAGCACGGGGGCTGCGACTTCCTCGTCAACAACGCGGGCCGCTCGATTCGGCGCGGCGTCATCAACTCCTTCGACCGCTTCCACGACTTCGAGCGGACGATGCAGCTGAACTACTTCGGCGCGCTGCGCCTCATCATGGGCTTCCTGCCGAAGATGATCGAGCAGAAGCGCGGCCAGATCATCAACATCAGCTCGATCGGCGTGCTGTCCAACGCCCCGCGCTTCTCGGCCTACGTGGCGTCGAAGTCGGCGCTGGACTCGTTCTCCGCCTGCGCCGCGTCGGAGTTCCTCGACAAGGGCATCAAGTTCACCACCATCAACATGCCGCTGGTGCGCACGCCGATGATCGCGCCGACCAAGATGTACGAGAACGTGCCCACGCTCTCGCCCGAGCAGGCGGCCGACCTGGTCGTCGAGGCGATCGTCTACAAGCCGGTGCGCATCGCCACGCGGCTGGGCATCTTCGGCGCGATCGCGCACGCGGCGGCGCCCCGGCTCACGCAGATCATGCTCAACACCGCGTTCAACATGTTCCCGGACTCGTCCGCCGCGCAGGGGAAGAAGGGCGAGGCCGCGCAGCAGGAGCCGCTGTCGCCCGAGCAGATGGCCTTCGCCCAGCTGACGCAGGGGATCCACTGGTAGCACCCGCGCCCTGCGGCGCGGGGGGGCGAGCGCTCTCAGCACCCCCTTCGTGCTGCTCGCTCAGGCAGCGTCCGCCCTGGTCGGTGCAGCGGGGGTGACCCCGGCTGCGATGAGCTCGCGCTCGACGGCGGCGTAGACGGCCGGATCGCCGAGCAGCGCGTTGTGCCCGACGCCGCGGACGACGATCTCCGCCGCACCGTCGAGCCGGGCGCTGGACTGCGGCGCGACCATCGAGTCGTGCGGGCTCCACAGCGCGACCAGGCGCAGCGGCGGCAGCGGATCGCCGTTGAGCGTCGCGAGCCAGCGATTGCCGGGCCGCAGCTGCGCGAGGGACGCTCCGGGAAACAGGTACGCGTGGACGCTGCCGTGGTGCGGCGTGCCCAGCGTCATCAGCAGCCGGACCCTGTCGGCGCCGAAGCGCCGCAGATAGGCCCGCGCGACCAGGCCGCCCATGCTGTGACCGACGAGCGCGACCTGGCGGGCGCCGGTGTCGCGCAGGATGGCGTCGATCTTGGCCGCCAGCTGCTGGGCGAAGAGCTCGATCGACGCCAGCGGCGGCCCGTAGGACAGCGTGTAGACGGGACCGAGCCCCCGGTCGCGCAGGTGGCGGCGCAGTCCGAGCCACACGCCGGCGTTGCACAGCACGCCGTGCAGCAGCAGCACCGGCAACGCCGCCGGCGCCGGCGGCGGATCGGGCAGCAGCCAGCGATAGAGCACCATCCGCGGGCCCGAGCGGGCGATCGCGCACATCTCGCCCCAGAACAGCGCCAGCCGTTGCCGCCAGTCGAGGCGCGCGTCGGGCGGTGGCGGCGAGCCGAACCAGGCCGCGAGCGCGAACCAGGCGACGCTGGCGGCGAAGGGGATGGCGAAGGGCAGCAGCAGCAGTCCCGCGGCGTACGGCCACCAGGTCGCGCCGGCGGCGATCGCCCCGACCGCCCAGTACGCGTAGCCGCCGAAGACGCCCAGCAGCACGATGGCGATGGTGATGGCCGTGATCATTTCGGGACCGGTGGCTGCCCGCCGTCCGCGCCGGCGGCGCGGGGCCGGCCGCGGCAGGGGCGCGCGGAGCGCCCCGCGGCGGCAGGTGAACTGCCGCCCCGATTGTACGTCAGCGCTCGCCCTGCGCCGCCAGCCACGCCGAGGCCTGCGCCCAATGGACGCGCCAGCTCTTGAGCGCGCCGATCGACGCCGCGAGATCGGGAATCAGGATCACCCCCGGCAGCGTCTTGCGCACCCGCCGGGTCATTTCGCCGCCGGCCCAGAGCGTGATCGACGACGGCAACTCGCGCCGCAGCGCGGCCAGCCCCTCGGTGGCCTGGCGCACCGGGAACGCGCCGGAGAACGACAGCGCGACCAGCTGCACCTTGTGGGCCAGCGCCGCCCGGCGGATGTCCTCGAGCGGCGTCTGGATGCCGAGCGAAATGCACTGCGCACCCTCGGGCACGAGCAGCGCCTCGACCATCAGCAGGCCCAGGCCGTGCTGCTCGCCGGGAAAGGTGGTGAGCAGCACCTTCGGCGTTCCGGTCTGCCGGGGGAAGGCGTTGATCGCGGTGCGCAGGGCGACCTGCAACTGCTCGGTGTACAGGTGCTCCTCGAACACCTGCAGTTCGCCGCGCATCCAGGCTTCGCCGACCGCCCGGTTGAGCGGGGTGACGGTTTCCAGCACGAACTTCTGCAGCCCCTGCCGCATCAGCAGGTTCGCCAGCGTGTGCTGCAGCCCCGGCGCGTCGTGGCTGCGCAGCATCGCCACCAGGTCGTGCTCGAAATCGGGCGGCAGCGGCGCCGCCGGCGCCGGCGTGCGCGCCTCGGCCAGCGCGTTGAGTTCGTCCAGCGCGCCGTGGATGATCTTGCCCGGCCGCATCCCGACGTCCATCAGCCGCTTGATGGCGTGCAGCTTGGCGATCTCCGCCGCCGTGTACTGCCGCTCGCCGTTGTCGTCGCGCTGCGGCTTGGGAAAGCCGTAGCGCCGCTCCCACATCCGCAAGACGTCCTTGGAGAGGCCGGTCTCGCGCTCGACCGCGCTGATGTTCAGCGCCATCGCGGTATTTTCCAGGGGTCGGTTCATTGTCCAGGACATATGGTTGACAAAAGGTCGTTGAGCCTATATTGTAGAGGTTCGTTCTATCAATGTCCAGGACAATAATCATGGCTGTCACCCCACTGATCCGACCGCTGCAGAGCGACCGCAAGGCTCCGCCGCCGCTGCGGCCGCGTGCCGCCGCCGTGCTGCCGTCGTTGCGCTCGCTCGGCGCGATCGCCACGCTGCTCGTGGTCGGGATGGCCGCGGCGCTGACCCTCGCCGCGCGCCCGGCGTTCGCCCAGGCGGCGCCGACCGACTGCCCGCCGCTGCTGCGCCACAGCTTCAACAGCCTGCAGACCGGTGAACGGCACTCGCTGTGCGAGTACCGCGGCAAGGTGCTGCTGATCGTCAACACGGCGAGCTTCTGCGGCTACACGCAGCAGTACGAGGGCCTCGAAGCGCTGTACCGCAAGCACCGCGACCGCGGGCTGGTGGTGCTGGGGTTCCCGGCCAACGACTTCGCGCAGGAACCCGGGTCGAACAAGGAGATCGCGGAATTCTGCCGCACCACCTACGGCATCCAGTTCCCGCTGTTCGAGAAGGCCTCGGCGGGAAAGCTGCCCGCCAATCCGCTGTACGCCGAACTGATTCGGCGCAGCGGGCAGGCGCCGCAGTGGAACTTCCACAAGTACCTGGTCGACCGCAGCGGCAACCGCGTGCAGAGCTTCGGCAGCGCGGTCGCACCGGAGCAGCGGGAGTTCGTGCGCGCGCTGGAATCGTTGCTGGCGGACAAGCCGGCCGGGTAAGGGTGGGGCGGGGAGCGGGGCGGCGCCGGAGAGTCCGGCCAACGGGAACGAACAGGGGAAGATCAGTATGCGCATCGCGATCGTGGGTTCCGGCATCGCCGGACTGGGAAGTGCCCGGCTGCTGTCGAAGGCGGGGCACGCCGTGACGGTGTTCGAGGCCGCCGACTATCTCGGCGGGCACAGCCACACCGTCGACGTCACGCTGGATGGCGTCACCGCGCCGGTGGACACCGGCTTCCTGGTGTTCAACGACCGCACCTATCCGCAACTCGTCGCGCTGCTCGACGATCTGGGGGTCGCCAGCGTGCCGTCGGAGATGTCGTTCGCGGTCTCGGTCGCCGGCGCCGACGTCGAGTGGGCGGGAACGGACCTCGCGTCGCTGTTCGCGCAGCCGCGCAACGCGCTGCGACCGGCGTTCTGGCGCATGCTGGCCGACATCCTCCGCTTCAACCGCGCCACCACGGCGATGGTGCGCGAGGAGCGGTGGTGGTCGGTGACGCTGGGCGAGTACCTCGACGCCGAGCGCTACTCGACGCCGTTCCGCGACTGGTACCTGCTGCCGATGGCGGCCGCGATCTGGTCGGCGCCGACCCGGGAGATCCTCGACTTTCCGCTGTCCACCTTCCTGCGCTTCTGCCACAACCACGGACTGCTGCAGATCTTCGACCGGCCCCAGTGGCGGACCGTGCGCGGCGGCTCCCGGGAGTACGTGGCGCGCATCGCCGAACGGCTCGACGACGTCCGCCTCGCCACCCCGGTGCAGCGCGTCCGGCGCACGAGGGACGGTGTCGAGATCGAGGCGGCGGGGCGCGTCGAGCGTTTCGACGAGGTGGTGCTGGCCTGCCACAGCGACCAGGCGCTGGCGCTGCTCGCCGACCCTTCCCGCGGCGAGACGGCGCTGCTGTCCGCGGTGCGCTACCAGCCCAATCGGGTCGTGCTGCACACCGACACCACGCTGCTGCCGCGGCATCGGCGCGCCTGGTCGGCGTGGAACTACCTCACCGCCGACACGGCCGACGGTGCGCGGCCGGCGGCCGTCAGCTACCTCATCAACAAATTGCAGCCGCTGCCGTTCCGCACGCCGGTCATCGTGACCCTCAATCCGCCGCGCGAGCCGGACCCGGCGACGGTGCTGCGCGAATTCGAATACAGCCACCCGCTGCTGGACGGCCGCGCGCTGCGGGCGCAGGCCGCGTTCGCGGACATCCAGGGGTCGCGGCACACGTGGTACGCGGGCGCCTGGCTGGGCTACGGCTTTCACGAGGACGGGCTCAAGTCGGCGCAGGCCGTCGCCGCGGGCCTCTTGCGCCGCGCGCAGCCCTCCGCCCCGTCGCTGCCGCTTTCGCAGCGGTTGGCGGCCTGATAGGCTGAGCGTCCCTCGATCATGCCCGTGCATCGTCGCCGCCGATCGTGAACCCGACCGCCCGCCCCGCCGCCGACGCCGCGTGCGCCTCCGCACCGGCGCCCGCCGCCGCGCCGGTCGGCGCCGCGCTGATCCACGGCGAGGTCGTCCACCGCCGGCGGGCGCCGGCCCGGCACGCCTTCGCCTATCCCGCCTTCTGCCTGCGCCTGCCGCTGTCGCGCCTCGACACGCTGGCCGCGGCCGGCCTCGCCCACAACACCGCGTCGTGGCTGTCGTTCCACGATCGCGATCACGGCGCCCGCGACGGCACGCCGCTCGAGCCCTGGATCCGTGCGCTGCTGGCCAACGAGGGGATCGCCGCCGACGGCGAGATCGTGCTCTACGCCTTTCCGCGCATGCTGGGCTACGTGTTCAACCCCGTCAGCTTCTGGGTCTGCCACGCCCGCGACGGGACCGTGCGCGCGGTGCTGTGCGAGGTGTGCAACACGTTCGGCGAGCGGCACAACTACCTGCTGGCGCATCCCGACGGCGAGCCGCTGGCGTCGGGCGCCACGCTCACCGCGCGCAAGGCCTTCCACGTCTCGCCGTTCTGCGAGGTCCGCGGCAGCTATCGTTTCCGCTTCCTGTTCGATCCCGCGCGCTGGCTGGCGCGCATCGACTACCACGACGACGACGGCGCCGACGCGCCGCTGCTCGAAACCTGGATCTCGGGCACCGCCGCGCCGCTCACCGCCGGCGCCACCCGTAGCGTGCTGTTCCGCTATCCCCTGTTCACGCTCGGCGTGATGGGGCGCATCCACTGGCAGGCGCTGAAGCTCTGGGCGAAGCGCGTGCCGTTCTTCACCAAGCCCCACCCTCCTGCCGAAGCGACGACCCGATGACCGCCCTCGACACCACCGCCCGCTCCCCCCTCGCCATCGGCCGCAGCGCCGCGGCCGCGGGGACCCTGCCCTCCGACGCACCGCCGCCGGCGCGACTGCTGTTCGCGCTGCTGCGCCGGCTCGACCAGGGTGAACTCGTCGTGCACACGCCGGCGGGAACGACCCACCACTTCGGTCCCGGGGACGACGCCGCGGGCCGCGGCGAGTTCATCTTCCGCGACTGGCGGCTGGCGCGCGAAATCCTCACCGGCGGCGACGTGGCCTTCGCCGAGGCCTACATGGAAGGCCGCTGGGACACGCCGGACCTCACGGCGCTGCTCACCGTGCTCGCGCGCAACCACGCGGCGCTGGAGCTCGCCTTCTACGGCCGCTGGTGGCAGCAGCTCGTCTTCCGCCTGAAGCACTGGGCGCGCGCCAACACGCGGCGTCAGGCGCGCAAGAACATCGTCGCCCACTACGACCTCGGCAACGATTTCTACCAGCGCTGGCTCGATCCGACGATGACTTATTCGTCGGCGCTGTTCGACGGCGACCTCCGGCAGCCGACCGCCGCCGCGCAGACCGCCAAGTACCGGCGCATCCTTGCCCAGCTGGCGCTGCCGCCCGGCGCGCACATCCTCGAGATCGGCTGCGGCTGGGGCGGGTTCGCCGAGGTCGCCGCCCGTGCCGGCTATCGCGTCACCGGGCTGTCGCTGTCGGACGCGCAGACGGCCTTCGCCCGCGAGCGCATCGCGCGCGCCGGGCTCGGCGACCGCGTGCAGTTCCACCTGCGCGACTACCGCGACGAGACCGGCCGCTACGACGGCGTCGCCTCGATCGAGATGTTCGAGGCCGTCGGCGAGAAGTGGTGGCCGACGTACTTCGCCGCGGTGCGCAACGCGCTCGCGACCGGCGGCCGCGCCTGCATCCAGACGATCACCATCGCCGACGCGCGGTTCGATCGCTACCGTTCGCAGTCGGATTTCATCCAGCAGCACATCTTTCCCGGCGGCATGCTCGCCTCGCCCGCGCGGTTCCGGCAGGCCGCCGGGCAGGCGGGGTTCGCCGTCGCCGACGTGCGCGACTTCGGCCTCGACTACGCGGAGACGCTGAAGCGCTGGCTGAGCGCGTTCGATCGCGACGTCGCCGGCGTCCGGGCGCAGGGCTTCCCGGAGCGCTTCATCCGCTGCTGGCGCTTCTACCTCGCCTACTGCGCGGCCGGCTTCCACAGCGGCTCGACCGATGTCTCGCACTACACGCTGGTCGCCCGCTGACATGGCGCGCCGAGCCCTCGCCGCCGCCTTCGTCGCGCTGGCCTTCGCCGTGGCGCCGGGCGCGAACGCCACGACCCCGCCCCCGCTGCCTTCCGCCGTGTCGGCGCTGGCGCCCGGCCTGCTGCCACAGGGCGGCGGCGTGCTGACGTTCTTCGGCCTGTCCATCTACGACGGCTGGTACTGGAGCAGCGGCCGGGGCTGGTCGCTGGAGCAGCCGTTCGCGCTCGACCTCCACTACCACCGCAAGCTCGAGGGCGCGAAGATCGCCGAGCGCAGCGTCGAGGAAATCGCGCAGCTCGGGCTCGGCAATGCGAGCCAGCGCGCGCGCTGGGGCGAGCGGATGCGCGCGATCTTTCCCGACGTGAAGAAGGGCGACCGCATCACCGGCGTCCACCTGCCCCCGGGAACGGTCCGCTACTTCTTCAACGGCCGGCCGATCGGCGACATCGCCGACCCGGAATTCGCACGGGCCTTCTTCGGCATCTGGCTCGACCCGCGCACGTCGCGCCGCGACTTCCGCAGCAAGCTCCTCAACGAGTCGTGAACCCGCCGGGCCGCCCCAAGGGTGAACACCGGAGTGCGCAGCACGAAGGCATTGCCGTGAACGCCGGCACCGACGGCACCGCCGCGGCCGCGCCGCACGCCCTCGCCGCCGCTGCGCGCCGGGACCGCGAGCCGGACCTGCTGCGCACTGCCGCCTACGGGCTGTTCGCGATGCCGCTGGCGATGGCCGCGCTGCCCCTCTACGTCCACCTGCCCAAGTTCTACGGCGGCACGCTGGGCGTCGACCTGGCGCTGCTGGGCGCGGTGCTGCTGGTGCTGCGACTCGCCGACGGGCTCGTCGATCCGCTGCTGGGCGTGTGGAGCGACCGGCTGCCTTCGCGGCGGGCCGCGGTCGCGCTGTCGGCACCGATCCTCGCCGGCGGGATGATCGCGCTGTTCATGCCGCTGCCGCGCGGCGAGACGGCGCTGCTGGCGTGGCTCGGCGTGGCGCTGGCGCTGGTCTACACGGCGTACTCGGTGGCGATGATCAACCACAACGCCTGGGGCGCCGAACTGTCCACCGACCCGGTCGGCAGGACGCGGATCACCGCGGTGCGCGAAGGACTGGCGCTGGTCGGCGTGATCGTCGCCAGCGTCGCCCCGGCGATGCTCGCGGACGAAGGCGACCCCGCAGGCGGCCTCGGCGCGTTCGCCGTGGTCTTCGCCGCCTTCACGCTGCTGTGCGCCGCGGTCACGCTGCGCGCCCCGGCCGCCCCCCGGCACGCCGCCGCGACGGCGGAGCCGCTGGCCGCGCGGCTGTCCGCCCCGCTCGCCGATCCGCTGTTCCGCCGTCTGCTGCTGGTCTTTCTCGCCAACGGCATCGCGTCGGCGATTCCCGCGACGCTGGTGCTGTTCTTCATCGCCGACGTGCTGCAGGCGGAGAGCCGGCAGGGCCTGTTTCTCGCGCTGTACTTCGTCGCCGGCGGCATCGGCATGCCGCTCTGGGTGCGCCTGTCCGCCGCCTGGGGCAAGGCCCGCGCGTGGATGGCCGGCATGGTCGCGGCGATCGTCGCCTTCGTCTGGGCCTGGGCGCTGGGTCCCGGGGACACCGCCGCGTTCGCGACGATCTGCGTGCTCTCGGGCCTCGCGCTGGGCGCCGATCTCGCGCTGCCGCCGTCGCTGCTGGCCGACGTCATCGACCGCGACGGGCGTGCGCGCCCGACCGGCGCCTACTTCGGGCTGTGGACGCTGGCCACCAAGCTCAACCTCGCGCTGGCGGCGGGCATCGCGCTGCCGCTGCTCGGTCTGCTGGGCTACGTTCCGGGCGCGACCGGCGGCGCGGGCCTGGCCGCGCTCGCGTTCGTCTACGCGCTCGTGCCCTGCGTTCTGAAACTGGGCGCGCTGTTCGCCCTCCACCGCTTCCAGGCGGCGTCAACCAAGGATTCGCCATGATCTTCAAGTCCTCGCTCGCGGTGCTGGCCGTCGCGGGCCTCACCGGCTGCGCCGCAGTCGACGTCGCCGAGTACCGGGCAGAGAAGCCCGCCTTCGACCTGGCGCGCTACTTCAACGGCACCGTCGACGGCTGGGGGATGTTCCAGGATCGCTCCGGCAAAGTGGTCCGGCGCTTCACCGTGCGCATCGACGCGCGCTGGGACGGCGACACCGGCACGCTGGACGAGCACTTCGAATACGCCGACGGCGAGAAGCAGAACCGCGTCTGGAAACTGGTGAAGAAGGGCGATCGCTACGAAGGGACCGCGGCCGACGTCGTCGGCACCGGCAGCGGCATCGCCGCCGGCAACGCGTTCAACCTCAAGTACGTGCTGGCGCTGCCGGTCGACGGCAAGGTGTGGGAAATGGACATGGACGACTGGATGTACATGATCGACGAGCAGACGGTGCTCAACCGGACGACGATGACCAAGTTCGGCTTCCGCGTCGGCGACGTCACGCTGTCGTTCCGCAAGCGCTGAGTCGCCGTGCGCAAGGCGACCGGGCGGTGACCGCCGTGCCCGTCCCCGAGGCGGCCGCAAGGCTGGTCGCGTTCTACGAAGGCCTGGGCGCCGCGGACGTCGAGCGACTCGCGGAGCTCTACGCCGCCGACGCGTATTTCCGCGACCCGTTCAACGAGGTCCGCGGCGTGGCGGCGATCCAGCGGATTTTCCGTCGCATGTTCGACGACCTCGCCGATTGCCGGTTCACGATCCTCGACACGATCGTCGACGAGCGCGGCGCGGTGCTGGTCTGGGACTTCACGTTCCGGATCCGCAGGTACCGGCCGCGGATCGAGCGCCGGATCCACGGCGCCTCGCACCTGCGCTTCGACGCGGCGGGCCGAGTCAGCCATCACCGCGACTACTGGGACGCGGCCGAGGAACTCTACGCCCAGCTGCCGCTGATCGGCCCGGTGATGCGCTTTCTCAAGCGCCGCCTGGCCTAGGAGATCCCGCGCTCGGCGCCGCACCGCGGCGCGACGGATCGCCGCCCGGGACGTGCGCGAAGCCCGCTCACACCGGCGACCACCGGCCGGCGACCACCGGCGTCCCGGGTCCGCGCCGGACGATCACGATCTCGCCCGGTGCCGGCACCACGCCGGTCACCGCGGTGATGTTCACCTGGTGCGTCACCCAGACGACGTTCGTCGCCGCCGGCGCCGCGGCCACGGCCGCCCGCAGCGCCTGGGTGCGCGCGGGCTCCGACGCGGCGTCGCCGAAGAACGAGTTCAGCGCCGGCCAGGGGCGCACCGGCGTCTGCTCGGCGAACGCGAGCCGCGCCGTGTCGAGGCAGCGGCACCACTGGCTGCTGCGCACCTCCGCGACCGGGATGCCCAGCGTCCGCAGCGCCGCGCCCAGCGCGCGCGCCTGCTCGCGGCCGGCGGCCGAAAGATTGCGCTGCGTGCCGCAGTCGTCGACGCGGAATCCGGGCGGGTCGCCGATGCCCGGGTCGGTCTGGGCGTGGCGGATGAGCAGCACGTGCCCGCCGGTGCGCAGCGCGGCCAATAGCTCGGCCGCCGGTTCCGCCGCGCGGCCGACCGCCGTCGTTGCGAGGCATAGCACCGCCAGCAGCACCAGCGCGCCCCGACGCATTCCTGTCCGCACTCCCGTCCGCATTCCCGCTTTCACGCACTTCTCCCGCTTCGATGTGCCACCGTCGGGCGCGGCCCGCCCGCCACCCTTCCACTTTTGACCGCCCGGCGAACCTTTGCCTGTGATCTGTCCCCTCGGCGAACCGGCGCAGCGGGTCAGAGCAGAGGAATCTTAGTCTGTTGGTCCGGGGTTCGAGTTCCTGGTTCGCCGCCGGTCGCTGCGGTCAGGAATCCTCCGGCACCGCCGCTTTCGCCGTCGCGCGGATCCGGCGGATGGCCGCGAGGTTGGCGAGCGCGTTCATGAAATCGAGCAGCACGGCGCCGATCGAGCCCCACAGCAGGTTGTTCACGAACCAGAGCCCGGTGGTCGCCAGCAGCGCCACGCGCAGCCGCACGCCCGACAGGCAGAAGAGTGCGTACGTGCCCATGATGCTGCCCGCGACGGGGAAGACGTCGCGCACCGCGCCGATCAACGGCAGGGAGACCGCAAGCTGGACCGCGGCGATGCCCACAAACCAGCGGAAGCCCCGACGGTGGAGCGAGAGCCACGTGCGCCCGGTGTTGAGGGTGAGGTTCAGCGCGACCAGCCAGGCGCCGAAGACCAGGAAGTGGACGGTCAGGAACACGAGGCCGACGGTCATCATGACCTTGAGCCGGCGGTCGCTGGCGGACGTGTAGCCGACGAGCGAGACGAGGAACCCGACGAGACCGAGCGCCTGGGCGAGGTGCTCGCGCGTCAGGAAATCCATCCTTCCCGCACCGCGACGGCGCGGCTCCCGGTAGGCCCGACGGCCGTCGGGATCACTGGCGTAACTTCGCGCTGCGCGCTCCGGTGTTCGCCCTCGGGGCGGCCCGTCGGGATCACAGCGCGCGCAGCGACACGAAGAGGTCTTCCCAGGCGCTGCCCTGGCGGTAGAACACCGGGATCTGCCCGAACGGCGCGGCGACCTCGACGACCTGCCCGCCTTCGTGCGCGGCCCCGCTCCAGAGATGGACCCAGGTCTCGCCGCGCGGCAGGTAGGCCCGCCAATGCCGCATCCCCGACTTGTGCACCGGCGCCACGAGGAGCTCGCGGCCGTAGAGGTACTGGTCGTGGATCGCCCAGGTCGCGCGGTCCGCCTCGTAGTGGAGTGCCAGCGGCCGCTGGATCGGCAGGCCGGTGGCGACGGCTTCGGCCGACAGCGTCTTGAGATAAGGGACGAGCGCGCGGTAGATGCGGGTCATCCGCGCGAAGTGCGCGAGCGCCGTCGCCGACTGGTAGAACTGGAACGACTCGTCCGGCCGGTTGCTCTCGTGCGTGCGCATCACCGGGGTGAAGGCGTTCATCTCCGCCCAGCGCATGAACACTTCCTCGGTGCGCACGTTGCCGTAGAGCGTCGTGTAGCCGCCGATGTCGCTGTGGCTCACCGTGTTGCCGACCACGCCGCAGGAGAGCGCGGCCGAGATCGCCGTCTCGAGGCCGTCGTGGCGCGAGAAGTCGACCAGCTGGTCGCCGGCCCACATCAGCTTGCAGTACTTCTGCGAGCCCGTGTACCCCGCGCGCATGAAGAACAGGATCTCGTCGGCGAGCCCGGCTTCGGCGATCGCCTCGGCGTTGACCCGGGCCCAGAGCGCAGGCCACTGGTTGTGCACCTTCCAGCCGTCCTCGCCGGAGGCGACCCGGACGTCGGTCGGCAGGTACTCGCCGAAATCGGCCATCCAGCCGGACACGCCGAGGTCGAGCATGCTCCGCTTGATGATCCGGTCCTTGTACCACTGCCGCCCGGCCTCGCTGGTGAAGTCGACGAAGCCGCAGTCGAACTCGCCGAAGTCGATCGTGCAGATCGAGCCGTCCGGGTTCTTCGCGAGCACGCCGTTCTCGGCGGCCTCCTTGAACAGCGGGCCGTCCGAGCACAGGTTCGGGTTGTTGTAGACGAGGAAGCGGATGCCGCGTTCCTTCAACTCCCGGATCTTCGCGGGCAGCTCCGGATAGCGCTTTTCGCTCCATTGCCAGTCCCAGAAGAGGCGCGCGCCGAACGACGTATGCCGCAGGCCGCACCAGTCCTCGCTCCACATGCCCGACACGTGGACGCCGGCGGCGAGTGCCTGCTCCAGGATCTCGAAATTGCGCGCGGTGCCGCGTTTCAAACCCAGGATGGCGCCGTTGTAGACCCACTCGGGCAGGTGGCCGCCGTGACCGAAGCGCCGGGCGAGCTGGCAGACGAGGTCCTCGAGGCCGGATCCGGCGAAGAGCTCGAAGCGGAATGCGGTGTCCCAGACCTCGATCTCGTGGAACATCGGCGAGGTGAAGTCGAGCACCGAGTACGCCGGCGAGTCGACGTGCAGCGCGTAGCGGCGGCTGGAGGCGAAGGTGGGCTGCGGATAGTACGTTGCCGCCTCGTGCGCGCCCGCCTTCGCGTCGTTCTCGGCGATCAGCGCCATCCGCGTCGTCAGGTCCCGGCCGACGCCGGGCTCCTGCGTCCACATCGGGAACCGCCGCCCGGCGAGGTTGAAGTGCGAGAACTGCTCGCCGCCGCCCCACAGGTGCTCGCCGGGCTCGCTGCGAAGCCGGATCCAGAACCGGTTGAGGCCGCCGCCGTGAAGCTCGACGCCGATGTTCTCGCCGTCCCGGCCGAAGGTGATCGTCACCTCGGCGGCGGTCGCGCCCCTGCGCTTCATCGTAGCAACCGTGAGCCCGTCCCGCACTTCGAGCGCGATGAGCTCCAGCGCATAGCGCGCGAGCCGGCGATCGAGCACCTTGAAGTTGCCGCGATGCAGATTGCTTTCCGGCTCGCCGATGCCGGCGAAGAACGCCGGCTCGTCGGTGCTGTGCTCGACCAGGACGATGTCGCCCAGACGTACGCGAAGGCCGTCCTTCGCACCCTCTACCCGCATGGATCCTCCGCTTCTCGAGCCGGTGCCGGCGCCACCCAGGCGCACGATGCCGCATCCGGTTTGCGCAGGCATCCGCCTGCCGCGGCCCGTCGGGCGAATGATAAACCCGCGGGTCACGGACTCCGAAGGCGCAGGCGCGCCCCGCCCGGCAGCGACCGCGCCAGCCTCGCTTTGACCGGGATGCGCCAGTTCGCCTATAATCGGTCCCCCACGGCGAACTAGCTCAGCTGGTTAGAGCAGAGGAATCATAATCCTTTGGTCCGGGGTTCGAGTCCCTGGTTCGCCACCAGATGCAACAGGCATATGGGCCAACTCCCCGGAGTTGGCCTTTTGCTTGTTCGCGCTCGTGCAGCCGCGGCGCAGTCCGCTTCGGTCGTTTTCCCAAGCCAATGCGCCTCGACCTGCGCTGATCAACGAGCGCTGCCGGGTGCGCTATGCTGTGACAGGTTGCGGCCTTGCCGAGGCAAGGAGCCTGACGCTCGAACCCTCGCCCGCCTGCGGCAGTCCCCTTCGCCAAGTCGACCCGCCGGTCCACACCGGCCCCACGCACATGACCACGATCAAGACGATTCGCTCGGATTTCTATCGCATTCCCTTGCCGGTCGTTCTCACCGACAGCACCCATGGCGCCATGAAGCACTTCGAGCTGATTGCCGTGCGTGTCGTCGACAGTGATGGCGCGCAAGGCTGTGGCTACACGTACACCGTCGGGGCGGGCGGTGGCGGCATTCACGACATGATTCAGCGTGATCTTGCTCCCGCACTGGCGGGCCAGCCGGCCGGGAACACCGAGGCTCTGTGGCAGAGGATGTGGTGGACGCTGCACTATGGCGGCCGGGGCGGGCAATCGGCCTCGGCGATCTCGGCCATCGACATTGCGCTGTGGGACCTGAAGGCGAAGCGCGCCGGACTTCCGCTGTATCAGTTGCTCGGTGGATTCGACGCCCGGGTGCCCTGTTACGCGGGCGGCATCGACCTGTGGCTCTCGTTGGACGAACTCCTGCAGCAGACGCGCGCCAATCTCGACCGCGGCTTCCGGGCGATCAAGATGAAGGTTGGACGCCCGAATCTGTCGGAGGACATTGCGCGGGTCGAAGCCATGCGTGCCCACCTCGGGCCGGACTTTCCGCTGATGGCCGATGCGAACATGCAGTGGACGGTCGACGGCGCCATCCGGGCGGCACGCGCATTGCAGCCGTGCCAGCTCGTTTGGCTCGAGGAGCCCACGATCCCGGATGACATCCACGGGCACGCGCGGATTCTCCGCGACGGCGGCATTCCCATCGCGACGGGCGAGAACTTCCACACGCTGCACGAATTTGCGCATTTCATGCGCGCCGCGGCGGTGTCCTACCCCGAGCCCGACGTGACGAACTGCGGTGGCGTCACCGTGTTCATGAAGGTCGCGCATCTGGCCGAGAGCTTCAACCTGCCGCTCACCTCGCATGGCGCGCACGACATCACCGTGCATCTGCTGGCGGCGGCGCCCAATCGCTCCTACCTCGAGGCGCACGGCTTCGGACTCGACAAGTACATCGCAAACCCGCTGCGCATCGTCGAGGGGAATGCGCTGGCCGCCGATCGTCCGGGGCATGGGGTCGAGTTCGACTGGGCCGCGCTGGAACCGCTGCGCGTGCAGTGACCGCGGTCGACAGTCAGGCAGGCGCGGCAAAGGTCGGACTCTCGCCGGGCCGCCCCAAGGGCGATCGTCGAAGTGCGGAGGACGAAGGCGCTCCGGCGAGCCTCGGTCGCGTCAGGCGTCGGGGCCGCGTCCCACCGGCTTCAGGAAGGTCACGACCTGGGCGCCCGGCGCGTGCTTGGTCGCGCAGCTCCCCTCGCCGACACCCGCGTCGCGCTCCGCCTCGTGCAGCAGGTTGATGACGTCGACGTAGAACTTCTCCTTGACCATCATCAGCGCGGTCAGTCCGCCGTCGTTGCGCGCCAGCACGTCGGCACCGGCGCGCAGCAGCGTCTCCACCACCGCCGCTTCGCCGTAGCCTGCAGCCAGCATCAGCGGGCGGATGCCGTAGGTGATCGGCGTCTCGATGCCCGCGCCGGCCTGGATCAGCGCTTCGACCACGTCGGCAAAACCCCGATCGAGTTCGGGGTTGTAGATCGCCTTCATCAGCGGCCCCCAGCCCCGCGGGTCGGTCGCGTTCACGTCGGCGCCGGCGGCGACGAGTGCGCGCACGACCTCGAGGCACCCTGCGTGCGCCGCGAGCATCAGCGCCGTCGCGCCTTCGGCATCACGCGCATTGCAGTCGGCCCCGGCGGTCAACAGCGCCTGCACACGGGGAAGGTCACCCGCCGCGGCAGCCTGCAGCAAGAGTTCGGACATCGACATTCTCCTGATCAACGTGCGGTGAGAGGCTGCGCCGAGCCAGCCGGACTCCCTTCGGGGCGTCTGCAGGCGCGAGTACCGCTCCAGGACGACGATTCGCGGCCGAGGCCGCTGCTCCGAGGACCTTCGCCCGACGGGTCCCGGGGCCGAATCGAAGGCGCGCGTTGCGAAAATGTAGCATCCCCGCGCCGATCGTTCCCGCGCGGCTTCATCCGTCCGGGCTCGTCGGGACGGCCCGGGCCTTGGCGATCCCCGGTTTCTCGAGTCGAATTCCAATCGACCGCGCCAACCCGCTGGAACCGCACCCTCAGACTGCCGCCTTGCTGTCGCCCCGGGCCAGCGTGTACTGCAGCGCCGCGCGCAGCTTCGCCGGCGGCACGGGCTTGTGCAGCAGCGGAATCCCGCTGGCATCGATGCGCGCCAGGTGCGCGCTCGAGCTTTCGCCCGAGATGAGGATGGCGGGAAGATCGCGGCCGAACCGCGCACGGAGCTCCGCGATCGCCGCCAGGCCGTCGACGCTGCCGGCCAGCCGGTAGTCGACGATCATGGCGTCGGGCGGCAAGGCGTCCGGGGGAACCTCCGCCGGGCCGGCAAAAGCCTCCGCGCGACAGCCCCAGGCGGCGAGCAGGTCGCACATTCCGTCACGCACGGCAACCTCGTCGTCGACGACCAGGATGCGACGGCCGGTGAGCGTGGTCGCCGGCGCGTCGACGCCGGGCGGAGCGTCCGCGACATCGCCCGAAGCCCTGGGCACCTGCACGCGGAACACCGACCCGCGACCGGGCCGCGACGCGAGCTCGACGCGATGGCCGAGAAGATCCGCCAGGCGGCGGACGATCGCCAGGCCCAGCCCGAGCCCCTTGGCGCGATCGCGCTCGGCGTTGCCGATCTGGTAGAACTCCTCGAAGATCCTCGACTGCTCCGCCGGCGGGATTCCCGGGCCGGTGTCCCAGACTTCGATCGACACGCCACCGCCGCGCGGCCGGCAGCCGACGAGCACACCGCCGCGCTGCGTGTATTTCAGCGCATTCGCCACCAGGTTGCGCAGGATGCGCTCGAGGAGCAGCGGATCCGACCGGACGACCCGACGCGTCGGCAGCACCAGGAGATCGAGACCCTGGTCCAGCGCCTCCGGCGCGAAGTCGTTGGCGATCCTCTCCAGCAGCGGCGCCAGCGCGACGTCGCGCGGCGCGGCGACGACGATTCCGGCCTCGAGTTTCGAGACGTCCAGCAGCGAGGAGAAGAGCGCCCCGAGCGAGCCGGCCAGCGTCTTGATGCGCTCGACGATCGCCATCGACTCCGGCTCGTGCGAGCGCTGGCCGAGGGCCGCCGCGAACAGGCCGAGCGCGTGCAACGGCTGTCGCAGGTCGTGGCTCGCCGCGGCCAGGAAGCGCGATTTCGCGCGGTCCGCGGCCTCGGCGCGGACCCGCGCCGCCTCCGCCTGTCGCTGCGCTTCCTCGGCCTGCCGCCGCGCCGTTTCGGTGTCGGCCAGCTGGCGAACCAGCGCGGCACTCTTCTCCTGCACGCGTTGCTCGAGCACGACGTTGACGCGCTCGGCCTCGTTCAGCGCGCGCACGAAGCGGTCGATGAGCACCCAGCCGAACAGCGACAGGAAGAACACCGCCGCATAGGGGACGAGCCAGACCGGCCGGACGGCGTCCGGATCCTGGGCCGCGAACCAGTCGTGCAGAGCGAACGCCGCCGACACGGCACCGGCGAGGAGCAGCAGCAGGCTCTCGACGCTGCGGTGGCGGAGAACGTAGCGGGCCACCGCGGCGAGCGCGACAAGGACGATCAGGATGCCGCTGGCGCGTAACGCCACCGCGGTCGGAACGAAGGCGCCGAAGGGAAGCGCGAGGTAGAGGATCGGTGCGACCGCAAGGGCGAAGCCGATCGCCGCACGGCGAAAGAGTGGCGAGCGGAAGCCGACGAAGTCGGCGCAGAACAGCGACAGCAGGACGACGAACAGCATGTAGACCGCGTGCCAGATGACCGGATAGTGGGGGTCGGGCAGCGGCTGCGACGGCAGCAGGGTGACGGCGGTGTGCGCGCCCCAGAGCATGGCCGCGACGCCGAACAGCACGTAGGCGGTCTCCCGACGGCGCAGCCAGAGCAGCAGGATCGACAGCCCGACGACGAAGGTGGCGACGCTGACGATCCCGGGCGCCACGGTGTGGATGAACAGGTCGCGCATCGCGCGCTTGCGCACCTCGGCCTCGGGACCGGCCAGCACGACGTCCAGCGCGGTCGCGCCCTGGCCGGTGGCGTTCACCTGCAGCGTGACGACGTTGCGCCCTCGAACCAGCAGCTCCGCCGGCACGTCGAACGCCTGCGACTGGTCGAAGCTGCGCGGCCGCGGGCCGAAGAAATCCCCGGTGGCGCCGACGTACGCGTCGTTGACGAACACCCGGGTCGGGACCCGCGTCGTGGCCAGGTAGATCGCGTAGGTCTGGCGCGGGACCACCGGCATCTCCCAGGCGAAGCGGTACCAGCCGAAACCGGACTGCCCGGGGCGGCTCGATTTCCAGACGTCGGGGAGCGTGACGGATTGCCACGACGCCGCGGCGGGCGGCGGATCGGACGCCGGCGAGAGGATGAATTCGCCGCGGTTCAGCGTCTGCAGGCCGGCGTCGGTGTTCGCGGCGGCCGGCGCGTTCAGCGCGGCGGCCAGGGCCGCGGCAGCGAGGAGGGTCGCCGCCGGGCACCACACGGAGACGGGGCAGGCGCGAGCGTCCGATCCGGGCATCGTCGAGCACTCCCAGGCGAAGGCAAACCCATGCGCGAACCCAGCCGGCGGCGCCCCCGAAAGCGCGCTCGACGACCCTCGGCGGTTGCACAAGGGTGTGGAAACTCTGCGCCGCACCGCGACCACGGCCGCGCCCGGCGCTGCGCCTATAATGCGACGGATTCCCCGTCCCTGGTGGTTCGATGATGGAAGACGGCGAGCCCGTCCCGACGATCGGTCTTGCCGACGATCACCCGATCATGCGCGACGCACTGCGCAGCGCCTTGCAGTCGCTGCGGCCGTCGCCGCGCTTCGTCGAGGCGCAGGACCTGCCCGGCACGCTGGCGCTCGCGCGCGAACATCCGTCGATGGACCTGCTGCTGATGGACCTGCGGATGCCCGGCGGTTCCGGCCTCGACGGCGTCGCCGCCGTGCGTCGCGTCGCGCCGACGCTGCCGGTCGCGGTGGTGTCGGCCGAGGACAACCCGACGCTGGTCCGATCGCTGCTCGACCTCGGCGTTGCGGCGTTCATCCCCAAGACCGAGCCGCCCGACGTGATCGTCGCGGCCGTGCGCATCGTCCTCGGCGGCGGTCAATACTTCCCGCCGCGCTACCTCCACGACGGCTCTGCCCCCGCCCACGGCGTCGCGCCGGGGGCCGAGTCCCTCACCGCGCGCCACCGCGAGGTGTTGAGGCTGCTCGCGAGGGGACTGTCCAACAAGCTGATCGCGCGCGAACTCGGCCTCACCGAAGGGACCGTGAAAGTCCACCTGCTGGCGATCTTTCGCGTCCTCGGCGTGCGCAACCGCACCGAGGCCGTGTTGGCGGCCCAGCAACGCGGCCTGGTCTAGATCGACGGCGGCGAACCCGCGTCGTCGTCGACCGCGGGCAGCGCGACGTCCGAAGCCTTCGGCAGCGACGGATCGACCGTCGCTTCGGCCACCGGCACCATGCCGGCGCTGGCGATGCCACCGGCGATCGTCTGCGCGGTGCGCTCGTCCGCGTACATCCAGACGGCCCCGGCGATGAGGAAGCCGCATATGGCACTGACGGTGCCGATCATCTTGCTGCTGCTTGGGGCGTTCGACTGATTCTCGTAGGCGCTCATCTTGGGTGCTCCTGAGGTTGCGAGGCGGCCTTGCGGGCGCCTCGAAGGTCACGCTGCCCGGCCCAGCCGGCGCGCCGTCGACGCGCGGTTGCCGCTGCCCCCGGCCGCTGACCGGGCGGTCGGCCGGGGAGCTTCGTCGTTCAGTTGCCATGCCGGGGCGCCACAGCGCCGCGCAAGGCGAGAAGAAAAGACACGCCGGCGCAGGAGACGAGGCGCTTCACCACCGCCGGCGCGTGGAGGAAATCGAACACTGCGAGGCGCGCACCGGGTGGGGACACGCGGGAGACGTCGAACCGACAGCATCGAACGCCCTTTCGCAATCGCACGCGGCCTGCATGCGCTACGAACTGTCGGCCATCGGCGGGACGAAGGGAATCCGGCGTCGGGCGTAATCCGGCTACGCCAAACGGCGTGCGGGGCTATGACGTCGGTGGTAGCGGTCGGGCCCGGCGCCGAAAACGCGACGACGACACTCACCGCCAAGCGCGCGGTCGAGACCCGCATCTCACCGACGCGGGGCGGTCAGCCGAGGTAGCGCCAAAAGGCTCGCAACGCCACGATGAACAAGATAAAGACCACGCCTCCAACGCACGCGCCCAGCAGAATGCCGCGCGCAGCAGTCAACGGTTCGTGCCTGGGCGCGGTGCCGTCGAGCGAGATCTGTGCATTTGCCTCTCGACTTTGCCGCAATTGCGTCGTTGGTGATTCGTCGAACATCCTGCCGCCCCGTCCACTGGCGCCTGGAATTCAGCCGCGCAGAAAACACCTGTGCTCGCTCAATGGAGGAGAGCCCCTCATCCCGAATCCCGAGCGCCATCGACATGATGCGAAGCAGCAAGCGTGCCACGCAGGAACGTTGCCATCGATTCAAGCGGTTATGTCGGAGTCGTGACAACGCATCAAGCGCAATGTAAGGGAACCCGACACCGAGGGCGATACCGGCGCAGCTCGCGCCGCGCCCCGGCGCGTGCCTGCAGACGAGGCCGACAGTCGGTCGGCGAGGGGCGATCAGGCCGCCAGCGCAAAGCGGGCGACCGCCTCGAGTGCGGCGCTGGCGCCGGCCACGTGCACGACGCCATCGACCCGCGCGGCCCCCTCCAGGCCGATCACCAGCTTGCCGAATTGCCGGCCGAACGCGACTTCCGACAGGGTTCCGAAGCTGTCGCCGATGGCGACCAGGCAGAGCGACGCCCGCGCGATCAGCGCGTTGCGCGCCTCGCCGATGCCGGTGGCGATGACGACGCCGACGTGGGGATTGGCGAACCCCGGATCGGCGTCGGGAAGGATGCCGATGGTCACGCCGCCGCTGCCCGACGCGCCCCGGCACACGGCTTCCATCACGCCGTGACGCCCACCGCAGACGACGGAGAAGCCCATGCGGGCGAGGCCGCGACCGACCTCTTCGGCAGCCGCCAGCTGCGGCGGCGTCGCTTCGCGAGGCCCGATCACGCCGACGGGGATGCGGATCGGCGCGCCGCTCTCGCGCTGCAGCCAGAGGACCGCAGCGACGGCGTCGACCGCTTCGCCGGCCATCTGCGGTGAACCGGCGACCCAGCACCGTTGCCGCGGGTCGAACCGGCGCCCGCGTTCGTCGCCGAGCACGCCCGCCGCGCGATCCAGCCTAAAGGTGGCGCTCATGCCGGCTCCCGAACCACTCTCCGGTGGTCATGATCGTCGAACACACGGCGGCGATCAGCAGCGCCAGCGCCGCGGCCGCCGGAAAGTCGGTCCCGGTCTCCGAGATCAGGCTGTAGAGCTGCAGCGGCAGGATGTGCAGCTGCGTGCCGACCAGCGCCAGCGCCGTGCCATAGGCACCGAACACGACGGCAGCCACCAGGCAGAACGCCGCGCCGACGGGCGCCGCGACCTGCGGCAGCATCACCTGCCGGAACGCCTGCGACGGGGTTGCGCCCAGCGACTCGGCCGCGGCCATCTGCGCGCGGTCGAAGTTGACCAGCACCGGCAGGATGCCCATCACCACGCGCGGGATCAGGTAGTACGACGACGCGAACGCGAGGCCCACCGGGGTGAACAGCGCCTTGCCGATGACCGCGGCGTCGAAGCCCGCAAGCCCGAGGAGCTGGGTGACGAACCCGGCCCGGCCGTAGCCGAGGATGAAGCCGTAGGCGACGATCAGGCCGGAGAAGGTGAGCGGCAGCGCGATGACGAAGGACAGCAGCGTGCGCTGCCGCTCCGGCAGTCGCGACAGGTGCAGCGCGACCGCGACGCCGATCAGCGTCGACACGCTGGCCGCCACGAGCGTCAGCAGCAGGCTGCCGGCGAGCGACGGCCAGAACGCCGGCAGCGCGAACACGCGGGTGAACGCCAGTGTGCCCTCGCGCAGCGCATCGACGGCGACCGCGGCGACCGGCAGCAGGAAGAAGCCCGCGAGCAGGAGCGCCGCCGGGGCGGCGAGCAGCAACTCCCTGCGCAGACGCATGTTGGCGTGGCGACGCAGCGCCGGGCTATTTCGCCTCGGTGGCGGCGACCCAGCCCTTGTCGATCTCGGCCTTCTTCGCCGCAGCCGCGCGCACGTCGAGCGGCCGCACCTGCGGCGCTGCCGGCAGCTTGTCGGCGACGCTGTCGGGCAACTTCACGCCCGGCACCGATGGCCGCACGAAGCCCTGCGCGAAGATGCCCTGGCCGAAGTCGGTCATGATGAAATTGAGCCACAGCTTGCCGGCGTTCGGGTTCGGGCCCTTCTCGACCAGGCTGATGCCGTAGGGCGCCGCGGCGGAGGCCTCTTTCGGGATCACCACGGCGACGGCGTCGCCGAGCCCGTCGGTGTGCTTGGCCTTGAGGCCGTCGTTCTCATAGGAAATCCAGATCGGGATCTCGCCCTTGACGAACTGCGCGTACGGCGTCGTGCCCAGCACGCGCAGCACGTTGCCGGACTTGTGCAGCTTGCCCAGGTAGTCGAGGCCGGGCTGGACGTTGTTCATGTCCCCGCCGGCACCGAAGTTGGCGGCGAAGGTCAGCACCTGCCCCACGCCGGTCGAGCGCGGGTCGAGATAGACGATCGAGTTCCGGTACTCGGGCTTCGTCAGGTCAGCCCACGACTGCGGCACGTTCTTCACCAGCTTGGTGTTGACGACGAAGGCGACGGTCAGCGAGTGGATCGTGAACCAGCGGCCGTCGGCCTCGCGGAACACCGCGGGCAGCTTGTCGAAATTGACCGGCTTGAACGGCGCGACCAGGTTCTTCGCGACCGCGTCCACCGCCGACGCCGCGAAGTAGTACGCCGTGTCCGCCTGCGGCCGGTTCCTCGCCTTCTCGAGCGCGACCACGGTCGCGGCCGAGCCGAGATCGTTGTAGACGATCTCCACCTCGGGATAGCGCTTCTTGAACGCCGCGAACTGCGCCGCCCAGTTGGCCCAGGTGGGCCCGGTGTCGAAGCTGACGACCATGCCTTCCTTTTTCGCCGCCTCGTAGAGCGCCTTCTCGCCGGCGTAGAGTTCCGCCGAGTCCAGTACCGTCTGCGCGCCGACACCGGCGGCGAACAACGCCGTCGTGGCGGCCAACAGCCATCGTTTGGCTTGCATCGTCATCTCCTTCAGGGGGGGGACAGGAACTGCACCGCGTCACGCGGCACGTGGACGTGCGTGATTTCGCCACGCACGGTGGTTTCGACTTTCAGGCTGCCGCGCCCGACCGCGAGCTCGATCTCGCGGTTGGCGCCGAAAAAGCGGTCGTGCACGACCGCTGCCGCGAAGACGTTCTCCCCGCCCGCCGCCGGCTGCGGCAGGATGCGCTCCGGGCGCACCAGCAGCCGAACGCGCGTTCCCGGCGGCTGCGACCGCGCCGGCACCGCGAGGCGCCCGATCGGCGTATCGACGGCGTCCCCGGCGACGACCTCGCCGTCGATCAGGTTGGCGCGGCCGACGAAGTTCGCGACGAAGGCGTCCGCCGGATGGTCGTAGATCTCCTGCGGCGTGGCGACCTGCACCAGGCGCCCGTCGCGCAGCACGGCGACGCGGTCGGCGAGCGACAGCGCCTCGTCCTGGTCGTGGGTGATGAGCAGCGAGGCGATGTTCTGCCGCTTCTGGATGCGCCGGATCTCGTCGCGCATCGTGAGGCGGGTCGCCGCGTCGAGCGCCGACAGCGGCTCGTCGAGCAGCAGCGCACGCGGCTCGAACACCAGCGCGCGGGCGAGCGCGACGCGCTGCTGCTGGCCCCCGGAGAGCTCGCCCGGCAGCCGGTCGCCGAAACCGGCGAGGTCGACCAGCTCCAGCATCGCCTCCGCACGCCGCTCGCGCGCGCCCACTTCGACCTTGCGCACCCGCAGCGGGTAGGCGACGTTCGCGCGCACGCTCATGTGCGGGAAGAGCGCGTACGACTGGAACACGACGCCGCACTCGCGCGAGCGCACCGTCGCCGCCGTCACGTCCCGGCCGCCGAGCTCGACCCGTCCGGCGTCGACGCGCAGGAACCCCGCGATCAGCCGCAGCAGCGTCGTCTTGCCGCAGCCCGACGGCCCGATGCAGACGACGAGTTCGCCGGGCGCGATCTCGAGTCCGATGTCGAACACTCCCGCGGCGCCCCCGGGATAGCGGAAGCTCACGTCCTGCAGCCGGACCGCCGGAGGGCCGTTCATCGGCCGGCCCGCGCGGTGGCGAAGCGCGCCGTTCCGCGCGCCGAGAGCGCGCCGGTGACCGACGCCGTCAGCGCCAGCGCGAGCAGGATCACCGTGGCGGCGCAGGCGAATCCGGTCGCGCCGTAGAACGCCTGCAGCAGCACCACCGGATAGGTCCGGTTGAGAAAGCCCGAGACCAGGTTGGAGAACTGGAACTCGCCGATCGACAGCGCGGCGACGACGATGAGCCCCGACAGCACCGAGTGGCGCAACGCGGGGAGCACGACGTGCAGGAAGCGCTGCAACCCGCTGCTGCCCAGCGATTCGGCCGCGTCCTCGAGCGTGCGCAGGCCCAGGCGCTGCATGTCGGAGACGACCGTCTGCAGGAAGTACGGCAGTCCGAGGACGATGTGCCCGGCGATCAGCAGCCAGACGCTGCCGAGCCAGGGCAGCGCATCGGACGAGAACACCAGGATGAAGCCGAACGCCAGCACCAGCGGCGGCAGCGCGACGGGGAGCTGGTAGAGCATCCGCGCGAGCGCGCGGACGCGGGCGCTGCGGGCGCGAAACACCGCGTAGCCGAGCGGCAGGCCGATCGCGACGCAGGCGGCGCAGGTCATCACCGCGACGAACAGGCTCGCCGAGAAGGCGCGCCGGAAGCTCGGATCGGCGGCGACTTCGGCGTACCACCGGACCGTCGCACCGGTCGGCAGCAGCGTGTTGAGCCAGAGATCGCCGAACGAGCCGACGAACAGCAGGACGATCGGCGCGGCGAGGTAGGCGAGATAGGCGATCGTGATCCAGCGCGGAATCATCGTGGCGGGCAGCCCGTCGGACAGTCGCGAATCCGTGATTATGCTCGGGCCGGCATTGCAGGCAGATGAACCGACGATCCGGCATCGTCCCAACGCAGCCGCGGCGGCAGCACACAAAGATAGCACGCGCGGCCGGCACCGGCCGCGGGGACGTCGACCTGGGCCCGGCGTCGATCCCGGCCCGACGTCGCCGCGACGGCTGCTCGCCGCCGCCCGGCACCGGGCCATCGCGCAAACCCGCCGCGCGAATTACCATAGCCCCCTTCGGTCGCAGGGACGAACACGGGGAGACGGTGCGCATGGACCAGGAACGGCAGGCGCGGCTCGCGGCGCTGCACAGCTTCGAGCACGGCAAGATCGTCAGCGCCCGCGATGCCGTCGCGCTGATCCGCGACGGCGACACGCTGGCTTCCACCGGCTTCGTCGGCATCGGTTTCGCCGAGAACATCGCCGTCGCCCTGGAGGAGCGCTTCCTCGCGACGGCGAAGGACGACCCCTCGGGTCTCGGCTCGCCGCGCGACCTCACGCTGGTGTATGCGGCCGGGCAGGGCGACGGCAAGGAGCGCGGCCTCAACCACCTCGGCTACAAGGGGCTCGTGAAGCGCGTCGTCGGCGGCCACTGGGGCCTCGTGCCGAAGCTGCAGGCGCTGGCGGTCGCCAACCAGTGCGAGGCCTACAACCTGCCCCAGGGCGTGATCGCCCACCTGTTCCGCGACATCGCCGCCGGCAAGCCGGGGCACCTGTCGCGCATCGGCCTCGGCACCTTCGTCGATCCGCGCTTCGGCGGCGGCAAGATCAACAGCGCGACCACCGAGGACCTGGTCACGCTGATGCCGCTCGACGGCGAGGAGTACCTGTTCTACAAGGCCTTCCCGATCCACGTCGGCATCATCCGCGGCACCACCGCCGACCCCGACGGCAACATCACCATGGAGCGCGAGGCGCTGACGCTCGAAGGCCTCGCGATCGCGATGGCGGCGCACAACTCCGGCGGCATCGTCATCGCCCAGGTCGAGCGCGTCGCCGACCGGCACACGCTCAATCCGCGGCAGGTGAAGATCCCGGGCATCCTGGTCGACTGCGTGGTCGTCGCCGAGAGGCCCGAGTACCACATGCAGACGTTCGCGGTGCCCTACAGCGCGGCATTCGCCGGCGAGATCCGCGTCCCCGCGTCGACGATCGCGCCGATGGAGATGTCCGAGCGCAAGATCATCGCCCGGCGCGCGGCACTGGAGCTCAAGCCCAACAGCATCGTCAACCTGGGCATCGGGATGCCCGAAGGCGTCTCGAGCGTCGCCGCCGAGGAGAAGATCATCGACCTCTTGACGATGACCGCCGAGCCCGGCGTCGTCGGCGGCATCCCGGCGGGAGGCCTCAACTTCGGTGCCGCGACCAACACCGAGGCGATCGTCGATCAGCCCTACCAGTTCGACTTCTACGACGGCGGCGGACTCGATCTCGCCTTCCTCGGCCTGGCGCAGGCCGACCGCGAAGGCAACCTCAACGTGTCCAAGTTCGGGCCGCGGCTGGCCGGTGCCGGCGGCTTCATCAACATCAGCCAGGCGGCCAAGGCGGTGGTCTTCGTCGGCACCTTCACCGCGGGCCGGCTCAACGTCACGGCCCGCGACGGCCGCCTGGAGATCCTCGAGGAAGGCACCGCGAAGAAGTTCGTCCGCGAGGTCGAGCACCGGACCTATTCCGGCGCGCAGGCGTGGAAGCGGCGTCAGCCGGCGCTCTACGTCACCGAGCGCTGCGTGTTCCAACTGTGCGCCGAAGGACTGGAGCTGATCGAGATCGCGCCCGGCGTCGACCTCGAGCGCGACATCCTCGCGCAGATGGAATTCCGGCCGGTCATCAACGGCACGCCGCGGTTGATGGACGCGGCGATCTTCCGCGACCACCCGATGGGGCTGCGCGAGCGGCTGCTGCAGATTCCGCTGCCGCGGCGCTTCGCCTACGACGCCGAGCAGAACGTGTTCTTCATCAACTTCGAGCGGCTGTCGATCCGCAGCCGGCAGGACATCGACGACGTGCGCCGCGAGATCGAGCGCCTGCTGGCGCCGATCGGGCGCCGCGTCTACGCCATCGTCAACTACGACAATTTCGTGATCGCCCCGGAGCTGATCGATCCCTGGACCGACATGGTCAAGGGATTGGTCGACCGGTTCTACTGGGGAGTCACCCGCTACGCCACCTCGAACTTCGTGCGCATGCGGATCGGCGACGCGCTGACGCAGCGCGGCCTGACCCCGCACATCTACGACTCGGCCGAGGAGGCCCATCTGCACCTCGCCGACGTCGGCCATCGCGGCGCCTGAGCGACGGAGGGCTCAGCCTCTCAGCCGGTCACGGCACCCAGCAGCTCCTGGCGCTCCTGCCGGGCGGCGGCGAGCAGGTCGTCGAACCGCGGCGCATCGAGCTCGAGCCGCGCGGCGTCGACCCGCCGGCGCCGGGTCTGCGACTTCTCCGGATCGAGGGGGTTGTCGGATTCCGCCGCCAGCCCGGCGACGAACAGCACTTCGTGCAGCGCCCGCGGCGGCCACTTGCCGCCGTAGGGATTGTCGAACTCCAGCGCGTCGAGGATGTCCGCCGGCAGCGCCATGGTCTCGAGAATCGCGCGGCGCAGCGCCGCGTTCCAGAAGCCGACCAGTTCCGAGAAGCCCCGGAAGTCCGCGGCGATCGCGGGGTAGCTGCCGACCCGGGCGATGAGGAAGAACTGCCCGATGTCGGCCATCAGCCCGGCGAACAGCGCCGTGTCCGGGTTGCCGATCCGCAGGTGGCGGGCCAGCGCGTACGCCCACGACGCCACGTCCACCGAGTGCGCCCAGACGACGCGGGCGAGGTCGCGCATCGCCCGCGACCGGTGTTCCTGGCCGAGCTGGTCCATGGCGACGATCAGCGCGGTCACGCGCACGTTGGAGATGCCGATCCGGCGCACCGCGGTCGACACGTTGGTGACCGAGTTGCCGGCACGGTTGAAGATCACCGAGTTCGCCATCTGGATGACGCGCGCCGAGAGCACGGGCTCGATGCGGACCAGCTTGGCGATGTCCTCCAGCGTCGAGTCGGGGTCGTCGGCCGCGCGCTTGATGCGCAGCGAGAGATCGAGCACCGTCGGGAAATTGAGGTTGCGGGTCGCGAGCTCGCGCTCGATGGCCGTCGAAAACTCTGCGCGCTGCTGCGCGAATTCGCTCATCGGGATGCCTTGCCGTTGCCGGGTCGTGACGGTCGGCGCCTGCCGCGCCGGCGCCGCGACCAGGCGTGACGCGACGGCCGCGACCGAAGGCTGCATTGTCCGACCGATCGCGGTGTCCGGTCCAGCCCCGAGGCGGCACGCACGCAAAAGGGTAGAATCCGCGCCATGAATGCGCCCGATCTCCATCGCGAGCAGCCGCCTCCGATGTTCCGCAGCCTGCGCGCCGGCGCGACCCTCGCCGCGGGGCTCTTCGCCGCGGCGGCCGTCGCGGCGCCGGTCTCGACCGAGGAGCTCGCGACCCTCTGCGCCAACGCCGAGGACTCCGCCCACTGCGGGCGCCTGGTCGAAACCGAGCAGATGAAGCGCCTGCCGCACCTGGCGACGCGCGACGGCCTGGACCTCAAGGTCTCGCTCTACCCTTCCGGCGCCGTCACCTTCACCGACGTCGAGGCCCCGGTCGGGGGCCGCTCGCACAGCCTGTGGGACTACATCGGCGCGATCAACGCCGTCCTCCTCTACACGACGGTCGGCGACGACGTGACGTTCACGTTGCTGCAGCGGGCCAATGGCCGCAAGGTGGAACTGCCGGCCGAGCCAAAGGTCGCCCCCGACCGGCAGCATCTGGTGACCGCCGATTTCTGCGCGACGCGCTGCGTCAACGAGCTCGCGGTGTGGCGGATTTCGAGCGACGGGGTCGCGCGGATCCTGTTCTGGAAGCCGGCCGAAGCCTGGACCGACGCGGTCGCCACGTGGAAGAACGCCGACACGATCCGCGTCGATTACACGCCGGTCGGCGCCGCGGCGCCGAAGTCGCTCGACCGCCGGCTCGCCGCCCCCGACTGGTCGCGGGCCCCGGCCCGTTGAGCGCCGCGCCCGACAAGCTTGCGGCGGCGACCGGCGCGCCGGCGGTCGCGGAAGCCGGTCCCACGTCGGCACACCACCGGCCGGTGCGCAGTTTCGTGCTGCGCCAGGGCCGGATGTCGGCGGCCCAGCAGCGCGCGCTCGACGAGCTGTTCCCGCGCTTCGGCCTGCCGTTCGCCGCCGCGCCGCTCGATTTCGACCGCGCCTTCGGCCGCCGCGCGCCGCGCGTGCTCGAGATCGGCTGCGGGATGGGCGAGACCACCGCCGCCATTGCCGCCGCGCGGCCGAACGACGATTTCCTCGGCGTCGAGGTCCACGCGCCGGGCGTGGGCAGCCTGCTGAAGCAGGTCGCCGCGCAGGAACTGAACAACGTGCGCGTGATCCGTCACGACGCCGTCGACGTCGTCGCGGCGATGATCCCCGTCGCCTCGCTCGCCGGCATTCACGTCTTCTTCCCCGATCCCTGGCCGAAGAAGCGCCACCACAAGCGGCGGCTGCTGAAATCGGGCTTCGTCCACGAGCTGGCGCGACGGCTGGCGCCCGGCGGCTACCTGCACGTGGCCACCGACTGGGAAGACTACGCGCACGAAGCGCTGGCGACGCTGCAGGCCGAACCGCTGCTCGCGAACACGGCAGCCGATTTCGCGCCGCGTCCGACCTACCGCCCGTTGACCAAGTTCGAGGCCCGCGGCCTGAAGCTCGGCCACGGCGTCTGGGACCTCGTCTTCCGCAAGCACTGACGCGCCAGGCGGGGCGCGGCGCGCGTCACTTTCCGCTGGAAGACCCGGAGGTCAGCACCAGCAGCTCCTCGAGTGCCGCGCGCGCGACGTCGCGCGAGAAGTGCGTGCGGATGTTCGCCCGCCCGCCGGCGGCCAGGCGCTCCCACAGCGCCTGATCGCCGTAGAGCCGGGCGATCGCCTCGGCGAACGCTGCGGCGCCGTCGGCGACCAGCACGTCGTCGCCGGGCGTCAGCGACATGCCCTCGACCGACGCCGGCGTCGCCACCACCGGCAGGCCGTAGCTCATCGCGAGGTTCACCTTGCCCTTGACGCCGGCACCGTAGCGCAGCGGCGCGATCGACACCCGGCAGCCGGTGAACCACGGCGCGACGTCGGGGACGTAGCCGGTGATGACCAGGTCGTCGGCCGCCAGCGCGCGGATCGTCGCCGGCGGATCGGCGCCGACGATCGTCGTCTTCACGCCGGGCAGCAGCCGGCGGACGTGCGGCAGGATCTCCCGCGCGTACCAGAGCACGGCGTCGGTGTTGGGCGGATGCTGGAAGCCGCCGATGAACACGAGGCCCTCGCGCTCGGCCCAGGGCTTGCCGCCGGGCAGGAGCTCGTGGACGTTGGACAGCACCCGCACGCGGGCCTGCGGCAGCGCCGCCGCGAGCAGCTTCTGCTCGATCGGCGACACGACCAGCGTGACGTCGGCCTTGGCGATCAGCGCCAGTTCGGCGGCGCGCGTCGCCTGCGCGGCCGCCTTGGCCGCCGCGCCGCCCGCGAGCTCGGCGAGCCGCTCCTCGCGCAGGAAGTGCAGGTCGACGGTGTCGAACACCAGCAGCGCCTGCGGCGCGAACGCGCGCACCGCGTCCATGTGCTTCTCGGCGATGTAGTGGCGGGCGATGACGATCAGGTCGAACTCGACGCCGCGCGTGCCGAGGAGCTCGGAGATCGACGTCGCGTACGGATGGAACACGACCTCGACGCCGCGCTGCTGCAGGTCGCGGACGTAGGGCTGGCGATATTCGAGGCTGTCGGCGGCGAAGGTGACCTTGCACCCCTGCTCGACCAGGATCTCGAGCAGCGCCAGCATGCGCATCGAACCCGAGTCCTGGTCGGGGGTCAGCATGCAGGCCTCGACGACCAGCACCCGGCGGCGCGCGTGGCGGTCGCGTTCCGCCCAGACCAGCAGGCCGTTCGAGCGGTGCGCGGTGAGTTCGCCCGCCCACTTCTGCGCGAACTTCGCCTGGTTGATCACCTGGTGCTGCTTGACGCCGGCACCCTCGTCGGTGCCCGAGGTCTGCCCCTCGAAGTGCACGATCGTCGCCGCGGGCTGGTAGTAGACCTTGCGCCCCGCGGCGCGCACCTCGAACGCGAGGTCGGTGTCCTCGTAGTACGCCGGCGCGTACCGGGTGTCGAACCCGCCCAGCTCGCGGAAGAGCCGTGCGGAAATCGCCAGGCAGGCGCCCGAGCAGTAGTCGACCTCGCGCAGGTAATTGTGCTCGGGGCGGTCCGGATCGCCGTCGCGGCCGTCGTTCCACGCCGAGCCGTCGCGCCAGACGATGCCGCCCGCTTCCTGCAGCCGCCCGTCGGGGTAGATCAGCTTGGCGCCGACCAGGCCCGCGTCGGGACGCTGCGCGAAGACCGCGAGCAGCGCGTCGAGCCAGCCGGCGGTCACCAGCGTGTCGTTGTTGAGGAAGACCAGCATCTCGCCGCGGGCGAGCGTCGCCGCACGGTTGCAGGTGCGCAGGAAACCCAGGTTCTCGGGGTTGCGCTCGATCCGGGCGCCGGTCACCGGCGCCAGCGCAATCGACGCGGGTTCCGGCGAAGCGTCGTCCAGCACGACCACCTCGTAGCTGCCCGCCGCGGTGTTGAGGGCGATGCTCCTGAGGCAGCTGAACGTGAGCAGCGGCTTGCCGTAGACCGGGATCAGGATCGACACCCGCGGCGCGCCGTCGGGCGGCGGCAGCGCGAGCGGCGTCACCTCGGTCTCGAGGGCGCAGGGCGCGAAGGCCTTCGGCCGGAAACGCCGCGGGCGCACGAACTTGGTCCACAGCCGGCGGGCCAGCGCGCGGGCGCCGTCGTCGCGCAGGATGGTCAGCGCCAGGCTCGCCTGCCGCGGCGTGCGCCGCGCGCCGATCCAGCGGGCGCGGAACTGCGCGCTGCCGACCTTCATCCGGTGGATCACGCTGCGCAGCGGCGCGGTCAGGCGCCAGCTGGTCGACGACTCCAGCGCGGCGACGCGCTCGCGTGCCGCGACCAGCAGGAACTGCTGGCGCTCGTACTCGCGCTGCATGTCGCGTCGCTCGCGCTCGCGCAGGCCGTTCTCGCGCTGCAGGTCGCGCTCGGCGACGTCGATCCGCCGCACGAACTCGGCGCGCGCCTCGGCCAGCCCGCAGAGCACGCCGGCGCGGTAGAGCTCGGGCAGCGACAGAGGCTGCGGATCGGCGGCGACCGGAGGCTGAAAGTGGCGGCTGTCGAGTTCCGGCAGCGGCGTCCGCGCGGGCTCCGGGGTCGACGGCAACGCGTCCAGATAGCACGCGACGTAGGCCTCCGGCGGCGATGCGCCGGTCGCGCCGGTCGCGCCGGCAGCGGCGGCCCGCGGAGCGCGCGCTGCCGCCGCCTCCAGCAACGCGTCGTTCCACACGGCAGCCGGCGCGTCCCACGGCAACAGCCGCGCCTGCGGGACGCCGGCGAGACGCTCGGCGAACGCGCCGAAGGCCGAGGCGACGATCGGCAGGCCCGCGGCCAGCGCCGCCGACAGCGTGTACGAATAGGTCTCGGGCCACTGCGCGGCGAACAGCAGGACGTCGGGCGCCTCGGCGGCGAGCAGCCCCGGCAATTCGGCGTCCTCGTACTCGCCGGTCGACGACAGCAGGCCACCCGGCAGCTCCGGCAGCGGGGTCGTCGTCGCCCCGATGATCCGGAAGGACAGCGGCAGGCTGCGCGCCCTCGCGTCCTCCGCGCAGCCGACGACCACGTCCAGCCCCTTGGCCGGCGACAGCAGCCCGAGCGTCGCGACGCGGCAGGGACGCCCCGGCAGCGCGGCCGCCGGCTCCGGATGCGGCCAGACGACGATCGGCAGGTTCGCGAAGTGGCGCCGGAAACGCCGGCGGACATCCTCGACCGGGGCGATGACGCGCTCGGCACCGGCGAGGAATCCGCCGAAGAGCTCGCGCCACTCGACGATGTCGAGCGGCCACTGCGGCGCGCGCTGCGCCAGGCAGTCCCGGCATCCCGCTTCGTCGGGCTCGCCACAGTAGCGGCCGGCGACGTCGACGAGCTGGTGCTGCGGGCAGAACGCAAAGTAGTCGTGCAGCGTGCAGTCGTAGGGAACCCCGGTCGAGCGCGGCAGCTCGAATACCGACTGCGGCAGCCCGTGGACGTGGTGGAAGTGGAACCGGACGACGGACAGCGACCGCAGCAACGCCGCCAGCGCCGCGCCGTCCGCGGGCAGGGTGAAATACAGCGCCAGCGCGCCGCCGTGGCGATGCAGCGCCACCTGGCCGCCGCCGGCGGGCAGCAGGTGGAAGACCTCGCAGCGATCGGCGATCAGTGCCGCCAGATCGTCGACGTGGCGACGCACGCCGCCGCCCCAGCCGTGCGCGACCATGACGATCGCCGGGCGCCCGGCGCCACCGATGCGGGCGAGCGCTTCGCGCTGCGCGGATTCGGGGAGGGCGGCGGGGAACTTCAAGATGGAGGCGAAGGCGAGCGGAGACTCGCCGAACTTCGCCATTTTAGCCGGACGCGACTCGAGTGTTGCGTCGGCGCTGAATGACCTGCATGCGCCGAGTCGGCTGCAGGAGCGGCTTCAGCCGCGAATCCTGCGTGAATAGGGACGGCTCCGGGAGCGTCTGTGGGAGCGGCTTCAGCCGCGAATGGCGTCGCAAACAAGCCTTCGCGGCTGAAGCCGCTCCTACATGAAGGAGGCCCGCTCCTCGCCGCTCAATGACGGGCCGATCTCAGCCGAGCTCCAGCACCAGCGGCTGGTGGTCGGACGCCTGGGTCTCCTGGTCGACCTGCAGCGTGCGCACGCGCGCCTTCAACTCCTCGCTGACGAAGATGAAATCGCAGTGCATCTCGGGCCCGCCGGGAACCATCTTGCTGTGGATGCAGAAGGTCGACGGGTGCGCAACGCCCGGATGGGTGAGCGTCCAGCAGTCGGAGAGCGGAGCGGTGCCGTCGTCGAAGGGCGCCAGCATCCGGCCGTGGTCGGGATCCTCGGGCTCGAGGTTGAAGTCGCCGCAGATCAGCGTCGCGGCGGGGCGCCGGAAGGTGGTGAACGGGCCGCCGCTCTCGTCGGTGACCGAGCCGCGGCGGGCGTGCGCGTGACCGTCGGCGTAGATCGCGCGCAACGCCTGCACCTGGGCGCTGCGCTGCTTCTGCGAGTACCACTCGAGGTGCGTGGTGATCACCCGCAGCTCGCCGAACGGCGCGACCACGGTCGCCTCGACGGCGATCCGCGGCATGCCGTCGACGCCCGGGTCGACCGGAAAGGGGAGCAGGTGCCGGAACACCTGGCGCACGGGAAGGCGCGACAGGATCATGTTGCCGAATCGCCGCCGGCGGCCGTCGTCTCCGGGATGGTCGACGGCGACGCCGGGAATCGGGGTGTACCCGGGCAGCAGCGCGGCGAGCACCGCGAACTGGTCCTCGCCGGCGCTGCCGGCGAGCCGCGGATGCGGGAAGTGGTCGGCGACCTCCTGCAGGCACAGCACGTCGAAGTCGGCGAGGCGCTTCGCCTCGGCGACGATGCGCGCCGGGTCGACGCGACCGTCGATGCCGCAGCACCACTGCGTGTTCCAGGTGATCAGCTTCATTTGATGCCCGCCCGCATGAACGACTGCACGAACTGCCGCTGGAAGAGGAGGAAGGCGACGAGCAGCGGCCCCGAGGTCAGCAGCGTCGCCGCGGTGATGATCGACCAGTCGATGCCCTGGTCGGTGGAGGCGAACACCTGCAGACCGACGGTCAGCGGCCGCGACTCGACCGAGTTGGTGATGATCAGCGGCCAGAGGAAGTTGTTCCAGTGGTACGAGACGCTGACCAGCGCGTAGGCGAGGTACACCGGCCGGGCCAGCGGCACGTACACCTTCCACAGCACCTGCAGCGGCGAGCAGCCTTCGACCCGCGCAGCCTCGTCGAGCTCGCGCGGAATGGTCTTGAAGGTCTGGCGCAGCAGGAAGATCCCGAACGCGCTCGCCATGTACGGCAGGCCGATGGCGAGGATCGTGTCCTTCAGCCCGAGCGCGCTCATCGTCCGGTAGTTCTCGACGATCAGCACGTCGGGCATGATCATCAACTGCACCAGCACCAGCGCGAACAGCAGGTTGCGCCCCGGAAACTCGAAGCGCGCGAACGCGTAGGCGGCGAGCGTGACCAGCACCAGTTGCGCGGCGAGCACCGTCGTCACCAGCAGCACGGTGTTGACGAAATAGCGGGCGAACGGCGCGGCCGCCCAGGCCTTGGCGAAGTTGTCCAGCGTCAGCGGCGCGGTCAGCACGAACCGCGTCGAGAACTCGCCCGGATGGAACGCGGCCCAGAACGCGTAGACGAGCGGCAGCACCCACAGCAGGCCGAGGAGCCACGCCGCCGCGGTCTCGAGGCCGAACACCGCACCCCGCGCCCGGTGGACGGCGCTCAAGGTTGCGCTCCCGCGCCTGCTGCGACGGCAGCGGTCATTGGTAATGCACCCGCCGGCCGATGAACCAGAACTGTGCCAGCGCGACCGTTCCCAGGATCGCCAGCAGCACCATCGTCAGCACCGCCGCGTAGGCGGTGTCCCAGAAGCGGAAGCCGATCTCGTAGATGTAGTAGAGCAGCAGCTCGGTCGCGTTGTCGGGCCCGCCACGCGTCATCACGACGACGTGGTCGACCATCCGGAAGGCGTTGATCACCGCGTTGACCAGCACGAACAGCGTGGTCGGCATCAGCAGCGGAAAGGTCACGCGGCGGAAGAAGTACCAGCGCGACGCGCCCTCGATCGCCGCCGCCTCGGCGAGGTTGGGCGACATCGACTGCAGCGCCGCCAGGTAGAAGATCATGAAGAAGCCGGCCTCCTTCCACACCGCCACGACCATCAGCGCCCCCAGCGCCGAGCCCTTGCTCCCGAGCCAGTTGTGGCTGGCGAAGCCCAGGCCCTTGGTGATCTGCTCGAGCAGGCCGTACTCGGGGGTGTAGAAGAACAGCCAGATGTTCGCCACCGCGATCATCGGCAGGATCGTCGGCGTGAAGAAGGCGAGCCGCAGGAAGCCGCGGCCGGGCAGCCGCCCGTTGACCCAGGTCGCCATCAGCAGCGCCAGGCCGATCGACGCGGGGATCGTGCCCAGCGCGTACCAGAGATTGTTGGTCAGCGACTGCCAGAAGATCGGGTCGTCGACGAGCAGCCGGTAGTTGTCGCCGCCGACGAACACCGCCGGCCGCGCGCCCTTGGGCGTCGAATGGAAGCTGTGCCACGCGGTGGCAATCGCCGGATAGTGCGTGAAGAGTGCCAGCAGCGCCGCCGCCGGCAGCACCAGCAGCCATCCGTACAGCCATTGCATCTGCCGCGTCATCGCCCGGTCGGCTGCGCGCGGCGCAGTGCTCTCGACGCTGCGCCGCGCATCCGCGTTACCTGAACGAGCGCAACAGCCGCTCGGCTTCGCGCTGCGCGTCCTTCATCGCCTGCTCGGGCGTCTTGGCGCCGGTGAGCGCCGCCTGCAGGCCGTCGTTCAGCGCCTTGGTCACGCGCTGGTTGTCGTGCGTCGACAGCTCGGCCTTGGCGTACGGCAGCTGGTCGCGGGCGACCGCGGCGGCCGGGAAGCCGGCGACGTACTGCTTCATCGCCGGCGTCTCCCAGGCGTCGGCGCGCACCGCGACGTAGCCGGTGTCGATGCCCCACTGCGCGGCGCGCTGCGGCGTGGTGATCCACTTGATGAACCTGAACGCCGCCTCGCGCTGCGCCGGCGTCGCCTTCTTGTAGACGTAGAAGTTGCCGCCGCCGGTCGGGCTGCCGCGCTGCTTGCCCGCCGGCAGCATCGCCACGCCGAAGTCGAACTTGGCATTGGTGCGCACGTTGGTCAGGTTGCCGGTCGTCGTCCACACCATCGCCACCTTCTTCTCGAAGAAGTCCTTCGGCGTCGAACCCCATTCGACGATGCCTTCCGGGTGGACCTTGTGCTTCTTCACCAGGTCGACCCAGTAGGTCAGCCCCTCGATCACCTCGGGGCGGTCGTAGTAGGTCTGCGTGCCGGTGGCGTTCATCAGGTTGGTGCCGGCCTGGATCGCCAATGCCTGGAACAGCCAGTACGGGAAGCCCGAGGACGGGATCTGCAGCCCCCACTGCGTCACCTTGCCGGAGGCGTCGCGTTTGGTGAGCTTCTGCGCGTACTCGACCTGCTCCTTCCAGTTCTGCGGCGGCCGGTTCGGGTCGAGCCCGGCTTCCTTGAACAGCTCCTTGTTGTAGTAGAGGACGATCGTCGAGCGCTGGAACGGGATGCCCCAGGTCTTGCCGCCGGTCTGGCTGTTCTCCATGAACGCCGGGTAGAAGCTCTTCAGCCACGCCTGGTCCTCGGGCGTCTTGACGAGGTCGTCGAAGGGGACGATCGCGTCCTCGTCGATCAGCGTGTACATGTCGGTCGACAGCAGGATCGACGTCACCGGCGGCTCGCCGCTCTTCACCGCGGTCAGCGCCTTGGTGATCGAGTCCTGGTAGGTGCCGGTGTAGATCGGCTTCAGCTTGATCCCGGGGTTCTCCTTCTCGAAGTCGGCCGCGAGTCCGTCGACGAGCTTGGTGATCGGCCCGCCGACGGCGACCGGGTAATAGAACGAGACCTCGACCGGCGCCTGCGCCAGCGCGATGCCGGACGCGACGGCGGCGACGAAGCCCAAGACGGCACGGCGGATGCTATTGGCCCACATGAATCCTCCCTGGTTGAATACGGCAGACGGGAAAGTCTAGGCAAACATCGTTGCGGCTTCATTGCGCTCGGCATCGGCACGCCGCGTGCCGTCGGACTCGAACAGGTGCTGGGCGGAGCCCGCCCACGACAGCCAGGCGGTATCCCCGGCGGCGAGGCCCACGCTGCCGCCGACCCGTGCGGCGAGCGTCGCGTTGCCGAGCCGACAGGTGACCAGCGAATCGGCGCCGAGGTATTCGACCGCGGCGACCATCGCCGGGACGCCCTCCCCGTGCAGCAGCGTGATGTGCTCGGGGCGCAGCCCCAGCGTCAGCCCGGCGCAGTCGATCGGCGCCACCGCCGGGCCGCTGCTGCCGTCGATGACCGCCCCGTCGGCGCCCTCGGCCAGCGGCAGCAGGTTCATCGGCGGCGTGCCGATGAAGCGGGCGACGAAGGTGTTGGCCGGCGTCTCGTAGAGCTCGACCGGCGTCGCGTTCTGCTCGATGCGGCCGGCATTGAGCAGGATCACGCGATCGGCCATCGACATCGCCTCGACCTGGTCGTGGGTAACGTAGACCATGGTGATGCCGAGCGCGCGCTGCAGGCTGCGGATCTCCGCGCGCATGTCCTGCCGCAGCTGCGCGTCGAGGTTCGACAGCGGCTCGTCCATCAGGCAGACCGGCGCCTCGGCGATGATCGCGCGGCCCAGCGCCACGCGCTGCTGCTGCCCGCCGGAGAGCTGCCCCGGCTTGCGGTCGAGGAGCTGCGCCAGCCCGAGCAGCTCCGCGACGCGCTTCAACCGCGTCGCCGTGTCGGCGGCGGACACCCTGCGCACCCGGAGCCCGAAGACGATGTTCTCGGCGACCGACAGGTGCGGAAACAGCGCGTAGCTCTGGAAGACCATCGCGATGTTGCGCTGCGCCGGCGGCAGGTCGGTGACGTCGCGGCCGGCGATGTGGATGCGCCCGCCGTCGGCCTGCTCAAGCCCGGCGATGAGCCGCAGCGTCGTCGACTTGCCGCAGCCGGAAGGCCCGAGCAGCACGTTGAGCGTGCCGGGCTCGAGCGCGAAGGACAGGCCGTCGACCGCATGCACGCGACCCTCCCGGGTCGTCCAGTGCTTGCTGACGTTGTCGACGGCGATCGCCGACATCAGCGCCCGTCCCGATCGGGCCCGGGCCCGCGAGGGAGACGCGCGTCGTGGCGCGGAACGACAGGGAGCGGCAGGGACAGGGCGAAATCCATGGGGCGCGGAATCAGGCGGGCTTGCACGAAGGACAGCGGTCGACGCCGCGAGGGACACGCCCCGAAACGGCACGGCATCATAGCACCGCCGATGCGGCCGGCGGCGGCCGGCGTCAGCGGAACAGCGCGGCCAGCGCCTGCCCCGGATCGGCGGCGCGCATGAACGCCTCGCCGACCAGGAACGCGTGCACGCCGTGCGCGCGCATCGTCGCCACGTCGGCCGGCGCGAGGATGCCGCTCTCGGTCACCACCAGCCGGTCCGGCGGAACCCGCGGCAGCAGCTCGAGCGTGTTCGCCAGCGATACGTCGAACGTGCGCAGATTGCGGTTGTTGACGCCGATGAGCGGTGTGGCGAGCTTCAGCGCGCGGTCGAGCTCGGCGCCGTCGTGCACCTCGACCAGCACCGCCATCCCGAGGTCGCGGGCGCAGGCCTCGAACGCGGCCAGCCGCGCGTCGTCGAGTGCGGCAACGATCAACAGGATCGCGTCGGCGCCCCAGGCGCGGGCCTCGGCGATCTGGTACTCGTCGACGATGAAGTCCTTGCGCAGCGCCGGCAGCGCGACGGCGTCGCGCGCCGCGGTCAGGTACTCGGGCGCCCCCTGGAAGTACGGGCGGTCGGTCAGCACCGACAGGCAGGCGGCGCCGCCCGCCTCGTAGCGCAGGGCGATTGCCCGCGGATCGAAGATCGGCCGCAGCACCCCCTTGCTCGGGCTCGCCTTCTTGATCTCGGCGATCACCGCGGAGCGCCCGGCGGCGATCTTCGCGCGCAGCGCCGCCTCGAAATCGCGGACCGGACCCGCCGCCCGCGCCGCGGCCAGGACCTCAGCACCCGATCGCAGCTGCCTTGCGGCGGCGACTTCGTCGACCTTGGTGGCGAGGATGCGGCTCAGTATGTCGGTCGGGTTCAAGGGGGGCGCGTCAAGGGTTGCCGGAGTCACGGCGTGCGGCGTCACCACCTCCGGCGGCGTCTTCCTCGTGGTAGTCCTGCTCGAGGTTGACCTGCCAGATCGCCTCGCGGTCGCGCGAGGGATCGAGGATGCACTGCACCGCCATCCGTGCGCTGACCATCGAGTGGTCCTGGTTATTATAGCGGTGCATGCCGTTGCGGCCGACGAGCCAGAGATTGGAGAGCGTCGCCGCGAAGCGCCTGACGGTGTCGAGCCGCTCGTAGCTGCCGAAGTACGCGGGGTAGGCCTTGGGCACGCGCACGACCACGCCGTCCTCGACGTCGGCCGCGCGCGCCAGCCCGATCGTCTCCAGCTCGCGCGCCGCGAACGAGAGGAAGCGGTCATCCGGCATCGACCACAGGTCGTCGGTGTCCTGGCAGAAGTACTCGAGTCCGAGAAAGATCTTCGGGCTCGACGCGACCATCGCCGGGCTCCAGTTGTTGAAGATCTGGATGCGGCCCATGCGCACCTCGGGTTCCTGGACGTAGATCCAGTTGTCCGGAGGCATCCCGGTCTGCGCGTCGGCCGGCGTGCCGGGGGGCGGCGTCATGCGGGGCACCAGCAGCCCCGCCGTCATGAAGTCGCGGTAGGGCAGCCCGTCGGCGACGGCGCGCACCTCGGCGGGCGCAGCGGGCGCCAGCGCGCGGACGAGCTCGCCGATGGGCATCGTCGAGATCAGGTGCGTGGCGTCGATCCGGTACGTGCCACCCTCGCGGTCGCGCACCTCGACGGCGCGCACCGTGCGCTCGTCGCGCTGGATGCCCGTGACCCTCTGGCCCAGACGAATCTCGCCGCCGCCGGCCCGTATGCGCTCGGCGACGACTTCCCACAGCTGGCCCGGGCCGAGCTTGGGATACAGGAAGCGCTCGATCAGGCTGGTCTCGGTCGCCTTCTGCGCGGTGCCCCCCTCGCCACGCCGCAATGCGCTGCGGACGGCGTGCACGACCGCGCGGCCGATCGACAGCCCCTTGATCCGCTGCGCGCCCCACTCGGCCGAGATCTCGGTGCAGGGCACGCCCCAGACCTTTTCGGTGTAGTCCTTGAAGAACGTCCGGTAGAGGCGCTGCCCGAACCGGTTGACGAGAAAGTCCTCCAGCGTGCGCTCGTGCGCGCGGGGAAACACCTGGCTGCGCAGGTAGCTCGCGCCGATCGCGGCGGTCCGGCCGAGGCCGAGATTGGCCAGCGTCGCGGGGCTCAGCCGGATCGGATAGTCGAAGAACTTGCGCAGGTAGTAGATGCGGGAGACGCGGGGCCGGACGAGCATCACGCGGTCGGAACCTGGAGAATCGCTGCGACTCGCCGCGGCGAGTTCGCGCGACTGGTTCCGGTAGGCGATCCGGGTCGGCGCGTCGCCCGGCATCGACTCGACGGGCAGGATCTCGCGCCACCAGTCCATCACCCAATCCGACTTCGAGAAGAAGCGGTGGCCGCCGAGGTCCATCCGGTTGCCGCCGTGCACGATGGTGCGCGAGATGCCGCCGACCTGCGTCTCCAGGTCGAGCACGATCGGCGGCCGTCCCGCACGCACGAGTTCGAGCGCGGCGGTGAGACCGGCGGGCCCGGCGCCGACGATGACGACGCGCGGCTCAGCCATCGCCGCGTCCGGGGCGCTTGCGCGGCGCCGAGAACATCAGCGCGCGCCGCACGAGGTAGACGACGACGAAGGACGCCAGCACCGCGACGCCCTTGGCGAACGCGAGCGAGAAACCGAGCCGCTGGCCGGCGGCGACGATCGCGACCGTCATCAGCAGGCCCGCGACGCCGGTGGCCGCATAGAGCCCGAGCTCGAAGCCGACGGTCGACCGGAAGCGCCGATGGGCGAACACCAGTCGAATCGCGAGCAGATAGTGGATCACGAGGCCAGCCGCATAGCCGATCGCGCTCGCCGGTGCGGCCGGCACACCGACGCGGACCAGCGCAAAGAGCACGCCCAGGTCGACGCCGAGCGAGAGTGCGCTGGCGACTCCATACGCCAATCCTTCGCGCAGCACGGCGCGCGTCGCGATCACGGACAGCCGTCCTGCAGTCGATGCCGCGATCGGCCGGGTTGCGTGCACGCGATGTCCGCGCTCATTCGGCGGAACCGGCCGTTCCCGGCAGGCAGCCCAGGCGCAGCGCATTGCCGCGCAGCGCGTCCCTCCAGGCGCCGCGGTCGGCGATCGCGCCTCCGGCGTCGATCGCCACCAGCGTGGCCGTCGCCGGGTTCCAGCAGTAAACACCACGAAAGCCTGCCACGGCAAACGGCCTGTCGGCTTTGGGCGCCCAGGGTTCGTCGCCGGTGAACCGGCGTTCCCACGTGGGCAGGTCTCCCCACGTCGCGCCCGCCACGCGGTCGAGGTGATCGTCGGCCTGCGTGGGCCGCGAGACCACCCCGCCCTGCGCGTTGCGGACGAACACCGCCACCCCGATCTGGTCCGGGAGCAGGATCAGCGCATAGCCGTCGGGACCGACGTGCCGCGCGAGCCCGGGCACGGCTGCCTGCACCTGGCGCAGGGTCGCCGCGGCCTCGTGCCACTGGCGCAAGCTCCCCTGCTGCCCGAAGAGCAACAGCACGACGAGCCCCGCGCCGAGCGCGCGGCGCGCACCGCCCGGCGCGAGCGCCATCCCTCCGGCCAGGGCGACGAAAAGCCAGGGCAGGTAGAAGCTGCGGGCCCCGTCGCCAAGCGGCGAAGCGACCGGAATCGACGTTGCGGGGGCGATGGTGTAGGCCACCGCCGCGACCAGGAGCGCGGCGGCCAGCGGTGCGCTGGATGGGCGGCGGCGAACGACGTCGGCCACGACCAGCGCGGTGACCAAGGCGAGCGACAGGGCGAGCGCGACCGCCCACGGGGCGCCGTATTCGCCCGGCTGCCGGGTGGCGACCGCCGCGAGCGGCGCGATCCGGTCGAGCAGCTCGCCGAGGCTGTGCGGAAACGTCGACGCCGGGTAGACCTTGAGCGGGGTCCCGAACAGCAGCTGGCGCGCCAGCGCGTAGCCCGCAAACGCGATCCATGCCGGCAGGAGTTCGCGCACGGCAAATTTCACGGAGCGCAGCGCGCCCCCGGTGGCAGGAACGTCCGCGCCGGAGGCGGCCAGCGCCGCAGCGATCGGCAGCGCGACGAACGGCAGCGGCATCGCGCTCTCCTTGGCCAGCAGGGCGCCGATCAGCGACGCGACGCGCAGCGATTGCCGCCACGGGCCCGCGCCGACATGCCCGCTGCGAAACGTCGCCAGGAACGACAGCGCGAACAGCGCCGCGAGGAGGTCGAAGCGGCCGACGAGCCAGAACGTCACCTCGCCCGCGAACGGGAACGCGGCGAGCACGGCGGCGGAGATCGCTGCCGCAGCCGCGCGCGACGCCGTGGCCTGGGGCAGCCACTTCCACGCCAGGCCGCCGACGAGGGCGACGTTGGCGAGATGCAACGCGAGGTTGGTCGCCTGCCAACCTGCCGCGGTGGTGCCGAACAGCCGCCAGTCCAGCACGTAGGAGGCGAACGCGAGCGGGCGCCAGGCGAAATTGCCGGAGGCGAGCGGTTGCCAGAACCGCTGCAGCGTCCACTCGCCGAGCCCGTGCTCGAGGTCGGCCCGGTGGATCCAGTCGAGGTGCGAGAAGTCGTCGCTGAGGAAACCGCCCGGCCAGCCGCGCGCGTGCAGCGTGACGACGACGAGCACGACGACCATCGCGAAGACGGCCCAGCGCAGCCCCGCCGTCGCCTTCCGCCCCGTTCGCTGCACGCTTCACTCCCTCCGCGCGAGCACGTGCCCGGTTCCCCGGTGCGCGGCGTTCGCCACGGCGGTGGCGCTGCCTATTGCCCGCCCGCGCCCAGTCGCTGCGTGGCCGCGACGAAGGCGTCGAGCTTCTGCTTCGCCGCCCCCGAGGCGATCGCCTCGCGCGCGCGCTCGATGCCCTCGGCGATCGAGCTCGCGACGTCGGCGGCGTACAGCGCCGCGCCGGCGTTGAGCACGACGATCTCGCGCGGCGTCCCCTCGACGTCGGCGAGCGCCTCCAGCAGCATCTCCTTCGACTCGGCGGCATCGGCGACCTTGAGGCCGCGGTTGCTGATCATCCGCAGGCCGAAGTCCTCGGGATGGATCTCGTACTCCCGGACCTCGCCGTCCTTCAGCTCGCCGACCATCGTCGCCGCGCCGAGCGACACCTCGTCCATGCCGTCCTTGCCGTAGACGACGATCGCGTGCCTGCTGCCCAGCCGCTGCAGCACGCGGACCAGGATGCCGACCAGGTCGGGGTGGAACACGCCCAGCAGCTGGTTCGGCGCGCCGGCGGGATTGGTCAGCGGCCCGAGGATGTTGAAGATCGTGCGCACGCCGAGCTCCTTCCGCACCGGCGCGGCGTGCTTCATCGCGCTGTGGTGGTTCGGCGCGAACATGAAGCCGATCCCCGTCTCCGCGATGCACGCGGCGACCTGCGCCGGGGTCAGCATGATGTTGGCGCCCAGCGACTCCAGCACGTCGGCGCTGCCCGACTTCGACGACACCGAGCGCCCGCCGTGCTTGGCGACGCGCGCGCCGGCCGCCGCCGCGACGAACATCGACGCGGTCGAGATGTTGAAGGTGTGCGCCGCGTCGCCGCCGGTGCCGACGATGTCGAGCAGCGGCGGACCCGGGGGAACCTCGACCCGGGTCGCGAACTCGCGCATCACCTGCGCGGCGGCGGCGATCTCGCCGACGGTCTCCTTCTTGACCCGCAGGCCCACGGTCAGCGCCGCGATCATCACCGGCGACACCTCGCCGCTCATGATCCGGCGCATCAGCGACAGCATCTCGTCGGGAAAGATCTCCCGGTGCTCGATCGTGCGCTGCAGCGCTTCCTGGACGTTGATGGTCATGGCGTGCTTCCTTGTGTCGGCGGATGGAGAAAGTTGCGCAGCAGCGCGTGCCCGTGCTCGGTGAGGAAGGCCTCGGGATGGAATTGCACGCCCTCGACCGGCAGGCTCCGGTGCCGCACGCCCATGATCTCGCCGTCCTCGGCGGTGGCGGTGATCTCGAGACCGGCCGGCAGCGTCGCCCGCTCGATGGCCAGCGAGTGGTAGCGGGTGACGGCAAGCGGCGAGGGCAGGCCGGTGAACACGCCGCGGCCGTCGTGCGTCACCGCGGAGACCTTGCCGTGCATCACGCGCTGCGCGCGCACGACGTTGCCGCCGAACGCCTGCCCGATCGCCTGGTGCCCGAGGCAGACGCCGAGCAGCGGGATCCGTCCGGCGAAGCGCTCGATCACCGGCACCGAGATCCCCGCCTCGCGCGGCGTGCACGGGCCCGGCGAGATGACGATCCGTTCCGGCTGCCAGGCCTCGATCTGCTCCAGCGTGATCGCGTCGTTGCGGTGGACGTGGACGTCCGCACCCAGCTCGCCGAAGTACTGGACGAGGTTCCAGGTGAAGCTGTCGTAATTGTCGATCATCAGCAGCATCTTGCACTCCGGCAGCGCATTCGGTCCCGGAACGGATTGGCGCAGCTTCGTCGGATTGCCCGGGAGAAGTTCCGTCGCTCGGCGATCGCCCGCAGGGGCTGCGGGCACGGAACAGGAGGGTCGGTCGTGGCGGGCTAGCGCCGCCAGCGGCGGGCAGAGAAAAGATGCGAAGGTGTCGGGCGCAACGGCATAGGCAGCGATTGTACCGCCCCGGCAGCCCGCTGGAGAAGCCGTGCCCGACGCCCGTGCTGTCGAGCACCTTGAAGTTCGCGCCGTCCCTCGCCCGTCCGTCCCGCGAATTCCCGGTTTCGTCGCAAACGGCTTGAGCCCTCGGGTGCGCCTGCCTAGAGTCGAATCCGTGGCAGGACCCGTCGGCACGCAAGCCCCGGACGCCGGCCGTACAACGCCAAGGAGTGGACATGAACTACGACCTGCACAGCCGCACCGAAAAGACCGTCTTCGCCGGCGTCGCCGCCATGATCACCGCGGCCGGACTCACGCTGATCGTTTCCGGCTTCCTGCCGGCCGACGACCACGCGCTGCTCGCGCGCCAGCAGTTCCTCGAAGCCCGGTTCGAGACGCTGCGCGTCGCGCGCGACATCGCGTCCGGCGAAGTGCGCCAGGCCGCGGCCGAGCCGACGACGCAGACGCACTGACCTTGTTGCCTCGTGCTCCCCTGCGCCCGCGTGCGGGGGCGCGCCGCGTCCGTTGGCCCGGCGTCAGGAAGGATCCGCCGGGGCTCTTGGCAAAGTTGGCTGCAGCGGCGAATCGCCGCCCTGAAACTGCATTCGCGCCTGAAGGCGCTCCTACAGGGAGTGCGTGCGGGGGCCCAGCCCCGATCTTCCGCGCCCCGGCGTTCGCGCCTGAGGACGCTTGCACGGGAGTTCAGCCTGGTGCGCGCCGACGCGACAACCGCGTTCGGCGTTCCCGCTCCGTTTCCATTCCGTGACCGACGACCCGCCCGCAGTCAGCGACGGCGCGGCGGGCGCCCGCAGCGGGCGCGGTATCATGGCGTCCATCGATGACGGCGGCAAGCCGCGTCGCACTCGTCCGTCACGCCGAACCGCCCCCGCATCCGGTCGCCCCTGTGCCGATGACCGCCTGTCCCAACTGCGCGCAGCCGATGCGTGCGCACCGCTTCCGCGCGGCGCTGACCGCGGCCCCGGTCGAAGTGGATGCCTGTCCGACCTGCCACCTGTTCTGGTTCGACGGCACCGAGAGCCTCGCCCTCGACCGACAAGCGGTGCGGGCGCTGTTCACGGTCATTGCCGACAGCGCCCGGCAGGATCGGCGCGCCCTCGACTCGGCGCTGTCCTGCCCGCGCTGCGGCAAGCGGCTGGCCTTCACCCACGACCTGCAGCGCAGCACCCGGTTCACCTACTGGCGCTGTGCCGCCGGGCACGGCCGCCTGACCGGGTTCCACGCCTTCCTGCGCGAGAAGAATTTCCTGCGCGAGCCGTCGGCGGCCGAGCTCGCGCGGCTGCGCGAACTCGTCCGGCAGGTGAACTGCTCGCAGTGCGGCGCGCCCATCGACCTCGCGCGCGAGAACGCCTGCAGCCACTGCCGGGCACCCATCGCGCTGCTCGACCCCGACGGCGTGGCCAGGACGCTGCGCGAGCTCGACGCCGCAGCCCCCGGAAGCGGGCCGGCGGCGGGCGGCGGCGACGCCGCGGCCCGGGCGGCGATGGCCCAGGCGATGCTCGACAGCCTGACGGCCAGCGAGCGTGAGCGTCACCGCGAGGGCCGCCGGGGCATCGACTTGCTCGCCGTGGGTGCGGGTGCGCTGGCGACGGTGCTCGGGCTCTGGATGCGCTGACCCATCCTGGCACGGCGCGAATCCGCCGCCGGGGACAAACCCCCTCAGCCGCGCGTCCAGCCGCCCTCGCAACCGCGAAAGAGCTCGTCGGCCGCAGCCGGGCCCCAGGTGCCGGCGGGGTACTCGTGCAGGGGCACGGCGCCGTGCTCGCTCCACGCGGTGCGCACCGCATCGCAGTAGCGCCAGCTGGCCTCGATCTCGTCGGAGCGCAGGAACAGCGTGGCGTCGCCGGCGATGGCGTCCTGGAGCAGCCGCTCGTAGGCATCGGGCGGCGCGTCGTCGAAGCGCTCCCGGTAGTCGAAGGCGAGCGCCGCCGGGGCCATGATCATCTCGGGCCCGGGCTGCTTGACGCCGAACGACAGCCCGATGGTCTCGCGCGGCTGGATGCCGATGGTGAGCACGTTCGGTCGAATGAGGCAGAGCGCACCGTTGTGCAGCGCCCGGTCGAACTCCGCGTCGCTCATGTCCGGCGGCCGGTTGAAGAGCTGCAGCGGCGGCATCCGGAACTGCACCTGCACCTCGGTGAAGCGCTTCGGCAGCCGCTTGCCGTGGCGCAGCAGGAAGGGCACGCCGCGCCACCGCCAGTTGTTGATCTCGGCCCGCAGCGCGACGTAGGTCTCGGTCGTCGAGTCCTCCGCCACGCCCACTTCGTCGAGGTAGCCACGCTGCGCGGCGCCGGGGCCGTAGCGGGCGCGCACGCTGCTGCGCGCGACCTCCTCCGGGTCGGGCAGGCGCAGCGCGCGCAGCACCTCGACCTTCTGGTTGCGCAGCGCCTCGGCGTCGAGCGAGGCCGGCGGCTCCATCGCGACGAGCGCGAGCACCTGCAGCATGTGGTTCTGCAGCACGTCGCGCAGCGCACCGGTGCCGTCGTAGTAGGCGGCGCGCCCCTCCTCGACGCCGAGCGTCTCGGCGACGGTGATCTGCACCAGCTCGACGTGGTGCCGGTTCCAGACCGGCTCGAAGATCGCGTTGTGGAAGCGGAAACCGAGGAGGTTCTGCACGGTCTCCTTGCCCAGGTAGTGGTCGATCCGCAGCACCTGGTGCTCGTTCAGCACCCGCTGCACCGCCTCGTTCAGCGCGTGCGCGCTCGCCAGGTCGTGACCGAAGGGCTTCTCGATGATCACCCGCCGGTAGCCGCGGTCCTCGCTCCGGTGTCGATGGACGATCCCGGACTCGGACAGCAGCGTCACCGCCGAGGCGAACAGCCGCGGCTCGAGCGCGAGATAGCAGAGCCGCGCGACTTCGGCGCCGCCGGCCAGCGCGTCGACTTCGGCGCGCAGCTTCGCCAGCGAGGCGAGGTCCTGGACGTCGGCGCTGCGGTAGTGGACCTGCGGCGCGATCGCGTCGAACGCCTCCGCGTGCCCTTCCTGCGGGAAGCCGCGCAGCCACGCCCGGAACGCGTCGTCGCTCATTCCGCTCCGCCCGATGCCGACGACCTGCAGCTGCGCGCCGCCCTGCGGCCTGCGCGCCAGGCTGGCGATCGCCGGCACGAGCTTGCGGCGCGCGAGATCGCCGCGTCCGCCGAAGATGAGGATCTGCACCAGTTGCGTCGCGTCGCCTTGGGTCATCGTCGTCTTCCGGGAATGCGCCGCGTGGGCGCGCAGTGCGCTGGCCCGGTCGCGGGGCTCCCGCCCCGACGGCCGGCCGGGCGGCGCGTCAGACTTCGGCGTCGAGCCCCTGCTGCACCATGTCGGCGGCGCGCAGCACCGCGCGCGCCTTGTTCTGCGTCTCGGTCCACTCCGATTCCGGCACCGAGTCGTGGACGATGCCGGCGCCCGCCTGGACGTAGAGCATCCCGTCCCTGATCACCGCGGTCCGGATCGCGATCGCCGTGTCCATGTCGTCCTGGAACGAGAGGTAGCCGACGGCGCCGGCGTAGGCGCCGCGCTTCGTGGGTTCGAGCTCGTCGATGATCTCCATCGCCCGCACCTTCGGCGCGCCGCTGACCGTGCCCGCCGGGAACGCCGCGCGCAGCACGTCGATGCTGGTGAGCCCGGGCTTCAGCCGCCCCTCGACGTTCGACACGATGTGCATCACGTGCGAGTAGCGCTCGACGACCATCCGGTCGGTGAGTTCGACGGTGCCGGTCTGCGCGACGCGGCCGACGTCGTTGCGGCCGAGATCGACCAGCATCACGTGCTCGGCGATCTCCTTGGGGTCGGCCAGCAGTTCCTGCGCGAGCTTCTCGTCGGCCTCGCGCGTGGCGCCGCGAGGGCGCGTCCCCGCGATCGGCCGCAGCGTCACCGTGTCGCCCTCCTTGCGCACCAGGATCTCGGGCGACGCGCCGACGACGTGGAAATCGCCGAAGTCGTAGTAGAACATGTACGGTGAGGGGTTCAGCGACCGCAGCGCGCGGTAGAGCGACAGCGGCGACGCGGCGAAGGGGCGGGCGAGGCGCTGCGACAGCACCACCTGCATGATGTCGCCGGCGGCGATGTAGTCCTTGGCCCGTCGCACCGCCGCCTGGAAGCCGTCGGCGCCGAACTCGCTCTGGCCCTGCGTCAGCGGCGAGGCGGTCTGGAAGGGGATCGCGACCGGCGCGCGGAGCAGGCGCCGCAGCTCCTGCAGCCGCGCCGACGCCTGCGCGTGAGCATCCGGCACCGACGGGTCGGCGAACACGATCAGGTAGATCTTGCCGGCGAGGTTGTCGACGACGGCGAGCTCCTCGGTCAGCAGCAGCAGCACGTCGGGCACGTCGGCGAGCCCGGGGGCCGGGGGCGGCGCGGAGTGCGCGAGCTTCGCCTCGATGTAGCGCACGGTGTCGTAGCCGAAGAGCCCGGCGAGGCCGCCGCAGAAACGCGGCAGGCCCGGGCGCGGCGCGACGCGGTAGCGGCGCATGAAGTCGCCGATGAAAGCCAGCGGGTCGCCCTCGTGCCGCTCGACGACGACGCCGCGATCCTCGACTTCGATCGCGGTGCCGCGGGCGCGCAGGCACAGCTTCGCCGGCAGGCCGATGAACGAGTAGCGCCCGAAGCGCTCGCCGCCGACGACCGACTCGAGCAGGAACGAGTACTTCCGGCCGGCGAGCTTGACGTACAGCGACAGCGGCGTGTCGAGGTCGGCGAAGGTCTCGAGGACCAGCGGTATGCGGTTGTAACCTTGCGCGCAGAGCGCGCGAAACTCGGCTTCGTTCATGGGGCAGCGACCGGTTCGGTGGCGGGAGCCGCGGGCGGCGGCGAAGTGCCGGCGTCCGCAGCGACGGGACGCCCGGAGCGCGGGCGGTCAGCGCCGCCAGCGCCCTTGCGCGGCGAGCCGGCCGCCGCAGGGCGCGGCGGAAAACGGGCGGGGAAGGGCGCAGGGTCTCAAGGGTGCTTTGGGGCGATCAGGCGAACGCGCTCGGCCACGTCGACGAGCGACGGGACTATACCATCGGCATCCACGTTCTGCACCGGCTCGCCCTCGTTGTAGCCGTAGGGCAGGATCAGCACCGGACAGCCGGCGGCGCGCGCCGCCTGCGCGTCGTTGGTCGAGTCGCCGACCATCAGCAGCTGCGCCGGCGCCACGCCCAGCCGCGCCGCGACGTGCAGCAGCGGATCGGGCGCGGGCTTCTTCACCGGCAGGTCGTCGCCGCCGATCAGCACCCGGAAGAACGGCGTGAGTCCGGCCAGGTCGAGATGCGGGCGCACGAAGCGCGTCGCCTTGTTGGTGATCACCGCCATCGGCATGCCCATCGCGGCCAGGCGCTCCAGTCCCTCGCGCACGCCCGGGTAGAGCCGGGTCTCGCGGCCGAGCAGCGCCGCGTAGTGCCCCTGGTAGCGGGTGAGCGCGGAGCTCACCTCGTCGTCGTCGACCGCGGCGGGCGACACGGCGAAGGCGCTGGCGAGCACCCGGCGCACGAGATTCGGCATGCCCTTGCCGACCAGGTCGCGGATCTCGGCCTTGGGCAGCGGCGGATAGCCCAGGTCCGCCAGCAGCGCGTTGATCGCCGCCGCGAGGTCGTGGATGGTGTCGAGCAGCGTGCCGTCGAGATCGAACGCAACCGCACCGACGTCGAAGATCCGCTCGCCCCGCGCCGTCGGCGGCACGGTCAGCCCCCGCCCTCGACGGCCGCGGCGGCGATCGCCGCCCGCATCGCGGCGATGGTCGCCGGGTAGTCGGTGGCGCCGAACACCGCCGAGCCGGCGACGAAGGTGTCGGCGCCGGCGCGCGCGACCGCCCCGATGTTGTCGACCTTCACCCCGCCGTCGACTTCGAGCAGGATCGGCCGGCCGGTGCGCTGCTGCACGGCATCGATCCGCCGCCGCACCGCCTCGATCTTCACCAGCGCATGCGGGATGAACGACTGGCCGCCGAAGCCGGGATTCACCCCCATGACCAGCACGAGATCGAGCTTGTCGAGCGTGTGGTCGAGCCAGTCGAGCGGGGTCGCCGGATTGAACACGAGGCCCGGCCGACAGCCGCAATCGCGAATCAGCCCGATGGTCCGGTCGATGTGCTCGGAGGCCTCGGGATGAAAGCTGATGATGCCGGCACCCGCCTTGGCGAAATCGGGGACGATCCGGTCCACCGGCTTGATCATCAGGTGGACGTCGATGGGCACGGTGGCGTGCCGCTTCAACGCCTCGCAGACCAGGGGCCCGACGGTGAGGTTCGGCACGTAATGGTTGTCCATCACGTCGAAGTGGATGAGGTCGGCACCGGCGGCGATGACGGCGCGAACCTCCTCGCCGAGGCGGGCGAAATCGGCGGAAAGCAGCGAAGGAGCGATTTTGTAGTCGGGCATCGTTATAATTCCTCGATCGAGGGACAGGGGCGCTGGCGACGGGCATGGACGAGCGCGACAAATACCGGATTGCGGTGGAGGCGAAAGCGACCTACGTCGCCGAGCAGTCCGACCCGTCGCGCAAGCACTACGTGTTCGCCTACACGATCACCATCACGAACACCGGCCAGGTGGCGGCCCGGCTGCTCTCCCGCCACTGGTACATCACCGACGGCGACCACCAGGTGCAGCAGGTGCAGGGGCGCGGCGTCGTCGGCCAGCAGCCGCTGCTGCAGCCCGGCGAGTCGTTCGAGTACACCAGCGGGGCGACGCTGCCCACGCCCGTGGGCACGATGCACGGCAGCTACCAGATGATGGCCGAGGACGGCGCCGCCTTCGAGGCGACGATCGCCTCGTTCACGCTCTCGGTGCCGCGCGTGCTGCATTGACCGTGCGCCGCCGGGCCCGCGGATCACTCCGGGCCCTGCGGTTCCTTTCCGGGTGACGGCGGCAGCGGCCGCTTCTTCTTCGGCGCCATGGTCCACCACACGATGAATATCGCCACCAGCAGCGCGGCCAGCGCCTCGAGCAGTATCCAGGCCATCGCGTCGCGTCCCCTTCATAGGCTCCGCGCCTGGCGCCATCGCGCCGTGGCTGCCGTCGCCGCACTGTGGCTGGCGGGTTGCACCACCGTCGCTCCGCCGGTCCCGTCCGAAATCAAGCCGTCGCCCCCCGCGCCTGCCGTGCCGTCGCTGCCGGCGCAGTTCACCGCCGCCGACTGGTCGGCGCTGCCCGGCTGGGCGGACGACGACGTCGCGGCCGCGTGGCCGGCGTTTCGCGTCGGCTGCCCGGCGCTGGTCGCCGCGCCCGCGACGCTGGCGACGTGGCAGCGCGTCTGCGGCCTCGCCGACACCGTCGACACCCGCGCGCCCGGCGCCGTGCGCGCCTTTTTCGAGACTCATTTTACCCCCTACGCCGTGCGCGCTGCCGACGGTCGCGACGCCGGACTCGTCACCGGCTATTACGAGCCGCTGCTGGCCGGCAGCCGCGTGCGCACGCCGCGGTTCGGCATCGCGCTGTACGCGGCACCGGACGACCTGCTGACCGTCGACCTCGCGGCGCTCCACCCCGAGCTCAAGGACAGGCGCGTGCGCGGCCGCGTCGAGGGCCGGCGCGTCGTGCCGTACTGGACCCGCGCGGACATCGCCAACGGGAGGGCGCCGATGGCCGGCCGGGAGCTGGTGTGGGTCGAGAACGCCGTCGAGGCGTTCTTTCTCGAGATCCAGGGTTCGGGCCGGGTCGCGCTGGCCGACGGCAGCGTGATGCGCGTGGGCTACGCCGACCAGAACGGGCACCCGTACCGCTCGATCGGGCGGGTGCTGATCGACCGCGGCGAACTGGCGCCGGAGCGTGCGTCGATGCAAGGCATCCGCGACTGGGGCCGGCGCAACCCCGACAAGCTGCCGGCGCTGCTGAACGAGAATCCCAGCTACGTCTTCTTCCGCGAAGTGCCGCCGCCCGCCCCCGGCAGCCTCGAGGCCGCGATCGACGGCCCGATCGGCACGCTGGGGGTGCCGCTCTTGCGCGAGCGCACGATCGCCGTCGACACGCGGTCGATCCCGCTGGGGGCGCCGGTGTTCCTGGCGACGACGCGTCCGTTGTCCACGCGGCCGCTGCAGCGCCTGGTGCTGGCGCAGGACACCGGCGGCGCGATCCGCGGCGCCGTGCGCGCCGACTACTTCTGGGGCTTCGGCGACACCGCCGGCCGCGAAGCGGGACGGATGCGCCAGGACGGCCGGATGTGGCTGCTGTGGCCGAAGGATGTGCCGCTCCCGTAGCGGCGACCAAGACGAAGATGGCCGTCATGGATAGCGGCCGACGCGGGTGGCTTTCGCGCGCAGATTGCGGACGGGGGGCCCACGTTCGTCAGGCTCGTAGCAGGCGTGCGCGCACTCCGCCGCATCGACGATGAAGGGGCGAGAGTCGGGCCCGTTGGTTGCACACCATAGCCCTGACGGATACGCTCCGGCCGGATCGAGAATTTGCAGGAACAACGATCCACGGCAAATTTGGAATCACTGCGGCCAAAACCCATGGCAACCCGATACTCGCCCGACGAAAGCGGCCACCCGTTCGCGCTCCGTGGACGGACGGTGTCGACCCGTTGCCGACGCCGCGGGTGCTCCATACCGGTCGTCAAATTCAATTGAAGCCGCCGTTCAAGTTACGGCAGCGAGGCACCTCGATCTTGTTCAATTGGACGCATAGGAGAGGGCAAGCACTGCGCACGCTTGCGGCTCCCGGCCCTGCGACGAAGGCGTCGTCGAGGCTGACTCCAGTCCAGCAGTCAGCACGTATCTGGTCACGAGCTCGCTCAACGCATCGCAGGGTAACCCCGACCGTCGAACGCCCGCCGCTTATGGCGCCGGGTAGGTGCGTGCCTGCGGTCGCCGGTACGCGATGCGTTCGCGACGACCTCTCGCAAAACACCCGCATTCAGCGCTCCCCGAGCTCCGCAGCGACCCCTCATCACCCCAGCTTCCCGCCGGCCCGGGCAGGTCGGGGATGTGTCACGCCGCTCCCGACGACGCGACAGGGGCCTTGGATTTACCATCCCTCGAACGCCGACCCCGACCGTCAGCAGCACAACCACCAGGGCCACGGCGACGATCACCCTGGTGCGGTTGCCCGTCGCCCGCCAGGCCCGTGTCTGCCGCGCGCGAGCTGGGCGCCGTACGTCCCCTGACATCTGCGCCACCCCCGGCCCGTCCTGTTGCCGGCCTTCTGGCACCGGTACTCCATCTGAAATGCCACCGACTGGATGTTTCAGGCGTGTGCCGGGCTGGGCCGGTCGGGCGGATGCGCGCTTTGCACGTCACGACGGAGACGATGACCACACGATTGATTCATGTCGACACCTCGGGCTGGAGCTACGACCACTGGGAAGACGTGCCCTATCCCGCCGGCCTGCCTGCCGCGAAGCGGCTGGCCTACTACGTCGCCAACTTCGACACCGTCGAACTCAATGCCAGCTTCTGCCGGTGGCCCCGGCCGGCCAGCTTCGCGAGTTGGCACCGGCAGTTGCCGCCCGGGTTCCTGATGTCGGCGAAGGCACCGCGCGGCCTCACCCACGCCAAGAAGCTCTACGACCCAGAGACCTGGGCCGGGCGGATCGAGGCCGGCTGGCATGAACTCGGGGACCGGCGCGCGGTGCTCCTGGTTCAGACAGACCCGGGCTACGGCGAGGGATCGCCCATCGGTCAAGGTGTTCCCAAAACGCGCTGCCACCCGTTGACCGGGACCCGGCGGCCCCCGATACTGCGGCAACCCGACCAGCCGCCTCCGCCGGCGAAACGTGCTCCCGCCCGCGACTGCCCATCGTGCCGAACATCGATTCCTGCACGGAGACTCGCCGATGACTCCGTCGGCGATTCCGGTCGACGCGCTCTCGCGCCTCCCGCTGGCCGTCGCGTTACGCGAGTCGACCTGGGCGTTCCCGCTGCTCGAGATCGTGCACATCGCGGCGTTCGCGGCGATGGTCGGCTCGGTGCTGACCGTCGAAGCGCGGGTGTTCGGCCTGCGGAAATCGCTGCCGCTCGAGGAACTCGGCAAGCTCGGTGCGGTCATTGGTGTCACCGCCTTCGTGGTCATTGCGGCGAGCGGCAGCCTGCTGTTCCTATCCGACGCTGCCGCCTATATCGCCAATCGCGCCTTTGCGGTCAAGCTCAGCCTGATCGCGCTCGCGGCGGTGAACATGCTGTTGTTCCACGCACGTGGCTCGCTCGCGCGCCCCGACGCCCTCGCCAGGCTGCAGGCCGGCCTGTCGCTCCTGCTCTGGCTAGGTGTGATCACTGCCGGCCGGCTGATCGCGTACGTATAGGAGGATTCGCATGCATCGACGCACCTCGCTCGCCATCCTGCTCGTCGCCGCGGCGCTGCCGGTCGCGGCCCACCACGGTTGGTCGAGCTTCGACCAGAACCAGCCCGTCTACCTCGAGGGCCGCGTCAAGAGCGTGCAGTGGCGCAACCCGCATGCTGAGGCGGTGATCGAGGTCGGCGGCGGGCTGCGGCTGCCGGCGGATGTCGCCCAGCGCAAGACGCCGGCACAGAGCCAGGCGATCGACGGCGCCGCCATCGTCGCCAGGACGCGACTGCCGCCCGCACCTGCCGGGGACTGGGAGGTGGAGTTCGCTCCGCTGTCGCGCATGGAGGCCTGGGGCGTGACGCCGCTCAAGGTCGGCGATCGGGTCGAGCTGATCGGCTACACCGGGGTGCCGGGCAAACCGAAGCTGCTGCGCGTCGAGTACCTGTTCGTCAACGGCCAGGCGTACGGGCTGCGCTCGTCGCCGGTGCGCTGACAAACCGCCGGGCCAACGCCGAAGGCCCCCGCCGATGGGCTCGCCCGCGCAGGTCCTCCTGATTCTGCTGCTCCTCGTCCCGACGGTGTCGGCGGCGCTGGCCCAACCGGCGCGCCCCGAGCCGGTCACGGTCGCGCGCGGCCTCGTGCATCCGTGGGGGCTCGCGTTCCTCCCCGACGGGCGGATGCTCGTGACCGAACGACCCGGGCGCATGCGCATCGTCGCGCGGGACGGCACGCTCGGCGCGCCGCTCGCCGGGCTTCCTCCCGTCGTCGCCTCCGGACAGGGCGGAATGCTCGACGTCGCGCTCGATCCGAAGTTCGCCGACAACGCCCTGGTCTATTGGACCTACAGCGAGCCGGCTGCCGACGGCAAGGCCGGCAACAGCACCGCGGCGGCGCGCGGCCGGCTCGATGGCAATCGCCTTGTCGACGTCGAGGTCATCTTCCGCCAGCAGCCGAAGGTCTCGAGCACGCTGCACTTCGGCTCGCGGCTCGCGTTCGCGCGCGACGGCACGCTGTTCATCGGGCTGGGCGATCGGTTCACCCGCAAGGACGACGCGCAGACGCTCGACACGCACCACGGCAAGGTCGTGCGCATCGAGCCCGACGGCAAGGTCCCGGCCGACAATCCGTTCGTCGGTCGCGCCGGCGCGCTGCCCGAGATCTGGAGCTACGGGCACCGCAACATCCAGGGCGCCGCGATCGACCCCGCCACCGGAGCACTGTGGATGGTCGAGCACGGTCCGCAGGGCGGCGACGAGCTCAACCGGATCGGACGTGGCGCCAACCACGGCTGGCCCATCATCACCCATGGCCGCAACTACGGCACGGGCACCAGGATCGGCGAAGGCACCGAGCGCGCCGACGTCGTGCCGCCGGTCAAGGTCTGGGTGCCGGTGTCGATTGCGCCCAGCGGCATGGCCTTCGTTACCAGCGATCGCTATCCGGGCTGGAAGGGAAGCGTCATCGTCGGCGCGCTGCGCGGGCAGCAACTGGTGCGGCTCGAGCTCGACGGCAACCGCGTCGTGCGCGAGGAGACGCTGCTGACCGACCTGAACGAGCGCATCCGCGACGTGCGCCAGGGGCCCGACGGCTGGATCTATCTCCTGACCGACAGCGCCGACGGCCGGGTCCTGCGGCTCGCGCGCTGACCTGCCGACGCGACGCGCGAGCCCCGGCCCGGGCGGTACCGGCCCGCAGATCCTGACCCCGCTGCAGTTGCTCGATCGCGTCGCCGCGCTGGTACCGCCCCCGCGGGTCCATCGCCACCGCCTCTTCGGCGTGCTCGCACGAACGGCGGCTCACTGGATTTTCCCGCGGCGATCGCGCACGGCTGGTTCTGGCCGTTCGGCGACCTGCAAGGCGGAACGCGAGCGGCTTGATCGTCGTCGGTTGGGTCCACAACCCAATCCCCTCATTGGGCGGAGCTGGAAACAGCCGTCGAAACCGACGCAAGCTGACGTTGAGGCAACAGAAACGCGCCAGCAACGTCAAAGCCGGCAGGACCCGACACCCACCTTGCTCGTGTCCTTGTCACAAAGGCCGGGAACGAGACCGCTCAACGCCCCGGTTCCGCAGCGGCGCCCCGTGCCGTCCGCCGCAACCGGTTGTCAGGCGGCGGGATTACCGCCAAAACTCGTCCCACGCGTAGAGGTCGTAGAAGTACTCCCTGCCGTCAACGACACGGCCGTCCTTGAACTCGAAGACAATGCAGCAGCCAACATCCAGTCGCTTGCCGTCCCGCTCCGCGGTGTTGCGATGCATGCCGACCACCCGGCTGTCATCCGCCTTGAACACCTGCAGCAAAGTGGCCTTGAAGGTCCCTCCCGTCTCGCCACCATAGCGGCCGAATTGGGCGAAGACGGCCTCGCGGCCCTTGTGGTCGCCAGCGATGCGGCTCCGCCCCGGCGTGTGCCACGACGCGCTGCCGTCAAAGATATCGGCAAGTGTCTTCATGTCGGCCGAGTTGAAGGCCGCGTAACCCCGGCGCACCGTCTCGATGTTCTGGTCTGCCTCGTTCATGACGTCGTCCTCCCTGGTTGTTATCGACCACCGGACCGGTGACGATTCCCTGATTCGTCGCTCGCCTCGTCTGTGCCCGCCTTCGCTCCGTGCCAGTCACAACAGCCTTCGGACCGAGCGGCGCCCACGTCTTTTGCATTAGGCGCGTCATCTGCTTTCATGACAAGCACCACGGGGATCGATGCGCAAGATCGACGACGTTGGCGCGACCTTCTACCGCGCTCAAGATCTCGGTGTGCCGATCGCACTCACTCTCGGACGTCAACCGAACGACGGCATGATCTCGTCTTATGGGGCCACGCCCTCCGGTTTTCTCATTGAGTTGGGTGTGGACGGTCGCGAAGTCGACGATCGCAACTGGGAGGTCAAGACCTACAACGCCGTGAGCGACTGGGGCCATCGGCCCGTTACTACTGCCTGGATCGAACAACTGCGCCCCGGGCGCAAGTCACCGGCGGTTCGGCGCGAATTGGGATGCGACGGCGACGGTCCGCTCGTGGCTGGACGGAGACCGTCGCCCCCCTTGCCGACGGCAGTCATCGGGCGGGGCAGTCAGCGCGCCGTCTCGACAATCACCGAGCGTCCCCGCCTGCGCGGGGGCGGGGAACCGTCGGCACCTGTTGCCCGCATAAACACCGCACAATCCTGGCGCGACGGCGTGCGGATACGCCTTCGGTGCTGTGGAAAGGGCTTGTGCAACGTATCGACCGCTGCGCCTCGGTGAACCGCAAGAGCGCACAAAACCGGACCGAAGTCGCCGGAGGGCAAGGCCCGCGCCGCAAAGTGTGGCTTCGAGGGCGGACACCGGGCGCTACTCCGGAAATTGTCACGAGGACTCCAGGAACTGAATCGTATCCGCCAGTGTGTCGAGTAGACCGATCCGGCGCCCTGGGGGCGACCCTGAGGACACGAGCGTGTCCGCATTGCCGCGGTACGCTTCAGCGCGCATCACGCGCGAGGCGCAAGCCGGCAAATTGCCATCGCGCCTCGGGCGGGAAGAAATTGCGATACGTCGCGCGCAAATGCGAGCGAGGCGACGCGCAGGAGCCGCCGCGCAGCACATACTGGTTGCACATGAACTTGCCGTTGTACTCTCCGATCGCGCCCTCGGCGAGGGTGAATCCGGGGTACGGGGCGTACGCGCTTCGCGTCCACTCCCACACGTCGCCGAAAAGTTGTCCGGGTTGGCCCGCGGGAGCGTTGGCCCGCGGAACGACCGGATGCAGCGCGCCGCTGTCGAGGAAGTTGCCGTCGACCGGACAACCCGCCGCTGCCGCCTCCCACTCGAACTCGGTCGGCAGGCGCATCCCCGCCCAACGTGCAAAGGCGTCGGCTTCGAAGTAGCTCAGGTGCACCATCGGCGTGGCGGCATCGAATTCGACGCGGCCTTGCAGCGTGAACGTCGTCCAGCGGTTGTCGCGCCGTTCCCAATATAGCGGCGCGGTCCATCGCTGCGCCTGCACGGTGTCCCAGCCGAGCGACAGCCAGAGCTCCGGGCGCAGGTAGCCGCCGTCATCGACGAACGCCAGAAACTCGCCGTGCGTCACCGGGTGCGACGCCAGTTCGAATGGAGGGAGGAAGACCCGATGCCGCGGTTCTTCGTTGTCGAAACAGAATCCCTCACCATGATGGCCCACGGCGACCAACCCACCGGCATAAGCGTTCCACGATGCACGCTGCGGCTGAACCGACACTAGCGGCCAACGATCCATGTAGCCGGGTTGCAGCGGATTGCGCGACAGCAAGTGCTTGAGATCGGTGACAATCAGCTCCTGGTGCTGCTGCTCGTGCTGCAGACCGAGCTCGAGCACTGCCCGCAGCGCGGCATCCTCGTCGGCCCGCGTGAAGAGCGGCGCGAGATGGTGCTCGACGTAAGCGCGGTAGGCGTGAACCTGGTCCAGCGCAGGGCGCGACAACAGGCCGCGTTCCGGCCGCGGGTGCCGGTCGCCAACGGTGTGGTAGTACGAGTTGAAGAGCACCCGAAACTGGGGGTGAAAAGGCAGGTACGCGGGCGCGTAGCGCTCCAGCACGAAAGTTTCGAAGAACCACGTCGTATGGGCGAGATGCCATTTGACCGGACTCGCGTCCGGCATCGATTGCAGCGCACAGTCCTCGGCCGATAGCGGCGCGGCGAGCTTCATGGTCGTCGCGCGCACCGCGTCGAAACGCTGCCGGAACGCAGCCGGCTGACCATCGACCGCATCGGAGCGTGGGTAAGCGGTGCGAACTTGCGATGCGGTCATGTGGCCCCCTTCGATTTCGCCCACGCGACAGAGCGGATCATGCTACCGGATGCCCGGTGGACTATCTACTGGAGCGGGCGCACGCGGGCCGGTCTGCGGTAGCGCCCGGGCAGGCGCGTGAGGGGGCGCAATACCCCACAGCCATCACGACTTTCTTTTTGCTGCGGGAGCGCGCATATTTTCGGCTTCGGTCGGACCGCCGTACTCCGATCGCTTGGTGGTCATTCGACCCGGTCGATCCGGTTGTTCCAAAGCGGAGGTGCCCATGCTCGACAAATCTCCTGTCACGACCATGCTTCCGGTCATCGACTTGAAACGGGCGCGGCAGTTCTACGAAGACCGACTGGGGCTGCGACCGCTCGGCAGTTCGCCGGACGGCAAGTTCAAGTATGCCTGCGGCGATGCCACGCTCGCACTGTTTCCGAAGCCTGGTGGCACCAAGGCAGAACACACGGCCGTCAGTTTCCGGGTCGCGAACATCGACGCGGCGATCGCCGATCTCAAATCGCGGGGTGTCGTGTTCGAGGACTACGACTTCGATGACCTCAGGACTGTCGGCCACATCTGTGTGCTCGGCTCCGAAAAGGCCGCCTGGTTCAAGGACACCGAAGGCAATACCCTCTGCCTGCACGAGGATTTGGATTGAGGCAATTCGGGCGGCGAGTCGATGCCGACCCGCGCCCCAGGGTGCCGCGCCTGCCGACCCGACGCCGGGTCTGACCCGCGTGACCAAGAGCCGCGTGCTCTACCCGGCTTGACGGCCTTTGAGGAAGCGCATTTGCGTCGGCAGGATCAAGACGACTGCCGCTGGCTCCGTTGCCAACTTTCCGGGCGTGGCAGCGTTACGGTTCACCGTCCCGTCAGCACCTCGAAGAAGGGACTCATCAGACAAGCGGGCGTGCTGCTCCCAACCTGGACCGCTCAGTCGACGAAGATGTTCGTCCATCCGCTCGTGGCCGAACTCGGACCGATCGTCGTCGGTCGCAGTTCGGCCATGACCCGTCGCAGCGCCGGGCCTCCTTGCGGCCGTTCGAGCACACCGTCGATCGACGGGAGCAATCTCGGCGCAAACTGCAGCAAGTGATCAACGGCATTGATCAAGGCATCACGTTCGGTGTCGTCGAGATCGGCAGCAAAGGGATCCCGATGGGTCTCCACCGTGGAGCTCCGCGCCGTCGACGTTGCGGTGAAGACTCTTGGGTCTGCCTGGAGTGCCGAATTCAGGGCGAACGGCCCGCGACTGCCAAGCATCGCTTGATCAATTCGTGTGCCAGGGAAACGGAAGCTAAATCATCAGGTTGATATGGACTGACCCGTGTTGCGGCATTGTGATGCCCAAGATCGTAATAATTCTCATTGCTTTCCTGGATCATTGAGCCTATACCTGCATCGAAGTGCCAAGTAGCCGTGGAACTTGGTGCTTTACCCCGACACATAGGCGCGTTGCGCCACGCCGAGGCCGCGCGATTCACGCGCAAGCACATCCGGCGGACTAGATCAACAATCGGGAGTCCATTCATGTTTCGCACTCACAAGCCCATTCTCGCCGCTGCATTTGTCGCAAGTATTGTGTCTTCGTATGCCGTTCAATCCGCTAACGCCGCGGTGCCTGACATTCTTTCTTCGACCACGTCGTCTGAATCCAACTCCCTGACAATCAACGGGGGTCACCTAGGGGCCGGGCTTGCGATCGTCACGATTGGCTCGTTTCCCCAGATGGCCGTTACTCAGCAGACCGCCGACCGCCTGGTCGTGACTCTCCCATCCGGCATTCCCGCGGGCGATTACACGCTTACCGTGCAGATCGGTAGTGACCCAACCGATTTCGACCAGTCCATCGTTTCGATTGGCACGGAACACCCCTACAAGCCGATCCTTGCCTTGAGTGCGGCCGACACCAACTAGTCGTACGGAATCTTGCCGATGAGAACCTAGCCGTTCTACGGCAAGTCTCGGCCATTACCCGCCGCTGGCGAACGACTGCTCCGGGGCACCCCAGCGGGGCCCTTCCATTGATGCCGAGTCACTCGGCTTGGTCTCGACGTGTGCGCGTGCGTGTGCGGCTGCGTCGAACGACAGCCGGCATCACGAATGCAGCCGGCGCGAAGCCTGCCAGCGCGCGTCCGCCGATGACGATGCCGTCGCCTGCTGCGTGAATATCCGCAGCTTCGTGCTGCACGGCGAGAATTCCGCCGAGTTGTCAGAGACTTGCCGTTGACGCGGCCCGATTATGCGTTAGTGCAACATTCGTTCTGTAAATTCGTAAACTGCTGGTTTGCCGATGCGCGACCCCGACAAGCTGGATCTGAAGGCGATTTCTTTGGGGCGTTCGTTTTTGTTCCCACGAAGGAATCGACAGCATGGCACAACGTGTAGAGCATCATCCCTTGGAGGCCGCGTTTGCGGCGTTGCTGGCCAACGGCCTGGACGGCGCCGGTGAAGCCCTGCGGATCCTGGTCAACGAAGCGAGCAAGATCGAACGTGCACATTTTCTGAATGCGCAACCCCACGAACGCACCGCCGAGCGCGTCGACTATGCCAACGGGTTCAAGCCCAAGACCGTCATGACCCGCGTCGGTGAACTCACCTTCGATGTGCCGCAGGTGCGCGGCAGCGGTTTCTACCCGAGCGCCTTGGAGAAAGGCACGCGCACCGAACAGGCAGTCAACATCGCCTTGGCCGAAATGTATGTGCAAGGCGTCTCCACCCGCAAGGTGACCGACATTCTGGTCAAACTGCTGGGGCCAGAGGTGTCGATCTCTTCGACCCAGGTCAGCCGCGCCGCCGAGCAGCTCGACGCGGGCCTCGCCGTCTGGCGCGACCGGCCCTTGGAGGAGACACCCTACGTCTTTCTCGATGCTCGCTACGAGCGTGTGCGCGAGGCTGGGCGACTGGTCGACTGTGCCGTGCTGGTGGCCGTGGGCATCACCCGGGACGGCCATCGCCGCGTACTGGGCGTGTCGGTTGCCCTGTCCGAGGCCGAGGTCCATTGGCGCGCCTTCCTCGACAGCCTGATCCGGCGCGGTCTCAAGGGCGTCAAGCTGATCGTCTCCGATGACCATGCCGGCCTCAAGGCCGCCCGTCGAGCGACCCTGCCCAGCGTGCCGTGGCAGCGCTGCCAGTTCCATCTGCAGCAGAACGCCCAAGCCTACGTCACCCGGCTCGAGCAGCGAAAGCCGGTCGCTCAGCGCATTCGAGCGATCTTCAATGCGCCGGATCGGGCTGAGGGCGAGCGCCTCCTGAAGCAGACCATCGCGTCCTGGCTCGTCGACGCACCCAAACTCGCGCAGTGCGCTGAAGAAAATCTGCCCGACGGCTTCACGGTGTTCGACTCGCCTCATGGCCAACGCGCTCGACTGCGAACCACCAATGGCCTCGAACGCATCAATCGCGAGATCAAGCGTCGGACCCGCGTCGCCTCGATCTTCCCCAACACCGCATCGTGTCTTCGCCTCGTCTCCGCGCTCCTGGCCGAGTGCGACGAGGAATGGATGACCGGCAAGATCTACCTCAACTTGCAAGCCTGATCTCATCATCGCGATGGAATCGCCTGAGCCTATTTACAGAAAGAAAGTTGCACGATTATGCGGCGTAGCCCAACCGCCTACCTATCATCCGAGCGACCTACATATCGTTAGAGATCAAGCATGACTTCAGAGGAGAACACCATGCGAACGATTCACTGGCCGATGACTGCGGTTTTTGCACTGATGCTTACAGGCTGCGCGGGTATGCAGACTGGTGTGAGCCCGGAGACGAGAGCGGCTGTAGCGCCGACCGGGAAGCTCCGGGTCGCATTCCTACTGGTACCCCTCTATGCGACGAAGGATCCCGCGACCGGGGACCTCAGGGGCATCGCGCCCGACCTCGGGCGGCAGCTCGCCAGCGTCTCGGCGTGCCGTTCGAGCCCGTCATCTCTACCCCAACCCTCCCGGGCTGGTGGCCGGCACGAAGTCCGGCCAGTGGGACGTGGCGCTCTTTGGAATCAGCGCCGAGCGTGCGGCTGACATGGATTTCTCGGCGCCGCTAATGGAAGTCGAGCAGGGGTACCTCGTCCGCGCCGGCGTACCCATCACTACGGCATCGGAGGTGGACCGGGCAGGCCTCCGGGTCGTAGTCCTGGAATAAGGCGGCGCGGACGTGATTACCTGAAGAGCGCGACCATCATCCGCGTCAAGACCCAGCCGGAAAGCGCTGCCCTGCTGGACGCGGGAAGGACCGAGGTCTATGCCGCGACCAAGACGGCCCTCTTCGGCGTTGCCGCAAGCCGGCCGGGGTCGCGGATGCTCGAAGGTCGGTTCCTCGTCGAGCCGTTCGGCATGGCCGTGCCCAACGGGCGCAATCCTGCCGCCGCGGCGTACGTCGGCAAGTTCGTTGAGGACGCGAAGGCGGGCGGGCTGGTCAAGGATGCCATCGAGCGCGCCGGGCTGCGCGGCGTAGTCGTCGCCCCACTCAGATGATGCTCTCTAACTGCGGCTTGGACGGCGACGCCCGCGAAGCGGGCGCGCGTCACGCCGGACGTTAGGCGTCACAGGAACCCCGATGACCATCGCCGCGCTCGCCAGTGGAATCCACCGGAATCGTGACGAAGGGAGTCGTCAGCAGGAGCCCGTTCCTGATCACGCGCAATGCACCGCTCTGCTGACCGACGAAGAGTCGACCGTCGGGTGCGAAGGCCATCGCCGTCCCGTTGGCGATATTGGCCCCGACGCCCCCGAACTGCGATTCCGTGAACCCTGGTGGCAGATTGGCGGCACGGGCAGGCACGGTCGCAAGCAGCAGGCACAGGCCCAGGCGAAAGAGTCGGCGCATCGGATCATCCGCCTCCCAGAGATCGAGTCCCGGGGGACCCATTCATGCCATACCCGCGGATTCCGCCGTCAGGCGCAATCAACCACGGTCGGCTCCGCGGCCGCCAGAGCCTCGAGGAAGAACTCCGGGTCCGCCGCTTTCAGCTTCGCCGCATTCGACAGGATCTGCCGGAAGTGGCGCCCGCCCGAGCGTCGAGCGTATCCCAAAGTGGCAGACCACGGGTCGGGGCAGTGGTCGACGGCGCCGTGGGCCACGCAACATGACCTCGAATGTCGGGTTCCGGGAGTTCTCTGCGCACTGCATGTAGGACAGGTTGGCCGATGGCGTGTGCTCGATCCTCGGCTCTGAATGTCGGGCCAGGACCGCCGAGCTGCCAACTTCCACTCGAACGTCGGTGGTGTGCTGGAGATACGCCGAGCAGTGACACGCCGCCAGCCGGCGCTGCCGTTCCAAAGCACTCACCGAAAGGCCTCTTTTTGGCGGGTGGAGCCGTCGCGCCGCCGGCGCCACCGGTTGCCCGTACTGCTACTGGCACATTCATTGCACATGATCGCTTTGCCCTGCGGCTCGTTCTGCTCGCTCCCGCGTTGATGACGGAAATGGGCTATGTACTGGATGCTATTACCACCGAGTGCGCTCACAGGACGGTACCTTGACGGTCAATCGGTGCCGCAAAGCGGCGATTGGAGCCGCGCGTGGCGTGCCGCCTCGGGCGCGACCGTGGCTCTGCTTGCATCGCTGGCCCTGCGCGCGAGCGGTTGCGAGACGCGCCGGAGTCGCGATGGTCATGATCGAGCCGGTCGCCAATTCCTAAGGTGGGGTGCTTGTGAGCGGCGGTGGCTGGTCCAGACAGCGAGCCGACCCGACACAATGCCGGCTATGTCTGACTTTCGCCAAGGGGCGGCCTGAGGCGGGGGAAACGCCCTGCGCGACGGCGCTGCGGGAAGTGCGCGAGGAAACCGGCTACGCCGCGCATCATCGCGCCCATTCCGGGCACGTTTGCCGGCACCGTCGGCCGGTCGGCGTTCTGGCTCATGAACGCCACCCACCCGCCTGCACCTTTCGATGGCGAGACCGTCCGAATTCATTGGGGCGACATTCGACGAGGCGCGCAGTTTGTTCGAACTGACCGAAACGCCCGTTGGCCGCGCGCGAGACCACGCCATCCTGACGGCAACCGAACGGGTGCTCCAAGGGCTTCCGCATGACCAGCGCCCCGCCCTTCAGCCTCAGGATGCGAAGCTGCGCGAAACCACGCGCCAAGGCGGCGAACGTCCCCAAGGCCGGCGCTCGAACGAGTTGAGTTCGTACGCGTAGGCTCGCTCTAGAGCAGGATCTCGACCGTCTCCTGGTGGTTGTGCATTCCGACGGAACGTGACCGCGATTTCCGACGGGGTCGCAAAAGCGGTCATCATCCGTCGTATTCACCGGTCAACATCCCCGCCACCGTGGGCTTGACGCCACCGCTACGTCGGCGTGCTGGCTCGAACGGCGGGTCAACGGAAGACTGGGCGCCATGGGTGACCGTCAGGTCATGGCCGCCACGGGCGTTGCGGGAGTGGTTCGCAAAATTGCTAACCACCCGCGATCTGACTCGGCCCCTTGAACAAGGCGCGCTTGCAGGTCCACTCCTCGCCGACTGCCGCCCGCGTCAGCCGCGACCCTCGCCCAGCACCTCCCTCCGGCCTGCCGGTCGGCGTGATACGACGAGCGCACCATCGCCCCGACGGCGGCGTGGCGGAATCCCATCGCCAGCGCTTCGCGCTCGAAACCGCGCGAAGGTGTCCGGATGGACGTAGCGGCGGACCGGCAGGTGGCGCCGGTGGGCTGCAGGTACTGGCCGATGGTCATGATGTCGCAGCCCGCCTCGCGCAGATCGAGCATGATCTGGCGGACCTCGTCGTCGGTCTCGCCCAGCCCGACCATCAGCCCGGACTTGGTCGGGATCGCCGGGAGCCGCCTGAACGCCCGGAGCAACGCCAGCGAGTGCGCGTAGTCGGCGCCGGGCCGCGCTTCGCGATACAGCCGCGGCACGGTCTCGAGGTTGTGGTTCATCACGTCGGGCGGTGCGGCCTCGAGGATCGCGAGCGCGCGGTCCATCCGCCCGCGGAAGTCGGGCACCAGCACTTCGACCTGCGTGTGCGGCGAGAGCTCGCGCACGGCGCGGATGCAGTCGACGTAGTGCTGCGCGCCGCCGTCGCGCAGGTCGTCGCGGTCGACGCTGGTGATGACGACGTAGGCGAGCTTCATCGCGGCGATCGTGCGCGCGAGGTTGAGCGGCTCGTCGGCGTCCAGCGGCAGCGGCCGGCCGTGGCCCACGTCGCAGAACGGACAGCGGCGCGTGCAAAGGTCGCCCATGATCATGAACGTCGCCGTGCCCTTGCCGAAACACTCGCCGATGTTCGGGCATGCCGCCTCCTCGCACACGGTGTGCAGGTTGTGGTCGCGGAGGATCTGCTTGATCTCGGCGAAGCGCGGCGACGCCGCGGCGCCGACGCGGATCCAGTCCGGCTTCGGCAGCCGTTCGGCGCGGCGACGATCTTGATCGGGATGCGCGCGGTCTTGTCGTCGCCCCGGTGCTTGACGCCGGCGGCGTTGACGGGGGAAGGCATATCGGTCTTGTCGTTCACGGGGAGTCCTTGGTTGCGACGGCGGGCGGGTCCGGTGCCGGCAGACCGGCCGGCATCGCCAGGCGCGCCGCGAGCAGCGGCGCGAGCTCGGCGCCGACTGCCACCGTGGTCGCCACGCCGCAGTCCGGCGAGCTGCGTCACCGCGAGTCCCGGATAGCCGCAGGGGTCGATGTCGGCGAACGGTGCCAGGTCCATCGCGACGTTCACGCTGACGCCGTGGTAGGTGCAGCCGTTCCGGACCTTCAGTCCCAGCGCGGCGATCTTCGCTTCGACCCCGCCGCGCCGGACGTAGACCCCCGGTGCCGCCGGCTTGCCGTAGGCGGAAACGCCGCCGAATCCAGCCACTCCATCTATCGCCGCTCGAGCGCTCGGACCAGTCGCGGACCCCAGCTGCAGCCGGCGCAGGTCGACCAGCAGTACGCGACGACCTGGCCCGGACCATGGTGGGTGATCTGCCCGCCGCGGTCGGCCTTGATCGCGGGGATCGCGACTCGCGCAGCGGATAGTGCTCGGCCGGCCGGCGAGGGCCCGCGGAAGACCGGCAGGTGCTCGGTCAGCCAGATTTCGTCGGGCGTGCGCCGTCGCGCGCGTCGGTGAACGCCTGCATCGCGCGCCAGGTCGCCAAGTCGGCCGGCCCAGCGCCCGGACCAGCGCGCTTGGACGCAGCCATCGCCATCAGAGCACCCATCGACACCAGCGGATGCGAGGACGGTCGCTGATAGAGGTTGTCAGGCTGCTCGCGCGACGTTGCGTTGATCCGTGCAGGTCACCCGACAGGTAGTTGCCGGCCGAGGACGCGCATCTCGACCGTCGCCCGTCGAAGTCAGGCGCGTGGCAGGTGCAACACGACGTATTGCGGCCTGCGGGAGCCCCTCGGTCGCCGGCCCATCGTCTTGATCCGGGAACGCGCAGAAACGTCAGCGGCGATTCGGTTTTCGGGGGCGCAGCGTTCATCAGCTCAGACGAATGAACATGGGGGCGGCCCGGCGGCGGCGCAAACCAGCAGGGCGGGCAGGGTCTTACGTTCTGGAGATCGTCCCCCCGCTGCTACCGCGCTACCTTTCCTGGGACCTGGTGCCGAAACGATCCACCACCGCCTGCGCGCAGACCTCGAGCGTGAACTGCGCGAACGCGCTCTTCGCCACCGGCGTCACCGTGATCCGCACCCGGGGCCCGACGGAGCCTGCCCGGGCTTCACCGCCAACTCGTTCAACTCGGTGTCGCTCGATCCGCCGCTGATCGTGTGGAGCCTCACCCCGGCAGCATCGCGGCGTTGCCGGCGCAGCGCCACGCCGTCAACGTCCTCGTGCACGCCCAGTCGAGCTGGCGCGCCGGTCCGTGCCGCACGCCGACCAGGTTCGCCGGCGTGCCTTCGCCGGGGCCGGGCGGGGCGCCGCTGATCGACGGCTGCGGCGCGTGGTTTCGAGCCGCCCCATCCATCGCGCCGGCGACAACGCCGGCCGCGTCGAGCGCGTGCGGTGCATCGGCAGGGCTCGTCTTCCACCACGGCCACTACGCGGCGACGCGATGCTGACCTGCCATCGCTTGGCCGCTTCGGGTCGGCCTGACGCGGCCGCGCGGCCGTGCGGCGCTGGAACAGCGCGTGATCCGGTGGAACACGGGGCCCGGCACGCCACCGGCGAACGGCCTGCCGTCGAGCGTGGTCACCGCGAGCACTTCCTTGGTCGACGACGACAGCCACATCTCGTCGGCCGCGAGCGCCTCGGCCCTGGGTACCGGCCGCAGCTCGAACGGCAGCGCGCGTCGCGGGCGAACTCCTCGGCGGCGCCGTAGGTGATCCCCGGCAGGATCAGGTTGTCCTTCGGCGGCGCGACGATCGGCCCGCGCACGATCAGCACGTTCGACGCCGACGCCTCGGTGAGCCAGCCGTCGCGGAACATCACCGTCTCCACCGCGTCCAGGTCGGCGGCACGCTGGCGCATCAGCACGTTGCCGACCAGCGAGATGGTCTTGAGGTCGCAGCGGTGCCAGCGGTTGTCCTCTGCCGTGACCACGGGCACGCCGGAGGCGACCTGCTCCGGCGACGGCGTGGCCAGCGGATTGCTCATCATGAACACCGTCGGCGTCGCGTCCTTCGGGAACGCGTGGTCGCGCTTCGCCACGCCGCGCGTCACCTGCAGGTAGACGCCCTGGTGGTCGAACGGCTGCCGCGCGACGAGCTCGCCGATGAGCGCCGCCCACTCCGCCGTCGCGCGCGGATTGGCGAGCCGGATGCCGTCAAGGCTGTGCTGCAGCCGCGCGAGGTGCTGCGCCATCCGGAACGGCTGCCGGTGGTAGACGGGCACCAGCTCGTAGACGCCGTCGCCGTAGATGAAGCCGCGGTCGAGCACCGAAATCTTCGCGTCCTCGAGCGGCAAGGAAGCGCCCGTTGAGATGGACGATCATGGCGCCCTTTGAAGAGGCGCTGGCGTCGGTCACGGCTTTTACCCACAGGCGCACCAGCGTCCCAGGCGCGGCCGAAGACGCTGGCCCGGCGGGCACGTCCCTAGCGCCACCAGCGGGACTCGGCGATCGGCTTGCCCTCGAGCGCGACGTTGACCACGCCGACGCGCTGGCCCCGGGCCACCGGCGCCACCAGCGGCTCGGTCGCCGCCAGCGTCAGCGCGAGCTGGTCGGCCTTGCCCTTCGGCAGCGTGACGTGCTGGCCGGCGAGGAATCCGCCGGCCCGCGGGGCGGCTGCGCCCTTCCAGACCCGCAGCGTCGACACCGGCTTGCCCGGCCCGTAGAGCTCGACGGTATCGAACGCCTGGAACCCGTAGTTGAGGAGCCTGGCTCTCCGGTCGCCCGCGCGCGCCGCGTCCGAGCCGGCGCCCAACACCACCGACAGCAGGCGGCGCTCGCCGCGCTTCGCCGAGGCCACGAGGCACCAGCCGGCGGTCTCGGTGTGTCCGGTCTTGACCCCGTCGACGTAGGGGTCGATCCACAGCAGCCGATTGCGGTTCGGCTGCGTGATGTTGTTGTAGCGGTACTCCTTCTGCGCGTAGAACGGGTAGTACTCGGGAAAATCGCGGATCAGCGCCGCGGCCAGCCGCGCCAGGTCGCTCGCCGACGCGTAGTGCTGCGGATGCGACAGCCCGGTCGCGTTGACGAAGTGGGTGTTGACGAGGCCCAGGCGCTTGACCTCCTGGTTCATCCGCTCCGCGAACGCCGCCTCGCTGCCGGCGACGAGCTCCGCCAGCGCGATCGACGCGTCGTTGCCCGATTGCACGATCATGCCGTGCACCAGCTCGTCCACCGACACCGCCTTGCGCGGCTCGATGAACATCCGCGAGCCCTCGGCCCGCCACGCGGCCTCCGACACCTTGACCATCTGCGACGGCGTGATCGCCTTGTCGCGCAGGGCGGCGAACACGCGGGTAGGCCGTCATCAGCTTGGGAGCGAGGCGGGGTCGCGGCGCTCGTCGGCGTTTTCGGCGAGCACCGTCTGGCCGCTGGTGACGTCGAGCAGCGCCACGATGCCGCGGCGACGGTCGGGGCGGGCTGGGCGGGCTGGGCGGCGGCGCGACGCCGCCGAGGGGCGAGCGCCACCAGCAGGGCGAAGAGGAGAGTCAGGCGAAGCATCGGGGAAGGAGGACGAGGCAAACGTAGAATTGCGCCACGGCGCCGTCGGCCTTGGACTCGTGACCCGGCACCAATGACATTCCAACGAGAGATCTCTGTAGGGAGCGGCTTCAGCCGCGAATCGCCGCCTTGAAACTGCATTCGCGCCTGAAGGCGCTTATATGGACGCCTCCCGGTTTGGCAAGCGATATTGGCATTTTGGCATGGACGGTCTGGTTGCAGTCTTATATCCGGCCTTGTGGTGCAGGCGGGTGTGCCTGCGGGCCCTGATGGAATACGCCGGGGAAGGCCTCATCTCCCACTTGTCCTCGAAGGACGAGCGCCTTGCAGGTTTGCTTCCCCGTGGTCCGACCGGTGGTGCCATCACGCTGATATCAACCTGCGCAACCTGGAATGCAGCGACAACAACAGCTCATGCTCGATAACCTCGCGTCAGTGTCCCTGGGGGACGGGTTGTCCCCGGACCGGGCGGGTCGAAACGTAGCCTGGCTCATACGTCCGGCCGTGGGCCAGCAGGGCCCAGATCCTGCGCGCCATCTTGTTGGCCAAGGCCACCGCGACGACATTCGGCGGTCGTCGCGCCAACAGCTTCTGCAGCCACGGCTCGGGTTCCCGGCGCCGATTGAGCACCGCTCGCGCCCCGTGGATCAGCAGGGTGCGCAAATACACGTCACCGCGTTTGCTGATCCCCAGCAGCTTGACCCGGCCGCCGGTCCCGCTCTGCCGCGGCACGAGGCCCAGGCAAGCGGCGAACTCGCGCCCGGAGCGGAAATGCTTGGCCTCGCCGATCATCGCCACCGCTGCCGTCGCCGTCAGCAACCCGACGCCGGGGATATCCTGCAGCCGGCGGCTCGGTGCGTTCGTCTTGGCCCAGCCCTTGAGTCGCAACTCGATTGCCACGATGTCCTTGGTCAACTCGGCCAGCCGCGCCTGTTGTCGCTCCAGCATCGTGAGCAGCATCGCGGGCAACCGCGACGCCAGTTGCTCCAACTTGTCCGGCAGCACCAGCAGCGCTCGTTCCCGTCCCACCGGCAGCACCACCCCAAATTCGTACAGCAGCCCGCGCAGCTGGTTGCTCTGCATCGTCCGCGCCTTCACCAGTTGCTCCCGCATCCGGTGCAGCGCCAGCACGCTCTGCTGCCCCTCGTCCTTCAGCGCCACGAAGCGCATCTGCGGCCGTTGCACCGCCTCCCAGATCGCCCGCGCATCCGCGGCGTCGGTCTTGTTGGTCGGCACGAACGGCCGCACCAACTGCGCCGCAATCAGCTTCACCTCATGCCCCAAGGCCCGCACCTGCCGCCCCCAGTAGTGCGCACTGCCACAGGCCTCCATCGCCACCACCGCCGGCTCCCGGTTGGCAAAGAACGGCAGCACCTGCTCCCGCCGCAATCGCCGCCGACAGACCTCACCCGTCGCCGTATCCACCCAGTGCAGCTGAAACACCGACTTTGCCAAATCCAGCCCAAACGTCGTAACCTTCATGTCGAGCCCTCCTTACCCTCAGTGGTCCTTCGCAACACCACCACTTTGGCACTCCGATGCCGTCGGGTACAGCGAGGGCTCCCTCACCCTCTCCCCACCCACGGCGGGAGGGAGGCGTCCATAACATCTCCTACAAAGTTCGGCTGCTCGTGCCGACCCAATCACGCAGTGTCAGCGCTGCCTGCCGTAGTGCTCGCGCCGATGCGCTTCGGACACGAACTCCTCCAGCGTCGGGTCCATCGCGCTGCGGGCGGAAACGATGCCGAGCAGCTTGCCGCCCTCGACGACCGGCAGGTGGCGAAAGCCACGCTCGTGCATCCGCAGCAGCGCGTAGCCGAATGGCTGGTCGGGCGCCACCGTTTCGGGCTCGGGCGTCATGACCTCGGCCAGCGGCGTCGCCCGCGGGTCGAGGCCACGCGCGACGACCCGATAAGCGATGTCCCGCTCGGTGAAAATGCCGATCAGGCGCCCTTCGTCGACGACCATGACGGCGCCCACGTTCTTGCCGGCCATGAGCTTCGCGGCCTGTCCCACGAGCGTCTGCGGCGTCGCCTTGACGACTTTCTGCCGGCGCATCACCTGCTTCACGGTCTGATCGAACATCGTCTTCCTGCGCCGGGGGCGGCGTCGCCGGCCGATTGGTGGATGGTCCGGCGACCATACCGCCGGGGCGGGGGTCCGTCGTTGATCCCGATCAACGTATGCGGCAACTTGTCGCACGCCGCGCGCGCCCGACCGGCGACGCCGCCGCCGCCGAATCGGTCAGCGCGCGGGGTAGTCGGGACTGCGCAGCCGGCCGCCGCGGAAGGCGCGCGAGGCCGTCTGGTAATAGGCGATCGCCTCGTCGGTGAGGCGCGGGTCCGGCACGGCAGCGGTCGCCGCGAACGTCTGCGGATCGATGCGGAACGCCTCGACGCGACGCTTGGGCAGCAGCACGGTCAGCACGTCGTTCTTGTAGTACCCCAGCGCCTGGTAATTGCTGACGAAGGCGCGCGCCGGCAGCTGCGCATCCTCGAACAGCCCCTGGCCGAAGAAGTGGTCGTCGCCGGCGGCGCCGAACAGATCGAGGATCGTCGGGGGGATCTCGATCTGGCTCGCGAGCCGCGAATCGACGCCGGGCGCCACCAGCGCGGGCGCGTACATGATCAGCGGGATCCGGTAGCTGCCCACCGGCAGACGGGTCTTGCCGGCCACCGCGGCGCAGTGGTCCGCGGTGACGATGAACAGCGTGTCGGCGAACCATGGCCTGGTCCGCGCCCGGGCGATGAATTCGCCGATGGCGAAATCGGTGTACTTGACGCCGCCTTCGCGCCCCCCGGGCGAGGGGATGTCGATCCGCCCGGCCGGATAGGTGAAGGGCCGATGGTTCGACGTCGTCATCACGTGGGCGAAGAACGGCTTGCCGCGCACGCTCGCCTGGTCGAACACGCGCAGCGCGTTGGCGAACAGCACCTCGTCGGCGACACCCCAGGCGTTCTCGAACACGATCGACTCCGGCGGGAAGTCGCTGCGGTCGACGATGTCGTAGTCGTTGCCCTTGAAGTACGCGTTCATGTTGTCGAAGTAGCCGTAGCCGCCGTACAGGAAGTTGATCTGGTAGCCCTGGTGCTCGAGGATCTCGCCGACGGTGGCGAGGTGCTCGTTGCCGGGGCGGCGCACGATCGACTGCCCCGGCACCGGCGGCACGCCCAGCGACAGCGCTTCCAGACCCCGAACCGTCCGCGTGCCGGTGGCGAAGAAGCGGGTGAACTGCAGCCCTTCGGCGGCCAGCCGATCGAGGTTGGGCGTCAGGCCGGCCCCGTTGCCGTAAGCGCCGAGGAACTCCGCCGACAGGCTCTCGACCGAGATCAGCACGATGTTGCGCGGGCGCCGCGTGAACGGTCCCATCTGCGCGACCGCGTTCTCGACCTCGACCGGCTGCAGCGCCGCCGACAGCGGCAGCCGTTCGACGCCGAGCTCGATCAGGATCGCGTCGGCACGGTCCTGCGGCAACGTGCGGTAGAAGCGGTCGTAGTCGAGCTCGTTGCGCCGGTAGGCGGCGGCGAAGCTGAACAGGCCGTTGCCCGAGAGCTCGTCGGCATAGGCGTTGCCGCTGGCGTTCATCTGGTCGACATTGGCCACCGCGCTGCCGAGCGCAGGCAGGGCAAACGCGAGCACTGCGAGCACCGCCCGTCGCCGCGCCCCGAGCGGCGCCGTCGAAAACCACAGCACGCGGTGAAGAGCGACCACGATCGCGACCGACGCGCCGGCAATGCCCACCAGGATGGCCGGCACCGGGTAGGACTGCCGGATGTTGCCGACGACCTCACGGGTGTAGACGAGATAGTCGACGGCGATGAAATTGAAGCGGGTCGAGAATTCCTGCCAGAAGGTGAATTCGGCGACGGCGCCGAACAGCAGCAGCGCGACGACGAACCAGAGCAGGAACCAGCGCAGCCCGACCAGGAAACGTGCGCCGCGCCAGCGATCCGGCAACAGTGCCGAGGCGAGGAGCCACGGCGCCAGCGTGGACGCGAGCGTTGCCAGGTCGAAGCCGAGGCCGCGGCCGAACAAGCCGGCCGCGTTGTCCCAGCCCGCCAGCGCCGGACCCGTCGCCAGCCAGAGCACGGCACGCAGCAGCGTCCACAGCACCAGCGCCATCGCCGTGAGGACGACGACGAAGCGGACTGCGGGCCGGTGGCCGGGAATGGGCAAGGGGATGGGTTCGATGGAGGTGATCGCCGCCGTCGGACCGCAGTGCGGCACGTGGCGAACCATGGTGCATTATCGCAGCTGCGCTGCCCCGAGGCTGCTGCCCGCCGGCGACGGGGGTGCGCGGAGGCGCGCCGACCGCCGGTGCGCGTCGGCGCGCGACCGACAGCACGGAACCTGGGGTTGATCGGACGCAACCGCGCCGCGCCGGCGGGTTGCGTATCATGGGACCTGACGGCCGCCCGGTCGCTGCAAACCCGCGGCGGCGGCCCGCACGCCGGACCGGCGCTTCCCGTTGGGGTGCCGGCGGCATTCCCGACGACCGAGAGAAGACCCCATGGAAACCAAGGCAGACATCGCACTGATCGGACTGGCCGTGATGGGCCAGAACCTGATTCTGAACATGGACGACCACGGCTTCACCGTCGTGGCCTACAACCGCAGCACCGCCAAGGTCGATCATTTCCTCGCCAACGAGGCCAAGGGCACCAAGGTCCTCGGCGCGCACAGCATCGCGGAAATGGTCTCGAAGCTGAAGACGCCGCGGCGCGTGATGATGCTGGTCAAGGCCGGCAAGCCGGTGGACGAATTCATCGACCAGCTGCTGCCGCACCTCGACCCCGGCGACATCATCATCGACGGCGGCAACTCGCTGTTCGAGGACACCGGGCGGCGCCAGAAATACGTCGAGAGCAAAGGCCTGCTGTACGTCGGCACCGGCGTCAGCGGCGGCGAGGAAGGCGCCCGGCACGGGCCCAGCATCATGCCCGGCGGCTCGCCCGCGGCCTGGCCGCACGTCAAGGACATCTTCCAGGCGGTGTCGGCGAAGGTGGACGGCGGCGCACCCTGCTGCGAGTGGGTCGGCGAGATGGGCGCCGGCCACTACGTGAAGATGGTGCACAACGGCATCGAGTACGGCGACATGCAGCTGATCTGCGAAGCCTACAACATCATGAAGACCGGTCTCGGGATGAGCGCGGACGAGATGCACGAGGTGTTCCGGGAGTGGAACCTGGGCGATCTCGACAGCTACCTGATCGAGATCACCCGGGACATTCTCGCCAAGAAGGACGAGGACGGCGCGCCGCTGCTCGATCGGATCCTCGACACCGCCGGGCAGAAGGGCACCGGCAAGTGGACGGTGATCAACTCGCAGGACCTCGGCATCCCGATCACGCTGATGGCCGAGGCCGTCTATGCGCGCTGCGTGTCGGCGCTGAAGGACGAGCGCGTGCGCGCGGCGCGCAAGCTGAAGGGCCCCCGCCCCACCCTCGGGGCCATCGCCGCGGTCGCGGCGCGGAAGCAGGCGTTCATCGACGACGTCAAGAGCGCGCTCTACGCGTCCAAGATCGTCAGCTACGCGCAGGGCTACATGCTGATGCGCGCGGCTTCCGCTGAGTACAAGTGGACGCTCAACTACGGCGGCATCGCGCTGATGTGGCGCGGTGGCTGCATCATCCGCTCGCGCTTCCTGGGCAAGATCAAGGAGGCCTACGACAACAATCCCAAGCTGCCGAACCTGATGCTCGACGACTACTTCCGCGGCGAGATCCGGAAGGCGCAGAAGGGCTGGCGCAACGTCGTCGCCACGGCCGCCAAGAAGGGCATCCCGGCGCCGGCGTTCAGCACCGCGCTGGCGTTCTACGACCAGTACCGCAGCGCGGTGCTGCCGGCCAACCTGCTGCAGGCGCAGCGCGACTACTTCGGCGCGCACACCTACGAGCGCACCGACCGGCCGCGCGGCCAGTTCTTCCACACCAACTGGACCGGCAAGGGCGGGACGACGTCGTCCAGCGCGTACAACGTCTAGCCGCGGGCGCCGCGCCTGCCGCCGGGTCAGCCGCGGCGGGCCCGGCGCCGGGCGATGCGCGTGTCCGCCAGCGCGAGGTCGGGATTGGCGATGAACTCCGGATAGTCGGTGCCGACGAAGACCCTGCGCATGTCGTCGACCATGGTCTCGCCCATGCCGCGCAGCGACACGACCGAGTAACCCCCGAGGTGCGGCGTGACGATCACGTTCGGCGTCGACAGCAGCACGTGATCGGCGCCGATCGGCTCGTTCTCGACCACGTCGGTCGCGTAGCCGGCCACCTTCCCCGACGCCAGCGCGGCGATCAGGTCGCCCTGGTTGAAGATCTCGCCCCGGCAGGTGTTGATCAGGAAGACGCCGTCGTTCATCGCCGCGAGCTCGGGCGCCGTGAACATCCGCGACGTCTCGTGCGTCAGCGGGCAGTGCAGCGAGATGACGGCGCTGCGCGCGAGCAATTCGTCGAAGCCCACTTTCTCCGCGTGGTTGGCGGTCACCACGCCGGCGTCGACGTAGGGATCGTAGGCGATCACCTTGGCGCGGTAGCCCAGCGCCAGGATCCGCGCCACCGTCTTGCCGATCGCGCCGATGCCGACCAGGCCGACGGTCGCGCCGTGGAGGTCGACGCCGAGCGGAATGGTCGCCCGCTCGCTCCACCGCCCCGCCTTCACCAGCGTGCAGCCGGTGACGATCTGGCGCGCCGCGGCGTTGATGAGCCCCAGCGTCATCTGCGCCACCGACTCCCGCTCGACCCGCGGGCCGACGCGGGAGACGACGATGCCGAGCTCGTTGCAGGTCGCGAGGTCGACGTTGTCGCAGCCGACGCCGTGCCGGGCCAGCAGCTGCAGTTCCGGCAGCCCGAGCAGGACCTCGCGGGTGTACATCGGGGTGACGCTGGCGATGATCCCGTCGACGCCCGCCAGCTGGGCGTGGAAGACCGCGGCGCCGGCACCCCGGGGGATCTCGACCCGCACCAGGTCGGCGAAGGTCTCCAGTTCCCGCAGGTGCCCGGGGAAGGAGATGCCGAAAGAGCTCGAATTGACGATGGCGATCAGCAGTTTTCCGTTTTTCATCGGTCGTATCCCGCGTGGGTTGATTGCGATCAGCTGTCCTGCTGGTTTTCCCGCACCAGCGGCAGCGCCTTCGCCACCGCTTTCGCCCTCGCGCCGCGCAGCGGCGACAGGCCCTGGCGGGCCAGCAGCGGCAGGCGCAGCGACTGGCGGACGTCGAAGTACCGGCCGGCGACCTCGCGATAGACGGCGACGTGCGCCGGGATCGGCTCGATCACCTGCGCGTCGCGCATGATCCGCCGCGAGTTCAGGAGCAGGTCGCGGCCCTCGCCGTGACGCGCGAGGCTCGCCGCGCCGATGATCCCCATCTCCGGATTGTCCGTCAGGCGGATCGGCAGGTCGAGGGTGTCGGCCATGATCTGCATCCAGCGCTGGTTTGCCGTGCCCCCGCCCCCCAGCCGGAGTTCCCGGATCTCCTCGTCGGGATCGAGCCGCTGCTTGACCAGCAGGAACGAGAACGCCACGCCTTCGAGGAACGAGCGTGCGAGGTCGTCCCGCGTGCTCGCCACGCCGAGCCCGAACACCATGCCGGTGCCGATGTTGCCGATGACCTTGTCCCGTTCGCCGGTGAAGTACGGGAAGGTCATGACGTTGTTGGCGCCCGGGATCGACAGCTCGCGGCCGCGCAGGTAGTCGAGTTCGAGGCCCAGCACGTTCAGCAGCAGGTTGGTGGCGATGGTGCAGTTGTTGATGCCCGAGCCGGTGAAGAACGTCCCCGGCCGCAGCAGGCAGCTCTGGATCAGGCCTCCCTCGAGATCCTCGACGGGGTTCGCGGTCGGCACCCGGAACATGCCGGAGGTGCCGAAGTTGCCGACGGCGATCCGCGGCTCGAAGCCCGTCAGCGCGGCCGCCAGCGCGGCGCCGTCGTACAGGCCGGCGGCCACGGGGGTCCCCGGGTTCAGGTTCAGCTCGGCGCACAGCGACGGCCGCAGCGGCAGTTCGTCGACGAAGCCGTTGAGCACCTGCGGAAACTGCGCGACGTCGAATCCCACCGCCGCGATGATGGGCTCGTCCCAGCGGCCGGAGATGTCGAGGCAGCCCAGCGAATTGGCGGTGCTGTAGTCGGTGACGTACTCGCCGGTCAGCACGTGCATCAGGAACGCCTTCGAGTCCAGCACCCGGGCGACCCTGCGGGGCAACTGCGGGTCCCGGGACGTCAGCCAGTGCAGGCGGTTGACCGGATACTGGAAGATCGGCGGGCAGCCGGTCCGGACGTACATCGCGTCCACGTCGCCGATGGCTTCGAGGAACCGCGCGTGGTGCGCCTGGGCGGTCGTGTCGACGAAGGTCGAGACGCGGGTGAGCGGGCGGTCCTCGGCGTCCACCAGCACCAGGCCGAACTGGTAGGAGGTGAGGGAGAACTTGTCGACGTCGCGCCCGCGATCGCCGACGGCGATCCGGCAGACGTCCAGCAGGGCCTGCCGCAGCTTGGCGGGGTCGTGTTCGGCGCGTCCGGTGGCATCGCCTTCGATCCGCAGCGTGATGCTGTGCGCGGCATCGACGATCCGCCCCTGCTCGTCGACCAGCGCGGCCTTGAGGTTGGTGGTGCCGACGTCGATGGAGAGTATCAAACCCATGGCATGGCTTCCGCAGACAGCGGGGTCGAAGGGAGCGCGGAACCGGTCCTGCGCCCGCGCCGCCGGGCGTTGGTGCGGGAGCGTGACCGTCGCGCGACCCGCCGCTCCGAGCCGCGCACCGGAAGTGCCGGGCGCGGCGGGCGCAGTGTCACAGTAGCCGGCCCGGCACGCCGGTTTCTTAATCTGGATCAGCAGTTGGCCAGTTCTTCGGCGCTTGCCGTCGCCGCTGAGGCAACATGCGACCTGCGTCCGCACCGAACGACGTCAGCCGGGACTTCCGATGCTCAACTTCCTGCCCCCTCCGCTGGTCGGCGTCATCGCCGCCCTGCTGCTGGCCGTCAACACGCTGTTCTGGGTTCCCGTGCTGCTGTGCTGCTCGCTGCTGCGGCTGCTGCTGCCGATCCCGGCGCTGCGCCGGGGGCTCGCGCGCGTGGCGCTGCTCATCGCCGAGTCCTGGATCGCGTGCAACAGCGGCTGGATGACGCTGACCCAGCGCACCCACTGGGACGTCGAGGGCCTCGGGGAGCTCGATTACCGCAGCTGGTACCTGGTGAGCTGCAACCACCAGTCGTGGGTCGACATCCTGGTGCTGCAGCACCTCCTCAACCGCCGCATCCCGCTGCTCAAGTTCTTCCTCAAGCGCCAGCTGATCTGGGTGCCGGTGATCGGGCTCGCGTGGTGGGCGCTGGAGTTCCCGTTCATGCGTCGCCACAGCGAGGAGTTCCTGCGCCGGCACCCGGAGATGCGCGGCAAGGACCAGGAAACCACGCGCAAGGCCTGCGAGCGGTTCGCGCGGATCCCGACCAGCGTGATGAATTTCCTCGAGGGCACGCGCTTCACGCCCGCCAAGCGCCAGCGCCAGCAGTCGCCCTACCGGCACCTGCTGAAGCCCAAGGCCGGCGGCCTCGCGCTGGCACTGAACGCCATGGGCGAGAAGTTCCGGTCGATCCTGGACGTGACCATCGTCTACCCCGACGGCGCGCCGACGTTCTGGTACTTCCTCTGCGGACGGCTGCGGCGAGTCGTGGTGCGGATAGAGCGGCTGCCGGTGCCCCGGGACCTCGCCGAGGCCGATTACGCCGGCGATCCGGCGGTGCGCGCGGCGTTCCAGCGCTGGGTGCAGGACCTGTGGCGCGACAAGGACGCCCGGATCGATGCGCTGCTGGCCGCCCACCGCACCGACGGCACGTCGCGGCCGTAGCGTGCGCGTCGGCTGCCGGGCCTTCGGCGTCCTTCGGTCGAACCGGGCTGCGACGGGCACAAAATTGAGCCTGTATTATATATAGATCAATAATATAAAAGACGTTGTTGATCTATTTTATCGAATCGACGCCAGGATTGGCCGCGAGCCACGCCAGGCGTTCTTCGATCCGCCGCCGCCAGTCGGTCGCGAGTCCGGGGATCGCCGCGAGCCGTTCGAGATCCGCGACCGGCGGCCGGTGCGCCTGGACGATGCGCCAGAACGTGGCCACCGTGACCGGCACGGCGGGCCGCTCGACCACGACCAGTTCGTCGCCCACCCGCAGTTCGCCTGCTGCCAGCACCCGGCAGTACCAGCCGGTGATCGCCTGGCCGGCGATCCACCGCGCCGCGCCCGGCTCGCCCAGACGGTCGTCGATCTTCCAGCAGGGGCTGCGCGGCTGCGTCACCTGGAGCGCGACGTTCCCGGCGCCGTAGACGTCGCCGATGGCGATGTCGTCGTCGGTCCAGCCCAGCGTCGAGAGGTTCTCGCCGAGGGTGCCGGGGCCGAGCCGCGGAGCGAGCGCCGGAAACTGCCGGGCGAGCCGGGCGTAATGGTCGGCCGGAAAGTGGTGCACCGCCTTGTCGGGCCCGCCGTGGAAGCGGCGGTCGGCCTGCACGTCGCCGGCAACTCCCTCCGCCGCCACGCTGACGCGTTCGCGCGGCTGCTTGACGATGCCGGTGCGCTGCTGCGCGGTGCCGATCAGCGTGATGCCACCGGCGAACAGGCCGTCGATGCGTCGCGTCGCATCCCGTCGCATCGTCGGCTCCCGAACGCCAGACGGGTCCGCGCGGCGGTCGTCACTCACGCAGCAAGGACAGCGCTTCGTCGACCCGATCGACCGCCATCACCCTAATTTTGTCAATGGCTTGCCGTGGCTTGTTGAGGTTGGGTATCAACACCTGGCGGAACCCCAGCTTGGCCGCTTCGCGGATCCGCTCCTGCCCGCGCTGCACCGGCCGGATCTCGCCGGCGAGGCCGACCTCGCCGAAGATCAGCGTCTTGGCGGGCAATGGCCGGCTGGTCAGCGACGAGTGGACGGCGAGCAGGATCGCCAGATCGGCGGCCGGCTCGTTGATCCGCACGCCGCCGACGGCGTTGACGAACACGTCGTAGCCGGCGGTCTCGACCCCGCCGTGGCGATGCAGGACGGCCAGCAGCAAAGCCAGCCGCTGCGGATCGAGGCCGACCGAGAGCCGGCGCGGCACGCCGCCCTGCACCGGGTCGACCAGCGCCTGGATCTCCACCAGCAGCGGCCGCGATCCTTCGAGCGTGGCGACGATCGCCGACCCCGGCACCGATTCGGCGTGCTGCGACAGGAACAGCGCCGACGGGTTGGAGACCCCCTTCAGCCCCTTGTCGGTCATCCCGAACACGCCGAGCTCGTTGGCGGCGCCGAAGCGGTTCTTGATGGCGCGCACCAGGCGGAAGCTCGAGTGCGTGTCGCCCTCGAAGTACAGCACGGTGTCGACGATGTGCTCGAGCACGCGCGGGCCGGCGATCGCGCCGTCCTTGGTCACGTGGCCGACCAGGATGACGACGATGCCGCGCTGCTTGGCGATGCGCGTCAGCTGGGCGGCGCACTCGCGCACCTGCGACACGCTGCCCGGCGCCGAGGTGATCGCCTCGGTGTACGCAGTCTGGATCGAGTCGACGACGACGATCTCGGGGTGCTCGGCGCCGATGGCGGCGACGATCCGCTCGAGCTGCACCTCGGCCAGCAGCGACACCGGGGCGTTGACCAGCGCCAGCCGCTGCGCGCGCAGCGCCACCTGCTCGACCGACTCCTCGCCGGTGACGTAGAGCACCTTGTGGGCCGCGCCGATCGCCGCCATCGCCTGCAGCAGCAGCGTCGACTTGCCGATGCCCGGGTCGCCGCCCAGCAGGATCACGCCGCCCGGCACCAGCCCGCCACCCAGCACGCGGTCGAACTCCTCGATGCCGGTCGGAAACCGCGGCTTGTCCGTCGCGTCGACCGAGCCCAGCGCCCGGACTTCGCTGCGGGTGCCGGCGAGATTCTGGAAGCGCGACGGCGCCGGCGTCGCCACCGCCTCGACCAGCGTGTTCCAGGCGCCGCAGTGCGGGCACTGGCCCTGCCACTTCGGGTGCTGCCCGCCGCACTCGGTGCAGCTGTAGGTGGTCCTGGGCTTGGCCATGGCGCGCGGCGACGGGCACCGCCTCAGCGGAGCTCGTCGGGGGTGACCGTGGCAGTGCCGAGCTTGCCGACGACGACGCCGGCGGCCTGGTTGGCGACGCGCATCGCCGTCCCCATCGGCGCCCCGGCGCCGATCAGCACGCCCAGCGTGGCGATCACCGTGTCGCCGGCGCCGGAAACGTCGAACACCTCGCGCGCCAACGCCGGGATGTGGTCGGCACCGGCGGCGGTGAAGAGGCTCATCCCCTCCTCCGACCGGGTGACCAGCAACGCGCCGAGACCGAGTTCGTCGCGCAGCGCCTGGGCCTTGGCGGCCAGCTCGCCGTCGTCGCGCCACCGGCCCACGACCTGGCGGAATTCGGCGCGGTTGGGCGTGACGATGGTCGCGCCGCGATACTTCGCCCAGTCCTCGCCCTTGGGGTCGACCAGCACCGGCCTGCCGGCGGCGCGGGCGCGCTCGATCATCGTCGCGATGTGGGCGAGCCCCCCCTTGCCGTAGTCGGACAGCAGCACGATGTCGGCGTCGGGCAGCAGGCGGTCGAAGTCGGCGAGCTTCTCCGCCAGCAGCTCGCGCGACGGCGCGGTCTCGAAGTCGATCCGCAGCAGCTGCTGCTGGCGCCCGATGACCCGCAGCTTCACCGTCGTCGGCAGCGCCGCGTCGCGGTGGAACAGCGTGCGCACGCCGTCGCCGGCGAGCAGCCGCTCGAGCACCGCACCGGGCTCGTCGGCACCGGTCACCGACAGCAGCGTCGACTGCGCACCCAGCGCGGCGACGTTGCGGGCGACGTTGGCGGCGCCGCCGGGACGCTCCTCGCTGCGCACGATCCTGACCACCGGCACCGGCGCTTCCGGCGAGATCCGCTCGGCGTCGCCGAACCAGTAGCGGTCGAGCATGACGTCGCCGACGACCAGCACCCGCGTGCGGGCGACCGCGTCGCGCCAGGCGGCGAACTGCGCGCCGGGAGCGGTCATCAGCGGCGTCCGATGGCGAAGTACTCGAGGCCGGCGGCCCGGACCCGCGGCGGGTCGAACAGGTTGCGGCCGTCGAACACCAGCGGCGCGGCGAGCGCGGCGGCCAGCGCGGAGAAATCGGGGCTGCGGAACTCCTTCCATTCGGTGACGATCACCAGCGCGTCGGCACCCTGCACCGCCGCCATCGGCGACGGCGCGTAGGCGAGCCAGGGCACCGGCCCGAAGATCCGCTTCGCCTCGTCCATCGCCACCGGGTCGTAGGCGACGATGGTCGCGCCGCGCTGCACCAGCGCGGCGATGATCTCCCGCGACGGCGCCTCGCGCATGTCGTCGGTATTGGGCTTGAAGGCGAGGCCCCAGAGCGCGAACCGGCGCCCGGAGAGATCCTCGCCCAGCCGGGCGACGATCTTCTCGACCAGGCGCAGCTTCTGCGCGTCGTTGGCGGCCTCGACCGCGTCGAGGATCCGCAGCGGGCGCCCCCGCTCCCTCGCCGTGTGCCGCAGCGCCTTCACGTCCTTGGGGAAGCACGAGCCGCCGTAGCCGGCGCCCGGGTAGAGAAAGTGGTAGCCGATCCGCGGATCGGAGCCGATGCCCTGGCGGACGTGCTCGATGTCGGCGCCCAGCTCGTCGGCGAGGTTGGCGAGCTCGTTCATGAACGAGATCCGCGTCGCCAGCATCGCGTTGGCGGCGTACTTGGTGAGTTCGGCCGAGCGCAGGTCCATCACCAGCAGCCGCTCGTGGTTGCGCATGAACGGTGCGTAGACGGCGCGCATCGCCGCGATCGCGCGCTCGTCGTCGGCGCCGACGACGATGCGGTCGGGCTTCATGAAGTCCTCGACCGCCGCGCCCTCCTTCAGGAACTCGGGATTCGAGACGACGGCGAACGGGTGCGCGACGCCGCGCGCCGCGAGTTCCTCGGCGATCGCCGCGCGGACGCGGTCGGCGGTGCCCACCGGCACCGTCGACTTGTCGACGACGATCTTCAGGCCCTCCATCCGGCGGCCGATGGCGCGCGCGGCGGCGATCACGTACTGCATGTCGGCCGAGCCGTCCTCGTCCGGGGGCGTCCCGACGGCGATGAACTGGATCTGCCCGTGCGCGACCGCGGCGTCGACGTCGGTGGTGAACGCGAGCCGCCCGGCGTCGACGTTGCGGCGGATCACCGCCTCCAGCCCCGGCTCGTGGATCGGCACGCCGCCGGCCTTCAGTATCTCGATCTTGCGCGCGTCGACGTCGAGGCAGAGGACGTCGTTGCCGACCTCGGCCAGGCAGGCTCCGGTCACGAGGCCGACGTAGCCGGTCCCGATCATCGTGATCTTCATTGCGGATTCCTCTGCAGGTTGGCGAGCGACGCATTGATGGCGGCGAGGGCTGCCAGCGGATCCGGCGCCTGGGTGATCGGCCGGCCGATGACGAGGTAGTCGGCACCGTTGGCGATCGCCGCCTCGGGGGTGATGATCCGGGCCTGATCGTCCCTGGCCGATCCCCGCGGCCGGATGCCGGGCGTCACCAGCTTGAACGCGGCGCCGCAGGCGGCGCGCAGCGGCACCGCCTCCTGTGCCGAGCAGACGACGCCGTCGAGTCCGGCGGCCTGCGCCAGCAGCGCCAGCCGCCGTGCCGCGGCGGCCGTCGGCCCCGCCATCCCCACGGCCGCGAGGTCGGCGTCGTCGAGACTGGTGAGCACGGTGACGGCGATCAGCCACGGCCGCGGCCTGCCCCGCTCGGCGGCCGTCTGCGCCACCGCCTGCCGGGCCGCTTCGAGCATCGCCTGGCCGCCGGCTGCATGGACGTTCAGCATCCAGACGCCCAGCCGCGTCGCGGCGGCGCAGGCCTGCGCCACGGTGTTCGGAATGTCGTGGAACTTGAGGTCGAGGAACACGCGGAAGCCGCGCTCGACCATCCAGCGCACCGGCTCGGGACCGGCGACGACGAACATCTCCTTGCCGACCTTGAGCGCGCACTGCGCCGGATCGAGGCGATCCATCAGCGCCAGCGCGCGGGCGGGATGGGCGAAATCGAGGGCGACGATCACCCGGGGATCAGCGGCTGGCACGATGGGCGGGGTTCCTTGGCGGGGAGTGAGGGGAGCGCGGCTTTTCTCAGGCGTAGCCGTCCGGGGTTTCGGTGCGCCGCGGCGAGTAGGTCTCCCACTTGCCGCAGCCCGGGCAGCGCCAGTAGTACTGCTTGGCGCGGAAGCCGCAGTGCTCGCACTTGTACATGCCGAGGCGCTTGATGTGCTGGCCGACCAGCTGCTTGACGAGCTCGAGGTCGTGGCGCCGTTCGGCCGGTGCCGAGGCGAGCTGGGCCTCGAGCAGGCGATCGAGCCCGAGCAGCGTCGGATTGCGCGCGAGCTCCTCCTTGATGAGGCTGGCCGCCGCCTCGGCGCCCTCCTCGACCAGCGTCAGCGAGAACACGGTGTTGAGCAGGTCGAGCGACGGATACTGCTGCTGGTAGGCACCCAGCGTGCGCAGCCCCTGCGCGGCGCCGCCGGTCTTGCGCCACGCGTCGGCGAGGCGCTCGGCGACCAGCGCCAGGAAGGCGGGGTTCTGCGTCTCGATCTTCTGCCACTCCTCGATGGCGCGCGCGTGGTCGCCCTGCTGCGCCGCCATGTCGCCGGCCAGCATCGTGGCCCGCGGCGAGGCCTTGTACTCGGCGCGCGCCTGCTCGATGTACGTCCGCGCGGTCGCGAAGTCCGACTTCAGCAGCGCGGCCTGGGCGAGCTCGCAGTCGTAGTGCGCGATCTCCTTGTGATAGGGCTGCTTGGCCAGCGCTTCCATCCGCCGCGTCACCGCGATCGCCTTCGGCCAGTCCTTCTCCTGCTCGTAGATCGAGAGCAGGAACGCGAGCGACGGGTGTTCGAAGGGCGAGCCGTCGAGCCGCGTGAACAGCTCCTCGGCGCGATCGAGCAGGCCCGCGCGGTGAAAGTCCTGCGCCAGCTCGAACAGCGCCGTCTGCCGCTTGTCGGCCGGCAGGTCGGGGCGGTCGAGCAGATTCTGGTGCATCCGGATGGCGCGATCGATCTCGCCCTGGCGGCGGAAGAGGCTGCCCAGTGCGAAGTGCAGGTCGACGGTCTGCGGGTCGACCTTGACCACCTCGATGAACGACTCGATCGCCTTGTCGGGCTGCTCGTTCAGCAGGAAGTTGAGGCCGCGAAAGTACGACATCGGCAGCGCGCGCGACTCGCGCAGCAGGTGCTTGATGTCGATGCGCGCGGCGATCCAGCCCAGGGCGAAGAAGATCGCCGGTATCGGCAGCAGCCACCAGAGGTCGAAGTCCATGGCGCCGTGCCGCTAGGATCGCATCGAGGGAACGGGGCCCGTGGCGGCCACGAATCGCGTGCTCACCGAGTGTCTCACACCGCGTCCTGCCCGGGATCGACGCGCTCGAAGCCGGGGCCCGAGGCGGGTGCCGTTCCCGGGGCGGCACCGTGGGGGCCGGGAACGATCTCCTGCCCCCGCCGCTCGCGGCGCAAGCGCCGGAGCTGACGCTTCAGGCGCGCCGCGCGCACCGCACCGGCCAGCAGCCCCGCCGCGACGCCGACCGCGAACGCGACCAGCACGACGAAGACCAGCGGCGCCTGCCAGCTCCACCACTGGTAGAACTTGAGGGTGACGAGCTCGGCGTTCTGGAGCGACAAGAACAGCAGCGCGACGAAGAGGATCGCACCCAGCACCCAGCGCAGCACGGACATCGGCTTCTCCAGGAAACGGAACGGGCAGCGTCACCGCCGGCGCGGCGCGGCCGGCGGTCGACGACGCTGCCCGGCTCCGGGTCATGCCTTCTGGCTGAGGTCGACGCCGTTGCCTTCGAAATCGACCCGTTCGCGCAGTTCCTTGCCGGCCTTGAAGTGCGGGACGTGCTTTTCCGGCACCTGCACCTTCTCGCCGGACTTGGGGTTGCGTCCGGTCCGCGGCGGCCGGTAGTTGAGGCCGAAGCTGCCGAACCCCCGGATCTCGATGCGCTCGCCCTTCGCCAGGCTTTCGGCCATGGCGTCGAGGATCATCTTGACCGCGAGTTCGGCATCCTTGGCCACCAGCTGCGGGAACTGCGCCGCCAGGCGGTCGATCAGCTCCGATTTGGTCATCACGGGGCCCGCTTACTCGTTGGTCTTGGTGTCCATCTTGGCCCGGAGCAGCGCGCCAAGATTGGTCGTTCCCGTGTTCGCTCCCTGGTTCTCCTGCGCCACCCGCTGGATCGCCTCGGACTCGTCGGCGTGATCCTTGGCCTTGATCGAGAGGTTGATCGAGCGGTTCTTGCGGTCGATGTTGATGATCATCGCGGTCACCGCGTCGCCTTCCTTCAGGTGCGTGCGGATGTCCTCGACGCGGTCGCGCGCGACCTCCGACGCGCGCAGGTAACCCTCGACCTCGCCGTCGAGCGCGATGACCGCGCCCTTGGCGTCGAGCGACTTGACGCTGCCCTTGACGATGTTGCCCTTGTCGTGGATGGCGACGTAGTTGGTGAACGGGTCGCCGTCGAGCTGCTTGATGCCGAGCGAGATGCGCTCGCGCTCGACGTCGATGGCGAGCACCACCGCCTCGACGTCCTGCCCCTTCTTGTAGTCGCGGACCGCCGCGTCGCCGGTCAGCGACCAGGACAGGTCGGACAGGTGCACGAGGCCGTCGATGCCGCCGGGAAGGCCGACGAACACGCCGAAGTCGGTGATCGACTTGATCTGGCCGGAGACCTTGTCGCCCTTCTTGTGGTTCATCGCGAAGTCGTCCCACGGGTTGCTCATGCACTGCTTCATGCCGAGCGAGATCCGGCGCCGGTCCTCGTCGATCTCGAGGATCATCACCTCGACCTCGTCGCCCAGCTGCACGACCTTGGTCGGGTGGATGTTCTTGTTGGTCCAGTCCATCTCGGAGACGTGGACCAGGCCCTCGATGCCCGACTCGATCTCGACGAACGCGCCGTAGTCGGTGATGTTGGTGACCTTGCCGAACAGGCGGGTGCTCTGCGGGTAACGGCGCGACAGGCCCACCCACGGATCTTCGCCGAGCTGCTTCATGCCCAGCGAGACGCGGTTCTTCTCCTGGTCGAACTTGAGGATCTTGGCGGTGACCTCGTCGCCGACCGACAGCACCTCGGACGGGTGCTTGACGCGGCGCCAGGCGAGGTCGGTGATGTGCAGCAGGCCGTCGATGCCGCCGAGGTCGACGAACGCGCCGTAGTCGGTGATGTTCTTGACGATGCCCTTGACGACCGCGCCTTCCTGCAGCTGCGAGAGGAGCTTTTCGCGTTCCTCGCCCAGGCTCGCCTCGAGCACGGCGCGGCGGGAAACGACGACGTTGTTGCGCTTGCGGTCGAGCTTGATGACCTTGAACTCGAGCGCCTTGTTCTCGTACGGCGTGGTGTCCTTGACCGGGCGGGTGTCGACCAGCGAGCCGGGCAGGAACGCGCGGATGCCGTTGACCATGACGGTGAGGCCGCCCTTGACCTTGCCGGTGACGAGGCCGGAGACGATCGTGCCCTGCTCCATCGCCGCTTCGAGATCGTGCCAGGCCTTCAGGCGCTTGGCCTTGTCGCGGGACAGCCGCGTCTCGCCGTAGCCGTCCTCGAGCGCCTCGATGGCGACGGTGACGAAATCGCCGGCCTTGACCTCGATCTCGCCGTTGTCGTTCTTGAATTCCTCGATGGGGATGAAGCTCTCGGACTTGAGTCCGGCGTTGACGACGACGATGTTGAAATCGACGCGCACGACTTCGGCGGTGATGAGCTCGCCCTGGCGCATCTCGCCGCGCGCGAGGGATTCCTCCGCGAGCAGGGCGGCGAAGCTTTCCATCGGCGGAACGTTGGCGTCGTGGGTGCTGGCGGTGCTGGGGGTGGCGGTAGCCATGGGGGTTGGATCCTTCTCGGTTCATGCCGCCGTTGGCGAGAACCCTTTTTCTCGCACGGCGGGTTGGTTGTGAAAATCCGCCCGGGACGCCGGCTAAAGCGTCACGCGGACGGCCTCTTGCTCACCCGCTTGGCACGCCCGCGTCCGAAGTGGCCGCGGCGCGATTCCACGTGTGCCTGCTAACGACCGGGCGACGATCCGACGCGGGCCCGGTACCGTTCGAGCACGAAGGCGATGGCTGCGTCGATCGTCAGCGCGGTCGTGTCCAGGATCGCGGCGTCGGCGGCCGCCTTGAGGGGCGCCGCCGCGCGCGCGGAATCGCGCGCGTCGCGATCCAGGAGTTCGCGCAAAAGACTTTCAAGTGTAACGGAGATTCCTTTTTCGATCAACTGCTTATGACGACGGCGCGCGCGTTCTTCGGCGCTGGCGGTGACGAACAGCTTGACCGGGGCGTCGGGAAACACGACGGTGCCCATGTCGCGGCCGTCGGCGACGAGCCCCGGCGGCTGGCGGAACGCGCGCTGCCGCTCGAGCAGCGCGGCGCGCACGCCGGCGTGGACCGCCACCTGCGAGGCCGCCACGCCGACCGCCTCGGACCGGATCGCGGCGGTCGCGTCGTCGCCGTCCAGCCACACGCCGCCGTTGCCGAAGCGGACGTCGAGACCGGCGGCGAGCCGCGCCAGCGCCGCGGCGTCGTCCAGCCCGGTCGCGGTCCGCAGCGCCTTCAGCGCCACCAGTCGGTAGAGGGCGCCGCTATCGAGCAGGTGAAACCCCAGCGCCCGCGCCACGCCGGCGGCGACCGTGCCCTTGCCCGACGCGGCCGGGCCGTCGACGGCGATCACCGGCACGCCGGCGGGGTCGCTCATCCGGCACTCCCCGCGCCGGCGGGCTGCGCGATGCGCGCGAACTCGGCGAAATACGCCGGGAAGGTCTTGCGTACGCAGTCGGGGTCGTTGATGCGGATCGGCACGCCGCCGAACGCCGCCAGCGAGAAGCACATCGCGATCCGATGGTCGTCGTAGGTGTCGATGGTCGCCGGCCGCAGCGCGGCCGGCGGAAACACGCGCAGGTGGTCGCCACCCGCCTCGACGGTGGCGCCGAGCTTGCCCAGTTCGGTCGCCATCGCCGCGATGCGGTCGGTCTCCTTCACCCGCCAGCTCGCGATGCCGGTCAGCGTCGTCGGCCCGCGCGCGAACAGCGCCACCACGGCGAGGGTCATCGCCGCATCGGGGATGGCCACGCAGTCGACGGTCAGGCCATCGAGCGCGCGCCCGGCGCGGGCCTCGATCCAGTCGTCGCCGTAGCGGACGTCGGCGCCCATCCGCGCCAGCACGCCGGCAAAGGCGACGTCGCCCTGGATCGAGTGCCGGCCGACGCCGGTGACGCGCACCGGCCCGCCGGCGATCGCACCGGCGGCCAGGAAATACGACGCCGCGGATGCGTCGCCCTCGACGTGGATCTCGCCGGGGCTGACGTAACGCGCGCCCGCCGGGAGGCGGAACGTCGCCCAGTCCTGCTGTTCGACGGCGACGCCGAAGCGCGCCAGCAGGTTGGTGGTGATCGCCACATAGGGCTTGGAGATGAGCTCGCCGGTCACGTCGATCGCCAGCGGCCGGCCGCGCTGCCGGGCGAGCAGCGGCAGCGCGATCAGCAGCGCCGACAGGAACTGGCTCGACACGTCGCCGCGCACCGCGACGCGGTCGGGCGCGGACGGCGCGCCCAGCGCGCCCTCGCCGATCGCCAGCGGCGGAAAACCCGGGCGGCCGAGATAGCGAACGTCGGCGCCCAGCGCGCGCAGCGCGTCGACCAGGTCGCCGATCGGCCGCTCGTGCATCCGCGGCACGCCGGAGAGCTCGTACTCGCCGCCGGCGAGCGCCAGCACGGCGGTCAGCGGGCGGATCGCCGTGCCGGCGTTGCCGAGGAAGAGGCGCGCCGAGCGGACCGGGATCGCGCCCCCGGTGCCATCGACGAGGAAGTCGCGCGTGCCCGGCGTGTGGCGCACGGCGATGCCCAGCGCCGCCAGCGCCTCCAGCATCCGGTCGACGTCGTCGGCGTCGAGCAGTCCGCGCACGCGGGTCGGTCCGTCGGCCAGCGCGGCGAGCAGCAGCGTCCGGTTGGAGATGCTCTTCGACCCCGGCAGGGCGACGGTGCCGCGTGCGGCGGTCGCGGGTGCGAGGTCGAGGGTCGCCGGTCGACCCGGCGTCGCGGTGCTCACCGGCTCATTCTCCAACGGCCGAATCGCGCGGCCCCTCGGCGGCGACGGCCGCCGCCGGGCCCTGCGCGGCTTCCCAGGCGCGGCGCGCGGCCCGGGCGTGCGCGAACACCGCCGCCAGCGCGGCGGCGTCGCCGGTCTCGAGCATCGCGGTGACGCGGTCGAGCTGGGCGCGAAAGGCGGCGATCTCGGCCAGCAGCGCGCCGCGATTGGCGACGGCGATGTCACGCCACATCTCGGGCGAGCTCGCGGCGATGCGCGTGAAGTCGCGGAACCCGCTGGCGGCGAAGCGGAAGATCTCCTCGCGGTCGGGGCGCGCGGCGAAGGCGTCGACCAGCGCGAAGGCGAGCAGGTGGGGCAGGTGCGAGACCGCCGCGAACACGCGGTCGTGCGCCGCCGGTGCCAGCGTGCGCAGGCGGGCGCCGCAGGCGGTCCACAGCGCGCCGACGCGCCGCACTGCGTCGGGATCGGTGTCCGCCAGCGGCGTCAGCACGACGTTGCGGTCGCGGTACAGCGCCGGGAATGCGGCTGCGGCGCCCGAGTGCTCGGTGCCGGCGATGGGGTGGGCCGGAACGAAGCGCGGGAAGTCGGCGCCCAGCGCGTCGCGGGCGGCGGCGATCACGTCCTGCTTGGTGCTGCCCGCGTCGGTCACCAGCGTCGCCGGGCCGAGGCGGCCGGCCATCGCCCGCAGCAGCGCCGGATACTGCGCGACCGGCGCGGCGATCAGCACCACGTCGGCGGCGGCGAGCTCGCGGGTCCAGTCGTCGGCCAGCGTCACGGCGCGATCGACGATGCCCAGCCGCAGCGCGTCGTCGAGATTCGCCCGGCCGCGCCCGACGCCGACGACCTCGCCGACCTCGGCGGCGGCCTTCAGCGCCAGCGCGAACGAGCCGCCGATCAGCCCGACGCCGACGACGACGAGCTTGCCGGCGGCCGGCACCGGCCGAGGGGTCGCCGCAACGGACATGGCGACAGGATCAGGCCGCGAGCGCGGCGGCCAGCGCGGCGAGGAAGCGCCGGTTCTCTTCCGGCAGGCCAACGGTCACGCGCAGCCACTCGGGCAGCCCATAGTTGGCGACCGGGCGGACGATCACGCCGCGCCGCAACAGCTGCTGATAGACGCGGCCGGCGTCGCCGACCCGGACCAGCAGGAAGTTCGCGTGCGAGGGCACCCAGGAGAGCCCCAGCGCGCGAAAACCCGCCTCGAGCGCCTGCATGCCCTCACGGTTGATCGCCCGGCTCTGCGCGACGTAGTCGGTGTCGGCCAGCGCCGCCAGCGCCGCGGCCTGCGCCAGCGCGTTGACGTTGAACGGCTGCCGGACGCGGTTCAGCATGTCGGCGACGCGCGGATGCATGATCCCGTAGCCGACGCGCAGCGCGGCGAGGCCGTAGGCCTTGGAGAAGGTCCGCGACACCACCAGCTGCGGATAGCGGCCGACCCACTGCGGCGACGGCGCGACCCGCTCGGGCTCGAGGTACTCGTTGTACGCCTCGTCGAGCACGACCAGCACGTCCGGCGGCACCGAGGCGATGAACGACTCCAGCGCGTCCGGCGCGATCCAGGTGCCGGTCGGGTTGTTGGGGTTGGCGACGAACACGATGCGCGTGCGCGCGGTGATCGCCCGCCGCATCGCCGCCAGGTCGTGACCGAACTCGTGCGCGGCCACCTCGATGCCGTGCGCACCGCGGGCCTGCGTCGCCAGCGGGTAGACGGCGAACGCGTGGCGCGAGTACACGGCCGCGTCGCCGGGCTTGAGGAACGCCTGCGTCACCAGCTCGAGGATGTCGTTGGAGCCGTTGCCGAGCACGATGCTCTCGGCGCCCACGCCGAGGCGCTGCGCCAGCGCGGCCTTGAGCGCGAAGCCGTTGCCGTCGGGATAGCGCGACAGCGAGTCGGTCGCCGCGGCGATCGCGGCCCGCACCGCAGGGCTCGGACCGCGGGGATTCTCGTTGGACGCGAGCTTGACGATGTCCGCCTCGGCCAGGCCGAACTCGCGCGCCAGCTCGGACACCGGCTTGCCGGGCAGGTAGGGTGCGATGCTGCGCACGTAGTCGGGCGCCGCGGCCGAGGGATCGTGGGCGTGCGTCGCGGTCGTGGAGGCAGTCATGCGCAGGTCCTTTCAGTAGACGGCGGCCGGGTACGACCCGAGGATCTTGAGGAACGGCGCCTTGTCGCGCAGCTCCGCCAGCGCGGCCGCGAGCTTGTCGTCGGTCGCGTGGCCCTCGAGATCGACGAAGAACAGGTATTCCCAGAGCCCGGTGCGCGCCGGCCGCGACTCGAGCCGCGACATGCTGACGCCGTAGCGGGCGATGGGCTCCAGCAGGCTGTAGATCGCGCCGGGCCGATTGGGCGCCGACATGACCAGCGAAGTCTCGTCCCGGCCCGACGCCGCGACCGCCTGCCGGCCGAGCACCCAGAACCGCGTGGTGTTGTTGGGCTCGTCCTCGATGTGCGGCGCCAGCACCGGGATGCCGTAGATGGCGGCCGCGATCTCGCCGGCGATCGCCGCGGCGCCGGGCTCCGCCGCCGCGAGCCGCGCCGCCTCGGCGTTGCTGGCAACCGACACGCGCGGCACGCCCGGCAGGTGCTTCGCCAGCCACTGCAGGCATTGCGCCAGCGACTGCGCGTGCGAATACACCTTGGTCACTTCCGCGAAACCGGCGACGTTGGCCAGCAGGTTCTGCGTCACCCGCAGCTTGACCTCGCCGCAGATCTGCAGCGGCGTCTGGCACATGAGGTCCAGCGTGTGCCCCACCGCACCCTCGGTCGAGTTCTCGACCGGCACCACCGCATAGTCGGTCTGGCCGCTCTCGACGGCCCGGAAGACCTCGTCGATGGTGGCGCAGGGCTCGCTCTGCACGAACTGGCCGAAGTGCTTGGCCACCGCCGCGTGCGAGAACGTCCCGGCCGGCCCCAGGTAGGCGACCCGCAGCGGCTGCTCGAGCGCCATGCAGGCGGACATCACCTGCCGGAACACGCCGGCCACGGCCTCGTTCGACAGCGGGCCGCGGTTCTCGCCCTGCAGGCGCGCGAGCACCTGCGCCTCGCGCTCGGGGCGATAGAGGACGCCACCGGCCTTCAGCGCGCCGATCGCCTTGGCGTGCGCGGCGCGGGCGTTGAGTCGCGCCAGGATCTCGCGGTCGAGGGCGTCGATCGCGCTGCGGTGGGCCGCGAGGTCGGCGTCGTCGGAGGCGGAGGACATGGTCAAGTGGTCGAGGTCGTGGGATCGGGCATCCGCGGCACCCGTGTCACTGCGCGCCGGCGGTCGGGTCCGGCCCGTTCGCGCCCGGCGCACCTTCGCCGCCGTCGGGCCCCGCGTCGCCGCCCGCGGCGTCGGCCCCGAACTCGGCGTCCGCTTCGGACTCGGCCACGCGCTCGAGGCCGGCGAGCGTCTCGCCGGCGCCGAGGTGGATCAGCGTCACGCCCTGCGTCGAGCGCCCCATCTCGCGGATCGCCTTCACCGGCGTGCGGATCAGCACGCCGCCGGTGGAGATCAGCATCACCTCGTCGTCGGGCCGCACCAGCGCCGCGGCGATCACCTGCCCGTTGCGCTCGCTCTGCTGGATCGCGATCATCCCCTTGGTGCCCCGGCCGTGGCGCGTGTGTTCGACGATCGGCGTGCGCTTGCCGTAGCCGTTCTCGGTCGCCGTCAGCACCGACTGGGTCTCGTCCTCGGCGACCAGCATCGAGATCACCGTCTGCGTCGGGTCGAGCGCCATGCCGCGCACGCCGTGCGCGGCGCGACCCATCGGCCGGACGTCGTTCTCGTCGAAGCGCACCGCCTTGCCGCCGGAGCTGAACAGCATCACGTCGTGGCTGCCGTCGGTCAGCGCGACGCCGATCAGCGTGTCGCCCTCGGTCAGGTCGACGGCGATGATGCCGGCGGTGCGGGGCCGCGAGAACTCGGACAGCGGCGTCTTCTTCACCGTGCCCATCGCCGTCGCCATGAACACGTACTGCGACTCGGTGAACTCCTTGACCGGCAGCACCGCGGTGATCTTCTCGTTCTCGGCCAGCGGCACCAGGTTGACGATCGGCTTGCCGCGCGCGCTGTGCGAACCCTGGGGCACGTTGTAGACCTTGAGCCAGTAGACGCGGCCGCGATTGGAGAAGCAGAGGATGAAGTCGTGGGTGTTGGCGATGAACAGGCGGTCGATGAAGTCGTCTTCCTTGGTGGCCGTCGCCTGCCGGCCGCGGCCGCCGCGCTTCTGCGCGCGGTACTCGGCCACCGGCTGCGCCTTCATGTAGCCGCCGTGCGACAGCGTGACCACCATGTCTTCCGGCGCGATCAGGTCCTCGAGCGACAGGTCGACGCCGTGGGCGACGATCTCCGAGCGGCGCGCGTCGCCGAACTGGTCGCGGATGCCCGCGAGCTCGTCGCCGATGATCCGCGTCACCCGCTCCGGCCGGGCGAGGATGTCGAGCAGGTCGACGATCAGCGCCATCACGTCCTTGTACTCGCCGAAGATCTTGTCCTGCTCGAGGCCGGTGAGCCGCTGCAGCCGCAGCTCCAGGATCGCCTGCGCCTGCGCGTCGGAGAGGCGGTAGCCCTGCGTCGCCGCCTGCCAGCCGTATTCCGGCAGCAGTCCGTCGGGCCGCGCGGCGTCGGCCGCGGCACGCTGCAGCATGTCCTCGACCAGCGCCGAGCGCCAGGTCCGCGCCATCAGCGCCGCCTTGGCCTCGGCCGGGGTCGGCGCGGCCTTGATCAGGGCGATGATCTCGTCGACGTTGGACAGCGCGACGGCGAGGCCCTCGAGGATGTGGCCGCGCTCGCGGGCGCGGCGCAGTTCGTAGCGGGTGCGCCGCACGACGATCTCGCGGCGGTGCTGCAGGAAGTACTCGATGAACTGCTTGAGGTTCAGCAGCCGCGGCTGGCCGTCGACCAGCGCGACCATGTTCATCCCGAAGCTGTCCTGCAGCTGGGTGTTCTTGTACAGGTTGTTGAGGACGATCTCGGGCATCTCGCCGCGCTTCAGCTCGATGACGACGCGCATGCCCGACTTGTCGGACTCGTCGCGGATGTCGGAGATGCCCTCGATCTTCTTCTCGCGCACGAGCTCGCCGATGCGGATCAGCAGGTTCGCCTTGTTCACCTGGTAGGGGATCTCGTCGACGATGATCGCCTGCCGCTCGCCCTTGCCGATGTCCTCGACGTGCGTGCGGGCGCGGATGACCACGCGGCCGCGGCCGGTGCGGTAGCCCTCGCGGACGCCCTCGAGGCCGTAGATGATGCCCGCGGTCGGGAAATCGGGGGCGGGCACGAGGTCGATCAGCTCGTCGATCGTCGTCTCCGGCCGGGCGAGCAGCGCCAGGCAGGCGTTGGCGACCTCGGTGAGGTTGTGCGGCGGGATGTTGGTCGCCATGCCCACGGCGATGCCCGACGAGCCGTTGACCAGCAGGTTGGGCAGCCGCGACGGCAGCACCGTCGGCTCCTGCTCCTTGCCGTCGTAGTTGGGCGCGAAGTCGACCGTCTCCTTGTCGATGTCGGCGGTGAGCTCGTTGGCGATCTTCTGCAGCCGGCACTCGGTGTAGCGCATCGCCGCGGCGTTGTCGCCGTCGACCGAGCCGAAGTTGCCCTGGCCGTCGATCAGCGGGTAGCGCAGCGAGAAGTCCTGCGCCATCCGGACCAGGGTGTCGTAGATCGCCATGTCGCCGTGCGGGTGATACTTGCCCATGACGTCGCCGACCACCCGCGCGCACTTGACATAAGGCCGGTTCCAGACCGTGTTGGCCTCGTGCATGGCGAACAGCACCCGGCGGTGGACCGGCTTCAGGCCGTCGCGGACGTCCGGCAGCGCGCGCCCGACGATGACGCTCATCGCGTAGTCGAGGTACGAGTGGCGCATCTCGGCTTCGAGGCTGATGGGGAGGGTTTCTTTGGCGAACTGCTGCATGGCTGCGGGAGACTTTCGGGAAAGGCGTTGAAATCGGTGCGGGAACGGCGAATCCGCTGCGGCACGCTGCCGGCGTCAATCGCCGCCGGCTGGACAGAATCGGGCGCTTCCGGGGGAAAACCCCGGTCCGACCGGGGTTCGGCACACCGGGACCGCGGTTGCGACGGGCTCGGGGCGTCATCCAAGGTCGTTGATAATGCGGAATTTTATCACGACGTTGCATTGCCGCGACACTCTTGCGGACACGGCCTGCGAAAGCCGACTTTCCTTTGCACGGGTCGGGGCGCCATGCTATAGTTTTCGCCGAAACAAGGGATTCGACGCGTGGTTGGCGAGGACCGTAACCGCCGCCGCGCCATTTTTCCGGGTTCGCAAAAAACCTGTTCAAAACCAAAGCCAAAGGGGTGAAACAATGACTCAACGTCTCGTTACCGGTGTGCTCGTGGGCGCAATCGCGACCGTGTTCGCCGGCGGCGTTGCCGCACAAGCACAACCCAAGGTGACGACGGGCTACGTGCCCGGCACGGCACCCGCCAGCGACGGCTACGTGCAGTCCGGCACGGCGCTGACGCCGACCGACGGTACCGTGAAGAGCGGCGTCTACAACGGCGACAAGGGCCTCGCCGGCAACCTGTGCTACCGCACCGGTTACTGGACGCCGAGCATGGCCACCAAGGAATGCGATCCGGACCTGGTGCCGAAGCCGCCCGCTCCGGCCCCCGCCCCCGCTCCTGCCGCCAAGCCTGCTCCGGCGCCCGCGCCCGCCCCCGCACCCGCCGCGAAGCCCGCCGCTCCGGGCGTGCAGAAGATCACGCTGGCCTCGAAGGCTCTGTTTGACTTCGACAAGGCGGTGCTGAAGCCCGAAGGCAAGGCGGCGATCGACACCGAGATCATCGCCAAGCTGAAGGACGTCCAGAAGCTCGAGCTCGTGCTGGTCACCGGCCACACCGACCGCATCGGCAGCCAGGCCTACAACCAGAAGCTGTCCGAGCGCCGCGCCAACGCGGTCCGCGACTACCTGGTCTCCAAGGGCGTCGCCAAGGACAAGATCGAGACCCTCGGCATGGGCAAGACCCAGCCGATCCCGGCCGTCAAGTGCGAAATGAAGGCGATGAAGGAACTGATCGCCTGCCTCGCGCCGAACCGTCGCGTGGAAGTCGAAGTCAAGGGCGAAGCGATCAAGCGCTGAGCCGGTCCCCCGGACGAAAGAAGCCCCGCCACCGCGCGGGGCTTTTTTCTTGCCGGCCGCACCCGCCGCTTGGGCGATAATCGACCCCGGAATCCGTCCGCGCCATGCAAACCGTCGACCTTCGCCTCGATGCCGAGTGGATCATCCCGGTCGCGCCGGCGGGCGCGCTGGGCGGGCACGCGCTGCTGGTCGACGGGGGGCGCATCGTCGCGTTGGTCCCGGCGGCCACCGCCGATCAGCGCTACACCCCGCGCCAGCGGGTCGCGCTGCCGCGCCACGCGCTGATCCCGGGACTGGTCAACGCCCACACCCACGCGGCGATGGCGCTGTTCCGCGGCATCGCCGACGACGTGCCGCTGCAGGTGTGGCTGGAGCAGCACATCTGGCCGCGCGAAGGCCGTTTCGCCGCCCCCGATTTCGTCTACGACGGCGCCTGCCTCGCCGCCGCCGAGATGCTGAAGGGCGGCATCACCTGCTGCAACGACATGTACTTCTTCCCCGACGCGACCGCGCGGGCGTTCCTCGCCACCGGGCTGCGGGCGATGCTGGGGCTGCCGGTGCTCGACTTTCCGACGCCCTACGCGGCGGACCCGGACGGCTACCTGCAGAAGGGCCTGGCCGTCCGCGACGAGTTCCTGCACGAGCCGCGGCTCACGTTCTCGCTGTCGCCGCACGCGCCCTACACCGTCGGCGATCCGGCCTGGGAGAAGACCATCACCTACGCGCGCCAGCTCGACCTGCCGATCCAGACGCACCTCGCCGAAACCGCCGCCGAGATGGCGGCGAGCCGCGCCACCCACGGGGCCACGCCGCTGGCCCGGCTGCACCGCCTCGGCGCCACCGGGCCCAGCTTCATCGCCATTCACGCGGTGCACCTCGATGCCGACGACGTCGACCTCCTGGCCCGGCACGGCGGGCACGTCGTCCACTGTCCGGCGTCGAACATGAAGCTGGGCTGCGGCATCGCGCCGATCACGGACTACCGCGCCCGCGGCATCAACGTCGCGCTGGGCACCGACGGGGCGGCGTCCAACAACCGCCTCGACCTCTTCGGCGAGATGCGCCTGGCCGCGCTGCTGGCCAAGGTGGCCACCGGCGACCCCGCGGCACTGCCCGCCGCCGACGCGCTGCGCGCCGCGACGCTCGGTGGCGCGCAGGCGCTGGGACTCGACGCCGACCTGGGATCGCTTGGCCCCGGCAAGTTCGCCGACGTCGTCGCCGTCGACCTGGGCACGCTGGAAGCCGCGCCCTGCTACGATCCCGTGTCGCACCTCGTGCACGTCGTCGGCCGCGAAGCCGTCACCGACGTCTGGGTGGCCGGCCAGCGGCTGGTCGCCGACCGCGTGCTCACCACCGTCGACGAGGCGGCGCTGTTCGCCCGCGCGCGCCTCTGGCAGGAGAGACTGCAATGAACACCCCCGTCGCCGTGCCCCCCGCCGCCGCGCGCCCCAACGTCGATGCCGGCGAGCTCGCCCGGTTCTCGGCGCTCGCGCATCACTGGTGGGATCCCGACAGCGTGTTCGGCACGCTGCACCAGCTCAATCCGCTGCGCCTGGCGTGGATCGAGGCCGCGACCGGCGGCCTGGCCGGCAAGCGCGTCGTCGACGTCGGCTGCGGCGGCGGCATCCTGTCCGAAGCGATGGCCGGACGCGGTGCGGCGGTGCTGGGGATCGACCTCGCCGACAAGCCGCTGGGCGTCGCGCGGCTGCACAAGCTCGAGTCCGGCGCCGTCGTCGACTACCGCCTGGTCGCCGCGGAAGCGCTCGCCGCCGAGGCGCCCGGCCAGTTCGACGTCGTCACCTGCATGGAGATGCTCGAGCACGTGCCGGATCCCGCGTCGACGATCGCGGCCTGCGCGGCGCTGGTCAAGCCCGGTGGCACGGTCGTGCTGTCGACGATCAACCGCAACCCGAAGTCCTACCTGCTCGCCGTCGTCGGCGCCGAATACGTGCTCGGGCTGCTGCCCAGGGGAACGCACGACTACGCGAAGTTCGTCCGCCCGGCGGAGGTGTCGGCCTGGGCGCGACGCTGCGGGCTCGCCGTCGCCGCGCTGGAGGGGTTCGCCTACAACCCGCTGGCGCGGACGTTCCGCCTGAGCGCGGACATCTCCGTCAACTACCTGGTCGCGCTGCACCGCCCGCACGATGGCTGACCCGCCGGCCGGGGCGCGAGCGCTGCCGATCCGCGCGGTGCTGTTCGACCTCGACGGCACGCTCGCCGACACGGCGCCGGACCTCGCCGCCGCGCTGAATCGCGTGCGCGGCGACCGCGGTCTCGCGCCGCTGCCCTACGCGACGCTGCGCCCGCACGCCTCGCACGGCGCGCGCGGGCTGGTGGGCGCGGGCTTCGGCGTTGCCCCCGGCGACGACGGCTTTCCGCTGCTGCGCGACGCCTTCCTCGCGCACTACGAGGCCGCGCTCTGCGTCGAGTCGACGCTGTTCGACGACGTGGCGGCGCTGCTCGCCGAAATCGAAGCGCGCGGTCTCGCCTGGGGGATCGTCACCAACAAGGCAGCGCGCTTCACCCGGCCGCTGCTGGCAATGCTGCCGCCGCTGGCGCGCGCGGGCACCGTGGTCTCCGGCGACACCACGCCGCACGCCAAGCCGCACCCGGCACCGCTGCTGCACGCGGCGCGGGAGCTCGGCGTCGCGCCGGAACGCTGCCTGTACGTCGGCGACGCCGAGCGCGACATCGCCGCCGGCGTCGCCGCGGGCATGCCGGCGATCGTCGCCGGCTACGGCTATCTCGATGTCCACGAGGCACCGGCGCGCTGGCCGGCGGTGGGCATCATCGACCGCCCGGCGGCGCTGCTCGACTGGCTGCCGCCGCGCGGCTGAACAGCGCGCCCGCTCCCGGCTTCCGCGCGCGCCCTCAGCGCGGCGTGCAGGCGCTGGCGTTGACCAGCAGCAATTCGAGCTCGCCGCCCTCGCGTGCCGCGCGCACGCGCACCGGCTGGTTGCCCTGCAGCGGCTTGACCACGGCGACCAGCAGGTCGTCGGTGGCGGTGAGCGGGATGCCGTTGGCCTCGCGCAGCCGATCGCCGCTCTTCAAGCCCAGCATCGACGCGAAGCCGCTGCCTTCGCGGACCACGAGCCCGGCGGCCGACGCCGCGAGCCACGGCTTCCAGCTGTCGGGCTGCGCGGCCATGCCGCTCAGCAGCTCGGCGTTGATCCGGTACAGCGATCCCTTGAACCCGGCGGGCGCGGCGCAGGCGCCACGGTCGACGGCCGCGAGCTTTGCCGGCGCGACGACGACGGGGCTCGCGAGCGGCGGCGCGGCGCGCAGCAGCATCTCGCGCACCTCGCCGCGGCCGGACAGGCGCACCCGATCGGCCAACACTGCGTCGAGGCGCAGTCCGCTCGCCACCTCCTGCCCGACGCCGACCAGCACCGGGCCGCGATCCGCGACCCGAAACAGCGCCTGGCCGGCGCCGTCGCGTCCGGCGATCACGCCGAGCAGCCGCAGGTCGCCCTGCGGCGTGACGGCGCCCAGCGCCGGCACCGGTTCGCCCGCCGTGTCGCCGGCGACACCGCCGAAGATCGGTGCGACCGCAAATTGTTGGGCGGTGCTCTCCGGCAGCGGTGCCGGCGGCGGCAGCGGCACCGCAGGGGCGGCGATGCGCCAGAACCAGTGCGCAATGACGACGGCGAGCAGCGCCGCGCCGCCGAAGGTGGCGAGCCCGGACGCGAAGCGAGGCAGCAGCGACGCCGGCGGCGCCGGCGCCGCGCGGTCGGTTCCGCCGCTCCCGTATAATTTGCCTTCCATCAGCCGCACCCCGAACCGGAACCCCGACGTCGTGAACCCGCGCCTGTCGCTGCTGCAGCCCTATCCGTTCGAGCGCCTCCGGCAATGGCTGGCCGGCGTCACGCCCAACCCGTTGCTGGCGCCGATCAACCTGTCGATCGGCGAGCCGCGGCATCCGACGCCGGCGCTGCTGCTGGACGCGCTCGCAGCCGGCAGCACCGGCATCGCGCATTATCCCATGACCATCGGCACGCCCGCGCTGCGCGAGGCGATCGCCGGCTGGCTCTGTCGGCGGCACCGCCTTCCCGCCGTCGATCCCGGGCGCGAGGTGCTGCCGGTCCTGGGCAGCCGCGAGGCGTTGTTCTCCTTCGCGCAGACGGTGCTCGATCCGACGCTCCCCGGGCAGCTGGTGGTGATGCCGAATCCCTTCTATCAGATCTACGAAGGGGCGGCCTGGCTGGGCGGCGCGACGCCGATGCCGGTCAGCGGCGTCGCCGCGCGCGGTTTCGCCACGCCCTGGACCGAGGTCCCCGAGGCGGTGTGGGCCCGCACCCGGCTGGTCTACGTCTGTTCGCCGGACAATCCCACCGGCCGCGTGACCACGCTGGACGAGTGGCGCACGCTGTTCGAGCAATCCGACCGCCACGGCTTCGTCATCGCCGCCGACGAGTGCTATTCCGAGGTGTACTTCGACGAAGCGCGGCCGCCGCTGGGGTCGCTCGCCGCCGCGCAGGTGCTGGGGCGCACCGGCTTTCCCCGCCTGCTGGCCTTCGGCAGCCTGTCGAAGCGTTCGAACGCGCCGGGGCTGCGGTCGGGATTCGTCGCCGGCGACGCCGCGCTGGTCAAGGCGTTCCTGCTCTACCGCACCTACCACGGCTCGGCGATGTCGCCGGCCGTCGAGGCCGCGAGCCGCGCCGCCTGGAACGACGAGGCGCACGTGCGCGCCAACCGCCGCGAGTACGCGGCGAAGTTCGCGCTGCTGCAGCCGCGCCTCGACGCCGTGCTCCCCTGCGCGATGCCCGATGCCGCGTTCTACCTGTGGGCCCGGACGCCGATCGACGACGCGGAGTTCGCGCGCCGCCTGTACGAAGCCGCCAACGTCACCGTGCTGCCGGGCAGCTATTTCGGGCGGGCGGTCGACGGCGTCAATCCCGGCAGCGGCTACGTGCGCATCGCGCTGGTCGCCGCGCGCGACGAGTGTGCCGAGGCGATCGATCGGATCGTGAACTTCACCCGCAGCCTCTGAACCGGGCCGCCGTCGCCGGCCGGGCCGGAAGGGCCCGCCCGGCAGGACACGACCGCGACCCCCGCCGCCCCCCTCGTTCCCGGTTGCCGCATCGATGCCCACCGCGCTGATCGCCGAGAGCGAACCGCTGCTCCGGGATGAGCTCAGGGCACGGCTCGTCGCCGCGTGGCCGGAGCTGCGCGTCGTCGCCGAAGCCGCGCACGGCGCCGAGGCGATCGAACTCGCCGTGCTGCACGAGCCGGACCTCGCCTTCCTGGACCTGCGGCTGCCGGTCCGCTCGGGGCTCGACGTGGCGCGCGCGCTGGGCCAGCGCTGCCACGTCGTGTTCGTCACCGCCGCCGACCCGCACGTCGTCGCCGCCCTCGTCGCGGCGGCGGTCGACTACCTGCCGCTGCCGCCCACAGTTGGGCGCGTCGCCGCGCTGGTGGCGCGGCTCAAGGCGCGCGTGCCCGCCGCGCCGCCGGACATCGCGGCGCTGATCGCGAGGCTCGCCGCCGGCACCGGCACGTTGCCGTTGCGCTGGATCCGCGTGTCGTCAGGGGCGACGACGCGCGTCATCGCCGTCGACGACGTGCTCTTCTTCCGGGCGGAGGACAAGCACACGCGGGTGGTCACCGTCGACGCCGAGGCGCTGATCCGCAAGCCCATCAATGAGCTCCAGGACGAACTCGACCCGGACGCCTTCGGCCCGATCCGCCGCGGCACGATCGTCAACCTGCGCGCCATCGCGCGCATCGACCGGGATGCGCGCGGCGCGCCGGTCGTCGTGCTCGCCGGACGCGTCGAGCTGCTCGCGGTGAGCCGCAGTTTCGCGCCGCGCTTCGAGGCGATGCGCCGCCCGGCCCGCGCGCCCGGGGGCGGTGACTCGGGGTAAACTTGCAGCTTTGCCCGGAATCGACCCATGTCCAACCTGCAGGAAACCATCGACGCCGCGTGGGAAACGCGCACCACGCTGGCGCCGGCATCGGCGAGCGCCGCCGTCCGCGAGGCGGTCGCCCACGTGATCGACCTGCTCGATGCGGGGCGGCTGCGCGTGGCGGAAAAGACCGCCGGCGGCTGGACGACGCACCAGTGGATCAAGAAGGCGGTCCTGCTGTCGTTCCGCCTCGCCGACAACGAGCCGATGCAGTTCGACTGCGCCGACGGGCACGCGATGCCGTTCGCGTTCTACGACAAGGTGCGGACCAAGTTCGCCGACCGCACGGCCGGCGAGCTCGCCGCGATGGGCGTCCGCGTGGTGCCGCCGGCGGTGGCGCGCCGCGGCGCCTACATCGCGCCGAACGTGGTGCTGATGCCGTCCTTCGTCAACATCGGCGCCCGCGTCGACGAGGGCACGATGGTCGACACCTGGGCCACCGTCGGCTCCTGCGCGCAGATCGGGCGCAACGTGCACCTCTCCGGCGGCGTCGGCATCGGCGGCGTGCTGGAGCCGCTGCAGGCGAACCCGACGATCATCGAGGACAACTGCTTCATCGGCGCGCGCTCCGAGGTGGTCGAGGGCGTGATCGTCGAGGAGAACTCGGTGCTGGGGATGGGCGTGTTCATCGGCCAGAGCACCCGGATCTACGACCGCGCGACCGGCGCCGTCGGCTACGGCCGTGTGCCGGCCGGCTCGGTCGTCGTCGCCGGCAGCCTGCCTGCCGCCGACGGCAGCCACAGCCTCTACTGCGCGGTGATCGTCAAGCAGGTCGACGCCCGGACCCGCTCCAAGACCAGCATCAACGAGCTGCTGCGCGCCTGATGCCGATCGCCATCAAGACCGGCGAGGAGATCGCCGCCATGCGCGTGGCCGGCCGCCTCGCCGCGGAGCTGCTCGACTGGCTGGCGCCGCAGGTGCAGCCCGGGATCACCACCGGCGAGATCGACCGCCGCGCGCACGACTACCAGGTCAACGTCCAGCAGGTCGTCCCGGCGACGCTCAACTACCAGCCGCCGGGCCACCGGCCCTATCCGGCCTCGCTGTGCACGTCGGTCAACCACGTCGTCTGCCACGGCATCCCCGGCGACCGGAAGCTCAAGTCGGGTGACATCGTCAACATCGACGTCACCGTGATCAAGGACGGCTTCCACGGCGACAGCAGCCGCATGTTCTGCATCGGCGCCCCGTCGATCCAGGCGCGGCGGCTGGTCGACACCGCCTACGCGGCGATGTGGAAGGGCATTCGCGCGGTGCGTCCCGGCGCACGGCTCGGGGACATCGGGCAGGCGATCCAGGAGTTCACCGAGCGCCATCACTACTCGGTGGTCCGCGAGTTCTGCGGCCACGGCATCGGCCGCCAGTTCCACGAGGAGCCGCAGGTCCTCCACTACGGCCGCGCAGGCACCGGTGCGCTGCTCGAGCCGGGGATGATCTTCACCATCGAGCCGATGATCAACGCCGGCCGGGCGGCGATCCGCTGCCTCGCCGACGGCTGGACCATCGTCACCGCCGATCACTCGCTCTCGGCCCAGTGGGAGCACACGATCCTGGTGACGGCCGACGGCCACGAGGTGCTCACGGTGTCGCCGGGAACGCCGGCGCCGCCCTCCGACTGAGAACCGGTGAAGAAATCGTCGCGAGCGGGCCCCCGGCCCCCCCCGGGGGGGGGGGGGGGGGGGGGGGCGGGGGGACAACGCGGCAATCCGCCCGCGCAGTAGATTTATTCACAGGTTCTGAGAGGCATGGATCCCGCCGTTCCCGCGACCGTCTCCCGACCGCCGGCGGCCGCGCGCTGGCGCGACGAGCTGAAGACCGGCCGCGCGGCACTGCGCGACGCCTTCCTCGCGCGGCCCGACACCCCGCGGCTGCTGCGCGAGCACGTGCGGCTCGTCAGTCGCGTCCTGGTCGAAGCCTGGACCGAGCTCGCGGCACCGCGCGAGATGGCCCTGCTCGCGGTCGGCGGCTTTGGCCACGGCGAGCTCTACCCGCATTCGGACGTCGATCTGCTGCTGCTGCTGCCCGGCCCGCCGGATGCGGCGGGCACCCGCTTCATCGAGCGCTTCGTCGGCCTGCTCTGGGACATCGGCATCGAAGCCGGCCACAGCGTGCGGACCATCGCCGATTGCCGGACCGAGATGGACGGCGACATCACCGTGCGGACGAGCCTGCTCGAGAGCCGGCTCCTCGCCGGTTCGCGCGCGCTGTACCGCGATTTCCTGCGCGCCTTCGCCGAGCACTTCGACGTCCCGCATTTCCACGAGGCGAAGGTGCTGGAGCAGCAGCAGCGCCATCTCAAGCACCACGACACCGCCTACAACCTCGAGCCGAACATCAAGGAGAGCCCCGGCGGACTGCGCGACCTGCAGACGGTGCTGTGGATCGCCCGCGCGGCGGGACTCGGCCGCAGCTGGCGCGAACTCGCCCACGCGGGCCTCATCACCCTCCAGGAAGCGCGCTCGGTGTCCCGGCAGGAGCGGTTCATCGGCGCGCTGCGCATCCGGTTGCACTACCTGGCCGGCCGGCGCGAGGACCGGCTGGTGTTCGACCAGCAGCAGGCCCTCGCCCGCCAGCTCGGTCTCGCCGACACACCGACCCGGCGCGCCAGCGAGCAGCTGATGCAGCGCTACTACCGCGCGGCCAAGCTGGTGCGCCAGGCCAACGTCATCCTGCTGCAGAACCTGCAGGCGCGCCTGCTGCCGATCCCGGCCGAGCGGCGGCCGCTGGGCGAGGAGTTCTACGCCATCGAGGGCCTGCTGCACATCAGCGACGCCACGCTGTTCGAGCGCCGTCCCGCGGCGATGCTCGACGCCTTCCTGACCATGCAGCGCCACGCCGACCTGAAGGGGATGTCGGCGCGCACGCTGCGCGCGCTGTGGCGCAACCGGCACCGCATCGACGCGGCGTTCCGGCGCGATCCCGAGAACCGCGCCCGCTTCCTGCAGATCTTCCGCGAGCCGCGCGGGCTCACGCACGAGCTGCGGCGGATGAACCTCTACGACATCCTCGGCAACTACCTGCCGGCGTTCGGGCGGATCGTCGGCCAGATGCAGCACGACCTGTTCCACGTCTACACGGTCGACGAGCACATCCTGATGGTGATCCGCAACCTGCGCCGCTTCGCCGAGCCGCAGCACGCCCACGAGTACCCGCTGTGCTCGCGGCTGATCAACGACTTCGCCCGCACGGAGGTGCTGTTCCTCGCGGGGCTGTTCCACGACATCGCCAAGGGCCGCGGCGGCGACCACTCGGTGCTGGGCGAGCGCGACGCGCGCCGCTTCTGTCGCGCCCACGGGCTGCCGGCCGAGGACACCGACCTCGTCGGCTGGCTGGTCGCGCAGCACCTGGTGATGTCCGCCACCGCGCAGAAGCAGGACCTCACCGACCCCGAGGTCATCGCCGCCTTCGCCGCCCGGGTGGGCACCGAGCGCCGGCTGGTGGCGCTGTACATACTGACCGTGGCCGACATCCGCGGCACCAGCCCCAAGGTGTGGAACGCGTGGAAGGCGCGGCTGCTCGAGGACCTGTTCAACGCGACGCGGGCGCGCCTCGCCGGCTCGTCGGTCGCGGTGACGCTGGCCGACAGCCTGCAGGAGCGGCAGCAGGAGGCGCGCCGGCTGCTGCGCCTCTACGCGGTGGAGGAGGGGGCGGAGCAGAGGCTCTGGCGCCACCTCGACAGCGTCTACTTCCAGCGGCACACGGCCGACGAGATCGCCTGGCACGCGCGCCACCTGTACTACCGCCCCCAGGGCAGTGTGCCGGTGGTGCGTGCGCGTCTCTCGCGCGCCGAGGCCGGGCTGCAGGTCATGGTCTACCTGCCCGACCAGAAGGAGCTGTTCGCGCGCATCTGCGGCTTCTTCGGGCGCCAGGGCCTGTCGATCCTCGACGCCCGCGTGCACACGACGCGGCACGGCTACGCGCTCGACACCTTCGTCGTCCACGACCCGGCGCAGCCCAACGCGTCGTACCGCGAGACCATCCAGGGCGTCGAGTTCGAGCTCGGGCGCGTGCTGGAGCTGCACCCGCCGCTGCAGCCGCCCGCCCCGGGTCGCGTCAGCCGTCATCTCAAACACTTTCCGCTGTCGCCCCAGGTCTCGATCTCGCCCGACGACAAGGGCACCCACTACATCCTGGAGATCGTCGCCGGGGACCGCCCGGGCCTGCTGGCGGGCATCGCCTACACGCTCGCCAACGCCGGCATCAACGTCGTGAGCGCGAAGATCAACACCCTCGGCGAGCGCGCCGAAGACACGTTCCTCATCGACGGTGCGCGGCTGCACGACGAGCACGCGCTGCTGAAGCTCGAGACCACGATCTACGACCAGCTGCGCGTGTGAGCTCCGCCGACAGGCTGCTAGTCCTCGGCTGCCGCCGCCTCGGGAAAGAGGATGTCGGTGAAGCCGAAGCGCGCCATGTCGCGCATGCGCATCGGATAGAGGATGCCGGCGAGGTGATCGCACTCGTGCTGCACCACGCGGGCGTGGAAGCCGCTCACCTCGCGGCGCAGCGGCTGCCCGCGGGGATCGCAGCCCTCGTAGCGCAGGTGCAGGTAGCGCGGCACGACGCCGCGGAATCCCGGCACCGAGAGGCAGCCTTCCCAGCCCTCTTCGACCTCGTCGGACAACGGCGTCAGGACCGGGTTGACGAGCTCCGTGTAGGGAACCTCCCCGGCGTCCGGATAGCGCGCGCTCGGCGCGCCGCCGAAGATCACCACCTGCAGCGCGACGCCGATCTGCGGCGCGGCGAGCCCGGCGCCGTCGCGTGCCGCCATCGTGTCGCGCAGGTCCTCCAGCAGCGCCTCCAGCGCCGGGGTGCCGAACGCCTCGACCCGGGCGCTGGGCTGCAGCAGCCGCGGGTCGCCCATGCGCAGGATGTCGCGGATCAACGCCCGCCCCCGCGCGCGGCCGCGCCGCGTGGGCACGACCCCCGACGGCGCTGCGCCGGGCCGAACTCAGATGCGGGGCGCCACATGGTCGAGCAGCCGCCGCACGTTGCCCATCCCCGTCTGCAGCACCCGGGCGATCCCCTCCATCGAGATCGCCGCCGCCGAGTCGCCGCGGCCGGCGGCGTGGTTGACGACCACGCAGATCGCCGCGTAGGGCAGGTCGAGTTCCCGCGCCAGCGCCGCCTCGGGCATCCCGGTCATGCCCACCAGCGTGACCCCGTCGCGCTCCAGGCGATCGACCTCGGCCGCGGTCTCGAGCCGCGGTCCCTGCACGGCGCCGTAGACGCCGCCATCGGTGAGCAGAATGCCGGCGGCCGCGCCCGCGGCGAGGCACTTGGCGCGCAGCTCCGGCGTGTAGGGGTGGGTGAAGTCGACGTGCACCACCTGCTGGTCGCCGCCCTCGAAGAACGTCGTCTCCCGGCTGTGGGTGTAGTCGACGAGCTGATGCGGGACGACGAGCTCGCCCGCGCCCGTCGTCCGGATGCCGCCCACCGAGGCGACCGCGAGCACCGCCGTCGCGCCGCGATTCTTGAGCGCCCACAGATTGGCGCGGTAGTTGACGCGATGCGGCGGGATCGTGTGGCCGTGGCCGTGGCGGGCGAGGAACACCGCGTCGCGGCCGGCGATCTGCCCGTACAGCAGCGCCGACGAGGGTTCGCCGTAGGGCGTGCGGACCACTTCGCGATGCGCGACGGCGAGCGTCGACAGCTTGGTGAGCCCGCTGCCGCCGATGATTGCTAGCATGAAGTGCGTTCCTTCCGAAGTCGGGCCGGGCGCGGCCGGCCGGGTGCGTCCGTGGCGCCGTCGCCACCGACCCACGGGGGCCCGGTCTGGCGCCCTCGCTGGCAGGCGCAGGCGATTCATGACATCATCATCGGCACCCGCGGCCGACGCGCCCCAATTGTAGCTCCGGAGTCCCGTTATGTACCTCGATCGACTGTTCCGGCTGATGGCAGAAAAGCAGGCGTCCGACATCTTCGTTTCCTGCGGGGCGCCGATCAACATCAAGATCAACGGCGTCGTCCACCCGGTGTCGACGCAGAAGATGGACGCGGAGACCGTGCGCCGCATCGCCTACGAGCTGATGACCAACGAGCAGGCGCGCGAGTTCGAGAGCGACCTGGAGATGAACCTCTCCTACCTCGACCCGGCGGTCGGCAATTTCCGGATCAACATCTTCCGCCAGCGCGGCTCCATTTCTCTGGTCGTGCGCTACGTGCGGAGCACGATCCCCCGCTTCGAGCAGCTGAAGCTGCCGCCGGTGCTGCTCGACCTGGTGCTGGAGAAGCGCGGGCTGGTGCTCGTCGCCGGCGCCACGGGCTCGGGCAAGTCGACCACGCTGGCGGCGATGATCGATCACCGCAACACCCACCGTGGCCGGGCACATCCTCACCATCGAGGACCCGATCGAGTACCTGTTCGAGCACAAGAAGAGCCTGGTCAACCAGCGCGAGATCCACATCGACACGCTGACCTACAACAAGGCGCTGCAGAACGCGCTGCGCGAGGCGCCGGACCTGATCATGATCGGCGAGATCCGCGACAAGGAGACGATGCAGCAGGCGCTGCTGCACACGCTGACCGGTCACCTCTGCCTGTCGACGATCCACGCCAACAACAGCTATCACGCGCTGTCGCGGATCATCAACCTGTTCCCCTACGACGCGCGCTCCGCCGTGCTGTCCGACCTGTCGATCGGCCTGCGGGCGATCGTCTCGCAGCGCCTGGTCCGCAACAACGAGGGCGCGCTGCAGCCGGCGGTCGAGATCCTGCTCAACACCTCGCTGATCGCCGAATTGGTCAAGAACGGCGAAGTCGCCCAGATCAAGGAAGCGATGGAGCAGTCGCTCTACCCCGGCTCGCAGACCTTCGAGCAGGCGCTCTCCCGGCTCTACCTCGACGGCACGATCAGCTACGACGACGCGATGACGGCGGCCGATTCGCCGACCAACCTCGCCTGGCTCATCAACCAGAACTCGCCGACCGCGCGCGTCGAGGGCATGCAGAACGAAGCCGCCGAGAGCCGCAAGCGGCGCCCGCAGGCTGACTTCACCGACATGGCCATCGACCCCGACCTGCTCGAGCGCCCGCATTAGTGCCGAGGCGGTCGAGGCCGCGGCACGGCGGCCGCGCCGCGCCCGCCGATTTGCTACTATCGGCGCGATGGAAAACGCCCTGCGCGGTGCCGCACCGTCCTGCCCTTCCGCTGCCGACCCGACCCTCGCCCTCGCCCGCGCACTGATCGCCTGCCCGTCGGTCACGCCCGACGACGCCGGATGCCAGGCGCTGCTCGCCGCGCGGCTCGCCCCGCTCGGATTCCGCTGCGAGACGCTGGCCTCGGGCGGCGTGACCAACCTGTGGGCGCGCCGCGGCAGCGGCCGCCCGCTGGTCTGCTTCGCCGGCCACACCGACGTCGTGCCCAGCGGACCGGTCGAACGCTGGGATTCGCCGCCCTTCGTCGCCAGCGAGCGCGACGGCTGGCTCTACGGCCGCGGTGCCGCCGACATGAAGGGCTCGCTGGCCGCCTTCGTCACCGCGATCGAGGCCTTCGTCGCGGCGCACCCGTCCGCCCCGGGGTCGATCGCCCTGCTGCTCACCTCCGACGAGGAAGGCCCGGCCACCGACGGCACCGTCAAGGTCGTCGAGCACCTGGCCGCGGCCGGCCTGCGCCTCGACTACTGCGTCGTCGGCGAGCCGTCGTCGGTGCACGCGCTCGGCGACATGGTCAAGAACGGGCGCCGCGGCACGCTCTCCGGAAAGCTCACCGTGCTGGGCGTCCAGGGCCACGTCGCCTATCCGCAGCTCGCGCGCAATCCGATCCACCAGGTCGCGCCGCTGATCGCCGAGCTGGCCGCCACCGGGTGGGACGACGGGGACGCGTATTTCCCGCCGACGGCCTGGCAGTGCTCGAACATCCACGCCGGCACCGGGGCGACCAACGTGATCCCCGGAGCGGTCGAGCTGCTGTTCAACTTCCGCCATTCGCCGGCGAGCCCGCGCGCCGCGCTGCAGCAGCGCTTCGAGGCGATCCTGCGGCGGCACGCGCTGGAGTACGAGCTCGAGTGGACGGGCTGGGGCGACCCGTATCTCACGCCGCGCGGGCGGCTGGTCGACGTCGCCGCCGAGGTCATCCGCACGGTCACCGGGCGGACGCCGGAACTCTCCTGCACCGGCGGCACCTCGGACGGCCGCTTCCTCGCCGCGATCTGCGACGAGGTCGTCGAGCTCGGGCCGGTGAACGCGACCATCCACCAGCTGAACGAGCGCGTGCGCGCGGCCGACCTGCCGCAGCTGGCGACGATCTACCGGCGCCTGCTCGAACGCCTGCTGCTGCCGGAGGACCCGCGATGAGCACCGACGCCGTCCACGATCTCGAGACGCTGCGCGACTGGCTGCGCTGGGCGGTGACGCGCTTCGGCGAGGCGAAGCTCGCCTTCGGGCACGGCACGACCAACGCCTACGACGAGGCGGCCTACCTGCTGCTGCACGCGCTGCACCTGCCGCTCGAGCGCCTGGACCCGTTCCTCGACGCGCGGCTGACCCACGCCGAGCGGCAGCAGCTGGCGCAGCTGCTGCAGCGGCGCATCGACCAGCGCGTGCCCGCGGCCTACCTGACCCGCGAGGCGTGGCTCGGCGACTTCCGCTTCTACGTCGACGAGCGGGTCCTCATCCCGCGTTCGTTCATCGCCGAGCTGCTGCCCGACGGCCTCGCCGCGTACGTGGGCGACGCGGCGCAGGTGGCGTCGGTGCTCGACCTGTGCACGGGCTCGGGCTGCCTCGCCATCCTGCTGGCGCACGCCTTTCCCGCCGCGGACGTCGACGCGGTCGACATCTCGTCGGAGGCGCTGGCGGTGGCGCAGCGCAACGTCAGCGACTACGGCCTCGCCGACCGCATCAACCTGCTGCGTTCGGACCTCTTCGCCAACCTGCCCGACAAGAGCTACGACCTCATCGTCAGCAACCCGCCCTACGTCACCGGCACGGCGATGGACGAGCTGCCGGCCGAGTACCGTCACGAGCCGGCGCTCGCCCTGGCCGGCGGCGACGACGGCCTCGACGCCGTGCGCACGATCATGCGCGAGGCGCCGCGCTTCCTCGCGCCCGGCGGGCTGCTGGTGGTCGAGATCGGGCACAACCGCGACGCCGTCGAGGTCGCCTGGCCGCGCACGCCGTTCGTCTGGCTGGACACCGGGTCGTCGGCCGACAGCGTGTTCCTGCTCACCCGCGAGGACGTGGTCGCGGCACGCTGAGGAGAGGGGGCGTTCGCCGCGCCGCCGCGCGCCGTCAGCGCAGCTTGAAGAACGCGCGGATCTTGCGCACCAGCTCCTCGGCGCGCGTCAGCGCATGCCGCGAGCGCGCTTCGGCGCCCAGCGCCTGCAGCGTCGCGTCGTTGTGCGCCTGCCGCTCGACGAGAACCCGCGACAGTTCGTCGACGAGCTCGGGGCGCGCGGAGAGCACTGCGTCGAAGCTGCGCTTGTCCAGCCGATAGCACAGCACGTCGCCGGCTGCCACGACCGTCGCGCGCCGCGGCGCGCCGAGCAGCAGCCCCATCTCGCCGAAATAGGACGGCGCCTCGAGCTCGGCCAGGCGGACCCGCGTCCCGTCCGCAGCGTCCTCGTCGAACACCCCCACCCGGCCGCGGCAGAGCATGAACAGCGAGTCGGCCGCCTCGCCCTTGCGGAAGATCACGTCGTCGGCGGCGTACGGGCAGGCCGCGAGGCCGCCGACCAGCATCTCGCGCTCGCCGTCGGTGAGCACGCGGAAGAGGTCGCTGGTCTCCAGCGCCGCCAGCCGCGCGGCGCGCTCGCGCGCCTCGATCCCCGGCCGTGCGTCGCGGCGCACCTCGAGCACCCGGCGCGGGAACGGTATGCCCATGCCCGCGCGCGCGAGCGCGGCGAACAGGTGCAGCCGGACCTGCGACTCGGTCCACCACTCCCGCTGGGGGTCGACGAGGTAGACGACGACGGCGTAATCGACGCCGCTGTCGCCGAACCCGGTGCAGATGCACGACGGCATCGGGTCGGTGGCGACGTTGGGGATGCCGGCGCGCGCCAGCGCCCCGTCGACGATCGGCAGCACCCGCGCCGGCGGCTGGTCGAACTCGAGCTGGAAGCGGATGGTGCGCCGCCACGGCATCGGCTGCTCCCCGCGCCGGCACAGCACGGTGATCCGGTTCTTCATCAGCGAGGCGTTGGGGATGACGACGGTCTCGTTGTCGTTGGTGGCGAGCGCCAGGTAGCGCCAGCGGATGCTGACCACCTGGCCGGTGATGTTGTCGACGCGGATCCAGTCGCCGATCCGGCAGGTGCGCTCGAGCTGCAGCGCCAGCCCGCCCCAGAGATTGCCCAGCGTCTCCTGGGCCGAGAACGCGATGGCTCCGGTCACGACCGCGGACGTGGTGGCGATGCCGACCAGGTTGACGCCCAGCGCATTGAGCCGGAAGAGCGCGTAGCCGACCAGCGCCAGCGCGATGACGAGCTCGGCGAGGATGCGCGGCAGTGCCATCCGCGCCAGCAGCACCTGGAACACGAAACCCGTCGCCACCCGCACCACCGCGAAGGCCGTGACGGCGAGCGTCGCTTCGCGCAGCATGATGCCCAGCGTCTGCTGGTTGAAGTCGCCCTGGAAACGCTGCAGCAGGAAGATCAGCGGCAGTCCCGCGGCGGCGACGATGGCGAGCGGCAGGAGGCCCCGGCGGCGCTCCGGCGGCGCCAGCAGGCTCAGCAGCGCGAGCAGCAGCGCGCCGCCGGCGAACAGCGCCACGTCGGCGAGCATCGCGTGGTCGATCAGCGGAGCGACGGAGGGCATCGGGGCGCGGTGGGAGCGGGATGGGCGGCGTGGGGTGCGGGACCGTCGGCCGCGCGGCGACATTATAGGGGCAGCCCTCGCCGCGGTGCGAAGGGCCCGCCCGGCGCGATCCCCGCGGAGCGCGAGTCGGGTGCTCGCAAATCGGGTGTCGCCGGCGGCTAGCCTTCCGCGGCGAGCGTCGCCCGCGCCGCTGCCAGTTCCCGGCGCTGGGCCTCGTCGATCGTCGGATAGGCGAGGTCGAGACTCTCCATCGCGTCGACGATCGCCGCGGCGACGACCAGCCGCGTGTACCACTTGTTGTCGGCGGGCACGACGTACCAGGGGGCGTGGCGCGCCGCGGTGGCGCGGATCGCCGCCTCGTAGGCCGCCATGTAGGCGTCCCAGTGCCCGCGCTCGGTCACGTCGGCGGCCGCGAACTTCCAGTTCTTCTCCGGCTCGTCCAGCCGCTCGAGGAAGCGGCGCTTCTGCTCCTTGCGCGACACGTTGAGGAAGAACTTGAGGATGACGGTGCCGTTGCGCGCGAGATGGCGCTCGTACGCGGCGATGTCCTCGAGGCGCTCGTCCCAGATCCGCCTGCCGACCAGCTTGGCCGGCAGCTGCTGCCCGCGCAGGATCTCCTGGTGGACGCGGACCACCAGCACCTCCTCGTAGTGCGAGCGGTTGAAGATGCCGATGCGCCCGCGCTCGGGCAGGCAGCGCGTCGCCCGCCAGAGGAAGTCGTGGTCCAGTTCCTCGGCGGAGGGCTGCTTGAACGAGTAGACCTGGCAGCCCTGCGGATTGAGTCCCGAGGTGACGTGCTTGATCGTGCCGTCCTTGCCGGCCGCGTCCATCGCCTGGAACACCAGCAGCACCGACCAGCGGTTCTGCGCGTAGAGCTTGTCCTGCGCCTCCGCCAGCCACTCGACGCCGTGGGCGAGCAAGTCGCGCGCGCGCGGCTTGCTCTCGCTCCCGAGCCCGCCGGTGTCGTCGGGATCGAAGTCGGCGAGGCGGAAGCGCTTGCCCTTGACGACCTGGTAGGGCTCGACGAACCGGCGGATCGCCGCCACGGTCTTCTTGCTCAGCATGCGAAACCATCCGTTCAGAGTATGCGGTTGAACCACCACAGCGACAGCAGCGCCGAGAGCGCCAGCAGCAGCGCCCCGGCAGCCGCGAACAGCGCGCTCACCTCCGTCTCGCGGCGCTCGAACAGCAGGCGGCTGGACAGCGCCTGGTAGATCTGCTTCAGGTCGGCGGCGGTGGCGGCGGCGAAGAATTCGCCCCCGGTGGCGAGCGCGATCGCCTTCATCGCCTCCTCGTCCAGCCGCACGCGCATCGACCAGCCGTCGACCTTGAGCGTTTCGCCGGCCGCGGTGCCGATGCCCACGGTGAACACGCGCACGCCGCGCTCGCCGGCGAGGCGCGTCGCCTCCACCGGGTCGGCACCGGTCGTCGCCTGCCCGTCGGTCAGCAGCACGATCGCCGCCGATCGATGCGAGCCGGGCGGCACCGGCTCGACCGCCTTCGGGTCGGCGCTGCGCGGCGCGTCCAGCGACTGCGCCCGGCGCGGGCTCCCGCCGCGCAGGTCCACGTCGAGATCCGGAAACATCGCCTTCAGCGACACCAGGAGCGCGCTGCCCAGCGCCGTGCCGCGCTGCAACTGGAAGCGGTCGATCGCCGCCAGCACGTCGTCGCGGCTGTCGGTCGGATACTGGACGACCGACGCCGTCGCCGCGAAGGCGACCACGCCGATCCGTGTCTTGCGCGGCACCGCGGCGACGAACGCCCGGGCCGCCTCCTGCGCGGCGACGATCCGGCTGGGCTTGACGTCGGTGGCGCGCATGCTGCCCGAGACGTCGATGGCCAGGATGATGGTCTCGTTCTGCGTGGGCACGAGCAGCACGGCCGCGGGGCGCGCCACCGCGACCAGGAGGGCGGCCAGCCCCAGCAGGTACAGCAGCGGCGGCAGCGCGCGCCGCAGCCGCGCGCCGGTCGTCGGCGGCGCCGCGGCCGCGACCAGCCCCGCGTAGCGCAGCAGCGTGCCCTGCCTGCGCCGGCGCGCGACGAGGTAGGTGCCCGCCGCCAGCGGCAGCGCCAGCAGCAGCCACAGCAGTTGCGGCCAGAGGAAGGTCACGCGGCGCCCGCCGGCGCGGGTCGGCGCCGTCCCAGGTGCGCCGGCAGGCCGCCGCCCGCCGCGAGCTGGCTGCGCCGTCGGCGCAGGTCCGCGAAGCGCAGGATCGCCTCGGCGAGGTCGTCGTCGGTGGCGAGCTCCAGCGCATCGACGCCGCAACGCTGCAGGGTCGCGCGGATCTCGTCCTCGCGCCGGCACGCGGCCTCCGCGTAGCGGGTGCGAAAGCCGCGATCCGCGGTGTCGACGAACAGCTGCTCGCCGGTCTCCGGGTCTTCCATCAGCAGCAGACCGACGTCGGGCAGCTCCATCTCGGCCGGGTCGAACAGGCGGACCGCGACGACCTCGTGCCGCTGCGCGAGCTGGGCCAGCGGCTCGCCCCAGCCGGGGGCGCTGATGAAGTCGGACACCACGAACACCAGCGAGCGGCGCGGAATCAGGGCGAACGCGGCGCGCACGAAGCGCGCGAGATCGGTGGCGCCGGAACCCGGCAGCTCGGGCCGCGACCTCAGCTCGTGCAGCAGCCGGAGCACGTGGCGGCGGCCGTTGCGCGCCGGCAGCACGGCGTCGACGCGATCGCCGTAGAACAGCGCCCCCGCGCGATTGCCGTGGCGCGTCAGCAGCCGGGCGAGGACGGTGACGAACTCGATCGACACGGCGCGCTTCTTCACCGCCTGCGAGCCGAAGTCGAGCGACGGGCTGAAGTCGAGCAGGAACCACGCCGAGAGCTCGCGCTCCTCGTTGAACTCGCGCACGTACGGCGTCTGCAGCCGCGCCGTCACGTTCCAGTCGATGTGCCGGACGTCGTCCTGGTACTGGTACTCGCGCAGGTCGGCGAGATCGAGCCCGTAGCCGCGGAACAGCGTCCGATAGTCGCCGTGCAGCGCGCCGTCGAGGCGCCGGAGCACCGTCCACTCGAGGCGGCGCAGGACCGCTTCAGCCGACGGGACGGATCCGGACATGGGTCTCGAGCGGTTTGGCCGGGGCCGGGATCTGCTGCAGCACGCGGTCGATCAGCGCATCGGCGGTCTGCCCTTCGGCCAGCGCCTCGTAGGACAGCACCAGGCGGTGCCGCATGACGTCGTGGGCGAGATCGGCGACGTCCTCGGGCAGCGCATAGCTGCGCCCGCGGAGGAAGCCGAGAGCGCGCGCACCCTCGATCAGGTGGATCGATGCCCGCGGGCTGGCGCCGAAGGTGAGAAAACGCGCGAGCTCCGCGAGGCCGAACCGCGCCGGATCGCGCGTCGCCGCGACCAGGCGCACCGCGTACTGCATCAGCGCCGGATCGACGTAGCCGCGGCGGCACTCCGCTGCAGCTGCGCGAGCTCGTCGGTGGTCGCGACCGCCGCGATGTCGGCGGCCGCGCCGGTCACCCGCTCGACGATCACGAACTCCTCCTCCTCGGTCGGGTAGCCGACCAGGACCTTCATCATGAAGCGGTCGACCTGCGCCTCGGGCAGCGGGTAGGTGCCCTCGGTCTCGATCGGGTTCTGCGTCGCCATCACCAGGAACGGCTCCGGCACCTTGTGCGTCTCGCCGGCGATCGTCACCTGGTACTCCTGCATCACTTCGAGCAGCGCGCTCTGCACCTTGGCCGGTGCGCGGTTGATCTCGTCGGCGAGCAGCAGGTGCGCGAACACCGGCCCCAGCGCGGTGCTGAAGTCGCCGCTCTTCTGGTTGTAGACGCGCGTGCCGATGAGGTCGGCCGGCACCAGGTCGGGCGTGAACTGGATGCGCTTGAAGCTGCCGCGTATCGTGCGCGCGAGGGTCTTGACCGTCAGCGTCTTGGCGAGGCCCGGGACCCCCTCGACCAGCAGGTGGCCCTGGGCGAGGATCGCCACCAGCACGCGCTCGAGGAAGTGGTCCTGGCCGACGACGACCTTCTTGACCTCGAACAGGATGCGCTCCATCAGCGTCGCCACCTGGCCGGGATGCGGATTGGACTCGTTCATGATGCCTTCGCGGTGGGGGAAGAGGGTGGGTCGCGCCGTCAGAACGGCGACAGCCCGACGCCGGCAGCGGCGTTCTCGATCGGCACCGCGAACCCGATGCCGATGAAGGTGCGCTGCTGGTTGGGGTTGAGGATGCCGGTGACGATGCCGATCACTTCGCCCTCGGCGGTCACCAGCGGTCCGCCGGAGTTGCCCGGATTGGCCGCCGCGTCGAACTGGATGAGGTTGGTCAGCAGCCGCTTGCCGCGCGGCGACTGGTGCTCGCGCGCGAGCCCGGAGATGACGCCCGCCGACGCCGAAGGACCGATGCCGAACGGAAAGCCGACGGCGACCACGTGATCGCCGGGGGCGAGCCCGGCGGTGGAGCGCAGCGTCGCCGCGACGAGGTCGTCGGGAATCTTCTTCGCGCGGATGACGGCGAGGTCGTGCTCCGGCTGCACGCCGACGACGTCGGCATCGGCTTCGAGGCCGTCGGCGAACACGACGCCGATGCGGTCGGCGCCCGAGACGACGTGCAGGTTGGTGAGGATCAGCCCGTTGTCGACGATGACGACACCGGTGCCGACGCCGGTCTCGGTGTTCTCGACGCCGTCGCGTCCGGTGCCGAAGCCGCGCACCCGCACCACCGACGGCCGGATCACCTCGTAGGCCCGGGCTGCGTACGAGGGCAGCGGCGTGGTCTCGACCACTTGCAGCACCGCCGCCTCGATGTCCTGCTGGGTGATCCTGCGGGGCACGGGGGTCGTCGCCTGATAGCCGACGAACGCGGCCAGCGTGGCCAGGCTGCTCACGACGACGAGCAACAGGCGCTCGTGGCGCGCGAGCCAGCGTCGCCAGCGCGCGACCGGCACTTCATTCGCCGAGGGGTGGGCACCGGGTGCTGCTGCGGGGTCCGCCGCGGCCGCTGCCGGCGTGGCGTCACCGGCGGCCACGGGCTCGGCGGAGGCCCGGCGCGAACTGCTGTAGAGGGTGACTCGCTGCATCCCGCGCCCCGTCCTCTCGCTTGCCCGGCCCGCAGGCACCGCCCGCGGGGCTTCCTGCTAACGACGCATGTCGTCGGCGATCCAGAACGCGAAACCCAGCGCCGTGCCGCCCCAGAGGGCCGCCATGAAGGGGCTCTGGGTGTACATCAGCCACGTCACCGCGTTGATGCTGGACAACAGGATCACCATCAACTTGAGTGCACGCTCGCCCATGCGGCTATTCTACTGGCAAAGACGGCGCTCCCGACCCTTGTCGTCGGCTGCCGTGCCGGCAGCGTGTCGGACCGGGAATTCACCTACCGCGCCGATGGGCATGCGGTCCGCGATGCCGCGCCGCACCCCCCCCGATGCCGCGTTGCGCCCGAGATCGGGCAGGCCCGTCGCGACCATCGACCCGGCTCGCGACGATGACCTGCGTCCGACAGGCTGCTAGAGTTGAGGCGCTCGCCGGCCGAGACTGCGACGTCGGCGATGGCTCGACGGAGTTCCCGGCGGGCGTGGAGAGAGTGACGCTGGCGATGAATTTCCTCTGGCCCGACGCGCTGTGGCTGCTGCTGGCGATCCCGCTGCTGATCGCCGGCTACGTCGCGCTGCAGCGACGGCGCAAGCGCAACGCGGTGCGCTTCGCGCAGCTCGACCTCGTCCGGGCCGCGGCCGGTCCCGCCCAGCGGCTGCGGCGGCACCTGCCGCCGGCGCTGCTGGCGGTGGCGCTGGCCGCGCTGCTGTTCGCGCTGTCGCGGCCGACGGCCGTCGTCACCCTGCCCTCGGACCAGCGGACGATCATCCTCGCCATCGACGTCTCGCTCAGCATGCGCGCGACCGATGTCGATCCCAGCCGGATCGCCGCGGCCCAGACCGCGGCCAAGTCCTTCGTCCTCGCGCAGCCCCCCGACGTGCGCATCGGCATCGTCACTTTCGCCGGCTCGGCTTCGGTGGTGCAGGCGCCGACGCAGAATCGGGATGACCTCGTCGCGGCGATCGACCGTTTCCAGCTGCAGCGCAGCACCGCGATCGGCAGCGGCATCATCATGTCGCTGGCGACGCTGTTTCCGGACGAGGGCATCGATCTCGAATCGCTGGTGCTCGGCCAGCGCGGCGGCCGCGGCGAACCCCGCGCGGCGGCGATCGACCGCGAGCCGCGGCCGGAGAAGAAGGCGCACGAGCCCGTCGCCGCCGGGTCCTATCCGTCCGCCGCGATCATCCTGCTCACCGATGGGCGGCGGACCACCGGCCCCGACTCGCTCGCCGCCGCGCAGATGGCGGCGCAGCGCGGCGTGCGCGTGTACACGGTGGGTTTCGGCACCGCCGAAGGCAGCAACGTCGGCATCGACGGCATGTCGATCTTCATGCGCTTCGACGAGGAGGCGCTGAAGGCGATCGCCGGCATCACCCAGGCGGAATACTTCCACGCCGCCAGCGCCGCCGAACTGGAAAAGATCTACGAAAAGCTCAACGCGCGCTTCGTCCTCGACCGCAAGGAGGTCGAGATCACGGCGCTGCTGGCGGCGGCCGCGGCCCTGCTGGCGCTCTTCGCCGGCGGCCTTTCGCTGCGCTGGTTCCGGCGCAACGCCTGACTCGCCGCCGGCCGGCGCGAGGGACCCCGATGCAGGCCACGACCTGTGCGCTGCATTTTGTATTGCGCAAATGGCCGCGACGGTCTACGATGACATTGTCATAGTCGTCCCGCTGGCGCCGTACCCTCTCACCTCTGGAGACCCACCGTGCTCGGACTCAACCGCCATCCCCCCGCCCCGGAGCCCCGGGCCACCCCGAAGGCAGCGCTCGGCCGGGCGCCCGATCCCCGCGCCCCGGCAGCGCCCACCACCCCCGCCACTGCGGAACCGCGCCCGGCGGGCGAACCGTCGTCTCCGGTCGGTGCGACGATGCACCCGGTCGGCGAAAGCCCGCCCGCAGCCGCCGCGGTCGCGCCCGAGGTGCCGTCCAGCAAGCTCTTCGTCGGCGTCAACATCAAGCTCAAGGGTGTGGCCATCTCCGACTGCGACGTCCTGGTGGTCGAAGGCCAGGTCGAAGCGACGGTCAGCAGCAAGGCGATGGAGATCGCCCCGCCAGGGAGCTTCACCGGCACCGCCAACATCGACGTCGCCGAGATCCACGGCGACTTTTCGGGCGAGATCACCGCCCGCACGCGGCTGGTCGTCCACGGCACCGGACGCGTGTCCGGAACCGTCCGCTACGGCAAGCTGGTCGTGGCCGAGGGCGGCGAAGTCAACGGCGACGTCCGCCAGCTCGACGCGGCGCCGCGTGCCGCCGTCGCCGTGCCGCCGGGCGTCGGCGACGCGGGCCCGGTGCCGCCACCGCTCGCGGCCCGCGACGAGCGCCACCTGCTGCGCGGCGAACGGCTGGCAGCTGCCGCAACCTGAACCGGGGCTCCCCGCGATCGTTAGCGGGCACCGAAGCATCACGACGAAGAACGCGCGGCCGCAGCCCTAGGCTTCGGCCCGCGCCGCCGCGATGCGCTCGATCGCCACCCGCGCCGCCAGCGCCAGGCTCACCCCGCCGCAGCCGGCGATCCCGCCGTCGGTGGGGTTCACGCGGATCAGCGCCGGCGCGAACCGTTCGCTGAAGCGGCGGACGGTCGCCACCTGCGTTCCCGCTCCGATTTCGAGGGCCACCGGCCGCTGGACGCCGTCCAGCCAGGCCCGGAGCCTTTCCTCCTGCCGCGCGCTCCGGGTCGCGATCCATCCGCCGTCGCCGAACATCAGGATGTTCGGTCGCGCGATCGCGCCGCAAGCCGGGCAGCGCGGCGGCGCCGACAGCAACCGGCACTCCGTTTCGTCGACCACCGGGCGGAAGCCGGCGGCCGGCCAGATCGCGCCGCGACAGCCGCGCGTGCACTGCAGATGATGGATGGAGCCGTGCACTTCCAGGATCCGCGACGCCGGGAATCCCGCCTTCTGGAACTGCCCGTCGACGTTGCTGGTGAAGACGAACGCGCCCCGCGGCAGCCCGGCGGCAAGCGTCTGCAACCGGGCGAAGCCGGGATGCGGAACGGTGGCGCGGTAGAGATTCAGCCGATGGCCGTAGAAGCCCCAGGCCAGCGCCGGATCGGTGTCGAACGCGTCCGGGCAGGCGATGGTCTGGAAGCGGATTCCGCGCCGACCCAGCGCCGGATAGGCGTTCCAGAAGCCGTCCTCGCCGCGAAAGTCGGGCAGCCCGGAATCGACGCCGATGCCCGCTCCGGCGGCGACCAGCAGCCCGTCGGCGGCGGCGATCAGCGCTGCCGCGCGCCTGATCGCCGCGTCCTGGTCCGCGGCCGCGAGCGCGTCGCCACGGTCCACCGGAACGCGCGGTCCCCCGGTCATCGGCCGTCGCCAGGGCGACCGCAGGCCGCCGTCGCCCGCCGCCGGATTGCTGCCGCTTCTTGATAGTATTCGGAACGCATGTCCGCGCCTCGGGGAGGGTCGTGTCGAAATCGCCGCTCAGCATCCAGCGCCTGGTGGCCGTGTTCCTGGCGGGTGTGCTGCTGCTCGATTATCCACTGCTGCCGCTGTTCAACGGCGCCGGCACCTGGTTCGGCATTCCCTCGCTGTACGCCTACCTCTTCCTCGCCTGGGCGATCCTCGTCGCCCTGATCGCGGCCGCGGTCCGGCACCGCGGGCCGCCGTGATCGCCACGGCGTCGCCGACGGGCCCGCGGCAGTGCTGAGCGACCGGGTCGTCATTCCGGCGGCGCTGGCCTATCTCGGCGCCCTGTTCGCGCTCGCCTACTACGCCGACCGGCGGGCCGACCGCGGACGGTCGCTGATCGCGAACCCCTACATCTACGCGCTGTCGCTGGGCGTCTACGCCACGGCGTGGACGTTCTACGGCAGCGTCGGCCGCGCGGCGGCCAACGGCGTCGGCTTCCTGCCGATCTACCTCGGGCCGACGCTGATGATGGCGCTGTGGTGGATGGTCATGCGCAAGATCATCCGCATCAGCAAGGCGCACCGCATCACCTCGCTGGCCGACTTCGTCTCCTCGCGCTACGGCAAGAGCGCGCTGCTGGCCGGCTTGGTGACGGTGATCGCGGTGGTCGGGGTCATTCCCTACATCGCGCTGCAGCTCAAGGCCGTCTCCACCAGCTACACGATCCTGGTCCGCTACCCGGAGATCGCGATGCCGGCGCAGGCGGCGGCGACCCCGATCGCCGCGGACACGGCGTTCTGGGTCGCGCTGGTGCTGGCGGCCTTCAGCATCCTCTTCGGCACCCGCCACCTCGACGCCTCCGAGCGGCACGAGGGCCTGGTGGCGGCGATCGCGCTCGAGTCGATCGTCAAGCTCGTCGCCTTCCTCGCCGTCGGCGCCTTCGTCACCTACGGGATCTTCGACGGGATGGGCGACATCTTCGGGCGGGCCGCCGCCAGCGCCCGGCTCGCGCCACTGCTGGCGCCGCTCGCCGTGACCGGCGCGTATTCCAGCTGGGCGTGGCTGATGCTCCTGTCGGCGCTGGCGATCATGTTCCTGCCGCGGCAGTTCCAGGTGGCCGTGGTCGAGAACGTCGACGAGGACCACCTGCGCAAGGCGGTGTGGCTCTTTCCGCTGTACATGCTGGCCATCAACGTCTTCGTCGTGCCCATCGCCTTCGGCGGCGTCCTCCACTTCGGCGCCGACGCGGTCGACCCGGACACCTTCGTGCTGACGCTGCCGATGGCGCGCCAGCAGCCGGCGCTGGCGCTGCTGGTGTTCATCGGCGGCCTCTCCGCCGCGACCGGCATGGTCATCGTCGAGACCATCGCGCTGTCGACGATGGTCTGCAACGACCTCGTGATGCCGGTGCTGCTGCGCCTGCGCCCGTTGCGCCTTGCCGAGCGCGCGGATCTCTCGCGGCTGCTGCTCGCCATCCGCCGCGGGGCGATCGTGGCGGTGATCCTGCTGGGCTACCTCTACTTCCGGCTTGCCGGCGACGCCTACGCGCTGGTCGCCATCGGCCTCATCTCCTTCGCCGCCGTGGCGCAGTTCGCGCCGGCGGTGCTCGGCGGCATCTACTGGAAGGGCGCCACCCGCCGGGGCGCGCTCGCCGGTCTGGCGGCGGGCTTCGCCGTGTGGCTCTACACGCTGCTGCTGCCGTCGTTCGCCAAGTCGGGCTGGCTCGCCGGCGGCTTCCTGCGCGACGGCCCCTGGGGTGTCGCCCTGCTGCGGCCGCACGAGTTCCTCGGCCTGACCGGGCTCGACGAAATCACCCATGCGATGCTCTGGTCGATGATCGCGAACGTCGGCGCCTACGTCGCCGTGTCGGTGCTGACGCGGCCCGGGGTGGCCGAGCAGGCCCAGGCCGCGCGCTTCGTCGACATCTTCAGGCACGGCAGCGAGGGCCTCGCGGCGCACCTGTGGAAGGGCTCGGCGTCGCTGCCGGAGTTGAACGCGCTGCTGGCGCGGTTCCTCGGGCCGGCGCGGGCCGCCGCGGCCGTCGCCGAATTTGCGCAGCGACGCGGCCTGAGTGCGCCGGCGCAGCTCGCCGCCGACGCCGACTTCGTGCACTTCGCCGAGACCGCGCTGGCGGGGGCGATCGGCGGCGCGTCGGCGCGCATCATGGTCGCGGCGACGGTCAACGAGGAGTCGCTCTCGGCCGACGAAGTGCGCGCCATCCTCGACGAGGCGTCACAGCTCATCGCCTACAGCCACCAGCTCGAGCGCAAGTCGAGCGAGCTCGAGGCGGCGACGGCGGAACTGCGCGCCGCCAACGCGCGGCTGCAGGAACTCGACCGGATGAAGGACGACTTCGTGTCGACGGTGACGCACGAACTGCGCACGCCGCTGACGTCGATCCGGGCATTCTCCGAGATCCTGCACGACAACCCCGACCTCGACGCCGCCGAGCGCGCCCGCTTCCTCGCCATCGTCATCAAGGAGAGCGAGCGCCTCACCCGTCTCATCAACCAGGTGCTCGACCTCGCCAAGCTCGACTCGGGGCGGGCCGAGTGGACGGTCGCCGAGCTCGACCTCAAGGAGGTCATCGACGAGGCGATCAGCGCGACCAGCCAGCTCTTCCGCGACAGGAACGTCGCCCTGGACACGCACTTCGACGGCAATGCGCCGCGGGTCCACGCCGACCGCGACCGGCTGATGCAGGTGATCATCAACCTGCTGTCGAACGCGGTGAAGTTCGTCGCGGCCGATTCCGGGCGGGTGGTCGTGGCGCTGACGGCCGGGGCCGGCGAACTGCGGGTCAGCGTGGCCGACAACGGCCCCGGCATTCCGGTCGGCGACCAGGCGACGATCTTCGAGAAGTTCCGCCAGGCGGGCGACACGATGACCGCCAAGCCGCACGGCACCGGGCTCGGCCTGCCGATCAGCCGCCAGATCATCGAGCACTTCGGCGGCCGGCTGTGGGTGGAAAACGAAGCCGGAGGCGGTGCAAAATTCGTCTTTGCGCTGCCCGCCGGGCGCCCCGCGGATGCGGCGGCATGACGACCGCCCGCGTGCCGGCCCGCGCCGCGAACCGACGACAAGCCGGCGGGCACCGCACCGCCGGCGCAATGGAGGAACGATGGCAAAGAAGATCCTGATCGCCGACGACGAGGCCAACATCGTCGCCTCGCTCGAGTTCCTGATGCGGCAGAAGGGCTACGAGGTGCGCGTCGCCGGCGACGGCGCGCAGGCGCTGGCGATGGTCGCCGAGTTCGCGCCGGACCTGCTGCTGCTGGACGTGATGATGCCGCAGCTGAGCGGATACGACGTCTGCCAGAGGATCCGCGCCCTTCCCGACGGGCAGCGAACCCGGATCATCATGCTGTCGGCCAAGGGGCGCGAGGCCGAGGTGAGCAAGGGCCTGGCGGTCGGCGCCGATGCCTACGTGACCAAGCCCTTCTCGACCCAGGATCTGGTCGCGCGCGTCGCGCAGCTGCTGGGCGAATGACCTCGGCACCCGCGACGCCGAAGCCCGCGAGCGGCCCCGGCCGGCGCGACTGGATCCGCTATGCGGTCCTGCTGGGCGGCGCCTGGCTGCTGCTGATGGTCCTGTTCGCGCTGCTGCTCGCCATTGCCGGCTCGACGCTGAGCCCGGAGGAGCGCGCGCTGCTGCTGCCGATCGCCCAGGAGCGGATCGGGGTCGCGGCCATCGTCGCCATCGTCATCGTCCTGCCGCTCGGCATCGCCGTGCCGCCGCTGTTCCGGCGCTACGTCGTCGCCCCGCGCCAGCTCGCCGAGGCCTCGCGCATCGTGCTGTCCGCCAACTCGGCGCATCGGGTCGCGTCGCAGGGTTCGGCCGAGAACCGCGACCTGGCCGCGGTGATCAACCAGTTCGCGGACGCCTACCAGTCGCTGCAGCAGGACGTCGCGCAGCGCGTCCGCGAGGCCAACGTGCGCATCGAGGAAGAGCGCAACCGTCTGGCCGCGCTGATGTCGGAACTCGCCCAGAGCGTCGTCGTCTGCAACGTCGAGGGACGCGTGCTGCTCTACAACGCCCGCGCCGACCGCCTGTTGCGGAAGCCGCTCGCGAGCGCCGCCACCGGCGCCAAGTCGCACCGGATGATCGGTCTGGGACGCTCGGTGTTCGCGATCTTCGATCGCAACCTGATCATCCACGGCCTCGAGCGCACGCAGGAGCAGTCGCGCCGCGGCGATGCGGCCCCGGTGGCGAGCTTCGTCGCCACGGCGCCGGGGGGCCAGCTGGTCCGCGTCCAGCTCGCCCCGGTGTTCGCCCCGCGCGCGGCGGCGGACGAGCCGGCCGCCACGCGCGCGATCACCGGCTTCGTGCTGATCCTGGAGGACATCACCCGCAGCATCGGCCGCAGTGGCCGCCGCGACAAGCTGTTGCAGACGCTGACCGAGGGCACGCGGGCGTCGCTCGCCAACATGCGCGCGGCCGTCGAGACGATCACCTCGTTCCCGGACATGGAGGCGGCGTCGCAGCACCGCTTCCTCGGCATCATCCGCGACGAGGCCGGCGCGCTCTCCGCCCGTCTCGACCGGACGGCGGCCGAGTATGCCGATTCGCTGACGACCGAATGGCCGCTGGAGGAGATGCGCGGCGTCGACCTGATCGAGGCCGCGCAGCGCCGGATCGAGGCCGCCCTGCAGCTGCGCACCAAGCGCGAGGAGATCGACGAGTCGATCTGGCTCAAGGTCGACAGCTACTCGCTGGTTCAGGCCTTCGCCTACGTGGCGCGAAGGCTGCAGGAGGAGTTCCAGATCCGCGAGATCCGTTTCGCGCTGGCCGCCGCGGGCGCCCTCGCCCACCTCGATCTCATCTGGACCGGCGCGCCGCTGGGCGTCGAGACGCAGATGGCCTGGCAGACCGAGCCGATGACGGCCGCCGGAGAAGCGTATCCGACCGCGCTCGCCGAGATCATCGCCCGGCACGATGCCGAGATCTGGTACCAGATCGACAAGCCGACGTTCCGCGAGTTCTTCCGCATCGCCATCCCGGTGACCCGGCCCGGGGAGGCCGCCCTCCACACGCCGCTCGCCGCCGAGAGCCGGCCCGAGTACTACGACTTCGATCTCTTCCATCAGCCGGGACAGACGCCCGAGCTCGACAATCGGCCGCTGACCGAACTCAACTACACGGTGTTCGACACCGAGACCACGGGACTGTCCCCCTCCGACGGCGACGAGATCGTCTCCATGGGTGCGGTGCGCATCGTCAACGGCCGCCTGCTCGAGCACGAGGTGTTCGAGCAACTGGTCGATCCGGGACGGCGGATGTCGGCCAAGGCGGCCGAGATCACCGGCATCGACGACGCGATGCTCGCTGGCCAGCCGGCGATCGACACGGTGCTGCCGGCGTTTCACCAGTTCGCCGAGGACACCGTGCTGGTCGCGCACAACGCCGCCTTCGACATGCGCTTCCTGCAGCTCAAGGAGGCGTCCACCGGGGTCCGCTTCACGCAGCCGGTGCTGGACACGCTGCTGCTGTCGGTGCTGATCCACCCCAGCCTCGAAGGCCATGGGCTCGAGGCGATCGCCGAGCGCCTCGGCGTCAACGTGATCGGCCGTCACACCGCGCTCGGCGACGCGATCGTCACCGGCCAGATCTTCCTGCGCCTCGTCCCCCTGCTCGCCGAGCGCGGCATCCGCACGCTGAAGGAGGCGCGCGATGCGTCGCAGACGACCTACTACGCGCGCATCGAGTACTGACGACTCCTGGACTCCTGCCGCGCCCGCCCCGATGACCCCGACCGATCCGCAGCACGCGCCGCTGCGCCAGGCACTGACGATCCAGCACGTCGCGACCGCCGGGCGCGGCTTCGTCGAGATCACCGGGCGCGTCCGCGACTGGGTTCGCAGCGGCGGCTTCGTCACCGGCCTGCTGACGGTGTTCATTCGCCACACCTCGGCGAGCCTGCTGATCCAGGAGAACGCCGACCCGGAGGTCCGCAGCGACCTCGAGCGCTTCCTTGCGCGACTGGTGCCCGACGGCGACCCGCTGTTCGAGCACGTGGCCGAGGGCAGCGACGACATGCCGGCCCATGTCCGCAGCGCCCTCACCCAGACGCAGCTTTCCGTGCCCATCGTCGACGGCAGCCTCGCGCTGGGCGCCTGGCAGGGCATCTACGTTTGCGAGCATCGGCGGCGCGGGCATCGGCGCGAGCTGGTGCTGCACGTCGTCGGCAGTTGACGCGCAGGCGACGGGGCCGTCGGGCCGGCGGCGGCACGGCGCTTGCCGCCGAGGGTCCGTCGAGGCATGCTCGGAGCGCGTGCGCCGAACCATGACCTCACCGATCCTCTTCCGGCCCGGCACGCTGTGGCCGGAAACGCTCGCCCGCACGCGCAGCGCGCTCGCGGCGAAGGCGCTGCTGCCCATCGCCACCGATTCGTGCCGGATCGACGACGCGGGCATCGCGTTCGCCGTGCGCAAGGTGTCGAGCCTCGCGCGCAAGGACGACGCCGGCCGCCACGTGACGGCGCGTCCGGGACCGGCGGCCGATCCCTTTCTGCCCTGCGAGCAGCAACTGCAGGTGGCCGCCGTCACGCCGACGCATGTCGCGCTGCTCAACAAGTTCAGCGTCATCGAACATCACCTGCTGCTCGTCACCCGGCACTTCGAGGCGCAGGAGACGCTGCTCACGGCGGACGACTTCCTCGCCCAGGCCGCCTGCCTGCGGGAGATCGACGGCCTGGCCTTCTACAACGGCGGCGAAGCGGCCGGGGCCAGTCAGGCCCACAAGCACCTGCAGCTGGTGCCGCTGCCCCTGGCCGTCGGCCCCGCCGGCGTGCCGGTCGAGCCGCTGTTCGCCGCGCTGCGCGGCCGAACGGGACCGTGCACCGTGCCGGGCCTGGCCTTCCGGCACGCCTTCGCCTGGCTGGACGAGGGCAGCCTGTCCGACCTGCCGCGTGCCGCCGGCGCGCACGAGTCGGCGTATCGCGAGCTGCTGGCCGCGGCCGGATTGCACGGCCTGCCCGCCGGCGCGGGGCAACGCCAGTCCGGGCCCTACAACCTGCTGGCGACGCGCCGCTGGATGCTGCTGGTGCCGCGCTCGCGCGAGTGCTTCGCGACGCTATCGCTCAATGCGCTGGCCTATGCCGGCGCACTGTTCGTCAGGAACGACGCGGAACTCGCGCTGCTGCGCCGTGCGGGGCCGATGACGGTGCTGCGCGAGCTGGCCCTGCCCGCGCAGGCGCAGCGGAGCTAGGCGTCCCCGCGGGCGGTCGCCGTCACCGTGCGGCACAGCGTTTGCGCACCGCGTGGCGACACCCGCCCGAACCGTGCAAACTGTCGTCCCCGATCGCCGGGATTCGTCCCGCACGGCGAGCCCACGGACGCCGTCCCCTTGCGACACCACCGAGAACGAGGAACCGCCATGCCGCCGCACTCTTCTGCACACCCTGCCCGCACTTGCGCCGCAGCGATTCCGTCGTCGCGCCGGCGGCACTTGTGCGGGCCGCTCGTCGCGGCGGCAACACTGGCGGGATGCGTCGCCGCCGGACTGCCGACGACCGAGCTGCCACCCAGCGTCCGTTACGAGTGCCAGCAAGGCGGCCCTCTGACGGTGCTGCGCGCGCCGGACGGGCGCCAGGCCGAGGCGAGCTTTGCGAACCGACGCGTGCTGCTGTCCCGGCAGGACAGCGCCGCGCAGGAAAAGTACGGCAACGGGTCGCTGACGCTCTACCTCGAAGGCGAAAAGGCGCTGCTGACCGAGGACAGCATCGTCGTCGCCGGTCGCTGCGAGTCGGTGGTGGAGCTGCCCGTCGTGCCGCAGGTGCGCAACTGATCACCGGCGACGTCACGTCGCCGGCGCCCCCCGCTTCCCCGCCTCGGGCGGCTGCTGCGCCTCACCGACTCATCGTGCACGGCGTCGCGCCGGCCCAGCTTTCGTTACGCGCGCGACTTTCGTCGCCGGCGCCTTGCGCGCTGCCGGCTTCACCGCGGCCGCCTTGCGGGCCGGCGGCTTGCCCCCCCTGGCCACGGGGGCCGGGCGCGGCGGCGCTTTGGCGGCCGGCGTCTTGCGGGCCGGCGCGCGGGCAAGCTTGGCGACGTAGTAGTCGAGCGCCCAGCGGGTCTTGGTCTGCTGGTTGAGGTCGCGCTCGGCGCCCAGCTCCGCCAGGTAGGCCATGAAGCCGGCCAGCGCGGCAGCGGCCTGGACGGTCGGCGCCTTGATCGAGACTTCCATCAGGCGCTTGCCGTCGCCGCGCCGCCACAGCTCGGCGGTGATCGGCCACGGACAGGCGGAGTCGCTGATCTCCCACCGCTGCGCCAGCAGCGGCCCGAGCACGGCCAGCTTGGAGAAGTCGAGCGTGCGGCCCGCCATGTCCGCGAGAAACGCTTCCTGCTCCGCGGTGAACAGCCTTTCAATCGGCCTCTTTCCACCGGCGACGCGCTTGATCAGCCCCTTGGCGACCGGCATCGAGAACGACGCCGACTTGACCATGCCGGTCTCGCTCGCGTCCGCCTCGATCTTGAAGTCGCGGTACTTGCGCCACTTGTGCCCCACGTCGGCCGGCTCGACGGGACGGAACTTCACCGTGCTGTCGTGCTCGTCGCCGACGACCCGGCGTGCACGCGCGATGATCCCCGCGCCGAGGAGGTCGAGCTCCGGCGTGTCGAAGAAGTAGATGAACCGCTCCTCGTCGTTCTTGGCGGTGAGGCCGAACCGCCGCAGCGCCGGCCCGATCTGATGATTCGGAATCGTGGCCTTGATCTCGATCCGCTCGGCGCCCGCTACCGCCTGCGCGACCTTGCCTCGTGTAGCCGCTCCCCGCTCCATGACCTTCCCCTTCGCAAAGTGTTTCGAACTCCATCCGCACCGCGCAACACCGGGACCGGTGCCGCGTCGTCACGGGCCACCGCCTCGGCCAAGCGCCGGATCGCCGGGATTGATCGCCGCCAGCCGGTCGAGCGCGGCCTTGGCCCCGACGGCGTCGCCGGCGTCGCGCCGGTAGCTCGCCAGAGCCAGCAGCAGGTCGCGATCACCGCGCCGCTTCGCCGCCGCCTCCAGCACGGCGATCGCTTCGCGGCGGCGCCCCGCGTCGGCCAGCGACACGGCATAGAGATAGCGGGTGCGGCTCGTCGCCGTCGGCAGCGCCCTGGCACGGGCGAGCACCTGCAGCGCCTCCGGCTTGCGCTGCTGCCGCACCAGCGTCAGGGCCAGCGCCTCGTGCAGCGCGGCTTCGTCCGGTGCGCGCTTGAGGGCATCGCGGAGCAGGGCTTCGCCCTCCGGGTCACGGCCCGTCTGGCGCAGCAGGTCGGCGAGGTTCGCAACGGCGGGAACGAACGACGGCTCGAGCTTCACGGCCTGCCGCAACGCACGCTCGGCCGCGGCGGAGTCCCCGGTCGCGGCGGCAATCTGCGCCAGGCCGAGCCAGGACTGCGGACGGTCGGCGTTCTCGCGGGCGGCGGCCTCGAGTTCCTGCCGTGCGGCCTCCCACGCCGGGCGGCGGTCGGCGGGCAGGCGCGCGTGCGCGGGCGCCAGCGCACGCGCGGTCTCGATGCGCACCGCGCGCAGCGGATCCGCAAGGCGCGCCGGCAGTTCGCGCGCGGCCGTCGCCGGATCGAGCGCCATGACCGCTTGCACGCCGGCGATCCGCACCAGGCCGTCGTCGTTCGCCAGCGCCGACACCGCGAGTTCCAGCGCGCGGCGGCTGGGATATCCGCCCAGCTGCAGGACGGCGTTCGCGCGGACGATGCCCGGCTGCCCGCGATCCGCCGCGACCCGCTGCAGCGCCTCGGCCGCGCCCGGCCGGGCGTCGCGGGCGGCCGCGAACGCCTGCCCGTAGTGATGCTCCGCGCGCCGTTGCGGGCCGTACCACTTCGCGACCGCCGCGGCCGCCCATTTGGCGTCCCGGTCCTTGTGGCAGAGGTTGCAGGCGTTGGGGGCACCGGTCTCGGTACTGAGATCCGGCCGCGGGACACGAAACGCATGATCGAGGCGAGGGTCGACGACCATGTAGGTGCGCTTCGGGGCGTGACACTCGACGCAGGTGACCGGCTTGGCGTGGTGCGTGTGCGCCGGAGTGTCGTAGGCCTTGCGCTTGAGGCCTGCGGTGTCGACGTGCGGCCGCGCCGCGGCCCCGGTCGGGTTGTGGCAACCGGTGCACAAGGCGTTGCCCGGCGCCTTCGGCTTGCCGGAATGGGGGTCGTGGCAATCCGAGCACACCATGCCCCTCTGCTGCATCCTGCTCTGCAGCCACGAGCCGTGCACGAACACTTCCTCGCGCTGCTGGCCGTCGACGAAATAATCGCCGCCGCCGAGCCCGACCGGCAGCGCGTGGTCGAGCAGCGGCGCGCCGACGGAATAGTCCGGGGTCAGCGTTGAGCGCAGCGCGTGGCAATAGGCGCAGCCGTCGACCTGCGCGCGCCCCGACTTGGCGCTGATGTCGGCGACGAAGCCCTTGGCCCGCGCATCTCCAGCCGGCGCCCTGCCCCCCCGGGCCCAGGCGAGATGGGCGGACGCCGGGCCGTGACAGGCCTGGCAACCGACGCCGGGGGCGAAGTACCGGGTCTGGTAGGCGTCGGTCGCAACGTCGTAATTCTTGTGCACCTGCGTTGCGTGGCACGCCGCGCACATCGTGTTCCAGTTCTGCGCCGTGCGCGTCCAGTGCAGCACGTCGCGGTGGTCGATGCGCTCGCCCGGATAGGTGTGAAACCACCGCCTGGCCCGGGTGTCCCAGGCGATCGACAGCGCCTGCAACCTTCCGCCCGGCAGCTCGACCAGGTACTGCTGCAGCGGCTCGACCCCGAACGTGTACTTGATCTCGAAGTCGGCGAGCTTGCCGTCCGGCCCGTCGGTGTTGACGAAGAAACGCCCGTCGCGACGAAAGAAGCGCGACGTCACGCCGTCCCTGCGAAACGTGGCGTTGCCGAAATTGCCTTGGACCGTGTCCGGCCGCGCCGGCAGCATCGCCTGCGCGTGTTGCGCGCCGGCGAGCGCGCGCTGCTCCGCGGCGTGGCATTCGCCGCAGGCGGCCTCGGCCACCATCGTCGGCGCCGCCGGTTGCGCCCGAACCGATCCGCCCCAGCACAGCATGAAGGCCATGGTGGCCAGGGCGAGCAGCGGCACCCGCGCAGCACGCCGGGTGGCACGGCCCCTGTCGCCGCCAGCGGAAGGGCTCACCGGAGTACCTTCGTGCTGCGCACTCCGGCATTCGCCCTTGGGGCGGCCCGGCGGGCTCATTCGTCGAGCGGTTGCCGGCCGATGCTGCCCATCAGCGCGTCGCGATAGGCCGCCGAACGCACCCGCTGCTGCTCGGCGCGGGCACGCTCCAGCCGCGCGGACAGCCCCAGTCGGGCGGTCACTTCCCCGTTGTCGGGACGGTGGATGAAGTCCTCGAGTGCGGCGACGCCGTGCGCGCCGCGCGTCTGGTCGAAGCGCTGCTTGGCGTCGAGCCGCTCGGCATACCACCCGCTGGCCAGCAGGCTCTCGCGGGTGAAGAGGTCGCGGACCTCCGGCGAATGCAGCCCGTGGCCGGCACCGGTGTGGCCCTGCGCCATGATCTCCAGCAGCGCGTGCAGCGGCGGGCAGGCCAGCGCCAGGCTGCCGTCGGCGTAGTAGCTCTGCGCCACGCGCTGGTGCGTCGCGGCGATGTTGGCCATGCCGTCGGCAAAGATGTCCATGTCCTGCAGTTCGGGGCGCAGCATCTCGTCGGTGAACACGGCGTGCGGATGGGTGAACACGCGCCCGAAGTAGCCGTGCACGAAGCGCGAGGTCACCCGATAGCCGAGGCGACTCGCCAGCACGGGGCTGCCGCGATGCTCGAAATCGGCGAGGCGCTCCAGGCAGCCCTCGGCGATGAGGCTCTTCGCGCTGCGCTCGCTCGCGCTCATCCGCGCGAACACCTCGGGCACCAGCAGGCTGATGTCGTGGTCGACGCGCACCTGCGGACCCACGAAGCCGGCGCAGGACACCCAGCCGTCGTGCCCGGTGAGGATGAAGGACACCAGCGCGGCGTTGAGGTCGATGATCGCCGGCAGCGCATTGAACGGCCCCTTGGTCAGCGCGCCCTCGGAGCCCGCCCCGGTGGTCGACGGGGACTTGCCGGTCATCGAGCTGATGAACTCCATGAACAGCTCGGGCAACTCCAGGTAATGCAGCGGATTGAACACGCACAGCGGACGGATGCCCGCCTCGGGTGGATTGTTGCGCCGCCCGGCGGCGACCACGTGGATGGGCAGCGACGGCGCCGCGGCGGCGGGCAGCTGGCGGTTGAAGCACAGCGCGAGCCGCGCGGCGGACGTCTCCAGCGGGCGGGCGAGATCGGGACGCAGCTGCAGGTAGCGGGGATTCTTCGACGGCTTGCCGTCGACCAGCCGCGGGTGCGCCGAGGAGACGAAATAGGCAGGCGACGACCCTTCGGGCGCGTCGGCCGCCGCGCGGACCAGCGCCTGCATCGGCTCGGTGTAGGCGCTGAAGCCCATCGCATCGTCGACCAGGTCGCGGGCCGCGGCGCGATCCAGCGGCTCGAAATTGGAGATGAACGTGTCCGGGCGCGCCATGTCCTCCTCGGTCTGGCGGTCGTAGCCGCGATGAATCGCGTCGTCCGGCCGCTGGAACAGCCGGTACTCGCAGTTCTGGACGAACTTCTGCGACGGTGCGTTCGGGTCGTCGGCACGGTCGCGCGGCGGCGCCACCACGCTGGCGGTGATGTCGTCCTCGGTCTGCACCTTGCCCGCAGGGTGGAAATCGTGGCGCAGTCCGAACACGCGCCAGGAGCCGTCGGCGGCGAAGCCGACCCGCAGCGTGTTCACCACCAGCTTGCGGCCGTCGAGCTTCAGTTCGTTGCCCGGACGCCCGTTGATCGCGTCGACCGAGAAGTGGTCGCGCCAGGCGTCGCCCCACTCCGTCCGGTAGAAGCGCTTGACCACGAACACGAGTTCCTTGACGTGCTGCGGGATGGACTCCAGCCAGCCGTTGTGCGCCTCGTTGTAGTCCCGCGGGGACGGCGTGAGCAGCTTGATCACGCTGCCGAGCGAGCGCTCGGGGCCGAGGATCGGGCGATGGTCGACGCCGTTGCGCGCGGCGTCGCGGAAGCGATCGGCGAAATCGCGCTGCAGCAGCGCCGCCACGGCGTCCATGTCCTGCGCGAAGTCGGCGACGAACACGTGCCCGGGCAGGATCGCGTCGGAGATCGCCTTGGAGATCTCCGACTTGCCGCCGCCCGAGACCGTCGAGGGCTTGTGGAACGCGGTGACCTCGGCCGAGGTGGTGACCAGGCGCCACTGGCCGCGCTCGCCGCGCACCGGCTCCATCTGGATCCGCAGGCCGCTCGGTCGCAGGTAGATCTTGTCCGCGAGCAGCTTGATCGACGACGGCTTGCCGTCGGCGGCGGTCCACGACACCGTCTGCGCGCGCAGGCTGAACGAGGACGCCTCGGGCACCAGCACGAATCGCGGCTCCGCGCGGTCGAGTGCGTGGCCCTCGGGCTGCGGCGCGAAGCGCTCCGGGTCCCGTGCCAGCACGTCCTCGAGGCAGTAGCGATCGGGCGCGGCGAACCCGGTGAAGGTCTCGCCCTGATCGTAGCTCGGAAAGACCAGCGCGCCGCCGGAGTGCTCCTCCTCGGCGGAGCCGAACAGGTTGGCGGAATAGCTGATCTGGGTCTTGACCTCCTTCTTGCAATAGCCGAAGTAGTTGTCGGCGATGAGGGTGACGATGACGCCCCGCGCGTCGCGCGCGCAGATCTTGAACGCGCTGCCGCCGTTGTAGAGTTCGGACTCGGTCTTGTAGCACATGCCGTCGCGCCGCTGCCGCGGCGTGGCGAGGTCCCAGTGCGGCAGGCCCACGGCGTGTTTGGTCACGCGGGTGAGGTGCGGCGCCAGGATCACGCAGCCCGAGTGCCCGGTCCAGCCCTCCGGATCGAGGGATGCGTCGTTCTCGGGCAGATAGGGATCGCCGCCGTTGCCGAACACGCACTCGACGAAATCGAGGTTGGAGACCAGCGAGCCCGGGGCGAAGAAGCGGATCTCCATCCGCTTCTCCGCCGTGAATCCGGGTACCGCCGGCACCACCAGCGGCCGCAGCAGCAGCGAGACGAAACAGCCGACCGGCGTCGCCGCGTCGGCGGTGAACGGCAGACGCAGCGACTCCTCCGGCGGGGTCAGAGCAAGCGCCAGCAGCTTGGCGAAAGTCGCCTTCGGCACCGCCTTCTTGTCGTCGGGAATCGGCAGCCCGCCCTGGGCCACGTGAAAGACGCCGGACGTGGTCCGCCGGTCGTTGGCCGGGTTGTGCAGCACGCCATTGCGCAGCCGATAGCTCTTCAGCAACGGCGACGCGAAACTGTCGCCGTGCGCCGGCAGCGACAGCCCGCGGGCGATGCCCGGCTGGTCGAGCGCGAGCGTGCGCTGCGGCAGCGTCGGCGCGGGACCGATCTCGGCCAGGTAGTCGACCAGGAATTTCTGGATGCGCGCGTCGGTCGGGGACAGCCGGAAGGCGAGCCGCCGGCTCAACTCGCGCTGGCGGGCGAAGATCGGCGCCATCAGCGGCGTCCAGGCACCCTCGGTCGGCAGGGGCAGCCCCATCAGCGCCAGGCGCAGACCGATGGCCGCATTGATGTTCTCGGGGGTGACGGCCGTCGTGCCGGCAATGCTGTCCATGCTCGCCTCGGGTGGGATTGCTTCGCGGCTTGAAGTATAGCTCGCCATGTCGCCCGCCCTCCGGCCGCGCCGAAGCGCGCCGCCACCGACCGGGCACGTTGCTGCGGTTAGAATGCCTGCCTGTCGATGGGTGGAGAGGCGCTGGCGATGGTCCGGATCTGCACGTGGCTCCTGGTCGCAGCGGCGTCGTTGCTCGCCGGCTGTGCGAGCCTGCCCGCGCCGGAAGGTCGCACGCCGACGACCGTTCTCGCCGACACCGCGGACACGCGGCTGGGCCGCGCCGTCGGCCCGGAGGTCGCCGCCCACGCGCACCAGACCGGCATCCATGCGCTTCCCGACCCCCGCGACGCGTTCGCGGGGCGGGCTCTTCTCGCCGCCGCTGCCGACCGGACGCTCGACGTGCAGTACTACATCTGGCACGCGGACCAGGTCGGTTTCCTGCTGTTCGAGGCGCTCTGGCAGGCGGCCGAGCGCGGGGTGCGCGTGCGCCTGCTGCTCGACGACCACGGCAGCGGCGGGCTCGACCCGACGCTCGCCGCGCTGGACGCGCATCCGAACCTCGAGCTGCGGCTGTACAACCCGTTCGTCCATCGCAGCGCGCGCACCGTCGATTTCCTGACCGACTTCGCCCGGGTGAACCGACGGATGCACAACAAGTCGTTCACCGCCGACAACCAGGTGTCCATCGTCGGCGGGCGCAACGTCGCCAACGAGTACTTCGGCACCGGACAGGGCGTCGTGTTCGCCGACCTCGACGTGATCGCCGCCGGCCAGGCGGTGCGCGATGTTTCGAATGCGTTCGACCTCTACTGGAACAGTGCGTCCGCCTATCCGGCGGCGAGCTTCGTCGGGCTCGCCGGTCCCGACGCCACCGCCGGTCTCGAAGCCCGGTTCCGGGCGACGCGCGCCGACCCCGAGTCCCGCGCGTACCTCGAGGCGGTGCGCGCGACTCCGCTCATCCGCGATCTGCTGAACCGGCAGCTGGCGCTCGAATGGACGACCGCGACGCTCGTCCGCGACGACCCGGCCAAGACCCTCGACACCGCCGCCCGCACCGACGTGCTCCTGTTCCCGGAGCTGGTCCGGGCGATGGGCCGCCCGGAGGCGTCGCTCGATCTCGTCTCGCCGTACTTCGTGCCCGGGGCGGAAGGCACCGCCGCGCTGGAGGCGCTGGCCCGGCGAGGGGTGGTGGTGCGCATCCTCACCAACTCGATGGCCGCGTCCGACGAAGTCGCCGTCCACGCCGGCTACGCCAAGCGACGCCTGCGCCTGCTCCAGGCTGGCGTCCGGCTCTACGAGCTCAAGCCCGGCGTGGAAAGCGCGGGGGCCGACGGCAAGGTCCGGCTCGGGTCGGGAGCATCGGCGGCACTGCACGCGAAGGCCTTCGCGGTGGACCGGCGACGCATCTTCGTCGGCTCGTTCAATTTCGACCAGCGCTCGGCGTTGCTCAACACCGAGATGGGCCTCGTGATCGACAGCCCTTCGTTGGCCCGCAAACTGGCCGCGTTCTTCGACGTCGATGCGCCCGCGGTCGCGTACGAGGTCCGGCTGGCGCCGGGCGGCCACGACCTGGAGTGGATCGAGCGCACGCCGACGGGCGAAGTGCGCCACCTCATCGAGCCGGGCACCCGCTGGTACCTGCGCACCGGCGTCGAGATGCTGTCGCTGCTGCCGATCGAGTGGCTGCTGTGATGCCGCGACCTGCGGGTTTCGCCCTGGTCGAGCCGCCGCGCACCGGCACCGCGGCACGCCGCGTCCGTGCCGTCGGTGCAGGCGGTGCAGACGGTGCGGCGAAAGTGACCTGCCGCATCCGCCGCTGGCTGCCGCTGCTGCTGGGCTGCAGCTTCGTCGCTGCGGTCGCCGCGGCGCCGCTCTCCCCGGCGGCCAGGGCCGAGATCGACGGCTTGCTGTCCCGGCTCGAGTCCTCGGCCTGCGAGTTCAATCGCAACGGCACCTGGCACAGCGCCGCCGAGGCGAAGACGCACCTCCTGCGCAAGCTCAAGTACCTCGAAGACCGCGACCTCGTACGGGACACCGAGCAGTTCGTCGAACGGGCCGCCGCGACGAGTTCCATCACCGGCCAGGACTACCTGGTCCGGTGCGCGCGCGGCACCCCGGTCCCCAGCCGGTCGTGGCTGCTGTCCCAGCTGCAGCTCTTGCGTGCAGCCACGCCGGTGAGGAGCGTACCCTAGCGAATGCCCGCGATGGAGATGTGCTTCGTCTCCAGATAGGCATCCAGCCCCTCGCTCCCCAGCTCCCGTCCCCAGCCGCTTTGCTTGAAGCCGCCGAAGGGGCAGTTGCTGGTGGAAGGCACCGGGTCGTTGATGCCGACGGTGCCCGCCTCCAGCTTTTCGCCGACGCGGAACGCACGGTTGAGGTCGGAGGTGAAGGCGTAGGCGGCCAGGCCGAACTCGGTGTCGTTGGCCAGCGCCAGCACCTGCTCCTCGGTGTCGAACGGCAGGACGACGGCAACCGGCGCGAAGATCTCCTCGCGCAGGCACTTCGAATCGCCGGCGACGTCGACCAGCACGGTCGGCTGCAGGAAGTTGCCCTTGTCGCCGTGTCGCCTGCCGCCGGCCAGCACCTTCGCCCCGCCGGCGACGGCATCGTCGACGAACGCGAGCGCCGCGGCGAGTGCCTTGGCGTCGATCATCGGGCCGATGTCCACCCCGGCCTCGAGGCCGCTGCCGACCTTCAGCGCCTGCACCCGCGCCACCAGCGCCTGCAGGAAACGGTCGTAGATCGGACGGTGCACGTAGACCCGATTGGCGGCGATGCAGGACTGGCCGGTGTTGCGGAACTTGGTGATCAGGGCCCCTTCGATCGCCGCGTCGAAATCCGCGTCGTCGAAGATGATCAGCGGCGCATTGCCGCCCAGTTCGAGCGCCAGCAGCGTGCACTTCTTCGCGGCCCCGCCGATCAGGTACTTGCCGACCGAGGTCGACCCGGTGAAGCTGATCTTGCGGCAGACGGGGTTCTCCAGCATTTCGTCGGCAATCGCGGAGGCCGGGCCGACCACCACCTGGAAGACGCCCTTGGGCATCCCGGCCGCCTCGACGCAGCGGGCGAACTCCAGCGCGGACAGCGGCGTCGCGCTGGCCGGCTTCAGCACGACGGGGCAGCCGGCCGCGAGCGCCGGCGCGACCTTGCGGATCGCCAGCACCAGCGGAAAATTCCACGGCGCGATGGCGCCGACCACGCCGACCGGCTGGCGGATCACCAGGTGCCGCTTGCCGTCCGCCTGATTCGGCACGACCCGCCCGTAGGCTCGGCGGCCCTCCTCGGCGTACCAGAGCAGATGATCGACGGTCATCGCGACTTCACCCAGCGCCTGCGGCAAGGGCTTCCCGTTTTCCATGGTGATGCAGCGGGCCACCTTGTCCTTGCGCGCTGCCAGCTCGTTGGCCACGGCACGCAGGTAGTCTCCGCGCTCCTTGGCGGTCAGCTTCCTCCAGCCCGCGAACGCCGCTTCGGCATCGTGCAGCGCCTGCCGCGCACCGGCCCGGTCGATCGTGGCCACCTCGGCGAATGCCTGGTCGGTCGCCGGGTCGACGACGGTCAGGACGCCACTGCCGCTCTGCCACTCGCCATTCAGGAACAGCTGGTACTTTTCCATCGCGTGCTTCCTCTCGTGTGTTCGATCGTCGGTGCCCATCGAACGGGTGGGCAGAAAAAGCGGGGCCTGCCGGCGCCGAATGCAATTGTAATGTCACCGGCATCCGGCGCCGGCATTACTTGGCTGCCGCCTGTGCTTCGCTCCAGCGCAGCATCGCCGCACCCCAGGCGCCGGCGGTCTGCGGATCGATGTCGAAAATCGTGAACCGGCTGCGCTCGCGGATGCGGACGCGCAGCAGCGGCATCCCGCCGGCGTCGTGGACGAGCTGCTGCAACTCGATCTCCTGCCCGCCCAACGGGACCCTGAAACTGCCCAGACTGCTGATTTCCGGCATCTCCTCGCACCTCGTCCTGGTGGCGGCGGATGGCGTCGCGCGCGGCGCCACCTGCGTGCATCGAAACAACCTTCGGCTTTGACCTGCGGCAAATGCGCCGTGCCTGGAATCGGGTACCTTACCGGGCAGGACGGGCGAGCAATGCCTACGCGTTCTCGCCGAGCTTCCCGAAAATACCGCATCCGCGCCGTTACTTCACCCCCTGTCCGCAATATTTGTCGGTCACCGGCGGGAGCGATCGGGGGCGCGGCGGAGCGCACCCCGGGGATGCTCGCCAGCGCAGATCGCGCTGCTCGTTCGACCGTTTCTTGTGCTGTGCCGGTCCTGTTCGCGGGGACCTGGCGAGGAGAGAGAAGATGGCGAAAGCGATGTACCCGACGCCGATGCTGGACCAGTTGGAGAGTGGGCCGTGGCCGAGTTTTGTGACGGGGCTGAAGCGGCTGGCGCAGGACAAGGACTACGTGGTCGACCTGTTGGGGCAGCTGGAGCACTCGTACCGGACGCGCAAGGGGTACTGGAAGGGGGGCACGGTGGGGGTGTTCGGTTACGGGGGCGGGGTGATCCCGCGCTTCACCGAGGCCAAGGACGAGCGCAACCAGCCGCTGTTTCCGGCGGCGGCGGAGTTTCACACGCTGCGGGTGATGCCGCCGGCGGGGATGCACTACGACACGGCGGTGCTGCGCAAGATGGCGGACATCTGGGAGCAGCACGGTTCGGGGCTGATCGCCTTTCACGGTCAGTCGGGGACATCATGTTCCAGGGGCGACGACGGAGAACGTGCAGCCGGCGTTCGACGCCATCAACGAGCTGGGGTTCGATCTGGGGGGTGCCGGGCCGGCGGTGCGGACGTCGATGTCCTGCGTCGGGGCGGCGCGCTGCGAGCAGTCGTGCTACGACGAGGGGTCGGCGCACCGGGCGGTGGTCAACAGTTTTCTGGATGACATTCACCGGCCGTCGCTGCCGTACAAGTTCAAGTTCAAGTTTTCCGGCTGTCCGAACGACTGCATGAACTCGATCCAGCGGGCGGACATGGCGGTGATCGGCACCTGGCGCGACAACATCCGCACCGACGAGGCGCTGGCGCGGCGGTGGTTTGCCAAGCACGGGATGAACGAGCTGGTGAACGACGTGGTGGCGCGCTGCCCGACCAAGGCGATCCAGCTGCAGGAGGTGCGGGAGCTGCGGGCGGGGGGGACGGTGTCGGCGGTGGCGGTGAGCGACAGCCACGGGCTGGCGATCGAGAACCGCGACTGCGTGCGCTGCATGCACTGCATCAACGTGATGACCGGGGCGCTGGCGCCGGGGGAAGACAAGGGGGCGACGATCCTGGTCGGCGGCAAGCGGACGCTGAAGATCGGCGACCTGATGGGCACGGTGGTGGTGCCGTTCATGAAGCTGGCCAGCGACGAGGACCGGGCGCGGCTGGTCGAGCTGGGGCAGCAGATCATCGACTTCTTTGCCGAGAACGCGCTCGAGCACGAGCGCACCGGGGAGATGATCGAGCGCATCGGGCTGGTGAACTTCCTCGACGCGCTGGGCATCGAGGTGGACCCGAACATGGTGGCGGCGCCGCGCACCAATCCCTACGTCCGCATGGACGGCTGGGACGAGGAAGTGGCCAAGATCGCCGCCCGCAAGGCCGCGGCGGCCTGAACCCGACCGTTTCGAGGAGACCCCCCATGAGCCAACCCCAGATGCGCCGGGCGATCGAAAGCGGCGTGCCCGACAACAAGCCGTTCCTGCACCCGCTGCTGGCCAAGAACTACGGTCACTGGAAGTACCACGACCGGCCGCGGCCGGGGGTGCTGCACCACGTCGCGCACAGCGGCGACGAGGTGTGGACGGTGCGCGCCGGGACGCAGCGGCAGATGGACGTGCACACCATCCGCCGGCTGTGCGACATCGCCGACACCTACGCCGAGGGGCACGTGCGCTTCACCATCCGCTCGAACATCGAGTTCATGGTGTCGGCGGCGGCCAAGGTGGGGCCGCTGATCAGCGCGCTGGAGGACGGCGGTTTTCCGGTCGGCGGCACCGGCAACTCGGTGGCGATGATCGCCCACACCCAGGGCTGGCTGCACTGCGACATTCCCGGCACCGACGCCTCGGGGGTGGTGAAGGCGCTGATGGACGAGCTGATCGACGAGTTCCGGCGGGAGGAGATGCCGAACCGGGTGCACCTGTCGACGTCGTGCTGCGAGATCAACTGCGGCGGGCAGGCGGACCTCGCGATCATCGTCCAGCACACCAAGCCGCCGAAGATCAACCACGACCTGGTGGCCAACGTCTGCGAGCGGCCGGCGGTGGTGGCGCGCTGTCCGGTGGCGGCGATCCGGCCGGCGCTGGTCAACGGCAAGCCGTCGCTGGAAGTGGACGAGAAGAAGTGCATCTGCTGCGGCGCCTGCTACCCGCCCTGCCCGCCGATGCAGATCAACGACCCGGAGCACTCCAAGCTGGCGATCTGGGTCGGCGGCAAGAACTCCAACGCCCGGGCCAAGCCGACGTTCATGAAGATGGTCGCCGCCGGACTGCCCAACCACCCGCCGCGCTGGCCGGAGGTGGCGGCGGTGGTGAAGACCATCCTCCACGCCTACAAGCAGGACGCCCGGCCGTGGGAACGGATGTCCGACTGGATCGACCGCATCGGCTGGCCGCGCTTCTTCGAGCGCACCGACCTGCCGTTCACCAAGTACCTGATCGACGACTGGCGCGGCGCCCGCGCCAACCTCAACGCCTCCACCCACATCCGCTTCTAGCCCCCGCACCCCGATCCAGGACAGACATGAAGTTCGGCATCCTCGTCAACGAAGGCATCGCTGCCGTCGACTACGCGGGCTTCGTCGATCTGGTGGCGGAGCACCGCAACTGCCAATCCTGGCTCTGACCTGACGTCTGCACAAGGAGAACTGCATGCCTGCCATCGAAGTGAACGGCAAGTCGTACGAAACGGACGAGGAAGGCTACCTGGTCAATCTGGCCGAGTGGAACGAGGACGTGGCCAACTACATCGCCCAGGTGGAGAACGTGGCGATGTCGAGCAACCACTGGGAGGTGGTCAATTTTCTGCGCAAGTACTACGACGAGTACCAGATTGCGCCGGCGGTGCGGGTGCTGACCAAGGCGATCGGCAAGACGCTGGGGCCGGAGAAGGGCAGCAGCCAGTACCTGTACGAGCTGTTCCCGTACGGGCCGGCGAAGCAGGCGTGCAAGATCGCCGGGCTGCCCAAGCCGACGGGTTGCGTCTGAGAGGGTGGTGGCGGCGGCCATGAGTCTCGCCAGCCTGCTGTTCGCGCTGCTGTTCTACGTTGCTGCCGCGGTGCTGGTGGGGGGGTTGGCGTACCGCATCGTCGGCTACGCGCGGACGCCGGCGCCGCTGAAGATCCCGACCACGCCGGCGCCGACGACGGGCGGCGGGGTGGTGCTGCGGCTGGCGCGCGAGGTGCTGCTGTTCGAGAGCCTGTTCAAGGGCAGCCTGTGGCTGTGGGGGCTGGCCTGGCTGTTCCATGCCGGGCTGGCGCTGGTGCTGCTGCGCCACCTGCGTTACTTCACCGAGCCGGTGGGGTCGTGGCTGGTGTTCCTGAGCCCGTTCGGCGTCTATGCCGGATTCGCCATGGCGGCCGGGCTGGCCGGGCTGTGGCTGCGGCGGCTGTGGCTGCCGCCGGTGCGCTACATCTCGACCCCGTCGGACCACCTGCTGCTGGGGCTGCTGCTGGCCATTGCCGGGTCGGGGCTGGCGCTGAAGTTCGGGGTCCACACCGACGTGGTGGCGGTGAAGTCGTTCTTCCGCGGGCTGCTGACCTTGGCCTGGGAAGCCGCTGCCGGCCGACCCGCTGCTGTGGCTGCACCTCTTCCTGGTCGCTGCGCTGATGATCGTGTTCCCCTACAGCAAGCTGCTGCACGCGCCGGGGGTGTTCTTCTCGCCGTCGCGCAACCAGGCCGACGACCCGCGCGACCGCCGCCACCTCGCGCCCTGGGCCGCGCGCCTCGATCCTGATCGCCGCCGATGGCCGCCGAGATCAAGGCCCCTGCGCTGCGCCCGCTGCCGCTGGCGCCGCCGCTGCTGCCGGGGGCGATGGCCGGGTCGCGGCCCTACGTCGCCAGCGACAAGATGCAGCAGGCGCTGGGCTTTCCCGGCGAGCTGGCGCCGGACTGGCAGCCGAAGGCGCTGGCCAAGATGGGCGAGCTGCTCGGCCGCTACCGCTCGCTCAGGGTGTTCCTCGACGCCTGCGTCCACTGCGGCGCCTGCGCCGACAAGTGCCACTACTTCCTCGGCACCCAGGACCCGCTCAACATGCCGGTGGCCCGGCAGGACCTGATGCGCAGCGTCTACCGCCGCCACTTCACGCTGCCAGGCAAGCTGTTTCCGCGCCTGGTCGGGGCGCGCGAGCTGACCCGGGAGGTGCTCGACCAGTGGTACACCTACTACAACCAGTGCTCGGAGTGCCGCCGCTGCTCGGTGTTCTGTCCCTACGGCATCGACACTGCCGAGGTGACGATGGCGGCCAAGGAGATCATGGACAGCGTGGGTCTCGGGCAGAAGTACTCGAACGAGATCATCGCCAAGGTGCACCGCATCGGCAACAACCTGGGGTTGCCGGGGCCGGCGCTGGCGGACACGCTGCAGGGGCTGGAGGAGGACGTCAAGGAGGAGACCGGGGCGGACGTGCGCTTTCCGCTGGACGAGGCGGGAGCCGAGGTGCTGCTGGTGACGCCGTCGGCCGACTTCTTCGCCGAGCCGCACGTCGACAGCCTGATCGGCTACGCCAAGGTGTTCCACGCCGCCGGCATCCGCTGGACGCTGTCGTCGAAGGCGTCGGAGGCGGGCAATTTCGGGCTGTTCATCGGCAACTACGAGCAGCTGCGGGCGATCGCGCTGCGGGTGCGCGAGGCGGCGCTGGAGCTGGGGGTGAAGCGGATCGTGGTTGGCGAGTGCGGTCACGCCTGGCGGGTGGCCTACAGTTTCTGGAACACGCTGGTCGGCATCGGTGGCGGCGGTCGCGACCCCTTCGCCCGCCAGCTGCAGCAGCAGCTCGACCCGCGCTACCGTCAGCCGATGCACATCTGCGAGCTGACCTGGGACCTGATCCAGCGCGGTGCGCTGACCCTGGACAAGGACGCCAACGACCACCGCATCGTCACCTACCACGACTCCTGCAACGTCGCCCGCGCCTCGCGCATGGGCGATCTGCCCGGCGGGCAGTTCACCCTCCCGCGGGCCATCATCGGCGCGGTGGTCAACCGCTACGTGGAGATGGCGCCGGGCACCACCCACGAGCAGACCTACTGCTGCGGCGGCGGCGGCGGGCTGCTGACCGACGAGCTGCTCGAGCTGCGGGTCAAGGGCGCGCTGCCGCGGATGGAAGCGCTGCGCCAGGTCGCCGACCAGCACGGCGTCAACTTCATGGCCACCATCTGCGCCATCTGCAAGGCCCAGTTCAGCAAGGTGCTGCCCTACTACGGCTTCAAGATGGGCATGGTCGGCGGCGTCCACCAGCTGGTCAGCACGGCCATCCGCCTCCACGCCCAACCCTAATCCCCACCGATCACCGCGGAGATCCCAGCGATGGAAACCCCCACTGCGCAGTCAGCGCAACCCACCTTCCGGCGCTACAAGGACGGCGACTTCAAGCCCGAGTCCCCGCGCGAACTGATGTTCCAGGCGAGCTACTCGTACAAGTGCCCGACCTACATCCAGTCGACGCCGCCCTGCCAGGGCGCCTGCCCGGCCGGCGAGGACATCCGCGGCTACATCAACATCGTCCGCGGCATCGAGAAGCCGCCGCTCGGCCCCGACGGCAAGCCCGCGATGTCCTGGCAGGAGTACGCGTGGCGGCGGATCACCGACGCGAACCCGTTCCCGGCGATCATGGGCCGCGTGTGCCCGGCCCCCTGCCAGGGGGGCTGCAACCGCTCCGCCATCGAGGGCTACGTCGGCATCAACTCGATCGAGCATTACCTGGGCGACTGGGCGATCCGGCAGGGGCTCAAGTTCGATCCACCCGCACGTGAGACCGGCAAGCGCATCGCCATCGTCGGCGGCGGCGTTTCCGGATTGTCGGCCGCCTATCACCTGCGCCGCCGCGGACACGCCGTCGTGCTGTTCGAGTCCAGTCACAAGCTCGGCGGCATGCTGACCTTCGGCCTGCCCGACTACCGGACGCCGCACGACATCGTCGACGCCGAGGTGCAGCGCATCCTCGACCTCGGCGTCGAGATGCGGCTCGGCATCAAGGTGGGACGGGACGTGGGCCTGGCCGAGCTCAAGCGCGACTTCCACGCCGTCTACCTCGGCATCGGAGCGCAGCGGGGCAGCACGCTGGACGTCCCGGGCGGCGACGCGCCGAACGTCGTCGACGGCCTGTCCTTCCTGCGCGACTACAACGAGGGCAACTGCGAAGACGCCGGCAAGCGCATCGTCGTCATCGGCGGCGGCGACACGGCGATGGACTGCGCGTCGGTCGCCCGGCGGCTCGGCGCCCGCAACGCCGACGGCAGCCTGCGCAAGGGATCGCCGCAGGGCCGCGCCAGCGCCGACGTCGTGATCGCCTATCGCCGCACGGTCGCGGAGATGCCGGCGCTGAAGCACGAGATCGCGGCGGTGCTGCAGGAAGGCGTGCGCATCGAGCCGCTCGTCGTCCCGATCGAGGTCGTCAAGGATGCGCAGGGCCGGGCCACGGCGCTGCGCGTGCAAGACGTCGAGTGGGTGAACAAGAAGATGCTGCGCAAGGCGGGAACCGAGCACGACATCCCCTGCGACCTCGTCGTCACCGCCATCGGCCAGGTCGTCGACTGGTCGGGAATGGACCAATGCAGCAACGCCTCCGGGCTTGCCCGGGTCGACAAGAACCTCGTCACCGAGCCGGGCGTGTTCGTCGGTGGTGACGCGATCAAGCCGCAGTTGCTGACCACCGCCATCGGCCACGGCCGCGTCGCCGCCGACGGCATCGATCGCTACGTCGCCGGACTCGAGCTCGACCGCCGGCCGAAGGTCGACGTCAAGTCCTTCAGCCTCGAGCAGAAGATGATCGAGACCGGCGTCCGTTTCGAGAAGGTTGCCGAGCCGATCCTCGGCACCGATCGGAGCAAAGCGGCGATCCACAACTTCGACGACCGCTCCGCGCGCTACATCATCCCCGCCGAGGAGCTGTTCCTCGGCCACTTCGAGCACGCGACGCGCATCGAGCGCCCCGAGCGCGAAATCGACGCGCACAACGTGCTGGGCAACATCGACGAGCGCCTGATCGCGCTCACCGAGGAACAGACGCGAGCCGAGGCCGAGCGCTGCATGAGCTGCGGCATGTGCTTCGAGTGCGACAACTGCATCGTCTATTGTCCGCAGGGCGCGGTCGCGCGCGTGCCGAAGAAGGAAGCGACGCTGGGCCGCTACGTCTACACCGACTACGACAAGTGCATCGGCTGCCACATCTGCAAGGACGTCTGCCCCACCGGCTACATCCAGATGGGGCTGGGCGAGTAGCGTCATGACGGCGACGCGTTCCCGCTGCGCGACAGGTCGCGCGGCGCCTGGCCCGGGCCGCGGCGGCGCTGGCGCTGGCCGGGTGCGCGCTCGCCGGTGGCGCCGTCGCCGCCGACGCGCCGCCGGCGGCGGGCGCGGCGGGGGCACGCTGCGTCGAGAGACCGGCTACATGCGCCGCAACCATACGGACCTGCTGCGCCACCACCGCGACCGCACGGTGCGCGAGGGCATCCGCACCACCCGGCACAGCCTGGCCGGGTGCGTCGACTGCCACGCCGATCCGCAGACGCGCAGCGTGGTCGGGCGCAACGCCGCCGGGCGCGCCGGCTTCTGCGCCGGCTGTCACAGCTACGTGGCGGTGCAGCTCGACTGTTTCGACTGCCACGCGACGCAGCCGGCGGCGGGAGTCGCCGCCGCGGGAGCGCGGCGATGAGCGCGACGGGCCGCCCCGAGCGCGAATGCCGGAGTGCGCAGCACGCAGGCGAGTCCGTCAGCGCGACGGGCCGCCCCGAGCGCGAAGGCCGGAGGGCGCAGGACGCCGGTCGGCCCGGCGACCTCGATCCGGCGCGGCGGCAGCTGCTCGGCTGGGCGGCGGCGGGGATGGCCGGCCTCGCCCTGGCGCCGGGGGTGCGGCTGTTCACGCTGGCCCACGGCCGGGCGCCCGAGCAGCCGGCGTCGGGCAGGTCCGCTGGGGATGCTGGTCGACGCCACGAACTGCGCGCCCGACTGCACCGCCTGCGTGGTCGCCTGCGCCAAGGAGAACGGGCTGCCGGACGGCCGCGGCCCGACCGCGCCGCAGTGGATCCGCAAGGTCGAGCTGCAGGACCGGCGCTCCGGCGCACGCTGGCGGCGCCGGTGATGTGCCAGCACTGCGCCCACCCGCCCTGCGTCGACGTGTGTCCCACCGGGGCCTCGTTCCAACGCGCCGACGGCATCGTGCTGGTCGATCGCCACACCTGCATCGGCTGCCGCTACTGCATGATGGCCTGTCCGTACAAGGCGCGCTCGTTCGTGCACGAGCCGGTGCGCGACCAGCGGCCGGAGGTGCCGCGCGGCCGCGGCTGCGTCGAGTCCTGCACGCTCTGCGTCCACCGCCTCGACCGCGGCGGCACGCCGGCCTGCGTCGAGGCCTGCGCCGCCGCCGGCCACCAGGCGCTGCTGTTCGGCGACCTCAACGACCCGACCAGCGCGCTGGCGCAGCGGGTCGCCCGCGAGGCCTCGGCGCCGCTGCGCGCCGACCTGCAGCTGGCTCCGGCCGTGCGCTACCAGGGGCTCTGACCATGGACCGCAGCGCCTACGCCCGCCGCGACAGCCCCTGGTTCTGGCTGCTGGTCGCCGCCGGCGCGCTGCTGACGCTGGTCGGCCTGCTGGCCGCGCACGCGATGGAGGTCGAGGGCCACGTCATCACCGGCATGAGCAACCAGATCGTCTGGGGCCTGCCGCACGTGTTCGCGATCTTCCTGATCGTCGCCGCCTCCGGGGTGCTCAACGTGGCCTCGATCGGCTCGGTGTTCGGGCAGGCGGCGTACAAGCCCTGGGCGCCGCTGTCGGGCCTGCTCTGCCTGGCGCTGCTGCTGGGCGGGCTGCTGGTGCTGCTGCTCGACCTCGGCCGGCCGGAGCGGCTGGTGGTGGCGGCGACGCACTACAACTTCACCTCGGTGTTCGCCTGGAACGTCCTGCTCTACTCCGGCATGTTCGCCCTGGTCGCCGGCTACCTGTGGACGCTGCTGGAGCGCCGGTGGCAGCCCTATGCCGGCGCGCTCGGCCTGGCCGCGTTCGTCTGGCGGCTGGTGCTCACCACCGGCACCGGCTCGATCTTCGCCTTCCTGGTCGCCCGCAGCGCCTACGGCACCGCGCTGCTGGCGCCGCTGTTCATCGTGCTGTCGCTGTCCTGGGGGCTGGCGGTGTTCCTGCTGGCGCAGGCGGCGCTGGACGCCTGGAACCACCGCCCGCTGCCGCCGGACCTCTGCCGCCGCCTGCGCCATCTGCTCGGCCTGTTCCTCGCCGGTGGCCTGTTGCTCACCGCCGTGCAGCACCTCACCAGCGCCTACTTCGCCCGCCAGCTGGCGCTGGAGCGCTTCCTGCTGCAGGACGGCGGCCCCTACCCGCTGCTGTTCTGGCTCGGCTACGTCGCCCTCGGCGGCCTGCTGCCGCTGCTGCTCCTCTTCCATCCCCGCGCCGGCGGCCCGCGCGCGCTGCTCGCCGCCGCCCTGCTCACCCTCGCCGGCGCCTTCGCCTGGCTGTACGCCTTCATCATCGGCGGCCAGGCCTGGCCGCTCGACATCTTCCCGGCTACACCGTCCGCAGCAGCTTCGCCGACGGCGCCATCGCCACCTACACCCCCCGCCTGCCGGAACTGCTGCTCGGCCTCGGCGGCCTCGGCGCCGCCTTCCTCGTCACCCTCGTCGGCGTCCGCGTCCTGCCCTTCCTGCCCCACCCCGAACCCGCCCCCACCACGCCTGCCGTCACCGCCGCCGCCAAGTAGTGCGCGGGTCCGGCGCGTCTCCAGCCTGGAAGCGCCGACGCCCGCTCGATGGAAGGGGTGAATTCGCCACCGAAGGCGTCTCCATTTCAATCACCAAAGAAAAAGGGGCTGCATCTCTGCAACCCCTTGATTTACTGGCGCGCCCGGCAGGATTTGAACCCACGACCCCCTGGTTCGTAGCCAGGTACTCTAATCCAACTGAGCTACGGGCGCGAAGCTTAAAGTATAGCAGATCAATTCTTGTTGTCGCCACCGTCCGCCGACGCGCTTTCTCCGCCCGGACCGGCCGCCCGGGCGTCTCGCGAAGGTGCGGCGCGTGCGCGGCGATGCCGATGGCGCAACCCCCAGGCGCGGCCCAGCGTGGCCAAGCCGATCCAGCCCGCCAGCACGGCCAGCGGCCAGGCGACGGCCTTCGGCCACAGCGCCGCGATGACCGCCAGCCCCACGACCACCAGTCCGATCTGCGCCACCAGGCCCGCCTCGGCCGCGCCGAGCGTGCGGCGATTGGTGAGAGCGGCGCCGAGCGTGCTGCCGACGCTCACGGCACCTGCGGCGGCGCGGCCGGCACTGCCCGAGAGGGCACGGCGCGCGTCATGCGGGTGCAGGCGGCGACCCGATCGCCGGACGCGGTTCCGGCGGGTGAGCACCACTTCGGTCGCGTGCTGCAGGTCGATCTCGTACTGCGTCGCCATCTGCTCGGCGAACGCGGCGTCCTCGATGGCAACGTCGAGTTCGTAATTGCCCATCCAGCTGGCCAGGTTCAGGTTGGTCGAGCCGACGCGCGCCCAGACACCGTCGGCGACCGCGGTCTTGGCGTGGAGCATCGTCCCGTTCCACTCGAACACGCGGACGCCGGCCTCGAGCAAGGGCCGGTAGCCGGCACGGGAAATGGCCGCGACCACGGGAATGTCGCTGGCACCGGGGACGAGCAGGCGCACGTCGACGCCGTCCCTGGCCGCGGCGGCGAGTGCCTGCACGTACGCAGCGGTGCCGACGAAGTACGCGTCGGTCAGCCACAGATGCTGCCGGGCGAGCCCCGCGATGGCGAGATCGAGCCGATAGGTGCCCGTCGCACTGGGCGCGCCCTCGACGACCCGCACGCGCACCTGGCCCGCTGGCTCCGCGGTCGCCTGCCCGACGCCGGACGGCGCATCGACGTCTGCCGGCAGCGATGGCCCGCCGCAGGCGCGCCAGACCTCGGCAAAGGCGTGCACGAGGACGGCGACCGCGGGGCCGCGCAACTCGACCCCGGTGTCGCGCCAGGGCTCCAGCGCACGCTGCGGATCGCCCTGCCACTTGGCGCTGACGCACAGTCCGCTGACGTAGCCCACCTGCCCGTCGACGACGATGGTCTTGCGGTGATCGCGCGCGAGCCAGCCCAGCGGGCTCGTGAGCTTGGGCACGTTGAAGACGCGCACGTCCACGCCGCCCTCACGCAGCGTCGCCCACAAGGCGCCGGCACCGAACGAGCCCAGCCAGTCGCAGATGACGCACACGCGCAGACCGGCCCGCGCCCGCGCGACGAGCGCAGCCGCAAACCGGCGACCAACCTCGTCGTCGTCGATGATGTAGCTCTCGAACAGCACGTAGCGCTGCGCCTGCTCGATCGCGGCCAGCCACGCGGGATAGTTCCCGTCGGCGTCCAGCAGCAGGCGCACCGCGTTGCCGCCGATCGGCTCGGCGCCGGTCGCCCGCCCGAAGGCGCGCTCCGCCGACGCCAGCGCGGCGGGATCCGGATGCGACGTCGATTCGGAAGACGGCGAGGCTGACGCGTTGTCCACGCCGTGCAGGATAGCAAACCGCCCGTGGCCTCGCCGGGGGTGCGCAGCGCGGATGCCCACGCGAACGTATCGCCTCGAGCGCGGATGGCGCATAATTTTCACCTGCCACGCCACTTCCCCGCCTCACCGCCCCCGCTCGATGCGCCCGATGCCGCCGCCGGAGTCCGATCGGATAGCTCGATCATGAGCCGCTTCCCGCCGCCGGCAGACGGCACGGCGTCGGCATCGGTCGGCGTCGGCATGATCGACGTGCGCGCGCGGCGGCCGGCATCACAACCCAACCATTGCCTGAGGATGCCGATGAACGTCGTCGCGTGGTATGCAGTCGGAATCTTTGCGATCGCGATCATCCTCATCATCAGCAACGTGATCGACAGCGCGGTCGCCAGCCTGCTTGGCGTGGCCGCGATGGTGTGGGCCGGCGTGATGACCGACGTCGACGCCTTCGGCCTCGTCGACTGGAACGTGATGGCGATCCTGGTGAGCGTCTGGATCATCGCCAGCTATTTCGGGCGCACCGGGATCCCCAGCTGGCTGTCGGTGCAGGCGCTGCGCCTATCGGGCGGACGCCCCGGCCTGCTGGTGATGATCCTGTCGGCGCTGGCGGGCGTGATCTCGATGTTCGTCGACAACGTCGTCGTCATCCTGATGATGGCACCGGTGGCGCTGCCGCTCGCCCGCGCGTTGAAGCTCCCCGTCACGCCGCTGGTGCTGATGATCGGATTCGCGGCGAACTTCATGGGCTCGGCGATGCTGCTGGGCGACCTGCCGCCGCAGATGCTGCACAGCGTGTCCGGAGCCGAGTTCGGCGACTTCTTCTGGCAGCTCGGCCGGCCGTCGTCGTTTCCGATCCTGATCGTGACGTTCGTCATCACGCTGGGCGCGATGTACGCCTACGGCTTCCGCCAGCATCGGCGGCAGGTGGTCGACATCGCCGGGCTGGGCATCGAGACGCACATTCCCAACCGGCTGTTCGCCACCGTCGTGGTCATCGGCTTCCTGGCAACCGTCCTGGCGATGGCGTTTCGGCAGGCGCTCGACGTTAAGCTGGGTTTCATCGCCATGACCGGTGCCCTCAGCCTGGTGCTGATCCTCGAGCTGCTCGGCGACCGGGTCAAGGCGCCGGACTTCGAGGAGATCCTGAGCGAGCTCGACTGGCGCGCCATCCTGTTCTACATCGCGCTGTTCGCGCTGGTCGGCGGCCTCGAAAAGGTGCACCTGCTCGACGCCCTGGCGCAGTACCTCCACCCGGTGTTCACCGAGAGCTACGCGCTGGGCGCCACGCTGATGTACTGGGCGACGGTGCCCATCGTCGGCATCGTCGAGCACGACGCCTACATCCTGACCTTCCTCTACACCATCCGCGACCTGCAGGCCGAGGGCGTTCCGCCGTGGCCGCTGTGGTGGATGATGCTGTGGTCGGGCACGCTGGGCAGCAACCTCACCGTCGCCGGCGCGCCGGCGCTCTTCGCCGCGCTCAACATCTGCCAGCGCGAGGAAGACCGCAAGATCTCGCTGCGCGAGTTCCTGGCGTGGAGCGTCCCGTTCACGCTGGTGGCGACCGCGGTCTGCTACGTCCTCGGCATGCTGATCTGGGTGCTCCCGTTCGCGAAGTGAACGCCCTGCGCAGGAGTACGACATGTACAAGCACATCCTCATTCCCACCGACGGTTCCCGCCTCTCGACCCGCGCCGTCGTCCGCGGCATTGCGCTCGCCAGGGCGACCGGGGCGCGAGTGACCGGGCTCTTCGTCGCGCCGGCGGCCACGCCCATCGTGTACAAGCACTTCCTCCCGGTCGGCTACCTCTCGCCCGACGAGCATGCGGAGATGATCACCAAGGCGGGAGCGCACCACCTCGCCGCCGTGCAGAAGGCCGCCGCCAAGGCCGGCGTTCCCTGCGATTGCCTCACCGTGACCGGCGACTTTCCGGCCGAGGCGATCGTCGCCGCCGCCAAGCGACGCAAGTGCGACCTGATCTTCATGGCCTCGCACAGCCGCAGCGGGCTCCCGGCGCTGCTGCTCGGCAGCGAGACGCGCAAGGTGCTGCACGAGTCGAAGATCCCGGTGCTCGTCTTCCGCTAGGGCGTTCCGCGCGCGACTCGGCGCCGACGAGCCTCGACGATCAGGGCGCCGCCGGCCGCTCGCGAACCGCCGCCGGCCGGCCGTTCGCCGCCGACGCCCGGGACCTGATCACGCCCGGCGAGCGGCGCTCACTTCGCCGACGGAGGACGACCGGTGCGCCGGTCCCCTCGTCACAGCGGTCGAGGGGTTCCTACCCGAGTGCCTTGCGGTAGAACACGCGGTCGTACCCTGCCTCGGTCCTGCGGTCGTATTCCACGTAGCCGATCTTCGGATACAGCACCTGGTTCTCGGTCATCCTCGAGTTCGTGCAGAGGTGAACCGACGCGAAGCCGCGACGCACCGCTTCGCGCTCCGCGAACTCGAGCAGCGCCCGACCGGCGCCGGTTCCGTGGTGGCGCGGGTGGACGGCGACGGTCTCGATGTAGAAGCCGTCGTCCGTCCCGTACTGCACCAGCACGCCGATCGTCTCGGCCTGCCGCTCGGCGATCCACACCCGTTCGGCAGCGATCAGCGACGGGTAGTCGGCAAGCATCGGCGCCGGGGGCTTGCCGATGCGCGCGACGTAATGCGCGAACGCGGCCAGCACGCACGCGCGCACGGCGGTTGCGTCGCCGGCGTGCGCGGGTCGAATCGATGTGTCAGCGATGGCGGAGGAACGCTCGGTCATGATCACCTACGTGCATCGGCAACGGCGGACGGCCCGGGCGCCGGATGGCGGGTCGGTCGCCGCTTTCGTCGCCTGTTGTTCGCGCTTCGCATGCGTGCATTGTTGCGTCGCAACAGGAAAAAATCTTTCGCAACCCTATATCCTTTGGGGGAATGACGAGTATAACGACTCGACGAGGCCAAGCAACGGCGGGACTTGGCATCGCGTCCCCGACACCTGGGCGCATTGCGCCACGCCAGGGTCCCGCAATTCACACGCGGTGACTTCCTGCCGAGAGTCTGGGCCGAGGGGGTCGACATGGGATTCTCGAAGAATGTGCTGTCGGGGGCGGCGGTTGCCGCGGCATTCGCGTTGAGCGCCACGGTTGTTCCAATGGCAACTGCGGCAGGGAACTCGAGCGCCACCGGCGGCGGGACGACCGAAGAAGCTGGTGCAACATCCACCTTCGTGTTCAACGCTGTCCGAGGGAAGAACGGCAACGTCACGGGCCATCTTGTCTACCATGTGCGCGGCTGGCCTGTCACCATCATGATGGACCTCGACTGCCTCATCGTTGAAGGCAACACTGCCAAGATGAGCGGCGTTGTCACCCAGGTGTCCGAAGAGTATCCGGGCTTGATCTTTGTCGGCCAGGACGCAACGTTCATGGTCGAGGACAACGGACAAGGTGCGAACGCCGGCCCGGACATGTTTAGCGACTTGTTCTTGGAACCCGGGGCGTCTTGTGACGATCCTCGATTGGGGACTGATCCCTTCGTTCCGTACCTTCCGGTTCGCGGCAACATTCAGGTTCGCTGACCGCACAACGCGCACGAACAGCCCCGCCTGCGTGGCGGGGCTTTCGTCGGATGCCCGGCCATCCTGAGCCCGGGAGCAACGATGCCCGATGCGCTGGGATCGATCCGGCACGCGGGCGAGCCTGCCCCCCGACCTGACGCACCGGGGCATCGAGACGCAACATCGGATCGGCGTGCAGGTGCAGGCGCTGGCGGGCAAGGCAGGACGCGACTTCACCGGCCAGGCAATGCCAGGGGGACCGCGCGACGCCTGCGACCCACCGCATCGATATCCTCTACCGCAACGACCAGGCTGGCCCGATAGCGCCCGGGTCGAATGGTCCGCAATCCTGGTGGCGCCACACACGGAGGACTCCGCGATGAACCACAAGATGCACCCCGAATGCGCGCCTGCGGCTGCGCCGCCGCGCGCATCCCGAGCACGTGTCCGCTTCAACTTTGGCTTCGCCGCCGCACTGCTCGCGGCGGTGTGCGCAATGGCGTCCGACGCGAGCGGCGAAGGCCAGGCTCGCGTCGTGTCTACCGGCGGTGCCTGGCGGCTCGCCGTGCTGACCCCCGGGCCTGAAGGCCTCGACCCGTCGGCGGCCGCCCTCTGCGTCGAGGTGAGCGGCGACGTCCGCGAAGCCCTGGTTGCCCTGGAGATTACGCCGCTGTCCGGCGGCGCCCCGGTCGCGTCCTCGGTGCGAGCCGAGGGGGCGATAGGGCGATCGCAGGTGATCGCCAACCTTGGAGTCGCAGGCGAGGGGCAATTCGACCTCCGGGTCCAGCTCGTCGTCGAGGGGGCCCGCCAGAGCGGGCCGTCGGTGGTCGTGCCCGCCGTCACGCTGCGCCGCGGCGCGGCGCGTGGCGTGTGCGCCTGGGAGAAACAGCGATGAGCGCCCTGACCCTGACGCCTCAACTCGCGCGGCGGATCGCTCGCCTCGCCACGTTCTGCGCCCTCGCGCTCGCCGCCTGGCCGATGGCCGCGGCAGCGCAGTCGGTGCTCGCGCCCACCAACGCCACCGCGCTTGCCGGCAACGAGGACGAGTCGGCAATCGCCGTCAACCCCAACAATCGGTTGCAGATCGCCGTCATGACCAACGGCATCGTTGGCGACGCCGGCCTGCCGCTGTCGTTCTCGTCCGACGGGGGGTCGACGTGGACGCGAACCGTGTTCGCCACGGGCACCAGTGCCGACGGGGGTCCCGCCGCCTGCTGCGACCCGACGCTGGCGTGGGACGCCTTCGGCAACTTGTTCGTCGGCTACCTGCAGCGCAACCCACGGACCATCGAGCTGTTCGTCACGACCGACCTCGGCGCCACCTGGACCAACCTCGGTCCCGTGGACACGGGTGCGGCCAACACGTTGGACCAGCCGACGGTCGTCGCCGGCGCCGGCGCGGTCTGGGTGACCTGGCGCGACGACTCCAACGGCATATCGGCTCGGGGGCGCTCGGTGACCGGTGCCGGGGCGTTCGGCGCGTGGGGCGCCGAGCAGGACGTCTCGAACACGGGCAACTTCGGCGACGTCGCCATCGGGCCCTTGGGCCAGGTGATGGTGGTGTATCAGACTCCGACGGGCAACCAGGGACCCTCGAACATCATCGTGCACACGGATGCCGACGGCCTGGGTGCCGGCGGGTTCGGCGCGGGGGTCACCGTGACCTCGACCAACGTCGGCGGCTTCGACTATCTGCCGGCGCAACCGGGACGCTCGGTGGACGCCGAGGCCGGCCTGGCCTGGGATCGCAGCGGCGGCCCGCGCAATGGCCGCGTCTACCTGGTCTACACCGACGAGAACCCTCCCGAGAGCCACGACTTCGACGTCTGGGTGCGCTGGTCCGACAACAACGGCGCGATTTGGAGCGCGCCGGTGCGCGTCAACGACGACGCGGGAACCAATTCGCAGATGCTGCCGAAGATCGCCATCGACCAGTCGAACGGCGACGTCGCGGTGTCGTGGTACGACGCGCGCAACGACACGGGAGGCGGCCCGAGCGCAACCGACCTCGACGGCACCGCCAACAACGACGTCACGCTGTTCGCGTCGTGGAGCACCGACGGCGGCGCCACCTGGGCGGCCAACGTGGCCATCGCCGACGCGCCGACCAGTGGCTATGCGGCCGCAACGGGCGGCCAGCAACTCGGCGACTACACCGGCCTCGCCTTCCAGTCCGGGGTGTTCTACCCGGCGTGGGCCGACAACTCCAACAGCACCGGCGACAACCCGGCTGGCGCGGGGTCGACGCTCGACGTCTACACGACCGCGGTCTTCGTGCGCAATCTGCTGCCGACCGTCAGCGTCGCCAGCGCGACCGGCGACGAGGGCGCGGCGATCGCGCTGGCGGGGGTGGCGAGCGACCCCGACGGCGATCCGCTGACCTATTCGTGGGCTGTCGCGGCGGCGCCGGGCAGCACGGCCGGCGCGGTGTGCACGGTGGTGTCAGGCGGGACGACGCTGGCGCCGTCGATCCGCTGCAGCGACAACGGCACCTACACGGCGAAACTGCAGGCCAGCGGCGACCCGGCGGGCCCCGTCACCGGGACGGCCACCGTCACCGTGGGCAACATCGCGCCGACGGTCACCACGGCTGCGTTGACCCTGGCGACCATCGACGAGGGGCAGTCGAACGCCTTCTCGGCGACGTTCTCGGATCCCGGCTGGAACGACACCTACACCGGCAGCATCGACTGGGGCTTTGGCGCTGCCCAAGCGGTCACGCCGGTGGTGACCACGCAGGGCTCGCCCGGCCACCCCGATGCCGGCACGCTCGGCGCGACGCATACGTACATGGACAACGGTGTCTTCACCGTGACCGGGGGCGTCACCGACGACGACGGCGGTAGCGATGCGCTGGCCACGACGGTGACGGTGCGGAACGTCGCGCCGACCGCGGCCATCGACAAGACGAACGCGACGCTCGTCAACGGCGTTTACACTATCTTCTCGACCGCCGGGTCGCCGGTGCCGTTCAGCGGCCGGAGCACCGATCCCGGGAGCGACGACCTCACACTCACCTGGAACTGGGACGACGGCCCGCCGGCTCCCGACGTCACCGTCGTGTCGCTGCACGCACCGCCCGGCGCCGACCCGACGCCGAGCCCGACCGGCTTGGCGCGGGATGTCACTGACAGCCGTTTGCATGTCTTCGCCGATGCGTGTCTCTACGGCGTGGGCTTCGCGTCGGCGGACGACGACGGCGGCAGCGCGTCGGACCTGATCTCGGTGATCGCCGTCGGGCGCTTCACCGAGACCAGGTCGATGGGCTACTGGAAGAACGAGGTGACGGGGCCCAGAAACCACACCGACGCGGGCATCCAGTGCCTGCTCCGCATCGTCGGCTTCATGAGCAAGGTGTTCGACGAGCGGCGTGACGCGTCCACGGCGGCGGCGGCGCGCGCCGTGATGTCCACCGCCGGCACGTCGCGCGCTTCCGACCTGCTCGACACGCAGCTGATCGCCGCGTGGCTCAACTTCGCGGACGGCCGCGTCGCCCTCGCCGATCTGGTCGACACCGATCGCGACAAGGTGGGGGACACGACGTTTGCAGCTCTGGTCGCCGGGGCCGAGGCGGTGCGCCTCGATCCGAACGCTACGCGCGAGCAGCTTCTCTACCAGAAGACGCGGCTGGACAACTTCAACAATTCGAAGATGTAGTCAGCCCACCGAGCCCCACGCGCACGCCGTACGCGTGTGCGTGGGGACGCAGGCGGCTCACCGGCGTCCGATCTCGGGCCGGTGGAAGGCCGGAGCCCGCGTCGGCGAGCGTCCGTGCGATCCCAGCGCGGCTCCGGGGGCTCGTCGGTCGTGAGCCGTCTGCTGCCTAGGGACGATGGTGATGGACGTAAAAAGGGCCCCTTGCGAGGCCTTCTTGCACGGCACTGGATGCTGCCGGATGAATGCAATCTGGCGGAGACGCAGGGATTCGAACCCTGGATACAGGTTTTGGCCCGTATGCTCCCTTAGCAGGGGAGTGCCTTCGACCACTCGGCCACGTCTCCGGAAAAGCCGCTCATTGTATGCGGCGGGGCCCTGCCCGGTCAAACGCGTCGCGGCGGCGATCCGGGCCGCGGCACGCGGCTAGGCCCCGGCCGACGGCGCCTTGTCCAGCTCGAACACCTGGTGCAGCACCCGCACCGCGAGTTCGAGGTACTTCTCGTCGATCACGACCGAGATCTTGATCTCCGAGGTCGAGATCATCTGGATGTTGATCCCCTCGTCGGCCAGCGCCTTGAACATCTTGCTCGCGATGCCGGTGTGCGAGCGCATGCCGATGCCCACCACGCTCACCTTGCAGATCCGGCTGTCGCCGATGATCTCGCGCGCCTTGAACGCCTTGGTGCGCTCGCGCGACAGGACGTCGAGCGCCTTCTGGTACTCGCTGCGGTTGACCGTGAACGAGAAGTCGGTGTGGCCGGAGGCGCCGATGTTCTGCACGATCATGTCGACGTCGATGTTCGCCGCGGCGATCGGGCCGAGAATGCTGTAGGCGATGCCCGGCCGGTCCTCGACGCCCATCACCGAGATCTTCGCCTCGTCGCGGTTGAATGCGATGCCGGAGATGGTGGCCTTTTCCATGTGCTTGTCTTCCTCGTAGGTGATGAGCGTGCCCTGGGACGTCGCTTCCGGGTCCTCGAAGGACGACAGCACGCGCAGCCTGACGTTGTACTTGCCGGCGAACTCGACCGAGCGTATCTGCAGCACCTTCGAGCCGAGGCTCGCCATTTCGAGCATTTCCTCGAAGGTGACGGTGTCGAGCCGCCGCGCTTCGGGGACGATGCGCGGATCGGTCGTGTAGACGCCGTCGACGTCGGTGTAGATCTGGCACTCGTCGGCCTTCAGCGCGGCGGCCAGCGCCACGCCGGAGGTGTCCGAGCCGCCGCGCCCGAGGGTGGTGATGTTGCCGTCCTCGTCGACGCCCTGGAACCCGGCGACGATGACCACGGTGCCGGACCCGAGATCGGCCCGCATCGCCGCGTCGTCGATCGACTGGATCCGCGCCTTGGTGAACGCGCTGTCGGTGCGCACCTTGACCTGGCCGCCGGTGTAGCTCCGGGCCTTGATGCCGATCGCCTCGAGGGCGATGGCCAGGAGGCCGATCGTCACCTGCTCGCCGGTCGCCGCGACGACGTCGAGCTCGCGCGGATTGGGATCGGCGGACAGCTCCTTCGCCAGCGCCAGCAGGCGGTTGGTCTCGCCGCTCATCGCCGAGACGACGATGACCAGCTGGTGCCCTTCGCGATGGTAGCGCGCCACGCGCCGGGCGACGTTGCGGATGCGGTCGGTGCTGCCGACCGAGGTGCCGCCGTATTTCTGTACGATCAGTGCCATTGCCTGTGCCTGCCGTGGAGTGAGGCGGAAGCCGGCCGCCGGCCGCGGCCCGAGAAAGTCAAAGGGTGCGGAACGCGAGCGTCGCGTTGGTGCCGCCGAAGCCGAAGGAGTTGGACAGCGCCGCGCCGATCTTCATCGGCCGCGCGGTCAGCGGCACGAAGTCGAGGTCGCACTGCGGGTCCTGGTGCACGAGATTGGCCGTCGGCGGCGCGACCTGGTCGCGCAGCGCCAGCACGGTGAAGACCGCCTCGATGCCGCCCGCCGCACCGAGCAGGTGCCCGGTCATCGACTTGGTCGAACTGACGGCGAGTCGCCGCGCCTGGTCGCCGAAGGCGCGCTTCACCGCCGTGCACTCGGCGATGTCGCCCAGCGGCGTCGAAGTCCCGTGGGCGTTGATGTAGTCGATCTCGGCCGCATTCAGACGGCCGTTGCGCAGCGCGTTGGTCATGCTGCGCGCGGCGCCGCGCCCGTCTTCCGGCGGCGCCGTGATGTGGTGCGCGTCGGCGCTCATCCCGTAGCCGGCGAGTTCGCAGTAGATGCGGGCTCCGCGCGCCTTGGCGTGCTCGTACTCCTCCAGCACCAGGATCCCGGCGCCTTCGCCCAGCACGAAGCCGTCGCGGTCGACGTCCCACGGCCGCGACGCCGTCGCCGGATCGTCGTTGCGCGTCGACAGCGCACGCGCGGCGCAGAAACCGCCCATCCCCAGCGGGCTCACCGTCGCCTCGGCGCCGCCGGCGATCATGACGTCGGCGTCGCCGTACTCGATGATCCGCCCCGCTTCGCCGATGCTGTGGTTGGCCGTGGAGCACGCCGTGACGGTGGCGAGGTTCGGGCCCTGGTAGCCGTACTGGATCGACACCAGTCCGGAGATCATGTTGATGATCGACGCCGGGACGAAGAACGGCGAGATCTTGCGCGGCCCGCTCTCGAGGTAGGCCTTCTGCGTCTCCTCGATCATCGGCAGGCCGCCGATGCCCGAGCCGATGCACACGCCCACCTGCTCCTTGTCGCCGGTGTAGCCCTCGAGGCCGGCGTCGCGGACCGCTTCCATCGTCGCCACGAGGCCGTAGTGGACGAAGGTGTCGTAGCGCCGCGCCTCCTTGCCGGAGAGGAAATGCGTGACGTCGAAGTCCTTGACCTCGCCGGCGATCCGTGCCGGGAAGGGCGTGGGATCGAAGCGGGTGACGCGGGCGATGCCCGAACGCGCGTGGAGGATCGAATCCCACGCGGCGGCAACGCCGATGCCGACGGGCGAAACGATGCCCAGTCCGGTCACGACAACGCGGCGGCGGCTCATGGCGGGTCTTGGCTGTTCAGAGGGTTGCGGCGCGAAAGGCGATGGGGCCGGTCGCTGCGTCCTGCGGCGACGCGCCGCCCGACGCGGTGGCGCGGGTGCCGTCGCCGGACGGGCAGCGGCACCCGGGGCGGCTACTTCTTGACGTGCGAGCTGATGTAGTCGATCGCCTGCTGGACGGTGGTGATCTTCTCGGCTTCCTCGTCCGGGATCTCGGTCTCGAACTCCTCCTCGAGCGCCATCACGAGCTCGACCGTGTCGAGCGAATCGGCGCCGAGGTCGTCGACGAACGACGATTCGTTCTTGATCTCGGCTTCGTTGACGCCCAGTTGCTCGGCGACGATCTTCTTCACCCGCTGCTCAATGTTTTCCATGCTTCTCCCCCCTTGCGGGAATGACTGTACCAAACCGCGAGATTTTACCAGATTGCCCGCCCATGCGACCAACTCGGCCCGCTGCCCCATCCGCCGCCCCTCAAATCATCAGCATGCCGCCGTTGACGTGCAGCGTCGCGCCCGTGACGTAGGCCGCCTGGGGCGACGCGAGATAGGCGACCGCGTGCGCGACGTCCGCGGGCGCGCCCAGGCGTCCGAGCGGGATGCGTTCGAGCAGCTTCTCGCGCTGCGCGTCCGGCAATGCCCGCGTCATGTCGGTGTCGATGAACCCCGGCGCCACGCAGTTGACGGTGATGTTGCGGCTGCCGACTTCCTGCGCCAGCGACCGGGTGAAGCCCAGCAACGCCGACTTCGCCGCCGCGTAGTTGGCCTGGCCGGCGTTGCCGCTGCTGCCGACGACCGATCCGATCTGGATGATGCGTCCCTGCCGGGCCTTCATCATGCCGCGCAGCACCGCCTTCGACAGCCGGAACACCGGTTTGAGGTTGGTCGCCATGATCGCGTCCCACTCCTCGTCCTTCATCCGCAGCAGCAGGTTGTCGCGGGTGATGCCGGCGTTGTTGACCAGGATCAGGACCGCCCCGTGGCGGGACTCGATGCCGGCGAGCGCCGCGTCGACGGCCGCGGCGTCGGTGACGTCGAGCCGGATGCCCTCGCCCGCGGCGCCGGCGTCGGCGAGAAAGGCGGAGATCGCCGCGGCGCCGTCGTCCGTGGTGGCGGTGCCGACCACCGTGGCGCCGTTCTCGGCCAGCGTCAGCGCGATCGCGCGGCCGATGCCGCGCGTCGCCCCGGTCACCAGCGCCACCTGTCCTGCCAGCGTCGCGTGCATCAGCGCTCTCCCGTGGTGTCACCGGCCAGCGCGGCCAGCGCCGCCGCGATGGCGTCGCCGTCGTCGAGCGCCTGGCCCTCGATCGCCGGCGCGATCCGCTTGCCCAGCCCCGTCAGCACACGGCCCGGCCCGCATTCGAAGGCGCGGGTCACGCCGCGCGCGGCGAACGCCTGCACCGTCTCGACCCAGCGCACCGGGCAGGACGCCTGCCGCGCGAGCGCGGCGCGAATCGCCGACGCGTCGCGGTGCTCGGCCACGTCGGCGTTGTGCAGCACCGGAATCGCCGGCGCCGCGAACGACACCGCCTCGAGCCGCGCGGCGAGGCGCAGCGCGGCCGGCTTCATCAACGAGCTGTGAAACGGTGCGGACACCGGCAACAGCACGCCGCGCTTGGCCCCGCGCGACTTCGCGGCCGCGATCGCGCGCTCGACCGCCTCGGCGTGGCCGGCGATCACGATCTGGCCCGGCGCGTTGAAATTCACCGCCTCGACCACCTGGCCCTGGGCGGCGTCGGCGCAGGCGGCGGCCAGGCTGGCCTCGTCGATGCCCATCACCGCGGCCATCGCGCCGACGCCGGCAGGCACCGCGTCCTGCATGGCCTGCGCGCGGAAGCGCACCAGCGGGACCGCGTCGCGAAACGCGAGTGCGCCGGCGGCGACCAGCGCCGTGTACTCCCCGAGGCTGTGGCCGGCGACGACGTCCGGTCGCGGTCCGCCGGCGGCGAGCCAGGCGCGCCAGACCGCGACGCCCGCGGCGAGCATCACCGGCTGCGTGTTCACCGTGCGATCGAGCGCGCCGTCGCTGTCGGCCGCGACCAGAGCCCACAGGTCCTCGCCCAGCGCGTCCGAGGCCTCGGCGAAGGTCTCGCGCACCGCCGGATGGTGCGCGTAGCCCGACATCATGCCCACCGATTGCGATCCCTGTCCGGGAAAGACGAATGCGAGTTTCATGGTCACCATTGCAGGAGGACCGCGCCCCAGGTGAAGCCGCCGCCGACGCCGAGCAGCAGCACGCGCTGCCCGGTCTCGAGGCGGCCGTCCCGCGCGGCTTCGTCGAGTGCCAGCGGTATCGACGCCGCCGACGTGTTGGCATGCCGCTCGACCGTCGTCACCACCCGCTCCATCGGCACCCCGAGACGCTTCGCGGTGGCTTCGATGATGCGGATGTTGGCCTGGTGCGGCACCAGCCAGTGGATGTCGGCGGCGGTCAGGCGGGCCGCGGCGAGCGCCTCGCCGGCCACCTCGGCCAGCACGGTCACCGCGAACTTGAACACCGCCCCGCCGTCCATGCGGACGAAGGGCGAGCCGGCGACCTGGCCCTCGGACAGCGTCCCGGGCACGCAAAGGACGTCGGCGTAGCGGCCATCGGCGTGCAGGTGCGCCGACACGATGCCCGGCGTCGTCGACGGCAGCAGCACCACGGCGCCGGCGCCGTCGCCGAACAGCACGCAGGTGCCGCGGTCGTTCCAGTCGAGGATGCGCGAGTAGATCTCGGCGCCGACCACCAGCGCGTTGCGCGCGAGTCCCCCGGCGATCATCCGGTCGGCGACGGTCAATGCGTAGACGAACCCGCTGCAGACCGCCTGCACGTCGAAAGCCGGGCCGCCGCGCGCGCCGAGCTTCGCCTGCAGCAGGCAGGCCGTCGACGGAAACACCATGTCGGGCGTCGTCGTGGCGACGATGATCAGGTCGACGTCCTGCGCTGCGACCCCGGCGGCGTCCAGCGCCGCCCGCGCGGCGTGCAGCGCGAGGTCGCTGGTCGATTCCGCCGGCGCGGCGATCCTGCGCTCGCGAATGCCGGTGCGCGAACGGATCCAGGCGTCGCTGGTATCGACCCGCCGGGCGAGCTCGTGGTTGGTGAGAACCTGGGACGGCAGGTAGCTGCCGGTCCCGGCGACGCGGCTACGCATCGGCGGACAGCGACCCGTTCGCCGCGGTCGCCGGCATCGCCGCGTGCGTCGCCGCCATGCGCGTGGCGATCCGTTCGAGGACGCCCTCGGCGGCTTCGGCATGCGCTTTCATCAGCGCGTTCCTGAACGCCATGACGTCGGCGCCGCCGTGGCTCTTGACCACCACCCCCTTGAGGCCCAGCAGCGTGGCGCCGTTGTAGCGGCGGGGGTCGATGCGGCGACCGAAGGATTTCAGCACCGGGTAGGCGACCACCGCGGCGAGCCGGGTCAGCGGGTTGCGGGTGAACTCGGCCTTGAGGAAGTCGTACAGCATGCCGGCGAGACCTTCGGACGTCTTGAGCGCGACGTTGCCGACGAAACCGTCGCAGACGACGACGTCGGTCGTGCCCTTGTAGATGTCGTCACCCTCGACGTTGCCGTGGAAGTTGAGCCCCGAGGCCTTGAGCAGCTCGGCGGTCTCCTTGACGACGTCGTTGCCCTTGATGTCCTCCTCGCCGATGTTGAGCAGGCCGACGGTCGGGCGGTCGATGTGGTCGACCGCCGACACCAGCGCGGTGCCCATCACCGCGAACTGCAGCAGCTGCTCCGGCGAGCAATTGACGTTCGCGCCGAGGTCGAGCACGGTGGTCACGCCCTTCCGGGTGGGCAGCTGCGAGGCGATCGCCGGGCGGTCGACGCCGGGCAGCGTCTTCAGCACGAACCGCGAGATCGCCATCAGCGCGCCGGTGTTGCCGGCGGAGACGCAGGCTTCGGCGCGACCGTCCTTGACCAGATTGACGGCCACGCGCATCGACGAGTCCTTCTTGCGCCGGAGCGCGTCCGCCGGCGGCTCGTGCATCTCGACGACTTCCGACGCGGCCTCGATGGCGATGCGCGCCTTGGCCGGCGACTTGATCTTCGCCAGCGCCGCGGTGAGGGGTTCGAGCAGGCCGACCGCGACCACCCGGGCCTCGGGCACGGCCTCGAGGAACTCGATCGCCGCGGGCAGCGTGACGGAAGGACCGTGGTCCCCCCCCATCGCATCGACCGCTACCGTGACCGGCATGTCGGCACTGTCGGGTGGTCAGGATTGGAGGCGTGCCGTCGCGACGCCCCGGCCGCGGCCTCGGGCAGGACGCCGCGCAACACAGTGCAAACGGAGGTCGATGTCGCGCTGCCGGCCCGGTACGCGGGTCCCGCCGACTATTCGTCGGCCTTGGTCTTGACGACCTTCTTGCCGCGATAGTAGCCGCTCGGGCTGATGTGGTGGCGCAGGTGCGCTTCGCCGGTCACCGGCTCGACGGCGAGCGCCGGCGTGGTCAGGAAATCGTGCGCCCGGTGCATGCCGCGCTTCGACGGTGATTTCTTGTTCTGCTGGACTGCCATGGTCTTTCTCCAGGAAGGGGTGTCTCGTCCGGCCGCCGCGGGCGGCCTCAGTTACTGCGCTTCTGCTTCTTCGTCGCGGGCGGGTGCAATCCGGCCAGCGCGGCGAATGCCGTCGGTGCGCGCGCCACCGCGGGTGCCGCGTCCACCGGCGCGCCTTCGCACCGGCCGTCGCCGCACCGCGGCACGTACGGCAACGTCAACAACAACTCGTCCTCGACCAGCGCGCGCACCGCCAGCGGCGCGGCGGCGAGCAGGACTTCGTGCTCGTCGATGTCGTCCAGCCGCGCGAGTTCCGCTTCGTCGCGCGCGAGCAGCAGCAGGGTTCGCTGCTGCACCGGCCAGAAAAACACCTGCAGGCAGCGCTGGCATTCCAGCGGGACGCGGCCCTCCAGAGCGACTTCCAGCGCAGGACGACCCACCGCGTCGCTGGTGCCGACGATCCGCCATGCCAGCGGCACGGGTCCGTCGTCGGCGAGGCGCTCGGCGGCCCGCGGCAGCGTCCTGACATCCAGGCTGCCGCCAAGTGACTGCCGTTGCCCGGCGAGCCTCAGCGCATCGAAATCGCCTTCGCCCACGAGTTTGCCACCCTGCCCGACCATCGCTCGCCCGCCTGCGGCGCGACTGCCCCGCCGGACAGCGCCGCGCCCGCGGACGGGTTCGGCGTCGAGCCCGGTTGGGGCGACCGACCAAAACGTTGGATAATACCCCGCCGCAACCAAGGTGTCAAAAAATGCGCTGCAAAATCAACAATGAACTCCACTGACCCCGCACCGCGCGAGCGCGCCGCCCGTCCCCTGGTCCTGGCCTCGACGTCCCGCTATCGCCGCGAACTGCTGGAGCGGCTGGGGCTCCCCTTCGCCGCGGTGGCGCCGCAGGCCGACGAAACCCCGCTGCCCGGCGAGATCCCGGCCGCGACCGCGTTGCGCCTGGCCGAAGTCAAGGCGCGCAGCGTCGCCGGGGCGTGGCCCGACGCACTGATCATCGGCTCCGACCAGGTGGCCGACGCCGGCGGCAGCGTCGTCGGCAAGCCCGGCGCGCGCGCCGCGGCGCAGCGGCAGTTGGCGCTGCTGTCGGGGCGCAGCATCGTCTTCCACACCGGGCTGGCGCTGTTCGACGCGGCGAGCGGCACCTGCCAGACGGCGCTGATCGACGTGCGCAGCCGCTTCCGCGTGCTCACCGCGACGGAAATCGACGCCTATCTCGAGCGCGAGCAACCCTGGGACTGCGCCGGCTCGGTCCGGTCCGAGGCGCTGGGGATCGCGCTCTTCGAGTCGATCGAGAGCGACGACCCCACGGCGCTGATCGGCCTGCCGCTGATCCGGCTGACCACGATGTTGCGCGCCGCCGGCGTCCCGGTGCTGGGCTGAGAGGCTGAGGCGCCGTCGCGATGCCCACCGGCCGGCTTCACCTCGTCCCCAGCCTCCTCGGCGTCACCGCGCCGACCGACGTGCTGCCGCAGCGCACGATCGAAGTCGCGCGCGGGCTCGCGTTCTACGTGGTCGAGAGCGCCAAGCCGGCGCGGCAGTTCCTCAAGGCGCTGGCACCGGCATTGCCGCTGCAGTCGATCCGCGTGGTCGAGATCGGCACGGCACCGGACCCCGGGCGCTGCGCCGAGCTGCTCGCCCCGGCGCTGGCGGGACACGACCTGGGCCTCCTCTCCGACGCCGGCTGTCCCGGGGTCGCCGATCCGGGTGCGTTGCTGGTCGCGGCCGCGCACCGCCACGGCATCGCCGTCGTGCCGCTGGTCGGGCCCTCGTCGCTGCTGCTGGCCCTGATGGCCTCGGGCATGAACGGCCAGGGCTTTGCGTTTCACGGCTACCTGCCGGTGAAGGCGCAGGCGCGCGGCGACGCCTTGCGGCGGCTGGAGTCCGCCTCGGCGCGCGACGGGCAGGCGCAGCTGTTCATCGAGACGCCCTACCGCAACGAGGCGATGCTGCGCGCCCTGGTGGCGCACTGCCGACCTCAGACCCGGCTCTGCGTCGCCGCCGACCTGACCACCGCCTCCGAGTCGATCGAGACGCGAACCCTGGGCGAGTGGCAGGGTCGCGATTTCACGCGCTACGACAAGCGGCCGGCGATCTTCATCCTGCAGGCGGGGTGACGACGCCGGGGCGACCGGCGAGGCGCGCCGCGCGCATCAGGTCTCGTGACCCTGGTCGGGCCAGTCCTTGATGTAGCTCTTCAGCATGCGGTTCTCGAAGCTCTGCTCCTCGTAGACCGCCTTCGCCACGTCGTGAAACGAAACGACGCCGGCCAGCGTGCTGCCGTCCATCACCGGCACATAGCGGGCGTGCCGCTCCAACATCCCCCGCCGCAGATCCATGACGTCGAGCCCGGGCTCGGCCGTCAGCGGGGCGCGATCGTAGACGTCGCTCACCTGCAGCGCGCCCAGCACGCCGTCGTTCTCGGTCAGCGCCTTCAGCACCTCGGCAAAGGTGATGAGGCCCGCCATCCGGCCGCGGTCCATCACCACCAGCGAACCGATGTCGTGTTGCACCATCACCCGGATGGCGTCCAGCACCAGGACATCGGGCCGCGTCGTGTACAGCACGGTCCCCTTGATGCGAAGTATTTCGCTCACCACCATGATCGCCTCCGTGTGGTCCGGCCTGCTCCCGCCGGCGAGAGTACTACCCCGATGCCGGCGCACGCAATGGGCGCCGCCGTACGGCCGCCGGTCCGCGCCGGTTCGCACCGACCGCGCCGCGCGCGACCGGGGTTGCGCCGCCGGCTCAGCGATCGAACGACCGGCGCTCGCGCACCGCCTGCGCCAGCGTACCAGCGTCGACGAATTCGAGTTCGCCACCGACCGGCACGCCGCGGGCGAGCCGGGTGACGGCCAGGCCGCGCGCGGTCAGCAATTCGCCGATCGTGTGCGCGGTGGCCTCGCCCTCGTTGGTGAAGTTGGTCGCGAGCACGACCTCGCGCACCGTGCCGTCGGTCGCGCGCTTGAGCAGGCGCTCGAGGCGGATCTCCTTGGGGCCGATCCCGTCGAGCGGCGACAGCCGTCCCATGAGCACGAAGTAGAGGCCGCCGTAGGCCTGCGTCTGTTCCATCGTCATCAGGTCGGCGGGCGTCTCGACGACGCAGAGCAGACCCGGATCGCGGCGCGGCGAGCGGCACAGCGCGCAGACCGCTTCCTCGGTGAAGGTGTTGCAGCGCTCGCAGTGCCGCACGAGCTTCGCCGCCGCATCGAGCGCGCGCGCGAGCCGCTGCGCCCCCTCGCGGTCGTGCTGCAGCAGGTGCAGCGCCATCCGCTGCGCGGCCTTGGGGCCGACGCCGGGCAGGCAGCGCAGCGCGCGGGCCAGCTCGTCGAGGCTCGACACCGGCTCCCCCGGCGGCACGGGACGCAAGTCGAGCGGACGCTCCATGGGCGACGCGCCGGATCCTCGCGTCAGAACGGCAGCTTGAAGCCGGGCGGCATCGGCATGCCGGCGGTCAACCCGCCCATCTTCTCCTGCGTCGTCGACTCGACCCGGCGCACCGCGTCGTTGACCGCCGCGGCGACGAGGTCCTCCAGCATGTCCTTGTCCTCGCCGAGCAGCGAGGGATCGATGGTGACGCGCTTGACGTCGTGCCGGCAGGTCATCACGACCTTCACCAGCCCGGCACCCGACTGGCCCTCGACCTCGGTCTGCGCCAGCTCGTCCTGCGCCTTCTTGAGGTTCTCCTGCATCTGCTGCGCCTGCTTCATCAGGCCGGCGAGCTGGTTCTTCATCATCGGAATGGACTCCCAGAGGTTGCCGCAGGGCGAGCGCGAGGGCGCGGGCCGCGGGTCAGGAAACGGGTTTGATCGAATCGGGGCGAATGGTGGCGTCGAAGCGCTCGAGCACGTCGCGGACGAACGGCTCGGCGCGGAACGCCGTCTCGTTGCGGGCCCGTTCCTCCTCGCGTTCGCGCCGCTCGCGCGCGGCGAGCGACGCCTCGGCCGCGGTGCCGACCTCGAAGGCCAGCAGCAGCTTGCGCCCGGTCGTCTCCTCGAGCGCCTGCTTCAGCTTGTCGGCGTAGACGCGGTCGGCGAGATGCTTGTGCGTCGGCGGCAGCGCCAGCGTCAGCACGTTGCCCGCGAGACTCCTGAACTCGGTCTGCGCCGCGAGCTGCGCGGCGATGGCGGTGAGCTTGAGATCGGCGACGAAGGCCGGCCAGTCGGCACTCGCCAGCGGCAAGGGTCGCAACTCGCGTTGCGGCGCCGCGGCCGGCGCCGCGGGCTGGGGCACCGGCCGCGGCGCCACCGGTGCAGCCGCTGCCGGCATCGGGGGCGGAACGGCGCTCGCCGCCGCGCCGGGGGCCGCTGCCGCGCGCGTGCCGGCCGGCGCTGTGGCGCGTGGCGGACGCTTCGGCGCCGCGGTCGGCTCGCGCGGCGGCACCGATTCGTCGCCGGCGTCCGGGCGGAACGCGAGCAGGCGCAGGAGCGTCATCGAGAACCCCATCGCCTCGTCCGGCGCCAGCGCCAGGTCGGCACGACCCTGCACCACGATCTGGTAGGCGAGCTGCACCTCGTCGGCCGCCATCCGCCCGGCGAGGTCCGTCACCCGCGCGGCATCGTCGAACGCCGTCGCCGCGGCGGGTACCACCTGGGCCACGGCGATGCGGTGCAGCAGCGACGCGAGTTCGTCCAGCGCCGGCGCGAAGGCGACGCTGCGCTCGGTCATCGCATCGCACTCGGCGAGCAGCGCCGCGCCGTCGCCGGTCTGCAGCGCCTCGACGATCCGGTAGGCGTAGTCGGTGTCGACGGTGCCGAGCATCGATCGCACGACGGCGTCGCGCACCTCGCCCGCGCCGTAGGCGATCGCCTGGTCGAGCAGCGACAGCGCGTCGCGCATCGATCCGTGCGCGCCGCGGGCGATCAGCGCCAAGGCGGACGCGTCGGCGGCGATGCCCTCGGCGTCGAGGATGAACCGCAGGCGCTCGCCGATCAGCGCGGGCGGCAGCTGCTTGAGATTGAACTGCAGGCAGCGCGACAGCACGGTGATCGGGATCTTCTGCGGATCGGTGGTCGCGAGCACGAACTTCACGTGCTCGGGCGGCTCCTCCAGCGTCTTCAGCATCGAGTTGAAGGCCGCCTTGGAGAGCATGTGCACTTCGTCGATCAGGTAGACCTTGTAGCGGCCGGTCGTCGGCGCGTAGCGCGCGTTGTCGAGGATCTCGCGCATGTTGTCGATGCCGGTGTTCGACGCCGCGTCGAGTTCGAGCAGATCGACGAAGCGGCCGGCATCGATGTCGACGCAGGCGGGGCAGGCGCCGCAGGGGGTCGCCGTGACGCCGGTGGCGCAGTTGAGGCTCTTGGCCAGAATGCGCGCGATGGTGGTCTTGCCGACACCGCGCGTCCCGGTGAGCAGGTAGGCGTGATGCATCCGCCCACGCTCCAGCGCGTGGGTCAGCGCCTGCACGACGTGCTCCTGGCCGGAGAGCTCGGCGAAGACCCTGGGCCGCCACTTGCGGGCGAGAACCTGATAACTCATCGAAGGCGCACGCGAGAGGTCGGGATTCCTGGGGCGCGTCGCCCGGGCCGGCGCGCGCCGCCTGGGCGGCACGCGCAGAGGGCCTGCCCGGGGCGGGCGAAGCGCAGCATGGGGTGGCGAGCCGTTCCCCCGGCACTTGCAGTGAATCGCTGTGGCTGCTTCCTTCCGGACCTGACCAGGTTCACGACGCTGCAATGCGGGGCGACCCGCCGTTGATCGGTTCGCGCGTCGAGCGCGAGGGGCTGATTATCGGTGAACGGGCGCGACGGGGCAAGCCGGATCGCCGTCCGGTGTCGCCGTCGGCTGCGATGCTGCTGCGTCGGCGGGCGGCGCGGCTCCTGCCGGCGGGATCCTCGGCTATCATCGATCCTGGCTCAGCCGCCCCTTTCGCGGCGGTCGCCCGTCCGCCCGCCGCGTTCCCGTTGCCCTGCGATGACCCTTCCGACCCCCGGCGTCGAATCCCGCACCGAACTTTCCGGCCGCGTCGTCCTGGTCACCGGAGCGACCGGCGGATTGGGACGCACGCTCGCCCTCGCCTGCGCGGCGCGCGGCGCGACGGTGGTGCTGCACGGCCGCGTCGTGCGCAAGCTCGAGGCGCTGTACGACGAGATCGTCGCCGCGGGGCACCCGGAACCGACGATCCTGCCGCTGGACTTCGCTTCGGTGACGGCCGCCGAGGCGGGACAGGCCGCCGGGGCGCTGCGCGCGCAGCTCGGTCGCCTCGACGCGCTGGTGCACACCGCCGCGATGCTCGGCTCGCTCGGCCCGCTCGAGCATCAGTCGTTCGACCGCTGGGAGCAGGTGCTGCGGGTGAACCTGGCCGTGCCGATGCTGCTGACGCGGGTGCTGCTGCCGCTGCTGACGAACGCGCCGGACGCCGCGATCGTGTTCACGCTGGACACCCGCGCGCAGGACCCCCGCGCGTACTGGGGTGCCTACGGCGCCAGCAAGGCCGGCCTGGCGGCGCTCGCGGCGACACTCGCCGACGAAACCGAGCAGCGGGCGAACCTGCGCGTCAACGCGGTGTCGCCCGGACCGATGCGCTCGCCGCTGCGCACCCTTACGCACCCGGGCGAGGACAAGCAGCCGTTGCCGCCGCCTTCCGCGCTGGTGCCGCTGTTTCTGTACCTCGCCGGCGGCCAGGCCAAACGCGACAGCGGGCAGGTCTATGACGGCAGCGCCTGGCTCGCCGGCCGGCCGGCCGCAACCGCGCTGGTGGCGCGCGCCCCGGCCAGCGACGGCGCTCGACCGTAGCGCAGCAGCACCCGCAGTTGGCGGAAGTCCTCCGGCGCCAGCATGTCGGGCAGGATCAGCAGCGCGGCGCGGCGCCGGCACGGGCCTCGTGGCGCCGGATCGGCGCGATCGGCGCGCCAGACGACGGTCGTGACCCGGGATCCGACGCAGGATTCGGGTCCGATCGTGCCGGACCGCGAGCGCCCGTCCCGCCCGGTGACGGTCAATCGGCGGTCGGCGCCGACGTGCACGATCGCCGGCAATCCGCGGCCCAGCGTGGCGCGCGCCGCGCGCATCGCGAGCAGCAGCACGACGAGGACGAGCAGGACGCGCAGCGGCCAAGACAGCGGCAGGCCCGCGACCAGGCTCCCGGTTGCAAAGGAGGCGCCGACCAGCGCCCGCCGCAGCAGGCGCGACGGACGGGGCTCGAGACGCAGGCGCGGCGGCGATCGCATGGGCGCCATTGCAGCGCCTTCGGTGTCGGCCCGTCGATGGACCGTTTGGACGATGCCGGCGCCGCTGCTGATGCAGCCGCCCGGCCAAAGTCTCATAAAATACATCAATAACACACTGCAACTATATGTTTTTTCCTTAACTTCTACACTTGATGAACGGCCGTCGACGCGGAGCGCTCGGCCGCCGACACCAGCGGGCGCCCCCTTCCGCGGCGCCCCGAAAAACAGACAACCCGCCGCGGCGGGTTGTCGGAGCAGGCGGGGGTCGCGCGCGCGGCGGTCAGGTGCCGGTGGATCGCGGCTCGACGGGTGCCGGCAGATCGATGAGGTCGTCCCCGGCTTCGAACGCGTCGCCACCGGCCAGGCCGTCGCGCGACCGGCCCCGCGCCGCACGCCGGAGGCTGCGGTACAGGTCGGGATGGGTTTCCTTCAGGTAGCCGATGATCTCGAAATCGACGCGCTTGACCTGCGAGAGATCGATCTGCTCGACGTGCACGAGGCGCAGCAGCTCGCGCACCGGCTTGGGCATGTCGCGGCCGCTTTCGTAGCGCGAACCGCCGCTCTGCGTGACGCCGATCTGGGTCCAGAACTGCTCCTGGTTGAGCCCCAGCCGCCGCCGGATTTCCCGGGGATTGAGGACGCGATCGAAGATCTTCACGATGAGCTAGGGTTCCGTTTGCCGGGCTCGAGGTCCGCCACCGAACCGCTACTATACCGTTGGCATAAACCCGCCGCAAGCGGGGGCAAAGCCGCAACCGGGTGATTTCCCGGCGAAAATTCCTCAGCCCACGCCTCGGGAGACCAGGTAGTCCTCGTAGTTGCCGTGGAAGTGCAGCGCCGTCGCGCCGCCGAGTTCGACGATCTCGGTGGCCAGCGCCGACACGAACTGCCGGTCGTGCGAGACGACGATCACGGTGCCGGTGTAGATCTCGAGCGCGAGTTGCAGCGATTCGATCGATTCCATGTCCATGTGATTGGTCGGCTCGTCCAGCACCAGGACGTTCGCCCGCTGCAGCATCAGCCGGCCGTAGAGCATCCGGCCCTTCTCGCCGCCCGAGAGCACCCGCACCGGCTTCGCGCCGTCGTCGCCGGTGAACAGCAGCCGTCCCAGCGTCGCGCGGACGATCTGCTCGTCGTCGCCCTCCTGCGCCCACTGCCGCATCCACTCGGCGACCGTGAGATCGCTGTCGAAGGCGGCCGTCTGGTCCTGCATGAAGTAGCCGATGTTCGCCTTCTCGGCCCAGCGCACGCGCCCCGCATCGGGCGCGAGCTCGCCCAGCAGCGTGCGCAGCAGCGTGGTCTTGCCGGCACCGTTGGGACCGATGACGGCGAGCCGCGCCCCCGCCTCGAGATTGAGCGAGAGCCCGGCGAAGAGCTCGCGCGACTGCCCGGGCCAGCCCTTGGCGAGCGCGTCGATCTCCACCGCGTTGCGGTGCAGCTTCTGCCTGGCGTCGAGATCGAAGCGGATGTAGGGGTTCTGGCGCGACGACGGCTTCACGTCCTCGACGCGGATCTTCTCGATCTGGCGGGCGCGCGAGGTCGCCTGGCGCGCCTTCGACTTGTTGGCCGAGAAGCGGCGGACGAATTCCTGCAGCTCGGCGATGCGCTCCTTCGCCTTGACGTTGGCCGACAGGACCTGCGCGCGCGCCTGCGTCGACGCGATCATGTAGTCGTCGTAATTCCCGGGATAGACGCGCAGCGTGCCGTAGTCGAGGTCCGCCATGTGCGTGCACACGCTGTTGAGGAAGTGGCGGTCGTGGGAGATGATGATCATCGTGCTCGAGCGCTCGTTGAGCACGCCTTCGAGCCAGCGAATCGAGTTGATGTCGAGGTTGTTCGTCGGCTCGTCCAGCAGCAGGATGTCCGGATCGGCGAACAGCGCCTGCGCCAGCAGCACGCGCAGCTTCCACCCGGGCGCCACGGCGCTCATCGGGCCGTCGTGGAGCTCGGTGCCGATGCCGATGCCGAGCAGGAGCTCGCCGGCGCGCGCCTCGGCCGTGTAGCCGTCGTACTCGGCGAAGCGTGACTCGAGCTCGGCCGCATGCACGTAGTCGTCCTCGGTAGCCTCCGGGTTGGCGTAGATCGCGTCCTTTTCCTCGCGCAGGCGCCACATCTCGGCGTGACCCATCAGCACCACGTCGAGGACGCGCACGTCCTCGAACGCGAACTGGTCCTGGCGCAGCTTGCCCAGCCGCTCGAAGCGGTCGAGCGCGACGTTGCCGCCGGAGGGCTCGAGATCGCCGCCGAGGATCTTCATCAACGTCGACTTGCCGCAGCCGTTGGCGCCGATCAGGCCGTAGCGGTTGCCGCCGCCGAACTTGACCGAGATGTTCTCGAACAGGGGCTTGGCCCCGAACTGGATGGTGATGTTGGACGCGGTGAGCACGGGGGATCCGGTGACGGGCGCGGCGCCGTGGTCGCGGCTGCAGACCGTGTGGCGCGCACTCGGGGTAACTCGGCATTCTGCTAGAATCGCCCGGCAAGCTCAATCCCCGATGCCGCGTTACGACCTGCATTGCCACTCCACCTGGTCCGACGGGCTCTGCACGCCGGCCGCGGTCGTCGAGCGGGCCGCGGCACGCGGCGTGGACGTCCTGGCGCTGACCGACCACGACGAACTGGGCGGCCTGCCCGAGGCCCGTGCGGCCGCGGCCGAGCGTGGGATCACGCTGGTGAACGGTGCCGAGATCTCGGTCTCGTGGGAAACCCACACCATCCACGTCGTCGCGCTGCGCGTCGACCCCGGGCATCCGGGGCTGGCCGACGGCCTGGCCGCGGTGCGCCGCGGCCGCAGCGAGCGCGCGCGCCGCATCGGCGACGCGCTGGCGGCCGTGGGCATCCGCGGCGCCTACGAAGGGGCGATGAAGTACGTGACCAGCGAGCGACTCGTCTCCCGCACCCACTTCGCGCGCTTCCTGGTCGAGGCCGGGTACGTCGGCGAGGTGAAGGACGTGTTCAAGCGCTACCTGGCGCGCGGCAAGCCGGGCTACGTCGCGCACCAGTGGACGACGCTCGCCGACGCCGTGTCGTGGATCCGTGCGGCGGGCGGGCAGGCGGTGCTGGCGCACCCCGGCCGCTATCCGTTGAGCCCGACCGCGATGCGCCGGCTGCTGGGCGAGTTCCGCGAGCAGGGCGGCGATGCCGTCGAAGTGCTGTCGTCGTCGCACACGGCCGCGCAGGCCGACGAGTACGCGACGCACGCGCGCCGCTTCGGCCTGGCGGCGTCGGCCGGCTCCGACTGGCACGGACCGGGCGAGAGCTGGCTGGATCTCGGCGCGCTGCCTGCGCTGCCCGCCGGCGTCGAGCCCGTGTGGGAGCGCTGGTGAGCAGCGGATCGCGGCGCGCGCCGGTGCCACCTGCCGCGATTGCGGCGCCGCCACCGAAGGAGCTTCGATGCTGAAGGGAATCCACCCGCTGCTGCACGCCGATCTGCTGCACGCGCTGGCGGCGATGGGCCACGGCGACCGGATCGCCATCGTCGATGCCAACTTTCCCGCCGCGGCGATCGCGCGCCGGCTGCTGCACGTCACCGGTGCCGCGGCGCCGGCCGTGCTCGACGCCGTGCTGACCGTGCTCCCGCTCGACACCACGGAGATCCCGGCGGCGATCACCATGGCGGTCGTCGACGCACCGGACGAGGTGCCGGCGCCGGTCGCCGACTTCGCGGCGGTGTTCACCGCCCGCGACCTCGCCGACCTCGAGATCGGCCGCGTCTCCCGCGACGATTTCTACGCCCAGGTGCGGGAAGCGTACGCGGTGGTGCGCACCGGCGAGCTGCGCCCCTACGGCAACATCCTGCTGGTCAAGGGCGTGATCGGCCCGGACGCCGCGGCGACCCCGGAGCCCGCGCGATGATCATCGTCTTCGGTTCGGTCAACCTCGACCTCGTCGCGCGCGTCGCGCGCCTGCCGCAGCCGGGGGAAACGCTCGCCGGCGAGGCGTTCGCGATGCTGCCCGGCGGCAAGGGCGCCAACCAGGCGCTCGCCGCCGCGCGGGCCGGGGGCGAAGTGCGGCTGGTCGCCGCGGTCGGCGACGATGCCTTCGCGGCGCCCGCGCTGGCGCGGCTGGCCGCCGGCGGCGTCGACCTCGCCGGCGTCCGGCGTGTGGGTGCGCCCACCGGCGTGGCGCTGATCCACGTCGATGGACGCGGGGAGAACGCGATCACCGTGGTCGCCGGCGCCAACGCGCTGGCCGACCCCGCCTGGCTGCCCGACGAGAGCCTCGAAGCCGGGACGACGCTGCTGCTGCAGCTCGAGGTGCCGCTGGCCGCGGTCGTCGCGGCGGCCGCCCGCGCGCGGACGCGCGGTGCCCGCGTGATGCTGAACGCGGCGCCGATGCAGCTGCTGCCGCAGGCGCTGGTCGCCACGCTCGACGTGCTGCTGGTCAACGAGACCGAGGCGGCGGCCATGGCCGGGATGCTGGGCGCGCCGGCGACCCCCGACGAATTCGCGACCGCGGTGCACCGCAAATTCGGCGTGGCGACGGTCGTGACGCTGGGCGGCGAAGGGGCCTTCGCCGCCGCCGATGGGCATCTCTACGCCGTGCCGGCGCCGCCGGTGCGCGTCGTCGACACCACGGGCGCCGGCGACGCCTTCTGCGGCGCGCTGGCCGCGGCGCTCGATCGCAACGCGACCTGGCCGCGGGCGCTGGCCGAGGCCATCGCCGCGGGATCGCTGGCGTGCACCGCGTCGGGCGCACAGCCGGCGCTGCCGGACGCGCAGGCCATCGCCGCACTGGCCGCGACCGTCGGCGGACGCGTCGTGACCATCGCCGCCGGCTGATCGCCGCGCGGCGGCCTCCGCCGCCGAACCGCGGCGCGCCCGCTCAACGCCGCTGCCGCACGCACTCGAACAGGCAGACGGCCGCGGCGGCCGCCGCGTTCAGCGATTCGGTCCCGCCCGGCATCGGGATGGTCACCCGCCGGTTGGCGATCGCGAGCAGCGCCGGCGACAGGCCGGCGCCTTCGTTGCCGATGGCCACCGCGATGCGCCCGGCCAGCGTGGCGGCGAACAGCGGCGCCCCGCCGTGGGCGACCGTCGCGACCAGCGTCCCGCCGCCGGCGACGAACGCGGCGCCCCAGTGCGGCAGGTCGGCATCCTCGTAGAGCGCGAGATGGAAGTGCGCACCCTGCGCCGCGCGCAGCACCTTGGGCGACCACGCGAACGCGCAGTGGCGCGAGAGCAGCACCTGCGCGACGCCCGCCGCCGCCGCCGAGCGCAGCATCGAGCCGACGTTGCCCGGATCCTGCACGTCCTCGAGCAGCAGGCAGAAGTCGGCCGGAGGTGCGGGGGAAGGCCGCGGCGCGGTGATCAGCGCCAGGATCCCGACGCCCGCCGGCAGCGTGGCGAGCTCGCCGAACAGCGCCGGCGGCACGACCAGCGTGCGGTCGGCAAAACGCGCCGCCAGCGCCTGCACGCCGCTGCGACCGAGGCAATCGTCGGCGACGACGAGCACCTCCGGCGCGCCGTGGCGCTCGGCACAGACGCCGATCAGGTGCTCGCCCTCGAGGACGCACTTGCCGGCCTTGCGCCGGTCGCGTGCCGACGCGAGCAGCCGCGCCACCTCGCGCAGGCGCGGGTTGCTGCGGGACGTGATGCGAAGCACGCGCGCGCCGGGACGGTGCAGCCGCGGGCCGTGCGTCAGCGCTTCGCGGGCCGCCCCGGCGAGGCGGCCGGCGGGGCGGCCGGCGCAGCCTCGTCCTGCAGCTGGAAGAACACTTCGTCCTGGCGGATCATCCCCAGCTCGGAACGCGCGCGCTCCTCGATGGCCTCGTAACCGGTCTTGAGGTCGCGCACCTCGGCATCGAGGGCGTCGTTGCGCAGCTTGAGCCCGGCATTCACCGCGCGCTGCGCCACGACCTGCCGGTCGAACTCGCGCACCTGCAGCCACCCGCCCTTACCCAGCCACATCGGATACTGGAGGGCGGCGATCAGGGCCACGAAGACGAGCGCGAGGATGCGCAAGGGAGCCTCGCCGGCGGCTACTTGAGCTGGAAGAACGCGCTGCGGCCCGGGTAGCTCGCCGCTTCGCCGAGGTCCTCCTCGATGCGCAGCAGCTGGTTGTACTTGGCGATCCGGTCGGAGCGCGACAGCGAGCCGGTCTTGATCTGCCCGGCGTTGGTCCCGACCGCGATGTCGGCGATCATGCTGTCCTCGGTCTCGCCCGAGCGGTGCGAGATCACCGACGTGTAGCCCGCGCGCGTGGCCATGGTGATCGCGCCGAAGGTCTCCGACAGCGTGCCGATCTGGTTGATCTTGATCAGGATCGAGTTGGCGACGCCCTTGTCGATCCCCTGCCTGAGGATCCGGGTGTTGGTGACGAACACGTCGTCGCCGACGATCTGGACCTTCTTCCCGAGGCGCTCGGTCAGCATCTTCCAGCCGTCCCAGTCGTGCTCGGACATGCCGTCCTCGATGCTGATGATCGGGTACTTGTCGCACCAGGTCGCCATCATGTCGGTGAACTGCTGCGAGGTGAGCGCCATGCCTTCGGACTCGAGCTGGTACTTGCCGTCCTTGAAGAACTCGCTCGCGGCGCAGTCGAGCGCCAGCGCGATGTCCTTGCCGGGCACGAAGCCGGCCTTGTCGATCGCCTCGACCAGGAGCTGCAGCGCCGCCTCGTTCGACGGCAGGTTCGGCGCGAAGCCGCCTTCGTCGCCGACCGTCGTCGGCATGCCCTTGCCGTCGATGATCTTCTTCAGCGTGTGGAACACCTCGGCGCCGTAGCGCAGCGCCTCGCGGAAGGTGGGCGCGCCCAGCGGCACCAGCATGAACTCCTGCAGGTCGATCTTGTTGTTGGCGTGCGCGCCGCCGTTGATCACGTTCATCAGCGGCACCGGCAGCTGCATCTGCCCCGCCCCGCCGAGATAGCGGTACAGCGGCAGCGACGACTCCTCGGCCGCCGCCTTCGCCACGGCGCAGGACACGGCCAGCATCGCGTTGGCCCCGAGCCGCGACTTGTTGTCGGTGCCGTCGAGATCGATCATCGTCTTGTCGATGAACGCCTGCTCGGTGGCGTCGAGGCCGATGATCGCCTCGCAGATCTCGGTGTTCACGTTCTCGACCGCCTTCAGCACGCCCTTGCCGAGGTAGCGCGCCTTGTCGCCGTCGCGCAGCTCGATCGCCTCCTTCGAGCCGGTCGAGGCGCCCGAGGGCACCGCGGCACGGCCGGAGACGCCGGACTCGAGGACGACGTCGGCCTCGATGGTGGGGTTGCCGCGCGAATCCAGGATCTCGCGGGCGATGACATCGACGATGGCACTCATGGGCTTTCCTCTTCGGTTGGTTGCGCTTGTCGAACTGGAGGGACGGCCGGTCGGGCCGTCGGGGTGAATTCGGACTCGATGAAGCCCGCGCGCTTGACCGTGGCGTCGAGCTCGCGCAGCGTCGCCAGGAGCTCGCGCACCCGCGCAAGCGGCCAGGCGTTCGGCCCGTCGGACAGCGCGCGCGCGGGGTCCGGGTGCGTTTCCATGAACACGCCGGCGACGCCCGCCGCGACCGCAGCGCGGGCGAGCACGGGGACGAACTCGCGCTGCCCGCCGCTGGAGGTGCCCTGCCCGCCGGGCAGTTGCACCGAATGCGTGGCGTCGAAGACCACCGGGCAGCCGGTGGCGCGCATGACCGCGAGGCCGCGCATGTCGGACACGAGGTTGTGGTAGCCGAACGAGGCACCCCGCTCGCAGACCATGAGCCGGTCGCCGCCGCCCGCGGCGCGGGCCTTCGCCACCACCTGCAGCATGTCCTCGGGCGCGAGGAACTGGCCCTTCTTGATGTTGACCGGCTTGCCGGCGCGGGCGACCGCCTGGATGAAGTCGGTCTGGCGACAGAGGAAGGCCGGCGTCTGCAGCACGTCGACCACCGCCGCCGCCGCCGCGATCTCGCCCTCGGCGTGCACGTCGGTCAGCACCGGGACGCCGATCTGGCGCCTGACCTCGGACAGGATGCGCAGGCCCTCGTCCTGGCCCGGGCCGCGAAAAGACGCGCCGGAGCTGCGGTTCGCCTTGTCGTACGACGACTTGAAGATGAACGGAACGCCGAGATCCAGGCAGATGTCGCGCAACCGGCCGGCGACGTCGATCTGCAGCTGCAGCGACTCGACGACGCAGGGGCCGGCTATCAAGAATAGTGGCCGATCGATGCCCACCTCGAAGCCGCAGAGCTTCATCGCCGCACCACCGTCACGCCGGCCGCTTCGCGCGCGTCGTCACCGGGTCACCTCGAGGCGACGAGGGTGACGACCGAGGCCTCGGTGCCGCCGGCCTGCACCAGCTGCTGCCGCTGCAGCGCGGCGCGGACGAAACCGATGAACAGCGGATGGCCGCGGCGCGGATTGGACGTGAACTCCGGGTGGAACTGGCAGCCGAGAAACCACGGGTGGCCGGGGTACTCGACCATCTCGCACAGGTCGCCGGCCGACTCGCTCCTGGCGCGCGCGCCGACGGACAGCCCCGCCTGCGTGAGGCGCGGCAGGTAGTGGTTGTTGACCTCGTAGCGGTGGCGGTGGCGCTCCGACACCGTCGTGCTGCCGTACACCCGGTGCGCGAGCGAGCCGGGGACCACCTCGCAGGGCTGGGCGCCCAGGCGCATCGTCCCGCCGAGGTCGGAGGCCTGCGTCCGCGTCTCGATCGAGCCGTCGCGATTCTGCCACTCGGTGATCAGCGCGACGACCGGATGCGGGGTCGCGGGATCGAACTCGGTGCTGTTGGCGTCCGGCAGACCCGCCAGGTTGCGCGCGCACTCGATCACCGCGAGCTGCATGCCGAGACAGATGCCGAGATAGGGCACGCGGTTCTCGCGGGCGTAGCGAATGGTGCGGATCTTGCCCTCGACGCCGCGCTTGCCGAAGCCGCCGGGCACCAGGATCGCGTCCATGCCGCCGAGGCATTCGACGCCGTCGCGCTCGATGGCCTCCGAGTCGACGTAGTGGATGTGGACCTTGCTGCGCGTGTGCACGCCGGCGTGGATCAGCGCCTCGGACAGCGACTTGTACGACTCGGTCAGGTCGACGTACTTGCCGACCATCGCGACGTGCACGGCGTGCTCGGGATGCTCGAGCGCGTCGACGATCCGGTTCCAGTTGGACAGGTCGGCCGGACGCACGGTGAGCTCGAGCTTGCGGCAGACGATCTCGTCGAGCCCCTCCGCGTGCAGCGCCGCGGGAATCTTGTAGATGCTGTCGGCGTCGGCGGCGGGGATCACCGCCTCGGGGGCGACGTTGGTGAACAGCGCGATCTTGCGCCGGTCGCCGTCGGGCAGCGGCCGGTCGACGCGGCAGAGCACCACGTCGGGCTGGATGCCGATCTCGCGCAGTTCCTTCACCGAGTGCTGCGTCGGCTTGGTCTTCATCTCGCCGGCGGTGGCGATGAACGGGACCAGCGTCAGGTGGATGTAGCAGACGTTGTCGCGGCCCAGCTGGATTCCCATCTGGCGGATCGCCTCGAGGAACGGCAGCGACTCGATGTCGCCGACGGTGCCGCCGACCTCGACCACGGCGACCTCGGCGTCGCCCGCGCCGGCGGCGATCCAGGCCTTGATCTCGTCGGTGATGTGCGGGATGACCTGCACGGTGCCGCCCAGGTAGTCGCCGCGGCGCTCCTTGCGGATGACGCTTTCGTAGATCTGGCCGGTGGTGAAGTTGTTGCGCTTCGCCATCCTCACGTCGACGAAGCGCTCGTAGTGCCCGAGATCCAGGTCGGTCTCGGCGCCGTCCTCGGTGACGAACACCTCGCCGTGCTGGAACGGGCTCATCGTTCCGGGATCGACGTTGATGTACGGGTCGAGCTTGAGATTGGTGACGCGGACGCCGCGGGTGGCGAGGATTGCGGCGAGAGAGGCGGCGGCGATGCCCTTCCCCAGCGAGGAAACGACGCCGCCGGTAACGAACACGAACTTGGTCATGGGCGGACTGGTTCCGGAAATCGCCATTTTAGCCCGAAGCCCCGGCGGCGACAATCGCGCCGGCACGGCGTCTGCACCGTCGCAGCGCGCGCGGTGCGACCCGCGGCGACTGCGCGCGCCGACGGGGAAGGTCCGCTCAGACCGGGACGGCGAGCCCGGCGGCCAGGCGCTCGACCACCGTGGCGCGGGACAGCAGCGCGAGCACGGCGTCGATGGCCGGCGTTTCCCTGGTCCCGGCCACCAGCACCCGCATCGCCATCATCACCTGCGGGGGTTTCAGGCCGTGGCGTGCCGCCGCGGCCTTCAGCGCGGCGCCCAGCGCCTCGCGCGTCCACTCGAGGGTCGCGAATTCGTCCTGCAGTTCGCGCAGCGCCGGGCGGCTGGCGGCGTCGAGGTGCTCCGCGAGCTGCTCCGGCGACGGGTGGATCGTGGCGTAGAAATAGTGGGCGGCGTCGGCCATCTCGGTCAGCGTGGCGACGCGGCCGCGCAGCAGCGCGGCGACCGGACCGGGCGCCGGACCCGCGGCCGGGTCGAGGCCGGCGCGCGCGAGGTAGGGAACGAGGCGCCGGCCGAGCTCGTCCTCGTCCATCCGCTTCATCTGCTCCTCGTTGACCCAGCGCAGCTTGTCCGGGTCGAAACGCCCCGGCGACGAGGCCAGTCCCGCGAGGTCGAACCAGCCGAGAAACTGCTCGCGGGTGAAGATCTCGTCGTCGCCGTGCGCCCAGCCCAGCCGCGCGAGATAGTTGACCACCGCCTCGGGCAGGTAGCCGTCGTCGCGGTACTGCAGCACGCCCTTCGCACCGTGGCGCTTGGACAGCTTCTCGCCCTCGGGCGTCAGCACCGTCGGCAGGTGCGCGAACACCGGCGGCGTCCCGCCCAGCGCGGTCATGATGTTGATCTGCCGCGGCGTGTTGTTGACGTGGTCGTCGCCGCGGATCACGTGCGTGATGCCCATGTCGAGGTCGTCGACGACCACGCAGAAATTGTAGGTCGGCGTGCCGTCCGGGCGGGCGAGCACCAGGTCGTCGAGCTCGGCGTTCTCGATCTCGATCCGGCCCTTGACCGCATCGTCCCAGACGACGCTGCCGGCGAGCGGGTTCTTGAAGCGGATGACCGGATCGACCCCGGCGGGCGGCACCAGGCCGAGCGCGTTCTCCGGGCGCCAGCGACCGTCGTAGCGCGGCTTCTCGCCGCGGATCATCTGTTCGGCCCGCAGCTGGTCGAGCTCCTGCGCCGACATGTAGCAGCGGTAGGCGAGCCCGCGCTCCAGCATGTCCGCCAGCACCGCGCGATAGCGGTCCATCCGCTCCGTCTGGTAGAACGGACCCTCGTCGTAGTCGAGCCCCAGCCAGTCCATCGCGTCGATGATCGCCCGCACGGCCTCGGGCGACGAGCGCTCGGTGTCGGTGTCCTCGATGCGGAGGATGAACACGCCGTGGTGCTTGCGCGCGAACGCCCAGGGAAACAGCGCCGAGCGGATGTTGCCGAGGTGGATGAAACCGGTGGGGCTGGGAGCGAAGCGGGTGCGGACGGCGGTCACGGCGGGGATTCCCGGCGAAAGGACGTCATTTTACCCGAGGCCGACCGAGGCCGTGCGCCGCCGCCGCCGCGCGTCAGGCCGCGCCCGGCTGCCAGCGCAGATCGAGCGTCGTCGGGGTCGCCGGATTGACCCGCTCGTCGGCGACCACCGCGTCCCCCGGCGTGTGGCCGTGCGGCCAGAAGCGGGCGACGCGACGCGCTTCGGCCTCGTTGGCGTTGACCGGAAACGTGTCGTAGTTCCGGCCCCCGGGGTGAGCGACGTGGTAGGTGCAGCCGCCCAATGCGCGACCCGCCCAGGTGTCGATCAGATCGACGACCAGCGGGGCCTGCACCCCGATGGTGGGGTGCAGCGCCGACGGGGGGCTCCACGCGCGGAAGCGCACGCCGGCGACGTATTCGCCAGGCACGCCGGTCGGGACCAGCGGCAGCGCGCGGCCGTTGCAGGCGACGCGATGCCGCTCGCCGGTCATGCCGGTGACCTTGACCTGCAGGCGTTCGACCGACGAGTCGACGTAGCGGGCGGTGCCGGTGCCGCTCACCTCCTCGCCCAGCACGTGCCAGGGCTCGATCGCCTGCCGCAGCTCGACGGAGACGCCGTCGTAGCTCACCGTGCCGAAGCGCGGAAACCGGAATTCGATGAACGGCACGAACCAGGACAGCGCGAACGGGTAGCCGGCCGCGTCGAGGTCGGCGACGACGTCGCGGATGTCGGACTCGACGAAATGCGGCAGCAGCCAGCGGTCGTGCAGCGCCGTGCCCCAGCGCACCAGCGGTCCGCGATAGGGCGTTGCCCAGAAACGGGCGATCAGCGTGCGCAGCAGCAGCATCTGCAGCGCGCTCATCCGTGCGTGCGGCGGCATCTCGAAGGCGCGAAACTCGAGCAGCCCCAGGCGGCCGGTCGGCCCGTCCGGCGAGTAGAGCTTGTCGATCGAGAACTCCGCGCGGTGGGTGTTGCCGGTCAGGTCGGTCAGCAGATGGCGCAACAGGCGGTCGACCAGCCACGGCGCCGGCGACTCCTCGCCGGCGACGTGCCGGCGGTTCATCTGCTGAAAGGCGATCTCGAGCTCGTACAGCCGGTCGTCGCGCGCCTCGTCGACGCGCGGCGCCTGGCTGGTCGGGCCGATGAAGGTGCCCGAGAACAGGTAGGACAGCGCCGGGTGGTTCTGCCAGTAGGTGATGAGGCTCTGCAGCAGGTCGGGCCGCCGCAGCAGCGGGCTGTCGGCGGGCGTGGCGCCGCCGAGGGTCACGTGGTTGCCGCCACCGGTGCCGGTGTGGCGCCCGTCGAGCATGAATTTCTCGGTGCCGAGGCGGCACTGCCGCGCCTCCTCGTACAGCGTCTCGCTGGTGGCCACGAGCTCGCCCCAGGACGACGCCGGATGCACGTTGACTTCGATCACGCCCGGGTCCGGCGTGACGGCGAGCACGCGCAGCCGCGGGTCGCGGGGCGGCGTGTAGCCTTCGATCGCCACCGGATGGCCGCAGCGACCGGCCGTCGCCTCGATCGCGCCCAGCAGCGCGACGTAGTCCTCGAGGCGGGTGAGCGGCGGCATGAACACCTGCACGTGGCCGTTGCGCTCCTCGACGCACAGCGCGGTCTTGACGACCTCGTGCGGCGCCGGCGTCGCCGCGACGGGCTTTTTCCCGCCGGCCTCGGCGGGCGCGCGCCGGCGGGATCGGGCAGTTCCTCGCGCGGGGCGAACGGGTCGACCGCGGGATCGACGTCCTCGTCGTCCGGCAGCACCTCCGGCAGCGACCCCAGCGGCAGGCGCAGGCCGAGCGGCGAATCGCCGCCCTGCGCGTACAGCCGCTCGCGCCGCAGCGGCCAGGCGCTGCTGTGCCAGACGACGGCGTCGCCCGCGCCGGAGACGGCCTTCAGCGGCAGCACGTAGCCGACCGGCCGCTCGAGACCCATGCGCAGCAGACGGGCGAGACGGGCCCGCTCGTCGGGCCGCGTCAGGTCCGCGGCGAGAGGATCGCAGTTGACCGGCAGCGCCGACTCCTGCGCGAGCAGCTCCGCGACGTCCTCGTGGGCGGTGATGACGAACCCGGGGCGAGGTCCAGCGTGCCGGCGAGCGCGCGCGCGAACGCCTGTGCCGCCGCGGCGTCGAGAGCGCCCGCGCGGCGGGTGTCGGCGATCAGGTCCGGGTCGCGCCACAGCGGCTTGCCGTCGGTGCGCCAGTACACGCCCAGCGCCCAGCGCGGCAGCGGCTCGCCCGGATACCACTTGCCCTGTCCGGAGTGCAGGAACCCGCCGGACGAAAAGCGCGCGGCCAGCCGGCGGATCAGGACCTCCGCCAGCTCGCGCTTTTTCGGCGACAGCGCGGTGTGGTTCCACTCCGGACCGTCCATGTCGTCGACGGCGACGAAGGTCGGCTCGCCGCCCTGCGTCAGCCGCACGTCGAGTCGCGCGAGGTCGGCGTCGACGCGTCGGCCCAGCGCGTCGATGGCCGTCCACTGCGCGTCGGAATAGGGTCGGGTGACGCGCGGATCCTCGTGCACGCGGGTCACGCTCATCGCGAAGTCGAACTCGACCTGGCAGGGATCGGTGAATCCGATGACCGGCGCCGCGTTGCCGGGATCGGCGGTGCAGGCGAGCGGCAGGTGGCCCTCGCCGGCGAGCAGTCCCGAGGTCGGATCGAGCCCCACCCAGCCCGCCCCCGGAACGAAGACCTCGGCCCAGGCGTGCAGGTCGGTGAAATCGTGATCGGTGCCGGCGGGTCCGTCGAGCGGCTTCACGTCGGCGACGAGCTGGATCAGGTAGCCGGACGCGAACCGCGCCGCCAGCCCGAGGTGACGCAGGACCTGCACCAGCAGCCAGCCCGAGTCGCGGCAGGAGCCGCAGGCGCGCTCCAGCGTTTCCTCGGGCGTCTGCACCCCCGGCTCCATGCGCACCAGATAGCGGATCGCGTGCTGCAGGTCGCGGTTCAGCCGCACCAGCAGGTCGACGGTGTGCTCCCCCGGGACGATCGACGCGCGAAAGCGCTCGACGAGCGCGGCGAGCCGCGGCCCGGGGGGCGCGGCCTCGAGAAAGGGGTCAGCTCCTTGGCCAGCGCGGGAGCGTAGCGGAACGGATAGACCTCGGCATAGGGCTCGACGAAGAAGTCGAACGGGTTGATCACCGTCATGTCGGCGGTGACGTCGACGACGATCTCCAGCCGGTCGGTCGGCTCGGGGAAGACGATCCGCGCGACCCAGTTGCCGTAGGGGTCCTGCTGCCAGTTGACGAAGTGCCCGGCCGGCTCGACGTTGAGCGAATAGCCGAGCACCGGGGTGCGGCAATGGGGCGCCGGACGCAGGCGGATCTCGTGCGGCGAGACCTTGACCCGGCGGTCGAAACGATAGGTGGTGCGGTGCTGCAGCGCGACGCGGATGGCCATCAGGTTCCCGTGGGTCGGCAGCGCACGCGCGTCACGCCCAATCGGGACCGGGCAGCTGGGCGAACACCCGCCGCAGCCCTTCGCCCCACTGGCCGTGCACCATCTGGTAGTAGGGGTCGGTCTCCTCGATCCGTCGCTGCATGCCGATCGAAAGCGCGTCGGTGTGGTAGAGCAGGAGGTCGATCGGCAGGCCGACCGAGATGTTCGAACGCATCGTCGAGTCGAACGAGACCATCGTGCACTTGATCGCGTCGACCAGCGTCGAGTGGCGCGTCACCATGCGGTCGATGACCGGCTTGCCGTACTTGGTCTCGCCGCTCTGGAAGTAGCAGGTCTCGGCGGTGGCCTCGATGAAGTTGCCCTCGCTGTAGACGTTGAACAGGCGCGGCGGCTCGCCGCGGATCTGCCCGCCGACCAGGAAGTTGGCGCTGGAGTCGATGTTGTTCTGCATCAGGTACGGACCATCGCGGGTCTTGACCTCGCGCAGCGCGTCGCCCAGCAGCCGGGCGACGTCGAACATCGACGTCGCGTTCCACAGGCTGAGGGCGTTGTCCCCCGCGCGCGCGCGCTGCTCGAGCGTGTTGATCGCGTTCTGGGTGATCGACAGGTTGCCCGACGACAGCATCACGATGACGCGGTCGCCGTCGCGGACGAAGCTCCTCATCTTCGAGAAGCGCGACACCTGGTCGACGCCGGCGTTGGTTCGGGAATCGGAGGCGAACAGCATCCCCGCCTCGAGGGTCATCGCTACGCAATAGGTCATGGTCCGGCGCCGGCAGGGAAATGGGGATTCTACCTTGGCCGTCGGCGCTCAATAGGACGGCACCAGGAAGTGCCGGCTGATGTCGTTGCCCAGCGTCGAGATCCGCGCCAGGAAGTCGACCAGGTACTCGTGCAGTCCGAAGCGGATGATGTCGTCGGTCTTGCCGTAGTGGAGCTTGGCGTGCAGCTCGCCGGCGGAGCGCTCGACCTCGCGGGTGGACGGGTCGCAGATGCGCTCCAGCGTCTCGTGGATGAAGTTCATGCAGGCGTGCAGCGACCGCGGCATGTCCTCGCGCAGGATCAGCAGTTCCGCGACGCGCCGCGGCGTGATGACGTCGCTGTAGATCTTGCGGTAGGACTCGAAGCCCGACACCGAGCGCAGCAGCGCGCCCCACTGGTAGTAGTCGACGGCGCCGCCGACGTCGGCGGCGCTCGGCAGCAGCGTGTGGTACTTGACGTCGAGGATCCGGGCCGTGTTGTCGGCGCGCTCGAGGTGCGTGCCCAGGCGGATGAAGTGGTAGGCCTCGTCGCGCAGCATGGTCCCGAAGGTCACGCCGCGGAACAGGTGCGAGCGCATCTTCACCCAGTCGAGGAACTCGGAGACGCCGTCGGCCTCGACCCGGGCGAAGTCGACCCGGCGGATCTCCAGCCAGGCGGAATTGAGGTCCTCGTACATCTCGGAGGTGATCGCGCCGCGGACCGAACGCGCCGATTCGCGCGCCGCGCGCAGGCAGCAGAAGATCGACGACGGGTTGGTGGCGTCGAGAATCAGGAACCTGAGCACGTTCTGCGCCGAGAGCTCGGCGAACCGCTCGTAGTACTCGGTGGCGAGCCCCGAGGTGACGAGCGGCACCGACCAGGGTTCGGCCCAGGCGAGGCCGGGCTCGACGACCTCGTAGGGCAGCAGCGACATCCGGTAGGTGACGTCGAGCATCCGGGCCATGTTCTCGGCGCGCTCGATGTGGCGGGACATCCAGAACAGCTCGTTGGCGGTGCGGCAAAGCATCCTCGTCCCCTACCCGGCCAGCACCCAGGTGTCCTTGGTGCCGCCGCCCTGCGACGAATTGACGACCAGCGAGCCTTCGCGCAGCGCGACGCGGGTCAGGCCGCCCGGCACCAGGTCGACGGTCTTTCCCGACAGCACGTAGGGCCGCAGGTCGATGTGGCGCGGCGCGAGACCGGACTCGACGAAGGTCGGGCAGGTCGACAGCGCCAGCGTCGGCTGCGCGATGTACTGGTCCGGGTGGGCGAGGATCCGCGCCCGGAAGGTCTCGCGCTCGGCCGCGGTCGACGCCGGCCCGACCAGCATCCCGTAGCCGCCGGCGCCGTGCGTCTCCTTGACCACCAGTTCCGGGAGGTGCTCCAGCACGTAGGCGCGGTCCTCGGCGCGGTGACAGAGGTAGGTGGGCACGTTGTTCAGCACCGGCTCTTCGGCCAGGTAGAAGCGGATCATCTCGCCGACGTACGGGTAGATCGACTTGTCGTCGGCGACCCCGGTCCCAATGGCGTTGGCGAGCGTGACCCGCCCCGCGCGGTACGCCGCGAACAGCCCCGGGACGCCGATCATCGAATCGGTCCGGAACGCCCGCGGGTCGAGGAAGTCGTCGTCGACGCGCCGATAGAGGACGTGGACGCGCTGCGGCCCGCGCGTCGTCCGCATGTACACGGTTTCGTTCTGGACGAAGAGGTCCTGCCCCTCGACCAGCTCCACGCCCATCTGCTGCGCGAGAAACGCGTGCTCGTAATAGGCCGAGTTGTGCGCACCGGGGGTCAGCACGGCGACCGTCGGCAGTTCCTCGCCGGACGGGGCGACGGTGCGCAGGTTCTCGAGCAGCAGGTCGGGGTAGTGCTGGACGGGCCGGATCGACTGGGTGGCGAACAGCTCCGGGAACAGCCGCATCATCATCTTGCGGTTCTCGAGCATGTAGGACACGCCCGAGGGAACGCGGAGGTTGTCCTCGAGCACGTAGTACTCGCCCTCGCCCGCGCGCACCACGTCGACACCCGCGATGTGCGCGTAGATGCCGCCGGGAACGTCCATCCCCCGCATCTCCGGGCGGAACTGGGCATTGTTCAGGACGCGCTCGGCCGGCAGCCGGCCGGCCTTGAGGATCGCCTGCTCGTGATAGATGTCGTGCAGGAACAGGTTCAGCGCCTGCACGCGCTGGCGCAGCCCGCGCTCGAGCAGCTTCCACTCGTCCGCAGGAATGATCCGCGGCACGATGTCGAACGGAATCAGCCGCTCGGTGCCCCCGTCCTCGCCGTACACCGCGAAGGTGATCCCGACGCGGTGGAAGGCGCGCTCCGCTTCGTCCCGCTTTTGGGCGATGCGCGCAGGTGGCGTTTTCTCCAGCCAACCGCTGAAAGGCAGGTAATGGCTGCGTGCCAGGCCGGCGGCGGTGAGCATTTCGTCGTAGGCAGCGCGGGACACGGGATCGATTGCGGTCGGGACTGGGGAAAGTGCGGCAAGCACATGCAATTCCCGAGCCAGGGAAAAACTCGAGCTACCAGCGGAAGTTACGTTTCTTGTGCAATGCAACGCTCATCAAATGCACCGTTGCGGTGCAACCAAAGCACCAGTTTGGCGAGTTTTTTTGTCCACGACAAACGTGGACGAAAGTTTCCGGCGCGTTTGACCCTGCGCGATTCGCTATGGTCTAATCGCCACTCCTGTCTGGGTTCGCGGGGCGGTTAGCTCAGCGGTAGAGCACTGCCTTCACACGGCAGGGGTCACTGGTTCGAACCCAGTATCGCCCACCACGTTGAACCGAGGGTTGCGCGCAAGCGTGACCCTTTTTTTTTGCGCTGCAGTCAGCCGCTCAGGCGCTCGCGGCCCGCCGGCCCGGCCGACAGGTCCCGACCGCCGAACGAATCGCCGCGATCGCCTCGGGCCGGGGAAAACTCTTGCGAAAGGCGATGGCGACCCTCCGCGACGGCGCCGGACGGGTGAACGGCACCGCGACCACCATGCGACTGTGATACTTGGGCGTCAGCGCGTCGCGCGGCAGCACCGACACGCCGAGCCCCGAGGCGACCATGTTGCGGACCGTCTCCAGCGAACTGGTGCGCGTCACGTGCGAATCGCCGCGATTGAGCTCCGGGCAGGCGTCGAGGACCTGGTCGCGGAAGCAGTGGCCGACCGCGAGCAGGATCGTGTGCTCGCCGGTCAGGTCGGCCGGGCTGATCGACTTGCGCTTCGCCCACTTGTGGCCCTGCGGCACCACGACCTGGAACGGCTCCTCGTAGAGGTACTCGGTGATCACGCCGGGAGGGGCGAACGGCAAGGCGATGATCGCCGCGTCCAGCCGCCCGCTCTTCAGCTCGACCTCGAGGTTCTCGGTCAGGTTCTCCTCGATGTCGAGCGGCATCTGCGGCGCGAGCTCGTGCAGGCTGGGGATGAGGTCGGGCAGCAGGTAGGGGGCGACCGTGTAGATCACGCCGAGCTTCAGCGGTCCGAACAGCTGGTTGCGTCCCGCCTGGGCGATCTCCTTGATCCGCGACGCCTCCTCGAGCACCCGCTGCGCCTGCTCGACGATCCGCTCCCCCACCGGGGTGATACTGAGCTCGCCCTTGCCGCGTTCGAACAGCTGTGCGCCGAGCTCGTCCTCGAGCTTGGCGATGGCCACCGACAGCGCGGGCTGCGAAACGAAGCACTTCTGTGCCGCGCGGCCGAAATTGCGCTCCTGCGCGACGGCCACGATGTAACGCAGCTCGGACAGCGTCATCGGCAGCGGGTCCGCAGGAACGCCGCGAAATCGTCGGCGAGCTCGGGGTGCTTCAGGCCGAAGTCGACGGTCGCCTCCAGATAGCCCAGCTTCGCGCCGCAGTCGTAGCGCCGGCCCTCGAACGCGTAGGCCAGCACCCGCTCTTCGGCGAGCAGGCGGGCGATGCCGTCGGTCAGCTGGATCTCGCCGCCGGCGCCGGCCGGCATGGTGCGCAAGTGGTGGAAGATCCGCGGCATCAGCACGTACCGGCCGACGACCGCCAGCGTCGAGGTGCTGGTGCCCGGGCGGGGCTTCTCGACGATGCGCCGGATGGTCGCGGCACGGTCGCCAGGGTGATCGGTCTCGACGATGCCGTAGCTCGCCGTCTCGTCCGGCGCCACGTCCATCACCCCGATCACCGAGCACGCCTCCTGCCCGGCCAGGTCGGTCATCTGCCGCATCACCGGCACGTCGGCGTCGATCAGGTCGTCGGCCAGCAGCACCGCGAAGGGCTCGTCGCCGACCACCGGCGCCGCGCACAGCACCGCGTGCCCCAGTCCCAGCGCCTCGGTCTGGCGGATGTAGATGCAGTTGATGCCGAGCGGCGTCGACGCGTGCACCAGCGCGAGCAGCGCCTTCTTGTTGCGCAGCTCGAGCTCGGTCTCGAGCTCGTAGGCCTTGTCGAAGTGGTCCTCGATCGCGCGCTTGTTGCGGCCGGTGATGAAGATCATGTCGGTGATGCCGGCGGCGGCGGCCTCCTCCACCGCGTACTGGATCAGCGGCTTGTCGACGACCGGCAGCATCTCCTTCGGGCTGGCCTTGGTCGCCGGCAGGAAGCGGGTCCCCATCCCCGCGACGGGAAAGACGGCCTTGGTGATCTTGTGCATCTTCGGTCCCTCGAGTGGCAAACGATGCGCGTCGCGCTAAGCCGGACCCTGCCCGGCGGCGGCGAGGAGGTCGAGCAGCTGGCTTTCGTCCAGCACCGGCACGCCGAGCTCGGCGGCCCGCGCGAGCTTGCTGCCGGCGTCGGCACCGGCGACGACGAAGTCGGTTCGCGCCGAGACGCTGCCCGCGACCTTGCCCCCGGCCGCCTCGATCCGCGCCTTGGCCGCGTCGCGGCTCAACTGCGGCAAGGTGCCGGTGAGCACCAGCGTGCGTCCGGCGAGCGGCCCTGCGACCGGCTCCCGCGAGCGGCCCTCGTCCCAGTGCACGCCGGCCGCGCGCAGCGCCGCGATCACGTCGCGATTGTGCGCCTCGCCGAAGAACCGGACGATGCTCTCGGCCACCACCGGGCCCACGTCGCGCACCTGCAGCAGCCGCTCGGCCGGGGCACCCATCAGCGCGTCGAGATTGCCGAAGTGCAGCGCAAGGTCGCGCGCGGTCGCCTCGCCGACGTGCCGGATGCCGAGGGCGAAAACGAAGCGCTGCAACGTGGTGGCGCGGCTGGCGGCGATCGCCTCGATCACGTTGGCGGCCGATCGCTCCCCCATTCGGTCGAGCGCGGCCAGCGCCGCGGCGTCGAGGCGGTAGAGGTCCGCCGGCGTGCGCACCAGCCCGCCGTCCACCAGCTGGTCGACGAGCTTCTCGCCCAGCCCCTCGACGTCCTGCGCGCGACGGCCGGCGAAATGCAGCAGCGCCTGCTTGCGCTGCGCGGGGCAGACGAGCCCGCCGCTGCAGCGCGCGACCGCCTCGTCGGGCAGGCGCACGATGGCCGACCCGCATTCCGGGCAGCTCTGAGGCATCACGAACGCACGGGCGCCGGCCGGGCGCCGCTCGACGAGCACGCGGACCACCTCCGGTATCACGTCGCCGGCGCGGCGCACGACCACGGTGTCGCCGATGCGCACGTCCTTGCGCCGCACCTCGTCCTCGTTGTGCAGCGTCGCGTTGGTGACGGTGACGCCGCCGACGAACACCGGCTTGAGCCGCGCCACCGGGGTGATCGCACCGGTGCGACCCACCTGCACGTCGATGCCCAGCACCTCGGTCGGCATCTCCTCGGCCGGAAACTTGTGCGCGACGGCGAAGCGCGGCGCCCGCGCCACGTAGCCCAGCTGCTCCTGCTGCGCCAGCCGGTTGACCTTGTAGACGACCCCGTCGATGTCGAAGGGCAGCGCCGCCCGGCGCCCCGCCATCGCCCGGAAATACGCGAGCAGGCCCTCGGCCCCGCGCACCACCGCGCGCTCGGCGGTGACCGGAAACTGCAGCGCAGCGAGGCGGTCGAGCAGCGCCGCCTGCGTCGCCGGCCCCGCGGCGGCTCCCCAGTCGACGTCGCCGATGCCGTAGGCGAAGAAGGTCAGGCGGCGTCCGGCGGTGACCCGCGGATCGAGCTGCCGCAGCGCGCCGGCGGCGGCGTTGCGCGGGTTGACGAACAGCTTCTCGCCCCGCGCCGCCTGCGCCGCATTGAGTGCCGCGAAATCCCGGCGCAGCATCAGCACCTCGCCGCGCACCTCGAGCCGCGGCGGAATTGCCGCGCCGGCCAGATGCAGCGGAACGGCGCGGATGGTGCGCAGGTTGGCGGTGACGTTCTCGCCGCTGCTGCCGTCGCCGCGCGTCGCCCCGGTCGTCAACACGCCGGCGACGTAGCGCAAGCTGACGGCGAGGCCGTCGAACTTGGGTTCGGCCATGTATTCGACGTCGTCCTCGCCGAGGGCTTCGCGCACCCGCCGGTCGAAGGCCATCGCCTCGTCGTCGCCGAAGGCGTTGTTGAGCGACAGCATCGGCAGCCGATGGGTGACCGCCTCGAACGCCGTCGCCGGCGCACCCCCGACGCGCTGCGTCGGCGAATCGTCCGTCAGCAACGCAGGATAGGCGGCTTCGAGTGCCTGCAGCTCGCGAAACAGCGCATCGAACTCGGCGTCGCTGACGACCGGCGCGTCGAGCACGTAGTACCGGTGGTTGTGCGCGTCGATCTCGCGCCGGAGTGCGGCCGCACGCTCGACCGCCGCCGCGGGCAGCTTCGCCGGCCGGTCGTTCATCGTCGACGCGCCGGGGTTCCGCTCAGCCGCCCCCCCCCGCGCGCCGCCCCCCCCCGCCCCCGGCCGCCCCGCGGCCCTCAGCCGCCGAACAGCGCCAGCGCGCGCGGACTGCCGGGGTCGATCCGGACGTCCCTCATCGCCGCGGCGGTTGCCTGGACCTGCTGCCTGATCGCGGCCAGCGCCGCATCGTCCAGCGGGCGCCGGTTGTCGTCGACCAGCGCGGCGTCCAGCGTCTGCGCCATGCGCTTGGCAACCAGCTTCATCTGGTCGAACACGCGGGCCGGGTCGGCAACGCGCGGCACGTCGAGCAGCAGCACCGCGCCAGGCGTCGCCATCAGGCGCAGGTTGTCGGCAGTGAACGGCTCCGAACGGTAGTTCTGCAGCGCATAGAGCGTGGCGCCGGTCTCCTCCTGCACCCACTCGAAGCGCCCGCCGGCGGCGAGCCGGAAGCCGGCGGCTTCGGCCACGCCGCGCAGGCGCGTGCCGGAAATCGTCGCCGGACCGGTCTTGAGCAGCGTCAGGCCGATCTGCACGTCGAGATCGGCGCAAATCCGGTCGAGTGCCTCGGCGCGCTCGGCCTCGGCGCCCGCCGAGGGGGCCAGGATGGCCGCCGGCAGCGACGCGGCCACCTCCCCAGTCAGGCGGATGAACGCGTCGAGCAGCGGTGCGCTGGCCGCGCCGGTGCGATCCGCGAGCAGCAGGCAGGCGGCGATCTCGGTGAATTCGCCGCGCGTGTCGGAGCCGAGGCGGCGCCAGGGTTCGGCGGGAGTCCGGCGACCGAACCAGCGCAGCGGCTTGCCGAGCCGCGCGTGCAGCCCGGCCGCCAGCGCGCCCGCGGTCACCGGCTGCACCGGCTGCAGCGTCACGATGCTTTCGATGTCGGGATCCGGCGGACTGTCGCCGCACCCGGCCGCGGCGGCGGGCGCGGTGCGTTCAGGTGCGTCGGAGGTCGCGGTTGCGAGCGGAGCCGCGAGGGGCTCGGCCGTGGCCTCGCTGCCCGTCCGGCGGATGACGTCCACCGGCGGCTCGTACGGCGCCGCATCGTCGGTGTCGGGCTCGGGTCCGGGCCCGTTCTCGGGGAGCGTCCGGGGACGCGCCGGCGCCTCGTCGCCGAGCGTGGGCTCGACCCGGGGGCCGCGCGCCGCCGCGCCGCGCGTGGCGTCGAGCAGGACGTCGGCGCCCGCCGCACGCGGAGCGAACGCCGCGTCCATGCGGCGACGCACCCGCCGCTCCTGCAGCCAGTTGTAGAGGAGCACGCCGGCAACCAGCACGACTCCGGCGACGATCAATCCGATTTGCAGCGAAGTCATGTGCGGGCGAGATCCGCAGCCGTGAAGGAAGAGGTGCGGCCCGGCGAGCCGCTGGCGCGTGAATTATAGCGCGGCGACGGCGCCGTTCCACGCCGGCGCGCGAGGCCGCCGGCGCGCTCAGGCGGCACCGGCATCCGCAAGCTCGAGCGCGTCGGCGATGTCGACGGCGACGACGCGTGACACGCCGGCCTCGGGCATCGTGATGCCGATCAGCTGGTTGGCCATTTCCATCGTGATCTTGTTGTGCGAGATGAACAGGAACTGCGTCTGCACCGACATCTCGCGCACCAGCTTGCAGAAGCGGTCGGTGTTGGGATCATCCAGCGGCGCATCGACTTCGTCCAGCAGGCAGAACGGTGCCGGATTGAGCTGGAACAGCGCGAACACCAGCGAGGTCGCCGTCAGCGCCTTTTCGCCGCCCGAGAGCAGGTGGATCGAAGTGTTGCGCTTGCCGGGCGGCTGCGCGATCACCTGGACACCGGAGTCGAGAATCTCCTCGCCGGTGAGGACGAGCCGCGCCTGGCCGCCGCCGAACAGCGCCGGGAAGAGCCGCGCGAAGTTGTCGTTGACGGTGTCGAAGGTGTGCTGCAGCAGCTGCCGCGATTCCTTGTCGATCTGCCGGATGGCATTCTCCAGCGTCGTCAGCGCCTCGGTGAGGTCGGCCGCCTGCGCGTCGAGGTAGGCCTTGCGCTCCTGCGCGATGCCGAGCTCGTCGAGCGCGGCGAGATTGACCGCGCCGAGATCGACGATGCCGATCTGCAGACGCTCGATTTCCCCGGGCAGCTGCGACTTCGCGCCGAAGGCCTTCAGCTGCTCGGGCAGACCGGCGAGGTCGGCGTGCGCCTCGGCCAGCTGCTCGGCGAACTGCTGCTCCTGCAGCGCGGCAGCCTGCTCCTTGAGTCGGGTCTCCTCGATCCGGGTGCGGGCCGGATCGAGTCGTTGCTCGGCCCCGAGCTTCGCTTCCTCGGCGGCACGGAGGTCGGTCCCGAGCCCTTCCAGCCGGTCACGGGCCGCCGCCAGGGCGGCCTCCGCTTCGCCGCGGACCACCAGCTGCCGCTGCAGCGCTTCTTCGACCGGCGTCCAGTCGATCGCCGCCCTTTCCGAGGTGAGCTGGGCGAGCAGGCCACGCTGCTGCGCCGCCTGTTCGGCCAGTGCTTCCCCGCGGCGCTGCAGCTCCGCCAACCGGTCGCGACAGCTGCGCTCGGCGAACGCCGCCTCCTGCGCCGCCCTTTCCGCCGCCCGCACCCGCTCCCGGCTGCGGGCAAGCGCAACCTCCGCCTCGTTGCGCACGTGGCGTGCGCCGTCGCGGCGGGCGAACTCGTCGTGCAGCCCGGATTGACCGTCGGCGAGCTCGGTCTGCAGCGCAGCGGCGGTCCCCTGCTCCGCGCCTTCGAGCACCGCCAGCTCGGCCAACTCCTGCGTCACCTGCGCCCGCCGCTTCGCTGCCGCCTCGGCGGCCTGGCGCAGCTGCATCAGCTCGAGCTCGAGGTCGTGGCAACGCCGCTGCTGCGACGAGAACGCCACGCTGTCGGCGTGCCACGCCTGCTGCGCGGTGTCCTGCTCGCTCTCGACGCCGGTGAGCGCCGCGCGCGCACCGTCGGCCGCGGCCCGGGCCGAGTGGATCGCGACCGCCAGCTCCTCCAGCTCGCGCTGGCGGGCGAGCACGCCGTGCAGTTCGCTGTCCGGGGCGAAGAACGCCACGCCCTGCGCCGAAACCAGGTGACCCTGCGGCGTGACGAACATCTCGCCCAGCCCCAGCGCGTCGCGCTCGGCGAGCGCGGCGGCCAGATCGGCGCGACAGCGAATGCCGTGCAGCGCGTCGGCGACCAGCCGGCCGACTTCCGGGCGCTTCAGCCTGACCTTCGCCAACAGGGCCTCCGGGCCGCCCTCCGGGCCGTGCCTGGCCGCGGCGGTGACGTAGGCGGCGATGCGACCGGGCGGACCGCTGCGCTCGCCGTGGCGTTCGCCGGCCCAGTCGAGGGTCAGGTCGAGCCGCTCGATCTCGATCGCGTTGAGCCGCTCGCGCATCACCGCCTCGAGCGCGTCTTCCCAGCCGGTCTCGATGTCGAGTGCCTGCCACAGCCGGTGGGCCTGGGCGAGCCCGCGGCCGGCGAGCCAGCCGCCGGTGTCCTTGTCCTGCCCGATGCGCGCCTGCAGCGCCGCCAGCGCGCCGGCGCGGGCCTCGAAATCGGCGAGCTGCCGCCCCGAACGCTGCGCCGCTTCGCTGGCGAGGCGCTGGCGCTCCTGCAGGTCCTGCACGGCCGAACGCAGCGCGTCGAGCGCCTGCTGCTTGGCGGCAAGGTCGGCCGCCTCCTGCGCCAACTGCTCCTCGACCACGCGCAGCGGGTCGGTCGTCGGCGCCGCGAGGCCGCCGAGCTCGGTCTCGAGGCGCGCGCGCCGCTGCGCGAGCTGCGTCAGCAGCCGGCCGGTGCTGTCGCGCTTGGTCTCGATCACGCGCAGCGCCTGCTCGCGCAGCGCGATCTCCTGCTGCAGTCCGGCAACGACCCGGGCCGCCTCGCGCACCGCCTCCTCGGCGGCCGGCAGCGACTGCGCCGCCGCCTGCTCCTCGGCTGCCGCCGCCTCGCGGGCCGTCAGCGCGGACTCGAGCGCCGTTTCCGCCGCGAGGCGGTCCGCGGCCAGCGCGGCATCCTGGCCGGCCAGCGCGCCGAGCTGGGTGTTGAGCTGGGCGACCTGCTGGGCGATGCGGTTTTCGCTGTCGCGCGCGAAGGCCAGCTGCTGTTCCAGCCGCGTGACCTCCGCATTCGCCTCGTAGAATTGCCCCTGCTTCTCGTGCAGCGCGTCGCCCGCCGCATAGTGGTCGGCGCGCAGCGCCTCGAGTCGCGCCTCGATGCTGCGCACCTCGGCCTGGATCGCCTCCAGCGCGACCGTCAGCGTGGCGATCGCAGTCGCGTGGCGATCGCGCGCGTTCGCCGCGTCCTGCTGCCGGGAGAACCAGAGCAGCTGCTGCGCCTGCTTGAGGCGCGCCTCCAGCTCCCGATACTCCGTGGCCACTTTCGCCTGCGCGTCGAGCTTGTCCAATTGGCTGCCGAGCTCGATCCGGATGTCCTCGACCCGCGACAGGTTCTCGCGCGTGTCGGCGATGCGGCCCTCGGTCTCCTTGCGCCGCTCCTTGTACTTGGACACGCCGGCCGCCTCTTCGAGGAAGACGCGCAGCTCCTCCGGCTTCGCCTCGATCACGCGCGAGATCATTCCCTGCTCGATGATCGCGTAGGCGCGCGGGCCGAGGCCGGTGCCGAGGAACAGATCGTGGATGTCCCGCCGGCGCACCGGAATGTTGTTGATGTAGTAGGTCGAGTCGCCGTCGCGCGTCAGCACCCGCTTGATCGAGATCTCGACGTACTTTCCCCACTGGCCGCCGATGCGTCCGGCGCTGTTGTCGAAGTGGAGCTCGACCGACGCCCGGCCGACCGGCTTGCGCTCGCCGGCGCCGTTGAAGATGACGTCCTGCATCGACTCGCCGCGCAGCGCCGATGCCTTGGACTCGCCCAGCACCCAGCGCACGGCGTCGATCACGTTCGACTTGCCGCAACCGTTGGGGCCGACGATGCCGACGAGCTGCCCGGGCGTGCCGATCGTGGTCGGATCGACGAACGACTTGAAGCCGGCGAGTTTGATCTGGGTGAGGCGCAATTGATCTTCGCAGTGGTGGGCACCGGAGGCCGGCGCGACGGCGGCGGATGCGACAGGCGGGAAACCGCGGATTATAGCGGATTCCACCTTCACGCTCGCGGCGCGCGCTGCCTGCCGCTGGGCGGCCACGACCGCGACCGGCGCCGCCGGCCGGCCGTTCACTTGGTCGCGGGAGCGACGACCTGGCAGCCGGCGATGGTCTCGATCTCGTCGATGACGGGCGCGAACGACGGACCGAGCGGATTCTCGAACCTGGCGACGATGTAGTAGCGCTTGCAGGGCTCGGCGAGCAGCTCGAACTCGACGAGGTCGGTGCCGCCGGCCCAGCCCGCGGACAGGGGCACGGCGGTCACGGTCATCCGGTGCCGGCCGGGCTCGATCCAGATCGGCGCACCGGGCGCCGAGGGAAACGCGCCGTTGCCGTCGATCAGGTTGATGAGGATGGGCGAGGTGTTCATCGTCGCCACGTGGAAGCGCCGCCCGGTCACCTCGCTCCAGGTGGGCCCCCAGGTCTGGCAGCCGGCGAGCACCGTCGCGGTCAAGGCCAGCACCAGCGTCAGTCGGTTGCGCATGCTCGTATCCTTTCGTCTGCGGCGTCACGGCAAGGTCGAGCCGCCACCGGAAGATGGTAATCCACCGTTCGCCGGAGTGCAGCAAACCGCTGCCCGCGTCGGCCCCGCTCACGCTGCCGATGCGCCGCGCTCCGCACGCCGGCAGCCGGTCTCAACCGCCTTCGGCGGCAGGCAGCGGCAGCGCCCGCTCGGCCAGCGCGGCCAGGTAGCCGGCACCCAGCGGAATGACCGCATCGTTGAAATCGTAGCGGCTGTTGTGGAGCAGACATCCCCCTTCCGCGCCACCCTGCCCCAGCCGGGCGAAGGCACCCGGGCGCTCGCGGAGCATGAACGAGAAATCCTCGGAGCCCATCGACGGATCGAGGTTGCGCACCACGTTGTCGGCGCCGACCAGCGACTCGGCGACGTCGGCGGCGAACGCCGTCTCGCGCTCGTGATTGATCGTCGCCGGATAGATGCGTTCGTACTTCAGCGTCGCGCGGGCACCGAAGGCCGCCGCGATCGACCCCACCAGCTCGTGCAGCCGGCCCTCGATCAGGTCCTGGGTCGCCGGCCGGAAGGTGCGCACCGTGCCGACCAGCGTCGCCCGCGCCGGAATCACGCTCATCGCGCCGGGATTGCCCGCCTGCATCGCGCACAGGCTGACGACCGCGGTGTCGATCGGGCTCACGTTGCGGCTGACGATCGACTGCGCCGCGGTGATCATGTGGCCGGCGACCAGCACCGGGTCGACCGCCGCATGCGGATGCGCGCCGTGGCCGCCGCGCCCGTCGATGGTGATCTCGATCCGGTCGGCGGCGGCCATCGCCGGGCCCGGCGTGAGGCCGATGCGCCCGGGTGCCAGCGCCGGCCAGTTGTGCAGCGCGAAGACGGCCTCGGCCGGGAAGCGTTCGAACAGCCCGTCGTCGATCATCGCCTTGGCGCCGGCGTGACCTTCCTCGCCGGGCTGGAAGATCAGGAACGCCGTGCCGTCGAAGTTCCGCGTCTCGTGCAGGTAGCGCGCCGCGGCGAGCAGCATCGTCGTGTGGCCGTCGTGGCCGCAGCCGTGCATCCTGCCGTCGTAGCGGGAACGGTGCTCGAAGTCGTTGTCCTCGTGCATCGGCAGCGCGTCCATGTCGGCGCGCAGTCCCACGCTGCGTCCGGCGCTGTCCCGGCGCCCGCGCACCACCGCGACGATGCCGGTCCGGCCGACCCCCGGATGGTGTTCGATGCCCAGCGCGCGCAGCCGCTCGCACACCAGCTGCGCCGTCCGGTGCTCCTCGAATCCGAGTTCGGGATGCCGGTGCAGGTCGCGGCGAAACGCCGTGTACTCGTCCTGCCAGCGGCCGATGTGCTGGACGGGACCGTTGCTCGCTACGGGCATGGGTGGGTTTTCCGAAAAGACGCGCCGGCAGCCGCTGCCGCGCCCGGAGCCAAGGCGATGATCGCACCGGCCTGCGGTCCGATGGGCGGGGTCGCCGGCACGCGCGTGCTGCGCCTCGTGTGCCGGTTGCGGGAAAGCCGCGATGATGCCGGAATCCGCAACGCAGCGTCAACGCGACGCGGCGTCCCTTCGCGGTCAACGGCGCGAGCGGGCAACGCGCGTCGCGTACAGACAGATACCGGCCGCGACCGCGACGTTGAGACTCTCAACGCTGCCCGCCAGCGGAATGCCGACGATGCGGTCGCAGCGCTCGCGGGTAAGGCGGCGCAGGCCCGCGCCCTCGGCGCCGAGCACCCACGCCAGCGGCCCGGCGAGGTCGGCATCCGGCAGGCTCTCGCCGCCGGCGTCGGCGCCCAGCACCCAGAGCCCCATCTCCTTCAGTTCGCCCAGCGTGCGCGCGAGGTTGGTCACCGCGATGACCGGCACCGTCTCCGCGGCCCCGCTCGCCGCCTTCGCCACGGTCGCGTTGACGCCGACCGCGCGGTCCCGCGGCACGATCACCGCGTGCGCGCCGAAGGCGTCGGCATTGCGCAGGCAGGCACCGAGGTTGTGCGGGTCGGTCACCCCGTCGAGTACCAGCAGCAGCGCGGGCTCGCCGAGTCCCTCGACCAGCGCGTCCAGCGACACTTGCGGGACCGCCGCGTCGACGATCGCGACCACGCCCTGGTGCCGCGGTGTTCCCGCGAGGTCGGCCAGACGGGCGTCGTCCGCCGTGCGGACGGGGATCGCGGCAGACTCGGCGCGGGCGACCAGGTCGCGCATCCGCGGATCGTCCCGCCCGGCGGCGGTGTAGACGGCGCGCACCGACTGCGGACGCAGTCGCAGCCTGGAGGCGATGGCATGAAAGCCGTGCAGCGAGCGGGTGGCGGACAAGGTGGCCCGGCAGAGGTGGACGAGATACGCGGCGAGGGGTCCAGTCTAACGCAGCCCGGTCGCCCGGCCGGCGTGTTAACTTACCGGCTCGATCGCCCCCTGGATCCTCCGTCGATGGGTACCGATTTCCGTCTTGTGGCCGAAGGAACGCTGTTGGTGTTCGCGGCGCTGCTGCCGATCGTCAACCCGCTCGGGGGAGCCCCGGTCTTTCTCGCCATGACCGCCGACTGCTCGCCGGCGTTGCGGGCGACGATGGCCAAGCGCATCGCCTTCAACGCCTTCATGCTGCTGCTGGGTTCGCTGCTCATCGGCAGCCACGTGCTGGAGTTCTTCGGCCTGTCGGTGCCGATCGTGCAGGTCGGCGGCGGAGTTGTCGTCTGTGCCGCCGGCTGGGACCTGCTGCGGTCGAACGACGAGGTCCGCGTCGTCCCGTCGGCGTCGCCCTCGGCCGCGGTCATCGCCAGCCGCGCCTTCTACCCGCTGACCCTGCCGCTGACCGTCGGTCCCGGATCGATCTCGGTCGCGATCACGATCGGTGCGCATCACCCCGCGAGCATGCGCTCGCTGCTGGTCTCGGGGCTCGGCAACCTCGCCGGCGTCACCCTGATCGCGGCGACGATCTTCGTCTGCTTTCGCTATGCCGACCGGATCATGCGCGGCCTCGGCGACACCGGAGCGAGCGTCGTGCTGCGGCTGTCGGCGTTCATCCTGCTCTGCATCGGCGTGCAGATCTTCTGGAGCGGAGCCTCGGCGCTGCTGGCCACGCTGCCCCCGCTCGGCACGCGGTGAAGGCCCGCGCGCCGGGCGGCGCGGCGCCCCCTGTTGGCGTTGCGGCGCCGCACCCGATATAATTCACGGCTGCGCTGTTGTAGCTCAGTTGGTAGAGCAACTGATTCGTAATCAGTAGGTCGGAGGTTCGACTCCTCTCAACAGCACCAACCATCAAGGGGTCAGGCCATTGCCTGGCCCCTTGTCTTTGGCGACAGGGGGATTGGCGAGGGTTCGGGGGGTCGTCGGCCACCCGGTGAATGGGGTTTGCTGACAGCTTCAGCCCAAATCGATCGGGCGGTGGTTCCGCGCGCCAGACTGGAAAATGCCGCTCGAGGCAACTCGGGTCTCTCCTCCCATGGCTTGTCCGGAGATCGATGCCTTGACTTCGCAGCCTGCGCATTCAAACGTTCCGTGCATCGCAGTCGGGCAGCAACACGGCTTCCGTTCCGGCCGAGGAGCGAAGTGCAGGTGCATTCCTCCCGAATAGTCCAGTCAATACTGCAGGCCCAGCCCGAGGGTCCACCCGCGGACGCCGGAGCCGAACAGATACGCCGCCTGCAAACGGACGCGCTCGGCCTTCGGCGCGTCGGGCGCGACCGGCACTTCGAGCCCGCCCCCCACCTCGGCGACGGCGTCGAATCCGAGCACGTGGCGATTGGCTCCGAAGAAGCCGGCGTAGCTGCCGTAGGCGACCCAGCTCATGCTGCGCTCGAGAGCCTTCCACGCGGTCGGGTGCAGGTACTCGACCCGGACCGAGTAGGCATTGGTCGCCTCGCGAAAGCGCTGAACGGGGTCCGTCTCGTCGAAGCTCGCGATCCACGAGCGTGCGACGTGCCCGCGCACCCGGCCCCTGCCCTCTCCCACCGCGTCGGTCCATGCAAGCGCGACCCCGGGCGTCACCAGCCAGGCGGCGGCGTGCCAGTTGAACAGCAACCGGTCCAGAGCCGGCTGCAGGACCGTGGCCGACCCGCCGTAGCTCGTGCGGTTCTGGAGCCGCGCGAGCGCCACGTCGACCGCGGGCTCGATGGAGAAGCCGCTCCCGAGCCTCACCTTCGCGAGAACCCCTGCGCCCACGCTGTAGGCCGTCCACTTGCTGCCGAAGATCCCTGCCGCGTCCGGCGTGGGATTCCAGTGGAAGTCCTGCCTGAACCGCAACCCGCCCGCCTCGACCTTCCAGTAGAGATCCGCTTCGTCAGAAAGCGGGAGCCACTTGGCCTGGTACGGCAGCCGAAGCACGTCGAGCTCCGCACCCGGATCGAGGCCGTCGATCCGATAGCTGGCTGCGCTCAAGTCCGGCGTGGCCGACAGGTTGATCATCTGGGCGTAGCCGGCACCCAGACGCGCGCTGGCGACCTGATCGCGCACCGGGTCGGGCACCGTCTGCGCGTGCACGACGCCGGCCACCGCCACCGCCGTGCCGAGGGTCGCCATGCGGCGAAGTAAGACACCAAGCGATGCGCAAGCAGGCATGGAGGCGGTCGGCTATGGCGGAGCAAATGGCCGGGATACGCGAAAGAGCCGGCGGAACTGTCAGGGCGTTGCGGGCGGCGGACACGCATCCTCCGCCAGGTACCTGCCCGCCACCCAGCCCACGGTTCCCCGGTAGTCGACCTTGCACCAGCGCGGATGCTCCGCCGCCCGGCGACGCCTGTCCTCGTCGCTCAGCGTGGCGAACTCCTCGAAGCTGAGCCCGCCCTGGCAGCCGAGGCTGCGCAGGCAGATCCCGTTCGCGGGGATGCGGGCGACCGGCGCCGACGCCGTCGACGGCTCCGCCCGCAGTGTCAGGTGACGCCCGGGCGAGACACCGTGCACGCGGTAATGATCGGGGCCGTCCGCGGTCGCCTGCGCGGCCCCGCCCGCCGCCATCACCGCCGAGGCGACGACGGCAAGCGCCACGCGTCGGCACTCTCGCGTCGAATCGGACGCGAGCCGCCGCGGCCGCGCGGTGCGGTCAGCCGCCGTTGAGGAAGGCATCGGGAATGTCGTAGCGCTCGGCGTCGCGCACCTTCACGATCGTCACGTCGCCCTGCCGCGTGGCCGTCACCGGATCCATCGTGTCCGCGGCCACCGGCTTGCCCTGCACGAACAGGATGCGCCGCTGCACGCCCATGGCGCCGATTGCCTCGAAGGTCGCGGTGCCGTCGTGGCCGCGGCGGACGACGCCCGCGTCGCATGACTTCACGTCCGGCTGGTAGGGCAGCGTGCACGGCAGCTTGGCCGTAGCATGGTACGCCGTGCCCGCGACCTTTGCGTCCCGCGCTGCGGACAGCGGCGGCAGCGGCTTGCCGGTCACGGCCACGGTCAGCGTGTACTTCGACGCCTCGCTCCGGCGCGCCGCCGGGCGCATCAGGTAGACGCGGATCGCGTAGTCGCCGTCGGCCGGCAGCATCCCCGACCAGGACCGCTCGCCCGTCATGCTGCTCACGTACATCGCCACGTTGGCGGAACCGGGAGGCAGCACGTTGAAGTCGTTCTGGGAGTTCGTGCCCTGCAGCTTCACCTCCAGCGTCTGGCCCGCCGCCGCCCGCACCAGATAGTCGACGTTGGCGCCGCCCTTCAGGGTGCCCTTGACCGTCGCCGACGACGCGCCCTTGGCGAACGTCACGCGCTCCTGGCGCGGGGGCGGAGGTCCGTCGGCCGCTACGAGCGGCCCGGCCAGGGCCAGGATCGCGACGGCGGCGAGCGCCCGCGTGGTCATTGCTTTCATGTCGTCCCTCACCAGATCGTGACCCGGTGGTTCGGGTCCAGCCACATGCGGTCGCCGGCGCGGATGCCGAACGCCTCGTAAAATGCCCTTTCGTGCTGCGCCGGCGCCGCCATCCGGTACACGCCCGGTGGATGGCCATCCACCGGCAGCAGCTGGCGCATCGCCCCTTCGTTCATCTTGTCCGCCCACAGCTGTCCCCAGGCGAGGAAGCAGCGCTGCGAAGGCGTGAAGCCGTCGATCGTGCGATTGGCGGCCGGGTGCTCGCGCAGGTGCTCCTGCAGTGCCGCGTAGCCCAGCGCCACGCCACCGACGTCGGCCAGGTTCTCGGTGACCTCGATCGCGCCGTTCAGATGCAGCCCCGGCAGGATCTCGAACGCATCGGCCTGCCTGGCGAGCTTCGCGGTCTCATCGACGAAGCGCTGCGCGTCGGCATCGGTCCACCAGTCGCGCACGTTGCCGGACGCGTCGTAGAGCCGCCCTTGCGAGTCGAAGCCGTGCGTCAGTTCGTGCCCGATCACCGCGCCCATCGTGCAGAAGTTGACCGCCGGGTCCGCCTTGGGGTCGTAGAACGGCGGCTGCAGGAAGGCGGCGGGGATCTCGATGCCGTTCCAGCTGGAATCGTATCCGGCGTTGATGACGATGGGCAGCGTGGTGTTCGGCGCGGCGAACTGGTCGAGCTCGACCGGCTTGCCGAGCTTTGCAAGTTCGCGCCGCACCAGGAACTCGTTCAGCCGCATGGCGTTGCCGGCGTAATCGTCGCGGCGAATCGCGACCTTGCCGTACTCGATCCACTGCGACGGGTAGCCGACCCGTATTTCCGTCCGGTCGAGCTTGGCCAGCGCCTGCGCCCGCGTCGGCGGCGACAGCCAGCCGTTGCGCTCGATGCGCGCGCGGAACTGCGCCTTCACGCGCGCGACCATCGCCTCCACGTCGCGCCGCGATTCGGGGGTCAGGTACTTCGCGACGTAGAGCTGCGACAGCGGATGTCCGAGCAGGCCCGGCGTGGCCAAAGCCACCTGCTTGTCGCGCGGCGGCGTCACGTCCTTGCCGTAGAGCACGACGCTGAAGGCGGCGTCCGGTCGGTCGAAGGCCGGCGTCAGGTACGGCGCCATCTGGCGCAGCAGCTCGAGCTTGAGGTACGCGCGGGTATCCTCCGGCGACGACTCGGCCAGGATGGCGTTGCGCTCGCGCAGCGCCTCGACCTCGACGACCACGACTTCCCCGCCCGTGGGCAGCCCGAGCGCCCGGAAGTTGGCGTCGAGGTCGATGGTGGACAGCAGCCGCTTCGCATCGGCGTAAGGCATCGGCACGAAGCGCTTGGCGGGGTCCCGCTTCTCCACCGGCGTGAGCTTCCTCTTCGCCACCCGCGTCTCCAGCGCCAGCACCTTCTGCGCCGTCGCGCTCGCCGCCTCCGGCGTGGAGCCCGCGAGCACAAGATAGTCGGTCATCTTCGCGATGTAGCCGTCGCGGATGCGCCGGGCGTCGGGCTTGAGATAGTTGTCGACGCCGAGCCCCAGGCCGGTGTCGCCGATGTAGATCGCCATCCGTGTGCGGTCCTGCGGATGCGGCGACGTCAACACGGCCATGATTGCCCCGCCGCCGGTGATCAGCTGCAGGCGGGCGAGTTCCTGGGCGAGCGCGGTCGGGCCCTGCAGCTTGGCGATGCGGTCGAACTCGGATGCCAGCGGCTGCACGCCGAGGGACGCGAGGCGGTCGACGTCCATGCCCGACGCGTAGAAGTCGCCGACCTGCTGCGTCGGCGAACCCGTCGGCGCCGCACCGCTCGTCCGTGCAGCCTGCTGCAGCAGGTCGCGCAGCTGTGCCTGGACCGTCTCCTGCATCACGAGGTAGCCGGAGATCTCCAGCTGGTCGGCGGGAATCGTCGCCGCGTCGAGCCAGCGCCCGCCCGCATAGCGCCGGAAATCCTGCCGCGGATCGGCCGTGGTGTCCATCTTCGACGGCGAGAAGCCGAGCGGAAAGCCGAAGTTGCGGGCGGCGTCGGCCGCTGCGGGCGACGCCGCGTCCATCGGCTTGGCAGGGGACGAGCATCCCGGCAGCAGCAGCGTTGCGGACGCGGCGAGCAGTGTGCCGAGGATCAAACGGGTCGATGCAAGACGACGCATTGGCGAGTTCCCGAGGCGTGGGGTCAGAGCAAGATGGTTGGCGTCGCGCCGGGCGCCGCGGCACGCCCGCCGCCATGGCCGGTTGACGCCCGGTCAGGGCTTTGGCGTCTCATGTGCGCTCTTTCGCTTCAACTCGCCGGAACGGACGATCACGTAGGCGATGAGCGCGAAGGCGAAGAAGACCAACAACAGCCAGGCAATCCCCTGCAGGGTCTCGATGACCGTGCGGTACAGCTCGAGAAGCCAGCGGTCGTTCGTGAGCTCGATGATCTTCGCGTCCTTGTCGTCGCGCGAGGGGGTGACGTACCTCTCCAGCGCGTAGATGCGGACCCCCGCCGATACGCCGACGACGAGGATGGCGAAGTTGAGATACCGAAACCACGCAGCACTGATCTCGTCGGCGATGATCCGGTTGAGGATGCCCTTGATCGACCTGGCGAAGACCAACGCCGTCGCCGTCGAGACCGCAAGGGCAACGAGGAACGTCACGAGCAGCAAAGTGGGGAACATGGCGGGTGCGGCCCCCGAGCGACGACGTTCAGTTGCCGCTCCAGTTCGGATTGTTGCGGTAGGGGTAGTTGCCCGAGATCCGGCGCCCGGAGGAAATCGCGTGGTTCTGCCCGCCGGGCAGGTTGGGATAGTCGCCCGGGCCGTAGGTATGGCAGTCGCCCTGGTAGTTGGCGTCGGTGCAGAACAGCCAGTAGCCGGACTCGACGCGCAGCGAGCGCGCCTTGTCGTTGAATCCGGTGCGGTCGAGGTTGCCGACACCGCCGGAGCTCACCACGAACGCCTCGCCAGCGAGGTTGTAGCCCGAGAACAGCACGGCGCGCGACCCCGAACCCCAGTTCCCGCCCTGGTAGTTGTTGCCGTTGTAGGTGTAGCGGTTGTTGTAGCCGCTGTCGCTGTTGTACGAATGGCTGCCGCTCCAGCCGCCGCCGCCATCCGGCGTCCATCCCAGTTCGCGGACCGAGGACAGCTTGTCGTTCATGCCCATGGCACGCAGCGACGAGTACTCCCCGGGGCCGAGCGTCACGCAGCTGCCGCGGAAGTACGCGTCGCCGCACAGCTGCCACTGGCCGCCTCGAACGGTGACCGACGACGCCTTGTCGTTGAACCCGGTGTCGTTCAGGTTGGGTACGCTGTGGGAGGCGCGATAGCTCCGCCCGTTGTAGTTGTCGTTCTCGTACAGAACGATCTGTGCACTTGCCGCAAGGGCACAGGTGCCGGCGACCATGCCGACAGCGGCGGCTTCCATCCATTTGTACACTTCGGTTCTCCGTCAGGTGTTTGGCACATCGCGCGCCAGGAAGGGCGACATGTGCACGATTGCCCTGCGCGCCGAAGACTCGACCGCGGTCGGCGCGACCAGGTCCGCAGGGGCGACGCCACGGCAGGCGGGCACGAGTCTCCCCCGACCTCGATCTTCGACGCACGCCGAGGCAGTAAGATACCGATCGATCGACGATGCCACTATCCAGAAACCGAGCAAATCCGCGATCGGGGCCTGGACAAACTTGCGTTTCCGACGTGTTCAGCCGCCCACCCCCCCACTCCGCCCGGTTCCGCTCGGACCACCTCGACGAAATCCACGCCTTCGTCGCCGCCTACGACGGCAGTCACCGGCGGGCGGCGCTGGGCCGCGGACCGCTGGGCTATTCGATGGATGCCGTTCGTTGCGGCGATGTCGACCTCGGATGGGGACTCACCCGCACGCGCCAGAAGGTGCAGGGGGTTCCGCGGAGCGCGATCCTGCATCTGCCGCTGGGGCGCAGGCACGTCTACGCAGTGGGCGGCAGGACGCTGGAAGCGCGCCCCGACACCGCCATCCTGCTCGCCCCGGGGCAGGAGTACACGCTCTACTTCGAGCCGGACGATTGGCTCGTCGTCCTGCGCCTGCCTGGTTCCGTGCTCGCGGACGAGCTTGTCGACCGCGACCCGGCGGCCGCGCTGGCGAGCCGCGGCACGCGCGAGATCCCGTTGGCAGGCAGTCGGCTGAGCGCACTCGCCGCCCTGCATCGAACTTTGGTCGACGCCGCGAAGCCGCCGGCCGAGAACGCTTCCGTGCCCCGCGCCGAGCAGCTGCAGGCCCGCCTTTGCCATTGGATGGCCGACCAGGTCCTGGCGACTCGCCCGTCGTCCTCGGCGCCCGCGCTGGGAATCCAGCGCATCCGCACCGTCGAGGAGTGGATCGATGCCCACCTCGCGGACCCGATCACGCTCGGCCGCCTGTGCGCAGTGGCCGGTGTCGGCGACCGCTACCTCGAGTCTGCGTTCCGGGCGCATCGCGGCCAGACGCCGCTGCAATTCGTGATGGCCCGGCGGCTCGCGTGGGTGCGGCGGAATCTCCTCGAATCCAGGCCCGGCGATTCGGTCACGCAACTCGCGCACGATGCCGGATTCGTCCATCTCGGCCGGTTCGCTGCCCGCTATCGGAGCGCCTACTGCGAGTCACCGTCGGCAACACTTCGGCACAACGCGATGCGGCCCTGAAATCACCGGTCCGCGACAGGGTGTTGCCGAACTCGCCGGCCGCCACTCACGCCGATGTCGGCGTTCAACGCAGCAAACCTTCAAGGCATGGCAGATGTCATCGGACCGCGGGCGAACGCGCCTGCGAGTGGCGAGCCATGCCGGATGGCGCTGGCTCGTGGTGGCCGGTGTCGATGGAGCTCACCGCATCGCAGGGCGACCCCGCGCAAGCTCCGGACGGCGAATAACCCCACCGACATATGCGTTGACGCGCATCAAGGCATCTGTCTTCGGGACGTGGACAATCCTTGTGTTATGTCTGCCGCCATTGGTCTGCCGCTGATCGGCATCCTGCTCATCGTTCTCGTGCTCGTCCACGATGCCGCACGGCAGGCCAGGCTGCGCCGCAAACAGCGCGAGCGACGCACCGTCCGCTACTACTGGGAACGCACGGAAAGCTCCTCGATGCGGCACAGTTCGGATCGGAACGGGTACATCGACACGCTCATCCGTTCCGGCATCCAGCCGCCGAGTACGCTCAACAGGCAGTCGCGCTAACGGGTGTCAGGCCGCCGACCGGCGTCCGGGATTCCGGTTCCGACAGTGGGTTCAGTGCCTGGCAAGAAAAAATGCCCCACTCGGAGGCCTAAGTCTCTGTTCTACTTGGCGTCCCCAGGGCGACGCCTTGCTATTCCCACCTCAGTCTGCAATGGGTTAGCAACGCCACTCTGACGGATTCCCACGTCTGCGCCCAGTTGAACCGTGAGGCGTCTACCTCCAATGACCGCGGTCGACCTAAACCGGCCGTCGCACCTTACGGATACCGAACGTCCACAACGGAGATGTTAGCGGTCGTTGTAGGCGGTCCGCTGCGGCGACCTGAAATGTGAAGTCCTGTAGACCCACTCAGCCACAAGCAGGTTTGGCAGCCAACATAGCCATGCGATGACGGGATAGGCGACGGCGAAATCGACACCGGCGAGTACGGATGTCGGAATGTAAAGACGCAGCATGACGGCAGCAAAGGCAAGGGAAAAGTTCCGCACCATCCATTTCTGGTGCTCGTCGATGGCGCTGCTGCGAATAGCGAGGAACGCACGCAATCCGGTATACAACCAGCACAACGCGAGCACTGCAAAGCCAAGCTTGGCGACCAGCCCGCCAAACGCGAATTGGGCTATGTAGAGACCAGACAGACCTCCGACAAGAACACCCACACCCAGGTACACGCGCCCCATCCACCGATGAAGAGTTCTCCGGGTGCGCCGAAGGTGCGGTGAAAACTGAAAAGGGCCCAGGGCCAACGCAATCGCTGCCGCGAAGACATGGAGTAAGACCCCGACAGGATGCGCCACGAAGCCTTCCTTCATGTCCGGATGCACGAGTGAACCCAATGGCGTGATTCCGTATCCAATGGCGGCATACGCGGCTACGCCGAGGGAGAGAAAGTAGAGCAGTGCTTTCTTGATCAAGGGCATAACGTGCTGGGCGAGGGGGGGGGGGGGGCGGGGCGCGGGGGGGCGGGGGCCCGCGGCCCCCCGGGGGGGCCGGGCCCGGGCGGCCCGCCCGGGGGGCGGGGCCGGCGCGCCGGGGGGGGGGCCCCGCGGGGCGCCGGCCGTCACCCCCGCTGGCGGGCGTGGGGGGGGGGGGGGGGGGGGCACTGGGCAGGCCATTTGCGCCTAAATTAGACCCTCTATCAACTGCCACGGCAATCGCCACCCGCTCGAGTCGGGTGCATCCGGGGTAGACGCTTCCTCACGCCACAAAATCGGATGCGTGCGAGGCAGCTCGAGCCGCGAACCGCCTGTTCGTTGTCGGTCCCGGCTCAACCCAACCCAGACATACGTCACTCTTGCCCTGAGCGTCTGCATTCGCTCCGAGGCCATTGGGTGCCTTCCGAATCGCGGCGGCCGGAGCCTGTGAGTCCGCGGTGATTCACCCATTGCGCAATGAGCGACGGTAAGTGCCAGCCGCAATGGCAAGCGCGACGACGATCAACCCCGCCGCGACTGCGAACGTGATTCGCATTCCGGTGGCAACGGCCTCGGGGCGCGCCGTTGCGATGTCGGTCGTCGCGGATGCGAGTGCGAACACAGCTCCCATCGCGGATGCGCCGGTGATGAGCCCGAGATTGCGCGACAGGTTGAGCATGCCGGATATGACGCCCCGCTGGTCCGGTCGAATGTTGGTCATGACGGCAGTATTGTTGGCCGCCTGGAACAGGGCATAGCCGGCGGTGATGACGACGAGCGGGGCGATGTAACCCGGTACGCCGAACCTTGTCGGCAACATCGGCAGGGTGGAAGCGCCGACCGCCATCCCGACGAGCCCGGCGATGCTCATGCGGTGTGCGCCGAACCGGTCCACGATGCGGCCGGCCGGCACGCCCGTCAGTGCGGCGACAATCGGACCGGAAGACATGACGAGTCCGATACGGGCGGCGTCGAGCGCCAGCGCCCCGGAGAGATAGAACGGGCCAACCACCAGCGTCGCCATCACCACGGTCGTGACCAGAGTGCTCATGGCGAAGCCCGCACTCAGTACTGGATTTCGGAACATTGCCAATCGGATCAGAGGCGATACTGCCCTCGTCTCGGCTAGCACAAAGAGGCCCATGCCGGAGACTGCAGCGAACAGCAGAGCCATGTTGAACCGACCGAAACTGCCGCGCCCGATTGTCATGGCCAGGGCATAAGCTGCAAGCGTCAGCGCAAGCAGCAGCGTGCCCACATGATCGAAGCCAGCCCGATCAGCTTGCGAATCCCGGCGATCAAGGGGCAGAAAGCGAAACGCGAGAAGAAAAGTCAGGAGGCCCAAAGGTACGTTAATGAGGAAGAGCGCCGGCCACCCCAACCCGGCGATCAGGACACCACCGAGCGATGGACCGAGCGCGGTGCCGATTGCGGACATCGTTCCGAGCAGTCCCATGGCGCTGCCGGTCCTTTCCTTGGGAACCGTCTCGCCGACAAACGCCATGGTGAGGGCCATCATGATGGCCGCGCCGAGACCCTGCAGCGCCCGGGCGGCAATCAGCAGCCAGAGCGTGGGCGCGACGCCGCACAGGACCGAGGCCACCGTGAACAGGAGGATCCCGGCCAGTAGCAGCCGTCTGCGGCCGGTGATGTCACCGAGTCGTCCGACGCTGACGATCAGGGTGGTGATGGCGAGGAGATAGGCGAGGACAATCCACTGGACCTCCTGGAACGACGCGTTGAACGCCTGTGCGAAGGTCGGCAAGCCGACGTTGGCGATGCTGGTGCCGAGCGAGGAGAGCAACATGGACAGCGAAAGGCTGGCGAGCGCCCACCGAACCGAAGGTGTCCGTTCCGCACTTCCCGCTACTGCCTCATCTCGACCGGCAATGGTTGGCTTCAACATGAACCCTCTTTGTCTGGCGACGCTCGAAACGGACCTGTTCGATATGTACTCCCTTGCATGACATGGCGGAAGACGCACCATTTGCACTTTATTCATGCGTGTAACGCCATATCATGATCAAACGGTGCTAGGGTTGACGCATGTCGAGACCCGATCTCAATTTGCTTGTCACTCTGGATGTGCTGCTCGCGGAAGGCAGCGTTGCACGCGCCGCCCGACGGTTGCGGCTTAGCCCGTCGGCGATGAGCCGGGCGCTGGCGCGATTGCGCGAGACGACGGGCGATCCGTTGTTGGTCAGGGCCGGACGCGGTCTCGTCCCCACACCCCGGGCGCTCGAACTGCGCGAGCGAGTCAGTCAGCTCGTGCAGGATGGAGAAGCCGTCTTGCGCCCCGCTGAAAAGCTCAACCTCAAACAGCTCGTCAGGACGTTCACGCTACGGACCAGCGAAGGCTTTGTGGAGAACTTCGGACCGGACCTCATCGCCCGCGTCGGCGAGGAAGCGCCCGGTGTACGGCTGTGCTTCGTGCAGAAGCCCGACAAGGACAGCACCTCACTTCGCGACGGGATCGTCGATCTGGAAACAGGCGTTGTAGGGAAAGCGACGGCTCCGGAGCTGCGTGTGCAGGCATTGTTCCGAGACCGTTTCATTGGTGTCGTGGGAATGGGGCACCCGCTCTGCCAAGGCGAGATCACGCCTGCTCGTTACGCGGCCGGCGGGCATATCCTCGTCTCGCGACGAGGTGTCGACAGGGGGCCAATCGATGAAGCCTTGACCCCATTGGGGCTGGAGCGGGGAATCTGCGTGACGGTCGCTGGCTTTTCGACCGCGCTGGCCCTGGCTCGAGTATCTGACCTGATCGCCAGCGTTCCCGAACGACACACCGGAAACCTGCGCGCCGGTTTGCACAGTTTCCCCCTTCCGGTCTCCACACCGGAGATCACGGTTGCACTATTCTGGCACCCAAGGCTGAATGCCGATCCAGCACATCGCTGGCTGCGCGGACAGGTTAGGGATGTCTGCGCGGCGATCTGCTGAAGGTGCAAGCCTACACAGGCAGAGGTTTCATCGTTGATCAGTAACCGGCCGTTCGGTTGCGGCCATTCATCAAGGCTTCAATGACCGGAACTGGCCGGTCTCCGACCGAGGGCTCTGAACGCGAGCGGCTTGCTCGTCGTCGGTCGCAGTTCGACTGTGCCGACCTTGGGCGAACCCGGAAGTGGCCATTGAAACGGGTGGAAGCTGCCGTTCAGGTCGCAGCAAGGGGCGCCTCAACATCTATCAGCGGGTGAGAACGAGCCGCTGACGCAGCCCAACCCGGCCTTCGAGTTCGATCAGCGCAACGCCTGGTAGCCACCTCCGTCGCCGCTTACCCGTGTGCGACGCCGGGCGCGCTCGTGCCTGCCCCCACCCGCCTGCCCGCGCGTAGCCACTCTGGCGTCCGCGCCCGCCCGAAAGTACCACCACAAGCGTATCCAGCAACCCGTTGCGACCGCAAATCGACGCGTGACCCGCCCTACCGGCTCCTCCACACTCAGCCGCGTGCACTTGAACTGACTGTCCGTGTCCGAAGAAGCAGTGAGCCCATGGACGAACGCCATGAATGCCGTCCCATCTCCACCTTGCCGTCGTTCCGCCTGACGTTCGCCAGCCGGCTTGGCCGCTCGGCGCCCGCAGGTGAACACGACAGGCGGGCGAGGCGGAAGGTGGATTTCCCGGCTCATGGCGCAAAACGGGGGTGGAAGTATCCTTCCTCGGCGAAGGCTTGGATGAGCTCCCTGCACTTCGAGCTTTGAGCACGCGACCGCCACGAGGGACTCGACAAGGGAAGGAGGCACACCATGGCTCGAACTGCGGCGTTTCGGAACCTGGCTCGGATCATACGCATCGCCCGCTTCTGCGACCGGCACCGCCTGTCGACGCGCGAGGGAGTCGGCCGTGCCGCGGCGCTGCCGGATCGGTGTTCCGGAGGTCGCGCGGAACGCAAGTCGGAAATATTCGCATTGCGTTCCCGGCACAATGAGCCTATACCGGTAATCGAGCGCCAGGTCACCGCGACGGCTGGCGCCCCCCTGGACATCCGTGGAGCTGCGCCATGAAGACACTCGAGAAGGTTCGTCGCTCGTCGGGATTCACGCTGATCGAGTTGCTCGTGGTGATCGCGATCATTGCGGTCCTCATCGGCTTGCTGCTTCCGGCCGTTCAGAAGGTGCGCGAGGCCGCCGCGGCTGCCGCCGAATTCGATCACTTGCGTCCGGTTGCCTCGCGCGTGCTGCAGACGCTCGGTACCGACTGTGACGACCCCGAGGTGTACTGTCCCCTGGAGGACGCGGTCTTTCGCCTCGAGACGCTCGTCGGGGCCGTGCAGGACGGGACGATCCCGTCGGTCGGCGACGTCTCGGAAATACTGGTGGCGCTTCAAGCCAGCGAGGCCGAGCTTCGGCAGGCGTCCGACGACCTGCGAAACCCGGCTCGTTACCACGTGCCGGGAGAGCTCGAGGCCTACCTCGACCTGAAGCACAGTCTCGACATGGCGATCACCCATGTCCACGTGCTCTCCACGCACGTCAGACACGTCCGGCACATCCTGTTGCCCTAGGCTGAGGGCGCGCCGGCCGCCCGATGCGCGGCCGGATGCGCCGGGCGACCGCGAATCAACCTGCGCGCGCCGGTCCGCCCCGCCCCCTGCGCGCCCGCGGCGCGACCGCCTACCACCACCGGTGCACCCAGTACCACTGCTCGGGCCGGACGAGGATCAGCCGCTCGAGCTCCGCGTTGTAGGCCCGCGTGTTGCGCCGGATCGCCTCGCCCGTGTCGTCGATCTCGATCGGCACGATCGGCGTCTCGAAGCGCAGCACCTGCCGCCCGCCGGCCTCGCGCCAGTTCGTCGCCGGCAGCACCGGGGCACCGGTCGCGAGCGCGATGATCGCGAGGCTCACGGATAGCCATTTCAACGGCGCGAGGCTGAGCGTGGTCGGCTCGACGGTGCGGGTCAAGCGTCGACTTTCGGCGGCAATGGGCTGCTCCGCGCGCTTGTCGCCGTGCTTCGGCGCGGGCACCGATGCCAAGGTGGCCGCGCGCACTCAGGCGGGCGGGCGCAAGCGGCTTCGGATCGCCCGCCGCCGGTCGCCTCGTCAATGGCCGCTTCCCGGCAACTTGAGATGTGAGAGCCACCGTCTGGAACTGGCCGTACTCGGCCCGATCATCCACGGTCCCTGTCCGCAGTTGGCGATGAATGGGCTACGCAAACTGCGGCGTTCCCCGGCGCGGTCGTTGTGTCGCGTTGATGATGCGAGCATAGTTCAACGAACCGCGCTTCCTGACCTGCCTTGAGATTTTCGAACGCTTTATTCCTGGAGAGTGGCTCGGGGTTGAGGGGGCGGTGGAAGTGGATGCTGAAGCTTGAACTGGTGCGGGGTCAAGTAGCCGAGGCTCTGGTGCGGTCGGACGGCGTTGTAATGCTTGCGCCACGATTCGATCAGAATGGCGGCCTCGCGGCGGCTGCGGAACCACTCCAGGCTGAGGCACTCGTCGCGAAACTTGCCGTTGAACGATTCGTTGGTGCCGTTCTGCCATGGCTTGCCCGGATCGATCAGCGCGGTGTCGATCCGATTCTCGGTCAGCCACTTGAGGACGGCGTGGCTGACGAACTCCGGTCCGCTGTCCGAACGCAGATAGGCCGGGGCGCCATGAACGCTGATCAGTCGGGCTACCACGTCGATCACGCGGCGCGAGCGAATCGAGCTGGCTACGTCGATCGCCAAGCACTCATGAGTGAACTCGTCGACCACGGTAAGTCATTTGATCTGCTGGCCGTTGGCACAGGCATCGAAGACGAAGTCATAGGCCCAGACATGATTGGCGGCCCGTGGCGGCATCGGCCGGGGCCGGGAAGTAGCTACGCGGCGACGGGGGCGACGGCGCGGCAGCTGCAGCCCCGCTTGGCGCCACAGCCGCTCGGCCCGTGATGGGCTCATCGCCATCCCCTCGCGGCGCAGGAAGATCCGAATCCGGCGGTAACCATAGCGTGGGCACTGCGACGACAGCCGGCGCATGGCCGCGATCACCGGCGCGTCCTTCGCGGGTTGCCGCAGCTGGTAGGACAAGGTGGAGCGGGCCATGCCGATCAGCCCGCAGGCGCGTCGTTTCGGGATGCCGCGTGCACAGGCATAGGCACGTTGCTCCCGACGCCCCTGCGGGCCTACCATTTTTTCGGTTGATCTCCTTCATGACCTCGATCTCGAGGTCGCGCTCGGCCAGCAGTTTCTTGAGCTTCGCGTTCTCGGTCGACAGCGCCTTCAGCTTCTTCACGTCCGACGGCTCCAGCTGCCCGAAGTGCTGCCGCCAGGCGTAGATCGTCTGCTCGCTGATCTGCTCTTCTTGGCCGCTTCGGCAACCGAAGTACGTTCGGCCTCACGCAAGATGGCAGCCATCTGCTCGTCGGTGAATCGACTCTTTCTCATCGGCTCTTCCTTCTCGAAGAAGAGCCATCTTTCCAGAAATCAGGTGTCCGAAGAAGCCGGGCAGGTCACCTGGACGCGCGCTAACGCATCACCGGGCCTGCGGTGTCCTCCGCACCGTACTCCCGCGCGCGCCGGCCGCGCGGCCCGAAGCCGGCACCTTTTCGATGAGGTGCGTTATGTCTCAACGCCACCCTGGCCGCGACCGCGGTCCTGCCCACGACGCACGGATGCGGCATCTCGCCGGATTCCAGGCCGTCCCCGGCACGATCCGGGTCTGTCCGCAATGACAGAAAGCCTACGTCGCGCACAGTAAGCACGCGATCCATTGCCACCGCTGCACCGTGGCGCTGGCGGCCGCGGGGCTGGGCTACCGCGCGCGGATCGCGACGATCGGGGCCGCGTGATGAGCGGCGGCGCTACGCCGCGCGCTACGCTGCCGAACGTATATCACCCGTCCTGCAGCGCGATCGCCCCGTGTAGCGCGTTCTGGCAAGCAGGCGAGGCGGTCACCGACGGCGCGCACGGCGGCATCGAAGGCGCGGCGCAGATCGCCAGCGTCACTGCGGCTCCGGTCGACCTGTTTGCGATTCAACGGATTGTCTGGGGCCGGGCAAGCGACTCGCAGCACACCCCTTTTCCTGCATCAACTGCCGGACCGCCGCCTGCCTCTCTCGGAGAACGGCGACACGCTCGTGATGGGTAACAATCGCCACGGCTGCGAGCGGCACGGTGACAGGGAAGAACACCTAGAATCCAGGGTGAATCATGAGCACGACACCCTCATAGGCGAACTGTTCCTCCCTCCCGAGTTCCACGTCGAGCGAACCCTCCAACGTCGCGAGCTCCTCACAACTTGCCGCTCCCCGACACTCGAGAGTCGGTTCGTTCACTGTCCAGCATTCGGCCTTCGAAGGAGATGCTAGACGCGGAATTGCCTCACAAGCAGTCAGAACCACTGCGACAATCAGCGCCAATGCGTAGCGCTCTGACCACTGCAGGCCTGCGATAAGTGCCCGATTAGCACCCATAAGATCATGTTACCCCTCATGGCGCCAAGATGGACTCCCAGCGAATCGCGCGCGGACCGCATCGACGCCACTGATAAAGATGACGGCTGCAGTTCCACGCGAGCCTCAACATCATGACGACGTGCGCCACCTCCCCAACTTCCCCGGCGCACGAACCCGCCGCAGTCAGGCCGGCTTTTCTTTAGCCCTGCAGCAGCGTCAGGCCGCGGCAGGGGTGCTGACCCGTCCGCGCTGCCGATCGTCGCTCCTGCGTTGATCTGGCAAGCCGGCGAGGCGTTCCGCGACTTGGTGCAGCGCCTGCTCGAGAACGTGCCGCGGATTGACGGCGCCGACCCGGCGACCGGCGAGCTCGAGCGGCACCTGGCGCACGAACACCTGGATCAGCAACGCCCGGTGCGGCAGGCCGAGACTGACCACGGCTTTCTCGATCCGCATCCCGGTCTCGTCGTTGACGTACACCTTCCGCGGCTGGCGGTCCTCGTCCATGACCGCCGCGCCCGGCGCCTCGTAGCGGTGTTCGATCGACCCGCACTTGTCGCGGACGACCGGGCCGACGGAGACGTAGTGCGACCAGCTGCCCCACGCTGCGAGTAGATCGAAAGTGGTCTGCACGTCCATCAGCGTTCCCGGCAAGTGGCGATGCCGGGGTTGTCGCGGCGACGACCGCGGTGGATCAAGGAAAGGCCCGCTGACCGCGTAGGACGCGCCAGGTGCGACGATTGCACCCGTGGCATCGCTGGGCGCAGAATGCCTCAGCACCTTATTCCCGTCATGGAGGTCTGTATGATTCGATGGTTAATTTCGGCGGTCATCGTGGGGACCGCGTTGGGCTCCGCGATGCCCGTACTCGGAAGCACATGCTACGAAGTCATCAATCGGGGCAATGTGGTGATCTTCCGCAACGCATATCCTCCCGTTGACTTAAGCCAGGCCGGAGCGCCGGCCCGCGAGGCAATGCGCAATCGCGGCGAACACCTTGTCATCTTCGATGCGGATACCTGCATCACGGTCGGACAAGCGACCGAGATCGGCGCCAGGAAGCTCACCACCGAGGAGATTGTCGCCCATTGGCCGAAGTACGGCATCGACACTCTCTCGACACGGTGGTCAGCCTACAGCCCCTAGGAGAGGCTGCGGTAGCCGGGCCTCTGCCCGGCGCGCCCGACGACGATTGACCCCACCAGAATATGCGTTGACGCGCGTCAAGGTATTGGTCTGCAGGACGGGGACAATCCCTGCCTTATGTCTGCCGTCTATGGTCTGCCGCTGATCGGCGTCCTGTTGATCGTCCTCGTGCTGGTCCGTGATGCGGAACGGAAGGAGCGGCTGCGCCGCGGGAACCGCAGTCGACAACGCGGCCGGCTTTACTGGGAGACGCCGAGCCGTTCCGCGCGTTCGGAGATGCGCGAGACGTCGGACCAGGCCGCCGCCATGGACTCGATCAAGTCGAGTCAGAGCGACAAGGGGTCGCGCTAGGCGATCATCGTCGCGCAGAAGTCTGCACCGCTACCGTTTTCGGGAAGGTTTAGGGGCGCCTACGCCGCCCCGGCCTGATCCTGGGATGCCGGCTTCGATTGTGGGGTCTGGACAAGAAAAAAGCCGCTCGGGGCGGCTTATCTCTTTGTTTTTCTTGGCGTCCCCAGGGGGATTCGAACCCCCGTACTCACCGTGAAAGGGTGATGTCCTAGGCCTCTAGACGATGGGGACCTGGATCGATTGCCGCCCCGCTGCGGGTGCCAGGCGGCATTTTTCGGTGGTGGAGGTAAGCGGGATCGAACCGCTGACCTCTTGCATGCCATGCAAGCGCTCTCCCAGCTGAGCTATACCCCCAACGGCGAAGCTGCAAGTATAGCGTCAACGATGGGCCAAGTAAACGGCCCGCCTTGACATGGCCAGCCGCGGCGTCCGGTCACCGAGCGGCACGGGCGGTCCCCGCGGAACCTCCCGCCGCCGCCGCAGGCCGAAGCGGCTGCGTCGGCTCGCTATAATCGGTTCATCCCGTTCCTGGTCCGACTTCCCTCCCATCGGCGCGTCCATCGCCCCACCTGCCCTTGCGCCTGCCGCGCTCTTTCGCCGTGCTGGTTGCCGGTTTCGCCGTCGCGGGGGCGATGCTGTTTCTCGTCGACCGCTTTCGGGCCCCGGCGCGGGAGCCGTTGCCGGCGCCCGAGCAGGCCGGTGAGCTGGTCGTTCTCGTTCACCCCGGCCCGGCCTCGCACTTCTTCGGCCCGAGCGGCGAGCCCACGGGCTTCGACGTCGACATCGCGCGGCTGTTCGCGCGCTCGAAGGGCCTGCCCGTGCGCTTCGAGATCGCCGAATCGGCCGGGCAGGCGATCGCCGACACGGCGGCGGGACGGGCGCACATCGGCGCCGGCGGGCTGTTCCGCCCGCGCACGGCTACCGGCATCGCCGCGGTGCCGCAACGGCTCCGCGAGACCGCGGCGGCCAGGGGCCTGGCCCCCGCCGGCGTGCTGTGGACGGCCGGCTACTATCCAGTGGAGGCGGTGCTCGTCTACAACCTCGAAGGCTACAAGCCCGCCGACTGGAACGACCTCAAGTCCGAGACCGTCGCCTTCGTCGAGCACACCGGCCTCGACGCCGCGATCGACGCGCTGCGCGCCGCGCACCCGGAGGTGCGTTGGGCACCCTCGACGTTGCCGTCGACCGATGCGCTGATCGCACAGGTCAGCGACGGGCGGCAGAGCTATGCGCTGGCTGCCTCGCACGTCGCCGCGGTGGCCCGCAACATCTTTCTGGGTTTCGACGTCGCGTTCGTCGCCGGAGGCAAGCGCGAACTCGGCTGGGTCGTCCCGGCGCGACTCTCGGCGCTCAAGGACGAGATCGACGCCTTCTTCGCCCAGCGCAAGCGCGACGGCACGCTGCAGCGGCTCGCCGACCGCTACTTCACGCACGTCCGGCAGGTGCACCGCATCGATGCCGGGGTGTTCCACGAGCGGATGAGAACGCTGCTGCCCGACTACCGGCCACTGTTCCAGCGGGCCCAGGCCGCGACGGGCATCGAATGGCGGCTGCTCGCCGCGCTCGCGTACCAGGAGTCGCAGTGGGATCCGCTGGCCACCAGCGAGACCGGCGTGCGCGGCCTGATGCAGCTGACCGAGGACACGGCGCGTCGGCTGGGCGTGGGCGATCGCCTCGACCCCCGGCAGAGCGTCGAGGGGGCGGCGCGCTATCTCGCCGAGCTGAAGCGCGGCCTTCCCGCGCGAATCCAGGAACCGGACCGCAGCTGGCTGGCGCTGGCCGCGTTCAACATCGGGCTCGGCCACCTGGAAGATGCGCGCGTCCTCGCCCAACGGCAGAAGCTCAACCCCGACCTTTGGAGCGACCTCAAGAAGACGCTGCCGCTGCTGGCGCTGCCCGAGTATTACGCCTATGCGAAGAACGGCTATGCGCGCGGCGGCATGCCGGTGGTGTTCGTCGATCGCGTCCGCGCCTATTACGACATCCTGCTGGCACGCGAGGCGGGCTACGTGCCGCGGCTACGGGTGTCCGTGCCGTCCATCGGTGGCGGCGGCCCGGCGCCCCTGCCCGCGATGCCCTGACGCGACCGTCGGCGGTGTGCTCAGCCGCGCCCGGCGAGACGCTTGAGCCCCAGCCACTGCTGCGCCCAGAACCCCGCGCCGTAGTCGCGGCCGGTCAGCTGGTCGTCGATCCCGGTCGCCCCCGGTGCCGGGCGGAAATCGGCGGTCCCGAACAGCAGGTCCCAGAGCGGCAGCAGCACCGCGTAGTTCGCGCCGCGATAGTCGCCGCGCGGGCTGGCGGCGATCGCGTGATGCAGCCGGTGAAAGCGCGGGGAGACGAGCAGCCGTTCGCCGATGGCGCCGAACGACAGGCGCAGGTTCGCATGCGCAAGCGACTCCAGCATTCGCGGCAGCACGATCAGCAGCGCGAACTGCGCCGGCGGCACGCCGATCAGCAGCGCGATCAGCGCGAAGATCGAATCGGTCAGCACGCTGTCCAGCAGGTGGTTGCGGTTGTCGGTCCAGAAGGTCATCTGCCGCTGCGAGTGATGGACCGAGTGCAGCGCCCACCACCAGCCGAAGGCGTGCTGCCCGCGATGGATCCAGTAGAGCGCGAGGTCGAGCAGCACCAGGTAGGCGAGGAAGCTGGCGACCGGACTCGCCGCCAGCGCGGGGATCAGCGACTCGAGATTGGGCGTCGGCACGCCGCGCAAATGCAGCGTCGCCTGCAGCGCGTCGAACAGCGGCCGCAGCGTGAAGAAGAAGAACAGCGGGAACAGCCCCAGCCGGTGGATGAGCGTGTAGAGGACGTCGGTGCGCACCGCCGAACCGCGCGCGAAGCGCTCAACCGGATACCGGCGCTCGAGCGGCAGCAGGACCGCGGCCAGCACGGCGATCTCGAGCGCGCCCCAGAGGAAATCCTCGGTGGCATTGAACGCGTCCTCGGTGTACACCGCGAGTCCCGCCACCTGCAGCAGCGGCAGGACCAGCGTCTGGAACAGCCAGCCCTGGAGCGCGCCGAACCAGCCGGCGAAGGGTTCCGGCAGCACGCGCCGCGCCGTCAGCCGGCCCGCGCGCGCAGCGTCGCGAAGCAGAAGCCGCGCGCCTTGAGCCGGGTGAGCAGCTCGTCCAGCATCGGCGCGTAGGGATCGCGGCGCGACCAGATGCCGAGGTGCATCATCAGGATGTCGCCGTCGCGCAGCTTGCTCACCGCGGCATCGACCAGCGCCCGATTCGGATACCGTTCGGACGGCAGCTCGTCGCCGAGGAAACCGGCAGCGGCCCAACCGACGTGCTCGTAGCCGCAGGATTTCGCCGCCGCCAGCGCCCGGGGCGTCGTCCTGCCGCCGGGAGCCCGCCACAGCGGGTCGAGCCCGCGGCCCGACGCCGCGCGAAACGCCTGGTCGACCCGGTTGAGCTCGGCGCAGACGCCGTTCGCGTCCAGCGTCTCGACCCCCGTCGCCGGGAACTGCGGCCGATAGGCCACGCCGCCGGCGACGTCGCGCAGGAAACTTCCATGGCGCCAGGTGTGCGAGCCGAAGGCGTGACCCTCGCCGGCGCGCGCCGCCCAGTAGGCGCTCCACGCTTCGTCGAGCGCGTAATCGCCGCGCGCGGTCCTTTCGTTGGCGAGGAAGAACGTCGCCCGGACGTCGTGCCGCTGCAGCGTCTGCGCGATCGCGTCGGCCGCGGCCATGTTGCCGGTGTCGAGCGTGAGATACAGCGTGCCCTTGCACGCCTCGGGCCCGGCCGCCGCCAGCGGCGACGCCGCGGCGAGCAACGCCACGGCGATCCAGCGTGCGGCACGCATCGGCTTCGCCGTCGTCACTTTGCCGGGGCGGCCGCGACCGGGGGCTTGTGCACGTAGATGCCGTGCGGCGACCGCCCGACCGGGTACTGCTTCACCACCTTGCCGGAATCGAGGTCGAGCACCGACACCTTCATGATCCAGCGCGAGGTCACCCACAGCGACTTGCCGTCAGGCGCCAAGTCCATGCAGTCCGGGCCGCCGGGCACGTCGTACCTGCGGACGATCTCGAGCGTGCCCTGGTCGATGACGCTGATGGTGTTGGCAACCCGGTTGGAGACGAACACCTGCCGGCCGTCGCCCTTCGGCGCCAGGTTGTGGGCGCCGGCGCCGGTCGACAGGCGCTTGACGATCGCCCGCTTGCGCCAGTCGATCGCGGCCACGTGATCCTCGCCCATCACGCCGACCAGCAGGTGGTTGCCGTCGGGCGTCGTGACGATGCCCGCCGGCGTCTTGCCGACCTTCATCTTCCACGCCACCGTCATCGCCTTGAGATCGATCGCCACGATGTCGTCGCTGCCCTGCAGCGTCACGAACGCGAACGCCGAGTCGTTCGAGAACGCGACGTGCGACGGAATCGACGGCAACTCGAAGCGCTTGGCGAGTCCGTAGTCGCCCGCCCGGTAGACGTCGACGCGGTCCAGCCGGTTGGCCGCGACGACCAGCCACTGCCGGTCGGGCGAGAACCCGAGCTGGTAGGGATCCGGGATGTCGGGCAGCCGGCGCTTCAGGGCGCCGGTGGCGGGATCGAGAAAGACGAGCTCGTTGCCCACCGCCGAGGCGACGATCAGCTCCTTGCCGTCCGGCGTCGGAATCAGGTGGTGCGGCTCCTTGCCGACGGCGATGACGCCCTTCTCGGCGCCGGTCGCGTAGTCGAGCAGCGTCACCGAGGCGTCGCGCGAGTTGAGCACCACCACCAGGTTGGCGGCGGCGAGCGCGGGCAGCGCAGCCCAGGCCAGCAGCAGCACCCGCAGCGACAGCCCGCGGCGTGTCATCGAACCGGCCGCCTTCATCGAGGCGGGTGCAGCGCCTCGGTGCCGCCCATGTAGCCGCGCAGCACCGGGGGCACGCTGACCGAGCCGTCGGCCTGCTGGAAGTTCTCGAGGATCGCGACCAGCGTGCGGCCGACCGCGAGCCCCGACCCGTTCAGCGTGTGCACGAGTTCGGGTTTGCCCTGCGCGTTGCGGAAGCGCGCCTGCATCCGCCGGGCCTGGAACGCTTCGCAGTTGGAGCACGAGGAGATTTCGCGATAGGTGTTCTGCGCCGGCAGCCACACTTCGAGGTCGTAGGTCTTGGCGCTGGCGAAGCCGATGTCGCCGGTGCACAGCGCCACCTTCCGGTACGGCAGTTCGAGCCGCTGCAGGATCGCCTCCGCGTGACCGACGAGTTCCTCCAGTGCCGCATACGAGCGCTCGGGGTGCACGATCTGGACCAATTCGACCTTGTCGAACTGATGCTGCCGGATCATCCCCCGCGTGTCCTTGCCGTAGCTGCCGGCCTCCGAGCGGAAGCAAGGCGTGTGCGCGGTCAGCCGCAGCGGCAGCGCGTCGGCCGGGAGGATCTCGCCGCGCACCGTGTTGGTCAGCGTGATCTCCGACGTCGAGATGAGGTAGAGCGTCTCGCCGGCGCCCTCGACGCCGCCCTTCTTCACCGAGAACATCTCGGCCTCGAACTTGGGCAGTTGCGTCGTCCCGACCAGTGTTTCCGCGTTGACGATGTACGGGGTGTAGCACTCCACGTAGCCGTGCTCGCGGGTGTGGGTGTCGAGCATGAACTGCGCCAGCGCGCGGTGCAGCCGCGCGAGGTCGCCGCGGAGGAAGGAGAAGCGGGCGCCGGAGAGCTTGGCGGCGGTGGCGAAGTCGAGCAGGCCGAGCGTCTCGCCGACGTCGGTGTGGTCCCGGACCGGAAAGTCGAACTCCCGCGGCGTGCCCCAGCGGGCAATCTCGACGTTGTCGTCGCTGCCCCAGCCCACCGGCGTGCTGTCGTGCGTCAGGTTGGGCAGGCCGAGCAGGAAATCGCGAACCTCGCCTTGGACGGCATCGAGCGCGCCTTCGAGGCGCTTCAGTTCGTCGCCGATGCCGCCGACCTCGGCCAACAGCGCACTGGCGTCCTCGCCCTTGCCCTTCGCGGCGCCAACGGCCTTGGACAGTGCGTTGCGTCGCGCCTGCAGGTCCTGCGTCCGGGTCTGGATGTCCTTGCGCCGCCCTTCGAGCGCTTCGAAGGCGGCGGTGTCCAGCGCCAGCCCGCGCTTGGCGAGGCCCGCGGCGACCGCGGCGAGGTCGTTGCGAAAGAGGTTGATGTCGAGCATCCCGTCATCTTATCAGACGGTTATGCTCTCTCAACACGACCCACGCCCCCCGAGGCCCTCGCCCCCGCGGGGGGCGGGCTGGGCGCAGCCCGGCCCCGGGGGCGCTCAGTAGACCTGCAGCCGGTTGAGGTAGTCGACCAGCGCGAGGATGCGTGCCCGCACGACCGCCTGCCCGTCGTATGGGACGTCGAAGTACTTCTCGCCCGCCTCGAGCGCGAAGTCGCGGCCCCATATCGGCATTTCACGCGGGCCGTGCGCCTTCACGGCGCCGCGCCCGTCGATCGACTGGACGACGTACTCGAGCGGAAATACGCCGTTGTTCTTCTTGGTGATGACGCTGAGGTTCGACGGTGCCACGTTGAGGAATGGCTTGTAGTAGCCGTCGCCCTTGCCGGTCAGGCCGTGACAGCTGGCGCACTTCAGATCGTATTCACGCTTGCCGAAATCGGCGGCATCGGCTGCCAGCGCCGCTCCGGTGATCCCCAGCAACGCTGCCGCCAGCAGCACCCTGCCCCACTTCGCATGCTTCATGATCAACCTCCGTCGAGAAGGTCGGAAGAAACAACGCGCACAGGTGAGCGTCTTGCTCCTTTCGGCGGGCCGCCGCGGCATCGCGCCACTGGTTGCGGCGCCGCAATTCTCTTGTACTGCCGCCGCCGCGAGGCCGCGTTGACGGCCGTCAACGATCGGTCGAATTCTCCTTGGAGGAGGCCGCGGACGGCGGCGACGCCGCGCGATCCCGTTCGCGCAGCCACTCGAGCTTGGCGCGGATCTTCGCCTCGAGCCCGCGCTCGGTGGGCTGGTACCAGCCGACGTCCGGCATGTTGTCGGGAAAGTAGCGTTCGCCGGCGGCGTAGCCGCCTTCCTCGTCGTGGGCGTAGCGGTAGCCCTTGCCGTAGCCCATTCCCTGCATCAGCCGCGTCGGCGCGTTGCGCAGGCGCAGCGGCACCGGCCGCGAGCCATCCTCGGCGATGAAGGCCCGCGCCGCGTTGTAGGCGGCGTAGACGGCGTTCGACTTCGCCGCGCAGGCGAGGTAGAGCACCGCCTCGGCGAGCGCGAGCTCCCCCTCTGGCGAGCCCAGGCGCTCGTAGACGGCGACGGCGTCGAGGGTCAGCGCCAGTGCGCGCGGATCGGCGAGGCCGACATCCTCGGTCGCCATGCGGATCAGCCGCCGGCCGACGTAGAGCGGATCGGCGCCGCCGTCGAGCATCCGGCACATCCAGTACAGCGCCGCGTCGGGATGCGAGCCCCGCACCGCCTTGTGCAGCGCCGAGATCTGGTCGTAGAACGCCTCGCCGCCCTTGTCGAAGCGGCGCAGGCTGCGCGCGATCGTGGCCTCGACGAAGGCCAGGTCGACCTGCTCGGTGCCGTTGGTCGCCGCGGCGGTCGCGAGTTGCTCGACCAGGTTGATCAGGCGCCGCCCGTCGCCGTCGGCGTAGCCGATCAGCGTGGCGCGCGCGGGCGCGTCGAGGCGAAGCTGCGGCGCTGCCGCCGCCAGCGCCCGCCCCAGCAGGGCGCCCAGCTCGTCGTCGGACAACGGCTCCAGCACGTAGACGGCGGCGCGCGACAGCAAGGCCCCGTTGACCTCGAACGACGGGTTCTCGGTGGTCGCGCCGATGAAGGTGACGAGGCCCTGCTCGACGAACGGCAGGAAGGCGTCCTGCTGTCCCTTGTTGAAGCGATGCACCTCGTCGACGAACAGGATGGTGTGGCGGCCGCTGCCCGCCAGCGTCGCCTCGGCGCGCGCGACCGCTTCGCGGATGTCCTTGACCCCCGACAGCACCGCCGACAGCGCGATGAACTCGGCGTTGAACGCGCTGGCCATCAACCGCGCGAGCGTGGTCTTGCCGACGCCCGGCGGTCCCCAGAGGATCATCGAGTGCGCCCGCCCGGCGGCGAAGGCCACCGCCAGCGGCTTGCCCTCGCCCAGCAGGTGGCGCTGGCCGATGACCTCGGCGATCGTCGCCGGACGCAGCCGCTCGGCCAGCGGTGCCGCCGGCGCGTTGGGCGCGAAGAGGTCGGTCACCTCAGAACCTGTGAATAAATCTACTGCGCGGGCGGATTGCAGCGTTGCTCACTCGCTCCCTCCTCGCCTATCCACCAGATATGTCTCGTCGGTCGCACCGTTCGCGCCTTGCACTCCGCCCGCTCGCGACGATTTCTTCACAGGTTCACAGGCCTCGTGCCGGGCCGCCCCAAAGGAGGCCTCGCCTCCCTCGGGGGGAAGCGAACACCAAGCCGCTGCAGGCCACGGGACAGCCGCAGGCTGCTCCCGCGAAACGGGATGCGGCTTTGCCGCACAAGGTGTGCAACGGGGGGACGTCACTTCACTCGCCGACGACGTCGGCACCCGGCGGCGGAGCGAAGCGGAACTGCGCCGCGTCGAGCGCCAGGTTGCGCTCGAAGTCCGCGAAGCGCAGCGTCGTGACGTTGCCGAAGCTGTCCTTGAGTTCCATGCGGCGCGGCAGGTTGCCGGCGAGGCCGATGCGCACGCTGTCGAAACCCGACTCGCCGCCGCGCGGCCGCGCGACGACGAATTCGAGGCCGTCGCCGTCGCCGTCGTCGGCCAGCACGAAGTTTTTTTCCAGCGCGTTGTCGCCGGCCAGGATCGCGGCGGGGCTCGAGCCCAGCGCGCGGTCGAGGCGGCGAACGATGACCTGGTTGAGGTCGCGATCGAAGATCCACAGCCGCTCGCCGTCGCCGACGATCAGCTGCTCGAACGGCTTTTCGTAGGCCCAGCGGAACTTGCCGGGCCGGGCGAAAGTGAAGGTGCCGGTGGCCGTCCTGGCGCTGCCTCCGGCCTTGGCGCCGACGGTCTGCACGAAGGCCGCCCGCCCGTTCTTCGCGCCCTCGAGAAAGGCCGCCAGCTGGGTCAGCCCGGACGCCACCGCCGCGATGGGAGCGAGCAGCGCCGCCAGTGCCACGGCGACGAGCGCGGGGAAGGAGCGCGGCCGGAGAGCGGTCATGTGCCGGGGATGTTGGCGAGGCAGTTGCCGACCGGGTCGAGGATCACGTAGCTGTGCTCCAGCGCCGACGAATCCTCGCGGCCGTCGACGAGCTTGTACTGCAGCGCGTAGACGCGCCAGGACTCGTGCGCCCACTCGGCGTCGAAGCTGCAGCCGCTGACCGACCGGGTGGGGCCGCAGAATTCGCGCGGCAGCAGCGACCGTGCCCGTTCCGTCGCTTCCGCGGCGGTGATGCGGCGCGCGGTGGCCGGCCGATCCTGCGGGCAGTACTGCGGCCCGGTCCGCACGACCTCGACCGGGCCGGCGAGCGTCGGACCGGCGCAGCACAGGATGATGGCGAGGCAGGCGCGGGCGTTCACGCGGCGTCACCCTTCCCCGCCGGCACCAGCACGTCGCGATTGCCATTGGTCTGCATCGGCGACACGAGGCCCGAGCGTTCCATCTGCTCGATCAGCCGTGCCGCACGGTTGTAGCCGATGCGCAGGTGCCGCTGGACCAGCGAGATCGACGGCCGGCGCGTCTGCAGCACCAGCGCCACCGCCTGGTCGTACATCGGGTCCGATTCGGCGTCGCCGCCTTCGACGCTGACCCCGTCGCCGTTGCCGCTGTCGCTGCCATTGCCCTCGAGGATGCCGTCGAGATACTGCGGGCCGCCCTGCTCCTTCAGGTACTCGACCACCTGGTGGACTTCGGCGTCGGAGACGAACGCGCCGTGGACGCGCAGCGGGTAGCCGGTGCCCGGCGGCTGGAACAGCATGTCGCCCTGGCCGAGCAGCGCCTCGGCCCCCATGTGGTCGAGGATGGTCCGCGAGTCGACCTTGCTCGCGACCTGGAAGGCGATCCGCGACGGGATGTTGGCCTTGATCAGGCCGGTGATCACGTCGACGCTCGGCCGCTGCGTCGCCAGGATCAGGTGGATGCCGGCCGCGCGCGCCTTCTGCGCGATCCGCGCGATCAGCTCCTCGATCTTCTTGCCGGTGACCATCATCAGGTCGGCGAGCTCGTCGATGACGACAACGATGTAGGGCATCTCCTCCAGCGGCTCGGGCGCGTCCGGGGTGAGCGTGAAGGGGTTGCCCAGCGGCTTGCCGGCCTTCCTCGCTTCGGCGACCTTGTGGTTGTAGCCGCCGAGGTTGCGCACGCCCAGCGACGACATCAGCTTGTAGCGGCGCTCCATCTCGCCCACGCACCAGTTGAGCGCGTTGCCGGCGAGCTTCATGTCGGTGACGACGGGCGCGAGCAGGTGCGGAATGCCCTCGTAGACGGAGAGCTCCAGCATCTTGGGATCGACCAGCACCAGGCGCACCTGCCGCGGCTCGGCCTTGTAGAGCAGCGACAGGATCATCGCGTTGACGGCGACCGACTTGCCCGAGCCGGTCGTGCCGGCGACCAGCAGGTGCGGCATCTTCTGGAGGTCGGCGATCACCGGCTTGCCGGCGATGTCCTTGCCCAGCACCAGCGTCAGCGGACTCGCGTTGTCGTTGTACGTGGCCGACGAGAGGATCTCGATCAGCTTGACGATCTGCCGCTTGGGGTTGGGCAGCTCGAGGCCCATGTACGACTTGCCTGGAATCGTCTCCACCACGCGGATGCTGACCACCGACAGCGCGCGGGCGAGATCCTTGACCAGGTTGACGATCTGCGCGCCCTTGACGCCCACGGCGGGCTCGATCTCGTAACGGGTGATCACCGGGCCCGGGTAGGCCGCCAGCACCTTCACCGCCACGCCGAAATCGGCCAGCTTGCGCTCGATCAGCCGCGACGTGTACTCGAGCGTTTCGGCGCTGACGGTCTCCTGGCTGGTCGGCGGGTCGTCGAGCAGCGCCAGCGGCGGCAGCGGCGAATCGGGCAGCTCCCGGAACAGCGGGCGCTGCTTCTCGCGCACCACGCGCTCGGACTTCGGCACGTCGACGACGGCCGGCACCACCAGCACCGGCTCCCGGACCTCGACCTCGTGCTTGGACAGGACGATGGCCTCACGCTCGGCCAGCGCCTGTTCGCCCAGCTTGCGGTCCTCGCGCTCGTCGGCGCGGCGCCGCAGCCAGCCGACCGCCTGCTCGAGCCCCGTGCCGACGCGCTCCATCAGGCGCAGCCACGACATCCCCGAGAACAGCGACCAGCCGACGGCGAACAGCGCCAGCAGCAGCAGTGTCGCGCCGTTGAAGCCGACGAAGCGCGCCAGCCCGTTGCCCATCAGGTCGCCGAGCGCACCGCCCGGGGCGAGCGGCAACGTCGCCGGAATCCGGTACAGCCGCAGCGCCTCGATTCCGGCGCTGCACAGCAGCACCAGCGTGAACCCCAGCACCGCCAACCCGAGCGGGTGCTCGGTGGCGAGGTCGGGCCGGCCAATGCGCCGATACCCGGCGACGACCAGCACGATGCCGGCGGCGACCCACCACCACGCGGAAAAGCCGAACAGGTAGAGCAGCAGGTCGGCGAGCCAGGCGCCGACGGTGCCGCCGCGATTGGCGATCGCCCCACCGCTGCCGGAGAACGACCAGCCCGGATCGGCCTTGGTGTAGGTGGCGAGGATCAGCGCCAGCCAGAGGAAGGCGGCGACGACGAGCAGCCACCACGACTCGCGCACCAGGCGCGCAAAGCGCGGCGACAGCGTGGGACCGGGCGCGCCGGCGCTCGTCCTTCGAGGTGCTTCGACAGATTGTTTTCTTTTAAAAATCATTGTGCTGCAGTATTAATCTCACGCGATGCATTATACATCGTCGCGGCGTGGTCGGGGAAGCGGAGAGGCGGTGCCGGCGGCGCTCGGGGCGCCCGGGCGGCGCCTCCAAATCAGCTAGAATCGAAAGTCCCATCGAGAAAGCGAGAACGCAATGCCCACCCAACACGCCCGCCTGCTGATTCTGGGATCCGGTCCTGCCGGCTACACCGCGGCAGTATACGCCGCGCGCGCGAACCTCAAGCCGGTGCTGATCACCGGTCTCGCACAGGGCGGGCAGCTGATGACGACGACCGAAGTCGACAACTGGCCGGCGGATGCCGACGGCGTCATGGGGCCCGACCTGATGGCCCGCTTCCAGGCCCACGCCGAGCGCTTCGACACGGTGATGGTCTTCGATCACATCCACACCGTCGACTTCGCCACGCGCCCGCTACGCCTCGTCGGCGACAACGGCGAATACAGCTGCGATGCGCTGATCATCGCCACCGGGGCGTCGGCCCGCTACCTCGGGTTGCCGTCGGAAGAGAAGTTCATGGGCAAGGGCGTTTCGGCCTGCGCCACCTGCGACGGGTTCTTCTACCGGGGCCAGGACGTCGCCGTGATCGGCGGCGGCAACACCGCGGTCGAGGAGGCGCTCTACCTGTCCAACATCGCCCGCACGGTGACCATCGTCCATCGGCGCGACCGCTTCCGCGCCGAGGCCATCCTGGTCGACAAGCTGCTCGCCAAGACACGCGACGGCGGCAACATGCGCGTGATCTGGAACCACACGCTGGCGGAAGTCCTCGGCGACGCCACCGGCGTCACCGGCGCGCGCCTGGCCGACCGCGCCAGCGGCAAGACGCAGGACGTCGCGGTCAAGGGCGTGTTCGTCGCCATCGGGCACACGCCCAACACCGGCATCTTCGAGGGCCAGCTGGAGATGGCCAGCGGCTACATCAAGGTGCAGGGTGGTTCCGAAGGCAATGCCACGGCCACCAGCGTCCCGGGCGTCTTCGCCGCGGGCGACGTGGCCGACCACGTCTACCGGCAGGCGGTGACGTCGGCCGGCACCGGCTGCATGGCTGCCCTCGACGCCGAGGCCTGGCTCGAGGGCCACGGTTAGCGGACGACAGCGGCCGAAACGAAACCGCCCGACGTGCGTGCCGTGCCGCTCGCGTTCGCCGCCACCGTTGCCGCCCGCTGACGGCGCACGCGCTTCGGCCGCCGGAATCCGCCGCATGTCCAAGCTGAGCGACCTCAAGCGCCTGCTGGACAGCGCGCGCGCCGCCGCCGCGCAGCATCGGGCGGCCGCACAGGCGAGCCCTGCTGCAGCGCCGGCCGGCGCCCCGGCGCCGCGCCCGGTCACGGCGGCGACCGCCCGGCGCGCCGCCGCCGCGACCAAGCACGCCGCCGGCGACGTCGATCTCGCCAAGGCCTTCGCCGACGTCAAGCGGCTGCCGCCCTCGCCCCGCGCGCGCATCGAGCGCCTGCGCCCCGCCCCGATCGCCCGACAGCGACTGGCCGACGATCGCGACGCGCTGCTCGCGTCCAAGTTCGGCAGCGAACCCGCGCCGCACAGCTGGGAGGTGGGCCAGGAGCACGAGAGCGGCCAGACCTTCGTGCGCCCGGGACTGGGCACCGACGTGCTGGGTAAGCTGCGGCGGGGACACTGGTCGCTGCAGGGCGAGATCGACCTGCACGGCATGACCGTCGACGAGGCGCACGACGCATTGGCCGATTTCCTGACCGACGCGCGCAACCGGGGCGGTCGCTGCGTGCGCGTCATCCACGGCAAGGGGCTGACCTCGCCGGGGCGGGAGCCGATTCTCAAGGGCAAGGTCCGCAAGTGGCTGTCGCACTGGGACGACGTGCTCGCCTACTCGGAGGCGCCGCGTCACGCCGGCGGCGGCGGTGCCGTGCTCGTGCTGCTGAAGGGCGCGCTAAGTACCCCGGTTCGCAAATACGCACACATGAAATCGCGCCTTGCGGGCCATGGCGGCGTTGCAAATCCTCGCGATACCAGGGGGTATCGCTGCGGTTTGCGCCTTGCCCTGACCCGAAACGCATCGATTTCATCACGTGCGCGTACTTGCGAACCGGTGTACTAAGCCCCGCGGGGGCGGGACGGCCGGTCAGCGCAGCGTCCGATGGGCGAGCGCCGGCAGCTGCGCGCGAACCTCGGCGATGCAGGCCGAATCGACGTCGCCGACCACGATGCCGGGACCGTCGGCACGTTCGGCGACGACGCGACCCCAGGGATCGATCAGCGCCGAATGGCCGTAGGTCCGGCGCCCGCCGGGGTGCAATCCCCCCTGCGCGGCGGCGAGCACGTAGCACTGGTTCTCCACGGCGCGCGCGCGCAGCAGCAGGTGCCAGTGCGCGGCCCCGGTGGTGGCGGTGAACGCCGCCGGAACGAGCAGCAGCGACGGCGTCCCCAGCGCCCGGTAGAGCTCCGGAAAGCGCAGGTCGTAGCAGATCGACAGCCCGACCCGGCCGCAGGGCAGGTCGATCGCCACCGGCTCGCGGCCGGGTTCGATGGTGCGCGTCTCGTCGTAGGCCTCGTCGCCCTGCGCGAACGCGAACAGGTGGATCTTGTCGTAGCGGGCAAGTCGCCGGCCGTCCGGGCCGTAGACGAGGCAGGCGCTGCGCACGCGGGCGGGATCGGCGCAGGCCAGCGGGACCGACCCGCCGACCACCCAGGTGTGATGCCGGCTCGCGGCGCGCGCGAGGAATTCCTGTTGCGGACCGGCGCCGTCGTCCTCCCTGGCCGCGAGCTTGTCGGTCGCGTGCGCACCGACGATCCCGAAGTACTCCGGCAGCACGATCAGCCGCGCGCCCTCGTCCGCCGCGGCCGCGACCAGCGGCGCGGCCTGCGCCAGGTTGGCGGTGACGTCGCCGGCCGAGACCATCTGCACAGCGGCGACGCGAAACGCTTCGGCCGTCATCGCGGGCTCCCTTCCTGGCCGGTGGCCGCGGCGGCGGCGCCGCCGCGGGTGACGACCGGGTCGGACCAGCTCCCGGAAACGTCGTAGGTGTAGCTGAACATCTGCTCGATCGGGTCCTGCAGCATCTTTTGCGCGAGCAGCGATCCCGCGCCGACCACGGCGCCGACGACCGGGTTGGCGAGGAACAACAACGCTGCGCCGGCCGACACGCCGGCCGAGAGCGTCGGCTGCACCCGGACCCGCAGGCGCTGGGTCTCGCGCTCGAGGTCGGCGTCGCCCGAGATCTCGACCTTCGCCGCCGGCCCGGCCAGCTTCAGGTTGTCGGTGGTGAGGATGCCGCGCTCGACGCGCACGGTGCCGTTGATCTGGTCGAAGGCGAAGCCCTCGCTGAACACGTCGCGGAAGTCGAGGGTGATGCGACGTGGCAGCGCCTGCAGCGAAAGCACGCCCAGCAGCTTGCCGATGCCCGGCTCGAGCTTGGTGAAGCGACCGGCCCCCACGTCGACGCGGAACGTGCCGGCGAGCGTCGGGTAGTCGAACGCGTTCGGCGCTCCCGCCCACGCCAGCTGGCCGTTGATCCGGGTCGGCGCCCCCTGCACCGCAGCCGGAAAGCCCAGTCGACCGAGGAAGCCCGCGGCATCGCGGACGTCGAGGGCGACATCGAGCTTGGTCTGCTGCGCCGGCCCGCTCCCCCGCCACGCCCCGTCGGCGGCGATCGTCCCGTCGGCATTGGCGAGTTGCAGGCGCTCGATCCGCCATTCGCTGCCGCGCGGCTTGGCCAGGATCTCGAGGCGGCCGAGCTCGTGGTCCTTGGAGACGTAGGCATCGGCGACGACGTCGAGCTCGGGCCACGCATCGGCGATCGCGGGGTCGTCCCGCGTGGCGTCGCGCGGCCCTGCGCTCCGGTCGCCGCCACCGCCGGTGGCGAGCCGCGACAGCCGCGCGACCAGCCGTCCATTCAGGTGCTCGGGGGCGGCGGGGGACCACACGGCGGTTCCCTCGACTTCGCGTCCCGCCAGCGTCAGCCGCAGGTCCGGCCGCGCGCTCCGGCCGGTGATCCGGAGATCGTTCCAGCGGCCGCCGAAGGCTTCCATCGCGGCGACGTCGAGGTCGAACCCCGCCAGTTCCGGGGCTGCGGCTCCCGGTTCGGCCGTCGCGCCGGTGTCCCGCTTCAGTTCGCCCAGCCAGCGGTCGAGGTCGAGTTCGGGGAGCTTCGCGCGCAGCCACACGCCTGGCCGGTCCGCACGCACCGCACCCGGCGTGCGCCGCGCGTCGCCGAGTTCGATCAGCCCACGCTCGACGACGGGCCCGGCGGGCGTCAGCTCGCGTTGCAGCGCCGCGTCGAGGATGCCCCCGTAAGTCACCGCCAGCGTGTCGCGATCGGTGCGGCCGGCGAGCGGGCGGCGGGCGATCCGCAGCCCGACCGCGTCGTCGGGTCGCTTGCCCAGCGGCGCGGGCAGGTCGACCGTCGTGCCCTTCAGCGTGCTGTCGATCGTCCAGGCGACCGCTTCGTCGCCGAGATGGATGGCGATCGTCCAGGGCAGGGGTCCCGCGATCCGGTCGGCGAACGGCAAGGTGAATTCGCGTCGGACCGCCGCGACGCTGGCGCTGCCCGCGGCGTCGACACGCAGCCGGCCGGCATCGTTGCGCACGGAGATCCGGGCCGGACCGCCGGCGACGTCGACGGCGATCTCGCGCGCCCTCACGTCGGCCTCGGTGAACTCCAGCGCACCGTTGACGTTGGCGAGCAGCGGCACCCCGCGCAGACGCAGCTGGGCATCGACGAAAGTGAACGCCCCGGCGACCTTGTCCTCGCCCTGTTTGCCGAGCACGAGATCGAGGCGCAGCTTCAGCTGACCGCGACCGGCGCCCTCCGCTCGGTCGGTCACGTCGCCGATCCAGCCGGCCACGGGGCTCTCCTCGACGAAACGAAGGAAGTCGGCGACCGGCCCCGCCGCGTCGCCCGCGATCGCAAGGCGCGGAAATTCGGCGTCCAGATCCGGGATTTCCGCCCGCGTGCCGCCGACCTCGGCACCGTACACGCGCGCCGAACGGCCCTCGACCACCAACCCCTTGCCGGCGAAGCGCACGGCGGCGTCGAGGTCCGTCAGCGGCGGCCAGCCGTCGGCGTAGTCGAGGACCACGCCGGTGGTCTTGCCCTCGACCAGGAAGGTTCCGGGCTTGCCGTCGGCGAACGGGAAGTCGGCCAGGTTGCCGGCGAGCTTCAGCGTCGCCTCGGTGGCCCGGCCCTTCTTGATGCCCAGGCGCAGCCAGTCCCGGGTCGCGCTGTCGATCCAGCGCGGCAGGTAGCGGTAGGCCTGCGTGAGATCGCCATCCCTCAACCGGGCGGAAAGGTCGATCACCCCGGGCCCGGTCGCGGCGCTGCGATAGGTGCCGGTAGCGCGCCCGGTGGCGTGCGGATTGGCGAAGTCCAGCGACTCGAGCCGGAGTTCGACCGCGCCGGCCTTGCGTCGCCAGGTCGCGACGCCGTCCAGCCGGTCGAAGGCGAGCGGCGCCAGGAACACCCGCGGCAGGTCGAGCGCTGCCGCCTGCGTTTGCAGTTTCAGCGTGCCCCCGGCCTCGCTGAAATCGACGCTGCCGGAAAGCCCGCTTCCCCCCGGCAGCACGCCCAGCGCCACGACGCCGAGGTCGCTGAAATCGGCACGGCCGGCATAGGCCGTTGGTGCATCGCGCGGCCCGTCCCACTGCAGCCGCCCGCGCGCCAGCGTGCCGCGCGGCGCATAGCGGGCGAGGTCGGCGCGGACCGGGTCCGGCAACGGCAGGTTCGCCGCGACCGCGCGCAGCGGCTCGAGCTGCAGCCGGTCGAACTCGACGCGCAGCAGCGCCGGCACCTCGGCCGAGGCTTCGCGCCACGACACCGTGAACGTCGAGGGATCGATCTTCCCGCCGCCCGCGAGCGCGAAACGCACGTCGTGGCCGAAGACCTGTTGCTGCCCCTCCTGCTCGCGCCAGCCGAAGCGGCCAGCGACGTGGTCGAGCCTGAGTTCGGGCAGCCGGTCTTCGAAACGCACGACCGCATCCTCGAGCTCGACGTCGCCGACGATGTCCTGCGCCACGCCGGCGCCGAATCCGAACCAGAGCTGCAACGCGCCCTTGCCCCGATCGACCTGCACCGGCAGCGCCAGCCATTCGCGCCACGCCGCCACGTCGGCGTACTCGAGATGCACGTACATTCGCCCGGTGGCGCTGCGCCAGTCGCTGACGCTGCCGCCGCGCCACTCGCCGCGAATGTCGATCGGGGCCGCCAGTTCCGCCGGCGGCGTGCCGTGCAGGCCGAACCGGTGTTCGCCGAAGCGGTGCTCGAGCCGCAGCTGCACGTGGTCGAGCAGCAGCTGCGGGGCGTTGCGCAGGTCGTCGTCCCAGGCCACCAGCGCATCGCGGACCAGGATCTCGCGCTGGTCGAGGATCCAGTCGGTGAGTCGCGTGTCGCCGGCGGCTTCCGCGGGGTCGATCTCGATGCCGGCGACGTGGAGCATCCCGGCGCGGTCGCGGCGAATCGACAGTCGCGGCCGCTCGATGACCAGCCGCTTCAGACGCAGCTCGAGGAACGGCAGCGAGGTCCAGGCGACCACCATGTCGACCCGTGGCAGGTCGAGCAGCGGGGCGGCGATCGCGCGCGCGCGGTCGCGGACGCGAAAGCCGGTCAGGCCGAGCTTCGGGTTCCAGCCCTCCCACCCGGTCTCCAGCGCATCGATCTCCACCGGCTGGCCGAGCTCGCGTGAGAGCGCCGCCGTCAGGTCGTCGCGGTACGACTCGACCCGCGGAAAGACGACGAAGCGGACCGTCAGGAGGGCGAGCGCGAAGGCGGCGAAGATCGCGATCAGGGTGATGCCGGCGATCCTGGCCAAGCGGAGCAATGCGGTCTCGGGCGGCGAACGGAGGGACGGCGGCGAACGCCGCACGGGCATAATGGAAGCTGGACGCCGCATTGTAGCGGATGACCGCGCTTCGACCGCCCGCCGCCCGCACCGTTCCCGCCCGATGAACATTCCCGCCGCCCTGGCTTTCAGCCGCTACGCCACCGCCGCCCTCGCCGCGCATCCCGACGAGCGGGCGTGGCTCGATTCCGCCGTCGAGGCGCCGTTCGACTGGATCCCGGCCGCACGCGCCGTCGACGCCGCCGTCGTGTGCGGCGACGCGGCGGTGCTGGCGACCTGCCTGCGCGCGCTGCGCCGGCGCTTGATGGTGCACACGCTGGTCCGCGACCTCACCGGCCGCGCGGACCTCGTGGAGGTCTGCGGCAACGTCACCCGCCTCGCCGAAGTCGCCGCCACGGCGGCATCCGCGCTGCACCACGCCGCGCTGGCGGCGGTGCACGGCGAGCCGCGAGCCGCCAGCGGCCAAGGGCAACGCCTGATCGTCATCGGCATGGGCAAGCTCGGCGGCGGCGAGCTCAACGTGTCCTCCGACATCGACCTCATCTTCGTCTATCCGGAGGACGGCGAGACCGACGGCGGGCGCGCGCTCTCCAATCGCGAGTTCTTCGATCGCCTGGGCCGGCGCCTGATCGGCGCGATCAACGACGTGACCGCGGACGGCTACGTGTTCCGCGTCGACATGCGACTGCGCCCCTACGGCGACAGCGGCCCGCTGACGGTGCCGTTCTCGGCTCTCGAGCAGTACCTGATCACGCAGGGCCGCTCGTGGGAGCGCTATGCCTGGCTCAAGGCGCGCGCGCTGACCGGCGAGCGCCACGACGAGCTCGCGGAACTGGTCACGCCGTTCGTGTTCCGCAAGTACCTCGACTTCGACGCCTACGACGGCCTGCGCGACATCCACCGCCAGATCCGCGAACAGGGCCGGCGGCGGGATTACGCGCCGAACATCAAGCTCGGGCCGGGCGGCATACGCGAGATCGAGTTCATCGTCCAGGCGCTGCAGATCGTCCGCGGCGGACGCGAGCCGGCGTTGCGCACGCGCGGCACGCTTCCGGCGTTGCAGGCGATCGTCGCCCGCGGGTTGCTGCCCGAGTCGGCCGGTGCGCGACTGCGTGCCGCGTACGTCTTCCTGCGCAACCTCGAGCATCGTCTGCAGTACCGCGACGACCGGCAGACGCAGACGCTGCCCGAGGCTGCCGGCGAACGCGAGGCGCTCGCGGCGGCGATGGGCCACGGCACGGTCGCCGACTTCGATGCGGCGCTGGCCGCGCACCGCGCCGCCGTCGCCGACCAGTTCGCCGCGGTGTTCGGCGGCGATGAGGGCGAAGGGAGCGACATCGCACCCGGCGCCCCGGTGTCCGCGCAGGGCCCGGCGACGCCCGACGTCGCCGCGCTGGCTGCGCTGTGGCGGGGCGACCTGGCCACGGACACCGCCGTCGCCACGCTGGCGGCGGCCGGCTACCACGAGCCGGGTGAGCTGCTGGGCACGCTGCAGCGTGTGCACGCCAGCACCCGCTACCTGCAACTGCCGGCGCTGTCGCAGAAGCGCTTCGACGCCATCGTGCCGCAGTTGCTGCGGGTCGCGGCCAGCGAGCCCGTGCCCGGGACGCTGCCGCAGACCGTCTTCCTCCGCCTCCTCGGCCTGCTCGAGGCGGTCAGCCGGCGCAGCGCGTACCTCGCGCTGGTGGTCGAGCACCCGCCGGTGCTGCCGCGCCTGGCGCAGCTGATGGGCGCGTCGCAGTGGGCCACCGACTTCCTGATGCAGCACCCCATCCTCCTCGACGAGCTGCTCGATGCACGGGTGCTGCTCGCCGAACCGGACTGGGAAATCTGGCGCGCCGAGCTCGCGCGCAGCCTCGCCGACCACGCCGGCGACGCCGAGGGCCAGATGGACGCGCTGCGTCATTTCCAGCACGTGCAGAGTTTCCGGCTGCTGGCCCAGGACATCGCCGGCACGATGACGGTGGAACGCCTCGCCGACCACCTGTCCGCGCTTGCCGACGTCGTCCTCGCGGCCACGCTGGCCGCGACCTGGGCGTTGCTGCGGGGGGCGGACGCTGCGCCGCCCCGGTTCGCGATCGTCGGCTACGGCAAGCTCGGCGGCAAGGAGCTGGGCTACGCGTCCGATCTCGACCTGGTGTTCATCTACGACAGCGACGACGACAGCAGTCCCGAGCGCTATGCGCGCCTCGCCCAGCGCATCGTCACCTGGCTGACCAGCACGACCGGTGCCGGCCATCTCTACGACACCGACCTGCGGCTGCGCCCCGACGGCGCGGCCGGCCTCATGGTGTCCTCGCTGCCGAGCTTCCGCAAATACCAGCGCACGCAGGCCTGGACCTGGGAGCACCAGGCGCTGACGCGCGCGCGCTTCGTCGCCGGCGATGCGGAGATCGGCCGCGCCTTCGAGCAGGAGCGCGAGTCCATCCTGCGGCTGCCGCGCGACCTCGAGCGCCTGCGCGCCGACGTCATCGAGATGCGGTTGCGGATGCGCGAAGGCCACGGCAACCCCGGCGAGCGCTTCGATCTCAAGCACGATCCCGGCGGCATGGTCGACGTCGAGTTCGCGGTCCAGTTCCTGGTGCTTGCCCATGCCCACGCGCACGGCGCGCTGACGCGCAACCTGGGCAACATCGCGCTGCTGCGCATCGCCGGCGATCTCGGCCTGATCGCCGCCCCTGTGGCAGCGGCGGCGGCCGACGCCTACCGCGAGTATCGCCGGCTGCAGCACCAGATCCGCCTGACCGGTGCCGCGCACGCCCGCGTCGACCCCGGGCCGCAGGCCGCGCACCGCGCCGCCGTCGAGGCGCTCTGGCTCTCGGTGTTCGGCGCGCCATGGTCGACCGAACGCACGCCGCCCGCCGCCGGCGCTGCCTGAGTCTGCTGCAGCCGTCTGCACGGCCCGCCGCAGCCGGCAGGCTGCTAAAATGCACGATTACCGCCTTTGGGGAGAGTTCGCCATGTCGATGGCCGACCGCGATGGATTCATCTGGTACGACGGCAGGATGGTGCCGTGGCGCGAGGCCACGACCCACGTGCTCACGCACACGCTGCACTACGGCATGGGCGTCTTCGAGGGCGTCCGCGCCTACAAGACGAGCGAGGGGACGGCCATCTTCCGCCTGCACGAGCACACCGATCGCCTGTTCCGCTCGGCGCACATCTTCGGCATGAAGATCCCGTTCTCGAAGGACGAGCTCAACGCCGCCCAGCTCGCCTGCGTCCGCGACAACAAGCTCGAGTCCTGCTACATCCGTCCGATCGCGTTCTACGGCTCCGAGGTCATGGGGGTCGCCGCCAGGTCGAACCCGGTGCGCGTCGCCGTGGCCGCCTGGCCCTGGGGCGCCTACCTGGGCAGCGAAGGCATCGAGAAGGGCATCCGCGTCAAGACCTCGTCGTTCACCCGCCACCACGTCAACATCACGATGACCGGGGCGAAAGCCTGCGCGAACTACCTCAACTCGATCCTCGCCAACCAGGAGGCCACGCAGGACGGCTACGACGAGGCGCTGCTGCTCGACGCGCAGGGCTACGTGTCCGAGGGCGCCGGCGAGAACATCTTCGTCGTCATCGACGGCGACATCCACACCCCGGACATCGGTTCCGGGGCGCTGAAGGGCATCACCCGCGACACGGTGATGACGCTGGCGCGCGAACTCGGCTACACGATCCACCAGCGCCGGATCCTGCGCGACGAGGTCTATTGCGCCGACGAGGCATTCTTCACCGGCACGGCCGCCGAGGTGACGCCGATCCGCGAGCTCGACAACCGCAGCATCGGCAGCGGCGGACGCGGTCCGGTGACCGCGAAGCTGCAGGCGCTCTACTTCGACACCGTCAACGGCCGCAACCCGACGAAGCAGTCATGGCTGACCAAGGTTTGACGACCGCCGCCGGTGCCGCCGCTGCGGTGCCGGTCGGCCCCGACGAGTTGCCCGTCTGCTGCCCGAACCCGCGGATGCCGCTGTGGTCGTCGCATCCGCGCGTGTTCCTCGATGCCGCCGCCACCGGCGAGGCGCGCTGTCCCTATTGCGGCACCGTCTATCGACTGCAGGGCGGCGCGGCCAAGAGCGGCGGACACTAGCGCCCTCCCGCACCCCAAGCGAAGCTGCCCGGCTTGCGCTCCACGCCGATCGCGGCGCCGCAGCAGCCTCCAGGCGGAACATGCCCGAACGCATCCTGATCGTCGCGCCGTCCTGGGTGGGCGACGCGATTCTCTCCGAACCGCTCATCTCGCTGTTGCGCGAGCCCTACGCCGACCCGATCGTCGACGTGCTGGCGCCCCCCTGGTGCGCCGCCGTCTATGGACGCATGCGCGGCGTCGGACAGGTGTTCGAGAATCCGATCGGCCACGGCCGCCTCGACTGGCCGCGACGCAAGGCGCTGGCGAGGGCGATTCGCGAGCGCCGGCCGACGCGCGCCATCGTGCTCCCCAACTCCTGGAAGTCGGCGCTGATTCCGTGGCTGGCCGGCATCCCGCGGCGCACCGGCTACATCGGCGAAGCGCGCTGGGGGCTGCTCAACGATGCGCGGCGGCTCGACCGCAAGGCGCTGCCACGGCTGGTCGAGCGCTTCGCCGCCCTCGCGCTGCCCCCCGGCGGACTGGTGCCGATGCCGCCGGGCCCGGTTCTGGTCCCCGATGCGGGCAACCGCGCCAAAGCGATGCAGGCGCTGGACCTGCGCACCGATCGCCCGGTCGCCATCCTCTGCCCCGGCGCCGAATACGGACCGGCCAAGCGCTGGCCACCAAACTACTTCGCCGAACTCGGCGCGCAGCTGCAGGCCGACGGCATGCAGGTCTGGCTGATCGGGTCGCCCAACGACCGGCTGCCGGCAGCCTCGGTGCTGCAATCCGCCGGCGAGGCCGGTCGCAGCTTCTACGACCTCACCGGGCGCACCGACCTCGGCACCGCGATCGACCTGCTGTCGGTCGCGCGCGTGGTCGTGGCCAACGATTCGGGCCTGATGCACGCGGCCGCCGCGGTGGGCGTCCCGCTGGTCGCGCTGTTCGGCTCCTCGTCGCCGGTGTTCACGCCGCCGATCTCGCCGGTCGCGCAGGTGGCGCGCATCGACATCGCCTGCAGTCCCTGCTTCAAGCGCGAGTGCCCGCTGGGACACTTCAAGTGCATGCGCGACCTCGAGCCGCGGGTGGTGTACGATCTGGCGCGAAGCACGATCGCCGGGGCGCAGCTGCCGCCCGCAGACGCGTCCTGACCCGGACCGACCTACCCCGCGCGCCGCCGCCCTGAAAGGCGCCCCACCGGCCGGCGGCGGTCGCGACGCCGCCCTCCCTAGACCACGCGCAGCCCCCATGGCGAAGCCCAGCACCCCACCGATCTACACCACCCCGGGCGACGCCGCTCTCGCCTTCTACCAGGCCTTCGAAGCGCGCGACGTCGACGCGATGATGGCGACCTGGGCCGAAGACGAGGAGATCGTCTGCGTCCATCCGGGCGGCGTGCGGATGGTCGGCTACGCGGCCGTGCGGGCGGGCTGGGAGCAGCTCTTCGCCGGCGATACGCCGCTCAAGTTCCAGCTCGACGAGATCGTCGTCATCGAGACCGTGGGGTTGGCGATGCAGAGCGCGGTCGAGCACGTGGCTGCCGGCACCGACGGCGGCGAACGGGGAATGGCGCTGTGCACCAACGTGTTCCTGCGCACCCCCTCGGGCTGGCGGATGGTGATGCACCACGCGTCGCCGGCGCCGGCGCGGTCCGCGGCGGAGCCCAAGGGCGCGCTGCATTGACGCCCGTCGGAGCGATCAGGTGGTCGGCCCGCCGGAGCGGTCCGACACGCCCGTCGTCGCGATAAAGCGGTCTACCGTCGCTCTACAGGCTCGGCGTCGCTTCGTGCGCGTGGACGTGCTCGCGCCGGCGCTGGCAATCGACGCACCGGGTCGCCGTCGGGAAAGCGGTGAGCCGGGCGAAGCCGATGTCGGCGCCGCAGTCATCGCAGCTCCCGTAGCGGTGGTCGCCGATCCGCTCCAGCGCGGCGTCGATCTCGCGCAGCGCGGCGCCGTGCCGGCGGGCAATCTCGTTGTCGAAGTCGGCGGTGGTCGCCGCCGTCGCACGATCGCCTTCGTCCGAGACCTCTTCGAGGATCGCCGCGTACGGCGCCTGCTCTCCATAGGCGAGCTCGGCACGCACCGCCTGCTGCAGCGTCGCCCTCTTGCCCTGAAGTGCCAGCCTGAGTTGCTCGATCTGCCGTGCGTTGAGCCTGGACATCCGATCCCCCTCTTCTCCTGCCACCCGCTTCGAGCCACCCGCCGTCGGGCTCACCCCTAGCCTACTGCTCCACGGGGGTCGGGACTTGACCGGCATCAACGAACCGCACCGGCGCGCGGCGCCGGCGGCGACTCTCAAGGAAACGCCGGGCCGCCCCAAGTTTCCTTGACCCCCCGCGGGGGTCGGGCTGGGCGCAGCCCGGCCCTGGGGGCGCTCGGAGGCTGAGAGTTTTTCGGGCGTGTCCGAGCAGCGCGTCAGAAGGTGTCCGATCGAGGCGCCAAGCGCAGCCATAGCTCGGGCTATGGCGAGCATTGGCAACGACGAGCGGGCGCCTTCTGGCGTGATGAGCGGGCATGAGCGAAAGACTCTCAGCCTCTCAGCCCTTGACGCAAACCAGCGGTTCCAGCCGCGCCACCTTGCAGGCGAGGCCGGCGCGCTCCGCGACGTCGACCACGGCCACGACGTCCTTGTACGCACCCGGCGCCTCTTCGGCCACGCCGCGCGACGACGGGCTCCTGATTTCGACGCCCCGAGCCGCGAGTTCGTCGATGACGCTGCGACCGTGCCAGCGTCGCGCCGCCTCGTTCCGGCTCATCGCGCGGCCGGCGCCGTGGCAGGCCGATCGGAAGGCCCCGTCCCGGCCGTTGCGCGTGCCGGCGAGCACGTACGACGCGGTGCCCATGCTGCCGCCGATGAGCACCGGCTGTCCGAGCGCACGGAACGCGACCGGCAGCTCGGGGTGGCCGGGACCGAATGCGCGCGTCGCGCCCTTGCGGTGGACGTGCAGGTGACGCAACGCGCCGTCGACGACGTGCTGCTCGACCTTGCAGGTGTTGTGCGAGACGTCGTAGAGCAGCGCAACGCGGGCCCCCGGCAGGACTTCGCGCACCGCCGCGCGCGCGACGTGGGTGAGGATCTGCCGGTTGGCCAACGCACAGTTGATCGCCGCGCGCATCGCACCGAGATAGCGCTTCCCGACCGCGGAACGAATGGGTGCGCAGGCGAGCTCCCGGTCCGGCAGCACGATGCCGGCGGCCCCGGCGCCGATCGCCATCTCCCGCAGGAACTCGGTGCCGATCTGGTGCCCGAGCCCCCGCGACCCGCAATGGAGGCTGATCACCACGTCCCCGACGGCAAGCCCGTAGGCCGCCGCGATGCGCGCGTCGCAGACCTCGGCTACGTGCTGGACCTCGAGGTAGTGGTTGCCGGATCCGAGCGTGCCCATCTCGTCGCGCTGGCGCCGCTTGGCGGCGGGGGAAACCTGTGCCGGGTCGGCGCCGGCCACGCACCCGCCCTCCTCGGTCCGCGCGAGGTCTTCCGGCAGCCCGTAGCCCTGCGCCACCGCCCAGCGCGCCCCGCCGGCGAGCATCGCATCCATCGCGGACGCGTCCAGCCGCAGCGAGCCGGTGCTGCCCACTCCGGCGGGGATCCGCGCGGCCAGCACGTCGGCGAGGCGCGCCTTCACCGGCTCGAGGTCGGACCGCCGGAGTCCCGTCAGCAGCGTGCGCACGCCGCAGGCGATGTCGAAGCCGACGCCACCGGCGGAAACCACGCCACCCTGCTCCGGATCGAAGGCCGCGACGCCGCCGATGGGGAAGCCGTAGCCCCAGTGGGCGTCGGGCATCGCGTAGGCCGCCTGCACGATCCCCGGCAGGCTCGCGACATTGGCGAGCTGCTCGGACACCTTGTCGTCCATCGCGCGCAGCAGCGGCAGATCGGCGAAGATCACGCCTGGGACGCGCATCGCTCCTTGCTGCGGCAGTCGCCACTCGCACTCGGCAACGCGGATCAGGCGAGCGGTGTCCATTGCGGAGTACCGGTATCCGTCAGACGTCGACCACGCACTGGGCAACCCAGGAGCCGTCGCTGCGCTCCCGCACCGCAAGCTCGGTACAGGTCGCCCCCTTGACCTCGACCGCGGGCCGGTGTCGCGCGCGATCGAGCGCTTCGCCCCAGGCCGAGGCGGCCAGCGCGTGGTCTTCCAGCCGGACCTCGTAGCGGCAGAACAGCATGTGGCGCGTCGCCATCGCGTAGACGACCGCGTTGAGCCAGTCGACCAGCAGCATCTCGTCGTCGGGCGCGGAACAGCGGATCGGCAGTTCGCTCTGCGCGACGACGCTGCGCGGATCGACCAGAACGGCGGTCAGCGCGACGGCCGCCTCGCCGAACGCTTCGGCACGCGAGCGACCGATGCCGCGCACACCGATGTCCGCCCCGTGCGCAAAGTGTTCCCATGCCATCGCCGCCCCGCTGGTTCCGCCACCGACGGGCGATCGCCGGCGGCCGCACGATCCATTCTGCGCGCCGCACCGGGCGACTGCTTGACACACGTCAAGACCGGATGCACCCGCCGGACTACGATGTAGGCATCATCCCGACCGGCGTCGCGATGGCAAACGGCGTGCTGCTCACCGATCTGTACGAGCTGACGATGCTGCAGGCGTACCACGAGCAGCAGATGACCGGTGTCGCCGCGTTCGAGTTCTTCGTGCGCAAGCTGCCGCCGCAACGGCGGTTCCTCGTCGCCGCCGGCGTTGCCCAGGTGGTCGATTACCTCGCGGACCTGCACTTCGCCGCCGACGAACTCGCATGGCTGGCCGCCTGCGGACGCTTCCGCCGCGAGTTCGTCGATTCCCTGGCAAACCTGCGTTTCACCGGCGACGTCGACGCGATGCCGGAAGGCACCGTGTTTTTCGCCGACGAGCCGATCCTGCGCATCGTCGCGCCGATCCGCGAGGCGCAGCTGGTCGAGAGCCGGGTGATGAACCTGCTGCACTACGGTACGCTGGTCGCCAGCAAGGCGGCGCGCTGCGTGCTGGCTGCTCCCGATCGGCTGCTCGTCGATTTCGGGCTCCGGCGCGCGCACGGCGCGGAGGCGGCGCTGCTGTCGGCACGCGCGAGCTATCTCGCCGGCTTCGCCGGGACGGCGACCGTCGAGGCCGGCCGCCAGTTCGGGATCCCGGTGTTCGGCACCATGGCGCACGCGTTCGTGCAGGCGCACGGCGACGAGGTCGCGGCGTTCGAGCACTTCGCCCGCGCTCAGCCCGACAACGCCGTGCTGCTGATCGACACCTACGACACAGAACGCGCGGCGCAGCGTGTCGTCGAGCTCGCGCCCCGGCTCCGCCGCGAAGGCATCCGGATCCGTGGCGTGCGCATCGACAGCGGCGACCTGGGCGAACACGCCCGGCGCGTGCGCGCCATCCTCGACGCCGGCGGTCTCCACGACGCCACGATCTTCGCCAGCGGCGATCTCGACGAATACCGACTGCGCGAGCTGGTCGCGCAGGCGACACCGATCGACGGCTTCGGCGTCGGCACGCGGATGAACACGTCGGCCGACGCGCCCTACCTCGATTGCGCGTACAAGCTGGAGGAGTACGAGGGCCGCCCGCGGCGCAAACGCTCGGAGGGCAAGGCAACCTGGCCGGGACGCAAGCAGGTTTACCGCTGCTACGACACCGCAGGAGTCTGCACCGGCGACACGCTGGCGCTGGTCGACGACGCGTCGCCGGGCGTCCCTCTGTTGGCCCCGGTGATGCGCGACGGTCGACTCGTCGGCGCCACTCCCGACCTCGCCGCCGCACGCGAACGTGCGCGCTGCGAACTCGCCCGGCTGCCGGAACCGCAGCGCGGACTCGGCGACGCACCGCCTTACCCGGTCGCCGTGACCCCCGCCTTGCGGGCGTTGGCCGCCACCGTGGATGCGGCGACATGAGAGGGCGACGGACCGCCTCGGGTGCGAATGCCGGAGTGCACGGCACGAAAGTACAGCAGTGAACGCCGCCGCCGTCCCGCTTCCATCGTCGTCGGTCGCCATTCCCGCCGACGGGGTGCTGCTGCCGGGCGACCTGACGCTGCCCGGGCGACCGGGGGGGGGGGGGGCCGCCCCCCCCCCCCCCCCCCCCCCCCCCCCCCCCCCCCCCCCCCCCCCCCCCCCCCCCCCCCCCCCCCCCCCCCCGGCCCCCCCCCCCCCCCCCCCCCCCCCCCCCCCCCCCCCCCCGCCCCCCCCCCCCCCCCCCCCCCCCCCCCCCCCCCCCCCCCCCCCCCCCGGCGGGGGGGCCCCCCCCCCCCCCCCCCCCCCCCCCCCCACCCCCCCCCCCCCCCCCCCCCCCCCCCCCCCCCCCCCCCCCCCCCCCGGGGGACCCCCCCCCCCGGGGGGGGGGGGGGGCCCCCCGGGGGGGCCCCCCCCCCCCCCCGCCCCCCCCCCCCCCGCCGGGGGGCCCCCCCCCCGGCGGGGGGGGGGGGGCCCCGCCCGGGCCGGGGGGGCCCGGGGGGGGCCGGCGCGGGGCCCCCCCCCCCCCCCCCCCGGCCGCCCCCCCGGCCCCCCCCCCCCCCCCCCCGGGGGGGCGGGGGGCGCGCGGGGGGGGCGCGGCGGCCGCGGCGGGGGGGGCCCCCCCCCCCCCCCCCGGGGGGGGGGGCCCCCCGTCCGCTTATCCGGCTGCGCCGGGCGCGGGGGGTCGGTCGCTGTCCTGCAGCAAGGCCTTCACCTCGGCATCGTCGACCTGGGAAAAGTCGACGTAGAACTGTCCGACGGCATAGAACTCGGGCGGGGTCGCCAGGCAGACGACCTCGTCGGCGTAAGGCGTCACCTTCGCCACCGCTTCGGCCGAGGCGACCGGCACCGCGCAGATGAGCCGCTCGGGGCCGCGCGGACGCAGCGCGTGGAGCGCCGCGATCATCGTGGCTCCGGTCGCCAGGCCGTCGTCGACGACGATCGTCACCCGGCCGCGAGCGTCGGCCGGAGGTCGCCCCGGCGTGTACTCGGCACGGCGCCGGCGGATCGTCGCCAGTTCGCTCGCGGTCTCGCGCGCGATGTACGCCGGCGTCGCGCCCGCCCGCGCGGCGTAGTCGGCGAGGTAGGTCCACCCGGTCTCGTCGATCGCGCCCACCGCGAACTCCGGACTGCCGGGCGCGTGCAACTTGCGCGTGAGGATGACGTCGAGATCACCGCCGAGGCGATCCGCGATGACCTTGCCCATCGGCACCGCACCGCGCGGGATGGCCAGCACCAGCGGCCGCGAACCGCGCCACCGGTCGAGTGCCTGCGCCAGACGCGTACCGGCATCCAGGCGATCCCGAAACAGCATTGGCGCACCTCCCTGGTCATGTACCCACCTGGCGCCCCGTGTCCTCCAACCCCCGCCCGACGACCCTCCTGCCCGGCCGGTCGGCGCGCGCCACTCACGGTGGCAAGCGTCCGGGCCGACAGCCACGACGGCGGCGGCGTCAGGTCGTCCCGCCGACGGTGAGGCCCTCGATCTTCAGCGTCGGCTGTCCGACGCCGACGGGAACGCTCTGCCCGTCCTTGCCGCAGGTGCCCATGCCGGCGTCCATCATCAGGTCGTTGCCGACCATCGTGACCCTGGTCAAGGCGTCCGGGCCGTTGCCGATCAGCGTGGCGCCCTTGACCGGATAGGCGAGCTTCCCGTTCTCGACCCGCCAGGCCTCGGCCGCCGAGAACACGAACTTGCCGCTGGTGATGTCGACCTGCCCGCCGCGGAAGTTGACCGCGTACAGGCCGTCCTTCACCGACGCCAGGATGGCCTGCGGGTCGTGCGCGCCGGGCAGCATCAGCGTGTTGGTCATCCGCGGCATCGGCAGGTGGGCGAACGACTCGCGGCGGCCGTTGCCGGTGGGCTCGACCCCCATCAGCCGCGCATTCTGTCGATCCTGCATGTAGCCGCGCAGAATGCCGTCCTCGATCAGCACCGTGCGCTGCGTCGGGTTGCCTTCGTCATCGACGTTGAGCGAACCGCGGCGCCGATCGAGCGTGCCGTCGTCGACGACGGTGATGCCTGCCGCGGCGACGCGCTGGCCGACGCGGCCCGTGAACGCGCTGGTGCCCTTGCGGTTGAAGTCGCCTTCGAGGCCGTGCCCGATCGCCTCGTGCAGCAGGATCCCGGGCCAGCCGTTCCCCAGCACCACCGTCATCGTCCCGGCCGGCGCGTCGCGCGCCGACAGGTTGAGCACCGCCTGGGCGACCGCCCGGGTCGCGTAGTCGTCCAGCACCGCGTCGGTGAAGTACGCGTAATCGAAGCGCCCGCCGCCACCGGCGAAGCCCTGCTCGCGGCGACCGTTTTCCTCGACGATGACGGTCAGCGAAACGTTGACCAGCGGACGCACGTCCGCCGCCAGCCAGCCGTCGCTGCGGGCCACCAGCACGACCTCGTACTCGCCGGCCAGCCCCGCCATCACCTGGACGACGCGCGAGTCGCGATCCCGGGCCAGCCGCTCCAGCCGTTCGAGCAGCGCCACCTTGTGCTCGTCGCGCAGCGAGGTCACCGGGTCGTCGGGCGCGTACAGCGAGTGCGCACGGCGGATCTGCCGGAGCGGCGCCACCGCCGACTGGCCCTGCCGGCCGATCGCGCGCGCCGCCGCCGCCGCCGCCTCGAGGGCAGGCAGCGTGATGTCGTCGGAATAGGCGAAGGCCTGCCGCTCGTCGTGGACCGCGCGGATGCCGACCCCGCGATCGATGCTGAACGACCCGCTCTTGACGATGCCTTCCTCGAGACTCCAGTGCTCGGTCCGCGCGTACTGAAAATAGAGATCGGCGAAGTCGATGCTCCGGGTATGGATCGACGCCAACACCTGGTCGAGCTCGCGGGCGCCGAGGCCCGCCGGCTCGAGCAGCAGGCGGCGCGCCTCGTCGATGGCGAAGCCGCCGGCAATGGGAAACACGGGAGAAGTCACGAAGGCCCTCGCGAAGGCGTCGTCCCGAGCGGACGATCCCAAGGCCATTGCCGGGTTCGCCTCGACCGGCGCGGGCCGGCGCCGGCTCACTGAACTACCTTGTGCTGCGCACTCGTGTCGCCCCGGCGGGTGTTCGCCCTGGGACGCTCAGGCCTTGCCCGGCGCCGGGCGACAGGGGAGCCGTCGCGTGGCCCAGATAGGTGGCCGCCACCCGTGGGTTGGCCGCCAGCTCGGCACTCGGTCCCTCGACGGCGAGCTCGCCGGTTTCGAGCACGTAGCCGTAGTCGGACACCTGCAGCGCCGCCCGCGCGTTCTGCTCGACCAGCAGGATCGACACGCCGGAGGCACGCAGGCTCTCGATGATGCTGAAAATCTCGCGGACGATCAGCGGCGCGAGTCCCAGCGAGGGCTCGTCCAGCAGGAGGAGCCGGGGCTTGCCCATCAGCGCGCGGCCCATCGCCAGCATCTGCCGCTCCCCGCCCGACAGCGTGCCGGCCAGCTGCGCGCGGCGCTCGCGGAGGCGCGGAAAACGCGCATAGACCTCGTCCAGCGTCGCCCGCCAGCTGCGGTCGCCGCTGCGCACGCGCTGGAAGGCGCCGAGCTCCAGGTTGTCGGCGACGCTCATCGCCGCGAACAGTTCGCGCCGTTCGGGCACCAGGATGAGGCCGCGACCGACGCGCTGCTCGACGCTGGTCGCTGCGGTGGCGTGGCCGGCGTAGCGGATCTCGCCCCGCGCCGGGAGCAGGCCCATGATCGCCCCGAGCAGCGTCGTCTTGCCGGCGCCGTTGGGACCGATGACGGTGACGATCCGTCCCGACCCGACGCGAAGCGAGACCTCGTGCACGGCCTCGACCTTGCCGTAGGCGACGTGGAGGTTGCGCACTTCGAGCAGGTCGGTCATCGCGGTCGGTGGCGACGTCAGACGCCGCCGAGATAGGCCTCGAGCACCCGCGGATCGCGCTGGATCTCGGCCGGCAATCCCTCGGCCAGCTTCTCGCCGAAGTCCATCACCACCAAACGGTCGGTCAACCCCATCACGAAGTCCATGTCGTGCTCGACCAGCAGCACCGTCATCCCCTCGGCCCGCAGCTGCCGCAGCAGCGCCGAGAGCTCCTGCTTCTCGAGAAAGCGCAATCCGGCAGCCGGCTCGTCCAGCAGCAGCAGCGTCGGATCGGCCGCCAGCGCCCGCGCGATCTCGACGATCCGCTGCTTGCCCAACGGCAGGCTGCCCGCCGGATCGTGCGCGTGCGCGACGAGCCCGGTGCGCGCCAGCGCGCGCGCGGCCTCGGCCCGGGTTCGCGCCTCCTCGACCCGATCGAGGTGCAGCGCTGCGCGCACCACGCCCGCCCGCCCGCGCAGGTAGGCCCCCAGCGCGACGTTGTCCAGCACCGACATCTGGCCCACGAGCTTCACGTGCTGGAACGTGCGTCCGATGCCCCGCTCGGCGATCTCGAACGGCGCGCATCCGCACAGCGTCCGGCCGCGGAACAGCACGTCGCCGGAGGTCAGCGGCAGCGCGCCCGAGATGAGCCCGAACGTGGTGCTCTTGCCGGCGCCATTGGGACCGATCAGGCCGAGGATCTCGCCGGGACGGATCTCGAACGACAGGTCGTTGACGGCGACGAGTCCGCCGAAGGTCTTGCGCGCGGCACGCACCTCCAGCAGCGGGCTGCTGACCGCGCCGCGCGACCGCTCGGCGAGCGGCGGCGCGTCCGGGACCGGCCCCGGCGGCCGGGCCGGGAGCAGACGCTCGAACCACGGCCAGACGCCGTCGCGCATGCGCTGCAGCAGCAGCACCATCAGAATCCCGAACACGACGATCTCGAAGTTGCCGCTGCGTCCGAGCAGGCTCGGCAGGATGTCCTGCAGCACCTGCTTGGCGAGGGTGATGATCGACGCGCCGACCACCGCGCCCCAGACGCTGCCCGCGCCGCCGACCACCGCCATGAACAGGTACTCGATGCCCTGGTTGATGCCGAACGGCGTCGGGTTGACGAAGCGCTGCAGGTGCGCGTAGAGCCAGCCCGAGACGCAGGCCAGCAGCGCCGCGTAGACGAAGATGACGATCTTGAGCCGGGCCGCGTCGACGCCGAAGGCCTCGGCCATCTCGAGCTGCCCCTTCAGCGCGCGCACCGCACGCCCCGGTCGCGAGTCGAGCAGGTTGTCGGTCGCCCACAGCGCCGCGAGGGTGATTCCCCAGATGACGAAGTACAGGTGGCGCTCGTTGCGCAACTCGAGACCGAACAGCGCCAGCGCCGGTATTCCGGTGATGCCGGTGTGGCCGCCGAGGAACTCGACGTTGCCGAACAGGAAATAGAGGCTGATGCCCCAGGCGATCGTCGCCAGCGGCAGGTAGTGGCCCCTCATCCGCAGGGTGATGAAACCGAGGAACAGCGCCAGCACGGCGGTGAGGGCGAGCCCGACCAACAGGTTGAGCCACGGCGACCACTGGTATTGCGTGGTCAGGACCGCCGTCGCGTACGCACCGATGCCGACGAACGCCGCCTGCCCGAACGACGTCTGGCCGGCAACGCCGGTGAGCAGCACGAGCCCCAGCGCGACGATGCTGTACAGCCCGACATAGTTGCCCAGCGTCACCCAGAACTGCGGCGCGAACAGCGGCACGCCGACGAGCACGACGACGAAGGCGACGTAACCGAACACGCCGAAGGGCAGGTCGCGCGCCGTGGCCATCGCCCTACTCGTCCTCTTCGTGGTGATGGGTCGTCAGGCTGCGCCAGAGCAGAACCGGAATGATCAGCGTGAAGACGATCACCTCCTTGAAGCCGCTGGCCCAGAACGACGCGAAGGCCTCGATCAGCCCCACCAGCAGCGCACCGGCCGCGGCCAGCGGATAGCTCACCAACCCGCCGATGATCGCCCCGACGAAGCCCTTGAGGCTCACCAGGAAACCGGAATCGTAGTAGACGGTGCTGATCGGGCCGATCAGCACGCCGGAGAACGCGCACAGCAGCCCGCCCAGCGTGAAGGTGAGTGCGCCGGCGAGGTTCGGCGACACGCCGACGAGACGCGCGCCGACGCGATTGAGCGCGGTGGCGCGCAGCGCCTTGCCGTAGAGCGTGCGGCCGAAGAACAGGTACAGCGCGCCGATCAGCGCGATGCTGGTGCCGACGACGAGCAGGCTCTGCATGCTGACGTTCACGCCGCCCACGGTGAACGTCAGCGACGAGAACGGCGGCGTCCGCGATCCCTCGGCGCCGAAGAAGTACAGGCCGAGTCCCGTCAGCGCGAAGTGGACGGCCACCGAGACGATCAGCAGCACCAGGACCGACGCCTCGGCGAGCGGCTGGTAGGCGATCCGGTAGAGCAAGGTCCCGAGCGGCGTCACCAGGGCCAACGTCAGCAGGATCTGCGCCCAGAAGGGCAGCTCCGGGCCGGCGAGCCACGCGCCCGCGGCCGCGAGGACCACCGGAATCCCGGTCCAGAAGGCCAGCTGCCGGGGGATCCGCGCCGGCTCGCCGCGCCGCACGCAGGCGACGACCTCCATTGCCCCGGCGACCAGCGCCATCCCCACCAGCAGGCTGATCGTGCCCGGCGGCCGGCCGAGCTGGAAGCCGGCCAGGGTCAGCGTCCCGAAGGCGACGAACTCGCCGGCGGGCACCCAGATCACGCGGGTCACGGCGAAAACCAGCACCAGCGCCAGCGCCAGCAGCGCGTAGACGGCACCATTGGTGATGCCGTCCTGCGTCAGCAGTGCGAGGATCGAGAGGTCCATTCCGTGTTCAACGGGCCGCCGGAGCAGCAAAAAAGCCGGCGGCGGCGGCTTCCTGTGGCCGGCCTCTCAGTGCGGCGTCATTTGGCCGGAACCCACTTGCCGTTGTCGATGCGGATCATCGTCCGCGCCCGGTTGTCGAGGCCGTTGTGATCCTGCGGCGTCATGGTGTAGACACCGTGCGTCGCAACCAGCTCCTTGGTGTTCTCGAGCGCATCGCGCAGCGCGGCCCGGAATTCCTTCGTGCCCGGCTTGGCCTTCTTGAGCGCCTCGGGAATCGCCCGCGCCAGCAGCAGGTAGGCATCCCAGGCGTGGCCGCCGAAGGTCGAGCGCGAGTCCTTGCCGTGCTTCGCCTCGTACTTGGTGATGTACTCGGCCGCCGTCTTCTTCAGCGGGTTGCTGTCCGGCAGCTGCTCGTAGACCAGCATCGGGCCGATCGGCAGGATCGTCCCGTTGCCGTCCTTGCCGACGACGCGCAGGAAATCCGGATTGGCGACGCCGTGCGTCTGGTAGATGCGTCCCTTGTAGTTCCGGGAAGCGAGTTCCTTCTGCGGCGTGGCGCCCGGCGTGCCGGCGGCGCCGATCAGCACCGCATCGGGGTTCGCCGCCACGATCTTCAGCACCTGCCCGGTCACCGACGCGTCGTTGCGCTGGTATTTCTCCTCGACGACGATCTTGATCCCGGCCGTCTGCGCCGAACGCCGCATCTCGGCCAGCCAGCCGTCGCCGTAGGCATCGGCAAAACCGATGTAGCCCATCGTCTTGACGCCGTTGGCCTTCATGTGCACGGCGATGGCGTCGGCCATCAGCGCGTCGTTCTGCGGCGTCTTGAACACCCAGCGGGTCTTGGGATTCGCGGGGTCGACGATCCGGGCCGACGCGGCCATCGAGATCATCGGCGTCTCGGCGTCGGCGACGACGTCGACCATCGCCAGCGAGTTCGGGGTGATCGTCGAGCCGACGATGACGTCGACCTTGTTCTCGGTCAGCAGCTTGCGCGTGTTGGTGACCGCCTTGGTGGTGTCCGTGGCATCGTCGAGGACGATCCAGTTGACCTTCTGGCCGCCGATGGTCGTCGGCATCAGCTCGAAGGTGTTCTTCTCGGGGATCCCCAGCGATGCGGCCGGGCCGGTCGCCGAAAGGGTGACGCCGACGTTGATGTCGGCACGGGCGGCGCCGGCCGCGAGAGCGACTGCCGCCGCCAGCAGCGGCAGCCATTTGCAAACACGCATGAATTCCTCCAGGAGATTCGATCGATGGTCGGCGGACGCGGCCTGACGCCCCGGGGCGCATGGCCGTCTTGTCGGGACCACGGTTCGCCGTTCGAACCGCGTCACGAGCCGCAGGCAAAAAGCAGGCGATTGTTGCAAACCTGCCCGAGGCGGTCAAATTTCCGTCGGACGCCGAGGCCGCGGATGCTCCCCGGCCGGGCGGCAACAACCCCGGAACGGAGGTCGCGGCCGACCGGCGCCGCAACCCGCCCGGGTCCGCGCCCCGCTATTTCTTCAGCGCATCGCGGATTTCGCGCAGCAGCAGGACGTCTTCCGGCGTCGGCGCCGGCGCCGCGGGCGTCGCATCGATCTTCGCCCGCACCGAATTGAAGCGCTTGATCATCCAGAAGATGACCAGGGCGAGGATGATGAAGTTGATCAGGATGGTGATGAAGTTGCCGTACGCGAACAACGGCACGCCGGCCTTGGTCAGCGCTTCGTAGGTCATCGGGCCGCTGTAGCCGGCGGGCGGGCTGCCCAGCATGAAGAACCAGTTGGAAAAGTCGAGCCCCCCGAAGATGCGGCCGATCACCGGCATGATGAGGTCCTTGACCATCGAATCGACGATCTTGCCGAACGCGCCGCCGATGATCACGCCGACGGCCAGGTCGATCACGTTGCCCTTGACCGCGAAATCACGAAACTCGCTTGCGAAAGACATTGTCAAACCTCCCTCAGGTTGGCGACGGGGCGCGGCGCCCGCGCCTGCCGCCGCGTCAGACCGCCGCCTCGCCGGACTCGCCGGTGCGAATGCGGACGACCTGCTCGACGGCGGTCACGAAGATCTTCCCGTCGCCGATCTTGCCGGTCCTTGCCGCCTTGACGATGGCCTCGATGGCGCGCTCGACGTCCGCGCTGCGGACGATGAGCTCGATCTTGACCTTGGGCAGGAAATCGACGACGTACTCGGCACCGCGATACAGCTCGGTGTGCCCCTTCTGCCGGCCGAATCCCTTGACCTCGGTCACCGTCAGGCCCGTCACTCCGATCTCGGACAGCGATTCGCGCACTTCGTCGAGCTTGAACGGCTTGATGATTGCTTCGATTTTCTTCATGGTCTGGTGGCCGGGATGCAGGAGGGAATGACCGGGGCGCGATGCCCCTGTGCAACGGATAGCTTACACGATGCCCGGCAGCGCCCGGAAGGCGGTGCTGCCGGCGCGGCTAGTCGAGATCGTTCCAGTCCGACCATGCCGAGGTGATCGGATAGCGCCAATCGCGGCCGAAGCCCCGCGGCGTGATGCGGATGCCGACCGCCGCCTGCCGGCGCTTGTACTCGGAGACCTTGATCAACCGCACCACCCGGCGCACGTGCTCGGCCGAGTAACCCAGGGCGACGATGTCGCGGGGACTGCGGTCCTGCTCGACATAGGCCTCGAGGATCGCGTCCAGCACGTCGTAGGGCGGCAGCGAGTCCTGGTCGGTCTGGTCGGGGCGCAGCTCGGCCGACGGCGCCCGGGTGATGATGCGCTCGGGAATCACGCGGCCCAGTTCGTTGCGGTAGCGGCAGAGGCGATAGACCAGCGTCTTGCTGATGTCCTTCAGCATCGCGAAGCCGCCGGCCATGTCGCCGTAGAGCGTCGCGTAACCGACCGCCATCTCGGACTTGTTGCCGGTGGTGAGGACGATCGACCCGAACTTGTTGGACAGCGCCATCAGCAGCGTGCCCCGGATCCGGGCCTGGATGTTCTCCTCGGTCGCGTCCACCGGATGGCCCGCGAATTCGCCGGCCAGCGAGGATTCGAAGGCGTCGAACATCGGGCCGATCGGAATCTCGTCGTAGCGCACGCCGAGGATCCCCGCCATCGCCCGCGCGTCCTCGAGGCTGATCGCCGCGTTGTAGCGCGAAGGCAGCATCACCGCGCGCACCCGCTCCGGGCCGAGCGCGTCGACTGCGACCGCCAGCGTCAGGGCCGAATCGACGCCGCCGGACAACCCGAGCAGCACGCCGGGAAAGCGGTTCTTCCCCACGTAGTCGCGGACCCCGGTCACCAGCGCCGCGTAGACGTGCTCCTCGAGGCGCGTCCCGAGCGCTCCGCGCACCGGCTTCACGCGGCCTTCCTCGACCGTCATCAACGCGACCGTCTCGTGCCACGCGGGCAGCTGCTGGACGACGTCCCCGGCCGCGTCGACCGCGAACGAGGCGCCGTCGAAGACCAGTTCGTCCTGCCCCCCCACGCGATTGACGTAGATCACCGGCAGCGACAGGTCGCGCGCCCGCGCCGCCACCTGCGACCGCCGCAGCGCGTGCTGTCCCGTGTGGTAGGGGGAGCCGTTGGCGACGACGATGTACTCGGCGCCCGCCGCCTGCGCCTGCCGGGCGGGATCCACGTACCAGACGTCCTCGCAGACGATGAAACCGAAGCGCGTGTCGTCGATCTCGACCACGCACGGTGCCGCGCCGGGATCGAAATAGCGTTCCTCGTCGAACACCGTGTAATTGGGCAGCTTCTGCTTGCGGTAGGTCTGCGCGACACGGCCGCCGCGAAGCACCGCCAGGGCGTTGTACCGGCGGCCCGCGGCCTGTTCCGGAAAGCCCACCACCACCGCGACGTCGCCCACCGCCGCCGCCAGCGCCGCCAGCTCACGCGCGCAGGCGTCCAGGAATGCAGGCCTCAGCACCAGGTCCTCGGGCGGGTAGCCGCAAAGCGAAAGCTCCGGGGTCACCACCAGTCGTGCGCCCCCCCGTTCAGCCTCCGCGGCGGCGGCGAGTATCGCTTCGGCGTTGCCGCGCAGGTCGCCAAGCGATTGATTCAACTGCGCCAGCGCGATCTGCATGGGAAAATTCTAGCACGGCGGCGCGGCGGGCCCGCCTCGGTTCGACAAAGCCACGCCGCGACCGGCGAACGCTTGCGCGATTCGCTTTCCGCCCGCCAGAATCGCGCGTGGAACCGATGCCGCCCCCGCCACCCAGGCCGCCACCGACGCCGTGGCGCGCGTCGGGTCCGTCCCCGGCCGTTCGCGACGACGTCGCCGTCGACGCGGTGGCCGCCGCCGCCTGGAACAGCCTGGCGCCGACGCAGCCCTTGCTGTCGCAGGCGTTCCTGCAGGCGCTGCATCGAAGCGGCTGCGCGTCCGCGGCCACCGGCTGGCGCGCGCGGTACCTCACCGCATGGGACGGCCCGCGCCTGGCGGGGGCGCTGCCGCTGTACGAGAAGGCGCACTCCTACGGCGAGTACGTCTTCGACTGGGCATGGGCCGACGCCTACCGTCGGTATGGCATCCCCTACTATCCCAAACTGGTCGCCGCCATTCCGTTCACGCCGGCCTCGGGTCCGCGGCTCCTCGGCGACACCGGCGGGATGCGCGAACAACTTCTCGACGCCGCGCTGCGCCGGCTGCGCGCGCCGCCGGCGGGGCAGGCTCGCTGCTCGTCGCTGCACCTGCTGTTCATCACGCCCGATGAGGCCGACCTGTGCGCGCGAGCCGGGATGATCATCCGCCACGGCGTGCAGTTCCACTGGACCAATCCGGGTTGCCGCGACTTCGCCGACTACCTCGCCACCTTCAATCACGATCGGCGCAAGAAGATCAAGCAGGAGCGCCGCAGGCTCGCTGCCGCCGGCGTCGAATTCGAACGCCGGACGGGTTCCGCGATCCGGCCGGCCGACTGGGCCTTCTTCCATCGCTGCTACGAGAACACCTACCACGCGCACCATTCGACGCCGTACCTCAGTCTGGCGTTCTTCCAACTGCTCGGCGCCACGATGCCCGAGGCGCTGCTGCTGGTCGTCGGCCGTCGCGAGGGGATTCCGGTCTGCGCCGCGCTCGACGTCCACGGCGGGGGAACGCTGTGGGGCCGCTACTGGGGCGCGACCGAAGCGATCCCCGGGCTGCACTTCGAAGCCTGCTACTACCAGGCGATCGAGTTCTGCATCGAGCGCGGCATCGGCCGCTTCGAGGGCGGCGCGCAGGGCCTGCACAAGCTCGCGCGCGGTCTGCTCGCCGTGCCCACCTACTCGGCGCATGCGATCGCCGACCCCGACTTCGCCCGTGCGATCGGCGAATTCTGCGTCCGCGAACGCAGCGACGTCGCGCACACGCTGGACGAGCTCGAGGCCGCCGCCCCCTTCCGCCGCACCGACGACGACGCGACGGCAGACACGGCCGCCGCCATCGTCGCCTCGGCTCGCGACGCCGCTGGCTGACCGCGCGCCTTGCTCTACTACAGCGACCACTTCGCATTGCCGCTGCCGACCGGGCATCGCTTCCCGATGGCCAAGTACGCGCGCCTGCGGCAACGTGTCGCTGCGCTGGCCCGCGAACTGCTCGCCGTGCCCGCCGCGGCCACCGACCAAGAGCTCCTCCGCGCGCACGACGCCGACTACGTCGCCGCGATCGAAGCCGGTGCGCTCGACGCGCAGTCGCAGCAACGGATCGGATTCCCGTGGTCGGCGGCCATGGTCGAGCGTTCGCGGCGCTCCGTCGGCGCCACCCTTGCCGCCTGCCGGACCGCACTCGTCAGCGGCGGCGCCGTGAATCTGGCAGGAGGCACGCATCACGCGCACCGCGGCTTCGGCGCCGGGTTCTGCGTCTACAACGATGCGGCGGTGGCGGTGCGCGCGATGCAGGCCGAAGGACGCATCGAACGTGCGCTCGTCATCGACCTCGACGTCCATCAGGGCGATGGCACCGCAGCGATCCTGGCCGGTGACGCATCGGTCTTCACCTTCTCGATGCACGGCGGCCACAACTTCCCGTTTCGCAAGGCGCGCAGCGATCTCGACATCGAGCTGGCGGACGGCACCGGCGACGTCGACTATCTCGCCACGCTGCGGGCCGCGCTGCCGCGGGTGCTCGACCGCAGTCGCCCGCAACTGGCGGTCTACCTCGCCGGAGCCGATCCCTACGTCGGCGATCGCCTCGGCCGCCTTGCGCTGTCGAAGGCGGGACTGGCGGTGCGCGACCGGCTGGTGCTCGATGCATTGCAGCGGGAGGGCGTGCCGGTGGCGATCGCGATGGCGGGCGGATACGCGCACGCGATCGACGACAGCGTCGACATTCACCTGGCCACGATCGCGGAAGCGCTCGCCCGGTTCGCCCCGCGGCGCGTGCTAGACTGAAACGCATCGCCGCCGTCGTTGGCGTCTCGCGCGGGCCCCATCCCGCGTCACTCCACCATTCCTCCGCGATGAACAACACCGTCCTACTCGACCGCGACGGCCCGATCGCCACGCTGGCGCTCAATCGTCCCGAAGCCCTCAATGCGCTCGACTTCGACATGGTCGACGCGCTGGTGGCGCAGACCGCGGCGATCGCCGCCGACCCGTCGCTGCGGGTCGTGATTCTCTGCGGCGCCGGACGTCATTTCATGGCCGGCGGCGACATCCGCACCTTCGCCGGCGAACTGCCGCTCGACCCCGCTCGCCGGCAGGGACGGTTCCAGCGCATGGTCGAGGAGGTCCACACGGCAATCGAGGCGCTGCACCGGATGCCGCAGCTGCTGGTTGGTCGAATGCACGGTGCCGTCGCCGGCATCGGCCTGTCGCTGATGAATGCCTGCGACCTGGTGCTCGCCGCCGACGACGCGTACTTCACGTCGGCCTATCGCCACATCGCCCTGTCGCCCGACGGCGGCGCGTCGTGGACGCTGCCGCGGCTGGTGGGGATGCGCAAGGCGATGGAGATCCTGCTGCTGGGCGATCGCTTCGACGCGGTCGAGGCGCAGCGCCTCGGTCTGGTCAACCGCGTCGTGCCCGCCGCCGAGCTCGAGACCGCGGCGCTCGCGTTCGCGCGCGCGCTGGCCGCGGGGCCGACGCTGGCGCTGCGCAACACGCGTCGGCTGGTCCGCGATTCGTCCACCCGGTCGCTGGCGGAACAGCTGCAGGCCGAAGCCGTCAGCTTCGGCCAGTGCACCGCCGATGCCGACTTTGCGGAGGGGATCGACGCCTTCCTGGCCAAGCGGACGCCCCGTTTCGGTCGCGGCTGAGCCACGGGCCCGGGGCCCATGCCGCACGGCGGACGCTCAGCGATTGCCGAAATCGTCGTCGACGGGTTTCGGCGGCGTGCGCCCCGTCGCTTCGTTGCCGATGTCGCCGACGCCGGGCTTCGGTCCGCGCCGTTGGCGGTTGCCCACGTTGTCGTCGACGATCCGCGGTCCGGCGCCGCCGCTCGCCTCGTTGCCGGGGCTGCCGAGTGCAGGCTTTGGCCCGCGCGCTTGGCGGTTGCCCAGGTTGTCGTCGACGATCTTCGGGGCAGCGCTGCCGGTCGCCTGGTTGCCGGGGCTGCCGCCTTCGGGCTTCGGTCCGCGCCGGGGACGATTGCCGCGCGGACGCTTGCCGCCAGGACCGGCGTTGCCAGCGCCCGGCGACCCTGGCAGGGCATTCGGGTTGGGCGCCCCGCCCGGCGCGCGCGGTCCCGGCTTGCCACCCTTGCCACGGCGAGCGCCGGGACCCTTGGGCCGGGGACCCGAGGTCCCGGGCAGCCCCTGCGGGATCGCACCCGGGATGGTCAGCGTCGTCGTCACGTAGGGCGTGCCGCTGCCGCCCGCGCTGCGCGGCTGGCCGGCATTCGGCCGTTGCTTGCCATGACGGAACCCCTGCCCGCCCGCCGCGGCAGCGCCGGCATTCGCTGGCCGTGTTCCGCGCTTGCCAAAGGGCCGCCCCTGCGGCCGACCTTCGCCCTTGCCGAAGAAACTGCCCACCGACCGGTTGTGGTGCGTCGGTTGCCCGTGCACGCTGTTGCCGGGCTGCGGACCGTCGTGATCGAGGTCGTCGTCCGTCAACTCGGGCGCGGCGGGCAGCGCATTCGCCGGTGCCCGGTTGCCGAAATTCTCGCGGTCGAACGGCAGCCCCGGGGAAGGATGGGCCGGTCGCGGCCCCTTGCCCTTGCGACCCGGTCCCTGCGGCCGCGCGGCGCCGTGCGGCTTGCCGGCAGCCTTGGCCGGCAGCGCCGGCTTCAGCCCGGCCGCCAGCAGCACGCCCTGAACTTCCTCCGGCGTGAGTTCCAGCGTCTGGTTGCGCTTGACGCGGGAGGGCATCGCCACCGGGCCGTAGCGCGTTCGGATCAGCCGGCTCACGGCCAGCCCCAGCGCCTCGAACAAGCGCCGGACTTCCCGGTTGCGGCCTTCCTTCAGCACCACGTGGTACCAGTGATTCGACCCCTCGCCGCCGCCGTCCTGCAGCGACTCCACCTTGGCCGGCCCGTCCTCGAGCTCGATTCCCGTCAACAGCTGCTGCTGCTGCTCGGGAGTGAGAGTGCCGAGCGTGCGCACCGCGTACTCGCGCTCGACCTCGTAGCGCGGGTGCATCATCCGGTTGGCGAGGTCGCCGGCGTTGGTGAACAGCAGCAAGCCCTCGGTATTGAAGTCGAGGCGGCCGATGGCGATCCACTTGCCGTTGCCGATGTTCGGCAGGTGCTCGAACACCGTCGGGCGACCCTCCGGATCGTCACGCGTGACGATCTCGCCGGCGGGCTTGTGGTACATCAGGATCCGCGCCCGCGGCTCGGCAAAGCGCACCTTCACCAGCTGACCGTTGATCCGCACTTCGTCGCCGGGGCCGACCTTCTGCCCGACCTCGGCGGGCTCGCGGTTCACCGTGATGCGCCCCGCGAGGATCATCTCCTCCATCGCCCGCCGCGAGCCGAAGCCGCAGGACGCCAGCACCTTGTGCAGGCGCTGCGGCTCGGTGAAGACCTCGTCAGTGAAGGACTTGTGGCGCGGCGGCGCCAGGCTCTCGGTGATCTGCTGCAGCGCCAGGCTCGGCTGCTGCACCGGGCCCGTCGGCGGACGGTGCCAGGATCGCGCTCGCGAGCGCGAACTGCGCTTCGGCGGCTTGGGTGGATGCATCGGGAATCTCCAGCAGGTGGGAAGCGTCGAGCTCGGACAGCGGGGGGAGCTCGGAAAGCGAGCGCAGGCCGAGATCGTCGAGGAAGGTCTTGGTGGTCGCATAGAGCGCCGGGCGGCCCGGCGTCTCGCGATGGCCGACCACTTCGACCCATTGACGGTCCTCCAGCGACTTGACGACGTTGGTGGACACGGCGACGCCGCGGATGGCTTCGATGTCGCCGCGGGTCACGGGTTGCTGATAGGCGATGATCGCCAGCGTCTCCATCACCGCCCGCGAGTAGCGCGGCGGCTTGTCCGGCGCCAGCCGGTCGAGGAAGGTTTGCAGTGCCGGCGTGCCCTGGAAGCGCCAGCCGGTCGCGACCTGAACGAGTTCGACGCCGCGTCCCGCCCAGTCCGCGCGCAGTTCGTCGAGCAGCGCGTGCACGACATCGACGTCGAGCGGTGGCTCGAACAGCCGCGCGAGGCTCGCCGCGGGCAGCGGCTCGCCCGCGATCAGCAACGCGCCTTCGAGGATGTTCTTGACCGCCTTGGGATCGTCCATCGCTTGAATTCCGAAATCGTACCGCATCATGCAGGTTGGACACATGCGGCATCGGCCCGCCCGGCGGGCGCCGCGGGAAGCCGGCGGAGCGCGCCTAGGCGCCCTCGGCCGTCAGCGCGAAACCGGGCTCGCCGCGAAGCTGCACGTAGATGGGCGCGTACGGCTCTGCCTGGGCGATGTCGACCAGCCGCTCGCGCGCCAGCTCCAGCATGGCCAGGAAACTCACGACCAGATGCGCCACGTCGCGATGGGCAGCGAACAGCTGCCGAAACTCCGCATAGCGCGACGGTTCGAGCGACTTCAGGAGCCGGCTCATCTCCGCCCGCACCGAAAGCTGCTCCCGCGTGACGAGATGATGCCGGTTGCTGCGCGCGCGCGCAATCAGCGTCGCCCAGGCCGCGCGCAGATCGGCCGGCGAGACGTCCGGCAACCGCGCGGCGGCGACGTGGTCGAACCAGACCCGCACGGTCGCGTAGTCGCGCCCGGCCAGCGGCAACTCGTCGATCTGGCGCGCGGCGAGCTTCATCTGCTCGTACTCGAGCAGGCGCCGCACCAGTTCCGCCCGCGGGTCCGCGGCCTCGTCGCCCGCCAGCGCCGGCGGCTTCGGCAGCAGCAGGCGCGACTTGATCTCGATCAGCACCGCCGCCATCAGCAGATATTCGGCGGCGAGCTCGAGCTGGGTCCGGCGCATCATCTCCACATAGCCGAGGTACTGGCGGGTGAGCTCCGCCATCGGGATCTCGAGCACGTTGATGTTCTGCCGGCGGATGAGGTAGAGCAGCAGATCCAGCGGCCCCTCGAAGGTGTCGAGAAAGACCTCCAGCGCCTCCGGCGGAATGTAGAGGTCCCGCGGCAGCTCGAGCAGCGGCTCGCCGTGGATCTTGGCGACGTGGGCACCACCCTGGCGCGCCAGGTCGGGCAACGGCTCGGTCGTGCTCACGGCCGATCGCTCACGAGTAGTCGAGCCCCATGGCGCCGCGCACGTCGCGCATCGTCTCCTCGGCGAGCTTGCGCGCCTGTTCGCAACCGTCGGCGACGATGTTGCGGACGAGCTGGGGGTCGTCGAGATAGCGCTGCGCGCGCTCGCGGATGGGTTCCTGCTCGGCGATGATGGCGTCGATCACCGGCTGCTTGCAGTCGAGGCAGCCGATGCCCGCGGTGGTGCAGCCCTTCACGACCCAGTCGCAGGTGTCGGCATTCGAGTAGATGCGGTGCAGCGGCCAGACCGGGCAGCGTTCCGGATCGCCCTTGTCCGAACGGCGCATCCGGGCCGGGTCGGTCTGCATGGTGCGGATCTTCCGCGTCACCTCGGCCGGCTCCTCGCGCATGAGGATGGCATTGCCGTAGGACTTGGACATCTTCTGCCCGTCGAGACCCGGCACTTTCGGCGTCTCGGTGAGCAGCGGCTGGGGCTCGGGGAGGATGACCCGCCGCGCCCCTTCGAGATAGCCGAACAGCCGCTCACGGTCGCCGAGCGACAGGTTCTGGGTCTCGTTGAGCAGCGCGTGGGCCGCGTCGAGCGCAGCGGCGTCCCCCTGCTCCTGGAACGCGGTGCGCAGTTCGCCGTAGCGCCGCGCCTTCTTGGAACCCAGCTTTCGGATCGCGGCCTTGGCGTTCTCCTCGAAGCCCGGCTCGCGGCCGTAGATGTGGTTGAAGCGGCGGGCGAGCTCGCGCGTCACCTCGACGTGCGAGACCTGATCCTCTCCCACCGGAACCATGTTGGCACGATAGATCAGGATGTCGGCCGACATCATGACCGGATAGCCGAGGAAGCCGAAGTTCGACAGGTCGCGGTCGACGAGCTTTTGCTGCTGGTCCTTGTAGGTCGGGACGCGCTCGAGCCAGCCTACGGGCGTGATCATTCCCAGCAGGAGCGCGAGTTCGGCGTGCTCGGGCACCCGCGACTGGATGAAGATCGTCGCGCGCGATGGATTGATGCCCGCCGCGAGCCAGTCGACGATCATCTCCCACACGCTGGCCGAGATGGTTTCGGAGGCGTCGAAATGCGTCGTCAGCGCGTGCCAGTCGGCCGCGAAGTAGAGGCACTCGTACTCCTCCTGCAGCTTCACCCAGTTCTTGAGTGCGCCATGGTAGTGGCCGATGTGCATGCGCCCCGTCGGGCGCATCCCGGACAGGACTCGGTCAGCGTACATTGTTCAGTCTTTCCCTCACCGTCAGAATCGTCCGCACCCGCCTTCAGAATCGTCGCGCGCGGACGCCATGCCGCGCCCGGGGAAGTGCCACGGCGCGTTCGCTTCGCGGGTCGCCGGCACCAAGCGGGACGGTCGCGAGCGCCGCCCCCGGCCGTTCCCTCAGATGCCCGTCAGTGCCTGCAAACCCGCGAGCGCCAGCGCGATGAAGGGTGCCATCACGTGGTCGAGAATCCCCGTTGCCAGCAGCAGGATGATCACCATGAAACCGTAGGGCTCCAGCCGGGCGTAACTGATGGCCATCCGATGCGGCAACAGGCTGACCGCAATGCGACCTCCGTCGAGGGGAAGGATCGGCAGGAGGTTCAGCACCATCAGCACCACGTTGATCATGATCCCGGCGCGTGCCATCACCTGCAGGCCCTCGCTGGCCACGACGTCCCCACCCACCCGGAACAGCAGCGCCCAGCCGATCGCCATGGCGAGATTGGCGCCCGGCCCGGCCGCCGCGACCCACAGCATGTCGCGCTTGGGGTTGCGCAGGTTGCCGAAATTGACCGGCACCGGCTTGGCCCAGCCGAACAGAAAGCCCCCTCCGCCGGACAGCTTGGCCAGCAACAGCAGCCCCAGCGGGACGAGCACGGTGCCGACCGGATCGATGTGCTTCAGCGGATTCGCCGTCACCCGCCCGAGCATCCACGCGGTCGAGTCGCCGAACTTCCGCGCCACGTAGCCGTGCGCCGCCTCGTGCAGCGTGATCGCGAAGACCACCGGCACCGCGTAGAGAGCGATGGTCTCGAGCAGCGAAAAATCCATTGGCCGGCATTCTACCCCAGTCGACGCCGGCGCGCCGGACGTTCGGGATCAGGGGCCTTCCGCGCTCGGGAGGCCCAGGCGGGCCGGCTCCCCCGCCCCCAGCCGCACGACCGCCGGCGGCTGCACCGCCAGGTCGATCACCGTGGTCGGCGCCGCAGGACAGGCGCCGGCATCGATGACGAGATCCAGTTGCCTTTCCAGCGCATCGCGAATCGCCTCGGCATCGGCCAGCGCCTCGGTCGCCCCCGGAAGTATCAATGTCGACGACAGGATCGGTTCTCCGAGATCGGCCAGCAGCGCCCGGACCACCGGGTGGTCGGGCACGCGCACCCCGACAGTGCTGCGCTTGGGATGCTGCAGTCGCCGCGGCACTTCGCGCGTCGCCGGCAGCAGGAAGGTGAAGCACCCGGGCGTGCCCTGGCGCACGATGCGGAACTGCCAGTTGTCGAGCCGCGCGAAGTGGCCGATCGCGGACAGGTCGTTCAGCACCAGCGTCAGGTGGTGCTGGTCGCCAAGCTTGCGGATATCGCGGATGCGACGCGCCGCGATCGCGTCGTCCAGACGGCATCCCAGCGCGTAGCCGGAGTCCGTCGGGTAGGCAATGACGCCCCCCTCGCGCAGGATCGTCGCCGCCTGGCGGATGAGACGCGGCTGCGGATTGACCGGATGAACCTGGAAAAACTGTGCCATGGGGGCTCGTGCCTGAGGCAATGGACGCTTCGCCCGCGCCGCCGCTCACGCTCGCGGCGAACGACATGCTGGCTCGCGATCTTACCGCATCATCGTCCGGGCCGAGCCGCCGACTCGGTGCGACGGACGATCAACTTCGGCTATCGGCTGGCCTGCGCAGGCGCGCTTGCCAACATCGTCGCCCGTTGGCTGGTGGCGCCCGGCTTCCCCGGACATGTGCGGCCGATCATGTCTTTACGACGGGGTCGGCGATCGTCGCGCCCTCAGCTAAACTTCTGCTTGACCTCTCCCGGTGATTGCGGATCCGCCTCGTCGCTGCAGGGCTTCGTGCACGGCTTCCTGCAGATCTCGATCTCGGCCGTCAACACCGGTAGTACCATTGCGCCGTTCCCGATCAGAAAGCCTGAAAGCGCTTGTCCTTGGCATGGCCGGCCTCGCCTTCGCGAACCCCGCGCTCCGGCTCGTTTCTCAACGCTGCGCCTGCCCCCAACCGAACCACCGGACCCGTTGATGCGACTCCTGCGCCTGGCAATCGCGATCTTCGCCCTTTGCCTCATGCCCGCTTCCCAGGCCGCGGAACTGCCGCTGCGCCCGCTAGCCATCGGCGGTCACAAGCTGGTCGCGGAGGTCGCGACGACCCCCGAGCAACGATCGACAGGGCTGATGCATCGTTTTTCGCTGCGCCCCGATCACGGCATGCTGTTCGTGTTCGAACGCCCGGAACGCCTGAGCTTCTGGATGAGAAATACCTTCATTCCGCTCTCGATCGCGTTCATCGGCGCGGACGGCAGGATCGTGAACATCGAGGACATGGCCCCGCAGACCGAAGCCAGCCACTGGTCCAGCGGAGCGGCGCTGTATGCGCTGGAGATGCGCAAGGGCTGGTTTGCCGAGCGCGGGATCAGGGCGGGGGACGTCGTGCAGGGCTTGCCCGGCCGGCCCGGGGCGCGCTGAGCCGTCGAGGCGGTCCCGCGCCTCCACGGCGGCCCCACCCTGTCAGAATCGACGGGTTGCCGGGCAGCCACGGGGTATGGATCCCCATCGGCGAAGCTTGTACGATGGACGCAAACAGCGAGCCGCCGGACCCATCCGCCACGGGGGATGGGAGGCGGCCTCGAAACGAGCTGCGAAACGTCGAACACGCGACCGTCGGAGGAGTCGATCATGCTGCAACACGCACGCCCCGAAATGTCGCCGCAGGTACCGGTCGAGTCCGTCGATTCGCTGCTGGAGCCGATGCTGAGGGCCGCGCGGGCCGGTGAGCCGCTCGAGCCGCCGTTGCTGGAGATCGTGCGGGCGTACGGATTCGAGAGCTTTGTCTATGGCATCGCGACCGCAAGCCGACCCAACCGGGACAGCCGCACCTACGTATGGACGTCACTGCCTCCTGCCTGGGTCCAAGCGTATGAGGAGAATGCCTACATCGAGGTGGACCCGCGAGTGGCCACGGGCATACAGCGAGCGTCGCCGTTCCTCTGGGACGCGGCGGCCGTTACCGGGCCGCCGCGAGTCCGGCAGTTCCTCGATCACGCGGCCACCTACGGCATTTGCAGTGGCGTCGTCGTGGCGTTCAACGGCCTCGACAATTCGCGCGTCGGCTTCGGGCTCAACTCGTCGATCAGTCCGGTCAGTCACGAGCGCAGCGAGGAAATCACCCGGCTCCTGGGCACACTGATGCTCCTGGGCACCCGCCTGCACGACTTGTTCATGTCCCACGTGGTGCGCCGGGGCGTGCCGCCGATTCAACAGGGGAAGCCGCTGTCGCGGCGCGAAAAGCAATGCCTCCAGATGGCGGCCCGAGGGCTGACCAGCGCCGACATCGGCATCAAGCTCGGAATCACCGACCGCGGAGCGAATTTCCATTTCGGCAACATCCTGAGCAAACTGGCCGCGCTCAACCGCAACGAGGCGATCGCCAAGGCGATCACGCTGGGCCTCATCAGTCTCTGACGCCGGGCCTGCCGTGCCCCGTTGCCGCTCGATCTCGGGGGCATTCACCTTGCTCGATCGCCGGATCAGCGCAACTGCGCCGGCAAACGCCGCCCGGTGGAGAGGAACTCGCCGGCGAGCACCGCCCCAAGGCGACGCGCGAAGCGATCGGTGAGGTCGTCCTCCGGCGTGAAGTCCACCAATTCCTCCGCCTTGATGACCTCGCGGGCGACCGACTCGACGCTGCCGAAGGCGTCGGCAAGGCCGAGGTCGACGGCACGGCGGCCGTTCCAGACCAGTCCGGAAAAGAGCTCCGGGGTTTCCTTGAGGCGATCGCCTCGCCCCGCCCTCACCGCCGCGATGAACTGGCCGTGGATGTCGTCGAGCAAGCCCTGCACGAACGCCTGCTGCTGCGCGTCCTGCGGCGCAAACGGGTCCATCAACGCCTTGTTCCGACCCGCGGTCAGCACGCGCCGCTCGACGCCGAGCTTGTCCATCGTACCGGTGAAACCGAAGCCATCCATGATGACGCCGATCGAACCGACGATGCTGGCCTTGTCGACGAAGATCTGCTCGGCCGCAGCCGCGATGTAGTAGCCTCCGGACGCTGCGATGTCCTCGACGACCGCATGGATGGGTATGCCCGGATGCAGGGCGCGCAACCGTCGCACCTCGTCGTAGATCTGTCCCGCCTGCACCGGACTGCCCCCGGGGCTGTTGATGCGCAGGATCAGGCCCTTGATGCCCCGGTGCTTCACCGCCGCCTGCATCCCCGCGACGATGCGCTGGGCGCTGGCGCGCCCCCCCTCCTCGAGTTCGCCCCGTATCTCGACCAGCGCCGTGCATTGGTCGAGACAGGGATGCTCCCTCACGGCGAACGCGGCCAGGGCGACTGCCAGCCCGAGCCCGACGAGCGCCACCGCCAGCAGACGAAAGAAGATGCCCCAGCGGCGGGAACGCCGCCGCTCGATGAGCAGATCCTGGGCGAGTTGCTCCAATACGCTGCGTTCCGACTGTGGGTCAGGCATCGACATTCCGCGTGAGGTGGGGTCCAGGTCGCCGCGAACCGGCGTCTTGATCGCGGCCGATTCTAGCAGGGAGTTCCGTAACCCGCCCCGACCGACGCCAATTCCCGTTCCGCGGATGCGCCCATGCGGCAAGTCGTCCCCTTCCGCCGCTACACGACCCCCGCACGCGCCCGCCCAAAGCACTCGTCGGTGTTGCCGCCACCGCCGGGAAGACCTTCATGCGTTGGCGCACAGCCATCGGTGCAGTGCCTGTGGAGAATCGAGGAGCGCCAGCGGCGCGTACTGGGCGAGACCTGCCCGCGGATGGGCGCCGTAGGATACCGCCAGCGCCGCCACGCCGGCATTGCGCGCGAGTTCAAGATCGTGCGTCGTATCGCCGACCATCACCGTCTCTTCCGGGCCGACGCCGGTCCGCGCGAACAGGTGCAGCAGCATCTGCGGGTGTGGCTTGGCGAAACCCTCGTCGGCGCAGCGGGTCGCGACGAAGTGACCGGCGATGCCCTGCTGCGCCAGCGCGCGGGTCAGGCCGCCACGCGACTTGCCGGTTGCAATCGCCAGCAGGAAGCCCCGCTCCTCGAGTTCGACCAGCATCTCGCGCACACCGTCGAACAGCGGTATCTGCGCGTCGCGACTGAGGAAGTGATGCCGGTAGCGTGCGGAAAGCTCGGGGTAGCGCGCGGGAGGCACCGCGGGTGCGACATGCCTCAGGGCATCGTCGAGGCCGAGGCCGATGACGTGCCGCGCGCTGGCCTCGTCGGGAATCGCCACGCCGAGGTCGCGGCAGGCCTCGCGAAGCGCGAAGACGATCAGCGCCGTCGAGTCGGCCAGTGTTCCATCCCAGTCGAACACGATCAGCCGGAAGCGCCTCGGCGGCGCGGAAGCTTCAGCCCGCATCGGCCGGAGACCGGGCGCGTCGGTCCAGCGAATCGAGGAACCGCTGGAGTTCGGGCGCCAACGGCGCTTCGATCGACATCGAAACGCCGGTGAGCGGGTGCCGAAACAGCACGCGATGCGCGTGCAGGAACATCCGCTTCAGCCCCGCCTTCGCCAAGGCGCGATTCCAGGCGAAATCACCGTACTTGGGATCGCCCGCCAGCGGATGCCCGAGATGGGTGAGGTGCACGCGGATCTGGTGGGTGCGCCCGGTCTCGAGTTCCGCCTCGAGCAGCGCCACCGGTGGCTCGCAGTCGCGCCACACCTGCACTCGGCGCAACGTGGTGCGTGCCTCGCGGCCCCCACTGTCGGCCCGCACCCGGCGTTCGCCACCGTCGGTCACATAGGACTCGAGTGGGACGCTGACCCGGCGCAGCGCGTCGCGCCAACTGCCTTGAACCAGCACCAGATACCGCTTGTCGACCTCGCCCTCCCGCAGTTGCGCGTGCAACCCGACCAACGCCGAGCGCTTCTTGGCGATCAGCAGAACGCCGGAGGTGTCGCGATCCAGGCGATGGACGAGTTCGAGGAAGGCTGCTGCCGGACGGGCCAGCCGCAGGCGTTCGATCACTCCCTGGCTCACGCCGCTGCCGCCGTGAACGGCCAGGCCGGAGGGCTTGTCGAGGGCGACCAGCGCGTCGTCCTCGTAGAGCACGGGCGGCACGGCGCCATTCGGCGCGGCCGCACCCGCAGCCATCCCCGCCGCCGCGCCGGCACGGATCGGCGGAACGCGCAGCCGATCACCGACCGCCAGACGTGCGTCCGGCCCGGCGCGGCGACCGTTCCGCCGCACCTCGCCGCTGCGCAGGATCCGGTAGACGTGGCTCTTGGGCACGCCCTTCAGCAGTTTGAGCAGGTAATTGTCGATGCGCTGCCCCGCACCGTCCTCGCCCACCGTCACCCAGTTGACAGCATCCTTGCTTAAATCATTCATTTGCTTATAATTCCGCCCTGCAACGCGTCTCGGTTGCGAGGCTTGGTTCCCATGCAGTCCGCCGGTCCGAACACGGGCCGGCAACCGTGTCGTGGCCGCTCTTTCGGCCGACAGGCGCCGGCCCGATCGAAACGAACCGCCTTGCGGTGCGGGGTGGCAGGGGCCGTCGCATGAAGCGTAAACCGGCCCGCGGTTAAATCGGCTCACCGTCCGGGCGTTGCGACCCGGAAAAGTAGCGATGGTAATGGAAGAGCGCAGTCTCCGCACCCGGCGAGTGGCCGGTTCGAAGCGGCGCATTGCGCGGCGCAATCAGCGAACACCCGAGTCCCGTGGCGTCTTCAGCGCCGGCGCAATCAGCGCGCGTGCCGACGCCACCCGACCCCCGAACGCTAGCACGCGAACAGAGAAGCCCACCGACCTTGCGAGCATGGTTGGTCTTGCCACCAGCGAGACTCACTCACCGATGAGCATCCCGCCCATCTCCGGCTCTCTTGCAGGCCCGGCGCAACCGCGCCCGGCCCGGTCCGCTTCGTCCGCGTCCGCCGCACGATAGCGTCAAGCCGCCGGTCGCGCGGCCTCCGCTTCGCCCGCCCCTTCCCGGCCGGAAACGCGCCGGAAAGACATCATGAAACGCATGCTGTTCAACGCCACCCAGGCGGAGGAACTCCGGGTGGCCATCGTCGACGGCCAGAAACTCATCGACCTCGACATCGAATCGGCCAGCAAGGAACAACGCAAGAGCAACATCTACAAGGCGGTGATCACCCGCGTCGAGCCCAGCCTGGAGGCATGCTTCGTCGACTACGGCACCGATCGCCACGGGTTCTTGCCGTTCAAGGAGATCTCCCGCCAGTACCTCAAGGGCCGCGGCGGCAATGGCGACGAAGCCGACGGCGACGGCGGCGGAAGCCGCAGCCGGCCGCAGGACCAGTTGCGCGAGGGAATGGAGCTGATCGTCCAGGTCGACAAGGACGAGCGCGGCAGCAAGGGCGCGGCCCTGACGACCTACATCTCGCTGGCCGGTCGTTACCTCGTGCTGATGCCCAACAATCCGCGCGGGGGCGGCGTCTCCCGGCGGGTGGAAGGCGAAGATCGCAACGAGTTGCGCGATGCCGTGGGCTCGCTCGAAGTCCCGCCGGGGATGAGCGTCATCGCGCGCACCGCCGGCATCGGCCGCAGCCCCGAGGAATTGCAGTGGGACCTCAATTACCTGCTGCAGCTGTGGCGCGCGATCGAGGACGCGTCCAAGCTCACCGGAGGCGCGTTCCTCATCTATCAGGAATCGAGCCTGGTCATCCGCGCGATCCGCGACTACTTCCACCCGGACATCGGCGAACTCCTCATCGACACCGAGGCGATCTTCGAGCAGGCCCAGCAGTTCATGAGCCACGTGATGCCGGCGAACGTGCAGCGCGTGAAGCTCTACAAGGACGATGTCCCGCTGTTCTCCCGCTTTCAGATCGAACACCAGATCGAGACCGCGTACGCCCGCCAGGTACCCCTTCCCTCCGGCGGCGCGATCGTCATCGACCACACCGAGGCGCTGGTCGCCGTCGACGTCAATTCGGCGCGCGCGACCAAGGGTGGCGACATCGAGACGACGGCGTTCAACACCAACCTCGAGGCCGCCGACGAGATCGCCCGCCAGTTGCGACTGCGCGACCTGGGCGGGCTCATCGTCATCGACTTCATCGACATGGAGAGCTCCAAGAACCAGCGCGAAGTCGAGATCCGCCTCAAGGACGCGCTGCGCTACGACCGGGCGCGCATTCAGCTCGGCAAGATCTCGCGCTTCGGCCTGATGGAGCTCTCGCGGCAGCGGCTGCGGCCGGCACTGGCCGAATCGGCGTACATCGCCTGTCCGCGCTGCCACGGCATCGGCCACATCCGTGGCACCGAATCGACGGCGCTGCACATCCTGCGCATCCTGCAGGAGGAGGCGATGAAGGAGAACACGGCCCAGGTCATCGCCCAGGTGCCGGTCGACGTCGGCACGTTCCTGTTGAACGAAAAGCGCACCGAGGTGCTGTCGATCGAGACGCGATTCAAGGTCAATCTGCTGCTGGTGCCGAATCGCCATCTCGAGACCCCGAACTACAAGGTCCAGCGACTCCGCCACGACGATCTCAACCAGAGCGAGCCGTTGCCCGCGTCGTTCGACCTCGTGGAGCGGCCCGAGGAACACGATCCCGCGAAGCAGATGCAGGACGAGGCAAAGGAGCCGCGCCAGGAAGCCGTGGTCAAGGGCATCACGCCGGCGCAGCCGGCACCCCTGCCGGTCGAACCGCCACCGCCGGCGCCCCAGGTTCAACCGATGCCGGCGGCGACTGGCTGGTTCAGCAAGGTGGTCGGCTGGTTCAGCGGCACCCGGGAGCCCGCATTGCCGGCCCCCAACACCGCCGCCCCCAAGCCCGCCGAATCGCGCGAACCGCGCGAGCGCGCCGCGATGGGCGCGATGGACGCGGGGGCGACAATCGCGGCCGCGGCCAGGGCCGCGGCGAAGGACGTGACGGTCGCCGCGGCGAGGGCCGCAGCGAAGGCCAGAATCGCGACGGACGCCGGGACCAGCGCCGCGATGGCGAGCGCCAGGGGGCCCGCGACGGCCAGCCGCCTGCGCAGGCGGCGCGGAGCGCCCCGCAGACCGCCCCCGACAAGCGTCGGGAAGGACCGCCGCCGCGCGAAGGGCAACCGCAGCGGGAGCCCCGGCCGCCGCGTGAAAAGCGCGAGCCGCGCGAAGGGCAGCCGCCGCGTGAACCACGTGAGCCACGCGAACCGCGGGTGCCGCGGGAAGCACGGGAAGCGCGCTCCGGCCCCCCGAGCCCGGCGGACGAGAAGATCCCGGCCACCGTCGACGCGGTCGAGCCGGCGATTCTCCGCGACGGCGAACCCGTCGGCGCCGAAGTCGAGGGCCGCGAGCCCGGCAGTCGCCGGCGTCGCGACCGTCGCCGCCGCGACGATCGTGGCGAATCCGGCGAGCAGGCCACGGTCCCCGGCGATGCGCCGGCTCTGCCGGCCACCCCGGTGGCGGCGGTAGCTCACCCCGCAGACCAGCCCCTGCTCCCTGCCGCCACCGTCGCTCCGGCCGAAACGCCGGTGATCGCCCCGGTGGCGCCTGCAGCCCCTGCGCCGGTCGCGACCGAACCCAGGCCGCCGAGACCCGTGGTCCAGGCCGCCGCGCCGGCGCGCGATTTGCCTCCGATCACGCCGACCCTGCCGCCGGAGTCGGGACTGCAGCTCGTGGAAACGCGCTTCGCTCCGCCGCCGGTGGTCGAGGAACCGGCGCCGCCGGCCCCGCGCCGCGTTCGCCCGCCGCGGGTCGAGGTTGCCGACGAGCCGCTGCAGGTTGTCGAAACCCGCAAGGCGCCGCCCCCCGCGAACTGATCCGCGGGACACACCGGCCGCACGGGCCACGGCGACGCTGCTTTCCGTCGCCGTGGTTGGTCGGCGCACGGGGATCGGCGGACCAGGACGATGCGGCTTCTCATCGCGTCGCGCGGGGTCTCGACTGCGCAACGTGCATCCCGGGCTCGTCCACCGCACCGGTGCGGTCGCCGAGGCGACGATCGCAGCGCAGGCGTTGCTCGCGGCCGCCGCCGAGCTCGCGACGACCTTGGCGGCTGGCCTCGCCGCGGGAATGCGTCGATCCTGATCAGCGGCCGGGACCGCCGCTGCGGACGCGTTTCAGCACCGTCTCGGATGCGCGCTCGATGAGGTCGAGCACGTGCTCGAAGCCCTCGGGGCCACCGTAGTAGGGATCGGGAACCTCGTCGATGCCCATCGTTGGCGCCAGCGCCAGGAACAGGCCGAGGTGGCCCGGGTACTGCGGGGGACGCATCGCCTCGAGCGCGCGCAGGTTCTGCTGGTCCATCGCGAAGATCCATCCGAAACGCACGAAGTCGGCGACCTCGACCTGCCGCGCGCGCAATGCGGCAAGGTCGTAGCCGCGGCGCCGTGCCGCCTGGATGGCGCGCCGGTCCGGCGGCGCACCGACGTGCCAGTCCCCGGTCCCGGCCGAGTCGATGTGCAGAACGTCGCCCAGGCCGGAGCGGTGGGCGACATCACGGAACACCACTTCGGCCGTGGGCGAACGGCAGATGTTGCCCATGCAGACGAACAGCACCGACGATGCGGGCGGGAGCGCAGGCTTCCAGAATTTCATCGCTGCCCAGTATGTTGTCGCGTCCGTCGCCGTGCAAGCGCGAAGCCTCGACCCACCGCTCGCGAACCGCGGGCTGCGCACGACCTTCGCCCGCGGGCGCAGTCGGTGCAGGCCGGCACCGCGACGCCGGTTTCCCGCGGGCGATCCATCGTCGTCAGGTCTCGACCGGCAATTGCACGCCGAACAGCGCCTGCTTCAACTGGAACAGCTGATCCCGCAACGCCGCCGCCCGCTCGAACTCGAGGTTCTTCGCGGCCTCGAGCATCTCGCGCTCGAGGCGTTTCAGTTCCTTTTCCAGGTCCTTCTCGGGCATCGCCTCGTACTTCCGCTTCGCCGACGCGGCCTTCATCTGCTCGCGTCCGGCATCGGCGTCGTAGACCCCGTCGATGATGTCCTTGATGCGCTTTTGCACGCCGACCGGCGTGATGCCCATCCGGGCGTTCCACTCGAGCTGCCGTGCACGCCGGCGCTCGGTCTCCCCGATCGCCGCCTGCATCGAATCGGTCATCGCGTCCGCGTACAGAATCGCCGTGCCGTGGATGTGGCGCGCCGCCCGGCCGATGGTCTGGATGAGGCTGCGTCCGGAGCGCAGGAAGCCCTCCTTGTCGGCATCGAGGATCGCCACCAGCGACACCTCCGGGATGTCCAGCCCCTCGCGCAGCAGGTTGATGCCCACCAGCACGTCGAACTCGCCCAGCCGCAGGTCGCGGATGATCTCCACCCGCTCCACCGTGTCGATGTCCGAGTGCAGATAGCGGACCTTCACGCCGTGCTCGTTGAGGTAGTCGGTCAGGTCCTCGGCCATCCGCTTGGTGAGCGTCGTCACCAGCACCCGCTCGCGGCGGTCGACGCGCAGGCGGATCTCGGACAGCAGGTCGTCGACCTGCGTCTGCGCCGGACGCACGTCGAGCACGGGGTCGACGAGGCCGGTGGGTCGCACCAGCTGCTCGACCACCTGCCCGGCGTGTTTCTCCTCGTACAGCGCCGGCGTCGCGGAGACGAAGATCGTCTGCGGCAGCAGCTTCTCGAACTCGTCGAAGCGCAGCGGCCGGTTGTCCAGCGCCGACGGCAACCGAAAGCCGTAGTTGACGAGGTTCTCCTTGCGCGCCCGGTCACCCTTGTACATTCCGCCCACCTGCGGAATGGTCACGTGGCTCTCGTCGACGATCATCAGCGCGCGCGGCGGCAGGTAGTCGATCAGCGTCGGCGGGGGCTCGCCCGCCCGGCGTCCGGAGAGGTGGCGCGAGTAGTTCTCGATGCCCTTGCAGAAGCCGATCTCGGTCATCATCTCGAGGTCGAAGCGCGTGCGCTGCTCGATGCGCTGCGCCTCGATCAGCTTCATCTGCCCGACGAAGAAGTCCTTCTGCTGCGCGAGCTCGACCTTGACCTTCTCGATCGCCTCGAGGACCTTCTGCCGCCCGGTCACGTAGTGGCTGGACGGAAACACGGTGAAGCGCCCGATCTTCTGCCGGATGTGGCCGGTCAGCGGGTCGAACAGCTGCAGCGACTCGACCTCGTCGTCGAACAGCGAGACCCGCACGGCGTTCTCGGCGTGTTCGGCGGGAAAGATGTCCAGCACGTCGCCGCGCACGCGGAACGTGCCGCGCTTGAAGTCGAGCTCCGAGCGCTGGTACTGCATTTCGGTCAGGCGCTTGATCGCCTCGCGCTGGGTGATCCGGTCGCCCTGCGCCACGTGCAGGATCATGCTGTGGTATTCCGCCGGGTCGCCGATGCCGTAGATCGCCGACACGGTGGCGACGACGACGCAGTCCGGCCGCTCCAGGATCGCCTTGGTGGCGGAGAGCCGCATCTGCTCGATGTGCTCGTTGATCGAGCTGTCCTTCTCGATGTAGAGGTCGCGCGAGGGAACGTAGGCCTCCGGCTGGTAGTAATCGTAATAGGAGACGAAGTACTCGACGGCGTTGTGCGGGAAGAACTCGCGGAACTCGGAATAGAGCTGCGCGGCCAGCGTCTTGTTGGGCGCCAGCACCAGCGCCGGACGGCCGGTCCGCGCGATCACGTTGGCCATCGTGTACGTCTTGCCCGATCCGGTGACACCGAGCAGCGTCTGGAAGGCGAGGCCGTCCTCGAGGCCCTCGACCAGCTTGGCGATGGCTTCCGGCTGGTCGCCGGCGGGGGCGAAGGGCTGGTGCAACTCGTACGGACTGCCGGGATAGGTGACCACGGTGCGGCCTCGGGCAAGAATGTGGCGAACCGCGGATTCTAGCGCCGAACGGTCGTTCGAAGAACATCCTGCGCCGGCAGCCGGGTTTCCGGCCCGGCGCCGACCGCGGTTGCATCGTCGAACTGCAGTGCCGCCAGCCGGGCGTACAGCGGATTGTCCCGGACCAGCGCCTCGTGGCTGCCGACCGCGACCAGCCGGCCGTCGGCCATCACCGCGATGCGGTCCACGTGCCGCACCGTGGCCAGGCGGTGGGCGATGATGATCGTCGTCCGTCCGGCCAGCAGGCGTTCCAGCGCCAGCTGCACCATCCGCTCGCTCTCGGCGTCGAGCGCCGACGTCGCCTCGTCCAGCAGCAGGATCGGGCGATCGGCGAGAATCGCCCGGGCGATGGCGAGCCTCTGCCGCTGCCCGCCCGACAGCCGCACGCCCCGCTCGCCGAGGAAGCTGTCGTAGCGCTCGGGCAACCGCTCGACGAACTCCTCCGCGTAGGCCGCCGCGCAGGCCGCACGCACCTCGGCGTCGCTGGCCTCGGGCCGGCCGTAGCGCACGTTGTCGAGGACCGACGCGGCGAAGATCACCGGATCCTGCGGGACGACGGCAATGCGCCGGCGCACCGCCGCCGGATCGGCGTCCCGCACGTCGACGCCGTCGACGAGCACCGCGCCGGCCTGCGGGTCGTAGAAGCGCAGGAGCAACTGGAAGACCGTCGTCTTGCCGGCTCCCGACGGCCCGACCAGCGCCAGGCTTTCGCCGACGGCGACATCCAGCGACAGCCCATCGAGCGCGGCCGCATCCGGACGCGAAGGGTAGCGGAACGTCACGGCGTCGAAGCGCACGGTTCCCCGCGGCGGTGACGGCAGCGCGATCGGCACCGCCGGGGCGCGGATCTGCGGTTCGGTGTGCAGGAGTTCGAACAGCCGCTCGGTCGCCCCGGCCGCACGCTGCAGGTCGCCGAACACCTCGGACAGTGTCCCGACCGCGCTGGCGACGAGCACCGCATAGAACACGAACGCGGACAGCTCACCGGGCGACAGCCGCCCGGCGACCACGTCGTGCCCCCCGATCCACAGAATGATGCCGATGGCGCCGAACACCAGCAGGATCACCGCCGCCACCAGCAGGGCCCGCTGCTGCACCCGCTGCCGCGCCGTGGCGAAGGCGGCCTCGACCCGCTCGCCGAAGCGCGCCCGGTCGACCGGCTCGTGCCCGTAGGCCTGCACCGTGCGGATTTCGTGCAGCGCCTCGTCGAGGTAGGCACCGACGTCGCCGACCCGCTCCTGGGTCGCCCGCGCCAGCCGGCGCACGCGGCGCCCGAACAGGACGATCGGCAGCACCACGACCGGCACGCCGGCCAGCACCAGGAACGTGAGCTTGGCGCTGGTGAGCGCGAGCATCACCAGGCCACCGCAGAGCAGCAGCAGGTTGCGCGCCGCCATCGACACCGAGCTGCCGATCACCGTCTCCAGCATCGTCGTGTCGTTGGTCAGGCGGGTGATCACCTCACCGGTCCGCGTGGTCTCGTAGAAGCCTGGCGGCAGCGTCAGCAGATGCGCGAACACGGCGCGCCGCAGGTCGGCCGTCACGCGCTCGCCCAGCCAGGAGACCGTATAGAAGCGCAGGTACGTCGCCGCCGCCATCAGGGCGACGATGCCCAGCATCAGCACCAGCGTGCGATCGAGCTCGGCCGCGTCGCCCGCCGCGAAGCCGCGATCGATCACCCCCTTCAAGCCCTGGCCGATCGCCAGCGTGGCTCCGGCGGCGATGAACAGCGCGATCAGCGCCAGTGCGACCCGGCCGCGGTACGGGCGCAGGAACAGCCCGATGCGGGCGAGCGTCCGCAGCGCCGTGGCCGGCGCAAGCTTCGGCGCGTCGTCAGCGATCAGCAAGATTCGTGTCCTACGTCGTTGTTCGGTCCTGCGGCACGGGCCGGTTCTCCGGCACCCGCGACGGTCGGCGCGGCGAACGGCCCGCGGGCTCCGCGGCGTCGCGCAAGGTACAATGAACGGTTTGCAAGCCTTCCGGTCAACTCATCCACGTCCACCACCCACCGCCATGATCGCACCTCCCCCGCCCTCCCTGCTCGCCGCCATCGAACTCGCACCGCGCGACCCGATCCTCGGCATCACCGAAGCCTTCGTCGCCGACACCAACCCGCACAAGGTGAATCTCGGCGTCGGCGTCTACTGCGACGACCACGGCAAGGTGCCTTTGCTCGAGTGCGTCAAGCGGGCCGAGCGCGAGCTCACCGCCCACGCCGCACCCCGCGGCTATCTGCCGATCGACGGCCTCGCCGCCTACGACAAGGCGGTGCAGGCGCTGCTCTTCGGCGCGGACAGCGAAATCGTTCAATCGGGACGCGCGCTCACCGTGCAGGCGCTCGGCGGCACCGGCGGCCTCAAGGTGGGTGCCGATTTCCTGCACCGCTTCGCGCCGGAAGCGCAGGTCTGGATCAGCAACCCGTCCTGGGAGAACCACCGGGCACTGTTCGAAGGCGCCGGCTTCATCGTCAACAACTACGCCTACTACGACCCCGCCACGCGCGGCCTCGATTTCGCCGCCATGCAGGCGGACCTGCAGCGAATCCCGGCCGGGTCGATCGTCGTGCTGCACGCATGCTGCCACAACCCCACCGGCGTCGATCCCAGCGAATCGCAGTGGACCACGATCATCGAGCTCGTCCGCTCGCGAGGCCTGATTCCGTTCATCGACATCGCCTACCAGGGGTTCAACGAAGGGCTGGAATCCGACGGCGCCGTCGTGCGCCGGTTCGCCGCGACGCCGGGACCGCTGTTCATCGCCAGCTCGTTCTCCAAGTCGTTTGCGCTCTACGGCGAGCGGGTCGGCGCCCTGACCATCGTCGGCGCAAGCAAGGACGAAGCCGGACGCGCGTTGTCGCAATTGAAGCGGATCATCCGCACCAACTACTCGAATCCCCCCATGCACGGCGGGCAGCTGGTGGCCACCGTGCTCGGCAACACCGAGCTGCGGGCGCTGTGGGAAACCGAGCTGGGCACGATGCGCGAACGCATCCACACGGTGCGCAAGATACTCGTCGAGCGGCTCAGGCAGCTCGCACCGCAGGCCGATTTCAGCTTCGTGCTGCGGCAGCGCGGCATGTTCTCGTACTCGGGGCTCACCAGGGACCAGGTCGAGCACCTGCGCAAGGAATTCTCGGTGTACGCCATCGACACCGGTCGCATCTGCGTCGCAGCGCTCAACTCGCACAATGTCGAGCACGTGGCGCAATCGATCGCCAAGGTGATCGTCTGACGTCGCCGGTGCCATGACGATCGCCGCCGCGCCGCCCGGCGTCGAGCGTTCGATTCCGCGGCCGGCGCTGATCCTCGGTGCCGGCGGCGCGGTGCCCTTCGTCGCCTTCACGTTCGCCGTGTGGCTGGCACCCCCGGCGTTCGCCGCCTGGGCGCAGCACGCGCTGGTAACCTATGCGATGATCATCCTGACCTTCGTCGGCGCCCTGCACTGGGGCTTCACGATGAAGACGCCGGCGATGACCGAGCGCGAACGATGGACCTGGATGGGCTGGTCGGTCGTTCCGGCGCTGGCCGCCTGGGGCGCCGGCATGCTGCCGTTCCGCGTCGCCGTCGCGCTGCTCGTCGCCACGTTCGTCGTCCACCTCGCGCTCGATCACCGCCTGGCCCCGCTCTCCGGCCTTCCGGCGTGGTACCTGCGGTTGCGACGGCTGCTGACCGCCGTCGTCGTCTGCTCGCTGCTCGCCGCCGCGGTGCGCTGACCGCCAGGGCGGCGACCGGCAGTGCACTCGCCACCCGACGCCACGCCCTGCGCCGACGGGGGGTAACGGCACCGTGCTTTGACAGGGGGGACTTTTTCGCTATAATCATAGGCTGTCTCACGCGGGAATAGCTCAGTTGGTAGAGCGCAACCTTGCCAAGGTTGAGGTCGGGAGTTCGAGACTCCTTTCCCGCTCCAAATTTCCATAGGGGAGAGCCCACAGGCAAGACGCAGGCGGCTCTCCCTTTTCGTTTGACTTGCCGCCGCGCCCGCGGCCGGCAGCCGCTCCTGGCGGGGTGGCAGAGTGGTCATGCAGCGGCCTGCAAAGCCGTCTACGCCGGTTCGATTCCGACCCCCCGCCCCCCCTCCTCCCCCCCGGCAGAGCCTGCCGCTCGGATGGCGCTTCGCGCGTGGCGCGTCCCTCTCCTCATTAATTCTACCCTCCCTAGCCACACTTCCCCCGGCCAGTGTCACCAACGGGGGGTACAGGAGGGGCGTGGAAGCGGGAGCCGAGAGGCATTGGAGCGGGTTGCCGATCTGGCCTGCAAGAACGCGGTTACCCCCAGAACGGGGGTATCGGAACCGTCGCCGACGGCCGCGGGCTCTACCGCGATCCCGCCGTCCGGCGCAAGTCCTGGCGCCTCGGTAACGGCACGGCGGCAAGGAAAAGACGTACACCATCGGCGCCTATCCCGAGTTCGGGCTGAAGGCCGCCCGCGACAAGCGCGACGAGGCCCGCGCCTGGCTGCGCGAAGGCATCGACCCGACCGCGCAGAAGCACGCGCTGCGCAAAGGCACGACCGCGCCGAAGATCAACACCTTCGCCGCCGTCGCCGCCGACTACCTCAAGGCGCAGTCGTTCAGCGAACAGCACATCGAGGCACTCAACCGCATCCTCGACCGCGATCTGAATCCCGAACTCGGCGCGCTGCCGGTCGCCGACATCACGACGCCGCAGGTATTGGACGCGCTGCGCACAATCGAGGCCCGCGGGCAACTCGAAACGTGCGCGCCAAGGCGCGGCGGTTCGCCTCGCAGGTCTTCCGCTTCGCCATCAATACCGGCATCGGCAAGACCGATCCAGCGGCATCGCTGGCGCGTGGCGTGCTCAAGCCGCCCGTCGTCGTCAACCGCGTCACCGTGCCGGTGAAGGAGTTTCCGGCGCTAGCGCTGAAGGCGCTGGGCGAGCGCCGTCCGAACTCGAATACGCGCCCGCCTGCTACTGGACGCTGTCTCACCGCCTGTCGGTGTCGGCGAGATGCGCTTCGCGACGTGGGGCGAGATCGAGGACGGCAAGCAATGGGCGATCCCGGCCGCGCGCATGAAGATGCGCCTCGATCACCTGGTTCCGCTGTCGACGCAGGCGCAGCAAGTGCTCCAGGCCGCCGTCAGCGGGATCCGCGCGACCTCCCGACGACGACGCGTGCTGCTGTTCCCGGCTTCACCGCCGCTGGCTACCCGAGCGAGAACGCATTGATCGCCCTCCTTCGCCCGCGCATGCCGGGTTCACGGGCCGGGCAGACCGCGTATGGACCCGCGCCGCGTTCAGCACTCTCTCATGGTCCACGAAACCGCCGCAGGCGCACCCGGACATCATCGAGAGGCCCGTCTCGCCCACGCGCCGCGCAGGGCGTCCGCGCCAACTACAACCGATCGCTCACCCCAAGCAACGCGCGACGCTGCTGCAGGGCCGCGGACCAGCTGACGGCCTGGGTCACGAGGCTGCCATGACCGCCCCGATTAGCGCAATCCAGCACTACCCCTGACCCGGCCGATACCAGCCTGCACCGCTGGGCGGAATTCGTAGCGCAATCCTGCGTTTGCGGCCGAGGCCGCGCCCAGCGTAGCTAACAGCGGGCACCATGAAAGCCGCCGGTACCGCCATGCCGCAGTCCTGGCCCGCTATGCCGCTTGGCGCCGCCCGAGCGGTGGGGCGTGTGCTGCTTCTGATCCGCCCGAATGGTGGCCGGGGGCGTGGCGATGCCCCGGCATGTTTGACGCGCCGCGCTTGTCAGGACCAGCCAGCGCGGCATGAGGGTATTTCGTCTACTCTGCTGCGCGAATAGCCTGTTGCTGGAATTTGACCAGACGCGCCACGCGATCCCGAGCAGAGCGCGGATGGCGCATGCGCTCGTCGCCAATCAGCGCGCCGCCTTCCAGCGCTGCGGCGACAACGCAATCAGGTCGAGAAATTTTAGCTTACCTGCGCGTGCTCGACGCTCCTCGCGTCATAGGCGCGGCGAAATGTCTAAGAGTTCCAGCGGGATCGCACGGACGCCGTTGACGATCGCACGCCGCTTACTGGATCAAGCGCGCCAGCGCGTCTCGCGACGGCGCTACCGCGAGCGCCGAAACAGTAGCCGCCAGAGAATATCTCCCCGACAACGTTGTTCGCGCGCAACGCGCCCGCTCATTGCCTTCGCCCTAATGCGCAATGAAGCAGCGATTGAAAGGGCAACAATGAACGCATGGGCAGCAAAGATCATTATTGACCGCCGCGTTCACTGGCGGTGGAATTCGCCGCCGCGCTCGGATGGGGTATCACCAGTTCCGGAGAATGAAAAGCGCGCGTCATCCCGCCCGGCTCTAATGATCCCCGCGGCAAGCGCAAGTGAGGTTCGAGAGCGAGGCCCGCGCCACGTCGACAAATTGAACGCATCGGTTGTGCGCGAGGCGGCATGATGGGCGGTCTTCACAGAAAACGAAACGCCGGGTGGCTCCGGCGTGTCGCACGATACGAAACAGCAAGGAGCGGCGGCGATAGCACGGCCAATGACTTCAATGAACGGCCTTTGTCGTCGTTCCTCGCTGGTCAGCAGTTGCCGGGGAAGACTCATACGGTTCACCCGCCAGCAAAGCTGATCCTCGAGATGCTGACGGACGAGCATGCCGAACTGCTTATTTATTAAGATCAGGCATTAACGGACTGCAGCAGCCATGCTGCTGTTTGAAGGCAAGATCTCCGACGGCCGCTGCCACCGCCTGGCGCGGAAGCAAATCTCGGCATGGTCGCGGAGGTCGTTTGAATTCAAGGGCAACCGTCGCCGTGCGAAGTCGTCCCTGTCGCTCAACATCCATCGTCGGCACCTAACGTTCGAGCAGAAGCAGGCAATCGTCGGCTCGAATCAGCAAGACCTGGCAAAGTCCGATCGCGTTCACCGCGAGGAAAGCGAAGGTCGATCACAAGACTGTCGCCAAAGCGTGACCAGGCGGCGGGACGTGGGGAAGTTCCCCCACGCTCTGAGACGCGCAAGGATTCGAAGTGGATTTCGCAGCCGGCGAGCAAGCCGGAAAACAAAGAAGGTACCCGACGAGGACAAAAAGGAACAGATCGCCGCCCGCCTCGCCGGTCTCACCGCGATTAGGGACCGACTGCTAACTGAAGCGAGAGGCTGCAAACCGTCGGCAATAATCCCCGAGGATGCGACCTGCCGTCTCAGTTGTCCCAGCGCCAGCCCGCCGTTCCTGAGGAGACGCAGGCAAAGCGCCGATGAACTGAAGGTGCCGGATCCCGCCGACTTCACGTTGTTGCTGGTGTTCTGTCCATCGAGGACCTCTCAAAACGCAGCCACAGGTTTCGATGCCGATAACGGCAACGCGCAGATCGCAATCCAGGCCAAGAAGCTGGACAAGCTTTGACTCTCGACGACGAAAAACCGGTCGCTGCGCGCCGCGTTACGCGATGCGGCAGAGTTTTCTGACCAGTGCCGCGCTTCTGGGACGCGCAGCCACGCGATCAATTTGCGTGCGAAGTGGTGACCGCCCACATCCTCGCAAACTTCCAGGCCTCTCGCGCGGGCCAAGTTGAAGGCGATCGACCTTGCGGTCGACGCTGCGCTGACGCCTGACGCGGGCTTTCCGCGGCGATCGCCTCTACCGAGGTTCATGCTGCCGCACGGCAGTTGGGGTTATGAAATGAGACCGGACACGGCGCCCGTGTTCGCCGAGGGCAAGCCCGGATTTGCGGGACAGGAGATCTGACCTCAGGATGGTAAAGTGAGGCCCGCAACCGAGCCGCGATGATATTCCGGACGGCGTTAGCGGGCTGCAACGCAACGCGACTTCGCCCAGATCGTCGACCGCCTGCAGGACCGCAACAGGCGGAGTTCTTTCCTGCGTTGCTGGGCGTCGCGATCGCCGGATAGCTTCGGACGAGAGGGCGGAAGGTAGTCCGTCATGATCGGGCCGGGGACAGCAGCGGTCCGCCTTGGTTTGCGAGAGCCGACCTTCGATGACGAAGGCAATCCCGCTGAGGCTCCACAATTTACGCCTTCCTGCTGCAGACCCCGCCGGCGACGGCTGAAGGAACAGATGGAGCCAGGCAGGAGATCAATGGCGCGGCGCTGCTGGGGCTTCTGCCGCGGCTGCAGCCGGCGGTGCTGTTCATGCGTGGCGTCACCCGCGCCGGCAAAGCGCGGCGTCCTCCAGTCCGATCATCGAACGGCTATTCCTGCCGTCGGTGACCACCAGCGCAAGCCCGGCTCGTATGCGCATCACGAGTACCACCGCGCCGCTCACCGGCATGCGCCTCAACATCGTCGGCGAGGTGGATGGCATGCCCGGTCCTGGCCACGGCGACTTCAAGTCGATCACCATCGGCCGGGACCCGATCGGCGCCAGGCACCCGACGCACTCGCCGTTCTCCTTCAGGAACGAAGCGGCGCACATCTTCAGCGGCAACACCTTCCCCGCCGGCAACCGAGCGACGCCGCGTTCTACATTCGCTGGCATCGTGCACTTCCGGAATAGTGTCGCTGGCCGCGAGGATCTTCGAGCGCGCTGGATCGCATCGTCGGCGCGGAGATGGGGGGATCGTGGCGCAAGCTGAAGGGCGCGGAACGCGCCGTCGCCCGGAACGGACTGCCGGCGACCGCGGCGCATCGGGAGCGTCTGAACTTGAAGAGCTGAGCACCTCGGCGCTGAGCTCCGGGCGGGACACGGAGTGGATCGACATCGCTGACGACAAAGGAGCATTCGTCAAGCGGCGCGCTTTGTTCGAAGCTCACCAGGCAGCGGTGCCGGGCCGAAGGTCGGTACCCGACGGGCAGCAAGAGCTTCTACCGACGAGCCTGGCCCATGCGCGGGCCTGGGGCGTCTCCCGAAGACAGGGACCAGGGGACGA